>NZ_NSKD01000009.1 GCF_002286965.1 Halovibrio salipaludis | reverse complement strand
GCGGACTCGCCAGCCTGCGCATCAGACAGGCGCTTGCGCCAGTTGCAGAAGCTGGCATAGCCGATGCTCTGCTGCTTGCAGAACTGCATGGCTGACAAGCCGCTGTCTCGCTGTTGATCGACCAGGGCCTGCCATTGTTCGGGAGTGCGGCGTTTGCTCATGGGAGTAGTAACCTCGTATTGGAGAATTTGAGGCTACTGTAGGGCGCTATTCGCTGGAGTGGCAGGGTGTCTTAGAATGAACGCTTACATTTGAAAGTTGCAGCGCTGCTTTTCGGCACGCGATCCGGCGTGCTGGCATCGAGCTTCCCCAGGGGCAACTTACCCATATCTGTCGGCATACCTACGCGAGTCATTTCGTGATGAATGGGGGCGACATTCTGACGCTTCAGCGAATCCTGGGGCACTCGGATATTAAGCTTACGATGCGTTACGCACATTTGTCACCGGACCATTTAAGAAGCGCGATAGCGTATGCACCTATCGTTTAGCGCTCCATCAGGTATTCAAGCCGTACACCGGTTGCGGCTATTCGGATTCTTGTGCATTGGTAATTCCCCGCGCGACCCTGTTTGGAAGAACGTAGAGTATTTCTCCTAGGGCTCGTGCGAAATCTATGGCGCGTTGAGCGTCGTTCGTAGATGGGAGATGAGCATCCTCGTCAGCATGTCGTTGGTCATTGGCATCTAGACGGACATCATGTGCCCATTTCGCCATGTCACTGGTGATCACATGCTCTTGCGCAGCCTTTTCTATCCGCGAATACAAACTGCCTTCGGTATATCCCTTTAATTTCAACATGGCATCAACCGCACTCGCGGTCAGCATTACTGCGCCGGCCGGTGCGTGCAAGCTCTCAAGAGCTTGCTGTAGGTATGAGCGTGGTTTTTGAGGTATGTCGTCATCAACTGAACTTGAAGAAGGGTAACATTCCAGAATCTCTGAACTGAATTGAAAGGCGCTTGCTGTTACTACACCACCACACCGGCAGCACACATAAATTCCCCATGATCTTCTGTTCGCGCCGGCCTGGTCAGTTGTCTCAAGCTTGTACTTTTGCGATAGATTTGGAGTTGCAATTGAACAATGAGGGCAACGCGGCAACAGGAGATTTTGAGTAAGCTTAGGCATATATATCTCGACCTATTTCCTATAGCGGGCGATTTCTGGGCCTCAGTGACGTCGGTATTTTTGAACTGTACAAGACGCTTCAATCCGCCGGAGCCACAGCGTGCAAATCCTTTTATTAAAGAATACCTTAGTGACTAGCGAAGGTCATTCTATCAGGAGACGCGATTTAGCTGTATGAAGGAGGGCTGAAAACGGTAGACGAAATGTAGACACCCAGAAACAACAAAGCCCGCACGAGGCGGGCTAAGTCTTTGATATTTGTGGTGCCCGGAGGCGGAATCGAACCACCGACACGAGGATTTTCAATCCACTGCTCTACCGACTGAGCTATCCGGGCGACAACGGGGCGCTATTAAACCGGTTCGGAGCCCCCACGTCAAGAGCCGGGGCACGAACTGGCCTTATTCTTCCGGAGGTACGAAGCCGTCGGCCTCGTCGGACTCCTCATTGTTGAAGAATGCCTCCATCTGCTCCTGCAGGTATTCCCGCGCCTTCGGGTCCAGCATGTTGAGGTGCTTTTCGTTGATCAGGCGGGTCTGGCGGGCCTGCCATTCCTCCCAGGCCTGTTTCGAGATGTTCTCGTAGATCTCCTGGCCCTTGGCGCCCGGTAGCGGCGCGAAGTCCAGGCCTTCCATTTCTTGCTGGTATTTGCGGCAGAAAACGGTTCGTGCCATTGCGCGGCTCCTGGTTGCGACGTCGATCCGCGGGTCTCAGCCCCGCATCATCTTGCGCAGTTTCTTCATGAATGTCTTCTTTTTCGGCGGATAGACGCTGGGCTCGCCTTTCGGCCGTGTCTTGAAGCGGCGGTGTACCCAGAGGTACTGCTCCGGGTAGCGCCTGACCACCTTCTCGATCTCCTGGTTGAGACGGGTCGCGTTCTCGACCTCGTCGTCCGACGGGTAGTCCTCAAAGACCTCGGAGAAGTGCACGCTGTAAACGCCATTGCCTTCCCGGAACTGGCTCAGGAACAGCACCGTTGCACCGGTCTCTCGGGCAATCCAGGCGGGCGTTGTGAGCGTTGCGGCCTGAACGCCGAAGAACGGCGCAAAAACGCTGTAGCGGGGCCCGAAATCCTGATCACAACCGTACCAGACGATATTGCCCTCTTTGATGAAGTTGATCATCTGCCTCAGCTGGCGCTTGTTGAACGCAGCACCACTGAACTTGCGCCGGTTGCGCTCAATGACCGCGTCGAACAGCGGGTTATTGTTGGGCCGGTACATGTGGTTGAAGTCGAACACGGCATCCGCGAAGGGCCCGGCAAAATCCAGGATACTGAAATGCCCTCCCAGCATGAGGATGCCCTTGCCACGACGGCGGGCTTCCTCGAGGTGCTCCTTGCCGTGCACCTCAAGCCGCTCAATGTGGGGTTTCATGTTCCCCCACCAGGCCTTGGGGCTCTCAACGTAGCCCTTGGTGGTGGCGATGATGCTTTCACGGACCAGTTTCTCCCGCTCTTTCTCGGACATGTCCGGAAAGCACAGTGAGATGTTCGTGCGGGCAATCGTGCGCCGCTCCTTGCCAATCAGGTAGCTCAGCCACCCCAGACCCCGCCCGATCACCTGCAGTACCGGAAGCGGCAGATAGGCGAGCAGGCGCAGAACCCCGATCAGGATCCAGGTTGGCCAGTAGCGTGGATGGAGGAAACGCCGGTAATAGTACTTGGGATCAATAGGACGCACGAGTCAACTCTTATACCGCCAACTAACAGTGACTGGCCAGAATACCGATTCGATGGCAAACGGTGAAGCACATTGGGTACAATCCGCACCTTCACCATTGCTCTGGTTTTACGTTCCAGCCCGCAACGGAGGACAATCCGATGACGACCTACGCCGTCTGCGCACTCTACCGCTTCGTGCGCCTGGACGACTACGAACAGCTGCGTGAGCCGCTGCGCCAGTTCCTGCTGGACCAGGGCATCCGCGGCACCCTGCTGCTGGCCCGCGAGGGCATCAACGGCACCGTGGCCGGCTCCCACGATGCGATCGCCGCGCTCAAGGCACGCCTGGCCGAAGACCCGCGCTTCGACGGAATCGACTACAAGGATTCCGAGACGGACATCCAGCCATTCAACCGCACCAAGGTGAAGCTCAAGCGCGAGATCGTCACCATGGGCATGGACGGCATCGACCCGAAGCAGTCCGCCGGCACCTACGTGAAGCCCCATGAATGGAACCAGCTGCTTCAGGACCCGGAAGTCACGGTGATCGACACCCGTAACGAGTACGAGGTGGAGGTCGGCACCTTCCAGAACGCCATCAACCCCGGCACCGAGGCCTTCCGCCAATTCCCGGAATACGCGGAAAAGAACCTGGACCCGCAGAAGCACCGCAAGATCGCGATGTTCTGCACCGGCGGCATTCGCTGCGAGAAGTCCACCGCCTATCTCAAGGAACAGGGCTTCGAGGAGGTCTATCACCTTGAAGGTGGCATCCTGCGCTACTTCGAGGAGATGCCGGAAGAGCAGTCACTGTGGAACGGCGAGTGTTTTGTCTTCGACGAGCGTGTGGCGGTGAACCAGAACCTGGAGCGCGGCCAGTACGACCAGTGCCACGCCTGCCGGCGCCCGATTACCGAGGACGACAAGCAGTCACCAAAGTACCAGCAGGGCATCAGCTGCCCCAAGTGCTACGATTCGCTGACCGAGGAACAGATGGCGCGCTTCGCGGAGCGTGAACGCCAGATCCGCCTGGCAAAGGAACGCGGCGAGGCCCACGTGGGCGCCGAGGCGGCGGAGGTCATCGAGCAACGCCGCCAGGCCAAGCGCGCCAGGGATGAGGCCGGGGAAGGCTCTAGCTGAGAGCCTTCCATGCCCCTTCGAGCCGGTCCAGCGCCTCGTCCAGGTCCGGCATGGGAATGTTGAGCGGCGGCGCGAAGCGCAGCACCGTGCCGCCGGCCACCAGAACCAGCACACCGGCCTCCAGCGCTGCCGAAACAAAGGCCTTGGTATTCTCATCGTAGGGGGCAGCCAGCTCCGCCCCAATCAGCAGCCCCCTGCCTCGTACATCACGGAATAGTCCCGTCTCCTCAGCCATGGCCTCGAGCCAGTCAGACAGCCGCTGCTGGCGTTTAGCCACACCCTCCAGCACTTCATTAGTGTTCACCAACTCCAGCACACGGCGGGCCACAGCGCAGGCCAGCGGATTCCCACCGTAGGTGGTGCCATGGGTACCGACCGTGAAACTGGCCGCGATGTCCGCCCGCGTCAGCATCGCGGATATCGGAAAGCCGTTCCCCAGGGCCTTGGCCGTGGTCAGGATGTCCGGCTCCACGTGATAATCCTGGTACGCATAGAGCCGCCCCGTGCGGCCAACGCCACACTGAACCTCATCAAAGATCAGCAGTAGCCCGTTGTCATCACAGATCCGGCGAAGCTCGCGCAGGAACCCGTAATCCGCCGGGCGCACACCGCCCTCGCCCTGCACCGGCTCAACCACGATGGCGCAGGTCCTGTCCGAGATCTGCTCCTTCACCGACGCCGCATCATTGAACGTCGCATGCCGGACGCCTTCCGGCCCCGGACGGAAACCATCCAGGTACTTCGGCTGGCCGCCAACGGCCACCGTGAACAGCGTCCGGCCATGGAAACTGCCATCAAAGGCAATGATCTCGTGCCGGCCATCCCCGTGATGATCCCAGCTGTAACGGCGAGCCAGCTTGAACGCCGCCTCGTTGGCCTCCGCCCCGGAGTTCGCAAAAAACGCCTTCTCCGCAAACGTGTTCTCGCACAGATACTGCCCAAGCTTCAGCGCCGGCTCATTGGTCATGACATTGCTCACATGCCAGATCTTCGCCGCCTGCTCCTGAAGCGCTGCCATCACGCCGGGATGCGAGTGCCCCAGCGCCGTAACCGCAATCCCCCCGGCCAGATCAATGTACTCCTTCCCTTCCTGGTCCCAGACACGGGCGCCTTCACCATTCACCGGGATCACATCGCCGGGGGCGTAGGTGGGGACCATGACTTCATCGAAGGTGGCTCGGCTTACGGACGAATCACTCATTCGATCACTCTCTTTATCGGAAAATTTAGTCTTAGCGGCGTACAGCAGGGCGCCCTATGGAGGGCAGGTGGTACTGCTTACCGGGAAGCTCGGTCGCCAGGGATGGCGACCGCGCAGCGTCCAAGGATGGATTCATAGCGATTCCCGGTAAGCAGTACCACCTGCCCTCCCAGCAACATACAATCAGTCTTGATAACCGGAAGGCCAAACAACCTCAGGCCGGGGCACCCAGGGGCACTCAATCACCCGCAACCGGTGCGAGGGCGCCATCACATACTTCACCAGCAGCTTGTACGAATCCAGATCAAACGCCAGCGCCTCACGCCCCGGCTCCAGCTCACGCAGCGCCGCCTCACTGTGGACCGTCGCAAGATGCGCCCAATTATAAAGCACATGGATATCCGTTCTACCCATGGCCTCATTCGACTCCACGACCCCGATCGCCCCCTCCCAGGGCCAGGTCGTCAATTGCATGCTGTGAAAGGCAATCTGCGTGCGCAGGTTGTAGCGCGTCACATCCTCTTCGCCCTCACAGGCACCCCGGCACCGCCCCAGCCGCCGCTGGAAACACGGACCCGGGCCGCTCTCAAGCCCCAGCATCCGGTTGCACAGCTCATTCTTCTGGGCAGTGCCCTGGAGCGCCTTCTGCGCATCCTTCTTCGACCGGAAAAGTCCGTGATACTGGCCCAGACTTGCCGGATCAATCCGCCAGCTCAGCTCAGCGCCCAGATACCCCGCCTCTGTCTCCGAGAGCGCGATGCTCACCAGCCGTTTCGCCGCCCGGGAACGCCGGTTGTAGAGCGGTTTCAGGGTCTTGATCTGGTGCAGCTCCAGAAGAAGCGCGCCCAGCTCGCCGGCGGTCTCCGTCCAGTCCACCCGGCGCATGCTCTGGGAGAGCTGGACGCCCTTGCTGGTGTTGTGGTCCCCCGAGAAATGCGAGGCCACCCGCTGGCGGATGTTGGTGCTCTTGCCAACGTAAAGCAGGACGTCATTCTCCCCGTAAAAGCGGTAGACCCCCGGCGTATCCGGCAGCTCGTCCAGGATGTCCGGTGAGATATGGGAGGGGATACTGGGGCGCTTAAGCAGAGCCTGGATCGTCTCCGCCACCGGCTCCACGCCCTGCTCGGACCGGATCCGCTCAAAGAACTGGAACATGGACTCCACGTCACCCATGGCCCGGTGACGCGGCCCGGGCTCAAGACCATGGCGCTCGATCAGGGCATCCATGTTGTGGCGCCGGTATTCCGGATACAGCCGGCGGGAAAGCTTCACCGTGCAGAGCACCGGTGCCGCAAAGGCCTTGCCCAAACGGCGGAACTCCGCCTTGATGAAGCCGTAATCAAAACGCGCGTTGTGCGCCACGAAGACCGCATCACCCACCTTCTCCCGGAAGGTTTCGGCCACCTCTTCAAACCGCGGCGCTTCCGCCACCATCGCATTGGTGATGCCGGTCAGTGACTCAATGTAATGCGGGATGGTCTGCTCGGGATTGACCAGCGTCTGCCACTCCTCGATGACCTCACCATCCTCCCAGAGGCGAAGACCAATCTCTGTGACGCGGTCACCCGAGGCACTTCCCCCCGTGGTTTCAAGGTCGATAAAGGCGAGTTTCACAATACCTGCAGGCCTTTCTCAGAGCTGAACAATACGCATGCCACCCTATACTGGGACGTAATACTATTCGAACCCAGGCCGATAGCAGATCACAGCCCTACTGTTCCTGCCTCCTGAAGTAGGCCTTCACCTTCTTTACCCCGGCTATGTAAACGACAGCAATCAGAGGGATATAGACGCCTACTCCAAGGATTTTCCAGAAACCGGGTATCTCCGTGTCGATAAAAAGGATCAGGCCGACAATGCATAGCGCCCAATACGCAAATCCAAGGAGTTCATCCAGAAGGGTTAATTTGGATATGTAGTAAATGACCCCTTTCATTGCGTCCTCTCCTGCGTAACCGAGGAGTGTATGCTATCAACCTTCTCACGAAACTCCTTGGGAGACCTTTCAGCCAAAGCAATAGCCTCAACGTATTTTTCCAAGGGCCGCTCAACAATAAAATACAGCAATTGAAGGTCACCCTTACGCCGCAGCTTCCTATAAAGCTCTGGACTCTTCTTACGCAGTCGTCTTGATGCCCGAGATGATCTTTGCATGATCCCCTGCCCAATCAGAAGACCAATAGGCACACCAATACCAGTTGCAGAAGTGCCCGCTGCAACGCCAACCCTCATCGCAATGCTCTTATACACAGCGGTTGCAGCTATTGCGACAGCGATCCTAACAGCCACCGCCCTCGCCAACTTTTTGCCTATAACAAGTCGCCCCGCCGCATAAGCGACGCCCACCCGTGCCTCACTGGCAACCTTATTCAGGACCGGTTCCGGAAGATGGGAATAATAATTCTCCAGAACGTAATAGATCAGCTGATGCAGAGGACTTTTGGGATCTGTGATTCCATACTCCGCCACTTTCTGCAAAAGTTCGACCATTGCTCGGTTCTCATAGCCGATCTCTCCGACACGCCCATCTTCTCCCAGGCCATACCCCTGACCGGTCCTCTGAAAACCAAACACTATATCCTGACCAATGGCGTAAACACCGTTTCCCAGTGCAGAGCTAATATCCAGGGCTTCATCGACAACCGACATTCGAAACTCCTTTTATGCTGATTCTCTCTCAATCCGTGAGTGCAGACCTATCTCAGTGACACGCCTCACGACACTTCTATAGGTAATTTCAATACCGATAAAGGTGAGTTCATTGACGGGGTATGTGGGAGCAAAAGGACGCCCCATCATACGCTCCTTCGCTATCTCACGATGTTCACCCCGACTCTTCACTCGGGGCATGGGATCTCTCTTTCTGAGCCTGCTTTTCAAAGCCTCGCGCCACCTGCTTCGTAAAGAAGCTGTAGCCGGCTGCGAGTGCAGCGTAAGCCAGCAACATGGCAATCCCCAGGCTGATGCCGATGATCAGGGCGATTGTCTGAACATCCAGTCCCGTTTCAGGTGTCGCGGGGAAGAGCGGCCCGGGCAGGGCCAGGAGCAAGGCCAACATCAACACACTGAACAGTGAGTGCCCAACAAATGACCAGCGAACAAGGCGCTTGCGTTCAGACTTGGTGGGCTCACGCCCATGATCCTTTACGAACACATAGGATGGAACGGCGATGGAGAAAAAAAACAGAACGAGCGAGGGAGTACTGTCCGGGTCCAGATCAAGCCAGAGCGTAACCAACCCGAAAAGAATGACGAATGCGATGTTGGTGCCAAGTAACAGCCAAACGTACTTGGCTACGGGAGTATTCCCTTCCATAATCAACTCCTTCCTTGAAGTTTGTACTCACTGGTCGCATGTAACCTTTAGCCTAAGACGACCGAGCATCAAGATACGCGGTGGCCCGGAAACGTGCAAGGCGCCAGGGAAACAACAGGAACCGCATAACCTTATTTATAAAACCCATTTTGGTTGGAGCGGCTGCTTATATATCCTAGGCATAACCGACAACAACCCGCAGGAGGACATTCAATGACCCTCAGAATCGGACAGACAGCACCGGACTTCACCGCCCAGACCACCGAAGGCCAGATCAACTTCCACGAATGGATCGGCGACAGCTGGGCCATCATCTTCTCGCACCCGAAGGACTTCACACCGGTGTGCACCACCGAGCTGGGCTACATGGCCAAGCTGAAGCCCGAGTTCGACAAGCGCAACACCAAGATCATCGGCCTTTCCGTTGACCCGGTGGACAACCATGCCAGCTGGGCCAAGGACATTGAGGAAACCCAGGGCACCGCACCGAACTATCCGATGATCGGCGACACCGACCTCAACGTGGCCCAGAAGTACGACATGCTGCCGGCGGACGAGGAAGGCGAAGCCGAAGGCCGCACACCGGCTGACAACGCCACCGTACGCTCCGTGTTCATCATCGGGCCGGACAAGAAGATCAAGGCCATGCTCACCTACCCGATGACCTCCGGCCGGAACTTCGACGAAGTCCTGCGCCTGCTGGACTCCTGCCAGCTGACCGCCAAGGAAACCGTCGCCACGCCGGTGAACTGGAAGAACGGCGAAGATGTGATCATCCCGCCGAGCGTCAGCGACGAGGAAGCGCAGAAGAAGTACCCGGAAGGCTTCACCACCCACAAGCCTTACCTGCGCACGGTCAAGCAGCCGAAGTAACCACTCCGGCAGCCTGAAACAGAAAAACCCGGCCTTGGCCGGGTTTTTTTATTCCTGAAAGCCTAACAGGCTGGAGAGGAGAGTGCGGCCTGAGGTTTACTCCGCAGCCAGTGCCTCATGGAACATCGCCGGCGTACGCTCCGCCTCGACGATGCCGGCACGCACCAGGAAGTCCCCGAAGTATTCCCCGGACTCCCGCTCCGCCGCATACCGCTCCAGCATCGGATCGAGGATCCCCAGAATGGTCGCCTCGTCGATGTTCTCGCGGTAGAGCCGGTTCATGCGCTCACCCTTATGGTCCGCCCCCAGGTACAGGTTGTACTTGCCCAGAGCCTTACCCGTTAGGCCAATCTCACCCAGATAGGGCCGCGCGCAGCCGTTCGGGCAACCGGTCACGCGTACGTTGACCGCCTGATCCGAGAGGCCATGCTTGGCCATGAGCTCATCCAGCTTTTCCACCAGCGTCGGCAGGTAGCGCTCGGACTCCGCCATGGCCAGGGCACAGGTCGGGAAGGCCACGCAGGACATGGCATTGCGGGCCAGCGGCGTCGCCTTCGTGCCGTCGCGCAGACCGTACTGGTCCACCAGGGCCTGGATCGTATCCTTCTGCTCCGGCGTCACGTTGGCAATCACCAGGTTCTGGTTACAGGTCACCCGGAACTCGCCTGTATGCACCTTCGCGATCTCACGCAAACCGGTACGCAACGGATAACCGTCCCAGTCTGCAATCCGCCCACTGTCGATGTGCACGGTCAGATGATGGTTGCCGCTCTCACCTTCGACCCAGCCAAAGCGGTCACCGTTGTGATCGAACTCATAGGGCCGCGCCTCTTCCATCGGTTGACCGTGGTACTCGGTGAACTTCTCGCGGAGCCAGTCCAGGCCATGGTCATCAATGGTGTACTTGAAGCGCGCGTGGGAGCGGTTGGTCCGCATGCCGTGGTCACGCTGGATAGCGGTGATCGCCACGCAGGCATCCGCCGCCTGCTCCGCCGGCACGAAACCGGCGACAGTGCCCAGGCGCGGATAGGTCTCGGGCTCACCGTAAGTGGTGCCCATGCCACCACCGACCGCGATGTTGAAGCCACGCAGCTCGCCGCCTTCAACAATGGCGATCAGGCCGATGTCGTTGGCAAAGACGTCCGCGTCGTTCTCCGGCGGCACCGCCAGCGCGATCTTGAACTTACGCGGCAGGTAGTAGTAGCTGTAGAAGGGCTCTTCCTCCTCACCTACACGGTGCACGCACTCCTCGCCCAGCCAGATCTCGGCGTAGGCGCCCGAGCGCCACATCAGCCGTTCGCTGATCTCGGTGGACAGGCGATGGATCTCCGCATGCAGCTGCGACTCGTGCGGGTTCACGTTGGAGACCACGTTGCGGTTCACGTCACCGCAGGCACCCTTGGAATCAATGCCCAGGGCGTTCACCCGCTGCATCAGGGTCCGCATCTTGTTCTTGAATACGCCATGGAACTGGAACGTCTGTCGTGTGGTCAGCCGCAGGGTGTGGTTGGCACACTCATCGGCCACCTCATCCAGGCCCAGCCACTGGGTCGGTGTGAGCACCCCGCCCGGCAGGCGCAGGCGCACCATGTGCATGTACAGCGGTTCCAGCTTCTGCTTGCGCCGCTCATCACGCACGTCGCGGTCGTCCTGCTGGTAACTGCCGTGGAACTTGGTCAGCTTGGTGTCCGCTTCCGCGATGGCACCCGTGGCCTCATCCGCCAGGCTCTCCGCAATGGTGCCGCGCAGATAGCGACTCTCGCGCTTGATGATCTCGGCTTCTGGGAGTTTATCGGCCATCAGTACACATCCCGTTGGTAACGTTTCTCGCGGGCAAGATCCCGCAGGTATTCGGTGGCCTCATCACGGCTCTTGTTGCCTTCATGGGCAATCACGTCGATCAGGGCCTCGTTCACATCCGGCGCCATGGCATCCGCGTCACCGCAGACGTAGATGTAGGCGCCGTCCTGCAACCAGCTCCAGAGCTCGGTGGCGTAGTCCCGGATCCGGTTCTGGACATACACCTTCTCCTCCTGGTCCCGGGAGAAGGCCACGGTGAGGTGATCCAGCAGCCCCTGTCGGCGCCAAGCCAGCCACTCGCTCTGATAGAGGAAATCCATGTGGAAGTGCTGCTCACCGAAGAACAGCCAGTTCCGGCCCCGGGCACCACGCTCCTCGCGCTCCTGCATGAACGCCCTGAAGGGCGCCACACCGGTTCCCGGCCCGATCATGATGACAGGCGCATCATCATCTTCCGGAAGCTTGAAGTTCTTGTTCGGATCAATATACACCGGAACCGTGGCATCGTCTTCAAGCCGGTCCGACAGCCAGGTGGAGGCAACGCCCTCCCGTTCCCGGTTGTGGGATTCATAGCGCACCGCCGCCACGGTCATATGGACCTCTTCATCCACCGCCGCCTGACTGGACGCGATGGAATAGAGCCGGGGTGGCAGCTTGCGCAGCATGCCCGTCAGGGTATCCGCACCCAGCCCTTCCACCGGCCAGGTTTCAATCAGGTCCAGCAAATCACGGCCACGCATCCAGTCGGTCACACCCGCCTGGTCGCCCACCAGCTTCTGCAGTTCCGCATCCCCGCTGTAGGCCGCCCACTGCTCCATCAGCGGCTTCGTGAGCACGGTGATCTCGCGGTAGTGCGTCAGGGCCTTGGACAGAGTGGTCTGGGTCTCGCCCAGTGAGACAGTCTCTTCCGGGTCCAGCGCGAGCTTTTCAATGATGGCTGCCACCAGGCTGGGGTTGTTCTGGGGGTAGATACCCACGGCGTCCCCGGGCCTGTAGGTCAACCCGGAATCCTCCAGGGAAAGCTCAATGTGACGCGTCTCCTTGTTGGAGCCACGGCCGTTGAGCACCAGGTTCTCAAGCACCGGTGCCGGGAAGGGATTCTTGCGGTCGTACTGGGACTTGCCGGGCGCTCCACCCGCGGTCTGCCCACTGCCGGCGGAGACTGCCGCCCCCGCCTTCGCCTCGATGGCATCCAGCATGGCCGTAACCCAGGCCTCTGCCGGGTCATCGTAGTCCACGTCGCAATCCACCCGTTCAACCAGCTGGCTGGCACCCAGCTCCGCAAAGCGCGCATCAAAGTCCTTGCCGGTCTGGCAGAAATGCTCGTAGCTAGTGTCGCCCAGCGCCAGCACGCCGTAATGGACGCCCTTGAGCCCGGGGGCCTTGCGGCTGTGTATGAACTCGTGGAAGTCCAGGGCGCCGTCCGGCGGGTCGCCTTCCCCATGGGTGGAGGCGAGCACGGCCACGAAACTCTCGCTCTTAAGCTGGCGCGGTTTGTAATCCGCCATATCCACGACGGTGGCCTTGATGCCACGGGCGCTGGCCTGCTCGCCGAGCATCTCGGCCACACCCTCGGCATTGCCGGTCTGGGAGCCGTAGAGCACGGTCAGTGAGGGCGCTTCAGCGCTGGCCGCCGCAGCCGCAGCCGCCCCACCGGCGGAAGGTTGGCCGGTCTGGGCGGCACGCCAGCCGGCCAGATACCCGGAGAGCCAGTCAATCTGGTGACCTTCGAGATTACCCAGCACGTCATTGAGCTGGCGGGCCTGCTCGTCAGTCAGGGGTGAGTTGCTTGATGATAGAGTCATCAGGAATAAGCACCTGTTATCCAATAGCACGATTGCCTAAAAGGATAACAGGCAGAGGTTATCGCTTTAACCCATCTATGGGTCTTTTCTTATGGATTTTGCCGATATCGGATAATGGCTTACCGGGTGAGCACAAAAAACCCCGGTGGGAACCGGGGTTTGGGAGGGTGATGTAACGCCATTCTGTCAGTTATTCAGATACGCCCAGTCGAAGTACTGATGCAGGTCTTCGACCAGTGACTGCTCGGACGCTTCGGTCAGTTCAAACAACAGGCTCTGGTTGGTTGCACGCTTCATGGTCACCTCCTCAGGTTCCGTAAGGGCGAGACCGGAAAGCACACCCCGCTTTCAACCCGCTCCAGAGGGCTGACCGGCCTCGTAACCAGTCAGTTGCATGCAGTATGCCAGATCTTTTTCGCACTCATAATTGCATGTTTATGGAGACATTTTTCAAGAAACCCAACTGCCTTGGCATACCCTGGACTGCGCCAGGATAGCGCACAGACCGGTACCCGCGCCCCTTTAAGGGGCTAGAGCAGCAGTTCCCTAAGGTCCCCCAGGGTCTTCGACAGAAGGGTTGTGAAACGCGCCGCGTCCGCGCCATTGATAGCCCTGTGGTCGTAGGACAGCGACAGCGGCAGCATCAGCCGTGGCTGGAACTGGGCGCCATCCCAGACCGGCTCCATGGAGGCTTTTGAGGCGCCAAGAATCGCCACTTCGGGCGAGTTCACGATCGGCGTGAACGCGGTGCCGCCTATGCCCCCAAGGCTGGTGATGGTGAAACAGGCACCGCTCATGTCGTTGTTGGTGAGCTTCTTGTCCCGAGCCTTGCCGGCCAGCTCCTGGGCTTCTTCCGCGAGCTGCCAGATACTTTTGCGATCCACATCCCGGATCACCGGCACCACCAGGCCATTGGGTGTGTCCACAGCGATGCCGATGTGGCAGTAGTGCTTCTGGATGATCTGCTCGTTCGCCATATCCAGTGACACGTTGAACTGCGGATAGGTGGTGAGCGCATGGGCACAGGCCTTCATCAGGAAAGGCAGCAGCGTCATTTTCACGCCCCGCTTTTCGCCCTCGGTCTTGTGGTCCTTGCGGAAGGCTTCCAGGTCGGTGATATCGGCCTTCTCGAACTGGGTGACGTGCGGCACGTTGAGCCAGCTGCGATGCATGCCCTGGGCCGTCAGCCGCTGGATCTTGGTCATGGACCGGCGCTCGACCTCGCCGAACTGGCTGAAGTCGGGCAGCGGCACCTCTGGAATACCGGCACCACCACCGGCAGGCTTGCTGCCACCGGACTGAAGCTGGTTGCGCACCCAGGCCTGGACGTCTTCCTTGAGGATGCGTCCCTTGGGTCCGCTGCCCTTGATCTGTTGCAGGTCCGCGCCGAACTCGCGCGCGATGCGGCGTACGGCGGGGCCGGCGTGGACACGTTTGCCGGAGGGTTCGGCGGCAGAGGGTGGTTCGGGGCTCGGGGCCGGACTGGAGGCTGCTTGCTGGCTGCCAGTGTTATCGCGAGCGGAGCCCGCTCCTACAGTTTCTTCCTGCGCGCCGCTCTCTGCCGCGCCCTGCGCCTTGCTGCCTGTGCCTTGTTCCTTGCTTCCCGCTCCTTCGTCCCCACCACCTGCTACTTCCATCATCCCGACAACATCGCCTTCCTTCAGGGAGTCGCCCTCTTTCACGTCGAGACGGGTGATCTTTCCGGTGGCGGGAGACGGCATTTCGACGGTGGCCTTGTCGGATTCCAGCTCGAGGAGTGGATCCTCGGCATTGACGGAATCGCCCACGCTGACGAGCACGCTGACGATCTCCACCGAGTCCGCACCGCCGAGTTCGGGGACCTGGATGGTCTGTTCGCCGCCGGAGGTTTCCGCATCTGCGTTCTGGGGTTCATCGCCATCGCGAGCGGAGCTCGCTCCTGCAGATGCCTTATCGTCTCCTGTCGATTCCGCGTCATCCCCGGCCTGCTCGCTGTCGCCTGAGTCACCACCCTCGGCGGTATCCATCATGCCTACGAGATCCCCTTCCTTGAGGGAATCGCCTTCCTTCACATCCAGACGGGTGATCTTTCCGGCCGCGGGTGCCGGCAGCTCAACAGTGGCCTTGTCGGATTCCAGCTCCAGCAGTGGATCCTCGGTGTTCACCGAATCGCCCACACTGACCAGAACCCCGACAATCTCAACCGATTCCGCTCCGCCCAGCTCGGGAACCCGGATCTCCTGTTCACTCATAGTGCCGTGTCTCCTTCTGCCGCCGGATCAGGTGGACGCTGGATTGGGTTTGTCGCCATCGATGCCGTACTGGTTCATGGCCTCGATGACCGTGGCCTGCTCCACGGTGCCTTCCTCAGCCAGCGCGTTCAGCGCGGCCGTGACCACGTGGTAGCGGTCCACCTCGAAGAAGGATCGCAGGTTCCAGCGGGTATCGGAGCGTCCGAAGCCATCGGTGCCCAGCACATGGTAGGAGGCCGGCACAAAGGCACGGATCTGCTCGGACTGCAGCCGGATATAGTCCGTGGAGGCAATCACCGGCCCCTTCTGATCCTTAAGCTGGTCGTGCACCCAGGAGGTGCGGTTTTTCTTGTCCGGGTGGAGGCGGTTCCAGCGCGCGACGTGCTGGCCGTCACGGGCCAGCTCGCCGAAGCTGGTCACGCTCCACACGTCGGAGCCCACCTTGAACTCCTCCTTCAGCATCTGCGCGGCCGCCCTCACCTCGTTGAGGATGGCGCCACTGCCCAGCAGCTGGACCCGGGGCGCCTTGTCCTTCGCCTTGCCCGCGACGTTCACGGTTTCCAGCTGGTAGAGCCCCCGGATGATGCCTTCCTCCGCCCCTTTCGGCATGGGCGGATGGGCGTAGTTCTCGTTGAGCAGCGTGATGTAGTAGTAGATGCTTTCGTTTTCCTGGTACATCCGGCGCATGCCTTCCTGGATGATCACCGCGACTTCATAGGCGAAGGTCGGGTCATAGGTCAGGCAGTTGGGCACCACGTTGTGCAGGATCAGGCCGTGGCCGTCCTGGTGCTGGAGGCCCTCGCCGTTGAGGGTGGTGCGCCCGGAGGTGCCCCCCAGCAGGAAGCCGCGCGCACGCATGTCACCAGCCGCCCAGCACAGGTCGCCTACCCGCTGGTAGCCGAACATGGAGTAGAAGATGTAGAACGGCAGCAGCGGGTAGTCGTGGTTGCTGTAGGCGGTGGCCGCGCCGATCCAGGCGGACATGGCGCCCGCCTCGTTGATGCCTTCCTGGAGGATCTGGCCTTTCTTGTCCTCCCGGTAGTACATGATCTGGTCCCGGTCCTCGGGCGTGTACTTCTGGCCCTCGGAGGTGTAGATCCCGGTCTGGCGGAACAGCCCCTCGATCCCGAAGGTCCGGGCCTCGTCCGGCACAATGGGGACTACACGCTGGCCGACCTGCTTGTCCTTGAGCAGGATGGTGAGCATGCGCACGAACGCCATGGTCGTGGACATCTCTTTTTCACCGGTGCCTTCGAGCAGCTTGTCGAAGGTCTTGAGCTCGGGGATCTTGAGCGGGCTCGAGTCACGGCGCCGGCGCGGCAGGTGGCCGCCGAGCTCACGCCGGCGCTTCTGCATGTACTGCATTTCGGGGCTGTCCGCCGCCGGGCGGTAGTAGGGCAGCTGGTCGAGTTCGTCGTCGTTCACCGGCACGCCGAAACGGTCCCGGAACGCTTTGAGCGCGTCCTTGTCCAGCTTCTTCACCTGGTGGGCGATGTTCTGTGCTTCCGCGCCCTTGCCGAAACCGTAGCCCTTGATGGTGTGCGCCAGAATGACCGTGGGCTGACCCTTGTTGTTCACCGCTTCGTTATAGGCGGCGTAGACCTTGTAGGGGTCATGGCCACCGCGATTGAGCTGCAGGATATCCTCATCGGTGAGGTTCTTTGCGAACTCCGCCAGCTCCGGGGTCTGGCCGAAGAAATGCTTGCGGGTATAGGCCGGCCCCTGGCTCAGGTAGTTCTGGAGCTCACCGTCACAGGTGCGGTCCAGAGCCTCCTGGAGTACGCCCTCGGTGTCTTTCTCAAAGAGCGTATCCCAGTGGCGGCCCCAGACCACCTTGAGCACGTTCCAGCCGGCACCGCGGAAGATGCCCTCCAGCTCCTGGATGATCTTGCCGTTGCCCCGAACCGGTCCGTCGAGGCGCTGCAGGTTGCAGTTGACCACGAAGATGAGGTTGTCCAGGTTCTCGCGCCCGGCCAGGCCGATGGCGCCCAGGGTCTCAGGCTCGTCGCATTCGCCGTCGCCCACGAAGCACCAGACCTTGCGGTCACCACTTTCCACCAGCTCCCGGTTATGGAGGTACTTCATGATGTGGGCCTGGTAGATGGCCTGGATCGGGCCCAGTCCCATGGAGACGGTGGGGAACTGCCAGTAGTCCGGCATCAGCCACGGATGGGGATAGGAGGAAATGCCGTTCTCGAGGGTGTCCTGACGGTAGTGGTCAAGCTGCTCCTGGCTGAGCCGCCCTTCCAGGAAGGAGCGGGCGTAGATGCCCGGGGCGGCGTGGCCCTGGAAATAGATCAGGTCCGGTTCGCGCTTGTCATCGCCACCGTGGAAGAAGTAATTGAAGCCCACGTCGTAGAGGGTCGCGGCCGAGGAAAAGGTGGAAATGTGGCCGCCCAGGTCGCCGGGCTTCAGGTTGGCGCGCATCACCATGACCAGCGCGTTCCAGCGGATCAGCGAGCGGATGCGGCGTTCCATGAACATATCACCCGGCATGCGGGCCTCATCCGTGGGCTGGATGCTGTTGCGGAAGGGCGTGGTGATGGCATAGGGCATGGGGGTGCCGGCGCGGGTGGCCCTGTCCGAGAGTTTCGAAAGCAGGTACTCCGCCCTCTCAACCCCCTCGTACTCAATAACCGATTCCAGTGCCTCCAGCCATTCCCGGGTTTCGACTGGATCCTCGTCTTCGCGCATCAGGGCCCTCCTGCATCATGTCCATCGTGACGTGCTTCACATGACACTAACATAGTTCATAGCAGAGAGATTGCGTGTATTTGGTCACAGCCCAGTAACGGATATCCCTTATGGAATTGAACAATGATTGACCTTTCTTAACGAAATATTACACTTTGTATAGATATCTTCTCCCATGGATCCGGAGCTCCGCCATGAAAACGGGACACCAAACCCTCGCGGCCGCCCTGCTCAGTGCCCTCATGGTCAGCTCCGTCCAGGCGGTGGAAATGATGGACGAGTCAGCATTGGGTGGCATCCACATCAACGCCGGCAATGTCCTCAATATTGTCGGCCCTACGGCTGCCGGTGGCGACGCGCCCCCCATCCAGCAGACGGCCGGGGAGCAGGCCAGCGTGAGCATGGCGCTGGGGCTGATGGCGACTGAATCCAATCGCCCCTCCCGCCGTGTGGAGGATGAGCGGAACATTCTGTCTCTGGTGTTCCCGGAACCGGACTTCCCGGTCCCACGTCAGCGCTCGATCCCGAGCCCGGCCAGCGACGGCCAGACCCTGATCGTGATCAACCCGCCGGAATACCAGGTCCAGAGTTTCATCGAGAGCGTTCAGGGGCGGCCCGTGGTCAACACGGACTTTGATGTGCGGGTTCAGGAGATCCAGTGGCAGGGGGTCCGGTTCCCGAAACAGGCCATTTCCCGGGACGGGTTCAACCAGACCCTTTACGGGCTGGAATTCACTGGCTCGGGGCGCATGATGCGCAGCCTCGACTGAGCAGGCGCCGCCGGCATCACAGCAGCACCGTGACCACAAGCCCTGCCCAGACCAGGGCCAGCATTACGGGGAACAGACGCAGCACCCAGACGGTTGGCGAGACCCGCGCAAACCGGCTGGAAATCATCTGCAGGTGCGCAGGCAGGTTGACCACCGCCTCGCCCCCGTATTCCCCGAGATGGGCCTCCAGCGCAGCCAGTGCCGCCTTGCGGTTCTGGAGATAGAGTGTGCCGAACCAAAGCGCCGTGCCGAAAGCCAGCGCCACCAGGATGCCGATCACCCCCAGCAGCACAAAGATTGTTTCCGAACCAAGTGCGGTCACGGGCCCTGCCCCGTTCTCCAGCGCAAACCCGGCAACCGCTCCCAGGCCCACGTTGACGTAGAGCAGGTGATGCAGCTTCTGCCAGTTGAGCTGATCCTCATGGAGGTAGAGGCTCGAGGCGACATAGAATTCGTGGACCAGTATATCGACCCGGTTGTCTTCCACATTCCGGCGCTGCACCGGCGGTGTCACGTCCATCAGGAGGCGCTCCTGCACCAGATGCCACGCTGGCGACCATCAGGAGCATCCCGCTCGCAGCAGCGGGTAAAACCACTCTTTTCATGGAATCCGATGGAACGGGTGTTTTCAGGCTCAAGCACAATAGCCGCGTACTGCGGCAGGCCACTGAATTCTTCGCTCACAAAGCGATAAAGCGCGGTGGCGGCACCCCGGACGCTGCTGCCGCGCCGGCTGCAGATCTGCTTGATCAGCAGGAATGGACCCGGGTCATAGTCATGGATCGACAGGCTCACGGGATCATCCGGGCTGATGCGATCATCGGTGAGCGCCAGTATGAACGCCTCCACCTGCCCCTCATGCTCAAACACATAGAACGCGTTGGCGACCTGCGTGAACCGGCGGTACTCCGCGGGGGTAAAGTTGGAGACCAGAAACCCGTAGTCACGCGCCTCCGCGCTGCTCAGCCCCTGGAGAACCCATTGCTCCGCAAGACTGTGGATGGCGGGCACATCCTGGCCCGTCGCGGGACGGATCTCGGACATCAGGTACTACCTCCCTCGAATGAATCACGATCATAGCCAAACGGGCGCTTCCGCGCTAGGAACAGTCCTCATCCATGAAGTCCAGCAGGCGCTGGCGTACGTCCTGCGCCTGGGTACTCTGGATGTGCCCACCCTTCAGGCGCTGGAAGGTTTTCGGCTCACCAGCCGCCTCGTACAGGGCCCGGCCATGCTCGAACGGAATAATGCCATCGTCGATGCTGTGCATGATCAGAAGCGGCCGGGGTGCAATGCCGCCGATACGTGCGATCGGATTGGCCTCATCCGGCATGAGCGGCGCTACTACAAAGCTGAACGGCCAGAGCACCCAGCTCTTGCGCATCACATCCCGGGTAATGGTCTGATAGCTGGTGAATGGTGCCTCCAGGATGACGCAGTCGCCCTTGCCAGCGTTATCCTCGCGGCCCAATACCCCCGTTGCCAGCGACGCCCCCAGGCTCTGCCCGAACACCACCAGCGGAGGGTCCACACGATCCGCCGCGTAGAGCCAGTCCAGCCCCAGCTGGATATCCTTGCGGGCGCCAGCCAGATCCGGCTCACCCTCGGAAAGGCCGTAGCCCCGATAATCGATCAGCAACACCTGGTAGCCCTGATCGGGCAGCCAGGCCACGTTCATCAGGTGAGTGCTGATGTTCTGGGCATTGCCGTGCAGGTGATACACCGTACCGCGCACCTCGTCCGTGGCGGACGGCAGCCACCAGCCGTGTATGCGCTGGCCATCCGGGTGGATGAGGACAATGTCCTCGTAATCCAGCCCCTGGCGCGCCGGGTTCTGGACCCAGTCACTCATGGGCTGGAAAAAAAGGCCGCTGCAACCGCTCAGCCCAAGCAGTGCCAGCAGAAGGATCAGTCGAAGTAATAGCGCCATGAGAGATGGAACTCCGTTTCAGCCCGGTCCGGTCCGCCGTCCCGCTCAACACGGGCACGCAGGGCATGGTTGCGGCCCACGGGCACGTTGAGGGTGGCCGAAGGCCGATAGCGGCGGTCGTCGTTGTGATAGTACAGGCCTTCCGCCTCCAGCCCCAGCTGGAAACCATCAGCATACCAGAGCACCCCGGCCCGGGCGCCGGCGGCCGTGGAAACCAGCACATCATGCGCGCTGTTGTTCTCTGCCCTCGCCATGGCATAGGCGTAGGGGATGACGGACCCCATTTCCCAGGCAAGACCCGGGCCGCCCTGGATATGGCGGGTCAGGTGCCGCTTGCTGCCGATCAAGCGGCGATCCAGCCCACCGTTCACGAACCAGGAGACCGGTTTGCGGAACCGGTTGCGCGGCGCCAGGGACTTGATATTGACCACATCCAGCTGCTCCAGGGTCAGGTCATCGCCCTCAGTCCGGCGGATGCGGGCGTCGAAGGCTTCAATCGCCGCCCCGTTGAGATAGCCCTCCGGGTTGTCCAGCCAGTCGTGATAACTGAAGCGCGCCTGCAGCTCCCCGAACCCACGATCCCCCAGCATGCCGCCACCGGCGGCCAGCATCTTGGTGCCATGGCCTTTCTCCGGCGACACGGGCCGCTCCGGGTCGACACCGGAAACAGTGGGCGTGCGGTTCACCACCCGCAGCAGGGCAAGGCCACGCTGGGCCACTTCCTGGCTGCGCGCGCCCTCCCGGTTCTGCAGGCGAAGATAGGCATAGGCCGCCCGGGCGACCAGGTTCTGGCTCCGGGGCGCCAATGCCTGGAAGGCTTCTTTCTCGGCCACGGAGGCGTCCCGGGCAAGCGCCAGTGCCAGATCCTGTTCGCCGGCACTCAGGCGATCAACCAGTGCATCCAGCTCATTGGCCTTGGAGGGCCGGTACTCGACCGACTCGATGAAACCGGCACGGTCCAGTGAGCGCACCGTGTTGGCCGGCACCTCCGCAAAACGGAAGTCATCCATCAGGGTGCTTTCCGGCCGCGCCAGATGGATCAGTTCAAGCAAACGGAAGGAGCAGTTCTCGTCCAGGAACAGGTAATCGAATTCAATGTCCTCCAGCTCCCAGAGATGGGCAAGCAGCCAGTCCCGTTCGCCCTGGGTAAGGTTGAGCTGGTACTCCCACATGTCCCGGTTCTCAAGATGGGCGTAATCCCGGATCTTGTTCATGTAGGGCACATTGCTGAAGTAGCCGGGGTAACCCCCGAAAAGCCCCCGATACACGTAGAGGATGGAGTTCTCCTGACCCTGCACCGTGGCACCGAAGTTGATGGCGCGGGAAAGCCAGACCCCGTCCTCATCGTTGCCCCGGTCAATGCGCAGCAGGGTATGACCGAACATGGAGGAGGGACTGTTGAGGTAGGACGCGGGAAAGATCAGCGCCACCCGCTCCCCGGGCATGTCTCTCCGCCATTCCTGATAGTCACTGCAGTGGCTCAGCCCGCCATCATCCGGCCAGTCCAGTTGCCGGTCCAGAAACCGGTAGCGTGCCGGAAAATCGCAGCGTGCCTCGCTGCCCTCGGGCCTGAGCTGCTCAATGCTGGCCTCAAGCTCTGCATGAGCGTCAGTGGCACCGGATTCGTGCAGGAAGAACTCCGGATCATCGATGTAACTGCGCCCCTGGTACCGCCAGGTGGTCCCCTCATTGATGTGGAGAAGCGCCTTCCAGCGGGGATGCGTCGCCAGCTCCCCAGGCGTGGCTTGCGCCCATAACGGTGCACCTGCCAGCACCAGTATCAGTGCCAGATTTATTGATCTCATCAGTGATTTGCCCGGGAGGAAGGAACAACCGCCCGGCACGGAGCCGGGCGGGCGCGGGGTGCAACAATCAGCTGAGGCTTGCCAGCTGCTTGTCCTGGTTCATTACGTTCTGGATGTTGCTCATGACTTCTTCAGCGGTCACGTCTTCACTCGGGAAGATGGTGCTGAAGTTCTCGTGCATGGTCTTCTTGAAGTGCTCACGCTCTTCGGCCGGGATACCCATGGAGACGGAAAGCGCTGTCAGGGCTTCGCCGTCGCCCACGGCCATGTCCTGCGCCACTTCTTCCATAACCCCGGCCTGGGCCAGCATGTTCTCGCCATGATAGGAGAGTGCGCCACTGGTATCACAGCCGTTGGTGCCGGAGGTGATGCCGAAGGTCCGGTTACCGGAAGTACCGTTCACCAGGGTTGCGAGAAGGTGCATCGGCATGCCGTTGTTGCCTTCAAACAGCATGTTGCCCCAGCCACAGCCGGAACCGCCGGGCGCACTTGCCTGGGCACCGAAAGAGGTTGCGACCAGCGCTGCTGCTAACAGTGTTTTCCTCATTTTGAATCTCCACTTGGTTGTTCACTTCCTTGATAGCAGACCGACCACGGCGTGGTCCGATCCTCTTGCCCCATGTCTGTCATCTGGGGCTTATGGAAAGATAAGCCCTATCCGACGCCATGACAACCAAGTAACCGTTCCCGAAGCCTTCTGTTAATCCGACGACCCGGTCGGGACCTTCCCGTGCCGGTCAGTACATCATGGCAAACAGGCGCCGCCGGTACTGCCGGACCAGCTGGTTCTCATTGCCCAGCAGATCGAACAGTTTGATGAGCGTGTTCTTGGCTGCACCGTCCTGGAAATCCTTCTCGGTCTGAACCGATTTCAGCAGCAGCTCCATAGCGGCCTCGTAGTCACCGGCCATGATGCCGTGGGTGGCCAGCTGGTTCATCGCGGCCACGTCTGAGGGTTCTTCTTTCAGGCGGGCCTGGAGCTCCGCCACGGGTGGAATATCTCGCGCCTGCTCCTCGAACTCGAACCGGGCTTCCAGCTGCTTGGCACCAGGCTTGAGGCGCTCTTCCCCGGGCAGGCTCTCATAGATGGCGCGCGCCTCTTCCACCTGCCCCTGTTCCAGCCTCAGGCGGGCCAGGTCGATCAGCACGTCATAATCCTCGGGGTTCTGCTGGTTCATCCGGATCAGCACGGCCTCCGCTTCCTCAAGCTGGCCCTCGGACCAGAGGCGCCTTGCCTTCTCCTGGTCGCTTTCCGGCGGCGCATCCACATGCTGGTCCAGCTTCTCGCGGATATCGCCTTCCGGCAGCGCCCCATTGAATTCATCCAGCAACTGGCCCTGCTTCACGATCTTGACGTTGGGCAGGCTCTGTACCCCCAGATGCCCCGCCAGTTCCTGCTGCTCCTCGGCATTGACTTTCGCCAGGACAAAGGCGCCCCGGTACTCCTCGGCCAGTTTTTCCAGGATGGGTGTGAGCTGCTTGCAGGGCTGGCACCACTCGGCCCAGACATCAATCACCACCGTCGTGTTCATGGACGCTTCCAGCACCTTCTGCTGGAAGTTCTCGAGTGTGGCATCAAAAATGAACTCGGAATTACTCATAATGGTGGATCCTGTATTGGCGGTGGTCCGTACTGTCGCCCTAGATGGGGATCCGCAGCGGGTTGTTCAACCCGATCCCGCCCCTTGATTTGCGGAATTCAGACATCATGTCTGCGGGAACAATGGTGTTTGGTGACTGGAAAGGGGGACCATGACGGACAGCGACGCAATCGAATACATCGGCAGGGATGACAACGGCCAGGGTGGCAGTGGCAGCGGCCTCGCCCTGCCCTATCAGGTGCTCCCGAAGCGGCTCTACATCATGCCGCTATCCGGGCGGCCGTTTCTGCCGGCCCAGGTGCAGCCCGTGGTTCTGAACCAGGATCCCTGGGACGAGACCCTTCAGCGGCTGGACAACACCAGCCACATGACGGTGGGGCTGTGCTTTGTCGAGAACGAGGCCGACGGGAACGGGAATGATGAGGACCTGCCTGCACCGGAGCAGCTGGCCACCATGGGCTGCGCGGTACGGGTTCACCATGTCCACCGCGAGGACGGCAAGGTCCAGTTCATCGCCCAGGGCATCCGCCGCTTCCGCATTGATCACTGGCTGCGCCGGGAGCCCCCGTACCTGGCGGAGGTCAGCTACCCCGAGGAGCCGGCCGAGGACCACGAGCAGGTCAAGGCCTATACGCTGGCCATCATCAGTTCCATCAAGGAGCTGCTGCGCACCAACCCCCTCTACGGCGAAGAGGTGAAGCACTACCTGTCCCGATTCGGGCCGGATGACAGCTCCCCGCTTGCGGACTTCGGCGCTGCCATTACCAGCGCCCGCGGCTCGGAGTTGCAGGACATACTGAATACCGTGCCGCTGCTCAACCGCCTGGAAAAGGTGCTCCTGCTGCTGCGCAAGGAACACGAAGTGGCCCAGATGCAGGCGGAGATCACCGAGGAGGTGAACGAGCGCGTGCAGAAACACCAGCGCGAGTTCTTCCTGCGCGAGCAGCTCAAGATCATCCAGCGCGAACTCGGCATTGCCAAGGACGACAAGACGGCCGACGTGGACATGTTCCGCGAGCGCATGGCGGAGAAGTCGCTTCCGGAAAACGTACAGGAACGCTTCGAGGACGAGATCGAAAAGTTCCAGGTGCTGGAGCAGGGGTCTCCGGAATACGGCACCACCCGCAACTACCTGGACTGGCTGACCCAGATGCCCTGGGGCCAGCATTCCCAGGACAAGCTGGACCTGAAGGAGGCGCGGCGGGTCCTCAACCGCGACCACGACGGGCTGGACGACATCAAGGATCGCATCCTGGAGTTCCTGGCCGAGGGCACCTTCAAGGGCGAGATCTCCGGCTCCATCCTGCTGCTGGTGGGTCCGCCGGGGGTTGGCAAAACGTCCATCGGCAAGTCCGTGGCCAGTGCCCTGGGCCGCGAGTTCTACCGTTTCTCGCTGGGGGGCATGCGCGACGAGGCCGAGATCAAGGGCCACCGGCGCACCTACATCGGGGCGATGCCCGGCAAGTTCGTCCAGGCGCTCAAGGAAGTAGGCACCAACAACCCCGTGATCATGCTCGACGAGATCGACAAGATCGGCAACTCCTTCATGGGCGACCCGGCCTCGGCGCTGCTGGAGAGCCTGGACCCGGAGCAGAACAGCGAATTCCTGGACCATTACCTCGACCTGAGGATTGATCTCTCCAAGGTACTGTTCATCTGTACCGCCAACCAGCTGGATACCATTCCCCAGGCGCTGCTTGACCGCATGGACACCATCCGGCTCTCCGGCTACATCACCGATGAGAAGGTGGACATCGCCAAGCACCACCTGCTGCCCAAGCTGCTCAAGCGGGCCGGGCTGAAGAAGAAGCAGCTGGACATTACCGACGGCGCCATACGCCAGGTGGTCGAAGGCTATGCGCGCGAGGCCGGCGTGCGGAACCTGGAGAAGCAGCTGCACAAGATCGTGCGCAAGGGCATTGTCCGCATGGTTGAGTCCGAAGAGGCGGAACAGAGCCCGATCCGGGTGGGCGTGAAGGACCTGCCCGATTACCTGGGCCAACCCTGGTTCCGCAAGGAAAAGGCACTGCGCGGCGTGGGTGTGGTGACCGGCCTGGCCTGGACCGCCATGGGCGGTGCCACCATGGGAGTTGAGGCCTCACGCATTCACAGCCAGAACCGCGGCTTCACGCTCACGGGCCAGCTGGGCGATGTGATGAAGGAGTCCGCCTCCATCGCCCACAGTTTCGTTTCGTCCCACCTCAAGCAGTACAAGGGCGATCCGGAATTCTTCGACCAGTCCTACATTCACCTGCACGTACCGGAAGGGGCCACACCCAAGGACGGCCCCAGTGCTGGCGTGACCATGGCCACGGCGCTGCTGTCACTGGCACGCAACGAGGCGCCCCACAGGACACTGGCCATGACCGGGGAGCTGACGCTGACCGGGCAGGTGCTGGCCGTGGGCGGCATCCGCGAGAAAGTGATCGCCGCCCGGCGCCAGAAGATCAACACCCTGATCCTGCCGGAAGCCAACCGGGGCGATTACGAGGAACTTCCGGATTACCTGAAGGAAGGTATGGAGGTGCACTTCGCCAAGGAGTACACCGATGTTTACCGGGTGTGCTTTGAGGATTCACCACGGCGGAGGGCGCACTGATCCGTTGTAGCACGTACGGACAAACCGCTATAGCGCCCTGAGCTGTGGGAACTAGACTATGAATTATCGGTTGCGGCGCATCCGATCCTCAGAATTCCTGTCATCTGAGTAGAGCCCATTGGCCACCCACGCGGTGGCCTTTTTTATGCGCGACTGATACGCACACAGAAAAAAAGGGTGGCCGGAGCCACCCTTTTTTCGGATATCAGGGCCGGCGCCCGAAGGCGCCGTGGTCGCTGATGACTACTCGCCGGGCAGACGGAAGTCCACCGGCTCTTCATCGCCCGTGACCTCCTTCATGCTCAGCTTGACGCGGCCACGCTGGTCCACGTCCAGCACCTTGACCAGCACTTCCTGGCCCTCGGTGAGCTCCTCGCGGACACTCTCAATGCGCCGGTCGGCGATCTGGCTGATGTGCACCAGGCCATCCTTACCGGGCAGCAGATTGACGAAGGCACCGAAGTCCACGATGCGCTCCACCCGACCACGGTAGACTCGATCCACCTCTACGTCGGCGGTAAGTTCCATGATACGGAACGTGGCCTTCTCGACCTGCTCGGAGTTCTCCGCGTAGATCTTGACCGTGCCATCGTCCTCGATATCGATGGAGGCACCGGTTTCCTCGCAGAGCGAGCGGATGGTGGCGCCACCCTTGCCAATCACATCGCGGATCTTCTCGGAGTCGATGTGCATGGTGTGCATCTTGGGCGCATTCTGGGCAACGTCCGAGCGCGACTCGGAAATGACCTTGGCCATCTCGCCAAGGATATGCTGCCGGGCCTCATAGGCACGCTGCAGGGCGATCTCCATGATCTCCTCGGTGATCCCGGCGATCTTGATGTCCATCTGCAGGGCAGTCACCGCTTCCGGTGTACCCGCCACCTTGAAGTCCATGTCGCCGAGGTGGTCCTCGTCGCCCAGGATGTCGGTCAGGACGGCGAAATCCTCGCCCTCTTTCACCAGGCCCATCGCGATACCGCCCACGGGCGATTTAACCGGCACACCGGCGTCCATCAGCGCAAGACTGCTGCCGCAGACGGAAGCCATGGAGCTGGAGCCGTTGGATTCGGTGATCTCGGAGACACAGCGGATGGTGTAGGGGAAATCATCATGCTTGGGCATGATCGCCTGGACACCACGGCGCGCCAGCCGGCCATGACCGATCTCACGGCGCCCCGGGGGACCCATGCGACCGGTCTCGCCCACGGAGTAGGACGGAAAGTTGTAATGGAACAGGAAGGGGTCGCGGCTCTCGCCCTTGAGGGAATCCACGATCTTGGCATCACGGGCGGTGCCCAGGGTCGTGGTCACGATCGCCTGGGTTTCGCCACGGGTGAACAGTGCCGAACCGTGGGCATTGGGCAGCAGCCCGACCTCCACGTCGATGGGGCGCACCGTGTTGTTGTCACGTCCGTCGATACGCGGCTCGTTACGCAGGATGCGCCCACGCACGATTTCCTTCTCGACCTTGCCGAAGTATTCCTTCACGTCATTCTCGGTGGGTTCGCCACCTTCTTCGTCAGACGCCAGTGCTTCGAGCACACGGTTCTTCAGCTCGCCCAGCGTCTCCTGGCGCTCAAGCTTGTCCTTGACCTGGTAGGCGGCCTCAATCTCGCTGCCGAACTGCTCCCTGATGCGATCCTTCAGCTCGGTCTTCTCGGGCTCGGCTTCCCAGTTCCAGGAGGTCGGCTTCACATCCTCAACGAACTCATTGATGCCCTGGATCGCAGTCTGCATCTCGTTGTGGGCGAAGAGCACCGCACCCAGCATCTGGTCCTCGGTCAGGCGGTCCGCTTCGGATTCGACCATCAGCACGGCGTCCCTGGTGCCGGCCACGACCATGTTGAGCCGGCTTTCCTCGAGCTTCTCGTAGGTCGGATTCAGGAAGTAGCCCTCCTCATCCGTGAAGCCAACGCGCGCGCCGCCGATCGGCCCCTCAAAGGGCAGCCCGGAAATGGACAGCGCCGCCGACGCCCCGATCATGGCCGGAATGTCCGGGTCCACGTTCTTGTTCGAGGACATGACGGTGCAGATCACCTGGGTCTCGTGCTTGAAGCCGTCCTTGAACAGCGGCCGGATGGGCCGGTCGATCAGGCGCGAGGTCAGGGTTTCCTTTTCCGACAGAGGACCTTCCCGCTTGAGGAAACCACCGGGGATCTTGCCCACGGCGTAGGTCTTCTCAACGTAATGGACCGCCAGCGGGAAGAACGGCATCGGGCTCGGTTCCTTGTCCGCCATGACGGTAACCAGAACGGAGGTGTCGTCCATGGTGACCAGGACGGCGCTGGTGGCCTGCCGCGCGATGCGACCGGTCTCGAGGGTAACGGTGGACCCTGCGAATTCGAAGGTTTTCTTGACTGGATTCACAATTGCTCCTTTCCAGACGTTCGTTGTTCAGAACCAAAACGGCCAGACCCGAGGGTCTGGCCGAGAATGTTTTTGACCGTTAGCGCCTGAGCTCAAGGCTGCGGATCATCTCAACGTAGCGATCCGCGTTCTTGCGCTTGAGGTAGTCCAGTAGCTTACGGCGCTGGTTGACCATCCGGATCAGCCCGCGACGCGAGTGGTGATCCTGCTTGTTGTCCTTGAAGTGATCCTGCAGCTTCACGATGTTGTGGGTCAGCAGCGCAATCTGTACTTCGGGGGAACCGGTGTCGCCCTCGGCGCGCTGGTAATCCTGAACGATCTTCTGCTTTTCTTCGTTGGTCAGTGCCATTTTCTGATTTCTCCTGAATATGCTTTGAATGAAAACGGAGCGGACCGCGCATATCTACAGCCCGACCGTATGCTTACTGCGCCCCGGTGCGCATCAGCCGCCGGGGTCTTATGATCTCCCCCGAGCCTTCTGCAAGGCCGAGGAAGCGTCCATCCGGATCGTACAGCCGACAGGGGCCGTCAACCGTGGATTCAGAGGGCGATATGGTAACAGCCTGGCCGTTGGAAATCGATACGGCCCGGGCGCTATCCAGAACAGTGGACGGCAGGTCTGAAAGCAGCACATCCGCGGCCTGCAGCCACTCCCGGGCTGCTGTACGCCCCATCGCCTCAAGGCCATCCAGGGTCAACGCCTGGGTCAGCGCAAAGGGACCGGCCTGCTCGCGGCGAAGCGCCGCCACATGGGCCCCACACCCCAGTGCCTCGCCAATATCATCCACCAGGGTCCGGATATAGGTCCCCTTGCTGCAGCGCACACGCAGCTCCAGCTCATCCCCCTCAAGACGCAGCACCGTCAGCTCATCAATACGGATGGGCCGCGCCTCGCGAGGCACGGTTCGCCCCTCCCGGGCATACTCGTAGAGCGGCCGGCCCTGGTACTTGAGAGCGGAATACATGGAGGGCACCTGCTCAATCGCCCCCCGGAACCTCGCCAGAACGGACTCCACGGCTTCTGCATCCAGGACTGACGGTAGCGCCCTCTCCTGGACAATCTCGCCATCCGCATCACTGGTGGTTGTGCGCTGGCCGAGCCTGGCGACGGTGCGGTAGGTCTTGTCCGCTTCCAGCAACTGCTGGGCGAACTTCGTCGCCTCACCGAAGCAGAGTGGCAGAACACCGGTTGCAAGCGGGTCCAGGGCACCGGTGTGCCCCGCCCGGGCAGCATTGAGAAGGCGCCGGATCTGCTGGAGTGCGGCGTTGGAGGTCATCCCAGCGGGCTTGTCGAGTACCAGTACGCCGTTGATGTCATCCCCGCGGCGTCTGCGGCTCAAGCTCCGCCTCCGTCCTCCGGGTCATCCCCGTCGTTCCGGCGCTCGTCACTGGCCACCGCCTTGCGGATCAGTGATTCCATATGGCGGCTCTGGCCGGCAAGCCGGTCAAACCGGAAACGCAGCTGGGGCACCACACGCAGACGCATGGATTTCCCCAGATGCCCCCGCAGGAAGCCGGAGGCCCGTTGCAGAACCTCCAGGCTGGTCTGGACCTCTTCGCTGTTCTCGTCCAGTTCCTCGGTGCTCAGCAGCGTGATGTAGATATCCGCGTAACCGAAGTCCCGGGTTACCCGCACCTCACTGATGTTGATCATACCCAGGCGGGGGTCCTTGACCTCCCGCTGGATCAGCTGCGCCAGCTCCCGCTGGATCTGGTCGGCAACCCGATCGGCACGACTGAATTCACGCGGCATGAGTACTCCCGATCAGTTGAGCTTGCGCTCAACCTGGATCCGTTCGAAGACCTCGATCTGGTCACCGACCTTCACGTCGTAGCCCTTCACACCGATACCGCACTCCATGCCATTGCGCACTTCGTTGACGTCGTCCTTGAAACGGCGCAGGGACTGGAGCTCGCCCTCGAAGATCACCACGTTGTCACGCAGCACACGGATGGGCTTGTTCCGGTAGACGTGGCCCTCGGTGACCATGCAGCCAGCCACCTGACCGAAGCGCGGGGAGCGGAAGGTATCGCGCACTTCCGCGATCCCCAGGATCTCTTCGCGGAACTCGGGCTTGAGCATGCCGGTCAGCGCCGCCTTGACGTCATCGATCAGGTTGTAGATGACGCTGTAGTAGCGCATATCCACATCTTCCTGCTCCGCCTGCTTCTTGGCGGCCGGCGTGGCACGGACGTTGAAGCCAAAGACCACCGAGCTGCTGGTGATGGCCAGGTTGATGTCGGACTCGGTGATACCGCCAACGCCACTGGAGACCACCTGGACTTCCACTTCCTCGTTGCCCAGATCCTGCAGTGCGCCGGTAAGCGCCTCCAGGGACCCCTGCACGTCGGCCTTCACGATGACATTGAGGGTCTTGACCTCCTCCTTGCCCATGTTCTCGAACAGGTTCTCGAGCTTGGCTGCCTGCTGGCGGTGGAGGCGCTGCTCGCGCTCTTTCTCCTGGCGGAACTCGGCCAGCTCCTTGGCCTTCTTCTCGTCCGCCACGCGCACGAATTCATCACCGGCGTTGGGCGTGCCATTGAGGCCCAGCACCTCTACCGGAATGGAAGGACCTGCCGTCTCAACCTGCTTGCCGGTTTCATCCACCATGGCGCGGATGCGGCCATAGTACATGCCGGCAACAATGACATCGCCCTTGTGCATGGTTCCGTTCTGGACCAGCAGGGTTGCCACCGAACCGCGACCCTTTTCCATGCTGGACTCAACCACGGTGCCCTTGGCCGGCCCATTGGGCACGGCGGAGAGCTCCTGCAGTTCAGCCTGCAGCAGAATCGCTTCCAGCAGATTGTCGATGCCGTCACCGGTCTCGGCGGAGACGTGCACGAACTGGGTCTCGCCGCCCCATTCCTCGGGAACCACTTCCATCCCGACCAGCTCGTTCTTGACGCGGTCCGGATCGGCCTGGGGCTTGTCCATCTTGTTCACGGCAATCACCAGTGGCACACCGGCAGCGCGGGCGTGCTGGACCGCTTCCTTGGTCTGGGGCATGACGCCGTCGTCAGCCGCCACCACCAGAATGACGATGTCCGTGGATTGGGCACCGCGGGCACGCATTTCCGAGAACGCGGCGTGGCCGGGCGTATCCAGGAAGGTGATCATGCCGTGACCGGTTTCCACGTGGTAGGCACCGATGTGCTGTGTGATGCCTCCGGACTCGCCACTGGCCACCTTGGTCTTGCGGATATAGTCGAGCAGTGACGTCTTGCCGTGGTCAACGTGCCCCATGACACTGATGACCGGCGCGCGCGCCTCGGCTTCACCCTCGTATTCGATATCGCTGAGGACTTCCTCTTCGATCTCGTCCTCGCGGACAGACTTGGCCTTGTGCCCCATCTCTTCGACCACAAGGATCGCTGTTTCCTGATCCAGGGCCTGGTTGATGGTGGCCATGACGCCCATGCCCATCAGGGTCTTGATGACCTCGCCTGCCTTGACGGCCATGCGCTGGGCGAGCTCAGCGACCGTGATGGTTTCCGGAATTTCCACTTCATGCACCTTGGGCTTGGTCGGCTTTTCAAAAACATGGCGCTTTTCGCGCTGCTGCTTCTTACGGCGGGAGGAGCGCAGCGGCTTACGCGGCTCTTCCACGGCAGCAGCGGCCTCTTCCGGCTCGGCTTCAGCCTCCGGTGCGTCCAGCTCAGCCAGTTCTTCCTCAACACGCGGCTTCTTGGGCCCTTTCTGAGCCGCCTTACCGCCCTTGTTCTTGTGCTTGTCTTCGTCGTCGTCGCGTTCCGGCTTGCCCTTCTTCTTCCTGGCGTGCTTACGCGTATCCTCTTTCACCGGCTCAGGAGCGGGCGCCGCTTCCTCTTCGGCAGCAGGTTCTTCCGCCGCCGGTTCGCTCTCGGCAGCCTCGGAAGTCTCCGCTTCGGGTTCGGCAGGCTGCGTGGCTTCAGCCGTTTCAGCGGCCTGCTCAGCAGGCGCTTCCTCGGCCTGCGGGGCCTCCTGGGCCTGCGCTTCAGCCGCCGCTTCTTCCGCCTGCTGTTCAGCCTCGTTCTCCGGCTGCCCCTGGGCTTCCGAGCGCTTCACGTAGGTGCGTTTCTTGCGCACTTCCACGTTCACGGTCTTGCCGCTGCCGCCGCGGCTGCCGCCGCCGGTCCGCAGCTGGGTCGTGGTCCGGCGCTTGAGCGTCACCTTGCTCGGCCCGCTGTCTCCGCCAGTCCCCTGGCGCAGATAGGCAAGCAGGGTCTGCTTTTCCTCGTCCGTAACCACATCGTCTTCCGCCCGCTTGCTCAGGCCGGCTTCCTCGAACTGACGGAGCAAGCGATCAACGGGAGCGCCTACGTCTTCGGCCAATTGCTTAACTGTTACTTCGGCCATACTGGTCCTCCTCTCCCGATTATTCCTGGCCCTCGAACCAGGGTGCGCGCGCGGTCATGATGAGCTGACCCGCGCGATCTTCATCCATACCCTCGATATCGAGTAGCTCATCCACGGACTGCTCCGCCAGATCTTCCATCGTGCAGATGCCCTTGCCAGCGAGCGTCCGGGCCAGTTCGGGATCCATACCATCCATCCCGAGCAGGTCCTCCTGGGGTTCACCGCCTTCCTGGCTCTCGGTTCCCGATGCGAGCGCCTCGTTCAGCATGCCGTCACGGGCACGTTCACGCAGCTGCTCGACCAGGTCCTCATCAAAGCCTTCAATGGCCAGCATCTCGTCACGCGGCACATAGGCGATCTCTTCAAGCGTGGTGAAGCCTTCCTCCACCAGAACCTGGGCGAGTTCCTCGTCCGCATCCAGGAAGCGCTGGAAGTGTTCGACCAGCTTCTGCGCCTCCTGCTCCTGTTTCTCCTCGGCCTCGCTCTCGGTCATGACATTGAGCTCCCAGCCGGTGAGCTCACTCGCGAGACGTACGTTCTGACCGCCACGCCCGATGGCCTGGGCCAGGTTATCCTCGGCGACCGCCACTTCCATGGAGTGGGTGTCCTCATCGATCACGATCGAGACCACCTCGGCGGGCGCCATGGCATTGATGACCAGCTGGGCTGGATTGTCATCAAAAGTGACGATATCCACCCGTTCACCGCCAAGCTCATTGGAGACCGCCTGGACGCGGGCGCCACGCATGCCAACGCAGGCACCGACCGGGTCGATACGCCCATCGTTCGTCTTCACGGCGATCTTGGCGCGGGAGCCCGGATCACGTGCCGCGCCCTTGATGTTGATCAGCTCCTCGGCGATCTCGGGCACCTCAATGCGGAACAGCTCAATGAGCATCTGCGGGCTTGTTCGGCTCAGGATCAGCTGCGGGCCGCGGTGATCGGTGCGGATCTCCTTGAGCAGCGCGCGCACCCGGTCGCCCATGCGGAAGGTTTCGCGCGGGATCAGCTGGTCACGCGGCAGCAGGGCTTCGGCGTTGCTGCCCAGATCCACGATGACATTGTCCCGCGTCACCTTCTTGACCGAACCGGAGATCAGCTCGCCCACCCGATCACGGTAGCTGTCGACGACCCGTGCCCGCTCGGCCTCACGCACCTTCTGGAAGATGATCTGCTTGGCGGCCTGGGCTCCGATGCGTCCGAAGGAGACCGATTCAACCTGCTCCTCGTAGACATCGCCGGGCTGCAGGGCCGCATCGATTTCGTTCGCTTCCTGGAGCGTCAGTTCCGTGCCCAGGGCCGGAACCGCGTCGTTGTCCACGATGGTCCAGCGGCGGTAGGTCTCATACTCACCGGTCTTGCGGTCAACACTGACGCGCAGATCCGCTTCCTCGTCCTCATACCGCTTCTTGGCCGCTGTTGCCAGCGCCATCTCGATCGCTTCGAAGATCACGTCCTTGTCGACGTCCTTCTCGTTCGAGACGGCCTCGACCACCATCAGGATTTCTTTATTCATTGAACAGCCCTGCCTTTCCTGTAAGCCTGATACTGCAAATCACTCGAATACCGGAACGATGCGCGCGCTCTCGATGGACTCGAACGGGAGCTGGAGCTCGTATTCGCCCACCACCAGACAGATATCCTCGCCCTCGACCGCCCGCAGGATGCCCTCGTACTTGCGCCGCCCCTCAAAGGGCGCGCTCAGACGCACGCTCAACCTGGAACCAATGAAGTCATGGTACTGGTCCAGCCGGAACAGCGGCCGGTCCATGCCCGGAGAGGAAACCTCGAGGGTATAGTGGGTTCCGATCGGATCCTCGACATCCAGAACGCCGCTGACCTGGCGACTGACCTGCTCGCAGTCATCCACGGTGACCCCATCGGTGTGATCGATGTAGACCCTTACCGTGCTGTGCTTGCCCTGGGCCAGGTATTCAATGCCCCAGAACACGAATCCCAGGCCCTCGATCACCGGGGCCAGCATTTCCTCAAGCTTGCGAACCTTCGCGGACAATGCGCCTCCGCTGTCATGCAACCACTGGCCCCGCCCGTTTGGCGGAGTCCAGAAACAAAAAAAGGGCTCTAACCAGCCCCTTTTCAAAACGTGGCCTCCGGTCTGCGGAGCCACCGAACGAAAAGCCAGCCGCCTCTGCGGCGGCCTGGCATCCCTGAAGGATGCCGCGGGCTGGTGATGCCACCCCGCGCATCGTTTCGACGCCTGCCGAAACAATGCCTTAGCAGCGCAAAACGCGCTCTGCACAGGGGCTGGAGTATAAGCACCACCCCCTGACTGGTCAAGGACTGACCAAAAAAACGGCTTGGTTGAGGAAAGCAGTGCCACCCCTTCCAAGCCGTTCCCTGTATGGTGCCGAAGGCCGGACTTGAACCGGCACGGCTTGCGCCACTAACCCCTCAAGCTAGCGTGTCTACCATTTCCACCACTTCGGCATGTCATTTCCGGAGCGTATACTAACGGACAGCCCCGGCATTTCCAATACCCACAAGGGGTTTATTCGATGGAGGGGACCTCTTCGCCCTCACCCTCACCATTCTCAGGGCTTCCGCTTCCTGACTCAGTGCCACCGGCACCGCTGTCAGAGGCAATATCCGGAGCCTGATTGTCGCTTTCCTGCCCACTCTGCTGCCCGGAGGCTGAAGAGGACTCTTCGACCGTCGGAACGCCTTGCTGGACACCGACCTCGGCCCGCTGCTTCGCGTACATCGCCAGCGCAAAGCTGGTCACGAAGAACAGCGCCGCCAGCACCGCCGTGAGCTTGACCATGAAACCCACGCCCCCGGAGCTGCCGAACACCGTCTGGGAGGATCCACCCCCGAAAGCCGCGCCGGCGTCAGCGCCCTTGCCCTGCTGCACCAGCACCAGCACCACCAGGGCTACGGCAACGGCCACGTGTACCAGCAGAATGCCTGTTTCAACCCAATCCATAATTCCGTCTCTCAACCGGCCCGACAGATGGCGGCAAAATCGGCCGCATTCAGGGATGCGCCTCCGATAAGACCGCCATCAATGTCGGGCTGTGCAAACAGTTCGCCAGCCGTCTCAGGCTTGACGCTGCCACCATAGATGACCGGCGTTTCGGTGGCCGCAGGGTCCAGCTCTCCCAGCACCCCGCGGATGTGCGCGTGTACCGCCTGGGCCTGCTCCGCGGTCGCGCTTTTCCCGGTCCCGATAGCCCAGACCGGCTCATAGGCAACACAGACATGGCGCCAGTCCGATTCCGGAACGTCCGCCAGTGCCTCGCGGATCTGACGGGCCACCACGGCCTCGGTGTCGCCGGCTTCACGCTCGGCTTCCGTCTCGCCCACACAGAGAATGGGGTCGAGACCCGCGCTCAATGCCTGGAGCACCTTGGCGTTGATGCGGCCATCGGACTCAGACCAGTACTGGCGGCGCTCCGAGTGTCCTATAATGGCAAAGCTGCCATGCTGATCCGCCACCATCGAAGCGGCAACCTCGCCGGTGTAGGCGCCCGCCTCCCAGGCGGAGACATCCTGGACACCCACCATGACCCTGCGGCCGCTGCTTTCATTCAGCGATTCCCGCAACGCCGGAAGCAGGATGGCCGGAGGCATCACCGCCACTTCAACAGCCGGATCCAGTCCTTCCAGAGCAGGCACCAGCTCGGCCGCGTATTCCGCCGCAAAAGCGCCTGTCCCGTTGAGTTTCCAGTTTGCTGCTATCAGCCGACGTCGCATACAAGAAGCCGTTTTTCAGGGACGCGGCACTATACCCAAGATGCCACCACGGCGCAAGGTAGCTCAGGGCGCCTCCCGCTGCACCACATCCGCCAGCTCGCGGGCCACACGTCCGATATGATCCGCATCCTCACCTTCGGCCATCACCCTTATCACCGGCTCGGTACCGGAGGCCCGCAGCAGGATCCGGCCGCGTTCGCCCAGCTCGGACTCGGCGGCGCGCACCGCCGACTGGATGCCCTCGCTGTGGTCCGGATTGAAACGCTGGCCAACGCGCACATTGACCGTCTCCTGGGGCAGCCGGGTGACATCGGACAGCAGCTCCGCCAGCCCGCATTCGCGCTGGTGCATGGCCACCAGCACCTGAAGGGCTGAGACAATGCCATCGCCGGTGGTGGTGCGGTCCCGGCAGACAATGTGCCCGGACCCTTCACCACCGATCTGCCACTGGCGACTCACCAGCTCTTCCATGACATAACGGTCGCCAACCTTCGCCCGCGCAAACGGGATACCACGCCGCCCCAGAGCCAGCTCAACGCCCAGGTTCGTCATCAGGGTTCCCACGACACCGCCATCTAGACCGCCGGCATCATGGCGTTCACGGGCGATGATGTAGAGCAGTTCGTCACCGTCCACCTCACGGCCGGCATGATCGACCATGATCACCCTGTCACCGTCACCATCGAAGGCGATACCGAGATCCGCACCGGTCTCCAGCACGCGCTGGCGCATGGCTTCCGGCGCCGTGGAGCCGCAGCCGTCATTGATGTTGAGACCATCCGGCTCCGCTCCCATGGCGGTCACCCGGGCACCCAGCTCCCGGAACACCGCCGGTGCCACGTGATAGGTGGCGCCATGGGCGCAGTCGACCACCAGATGCAGCCCTTCAAGGCTGAACTGGCCCGGGACGGTGCTCTTGCAGAACTCGATATAGCGGCCCGGCGCGTCATCGATGCGGGCCGCCTTGCCCAGGTCGCCAGCGGGAACCACTGCCAGCTCCGAGTCAATCCACTGCTCAATGCGCGCCTCAAGCGCATCATCAAGCTTGGTGCCGTCCGCGGAGAAGAACTTGATGCCATTATCATGGTGCGGGTTATGGGAGGCACTGATGACGATGCCCGCCGCTGCCCGGAAGGTGCGTGTCAGGTAGGCAATGGCCGGGGTGGGCATCGGGCCCAGCAGCCGCACATCCATACCGGCGGCGGAAAGGCCCGCTTCCAGCGCTGATTCGAACATATAGCCGGACAGGCGGGTGTCCTTGCCGATCAGCATGGTGTTGGCCTGCCCCTCTCTGCGAAAGGCGCGACCAGCCGCCCAGCCCAGCTTGAGGATGAAGTCCGGGGAAATCGGATGGGTCCCCACTTCCCCGCGAATACCGTCCGTTCCGAAATACCTGCGCTCGCCCATTGTGCTCTTCCCTTATCCCGCTCTATTCCCGGAGGCTGCCCTGTTCGCGCGCAGCACGCACCATGCGCGCCGCATCCACCGTTTCCTTCACATCGTGCACACGCACGATCGCGGCACCTTTCATCATCGCCATGGTCGCGGCCGCCACGCTGCCCGGCATGCGCTCCTCAACCGGGCGACCGGTAACACCACCGATCATGCTCTTGCGTGACATCCCCGCCAGCACCGGCCACCCGCGGGCGACGATGGCCTCCAGGTTCTCCAGAAGAACCAGATTGTGCTCCAGGGTCTTGCCAAAGCCAAAGCCCGGATCGTAGAGCAGCCTGTCGCCGGGAATGCCAGCAGCCTGGAGCTCGGCGGCACGACGGTCCAGATACCCCAGGACTTCCTCCAGAACATTACTGTACTCAGGCCTATCCTGCATGGTTTCAGGTTCACCCTGGCGATGCATGATGCAGACGGCCAGGCCGGTGTCACGCGCCGCCGCCACAGCGCCTTCCCGCTCCAGAGAGCGCACATCGTTGATCATGCTGATACCCAGGCGCGCCCCTTCACGCATCACTTCGGGAGCGCTGGTATCCAGGGAGATGGGGACATCCAGCTCACGATGGATCGCCTCGATGACCGGGCAGACGCGATCCAGCTCCTCCTGAAGGGGCACTGGCTTTGCTCCGGGACGAGTGGATTCGCCACCAACGTCCACCCAGTCCACGCCTGCCTCAACCATGGCCCGTGCCTGGGACAACGCGTTGTCCGGGTCAATGAAACGACCGCCATCCGAGAACGAATCCGGAGTGGCGTTGATTACCCCCATGACGGCGGGTGACGGTGTCTTCTCAGACAGGATGGTCATGAATACTCCCCACAACGAAAAACGCTCCCGGGACTGACCCGGGAGCGCTCAGACCACAGAGGGTCGGGCGTTCAGTGTTCACCGGCAGGATGACCCGCCCCCTCACCGTCCGACGCCCTGGAGCCGGAGTCGGAATTGATATCCGCCACAACGGTATCACCGCCGTGATCGTCATCATCATCCCAACTGCTCGGCGGCCGCGGCACCTTGCCCGCCATGATGTCATCAATCTGGCCGGCATCGATGGTTTCATACTTCATCAGCGCATCCGCCATCAGATGCAGCTTCTCCATGTTGTCCACAAGGATCCGCTTGGCGGTTTCATAGCACTCATCGATGATCCGGCGCACCTCTTCATCAATGGCCTGGGCCGTGGGCCCAGAGACACCCTTGCCGCCGGAGCCGGAATCGTACCCCGCAAAGGGCTCATCACGATCCTCGTCGTACATCAGCGGGCCGAGCTTATCGGACAGGCCCCACTTGGTGACCATGTTCCGGGAAAGCTCCGTGGCACGCTTGATGTCGTTCTGGGCCCCGGTGGTCACGCCATCCTTGCCCAGTGTCAGTTCCTCGGCGATACGACCACCGAAGAGACTGCAGATCTGGCTGATGATGTAACGCCGGCTGTGACTGTACTTGTCCTCTTCCGGCAGGAACATGGTCACGCCCAGTGCGCGACCACGCGGAATGATACTGACTTTGTAGACCGGGTCGTGCTCGGGCATCAGGCGGCCGACGATCGCGTGGCCGGACTCGTGGTTCGCGGTGTTCAGCTTTTCCTTCTCGGACATGACCATGGACTTGCGCTCCGAGCCCATCATGATCTTGTCCTTGGCAAGCTCCAGCTCATCCATGGAGACCAGGCGCTTATTGCGGCGCGCCGCGAACAGAGCCGCCTCGTTGACCAGGTTTTCCAGGTCCGCGCCGGAGAACCCGGGCGTACCACGCGCGATGTCCCTGGGCTCGACCCCATCCGCCAGCGGCACCTTCGAGAGGTGGACCTTGAGCACGTGCTCCCGGCCCCGGATATCCGGCAGCGGGACCACCACCTGGCGGTCAAAACGCCCCGGGCGCAGCAGCGCAGGGTCCAGCACGTCCGGGCGGTTGGTGGCGGCGATCACGATCACGCCCTCGTTGCCCTCAAAGCCGTCCATTTCGACCAGCATCTGGTTCAGCGTCTGCTCGCGCTCATCATGACCGCCGCCCATGCCGGCGCCACGATGGCGACCCACCGCATCAAGCTCGTCAATGAAGATGATGCACGGGCTCTGCTTCTTGGCCTGCTCGAACATGTCGCGCACTCGGGAGGCACCCACGCCCACGAACATCTCCACGAAGTCCGAACCGGAAATGGAGAAGAACGGCACCTTGGCCTCACCGGCAATGGCCTTGGCCAGCAGCGTCTTACCGGTACCGGGTGGGCCGACCATGAGCACGCCCTTGGGAATATGCCCGCCGAGGCGCTGGAACTTGCTGGGATCCCTGAGGAAGTCCACCAGCTCCTTCACGTCCTCCTTCGCCTCATCAACGCCGGCAACATCATCGAAAGTGGTCTTGATCTGTTCCTCACTCATCAGCCGGGCCTTGCTCTTGCCGAAGGACATGGGCCCCTTGCTGCCACCGGCACCACCCTGCATCTGGCGCATGAAAAAGATGAAGATCGCAATGATGATCAGGATCGGAAAGGACGCGACCAGCAACTGGGTCCAGATACTCTGGCCCGAGGATTCCTTACCGGTGACCTCCACATTGTTATTGTAGAGATCATCCATCAGGTTCGGATCTTCAACAGCCGGCCGGATGGTGGTGAAGTTCTCCCCGTTCTGCCGTGCGCCCGTAATGGTCTGGCCCTCAATGGTCACTTCGTCGACCTGGCCACTGCGCACCATCTCGATGAACTGGGAATAGTTGAGCTGTTGCTGCTGCGGTTCCGGGCTGAAGTTCTGGAATACCATCAGCAGAACGGCTGCGATGACCAGCCACAGAACCAGATTTTTTGCCATGTCGTTCAAGATCACTCACCCATACTGTCTGCCCGTTCCGAACTCGAACGGTCCTGATTCAAACTTTACACCAATGCGCCGGTCAGCGGCCATAGCCGGGCTCTCATGCCCGGCAGCCCTTAACGCCCCCGGAACCCCGTACACACCTGATACTGCTCACGCGACCGGCCCCTGGAGGCATCCGGCTTGCGACTGGCCACGCGCTGGAAATCCCGTTTCATGGTGCGAAGCAGGTCATCAAATCCTTCCCCCTGGAACACCTTGGTCACAAAGGCACCACCAGGGCGCAGAACCTCGTGCGCCATCTCCAGCCCCAGCTCCACCAGGTGCATGGCACTGGGGATATCAATAGCGGCCACACCACTCATATTGGGCGCCATATCGGAAATGACAAGGTCCACGGGACGACCATCGAGCTTCGCCAACAACTCCTCCAGAACCGCCTGCTCGGTGAAGTCGCCCTGGACAAAGGTTACTTCCGGAATCGGATCCATCGGCAGGATATCGCTGGCAAGCACGGTACCACGTTCCCCGACCCGCTCAGCAGCCACCTGGGACCACCCTCCGGGGGCCGCACCCAGATCCACCACGGTCTGCCCGCGCCGGAACAATCCGTCCTTCCGGTCGATCTCGATCAGCTTGTAACTGGCGCGCGACCGGTACCCCTCTTCCCGTGACCTGTTCACGTAAGGATCCTGGTGGTGCTCACGCAGCCAGCGGTCACTGCTCTTGGAACGTCCCAATCCTGCCTCCGAACCGATGCAACCGGCCTCTGCCGGCTGGTATCATGTCTCTACTCAATTCCATACGATCACAGAGACGCCATCATGCCACTATCCGCCGCACAACGCCGCCAGTACCGGGCTCTTGCCCATGACCTCAAACCGGTCGTGCAGGTCGGCGACAACGGCATTTCCGAAGGGCTGCAGCAGGAACTGGAGCGGGCCCTGGACGACCACGAACTGATCAAGGTGAAGATCGCCTCCACGGACCGCGAGGAACGGCGGGAACTGATCGACGCGGCCTGCGAGAGCACAGGCGCGGAACTGGTGCAGGTGATCGGCAAGGTGGCCGTGCTGCTGCGCCGCGCGGCCGAACCCAACCCGAAGCTCTCCAACCTGCGCCAGCACTAGATGTGCATCACCTCATCAATCTCGTATTCCACGGTGCCGGACGGCACCTGGACCGAGACCTCCTCGCCTTCCTCCTTGCCGATCAGCGCTCTCGCGATCGGTGAGGAGATCGAGATCCGGCCTTCCTTGATGTCCGCCTCGTCGTCACCCACGATCTGGTAGGTCACTTCTTCCTCGGTATCCATGTTGATCAGGCGCACCGTGGTACCGAATATCACCTTGCCGGTTTTCTCGATGGTGGTGACATCGATCACCTGGGCCGCCCCCAGTTTGCCCTCGAGCTCCTGGATCCGGCCTTCAACGAAGCTCTGCTGCTCCCGCGCCGCATGGTATTCAGCGTTCTCTTTCAGGTCGCCATGTTCGCGCGCTTCCGAGATCGCCTGGATGACCCTGGGCCGGTCCTCGGACTTGAGCCGGTAAAGTTCGTCACGCAGGGCCTGCTCGCCCTGTTTTGTCATGGGAACACGGTTGTTGCTCATTACTGATACCCCGCGTGCAGATCCTGGAGGCGACGCACCTGGCGCTCAGAGCCGAATCGGATGGCGCGGCAGAATGCCTCGCCGCCAGTCAGTGTGGTGGCGTAGGTGACCTTGCGCTGAAGGGCGGACTGGCGGATCTGGGCGGAATCCGCAATCGCCTTGCGCCCTTCGGTGGTATTCACGATCAGATCAACCTGGCCGTTCTTGATGGCGTCCACAATGTGCGGGCGGCCCTCGCGTACTTTGTTCACTTTCTCGACCTCGAGCCCCGCTTCAGAGAGCACCTTGGCGGTACCGCCGGTGGCGATCAGGCGGAAGCCCACATCGGCCAGATCCCGGGCCAGGCGCACGACGTCCGGCTTGTCGGCATCACGCACACTGATGAAGGCGGTGCCCGAGGTGGGCAGCGTCTCGCCCGCGCCCAGAGCGGCCTTGGCAAAGGCTTCGTCGAAGCTGTCGCCGATGCCCATGACCTCGCCGGTGGACTTCATTTCCGGCCCCAGGATCGGATCCACGGACGGGAACTTCGGGAACGGGAAGACCGATTCCTTCACCGAGTAGTACTGGGGCACGGATTCGGTGGTGATCCCCTGTTCCTCGAGGCTGATGCCGACCATGCAGCGCGCGGCGATGCGCGCCAGCGAGCGGCCCACGGCCTTGGACACGAAGGGCACCGTCCGCGACGCCCGCGGGTTCACCTCGATGACGTAGATCTCGCCGTCCTGCCAGGCCAGCTGCACGTTCATCAGACCGACCACGTTCAGCTCCAGCGCCATGCGCTTGACCATGTCGCGCATCTGGTCCTGGACATCCACGGGCAGCGTATAGGGCGGCAGTGAGCAGGCCGAATCACCGGAATGCACGCCGGCCTGCTCGATGTGCTGCATGATACCGCCGATCACGGCGGTCCTGCCGTCACACACGGCGTCGATGTCGATCTCGATGGCGGAGTTCAGGAAGTGATCCAGCAGGACCGGGCTGTCATTGGAGACCAGCACGGCGCTGCGCATGTACTCCTTGAGCTCCTCCTCGGTGTAGACGATCTCCATGGCCCGGCCGCCCAGCACGTAGGAGGGGCGGACCACCAGCGGGTAGCCGATATCCCGGGCCACCAGGATGCCTTCCTCGAGGCTCCGCACCGTGGCGTTGGCCGGCTGCTTGAGCCCCAGGCGGTTGATCATCTGCTGGAAGCGCTCGCGGTCCTCGGCCCGGTCGATGGCGTCCGGGCTGGTGCCGATGATGGGCACGCCCGCCGCTTCCAGGCCACGCGCCAGCTTGAGCGGCGTCTGGCCACCGAACTGGATGATGACACCGTCCGGATTCTCCGACTGGACGATCTCAAGCACATCCTCAAGGGTGATCGGCTCGAAGTACAGGCGGTCCGACGTGTCGTAGTCCGTGGAGACGGTCTCCGGGTTACAGTTGATCATGACGGTCTCGTAGCCGTCATCACGCATCGCAAGCACTGCGTGCACGCAGCAGTAGTCGAACTCGATGCCCTGCCCGATGCGGTTGGGCCCACCGCCGATCACGACGATCTTCTTACGGTCGCTCACATTCGCCTCACACTCCTCCTCGTAGCTGGAGTACATGTAGGCAGTGGAGGACTCGAATTCAGCGGCGCACGTATCCACGCGCTTATAGACCGGGCGGACTCCCAGATCATGCCGCAGCTTGCGGAAGCTCTGCTCCGAAACCCCCAGCAGGTTGGCCAGGCGCGTATCGGAGAAGCCCTTGCGCTTGAGCCGGAAGACAGTGTCGTAGTCCAGGTCCGCCATACCGGTGGACTGGAGCTGCTTCTCCTCCTCGATCAGGTCCTGGATCTGGATCAGGTACCAGCGGTCGATGAAGGTGTATTCGAACACCTCATCCACACTCATCCCCCAGCGGAAAGCCTCGCCCAGGTACCAGCTGCGGCTGGCGCCGGGCACTTTCAGCTCATGGATCAGGGTATCCCGGGCGTCCTCGCGGTCCTCCAGGATGGGGTCCAGGCCGGAGGCGCCGGTCTCGAGACCGCGCAGGGCCTTCTGATAGGACTCCTGGAAGGTGCGCCCGATGGCCATGACCTCGCCCACGGACTTCATCTGGGTCGTCAGGCGCGGGTCCGCCTGCGGGAACTTCTCGAAAGTGAAGCGAGGGATCTTGGTAACGACGTAGTCAATGGACGGCTCAAAGGAGGCCGGCGTTACACCGCCGGTGATGTCGTTACTCAGCTCGTCCAGTGTGAACCCGACGGCCAGCTTGGCGGCCACCTTGGCGATCGGGAAGCCAGTGGCCTTGGACGCCAGGGCCGAGGAGCGCGACACGCGCGGGTTCATCTCGATCACCACCATGCGCCCGTTGGCCGGGTTGATGCCGAACTGCACATTGGAGCCACCGGTCTCGACACCCACCTCACGCAGCACCGCCAGCGAGGCGTCGCGCATGATCTGCCATTCCTTGTCCGTGAGCGTCTGGGCCGGCGCCACGGTGATGGAGTCACCGGTGTGTACGCCCATCGGATCCATGTTCTCGATGCCGCACACGATGATGCAGTTGTCGTTCTTGTCCCGGACAACCTCGGTCTCGTATTCCTTCCACCCGATGAGTGACTCGTCGATCAACAGCTCGTTGGTGGGAGACAGCGCCAGACCGCGCTCACAGATCTCGTGGAATTCTTCCCGGTTGTAGGCGATGCCGCCACCGGAACCGCCCATGGTGAAGGAAGGCCGGATGATGCAGGGCAGACCGATATGGTCCAGCACCTGGTAGGCCTCTTCCATACTGTGGGCCATGGACGCACGCGGTGTTTCCAGGCCGATGTTGTGAACCGCCTTGTCGAAGCGGTCGCGATCCTCGGCCTTGTCGATGGTGTCCGCGTTGGCACCGATCATCTCCACGCCGTGTTTCTCGAGGATGCCGTGGCGCTCCAGATCCAGCGCGCAGTTGAGCGCGGTCTGGCCACCCATGGTGGGCAGCAGTGCGTCCGGCTGCTCCTGCTCGATGATCTTCTCGACGGTGCGCCAGGTGATGGGCTCAATGTAGGTGGCATCGGCCATCACCGGGTCGGTCATGATGGTCGCCGGATTGGAATTGACCAGAATGACCCGGAAACCTTCCTCATGCAGCGCCTTGCAGGCCTGGGCGCCGGAATAGTCAAACTCGCACGCCTGACCGATCACAATGGGGCCGGCGCCAAGAATCAGAATGCTTTGGATATCGTCTCGTTTCGGCATTGAACCCTTATCCTGTTCGTCTCGAGCCGTGATTCGAAGCCGTTGGCCTCACTGTGCGGCCTGCTTGGCCTGATGTTCATCCATCAGGCGGGTGAACTCATCGAACAGCGGGATCACATCCCGCGGCCCGGGGCTGGCTTCCGGATGCCCCTGGAAGCTGAACACCGGCGCATCCTTCAGACGCATGCCCTGCAGGGTACCGTCAAAGAGCGAGCGGTGCGTTACCTCGACGTTGTCCGGCAGTGATTTCTCATCCACCGCAAACCCGTGGTTCTGGCTGGTGATGACCACGGTGCCGTCGGACACACGCTCCACCGGATGGTTGGCGCCATGGTGCCCGAACTTCATCTTCTCACTGCGCCCGCCAACGGCCAGCCCCAGGAGCTGATGCCCGAGACAGATGCCGAAGGTTGGGATGCGCCGTTCAATACAGCCTTTCAGGGCCTCGATGGCGTAATCGCAGGGCTCCGGGTCACCCGGGCCATTCGAGAAGAAGACCCCATCCGGGTTATACGCCATCACCTCGTCCAGCGGCGTACGCGCCGGCACCAGTGTTACCTCGCAGCCGCGCGAGACCAGCAGGCGCAGGATGTTGTACTTGATGCCGTAATCGTAGGCGACCACCCGGTAGCGCTTCTCTGGCGCCTCGCCGTAGCCCTCATCCAGGGTCCAGACCGACTGGGTCCAGCTGCGTGGCTCCTTGCAGCCGGCCTCGGAAGCCAGATCCATGCCCTTGATGCCCGGAAAATCGCGGGCCAGGCGCAGGGCTTCCTCCTCGGTTGCATTCTCGCCAGCGACGATGGCGCCCCCCTGGGCGCCCTTATTACGCAGCAGACGCGTCAGGCGGCGGGTATCCACTCCGGCGATGGCCACCACCTTCTCCCTCTGCAGGTAATCCGTCAGGGAGTCGGTCCGGCGCCAGTTGCTGGCCAGCAGCGGCAGGTCGCGGATAATCAGGCCGGCAGCACAGACCCGGTCGGACTCCACGTCCTCCGGGTTGGTGCCGGTATTTCCAATGTGCGGATAGGTCAGTGTGACCATCTGGCGGGTATAGGACGGGTCAGTGAGAATCTCCTGGTAGCCGGTCATGGCCGTATTGAAGACGACCTCACCGCTGGTGGCGCCGTCGGCACCGATGGATTCCCCTCTGAAGATGCTGCCGTCCTCAAGTGCAAGGATCGCTGGTTTCGTCAAAGCCATGCCCCTCTAGCGTCTCTGGCGGGTAGGACGCGCGTCACGAAACCCCGGCGCCCATTTGCAAAAAGCGGGACGGTGTCTTGGACGCCGTCCCGCTTTTTGCAGGGATTCTGGGAACCTCTTCCGGACTCACAGAGGTTCCTCAACAGCCGGTGGAGTAAGCGCTTAACAAATCCGGCGTATTATATAGAGAAACCCACTGCACTGTCATCCGGAACACCCCTTATGGGGCGGACGGGAGCCCGGGGACACGGATCACTTCAGCCCGAGCACATCCTGCATGTCATACAGGCCCGCGGGCTGCTGCATCAGCCACTGGGCCGCCCTGACAGCGCCCTGGGCGAAGGTCATGCGGCTGCTGGCTTTGTGGCTGATCTCGATGCGCTCCCCGAGGCCGGCAAACATGACGGTATGCTCACCCACGATGTCCCCGGCCCGGATGGTTTCAAAACCAATGGCCTCACGCGGGCGCTCCCCGGTGAAACCCTCCCGGCCATAGACGGCGCACTGCTGGAGGTCACGGCCAAGCGTGTCGGCAACCACCTCACCCAGCCGCAATGCGGTCCCCGAAGGGGCGTCCTTCTTGTGACGGTGGTGGGCTTCAATGATCTCCACATCGGCGTCATCACCCATCACCCGGGCCGCCGTCTGCAGGATCTGGAGCAGCAGATTCACGCCCACACTCATGTTGGGAGCAAACACCACGTTCAGGCCTTCGCTTTTCGCCTCAAGCTGTTGCTTCTCGGCTTCGCTCAGCCCCGTGGTCCCGATCACGGCCGCTTTTCCGGCCGCACGGCAAACATCCAGATGCTGCAGGGTCAGATCCGGGAAGGTGAAATCTATCACCAGATCGAAATCGTCCGTCACCTCCGAGAGGCTGCCGGCCAGCATCACGCCATTGCGGCCAACGCCGGCAACCTCGCCGGCATCCGAACCGATCAGCGAACTCTCCGGATGAACGGTGGCCGCCCCCAGGGAAACCCCATCGGTCAGCGTAACCGCTTCAACCAGCGTTTTGCCCATACGGCCGGCAGCACCGGCCACCGCAATACGCGTCATACTGTGTCCCCATCCATATCCACTGTACCGGGTCAGCTAGAACTTCATATCCTCAAAGAAATTCTTCACGCCCTCAAACCAGGAGCTCTTGCGTGGGCCATGCTGTTTGCCGTCGCTGTCCTCCTGCAGGGTCTCATCGAACTCACGCAGAAGCTCTTTCTGCTTCTTGGTGAGGTTGACAGGTGTTTCCACCATCACCCGGCACAGCAGGTCACCCGGCGATCCGCCACGCACGGGCGTCACACCCTTGCCGCGAAGACGGAAGAGCTTGCCGCTCTGGGTCTCCGCCGGGATCTTGAGCTTGACCCGGCCGTCCAGCGTCGGCACCTCGAGCTCGCCCCCGAGCGCTGCATCCGTGATGCTGATGGGCACGTCGCAGTGCAGGTTACGACCGTCCCGATCAAAGATGGGGTGCTCCTTGACCGCGATCTGCACATAGAGGTCCCCCGGCGCTGCGCCGTGCATGCCAGGCTCACCCTCGCCGGAGAGGCGGATCCGGTCACCGGTGTCCACACCCGGCGGTACCTTGACCGAAAGGGTCTTCTCTTCCTCGACGAACCCTTCGCCACGGCAGGCCTTGCAGGGGTTCTTCACGATCTGGCCGGCGCCCCGACAGTTGGGGCACGTCTGCTGCACGGAGAAAAAGCCCTGCTGCATGCGGACCTGCCCCATGCCACGGCAGGTGCCGCAGGTTTCGGGCCGGGTTCCCGGCTCGGCGCCGCTGCCATCGCAGCTCTGGCACTCGCTGGCGCTGGGGATCTCGATCTTCACGTTCTTGCCGCGCACGGCATCCTCAAGATCCAGCTCCAGCGTGTAACGCAGGTCGGCGCCCCGGCCACTGCGGCCCCGGCCGCCGCCGAAGATGTCACCGAAGACATCCCCGAAGATGTCGGAGAAGCTGGCGCCACCACCGCCGAAGCCACCGCCGCCACCGGCGGAGCCATCAACGCCGGCATGACCGAACTGGTCATAGGCGGCCTTCTTCTCGGGGTCACTCAGGACTTCATAGGCCTCGCTGGCCTCTTTGAAGCGCGCTTCGGCGTCTTCGTCATCCGGATTGCGATCCGGATGATACTTCATTGCCAGCTTCCGGTATGCCTTCTTGATCTCCTTGTCATCAGCGCCCTGTGAGACGCCAAGGATCTCGTAATAGTCGCGTTTGGCCATGACAGTCTGTCAACCGTAATTCGAATGTTCACAACAACGACGAACGCGGGAGAAAGCTCCCGCGTCCGCCGGTCAAAGGATGTGGATGATGCCAGCGGTTTTACCGCTTGTCATTGTCGTCGACTTCCTCGAACTCGGCGTCAACTGCATCATCACCACCGCCCTGGTCCTGGCTGCCTTCAGCCTCAGCAGCGCCTTCTTCACCCTGCTGGGAGTACATCTTCTGCGCCAGGCTGGAGGAGGCTTCGGTCAGGGCCTGGGTCTTGGCCTCGATCTGCTCCTTGTCGTCGCCCTTCATCGCCTCTTCCAGTTCGGAGATGGCGTTCTCGATGGCGGTCTTCTCCTCCTCGGTCGCCTGGTCGCCGGCTTCTTCCAGGCTCTTGCGAACCGCATGGATCATGCTGTCGCCCTGGTTGCGTGCCTGGACCAGTTCCTCGAACTTCTCGTCTTCCTGAGCGTTCTGCTCAGCATCCTTGACCATCTGATCGACTTCATCTTCGGTCAGACCGGAAGACGCCTTGATCTCAATGGACTGCTCCTTGCCGGTCGCCTTGTCCTTCGCGGACACGTTCAGGATACCGTTGGCATCGATGTCGAACGTTACTTCGATCTGCGGTGTACCACGCGGTGCCGGCGGGATGTCCGCCAGGTCGAAGCGGCCGAGGGACTTGTTCTGGGCCGCCTGCTTGCGCTCGCCCTGAACCACGTGAATGGTTACCGCGGTCTGGTTGTCCTCGGCGGTCGAGAAGGTCTGCGACTTTTTGGTCGGGATCGTAGTGTTCTTCTCGATCACCGGTGTGGCAACGCCGCCCATGGTCTCGATACCCAGGGTCAGCGGTGTCACGTCCAGCAGAAGCACGTCCTTCACGTCGCCGGAAAGCACGGAGCCCTGCAGGGCCGCACCCATGGCCACGGCTTCGTCCGGGTTCACGTCCTTACGCGGCTCTTTGCCGAAGAACTCTTTCACAGCTTCCTGCACCTTGGGCATGCGGGTCTGACCACCGACCAGGATCACCTCGTCGATGTCGCCAACCTTGACGCCGGCATCGTTGATGCAGGTCTTGCACGGATCGATGCTGCGCTTGACCAGATCCTCGACCAGCGACTCCAGCTTGGCACGGGTCACCTTCACGTTCAGGTGCTTGGGCCCGTTCTGGTCCGCCGTGATGTACGGCAGGTTCACGTCAGTCTGCTGCGCGCTGGAGAGCTCGACCTTGGCCTTCTCGGCAGCTTCCTTCAGGCGCTGCATGGCCAGGGAGTCACCGCGCAGGTCAATGCCCTGCTCTTTCTTGAACTGGTCAGCCAGGTATTCGATGAGCGCCAGGTCGAAGTCTTCACCACCCAGGAAGGTGTCACCGCTGGTGGCCAGCACTTCGAACTGCTTCTCGCCGTCGACATCCGCAATCTCGATGATGGAAATGTCGAAGGTACCACCGCCCAGGTCATAAACCGCCACAGTGCGGTCCTTGCCCTTCTTGTCCAGGCCATAGGCCAGAGCGGCCGCGGTCGGCTCGTTGATGATCCGCTTCACGTCCAGCCCGGCGATACGACCTGCGTCCTTGGTAGCCTGACGCTGGTTGTCGTTGAAGTAGGCCGGAACGGTAACCACCGCTTCAGTGACCGTTTCACCGAGATAGTCCTCAGCGGTGCGCTTCATCTTCTTGAGCACTTCGGCGGACACCTGCGGGGGCGCCATCTTCTCGCCATTCACTTCCACCCAGGCATCGCCGTTGTCGTTCTTGACGATGTCGTAGGGCACCATCTTGATGTCCTTCTGCACGACGTCGTCCTCATAGGCACGGCCTATAAGACGCTTGATGGCATACAGCGTGTTTTTCGGATTGGTCACCGCCTGGCGCTTGGCCGCGGCACCCACAAGGGTTTCACCTTCGTCGGTGTAAGCCACGATGGAGGGCGTCGTGCGATCACCCTCTGCGTTCTCAATCACCTTGACCCCGTCACCATCCGGGATGGCCACGCAGGAGTTCGTGGTGCCCAGGTCAATGCCGATAATCTTACCCATGGAAATCACTCCAGTTTTCTGATCGTTGAATTCAAATCCGGTGTCCGGTTGCCGTTACTGCCTTTATTGGGCTTAACGGTTCAATTTCAAGCCTGCTCGTCGACGTTTCCACCTCCGGAATCGTCAGCCTTGGCCACCATGACCATTGCCGGGCGCACAACACGCTCGTGCAGGAGGTAGCCCTTCTGCATCACCGCGATCACGGTATTCGGCTCCGCCTCATTGCTCGGGACCATGGACATGGCCTCGTGCTTCTGCGGATCGAAGGGCTCACCCACCGGGTTGATCTGCTCGACGTTGAACTTGGACAGCGCGCCGATGAACATATCGAGCGTCATGTCCACGCCTTCCTTGATGCGGCTGACGACCTCCTCGTTCTGAACCTCCTGGTTCTGGGCGCTCTCAACCGCCTTCTCCAGGCTGTCGACCACCGGCAGAAGCTCCTTCACAAACTTCTCGGTGCCGAACTTGTGCGCCTTTTCCACATCAATCTCGGCACGCCGGCGGATGTTCTGCATCTCCGCCTTCGCGCGCAGCACTTCTTCCTTCTGCTCCTCGAGCTGTTCACGCAGCTGAGCCACCTCGCCATCCCCGCTGCCGGCGGACGCAGCCTCTTCGCCCGCTCCGGTTGCCGGCTCCGCCTCTTCCGCGCCGGCACCCTGCTCGGCCTCGTTCACGGATTCATCCTTACGGGTTTCGTCATCACTCATGATCGACCTCATTGCTCGGTATCAAATTCTCTGGCCCGCTTGGGGACGTCTGCCGGGCGATATGGGGCTGCTGCAGCGGGTTTCAACCACCCCTGCGCATTTTATTCACCCACTGCGCCCTCACAGCCCCTTGAAACCCTGAGCAACTCACTGTACAAATATCCACATACTGTATATGGATACACACCAGGAGTCGCTCATGCTCACGCACCTGACCGTTGCCAACTACGCCGTTGCGGAGAAAGTGGAACTGACCATCCGGGAAGGGATGACCACGCTCACCGGCGAGACCGGTGCCGGCAAGTCCATCGTCATGGATGCCCTGAGCCTGGTCACCGGAGCCCGGGCGGATGCGGGCGCCGTGCGCGAGGGCGCGGACCGGGCCGACCTGAGCGCGGTGTTCGACCTTTCCCGCACTCCTGAGGCCCGGCACTGGCTGGAGGAAAGGGAGCTGGACCAGGAGAATGACTGCGTGCTCCGGCGCGTGATCCGGCGTGATGGGCGCTCCCGCGGCTACATCAACGGCCAGCCCTGCACTCTCACGGACCTGAAGACCCTGGGCGGCATGCTCATGGACATCCACAGCCAGCACCAGCATCAATCCCTGCTCAAGCGCGAGACGCATCATCGGCTGGTGGACGAATTCGGCGGCAACGGCGAACTCGCCGAACAGGTGCGCGCCGCCTTCCGGGAATGGCGCGAACTCAGCCGCAAGCTGGAGCAGGCCAGCAACCAGCGGGATGAGCGCAACGCCCGCACGGAACTGCTGCGCTACCAGGTGGAGGAACTCGACCGGCTCGCCCTGGGCGCCGAGGAACTGGAACAGCTCGAAGCGGAACAGAAGCAGCTGGCCAATGGCGAAAGCATTCTTGAGCAGTGCCACGAGGCTGCCCAGTGCTGCAGCGAGGGTGAGCCAGCGGCGGTCAGCATGCTGGAGCACGCACGCCAGAGGCTGGAGCGGCTGCCAATCGAGGTTCCCCAACTCGCGGAAACCTGCCAGATGCTCGAAGAGGCCCGCATCCAGGCCGAGGAGGCCGGGGACAACCTTCGGCGCTTCATCGACGATTATGACTGCGATCCCCAGCGCCTGAAGGAGGTGGAGGATCGCCTGAGCTGGATCTACCAGATCGCGCGCAAGCACCAGATCCAACCCCAGGAAATCCGCGAGCACCAGGCGTCACTGCGCGCTGAGCTGGATGAGCTTGAGAATGGCTCCGAAAGCCTGGAGCAGCTGCAGGAACGGATGGAAGCGGCCCGCGCTGAATGGAGCCGTCTTGCGGACGAACTCAGCAGCGCCCGAAGGCAGGCCGCCGAACGCCTCGACGCGGGCGTCGGCGAGGAACTGCGCCGGCTGAGTATGCCGGACATCCAGTTCCAGACCCATTTCTCGGCCCCATCCGGAGACGGCCAGCCCGCCGCCTCCGGGCACGAGGAAATGGAGTTCCTGGTCAGCACCAATGCGGGCCAGAGTGCCCGCCCGCTCGGGAAAGTGGCATCCGGCGGCGAACTCTCCCGCATCAGCCTCGCCATCCAGGTAGTGGTAGCCCAGACCTCAACGATTCCAACGCTCGTCTTCGACGAAGTGGACGTGGGCATCGGCGGTGGCGTCGCGGAAGTGGTCGGGCGGCTGCTGCGCCAGCTTGGCGAAAGCGGCCAGATCCTGTGCGTGACCCACCTGCCCCAGGTCGCCAGCCAGGCGCACCAGCACATGACCGTAAGCAAGTTCACCGAGGACGAACAGACCTATTCAACAGTGGAAAGCCTGGATTCCGAGGAACGGATCCGGGAGGTAGCCAGAATGCTCGGTGGCGTGGATCTTACGGAGCAGACCATCGCCCATGCCAGCGAGATGGTCCAGAAGGGGCAGGCGACCCATCACTGATGTAGCGCGCCTGCAGGAGCGTCTTGCCGGCGATCCGCCGGATCGTCCGCAAGCAGGCTCCTGCAGACAGGAGACGGCTCTTATTTCGGCTTCACGTACAGGATCATACTGTGATCCACCAGATCGAAGCCATGCTCCTCGGCGATACGGCGCTGGCGATCCTCAATGACCTCGTCATAGAACTCGATCACCCGGCCCGTCTGGGTGCACACCATGTGATCATGGTGCTCTTCCCCGGCCAGCTCGAATACCGCATGACCGCCTTCGAAATTGTGGCGCAGCACCAGGCCCGCCGCTTCGAACTGGGTCAGCACCCGGTAAACAGTGGCCAAACCCACATCATCACCGGATTCCAGGAGTTTCTTGTACACATCCTCGGCACTGAGGTGGTGATCGCCTTCCGCATCCTCCGCAGCTTCCGCGGTTTCCAGGATGCTGAGAATCTTCACACGCGGCAGCGTAACCTTGAGGCCTGCCTTGCGCAGCTCGACGTTTTCTGGTGCCATGCTGAACCTAACCGTTGGTGATGGAGTGGGCTTTCGTTACCATGTACGCTCGTCTTCAGGCGGGCAGCGCGCCTCGGAGCGGCACTCAAGATAGAGGATTTCCTTCCACGATGCAAAAGGCTTCCATTCCCGCCTGCCTGGCTGCGGTCACCCTGACGCTCAGCCTCGCGGCATGCAGTTTTCCGGGTGTTTACCGGATCGATGTTCAACAGGGTAACATTATCGATCAGGAAGATCTCGGCGAGCTCAATCCGACCATGACACGGGCCGATGTGCACGAGCTTCTGGGCACGCCCATAACCGTCAACAGTTTCAACCCGAGCCGCGAACACTACCTGTATACCTTCCAGGAGGACGGTGGCGAGATCCGCAAACAGCGCGTCACCATTATCTACGAGGACGGGCAGTACCTCCGCCACGAAGCCTCACTACTGGAGGAGACGCCGGCCAACTGAGCCCGCTTCAGCGCCGCGTTCCGGCCCTCTTTGCCCGTGCCTCCTTGGGATCAATCTCAAGGGGGCGGTAGATCTCCACCCGGTCCCCCTCACGCAGGCGATACAGCCCGGGCTCCGCAATCACCTGGCTGAACACGCCCACGCTCTGGTGTTCCAGATCGATACTGGGGAAAAGCTCCTCGATTCCGGACTCACGAATGGCATCAAGCGCCGTACTCCCCTCAGGAAGGCTGAGCGCAATCAGACGCTGGGTGTCCGGGCGCGCATAGGCCACTTCCACACGGATCATTGCCCCTCGACCTCGTGAAGTGCCCGCGCCCTTCTACAGAACGCATCGACCATGGTGTTGGCGGCCTGGGCAAAAACACCGCTGAATGCCATCTGTGCCAGCCCGTTCTGGACCGCAAACTCAAGGCTGAGCGTCACCCTGCAGGCATCCGCACGCAGCGCACGGAACTGCCAGAGCCCCTGCAGATGCTCGAAGGGGCCATCCACCAGCTCCATACGGATCGATTCCACGGGCATCAGGTGATTGCGTGTGGTGAAGCGCTGTTTCAGGCCGCCACGCTCCACATCCAGCGATGCCACCAGCTGATCCCCGCCCTGTTCATGCAGTACCGCGCCGCCACACCATGGAAGAAACTCCGGGTAACGCTCCACGTCACTCACCAGATGGAACATCTCTTCCGCGGAATGATGCACCAGGGCACTGCGCTCGATCTGTCGGGTCATTGAATGTTTACCCCGTGAGGTTCCTCTTCTATGGGCATCACCGGCCGCTCCAGGCCACCACCGCCACACACGGCAGTGCCGGCCAGCCTGCAGAAACCCTCTCTGTACTCAACCACCGTAACAACCACAGCGACCACCACGGCCAGCGGCACCAGCCATGCCATCAGCCAGCGCCACAGCCGGTATCCCCGGCCCCTTACGCCCAGAAAGGCCAGAAGCTGGCGTGGAGGCAACTGCCAGCCTGCGAGTCTGACCAATGCCAGCACCGAGACGGGGACCAGCACCAGCATGACGACAAGCTCCATCAACGCCCAGACATCCACACCCCCTGCCCAGGTGAACCCGAACAGAGCCAGGGCCGCCGCGGCGCCCGCCGGCAGCATCGCGCTGATTCCGGCCACCACCCGGTTACCACCCAGGGTTTCCGTGACACGGGCCACCACCACCTCCAGCGTGAACAGAGCCGAGGTCCAGACCAGCAGCACCATGACCAGATAGAACAGGCTGCCTGCAAGCTGCCCCCCGGCCATAGCCTCAAACACCTGCGGCAGCGACACGAACACCAGCTCAAAACCAGATGTCAGCGGCACCTGCTCCGCCAGCACCAGAGCCGTAACCGCCAGCCCGAGCACCAGGGTCACCACCAGGTCCACCACCGCCACCCCGACCGCAGACAGGGGCATGGAGGCATTCCCCGGCATATAGCTGCCCAGGGTCATGAGCACACCGACCCCGACGGCCAGCGAATAGACTGCGAGTTGGATGGCAAGCGCCGCGCCATACCACCCCAGATCCTCCCAGCGAGGCCAGAACAGCGACCAGGCCGCCTCCTGGCCCTTGCCGGAGGACAGGGCCACCACCATCATGATGACCAGCAGCACACCCAGCAGCGGAACGACCGTGCGCAGCGAGCGCTGAACCCCCCGGCCCAGATTACGCAGGGCCACCGCCAGCACCAGCCCAACAAAAACCACCTGCCACAGGGCCACCTGCTGCCTATCGCCGGCAAAATCCGTGAACAGGGCCGCGGCGGAGGCCTCACTGGCGCCCCGCAGCTCCCCCAGCGCAGCCCGGAAAAGCCAGGCCAGGGACACACCCCCAAGCACCGAGTAGAGACCAAAAAGCAGCAACGCGGCCAACAGCATACCGCGACCGGCCCATGGCAGACTCCGCGAGTGCAGCCCGGCCCCTTCGGCTGCCGCCTGCAGGGAATGATCCGGACCCTGCCGGTAACGCCGGGCCATTGCCAGCTCTGTCATCACCACGGGGACCCCGGCAAACATCAGCGCCAGACCGTAGACCAGCAGGAAGGCGCCACCGCCGTGCGCCACCACAGCCGGCGGCACCAGCCAGAGATTGCCGGCACCGAGCACGACCGCGGCCAGCGCCAGCGCAAAGGTCCAGCGGCTGCCCCAGGCAGTGACCGGCGCTCCCGGGTTGGAATGCATGAACAGGCTCCCGATCGGATGAGGGCGGATTATAGCCCAGTGTAGCCGCCTTATTCAGCCGCGACTCCGCAGACTTTGCCCAGAGGCAGGCCCTATGGGCTACAATACGCCGTTTGCAGAAACACCCACTCCGCCAGGCCGGATGATTCCCATGGCTCAGAAGAAAAAGCCCGCCAAGGGCGGCAGCACCATCGCGCTCAACAAGAAGGCGCGGCACGAATTCCACATCGAACAGAAGTTCGAGGCGGGCCTCCAGCTCCACGGCTGGGAGGTCAAGGCACTACGTGCGGGCAAGGCCCAGATCACCGATGCCTATGTCCTGATCAAGGACGAGGAGGCATGGCTGCTGGGCGCTCACTTTCCGCCTCTGCCGTCCGTATCCACCCACATCAACCCGGATCCGACGCGCACGCGCAAACTGCTTCTCCACCGGCGCGAGCTGGCCACACTGATCGGCAAAACCCAACAGACAGGCCACACCTGCGTACCACTGGCGCTGTACTGGAAAAAGAACCTGGTCAAGTGCGAGATCGCACTGGCAAAGGGCAAGAAACAGTACGACAAGCGCCACACCGAGAAGGAGCGTGACTGGAACCGCCAGAAACAGCGCATTCTCCGGGATACGCTGCGCTGATCAGTAAATGATCATTTGAACTGCTTCCGCACCGCAGTATACTGGTTGACCATCACCCCAACATGACTGCAACCAGGGAGGGATCATGTCTGCCCAACGCACAGCCATGTCCTCGGTCGATACCGCCTGGTTGCGGATGGAGTCGCCTGAAAGTCCGATGATGATCGGTGCCGTGCTCGTCTTCGACGAGCCCATTGATATCAGGGCGTTCCGCAACCTGCTTGAAGAACGATTCCTGCGCTTTGAGCGCTTCCGCCAGCGGGTGGTCTGCCAGAATGACCGCTGTTACTGGGAAGAGGATCCGTGGTTCGATCTCGACAACCACTTCCACATCACCGCCCTTCCCGGCAACGCTGACCAGGCTGCGCTGCAGCAGCTGGCCAGCGATCTCAACAGCACGCCACTGGACTTCAACCACCCGCTCTGGCAGATCCATTACGTTGATAACTACCAGGGTGGCTGCGCGCTGATCGTACGCATCCACCACTGCATCGCGGACGGCATTTCGCTGGTGCGGGTCCTGCTCTCGCTGACCGATGAGCAGGACGACACCGACAGCAGCCGGAAGAGCGCCAAGCGCCGCAAACGGGCACGGAAAGATTCACCGGAGTGGCGCCAGACACTGTTCCGGGCACGTCGCAATCTGCGCCTTGCCCGCTGGCAGGCCCGACAGACCTGGCGCACCATGCGCGAGGACCCGGCCTACCTGGTGCGCCTGGGGCGGGAATGCCTGTTCGTGGGGCGGGACCTGTTCAAGGTGGCCTTCAGCCCACCGGATCCTCCCACAGGACTCAAAGGCCCCCAGTGCGGCCGCAAGCAGGTCGCCTGGTCCGAGCCGCTGGATCTGGGAGAGGTGAAGGCCACGGCCAGAGCCCTCAACGGAACGGTCAACGATGTGCTGCTTGCCGCCGCCACCGGCGCAGTCCAGGCGCACATCCAGCAGAGCGCGACACCTCTGCCCGAGGCCGGCATCCACGTAGCCGTGCCGTTCAACCTGCGGCCACTGGACCAGCCCATTACCCGCCTCGGCAACCAGTTCGGTCTGGTGCTTGTGCCACTGCCGGTACAGACCCTGTGCCCATGGGAACGCTTCGAGACGGTCCAGCGCCACATGGACGACATCAAACGCTCCTACCAAGCCCAGGTCTCCTACGGGCTTCTGGACATACTCGGGCGTGGCCCGGACCTGATGGAGCGCCGGGCCCTGGAACTTCTCAGCCGCCGCGCCTCCGCCGTGCTGACCAACGTGCCCGGCCCGGACCAGCCACTGCACCTGTGCGGCTGCCGCCTGCGTACCCCCATGTTCTGGGTTCCCCAGACCGGCGATGTGGGCATCGGCCTGAGCATCTTCAGCTACGCCGGGCAGGTGCAGTTCGGCGTGATCAGCGACCGCCAGCTGATGGATTCGCCGGAACGCCTTGCGACGGCCTTCGCGGATTCCTTCCACCAGCTCCGCGATCTGGCGCTGGAAAACAGGATTCCCCTTGAGTCCAAACTGGGCCGCCCCTATACTGAAAGGTACGGGGACGATCCGGATTCGACGCCGGTGACAAAACCCGAGGTGCATGCCGAGACGGCAGCGAGTCTCGAAAAATCAAAGCTGCTTTAAAATAGTCGCAAACGACGACAACTACGCACTCGCGGCGTAAAAACCGCTAGTGCCTGCCTGACCGGGGTGCCTGTCCCCCGCGTATCACAGGCAGTCATATCAGATAGGATCGCCGTTGCGTGACGCTTGCAGCGTAACGGTTAAACTCTAGTAAGCTCGCCCCTTGCACCCTGACCTTCGGGTCGCTTGGGGTTAAAAGAATAGAAGGAACCTAAGCATGTAGAGCCAAGGGCGGAGTACCGGCGGACGCGGGTTCAACTCCCGCCGTCTCCACCAACCAACAGTTTCAGGAGATCCACCGAAGTCTACTGAAACGCCCCAAAGCCCCGGAAACGGGGCTTTTTTATGTCTAGAGCATTCATCGGGATCCATTGAGGTCCACGCTCAGGTGTGGGTAACATTGTGGGTAACGCGGCATTCGCACCTCGCTGTTACCCACAAATGGATCGCCCATGTCTCGCCAGCTCAACAAGCTCACCGCCAGCCAGGTTAAAAACGCCAAGTGTGACGGGAAGATACGGAAACTCGCTGATGGCGGCGGATTGACCCTCGTCGTCAAAGGCGACGCCAAGTACTGGTGGTTGCGGTACCGTTTTGCGGGTAACGAGCGCACCCTGTCATTGGGCAGTTACCCACACACCAGTCTCGCCGACGCCCGGCAAGCTCGTGACACCGCGAAAAGACTGCTTGCCCAAGGGACGGACCCCGCCGCTGATCGTCAACTCCAAACTGACCAGCGAAAGGAGGACAGCGAGAACACCTTCAGCACTGTCGCGAAGGAATGGTACGACCAGAAACACGCCCTGGAAGTTTCAGAGTCCCACGCCGTGCGCAACTGGCGTCGGCTGGAGCTTTACACGTTCCCCGACCTTGCCAAACGCCCGATTAACGACATCCAGCCACCCCACGTCCGTGAAGTACTGGATAAGATCGCAAAGCGCGGCCACCTGGAGACCGCCCACCGCGTCAAAAACGTTATCAGCCTGGTCTTCCGTTATGCGGTCGCGACCCACAAAGCCCAGTTCGATGTAACGCGCGACCTGACTGGCTACCTCCCTGCCTCCAAGGTAAAGCATCAACCGTCACTCACCACACCCACCGAGGTGGCAGAGCTCCTCCAAGACATCAGGGCATACCAAGGTCAAGTTGCCGCCAGCAGTGCTCTAAAGCTATCGCCGCTAGTCTTCACCCGCCCGGGCGACACCCGCAAAATGCAATGGGATCACATCAACTTTGAGCGCAGGCAATGGGAGATCCCCAAAACGAAGAACGGACTCCCTCTGATCGTCCCACTCTCCAGACAGGCTCTGGCGATATTGGAGGGCATTCAGCCGATCACACAACACCGCAGCGCCTATGTATTCCCTAACGCCAGAGATGCCAAACGCCCTATGAGTAACGTCGCCATCAAGAAGGCGCTGGACCGAATGGGCTACGCCGGCCGTTTTACAGCACACGGCTTCCGGGCTATGGCCCGAACCCTACTACAGGAAGAACTCAACTACCCCGTGCACTTGATAGAGATGCAACTCGGTCACCGGGTAGCCGACATGCATGGGCGAGCGTATAACCGGACCGAGTTTCTCGACGAGAGACGCGAGATGATGCAGAGGTGGGCGGATTATCTGGACGAATTACGCGAACTCACCCTCTGACCTGTCGGCACAGACTCACTACTGCCACCCAAGAAACACAGGGTTAACCTCGATGTGCGACCTACTAGAGGGCACCCGTATAACCCTGTATCCCCTCTTTTTTATCCTCCTCGACCACATCCGAGAATCCAATATCCGAACCAATAACTGCGCGCTTAATCTTCTTCCGCTGCTGCGCGATGTTTTTGTTCGCATTACGCCGCTCTGAAACCAGATCCACCAATATCGAGAGGTACTCCTCCTCACTAACCCCATGCTCTGATGCCAGCTTGTGTAGCTTCTGTTTCGTCTTGGGATCTAGGACCACCGTGGAAGCGGCCTCCGCAGCCTTACGTTCACGGTTGACCTTCTGATTCCAAGCATTCCTGGCTTTAGCAAACAGCGTCGCACCATCACGCCGTATTAAATTCACTGTGAACGGAAACCAAATGCCGTCAAATTGGTTTCCCTCACCACAGAGAAGCCACTCCACGAGAGCCGGATACTGCTGCTCTGACCAATCCAGGAAATGCGCATCGGGCGTCCTGTCGCTCACCTTTCCCCAAAGATAGTTAATTGCCCACTGACACTGCGCCTTGTCAGCTCCCTCAAGCCACTCGTTCACCTTAAAGCGGTCAGCAGGATTTGAATCTCCAATCAACCGGTTTACCGGAACGCCATTCCCATAAGGGTAACCATAGCCCTGCGGATTCATCTTCCCTCCACAAATACGACGCACACTACTAGATGCATACCACACCTTAATAGCGAGCCAATAACGAAATTATCACGTCATTTAAACGTAGCTCATACACATTAAAAACAAAATCATGACAACGCGATAACACTTTAATTTCGTGTAAAACACCAAGTAAAAATGAACTTACCACGTTTATACTATCGTTTAGTCCGTTTTTTAGCAGTAGTGCAAAATATGTTTTTCGTTTATTCTGGATTTTAAGAGTAGAGCAATGATCATAAACCCAAGAATCTCAGTAATTCATTCGAGAATTCCATTTCTTAAAGCTGACGAAAAACTGCTACTCATATTGGTTGTGGGCATGTTGGAGCCGAGACTGGAGATCTCCCGCTGGAATGTACTCACAGATTCCGCACCTCAGCTCGCGAAGAGGCTGGGGTTCAGTAAAGAATTAGCCTTCAGCTGCTTCAGGAAGCTTGAAGAGTCAGGGATCGTCGAGGCCGTTTTTGATCAGGGGAGAGTTGGTAGGCCGAGAAAATTCAGAGCTGTGGTTCCCCGTAGTTGGGATGATGGGGAAACGCTTTTACGAACACGCAAAAGCTGCCTGAATGCGATTTGCTTCAATTTGATCGAATCCAGGCTGATGGAGCCCAACAGCTTCCCGTTAAAGAACTCACTTTTAATGCTTACTCTCGCCTTGCTTGCCGAGTCGGACGACACCGGGGTGGTCGCTCAGAGTAGTCATTCCGACTTGAGCAAGCTGACAGGCATACCTAAGGCCCAGATATCGAGGCGTCTCCGACAACTGAAGACAGCGGGGGTCATAGCAGAAAACATCCCTGGCCTGTTAGCAGGCAGTTTCCTTGGGCAAGCAAATTCCATTCACTACCTGAATCTGGAACACCCTGTGCTTACCGGCGCAGGAATGGAAAGTCACCCACTTCCGATAAAAGGTAGAGCAATTGAACAACCCGAGATTGATCAGATCCTTAAAAGGCGTGGCGCGCCCGGTCCTGACGACAGATTGAGCTCCGCAGAAAAAGCAGCCAAGGAAGACCCTATACCGCGTAAAGTTTCTGCGATCAGCCCGGAGTCTTGGGAAGAAAACGCAGGCGATGCATTAAATCATGAGCCGTCAAAACGCTACCTCCAGGCGGCCATAGAACGTCACGCCGCAAAGCTTATTGGAAATCCCCTATCCATCATGCCGAAAGGCCTCTGGCGCGAGCAGCAAGATGTTGCAGCCAATGAGTTTATCGAGACACTCCTTGGACCAGCCTACTCGGCAGCCAAAGTAGACTCGACGCACACCCGGATGTTCTACCGCCTCTGTGCTGATCTCGAAGAGCTCGCACATCATTTGGCGGACACATGCCTGAAAAAGCGCAGCGAACTTGAACGAACAAAGCGTGACTCACCTGATTCCCATTATCGAATACTGCCATCCGGCCACTTAAAGCGACCAACACTCAGACTTGAGAGGGTTACACACACCAACCGTTACCATCATCGACAACAGCTCCCCCCGATCCCATGAGCGGACTAACCATAGGAGACCCTCATGCGGATCATCAGATTGCGCGAAGTCATGGCGCTTACCGGCCTGGCGCGCTCCACCGTCTATAAGTACGTCGAGGCAGGCACCTTTCCCCAGCCCGTGCCACTGGGCGGGCGTTCGGTTGGCTGGGTGGAACAGGAAGTTGAAGACTGGGTCCTCGCCCGCATCGAAGAGCGAGACGCCACCATCAGCACCCCAGCAACCCCACTCCACTCAACCGGCTAATTCACAGCCTTTCTAGCTCGTCTCCGTTCCGGAGACCCGATTAACGCCGTGTGACGACACACGATCGCGGACATTCCCGCACACCCTGCCGTGGCCCTACCACAGGCAGCTGCATCCGCATGTCCGTCACACCTGCGCCCAACTATTGCCGTGGGAGTTATCACGATGACTGTCATTCAAGAAACGAGGGATGTATCCACGCCCCAGAACGTTAAAGCCGCCGCGCTGCAACTCGCTGAACACCTCTTTCAGGATCCCTGGACCCGAAAGGACGCTGCGCAGATCCACAACTGTGCGCTTCGGACCAGAGACACCAGCCAGCAAGGTTGCCATCACCCCCACTGCCCCATCTGTCAGCACCAGAAGGCCTATGACCACGGGCACCAGATGGACTGCATGTTCCGGGAGGAGCCTTGGCAAGGCGACAGCCAGTGGGTTGTCGTTACTTTCTCTGTGCGTGACTGCCAGGTGACCGAGCTCAGCGAATGTCTGGAGGCCATGAAGGTCGCTTTCCGGCGCATGACCCGTAGGCGGTTCTGGAAACGTCGTGTCCAGGGTGCTCTACGTGTCTTACGGGTGGACCAGGGCTTCAGCGACACCAAGGTCGCTCACCCTCGATTCGAGTGCGTTCTGCTACTTCAGCCAGATGTTTCTAAGGATCCAGCCGGCTTCCGGGAGGATCTCTGGAACAACCTGTGGCGGGATTGCTTTAGGGAGGACTTCATCGCCGAGGTGCATCCGGAAAACGTAGAACCGATCGAGCAGGATGTCCGCGCTCAGGTTCAGCAAGCGACGATTCGCGCATTGAGGCCACGCACACCCCCTACGTCCCCTGGATGGTTCCTGACCGCCATGCCCCAGATGGACTCGTTCAGGTGGATCGAACGCTTTGGAGTGCTCCGGCAACTGTCCCACCTCTCAGGGCGATGAACGCACCAGAACACTGCCGGGATTAACCGGGCAGCCCCGCGCGCAGGGTTGGTCGTGATCCTACCGTTTATCCCAGCTCATCATCATATTTTATAGGGATAACTGCTTCTCACGGCTGCCCGGGAATTCCTGGCCTTCCCAGGTAACGTGCCCCCGAACTCCGGCAGGTTCCTGTTTCGGTTTTAGTTTTATTAGTTCTATCAATCGTCTTCGTCATTAGTAACTGACCCAGGTAACCAATTGCCCATTCAGGTCATTAAGACCACTCATGATCAAGACAAAGACAGCAAAAGGATTCAAGCAATGAACAATGCATGGCCACCAAGGCGTCATCCAGAGAATCGCAACTTGGTACTCCACGAAGGTCCGGAGTTCCATGGGATGCCTGTCCAGCAGCAAAAAGGACCGCTGATCGAAAACTACCTGGATCGGATCGAGAAGGTCATCCAGACCTCACTCCTACGCCATCCGCGAGTCGCAGCCATGCGTTTCGACCTGAGACTGCCTCAAGGGATGCAGGCAGAAGGTGACGACAACCGACTCATGACAGCGTTCTGGGAGCGACTCAAGGACCGCATAGAGCATGACCGGGCAAGGGCTCGGAAGCAGTTAGGCATGGCCCACGACACCACTGTCGGCTATATCTGGGCGAGAGAATACGACCAGCCAGGAAACCGACCTCACTGGCATTGCGTCCTGTTGGTTAACAAGGACGCCTACTTCGGCATTGGTCGCCTCTGGTCTGATCAGGAGAACATGCATAAGCGGATCACCTCCGCGTGGAATTCAGCACTTGGAATAACGCCTGAGCAAGGACAGGGATTAGCAGAGGCTCCCAAGAATCCGGTCTATCATCTCCACCGCCACTCAGATGGCCGGGACTTCACCAACCTGTTCTACCGGCTCAGCTACTTCACCAAGATGAAGACCAAGCAGTACCACGGAAGTGCGCACGCCTTTGGAGGAAGTAGCGTTACCCTTGTTTGACTGCCTCCTCGACCTTGAAACAGAAGCTTCGGATGGGTTCTACCCCGTTTCCACGGACGGTTTTAAAACGGCTTGGACTTCCCCCGGAATAGTGGCCACTCCTAGCCTATGATTCCAACTCTGTCACGGGAAACACGAAGTTGCTCCGGAGTCACTGACCGATAGCATAGCAGGCTAATCATTTCCCCCTGCGTTGTAATCCGCATGCACGACTCATCTCAATCAACGACGCGCTCCAACGTTCTAACGTTTCTGGGCATTATGCTGGTGGCGCTTAATCTCAGACCCGGGCTCACCAGTGTCGCATCGGTTCTGAACCAGATCGGGCGCGGTCTGGGCCTGTCAGCGCTCGACCAGGGGATACTCACTACCCTGCCCGTGCTGTTTCTGGGCATCGCGGCACCACTGGCTCCGGCATTATCCCGTCGCTTGGGCATCGAGCGAGCCGTGCTGGCGGCTGTTGTCCTGCTGGCATTTGCACTGCTTGCACGTCCGTATCTGGATTTTGCCGCCTTGTTGATTGGGACCAGCATTGTGGGGAGCTGCATTGGAATAATGGGCGTCCTTTTGCCAGGCATCGTCAAACGCGACTTTCCTCAGCACGCCAGCCTTCTGACCGGGCTCTACACCGCCGTGGTGTTCTTCGGCGCCTCATCCGCAGCCGGCGTGACAGAGCCCCTTCGAATGGCGTTTGATGGAGACTGGCGGTCGTCGTTGATGGTGTGGGCAGTCCCTGCGGGGATCGCCTCAATGGTCTGGGCAAGCCAGTTAAATCCTGAACCCATTCGAAAGGCGCGGCCCACGCCAGGCCACTCACTGTTCCGGGACCCGCTGGCCTGGCAGGTCACGCTCTACATGGGACTGCAGGCAGTCCTGGCGTTCGCTGTTTTTGGCTGGCTACCCACAATCCTGCAGAGCCGGGGGCTGACGCCCGTTAACGCTGGCTTTGCTTTATCACTGTCGATCATGCTCCAGATCAGTACCGCTATTCTGGCACCCTGGGCAAGCAGCAAAATGCGTGATCAACGCCTTATCATCGCACTCGCCATCGTTTTCACGATCAGTGGCATCCTTGGATGCATTGTCGGCCCGCTACCCCAGATCTGGCTCTGGGTCGTCATCCTGGGACTGGGTCAGGGGGCTACCTTCAGTATGGCACTGACGCTGCTGGCCATTCGCGCGGGTGATCCGGAAACGTCAGCCCGACTGTCGGGGATGGCACAGGGGGTCGGCTACACCATGGCAGCATTTGGCCCACTGGTCCTTGGCGTGCTGAATGAATGGTTTGATGACTGGCGGATCGCCGGAGTGTTCCTTGCCCTGACGGGACTTGGTGCACTCGCGGCTGGCATCGCGGCTGGGCGTGATCGTCTGGTTGGCTCTCACGCCGCAGCAAACGCCAGCGCGTGATGGGCAGGCCAGGCCTATCCAGCCTGATTTTGGATATGGAGTTCACGCACCTGCTCAGCGAACTCAGGGACCGGACCTTGAACGGTCACGTGCGGAGCAATCTCCTGAACCGCCAGTAGACGCACAGGCGGTGCGGCTGCACCGAGCTCAACCAGCCAGTCGCTCAGCTGCTGGCCAGAACTGGCATAAACAATACGCCCCAAGCCGGCCCAGGCATGAGCAGCCGAGCACATGGGACAATGTTCACCCGAGGTATACACGGTGGCGTCTGCGCGCTCCTGCTCTGTCATGTTGAGGGCGGCCCAGCGGGCCAGAGCGAACTCTGGATGGTAGGTGCTGTCATGGCTCACAACGCGGTTGCGGTCTTCCGCTCTTACGGCGCCATTACCATCCACCAGCACCGAGCCAAACGGTGCGTCGCCTGCCTCCAAAGCCTCCCGGGCGAGCGTTATGCACCGACGCAGGTGCGCTCTATCAGTCTCGGTCACCATCGATACACCTCATTGCGATTCGATTCATTCATTGCTGCGAAACCACCTTGGACACTGTAACCCAAAAGCCGATGCAGAGCAGGTCAACTCCGTCCAATACTGCCCGACTGCAGTCACTCACAGATTCGAAGGGTCTTCCTGTTTCCCGCCAACGGCATAGTGATGGATTGCACCAACAAGATGCAGTACAAGCAGAGCCGGGAGCAGGTATAGGCCAATGTAAACATGAAGCCATTCCATGGGCTCGTGAATGACGGACAGGCTCTCAAGTGGCACGCAAACAGAAAACCAGTTGAACACATTCATGCATTCATCTTCCGTAAACAGATACATTGGGCCCGTAATCACCAGCAATGCGAGCAGAACCAGTATTGCCCTGTGCATGAGATACGCACTCCAGCGCTCCAGGGCAGTCTGGCCAGTACTCTCAGGGAATCCCTCATACCACCTGACGATCACTCGCCAGGCCACGAACAGAAACACAAAGAAGCCCAGCGACACGTGAATCCCCATCACATAGCCTTCGACTGCTTCTGAGGGCGCCGCCGCTGCTGCATAGCCTAGCGCCAGCATGACGACGACCAGAAGCGCTGTGACCCAGTGATTGATCGTTGATAGTGCGGAGTAGCGATGTTGGTTTGGCATTGTCATTCCTTATTACTGGTCTAACAGTTTATATCCAGGGGGGCAGCATTCATCAGGGGCCCTGGGCTCGCGCTATGGGCTCAGAAGATCTGAGCCCATAGCTGTCCGAATCAATCGCGACGAACATCGGACGGTGTCGTATCGCCAAGGCGGAAGTGAACACTCAACGCCTCGCCCTCTTCACCATTACTGCGCTTACCATAGCCCTCCACTTCAACTTGACCGCTGGTATCCACACTGATCTCTTCAATACGGGTCAGTCCTTCGCCAAAAGCTGCCTCCGCATACTGACGCACCTGATCCGTCGTCATACCCCAGGCGCCGTCGATTCGTTTCTGACGCTCCTCTCGACCGATGTCGCCAGAGCCATCAATGGCCACTTCCACGTGCCACTCATCATCCAGCCAGCCCTCCACTTCGGTCATGCGGCCATCCTCGGTTTCCAGCTCATTGAAATGGCTGACCCCATGATCGGACGCAGCCGTGACAATCCGATTCACGTCCTCCATCGAACCGGCGGCCTGAGCCATCGGCGCGAGCGCCAACGCGGACAAAAGCGTGATACCTGCTACTGTTTTCATGGAACTTCCTCCAGAATCGTTCTATGTGGGCGAATCGCTGTCGATTCATGATCCAAGCTACCAGTGGCTGCGTGACCCAACGGTGAGCGATTCATTCATACTCTGTTCATGCTGGCTTTCGCTATAATCGCGTTATGCTGAATCCAACGTTTCTCTCCGCTCCCAAAGCGCTCAAACCCGCAATCCTGTGCCTGCTCACCTTTGCATGCACTCTTCCGCTCGTGTCACTGGCGGATGATGATGAATGGCGTGAATTGCATGAACAGGTTGAGGCGGGCGAACTGTTACCGCTGAGCGAGATCATTGAAACGCTACGCCGCGAGTACAAAGGCGAGGTTATTGAAGTTGAGCTGGAGGATGAGGCAGGCGCCCGGGTCTATGAAATCGAGCTTCTCGGGCCGGATGGTCAGGTGGTGGAATTCCTGCTGGATGCAGCCACCGGAGAAATAATCGGCATAGAAGGTACAGGGATCAATCAGATGAGGCGCGATCCATGAAGCTGCTTCTGGTGGAAGACGACCAGGCCCTGTCCCGGGAGCTCTCCAGCGCCCTGGAAGAGACGGGGATCATTGTGGAGTGCACTGAAACCGGTTCGGATGCCGACTTTCAGGTCATGACCCAGTCCTACGATGTGATCATCCTCGACCTTGGTCTTCCCGACGGTAATGCGGTGACCTGGCTTGAGAGCTGGCGCCACCGGGGGATGGATGTCCCTGTGCTGATACTCACAGCCCGGGAGCGCTGGTCTGACAAGGCCGCCGGCTTTTCAGCCGGTGCCGACGACTATGTCACCAAACCGTTCGAGACCGCCGAGGTGCTTTTCAGGCTACGTGCGCTCGTGCGACGCAGCCACAATCATGCGCATCCACAGATCCAGGTAGGCAACCTGACCCTGGACACCCAGCTTGGTCAGCTCACTCACTGCGGCATGCCAGTATCATTGACCGCGCAGGAGTACCGGCTGATGGAAAGACTGATGCACGCCTTCCCGCGTATCGTGAGTCGCCAGGAGCTCGCGGAGTACACCTATGAAAGCGACCATGAACCCGACTCCAACGTCATCGATGTCCAGATCAGCCGCCTCAGGCGAAAGCTCGGGGCAACCATCATCGAGACGCTGCGCGGGCGTGGTTACCGCCTGACGGATCCCGGGGATACGCAGTGACCCAACGCCGCGCCACTATCCATATCCGGATGCTCGCCGGCGCCTGCCTGATGATCCTGCTCGTGCTGCCCGTCTCCGGGTTGCTGCTGTCCTACAACTTCCAGCAGTCCATACACACGGCGTTCGACGAGCGGCTGGAGTCGCTGCTCAACGTGGTTCTTGCCAGCCTTGAATACGATCGTGTCAAAGGCTCGCTGCCACCTCCCGACGTGCCGGGCGAGCCGCGATTCAGCCGCATATTTTCAGGCTGGTACTGGCAGATCGAAGGGCCCGAGCAGACGCTTGCATCCCGGTCACTCTGGGATGAGCGGCTCTCCCTCGCCGACAGCGATAGCCTGGTGCGCCATGACGCCATTGGTCCCAATGGTGACCGGCTGCGGGTCGTCCAACGCCAAGTGACACTGCCCGGCATGGATCAACCCATTCATGTCCTGGTGGCGGCACCACTGCACTCAATCCAGGCAGAGATGGATCAGTTCAACCAGCTCCTTTGGATCTCTCTCGCGGTGCTCGCGCTCATCCTCCTGGCGGGCCTGGCCATGCAGCTGCACTGGGGGCTGGCCCCATTACGCAGCATCCAGTCTGATCTGGCCCATGTCGAAAACGGTGACCGTGACAGACTGAACACTGATCTTCCGGCGGAGCTGACCGGCCTGGCCAATGCGATGAATCGGGTGCTGGAGCGCGATCAATCCCTGATCAAGCGCAGTCGCCAGACGGCGGACAACCTGGCGCATGCCCTTAAAACCCCCATTGCCGTTATAGGCACACTGGCGGGTCGGCTCCGCGATGATCAGCGGGTCACGCTCCAGAGCGAAATCCAGCGCATGGATGCGGCCATCCGCCATCACCTTTCCCGCGCCGCTGCTGCGGGGCCCTCAGCATTGGGAACACCCCGCAATCTTGCTGAAACCCTTCAGCCCCTCATTCAGGGTTTTGAACGTCTTGCCCAACGCCGCCAGCTTGAATGCGACTTCATCATTCCGGAGACCATCAGCGTCAGAACCGATCCCCAGGATCTGCAGGAAATGGTCGGAAACCTGGTGGATAACGCCGCCAAGTGGGCCACCCAGCGTTTCAAGCTCGTCGTGGAACAAAGCACTGACGGTATCCTCTTCAGGGTGATGGATGACGGTCCAGGAATGAGCGCGGATGCACGGGCGGCGGTAATGGAGCGGGGTGTCAAACTCGACGAATCCAGTGCCGGTTCAGGGCTGGGTCTTGCCATCGCCCGTGATCTTGCGGCTTTATATGGTGGCGATCTGCATCTGGAACAGGCTGAGGATGGGGGTATTGAAGCGAGATTGCGGTTGCCTGACCGTCCGCATTCGCATGATTAGGTCACCCGAGACCCAAAGCCCAGCATGGCTTTCGCTGTTTCAGTCTTGAATCACGTCAGGTTCGGGCTTTTCAAGGGCAATGTAGATGCCGGATCCGATAATGATGGCAGCACCAACAAAGGTTAAGGCGTCTGGCCATTCGCTGAAAAGCCACCACCCAAAAAACACAGCGCCCATTATTTCAAGGTATTGGACGGGAGCCAGGACACTGGCGCTTGCATGTGAAAACGCCAGGGCAATGAGCACATGGGCGAAGGCGGCCAGCACCCCCAGCAGAACGAGCAGTTGCCATTGCTCCAGTGTGGGCCATTGAAATTCGGTTAGAGCCAGAGACATCATCTGCCCCGCTCCCAGCAGAATGACCATAAGCACAGATGCAGCAACACTGATCATCAGCTGGAGTCGAACCGATTTTTGTAGGCTGGTAGCAGCCTCTGCCCCATGCGTTGGGTCAGCACGCTCGCGCAGTGCCCGGGTTGATGTCAGGTAAGCGGCGTACGCCGTGGCAGCCAACAAAGGCAGAATAGTGGCCCAGCCGTACGCCTCGATATTGGGGCGAATCACGATCATCGCGCCAACTAATCCAACAGTGACCGCAATCCAGCGTCGTCTGGACACTGTCTCTTTTAAGAACCATTTCGAGAACAGGACCAGAATCAACGGTTCGACAAAGAAAATGGCAATATTGTTAGCAAGCGGCAGGTAGCTCAGTGCCCCAGAAGAGAAACAAAATGGAGGCGGCAACCAGGCTCCCCAGCCACCAGTCTCTGGCCTTGAGCCCTTGCAGCCAGATGCCTTGATGACGCCACCATAGCCACAACGGAAGCAGCAGAAGGCATTGAATCACAAACCGAGTAGTGGTGATTTGGCCGATGGAAAGGCTTTGACCAACAAGCTTGGCAATAGCGTCTGAGGCAGGGATGGTCAAAACCGCGATGGTCATCCACACCAAGCCCCGCCACTGTGCCACGTCTGGTTGGGTCATGAAGAACCTCGCGCATTCATCAAGAGGAAGGCCTTACGTTTTTGTTGATGACGGTGACGCATCAATCCCGGCTGGACGATCGCGGTCAGCAACTCAGGTAAAGGTCACTATCTTACCGAAACAGACATGGTCTTGCCCGATACAACCAGGATCTGATTCGAGCATTATAAAACGCGAGGAAAATAGCAAAACGCGTCACCAGACTCAAAGCGAGGGTGGTTTTTCGAGACCGGGCGTTTCGTGGTAACACCACTTAGCCTCAAGCGGAAGAAGGTCTAAGAGTAAACGGACATAGAATTCCTCCGTGCGGCGCCAGCGCGCTACGGTGATTACAAGCGGTTGAAGGCAGGAGCCGGGTCGATGGGACTTTTCAATCTGGGCAAAAAAGATGACTACGGGCGCCAGCGCCGGGTCGAGCACCGTGGGCGCCACCTGCGTGCGAGCCGCACCGGTGGTGTTGCGCTCCGGGCCCAGGCAGAGGCGGCTGGCGTGAACGTCACTGCCAACACGAGCACCGGATTCCGTGTTTCCGGAACACCCATGATCAATACCCAGGTCGCCCTGCAGAACGGGCGCTTTGTGTTGCGGGGCCGCTACCGCGAGGGGCCCACGAAACTCAACGTCTCCAAGACCGGCGCAACGGTCTCTACTCGCAACGCACTGGGTTCTTTCAACTGGATCAAGCCCAACCGCTCATCGGCTAAGGTAGCCGGTGTCCAGGTGCGTGGACAGAACGCGGCCTTCCTGCAGATGATCTATATGCTATTCGTGGGCCTTGCGATGGCCGTGCAGGTGCTGATTCAGGCGCTGGTGGTGTTGTTTCGCCTTGGCGTATTGTTGGGCGGGATCGTCTATAGGCTCGCATTGGCGACACCCTACGCGGTGGCGGTTACGAAACGGCGCTTTCGCAATTGGCGTCTAGCTCGTCGGGTTTCACAAGGCATGGAGGGGCTGGAACCGCCCATCTCTGCCTGGACCCAGGAGGCACTGATCGCTGGAACCGCTCTGGTTCTGGTGGCGTGGGGGCGCGAGCGTGATCCAGATGAGGTAGCGCAGGCAATGCAGGAACGCGTGGCCTCGAATTCTGAGACCTGGCCCGTGCTGGCCAGCGCAACAGAAGACCTTGTTGCAGTGGCTGCTCGCGTCCAAAGGCTGCAGGACAATGACGCTGAACAGCGGGCGGAGGCGCCTCCTATGGTGATGGCCGCCCTGGCCCAGCGAATGACGGAGAAAGCCCCCGAGCACACCGTCTCTGAAACGATTCTGCAGGCGGATGAGCTCGCACTGGAAGATGGCGACCGCACGCAACGTCAGGAAGCGTTGATCGAGATCTACGCGGATTTCGCAGGGATCCGATTTCAGGAGCCGGAAGAGGTGGCCTCTGCAACGAATGCTACACAAAGCCAGCCCGAATCAGCGGGGGGCAATAGAGGACCGGCGCCAGCAGCTCATGGCGCCTACGTCGCCTTGAATACCGCTACCGAGCAGGAACTGCAGAACGTCCCGCACCTGGGGCCAGAGCGTGCACGCGAGCTCATCACCATGAGGCCGATCACAGATCTGAACCAACTGACCGCTATCAACGGAATTGGAGCGACACGTCTAGACGATATCCGCGATTATGGGGTGACGCTGGACTGAAACTGTCTCAGAGAGATACCCGATGTGGGCGTGCAGTCCTACACTGTGCTGCTACGGATGGAGTGCCCGCTGGAATCGCAACGGGTAAACTGAATACCGAGACAACAACACCCCCGAGGGACCAATGGGCTTTGAAAAGGACCTGAAACCCGAAAAGGCTCTGATTTTCCGGATTACCCATCGCCGAAACTTACCGTGGTTGCTGGACCATGGGCTGCATTGCCCGTCCAGTAAAATCCAGGATGACGATTTCATCACCATTGGCAGCGAAGACCTCATTCAGGGACGCGCCACGCACCAGGTCCCAATGGCGCCAGGCGGGGTGCTTGCCGACTATATCCCATTTTATTTCACCCCGTACTCGCCAATGCTGCTCAATATTGTGACGGGGCGAAATGTCCAGAAACGGCCTAAGTCCGACATTGTGATACTGGTTAGCTCACTCCCAAAAGTCGAGGAAGCGGGCGTCCAGTACCTGTTCAGTGATCGTCATGCCTACCTGATCAACGCAGAGTTCAGTGATGACATCGCAGACCTTGCCACCATGGTCCGATGGGACCTTCTCCAGGCTCGGGACTTCCAGAAAGATCCTGAAGATCCCGAGAAGTCGGAGCTTTACCAGGCAGAAGCTCTCATCCATCAACACCTACCGGTGGATGCTCTCAAGGGCATAGTGACCTACAATGAAACCGTAAAAGCTGAGATCCAGGCACTGGCCGACGAGCGACAGCTTGACCTGAGCGTATACAGCAAACCGAGTTGGTTTTTCTGATGATCGAGTACACAGAAGGCAATTTACTGGAAGCCGATGTGGATGCCTTGGTGAACACCGTCAACACGGTGGGCGTCATGGGCAAAGGGATCGCTTTGATGTTCAAGGAAGCCTTCCCGGAAAACTTCAAAGCCTATGCCCAAGCCTGCAAGTCCCAAACGGTACAGCCGGGTAAGATGTTCGTTACGGAGCGCTCAGACCTCGTAGGACCTCGGTGGGTTATCAACTTTCCCACGAAGCAGCATTGGCGGTCCCCCTCGAAACCGGAGTGGATAGCTGACGGCCTCCATGATCTGAAACGGGTCATCCTGGAACACGACATCAAGTCTATTGCCATCCCACCTCTGGGGAGCGGCAATGGTGGACTCGACTGGTCCACGGTGAAGCCGATGATTGAAGAGACTCTAGGCGATCTCACTGAGGTACGCATTGTCGTTTATGAGCCGACAGCACAGTACCAAAACGTCACCCGTCGAACCGGGGTTGAGAAGCTCACCCCACCACGAGCGCTGATCGCAGAACTTGTTCGCCGTTACTGGGTGCTTGGTATTGAATGCTCTTTGCTCGAAATCCAGAAACTGGCCTGGTTCATGGAGCGGGCGATCAACAAGACAGGGCTGAAAGATCCCATGGACCTTCGCTTTGAAGCCAATCGGTACGGGCCGTATGCGGACCGGCTACGCCATCTGCTGGATTCACTTGATGGAAGCTACCTGCAGTGCGAAAAACGATTGGGGGATGCCAAGCCAGAAGATGTCATCTGGTTCGATCAATCGCGTAAAGAGAAAGTAGCCGTCTACCTCAAGTCTGGAGAGGCACAGGCCTATACGCCAGCTCTGGATAAAGTCTCCAGCCTGATCGACGGATTCCAGTCTCCCCTAGGTATGGAAGTGCTCGCCACGGTGGATTGGCTCATCGCGCGTGAGGGCTGCGAGCCGAACCTGAAGAGCATTAAAGCAGGTTTGAAAAAATGGCCTGCGGGCGAACAGGCAGCAACCCGAAAAGCCAGCCTATTCAGCGATGCAATGCTTCAGCACGCGATTACCCGCCTGCAGCAATTCTGACTCTGCACCAGACACTCGTTATTTCACCTCAACCAAAGAATAAAACGCATTCAAAAAACAATGGACTGACGCACCAGCCCGGGTGAGAACGATGCCACCATGCGTCTACTTTTTTGGGGGCTTGCCAATCCATGTGTCGGATTAATGCCGGGATGGGCGCAAGGTATTGGTTGGAAAACAAGCGGTCACTCCATCAACTCCTGCGCCCGACGATCTGCTGATGTACCCCTGGTCAGGCCAGAGTTTCCAATGCATGAATGGCATCGACCTTCAATGGGAGCCGGTTGGCCCAGAGAATATCGTCGCGGCTATAGCCCGTCTCCCGTACCATCTGCTCACCATAGCCCAGCAATGGAAGCATGTGGCGGCGGAAAAGCAAACGACGACGACACCGCCACCACCCCATATCCAGTGCTCTGATCAGCTCCATCGATGGCATTGCTGGCATGTAGAACCCGTTCTGGCGCGGCTTGGGCGGTGGCGCCAGTCCGCTCGCTTTTGTCCAGGCTTGGCGGAAATGCTGGGGCAGGGTCATCTCATTCATCGCGTTCCTCCACTCTCATTACTGCTGGTCAGCCAGCAGGGACCAGGCACCTGCCAAGCAGATGCGGTTAGTCTTGGATAATTACGAGAGTCGCGACCTCTGTTTTCATAGCTTGGCCATTCACCTTGGGTAACTCAAACAAAAAGTTTTAAACTCCGCGTTAAGTTTTTCTGAAAAGTGGGGCGTTATGAGCCAACCGCCTACCAATGCATCCAGCCGTGCCGCGTTACCGCTGCTGGATAGCGAGGTGCTGCGCACCTTTGTGACGATTGCGGAGAGCGGTAGTTTTACCCGGGCGGCCCAACAGCTCTTTCGAACGCCTTCCGCACTGAGCATGCAGATCAAACGTCTGGAAGAGACGCTAGGCCAGACCCTGTTTGTACGCGAGGCTCGCCATGTGCGCCTTACCGCCGAGGGAGAAGTGCTCCTGGGCTACGGGCGGCGGCTGCTCAAGCTGAATGCCGAAGCCGTTACCCAGTTTCTGGCCCCTACGCTGGAAGGGCGCGTGGGATTTGGGATAACTGATGACGTGGTGGGGCGTATCCTGCCCAATGTGTTATCCCGATTCGCCCGATCGCATCCGGCCGTTCAGGTGGATGTCGTGGTGGGACACAGCATTGATCTGTTCGCAAAGCTGGATGACGGCGAACTGGATCTGGCCCTGGTGATGGGAAGTGAGTCACGACAGGATTTGCACAGGGAAGTGATTCATAGTGAAACACTGGTATGGGTCGGTCATGAGGATGGGATTGCTGTGGAACAAAGGCCCCTGCCGGTAACCCTGGCCCAACATGGGTGTGAATGGCGCAGGATCACGCTGAACGCCCTGGATGATGCTAGCGTTGATTACCGAATCGCCTACTCCTGCGACTATTGTTCCGGGCAGGAAGCCGCCATTTTGGCGGATCTTGCGATTACAGCCTTCCCGAAAAGCCTGATTCGGCCACCGCTAAAACGCCTTACCAACGATGCACTGCCGCCACTTGGTGGTTACCAGGTGGCGCTGGTGAATCATCCAGGCCGCAGTAATGCCAGCGCAGCATTGGCTGAGCATGTACTGGAGGCTGACCCTACCCCACAATTTAGTACCGCTTAAAGCTGGAAAATCCGGCACGATAAAATCGTGACGAGGAGATCATGCCATGAAGCGTTACCGTTTTACCGATCAGCAGATTGCCTGCGCCCTGAAGCAGGCCGAACTCGGCACTCCGATCCCGGAGGTCTGTCGCAAGATGCGCATTTTGGACGCCACGTTCTACGCGTGGCGCAAAAATTTGCGGGGCTGGCTCAGCGGTCCAATTTGACAGCTGTGCCTGAAGCGACCAAGAGAAATAATGGCCCTTCAGGTAGTTTGCTGTAATCCAAATCAATACCGACAACCGCATCGGCGCCAACAGACACCGCCTCTTGTCGTAGTTCCTTTAGTGCATAAGCCTTCGCCTCTTTTAGCGGTTTTTTCATAGCCTCGCTACGACCTCCAAAGAAACCGACGCCAACCGTTTTCCAGCCAGTCGCGATATCAACTGCGAAGGCACATTCCGCTGCGATCACGTCGATTCGTTCGGTTATTGGAAGATCCGTAACACTTTCAGTGGTCAGGGTGACCTTTGACTCAGCGTCTGTAAGGCGTGCTTCGACAGGCCCAATGGATTGAGGTGTGAGTTCGTATTTTTCCACAGCTCCGGATGATAAATCCTCAACCTGCGTAACATCAGCGTAAGGGCGACCTACCCGCGCGCGCTTCTTCGCTGCCTCGACGCCATTGGCATCAATATCGACGGAGTAATCTTCGCCATCTTCCTGTAAGTGGACTCGGTAATCTGCCATTAGCTGCTCCGGTGTCTCCGCTTCGCAGTTTATTAGTAAAGGAAGTTAAGCAGGTCTGGTTTGTGCTGCAAACAGAGCTCGCTGGGAAAACCAATTTGGCAATCCACAGCATCTACCGATAGTTTGCCCTGCTTGTAGAGGCCAAGTACTGCGCGAATTCTTCAAAAACCTGCTGGGTGGCCAGCGCGTAGGTCTGAAGCTGCTCCTCAGAAACATAGATGCTATTCCCGGTTAAAGGCATCTCGATGTGTGAAAACTCCGGCCGTTTCAACCACTCAAAATCATCAAAGTTGCTGGCACTCGGATCTTCAAACAGTTTCGGGTTGATCTTGCGGAGCCTCGAAGCGGAAGATCCATCGCCATGCTTGACAGTGTTTACGACTAGGCGCAACTCTCCTTCTATCAGATCCCATCCTGCGAACGAGTTAAGTTCGATTCCTAGGTTCGTGCGGAACCACTCCTCCGCCTTCGCTAGTTTCGAATCAGCAAGGGGAGGCAACCCACGAAATAGGCCGTCCTTAGAGATGTGCTGAAGTTGCTGCTCAAACAAGTGGAACAAGCCAACGGCCAACAGGTTGACCGTTCCCTGTCGAAACTCAGACATCATGAGATAGAAGTCGATGCCTGCCTCGTACGCAGCCTCAGCAGCTTGCCCAAGGTTTTCGTCATCAGCCGAACCTGAGCAAGATCCGAGCCTGGCGTACTCCGCTTCCGACACAGCATCTGCTCGGCACTCCAACCCCTCAAAGCCTGAAAGCACGTCCCGGGTAACGATCTCTGAGAACGTACGTAACGATGGAAGCACAGACTGGCGAATACGGGCCGCCAAATAGGGGCCGTTGTCGAAAATGAGCGAGGAAAGCACTGTTACCCCTGTAAATGGTTTGGCGTTCCCAAATGGCCGCGCTTGTTGACCAGATCCTATTGATCTTGAGCAAGCACTATCTCAACTACATTAAGGGGCTCAACCAACTTTCTCAAAATTGACGCCCCTACGCTTTCACTGCACCCTTATCCCCAAACGGCCTCTATGCCTCTGACACCACCTGTCGCAGGCGCCGCCCAGAATCGCGTCAATCGCACCGATCCAACGCCCCTTTGCACGGAGCCCGAATGAACACGGAAAACCATTCCGAAATTGCGTCCTTCATCTGGTCCATCGCCGATCTACTACGCGGCGATCTCAAGCAGTCCCAGTACGGCCGCGTCATCCTGCCGTTCACCCTGTTGCGCCGGATGGAATGCGTGCTGGAGCCGACAAAGAACGCGGTGCTGGATGCCACCAAACAGCATGCGGATAAACCCGAAACCGCCCGGGACCGCCTGCTTTACCGCGCCGCTGACCAGCCGTTCTACAACAGCTCTCCACTGAGTCTCGCGTCGCTGTCAGACACGCAGACCGGCGAAGACCTGATGAGCTACGTGCACTCATTCAGCGCCCAGGCACGGGCGATCTTCGAGCATTTCAACTTCGAGGACTTCGTCCAACAGCTGGAAAGCAGCAACCTGCTGTATCAGGTCGTCCAGGAATTCGCGGCGGTGGATTTGAGCCCGAAGCGCATCTCCAACTTCGGCATGGGCAGTGTGTTCGAGGAGCTGATCCGCAAGTTCGCGGAAAGTTCCAATGAAACGGCCGGGGAACACTTCACCCCGCGTGACATCGTGCACCTGGCCACCTCCCTGGTGATGACCGGTGAGGAAGACCACCTCCAGCCGGGCAAGATCCTGACTATCTACGACCCGACCTGCGGAACTGGCGGGTTCCTGTCCGAGGCGGAATCCTACGTGAAGTCCATCAGCGAGCAGGTGGATGTCTCCGTCAGCGGCCAGGAGCTCAATCCCGAGTCCTACGCCATCTGCGTGGGCGACATGCTCATCAAGGGCGAGAAGGTCGAGAACATCAAGCTGGGCAACACCCTCTCGGACGATCAGCTGCGCGGCAATACGTTCGACGTCATGCTCAGCAATCCACCCTTCGGCGTGGACTGGAAGAAGGTGCAGGACAAAGTCCAGAAGGAACACAAGGAGCGAGGCTATGACGGGCGTTTCGGCCCCGGCTTACCAAGGGTCTCGGACGGCTCGCTGCTGTTTCTCATGCACCTGGTCGCCAAGATGCGCCCGGCCGAGAAGGGCGGCTCGCGCATCGGCATCATCCTGAACGGCTCGCCGCTGTTCACCGGTGGCGCCGGCAGCGGTGAATCCGAGATCCGCCGTTACATGCTGGAGCACGACCTGGTGGAGGCCATTGTCGCGCTGCCGTCGGACTCGTTCTTCAATACCGGCATCAACACCTACGTCTGGGTGCTGTCCAACGACAAGCCCGAACAGCGGCGCAACAAGGTCCAGCTCATCAACGCGGCGGACCGTTACGCCAAGATGCGCAAATCGCTGGGCAGCAAGCGCAACTACATCCCCGAGTCCGAGCAGGACGAGATCGTGCGTCTGTACGGTCGGTTCGAGGAGACGGACGAGAGCAAGATCTTCCCGACCGAGGCCTTTGGCTACCGCCGCATCACCGTGGAGCGCCCGCTGCAACTCAACTTCCAGGCCTCACCGGAGCGCATCGAGCGGATGAAGGGCGAGAAGTTCTTCGAGAAGCTCGCCGAGGACGACCAGGCCAACCTGATCAGCGCCTGCGAAAGCCTGGGCGACCCCCTCTACCGCAACCGCGAAGACTTCCTGGAAGCCCTCAAGGGCGAATGCACCAAGGCCACTTTCTATCCCAGCGCCGCCCAACTCAAGAACATCTGGAAGGCGCTGGGTGAGCACGACCCGGAGGCCGACTACTGCCGGGATAAGAAAGGCAACCTCGAAGCCGACCCGGACCTGCGGGACAACGAGAACGTCCCGCTCGGCGAGTCCGTCTACGACTACTTCGAGCGCGAGGTCCTGCCCCATGTGCCGGACGCCTGGATCGATGAGTCCAAGACGGATGAGAAGGACGGCGAAGTCGGCATCGTCGGCTACGAAATCCCCTTCAACCGCCACTTCTACGTGTTCGAGCCACCCAGGCCACTGGAGGAAATCGACGCGGACCTCAAGGAATGCACGGACACGATCAAGCGGATGATTGAGGAGATGGCGGTATGAGCTATCCGAGTTATCCGGAGTATCAAAAATCTGAGGTGAGGTGGTTAGGAAACGTGCCATCGCACTGGGAGATTTTCTCGCTCAAGCGCGCCGTTGACGGCTGCATAAACGGCGTGTGGGGCGACGAACCTGACGGGAACAGTGATGTCGTTGTTCTAAGGGTTGCAGACTTTGATAGAGAAACCCTCAGAGTTGGAACGGAGAAACTGACCCTAAGAAGTGTTCCGGAGCGGGATAAGAAAAATCGTCTCGTCCGTTCAGGAGATTTGTTGATTGAGAAATCAGGAGGTGGCGACAAGACACTAGTAGGCTGCGTCGTTTTATTCGATCTCGGTTTTGACGCAGTGACTTCAAACTTCGTTGGAAGAATGAGTCCGCTCCCGGGATTTGATGCAAACTTTCTCTGCTACGCTTTCAATAGCTTATACCAACAGCGAGTGAACTACCCGTCGATAAAACAAACCACAGGCATTCAGAATCTTGATGTAGAGGCGTACCTTCAGGAACGTTTCTGTTTTCCTCCGAAATCGGAACAAACCCAAATCGCCCGCTTCCTCGACCACCAAACCGCCCGCATCGACGCCCTGATCGCCGAACAACAACGCCTGATCGAGCTGCTCAAGGAAAAGCGCCAGGCGGTGATTTCCCATGCCGTGACCAAGGGGCTGGATCCGGATGTGGCGATGAAGGATTCCGGGGTGGAGTGGCTTGGGGAGGTGCCCGAGCACTGGGAGGTCAGGAAGCTTTCTACGGTAACTGACAAGATCACGAATGGGTATGTGGGGCCGACACGAGATCTTTTCGTAGAAGAAGGTATTCCTTATCTGCAGTCGCTCCACATTAAGAACAACCAAATTATTTTCTCACCAGAATACTACGTCCCCAAATGGTGGAGTGATGAGCACGCTAAATCCATTTTGAAGCCAGACGATGTGCTTATCGTTCAAACAGGAGATATCGGCCAAATTGCAGTCGTTCCAGACGATTTCCCCGAAGCAAACTGTCATGCTCTGATTGTTACATCGACGATCAAACAGAGCCTTTCCGGTTCTTGGTTGGCTTGGGTCTTGCTTTCTGATTATGGCTATAACTCATTAATGTCCATTAAAACAGGAGCATTACATCCCCACCTGAACTGCGGATACGTGAAGGATATCTATATTCCTGTTCCCCCACTGTTGGAGCAGGCTGAAACAATGGACTTCCTCACTCATGAAGAACAGGGACATCAGAAGCTGCTCTCGCAGGCCGAGTCAGCAATTGGGCTTTTGCAAGAACGCCGCTCAGCCTTAATTTCCGCTGCCGTCACAGGGAAGATCGACGTCCGTGACTGGCAGCCACCAAGTTCCGAGACTTTCCCTGATTCTTCAGTTAAGCAAGGAGTACCAGTATGACTCAGGGTAGGAGCATCCGCCTGTTCCTGGTCGATGGCGCTCCCAACGGCCTCCTTACCGCTGAGATTATGAACTGGACTGGCCACGTGCTGACTGGCCCGCGCAGCAAGCTACCTGAAATTCTAGAGCGCCCAGAGTGTGCTCGAACCGGCATCTATTTCCTTGTGGGGCCGGATCCGGAGAACAGCATGCGGCCTCTGGTCTACATTGGGGAGAGCGACGATGTAGCCGCACGGCTGAAGCAGCACAACCGCGAGGGCACCAAAGGGGGTAAGGATTTCTGGGAGAAGGTTTGTCTAGTAACCAGCAAGGACCAGAACCTGACCAAGGCCCACGTGAAGTACCTGGAAAGTCAGCTCATGGCCCAGGCCAAGCTGGCGGGGCGCTGCGGGCTGGTTAACAACACGGCTCATGAGTATGGCGTTCTGCCGGAGGCGGATCAGTCGGACATGGCCTTCTTCGCTGAGCAGATCCGTACTGTGCTGCCTGTCCTTGGCTTTGATTTCCTCAAGGCGCCAACCGAATCCGGCGCAGCGAAACAAACTCCGGCATCCCCGGACTCACCGGTCTTTGAGATGCGAATTCCGAAATACAGCATCAAAGCACAGGCACGGGAGATCGACGGGGAGTTTGTCGTACTGGAAGGGTCACTGGCTCGAGAGAGTTGGGTTTCGGAGCATAAGGGCTACAGCGACCTGTTCCAGCAACTGGTCCAGGATGAGGTGCTGGTGGCGGATGGTAATGGAAAGCGGCGTTTCACGAAGGATCACGGCTTTTCCAGCCCGAGCGCCGCAGCAGCCGTTGTTTCCGGACGCAACGCGAATGGCCGCACAAGCTGGTACGTAGAAGGGACAAAGAAAAGCTACAGTGACTGGCAGGACGAGATCATCAGCCAGCAAAGCGACGATATAAAACACGGAGGTGAATGACACGATGGCAGAAGAGCGCCAGTACCAGCTGTTTGGCGAGAGCATTACGGACACTTTCATTCAGGGATCGCACTCCGGTCAGTTCAAACCAGGACTGGACAACGCCGGTGCAGCCACTATAATTAGTGGTAACAATACCTCCCACGCCTCTCGACGATGCGCACCCCGGGAGGTTACTTGTTTCGGGGCAGCGTGACTCATGCGCTTCTCCAAGCCCCCGCTCTCCCACGACGCCCAGCTTGATCTGCTTCAGCAACGTGGCCTGGTCATTGATGACCGCAGTCGTGCGCTTCACTATCTCTCGCATCTGAACTATTACCGGCTTGGCGCCTATTGGTTGCCGTTTGAGTCGGACCACGAAAGCCACGAATTCCAATCCGGTACGACATTCGAGCAAGTGCTCAATCTCTATATTTTCGACCGGGAGTTGCGCCTTCTTGTGCTGGATGCACTGGAGCGCATTGAGGTCTCGGTACGCGCGGGCTGGGCCTATTATATGGCGCATACCTATGGCCCTCACTGCCACCTGAATCCGGAGCTGTTCAAGGCACGTTGGCATTACGCCAGGCACCGTCAGCAGCTGGAGAAGGCGGTCCGCCACAGCCAGGAAACCTTTATCCGGCATCTGCAGCAGGAGTACGAGGAGCCTTTGCCACCGATATGGGCGCTGGTCGAAGTGATGACTTTTGGGCAGATATCCCAGTGGTTCACCAACACGCGACACCGGGCTGACCGAAATGCGGTCGCCAGACGGTACGGTATCGACGAGCGGATTCTCGTTTCATTGATGCACCACCTGACCACAGTACGAAATACCTGTGCCCATCATGCGCGTTTGTGGAACCGGGAGTTCACAGTGATTCCCACCACGCCCACAAAAGGGCCGGAAGCGTTACTTGAGTCCGTTCGCCATGATGGCGATCGTCGTCTATACAACACACTGACTATGCTGTTGTTTCTGATGAATACGATTAATCCGGGGCACCACTGGCACTCCCGTTTCTTCGGGCTCCTGGAGTCACACGCTATCGATCCTGAAGCCATGGGCTTTCCTCCGGATTGGCGAAACCGCCCACTTTGGAACTGCTAAGCTTGATTCACGCAAAACCGCAATGAGGACGTAATGGCGGACGAAAGGGAACACCAGTTCCAGAAGGACATCATCAACGAGATGACCGCCCAGGGGTGGCTGAGCGGTACTGCGGACGGCTATGACCGGGAGCTGGCGCTCTACACCGAGGATCTGGTGGATTTCTTCAAGGAGGCTTACCCGGATCGCTGGCAGAAGTTCGCCAAGGCCTATCCCGGGGATCCGGAGCGCCAGTTGTGCGTGGCGGTGGACCGGGAGCGGCGCAAGAAAGGCACGCTCTTCGTCCTGCGCAATCCGGTGCGCCTGCCTGGCCACTACATCGAGGCCTGCGCGTTCAAGCCCGATCACGGCATGAACCCGGAGTCCGAGCAGCGCTACCACGCCAACCGGCTGCGGGTGGTGCCGGAAGTGTCCTACTCGCCCCATGCCGGGGAGAACTACAACCCCCGGCTGGATCTGGTGCTGTTCGTTAACGGCATCCCCACGGCCACGCTGGAGCTCAAGAGCGAGTTCAAACAGTCCGTGGAGCGGGCCAAGCGCCAGTACCAGCAGGACCGACCCCTGAAGGCGCCCACCAACAAGCAGGTGGAACCACTGCTGGCATTCAAGACCGGCGCGCTGGTGCACTTCGCCGTCAGCCAGGACCGCGTGGCCATGACGACCCGCCTGGCCGGCAAGGACACGGGCTTTCTGCCGTTCGATAAGGGCACTCCGGAAGGCGCGGCGGGCAACCCGACGCCGGCCGATCCCAACGAATATGCGACCGGTTACCTCTGGAACGACGTCTTCGCCCCGGATGCCTGGCTGCGCATCCTGCAGCGCTTCCTGCACCTGGAGCAAAAGGAAGCCGAAGACTTCCACGGCAACATTCAGACAAAAGAGGCGCTCATCTTCCCGCGCTATCACCAGTGGGAAGTGGTCAACCGGCTCATCGAGACGACCCGCCAGGAAGGCGCCGGCGAGCGCTACCTGATCCAGCACAGCGCCGGCTCCGGCAAGTCCAACTCCATTGCCTGGACGGCGCACCAGCTGGCCGGGCTCTATGACGAGCATGATGCCAAGCTGTTCAACTCGGTCATCGTCATCACCGACCGCACGGTGCTCGACAGCCAGCTCCAGAACACCATCCGCCAGTTCGAGCGCACCGAGGGCATGGTCCGGGCCATCACCCGGGATGAGAAAACCACCCAGAGCAAGTCCGAGCAGCTGGCCGATGCGCTGCGCAAGGGCACGCGCATCGTCGTGGTTACCATCCAGACCTTCCCGGCGCTCTACGATGCGCTGGAGAAGGATAAAGCGCTTGCCCAGGGCCGCTATGCAGTGATCGCCGATGAGGCCCACTCCTCCCAGACCGGCACCTCCGCCACCAAACTGAAGGCCCTGTTGGGTGGTGGCGATGACGACGACGAAGGCGAGGTCAGCGCCGAGGAACTGCTGGATGCGGCCGTGTCCTCACGCAAGCCGCCCACGCAGCTGAGCTATTACGCCTTCACCGCCACGCCCAAGGCCAAGACGCTGGAGCTGTTCGGGCGCCGCTCCAATCGCAACGAACCGGCCAGCGAGGACAACCTCCCGGAGCCGTTCCATCTGTACTCCATGCGCCAGGCCATCGAGGAAGGCTTCATCCTGGATGTGCTGAAGAACTACGTGACCTACAACGTCGCCTGGAAGCTGGCGCACCCCCACGGGGACGAAGAAGAAGTGGAGTCCCGCAAGGCCTCGGCCACACTGGCGCGCTGGGTGCGGCTGCACCCGTACAACATCAACCAGAAGGTGGAAGTCATCGTCGAGCACTTCCGCGCCAATGTGCGCCACCTGCTCGACGGCCAGGCCAAGGCCATGGTGGTGACGGCCAGCCGCCAGGAAGCGGTGCGCTACATGCTGGCCATGCGCAAGTACGTTCAGGAACACGGCTACCGGGATGTCTTTCCACTGGTGGCGTTCTCCGGCGAGGTGCCTGCCGATGACGTGATTCCCGAGCCGGTGACCGAGACCAGCAAGCTGCTCAACCCGGACCTGCACGGCCGCGACCACGCCGAGGCGTTCGACACGGACGATTACAATGTGATGCTGGTGGCCAACAAGTTCCAGACCGGCTTCGACCAGCCCAAGCTCTGCGCGATGTACGTGGACAAGAAGCTGCAGGGCGTGGAGTGCGTGCAGACCCTGTCCCGCCTGAACCGCGTCTTCCCGGGCAAGGAGACCTTCATCCTGGATTTCATCAACGACGCCTCGGACATCCAGGAGGCCTTCGAGCCCTATTACCAGCAGACCGAGCTGGCCAACGTCTCCGACGCCCAGGTGGTCTACGACCTCTTCGACAAGCTCAACGAGTCCGACATCTACACCTGGAGCGAAGTGGAGGCATTCGCCAAGGCATTCTTCGATCCCAAGGCGAAGTCAGCCCGACTGACCAATGCCTGCCAGCCTGCTAAGGATCGCTTCAAGGCCCGCTACGACGACGCCCAGAAACAGATGCAGGAAGCCCGTAGGCAGGCCCGGGAAGCCGAGCGAAAAGGCGACGAGAGAGCCCAGAAACGCGCCGAGCACGACCTCAAACAGGCCGGGGAGCAACGCGACGCCCTCGATACATTCCGTAAGGACCTGCAGAGCTTCGTGCGCGCCTACGAGTTCCTCTCCCAGATCGTGTTCTACGATGACCGGGACTTGGAGCAGCTCTGTGTCTTCGCCAAGGCCCTCCACCCGATGCTGCGCATCGAGCGTTTGGAAGAAGATATCGACGTTTCCGAGCTGGAGCTTACCCATTACCGGCTGACCAAACAGGCTGAGAATCGGCTGGAGCTCGGAGACGAACAGGGCGAGTACAACCTGACGCCGGTCAGCTCCGTGGGCTCCGGCAAGGCCCACGATCCTGAGACCAAGCGCCTCTCGGAGATCATCGAGTCACTGAACGAGATCTTCGGCAGCGACATCAGCGAGAAGGACCAGCTCCATTACGCCCGGGGACTTGCAGGTCGCCTGGAGCGCGAAGAGTCGGTGATGAACCAGGTGCTGAACAACGACCCAAACCAGATCATGCACGGCTCCTTCCCGCAGAAGCTCCAGGACCTGGTGCTGGATGACATGAACGAGCATCAGAGCATGGCGGAAAGGGCGATGGAAACGCCGGAGAATGAGGTGAAGCTGGCGCATCTGGTGTTGCGGTTGTTGTTGGATAAGCACCAGAAGCCGAGCGCAGTTGAGGGGCAGAGTAGGTAAGCGCTGTTGCCGCTCACCTGCAAGCCCGACGATTTATACAATGGCATTGAATGCGCAAAGCAGGAACTCAAACGATTACACACGGCCCACCGCAGGCGCTCAACTCTATAGTTCCAGTTGTTTTTGGTGGGATCTGTGAAATCAGGTACCAAGACCGAAGGCAGTTTTGGAACGGAGAATATTGGGGGAGCCATCCAACGGGCGCGCGTTCTGCAAACGTTAAAGAAGGAGTCACAACTTGCGATATAGGCAGCTTTTGGTGTTCGTTGTTTGTCTTGGAGTGCTTCTTTTTGCCTCTAGCGTTTGGGCCGAGGCGGTTGACGAGAAGGTAGAGCAGAAGAGTCGGATTGAGCAGCTAAAACAACAAAATATGCTGCTGCAAGAGAGAATTGACGTTGTGCGTGAGCATCAGGGACGCGTGCTGTCTACTGTCCAATGGGCGTTGAGTATCCTGGCTATCGTCGCGGTGCTATTGCTGGGGTATAACTGGTTCTCGAACAAAAAGATATATGAGCGCGACAAAGCCGCGATGAACGAGGAGATGGAACGCCACAAGGAACAAGTAGATCAGCGAGTTAAGACTCATTTTGAGGGCGAGGCCAACAGGCTAAATAAAGAGGTATCTGAAGTTGAGCAGAGACTTAATGGTGCAGTGAAACAAAAAGTAGACGAGACAATAGCTGACTCCATAAAGAAACTTGAAGCAAAGATCTCGAGGGTTGAGCAAAATTCGAACCTGCGGTTGGTGGATGTTGAGTTCACGTTGGAATGGACTGACCACGAACGATGGGTCGAAAAGGATGTAATGGCAAATGCGCTAACCTCCGCAACCAGGATGCTCGAGATTTCGTTCAAGGCGAACCACGATTGGTATCTGGACCAAGCCCTGGACGTTCTTGAAAAGGACATCGATACGTTAGCTGAGCAAAAGCGCAACCAGCCGCCTGAGAGCACTGACGTGAGCAACCTGTCGGTGCAACTCGAAAAAGTTCCAGCGGAAAAGCGAATCGTTGTCGATTCAATTAAAGAGAAGTTATCCAGGCTAAGAGCGGGCCAAAAAGGTAGCTGATTTTGCCGATAAAATAGAATGCTTTAACAAGGGCATAATCGGGGTCTTAAAGCACGGTGACGAAAGAATTGCGCTTTAAGAACCCGGTTATACCTGCCGTTAGCCCAGAGAGGGAGTAATGAGCACCCGATTACCGATCGAGGAAAGAAGTTCCCGTGACTTTTGGGACGAGCAACATCAAGCGCAAGCGTCCTCGCAAATATCTTGGACGTGGAGCTTCTTACAGGAGATGAAGTTCCTAGGCTAAATCATTCTAATATTGTGTGCGCTGTGGCCGCAGACCGTCGTACGGCTTCAGTCCAGATAGACAAACTTGTTGCGGCATATGACATTAGTACCAGTTAGGTCGCAATAGATTTTAACGGCGAGGGCTTTTCGTCGCGGCTTTGCCTCCACTACGAAGCCTCGCGTGCTGGCCGCGTTAGGAGTGACAAGATCATCTATGAAAGGCGCTGAAGAGAAAGGTTGGCAAGAGCGCTTATTGCTTGCCTGCAATAACGAGGCCGATACTCAGGAAGAAGAAGAGAGGTACTTCCGCGAGGTCGCTGAGGCTGCTCCGCTCGACGAACTAGAACTGTTCCTTGATAAGCCTAGCGCTCGATACACAGAATCGGCAAGAGCGGTCATGCGCCAAGTTTACCGAACACGCATGGAAGAAATTCGCAGGCGCGAGGCGAAGGCGGCAGCCAGATCCGAATGGTGGTGGGGCTTATTGCAACAAGCATGGGCCCAAGTCGTATCGGGCATGATAGTCGGTGTACTAAGTGGTCTGGTTGCTGGTTGGTTCGTCTTTTCACCTTAGGCGCGGGTGGGCGATGCAAGACGAATACGGCGCCCCCCAACAAGGCCGTCGAGCAACAGGCAAAAGCTACGCTTCAGCCTGCCGCTGAGCTCCCCAGTTGAGGCTGTAGAACAAATTCAGAGTCGCCGGATATCAAAGCGCGTTTATGCGGAATCTGGGGGAGCTTTGATGTCACCCCATCCCTTGCTAAGCACCCTTGGCAAAAAATATAGCCCCTCCCGATGGGAGGGGCCTGGACGTCAAGCTTTCTTGCATTGGCTCGGCACTTGGTACACCTGTGATGAGGTCGCCAGGCGTTCCTTTATGCCGTGAGCTTGGGTATCTGAGTCTTTCTGTGATCGCTGCAGATCCACGTCTTCAGTGGCTTCGGGGTAGAACTCCTCCATCACCGCAGGCGTTTCGTCCTCTGAGTGCTCGAACTCGGCATTCTCAAAGCCTCGCCTTCCGGCTTCATCCAGCGCCGCCTGGTCGTAACCGGCTTGCTGCATGGCCTGCTCGCCTTCCTTGGCCTCTTGGATCGCCTCCTGCACGGATTGGCCTTCCCGCACCGTCAGATCCACATAGTAAATCGGCGCCCGGTGGCTCTGCGTAGTGCTCTTCCCTCGCAGGCGCAGTTCCAGCGTAAGCGTTCATTCTAAGACACCCTGCCACTCCAGCGAATAGCGCCCTACAGTAGCCTCAAATTCTCCAATACGAGGTTACTACTCCCATGAGCAAACGCCGCACTCCCGAACAATGGCAGGCCCTGGTCGATCAACAGCGAGACAGCGGCTTGTCAGCCATGCAGTTCTGCAAGCAGCAGAGCATCGGCTATGCCAGCTTCTGCAACTGGCGCAAGCGCCTGTCTGATGCGCAGGCTGGCGAGTCCGC
>NZ_NSKD01000008.1 GCF_002286965.1 Halovibrio salipaludis | reverse complement strand
GCGCTTGTGTTGCGCCGAATCTCTCGCGAGACCGTGCTACTGCTGCACCCCACAAGCTGGGCGATGGCACGAAGGCTGCAGCGGTGCTGCAAACCGGCCTCAATCTGGTATCGTTGTCGCTGGGTCAGTTGTCGGTATCCCATCTGCTCTTCACTTTGGTCGGTAAAGGCGGTGAGGGTACCGGCGGCGGCCCTCCTACCTCTACCGGTTCACGCCAAAGTGCTGCAGTTATTATCTGAATTCAGGTTTATGGAAGTTGTTCCAGTCTTGTTTCGCCCGATGCAAAAGTATTTTGTCTTGTTTTTAGATTTTAGTCGCTTTTTTTGGTTTATGAATGGTTTTACGAATGCGCTTATCAGGCGTTTAATTTTTTTTGCAGTGTTTCTAAGTGGAAATTGAGTTTTGGTTGCGATTTTCATAAAAATAGATTTGAGGTTGGTTTGGGTTTATTTGGAGCCTTTGAGTCTTGGGGCAAAGAATTAGTGCAATACGGTCCTTGTTGAGTAGTTTGGTAAAACTGGAGTGCGGGTCACGGCTAGGGTCGCTTTGAAGGAGGGCGATCATCGGTGAATCCGGAAAGAGTCCACCCTATAACGGTAATTTGAGTCAGTGGTGTCGGCAGTTCGGTAGGTACTACGGAGGTAGGCGCGACCACGTGACGTTAGATTATCATCCAATTCTCATCAAACTGATGGCCTTTAAAGCGAGTGTGGATGACACACTTCAGGTATTTTGTGTAGTGGGTGCCGTGAAGTATACCGTTTCGGTTAGGAGGCTCCCTCTGCCTCTTTGAGGCTCTTGATATATTGGGAGTCTTTTGGCCGTGGTTCTTTGGTTCTGCTTTTCGTTTGCCTCGTTATAGACTGGAGAACTTTGATTACGCATGCACCAATTTTAGGAGATAGTTAAAGGATGACATCATCCGCCGTTTATGGATGTGGCGCACTTGTGGCAGATTCTAGGTTTTAAGCACGATGGCTAAACGTTTTATAAGCCTGATGTACCATACTATAAGTGGGTGAACCCAGTCGCCATTCGTTGCGCGGGTTGAACTGCGTAGCCGTCGGCTCTTGAGGAATAACCACTTCATGAGTGCATAATTTGGTTGCCAGTTCTTCATATATCTTTGAGGGGGAAGAGCAGAATGTTTCATAGTCAACGATAAGTTTTCGGTTATCAGTCAAGCTGGAAAAACCCTCTTCGATCGCATGATGAATCGACGCCACCTGGCCACTAACGGATTCGGTTGGTGGTAAATCTTTAAGTTTGTCAAACTCTCTAATTTTGAACGAATACCACTGATTCATATCGCCATACTGACGCTCGCGTGCTTGCAGTAGTGACTGGATATTGTATTCCGGCTGGCGACGAACCCAGACAAAGATGGCGTTGGGGAGTATATCTGCCATGTAGGGTATGTTTTCGTTGAAAATCATCCCTTTGGTGGCGAAGGGCTTGCCGAATAGGTCGGTTATGCCGGCGATTTCGGTACGCAGCGTCTCGTTGTCCACGGTGCGCTCGAGCTCATGGCGTGGCCGGTATTCGTTGCCTGGCATAAAACGCCGCCAGAAGTACCAGAACTCATTGGGAGAGAGCGCGCCTGCAGTTTTGCCATGGTGGGACTCAAAGTCGGTGCCCCCCTTGAAATCACGAAGTTCGTCACGGAAGTCGTAGGCCGGATCAGTCAGCGCTTTTTGGATGCGGGCGCCGGTAATTGGCGCAGCCCAGAATCGCGATAGCATGTTAGTCGGATAGGCAAAGACACCAGTGGATGCGAGCCACTGCATGAAGAGGGTCGTGCCGCTGCGTGGCGCACCCATGACGAAGATGGGTGGAAAAGGTGGCTGTTGGTCGAGATAACGCTGCATGGCCTGGGCTTCGGCTAACGCCAGATCTTCATTTAGTGTGCCCAGCAGCGATTCTAGGTTATCGTTGCGTGCAAATTCGGCGTGCCGGTTTCTTATGCGGTCATCGGCTGGCATGCTGATCTCCCCTTGAAAACAATGCTTTAACACCCGGTATGGCGTGTAATCGTTCGACAAGTTGGGTAGGCTCGTAACGTTGATCGATCGGAATATGCACGATCTTTGCCGCCAACGTTGCGGCTTGGCAGCGCCCAGTGTCCAGCAATTCAGGCCAGTAAATGGGACTGAAAACGCGGTGATCGATCAAAGCAACCCGAACGTCGGCGGCGCCTTCATCCAACATTAGTGGATAGGTCAGGGGGCTAGTCGGGGCACCGTCGTTGAAGCATAACTTATTAACACCACCTAGCAGTCGATGAACGGCGCGAAAGTTATCCCGTCGACGTGCGTAGGCGGTTTGATAGTCAATGCCCGCGAGTAATCGCCGCGTCAATATGGACATGCTCCGATGGTGGGCGTGGGCAAGACTCTGCTCTGCTTTGCGGTAGGCGGACAGGCCCTCTTCGGGGTCTCGATCGAGGCGGCGCAACAGATGCTCACAGCGGGGGATTGAGTGCTCATCGAAATCGACTGGTTCGGCGACATTCTGGAGAGTAGTCATCAGTAAACCGCCGTCCGGCACGCCGAAAAACTTGCGACAGGAGTAGACCGTACCTAAACAGTCGCTGGGGGGGGCACCATACGCTTGGGAATTATCAACGATGCAGCGATTCGGCGGGAGCTGCTTTAACGCCTGTTCCACCTGTGCGCCGCATACGCCGAAGTAATTGACGATTAAGGCCGCTTCATCTGTGTCGACGGTCAGCCTGAGCTCTGGCGTCAAGTCCGATTGCAATTCGTAACGAGCCACCTCAATGCCCACGCGTTGAAGTTCATCCCCAACCGTGTTGCACAGGAATGTTGGCAGCCATACCCGCTTGATGCCGGTCTGTAAACATAGCGACGCGATGGCGGCGCGGGCGGATTGAAAAGTTAAAGCCGGTTCGAGCGTTTTTGCGCGCGGGACTTCCAGCTCGAAATACCCACCGATGCCTTGCACTAAAGGCACTCCACAAAAATGTCGGTGTTCATGTCATCCATGAGTGCACACATCTCTTCTGCGCTCTGAAAACGTAAAATCATGGTGCCTACTGTGTCGTTTGAGCCCCTGAAAAGCTTCACGGGATCACCCGGCTGTTTCCACAAGTCCTGCTCGACGATACGGGATTGCATCCGCTCCGAAACGTTCAGCTGGCCATAGGAGCCATCGGTCAGCGCGTGAATGATGTAGGACGCCCAATACCCCTTGAATGGGGCGTTGGCGGGCAGTTCGTAGTCGTTTCCGAGTGCGGCCTCCACGGTTGCGGCGATCAGGTCTACGCCCGTACCGTATCGGATGACCTGCGGAATCAAGTTGCCACCATTGCGTGGGCCGATTTCCAGAAAATACAACTCCTCGTCCTGAGTAAATATGAAGTCGAAATTCAGGGCACCGCTTCGCATATCGAGTAGCTCGAGTAGCCGCTGGGTCTCGGCATGGGCATAGTTCAGCAAACGATCCGGCAATATCGAGGGAAAGCTTTCCCCAATCGGTACGAGTCCGTTGCATTGGTAATCGAAGTGTTCGTTGGCCCAACAACGAAAAGCCAGTCGCCCATCGCGAACAAAGCCGTCGCCAGCGACCTGGTAACCATCGCGTACGAGTTCGCTCTCCACGATCACTCTGCCGGAACGCGAAAAACCAGCTGCGTATTCGAACGCATCTTTGAATTGTTCCTGATTCGTTACGCGGGTAACGCCTTTGCTTCCAGATGAATCCACTGGCTTTGTGAAAACATTACCACGTATGCTTTTAGCGAATTCCGCAGCTGCGCTAATGTTGGTAAATGATTGGGCTTCCGGGACGTTGAACCCGTTTTCGTGAAGAAACGCCCGGAACTTATCTTTCTCGGCGAGTGTGCAGACCGACTCGTATGGGTTGGACGGGAGGCCCATAGCATTCCCAACGTAGGCGGCAGTTGGCGCGGCGGGATCAGAAGCGTACGCGACGATACCGTCGATAGCTTCCTCGCGCGCGATTTCCAGCACGCCATCGAGATCCGTAGTGCTACAGTCATACCAGCGGTCGGCCAATCGGTGCCCTGGATTATCCGGCTTATAGTCGACCGTTATGATCTCGTAGCCCTTTTCGCTCGCGTACTCAATTGGCGGCATTTGCATGGGGGCCGCACCCAGAAACATTACCTTTTGCACTTTCGATCCCAGCAATTTGTTTTGTTTATAGTGCCTGACAGACGTGATCACTGACCCACCGCACGTGGCTCGTCGTAAGTCCCGGATAGATTGGAAGGCAGAGTATTCGCCCTGCAATGTCACTCGCTACCGGGCATTCATCACCATTATCGTAAGCCTTGCTTTCATGAAGTGCTGGCGAAAAGTAACGCCGTCCGCGAATACCGGCTTGCTGTAGGTGGGTATCCACTGCATCAGTCTGTTCTTTCGAAGCAAGCAGAACCGGCATATAGGCGCCGTTCTCGCTGCCCCAGCGTTGGGGAAATTCAACATGCGCTTCAAGGCAGCGGTGATATTCCTGAACAAGTGCCTTTCGTTGGCTGATGATCTCGTCGACAGAGTCCAGCATGGCGAGCCCCATGGCGGCATGCAATTCACTCATCTTGGCGTTGATGCCGACGCTGGCGATGTCATTAGGCGTGTCGGGTGATTGGCCAAAATTGATCATCGAACGGGCTCGTTCAAGTTCGTCTTTGTTTTTGAAGACGATGGCACCACCTTCCACGGTGTGAAATAGCTTCGTGGCGTGGAAGCTCAGGGTTGAGGCGTCGCCGCAGTTAAGAAGGCTTTCATCCTTGTACTGCACGCCAAAGGCATGCGAGGCATCATAGATCAGGCGCAGGTTGTGGCGGCTTGCAATTTCCTGGAGTGAATCGTCATCGCATGCGTTGCCATAGACATGAACGGGAACCAGTGCCTGAGTATTCTCTGTGATGGTTTTTTCAGCCTGGGCGGGATACAGGTTCAGAGTATTTGGGTCGATATCTGCGAAGCGAGGTGTAATGCCCTGCCACTTCATGGAACCTGGCGTTGCGGCAAAGGTGAAGGGTGTGGTCACAGCTTCGGTTTCAACGCCCAACGCTTTATAGGCAACCTGAAGAGCCAGTGTACCATTGGCCACCAGGAGGAGGTTCTCAACGTCGAGGTAATCTTCCAGGCGTTGAGTGAGCTCCTGAACCAGCGGACCGTTATTGGTCAGCCAAGTGCGCTCAAATATGCCATCAAGGTACTTATCCAGTTTTTCGCGGTCGGGGATAAAAGGTTTGGTAACCTGAATCATGATTCCTCGGCAATGTCTTTAAGGTAAGCACCATAAGCGGTTTTTTGGAGTGCAAATGCCGCCTCACGCAGATGCTCAGGTGAAATCCAGCCGTGCTTGAAGGCGATCTCCTCAAGGCAGGCGATCTTATACCCCTGACGCTTCTCAATGGTTTCGACGAATTGCGCCGCCTCCAGAAGGCTTTCGTGGGTTCCGGTATCCAGCCAGGCGAAGCCACGGCCAAGCACTTCGACGTTGAGATCGCCGCGGGAAAGATAAGCGTCGTTTACAGAGGTGATCTCGAGTTCGCCACGATCTGAGGGTTTGACCGAGCGAGCAATCTCAACAACATCGTTATCGTAGAAGTAGAGGCCCGTAACCGCATAATGAGATTTGGGATGATTGGGTTTCTCTTCGATGGAAAGGGCTTTCCTGTTCTGGTCAAATTCGACTACGCCGAAACGTTCTGGATCCTTGACCTGATAACCGAAAATTGTGGCACCGGAGCTGCGGGCCGCAGCCTGTTGGAGTTTGGGCGTAAAGCCCTGCCCGTAGAAGATGTTGTCGCCGAGAACCAGGCAAACAGGGTCATTGCCGATGAAGGAGGCGCCGATGGTGAACGCCTGGGCCAGGCCATCCGGAGAGGGTTGTTTGGCGTAGCTCAGGTTGATGCCGAACTGAGTTCCGTCGCCGAGTAGGTGGTGGAAGCTGCTCTGCTCCTCCGGAGTCGTGATAATGAGGATATCCCGTATGCCCGCGAGCATGAGTACGGACAGGGGATGATAGATCATCGGTTTGTCGTAGATCGGGAGTAGCTGTTTGGAAACCCCCTTAGTAAGGGGGTGGAGTCGTGTGCCGCTGCCGCCAGCGAGAATGATGCCTTTCATTGGATTACTCATTCGATATCCAGAATGCCGCCGTGACGCTCAATGTCCTTGATGATGCGGTGCCATTTGGTGAGTTCCTGATACCAGTTGAGCGTCAGTGTCTGGTCGGTTTTATCCAGTTCGCCGGCTTTCAATTTTTCGACGATTTCGCGGGTGCCGGTTTCCGCAGTCCGTGAGGCTTTCCAGCCAAGGGTTGTTTCGATTTTCTCGAAAGATACTTGGTAACTGCGATGGTCCGGCTCGCCATACCATTCAATATCAATGGTTTCGCCCAGAAGTTCGCCGACGGTTTTTGCAACCCGCTTTCCTAGGTCACCCAGCTGGTAGGTGTTCTCCGCACTTCCGACGTTGAAGATTTCACCATTGATCTTATTCGGCTCTGCCTGGAGCAAGAGAGCCATCACATCGGTCGTATCCTGCACGTGGAGCATGGGGCGGTACTGGGAGCCGTCCCGCATCAGGGGCAGGGTTTTATTGGTGTAGGCGCCGTAAGTCATGCCATTGATGGCGAGGTCGAACCGCATTCGGGGGCTGTAGCCAAAAACTGTTGCCTGTCGCATGACGGTGACGACGAAATTCTCGTCCGCCAGCGGTAGAGTGTCGTTTTCTGCTTTTTCATTGGCGCGTGCGTAGACAGTGAGCGGGTTAGTACTGGTTGTTTCATCCGCCACATCGTCCTGAAAGCCATAGATACTGCAGCTTGATGGCAGGATATAGCGTTTGACACCGGCCTGCTTGGCCATTTGCGCCGTTTTGGCACGACTGTAGTAGTTGATCTGCCAGGTGGGTTCAGAAAAAAGCTCTCCGCTGGGATCGTTGGAGATGGCGACCAAATCGATCACATAATCAACATCCTGGAAGTGCTCTGGGGTCAATCTCCGGCTGTCTTCTTTTATGACTTCAAGCTTTTTGTGGGGAACGAGCTTGTCTTCCCCGAAGAAGTATCGATCGATGGCTCGTACCTGATAGCCATGCTCAATCAATTTGGGGACGAGGACGCTGCCGATGTAGCCGCCGGCGCCGGTCACTAGAACGGTTTGCATGAAGGAGTTCCTTGGGATTATATGGCCATTTTCTGGAAGGACACGCTATTGTTGAGAAGTTCGGAGTAAGTGCCTTTTGCACTGATTCCACCCTCTTCAAGGAGAACAATCTGGTCGCAGTTTTCGACTGTGCTCAGCCGGTGGGCGATCATAATGATGGTCTTTTCCTGGCTCAGGGCATCAACCGCTTCAATCACGGCTTTCTCTGTCGCATTGTCCAGAGCGCTGGTGGCCTCATCGAAAACCAGAATTTCTGGGTCATGATAAAGCGCTCGAGCAATACCGATGCGTTGGCGCTGCCCCCCTGAAAGACGCACGCCCCGTTCACCCACTTCGGTTTCGTACTGTTGGGGCAGTTGAGTCGTGATGAACTCATGAACCTGTGCCATCCGGGAGCATTGCTCCACCTTGTTCTGATCAACTTGATCCTTGGGAATACCCAATGCGATGTTTTCCGAGACGGTAGCGTCTACCAGAAAAATATCCTGTGGGACGTAACCAAGAGAAGCCTGCCACTGCCGCAAGTTTTTATCGGTAATTGGTGCATCGTCGACTTTAAGTTGGCCTTCTGTGGGGCGAAGCAGCCCAAGAATGAGGTCGACCAGTGTTGTCTTACCTGCGCCGGTTCCGCCGACCAACCCGGTAGCGCTACCGGCTGGAATTGTTAGGTTGATATCCTCTACAGCCGGAGTACTCGCCTCTGGATAGGTGAAACTCATATGATCCAGTGTTATTGCGTCTCGTGTTTCAAGACGGTCCTTGGGGAGGTTCCGGATTTCGGCGAGAGCCTCTCGTTCGTGGAGATCCTTGTGAATTTCATCCACCGCTCCCGCTCCGAAGCGGAGTTTAGCAAGCCCGCCGTAGATTCTCTGCGCGGCCGGCAAGAGCTTGTAACCTGCGAAGGCATAGAGGCCCAGCACAGGCAGAACCTGGCCGAAATTGTCACTGCGGTGCATAAGGAAAAGCGCAAGACCAATAACGCCGCCCACGCCAATCGCTTCAATCAGGTAGCGCGGGGTTTCGGTAAGTGTGAGGTTGGTTGCCTGGTGCCGTGAAAACCGGGCTGACGAAGGGCGGAAACGTGTGAGATAGGCTTGTTCCCGGCCCAGCAGTTTTATGTCTTTAATGCCACCCAATGCTTCACCGGCAGCTGTAAAGCGTTCCCGATTCGCGTGGGCGCGTTCATGGCCGATCTTGGTCAGGTGCTTTTGTACACCTGCGAAGATAAGGGCGTAGCTCCCCCCGATGACCAGCCCGACGCCAAGGGCCAGCCAAGGGTCTTGAATGACCAGAAACAGGATGATAGCCAGGGCCACCACGCTGTAGGCGATCGCATCGAAGCCGGGTTTGATGACGTTTTGGATGAGCTGGTCCACTTCTGAAAGGATGCTTTTCGCCATGTCACCACTGTGGCGGTTCAGGAAGAAGGCGTAGGGCTGTCTTAGATAGGTTTCCAGCAGGCGTTCCCCCACACTGTGGCGGCGCATCTGGGCATAGCGGTTGATGGCGTAGGTTGTCACGATCCGGAAAGCGGCGCTGAACAGGACGATGCTGAAAGCGCCAATGCCAAGAGCCCTCAGGAAGTCCTGTTTGGCCTCGAAGCCGAAGAAGTTGTAGGTGGCTAACAGGTAGGGCGTATTCTCTATGGCTTCCGGATTGCCCATTACGGAGAGAAACGGCATTACAGATGCTACACCGACCGTTTCCAGAATCGCCATGATGATAACCATACCCATGACGAGGCCACCGCGGCGGCGTTCCTGGGGGGAAAATAATGCTAGGACTTTTTTGAAGGTGGTCATTCTGGCCTTTTGATTTTGAACGGGATGATCGCGCGCGAGGTGTGCTCTTACGGAGTTTGCTGGGCGACTTCCTGCTTCAGCGCCTCGATTTCCTGTTCGATCTGCTGATGCTCTTCCACCTTCCGCTGCAGAAACCGCCGCGTAACCCGCGCCTTTTCGGTAATTCCCGCCGGCGTCAACTGATACAGGTAAGCGGTTTTGTTCTGGTTGGTCCGGAAGTTCTCCGCCTTTACCCAGCCTTTGTCCATGAGTGCCTTCAGGCAATAGTTCAGCTTGCCCAGGCTGTAACCGAGCTCGCTGGCAAGCTGGCGCTGGGAGAGGTTGGGGTTGTGCTCGAGGGCTTTCAGGAGCTGGTAGCGGTCGGAGTCTGTGAGCATGGGATCAGGTCTTAGGAGAGGAACAATCGCGCGCGAGGCGCGCTCCTACAGTTGGACATGCTACCGCCCCGGGGTGTGTTCCCCCGTTGCCGGCCTGGTGCGCTTCCGGTGCGCGTTCAGCGTTTGAACAGGGATTATAGCAAGGGCGGACCGGAGGGCAAACGGGGCCGGGTTACGTTTATGTAGGAGCGAGCTTGCTCGCGATGGGTCTGCTGGGGGATCGCTTGCGAGACGGGTTTCGCAAGGGCGACGAATTTTCAACTCTCATCAGAATACCAGCGAAAATATTCTTCTGCTTCTTGTGAGGTAATCCCCTCACCTTTCTTCGCTTCCAGCAGCGAAATCGCCAGCATCGCGATTTTGGGGAGGTATTGCCCCATCAGCGACTTTTTGAGCAAGAACCGCTCTACCTTTTTCGCTTCCCGGTTTTCGCGCCTTTGCGCGAGGAAGCTTTTCTTTGGCCGACTGAGGTCCAGCTTGTAGATAGAGTTGACCATCAGCACTTCCAGGTCCATCAACAGCTGGTTGAATTCTTCATCCAGCGCGATACCGAGTATAAACAGCAATTGGTTGCTGAGGTCTTCCTTCTCCTCTGGCGCCAAAACCATACCTGCGGGTAATGGAAGCCGGTCGAATGTCAGCAGTGACGCATTAATTGCTGAAAAGTAGGCCTGTATCAACAACATTTGGTGGCGCACTTTCAGATCCAGCCACAGCTTATGCTTGGCAAACAGCTCCTCGAAATCCTTGAAGAACCCGCGGTATTTTTCAACGGACGAAAAGATGTCGGCGTACTGAAGGTGAGGGTCATACGGTAACGCCAGCCCATGATCCTCCATTATCTCTTTCATCGCAGAAGCAGCCGGCTGCGGCATTTCCAGTTTTTGTGACGAGTCTTCCAGGTAACGAAGAATCTCGTGCTGTGCGTTGACCCGTTTTTCCAGAATGACACCAGCAACGCGAATGCTTTCGTCTTTGCGCTTCAGGTAAAAGGTTGTGACGAAGGCGACCAGCAAGCCTGCAAGCCCCAAAGAGGACAGGTTGAGTAGTGCTTGCCAGATGAAGACTGGGTAGCCGAGGTAGAGGTCGGTCATGCGAGGTTAGAGCGGCTTCATATGGCTTGTTGATAAGCTTCGAGTTCAGATCGGGGGCGGTGGTCGTGGTTGACCATGACGGTATTCACCAGAAGTGGCGAGACGTCAAAATGATCAGCGGCTGCTTCCATGGTTTCGTCATCGGGGGATGTGGTGTTCATCCACTCGATAAGGTCCTTGTAGGGGCACAGGAATTCCTGTGCGAAGGCCCGTTGGAATTTCTGCCTGACGGTTGATGCGTTGGTGCACGGGAGCCAGCTTCCAGCCTTACCGGCATAAATGCCATCGGCGATCAGCCTTGCCGACATGAACCGCCGCGCTTCCTTGCGCTTCTTGCCCAGCGATACTTTAGCGTTGCTGCCATTTTCGCGGACTTCGGCGATGCCTATCGGTGGCAGATGCGTTGATTCGTTATGGTCGAGCAACTGGCTGGGTGCTTCAAGTATTTCCGAAAAGCGCCTGTTGAGGAGGGGGCCTTTGTCGATACCGAGATAACGCCGCGTTTCATGGGCTGCGGTCTGCCCTTGCTCCCAGGGGTAACCGGGTTTGTTGTTGCTGAGCGCTGACGCCATTGCTCGAGTGCTAAGGATTGGTAGTTTGATGGCATCCTTCGTGCGTGCGAGGTGCTCCTGCACATCTTTGATCGTGCCTTCAATGGCCTCAGCACCAACGCAGGCGAGTTCCTGTATGGCAGTTTCACCATGCTTTTCAAACAGGCCGGTAAGCAGCTTCAGTAACGCCTCGGGAGCCTCCTCTGGATCATAGCCCAGCCGCGCTTCCAGTTGGCGTTGGGCGGCGATCCATGTGTTTGCGCGCTCATCACGGAGGGTTTGCCAGAGTTCGTGGAGTGACGTGTTTTGCTTGGTAGAGCGATTCAATTGTTCCAGCGTCTGCTCTACAAAACGATCCACGCCGGTTTCAAATTCATCTGCAGATACCCAGGTATCCAGTCGCTCAATGTAACGGACAGAACCGCTGGTTTCCCTGGTCGGCCGTAGCTTAAGAAGGAGGCTTTCACCGTCGGAGGCGAATGCGAGGTTGGGCCACTCATAACCGCCGCCTGCCGCGCCCATCAAGTGGCTCATTTTCCAATCATGGGCAGCAGGTAACTCGTTGTTATTTAATGCAGGCTCCCATCTCAGGCGCCACCAGTTGGCTGTGAACCACAGCGCCAGGGGGTAAGCGGATGTGGTAATCGCATCCTGCACTGCATGCTTGTCGAGCAGGTCTTCATGGCGGAAAAACTGTTGACCCTCAACGGCGAGGCCAAGCCTGCAGCGGGTGAATGCATCCATTGGTTCATCCTCCCTGTCTGAGGGAGTCAACCAGTCAACCTCAAAGCGCATGCTCAGAGCCTCCGCTGCTGTGTGCCGCCTGTTTCCACCGTTTCATAATTTCGTCCCTCATGGGGTCTGATTCCGGCATGGGGTAACCGTGGTAGGTGCCCAGAGTCTGGTTTTCGAGCTGTGCCTCCACAGGGTAGCCTTCATCAGTAACCGCCCAGATGTTCTGTGGCCATTTGCCTTTCTTCTGTTTGCTTACTATCCCTTTTTCGGCGCCACGCGACAACAGTGCTTCTGCCACCTTTTTATTGGAAATACCGCAGTCGTCACATAGGGTTTTATGAGGGCGCGGATCGGCCGGTGGCGTCAGGCCGAAGTCGCCGGGGTTGCGCTTGTGCTGAGGATTCCCGCCGTAACCGACTTCTCTTGCGAGGGTTTTACCGTCTTCTGATCCGGGTTCTTCCTGTAACTGTCGCTTTGGGTTAAAGCGGCTCTTCCTTGGTTTCATTCGCTTTCCTTCAGATCCTTAAACCGCATCCTTGCTCCTCGTGCCGTCCCAGCGGGAATGCTATCGCCTCAGGGGGTGTTCCCCGGTGCTGCATTAGTGCACTTCTGATGCACGTTCAGCGTTTGAACGAGGATTGTAGCAATGGCGGACCGGAGGGCAAACGGGCTCGGGTTACGTTTATGTAGGAGCGAGCTTGCTCGCGATGGTGTTGGGTATCGCTTGCAAGCAAGCTCCTACAGATGGGGGGAGTCCTGGGCGGTCAATCAAATCCGGGTAGCCATCGCGTGGGGCAGGCGCCCATGCAGTGGTGAAGATCTGGGTGACGAGAGACCTTCCATACCAGGGCTTCAACCGTGACAGGGTGGTTGCTCCGGATCTCAATCCAGTGAATCTCGTTCATGATCTCCTGGAGTGGTGGCCGATCCGCTCTGGGGCCGATTTTCTCCGAGAAGCCTACGGCAATCGATGAGGGGTCTTCCGTCGGATTCATGACAACAGTGGGTATCAGCTTCAGCGTGTTTCCGTTTTTGTCCCCGACCACAACATGCGGGTGCAGGACCTTATGGTCGTCCTTGCGGCGCAGTGAAAACGCGACATCCGGAGGAGCATTCACGAACTCATCAACACTCTGGGTTGTTTCTTCATAGCGTTTGCCGTCAACCACGAGATAGAGGGTTTGGAGTCCTTCATCGGCTACCTGCAAGGGGGTGTTGAACCGGACTCGTTGTTCTTCATCGGAGACGTCCCAGGGCCCTGAAATTTTCTCATCTTCGGGGAAGCTGCAGGCACTGACCAGCAACGCCATTAATAGAAGCCCAACCCTCATCACTCACCCCGCTTCCAGTTCAGCGTGCCCATCAGAACGAGCTCTCTACTTTGCAGGAGTTGATTGGGGCCGAGGCGCCGGGATGGTTTGTCGAGCAATGGAATACCTGCCACCTGGAAGGCGCGGAAAATCAGTTCACTGCAGTAGAAGCTCTGGTTATGGCCCTTTTCCGGGAATAGGGCCGTAAGTTCATCGAACCCAATGCTGAGGAGTTGGATGCCGAAAAGTTTGGCCTGATGGATCTGGCTCCCCGGCTGAACGCCAGCTCGGAAGGCGCCGGTATAGTCGTAGGAGCGATTGACCTTGAGGGCAGCCCACGCCCTGACATGCTCCAACTGTTCTTTGGTTGCGGTGCGGTGGCGAAAGACTACGGCAAATTTTGCATCCTGCAGTTTTCTCCTCAGTTTTTGCTTGGTAACCCCTTGCCACGGAGCCGCATCTACCGCGAACCCTTTCCCCAGATAAAGAATCACATGGCTGAAGACTCCATTCGTGGCCCAACGGATGCCCTGCGAGGACTTGGCGCGGGTGCTGGTGGTGATGAGGTCACCCGGCATCAGGGTGAGAATGGTCATCTCCAGATCATGGCGCAGTTGATGCGCCGGTCGGGCGGGTGCGGCAGCCTGCATGATGGATGACCTCCTTGTGCGGTGCTTCCCTTCGTTCCTTGAGGGGGTTAGTGGGGCAAGCCTATATCGAACATGGGGTGCCATTCAATCTCTTGTGGGTGAGTGGCAGTAAGAGGCTGGTGGTAATGGTACTGAGGACGGGGAGTGGTTGAGTGTTTTATCGCGCATTCAAATTGCGCTAGCATTCAGCTTCCTCAAAGGGACAGCACACCGGACGCAGGGACTGCGATATGACGATTTCAGCGGATCAACTCAGCCAGCGCTTAATGATGGAACAGGGCTGGCAGCTGGTGGCGGATCTTGATGAAGAGCCCCGCCTGCCGGATGAAAATGAGCGCTGGGAGCGTTTTGAGACCGAGGAGGACCCTCTCAAGCAGGATGAGATCCTGGGCGAGCTTGTGAGCCGCCAGACCGATCTCTTCAATGAGATGCCACCGATTGGTGGCCCCTTCCCGGATCTGGCGACGATGATCGAGTCCTCGGAGTTTGTGCCCACCTTCGTTATTGCCGTTCCATCTTTGCGGCAGCTCAAGCCCTATTGTTCCAGGCTCCTGATCAAGCTGCGCATGGGCGCGATCCACGTGGCGCTGCTGTGTGAGCAGGACCCGCCCTGGGAAATCAGCCCGGCGTTACTCACGGATATCGGTGTTGAAGTGCGTCAACGGGTCATGTCGGATCTGGACGATGAGCCAGAATCGCAGGATGGCGAAGCCGCCACCATTAGCCGTCAGCAGCAAAAGGCCATCGATCGGACGACGTTTGTTTTTGAGATCATGGTCATGGGTGAGGGCGTCAACGTCGAGAGGAACCGCAGTGCGCTGAATGCCCTCAAGCAGGGCGGGGTGCGCAAGCCGCGTGTTGCCATCCAGGGCTACCTTCTGGAAGGCGGCGCCAAATCCGTATGGTCAACCAATGGTATGACCGGTTGGCGTCGTCGTCGCTATCTGCGATACGCACTCCAGAAGGGGGCAGAGTCCGTCACGCAGATTGGCAATACAATCGCGTCGAGTCGACCCAGTGTGGGCCTTGTAGCCGCCAGTGTTCTGGTTGCACTGCTTCTGAATGCCGGGTTCAAGGGGCTGGTCATAGCCTTTGAAGGTTTGCCCGCCGTCTTATGGCTGCTCGGGGATCTGGTCATCCCGAGCGCCGTTATCATAACAGCCTGTTCGTTGAGGCACCTGAACCTTCATGCCGCAACCCATGCCAAGTGGTTCCAGATCGGTTACCTGGGGGTGTTTGCGGCTCTGTTCCTCGCGTTGGTCTGGCCACCCTCTTATGACTATGTCTCTTACCTGGGGATTGTTGGCGTAGTGACCTCTACGATCAATATTGCAGGTGGTCAGCTGATGGAGGTTGACTAGAGGCAGTGGGGGAGAAGCGAGCTTGCTTGCGATGGGGTCGGGGTAGTGGCGTCGGCATTGGCATTGCTCTGCCGATAAAGTGGGCATATAATTTAACATATATGTGTGGAGGGCTGGTCATGGGTCAGGTTACGATTTATCTGGACGATGAAACTGAAAAAAAGATGATTGCCAATGCCAGGGTCATGAAGCTTTCCAAAAGCAAATGGATTGCCGGCGTGATCCAGGAAAAGCTGGTGGATCAATGGCCCGATACCGTGCGCGAGCTTGCGGGAAGCTGGGGTGATTTCCCATCCCTGGACGAACTGCGCGCCGAGGCGAGTACCGATACAGAGCGCGAAACGCTGTAATGTGGGTACTTGATACCAACACGCTGATCTACTTTTTCAAGGGCGAGGGTCGGGTTGCGGAGCGGATGCTGGAACGCGCCCCCCAGGATATTGGCATCCCTTCCATCGTTCTCTATGAACTGCAGGTTGGAATCGCGAAGTCGTCATCACCAGAGAAACGTTCGAAGCAGCTTGCGGAACTCACATCCGTTGTTCAGGTCCTGCCTTTTCATCAGCGCGAGGCAACGGCAGCAGCAGAGATCCGCGCTGCCCTGGAGAGTGAGGGCCACCCCATCGGCCCCTATGACACCCTGATTGCTGGTACGGCGCTTGCCCATGGCGCCATTCTGGTCAGCCGCAACAGGAATGAGTTCGAGCGGATTGAGCAACTGCGGTTAGAGGATTGGTTCTGAGCCGGAGTGCGTTCGCGTAGGAGCGAGCTTGCTCGCGAAATCCTGGCAGGGCCGCGGTGGTTCTAGGACGAAGAGGCGATCTGTTGCTCTACGGTTTCTGGTAGAGGCATGTGAATGAACAATGCCTCCGGGTACAGGTAATCGTCACCGGATTCGTCAACGATGCGGAGCATTGACTGTTTTTCGGCGCTGGCATCGGGCAGCACTTCATAGAGCTTGCGGGGTTCCAGGGACGCTTCATAGCCGGTGTTCTTCAGGCACATGACGAAATGGTGGCTCATCGTGTCAGTCCAGTAATCGCTTGATCTTGAATTCTTTCCTGCCAACTCTATGGGCTTCGTACCAGTGGATTTCTGCAGGAAGTCTGGCGCCCGATTGCAGCTCGATTATCGCATGGCCTTTGCGCTTTCTCCAATTGGCGGCGCCGTACGCTTTATTGAGCCGTCTGAGTTCACGGATACCGTGGCCGCGGGCAAAGGTTTCAACGTTACGGATCGGGCTGACAATGCGGAAGTCCATAATGCCGTCCCTGGCGTTCTGGTGTTGGAATCCGGTGTCCCGGGTCTGGAAACAGTACCGCCCGTGAAGGTGTAGGAGCGAGCTTGCTCGCGTGGGTCCTTTGGGGTCGCTTGCGAGCAAGCTCCTACGGTTCAGCTTCTACCGGGATGACCCAGTGGTCTCCGACCCTAAAAGGTTGATAGCCCTGAATAGCGGGGTGTAGTCCAGTGGTGTCTCAAGTACATCTCTCTGCCCACCATGTACAACGATGATTCGGTTGAGGCTGAAGGGCCACATCCCCGGTTCGGCATGAATACTTTCGACCTCATTGAGGTCATAGACATACTCCTGATCCAGGCATAATCGGATCTGGTCCCCCTGCCGCTCAAAGAGCAGACGATCCTTCTTGCCAAGCCGGCCCAGGTAATTCGGTAGGTCTGAGACGAGAAAATACCCCGCAAAAACGGTGGCTATGATCATCACGCTCATAGGTTCCAGGCGGAGTATGCCGACCGTCATTTCGAGCAGGACAAAAACGCCAAATAGAATGACGATGGAAAGCCCTCTGACGAGCCGATACCACTTTGCCAAAGCGATCTTCAGCCCCAGAGGCGATATTGAGACGGTTTCAGAGCTCAATTTTCTTCCCCGCCCGCCTGTTGATTTCTTCCTGAATGGTTCGGCGGGCACTCTCGTTGTTCCAAAAAAACCCCCAGATCAACGCTGTGGCAGTCAGGTTCAGCCATGATGTTCTGATGGCATTTGGAGCGCCGGTTTTCACTTTACTGTTGATGTCAGTGATCATGCTCTTCGCTGAAGGTGCACTGAAGGACAGTCCCAATGCGCCTCCAAGCATGGAAATCGAATCAAAGAGACTCTGGTACCCGAACAGTTCCTGGCTGTCCAGGGCCCATACGCCCCAGACCTTATTCACCATGGGTTAGGCATCACTGCGGCGACTAATGGACCGGGCAGCTCTCAGAGATACCGGATCTTGCCGTTGGTCTTCTCGGGCATATTGTAGGTGGTTTCCGGATCCTTCATTTTTCCTCCTTGATTGATGAATTCCGGAGCCGGCCAGAATCAGAACTGCTCCTATGAATGTGAGGCCGGCGATTATGTGGTAACGACCGATTATGATCGAGAAAACGACGAGAAGCGTTGAGCACAGTGTGAATACCACACGGAACTCTATGGCGTTTAAAAGCTGAAGGAAGAGCCCGCGTAATCCATAAAAGGCGATGATGGCGACAGGGACCTGCGCACAGTAGACCAGGAACCAGCACGCATCGACACCGGTAAGCCGTTGTTGCAGGGCTCCATCTGCCTCGCAGAAGGGAATGGCATAGAAGAGGGCGTGGACGTTGATCACTGGTAGATAAAAGATCAGCCCGGCGATCAGCGAGGACAGCAATGTTGTTGCTACGAGCTTGCGCATATCCTTTGCTCAGACGCTTTGTGAATCCCTGTTAAACGCTAAAGGGACTTTAAGGCCAGTGACCTGAGATCGTCAACTTCGTTCACCAGCAGCCCTTTCGTCGGTTGGGCGTGTTGGCGCTTGCTGATGGTGTGTAGACAGGTTCTAGGCTTGGTAGGGCTGGTGGGATCGCTTGCAAGCAAGCTCCTAGGGGGTAGGGGAGCTGCGGGTTCTGTAGGAGCGAGCTTGCTCGCGATGGTCTTTGGGATCGCTTGCGAGCAAGCTCCTACAGGGGAGGGGTTACGGGGTGTTGTTGTCCAGAAGCTCCCGGTAACGGCTGAGCACGGCATTATCCGCCGCCGGGTACTCCGGCGCCAGGGTTGTCAGTGTGTCGGCAAGCAGGCCGGCCACCATCGCTCGGGCTTCGGGTTTGCTGTCGGCGGGGATGATGTGCCACGGAGCCTCGGGAATATGGGTGGCCTCGATGGCTTCGCCGGCATAGCCCAGCAGCTCGTCCCGGCGCTGCCAGGCCTCGATGTCCGCGGGGTCGAACTTCCAGTGTTTATGCGGCTTATCCAGGCGCTTGCGTAGCCGTTTGCGGTTTTCCGGCTCTGACAGGTGAAGCCAGACCTTGAGGATGGTGGTGCCTTCGCGCACCAGGTGCTGCTCGAAATCCCGCAGGGACCGGTAGCGCCCCTGCAGATCCGCTGGCCCGGTGTGCCAGACCGGCCAGGCCCGTTCGGCGATGACTGCTTCGTGGTGGCTGCGGTTGAAGGCCGTGACCTCGCCGAACCCGGGCAGCAGTGGGGTGACCCGCCAGAGAAAGTCATGCCGCGCCTCGCTGCCCGTGGGCCTGCCAAAGGACCAGGCGTGGAAGCCGGCTGGGTCCATGTAGGTGGCCAGGGTGCGGATCAGGCTGTCCTTGCCGCTGGCGTCCAGGCCGTGGACCACCAGCAGCAGGGCGTTGTGGCGGTTGGCGCGCAGGCGGCGCTGGTGTTCGCCGATGGTGCGCAGGCTGGTCTCCAGATCCGGCAGGGCCTCTGGGTTGTCGGCGCGGCTCGGGTATTGGCTCAGGTCCATCAGGACTCTCTGAGACTTCTGACGAATGAGCGAACGAAGACCGCAAAAACGCTCAGCATGCCGCCGAGCATGGTGGCAAGGATGCAGATCAGGGCCCGCTGTGGGCCGCTTTTCTCCTGCGGGACCACGGCCGGGTCGATGCTCTGGAACACGTATTCGTTCTGGGCGTTGGCCAGCATCACCGTGCGGGTTTCGCTCTCAATCAGTTGATAGAACACCTGCTGCATGCCAGTGATGCTGGTTTCGTCCACCTGGTTGCGCAGGTAATTGATACGGCTTTGCGCCTCTGCGACGTCTTTCTGGCGCATGTGCTCGTTGATGTCGGCCACCAACTGCTCCACCCACTGCTGGGCAGCAACGGGCGACTGGCTTTCAATGCTGATGGTGATCATGCCTGTATCGCTGGAGTCAGAAACCGAAAGCATCCCTCGCAAGCGCTTGACCAGATCCCAGTCCGTAGGCTCCAGGCTTTCGCCTTCTTCGTCCTGTTGCCACTCGCCGGTTTCCGGGTTGTAGATCTCGCGGTTGATGATCCATTCCCCGGTCTCGGCATTCCATCCCTCGGTGGCCATCAGGGGCACGGCAAGCTCATGGCGGCGGATGAAATCACTGAGAAACGCGCGGGACTGCAGGATCTGTTTGGCGATGACGGTCTTCGAGCCGCCGCCCTCGCCGATGTTGACCCCGGCCATGCTGGCCAGGCTTCCGAGCTGGCCGCTGATCTGGGGGCCCTGCTCCTCGGTCGCGGGGGCAACCGTGGCCTCGGCGCGGTACTGGTTGGGCTGCATCAGGGCGTAGACCACGCCACCGACGGCGAACACCAGGGTGATGCTGATGATCAGCCATTTGCCATGCCACAGGGTGAGAAAGAGATCGCGCAGGTCGATCTCGTCGTCATCGCTGGCGGCGTTGTAGGTCGGTTGTTCGCTCATGCCGTGATCCCGTTTGCGTTGCTGAACCTCAGAGGCCGTCGATGGCGGCGGCGCCGAGCGACATCTGGTAGATGATCTGGCTCACGTCCGTCCACAGCTGAAGCTGGCTGAGCTGATCCACATCCAGCGGCATGACAACGGTGTCGCCAGGGCTGAGCTGGGTGCGGTTCGAGGCGAACCAGTTGCTGCGATTGGGCAGCGCGACAGAGCCATCGGCCCGGATGACGTAGACGCGATCCTCATCAGCCTGGCTGTTGGGGCCGCCACTGCGCTCGATGTAGTCGTCCAGGGTCAGCCCCTGTTGATGCAGATGGCTGGTGGGGAACTGGACCTCGCCCAGCACAGACACGGACTGAGGCTGCTCGGGGACGGTGAGCGAGTCGCCGTCCTGCAGGCGGATGCTCTGGTAGTCCGCATCCTGCAGTGCCCGTTCCAGGTCGATGACCATGCGCCCGACCGCCCGTGCCTCGCTGATGCGATCCAGAAGCTCGCGGGTCTGCTGTTGGCCCTGGTTCTGGTTGGTGAAATCCTCACCCTGGACCTGCTGGCTGAGCAGCCGGCCCTGGAGTTTTTCCTCGGCTTCACGGAGGCGTTTGCGCTCGCGTTCTTTCAGCGACTCCCGCGTGAACACGGCGCCTTCCGGAAACGCGTATTGCGTCAGCCCGCCTGCACGCTCGACGACTTGGTCCAGGGTCTCTCCCTTTCTCAGGCTGTAGGTGCCGGGGAAGCGGATTTCGCCATCCAGGGTGACGGTGCGGTTTTCATTGAACGCGGGGATGGACTTGATCTGCACCCGATCCCGGCTCTGCAGGCGGAAGTCGTCGATTTTCCGGTTGTTGGCCAGCGGTGTGACATCCAGGGTGCGGATGGTGCGGTTGCCATCGCCCTGGGCATCGCGCTCCAGCCGGGAGACTTCGGCCTCGTCCAGCGAGGCGCCGTCTTTCAGTCCGCCGGCGAGGTTCAAGAGGTTGCTCAGTGAGCGCTCCTGAGTGATGGGGTAGCTTCCAGGGTAGCGCACTTCGCCGGAGATGGAGGCAACCGGTGCCGGCTGGTTTGGCGTGGATTCCTTGCGCAGGCGCTCGATGACATCACTGAGCATGCTCCCGCGCTGCCAGCTTTCCTGTTGCGATTTGGGCTCCCCGGCCTTGGCGCGGTCGGCAAAGAACAGTATCTGGTCTTTTTCCTTCAGCCTTGGGTCCGATTCCGTGCCCGGGTTGTTCACAACGGCTCGAGGGTTGATGAAATGGGTGGCGATGCGATCGGTTTCCGGATCCCTGCGCACCAGCAGCGCTGCGCTGTCATCGGCCGCCTCAGCCAGATCGGTCTCCAGGTTTGAGATCAGTGAGCTCAGGCGCATGCCAGGTATCCACGCGAAGCGCCCCGGCCGGGTGACGGCGCCCTTGAGCTCCACGTACTGACCGGTAACGTCGGCAATGGAGGGCACCCGGATATGGTCCCCGCCCTGTACCGGCGTGTTCAGCCCCTGCTGGTCGGAGGCGTCCGCTTCACCAAGCATGCGCAGGAAATCGTCGTTGATCCGTTCAATGCGCACGCGTTTGGGGTAGGCCTGGTTGGTCATGCCTCCGGCCAGCTCAATCACTTCCCCGAGTTCGTCTTCGCCCCGCAGTTCGTATTGGGCGGGGCGCTGGACTTCACCGCCGATGCTGACCCGCTTGCCCACGGGGGGAATGAAGATGACGTCGCCGGCCTGGAGGCGGGCATCATCGCTGCTGTCGCCGTTAAGCAGCAGGTCGTAGAGATCAAAGGTGCCGATGACCTCGCCGTCGCGTTTGTGCTGGATGCGGCGCAGAGACCCGGTCTGCTCAATACCGCCGGAAACAAACAGCGCATTGGTGAGCGTTGACAGGGAGCTGACGGTATAGGCGCCCGGATTCCGTGCCTCGCCCAGTACGAAAACCCGCATGCTGCGCAGCTCACCCAACCGTACGCTGGACTCAACACCGATGAATCGATCGGTAACCAGCTTGCTGATCTCGTTGCGCAGCTCATTGAAGCTCAGCCCTGCCACGCTGTACGGGCCGATCTCGGGAATGGCAATGGTCCCATCGCGGCCGACAGTGAGCGTATACTGGCCCGTCTTCTTACCAAAGAGCTGCAGTTCAATGGTATCGCCGGTGCCGATGATGTAGCCCGAGGGCACGGGCACCTCGGTCACCGGTGCGAAGGTTGAGGGTTCGCCTTTGAACAGGTCATAGCCAAAGGCCTTCAGCTTGCTGCTGTCCTCGGTTTGGCGCGCCCGCTCGCTTTCCTCAGCGTCATCGCTTTGCGACTCTGAGCTCTCATCACTGGAGCTGACTGGTTGAACCACAGGGGCGTCCGGCTGCTCCATCGACTGGCCGTTCCCGCTGCTGCGCTGGGCTTTGAGTTCATCCACATCCACGCCGTACTGCTCAGCCAGCCTTTCCTGCTGGGACTGGGGCAGGGACATGAACCGGTCAATGTCTGACTGGGATATGTTCTGGGCCGCGCCCATGGCTGGAAGGGCAAGCAGCAATAAGGCAGCAAGAAACCGGGGTTTTGGCATGGTGGCAACGTCTTTCATAACTGGATATGGGGTCTTATAGGGATCAGAAGCGGTAGCGCCACTCGGCGGCAATCCGCCACTGGTCGATCTCGCCGCTGAGGGTTTCGATTTTTGTGTCCGAGTAACTGGCTTGGCTACTGAGCCACCCACCTGCTACTTCGGTGCCAAGACTGAGCGAAAGGTGCATCAGCGACTGATCCCGAACCGGCACCAGATAGCGCACATCCCGGGATCCGGGCTCGACAGTGGTTGAGCCATCCGTGTTGAGCTCAATATGCGACAGCCGGGCGCCGAGGTTTGTCCCGCTGGTGAGAAAGTGCCATCCGCCCAGCGTCAGCATCCGGGCATCGCCCCCCTGGCTGGCGGCCAGGTTGCGGCCACGATAGTGCTGGCCCGTGTTGTAGCGGCTGTGGCTGTAGGTGATATTGGGCATGGCCTCGCCGTTGAAGTCGTCGGCGATGGTATTGGCGTACTCCACAAACCATTGCTGTTCCGCTGAAAGCCAGCTGGTGGTGGCGTCGGCGCCGAAAAGCCAGGATTTTCGGGCCGGGAACGCGCCAGCTTCATCCTCGCCCATCATCTGGGTATAGATGCCAACGGTGGTCGGTCCAAGGTCGGTACCGTATCGGATATCAACAGCGCCCAGCTGGTCCCCGGGATCGTTTTCCTCCAGCTGGCCGTTATCCCGGCCAATGAAGGCGTTCCAGTAAGTGGAGCTGCTCTCTGAATAGCCCTCGCCACCGAGCATGATCAGTCGTGACAATCCGATATCAAGACCCTGAAGGGGGCGCATGGTCAGGCGCATGCCGAGTATCTTGGGCTCCGCAACCGCGCGCTTGCTTTCCAGTTCACCCAGAAAGGCGGTGAAATCCCAGGGACCGATCCACTCAAGCCATTCGGACTCGGGCGCGGCTGCGTTGCGGCGGTTGATCCAGACTGAGGGGATAGGGCGTGCGTTATTGGAAAGGATCAGGCTGGATTGCCAGCCGGGGCCCCACCAGCGCTCAATGCTGCCGACACCGAAGATCCAGTTGCCGGCAGAGAAGGCCAGGTAAGAGCCGTCCGCGCGCACCTGGTCGTCGTCATCCGGGGACTGGGTGAATGACGGGGACAGCCCCAGCGCCCAGTGATTGCCGATCCATTCCATGGTGAGCCCCGCCTGGCCACTGTCCTGGGGGCCTGCGTTGAATCCCTGGATCAGTGCTGCTTCACTGGCGCCGGATAGCGTGGCCTCGGCACGGAACCCGCGTGAGGACTGGCGGGCTCTTTCGAACTTGAGGTAGTCCAGGGTTGTGTCCGGCGTTGCGGAAGAGGCTGTGGCGCCTTCGTAGCCCTGTTCGAGGTTGCCCCACATCATTGGCCATGTGGAGGTGGTGCGCTCCATGGCGCCTCTGTCGGAGAGTTTCTGGGCAGAGTAACGGGCGCGTGGGTCGCCAGGGTCGAGCCAGGGAGCTGCTGTAGCGGGTAATACGATACTGGCAAGAAGGCCCAGGGAGACAAGCCTGACTGGTGTCCGTGCGAGTTTAACTGCACCATCCATACGTGGATTCAGTCCTTTTGGAGGCCGTCTGAGGGCGGTAAAAGTACCATAAGTGATGATAATCACCAAGGTATCCAAAAGAGAAGCTGATGAGGAATGAATGCCGCAGGGTGCTGTGCCAGAATGCGCCCACATTCGTAGGAGAACCACGCCGCCATGGGACGATGGCTTTATTCACTCTGCCTGTATCTGGCCTTGCCGGGCGTTCTGGCGTTTCTGGCGTATCGCGGCCTGCGTGAGCCGGGTTACCGCGCCAGTGTGCCCCAGCGCTTTGGTCATGTTGTGCCGGAAGGTGACAGCCCCATCTGGGTGCATGCGGTGTCGGTGGGTGAGGTGTTGGCGGCCGTCCCGCTGGTCCGGCGGTTGATGGCACGGTTCCCGCAACATCCTGTATTGATTACGACCATGACCCCCACCGGCGCGGACCGGGTGCGGGATGTGTTTGGTGATGAGGTGGCCCACCGGTATGTCCCCTACGATCTGCCGCACATGGTGAGCCGGTTCCTCTCACGCGTGGAGCCGGCGATTCTGGTGATCATGGAGACGGAGGTCTGGCCTAATCTCGTCCATGGCTGTTTCCGCAGGGGCATTCCGATCATTCTCGCCAATGCGCGTCTCTCACAGAAATCCGCAGCTGGCTATGCCCGCCTTGCGCCTCTGGCACTCCCGGCTTTTGAGAAACTGGACTGGATTGCGGCTCAGTCCGCCACGGATGCCGAACGGTTCCGGAGCCTGGGCGCCGATTCAGGGTGTGTGTCTGTTACCGGGTCGATCAAATACGACGTCCGGGTGGATGAGCATACCCGCGTGCTGGCGGAGCAGCTGCGGGAGCGAATGGGACCGCAAAGGCCGGTGTGGATCGCAGCCAGTACTCATGAGGGAGAGGACGAGCCACTTCTGGCGGCTCATGAGCAGTTGCTCGACCACCACCCTGACGCCCTGCTGGTGTTGGTGCCGCGCCATCCGGAGCGCTTTGAGACCGTGGCGCGGCTTATTGAGGGCAGGGGACTGGTGTTGGCGCGCCGCTCGGTTGGTGACGAGCCTGCCGGGGCTCAGGTGTATCTGGCGGATACCATGGGCGAGTTGCTGATGCTGTTCGGCGGCGCCGATGCGGCGTTTATGGGTGGTTCGCTGATCGCACGCGGTGGCCATAACCCATTGGAGGCGGCAGCCTGGGCGTTGCCGGTGCTGACCGGGCCACAAGTGTTCAACTTCACCAGTGTGTATGAACAGCTGGAGCGCGAGGGCGGCGTCACCTTTGTTTCTGATGGTCAATTGCTGGCCGACGAGCTTTGCCGACTGAGCGAGGACCCACAGAAGCGCGGGACCATGGGGGGCTGTAACCTGGGGGTTCTGGAGGCTAACCAGGGGGCTTTGGAGCGTCTCTATGAGGGGGTTTGTCGCTACCTGACAGATGCGACATAAGAAATCCGGGTTAGCGTGGCTGGCGGGCTTGAGTCGCAGTGGCGATGAAGCCAATGCAAACAGAGGCAATCCTTCCTATAATGCCAGATTAATGTCGCTGTATTGAAACATTTTTCTGGTAGGGGGTTGTCATTTCAAACGAAGCTGATGTTCGGCCTGATGATGAGATCGATCTGGTCGATCTGGCCCGGGCGCTGATCCGGCGCCGGTGGGTGATCATCGGGACCTTTCTGGTGTGCACCCTGGGTGCTGCCTTCTATGCCTTCTCCCAGGAGCGGGTCTATGCGTTCACCACCAGCATCGAGCTGGGTGAGTTCGGGCCCCAGGAGTATGTGGCCAGTGCCTCCGGCACGAAGAACACCATTGAGGCGCGCATTCTGCTCAGCGCCAAGCGGGCCTACCTGAAAGAGCGGAACCTCGAATCGATGCCCTTCGATGTCTCCGTTTCGAGCGCGCAGGAAAGCAGCTTCGTGAACCTGGTAACGGAGGCGCCGCTGGATCAACAGGAGACGGTGGCTGAATTCCATGACCGCGTTTACAAGCGGCTGCGCGATGAGCACCAGTCGCGTCTGACCATTCTTGAAGACGAGAGCGACGCCAAGCTCAAGAACCTGCGTGAGTCGCTGAAAGCCGAGCAGCGCCGTATGAAGGTGCTGGAAGGGTTGAGCGTGAACTCGACGGAGCAGGCCGGCAATGGCGAGACCGAGGCGCAGGCCCTGGCCGGAGAGGATGTGCGCGCGACCCTGAGCAGCTCGGACGCGGCGCTGACCCTGCTGCTGAGCCAGCTGCAGCTCAACGAGCGGATCTCCGAGCGCGAGGAGCGCATCAACGAGATCCAGAGTAATCTGCGCGAGGAGCAGACGCGGCGTTCCTGGATCAAGCCCACCCGTGCGGAGGATCTTGCCATTGCCTCTCTCAGCCCCGTGGGCACCAGCCGCGCCCTGATCCTGGTGCTGGGAGCACTGCTTGGCGGCATGCTGGGTGTGTTCATGGCGTTCTTCGTGGAGTTCGCCGCTCGCGTCCGCGAGGCGGGAACCGCCTCGTAGGCGCCAGCCCTGCCTGCGATGGATCCGGGGATCACTCCTGGTCAGCCTTCCATTTCTTTCAGGATCATCAGCGCCTCTTCCCGGCTGTTTCCGCACACGCTGTGTTCGGCTTGGAAAGCTGCACACACGGCGGGACGGCTGGGGTCACCGAAAAGTTTGCAGTGATGGTTCTCATCGAGTTGTACACAGGGCGTGCCGGCGGGCTTGCCGTTGGGCATGCCGGGGATTGGCGACGAGATGGAGGGCGCGATGCAGCAGGCGCCGCAGCCGGCGCGGCATTCGAAGGTGTTGGTATTCATCAGGGTATGATACCAGCCACCGCCCAGCGCCTGTAGGAGCAGCTATAGCTGCGATCAGTGAATCGCGGCCATGGCCGCTCCTACTAGGGGGGTGGTCAGAAGGACATGCCGAGCTCCACGGCGCCGCCGACTTCCTCGCTGCTGAACAGCGCGCCGGCCTCGATGCGCAGGGCCCAGGGGGACAGGGCGAAACCGGCGGTGTACTGGGTTTCTTCCTCGATGCCGTTGTCACCGGTATCGCTCGCTAGGTTCTGGCGGGCGCCGGCGCGGACGTTGATCCAGTCGTAGACGTTGAACTCACCACCCACGGCCAGCCACTGCTGGTCGGCGGCCGGGCCGATACCTTCGTTCTTGGTCAGGTCCAGGTCCGCAGTCAGGGTGTGCCAGCCGCTGGTGTGGGCCACGCCGACGGTGACCAGCGGGTCCAGTTTCATTTCTTCGCGATCGTATCGACCCTGGACAGTGCTGCCGTTGTCCTCAACCGCTTTCAGGGTCTGTGGGATCAGGTTGCGGACCGACGCCCCAACGCGCCACTGGTCGTTGCTGCCAAGATCGGTGCTGGCGCCGATGTCCACGTTGATGTGGGTGTCCTTGGTCTCGTATTCGGAGGCGTCGAATTCGTCCTCGTCAAAATCATCCACGCCCTGGGCGTAGTCGAAGGTGCGCATCTGGACGAGTTTGGGGGTGACGCCGAAATTGACCGCCTGGCCCTGGAGCTCGAAAGAGCGGGCCAGGGTAAGGCCAATCTCGCCGACTGCGCTTGCCAGAACGCGTCCGTCAGATTTGGGATTCAGCTCGCCTGAGCTCTGATCGTAGATGGGGTCGAGAGCGTCTCTGACCTCCTGTTCAGAGGCGTTATCGTCAAGGCTGGCCACGTTATCCAGTGCTGTAAGATCTTCCCCATCGATACGGCTTTCAACCGTTGCGCGAACCTGGGCGTTCACGTGAACGCCGACCGACAGTGTGGGCGATGGAATGGCGAACAGTGTACCGAGGCCGGCATCACCCCGGACGAATTCATTGTTGATGTCGCGCAGCTGGCCGCCCAGTTTGTCCGCGCCACTTTTCACTTCCTGCACACTCCCGGGTGTGGGGTTGTTGGTGGCTGCGGTGATGGCAACTTCCAGTTCCTCGATGGTGTCCTGAATCCGATCTACACCGTCGACCACATCTTCATTTTCCGCATACCGTGCGTTAACGGAGGGCAGCGTCGTTGAGAACCCGTCGTTCCAGCCGCTGTGATCCGCCGCCAGCAGCGAGGGGTTGAACAGCGCCGCACCGCTCGGGCGTGCTGCCGCGACGCCGGTGCCGCCCATGCCAAAGGCTCGGGCGTCGTTGAACTGGGGTGGGGCGGCCTGGGTGCTCGCCGCGGCCGTGGTGAGTGCAACCGCCATGGCAAGGCGGGTCCGGGCGCGGGAGGTGTGTGTGCTCATGGGGTGCTTCCCTCTTGATGACATGGATTTAATCCGGTGAATACTGGCAGCGTAGTCCAAACGCTGGAAAAGGTCATGCCTTATAACGTGCGGAAACGACTTTTTACAGGCGCTTGCACAGTGATCGGATACTGTACCGTCAGAGTGGAGGACTTCGTTCTGGTCTGGTATTTGCAGGCATCTGCTAACGGCAAACCAGAGGGGAGCTCCGGCAAAGCGTGAAAACTGTGCGACTGACCCTTGCCATGGTGGCGGCATTGCTGGCGGCAGGCTGTTCCAGTCTGCCCTGGACGGAGGCACCTTTCGGTGCACCGGAAGAGGCCTGGTTGCTGCTGGCCCGGGGGGAATTGGCCGAGCCCACGGCTGAGTTCGGTGAGGTTGAGGATTACTGGCGCCAGCGTCTGTGCGAGACCGAGCAGCAGGCGAAAAGCGGGCTGGAACACCGGGTGAGGGCGGAACTGGAAACGGCATGGGCCGAGGCAAGACTGGCCGGGGGAGGCAATGCCTTGCCGGCCCTGACCGAGGGGAAACGGGAGCACATGGTCAAGCAGGTGATGGCCGAGGCACGTCTGCTCGGTCGGGTCCGGCCTGAGTCGGGGCGTTTTGAATCGTTCTATGGGGTCCGGTTGAGCGGCCGACTGGCGCAGTGCCTGACCGAGAGTGGAGGGGCGAAGGAGTGCGCCCGTCCGCCGGTAATGGAGCCGGTATCGGCCTGCAGGGATCTGACCCCCGCGCCCGAGCCACTGTATTTCCTGGAGGGGGCATGAGAATCACATTGATGGGAGCGCTGCTCGTGGCGCTCATGGCCCTGCCGTTGGGCACCAATGGCGCCGAGCAACAGAGTGCTGGCGCGGATGGGCAGCCCGTACAGATTCACTTTCCACAGCGGCTGCGCCCTCAGCCCGCAATCTCAAGGCTGGGCGGGCCGGGCAATGGCGGGCAGGGTGAGGCAGCGAAAGAGGCTCGCCCGGTGGCGCTGGTACCCCGGGATACGGACAACCGTAAGCGCTCGACAGCCAACCTCCGGCGGCTGCAGCAGGCCCCCTCACTGCAGGAAGGGTCCTCCTGCCCGGGGCGTGATACCAGCCGGTTCCGCAAGAGTGTGGCCATTACCCGTTTCCCGCTGCTGGATTCCGATGGGGCGGTGCTGGGGCGGCTGGACAACGTTGTCCGGGCGCTGCCGCGGATGCTCAACGAGGAGCTGAGTTCCCGTGAAACCATCCTGATGCATCAGGCCTTTGATCGCCGGCTCTATGATCGGGCGATCAACGCCCCGACTGTCCAGGCCGTCGATCGGCATCTGACCCGTGCCTCGGAACTGACCCGGGCCATGGGCGTGCAGTTCGTGATTTCCGGGGTGGTGCGCGACATCGGGGTGGAGGATCCGGGCGCGTGGGGAACCTCAGCCGCCTCCTGGCTGGGTCGCGGACTGGGCGTCGCGAATCAGCAGCGCCGGCTGGCGGTGGATCTCTTTGTCTATGACGGGCTCAGCGGCGTGATGGTCATGAGCGACCGGCTGGAAGTGCGTGGCGAGTGGGATCACGCGCGGGAAGCTGAAGTGGGCTTCGGCACGCCGGCGTTCGCGGAGACCGAGTTCGGGAAACGGATTGGTGAAAGGGTTTCTGGGCTGGCGGATGAGGTGGCGGTGAATCTGGGCTGCCAGCCGTTCATCGCCTCCGTGGAGCGGGTGGCCAATGAGCGCGTCCGGATCAGCGCCGGTGCGGATTCCGGGCTGCGCCCCGGCCAGACCATGGAACTTCTGCGTGCCGAGCGTTATCTGGATCAGCCCCAGGAATACCCGGCCCTGAGACCCATCGGCCGGACCCTGGAAATCCAGCAGGTCCAACCGCGCTTCAGCAGTGGTCAGCTTCCGCTGGAAGGCGGGCGGATCAATGTCCAGCGCGGGGATCGTGTGGTGATCTGGTAGGTTGTGCGACCCGATGCTATCATTGCTGTCATTGAAAGCAGTTTAAGAGTGTCGTATGGCTACCATCAATATCCGTAATCTGGATGAATCGCTCAAGGCTCAACTGCGTGTACAGGCCGCGAAACACGGGCATTCCATGGAGGAAGAGGTGCGCCTTATTCTGCGGCGCTCACTGGGGGCAGAAAAGCCTGAGAAGGGGCTTGGCAGCCGGATTCGAGCGCGCTTTTCAGGGGAAGGGAAAGGCGAGGATCTGTCACTACCTGATCGGGATGAGCCGCCCAGGGCGCCGGATCTTCAGGCATGATCGTTCTGGATACCAACGTCATTTCGGAGCTCATGCGCCCCGCACCTGACGAGAGAGTGGTTCAATGGCTAGACCTGCAATCGCCTGAGAATGTCGCCGTAACGGCCATCACGGTTGCGGAAATCCTGTTCGGCATTGAGCGACTGCCTGAGGGAAAACGCCGCACCACCTTCGCTGAAGCGGCGGCCAGCCTTTTTGAAACGGAGTTCTCCGGCCGCATCCTGCCGTTCGATAGCCATTCCGCCGGTTTCTACGCGATGGAGGTGGCGACGGCCGAGAGTCAGGGAAAAACGGTTTCCATGGCGGATGCCCAGATTGCGGGCGTCTGCATGAGCAATGATGCGGCACTGGCAACCCGGAATATCCGCGATTTCGAAGCCTTCCCTTTGAATCTGATCAACCCCTGGATGGACGGCTGACCGTAGGAGCAACATAGCTGCGAACTGTTCCGGTTTCGCGGCCATGGCCGTTCCTACAGGGTACTTCGTGGGAGGTTACGTGTACTGCTGGGCGGTGGCGCGGATCTGTTCGACCATGGCGCGCAGGCCGTTGCCCCGAGTGGGCGAGATGTGGCGCATCAGATCCAGTTCCTCGAACAGGCCCTCGATGTCCACCGCCAGCAGATCCTCCGGTGTGCGGCCGTTCAGGGCGATCATGATGATGGCGGCGAGGCCGCGCACGATCATGGCGTCGCTGTCGATCAGCAGGTAGAGCCGGCCACTTTCCGGGTCCTTCCAGTGGATCAGCCAGACCTGGCTCTGGCAGCCGTGGACGTAGTTCTCCTCGCGCCTCTCGTCGTCCGGGAAGGCGGGAAGCTTCTTGCCCAGGTCCATGATGTAGCCGTAGCGTTCTTCCCAGTCGTCCAGCAGCTCAAAGCCGTCCCGCACATCCTCGGTGGTGATGTCGGTGCCGAGTTCGGTGTTGGTGAAGTTGGTATCCGTTGTCATGGGAACCTGTTCATCAGTAGGAGCAGCTATAGCTGCGATCTGTTTTGGGTTTCGCGGCCATGGCCGCTCCTACAGTGGGTGATCAGAGCAGGCCGAGTTCGAGTTTGGCCTCTTCAGTGAGCATCTCACTGCTCCAGGGCGGATTAAAGGTGAGTTCCACCTCGACATCCTCCACGTTCGGAACGGACTCTACCTTACGCTTTACATCATCGGCAATCACGGGGCCCATGCCGCAGCCCGGTGCGGTGAGGGTCATCAGGATGTAGGCGTGGTTGCCTTCACTGTCGCTCCAGACCTTGCAGTCGTAGATCAGGCCCAGATCGACGACGTTCACGGGAATTTCCGGGTCGTAGCAGGTCATCAGCGCTTCCCAGACCTGGTCCTCGTTGATGCTGCCGTCGCTGGGGGTCTCGAATTCGCTCTCGGCCACCTGTTTGCCGATGGCGTCGGCGTCCTTGCCGTCAAGGCGCGCCAGGTTGCCGTTGACGGCCACGGAGAAGCTGCCGCCCAGTGCCTGTGTGAGCGTGACAAAGGTGCCCTCGGGGATGGTGATGGCGGTGCCGGAGGGCACAAGCCGGGCTTCAACATCCCGTTGGGTTACGACAACTTCCCGATCCTGCATAGTCTGTTCCGGTTGCCTCAGTTCACCGCAAAGCTTTCGCCACAGCCGCACTCGGCGGTGGCGTTGGGATTGCGGAATTCGAACATGCTGTTGATGCCCTGGGTAACGAAGTCGATCTCAGTGCCGCCGACCATGGTCAGGTCCTTGGCGCTGACGTAGACCGTTACGTCCGCTGACATCTGAAACGCGGTGTCATCGTCGCCGGGATCGCGCACGAAATCCGTGGTGTACTTGAACCCGGAGCAGCCGGATTTCTTCGTTCCCAGGCGGATGCCGGCCATTTCCGGCCGCTTTTTCAGCTGTTCACGACAGTGTTCGATGGCTGCATCGGTCATGGTGACGCCGGTCTGGGGCGTTACGGTTTCCACTGTCATGTTGCCCTCCTTATTCCGATGGGCATTTTTTTCCGTGGGAATCGCTTGTTAGCAAGCGCCTACGGTAACTCTGTTTACAGGAGGTCGCAGCCATGGCTGCTCCTACAGTACTATTTGCCGGTGAACAGGCGCTGGATCCTCTGCAGGCCCTGGAAGAAAGTGTCCACCTCTTCCACCGTATTATAAAACGCGAACGAGGCCCTGGCAGTACCTGCGATGCCGAAGTGCTCCATCAGCGGCATGCAGCAGTGATGGCCGGTGCGGATGGCGATGCCCTGCTGGTCGAGCAGGGTGCCCAGGTCGCTGGGATGCAGGCCTTCGAGCCAGAACGAGAGGACCGGAACCTTGTTCTGCGCCTGGCCGTAGCGGGTCAGGCCAGGGAAATCGGCGACCCATTCGTCCACGCGCCGGCCCAGTGCGGCCTCGGCCTCGCGCAGGTTGTCGTGGCCCAGATCGTCCAGGTAGCGCATGGCGGTGGCCAGGCCGATGGCCTCGGCGATGGCCGGGGTGCCGGCTTCGAAACGGTAGGGCGCTTTCTGGAAGCTGGTGCCCTCGAAGCTCACCCGGTGGATCATCTCACCGCCGGTCTGGTAGACGGGCCACTCGTTGAGCAGATCCTCCCGCCCATAGAGCACACCGATGCCGGTGGGGCCGAACAGCTTGTGCCCGGAGAAGACGTAGAAGTCGCAGTCCAGCGCCTGTACGTCCGCGCCCAGGTGCGGTATGGCCTGGGCGCCATCAACCAGGGTGTAGGCCCCGACTGCCTTTGCGGTGGCGACCATTTCCTGCGTGGGGTTGATGGTGCCGAGGACGTTGGAGACGGCAGTGATGGCGAACACTTTTGTGCGTTCACTCAGCTGGTCGCGGAAGCTCTGCTGGTCCAGATCGCCATCGGCGGTGACCTCGATCACCTTCAGGGTTGCGCCGGTCGCCTCGGCCAGCATCTGCCAGGGCACGATGTTGGCGTGGTGCTCCATGCGCGAGACCAGGATCTCGTCGCCCTGCTTAAGGGAGCGATAGAACCCGTTGGCCACCAGGTTGATGCCTTCTGTGGTGCCGCGCGTCCAGATGATCTCGTTGGCGCTGGTGGCGTTGATCTGGCTGCGGACCGTCTCGCGGGCACCCTCGAACAGGGCCGTGGCACGATCGCCAAGGCTGTGCGCGCCGCGGTGCACGTTGGAGTGCGTCTCGCGGAAGTACTGGGTCATGGCGTCCATCACCGCCTGCGGCTTCTGCGCCGAGGCGGCGTTGTCCAGGTAAACCAGTGGCTTGCCGTTGACCTCCTGCTCGAGGATCGGGAAATCCGCGCGCACCTGCTCCAGGTTCATTCAGCGGCCCTCCGGAAGCTGGCCTCGATGAAGTCCGTCAGGCGGGTGTTGACCGCCTCGCGGATGTCTTCCAGCGGTACCTGGCCCACAAGCTCGTGCACGAAGGCCATGCTGAGCATGGTTGCCGCCGTATCGCGGTCGATGCCACGTGAGGTCAGGTAGAACAGCGAGCCTTCGTCCAGCTGGCCGACGGTGGCGCCGTGGGCGCAGGTGACGTCGTCCGCGTAGATCTCAAGCTCGGGCTTGGTGTCGATTTCGGCGTTGGTCGACAGCAGCAGGTTCTTGTTGTTCATATCCGCGTGGGACTGCTGGGCGTCCGGGTGGATATGAATGCGGCCGTTGAAGATCGCGTGGGAGCGGTCCGCGGCGAGGCAACGGTAGTTTTCATCGCTGTCGCAGTTCGGCACCACGTGGTCGATGGCCGTGTGGTTGTCGTAGTGCTGGCGATCCTGGGTCAGGGCGATGCCGTTCAGCCGTGCGTAGCCGCCCTGGCCTTCGAGCCTGACCTGGAGGTCGTGCCGGCGCAGGTCGCCGCCGAAGCCGATGCAGTGGCTGTCGAACCTGGCATTGGCGCCGACCTTCACGCCGGTGGCGCCGATGTGGCGCACGTTGGCCGGATCCATGCACAGCCGGATGTAGGTGATGTTGGCGCTGTCGTCGAGCAGCAGTTCGGAGACGCTGTCCACCAGTACCGGCTGGTCGCCGTTACTGATGTACTCTTCCACCAGCGTCATCTTGCTGCCCTGGCCGGCTTCGACCATGACGCGCGGGTAGTTGGAGCCACTGGCGCCGGCATCGGTGACGTACTGGATGTAGACCGGCTGGTCCACGCTGGTGTCCGCTGAGAGCCGGATCAGTACGCCGTCTTCGAGCCGCGCGGTGTTGAGCGCCGCCAGCTGGGTGGTGCCGTGGTCCAGGGTGGTGTCCAGCTTCCGGGCCACGCTCTGGGCGGTTACATCGTCCAGGTCCGCGAAGCGGCGGATATCGATGCCGTCGCCGGTGGGCAGTGCGCTGCTTTCCAGGTCCACCAGGCCATTACGGATGACCAGACGGTAAACGCCTTCAACGCTGCGGTAATCGGCATCACCCGTGGCCTGGGTCTGCGGCGCCAGCTCCGGATCCAGCTTGAGGTAGCGGCTGGAGTATTTCCAGTTCTCGGTCCGGCGATTGGGCAGTGCCATGCCGGTGATGGCCTTGCTGCGGATGTCGCGCAGGCTCTTCAGGGGCGCGGGCAGCTGCTTGCCACCTTCCGGTGTGAAGGCATCGTCCAGCGGTGTCAGGGGCGTCTTGTGCGCAAGTGTCATGGAACCTCCTTCAGCCGGCGGCTTCCGCTTCGTTGATGCCGAGCCAGCCGTAGCCGTGTTCTTCGAGTTCCATCGCCAGCTGCTTGTCGCCGGTCTTGATGATCTGACCGTTGGCGAGCACGTGCACGACGTCCGGCACGATGTGGTTGAGCAGGCGCTGGTAGTGGGTGACGACGAGGAAGGAGCGGTCGTCGGCCCGCAGGGTGTTCACGCCGTTGGCGATGGTTTTGAGCGCGTCGATGTCGAGGCCGGAGTCGGTCTCGTCGAGGATGCCCAGGCGCGGCTCCATCATAAGCATCTGCATGATCTCGTTGCGCTTTTTCTCGCCACCGGAGAAGCCTTCGTTGACGCCACGCTTGAGGAAGTCGGGGCTGAGGTCAACCTGCTTGGCTTTTTCCTTGGCCAGCTTCATGAAGCTGGGGGCGTCGAGTTCGTCCTGGCCGTGGTGCTTGCGCAGGGTGTTGAGGGCGGTGCGCAGGAACTGGAGGTTGCTGACGCCGGGGATTTCGACCGGATACTGGAATGCCAGGAAGAGGCCGGCGAGTGCGCGCTCTTCGACTTCGAGCTCGAGCAGGTTCTGGCCGTCGAACAGGATTTCGCCTTCGGTGACTTCGAAGGCTTCGTGGCCGACGAGGACCTGGGCGAGGGTGGACTTGCCGGAGCCGTTGGGGCCCATGACGGCGTGGACTTCGCCGGGTTTGATCTCGAGGTTGATGCCCTTGAGGATCGGGGTGCCCTCGACGCTGGCGTGGAGGTTTTTGATGGTCAGCATGTGGGTGCTCTCTATACCTGTTTACAGTTGTTCAAGACTGATGAATTCCTGCTCCGGGCGCTGGGGGACGTCGCTCCGGGAATCGCTATGAATCCATCCCTGGACGCTGCGCGGTCGCCATCCCTGGCGACCGAGCTTCCCGGATCGACGTCCCCCACCACCCGGTTTCTGACTCGTTGCGGGACGCCGGGTGGGGCGCTTTAGCCGACGGAGCCTTCCAGGCTCACTTCCAGCAGCTTGCCGGCTTCGACGGCGAACTCCATGGGCAGTTCCTTGAAGACTTCCTTGCAGAAGCCGTTGACGATCATGGACACGGCCTGTTCCGGGTCGATGCCGCGCTGGCGGCAGAACAGCATCTGCTCGTCGCTCACCTTGGAGGTGGTGGCTTCGTGTTCCACCGTGGCGGAGCTGTTCTTGTTCTCGATGTAGGGGAAGGTGTGCGCGCCGCACTTATCCCCGATCAGCAGCGAGTCGCACTGGGTGAAGTTGCGCGCGCCTTCGGCGGTGGGCTGGAACTTCACCAGGCCGCGGTAGCTCTGGTCGCTGTGGCCGGCTGAGATGCCCTTGGCAATGATGGTGCTGCGGGTGTTCTTGCCCAGGTGGATCATCTTGGTGCCGGTGTCGGCCTGCTGGTAGTTGTTGGTCAGCGCCACGGAGTAGAACTCGCCGACGCTGTTGTCGCCCTTGAGCACGCAGCTGGGGTACTTCCAGGTAACGGCGGAGCCGGTTTCGACCTGGGTCCAGGAGATCTTGGAGTTCCTGCCACGCGCCATGCCGCGCTTGGTGACGAAGTTGAAGATACCGCCGTTGCCGTTCTCGTCACCGGGGTACCAGTTCTGGACCGTGGAGTACTTGATCTCGGCGTCGTCCAGCGCCACCAGTTCGACCACGGCGGCGTGGAGCTGGTTTTCGTCGCGCTGGGGCGCGGTGCAGCCTTCGAGGTAGCTCACGGAGGCGCCTTCGTCGGCGATGATCAGCGTGCGCTCAAACTGGCCGGTGTTCTCGGCGTTGATGCGGAAGTAGGTGGACAGCTCCATGGGGCACTTGACGCCCTTGGGCACGTACACGAAGGAGCCATCACTGAACACTGCCGAGTTGAGTGAGGCGAAGTAGTTGTCGCCACGGGGCACGACGGAGCCCAGGTACTTCTTCACCAGTTCCGGATGCTCCTGCAGGGCTTCCGAGATGGAGCAGAAGATGACGCCGGCTTCGGCCAGCTTTTCCTTGAAGGTGGTGACCACGGAGACGGAGTCGAAGACCGCATCCACGGCGACGTTGCTGTAGGCGCCGCCGCCCTCGCTGCTGGCTTCAGCTTCGGCCGGGGTGCCGGCGCCGGCCACACCGGCGAGCGCTTTCTGTTCATGCAGCGGGATGCCGAGCTTTTCATAGGTGCGCAGCAGCTCGGGGTCGACCTCGTCCAGACTCTGCGGCTTATCCGTGTCTTTCTTGGGCGCGGAGTAGTAGGAGATGGACTGCAGGTCCACGGGGTCGAAGTTGACCTTCTGCCAGTTCGGTTCGGTCATTTCCTGGAACTGGCGATAGGCTTCCAGGCGCCATTCGAGCATCCATTCAGGCTCGCCCTTGATCTGGGACAGGCGCTTGATGACGTCCTCGTTCAGGCCGGGTTCGAAGGTGTCCGATTCGATGTCGGTGACAAAGCCGGCTTCGTATTCGTGCTTGACGAAGTCTTCGGGCTTATTGGATTCGGCCATGGCTGCAACTCCACTGGTTCTGGGCCTGGCGCGTTTGGCGCCGGCCTTTCATGAACGGATAAATTCGGGGAAGACTGTGCAGTGCAGTGTCTTGCCGGAATTCATCCAACCCCTTTGAAAAGCGTCTTCTGAAGCGGATTTCCGCGAGTGACGCGATTACTGGCTTCTACGTCCAGCCTTCTTTTGGAGATTGATTGTACAATACCTGAGTAGATATGTCAGGTATTCCACCTGAGTGGTACCCATTATACCGGAAGCGGCATGGGCGGAGTTAATCGTGCTGATAGGGACCGGCTCCGGGTATAATCCGTGGCTCCTGGATTGACTCTGGAGAGAGCTGTAATGGAGACCATTGAGTGGGGTGATTTCGAACGGGTTCAGATCCGGGCCGGCACCATTGTTGAGGTCGAGGACTTTCCGCAGGCCCGGCGCCCGGCTTACAAGTTGCGCGTGGATTTCGGGGCAGAACTCGGGGTTCTCAAATCCAGCGCCCAGATCACGGATCTCTACGCCCGCGAGGAGCTGGAGGGGCGCCAGGTGCTGGCGGTGGTGAACTTCCCGGCCAAGCAGATCGGCCCCATCCGCTCCGAGTGCCTGGTCACCGGCCTACATCGTGAGGACGGCGCGGTGGTACTGGCAGTACCGGACAAGCCGGTGCCGGATGGGGCGCGGCTGGCCTGAGCTCGGCTGGCTGGCGGTATCAGTTGGGCAGTTTCAGGCGCAGTGCCAGAGGTACCGTCAGTGCTGTGCACAGGGTGATGAATCCCACGGCGGCGAGTGCGGCCCCGGTGGTGTCCGCCAGAAGGCCGCCTCCCAGGGGTACGAGGAACGCCACGGTGTAGCCGATGGTGAAGGTTCCTGCTGAAAGCCGGCCGGCCTCGGCGCTTGGGACCAGCTGGGGTGGCAGTGAGACGATCAGGATGAGCAGGATGCCGGCAAAGAAGCTCATGGCCACGGCGAAGGCGACACCGGGCCACCCTTCGACCAGTATGAAGCCGAGCATGGCGGCCACGCTGAGACCGGCGCTGCACAGGATCGGGCCGCGCCGGCCGACCCAGTGCCGGGCCATCCACAGCATCACTGTCGAGGCGGCGACCTGGGCGAAGTTGAAGCTGAACAGCGTGGTGTCCAACCGGGTGAGCTCGCCGCGGTCCTCAAGGACACTGGCCATGTAGGCGTTGGTGCCGAAGAAAAGCGACGCGGTGCCGGCCAGCAGCAGGCCAAGCTTCCACATCAGCGGGTCGCGCAGGCTGGGCAACCACTGGGTGCTGTCGTCGCCACCATTGGAGGCGGTTTTCGGCAGCATCAGAAGGAGTGCGATCAGCAGGGCGGGCAGTGACCAGACTAGAAGCGTCAGCCGCCAGCTGTCGCCGGTCAGCGGCATGATGACCGGCAGGGTCAGGCCGGCGCCGATGAACTCGCCCATCAGCATGCCATTCATGTAGCAGGCTGAGCCCAGCGCGATGCGTGTGGGGGTGAGCCAGCGTGGGAGAAGCGCCGGCAGCGATGGCTGCATGACGGCAATCGCCAGACCCATGACGGCACTGGCGCCCAACAACAGGACGGGCCCCTGGGCGAGCCCCCGGGTTGCTGACATGACGCCGACCACGGCCAGGGCGGCTGCCAGTGCGTTACGCGGGCCCATGCGCATGATCAGAAGCGACCCCGCGAGCGCCCCCAGGGCGAGCATCAGAACGGGCAGGGTGGTTAGTGCCCCGATGTGGGTCTGGCTCAGGGCCAACTCGTCGCCGATGGCCGGCGCCAGTGCGGGAGCCACCAGTATGGGCAGCCGCATGTAAAGACCTGCCAGCCACAGCAGCGCGAACAGGCCAGCACTGTGGAGGCTGTTACGGTCCACAATCATTAAATCTCTCCCGGAACACTGCAGGAGCCTGCCTCGCAGGCGCTCTGTAGGGCATCGCGAGCGACGCTCGCTCCTACAGAGGACACGCTAGGCCCGGAGCCAGGTCCGGGCCATGGGGAGAAACCGAGATGCTGGGATCAGAAATGGTACTGGATGGACCCGCTGATCAGACTGAGATCATCTTCACCACTATAATCAACGTTTGGAATGTAGTCGTAATCCGCGCGTATGTAGATATGCTCGGTTAGGCCCAGCTGGGCCCCAAGACCGGTGCGGAAATCTGAGCCAGTCTCATCGCTTGACCCAACGCCTGCAAGGTCCGCTTCGCCTTCCCAGAAGAAACCACCAACCTTGGCAAAGACATCAAAACGACTATTCAAGGGCAGGTGAATCAAGCCCGTGACATCGAGACCTCTCAGACTGAGATCCAGGTCCGGGACTCCTGGGGCATTGATGAGCTCAAAATCCTGAGTCTGGGTATAACCTACTTCCACGCCGAAGTTCGACAGAAGCCGCGCACCACTGTAGACCCGGAAGAAGCTGGTTTCGTCATCACAGGTTGAGCCGGCGCCATCGCAAGTATCCGCCAGTGATGCCATGCCGCCCCCAATGCCGGAGTAGGGGTACTCATAGTCCCCGCTGGCGTTCGCCTGGAAGGGAACGGCGGTGGCGAGCAGTGCGACGGCGGGAAGAAGTCGATTCATTGGGTGCCTCTTTTTCTGGAATGCGCGGTAAGGGTTTGATTCATCTGAGCAGAGATATAGCCGCTGCGATGCACCCTGTCAACGTGGGGGTCTTGCCTCCGGTCCCGGTCGCAAAGGCAAATGCAATGCAGGGTGTTCTATGGTTTGCTGTTTCTGTGCTGCAGCCAACTCCTGCAGGGACCTGAATAAGGGGTGATTATGACAGACAACGATGCAGGCCCGATCCTTGATCGGCTTCTCGAGGCGCACGTGCAGCATGAAATGGCACGGATGGACTGTGATGCGCTGCGTGAGGACCTGGAAAGGGAATTGGGCCATGCCTTTGAGGCGGTCAACCGCATCCGGCTGAACGAGGTGATCAGTGCGGACACGGTCAATGGCATCATTTATCGCCATACCGTTGAGCGGGAGATGCCGCCCATTATTCCGGAGATGGCGGCGACCTTTACCCAGGATGTGGTCGGCTCGCAGTTCCACCGGGATGCCACACCGGGGGATCTGATGGACCGCCAGCGGCTGGAGGCCTTTGTGGACCAGGTGCTGCTTCTCAGGGAGCAGCGCCAGAAGCTGATTGACCGGATGCTGGAACAGCCCGTGTACAAGGAGCTGGTGGCCAACCTGATGTACGAGGCCATCGTGCGCTACGTGTACGAGGAGAACCTTCTGAGCCGGCGGGTGCCGGGGGTGAGCTCGGCCCTTAAGTTCAGCTCGAAGGTGCTCAACAGGGCCGTCTCCGGGCTGGACGATGTCTGGGAGAAGAGCATCAAGGGCTACATCTCGCGCAACGTTGAGAAACTCGCCCGCCACAGCGCGGACTTCCTCGCGGAGCAGCTTACGGATGAGGAGATCAAGGCCAGCGTGATGGACGCCTGGGATACGTTCAGCGATCGCCCTCTTTCCGAGCTGGAGCAGGGCCTTGGTGAGGTGGAGTGGAGCGAGTTTGTGGTGATGGGCTACGACTACTGGCTGGCCTTCCGCAAGAGCGATTACTACCGTAACGCCTACGAAACGGTGGTGAACCAGCTGTTCGAGCGTTATGGCGACCGCACCCTGGGTGACCTGCTGAACGAGTTCAACATTGACCAGTCAACCATCATGACGGAAGTGGACGCGGTCCTTCCCCAGGCTCTGGAAGCACTGAAGGCCAGTGGCCTGCTGGAGGGGATTGTCCGGCGTCGACTGGAAGGATTCTATCACAGCGAGGCGGCACGCGCGGCGCTGGATGGATGAAAAACGGGCGGCCGAAGCCGCCCGCGGTGTGGCATTGATGCGCCGGTCTGGGTGGTCTCAGAAGGCTACGTTGAGACGTACGTAACCGGGAATGCTGACTTCTGTGGAGGCATCGGTACGATAGCCTTCTGGGTTGGATGTGACCATGGCAATATCCAGCGTAACCCGCTCGTTATAAAGCCAGCGGGTGCCAATCATCAGTGACGGGTCGACGCTGTCGCCATAGTAGTTCTCCCGGGTGGTCAGGTTGAGCTCAATGCCTGGCTCAAAGCGCCCGAACTCTGTCTCCGGGAGTGAGTAGTGCGCGCCCGCGCCAAGGTTCATGAAAACGTCACTGGCGTCATTTTCGGCGCTGTCGTCATAGACGAGTTCCGGATTGAAATTGAGTATGAACCTGTCGACTTCCGCGGTGAAGGCCGCACCGGCACCCATGTTGGTGTAAGTCTCGTTGCCTTCATCGGGATCGTAATGGGAAACAGCGCCATAGCCGGCCCAATCAACCTGAACATCATCACCGACTTGAAGGGGGCGAAGGCCGACTTTGAACAGGGCTTCGTTCTGGTAGATGGGACTGGGGTCCGGTCCTTGGTTGGCAGGTGTGCCAGGGGTTTCATAGGGCGAAATCCGGCTGTGATTCAGAACCAGCTCAGAACCAGGCAGCCCCAGCCTTACTCCGGCGCCAAAGTCCTGATCGCCGCCACTGCTGAGATCTACGGTTGCTTTCTTGTTGGGCGCTGTGGTGCCGCGCTCGAGCATGAACCCACGTGTGGGTTCGTTATAGCTCTGGTTCTGGGCCAGAGCACCGGTGGAAACAGCGGCGGTTGTCAGCGCCAGAGTGGTAACACGGAAAATCCTGTTCATGGTGCTCTCCTTGGTATTGAGATGCATGATGTAGCGAGCTGAATTGCAAAAGCAATGTAAACGCGGGGCTGCGGTTGGTTCAATTAAACCTGTGACAGGAAACACATTTGCGGGGTAGTAGCCTGTTCCCGCCATGACAGAGCGTTATCCTCAAGGCTATGTATTCCGTGGCAGTAAGGGAGAGTGAAGACTATGTCATCCAGGTTTTTTGTGGCGTTGCTGGCCGTTCTGGCAATGCCTGTCTGGGCCCAGGGCCCGTCCTTTTCCTACGCGGAAGCCGGTCTGGCACTGTATCCGAACTTCGAGAGTGAGACTCTGCTGGGGGCCCGGGTGCGGGGCAGCCAGGCGCTGAACACGCAGTGGTTCATGTTTGGCGGGCTCAAGGCGCTGACGGGGGATATCGATGTCACGGCATTGCATGGGGGCGGTGGGTATCGCCATTCGGTGGATCACCGGACGGATGTCTGGGGCGGTCTGACGCTGGAGTATCAGGAGGTTGAGGTCGAGCAGTGTGTTACCAGGCAGCCCCAGGGAACGACGACCTGTTCCGGAGTCAGCTCGGATGACACCGCGCCGGGCCTGCGCGGCGGCATACGGCGCCAGCTGCACCGGGACCTGGAGATCGGCGCCTCGGCGCGCTACGTCACCGGCGATCTGGACTACCTCGGATTCACCGGTACTGCCCGCTACCGCTGGCAGCCCAATGTGCGCGTGCTGGCGGAAGCGGACTATTACGATGGTAACTTCGGGGTGATCGGCGGTCTGTCGTTGCGTTTCTGATGGTGTAAAGGGTCGCGGCCATGACCGCTCCTACGGGTGTTGTCTGTAGGAGCAGCTACAGCTGCGATCCTGATCAGGCGGCGTTGTTGTGGCTGCCGCCCTCGGGCGGCATGCGATAGCGCTCCTTGACCTCGCCGTTGTCCACACTCTCCAGAACCACATCGAAGCCCCAGAGCCGGTGCACATGCCTGAGCACCTCCTGGGTGTCGTCGTCCGCCATGGGGATGCCGTCCACCCGGGTGTGGCGCAGTAGCAGGGAGCGGTCGCCGCGGGTGTTCACGTTCCAGACCTGGATGTTCGGGTCCTTGTAGCTCAGGTTGTACTGGCGCGCGAGCTTCTCGCGCACGCGCCGGTAGCCGCGGTCGTCGTGAATGGCCTTGATCTCGTAGGCATCGTCGCCTTCCTCGTCAGCAATGGCGAACAGTTTGAGATCCCGGATCACCTTAGGGGACAGGTACTGGAGGATGAAGCTCTCGTCCTTGAAGTTGCGCATGGCGAAGTCGAGCGTCTGCTGCCAGTCACTGCCAGCGATGTCCGGGAACCACGCCTGATCCTCCTCGGTCGGGTTCTCGCACATGCGTTTGAGGTCCATGTAGATGTTGAATCCGAGCGTGTAGGGGTTGAGCCCGGAGTAGTAGGGGCTGTCGAATGGCGGTTGGTAGATCACGGCGGTGTGGTTCTGCAGGAATTCCAGCATGAAGCCGTCGTCCACCAGGCCTTCCTCGTACATCCGGTGCACGATGGTGTAGTGCCAGAAGCTGGCCCAGCCCTCATTCATGACCTGGGTCTGGCGCTGCGGGTAGAAGTACTGGGCGATCTTGCGCACGATGCGCACCAGCTCCCGCTGCCAGGTTTCGAGCAGTGGGGCGTTCTTCTCGATGAAGTAGAGCAGGTTCTCCTGGGGTTCGGCCGGAAAGCGCCGCTTCTGGGACTCGGGGTCGTCGTCGCCCCCCATATCGGGGATGGTGCGCCAGAGGTCGTTGACCTGCTCCTGGCGGTATTCCTCGCGTTCCTTCTGGCGGCGGCGCTCCTCTTCGGCGGAGATGGGGGCGGGGCGCTTGTAGCGGTCCACGCCCTGGTTCATCAGTGCGTGGCAGGAGTCGAGGATGGCTTCCACTTCCTCCACGCCGTAGCGCTCCTCGCATTCGGCCACGTAGTTCCGGGCGAACATCAGGTAGTCGATGATGGAGCTGGCGTCCGTCCAGCTGCGGAACAGGTAGTTGTTCTTGAAGAAGGAGTTGTGGCCATAGCTGGCGTGGGCGATCACCAGCGCCTGCATCATCATGGTGTTTTCTTCCATGAGGTAGGCGATGCAGGGGTTGGAGTTGATCACGATCTCGTAGGCCAGCCCCATCTGGCCGCGCCGGTAGCCCTTCTGGGTGGCCATGAACTGCTTGCCGAAGGACCAGTGGTGGTAGCCCACGGGCATGCCCACGGAGCTGTAGGCGTCCATCATCTGTTCGGCGCTGATCACCTCGATCTGGTTGGGGTAGGTGTCCAGGCCGAAGTCGGCGGCAATGCGGGCGATCTCGCGGTCGTATTCCTCGATCAGCTCGAAGGACCAGTCGGAGCCGCTGGATATGGGTTGTGTCATGGCCACCTCCGTCAGGCGGTTTTGGGCTCGAACAGCTTGCGGAACACGGGGTAGATCTCGCTGGCGTCCGACAGCTGCTGCATGGCGAAGCGGTCCGGGAAGTTCGCCTGTACCGTTTCGTACTCCTCCCAAAGGGCCTGGTGCTCGTGGGGGGTGATCTCCACGTACGAGTAGTACTGCACCATCGGCAGGATCTTCTCCTCGAGCAGTCTGCGACAGATGGGCGAGTCGTCGTTCCAGTTGTCGCCGTCCGAGGCCTGGGCCGCGTAGATGTTCCAGTCGTCGCTGGGGTAGCGTTCCTCAATGATCCGGTGCATCAGCTTGAGCGCGCTCGACACGATGGTGCCGCCGGTCTCGCGGGAGTAGAAGAACTCCTCCTCGTCCACCTCCTTGGCGGCCGTATGGTGGCGTATGAACACCACCTCGATGCGCTTGTAGTTCTTCTGAAGGAACAGGTACAGCAGGATGAAGAAGCGCTTGGCAATGTCCTTGTGCACCTGGGTCATGGAGCCGGAGACGTCCATCAGGCAGAACATGACGGCGCTGGTGGAGGGCTTGGGCTCCCTGCGGTGCTGGCGGTAGCGCAGGTCGATCTCGTCGATCCAGGGGATTCGCTTGACCTGACGCCGAAGTTCATCAAGTTCCGCCTGGAAGTCTTCGATCTGGCGCTCCTTGGAGAACGCCGGATCCTCGGAGTCCGGCTGTGCCTCCAGCGCGGCAATCCTGTCTTCCAGTTCGCGGATGCGGCGCTTGCGCTTGCCGGCCAGGCTGATGCGCCGGGCGTAGGCCTTGCGCAGGGAGCGCACCACGTTCAGCTTGGCAGGCGTGCCGTCAGTGGTGAAGCCGGCGTGGACGTACTGGTACGAGTCCGCGCTCTTGAGCTTCTTGCGCACCAGAAAGGGCAGTTCCAGGTCGTCGAACAGGAAGTCCAGGAACTCCTCCTGGGTGATCTGGAAGACGAACTCGTCCATGCCCTCACCCTGGTCGCTGGCCTGGCCTTCGCCGCTTCCGCCACCAGAGCCGCCGTCGGGCTTGGGCAGGCGGTCACCGGTGACGAACTCCTTATTGCCCGGGTGGACCATCTCGCGGTTGCCGCCGGCACCGTGGTGGAACACCGGCTCGTGGATGTCCTCGCTCGGGATACTGACCTGCTCGCCCTGCTCCATGTCCGTGATGGAGCGGTTGTGAACGGCTTCCGATACCGCCTTCTTGATGTGCTTGCGGTAGCGGCGCAGGAACCGGTTCCGGTTCACCGCGCTCTTGTTCTTGCCGTTGAGGCGACGGTCAACAACGTGACTCATGCCCATGCAGACACCTGCTTACCCTACTGGGATTTCCGGACGCGCAGATACCACTCCGCCAGCAGCTTGACCTGCTTCTCGGTGTAGCCGCGCTCGATCATCCGGTCCACGAACTGCTGGTGCTTGCGCTGATCCTCCTCGGAGGCCTTGGGGTTGAACGAGATCACCGGCAGCAGCTCCTCGGTGTTCGAGAACATCTTCTGTTCGATCACGCTGCGCAGCTTCTCGTAGCTGAGCCAGGACGGGTTCTGGCCGTTGTTGCTGGCCCTTGCCCGCAGCACGAAGTTGACCACCTCGTTGCGGAAGTCCTTGGGGTTGCTGATGCCCGCTGGCTTCTCGATCTTCTCCAGTTCCTCGTTGATGGCCGCGCGATCGAACATCTCACCGGTTTCCGGATCGCGGTAGTCCTGGTCCTGGATCCAGAAGTCGGCGTAGGTCACGTAGCGGTCGAACAGGTTCTGGCCGTACTCGGAGTAGGACTCGAGGTAGGCGGTCTGGATCTCCTTGCCGATGAACTCCACGTACTCCGGCGCCAGGAATTCCTTGATGAAGCGCAGGTAGCGTTCGTGGGTCTCCGGCGGGAACTGCTCCTGCTCGATCTGCTTCTCCAGAACGTAGAGCAGGTGCACCGGGTTGGCCGCCACCTCGGTGGTGTCGAAGTTGAACACCTTGGACAGGATCTTGAACGCGAAGCGCGTGGAGAGTCCGTCCATGCCCTCGTTCACCCCGGCTGCATCGCGGTACTCCTGGATGGACTTGGCCTTGGGGTCGGTGTCCTTGATGTTCTGGCCGTCGTAGACCTTCATCTTGGAGTAGATGCTGGAGTTCTCCGGCTCCACCAGCCGTGACAGAACCGTGAACTGGGCCAGCATACTCAGGGTATCCGGCGCGCACGGGGCACCGGCCAGCGAGCTTTCACGCAGCAGCTTCTCGTAGATCTGCTGTTCTTCGGTCACACGCAGGCAGTAGGGCACCTTGACGATGTTAACGCGGTCGAGGAAGGCCTCGTTGTTCTTGTTGTTGCGGAAGGTCTGCCACTCGGACTCGTTGGAGTGGGCGAGGATGATGCCGTCGAACGGGATCGAGGACATGCCTTCGGTGGTGTTGTAGTTGCCTTCCTGGGTGGCGGTCAGCAGCGGGTGCAGCACCTTGATGGGCGCCTTGAACATCTCCACGAATTCCATGATGCCCTGGTTGGCGCGGTTGAGGCCGCCGCTGAAGCTGTAGGCGTCCGGGTCGTCCTGGCTGAAGTCCTCCAGCATGCGGATGTTGACCTTGCCGACCAGTGCCGAGATGTCCTGGTTGTTGTCGTCGCCGGGCTCGGTCTTGGCCACGGCCACCTGGTCCAGGATCGAGGGGTATTTCTTGACCACCCGGAACTGGCTGATGTCGCCGCCGTATTCGTGCAGGCGCTTGACCGCCCAGGGCGACATGATGGGCTTGAGGTAGCGCTGGGGAATCCCGTACTCCTCCTCGAGGATGGGGCCGTCCTCTTCCGGGTCGAACAGCCCGAGGGGGGATTCGTTCACGGGCGAGCCCTTGATCGCGTAGAAGGGAACCTTCTGCATCAGGTGCTTGAGCTTCTCGGCCAGCGAGGACTTGCCGCCGCCGACAGGGCCGAGCAGGTACAGGATCTGCTTCTTCTCCTCCAGGCCCTGGGCGGCGTGGCGGAAGTACGAGACGATGTTCTCCACGGCTTCTTCCATGCCGTAGAACTCGGAGAATTCCGGGTAGCGCTTGATGACCTTGTTCTGGAAGATCCGGGAGAGGCGTGGGTCGCGGGAGGTATCGACAAGTTCCGGCTCGCCGATGGCGAGCAGCATGCGCTCGGCGGCGGTGGCGTAGGCGGAGGAATCCTCTTTGCAGATGCTGAGGTATTCCTCGAGGCTCATTTCCTCTTCCTTGGTTGCCTCGTAACGGTCCTGATAGCGCTGCAGTATGCTCATGCTTGCCCCCTTGCTGTGACCTGGGTAAGGGGTGGGTGCCTGCGCTGGCCGCACTCGCCCCTGATGGTGTCAGTTCATCATGCCTCTGTTCCGGTGGATTCTTTCTTCAATTATGGGTAAGCCAGCGCGGGTTGCGAGTCTGATTGACGTTTCTGTGACCCGTTCGCGGCCGGGGTGCTTTCTACTGAGATTAGTAGACGGTGGTGGTGTTGAACAGGGGCTCTGGCTAGTTGTCCAAAAAATGGTTAAACCTGATTTTTTGGAGGGTAACCCGATGATCAGACACAGCCATTCCCCGCTTTCAATCGGTGCGTTTGCCTCAGCGGTTGGCGTCTCGGTTGTGACTGTCCGGCGCTGGTGTCGTTACGGGAGGATTCGGGAGGCGTTCCGTACGCCCGGCGGTCATCGGCGATTCACTCCCAATCAGGTACGCAAAGTCCTGGGATTGGTTGAGTCACGCTCGCGTGTCGGCTATGTGCCCGGGGCTCATCGCATGACCAGAAGTCGGATCGGGTGTCGCAAGCCAGTCGGCTGGCCGGTGTCTGTGATGGTGTCATTGAAGACCTGGGCTCCGGGCTGAACTGTAAAAAGCCAGGACTGCGGCGGCTGCTGACGGCAATTTTGAATCACGAAGTATCAACACTGTACCTCACGCACAAAGACCGGCTGGTGCGCTTTGGGCACGAACTTATCTTCCAGATCTGTCGTTGGGCGGGGACCGATGTGGTGATTCTGGATGATGACCAGAACGTGAGTTTCGAGCAGGAACTGACTCAGGATGTGCTGACGCTGATGACCGTGTTCTCTGCGCGGCTTTATGGCAAACGTTCCCATAACAACCGAAAACGGGCGGCCTGATACTGGTTGCATATACAGCTCTGTGCGTTATGCTCTGGGTATGGACATTGCCTTCAAGACCCAGCTTCGCCCCAACAACCGGCAAAGAACCTACTTTGCCCGCGCCAGCGGTACCGCCCGGTTCTGCTGGAACTGGGGGCTGGCGGAGTGGAACCGCCAATATGAGTTGTTCAGGGATGGACAAGGCGATCGTCCATCGGGAATGGCGCTCAAGCGTCAATTCAATGCTCTTAAAAAGACCGACTACCCGTGGGTCTACGAGGTCACCAAGTACGCCTCCCAGCAACCGTTCATCGCCCTGCAGCGCGCCTTCTCCGACTGGATGAAGGACCTCAAATCCTCCAAGCCCGCGCACCTGAAAAAGCGCCGGCCGCGGTTCAAGAAAAAGGGCAAGGCCACCGACTCGTTCTATGTCGGCGGCGATCAGGTCAAGGTGGACGGTCACTGGCTCAAGGTTCCCAATCTGGGTTGGGTGCGCATGGCGGAGCCGCTGAAATACGGTGGCCACATCAACGGCATGACCATCTCGCGCCAGGCGGATAAGTGGTTTGTGGCGTTCTCACTCAATGTCGATCTCTGCCCGCTGCCAAGCGAAAGCCAAGCACGCTGCGGTGTGGATCTCGGCATCAAGACCCTGGCCACGATCTCCCGGGGCCCGGTAACCGAGTGGGAGTCGCCGAAACCCCTTCAGAACGCGCTCAGGAAACTGGCGCGTTACCAGCGCCGGCTGGCGAAGAAGGTCAAAGGCAGCAACGGCTACCGCAAGCTCAGGATGCGCATTGCGCGGCTGCACAAGCGCATTGCCGATATCCGGGCCAACACGCTGCACCAGTTGACCAGCTATCTGAGCACCCACTTCAGCGAAGTGGTCATCGAGGACCTCAATGTCAAAGGCATGATGGCCAATGGGCGTCTCGCCCGCCATATCGCTGATGTCGGCGCGTTCGAGTTCCGTCGCCAGATGACCTACAAGATGGACTGGCGTGGTGGCGTGCTGACGGTGGCTAATCGGTGGTATCCGTCGAGTAAGCTCTGCTCACATTGCGGCGCCCACAAAAGTGATCTGACGCTGGCGGATCGGGTTTATCACTGCGGCGAATGCGGCCACTGCCAGTGCCGTGATGCCAACGCCAGCATCAATCTGGAGCACTATACGGCTCGTTCAGCCGGAATACACGCTGCTGGAGATAACGGCTCTGCCCGGGCGGCGTAAGCCACCCGGGCAACCAGTATCGATGAATGCAGAAGTAAGCACTGGGCCTGGTGATCAGGTTTGGATAGGTCTTTCAGAACGGTGGTGTGGATTAAGGTTTGGTCTTTTCGGGGGCGAGGCTGGTGGTCCGCGGTGGTATTGCTGGCTTCTGAACTATGGGTGCGCCGAAGTGGGGTACGCCTTTCCGGGACCGCTATGAATCCATCCCTGGACGCTGGCATCCCTGTCATCGAGCCTCCCGGAAAGGCGTACCCCACTCCGGCGATTCTGGTATTTGTGTAGGCGATCCGCGCGATGTTTCTGCGGCAACGCCGTGGCAGTTAGTCCGGCATATCCGTTACCGCTCCTTCGGAAGCGGAGTTGACGGTCTTGGCGTACTTGGCCAGGGCGCCGCGGCGGTATTTGGGGGCTGGTTTCTGCCACTGGGCGCGGCGTTGCTCCAGTTCGGATTCGCTGATATCAACGTCGATCCGGTTGGTTTCGGCGTCGATCGTGATGGTATCGCCGTCCTGGAGCAGGGCGATGGGGCCACCATCAACGGCTTCCGGGGTGACGTGGCCGACTACGAAGCCGTGGCTGCCGCCGGAGAAGCGGCCGTCGGTGATCAGCGCGACCTCACTGCCCAGGCCGCGGCCCATGATGGCGGAGGTTGGCGTGAGCATCTCGCGCATGCCGGGGCCGCCCTTGGGCCCTTCGTAGCGGATGACGACTACGTCGCCGGCCTGCACGGTGCCGTCATTGATCCGCGCCTGCGCTTCCTCCTCCGACTGGTAACAGCGTGCGGTCCCGGTGAAGTGGGTGCCTTCCTTGCCGGTGATCTTGGCCACGGCGCCGGTGGGGGAGAGGTTGCCGTAGAGGATGCGCAGGTGGCTGTCCGGTTTGATGGGGTTGTCGAAGCTGTGGATGATGTCCTGGCTTTCCGGGTAGGGCTCAACGCCTTCCAGGTTCTGCGCGAGGGTCCTGCCGGTGACGGTGAGGCAGTTGCCGTGCAGCAGGCCCCGGTCCAGCAGCATCTTCATCAGCGGCTGGATGCCGCCGATCGCCACCAGCTCGGACATCATGTACTGCCCGCTTGGACGCAGGTCCGCCAGTACCGGAACGCGCTTACCGATCTCGGTGAAGTCATCCAGCGACAGCTCCACGCCAATGGTGTTGGCCATGGCCAGCAGGTGCAGCACCGCGTTGGTGGAGCCGCCCAGGGCAATAACTACGGTGATGGCGTTCTCGAACGCCTCGCGGGTCATGATGTCCGAGGGCTTGATGTCCTTCGCGATCAGGTCCAGCACCGCCGCGCCCGCCGCCCGGCAGTCCTCTTCCTTGGTCTTCGACACCGCGTTCTGCGCGGAACTGTCCGGCAGGCTCAGCCCCAGCGCCTCGATTGCTGAGGCCATGGTGTTCGCCGTGTACATACCACCACAGGAACCCGGCCCGGGAATCGCCGTCTCCTCGATCTGCTTCACGTCGATCAGCGACTTGTCGCCCTTGGTGTAGGCCCCGACAGCCTCGAACACCGAGACCAGGTCCGTATGGTTATCGCCCGGCTGGATGGTACCGCCGTACACAAACACCGAAGGCCGGTCCAGCCGTGCCATACCCATGACCAGCCCCGGCATGTTCTTGTCGCAACCGCCGAGCGTCACCAGCCCATCAAAGCCCTCACAGCCGGTCACCGCCTCCACCGAATCCGCGATGATCTCGCGCGACACCAGCGAATACTTCATTCCCTCGGTGCCGTTGGCGATGCCGTCCGAGATCGTGATGGTGTTGAAAATCACACTCTTGCCACCGGCCTCATCCGCCCCGGCGCCGGCGTGCTCCGCCAGCTTGTTGATGTGCATGTTGCAGGGCGTGACCATGCTCCAGGTGGACGCGATCCCGATTTGGTTCTTCTGGAAATCCTCATCCTGGAACCCCACCGCCCGGAGCATCGCCCGGCTGGCGGATTTGCCGACTCCGTCGACGACGTTGCTGGAATAGCGGCGGTTATTATCTTCGGCCATGGCGTGACTCTCTTTTATCCTGCTGATTGTTTTCAGGCTTTGGCGTTAACCGGGGCGTTTGAAGTAAGGGAGCGGGGAGTCCTGATCGGGAAGCTCTGGAGCCATGGATGGCGGAAGAGCAGCGTACAGGGATGTATTTACAGCGTTTCCCGAGCAGGACTCCCCGCTCCCTTACCGCAACAAACCGGAACGCTGGTATGGTAAAGCTTAAAGGCGTAATAGTACCGCGACTGAGAACTCAGGGTAAGGGAATCCATCAATGTGGCAGCAACGCATTCTCCAATTATCCCCGAAATCCAAGGGCTTCCACCTCATCACCCGTGAAGTCCTCGACCAGGTCCCCGAGATCGCCGACATCCAGACCGGCCTGCTGCACCTGTTCATCCAGCACACCTCCGCCTCCCTGAGTCTGAACGAAAACGCCGACCCCAGCGTACGCGGCGACATGGAACGCCACTTCCAGCACGCCGTGCCCGAAAATGCGCCATACTACGAACACACAATGGAAGGCCCCGACGACATGCCCGCCCATATCCGGTCCGTGATGCTGGGCGAATCCCTCAGCCTGCCAATCGGGCAGGGCCGGCTGCTTCTGGGCACCTGGCAGGGCATCTATCTGGGCGAACACCGCAATAACGGCGGCGCCCGCAGGGTCGTGGCCACCATCAACGGCGAATGAACGGGAGCAGCACGTGATACCCGAGCAACTGACCGCACGCCTCCAGGAATGGGAACACTGGCTGCTGGAAAAGCCGGACGCCGAGCACCCCCGCTCCGTGGCCTTCATCCGCCGCCAGCTGCGTGTGGGCTATGCCGTGGTCCGGGACCTGATGGCCGGCCAGCTCAACCTCCACGCCATGAGCCTGGTCTACACCACACTCCTCTCAATGGTGCCGCTGCTGGCCCTGAGCTTTTCCGTGCTCAAGGCCATGGGCGTGCACAACCAGCTCACGCCAGTGCTGTACCAGTTCTTCGAACCCCTGGGGCGGCAGGGGACCGAGATTGCCGAGCAGGTCATCACCTTCGTGGACAATATCAAGGTCGGTGTGCTCGGGTCGGTGGGTCTGCTTCTGCTGGTCTACACCGTGATCGCTCTGGTTCAGAAGATCGAGCGTTCCTTCAACATGGTATGGCGCGCCCCCATGGGCCGCTCACTCGGGCAGCGATTCTCCAACTATCTGAGCGTCATCACCATCGGCCCGCTCCTGATGGTGGCCGGCATTGGTCTTTCAGCCACGGTCTTCGGCTCCGACATCGTCCAGCAGCTCAGCGCCATCGAGCCCTTTGGCACCCTTATCGCCGTGGTCAGCCGCTCCACCCCCTTCCTGATCACGGTGATCGCGTTCACCTTTGTCTATGCCTTTGTGCCGAATACCCGGGTCCGCTTCCAGAGTGCCTTCGTGGGCGGGCTTGTCGCGGGTGTGGCCTGGCAGGCTGCGAGTCTCGCCTTCGCCTCCTTTGCGGTGAATGCCAGCCGCTACGAGGCGATCTACTCCAGCTTTGCCATCGGCATCCTCCTGCTGATCTGGCTCTACATCAACTGGATCATCCTGCTCTCCGGCGCCAGCATCAGCTACTACCACCAGCACGAGCAGGCCATCTCATCGCGGCGCGAAGTGCGCTCGTCACCGCAGGTGGAGGAGCGCCTGGCGCTGGCGCTGATGGAGCGCGTGGCGAAAGCCTTTGACCAGGGCGACAAGCCACCCCGCCAGGAGCTGCTGGCGCTGGATTTCGGCATTCCCGGGGACATCACCCAGCGTGTGAGCGACAAGCTGATCCGTGCCGGCATCCTCCATCCCGGCGGGGATGATGGTGAGGAGCTGATCCCTGCCCGGTCCCTGGACCGGATCTGCCTGGTGGACATCCTCAGCGCCGCCCGGGCGGATGAGGACGGGTTGCTCGCGCGTCTGCCGGCTGTGGATGCGCCGCAGATGGAAGAGCTTGCGGATGCCCGGCTTACGCGGACGCTGGCGGACTGGGTGCGATGAACCCGGGTCGTCCAGCGTCTAATGGCTGATCCTTCCCGCAAGCCTGTGCGTACTCCATATCCAAATGGCCCTATCAGAAGCTGACCCCTGCTGAAGTGCTTTTCCTTCGGGGCAGCCATGACGCCTCTTTCGCCCTGTGTTTGGACCGGATCCTGCTGGATCTGCTTTCCTTGACGGCAGGACAACCGGCTCCGGGAGTAGTAACCCATGACGACCCTGAACCAGCAGGCGCATGAACGCCTGCCCAATGACAGACTGATGCTTGGCCTGCTTCTGGCCCATGTGCCCGTGGTAGGGCTGATCATTCCCTGGGGGTATGAAACCACGGCGTTTGCGCTGACGGCTTCCGTGGTCCTGGGGTTGCTCGTGGCCCTCGCCTACGCCGTTCTGAAGGGGCAGCGAGGGTTCTCCATCGTTGTGGCCGCGGCGTTCATGGCGTTTTCGGCGATCATGATCCAGGCCCAGATGGGGCGCATTGAGATGCACTTCCACATCTTTGGTGCCCTCGCCTTTGTGATTCTCTACCGGGACTGGCTGCCGGTGGTCGCTGGTGCCCTCGTGATTGCTGTCCATCACCTGGTGATGACGGCACTGCAGCTGGAGGGCGTGTCCGTCGGTGGTATGCCACTGATGATTTTCAGCCATGACTGCAGCTGGGGGGTGGCTTTCCTGCACGCGGCCTTCGTGGTGTTTGAGGCTTCCGTGCTCGTGTTCCTGGCGCGGCTTCTCGGCGCGGAGAAAGAGCGAACCCACCGTATGCGTGAACTGGTGGAACGCGTTGCCGGGGATGGGGATCTGGGTGTTCGCCTGGATGCTGGCGGGCAGGATGCCAGTGCCACGGCCTTTGACCGGTTGATGGAGCAGTTTGAAGGGCTGGTCCGCGACGCTACCGGGCTCTCCCGGAGGCTCCAGTCCGTTTCCGGCAACGTGGATGAGCTCAGCCAGGGTACCCTTGCGGCGGCGGATAACCTTCAGGGCCAGACCACCCAGGCGGCATCGGCCATGGAGCAGATGAGCTCCTCGGTCAGGGGCGTCGCGGACAATGCGGCCCAGGGATCCGAGGCGGCCACCCGTGCAGCGGCCCGTGTGGGTGCCAGCCGCCAGGATGCCGATCAGGCCCACCAGGTGACCCGGGCCAGTAACGAGGCCATGGAGCAGGCGAGCAGTGTGATCCGCCGGCTGAGCGATCAGGTGGCGGAAATCCATGGGGCCGTGAGTGCGATCAATGAGATCTCCGACCAGACCAACCTGCTGGCTCTGAATGCGGCCATCGAGGCCGCCCGCGCCGGTGAGCACGGGCGGGGGTTCGCGGTGGTGGCCGATGAGGTGCGCAGCCTGTCCCAGCGTACCCAGTCTTTCACGCAGCAGGTGCAATCCATTGTGGCCCAGCTCAACGAGGGCAGTGAGCAGGCGCTGGCGGCGATCGACATGGGAACCACCCGTTCGGGCGAGGCGCTGCAGCAGATGGAGCGGGTCAGTGAGGGCGCCCAGGAACTGGAGACGCTGGTGAACGACCTCAGTGGCCTGAGCCAGCAGATTGCTGCTGCCGCGGAACAGCAGTCCTCCGCTGCGGATGAGATCAGTGGCAGTGTCCAGTCCGCGGCGGATGAGAACCGGACCGTGGCGGAGAAATCGGGGCAGACCCGCGAATCCGCGGCCGAGCTGCGCGCCGTGGCCACGGAAATGGATCAGCTTCTGAGCGGGTTCAGCATCAGGCGCGATTGAGCCCGGTCTACGGGCTCTTGATGTTGTAGGACTCTTTAGAAGGCTGCCGATCGTCCCGCTTGATGTCTCTCAGGTTCTGATCCCATTCATCAGCGAGGGCCTGAGCGTTTTCCAGCATCTTTGAGACGAAGAAATGGACATCCAGTTGAGCGATGACATCGCTCTCCAGGCCGGTGAGTCCATGCTGGGCAATGGTGGTGTCCGCTGGCGTCTGGTAGTTGAGCAGGTAGTCGGCACGTCCGAACTGGATCATCTGGAGCGCCGACTGGTGTGTTCGGGCCTCAGTGATGTGCATGGCATCGCTTTCAGCCTCAAAGAAACGCCCCAGTTCGCCATAGGAGTAGCCTTTCATCAGCACCACGTGATGGCCCTTCAGTTGCTCCACATCGCTGACGGGTTGGGTGTCCTTGAAGCGGTACACGGTCAGGTTGAGGGTGATGGCGGGTTCTTCGGCCTCGACCGCGGTGTTTTTCAGTCGGTGCAGGTCATCTGCTGCCAGTGTGAAAGCGGTCTCGCCGGAGTCAATCTGGCGATAGAGTCGGGTGGCCGGGTGCTGTACGAAGCGCACGGGCTGATCCATGGCACTGAATACCTGGCGTGCCAGCTCCACAAGGTATCCCTTCGACTGGCCCTCACTGTCCGTGTACCCGAAAGGCGGCAGGTGAATATAGCCGAATTCCAGTGGCTCGGGTTCCGTCTGCGCGGGTGCTTCCATGGAGAGGAGCAGGACACTGAACAGCAGGGATGTGAGCAGCGGGGTTCGGGAGCTGCGGCGCAGGGACATCGTTCACCTGTCAGAGGGGGGATAGGGGAAGGTGATTCTATCGGCTGCACTCACTTTATGCGTTGGTCAGGATGTAAACAATTTCAAAACATTGTCGCCCCGAAGATGAAGGTCAGCTGCGCCAGCCCCGCCAGGAAACCCAGGGCAGCGCCGGCGGCGATCAGCTTGATCTCGTCCTCCTGGAAACAGGGCCGCAGCAGCTCCTGGAATTCCGCCGGTGAGAGTTCCTCCATGCGCCGGCGCATGATGTCCTCCACGGCGGCGGCCCGGTCGTTGGCGAACATGGGGTCGTCGAAGGTTTCGCTCGCGATCTCGATGGACAGATCGCCCACGCGCTGCTTGAGGTTGGCGAAGGAGGTGGGGCCGAAAGCCATCTGGGTGAAGGCCTTGCCCATGCCGGCGGTCTCATCCACCAGCTTTTTCATGTGCTTGCGCACCAGGTTGCGGGCGCGGTCGGCTTTCGGGCCGTTGAGAATGGCATCCACCAGGTTGCCCACGGTCAGGATCTCGTGGGTGACGATGTGGCAGAAGGATTGGGCCACCTCGGGCTGACGGCGCAGGAACTGGCCCTGCAGTCGGAAGGGGCCGATCTTCACGGGATAGAGTGGCCGGAAGATGAAATTGAGCGCGATCCAGTTGGTGGCCCAGCCCACCAGAAGCCCGAAGAAGGGCAGGATCCAGCCGGCCTGGAAATAGTACCAGACGATCATCTGGATGATGCCGAAGGCGAAGCCGAAGTAGAGCCCGGAGTTGATGATGAAGCGGAACTCCTTCTCGCCGCACTCGAGGAAGATGCGGTTGAGCAGGGAGCGGTCCTCGCCCAGCTGGGTGACCACCATGTTCTGGATGTCGAGCAGATCCTCGGCGTTGTTGGAGAAGTCATCAACCAGGTTGTCCACCAGTTCGGGGGAACGGTCCCGGACTCGCTGATAGACCATCTCCCGTGCTTTCTGGGGCAGGTTTTCCCAGAAAGTGGGGTGTTCGGCGAGCATGATCTCGTCCACGTATTCGTCGGTGCGTGGCACGGTGTGGTCCACGATGTACTGGGTCAGAACCCGTGGGTCGATGTACTCGAAGATCTCCTGGACAGTGCCAATCTTGGCGATGGTGGAGTCCACGGCAATGCGGGCCATCTTCTCGGCCTTGGAGGGAATGATGCCCTGCCAGCCCAGAAAGGGGCGGATGCCGATGAATTCCTTGGGGTAGAAGGTGAGCTTGATCGCCATCCAGTTGGTGATCCAGCCGATGAGCGCCGCGATCACCGGGATGCTCAGGTATTTCCAGAATTCCGGGTTGGTGAACAGGTCCGTCATTCAGCAGTTTCCTTACCGGAGGATTGGAAGTCGCCCCACAGCCACTGGCACAGGCCAATGGCGGCTACCGGCGCGGTTTCAGTGCGCAGTACCCGCGGGCCCAGGGCCAGGGGCGCGAAGCCCGCCTCGGCGGCGGCATCGAACTCAGAGTCATCCAGCCCGCCTTCCGGGCCAATGAGCAGGGCAACCGAGGTCGGCGTGGTGTCCTGGCCGCGGACGGGCTGGCCTTCGTGGTGGAGGACGAGCCGGACAGCGTCGTCACAGTGCGTGAGCCAGTCCGCCAGTTTCATGGGGGAGTGGATGGTCGGTATCCGGGCGCGGCCACACTGCTCAGCGGCGCTGATCGCCACCTGCTGCCAGTTCTTCAGGCGCTTGCGCTCGCGTTCCGGGTTGAGCCGCACCTCGCAGCGGGCGCTGTCCAGCGGCTGGATGGCGGTCACACCCATCTCGGTGGCCTTCTGGATGGCGTAATCCATGCGATCACCCCGGGACATGACCTGACCCAGGGTGATGGCCAGCGGGGATTCGGTGCCGGGGTCATGGGGCGACTCAACGTGTACGGTGAGCCGCTTGCGGCCGGCCTCGAGGATTTCCGCCGGGTAGTCCAGTCCGTCACCGTTGAACAGCACCACCCGGTCGCCTGCATTCATGCGCAGGACGGTACCGGCGTGATGGGCGGCGTTACCGGCAAGGGTGTGCTCGCCCGGCGCCAGAGCCTCCGGGGTGTGGATCCGGGGTATCCGCATCAGTGCCTCAGTCGCTGGTGGCCTTGTCGATGCCTTCGGTGGCCACGGTGGCCAGGTGCCGGATCTGGTCCTCGCTGATCACGTAGGGCGGCATGAAGTAGGTCACGTTGCCGAGCGGCCGCAGCAGGGCCTCGCGGGTGATGGAGTGCTGGTAGACGCGCAGCCCGCGGCGTTCCTGCCAGGGGAAGGGCTCCATGGTGTTTTTATCCTTCACCAGTTCCATAGCGAGGATCATGCCGTGCTGGCGGATGTCGCCCACGTGCGGGTGCTCGCGCAGGTGTTCCACGCTCTCGCCCATGATTCGGGCTTTCTCCCGGTTGCTCTCGATGACGTTGTCATCCCGGAAGATGTCCAGGGTCGCCCGCGCCACGGCGCAGCCGATGGGGTTGCCGGTGTAGCTGTGCGAGTGCAGGAACGCTTTCATGGTTTCGAAATCGTCGTAGAAGGCCTCGAAGACGTCGTCCGTGGTCATGGTGATCGACAGCGGCAGGTAGCCGGCGGTCAGGCCCTTGGACAGGCACATGAAATCCGGTGAGATCCCGGCCTGTTCGCAGGCGAAGAGGGTGCCGGTGCGGCCGAAGCCCACGGCGATCTCGTCCGCAATCAGGTGGATGTTGTAGCGGTCGCAGGCCTCGCGCAGTTTTTTAAGGTAGATGGGATCGTACATGCGCATATGGCCGGCGCACTGGACCAGGGGTTCGACGATGACGGCGCAGACGTTGTCCGCGTTCTCGGCCATCAGCTTCTCCATGTGCTCGAACTGGCGCAGGGCGTAATCCTCCCAGCTCTCGCCCTTTTCCCGGTAGAAGGCATCCGGTGCCGGGGCGGTGAGCATCTCCATCAGCAGGGGTTCGTAGGTCTCGCGATAGAGGCCCACGTCACTCAGTGCCAGTGCACCCAGGGTCTCGCCATGGTAGCTGTTGGAGATGTTGATGAAGTTCTTTTTCTGCGGCTTACCCGTGTTGCGGAAATAGTGGTAGCTCATCTTGAGCGCCACTTCGATGGCGGAGGAGCCGTTGTCGGCATAGAAGCAGCGGTTGAGCCCCTTGGGTGTGGCCTCGATCAGGCGTTCCGACAGGTCGATGACCGGCTCATGGGTGAAGCCCGCGAGCATCGCGTGCTCAAGCTGCTGGGTCTGCTGGTTGATGGCCTCATTGATGCGCGGGTTGGCGTGGCCGAACAGGTTCACCCACCAGGAACTGACCGCGTCGATGTAGCGGTTGCCGTCGAAGTCGTAGAGCCAGACGCCCTCGCCGCGCTTGAACGGAATCAGCGGCAGGGTCTCGTGATCCTTCATCTGGGTGCAGGGATGCCAGACGGCCTTCAGGTCACGCTCGATCATCTCGCGGTTGGATGTCACGACTGCCTCCCGGTGGATCGTTTACAGAATCATCAGTGGGGGAGTGATGATACGGGCCGGGGGCCGGGCATGGAAGGGCTGTAATGACGGGGAGAGGATGTAGGAGCGGCTACAGCCGCGACCGGGTCGCAGCCATGGCTGCTCCTACATGGAAGGGCGGTGTTCAGAATGCGATCTTTTCCTGTACCTCGTTGTCGAGGCCGAGGTTTTTCCAGATGCGCATGCTGGGGTCCGCCTGGTTCAGCGTGTAGAAGTGCAGGCCTGGTGCGCCAGCGTCGAGCAGCTGCTCGCACATGCGCGTGACCACTTCTTCGCCGAACTGTTTGATGGAGTCGGTGTCGTCACCGTAGGCTTCCATCTGCTTGCGGATCCAGCGGGGCACGTCCGCGCCGCACATCTCGCTGAACTGGACCACCTTCTGGAAGTTCACGATCGGCATGATGCCGGGAACCACCGGAATGTCCACGCCCATCTTCTCCAGCCGGTCGATGAAGTGGAAGTAACTCTCGACGTTGAAGAAGTACTGGGTGATGGCACTGTTGGCGCCGGCCTCGACCTTGCGCTTGAAGTTCATCAGGTCCGCTTCGGCGCTCTGCGCCTGCGGGTGGAACTCCGGATAGGCCGCCACTTCCAGGGAGAAGTGGTCGCCGCTGTGCTCGCGGATGTATTCCACCAGCTCGTTGGCATAACGCATCTCGCCATAGCCGGTGTTGCCCATGCCGGAGGGGATATCACCGCGCAGGGCCACGATCCGTTCCACGCCGCCTTCTTTATAGGCGTCGAGAAGGTCGGAGATGATGGCCTTGTCCGAGCCGACGCACGACAGGTGCGGTGCGGTCGAGATGCCTTTCTGGTTGAGCTCGATCACCGTGTTCTTGGTGCCTTCGCGGGTGGAACCGCCAGCACCGAAGGTGACCGAGAAGAATTCAGGTTTGAGCGTCGCGAGCTTGTCGCGTGTCTGGTGCAGAGTCTCAGCGCCTTTGTCGCTCTTCGGAGGGAAGAACTCAAAGCTGAAACGTCGCTTGAACTGCTTCTGACTTTTCATGGATCTGTTCCTTTCGGGCGCCTGGCCCGGTCAACCACTGATTCAGAACCGGGAAAGCCGGGGCCCGAAGACCCCGGCTGTCGCCTTGATGAATCCGCGTGGGATCAGTACTTGTAGGCTTCCGCCTTGAACGGACCGGTGACCGGAACGCCGACGTACTCGGACTGTTCCTTGGTCATGCGGGTAATGGTGCCGCCAAAGCCTTCGACCATGTACTGGGCAACTTCTTCGTCCAGTTCCTTCGGCAGGACGCGGACGTAGAGGTTGTCCTTCTTCTTGTCTTCCGGCAGATCGGCGAACTTGCGCTCGAACAGGTACATCTGTGCTGCAACCTGGTTGGCGAAGGAGCCGTCCATGATCCGCGACGGATGGCCTGTGGCGTTACCCAGGTTAACCAGGCGGCCTTCAGCCAGCAGGAAGAGGTGATCGTCCTTGGACTTGTCACGGTAGATCTTGTGAACCTGCGGCTTGATCTCGTCCCATTCCCAGTTCTCGCGCATGAACGCAGTATCGATCTCGTTGTCGAAGTGACCGATGTTGCAGACGATGGCGCCGGACTTGACCGCGGCCAGCATGTGCTTGTCGCAGACATCAACGTTACCGGTAGTGGTTACCAGAACGTCAGTGTCCTGCAGCAGCTGCTTGTTGATGGAGTCGGCTGTGCCCTTGTTCTCGCCGTTGATGTAGGGAGAAACCACTTCGTAGCCGTCCATGCACGCCTGCATCGCACAGATCGGGTCGATCTCGGAGATGCGAACGATCATGCCTTCCTGACGCAGCGACTGAGCGGAGCCCTTGCCAACGTCGCCATAGCCGATAACCAGCGCTTTCTTGCCGGACATCAGGTGGTCGAGTGAACGCTTGAGGGCGTCGTTCAGGCTGTGACGGCAGCCGTACTTGTTGTCGTTCTTGGACTTGGTAACCGAGTCGTTCACGTTGATCGCCGGCACCTTGAGGCTGCCTTCTTCGATCATGTGCTCGAGACGGTGAACGCCCGTGGTGGTTTCCTCAGAGATGCCGTGGCAGTTCTTGAGGATTTCCGGATACTTCTCGTGCAGCATCTCGGTCAGGTCACCGCCGTCGTCCAGGATCATGTTCGGTTCCCAGCCGTCAACGTCAGCACCGATGGTGCGCTCGATGCACCACTCGTACTCTTCCTCGGTCTCACCCTTCCAGGCGAATACCGGAACGCCGGTAGCGGCGATGGCGGCAGCGGCCTGATCCTGGGTGGAGAAGATGTTGCAGGAAGACCAGCGGACGTTGGCGCCCAGCGCGGTCAGGGTCTCGATCAGGACGGCCGTCTGTACGGTCATGTGGATGCAGCCCATCACGTTCGCGCCTTTCAGCGGCTGCTGGTTGCGATACTTTTCGCGCAGCTTGATCAGAGCGGGCATTTCGCTCTCGGCGATGGCGATTTCCTTGCGGCCCCAGCCGGCAAGGTCGATGTCGGCGACTTTGTAGTCAGTAAAATTACTGTCCAAAGGCATTGTTAATACTCCTGATTCATATGGGTAATTCGGTTGTGCAACAGGGCCAGCCGGCGGCCGGCCCTGTATGGCAGAGGTTTACTTGGCTGCAGCCTTCAGTTCTTCCGCCTTGTCGGTCTTTTCCCAGGGGAAGGTAGTGAAGGTCTGGCCATTGACGGTCTTCTGTTCCGGCTTGCGGCCGAAGTGACCGTACGCGGCTGTGTCGCGGTACATCGGATGCAGCAGATCCAGTTGCTTGGTCAGTGCATAGGGACGCAGGTCAAAGGTCTTGCGAACCAGCTGCTCGATCTTGCGGTCATCCATCTTGCCGGTGCCGAAGGTGTTGATGGAGATCGAGGTCGGCTCGGCAACGCCGATGGCGTAGGAGATCTGGATCTCGCACTTGTCGGCCAGGCCAGCTGCAACGACGTTCTTCGCGACGTAACGGCCAGCGTAGGCAGCGGAGCGGTCGACCTTGGACGGATCCTTACCGGAGAAAGCGCCGCCACCGTGGCGAGCCATGCCACCGTAGGTGTCAACGATGATCTTACGACCTGTCAGGCCAGCATCGCCTACCGGGCCACCGATTTCGAAGTTGCCGGTCGGGTTGATGTGGAACTTGGTGTCATTGTGGATCAGCTCGGACGGGATCACGTCCTTGACGATCTCTTCCATGACCGCTTCACGCAGCTGCTCCAGGGAAACATCCGGGCTGTGCTGTGTGGAAAGGACAACGGCGTCGATGCCGGTTACCTTGCCGTCTTCATAACGGCAGCTCACCTGGCTCTTCGCGTCCGGACGCAGCCAGCCAAGCTTGTTGCTCTGCAGCAGCTCAGCCTGCTTCTCACACATACGGTGCGCGTAGCAGATCGGAGCCGGCATCAGCACGTCGGTCTCGTTGCAGGCGTAGCCGAACATCAGGCCCTGGTCGCCAGCGCCCTGATCTTCCGGCTTGGAGCGGTCAACGCCCTGGGCGATGTCGACGGACTGCTTGCCGACAACGTTGATGAAGGCACAGGTGTTACCGTCGAAGCCAACGTCGGAGTGGTTGTAGCCGATGTCGGTGATCGCTTTACGCGCCACTTCTTCGAACTCAACGTTGGTGTTGGTGGTGATTTCGCCAGCGATCAGGCACATGCCAGTCTTGACGACAGTCTCACAGGCGACACGCGCATAGGGGTCGTCCTGGAGAATGCGGTCAAGAATGGCATCGGATACGGCGTCGGACAGCTTGTCCGGGTGGCCGGCTGTTACCGACTCGGATGTAAAGAGACTGTAGTCACTCATGCTTGCTTTCCTCCTTTTGAAGGTGGTTAAAGGTCATAGTGGGAAGCCGGTTCGCTAGCCCGTGAATTCCCTGACCTGGATCTGAAAACCATTGCGCAGACCGATGAACAGGGTTTCGCCCTGTTTCAGGCCAGCGTCTTCTGCCCATCCCGTGAGCTCTTCCGGCTCAAAGCCCTGCCAGATATCGCCGCAGTTGTCTCTGACCCAGCTCTGTTCGTGCCGGCAGAGTTCACTGACAATCATTCGGCCGCCGGGTTTCAGCAGCTGGGCGCTGTCGCGGAAGATGTTCGCGGGGCTGGCGACGTGGTGCAGCACCATGTTGGCCACCACAAGATTGAACGTTTCCCCGCGTTCAATCACATCAGGACACTCCCCGTGCACCAGGCGCACATTGGTGAGTTCCTGCTGTTCGCAGAACTGCCCGGCGCGGTCGAGCATGGCCTGGACGTTGTCCACAGCCACCACCTCGCCGAAGCAGTTCGCAAGAACCGGCAGGAAGGGGCCTTCACCCGGCCCGATCTCCAGCGCGTTACCGCTGCCGTCGCAGGCGTAGCGCCGGTGGACGAGTTCCGCCACCGGCTGCGCATAGCGCTGGTGATTGGCGATCAGCTCCTGTTGTTCCCGGAAGTGACGGGCGTAGCGCGCGAAAAAGACCTGGGACTGTTCCGAGCGTTGACGCCGTATCGTGCGGATCCGGTCCAGCAGTTCCTCGGTGAGCTGGATCTGGTCCACGGCCTCGAAGACCGAGCGAACCGCGGTATAGCGGGGTTCGTCTCCGACCCGAAGCAGTGGACGCCGATAGAAGGTGGCGTTGCCTTCCCGCTGGGGTTCGAGCAGTCCGGCCTGGGTCAGCACCTTGAGGTGATGGCTCATGCCGGACTGGCGCATGTTAAAGAGCCGGCACAGTTCCATGACCCCGAAGGTGTCTCGCTGCAGGACCCGGAGGATATCGAGTCTCAGCGGGTCGCCGGCGGCCTTGTAGAGGCTCCCCAGCGTGTGCAGCGCTGTTTCGGTATCTGCGGATTTGACGTGTGCCGTTGAATTCATTGCCCCTACTTTACGGTCGGGTCTGAACCGGGGTCAACAGCTATATCAAAAAAAATTGATATAGCGCTGCGTCAAAGGTCGGCTGACATTTGCCCAACAGGGTGGCGATCGGTGAAAATACGCGCCTCTTGAAACGGCCCCGTTGTGGGGCTGTATCCAATCAGCCAGTGGGAGACAATTCCGATGCCGTCGCGTAAAGACCTTGCCAACGCGGTACGCGCGCTCAGTATGGACGCCGTGCAGAAGGCGCAGTCCGGCCATCCCGGCGCGCCCATGGGGCTTGCCGACGTTGCCGAAGTGCTGTGGAACGATTACTTCAAGCACAACCCGGCCAACCCCTCCTGGCCCGATCGCGATCGCTTCGTGCTCTCCAACGGCCATGGTTCCATGCTCCAGTACAGCCTGCTGCATCTCACCGGCTACGACCTGGGCATCGAGGATCTGAAGCAGTTCCGCCAGCTCCATTCCCGTACCCCGGGGCACCCGGAATACGGCTACACACCGGGGGTTGAGACCACCACCGGGCCACTCGGCCAGGGTCTGGCCAATGCCGTGGGCATGGCACTGGCGGAGAAAAACCTGGCGGCGCAGTTCAATCGCGACGGCCACGAGGTCATCGACCATTACACGTACTGCGTTGTTGGTGACGGCTGCCTGATGGAGGGCATTTCCCACGAGGCGTCATCGCTGGCGGGGACCCTCGGGCTGGGCAAGCTGGTTGTGTTCTATGACGACAACGGCATTTCCATTGATGGCGACGTTAGTGGCTGGTTCACCGATGACACCGCCAAGCGCTTCGAGGCCTACAACTGGCAGGTGATTGCGGGCGTTGACGGGCATGACCCCGAGGCGGTGAAAAACGCGATTGAGAAAGCGCGGGGCAACACCGAGCAGCCCACGCTCATCTGCTGCCGCACCGTGATCGGCTTTGGGTCACCCGGCAAGGCGGGCTCCGAAAGCAGTCACGGCGCGCCGCTGGGCGATGATGAGATTGAGGCGACCCGCCAGAATCTGGGCTGGAATCACGGGGCCTTTGAGGTGCCGGATGACCTGTATCAGGCCTGGGATGCCCGCGAGACCGGCGCGGCGGCCGAGAAGGACTGGAATGAACGCTTCGCCGCCTATGAGAAGGCGTATCCGGAGCTGGCCGCTGAGCTCAGGCGCCGTCTGGCCGGCGAGCTGCCGTCTGATTTCTCTCAGAAGGCCCAGGACTACATCCGCCAGTGCCAGGAGGGGGGCGAGAACATGGCCACCCGTAAGGCCTCCCAGAAGACGCTCAATGCGTACGGCCCGGTTCTGCCGGAGCTGGTGGGTGGCTCGGCGGACCTGGCCGGCTCCAACAATACGCTCTGGAGTGACTGTCAGGCGATTACTGCTGGCGATGCCAGTGGCAACTACGTGTACTACGGCGTGCGCGAGTTCGCCATGACGGCCATTGGCAGTGGCATGGCCCTGCACGGTGGCGTGGTTCCCTATGTGGCCACCTTCCTGATCTTCATGGAATACGCCCGCAATGCCACGCGCATGGCCGCGCTGATGAAACAGCGCAACGTGCTGGTCTATACCCATGACTCCATCGGCCTCGGCGAGGACGGCCCCACCCACCAGCCGGTCGAGCAGCTGGCGACTCTGCGCCAGACCCCGAACATGAGCCTGTGGCGCCCCTGTGACACGGTTGAAACGGCCGTGGCCTGGAAGGCTGCCATTGAGCGCAGCGATGGCCCCACGGCCCTGGTGTTCACCCGTCAGGCCCTGGCACACCAGGATCGGGATGAGCAGCAGCTGGCTGACATCGAGCGCGGCGGTTACATCCTGTCGGATTCCGACGGCTTCCCGGAGCTCATCCTGATCGCGACCGGTTCCGAGGTGGCCCTGGCCCAGGAGGCAGCGACCCAGCTGCGCGATCAGGGCCGCCAGGTGCGGGTGGTCTCCATGCCGAGCACGGACCGGTTCGAGGCCCAGCCCGCCGAGTACCGCCAGAAGGTGCTGCCGGCCGAGGTCACCTGCCGTGTGGCGGTGGAAGCCGGCATTACCGACTACTGGTACAAGTACGTGGGCATGGAAGGGCGCGTGCTTGGTATGACCACCTTTGGTGAGTCGGCGCCGGCCGGTCCGCTGTTCGAGGCGTTCGGCTTCACCGTCGATAACCTGCTCGCCATCAGCGAAACCCTGCTGGACGACATGGCGTGAACGGAGGACGACCGATGCCGGCTCGGGTAGCGATCAATGGTTACGGGCGCATCGGTCAGTGCCTTCTGCGCGCGCTCTATGAGAATGGCTACCGCGACCAGCTTCAGGTCGTCGCCATCAATGAGCTTTCCGACCCGGAGACCATCGCGCACCTGACCCGTTTTGATACCACCCATGGGCGTTTTGCCGGTCAGGTGGATGTCAGCGGGGAGGGGCTGGTGGTGGACGGCGATCCCGTTCGGATCGTGCGTGAGGCTGACGCGGAGAAGCTGCCGTGGTCTGAAATCGGCGTCGATCTGGTGCTCGACTGCACGGGGTTGGGCGCGACCCGGGCGCAGGGGCAGAAACATCTCGATGCGGGAGCCGGCCGGGTGCTGTTTTCCCAGCCGGGGGATCCGGACCTGGACGCCACCCTGGTCTACGGGGTGAACCATACGACCCTGGGTGCCAGTGATCGCATTGTTTCCAATGCGTCCTGCACCACCAACTGCATCGTTCCGGTGATCCAGGCACTGGATGCGGCTTACGGGATCGAGCAGGGGGCGACCACCACCATCCATTCGGCGATGAACGACCAGCCGGTGATTGATGCCTACCATCACCAGGATCTGCGCCGGACCCGCAGTGCGTTCCATAACATGGTGCCTGTCGATACGGGACTTGCCCGGGGTATCGAGCGGTTGTTGCCGTCCATGGCGGGGCGGTTCAGTTCGGTGGCGGTGCGGGTGCCGACGATTAATGTGTCGGCCATTGATATGACGGTGTCGGTTCGGTCAGAGGCGGATACGGATTCGGTGAATGCGGTTTTGAAGGAGACGGCGGCTTCGTCGCTTGATGGGATTATCGGGTATACGGAGGAGCTGCTGGCGAGTACGGATTTTAACCATGATGCGCGTTCCGGGGTTGTGGATGCGGGGCAGACCCGGGTCAGTGGGGGACGGATGGTTAAGGTGTTGTGCTGGTTTGATAATGAGTGGGGGTATGCGAATCGCATGCTGGATGTGGCTCGGTATTGGGCTTCTCTCTAGTTTGCAGCGACCAGTCTGGGATGTGGCTGCAGGTGCCGAAGTGGGGGTGCCCTTTCCGGGACCGCTGTGAACCCATCCCTGGGCGCTGGCGCGGCGGCTTCCTGCCGCCGAGCCTCCCGGAAAGGGCACCCCCACTCCGTCACTCCGGCTTTGTTGGTATCGCTGCGCCGGGGAGCGGTTGTTTTAGGTAGGCTTTTGAAAATTCATCGTTAATCGCGCTTTTGAGGAATCGCACCAATGAGCATTAAACGCATGACCGACATGGATCTGAAGGGCAAGCGGGTTCTGATCCGGGAGGATCTGAACGTGCCCATCAAGGAGGGTGAGGTGACAGGGGATGCCCGGTTGCGGGCGTCGCTGGAGACGATTCGTGCGGCCCGGGATGCCGGTGGGCGTGTGATGCTCATGTCGCACCTGGGGCGTCCGGAGGAGGGCGTCTATTCCGAGGAGGACTCGCTGAAGCCGGTGGCGAAGCGCTTGGGTGAGCTGCTGGGCCAGCAGGTGCGTGTTCTGGATGACTACCTGGATGGCGTTGAGGTTGCCGAGGGTGAGGTTGTCCTGTGCGAGAACGTGCGCTTCAACAAGGGCGAGAAGAAGGACGATGAGGCGCTGGCGAAGAAGTACGCCGCGTTGTGCGATGTGTTCGTGATGGACGCTTTTGGCACCGCGCATCGGGCGCAGGCGTCGACTCATGGTGTGGCGAAGTTTGCGCCTGAGGCGTGTGCCGGGCCGCTGCTGGCGGGGGAGTTGGATGCGCTGACGAAGGCGCTGGAGCATCCGCAGAAACCGGTGGTGGCGATTGTGGGTGGTTCGAAGGTGTCGACCAAGCTGACGGTGCTGGAGCAGCTGTCGAAGGTGGTGGATAAGCTGATCGTGGGCGGTGGCATTACCAATACCTTCCTGGCGGCCAGCGGTAAGCCGGTGGGCAAGTCGCTGTGCGAGCATGACATGCTGGATGAGGCCCGGGCGCTGATGGAGAAGGTCGAGATTGCCCAGCCAACGGACGTGGTCGTGGCCAGTGAGGTGTCCGAGAGTGCGCAGGCCACCACCAAGAAGGTGGAGGATGTGTCCGGCGATGACATGATCCTCGACATTGGCCCGGAAACCTCCGCGGCCCTGGCCGAGGAGCTCAAGGGGGCGAAGACCATCATCTGGAACGGGCCGGTGGGTGTGTTCGAGATTGAGGCGTTCTCCCATGGCACCCGCAAGCTGGGCGATGCCATTGCCAGCAGCGATGCGTTTTCTCTGGCAGGCGGGGGTGATACCGTATCCGCCATCGATGAATTCGGTCTCAGCGACCGGATTTCCTACATTTCGACCGGCGGTGGCGCCTTCCTGGAGTTCGTGGAGGGCAAGACGCTGCCGGCCGTTGCCGTACTCGAGGAGCGCGGCGCCTGAGCGCCGCTACCAGACCTGATATTAAGGAGAGGCCGACATGGCACTGATTTCCATGCGACAGCTGCTCGACCATGCCGCCGAGCACGGCTATGGCGTTCCAGCGTTCAATGTGAACAACCTTGAGCAGATGCGCGCCATCATGATGGCGGCGAACAAGACGGACAGCCCGGTGATCGTCCAGGCCTCCGCCGGCGCTCGCAAGTACGCGGGCGCGCCCTTCCTGCGCCGCCTGATGGAAGGCGCGGCCGAGGAGTGGCCGCACATTCCGATTGCGGTGCACCAGGACCACGGCACCAGCCCGGCCGTGTGCCAGCGTTCGATCCAGCTCGGCTTCACCTCCGTGATGATGGACGGCTCGCTGGGCGAGGACGGCAAGACGCCCATGGATTACGACTACAACATGGGCGTGACCCGCAAGACGGTTGAAATGGCCCATGCCTGCGGCGTGTCCGTGGAAGGTGAGCTGGGCTGCCTGGGGTCGCTGGAATCCGGTGAAGCCGGCGAGGAAGACGGCGTGGGCGCTTCCGGTAAGCTCAGCCATGACCAGATGCTGACGGACCCGGAAGAGGCGGCACAGTTCGTCAAGGATACCCACTGTGATGCCCTGGCTATCGCCATCGGGACCAGCCACGGGGCCTATAAGTTCACCCGTCCGCCGACGGGCGACATCCTGGCCATCGACCGGATCAAGGAGATCCACGCCCGCATTCCGGATACCCATCTGGTGATGCACGGTTCCTCCTCCGTTCCCCAGGAGTGGCTCGATATCATCAACGAGTACGGGGGCGAGATTCCGGAAACCTATGGTGTGCCGGTGGAGGAGATCGCCGAGGGCATCCGCCACGGTGTGCGCAAGGTGAACGTTGATACCGACCTGCGCCTGGCGGCCACCGGTTCCGTACGCCGCTTCCTGGCCGAGAACCCGGCTGAGTTCGATCCGCGCAAGTTCATGAAGGAAGCACTGGCCGGCATGTACGACGTCTGCGTGAAGCGCTATGAAGCCTTCGGCACGGCGGGCAACGCCAGCAAGATTACTCCGATCAAGCTTGAGGACATGGTCAGCCGTTACGACAGTGGTGAGCTTGACCCGAAGGTCAACTGATCGGTGACGTTAATGCCACAAAGCCGGGTGTGAATCGCGCCACAATCTGGTTTAGGCTTTATGCATGCTGACCGTGCATGGAATCCGTCTGACCAACATTGTGGCGCTGCTTGTCCTGGCGGTGTGCGTCCTCATGGCTGCTCCTGCCAGCGGGAGCGTGGATATCCGCGAGCATCACCGGCTGCCGCTCGAGAATGAACTCCAGTTCCTGGAGGATCCGGAGGGCGGTCAGGACCTGGAGGATGTGCGCGGGCGCGATGACTGGCGACAGCTCGACGGCCACACCTTCAATCGCGGCTATTCGGATTCCGCCTGGTGGCTGCGGGTCCGTCTTGCCAATGACGGCAAGACGGACCTGGAGCGGTTTCTCTCCATTGGCTACCCGGTTCTGGGCGATGTGAGGGTGTATGCGCTGGCCGATGGTCAATTGCGCAATTCCTGGCAGCTGGGGCACGATTACCCCTACAGCCAGCGTCCCGTGGATCACCGCTTTTTCGTAGTGCCCCTTGAGTGGGCGCCGCAGGAAACGCTGGATGTCTACGTTCGCGTTCGTACCGACAGTTCCGTTCAGGTGCCCGTGACGCTCTGGGACCGCGTAACCTTCCGCAGTCACGACATCACCGCCAATATTCTGCAGGGCATTTACTTCGGCGCTTTTCTGGTGATCGGCGTCTACAATTTGCTGCTGTTCTTTGCGCTGGGTGAGCGCAATTATCTGTACTACGTCGGTTTCGTGTTCAGCATTGCGTTGTTGATGGCATCACTAACCGGCTATGGGTTCCAGTATCTATGGCCGGGGGCAACGCAGTGGAATGATCAGGCGATCCTGATTTTCATCTGCGGGGTTCTCGGCTTTGCCGGCCTGTTCACGCGGCGTTTTCTGGAGCTGAATCGCCTGTCTAGCTGGCTGAATGGCTTCGCCCTGCTGGTTATCGCAGCCAGCAGTATCTGTGCGGTCCTATCGTTTTTTCTGAGCTATTTCTCGCTGATCTCAGTGTTGATCCCCCTGGTGGTGCTCGGTTGCATGGTGGCTTTCATAGGTGGCATCTACGCTTGGTATCAGGGCCAGGTCACCGCCAAATATTATGTGATGGCCTGGTCTTTCGTGCTGGCCGGAGGCGCTATCCTGGCGCTGTCCAAGGGCGGAGTACTGCCGTCGAACTTCTTCACCGATCATGCCGCCCAGCTGGGCTCCATCATCGAGGTGGTGCTGCTTTCGTTTGCGCTGGCCCAGCGGATCAACGTTGAGCGTCAGCTCCGCTATCAGGCCCAGTCCGAAACCCTGGAGACGGCGCGGCGACTCAACCGGGAATTGGAGGACCGGGTCCGGGAACGCACCCAGGAGCTGGAGGAACTCAACCAGAGGCTGAATGAGCTGAGTGTCACCGATGGGCTGACAGGGCTGCGCAACCGTCGTTTTCTGGATGCGCAGCTGCGCCAGGAGGTGGATCGGGCACGGCGCACCGGGCGGTCCATGGCCGTTGCCATGCTGGATATCGACCACTTCAAGCTGGTTAACGATACCTACGGCCACCAGACGGGGGATGAGTGCCTGAAGATGGTCGGCGAGATCATTCGCGCCAACCTGCGCTCACCCCAGGATACGGCGGCCCGGTATGGCGGCGAAGAGTTCGCCATGATTCTGCCCGAGACGGATGAGGAAGGCGCAATGCGGGTTCTGGAGCGGATCCGTCAGGAGGTGGCCGCAGCGTCGATTTCCTGTGAAGGGGTCACACTGCAGATGACGTTGAGCGGTGGCGTCACCATCCAGCGCGATGCCGAGGCCGTCACGCCTGAACAGCTTCTGGCCGAGGCGGACGGGGCGCTGTATCGCGCCAAGTCCGGAGGGCGGGATCAGGTGTGTGTCTACCGGCCCTCGGCCTCCTGATCCTCTGGGTGCTTGAAGTCGCGGATGAAGATGCCCCAGAAGGCGGTGAACAGGGCCGCGATCAGGGGGCCGATCACGAACCCGTTGATCCCGAAAAGGATCAACCCGCCGAGGGTTGAGAGCAGCACCATATAGTCCGGAAGCTTGGTGTCTCGCCCGACCAGCACGGGCCGCAGCAGGTTGTCGATGAGCCCGATGACCACGGTTCCGAACAGCACCAGCACAATGGACTGGATCCAGTTGCCGATGGCGAACAGGTAGATGGCCGCCGGCACCCAGATCAGGCCCGCCCCCACTGCCGGAATCAGCGACAGAACGCCCATGACGACGCCCCACAGCACCGCTGCCGGCAGTGACAGGGCCCAGAAGATGAAACCGCCGAGCAGGCCCTGGATGGCGGCGATGACCACGTTGCCCTTGATGGTGGCGCGGGTCACCTCCGCGAACTTGCCAAGCAGCAGCTGCTCGCGCTCCCGGCTCAGCGGCACCGCCTGGCCGATGAGCTCGCGCAGGTAACCACCATCGCGCAGCAGGAAAAACGCCAGATAGAGCATCACCCCGAAGTGGATGAAAAAGCGGGCGGTGTTCTGGCCGATGTTCAGTGCCGACTGGGCGAAGAACTGCCCGCCTTCCATGACGGCGTTAACCGCGCGCTCACGCAGAGATTCGATATCCACGCCGAAGGATTCAAGGGCCGTGCCCACAAAGGGGACCGTCTCGCCAATTCGGTCCATGAAGGCCCGCGGGTCGATCTCCCCGGCCTGGATCTGCTGGTACAGGTTGACCCCCTCGAACACAAAGGAAGCGGCTACAAAGAGCGTCGGCAGGATCACGATGGTCAGGCAGAACCCGAGCGTGCCCAGTGCCGTCAGATTCGGCCGCTCGCCCCACAGGCGTGTAAAATACCGCTGCGCCGGGAAGAAGATGATGGCAATGGCGCAGGCCCAGAAGATGGCGCCGAAGAACGGCTGCATCAGGTACAGGAAAAGCGCGGTGACAATGAGCAGCAGGAACAGGAAGCTGCGCTGTTCGAGGCGTGCCTGCATGATGTGGCCCCTTCCCTGATTGATGAAAGGCAGAGGATACTGCGGCCCATGACCGATGCACAAACCAGCGGTGTTACCTGGCCGGTTCCGGCCCGCGAAGCCGAGGCGGAAACGCAGGTCCGCAAGAGCCGCTTCATTGCCAGGGCGGCCCCGGCCGCCAGCCGGGAGGAGGCGCTGGCACTGGTTGAGCGGGCGCGCCTGGACCACCCCGAGGCCCGGCATCACTGCTGGGCCTATGTGATCGGCGCGCCCGGGAGGGCCACCAGTGCCGCCATGAATGACGATGGGGAGCCGTCGGGCACGGCGGGCCGGCCCATTCTCAATGTCATTGAGCACAAGGGGATCGGGGATGTGGCAGTGGTCGTTATCCGCTATTTCGGGGGCGTGAAGCTGGGCGCGGGCGGCCTGGTGCGTGCGTACGCAGGCGCGGCCGAGGCGGTGCTGTCGTCGCTGGAGCTCGAACATCGGGAGCCGCGGGTGAGCCTTCAGCTGGAGATCGGTTTTGCGGATGAGCAGCCTTTGCGGCTGGAACTGGAACGGCTGGGCGGCGAGCTGGCGGCCATTGAATATGGACAGGGCGTTTCGGTGCAGGTGTCGGTGCCGGCGACGGCCCGGGAGGCCATCGACTCATGGGCCGCCGGGCGTGGCCTCGGGGTAACGGAACTCTGACCCCCTAGAAGCGCAGGTGGGCGCCGATACCGTTGGCCGTCAGGTAGACATCTGTTTCCACTTCCACTGCAGCCTGCCCGATACCGATCACACTGGATTCACTCATGGTCCGGGGGAAGGTCCAGAGCTTGATTTCGTTGACCAGCATTCCGGTCAGGGCCACCTGCAGCGCGTCATCATGGCGGCCATCCTCCTCGGCAATGGCGTGATAGGCGCCGCCATTGACGATCAGTGACCCCAGGCGCCCGCGCCAGCCCGTGCGGCTCTGCTCGGCCTGGGCCAGTGCCCTCGCATTACGGCGGGCGTCAGCCAGTGCGCCGGAGGCGTCGCGATCAATGGCATGGTGCTCGCGGTAGGCCGCCAGGTGGGGCGGTGCCTTGATGATGGTATCCAGCAGACCGAGGGTTGAGGTGATCGCGCGGACACGTCCGTCGTACTCATCCGCGTCCGTGTCGGCGCCGGCACTGGAGAGGGCACTGAACACAGCGGAACCGGCAAAGAACAGGCTCCAGCGCTGGCGCCATGTCTGGGCGCTGTCCAGACCCTCCGCCATGACCCGGTCCAGGGCCTGCCAGTCCGGTTCTGGCTGGGCACTGACGGGCGGGGCTGTGGCTGCCGCTGTCAGTACAGTGACGGCCATCAGCAGGCGTTTGGATGTGACCATGGAACCTCCGGGGCAGCTCGGACTTCAGGTGAACGCCGCGCATTGTGGCGCAGTACATTCCACGATGATGTGATGGGCTGCACCGAACCGGCGTTTCTTGCTATCGATCAACGCGCTCCGGTATCCTCCTCCGCAATGTCCAGCCCTTGGAGCACCCCGCACTGATGCTGCTTGCCGTTCTTTCCGGATTCATACTGGCTCTGTTTGCCCCCCTGATCTGCAGGGTAGCCGGTGACCGGTGTGGCTGGGTGTTCGCACTGCTGCCGGCGACGCTTTTCGTGTGGTTTGCCGGGCTGCTTCCGGAGGTCATGGCCAATGGGGCTCAGGTGGTGCGCTATCCGTGGTTCCCGGCCATGGAGATCAACCTGGATTTCCTGATCGATGGCCTGTCGCTGATGTTCGCACTGCTGATCAGCGGCATCGGTACCTTCATCCTCATCTATGCCGGCGGTTACCTGAAAGGCCACCCCTATCTGGGCCGCTTCTACGTGGTCATGCTCAGTTTCATGGCCTCGATGCTCGGGCTGGTGCTTTCGGACAACCTGGTGACGCTTTTCGTGTTCTGGGAGCTGACCAGCATTACCTCCTACCTGCTCATCGGTTTTGAGCACGAGGACGTCAAGGCCAGGGCCAGCGCCCTCCAGGGTCTGTTCGTGACGGTGGCGGGGGGGCTGGCCCTGATGGCCGGTCTCATCATGCTGGGCACCGTGGCCGGGTCGTACTCACTGAGTGGCGTGCTCGCTTCGGATGCGGACCTGATCGGGCACGAATGGGCCGTGCCCATGCTGCTGTGCATCCTGGCAGGGGCGTTCACCAAGTCGGCCCAGGTGCCGTTCCATTTCTGGCTGCCCAACGCCATGGCCGCCCCCACGCCGGTCTCGGCCTTCCTGCATTCGGCCACCATGGTCAAGGCCGGGGTCTATCTGCTGGCACGATTGAACCCGGCGCTGGGCGAAGCGGAGCTGTGGACGCTGCTGCTCAGCCTGTTCGGTGGCCTGACCATGTTCACCGGTGCCTTCATGGCCATCACCCATACCGGGGCGAAGAAGGTACTGGCCTATTCCACCATCATGGCGCTGGGTACCCTGGTGATGCTGATCGGCATCGGGACCCATTACGCGTTGGTGGCGTTCGCGACCTTCCTGGTGGCGCATTCGCTGTACAAGGGCGCGCTTTTCATGATCGCCGGCATTCTCGATCACGAGACCGGAACCAAGGATGTGGCGGAGATGGGTGGCCTGGCGCCGCTGATGCCGGTGACCGCGGTGGCCGCGGCGGTGGCGGCGCTGTCGCTGGCGGGACTGCCGCCACTGCTTGGTTTCGTGGGCAAGGAACTGATGTTCGAGGCGGTGCTGGAGGCGCCGGCCTGGCGGATGCTGCTGCCGGTGCTGGCCTTCGGGGCCGGAATCGGTGTGATGGTGGCGGCAGGCATCATCGCCATCAAACCCTTCTACGGGAAGCGCCTGGAAACCCCGAAGCACCCCCATGAGGCGCCGGTTTCCATGCTGGCGGGGCCGGTAGTCCTGGCGGGACTGTCGCTGCTGTTCGGTGTGGCCCTGTTCATTCCGGAGCAGACCCTGGTGGCGCCGGTGGTTGCCTCCCTGGGCGGGACAGCGGAGAAAGTGCATCTGGCCCTCTGGCACGGTATCAACATGCCGCTGATCCTCTCCTTGGGCTGTCTGGTGGTGGCAGGGGTGATACTGCGCTTCTGGTCCCGTCTTCAGCCACAGCTGGATGTTCTGCGTGAGGGGCTGGGGCGCTTTGGCCCCGAGGCGGGCTACTTCCGGATCATGGAATGGCTGACCCGCATCGCCACCTGGCAGACGCGGGTGCTGCAGAACGGCACCATGGGCAACTACATGATCACGCTGGCGCTGACCACAGTCGGCATCACCGGCTTCACGCTCATCACCCAGTACGGGGTGCCGCTGCGGCTGCCGGTTCCGGATTCCGGCTTTGCCGCGGGCATCGCCCTGCTGATGATTGTGTCCGCCTTTTTTGCCACGGGGACGGTCTCGCGGCTCGGCTCCGTGGCCGCCATGAGCATCGTCGGTTTTGCGGTGGCGCTCATTTTCATCCTTTTCAGTGCGCCGGATCTGGGGATCACCCAGATCCTGGTTGAGACCCTGACGGTGATCCTGCTGGTTCTGGTGCTGTTCCGGCTGCCCGGTTTCACGCGCATGTCCTCACCCCTGGAGCGCTGGCGCGACATCATCGTGGCCGTGCTGGTGGGCTCGCTCATGACGGTACTGATCCTGGCGGCAACCGAGGTCCAGTTCTTTGAACCCATTTCGGCCGAGCATGTGGCCCGCAGTGTCCCGGATGGCCACGGCCGCAACATTGTCAATGTGATCCTGGTGGACTTCCGGGCACTGGATACCCTGGGCGAGATCTTTGTGCTGGCCCTCGCGGCCGTTGGCGTCTACTCCATGATCCGGCTCAAGGCGGAGGATCAGACAGCATGAGGGAAGCCAATACACTGATTCTTCGAACAGCGGCGCTGATTCTGGTCCCCATGCAGCTGCTGTTCTCGGTTTTTCTGCTTCTCCGGGGCCATGATGAGCCCGGTGGTGGCTTCATCGCCGGGCTGGTGGCTTCAGGGGCCGTGGTGCTGTTCCTCTTCTCATATGGCGTCAGCGCCACACGCGAGCTGCTGCGGGTGGATCCGCGTGATTTTCTGGGCGTCGGGCTGCTCATCGGCCTGGTCTCGATACTGCCCTCGCTGATGCTGGGCCAGCCGGCCATGACCGCGCAGTGGTGGGAGATTCCGCTGCCGGGGGGCGGCTACTACAAGTTCTCGACGCCGCTGATTTTCGATGTCGGCGTCTATCTGACCGTAATCGGTTCCATTCTCACCATGGTGGTGGGCCTTTCCGAGTCGGAGGAACCCGATGTCTGAGTGTGGAGTCTGCTGATGGAAACACTGATGGCCTACATCGTGGGCGCGATGTTCGCTGCCGCGGTGTACATGATGCTGCGCCGTTCCATCGTCAAGCTGGTGATTGGCCTTATGCTGCTGAGCAATGCGGCCAACCTGCTGATCTTTACCGTGGCGGGGATGCGCCAGGGGGCACCGCCGCTGGTGCCCGAGGGCGCGCAGATGCCGGCCTCGGCCGTTGCCGACCCGCTGCCACAGGCGCTGGTCCTGACGGCGATCGTTATCGCTTTCGGTGTACTGGCGTTCTCTGTAGTGCTCATCCACCGCGCCTATGAGGTGGTTGGTACGGATGACCTGGACCGGATGAAGGATACCGATACCTGATGTCCCTGGCTGTTGCTCCCATTCTGGTTCCACTTTTCTTCGGCGCCCTGTCGCTGGCGCTGTGGCGCTACCGTATCGCCCAGCGTGTGCTTGGACTGGTGGGGACCCTGGCACTGCTGGCGGTGGCCATACGCCTGTTCCAGGTGGTGCATGCCGAGGGCATGGTGGTGCTGCATATGGGCGGCTGGGCCGCGCCGCTGGGCATCACTCTTGCCGTGGATATGCTGGGGGCCATCATGGTGGTGCTCACCGGCATAACGGGCCTGGCGATCGCGCTGTTCTCCATGGGCGACACCCCCGAGCGCCACGAGCATTTCGGTTACTATCCGCTGATGCACCTGCTGCTGGCGGGGGTGGCGGGCTCCTTTGTCACCGGCGACATATTCAACCTCTACGTCTGGTTCGAGGTGATGCTGATCGCTTCTTTCGCGCTTCTGACCCTTGGGGGAGAGCGGGCGCAGATGGAAGGGGCGATCAAGTATGTGACCCTGAACCTGTTCTCCTCGGCCATCTTCCTCTCGGCAGTGGGCATCCTCTACGGGCTGCTCGGCACCCTGAACATGGCGGACATCGCCCAGAAGATCGATCAGGTGGAGAACACCGCCATGATCAATGTGGTGGCGGTGATGTTCATGGTGGCCTTCGGCATCAAGGCCTCAGCCTTCCCGCTGTTTTTCTGGCTGCCGGCGTCCTATCACACGCCCCTGGTGGGTGTGTCCGCGCTCTTCGCCGGGCTGCTGACCAAGGTCGGGGTCTATGCGCTGTTCCGGATGTTCACCATCGTCTTCGACCATGACGTGGCCTACACCCATGAGATCCTCGTCTGGGTGGCGGGGCTGACCATGCTGTCCGGCGTACTGGGCGCCGCGGCCCAGTACGAGTTCCGGCGGATCCTGTCGTTCCACATCGTCAGCCAGATCGGGTATATGATCCTGGGGCTGGCGCTGTACACGCCGCTGGCGATCATCGGCGGGGTCTTCTACATCATGCACCACATCATTGTTAAGACCACGCTTTTCCTGGTCAGTGGTGTGACCTATCGGATCGCGGGCACCCATGAGCTGAAGGACCTGGGCGGGTTCTTCCGCAGCCGGCCGATGCTGTCCGTGCTGTTCCTTATCCCGGCCTTCTCGCTGGCCGGTATGCCGCCGCTTTCCGGGTTCTTCGCCAAGTTCATCGTTATCCGCGCCGGCGTCGAGGCGGAGGCCTGGGGGGTGACCGCCGTGGCCCTTCTGGTGGGGCTGCTGACACTGTATTCGATGACCAAGATCTGGGCGGAGGTTTTCTGGAAGGCGGCTCCGGATACGGAATCCGGGGAGCCGGCCGGGCAGGGCAGTACCGTCGGACTGGGCTGGATGTATACCGCCATTGCCGGGCTGGCGGCCTGTACCGTGTTCATCGGCCTTAACGGTGAACCCATCTATGCGCTGGCGGAGACAGCGGCGGAGCAGCTTCTGAACCCGGATCGCTATATCCGGGCGGTACTGGAGGCGCGCCCATGATTGCCTTTTTCTGGAATGTGATCCTGGCACTGCTGTGGGTGGCTCTGACCGGCAGTTTTTCCGGGGGCAATCTGCTGGCGGGCTTTGTTTTCGGTTATCTCGCGCTTGCCGTCATGCAGCGCCACATACCGGTGCTCCATGGCTACTCCCAGAGGGTGCCGAGGTTCATGGCCTTTGCCTTGTTCTTCCTGAAGGAGCTGTTTGTGGCCAATGTGCGGGTGGCCTATGACGTCATCACCCCGGTGTGGTACATGAAACCGGGCGTGATCGCCATGCGGCTGGAGGCGGAGAGCGACATCGAAATCACACTTGTGGCGAATCTGATCTCGCTGACACCGGGCACGCTGAGCCTGGACGTCTCGGACGACCGTAAAGTGCTCTACATCCATGCCATGTTCATGGCCGACGAACAGGAACTGCGCGACAGCCTGCACGAGCTGGAGCGCCGGATCCTGCGTGTGCTGCGCTAACGTGATCGGCTGCGGGGACTCGATACGATGAACAGCTTTGTGCTGACACTGGTTTACTCAATGCTGGCGCTGGCCATGCTGATGGCCGCCATCCGGCTGGGCAAGGGGCCCTCCCTGCCGGACCGGGTGGTGGCGATCGAACTGATCAGCTCCATGGTCGTTGGCATCATTGGCGTGCACGCGCTGGATACCGGGGTGCTCAGTTTTCTGGATGTGGCGATCGTGGTGGCGCTGGTGGCTTTTCTGGCGTCCATCGGCTTTGCACGCTTTATTGAGCGGGGGGGACCACGCGAATGATGGACCTGATCATTGCCGTATTCCTGATCAGTGGCGCGGCCTTCATGCTGCTGGCGGCACTGGGTATCCTGCGCCTGCCGGACCTGCCCACGCGCATGCACTCCTCCACCAAGGCTGGTGCCATGGGGGCCATGCTGATCATGGTGGGCGTTGTGATCGGATTCGCCGAGTGGCTGGCGCTTGCGCGTGGGCTGGCGATTGTCCTGTTCATCATGGCGACGACGCCCATTGCCGCCCACGCCATCGGGCGTGCGGGCTATATCATTGGCGTGCCCCTCTGGGACGGCACCATCAAGGATGAGCTGCGCGAGAACTACGACACCCGCACCCATGGCCTGCGCAGTGATGCGGCGGACCAGGACGAGCCACGCCTCTGATCTCCTGCTGACTTCCCGGTACTGAGCCGGTAAGGTGGACTGCATGACGCGTTCAACCTCCTGGTCCCTGCCGTCACTGGGCGCTCTGCGGGAAGCCCTGCTGCGTCCGGGGGTGGATGATGAAAGGCTGACCGCTGCCCTGGCCCAGGCAAGGGAGCAGCAGCCCCCTCCCGTGGTCTGGCTGCTGGGTAAGGCGCAGTCCGGGAAGACCTCTGTCATCCGGGCGCTGACCGGCAGTCCGCGGGCCACCATCGGCAACGGCTTCCAGGCCTGTACCCGCACCGCTTCCTTCTACGATTTCCCGGAGCAGGCGCCTGTGGTGCGCTTTCTGGACACCCGTGGGCTGGGCGAGGTGACCTATGATGCGGGTGAGGATCTGGCCTTCTGCGAATCCCAGTCCCACCTGGTGATGGCGGTGATGAAAATCGCCGATCCGGATCAGGGGGCGGTTCTGGACGCCCTGGAGACCGTGCGCAGGCGCCACCCGGAGTGGCCTGTGGTGCTGGTGCACACGTCCCTCCACGAGCTGTACCCGCCTGGCTCGGACCATGTCATGCCGTGGCCCTTTGAGGCTGAGCCACTGCCGGAGACAGTGCCCTCGGATCTTCGGCGGGCGTTGGCCGAACGCCGGGAGCTGGCTAAAGCGCTTCCCGGGCATGCCCCGGTGGTGTCGGTGGCTGTCGATCTCACCCTGGAGGAAGATGGCTTCGCCATGGCGGATTACGGGCTGGAAGGCCTGTGGCGAGCCATCGAGGAGACCGCCACCTTTGAGCTCCGGGCCCGGTTGCAGCAGGATCCGGGGCTGCGGGATCTGTTCAGCCGTGCTGCCCACCCGCAGATCACCGGCTACAGTCTGGCGGCTGCCGGCGCCGGTGCCCTGCCGCTGATCGATGCGGCACTGCTGCCGGCGTTGCAGGTGCGGATGCTGCACGCCCTTGGCCGGATCTATCAGCAGCCCTGGGACATGCGGCGCAGCTCCGAGTTCTTCGGTCTGCTGGGGGTAGGAGTGCTCGCCGGCTATGGGTTGCGCTGGGCCGGGCGCAGCCTGGTCAAGATGGTGCCGGGCTGGGGCCAGACACTGGGGGCAGCCTGGGGCGCCTCCAGTGCCGCAGCGGTTACCTATGCGCTGGGCAAGGCGGCGGATTTCTATCTGGCCCGCACGGCGGATGGCATGCCGGTCGAGGCGGAGGCCATCCGGCGTCTCTACCGCGAGGCGTTTGAGCAGGGCCTTCATCTCGGCCATGACAGGGGCAGCGAATGAGGGCCCTGCTGCGTGAGTTCGGTTACCTGCGGCTGGTGGCCGTACTGATCGCCTTCCTGCCATTTTTTGTGCTGCCCGCCCTGGGCGTGGTCTGGCTGTGGCATTCCGGCCAGCTTCTGGTCTGGTTCCTGGTTATGGCGGGCTGTGGCCTTCTCGGGTATGGACTGCACTGGCTCTCGAGGCTGTACAGCCGCAGCCAGCTGCCGCCCGCCACGGGCCCTGAAGCCCATTGGCCTCCGGACTCCCATGAGGCCTGGCAGCACGTTGAGGCCCGCGCCAGCGAGGCCACACCGGAACAGTATCCGCTCAGCGACGCCACCGGACTCTTCCGCCTGGGCCGCGATACCGTGGAGGATGTGGCCCGCCATTACCATCCGCACCGCGAACGCCCCCTGCTGGAGCTGACCGTCCCGCACATGCTGCTGATCATTGAGCGGGCCAGCCGGGAGCTGCGGGCGGACATTGTCGATCACGTGCCGCTCAGCCATCGACTGACCCTGGGGAGCATGGCCCGGCTGCGGCGCTGGCGGGATACGGCGGTGCGCCTGGAGGGGCTGTATCGGCTGGGGCATGCGGCGGTGGACCCGACCAGTGTGGTGTTCCGCGAACTGCGCCGGGATCTGGGCAACCGGGTACTGGGTTACGGTTCGGAGCAGGTCCAGACCTGGCTGTTGCGTGAGTACATACGCAAGGTGGGCTATTACGCCATCGAGCTCTACAGCGGCCGTTTGCTGCTGGCGTCGGAAACACCCGTGGAATCGGTGACACGGGCCTCTCAGCTGCAGCAGCGGGAGAGTGAGGGCCGCTCGGAATCGTCGGAGCCGCTCAGGATCCTGCTGCTGGGTCGCGCCAACAGTGGCCGCTCCAGCCTGGTCAACGCGCTGGTGGGCGAACCGGTGGCGGCGGTGGACAGCGCTGCTGGAACCACCGGGGCCATTGAGGCCTACAGCTGGGGCAGCAGTGACGGCGATGAGGTGCTGCTGATTGACACCCCGGGAGTGGAAGGCGAGGCCCTTGATACCGCAACCCTGCGACGCGAGGTACTGGGGACGGATCTGGTGTTGTGGGTGACGCCGGCATTGCGCGCCGACCGCGAGGGTGAGCGGGCGGTACTGGAGCGCATGCGCGACTGGTTCCGTGAGGATCCCTCCCGGCGCCCACCGCCGCTGATCGGCGTGGTGACAGGGGTGGACGCGGTCCGTCCCGCCCGTGAATGGGCGCCGCCCTATACGCTGGCCGAACCGGCGACGCCCAAGGCCCGCAACATTGTCGCCGCCGTGGAAGTGGTAGGGGGCGAGCTTGAGTTCGACGCCCGGCACCGGGTGGGCGTCAGTCTCAGCGGTGACGCGCCGTTCAACGTGACCCCGGGGCTGGTGGAGCTCATGGAGGGCCAGCTGGACGAGGCCCGGCGCATCCGGCTTCTCAGATGCCTGCGCGAGCGCCGGCGCGATGAGACCTGGCGTTACCTATGGCGGCAGGTTCGTAATGCCGGGCAGACGGCGCTTGCAAAGGCCCGTAAACATCACTGAACGAGGCATCAGTGGCCTGCGAGGCATGCACATTGGCCGTGGTTTCGGTAATGTGGTGTGCAATGTTCCGGGAACTCCACGGCGTCCGTATCTTGGCTGAACACACTGCAGCACAACCCATGGGAAAGGGGCACCGATGTGGCCTGGCGGTGGCGTTGGCGGGGCTGCTCATCCCCGTGGCCAGTAGCGCCCAGGAGACCAGCATGGGGGGGCGCCCGTGGAGGTGACCGCCACAGGGCTGGTCCGGGACCGCGCGCAGGCCCCCATGGCGGTAACCGTGGTGGATGAAACAGCCCTTCAGGACGGGCGCGAACGGCTTGGCCTGGATGAAGGGCTCAAGCGTGTGCCCGGCATCTTCTTCCAGAACCGCTACAACTTCGCCCAGAACCTCCGGATCTCCATGCGTGGCTTTGGTGCCCGGGCGCCTTTCGGTATCCGTGGGATCCGGCTGCGCGTGGACGGTATTCCCGAGACGCTGCCGGACGGCCAGTCCCAGATTGACACCATCGACCTGGAAAGCGCCGAACGGGTGGAAGTGCTGCGTGGCCCGTCATCGGCGCTCTACGGCAATGCCGCCGGCGGCATGCTGGCGGTGACGACGCCGGACGGACGGGGCAAGGCGCCACCCCGGGCCTCGCTCACCGGTGGCAGCCATGGCCTGCGCCGGGTGGCGGCCAGCGGAGGTGGCACCTCCGGCGCCTGGAATGGGCATATCAGCGCCTGGCATCTGGATTACGACGGCTACCGCGACCAGAGCCGAACCGAGAAGATGATGGTCAACGGTAAAGCGGGTTACCAGCTGGGCCCGGGGCGGCGGCTGGAGACGGTCTTTACCGCCTATGATCAGCCCACCGGGGAGGATCCCGGAGCGTTGACGCGGGCCCAGGCCAGGGAAGACCGCCGTCAGGCTGATCCGGATGCCGAGACACTGGACGCCGGTCAGAGCGTGGACCAGCAGCGGCTCGGGCTGATCTACAGCGATGAACGCAGCCTGCCGGGCGTGCTGGAGCTGACCACCTTCTACACACGCCGGAACTTTGAGCAGCAGCTGCCGTTCGCGGGGCCCAGCCTGATTGGTTACGAGCGGGATTTCTACGACACATCCGCTGAATACCGCGACCAGGCCGGAGTGGCCGGCCTGCCCGTGGACTGGACGCTGGGGACCTCCTTCAGGAAACAGCGTGATGATCGCGAACGATTCAACGTAAACAGCAATGGCGAGCGGGGAACCAAAGCCCGGGATGCCCTGGAGCGGGCCACAAGTACCGCCCTTTACGGGCAGGCGGATCTGGCGGTGACGGATTCCGTCAGGATGATGTTTGGAGGCCGCTACGATCATGTCCGGTTCCAGGTCGAGGAGCGGGGAGGCGGCGATGGGGCATTTGATGACCGCAGCTATGATGAGTTCAGTGTCAGCCTGGGCCCCACCTGGTCCTTCCATCCCCGGCATCAGCTGTATGCGAACGTCGGGACGGCGTTTGAAACGCCAACGTTCACGGAACTCATTGACGCTACAGCCAACAACAATCAGACCGCCCCGGAGCTGACGCCTCAGAAGGCGGTCAACACGGAGGTTGGTTTCAAGGGGGTCGTGAACGAGCGGCTGCGTTATGAGCTGGCTGCCTATCGTGTCACCACCGAGGATGAGATCGTCGTCAACGAGAATGATGATGGCAGTACCACCTACCGCAATGCGGGCGAAACCCGCCGTGATGGTGTTGAACTGGGGGGTGAGGCCTTCGTCACGGAGAACCTGACCCTGACCGGGGCCTACACGTGGTCGGATTTCCGCTTCCGGGATCACCCGGATGGACTGGCCGGCAACCGGCTGCCGGGGCTGCCGGAACACAACCTGTTCCTGGAGGCCGCCTGGGATCAGGGTCCCTGGATGGTGGCGGTTGAGACAGAGGCGATCAGTGATGTCTACGTCAGTGATGCCAATGGGGTGTCCGCCAGTGGTTATGGCCTTGTGCATCTGCGTGGCCAGTACGAGCTGGCGCTGGGCGGATCACGCCTGACGCTGGGGTGGGGCGTCCAGAACCTGTTTGATCGGGACTATTTCAGCAATATCCGGGTCAATGCCAGCGACAACGAAAGCACTGGCGCTTTCTATGAACCCGCCCCCGGACGTACCATTCACGCCAGTGTCTCGCTTACCTTCCAGGGCCCCTGATGGACGCACAGACCCGCGCCCCGCGCCGTGAGATCTTTGGTTGGGCAATGTTCGATTTCGCCAACCAGGCCTATACGCTGCTGATCATCACGGTGGTGTTCGGGGATCTGTTCACCCGCGTGATCGTTGGCGATGGCCCCGACTACCGGTTGGGCAACTTCCTCTGGAGCCTGGCGCTGGCGGTCAGCTACGCCCTGGTGGTGGTCGCCAATCCGGTGTGCGGGGCCGTCATGGATTACACGCGCTCGCGCAAGCGCTTCCTGTTCGCCAGTTACCTTGTGACCGTGGTGGCGACCGGTCTGCTGTACTTTGTGGAGCCGGGCTGGATCGCCATCGCCATGGTGCTGATCATTGTCTCCAACTTTGCCTACGCCATCGGCGAGGGCTTCATCTCGAGTTTCCTGCCGGATCTGGGCCCGCGCGAGGCGTTGGGTTGGATCTCGGGGCTGGGCTGGAGCCTGGGCTACATCGGCGGGCTGGTGGCCACGGCCTTCACGCTGGCTTTCCTGGGGGAGGTGACGGCGGAAAACTACGACACCATCCGCTGGGTCGGGCCCTTTGCCGCGGTGTTCTTTCTGGTGGCCGCGATTCCCACCTTTGTCTGGGTCCGCGAGCGCGGCGACGCCCGTGTGGTACCGGAAGGCTGGTCGCTGACCCGGTTGGGCGTCAGCCGTCTTCTGGCCACGGGGCGGATGGTGAACGAGTTCCGGGACCTGCGCTGGCTGCTGGTCTCGATCTTCTTCTCCATGGCCGGGATCTACATCATCGTCAGCTTCTCGTTCATCTACGGCTCCCAGGTGATCGGCTGGGATGAGGCCACGCGTACGCTGATGTTCATCACCGTCCAGATCACCGCCGCCATTGGTGCGCTGCTGTTCGGCTGGCTCCAGGGCCACTGGGGCGCGCGCCGGACCTACCTCATCACGCTCTGGCTCTGGGTGGTGGCCATACTGGCCATCTGGCAGACGCCGAATATGACGCTGCTGCTTGAGCGGCTGGCCGGGCTGAGCTTCGAGGCCCAGGAGGTGTTCCTGGTGGCAGGGGTTCTGGCCGGGCTCAGCCTGGGGTCGGCCCAGTCCGCCGGCAGGGCGCTGGTGGGGGTGCTTACGCCCACGGGCAAGGCGGCGGAGTTCTTCGGCTTCTGGGGTACCGCCTCCAAGCTGGCGGCCATTGTCGGCATCCTGGGGCTGGGGCTGATCCAGTGGGCGCTGGGGCTGGCGGATGCCATTCTGTTCTGCCTGGTCCTGTTCGTGCTGGCCATGCTGACAGTGCTGCCGGTGAATGAAGGGCGGGGGCAGGATGTGGCCGAGAACTGGCGGGAGTCGGAATCCGGATGAGTGCTGAGCCTTACATGAGGCGGGGAGCGGGCGTTCCATGGAGATAGCGGCTCTGGTGGTGCTTGCCGTGGTTCTGGTGGTGGGGGCGTCCATCCTGTGGTCGACCCTGCGCACGGGCATGCCGCCGATGCCCAGCCTCGGCCGGGCGCCAAGGGCGATGCTGGAGCTGGTGGAAGCGCCGCCTGAAGGGGGCATCGCGGACATGGGCTCCGGCTGGGGGACCCTTGCCATCCGCTTTGCGCGGCGTTTCCCGCGGACGCAGGTGGTCGGTTACGAGGTATCGTTCTTTCCCTGGCTGGTATCCGTGTTACTGGCGCGGCTGATGCGACTGGAGAACCTGCGCTTCCACAGGCGGGACTTCCGGGAGGCGGACCTGGACGGGGTGGAGGTGTTGCTGTGCTATCTGATGCCAGAGGGGATGCAGGCGGTACAGCAGCGGCTGGAGCGCGATCCGGGGTCGGTGCGCTGGGTGATCAGCCACTGCTTTGCCCTGCGTGGGCGTGAGCCCGAGACGGTCAGCGAGCTCCCGGATCTCTACGCCACGCGGATCTACCGTTATCGTTACCAGTAGCGCCCGCCGGTTGCGATGACCACCACGATCAGGCCGATGACCAGGTTGATGGCCACGAACTTGCGGATCTGGCCGACCCGGCGCTTGCCTTCCTCGATGTCGCCACTGTCCACGGCCTGCTTGAGGCGCTTATAAGGGGCGAAGAAGATGTGCAGGAACAGCAGCATCATCAGCAGGCCGAGCCCGTGCATCATATGGATGTGCCAGTTGACGTTGCCCATGCCGCCATAGGCGTGGATGAGCCCGTAGCCGGTGACCAGCAGGAGGCCCACCGCGGCCCAGACCCAGCGGAAGAACAGCGACAGGGCGTGGCACCACAGCAGCGGACGCTGGGAGGGGTCGACCACCCGCACCACCGCGGGGCGCATGGCCATATAGGCGAAGAACATGCCGCCCACCCAGATCACGGCGGCGAGGGCATGCAGGGAAAGGGACAGTCCGATCATTGCGCGGTCTCCATTGAATCCTTGTGTGTGTTTTCGGCGGTCTGGGTCTCGCGGGCCTTCAGGGCCTGGACCTGTCGGTGCTCATAGCGTTTGGCGGCGCCGGCAACGGCGCCGCTGTTGCCCGTCCGGAGCCAGCGCCGCACACGCCCGGCATCGCCCAGTGGGGTGCGCTTCCCGAAGGAGTTGAGGAACACCATGCCCACCGGGCGGTCGTCCACCTGGGTCACCATCATCAGGCAGCGCCCGGCGTCGTTCAGGTAACCCGTCTTGGTCAGGCGTACCGGCCAGCCCCGCCGATGCACCAGAACGTTGGTGTTGCCATAGCGCAGCTGGTAGCGCGGGCTGCGGAAGTGCACCGTATGGTAACGCGTGGTTGAGAGCTCGCGCAGGGTCTCATTTTCCCAGGCCGCGCGCATCAGCCGTGTCAGGTCCGAGGCGGTCGACTGGTTCTTCGAGGACAGCCCGGCCGGATCCACGAACTGGGAATTGTTCATGCCGAGCAGGGTGGCTTTACGGTTCATCGCCTCGATGAAGGCCTCGTAGCCGCCGGGGTGATGGCGCGCCAGCTGATGGGCCGCCAGGTTCTCGGAGGCCATCAATGCAATGCGCACCAGATCCCGGCGCGTGGCCTCGGAATCGATGCGGATGCGGGAGTAGGCGTTGACCGGAGCCGGGCGGTCCCGCTCCAGGATGGTGAGGTACTCATCCAGTGGCTCGTCGGATTCCAGAACCACCAGGGCGGTCATTATCTTGGTGATCGAGGCGATGGGGACCGGGATCTGGGCGTGCTTGCCATGGATCTGGGAGCCGGTTTCAAGATCAACCACAGCTGAGTGAACGGAGGCAAGCTGCAGGTTCCGGGTATCCAGACCGTCTGTCAGTGGCGATGCACCTGTGCCTGCCGGAAGCAGGATGAGCAGGCAGAACAACCCAGTCAGCCAGAGTCTTGCCATCAGTGCCCCTCCTTATGAAAGACGCCATTGTTCCACACTGGAAGCCGGCGTGGAACCGCGTTCACTGGACCGTAACCACTTTGCTGGCCCGGCGGTAGCGGATCTTCCAGCCCTTCCAGCTGGGCAGTTCCCAGCGCTTGGGCGGTGTTCTGCGCGGGCCGTGGCGGTAGTCCAGGGTGATGCGCCGGGCGGCGGGTTCATAGGTTACATCCATGACCAGATCCCCCAGTGAAATCCGGCGGGGGTAACGCCGGTCGAAGGTTTCGCGTTCCCATTCCGGAATGCCCTCAAAGGCGAGATCCCCGGGCTCAAGCAGGCTTTCATCCCCGGGCTCCTCCACGCCCAGCGCCTGCAGGCGCTGGCAGAGCCACTGCTGGGCGGATTCCGGAACCGCACCTTCACCATGACCCAGCGCCACATACAGCGCCCACTGCTGGATGTCCGCCTGGACCCTGTCGCCAACAGGGGGGAGCAGCTGGCCCTGGAGGATCAGTTCGGCGAGAGCGTTGCGCAGCTCCGAGCCAGCGGGGATCGTATCCTCCGAGCTGACCACCCGGTTGGCGTAAAGGCGTTCGCGGCGAACCCGGGGTTCGCCGTCCTCGAGGCGCATCTCCCCGAAGCGGACCTCGCCCAGCTCCAGCTCGTCCAGAATGGCCAGTGGCACCGGGGCCAGACAGGTGGCGATGGTGATGGTCTGGCGGTGGCCGCGCTTGCCGGGGGTGCTGTGCTCGTCCAGCACCAGTGCGGCTTCGGCCTCTTCCGGCAGCCTGGAGGCCTCATCCGGGAGGACCTCGCGGGCGTCGTTGCCCATGGCCTGGCGGCGCTTCTCGCGGCGGACAAAAACCAGTTCCGGAGCCGCGCGGGCAATGGCCCGGCGCAGGTGGTCCGGGTTGCTGACCGGTTCATTGGGGATGCCCGGAAGGGCCAGGGCGTCCCGGATGCGCCCGGCAAGCTGGTGGGCTTCCTGGCGGGCCTGGTTGTTCACGCTCAACGGCGCCGGTGGGCGGTTCCGCAACAGGGCGATCAGTGTGGTGGCGTCGCAGGGGTCGGGCAGCCAGTCGCCCAGGGCGCGGCGCTGGTCTTCCTTGTCCGGGAAGCGGAAAAGGCGCGGGCGCGTGCTCAGTGCGGCCGTGAGGTCCGCCATGGCGCCCTGGGTGTCGGCATCCGGCATGGCCGAGATCAGGTGGGCAAAGAAGCTGTCGATGGGAAGCTGGAACAGGCGCTGCCCGTACCCGGTCGCGACACCGGCTTCATCCACGGCGCCCACGCGCTGGAGCTGCTCGAGGGCCGCATTGTGGGCTTTTTCCGGCAGCGGGTCGGGGAAACGGAGCGCGCTTGCGGGTGTGCCCGCGCAGCCGGCGGCCAGCACCAGCTCGGTCAGCTCCTCGCGCTGGATTTCCGGCGCGGTGGTGGCCTCCAGCGGTGCGCCGCGGCCCCAGAGCCGGATGGCCGTGCCCGCGTCGGTGCGCCCGGCACGGCCACTGCGCTGGTCCGCCGAGGCCTGGCTGATGGCGGCCAGGCTGAGCACGGTGCGGCCGTTGCGCTGGTGGGTGCGCCGCTCCAGGCCGGAGTCGACCACGGCGGTCACGCCGGGAATGGTCAGGGAGGTCTCGGCCACGTTGGTGGCCAGGATCACGCGCTGGCCGCCGTCCTCGGCCAGTGCCGCTTTCTGGGACTCGGCGTCCACGGTGGCGTGCAGGGTCAGTACCGGGACGCCAGGATCTCCCAGGGCCTGCTCCGTATCACGGATCTCGCCCCGGCCCGGGAGGAACGCCAGCACGGGTCCGTGGGTCTGGCTGAGCGCCCGCTTGATGGCCCGGGCCATGCGTTCCGCCAGATGGCGGCTTTCGGGCATCTGGCGCTCATCCTTTGCCTCATGCTGGAGGGTCACCGGGAACCGCCGCCCCTCCGCCTCGATCAATGGCGCCTGTAGATGGCGGGCCACGGCCTCCGCGGCGAAGGTCGCGGAGGTCACGACCAGGTGATGGTGGTCCTGGTGCTGGAGCAGGGCGAGGAGCAGATCCGTGTCCCAGCGCCGTTCATGGAATTCGTCCAGAATGACGGTCCGGAATCGCTGCAGCCCGCCTTCGCCCAGCCATCGCAGCGCCATGCCGGGGGTGGCGAAAACCAGTGGCGTGTCGCTGTTGCAGCGCATATCAAACCGGACGGCGTAACCAATGCCCTCACCGAGGGCCGTTCCCTGTTGCCGGGCGAGGAAGCCGGCCAGTGCCGTGCAGGCAACCCGGCGGGGCTCGATCACCAGGGTGGCTCCCTGTTCGCTGGCCCAGACGGGCAGACGGGTGGACTTGCCGGAGCCCGTGTCCGCGGTCACAACGGCGTGACCCTGCTGCAGGGCGTCCATGAAGCGTGTACGGTGGGGGTCAATGGGTAGTTGATGCATTCGGTTGCAGTCGAGCGCTGTTTGCAGGTTCAATGGGCTAGGTAGTAATGCGACTCCCATTCTAACAGTGGCTGGCCTAATTTGGCGGCAAGGGGGCGCCTGGAGTGCACGGAGCTGAACATGAACCCAAAACGCAGTATGACGGCGCCCCTGAGGCGCTCGTGACGACACTCGACGCGGCCATCAGCCGCCTTGCTGAAGTCAATTCAGTTGAAGGCGTCTCGCCGGTTTTCGAGGTGATTGAGGCAGCACAGCCCCTGATGTTCAGTCCCGAAGGCCTGGAGGCGCTCTACGAGCGCGTGCCCGCCATTGAGAGCGCCGGGTTTTTTGGCGGCAGTGATTGGGACTACCCCCAGACGCTGGTGCCCTCACTGGCCGTGCGCACGGTGCGTTACGGCGAACCCACCGCGACGCTGGTCGAAAGCCTGAGCCAGATCCGCCTGCTGGCAGTGGCCAAGGGCGATTACATCCATCCGTCGATTTCGGCGGAACACGCTCACCACTTTCTCGCCCAGGTCCTGGCCATGAATCTGGATCTGGTGGTCGGCGATCTGCAGGAAAGCGATCGGCTGCGGCCCAATGAGCTGGGTTACGCGGTTCAGAATCTCTATCACTACCTGCTCCGGCACCTGGGCTACGAGAATCTTCTGGAACATCTGGTGGCCGAAGTCTGGCGGATTCTGGAACAGCGCCCGGTCCAGGTGGAGGGCGTCAAACAGATGGTGACGCAGATCGCGGTCTGCCTGCAGAAACCGGACGCGCTGGGTGGCGAAGTCGGCGACGACGCGCTGCAACTGATCAACGCCGTATTCAGCCCCACCGAGGCGTGCCGTGAAGATCCCGGTTTCGAGGTCTACTCGGAACGACTGGCGGACATGGACGACGCCGCCCTGTTGCAGGAGGCCATCGCCTTTGCCCGGGCCATGCACAGCACTGGGCTGGTGTCGGCCTACATGCCTGTGTTCATACGCTACCTGCGGGGCCGCTGGAACGCCCTGATTCCGACAGCTTTGGGCCTGAGTTACACGGGTGCCGACGCGTTTCACTGCTACCCGGCGTTGATCCACACCCTGATTGATGAGGCTGTGTTTCCCGAGACCAGCCAGTGTGCCTATGGCCTGGCCATGATGCTTGAGCGGGGTATTCTCTATGCGCCTCCGGTGGCCCCCTCCCTGTGGCGCCAGATACGGCTGTCCCTCTGTGACGCGGCCGCCCGGAAAATGGTGGCGGTTTTTGGCAGCGCCCGCTCACCGGAGCGTTTCCTGCTTGCCGACGTGCTCAATGTGCTCGGGCGCCCGCTGGGCATAGGGCAGGGGAACTACCCCACCTGCCAGTCCACCCGCGCCCTGTCCATGTGGGCGTACAGCATGCCGGAGGAACTGCTCCGGATCCTGGCCTGGGCGGCACGCGACGACGAAGTGGTGATGCGCTTTGAAGGCAACAGTGTTTCATCGCGGGAGCTGGGCGCCGGACTGGCTACCGAGCCCCCGGTGGATGTGGACGCCGTCTCACTGCTGACCGTGCCACACCTGGATCGCATCTACTTCGAAATGGGCCGCCGCAGCGCCGGGCGTGGAGAGGACCCGCATAAATGGGTCAACGCCGAATTCCACGGTGATCGTGTGGGTCACGGATTCCGTATAGCCGTGGATGTGTTCACCGGCGGCCTGAAGGACTTTGAGGGGTTTATCCGTGACTTTTACGCGGCTTACCACCCCTTCTACAACGGCAATATTCCGGTCATCAATCCACAGCCTGCCGGTATTGCGGTCACCGACAGTGCCACGCGCTTTCTCGGCTGGCACGCGATCACCATCCAGCGGCTCGCGCTGGATACGGATAAGACCATGCGCGTCTATTTTTTCAACCCAAATAACGACAGCGGGCAGAACTGGGGCCAGGATATTGTGACCTCGACCCAGGGCCACGGCGAGCTCTATGGTGAAGCCTCGCTGCCGGTGGCCGAGTTCGCGTCACGACTGTACGTGTTTCACTACGACCCTCTTGAAAAGGGCGAACCGAGCGATATACCAACCGATGAAGTCAATCGGGCCATGCAATTGGCCCAGACGAGCTGGGCCCAAGGGCGTTAGCTGGCCCCAGAAGCCTGCTTGTCGAACGCTGGCGCTGCCAATCCTGGCGTCAGCTTCTTGCGAAAGGCAAAAGGAGAATAATGTATGCCAAGCGAATCACAGGTTCCAACAACAAGCCGAGACGTTTCCGGCTGGACTGATCCGACACTGGACTCGGTACGCGGAACGGAAACCCCCAAAGACCCGAATAAGGGCTACATCGCGCTGCTGGGCTGGAGCGTCAACGCCATTAAGGCCGCCCAGAAGTTCGATCGGCGCTACATCGTGGTCGCCCCCGAGTGGGCCGCTGATTTCTGCGAAGCCAACAAGATTCCATTCATTCCCTGGGATTTTGAGCGTCTGAACGATCGCTCGCTGGAAATTGCCGAGCGGCTGAAAGAGGAAGGGGTTGATGTCGCCATCCCCCTGTTTGAGGAAACCGTCGAGTGGTCGGGTGCGATCAACTCAGTGCTCATGGACAACCCGCGCATGTACGGGCAGTCCATCCTGTTCCGGGACAAGGCCCTGATGAAGCGCCGTGCCCAGCTGGGTGGTATCCGCGTGGGGATTTTCGAGGAAGCCCACGAAAAGGACGACATCGTCCGCTTCATGAAGCGCGTAAACCAGACGCTGCTCAAGCTTGACGGCGACCCGGATGACCCGATTCACGTCAAGGCTTTCGACAAGGCCGGCTGCCTCGGGCACCGCATGATCCGCACGCTTGAAGAGATTGAGCACATACCGGACGAAGAGTATCCGCTGCTCATGGAAAGCCACCTGGATGGCTGGGAGTTCGCGGTCGAGGCCTGGATCCACGACGGTAAGATCCAGTTCCTCAACATCTCCGAGTACGTGACGCTGGGCTATTCGGTCTTTGTGCCCGCCACCAGGGAGCTGGAGAGCTGGCGCGATCTGATCACCAAGCAGATCGAAAAACTGATCAAGACCTTCGACATCCAGTTCGGTCTGATCCACCCGGAGTATTTCGTGACCGCCGATGGCGAAATGTACTTTGGCGAGATCGCCTATCGCCCACCCGGGTTCAAGGCGTTCGAACTGATTGAGCGGGCTTACGGGTTCAGTGCCTACCAGGCGTCCATGCTGGTGTTTGATCCCAAGAGCACCAAGGAAGAGGTGGAAAACTTCTTCCCGAAAGAAGTGGAAGGTGCCAGGGGCTACGCCGGGTGCTTCGGTGTTTACCCGCGCCATCGTGTCGTCAGCAGGCTGGAGATGCCGAAAGAAACCACGGAGCATCCGTACTTCGAGTCCCACGAGCTGGTCGAACCGAGAGAGGAAACGGTGCCGGACCGCTCAGCCTTCGGCACACACTGGGGGCTGGTCTTCTTCTTCGGGGATGACCCCATCAAGATGCGGGATCTGCTCAAGGCGCAGGAAGACCTGCACTTTTACGTCTAGAACAGCCCCATCTGCTCACCGCCTGGGCGCCGGAACAATCCGGTGTCCAGCGGTTCCTCCTCTTGTACATTCAATCCCACCGCACGGCACTGACGCTCGAACCGCTGCCGATACAGTCCTGCCAGAACGCCCGTCCCCGTCATCCGTTGTCCCCACTCACTGCTGTTGGTATTGCCGCCCCTGAGATCGCGGACACGGTTCATAACGTGCGCTGCCCGGTCGGGGTAGTGGTGCTGTAGCCAATCCTCAAACAGCGGCGCGACCTCATGGGGCAGGCGCAGCAGCACCCAGCTGGCCCGCTGTGCGCCGTTTTCCGCGGCTGCACTGAGCATGGCCTCCATTTCATAGTCATTGATGAATGGGATGATAGGGGCGGTCAGAACTCCTGTCGGCACACCTGCCTCTGAAAGCTCCCTCAATACCCGCAGACGTGTGCTCGCCGCGGTGGCCCTGGGCTCCAGCTGGCCCTTGAGGCGGTTGTCGAGGGTCGTCAGCGAGACCCGCACGGAGCACAGCCCCATTGCCGCCATCTCCGACAGCAGGTCTGCGTCCCGCAGGATCAGTCGGCTCTTGGTAATGATGGACACCGGGTGACGGTATTCGAGCAGTATCTCCAGCAGTTTGCGGGTGATCCGATGATCCTTCTCCGCTGGCTGGTAGGCATCCGTGTTGACGCCCAGAGCAATCGGCGTGGGCTTATAGCGGGGGTGGTCCAGAGCCGCTTTAAGCTTCTCAGGCGCGTTGGTTTTGACCTGGATCCGGGTCTCAAAGTCCAGCCCCGGTGACAGGTCCTGGTAAGCGTGGGAAGGCCTGGCAAAGCAGTAAATACACCCGTGCTCGCAGCCCTGGTAAGGGTTCACGGACTGGCTGAAGGGTATATCCGGCGATTCATTCCGGCTGATGATGGAGCGCGCTGCCACCGGTTGGGTGGTAGTAGGGGGCGCTCCCTCTGCTTCGGGAGACGATTCCTCATCGGCCCATGGCTCGCTGACGCGGGCCTCGAACCGATGCGGGATATTGGTCTGGCTGGCTCGTCCCTTCATCGCCAAAACTGTATAAATAAACAGTTGTCAGGTCAAGAAAAAGGTGTGGCTGGGGCTTCCGAGCGATTTAGAAAACCTAATAGTTCTATCGTTAGACTCATATAGTATATGAAGGTGTTTCCCCCCTATGATTTGCGTACTGGAGACAGCGATAGCCGGCGTCGACTCTCCAGAAACGATCAGCAATCACAGTGCACAGGGGAAACACCATGACACTTCGACTTGGCGATACAGCGCCGGATTTCACGGCAGAGAGTACAAAGGGAACCATCCACTTCCATGACTGGATTGGCGACTCCTGGGCCTTCCTCTTCAGCCACCCTGCGGATTTCACGCCGGTATGCACCACCGAAATGGGGCGTACCGCCCAGCTGGCCGATCAGTTCGAGCGCCGGTGTGTGAAGCCCATTGGCCTTTCCACCGAAACGCCTGAATCGCATCTGAAGTGGATCGAGGACGTGAACGATACACAGAACTGCGCGCTCGATTTCCCCATCCTGGCGGACGCGGATTTCAACATCGCCAAACTCTACGACATGATCCATCCCGGTGAGAGCGAGACGGCAGCGGTGCGCAGCGTGTTCATCATCGACCCGGACAAGCGCATCCGTCTCACCATGACCTACCCGATGACCGTGGGTCGGAACTTCGACGAGATCCTGCGGGCCATCGATGCGCTGCAGACCAGCGACAATCGCACCTGCGCGCTTCCTGCCGACTGGAAGGAGGGCGATGAGGTGATCATCCCGCCGTCGATCCCGAACGAGCGTGCCAGTGAGCTCTTCCCCAACGGCTGGGAGGAACTGCGCCCCTATCTTCGTATGGCGAAACTCTGAGCCGGGGCAGGGCCATCTCCGCGGCTGCGATAGAGCCCGGGGATGGTCCTGATAAACGAGCCCCATTGCTTTATATGTTTTTTAGTATTAACGTTATAACCATATAAGCATTTTCTCATTGATGCCCATCAACTTCTGTGGAGGCGATATGAAGACGTTCGAACGTTCCAATAGCACAGGCGCCGGCAAGCCGGATGTGGCTGGTTTCTTCGATCCGCGGACCTTCAGTATCCAGTACGTCGTGTCGGATCCCGCCACCAACCAGTGCGCCATTATTGATCCAGTACTGGACTACGACGAGAAATCCGGCGCGACAGCGACCCACCACGCAGACGAGATTCTGGAGTACGTGGAGCGCCAGGACCTGACTGTGGAGTGGATCCTGGATACCCACCCTCATGCTGACCACTTCTCAGCCGCACAATACCTGAAGGGCAAAACCGGCGCGCCGACCGCGATTGGAAGTGAAGTGACGGCGGTTCAGGCATTGTGGAAAGACATCTATAACTTCCCGGATCTGGCGACCGACGGCAGCCAGTGGGATCGTCTGTTCAGCGATGGCGACCGGTTCACGGTCGGTGAGCTTGAGGCGAAAGTGATGTTCTCGCCAGGGCACACACTGGCATCAATTACCTATGTGATCGGTGATGCGGCCTTTGTTCACGACACCCTGTTCCAACCCGATTTTGGTACCGCCAGGGCCGACTTCCCCGGCGGCAGCGCCGAGCAGCTCTGGGAGTCCATCCAGGCCATTCTGGAACTGCCGGAGGAAACGAGGGTCTTCACGGGCCACGATTACATGCCTGACGGGCGCGAGCCCCAGTGGGAAAGCACCGTGGGTGAGCAGCGCCGCACCAACAAGCACCTGGTGGACCAGAACCGGGAGGCGTATGTGGCCATGCGCAATAAGCGCGACAGCCAGCTGCCCATGCCGAAGCTGATTCTGCACGCGCTGCAGGTCAATACCCGTGGTGGGCGGCTACCCGAGCCCGAGGACAATGGTCGGCGCTACATCAGGATTCCCCTGGACACCCTTTCCGGCGCGGCCTGGGGTGATTGAACGGAGGTTCTGGTAATGACGATCCATCAGCTTGAGGACGGTGTCGGCCTGACAGGCGCGATGAAACCTGAGGATCTGCAGAGCGCGCACCAGCAGGGGTACCAGTCGCTGATCTGTAACCGGCAACCCGGGGAGGACTCGCCGGAACATGATGAGCCGGCGCTCGGGGACAGAGCGCGGGCTCTGGGGCTTTCCTGGACCTGTATTCCGGTGGCGACCGGAGAGTACTCGGACGCCGATGTGGCGGCCTTTCATGAGGCGCTTGAAACCCTGCCGCGGCCGCTGTTGATCTTCTGTCGCAGTGGTCGGCGCTCCATCCATCTGTGGGCACTGGCCCGGGTCCGCCATGACGGTGAGCAGCCGGAGACAGTGCTGGAACGCATGCGGGCTCTAGGACATGACCCTGAGACCCTGCGCCCATTGCTGGGGTCGGCCGGGGATGGATAGCCCCGAGCTGGACTGACGCGAACCAACTGGAGATATCCCATGAGTGATCAACTCGCAACGCCGGCGCCCACAACAACTCATCAGATCGTGATCATCGGTGGTGGAGCAGCTGGTATATCCGTTGCTGCGAGCCTGCTCAAGCGCCAGCGCAGCCTCGATATTGCCATTGTTGAGCCCTCGGAGGTGCACAGCTACCAGCCCGGATGGACGATGGTTGGGGGAGGGGTGTTCTCCCCCGAATCGACACGCAGACCGATGGCCAGTGTGATGCCGGACAGGGTGAGCTGGTACCGTACCAGCGCCCACCGTGTTGACCCGGAAAACCGCCAGGTAGCTCTCGGTGACGGCCGGGTTCTGGGCTGGCGACGGCTCATTGTGGCGCCAGGGCTGGATCTGGACTGGGATGCAGTTGAGGGGCTGAGTAACACACTCGGCTGTAATGGCGTTACATCCAACTACCGCTATGATCTGGCCCCCTACACCTGGTCGCTGGTGCAGTCGCTGACAAAGGGGACGGCCCTGTTCTCGCAGCCGCCGATGCCGATCAAGTGTGCCGGGGCCCCTCAGAAAGCCATGTATCTGTCCTGCCACTACTGGCAGCGCCAGCACCGGCTGGGTGATATCGATGTGCACTTCTGCAACGCCGGTGGTGTCATGTTCGGTGTGCCCGAGTACGTGCCCGCACTGGAGCGTTACGTTCAGCAGTACGGCATCCACACCCAGTTCCAGAACCGGCTGGTGGCAGTTGATGGGCCCTCCCGGACGGCTCAGTTTGCCGTAACCGGGGATGACGGTGAGGAGCATCTGCTGGAGCGGCGCTTTGATATGCTGCATGCCGTGCCGCCGCAGAAGGCCCCCGGGTTCATCGCGGAATCAGGGCTTGGAAACGACGGAGGCTGGCTGGATCTTGATCCGGAGACACTGCAGCACCGCAACCACCCCGCGATCTTCGGGCTTGGGGATGCCAGCGGCACGCCCAACGCCAAGACCGCCGCCGCAGTACGCAAACAGGCGCCGGTGGTGGCCGAGAACCTTCTGGCTACCTTCAGCGGTGAGCCCATGACGGCCGCCTATCTGGGTTACGGTTCCTGCCCGCTGACCGTTGAGCGCGGACGCATTGTGCTGGCGGAGTTCGGCTACGGCGGTGAGCTTCAGCCCACTTTCCCGAAGTGGATCAATGATGGAACCAGGCCCACCCGCCTGGCCTGGTGGCTGAAGGCCGGTCAGCTGCCCTGGATCTACTGGCAGCTGTCGCTGAGAGGCCACGAGTGGCTGGCGCGCCCGGCGCGTCGTAACACGACCCAGACCTCAATGGGAGAGGGCAGGGCATGAACCTGGAACGCTGGCTGCCACTGGCGGGTTGGCTGCGTGGTTACGGGCGCGATACCTTCCTGCGCGATGCGATAGCGGCGGTAATCGTGACACTGATGCTGGTGCCGCAGGCGCTGGCGTACGCGATGCTGGCCGGTCTGCCCCCCGAGGTTGGGCTTTACGCCAGCATGCTGCCGCTGGTGCTGTATGCGCTTTTCGGTACCTCCGCGACCCTGGCGGTCGGGCCGGTGGCGGTGGCGTCGCTGATGACCGCTGCTGCGCTTGGCAGTATCGCGGAGGCCGGCACGCCAGAGTACGTGGCCGGTGCTCTGGTACTGGCCGCGCTGTCCGGCCTGATCCTGGTGGGCATGGGGCTTCTCCGGCTGGGATTCCTGGCCAACTTCCTCAGCCATCCGGTGATCTCAGGGTTTGTAACGGCCTCGGGGATCCTGATTGCAGCCAGTCAGCTGCGTCACATCCTTGGTGTTGAGGCCTCGGGGCATAACCTGGCGCAGCTGGTGCCCGCCCTGTGGCAGGGTCTGGACAACGTCAGTGGTCTGACCCTGTTGATCGGTGGCGGAGCCTGGGCCTACCTGGTGCTCTGCCGGCGTCATCTGCGCAGTGGCCTGCGCTGGTTGGGGCTGTCAGGGCAGGCGCCGGATCTGATGGCCAAGGCCGCACCGGTGTCGGCGGTGATCGTGACCACGCTCCTGGCCTGGGCCTTCAATCTCCAGGCCCAGGGCGTGGCGCTGGTGGGCAAGGTTCCCAGCGGCCTACCGTCTCTGGCCATGCCCAGTCTGGATGCTGAGCTCTGGTCCACGCTGCTGCCGGCTGCGGTGCTGATCAGCCTGGTCGGGTTCGTGGAGTCGGTCTCCGTGGCCCAGACCCTGGCGGCCAAACGCCGTCAGCGGATTGATCCCAACCAGGAGCTGATCGCTCTGGGGCTGGCCAATGTCGGCGCCGGTGTCAGTGGCGGTTCACCGGTGTCCGGTGGCTTCTCGCGTTCGGTGGTGAACTTTGATGCCGGGGCGGTCACGCCGCTGGCCGGCGCACTGACTGCGGTCGGCATTGCTCTGTCGACGCTGATGCTGACCACGCCACTGGCGTTCCTGCCCAAGGCGACCCTGGCGGCGACCATCATCGTGGCAGTGGGCACTCTGATTGACCTGCCAGCTATCCGCCGCACCTGGGCCTACTCGCGAGTGGATGGTGTAGCCATGGTGGCGACGCTGGCACTGACGCTGTTTCACGGCGTTGAGAGCGGTATTCTCACCGGGGTCGCGCTGTCGCTGGGACTGCACCTGTACCGCACCAGCCAGCCCCACAGTGCCGTGGTTGGGCGTGTGCCCGGCACCGAGCATTTCCGCAATGTGGAACGCCACAGTGTTGAGACGAACCGCCATCTGGCGCTACTGCGCATTGATGAGAGCCTGTATTTCGCCAATGCGCGCTACCTGGAAGACACGGTCATGGAGCTGGTTGCCCGGCGCCCGGAGCTGCGCGATGTGGTACTGACCTGCCAGGCGGTCAACATTATTGATGCCTCCGCGCTGGAGAGTCTGGAGGCGATCAACAGCCGGCTCAGCGATGCCGGGGTGCGGCTGCACCTGGCGGAAGTGAAGGGGCCGGTGATGGATCAGCTCCAGAACTCTGAGTTCCCCCATGAGCTCAGTGGCCGCATCTTCCTGAGCACCTTTGAGGCCTGGCAGGCCCTGGGTGGCGATGGCGCATCGGACAACGGCAGTTGACCTTTTTTCCAGTCTGCGCGATCGCCACAATTGAAACTGATAACCACTGTGATTCCTTCCGTCCGGAGGCTCTATGGATCTTGATCCTGTTCTTCTGTCGCGCATACAGTTCGCCTTCGTGGTGTCCTTCCATGCCATTTTCCCGGTGTTCACCATCGGGCTGGCGTCGTTCATCGCCTTTCTGGAAACCTGCGCCTACCGTACCGGTAATCCGCTCTACACCCGGCTGTCGAAGTTCTGGATCAAGGTTTTTGCGGTTGTCTTCGGCATGGGTGTGGTCTCCGGGATCGTGATGTCGTTCCAGTTCGGAACCAACTGGAGCAACTTCGCCCAGGCGACGGCCAACTTCCTCGGGCCGGTGCTCAGCTACGAGGTAGTGACCGCCTTCTTCCTGGAAGCGGCGTTTCTGGGGATTCTGCTGTTCGGCCGTGGCCGCGTGCCCGGCGGCATCTATCTGCTGGCGGCATTCATGGTGGCGATTGGCACCTTCATCTCGTCCTTCTGGATACTGGCGGCTAACAGCTGGATGCACACGCCGGCCGGCACCGTCATGGAAAACGGCATGCATCAGGTAACCGCCTGGGGCGAGGCCATCTTCAATCCCTCGTTCTGGTATCGCTTTGCCCACATGGGGCTGGCCTCGTTCCTGACCGGGGCCTTCGTGGTCGCCTCGCTCAGTGCCTGGTTCCTGCTCAAGGGGCGTGAGGTGGAGGCGAACCGCCGGGCGCTGTCGCTGTGCCTGTGGCTGCTGTTGGTGATCGCGCCGGCGCAGCTCTGGGTGGGGGATCTGCATGGCCTCAACACACTGGAGCATCAGCCCACGAAAGTGGCCGCCATGGAGGGCAACTGGGAGACGTCCTCCAATGTGCCGCTGCTGCTGTTCGCCTGGCCGGACCAGCAGGCCCAGACCAATCACTGGGAGCTGGGCATCCCGGGTCTGGCAAGCCTGATCCTCAAGCACGATACCGAAGGCGTTGTCCCGGGGATTTCCGCGGTTCCGAAGGACGAACAGCCGCCGGTGGGGATTGTGTTCTGGTCTTTCCGTGTCATGGTCGGGCTGGGGATGCTGATGATTGCCTTCGCCGTGGCCGGTCTGCTGCTGCGCCCCGGGGGGCGCTACTGGCGTAGCCGCTGGTTCCTGAAGGGGCTGGTGCCAATGGGCGTGGCGCCGTTCATCGCAGTACTGGCGGGCTGGTTCGTCACCGAGATGGGGCGCGCTCCCTGGCTGGTGTATGGCCAGATGACCCACGCTGAGGGCGTTACCCCCTCGCTGACCGGTGGCATGGCGCTGTTCTCACTGATCGGTTACATCGTGGTGTACGCGCTGGTGTTCACAGCCGGGCTCTACTATCTCAGCCGCGTGTTCCAGGCCGGGCTGGAAGAGGCCTCCGGCGACGGTGAGCATGCCGAGGCCGAGCATGCGAAACGCCCCTTCTCCGCCGCCCATGTACCACTTGAACAGCAGGGAGGGCACGCCTGATGGAACCGTTTGACCTGACATTGATCTGGGCGGGCATTGTCGCCTTCGGGGTGATCATGTACGTGCTCATGGACGGATTTGATCTGGGCGTGGGCATCCTGTTCCCTCTCGCTCCGGATGAAGAATCCCGGGACCTGATGATGAACTCGGTGGCCCCGGTCTGGGATGGTAACGAGACCTGGCTGGTGCTCGGTGGTACGGGGTTACTGGCCGCCTTCCCCATGGTTTATACGATCATGCTGCCGGCGCTCTACATCGGCGTCTTCCTGATGCTGGCAGGGCTCATTTTCCGGGGCATCGCCTTTGAGTTCCGCTTCAAGGCCAACCGCTCGCGCTGGCTGTGGAACCTTGCCTTTGCTGGCGGCTCCACGCTCGCCGCCTTTGCCCAGGGCATGGTCGTGGGCAAGTATATCGAGGGCATCAACACCGCCGATGGGGTCTTTGTGGGCGGCCCACTGGATTTCATTACGCCCTTCACGCTGCTCACCGGGGTGGGGCTTGTGGCCGGCTATGCGTTGCTGGGCAGCACCTGGACGCTGATGAAGACCGAGGGCGTCACACGCCAGTGGGCCCAACGCATGGCCCGGCCACTGCTGCTGATGGTGCTGGCGGTGTTCGGGCTGATCAGCTTCTGGACGCCCATCGTGGACCAGGCGGTGTACGAGCGCTGGTTCTCGACGCTGCATGTGATCTGGGTTCTGCCGGCGCTGGCACTGTTCTGTGCCTGGAAGATCTGGCAGGGCATCGGCCACAACCGTGAGGGGACGCCGTTCGTGTTCACCATGGGGCTGTTTGTCTTCACATACCTGGGGCTGCTGGTGAGCAAATGGCCCTATGTGGTACCGCCGGAGATCACCCTGTACGACGCCGCCTCGGCGTGGGAATCACAGCTGTTCCTGCTTCTTGGGCTGCTGTTCGTGATTCCGATTGTGCTCACCTACACGGCCTGGACCTACTGGGTCTTCCGCGGCAAGGTCCGCGCCGGTGACGGCTACCACTGAGCCACGCCTGGCCCGGCAGTGGCTCACCCGGTGGGCTGCGCCGGTGCGTGCCGCGCTGGTGCTGGCGGTGGTGGCCGGTGTGGTGCAGGCCCTGGCGCTGATCGCACAGCTCGGGGTCATGGCCTGGTTCGTGGACCGGCTGATCCTCAGTGGGGCATCCCCGGCGTTCGGGCTGACTGCTGCGGCGCTGATGCTTGCGGTGGCGGTGCGCGCGGGTGCCCAGTGGCTCCAGGACCGCGCCGGGTTGGTGGCCGGCGACCGGGTGCGCAGCCGGGTCCGGCAGGCGCTTCTGGGGGCCTGGGAAGCTGCCGGCCCCGTGGGGCTTGCCGGCAGCGATTCGGCGCGCCTGGCCAGCGAGTGGACCGAGCAGGTCGATGCCCTGGAGGGGTATTACGCACGCTTCCTGCCGCAGATGGTGCTGGCGGTGGTGGTGCCGGCGCTGATTCTGCTGGTGGTGGCCTGGCTGGACTGGCTGGCGGCACTCTTTCTGCTGGCGGCGGCGCCGCTGATTCCGCTTTTCATGGCGCTGGTGGGCATGGGCGCTGAGCGCGTCAACCGCCAGCACTATGAGTCGCTGGCACGTCTGTCCGGCCATTTCCTCGACCGCCTCCGGGGGCTGACCACCCTTCAGCTGTTCGGCCAGACCCGGGCGGCGGTGGCGGATGTGGCGCGTGCCACCGACGATTATCGACAGCTCAACATGGCCACACTCCGGGTGGCCTTCCTGTCCTCGGCGGTACTGGAGTTCTTCGCCTCGGTGGCGATTGCCGCCGTGGCGATGTATGTGGGCTTCGGGCTTCTGGAGATGATCACCTTCGGGCCGGCCTCGCAGATGACCCTGTTCTCCGGTCTCTTTGCACTGCTTCTGGCGCCGGAGTTCTTCCAGCCTCTGAGGCTTCTTTCGCAGTATTACCACGACCGGGCCGCCGCCCTGGGTGCCGCCGCCCATCTGGGGGCACGGCTGAGCGTGCCCGTTGCCGGCTCGGGGGCGGCGGACATCACAACCCCCTGCGACAGGGACGGGATCCGGGTTGCGGACCTGGCGGTTGCCTGGCCGGGGCGGGCACCGGTGTTCCGTGGTCTTCAGCTGCAGGTTCCCGCCGGGCAGACGCTGGTGGTCACCGGGCCCTCGGGCAGTGGCAAATCGACGCTGATGGCGGTTCTGGCCGGTTTCCTGGTTCCCCAGGAAGGGGCGGTCCGGGTGGCGGGCCAGCCCGCCGGGTGCGTTCAGGTTGGCTGGATGGGTCAGCGCCCCTGGCTGGTGCACGGAAGCTGGCGCGACAACCTCCAGGCCATGGCCCCGGAGGCCGATGACGAGGCCATGCACCGGGTTCTGGAAGAGGTTGGACTGGGCACCGTTCTGTCGGCGAGGCCCGAGGGGCTGGATGCACCACTGGGCGAGGAGGGGCTTGGCCTCTCCGGTGGGCAGGCGCGACGACTGGCATTTGCAAGGCTGTTGCTGATGCCGGCACCGGTTCTGCTGCTGGATGAGCCCACTGCCGGACTGGATGCGGCCACGGAAGCAGAAGTGATCGCGGCACTGCGACGGGTGCTGGCGGCGGGCCGGACCTGTGTCATCGCAACCCACCAGCCGGCGATCATGGCGCTGGCGGATCAGGTGTTCACGCTTGGCGGGGGGAACGGGGATGAGTGAGATCCGGCCCTGGTTGTGCCTTGTCGCCCGTCACCGGGTCCGCATGGGGGCTGGCCTGGTTCTGGCGCTCGCCACGCTGCTGTCCGGGCTCGGGCTGCTGGCGCTGTCCGGGTGGTTCATCACCGCCACCGCCGTGACGGCCGCCGCCTGGGCCGCCGGGGCCAGTGCCAGCCTCAATCTCTACGTACCCGGCGGCGGTATCCGGTTCTTTGCCCTGTCGCGAACGCTCAGCCGTTACCTGGAGCGGCTCGTGCAGCACGATACGGTGCTGCGGGTGCTTGCCGACATCCGGGTGGGGTTGTTCCAGAGGCTTGCCACCACCGGCGACAGGCTCAGGCGCGGGGTCGGTTCGGCGGCTTTTCTCAGCCGGCTCATTGCGGATGTTCAGACCCTGGATAATCTCTATCTGCGCCTGCTGGCACCACCGCTGGTGGCCCTGGCAGCCACGCTTGCCACGGTGGCGCTGGTGGCGTTGTTTTCCGTGTCGATCGCGGGGGTGATGCTGGCGGTTCTGCTGCCACTGCTTCTGGTGCTGACCCTGGGTACCGCGTTGCGCGTGCGTCACGCGGGCGCGGCCGAAGCGGATGTCGCCGAGGGCCTCCGGGAGGGGGTGCTGGAGGAGCTTGAGGGTATGGCGGAACTGACCGCGGCCGGGCAGCTCGATGTGCACCGCCAGCGGCTGCTGCAGAAGGAGTGCCGACTGCGAGGCCTCCAGTATCAGCGCACCAGCGCGGTGGTCGATGCCCAGGCGCTCACCACCCTGATCCTGCAGGGACTGGTTGTGGCCGTGTTGCTGCTTGGGGCCGAAGGCTGGCGCAGTGGGCAGCTTTCCGGGCCGGTCATGGCGATGATGCCCCTGGTCGTGATGGCACTTGTCGAAGGGTTCATGGCGCTGCCCGGCGGTTTCTCGAGCTGGGGCGCCACCCACGCCGCCGCTGCCCGGCTCAATGGACACCGCGCCACCCAACAGGCGGTGACGACCCGTCCACAGGCCGGGCTGGCGTCGCACCCGACACTGACCTGGTCCCACATTGCCGTGGACCAGGGGGCGCCGCCGGTGTTCCGGGATTTCAGTCTGTCGCTGGCCCCGGGGGAGCGGATCGCGGTGACCGGTGCCTCCGGCGCCGGTAAATCCACGCTGGCGGCCCTGGCGGCCCGGACACTGGAGCCGGTCAGCGGCGCTGTTCTGGCGGATGGCCAGCCGGTACAGAGCTGGCCGGTGGAACACTGGCGAACGCGTCTGAGTGTTCTCACCCAGTCGGCGCACCTATTCGATGCTTCCGTGGCGGAGAATCTGCGACTGGCTCTGCCGGACGCTACGGAGAGCCAGCTGTGGCAGGTTCTGGAGGCGGTGGCGCTGGCGCCGACGGTGGCGGCCATGCCCCTGGGACTGACGACCCCGGTTGGCGAACGGGCCGGCCGGCTGTCCGGTGGCGAGGCGCGGCGTCTGGCGCTGGCGCGCACGCTGCTGCGGCCCGCACCCATCCTGATTCTGGATGAACCCTTCACCGGGCTGGACAGCGCCACACTGGCGCGGGTCTGGGAGGGCATCCAGCCGTGGCTTGAAGGGCGCTCGCTGCTGCTTCTCATCCATGAACTGACCGACCCTGTCACCGTGGACCGGCGATTGGCGTTGGTATCGGATCAGCCGCTGAACGGCAGTTCCGCCATGACTTCCGAGGCGTAGGCGCGGACGGCGGCGGCCTCGCGCCGGCAGAAGTCGGCCACTGCCGGCCTCAGCTGCTCATCCGCGACCCAGTGGAAGGATTCGAACAGCTCCGGCTGAAAGCCGCGCTTGAGCTTGTGCTCGCCCTGGGCGCCGGCATCGAAGCGGCTCAGCCCCCGCTCAATGCACAGGTCGATGCCCTGGTAGTAGCAGGTCTCGAAGTGGAGCTGGTCGTATTCCTCCAGACAGCCCCAGTAACGCCCGTAAAGGCGCTCGCTATCGTGCAGGAACAGGGCCGCGGCTACGTAGTGACCCTGGTGGACGGCCATGACCAGAGTGAGCTGTTCCGGCATGCGATCCGCCAGGTACTGGAAGAATTCGCGGTTGAGGTAAGGGCGCTGGCCGCGCTTGAGGTACGTGGCCTGGTAGAACACATGGAAGGCTTCCAGGGCACTCTCCGGAATGCCATCACTGCCGGCGTAGTGACGGAAATCTATGCCCTGGTCCGCCACCAGACGCCGTTCCCGGCGGATCTGTTTGCGCTTGCGCGATTTCAGGGTGGCCAGGAACCCTTCGAAGTCCGGGTAGCCCGGGTTGTGCCAGTGGAATTCGCAGCTCAGGCGGCGCAGCCACTGGTCGCGGTCCAGGTGGTGCTGTGATTCCGCATCCGGGAACAGCAGGTGCCAGCTGGAGTACGAGCCGCCTTCCAGTTCCGCCAGAACAGCTTGCGTACTGCGGAATCCGGTACTGGCACCGTCCGCGTCAGGATGCAGCAGCAGGCGGGGGCCCTCGCAGGGAGTGAAGGGCACGGCGCTGAGCAGCTTGGGGTAGTAATCGCGCCCGTAATGGGCCCAGGCCTCTGCCCAGGCCCAGTCGAAGACGTACTCACCGAAGGAGTGATGCTTGCGATAGCAGGGCAGCGCGGCCATCAGCTGGCCCTCACTGTTGCGTTCAATCCAGTGGTGGGGCGTCCAACCCGTAGCAGTGGTGGTACAGCCGGTTGCCTCGAGCCCGAACAGGAACTCGTGACGCAGAAAGGGGGAATGGGTTCCCCGCAGGCGATTCCATTCCTCTGGCTCAATGCTGCCGAGGCTTTCGATGAACGCCATGGTGGGCTTCCTATTGGGCCGGTATGGACAGCAGCGCGGAGGCGAGCCCGAAATAGACCAGGATACCGGCGACGTCGGCGATGAACGAAACCACCGGGGCGCTGGCGGTGGCCGGGTCCATGTTCAGCTTGTTGAGCACGAACGGCAGTGACATGCCGATGAGGCTGCCGCTGAGCACCACGATCACCATGGTCAGCGATACCACGTGGGCCAGCTCGGCGCCGCCCCGGTAGAGCCCGATGGCTGCGACGGCGGCCGCCATGGTCAGCCCCAGCATCAGCCCGAGGCCGATCTCGCGCAGCAGCATGCGGAACCAGTCCCCGCTGATCACATCACCGGTGGCAATGGCGCGCACCATGAGGGTGGCGGACTGGGAGCCGGCGTTACCGGCACTGGCGATCAGCAGCGGCAGGAAGAACACCAGCCCCACGTGGGCCTGGATGGTGTCCTCGTAGAGCGAGATGCTCGCGCCTGAAAAAACGTTGGCGAACACCAGAAGCACCAGCCACATGATGCGCTTCTGGTAGAGCGTTGTGAGCGCGGTTTCCTTGAGGCTGCCGGGCAGGTCGCCGACGCTGGCGCCCTTGTGGATGTCCTCGGTGGCCTCCGCCTCCTGAACGTCCATGGCATCGTCGTGGGTGACGATGCCGACCATGCGGTCCTCGTCGTCGACCACCGGCACCGCCAGCAGGTCGTAGTCGGCGATCAGTCGCGCCGCCTCGGCGCTGGGTGCGTCCGTGTGAACGTTGACCACCTCGGTCTGCATCAGGTCCTCGACCGACTCTCCGGGGGAGGCCACCACCAGCCCACTCAGGGTCACGATCCCCAGCAGGTGGCGCTCGGTATCGAGCACGTAGGCGACGTAGATGGTTTCCTTGTTCAGCGCCTGAAGGCGCAGGCGCTCGATGGCCTGGCGGGCGCTGATATGCGCCGGGACCGTGGCATACTCGCTGGTCATCACCGAGCCGACGGTGCCCTCGGGGTAGCTGGTCAGCCGCAGCAGATCCTCGCGTTCGGCCTTGGCCAGGGCGGGCATCAACGCTTCCTGAACGTCCTCGGGCAGCTCCTGGTAGAGGTCGGCCCGTTCGTCGGCGTTCATGTCCGTCAGCAGCCGGGCCTGGGCGTGGCGGCCCAGGTGCTGGACCATGCTCAGCTGATGGGACGGCTGCATGTAGGGCAGGATGCGCGCCTGGGTACGGCGGTCGAGCTGGTCGAACAGGGCGTAGGCGGTTTCACCGTCGAGCTCGTCAATAACCCCACCGACTTCCGCGGGGTGGCGGTTATTGAGGAACTCAATGGCGGCATCAAGGTCGCCCTGTTCGAGCAGCGTCCGGACTTCGGATTCGATTTCGGCGGTTTCGGTCATAGCCGTCTCCGGTCAGTCGGTGTTCAGCGCTGCCAGATCCTCCTCGGAGAGCATCTGTTCAAGAGCCGGGGATACCCGGGTCTGGAAGCGGTCGTCCCGGTGCTCGATAACGAGCACGGCAACGTCATGGGTGCGGGCATAGTCCAGGGTGTCGTCCACGCCCATCACCATGAAGGCGGTGGCCAGTGCGTCCGCCCTCCGGTTGCTCGGGTGGAAGACACTGACCGAGGCCAGCGAGTGCGTGACCGGACGCCCGTCGCGTGGGTCAATGGTATGGGAATAACGCTGCCCGTCCGCCTCAAAGTAGTTGCGGTAATCGCCGGAAGTGGCCAGCGACATATCCTCCAGTGGCAGTATATGGCGCGGGCTCTGTGGCCCGTTCCGGGGAACTTCGATGCCGATGCGCCATGGTGTGTTCTCCGCCTTGCGCCCGCTGGCCCGCAGGTCGCCCCCGATGTTCACCAGGTGGTTGTCATGGCCGCGTTCCTCCAGCAGGGCCGAGACCCGGTCCACCGCCTCGCCCTTGGCAATGGCCGACAGATCCACGAACAGGTCCGTCATGCGCCGGGCCCGGTTGGCGGCCGGGTCGATCTCAAGGTTCCCGTGACCGACCTGTTCCAGGCGCGCCTCAATGGTGGCGTCCGGCGGTACCTCTGTGGGCCGGGCCTCGGGGCCAAAGCTCCACAGGTTAACCAGACCGCCGATGGTGGTATCGAAGGCGCCGCCGGTGCGTTCCGAGAGGCCATCGGCCGCCTGCAGCACATCGATCACCCCTTCCGGCAGATTGACCCAGTCGCCCGGTGTGCTGCTGTTCAGCCGCATGAGATCGGAATCATCACGGTAGGTGGACATGCCCTGGTCCACGTTGGCGAGGACCTTGCGAACGGCTTCATGCAGGGATTCACGACGCTCTTCGGGAAGTTCGCCGGCAACGCTGACCTGGTAGAAAGTACCGAAGATCCGCCCTTCAACCCGGGTGACGGGAGACTCCCGGTTTTCCGGATCACCGGAATCACTGCAGCCGCCCAGGAGCATCAGTGGGATCAGAAGACAGAGGATCAGGGCGGGCGGAAGCGCGGTACAGCGTGGCATGACGGCTCCGGGCAGGTCAGTGACTGGTGGCATTATACCCTCTCCGGGCCGGCTTAACATCCGTGGCACGGACACAAAAAAGCCCGGCCGGAGCCGGGCTTGTGTGCGTGAGGAGGGCTGCGATCAGCTGTCGCTGTCCGCCATTTCCTCTTCTGCTGTCTTGACTTTCTCCAGAATGGTGTCGAGCACTTCCTGGCCTTTCTCGCCGGCCTGCTCCAGGTAGATCTGGCGAACGTCTTTGCTGGCTTCCCGGAAGACTTCGCGCTCTTCCTCGGTCAGCTCAACCCATTCGGTGCCGCCTTCGTCGAGAATGGTCTGCAGCCGGTCCTCGTTGTACTCGCGCTGCTTCTCGTCGATCCAGGAGACCATGTTGTCACGTACGTCCTCGATCAACTCCTGGCGCTCCTCGGAGAGGTTGTTGAACCAGTTATTGCCGGTCGCCAGGGTGGCGATGAACTGGGCGTGACGTGCGGATGTGAGCACGTCCTGCTCCTCGTAGAAGCTCATCTCTTCGATGGCGAAGATCGGGTTCACCTGACCGTCGATCTGACCCAGCTGCAGGCCGCTATAGACCTCGGAGTAGGGCGTCGGAGTCGGGTTGGCGCCATAGGCCTTATAGGATTCGACCAGGATCGGGGAGGTCATGGTACGGATCTTGAAGCCTTCGAAATCTTTCGGGCTGCGCAGGGCTTTGTCGCCACTCCAGACCATCCAGCCTTCCGGGATGATATCGAGCAGTCGAAGATCCTGATCGTTGTACATCGGCTGGAAGAGGCCGTAGACCTCGGGATCGGACAGAACCGCGCGGTTCACGTCGGGGTCCTCGGACAGCACGAAATGCAGCGTAAAGATGCCCACTTCCGGAATGGCGTCAGCCAGGTGGCCCGGGGAAGCGAAGGCGATCTCAATGGCGCCGTTCTGGAGCAGTTCGGTCAGCTGGGAGGAGGTGCCGAGCGTCCCGTAGGGATAGACCTCAACCGTGACCTCACCGTCAGTGCGCTCCTCAATGCGGCTCTTGAATTCCTGGGCGTAGGCGTCCTGGACGCTGCCCTCGACTTCTTCCAGCGCAAAGCGCCACGTGTCGGATTCGCGCTGTTTCGCCAGCTCTTCATCGCGATCCATCTCTTCCTGCGAGGACTGCCCGCTGCTGGAGCTGTCGCTCTCGCTGGAAGTGTCACCGCCATCAGAGCAGCCATAGAGAAATGCCATGGCAAGCAGCATGATCAGGCCCGTAAGCCATTGGCGAGGTTGGTTCATACCCTGTCTCCCTCTGTTGGATTTTCTTGTTGATCCGCATTAAACATAACACATCTTTACAGAAGCAAAAGCCGTAAACGTGAATTTCCGGCAAAGCGTAAAGGATTGTTGCCGAACCCCGGATCGTCAGACTATTGTTACATGTGAGCGGCCTGCGGAGAGTCCCATGACGGACCAACCTCAAACCGGCCACAGTGGTGGCTGGCAAAACGCCCTTAAGGCGCCCTTTGACTGGATTGACTCAGGTCTCGACTGGTTTGAGCGCAGTGCACTGATTCTCTGTGTGGCCGGTATGGCAACGGTGACGGTGGCCAATGTCATCGCCCGCAACCTTCTTGGTTTCAGTCTGCAGTTCGCCAATGATGTGGCCCAGATGCTGCTGGTCATGATCACCTTCCTGGGGATCGGCATCGGGGCGCGCCATGCCCGTCACATCCGGGTTTCGGCTCTGCATGACCTGCTCCCCCATCTGGGACAGAAAATCCTGCTGGTTGTTGTGAGCTTCACGACCGCCTGGCTGATGTTCTCGCTGGCGGATTTTGCCTGGAACTATGCCGGCGCGGTGCAGCGCACCTGCCGGGTTCTGCCGGACGCGCTCGATCTGGGGCTGTTCACGCTGCCCGTTGGTGGCATGCCGTTGGTGGCGGGGATTCTCGTCACACTGGTTGGCATCGCGCTGGCAGGACATCTGATTCGCCTGATCAGCGAGGGAGGCGCCCGGTTGCTGGCCCGTTTCGAGGGGTATCAGCGCCAGCTGATGGTGTTGGCGGGTCTGGTGGTTCTGGCTCTGCTGGCGTGGGGAGTGTTTGCTGTATTCATCGGTCTGGTGGAGGCGCGCAGTGGCCAGTGCCGGGTGACCTCGTCCACCGGCTTTCCGGTCTATCTCAATTATATGGTCGTGCCACTGGGCTTTCTGTTCGGAGGTATCCAGTTTTTCCTGGCCGGGGTGCGCAACCTGCTCAGCCCGGATAATTACCTGTCCTGGTACCAGAAAGATGAGTATGAGGAAGAGGGCGTGGATCCGGGTATGACTGGTGGTGTCGACCCCGATGAGGACGCGGCTGAGGAGCGGGACCGTGGCTGAACTGATTGAATGGCTCAACCTGGCGTCCATGAGCACACCGGATGCGGCGCTGCTCGTCGGGGTCGTGATGATCGTGCTGCTGCTGATGGGCTACCCCATGATGGTGCCCCTGACAGCGGGTGCGCTGCTGCTGATGGCGGCGAAGTTCTCCGGGCTCAACGAATCCACCCTGATCCAGCAGATGATCGGCGGTGTGGAGCAGACGGTGCTGGTGGCGGTCCCCATGTTCATCCTTGCCGCCGATGTCATGATCAAGGGGCACACGGCCAATCGACTCCTGGATCTGGTCAGCAAGTTCGTTGGCCACATCCGCGGCGGACTGCCGGTCACCACGGCGGTGTCCTGCACACTTTTCGGGGCCGTTTCCGGCTCCACTCAGGCCACGGTAGTGGCTATGGGTCGGCCATTGCGGCCGAAGCTGATCGAGGCCGGCTATACCGACCGCTTCGCCATAGCGCTGATCATCAACGCCAGTGATATCGCCCTGCTGATTCCGCCGTCCATCGGCATGATCATCTATGGCGTTGTTTCCGGGACCTCGGTCGGGGCCCTCTTCATTGCCGGCATCGGGCCGGGGCTCATGATCCTGGTCCTCTTTGCGATCTACTGCTATGGGATCTCGGTGTGGAAGGGCATTCCAGTACTGCCCAAGGCCAGCTGGCCGGAGCGCCTGGTGGCCCTGAAGCGGGCCAGTCTGGCGACCGGCTTTCCGGTGATCATCATTGGCGGTATCTACACCGGTACCTTCAGCCCCACCGAGGCGGCCTCGATGTCGGTGGCCTACGCTCTGTTCCTGGAGATGGTTCTGTACCGGCAGGTGCGGCCGTCCCAGCTGCCCGAAATCGCGCTCTCCACCGGCATGATCACCGCCGTGGTGTTCATTCTGGTGGCGGCCGGCATGGCGTTCTCCTGGATGATCTCCTTTGCCCAGATCCCGAGTCTGTTGCTGGGAGACATGCTGGCCGAAGCCTCCCAGCATCCCTATCAGCTGCTGATCCTGATTGCGGTGGCGTACTTCGTGGGCTGTATGTTCGTGGACCCGATCGTGGTGATCCTGGTGCTGACCCCGATCTTCTCACCGGCGATTGCGTCCGCCGGACTGGATCCCGTGCATGTGGGGACACTGGTGGTGCTGCAGGCGGCCATTGGTTCAGCAACACCACCATTCGGGTGTGACATCTTCACGGCCGTCGCGATCTTCCGGCGTCCCTATCTGGAGGTCATCCGTGGGACGCCACCGTTCGTGCTGATTCTCCTGTTCTCGACGGCACTGCTGATCATGTTCCCGCAGATCGCGCTCTTCCTGCCCGATCTGATGCGGTGACACCAATCTCGACGGGAGGGTGCTGATGAGTCTCGAACCCACCGAGGTCCGGTTCCATGTTGAGGGCGAGGCGCTGGCCGGCTGGTGGTTTCAGCCGGCAACGCCCGCGCGCAGCCCTTGCCCCTGTATTGTGATGGCCCATGGTCTCGGGGGGACCCGGGATGCGGGGCTTGTCCCCTATGCCCGGGCCTTTGCGGAGGCCGGATTTGCGGTACTGCTTTTTGATTACCGGCATTTCGGGGCGAGCGCGGGCGAGCCACGCCAGCTGGTGTCCGTGCGGCGTCAGCTGGCGGACTGGCAGGGCGCCATTGATTTCGCACGCCAGCAGCAGGGCATTGACCCAGAGCGCATCGCGCTTTGGGGATCATCCTTTTCGGGCGGGCATGTGCTGGTGGCAGCGGCCCGTGACGGCGGTGTTGCGGCGGTTTCCGCCCAGGGCCCGATGATGGACGGCCTGGCTGCTGTTCTGAATGTGGTCGGCTATGCCGGCATCGGTGGCATCCTGCGCCTGAGTACTCTGGCACTGAGGGACCAGCTTCGCGCCCTGCTGGGCGGCACTCCCCTGTACGCACCCATCGTTGGCCGTCCGGGTGAAACGGCGGCGATGGCCACCGAGGATGCCTATGACGGGTACCGGGCTATCGCGCCTGCGGACTGGCGCAATGAGCTGGCGGCGAGACTGGCACTGCAGCTGCCGCTTTACCGTCCGCTGCGCCATGCACGTCGGCTGCCATGCCCGGTACTGATCCAGGTCTGTGGCCGTGATTCCGTAGCGCCGCCGGAGGCTGCGGAGAAGGCTGCGAGCAGAGCCGGAGGCCGGGCGGAACTGAGGCGCTACGAGGACCTGGGGCATTTCGACATCTACGTGGGGGAAGGGTTTGAACGCTCCTCCACGGACCAGATTGATTTCTTTCAGCGCCATCTCCTGTCATGAAAGAGGCCCCGATCCCGGATAACGAGCCGGAACGCCAGGCGGCTCTGGATGAGTACGAGCTGCTCAGCGGGAGCCCGGAGGAGTGGTTCGACGACATCGTTGCCGTCGCAGCCGAGGTCTGCAGCAGTGAAATGGCCATGGTCAATCTGCTCGACCGGGATCAGCAGCTGTTCAAGGCCGCGGTGGGTGTGAACCGGGAGCATTTCATTCCGGAGCGTTCCTCCTCGTTCTGTGGCCATGCCATTGTCCAGTCCGACGTGTTCGAGATCCCGGATGCCCGTGAGGATGAGCGGTTCCATGACAACCCCTGGACGCTGGAGCATGGTGTCCGGTTCTATGCCGGTGTGCCCCTGGTCAACGCGGATGGCTATGCACTCGGGACCATCTGTGTGCTGGATCGCCATCCACGCCACCTGGATGAGCGTCAGAAGGAATCGCTGAAGTCGCTGGCGCGGGTGGTCATGAAACACATTGAGACCCGCCGCGCCGAGACCTTCGGCTGGCGTGTGAGTGAGCTGATCCAGCAGAGCGATGATTTTGTGGCCATGGTGGATGCCACAACGTTCACGGTGCTCTACGTCAATGACGGTCTGGCGGAGCTTGTGGGGACAGAAACCGACCGGCAGTCGCTCAAGCAGCTGGCCATCAGCGGCATTTTCCCCTCGCTGACACCGGAGCGGCTGAGCGAATGGGCGGCTCTCACCCCGGATCAGGGATCCGTGGATCTTTTCTCGGAGACCCTCATGGGTGCCGACCGGGAACGTGTGGTGAGCCTCAGGATCACGCCCTCCCGGGTCCGGGATCGGCCGGTGCTCCTGCTGGTGGCCGAGGACATGGAGGCACTTCTCAGCAGTCGCAGACGCGAGGAGCAGGCGGCCAGTGAGGTGCGGCGTCTGGCCCTGGTGGCCCGTAAGACCGATAACCCGGTCATCATCACCGATGCTGAAGATCATATCGAGTGGGTGAATCCGAGTTTTGAGTCACTGACCGGCTATCCGCTGGATGAGGTGCGTGGACTGCGGCCGGGGGACTTCCTGCAGGGGCCGGATACGGATGAGCAGGCCCGGCGACGGATCGCCATCGCCATTGCCAACGGTGAGCCGGTACGCCAGGAGATTCTCAATTACAGTCGCCAGGGCCATACCTACTGGCTCGATCTGGATATCCAGCCCGTGCATGATGACGGGGGGCGGCTGGTGAATTTCGTGGCCGTCCAGACCGATATCACAAGGCGCAAGGAGCTGGAACACCAGCTGCGCCAGGCCAAGGAGGACGCGGACCGCTCCAACCAGGCCAAATCCCAGTTCCTGGCCAACATCAGCCACGAGCTGCGGACACCGCTGAACGGCATTATCGGAATCAGCGAGCTGCTCCAGCGGGACCGGAAGCGGCCGGACGCCGACGAGCAGCTGGCAACCCTCAAGGATTCGGCCAACGGCCTTCTGGAGATCATCAACGACCTTCTGGATCTTTCCAAGATCGAGGCCCGCAGTCTTGAGCTGGAGCTGCGGCCATTTGATCTCGGCCGTCTGCTGCACAATCTTGAGAATCTTTTCCGCCCCCAGGCGGACGGCAAGGGCGTCACGCTCCGTTTCGAGTTGCAGGATGAGGTGCCCCGGCATCTGCATGGGGACGAACAGCGCCTGCGCCAGGTGCTGATGAACCTGCTGGGCAACGCGCTCAAGTTCACCCAGCAGGGCACGGTAACCGTTGCCATCGACCCCCGCGCGTCCTTCGGTGATACCTGTAACCTGGCGTTCCGGGTTACGGATTCCGGCCCGGGAATTGAACCCTCCGCACGGGACAGGATCTTTGAGCCCTTTGGCCAGGCGGATGCCTCCCTGGCAAGACGCTATGGGGGAACCGGGCTGGGGCTGACCATCTGCCAGCGGCTGGTGGAACTGATGGGGGGCAGCATCCAGGTGGAGAGCGAGGAGGGCCAGGGGGCTACCTTCTCATTCGTGCTGCCGCTGCTCGCTGCGTCCGAAACCGAGGTCCGCCGACTTGAGGATGACCAGGAGGACGTGCGCGTGGAGTCCTTCGCCGGCGAACCGAGTGTGTTGCTGGTGGATGACAACCCGGTCAATCGTCATGTCGGGGAAGCCATGCTGGGGGAGCTGGGCATGCGGGTAACCAGCCGCGAAGATGGCGCCGGGGCGCTGGAGGCGTTTTCAGGCGGGGTCTTTGACCTGGTTCTTCTGGATATCCAGATGCCGGACATGAACGGCTATGATGTGGCGATCCGGATGCGGGATCTGGATGCCAGCCACCAGCGCCACACCCCGCTGGTGGCGGTAACGGCACACAGCGCGCCGGATCTCGACAGCCGGCAGGCCGGTTTCATGGATGGCTACCTGACCAAACCCCTGACGTTCCAGGGGCTCTATCGCATGCTGAGCCGGTGGCTGGCACAGGGTGAGCATCCGACCACGGGGGCTGCGGTGGAGGAAGGGGGTGCCGGCGACAAACCGGCCCAGGGAACCACGCTGGCGCAGGAGCCCATGGTGGACCGGGATCTGGTCCTGCGTAACCTCGGCGGCAACCCGCGCCTGATGGGCACGCTCAAGGATCTGTTTGAGCAGCAGCATGAGCAGTACCTGGAGGCGATTGCCCAAGCCCACGCCGACGATGACCCGGCGGCCCTGGCCGAGGCGGCGCATGGGTTGAAGGGGGCCGTGGGGTACTTCACCGCCGGGCGGCTCTGGCAGGCTGTCTCAGACATGGAGAAAACGGCCCGCGGGGGCAGCCTTCCGGAAAAAGCCGCACTCTCCGAGCTCGATCAGGCAGTGCGTGAGATGGCACGGGAGATCCGCAACCTCAGTCCGGATCAATCGTGAACTCAACCTCCACGCTGGCGCCGTTGTCCAGGAAGCGGATGCGGTCGGCCAGGCTCGCGACCACACGGATGCCGCGCCCGTAGGCATGGGTTGCCACCTCATCCGCGGAGTCCATTGACGAGAAGCCGGTGGTGTCGAATCCCGAACCACTGTCCATGACCATCAGCCTCAGGGCATTGCGATTATGGTACTGGCTGCGGGTGGCCAGGATCTTGATGAAGCCCTCATTCAGGGCCGCCAGGCGCTCCTGGCGCTCCTGCACATAGTGGTCAAAACCCTGGTCCGCCTTGCTGCTGGACTCCATGCCGAGAAGGCCATGGTCCACCGCATTGTTGAGCAGTTCCGTCAGGACCACGAACGCTTTCTGGCGCAGACGCCTGTCCAGGCGGAGGTTTTCCAGAACCTGGTTGACGGTTGGTACGATCTCCGTGCGGCTGATATCGGAGCCTCGGAGCTCGAGCCGGAAGTCCCAACCCGCCATGCTGTTGTCATCGCCGCTGCTTTCCGGCGGCTGGTCGATGCCGTCTTCATTGCTGAAAGGCACCTCCATCGGGGCGTCCACGGCCAGCGCCAGCATGGACTGGTCATCGTCCGGTAGCCTGGTGCCCCGGAACCCGGAGAGCGCGTCAGTGACCGTTTCCACCAGACTGTGACCCGCCCGGCAGCCGGTCAGCACGGTTTCAAGGCGGGCGCTTCCGAACATCTCGTTATCCGCGTTACGCGCCTCCACCAGCCCGTCTGTGCAGGCAAAGAAACGGTCATCGACGTTGACGGTGCACAGCTGGGCGGTGTCGTCAAAATCCCGGTCATCCAGCACGCCCAGTGGCGGGTGGGCCGAGGGGATGCGATGGCGGATGGCACCTTCCGGGCACAGCACATAGGCCTGTGGGCATGCCCCATTCCAGGCGACCAGGGCGTGGCGCTGGGGGTTGATCAGCACTACAGTGGCTGCGAGGAAGTGATTCGGCGGCAGGCGTGCCCGCAGGCGCTGGTTGATCTGGCGAACGATGGAGGCCACGCCATAGCCGCGCCGACTCATCTGGTAGAAGATCTCCATGGCCGGCATCAGCGTAATGGCGGCGGGTAGACCGTGGCCGGTGGCGTCGGCCATGAGGGCATAGGTGTTGCCGGAATGCGAGTTGACGGTTGATATGACATCGCCGCTGAACTGTTCCAGGGAACGCACGGATTGATGGATCCGGGTATCCGACGTGGTGTAGTTCTGAATGATCCGGTCAATCATCTGCTGCGCCAGGTCATTCTCGGCGCGGCTGTGGCGGTAATAGCTTGAGAGTTCGGTATTGCGGCGCTCAAGCTCGCGCTGGAGGTTGGCGATGCGCTGGGAGCCGCGCACTTTCGCGGCCAGGATCGGGAAACTGATGGGCTTGGTCAGGTAGTAGTCGGCGCCCGTGTTCAGGCCCGCCGCCTGGTCCTGCTCCTCGCTGTTGGAGGAGATCATCATGACGGGCACCCAGCGTTGTTCCATCATCCCCTTGATATGACGGCAGGCCTCCAGGCCATCCATGACCGGCATCTTGACGTCCAGAATGACCAGATCCGGGGGTTCCCTGGAGAAGTTTTCGACCGCCTCACGTCCGTTTTCCACGACCAGTACCCGGTGACCTTCCTCTTCGAGGTAGGACTGGAGGAGCTGGCGGCTGAGAAGGTCGTCTTCCGCAACCAGTATGGTCAGTTCCGACGGTTCTTCCATGGCTCAGTCGATGAAGCGGAACATGCGCTGGAAATGCGCGATCTCCAGGATCTCCTGTACAACGCCTGTGGCACCCCGGATCACAATCTCAATGCCGCGGTCCTGGGCCTTTTCGCGCAGCAGCAGAAGGGTTCCGAGAGCGGCGCTGTCCAGATAATCCAGTCTGCTGAGGTCGAGCACAATGAATTTCGCTCCGGGGGTGTCCAGCGCTTCCGTCTGTTTGGGCTTGAACTCGCTGTAGGCGTTGAAATCGAACTGGCCGGAGAGGTTGAGGGTGACAGTGCCTTCCCCGTCGTCGTGTTTTTCAATGCTGAACATGGGTCAGTTTCCTTCGTTGGGTCAGAACAGGTCCACGCTGCCCTCGGACATGGAGTCCTGGGTCAGAGTGTTGTCTCGGATGCGCGTCTGCTCATCGCGTGCGCGCTCCACTTCATCTGCCAGCTCGCGCAGCCAGGTTTCCGGCTCCAGATCCGTCTGCCCCCGGATGCGGATGACCGAATCGTCCACCAGCGCCAGCCTGTCGTTCACGCGTTGCAGGATCTGGTCGACCATGTCCTGGAACTGCATCTTGCGGACGCCGGTGTTCACATCCTCACTGACCGTCTCGGCGATGCCCGCCAGCTCGTTGGCCGCTTCGTTGCGTGAGGCGTCCAGCGTCCGGATCTCCTCCATCAGTGACTCAACGGACTTCTTCGACTGCAGGGCAAAGTTCATGTCCTGGGAAGCCACCTCGTTGATGGACTGCTCAACGTGCGTTACCAGGCCCTGTACCGTGGAGACGTTGCGTCGGATGTCCTCACTGAACTGCTGGGAACGGCTGGACAGGTTCTGGACTTCCTGGGCCACCACCGCGAAGCCGCGGCCCGCCTCGCCGGCCCGGGCGGCCTCGATGGCGGCATTGATGGCCAGCAGGTTGGTCTGGCCGGCGATGCTGTCCATTTCGCCCAGATTGCCGTCGATCTTCTGCACTTCGCCCGTGATCTGGCCCATGGTATCCACCAGTTCCACGGATATCCGGCTGGTCTCGACGATGGTGTTGACGAAGTTCTCCAGAACGGCGGTGACATCCTGGACCATGCGCTCGAAGCTGACATCGCCCTCATCGTCGTTGCCGGTCACGGATTCGCTTGCGGAGAGCATGCGCCGGATCACGTCATCCTGGGTTTCCAGATGGGACTGCAGCTGGAAAAACAGGTTCATCATGTCCGGAACCGAATCGTCCAGAAGCCCCTTGAGCTGGCCGGTATCGGTACGCACGCGGTCAAGGTTGTCCTGATAGGTGGCGAGGATGTCGTTGAGCCGCTCCCGGAAGCCGCTGAACTGGTCGTTCACGGCCGCATGGGTCTGTTCCGCCTGGCTTTCACGCCCCTGGTTCAGCGTCCAGATGCCGAGTACGCCCACACCCGCCACGCCCAGCGCGCTGAGACTGATGGCCGCGGTGGTGGGCACATCCAGGAAGAGCCAGTGCAGCCAGGGCACAATGACGGCCAGGCCCACGGACAGCAGGATCGGAGGTGAGGTAATGTTGGCTGGAGTACTACGCATTTCGAGCATTACGCCACCATTCCGTGCATTGGATCAGTCTGGATGTCATGATTGACAGGCTTTTTCACAGTTGTCTGAGACAAGCTTATGCGGTCCTGTCGCTGGGTCAAACGGAAATCCCGTGAATGACACCTGACGGGGGACTGCGACATTGTTCACTCTTCGTTCAGGATCAGTCTGGATGCCGCAGCACGACAGTGCCACCCGTCCCGGTTGGGACCGCGACGCGGTTGTTGCCTCGCTTCCACCTTTCAGTTTCTCGCAGACCCCGGAGCCGGATACCACGGTCGCCGCCTACCAGGCCTTCTACCGTCTTGAGCCCGGTCCGGAGTTCCCTTCGGTGCGTCACCACCTGGGCTGGATACGGGCAGCGGGATACCGTATCGCCACGCATTACTACGAACAGCCCGGCGCCCACGGGACCGTATTTCTTTTCCATGGCTACTTTGACCATGCCGGCCTCTATACCCGTATGATCCGTTACTGCCTCGGTCTGGGGTTGAATGTGCTGATCTATGACCTGCCGGGGCATGGTCTGTCGAGCGGGCGGCCGACCGCCATCGGGAGTTTCCGTGAGTACCAGCGGGTTCTCCTGACAGTGCTGGGCCTGTCCCGTGACCATGTGCCCGAGCCCTGGATCGGGGTCGGGCAGAGCACCGGCGGCGCCGTTGTGATTGACTACCTGCTTTCCTGCCGGGAGGCCCCGGATGCCATTGCCTTCAGCGGTGTGGTGCTGCTGGCGCCACTGGTTCGGCCGGCGGGCTTCAGCAGTGGCAAATGGCTGCACATGCTGATGAACCCATTCCGGGAGACCTGGAAGAGGGTGTTTACCGCCAATAGTAATGACAGTGAGTTCGTGCGCTTTCTCAAGGAGCACGACCCACTCCAGGCGCGGTTCATGGCCATGAACTGGGTGACTGCCCTGAAGCGGTGGATTCCGCGTATCGAGGCAGCGTTGCCGGTGGACTATGATCTCGCTGTTGTCCAGGGCGAGCAGGACATGACCGTGGACTGGCGGCACAACCTGCGGGTGCTTCGGCGTAAGTTCCGGCGACTGCGGCTTTACCAGATCCCGGAGGGCAGGCATCATCTGGTGAACGAGGCGGATCCCATCCTGGGCCAGGTCCAGGATGCGGTTGGCGCTGAGATTGAGCGGGTGCTGGCGGAAGCCGTCATGCCCGGTGTCCACAGAAAGGGGAATGAGGAATGAAAAAAACGCTGATGGCTGTTGCCCTGAGCACCACCATGATCAGTGGCTGTGCCACCCAGGATGCCTATACCGGTGAACAGCAGACCTCGAAGACCGTGATCGGCAGTGTGATCGGTGCTGTTGCCGGTGCGGCCACTGGTGCCGCGACCTCAAGCAAGGGGGACCGGGAGAAGGGCATCATGATCGGCGCCGCCTCGGGTGGGCTGCTCGGCGCCGGTATCGGCCAGTACATGGACCGCCAGGAAGCGCAGCTGCGCCAGCGGCTCGAGGGTACCGGCGTCCGGGTCAAGCGTGATGGCAACAAGATTGAGCTGATCATGCCTGGCAATATCACCTTTGACGTGGATCGCTCGAACATCCGTACGTCCTTCCACGACGTGCTGGATTCCGTGGTACTGGTGGTGAAGGAGTTTGATCAGACCGCCATCGCTGTGGGTGGCCACACCGACAATACTGGTAGTTTTGAGTACAACCAGCAGCTCAGTGAGAAGCGTGCCCAGTCCGTGGCCCAGTATCTGCTCAACCAGGGCGTGGCTCAGGGGCGTGTCCATACCAGTGGCTATGGCCCGCGCTTCCCCATCGCCAGCAATGATACCGAGCAGGGACGCCAGCAGAACCGCCGTGTCGAGATCGACCTGATGCCCATGGAGTGAGGCCTCAGCCCGCCCCGCCGGGATAGACGGTGCTGACGGTCAGTACCGTCATGATCCCGCACAGAATGTTCAGGGGCAGGCCGGCGCGCATGAAATCGATGAACCGGAACCCGCCAGGGCCGAAGACCATCAGGTTGGTCTGGTAGCCCAGTGGCGTGGTGAAGCTCGCGGAGGCTGCCATCATCAGCGTGAGCACAAAGGGTTCCGCGGGCATGCCGGTGCTCTGGGTGATCGCCAGTACAATCGGAAGCGTCAGCAGGGCCGCCGCGTTGTTGGTGATCATTTCTGTCATGACGTTCACCAGTGCATAGGTGGCCACCAGCATCAGCAGGTAGTCCCCCGCTGTCAGGCTGAGCACACCGTGAGCCAGCCAGGCGGCCGCCCCCGTCTTGTCCATGGCATTACCGAGCGCGAATGAGCACGCGATGGTCAGCAACACATGGCCATCCAGGCTGCGTCGGGCCAGGTTCAGGTTCAGGCACTTGGTGGCCATCATCGCCAGTGCGCCGACCATGGCGGCATGCAGCATCGACAGGGTATTGGTGGCGGCCAGCAGTACCACCGCCAGCAGAATGGTCCAGGCCCGCCAGGACTTGCGGTGGTCCGGGCTTTCCTCTTCCGTGTCGTTGACCAGCAGGAAGTCCCGCGAGTAGCGCTGCCGGGTCACGAACACGGGCCGGGCCTCCAGCAACAGCGTGTCTGCCGATTCCAGTCGGATATTGCCGAGATTGCCTTCGATGCGCTGGCCATTGCGGGCGATGGCCAGCACCACCGCACCGTATTTCTCCCGGAAACGACTCTCCCGGATGGTGCTGCCCACAGCCAGGCACTCGGGAGATACCACGGCCTCGACAATGCGCCGCTCCGGTGCTTCCTTGGCAAGCAGGGGCTGTTCCTCGGTGGAGGGCACCAGGCCCCGGATCTGGCGCAGTTCAATGATCGACTGGACGTCACCGGCGAATACCAGGCGGTCGCCGCTGCGCAGCCGTTCTTCGGACGGCACGGCGGTAACCACACCGCCCTCGCGTTCGATTTCCACCAGGTACAGGCCCTGAAGGTGGCGCAGCCCGGCTTCTTCCACGGTCTGGCCGACCAGCGGGCCGTCATTGGCCACGGCCATCTCCACCGTGTATTCACGGAAATCGCCAAACATCTGCCTGCCATTATTCCGGCGGCCACGGAGCACGAACGGCAACCAGAGTACGATGAAGGCAAGGCCAACCAGTACCACCGGCACACTGATCCGGGTGATATCGAAGAGGTGGAACCCTTCGGTATCCGCCAGATCCATATAGAGGCCATTGACGATGAGGTTGGTGCTGGTGCCGATCAGGGTCAGTGTGCCGCCCAGGATGGCGGCGTAGCTCAGGGTCATGAGCAGCGGCGCCACGGGAATGCCGTGGTGGCGGGCCCAGCGTGCAATGGCCGGGATGAAGGTGGCGACCACCGGGGTATTGTTCAGGAAGCCACTGAGCCCGGCGACCGGGGCGATGACCCTGGCCTGGGCGTACCGTACCGTCTGCGGGTGCCCGAGCAGGTGCTTGATGATCCAGTCCAGACCACCGGTGTTATGGATGCCGGCCGCGATCACGTACATGAAGGCAACGGTGATCAGGCCGCTGTTGCTGAAGCCGGCCAGTGCCTCCTGGTGGGTCAGGATGCCGGAGATGGTCAGGAAGATCAGGGCGGTGAGCATGACCAGGTCGGTCCCAAGGCGTGTGGTCATCAGGGTGATGAGCACACCGGCCACGGTCATAAGGCTTATCCAGCCGTTCCAGCCCATTACGCCTCTCGGGTCATCTGTGAAATACCGGGAGAGGCTACCACTGGCCCATATTACCAGAAAGCCTTATTGTTCATTTTGATATTCGTTTTCGGAATTAATGAAGGAGGAGAGAAAAAGACGGACACCCGGCTGGGCGGGTGTCCCGGGGGTAGGCTCAGGAGCGACGGTTCAGGAAGTCCTCAACCTTGCTCTTGAGCTCACTGAGGCGTGACTCGCCACTGGCGCGAAGTTCCTCAAGCCGGGTGCGGGCCGTATCGATATCCTCCTTGAGATCGGCAATCCGCTTGGCGGTCTTTTCCTTGAGTTCTTCCGTGGCCTGGTGGTTCTCCGCCTTGGCCTTATACTCATTGAACTGCGCCCGAAGAGTCTCGAGCCGGCTTTCCCAGCTCTCAACCTGCGTTTCCAGTTTCTGGATCAGCGTATCCTTCAGTGACATGTCACACCTCCTCGAGTGTGTCAGAACAGTACCCGTGCCTTGATGGTGCCCTTCACTTCACGGAGTTTCTTCAGGGCCACATCGCTGTACGCCTTGTCGACGTCCACCACGACATAACCAATCTGATCATTGGTGCGCAGGTACTGTCCACACACATTCACGTCATTTTCGGAGAAGATCTGGTTGATCTCGGACATGACGCCGGGGATGTTCTCGTGGATGTGCAGCAGCCGGTGCTGGTTCGGGTGCTCCGGCAGGGCCACTTCCGGGAAGTTCACCGAGCCCACGGAGGTACCGTTGTCGCTGTAGGTGGCCAGCTTCTCGGCCACTTCGGAGCCGATGTTCTCCTGCGCTTCCACGGTGGAGCCGCCCACGTGGGGGGTCAGGATGACGTTGTCGAACTCACGCAGCGGGGAGACGAACTCCTCGTTGTTGGACTTCGGCTCGGTCGGGAAGACATCCACGGCCGCGCCAAGCAGCTTGCCGGAGCGCAGGGCGTCGGCGAGGGCATCAATGTCCAGCACGGTACCGCGCGAGGCATTGATCAGGATGCTGCCCTGCTTCATCTGGGCCAGCTCGTCGGCGCCGAACATGTCGCGTGTGGATTCGGTCTCCGGGACGTGCAGGGTAACCACGTCGGACATCGCCAGCAGCTCCTTCATGGAGCTCACCTGGGTCGCGTTGCCCAGTGACAGCTTGGCGATGACGTCGTAGAAGTAGACATGCATGCCCAGGGATTCGGCCAGCACGCTCAGCTGTGAGCCGATGTTGCCGTAACCGATGATGCCCAGATTCTTGCCCCGGGTTTCGTAGCTGTTGCTGGCGGACTTGGTCCAGACACCGCGGTGAGCGGCGGCGTTTTTCTCCGGTGTGCCGCGCAGCAGCAGGATGGTCTGTGCGATCACCAGCTCCGCCACGCTGCGCGTGTTGGAGTGCGGCGCGTTGAATACGGCGATGCCACGCTTCTTGGCCGCTTCCAGGTCGACCTGGTTGGTGCCGATGCAGAAGCAACCCACGGCGACAAGCTTGTTGGCGTGCTGGAAGACCTTCTCGGTGAGCTGGGTGCGTGACCGGATGCCGACGAAATGGGCATCCTTGATCTTCTCCAGCAGCTCCTCCTCCGGCAGGGAGTGACTGATGTGTTCAATGTTGGTGTAGCCGGCCGCGTTGAGCGTCTCCACGGCTGATTGATGGACGCCTTCAAGCAGCAGAAAGCGGATCTTACTCTTGTCGAGTGATGTCTTAGCCATGACAGAAAATTCCCGTCTGAGTCTGAGTTTCCGAAAAATGAAATGAAATCAGAAAGTTGCGGTCTCCGCCGCATTGTTGGAGAAGCTATGGTAGCATAGCTTACGATCTTTTCCCGACTTTTGGTCGGATTTTGAACAGCTCCTGGAGGAATCCTGACGCTATGAGTACAACGGCAACGGCGTTCGATCCGCAGACACTCGAAGGACTTCTTACCGACGGTGGTAAGGTCCTGACCGCCCCTGATGATCTGGCCGCCTATGGCTGCGACTGGACCCGCATCTACGATCCGGCGCCACTGGCTGTAGTGCTGCCAAAGTCGACGGAGGAGGTTCAGGCCATCGTCCGCTACGCCAATGAGCAGCATATGGCGCTGGTGCCTTCAGGTGGGCGCACCGGCCTGAGCGCGGGCGCTGTCGCCGCCAACGGTGAAATGGTGGTGGCCATGGATCGCATGAACCGGATCCTGGATTTCAACGCCAATGACCGCCTGGTGCAGTGCGAGGCGGGTGTGGTGACCGAGCAGCTGCAGCAGTATGCGGACGAGCAGGGCCTGTACTATCCGGTGGATTTCGCCTCTGCCGGCTCCAGTGAGCTGGGGGGCAACATTGCCACCAACGCCGGTGGCATCAAGGTGATCCGCTACGGCATGACCCGTGACTGGGTGCTGGGCCTGAAGGTGGTCACCGGTGCCGGCGAGATCCTGGAGCTCAACAACGGGCTGGAGAAGAACAACACTGGCTATGACCTGCGCCAGCTGTTCATCGGCGGCGAGGGCACCCTGGGCTTCATTACCGAGGCGACCATGAAGCTGGCGCGCCAGCCCTCCAACCTGACGGTGATGGTTCTGGGGCTGAATGACCTGAGCAACACCATGGATGTGCTCCAGAGTTTCCGCTCCAAGCTGGACCTGACCGCTTACGAGTTCTTCTCCAACGAGGCGATCGCGCACGTCCAGGCGCACGCCGAGGTGCCGCGGCCGTTCGAGACCGAGTGCCCCTACTACGCGCTGTTGGAGTTCGAGGCGACCTCCGAGGGTGTGATGGAGGAGGCCATGGCGCTGTTCGAGCACTGTGTGGAGCAGGAATGGGTGGTTGATGGCGTGATCAGCCAGAGCGAGGGTCAGGCGGAGAAGCTGTGGCAGCTGCGCGAGCGGATCTCTGAGTCCATTGCGCCGCATACGCCCTACAAGAATGATCTATCGGTTCGGATTTCGCGGGTGCCGGAGTTCCTGAACGAGATCCATTCGGTGGTGAGCAAGGAGTACCCGGATTTCGAGATCATCTGGTACGGCCACATTGGTGACGGTAACCTGCACCTGAACATCCTCAAGCCGGCGGATATGGAGAAGCAGGAGTTTTTCAAGCGCTGTGAGACGGTGAATGATCTGGTGTTTGAGATTGTTCAGCGGTATGAGGGCAGTGTTTCGGCTGAGCATGGTGTTGGGATGGTGAAGAAGAAGTACCTTGGCTTCACCAAGAGCGCTGAAGAGATTGCCGTGATGAAAGGCATCAAGAAAGTGTTCGACCCCAACGGCATCATGAACCCTGGCAAGCTGATCGATTCGGACTGAGTCCGTCTGGCTTTAGGGCGCTGAGAGTGGTCCCTGGTTCGTCGCGTGCGACTGGTCGGGGACTGCTTGCAGCGGCCAACCTCTCCTCTGATCTCCAAACCCGATTGATCTCCTGCATTAAAACTACCCAATTACCCCTATTGATGAGTATAGACGACCGGTCTAGTATGCGCGGCGTGCACGATCACCGATCACGCGACTGAATCATTCGATCCTGTGGCGCGGCGGGTTTCCGGCGACACTGGCCTTGCTACCGTGTTTGCCGACCGGGTGCGTTGGGACAGACCCGCGTCTGAGAGCTTTTTATGATCCTGGGCAGTTCGAAAACGACGTTTCTGGCGATCGCACTGGTCTTCGCCGTCATCATGATGGGCACGACGCTGCCAACCCCACTGTATCCGTTGTACCAACAGAAGCTGGGTTTTTCACAACTCATGATTACGGTCATTTTTGCGACCTACGCGGTTGGCGTGATCGTCGCGCTTTTGTCGGTCGGCACCTGGTCTGATCAACTGGGCCGCAGGCCGCTCCTTGGAGTGGGCCTGGCGTTGTCCGCGGCCAGCGCTGTTCTGTTTCTGGTCGGCGGTAGCGTCGGCCCGTTACTGCTTGGGCGTCTGCTTTCCGGTCTATCAGCAGGCATCTTCACGGGGACGGCAACGGTGACCGTTGTGGAGCTCGCGCCACGGGCCTGGTTGAGTAAAGCCACCTTCGTTGCCACAGCTGCGAACATGGGGGGACTCGGTCTCGGTCCATTGGTTGCGGGGGGACTGTCGCAATACCTTCCCGCGCCCCTGCACCTGTGCTTTATCCTTGATCTTGTGCTCTTGGCACTGGGGGGTGCGGTCGTCTGGTGCGCCCCGGAGACGGTGACGCAACCGGCCGGGCAGCGGTTGCGCGTGCAGGTGCCACGGGTGCCTGCCGAAGTCCGGGGCGTGTTCCTGCCGGCTGCGATTGCCGGCTTCGCCGGCTTTGCGGTTCTGGGCTTGTTTACCGCTGTGGCCCCCGCGGTTATGGGCAATATCCTGGAGATCACCAATAGGGCGACCGCCGGTGCCGTCGTTTTCGTGGTCTTCATCGCCTCCACCGCCGGACAGGGTGGCCAGCAACGCCTTCCGGAAACGTGGCGGCTGCCGGTGGGGTGCCTCTTACTGGTCGTCGGCGTTGCCCTGATTGGGGCGGCTATTGGTCTTGCTTCACTGACGGCGTTGCTGGCCGGCGCCGTGATAGCGGGCCTGGGTCAGGGCGTTACGCTTCGCGCCGGCCTGGGCGCGGTTGCAGCAGCCAGCCCCTCCCATCGCCGTGGTGAGGTTCTTTCAACGTTTTTCGTGGTCCTCTACCTGGCCCTTTCGGTGCCTGTGATCGGCATCGGTATTGCTGCCGACACACTCGGCTTACGCACAGCCGGCCTGATTTTCACGGTGGCCGTGGCCACGCTGGGGCTGACGGCACTGGGTAGCTTGCTGATCCAGCGCCGCAGCAAGGACTCAGCGACTGAATCTACTGTTGTTTCTGATTGAACGGTCGATCCCGAACCAATCTTTGCAGCGTTATCGGAGTTTGAACGCGATCGACGACGCGTTTGAGCCCTACATCATCCCAAGGAGTTACTTATGCAGAGCCAGTTTTTCAGCCTGAACAGTCATCCGCAGGGCCTCCCGGATCAGAGCCTGTTCGACCTCAAGACCGCTGAACTCCCCGAACTGAGCGATGGCGAAGTGCGGGTTAGCAATACCTGGCTATCAGTGGATCCGTACATGCGTGGCCGCATGGACGGTGTGACGACCTACATTGAGCCCTTTGAGCTGGGCAAGCCCATGGACGGTGCGGCTGTGGGTGAAGTCATCGCCTCCAGAGATTCGCGTTTTAGCGAAGGTGACCGGGTGCGCCATGCGGGCGGCTGGCGTGATGTCGCTCAGCTCCCTGCTGATCAGATTGAGCCGCTGCCCGATTTTGAAGTCCCTGAACAGGCCTATCTCGGCGTCCTCGGCATGCCGGGCATGACTGCCTGGACAGGACTGAACACCATCGCCGAAATGCAGGAGGGCGACAATGTACTCGTCAGCGCCGCCAGCGGCGCGGTGGGTTCGCTGGCCGTGCAGCTGGCCAAGGCCAAAGGCGGCACGGTGGTGGGTATTGCCGGCAGCCAGGAAAAACTGGACTGGCTGGAGTCGCTGGGCGTGAAGGCCGTCAGCTACCGGAACAAGGACGCCACGCAGCTGAGCAAGGATCTCAAAGCGGCTTGCCCGGATGGTTTTGACGTTTACTTCGAGAACGTCGGTGGCGACTGCCTGGAGGCGGCATTGAACAACCTGCGCGTGGGCGCACGCATCGCGGTCTGCGGCATGATCTCGCGCTATAACGATCAGAGCGCGTCAGCCGGCCCCGGTAACCTTGCGATGATTCTGATCCGGCGTGCCCGCATGCAGGGCTTCATTGTCTTCGACCACTGGGACCAGTACCCGTCGTTCCTTAACGAAGTAGGTCCTTTGGTGGCGCGGGGCGAGATCGATTACAGAGAAACCGTCGAAGACGGGCTGGAGAAAACTCCGGAGGCGTTCCTGAAACTGTTCGAAGGCGCCAACCAGGGCAAAATGCTGGTCAGGCTCTAGAGTCAGAAAACGCGGCCATCCGCATCCAAGGGGTGGCCGCTTTGTTCAGTGCGCTGAGCCCTGTCCTTCATCTCCCGCCAGATATTCCTCCAGCAACGGCCGGAAGTCGGTCTTCACGCCCAGGCGCTTCATCATCCAATAGTGGCCGGCGATCATGCGGTCGATGAGGATGCTTTCGACCGGCGGCTTGAAGGCGTTCAGGTGTTTGAAAACCGTATGGGTATGAGCGGCCACTTGCTGGTGAAGGTTGGACTGGCCGAAGTCGTAGGGCTGGTTTTCCGGCGCGAAGGGCTGGTAAAGGATGTTCCGCCACATGGCGTAGTATTCAGGGTCCACTGATGGGTGGTCTTCCACGCGGGCGCCGAGGTGGATCAGGTGCTGGTCCAGGGCCGCATAGTCCTCGTTCAGCGCGTCGATGATGCAGTTGCGGTAGGCCGCTACGGTGGAGGGCCGCAGGGTTTTGACGCAGCCGAAATCGTAGAGGACGACGGTGCCGTCCGGCCGGTAGGCGAAGTTGCCCGCATGGGGATCGCCGTGGATGCAGCGGTGGCGGAACAGGCCGTCGGCCATGGTGCGGAAGATGCGGTGGCCGATAGCGTTGATGGTGTCCTGGTCGTAGCGTTCGCGGGTGACCTCGCTGATGTGATCGCCTTCGACCTTTTCCATCGTGAGTACGCGGCGTGAGCTGCGTTCGGGGATGGCTTCCGGAATCAGGATGCCGTCGTCGCCCCCGTGCTGTTGGGCAAACTGGTGGATGTTTCGGGCTTCGTTCTCGTAGTCGAGTTCTTCGTGCAGCCGGTCGCGGACCTCGTTGAACAGGTCGTCGACGCTTTCCTTGGGCATTTTCAGCAACCCGCCCAGACGCAGGGCGGTACGCAGCTGGCGCAGGTCGGAGTCGCAGGAGCGGTCAACGCCGGGATACTGGATCTTGATGACCACCTGGCGACCATCAAGAAGCTGGCCGGCATGGACCTGGCCGATGGAGGCGGCGGCGTAGGGGGTTTCGTCCACGCTGGCGAACAGGTTTTCGAGGCTGTCCCCGAGCTCGCTCTCGATCTGCTGTCGGATGACGGCGAACTCCATCGCCGGCGCTTCCTTCTGCAGGCGCTGGAGGGCATCCGTGAGTTCCCGGGGCAGGAAGTCCTGGGTCTGGGAGGCGATCTGGCCGACCTTCATCACGGCACCCTTGAGCTCGCCCAGCGTATCGACGATCTCCTCGGCCATGCGGCTGTAGTACTCGTGGCGGCTTTCCTCGCTCTCCTCGCTGAAAAGCCCGCGGGCCTTGCGCGCGGCGTAGCTGGAGGCGACTGAGCCGGTCATGCCGGCCAGCCTGAAGAAACGCCCGGTACGGGTTGTTACCGGTTTACGGCTCATGAAGTGGCGTAACTCCGCTCAGGATACAGTGGTCTCAATGCTCAGCCGGTCTTCCAGGGTGAGGGACAGCCTGTCGCCAGGGGCGAGTTGCCCCACGCCAGCCGGTGTTCCCGTCAGCACAACATCCCCGGGTTCCAGCGTAAAGTGCTTACTCATATACGACACCAGTGCGGGAATGGGTTTGAGCATATCGGCCATATTGCCATGTTGGCGGGCCTCACCGTTGATATGCAGGCTGAAATGCAAGCGCCAGGTGGCTGGGAACTGCTCCCTGGGCACAAACTCTGAGAGTGGACAGGCGCCGTCAAAGGCCTTGGCGATTTCCCACGGGTGGCCGTTCTTTTTGAGCTGGCTCTGTGTCTCGCGCAGGGTCAGATCCAGGGCCAGGCCGAGACCGATAATGGCTTCATCCGCCTCGCTGTCACTGGCGTGGGTCAGTGGCGAGCCGATCAGCAGGGCCAGTTCAGTCTCGTAGTGCACGGGCTCTGCCGTGGCAGGCATTGTGATGTGGTTTTCCAGAACCGTAACCGCTGACGGCGGTTTGATGAACAGCAGTGGCTGTGTGGGGACCGGGTTATCCAGCTCCGCTGCATGCTCGGCGTAGTTGCGGCCAACGCACACGACCTTGCTGATGGGGGCCGTGTAAGTCTCGCCATACTGGAATCGCGCCCTTGGCAGTGGCATTGGCAATCTCCGTCGATCAGGGTGACCCAAGCATAGCCGACTCGGACAAATGATTGCACGGACGTGCGGGGCAGGGGGTGAGTTGAGTGGCATCTTTTTACATACATGCTAGCATGTATGTAAATCATTAATTGATTGCACATGCCCTGCCGCACACTGGCAGCCGATGACAGCGTTTCAAGGAGGCTGGGTTGGCTCGGAAAACGAAAGCTGAAGCGGAAAAAACGCGTCAGTCGATCATGGCCTCAGCTCTGGAGCTCATCGCGCAGAGAGGGTTGAGCGGCACCAGCCTGGAGCATATTGCGAACCATGCCGGAGTAACGCGGGGAGCTGCTTATTGGCACTTTCGCAATAAGAACGATCTTTTCAGGGCGATGCTCGAAGACTGGCTGGCTCCCACCCAGCATCTGATCGCCGATTACCTGCTGGACCAACCACCAAGCCTGGAACACCTCAAGGGGTACATGGAGGCATGGCTGGCTCACCTGGAAACGGATGATCGGACCCGAAAGCTGTTCACCATCGTCTTTTTCAAGGTGGAGCAGGTCGGTGAGGCCGGAGCCCTGATTGAAGAGCTCAACCTGAAGGCGACTCAGGACCTGCAAGCGTTACAGCTGTATCTCAATGAGTTGCGTCAGGCCGGTGAAATTGATGGAGAGACTGACCTGAAACTGTTGGCAGCCAGCATCAGCGCATTCCTGATGGGACATGCCCAGACGTGGCTTGCGCGCCCCGAACACTATTCCCTGAAAGACCACGCGCAGACGTTGGTCACGCAGTTCTTTTCCGGCTATCTACCCCGAAGCACCCCTGACCATTAAGGAGATCCCATGGTTGCGCTCAAGAAGGCTGTATTGCTTATGTCACTGAATTTAATGATCTCTATTGGGGCCGGCTGCGCTTCCCCGGCACCTGAAAGCGAAGCCGCGTCAGGGGCAGATGCCGACCCGCCTGAAGCCGAGGAGCGTATCAGCGTTGAGACCGCGCCAGCGACGACTTACTTCTATCGGGAGTATCAGATGGCTGGTCCCGCGATCAGAGACCGGATCCAGCCGCTGGCTGAGGAGGTTGCGCTGGCAGCGGTAAAGCGGGCCCGTTTGACGATAACCGGCCCACTCACGCTGTTGCTTCCCGATTTCAGGCGTTATGAGGATGGCGAACTGCCTGTAGCGTTTGCCTATCCGGTTCGCGGTCACGGTGCTCGCCTTCCGAATTATGAGACCGAACGCAAAGAGCGTTTCCGGTGTCTGACGGCAGTGTTCAGCGAGCAGCAACAGGACGCCTCTGAACTCTGGCGTGAACTGTATCGGGAAGCAGCCAACCGGGGGTATGAGCCCAGTGACGACAACCGTGTTGTGATCAGGGAACAGGGCGACGGGTATCGCACCGTCTTCCAGCTCGGTCTGAAGTAGGCCCGGTTTTCAGGCACTGTAGGTGATCCGGGCGAATCTTGGGCAACGGTGTCTTACTCCATAAGGGTTGTTGATGTTTGTGGATGACCGAGATTTATTTGATCGATGTCATCGAGGGGATTAGGTTGATTGCCAGCTGGTTGCATGGGTGGGAGCGTCACGTGGCTTCCAGGATCAAACAACTGAACCGATATATGGAGATCGCACAATGAGAGCCATTCTGTGCCACGAATACGGCCCCGCCGACAAACTCCAGATCGGCGAACTGGATTCGCCGGAGGTCAAGGGCAGTGGGGTCAAGGTCCGGGTGAAGGCGGCTGGCCTTAACTTCCCGGACACACTGATCATTGAGGGCAAGTATCAGCTCAAGCCCCAGATGCCGTTTGCGCCGGGCGGTGAGATGGCCGGCGAGGTTCTGGAAGTGGGCGAGAAGGTGAGCCGCTTCAAGCCCGGAGACCGGGTTATGGGCCTGACCGGCTACGGGGCTTTCGCCGAGGAAATCGTGGCGCCGGAAGGTCAGCTCATTCCCATCCCTGATGCCATGAGCGATGAAGAGGCTGCCTCCTTTTCCATGGTCTATGGCACTTCCTACCACGCCCTGAAGCAGCGCGCGAACATCCAGGAGGGTGAGAAGCTTCTGGTATTGGGCGCCAGTGGTGGTGTGGGCCTGGCCACGGTGGAGCTCGGCAAAGCCATGGGGGCGCATGTGATCGCGGCGGCTTCGAGCCAGGCTAAGCTGGATGTGGCGAAGGAAGCCGGTGCGGATGAGCTGATCAACTACACCGAGGAGAACCTCAAGGACGCAGTGAAAAGCCGGGCGCGGCAGGGCGTGGACGTGGTCTATGACCCTGTCGGCGGTGATTTCACCGAACAGGCTCTGCGCTGCATGAACTGGAATGGCCGCCACCTGATCGTAGGCTTCGCTGCCGGCGACATCCCGCAGATTCCGGCCAACCTGCCGCTGCTCAAGGGCTGCTCGGTCGTGGGCGTGTTCTGGGGCAACTTCACCATGAAGGAGCCGGAAACCAATATGCAGAACATTATGGAGCTGCTGAAGCTGTACGGTCAGGGCAAAATCCGGCCCCGCGTGAGCGAAGTGCACCCCTTCGAGGATTACGTGAAGGCTCTGAACGGCCTCAGTGAGCGGCGTGCGACCGGGAAGATCGTGCTTAAGGTTGCTGACTGAGGCGTTTGTTGGCGCCGTAGTACGGTTGCAGGGAGGAACTGGTGCTGAACGATTAGATAATCTCTAATCGTTCAGCATTTCAGTTATCAAGTTTTACTTGATGACTCGCGAAAGTCTGGTATTTCGAGAGAAAGGGCCCAGAGACTTAAAATCTTGGGGCCTTATGGCCGTGCCGGTTCAAGTCCGGCCACCCGCACCATTTATGATCAACTACTTACAAAATCATCTTTTTGGCGCGCTATCTGAGCGTTTACCCATGTAGACACAATGTAGACATAAAATGCTTGAGAAACATGGCGCTCTTTGGCTAGATATTTGGGAAGTCTGAGAGTGAAAAAGGGATCTGCTAACCCCTCACTTGGTGCCAACCCCCGAGATTAATGACTGCTCCCCGTGGATGCTACTGCATTGTAGCGATGTATCAGTAGATAATGCTCCACACGACCCAGAGCAGGAAAACCAACAACGGCAACCGCATAGGCGCGAATCCGAGGTCGCGCAGCCACCGATATTCCTCCCAACCATTAGGGACATTGTTGTGCTTCCAGCTGGTTCGGAACCGGGCATCTGGTTGGTGGGTGCGGTCGCGACCCGATTCGCCGAGGGAGTACAAGAAGAATCCGGCCAAGAACGCGACCAGCGATGCCTTCATTACAAAATCCGCCACAGCCAGTTCGTACACCGTGTATCGCTTTCCGTCACTGTTACGCCAAAGGTTTTCTGCCCAGCGCCCAACGTTTCACTAACTGGAGCGGGGTCCGAGCGTTCGGTTGACTGGGTTATTAGCGCTCTTAAATTTGATATTTATAGCTTTGGTTTGATCCCGAGTGCTCTCTTAACGGGCACGAAAAAGTATCTTTTGCCTTTGGTTTCATCCGAGTCTTCAGGAAAATCTAGATCTGGGTATTCCTCGCCTTCCGTCCTGATGATGCGCCAGGATCGTTGAGCTTCATTCCCATCTCGATCGAAAGCCGTTAAGCCGAGGAATTCGCCCGTTATCGGCATATCTTCAATTGCAGTATCTGGATGTCCTTTAATACTTCGAGTCCAGGCTTCCGCAATATGTATAACGCATTGTGGTTGTTGGATTTCAGCCTGATCTCCAATCATTCTCCAGAAGAAATACTTATCGGTTTGATCTGCAAAGGCAGTGGTTGCTTGGTATCGAGGAACCCAGTTCCTATCGAGAAAAAAGACCATGGGAACATGGTATCCCCACGTCTTGAATGTCATGTAAGCCATCTGGGAATAGAACTCAATTGCAGTCTCAAAATTTGTCGGCTTGCCAGTTGTCCTCGATATCTCCTTAATTTCCTTCCGAATCGATTCGGGAACGGAATTCCACGTGTCTGACTTTCGCGCCTCATTACGAATCGTGTAGGTCGAATTGTCGCGAACTTTAACAAGCTGTGCACGAACGGCACTCTCACCAAAAGACGCCACCTGAGCCGGGCTAGGGATCGAGTCGGGCAATTGTCGGCCTGAATTCAGATAATAACTGCAGCACTTTGGTTTAGCCGGGTAGAGGAAGGAGGGCCGCCGCCGGTACCCTCACCGCCTTTACCGACCAAAGTGAAGAGCAGATGGGATACCGACAACTGACCCAACGACAACGATACCAGATTGAGGCTGGTTTGCAGCACCGCTGCAGCCTTCGTGCGATCGCCCAGCTTGTGGGGTGCAGCAATAGCACCGTTTCGCGTGAGATCCGGCGCAACAGCAGTGCCCA
>NZ_NSKD01000007.1 GCF_002286965.1 Halovibrio salipaludis | reverse complement strand
CACGGAAGGCGGATGCCTGAGACGTGCCGCTTCGTTCTGGCCTTAATGGTGAGGGAATGGGTGAGATGATTGATATCATATTGGTTGCGGTGGTTGTCTTAGTGATCGTCACGGCCATCTACAGGGTATTACCTCACCGAGAGCTTGGAGCCAAAAAGCCGTCGTTGGCATTTTTCCCAAAGTATCAGCATCAAGTACCCCATCCTGGCTCTGATGACGAAACAGAGCAGATTATGTCCTCTCTGGGGTTTAAGAAGCGCAGAAGTCGAGGTGGTGTAACGGAGTATTCGCGGGGCTCTGTTATTGGTGACCTATCGATTCAACTCAGCAAGGTGAAAGTTGTTTTCCATCCAGTCAGTAATGACATGCTTCCGTACACCGTAGAAGCCGCCTGGGTTGCTGCATTTGATACGGGCGATCATTGGCAGTTTACGAAAGAGTTGGGCGATAAGCTCAAGAGTGGGTAACTGTTATTCTTCTGGAAACTCTTTGTTTCGACCTGACAATAGACTGGTTTTGGAGGTATATTGGGAAAAATTTTTCTCGTTTTTTGGGGATTGGCGGTAGTTTGCTACCTCAGGCTCAAGTTCGTTGTGAAACAGAAGGAAGAGGGCCTCTATAGTCAATATTTTGGCAATAAATCATCCAATCGGTCAGGTCAGAACCCTAGCCGGTTTTCATGGTATGCACTGAAGATAAGTTGCTGGGATGAAGGGCTTGATCCAAAGGTTTTTTTCTGGCTGAAAATCCACTTTGGAGCTATGTGCATTCTTGTTGGGTATACGCTTTTTGTTTTGATTTATTTTGCTGCACTGGTGGTCGGAAAATTATTGGGCAACGGGTAGGTTTGGAATGAGCGAACAAATAAAGCTTGGCATCATGGCTGCTCCTGGTTTTATAGCTTTGGGGGTGGGAATAAATGGTATTTGGGGCGAACCGGAGTCTAAGATACATCCTTTTCTGGAAAATGAGGCTGCGGGGTATTTATTCTTGGTCGTCGGAGGGCTTTTGTCCTTTTTTGCCCTCGTGAAAGGCGCGTTTTTATTAAAGAACAAGTTTTTATGAGCTCCCCACTTCCCATTTATCGGTGACCTGGCCTTTCGGAAATGAGGGCCGATGCTTTATCCGGCGACTATATTCCCGATAGGCTTTCCTGACCGGGGCACCATGAGAGCCGGGCAGCTGGCCAACGCAGCAAAACCGAATCAACGCCAACGGGAGCAGCACCATGAGCGAGAAACCCAATATCCTGATCGTCGGTGCCGGGGCCATCGGCAGTTTTTACGGCGCCATTCTGAAACAGGCAGGCTGCTCGGTCAGTGTCGTCCTGCGCTCAGAGTACGAGACGGTCAGGACCAGGGGTATCCGCATCAACAGCCCGCTGGGCGACCTGTCCTATACCCCGGATGCGGTCTACAGGGATGGGGATACGCTGCCACAGGCACCGGACTATCTGATTCTCTGCGTGAAGGTTCTGCCGGGCGTGGACCGGGCAGCGTTGGTCCGACCCTGGATAGGTCCGGCAACATGCCTGGTCCTGATTGAGAACGGGATTGATATCGAGCGCGAGCTGGCCGATGCCTGTCCGAAGAATCCGCTCATCAGTTGTCTGGCCTTTATCGCCGCCAGTCGCACCGCACCGGGGGAGATTGAACACCAGGCCTACGGCAAGCTGGTAATGGGCCGTTTCCCGGACGGTCTGGACGATCACAGCCACAACCTGGCGGCTCTGTTCCGGGAAGGCGGCATCAACGTTGACCTGACGGAGCAGGTAATTGCTGAACGCTGGCGCAAGTGCCTGTGGAACACACCATTCAACCCGCTCTCGGTGCTCGCTAACGGCGCCGACACCCTCACTATCCTCGACACCGAGGGCGGGGAGGCGCTGATTCGCGCCCTGATGGCGGAGGTCATCGCTGTGGCAGCGGCAGACGGTTTTACGATGGAACCGGAACTGATCGACAAGAACATCAAGGGCACCCGTAAGATGCCGCCCTACAAAAACAGCATGGCCCTGGACTACCTCAATGGGCAGCCCATTGAGCTGGACGCGGTACTGGGCAACGTAGTGGCAATCGCTAACAGGCATCAGGTCCCGGTCCCCCACCTGGAAACCGTTCTCACTGCCCTGCGGATGCGTCAGCCCGCGGGCTGATCGGGTCATGCTGCCTTAACGCCCATTGCACATGCTCCCGAACCATCTCTGAAGGGTAATCCGTACGCGCCTTAAGCGCCTCGATCACGGGGATGGTGCTCGGGGCATTCCCCAGCCCCACCGCCAGGTTCCGCAGCCAGCCTTCGTACCCCGCACGCCGGATCGCGGAGCCTTCGGTCCGCTTGAGGAAGGTTTCTTCATCCCACAGGAACAGCTCCGCCAGTGTACTGTTGTCCAACCCATGGCGGGGCTGGAAGTCCGGTTCTTCGGTGGACTCGCTGAACTTGTTGAAGGGGCAGACCAGCTGGCAGTCGTCGCAGCCGAAGACGCGGTTGCCCATCAGGGGGCGCAGCTCTTCCGGGATGGGGCCGTTGTTCTCGATGGTGAGGTAGGAGATGCAGCGCCCGGCATCCAGTACATAGGGTTCCGGGAAAGCGTTGGTGGGGCAGACGTCCAGGCAGGCGGTGCAGGTGCCGCAGTGGTCCGTGGCCCAGGGTTCATCCACGGGTAGTGGCGCACTGGTGTAGATCTCGCCCAGGAAGAACCAGGACCCGGCCTGAGGGTGCAGTAGCAGGGTGTGCTTGCCCTGCCAGCCCAGACCAGCCTTGACCGCGATGGGCTTTTCCATCACCGGGGCGCTGTCGACGAAGGCGCGGTGGTAGTAGCCGGGCAGGGCTTCGTCGATCCACTTCGCCAGTTTCGCCAGGCGCTTGCGCATGAGTTTGTGGTAATCCCGCCCCAGGCTGTAGCGGGTGATGTAGGCCTTTTCGTCGTCGGCCAGAACCGTGTCCGGGTCGTCTGGTTCAGGGCGGTAATCCAGCCGGACCGCGATGATCCTTTCGGTGCCTTCCACCAGTTGCGCCGGCCTGTAGCGTTTCTCGCCGTGTGCTGACATGTAGCTCAGGTCGGCGTTGAGTCCCCGTTCAAGCCACTGGTTCAGCTGCTGGCCGGTTTCCTCCAGGTGCGTATCCGTAATCCCGACAGCCTGAAAGCCCAGGTCGTGGGCCCAGTCTCGGATTCGTTGGGCGGTGGCGGTAAGATCGTCGGTCATCCGGTCCTATGGCGTTTGAGTCGGAATTTGCTATGCTTATCAGGGTTCTGTGCGGATTTCTTAAACCGCATTGTGATAACTGGTTCATTTTTGAGCGAAAATATGCCCGACCAGCCACTGCCATTGTACACCGCTGAGCAGGTACGCAACCTGGATCGGACCGCCATCGAGGATTTCGGGGTGGATGGTTTCGATCTGATGAAGCGGGCGGGTAAGGCCGCGTTCCGGCTGGCGCGCCGGCGCTGGCCGGAGGCGCGTCAGCTCCTTGTGCTCTGTGGTGGTGGCAACAACGGGGGCGATGGCTATGTGGTGGCCGGGCTGGCCGCCCAGCAGGGGATTGCCTGCCACTGTGTAGCGGTATCCGACCCCTCGAAGCTCAGCGGCACGGCGGCATCCGCCTTTGCCTTTGCCCGTGAGAGCGGGATTCACGTCCTATCGTTCGAATCTCTGGACGAAGGCCGGTTCGGTGCGCTCTTGGCGGAATCGGACCTGGTTGTGGATACCCTGCTTGGGACCGGGCTTTCCGGTGAGGTCCGTAAGCCCTATGCCGGCGTGATCGAACAGCTCAACGCCTCCTCGGTGCCCGTGCTCGCCGTGGATATCCCATCCGGTCTCTGCAGCGGTACGGGGCGCGTTCTGGGCACGGCGGTTCGGGCAGCGGCCACCATCACCTTTATTGGTCGCAAGGCGGGACTGTACACGGGGCGGGCGCGGGACTGCACCGGGCCTGTCAGCTTTGATGATCTTTCCGTGGATCCAGCGGTCCATGACGCGGAACCGGAACCCTCAGCCTGGCTCTGGTCGCCGGAGGCCGCGCTTGCCCGTCTGCCCCGCAGGCATCCCACCACCCATAAGGGTGAATGCGGTCGCGTGCTGGTTGTGGGGGGTGATGAGGGTATGGGCGGTGCCGGGATTCTGGCTGGCGAGGCGGCCCTGCGTTGCGGCGCCGGGCTGGTGTTCCTGGCCACGCGGGGTGCTCATGTGCCGGCGGCACTGGCGCGCCGCCCGGAAATCCAGGCGCGGGCCGTGGAGCATGGTAATGATCTGGATCCATTGCTGGAGCGCGTGGACGCGGTCGTGGCTGGGCCTGGTCTGGGGCGCAGCGCCTGGGGGCAGCAGATGCTGCAGCGGGTGGCGGGTTTCTCCGGGCCCGTGGTCGCGGATGCGGACGCTCTCGCACTGATGCAGCAGCAGGGGCTTCCGGCGGATGCGGGCCAGTGGATCCTGACACCGCACCCCGGTGAGGCGGCCCGGCTTCTTGGGGGTGGCGTGCCGGAGGTTGAGGCTGACCGCTATCAGGCCCTGGCGACACTGGTCGAACAGCACGGGGCAACCGTCATTCTCAAGGGCGCCGGCAGTCTTGTGGGGGCTCCCGGGCGAACGCCGGCTGTCATCGAGGGCGGCAATCCCGGTATGGCCACGGCCGGCATGGGGGACGTCCTCAGTGGTGCCCTGGGGGCGCTTCTGGGGCAGGGCATGGATCCGTTGGGCGCTGCGATTACTGGCGCCGCCTGGCATGCGGCCGCGGCGGATCACGCGCTGGCGCGGACGGGTGAATGGGGCCTGTTGGCGGGAGATCTGATACAGGCGTTTGGCTCAACAGCAGGCTGCGTTGCCCCGGAGGCGGTCCGTGACTGAGGCGCTGGAATGGGTGCTCCCGGACGAACAGGCCACGGAAGCTCTTGGGGCGGCCCTGGCACGGGCCTTTTCCTCTGGCGGGGTGATCCATCTGGCCGGGGATCTGGGAGTTGGCAAGACCACCCTGGCGCGCGGGCTCATGCATGCGCTGGGGCACGAAGGCGCGGTGCGCAGCCCGACGTTCACGCTGGTGGAGCCCTATGAAACGCTGTCGCCCAGGGTCTATCACTTTGACCTGTATCGGCTTGGCGACCCGGAGGAACTGGAAATGATGGGCATCCGGGACTACATGGAAGGAGGGGCCCTGGTCGTGATCGAGTGGCCCGAGCGAGCGCGTGGCGTTCTGTCGGCCCCGGAATGCCGGGTTGAACTTGCGGATGCGGGCAGCGGGCGCAGTGCCCGTATCCACACGAATGATCGCATCGCCGGGGTTCTGTCCGAAGCCCTGGCCAGTGGGAGCAGCAGGCAATGAGTGGATGGATCATACGCGTTCTGGCGAGTCTGGTTCTGGTGCTGGCAGCGACAGCACAGGCCGGTACCCCGGTCGATAACGCCCGGATCTGGCCAGCCACGGATCACACCCGGCTGGTGCTGGAGACCGGTGATTCGGTGGATCATCGGCTGTTCGCGCTGGAGTCTCCCCGCCGGCTGGTGATCGACGTGGAAGAGGCGGATCTGGAAACCGACCTCAGTGCGTTGGATCTGGAAGAGACGCCCATCCGCCGTATCCGCACAGGTCGCAGGGAGAACGGCGACCTGCGGGTCGTACTGGATATGAAAAAGGATGTGGAGCCGCGCAGCTTCCTGCTCAGGCCGAACAAGCAGTACGGTCACCGGTTGGTGGTTGACCTCATGAGCAGCGACAGCACGCGCGAGGAGGAACAGCAGGCGGTCCTTGAGGATCAGAGCGACAGTAAGCGCAGGGACATCATTGTGGTGGTTGATGCCGGCCATGGTGGTGAGGATCCGGGCGCGATAGGTCCATCAGGGGTCCAGGAGAAGGATGTCACCCTGAAACTGGCGGAACGCATGGTGGAGCGGATTGACGCCATGGAAGGCTTCCAGGCGTACATGACGCGCAAGGACGATTACTACATCGGTCTGCGCAAGCGTACGAAGATCGCCCGGGACTACAACGCCGATCTGTTTGTTTCCGTTCACGCGGACGCCTTCCGATCACCCAACCCCAGGGGGGCTTCGGTCTACGCGCTCTCAACGGATGGGGCCAGTAGTGAAACAGCCCGCTGGCTTGCCGAAAGTGAGAACAGCGCGGATCTGGTTGGCGGTGTTGGCGGTGTCTCGCTCAAGGACAAGGACGAGATGCTGGCCGGTGTGCTGCTGGATCTGTCGATGACCGCGAGCATTGAATACAGCATGGGCGTGGGCTCCAATGTGCTGGATCAGCTGGATACCGTCGGGCAGCTGCACAAATCCTCGGTGGAACAGGCGGGCTTTGCCGTGCTCAAGAGCCCGGACATCCCCTCGATTCTGGTTGAGGCCGGGTTCATCTCCAATCCGACCGATGAGATGAAGCTCACCCAGGCGGCTCACCAGAAGCGCATTGTGGATGCCATGGTGGATGGTATTGACCGGCATTTCCGTTCATCGCCGCCTCCGGGCACCCTGATTGCCCACCAGCAACGCAGCGGTGGCGGTAAGCGTGAGTATGAAATCCGGCGTGGCGATACCCTGTCGGCCATCGCCCGGCGCAACCAGGTGTCGGTGCAGAAGCTCAAGTCAGCCAACAACATCAATGGTGAGACGCTGCATATCGGGCAGGTGATCAGCATCCCCTCGTCCTGATCTGGTACCATTCCGATCATGGCAGCCATCCAGACCCTACCCCCCCGTCTCGCCAACCAGATCGCGGCCGGCGAAGTTGTTGAACGCCCGGCCTCGGTCACGAAGGAGCTTATCGAAAACGCGCTGGACGCTGGCGCTTCCCGGGTTGAGGTGGAAGTGGAGCAGGGCGGTGCGCGCCTGATCCGGGTGCGTGATGATGGCGACGGTATTGCCCATGATCAGATGCCGCTGGCGCTCAGCCGCCATGCCACCAGCAAGATCCACAGCCTTGATGACCTGGAGGCGGTGAGTTCCCTGGGCTTCCGCGGCGAGGCACTGGCGAGCATCAGTTCCGTGGCGCGGCTGACGCTGACCTCCCGCGCCAGGGGGGAGACCGAGGGCTGGTGCGTGGAAGCCGAAGGCCAGGACATGCAGACGCGGGTGTCACCGGCGGCCCACCCCCAGGGGACCACCGTCGAGGTTCGGGATCTGTTCTTCAACACGCCGGCCCGTCGCAAGTTCCTGCGCACCGAGAAAACCGAGTTCAATCACCTGGAAGAGAACCTGCGGCGCCAGGCGCTGAGTCGCTTCGATGTGGGCTTCACGCTCCAGCACAATGGCCGGGCGGTGCAGTCCCTGCGGCCGGCAACCACCGAGCGTGACCGGCAGCAGCGGGTGGCCAGCCTCTGCGGCAGCCAGTTCATGGAGCATGCGCTGAGTATTGATGTGGAGGCTTCGGGCCTGCGCCTGCAGGGGTGGGTGGCGCTGCCGACGTTCTCGCGCAGCCAGGCGGACCTGCAGTACTTCTTCGTCAACGGCCGCCCCATCCGGGACCGGTTGGTGGCCCATGCGGTGCGCCAGGCGTATCGGGATGTGCTCTATAACCAGCGCCATCCGGCATTTGTGCTCTATCTGGAGGTTGACCCCGCCAACGTGGATGTCAACGTCCACCCGACCAAGCACGAGGTCCGTTTCCGCGACGGCCGCCTGGTCCATGATTTCCTGTTCCGCAGCCTGCACCGCGCCCTGGCCGAAGTGCGACCCGGCGACGACAGCACGGAGCCGGGGCACGGTGAGGCTGGTGCGCCAGGCCCATCCGGGTCTTCTGTTGCGACGGGGGCGGCTGGTGGGCCTGCGGTGAGTGGTCAGGTGCAGAACCAGAATAGGCCCGCCAGTCCCTCGGAGACCGAGGCCCAGATGGCCTTCTACGGCGGGCTCCATCAGGGCGGCGGCCCCTCCGCCAATGCCGTGGGGGAAGCGTCACCGACGCCCTTCATCCAGAGCCGTACCACAGCACCCTCCACTATGCCTCAGGCTTCGGAGGGGGAGATGCCGCCGCTGGGTTACGCCGTCGCGCAGCTCCACGGTGTGTATATCCTGGCCCAGAGTGCCGAGGGGATGGTGATCGTGGACATGCATGCCGCCCATGAACGCATCGTCTACGAACGCATGAAGCGCGGCGTGGCAGGGGAAGGCGTGACCTCCCAGCCGATGCTGGTACCGCTGACCCTCAACGTGAGCCAGCGCGAGGCGGATCACGCCGAGCAGTACGCTGAGGATATGGCAACACTGGGTCTGCAGCTGGATCGCATGGGGCCGGAAACGGTCACGGTGCGCCAGGTTCCGGCGCTGCTGCGGGATGCGGATATGGAGCAACTGGTGCGCGATGTCCTGTCGGATCTGGTTACCCATGGCCGCAGTCAGCAGGTGGAGGCGCGTATCGAACACCTGCTGGGCACCATGGCCTGCTACGGCTCAGTGCGGGCCAACCGCCAGCTGACGATCCCGGAAATGAACGCATTGCTGCGCGATATGGAGGCCACGGAGCGCAGCGGTCAGTGCAACCATGGTCGGCCCACCTGGACGCGTCTGAGCATGGGGGATCTGGACAAACTCTTCATGCGGGGGCAGTAGTCATGGCGTGGCGGCCTCCCGCGGTTCTGGTCATGGGGCCGACGGCCTCGGGCAAGACGGACCTGGCCATTGAGCTGCGCGAGCGCCTGGACGGTGAACTCATCAGCGTGGACTCGGCACTGGTCTACCGGGGCATGGACATCGGTACCGCCAAGCCGGATGCGGCCACCCTGCGCCGGGCGCCCCATCACCTGATCGACATCCGCGACCCTGTGGAACCCTATTCGGCGGCGGAATTCGCGGCCGATGCCGGGGCCCTGATCAAGCGCATCCGGGGCGAGGGCCGGGTGCCGATCCTGGTGGGCGGCACCATGCTCTATTTCAATGCGCTTCGCCAGGGCATGGCGAGCATGCCGCAGGCCGATGAAAGCGTAAGGGCAGAGCTCGGGCACCGTTTTGATACCGAGGGTGGGGACGCCCTCTACCGTGAGCTGGAAGCTGTGGATCCGGTGGCCGCCGCCGGGCTGCATCCGAACAACCGCCAGCGACTGATCCGTGCCCTGGAGGTCTATCGCCTCTCAGGGCGACCGATATCCGCGCACTGGGCGCAGGGCGCCGGTGAGGATCAGGGCGGCGGGCTCCCGGAAGGTACCGTCAGCCTCGCGCTGGCTCCGCCGCAGCGCCGGGATCTGCATGAACGGATCGAGCGCCGGTTCAGGGCAATGCTGGAGCAGGGGCTGCTGCAGGAGGTGCAGACCCTTTATGCGCGCAGCGACCTGTCCCCGGATCTGCCGTCCATCCGGGCGGTGGGGTATCGTCAGGTGTGGGACTACCTGAGCGGCGCAACCCAATATGATGATATGATTGAGCGCGCGCTGGCAGCCACCCGTCAGCTGGCCAAGCGCCAGCTCACGTGGCTGCGCAAGTGGCCGGATGCGCACTGGCTGGACAGTCAGGGCAGGGATCCGTTGGCCGATGCCTTGAAAATCATCAAAGGCGGCACCACTGTCTCCGGTGATCCAGACACCACGCCGCATGGTATGAAAGGAACAGCGCCCGTGGATCGCCCCGGGCGCAAGCAATCATAAAAAAACAGGAGCAGCCTCATGTCAAAAGGGCATTCCCTACAAGACCCTTACCTGAATTCCCTGCGCAAGGAACGCATTCCCGTGTCCATTTTTCTGGTCAACGGCATCAAGCTCCAGGGGCAGATCGAGTCTTTTGACCAGTTCGTGGTCCTGCTGCGCAATACGGTCAGCCAGATGGTCTACAAGCACGCCATTTCCACGATTGTGCCGTCGCGTAATGTGAAAGCGCCCCAGCATCCCGGTGACGAGGGTGAGGCGGTCGATCCCGAATGAGGAGCAGCACCTGATTGTTTGAGCGTCCCGAGGTTGGTGAACGGGCCCTGCTCGTTCACATTACGCTGGCATCCGAGATGGAGCCGGAAAATCCGGAAGAGTTCCGTGAGCTCGCCGAGTCCGCCGGGGTGACCTGCGCGGCCGTCGTCACGGGGACCCGCAACCAGCCCAGTTCGCGCTTCTTTCTGGGCAAGGGCAAGCTTGAGGAGTTGCGTGCGACCCTGGAGGCCGAGGGCGCGGATGTGGTGCTGTTCAATCACCAGCTCAGCCCGAGCCAGGAGCGTAATCTCGAGGCCGAGCTCAAATGCCGGGTGCTGGACCGCACCGGGGTCATCCTCGACATCTTCGCCCAGCGCGCCCGCACCTATGAGGGCAAGCTGCAGGTGGAGCTTGCCCAGCTGGAGCACATGTCCACGCGGCTGGTCCGCGGCTGGACGCACCTGGAGCGGCAGAAAGGCGGTATCGGTCAGCGGGGACCGGGTGAAACCCAGCTCGAGACCGACCGACGGCTGCTGCGCTCGCGCATCAACCAGATCAACCGCAGGCTCGAGAAGGTCCGGCGTCAGCGTGAGCAGGCCAGGCGGTCGCGCAAGCGGGCCGAGATCCCCGTGGTCTCGCTGGTGGGCTATACCAATGCGGGCAAGTCCTCCCTGTTCAACCACCTGACGGATTCCACGGTGTTTGAGGCGGACCAGCTGTTCGCCACCCTGGACCCCACGGTGCGCCGTGTAAGTGTTCCGGACGTGGGCCCGGTGGTGCTGGCGGATACCGTTGGGTTCATCCGGCATCTGCCGCACACCCTGGTCGAGGCATTCCGCGCGACGCTTGAGGAGACGGTCGAGGCGTCACTGCTGGTTCATGTCATCGACAACACCGATCCGGCCCGTGATGACACCATCCAGCAGGTCGAATCGGTCCTGGGAGAGATCGGGGCCGGCGAAGTGCCGGTTCTGCAGGTGTGCAACAAGATTGATCTCATCCCCGGGGCACAGCCGGGAGTGGAGCGGGACGAGAGCGGTCGTCCGGTACGCGTCTGGCTGTCCGCGCATACCGGGGCCGGCATGGAGTCGCTGCGCGATGCCGTGGCGGAACGTCTGGCCGAGGACGTCATCCATCGCTACGTGAAACTCTCCCCTGCGGACGGCTGGCTGCGGGCCCAGTTCTACCAGAGTGGTGCCGTGGTGGCGGAGCGCATGTCCGACAGTGGCGAGCCGGTTCTGGAGCTGCGCATGGAGGCCCGCGACTGGCACCAGCTGCTTTCACGTGCGGGCACGGACGAGAATCGGCTGACCTGCCTGGACGGCAGTGACTGGATGGCGGTAGAGGCGGTGTAGTACCCCCGGTTGTCGCGGCCTTTCAGAACACCTACTATTTGCATCTGTTGTGCCCGGCAGCCCCGGGCCGCTGCAGCGTATAACCTCAGACGGAGAACACTATGGCCTGGAACGAACCGGGTGGTAACCGCAACAACGACCGCGACCCCTGGAGCTCGGGCAATCGCGGCGGCAACGATCAGGGGCCGCCGGACCTCGATGAGGCGCTGAAAAAGGGCCTCGACAAGCTGAACCGGCTTTTCGGCAACAAGGGCGGCTCCGGCGGCAGTGGCGGCTCGGGCAGCAGTGGTGGTTCAGGCGGGGGCGGCTTTGGCCTGATCCTGGCTGTGATCGGGCTGCTGGTTTTCGGGTTCCTGGCCTGGCAGTCGGTCTACATTGTGGATGAACGGGAGAACGGCGTTGTCCTGCGTTTTGGTGAGTACCACACGACAACCCTGCCCGGCCTGAATTTCAAGATTCCCCTGCTTGACGATGTCCGCATGGTTACCGTCACGGATGTGCGCTCGTTCAAGTCCACGGGGCATATGCTCACCTCGGATGAAAACATCGTCAGCGTGAACCTGGGTGTCCAGTACCGTGTGCAGGATCCCAAGGACTTCGTACTCAATGTGAGGGAGCCCAACACGACCCTGCGCTATGCCACCGACAGTGCCCTGCGGCATGAGGTGGGGAGCGCGCAGCTCAGCGGTGTGCTGACGGATAAGCGGGCGGAGCTGGGCCAGAACGTTGAAGAGCGGCTTCAGAGATTTCTCGACAGCTACGTTGTGGGAATGCAGATCCTGCGGGTGAACGTTGAGAGTACCCAGCCGCCGGAGGCAGTCCAGGAGGCCTTTCAGGATGTGCAGCGCGCACGTGAGGAACGCCAGCGGATCATTGACCAGGCCCAGAGGTACCGCAACCGGGTCGTCCCCGAGGCCAGGGGGCAGGCGCAGCGTATCCGTGAGGACGCCAACGCCTATCAGGCCAAGGTTGTAGAGGCCGCGCAGGGTGATACGGCACGCTTCCTCGATGTGCTCGGGGTCTACGAGGAGGCGCCGGAGATCACGTCACGGCGGCTCTACATTGAGACCATGCAGCAGGTGCTTACAGGGACCAGCAAGGTCGTTGTCGACATAGAGGAAGGCAACAACCTGATGATGCTGCCGCTTGATCAGATGATGAAAGGCGGTGCCAGGGCAATGGCGGACGACGCTTCATCCGGTGATGGATCCGGGAAGCAGGGCATCGGTTCCACAGAAGACCGCATTGACCGGATCAGCGATGATGTGATCAAGCGGATGCGTGAGCAGAACAGCAATTCCGGCCGGGAGAGGCGTTAAGCATGAACACTAAAGGCATACTGGCGCTCATAGCCGTTGTCGTGGTTCTCTACCTCGTGTCGGCGACCGTCTACATCATTCCTGAAACCCATCGCGGCGTTGTTCTTCGGTTTGGCGAGGTGGTCAAGACGGGTGTTGAGCCGGGGCTGCATTTCAAGCTGCCCTGGGTGGAGACGGCTCGTGAATTCGATAAACGGATCCTGACGCTCAACATACCGACTCAGCGTTATCTGACCATCGAGAAGAAGCCGCTGGATGTGGATTCCTATGTCACCTGGAAAATCCGGGACGTCGGCGATTTCTACCGGGCGACCGGGGGCAGTGAGCCCCGTGCTGAGGAGCTTCTGGCGTCGCGCATTGAGAACGGGCTGCGTAACCAGTTCGGTCTTCGGACGATGACCGAGGTGGTTTCCGGGGCGCGGGACGAGCTGATGACCGTCATCCAGGGCAGTGTGGATGAGCTGACCCGAGAGGAGTTCGGCATCGAGGTGATCGATATCCGGGTCAAGGGCATCGAGCTCCCGGATGAGGTCAGCGGTACGGTCTACGAGCGCATGCGCGCTGAACGTGAAGCTGAAGCCCAGGAATACCGCTCAAGGGGTAATGAAGAGGCTGAGGGTATCCGTGCGGCGGCTGACCGCGACGTCACCGTACTGCTGGCTGAAGCCAACCGCGAGGCCCAGGAAATCCGCGGTAAGGGTGACGGCGAGGCAGCGGAAATCTACGCCGATGCTTTCGGGCAGAACGAGGAGTTCTACGAGCTCTATCGCACCCTCGAGGCTTACCGCAGCACCTTCAACAGTCGCCAGGACGTGTTCCTGATGGATTCCAGGAGCGACTTCATGAACATGCTGGACGGACCCATGGGCGGGCAGTAAGCTCTGCCGCTCTACCGGAACCGGAGCTTCGGCTCCGGTTTTTTTATGGGCGCGATGGGCGTAGAATCCCGGCTCTGTAACAAACCCGAACGGTGCCTGGTATTGCCATGTGGCAGGATCTGCTGACAGCTCTGGCGCTGGTGCTCATCATGGAGGGCGTCATGCCGTTTCTGTGTCCGCAGCGCTGGCAGCGCATGGTGGAAGTTCTGGCACAGATGGCGCCCTCAAACATGCGATGGGCGGGTTTCGCGAGCATGCTGATGGGGGTGACCCTGCTCTATGTTGTTCGCTAGGTTCCCCTGGAACCGCTTGAGACGTTCCTGCTCAGTCAATCAATCACGGATTCAAGCGTCATGAGTACGTCTGATCGATGGTTGCTGCCCGATGGGGTGGCTGATGTCCTGCCGCCCCGTGCCCAGAAGGTCGAGGCCCTGCGCCGCGAGCTGATGGATACCTATCGGCGCTGGGGCTACGAGCTCATCATCCCGCCGATGATCGAATACCTGCAGTCGCTGCTGACCGGTACCGGTAACGATCTGGATCTGCAGACGTTCAAGCTGACGGATCAGCTGACCGGCCGGATGATGGGAGTGCGCGCGGACATGACCCCGCAGGCCGCGCGGATGGACGCACACAGCCTGCGCCGCCCGGGCGTCACGCGCCTGTGTTACGCCGGCCATGTCCTGCATGCCCGCCCCAGCAGCATGCTGGCCAGTCGCACCCCGTTGCAGGTCGGGTGCGAGCTTTTCGGCAGCCGCAGCAGTGCCGCCGACCAGGAAATCATCGACCTGATGCTGGAAACCCTGACTGCGGCCGGTGTTGAAACAGTTCACCTGGATATCGCCCATGTGGGCATATTCCAGTGCCTGGCGGAAGAGGCGGCACTGGGCAGCGACCTGGAACAGCGGGTCTTTGATGCCCTGCGCCGGCGCTCCATCCCGGAGCTGGACGAGCTCCTGGGCACTGCCGAAGCCGGTTCCGCGCGCGCCATGCTGCGGGAGCTGGGCCGGCTGAGTGGTGGCGAGGGTGTGCCGGATGCCGCACGGCAACGGCTGGCGGGCGCGCCTGCGCCCGTGCTCGAGGCCATTGACCAGCTGGAACAGACCGCCGCCCGGGTGCGTGAACGTCACCCCGGCGTCGCCATCGGGTTCGATTTCAGCGAACTGCGTGGCTACAACTATCACACCGGGCTGGTATTCGCCGCCTACACACCGGGGCAGGAGGAGGCGCTTGCCCAGGGCGGTCGGTACGACGCCGTGGGTGAGGACTTCGGCCGCGCCCGGCCAGCGACCGGCTTCAGTGCCGATCTCAACCGGCTCCTGGAAGCGGGGTGGCGCGCCTTCGGTGCCAGCGGGGGGGCCATCCTGGCGCCGGCTGGAACGGACGCGGCGCTGCGCCGGCGCATCAGTGAGCTGCGCCGGACTGACACGGTCATCCAGCAGCTGGATGACGAAGCCGGTGACCGGGTACCTCCCGGCTGTGACCGCCAGCTCGTCCTGAGGGACGGTGACTGGCAGGTGGAGCCGCTGTAACCACAGCGGTGTGAACGTCAATCATGAGTTTCTGAACGGATCAGCGAGCCATTCATGGGTAAGAACGTCGTAGTGCTGGGCACCCAGTGGGGTGACGAAGGCAAGGGCAAGATCGTGGATCTGCTCACCGAGCAGGTGTCCGCTGTTGCGCGGTTCCAGGGCGGACACAACGCCGGCCATACACTGGTGATCGATGGTGAGACCACTGCGCTTCACCTGATTCCCTCAGGGATCCTGCGCAAGCACATCACCTGCATGATCGGCAATGGTGTGGTGCTGGCACTCCAGGCCCTGCTTGAGGAGATCCGCAAGCTGGAGGCGCGCGGCGTGGATGTGCGTTCACGGCTGCGGGTCAGCGAGGCCTGCCCGCTGATTCTGCCGACCCATGAGCGTCTTGATCAGGCCCGTGAGCGCGCCCGGGGCAAGGACTGCATTGGTACCACCGGGCGTGGTATCGGCCCCGCCTATGAGGACAAGGTATCCCGTCAGGGCCTGCGCTTCGGTGACCTTGCGGATCCGGAAGTCTTCGAAAGGGGCCTGCGCCACCTGATGGGCTACCACAACTTCGTACTCACCGAGTACTACGGCGAAGAGCCGGTGGATGTGGATGCCACCCTGGCGGATTTCCGCGCCTACGCCGAGGAACTGCTGCCCATGGCGGCGGATGTCACGGACATGCTGCATGACCTGCGCAAGCGCGGTGAGCATATCCTGTTCGAGGGGGCCCAGGGGGCGCTGCTGGACATTGATCACGGCACCTACCCGTTTGTCACCTCGTCGAACACCACTGCCGGTGGCGCGGCAACGGGCACCGGTTTCGGGCCCCAGTACATGGACTACATCCTCGGGATCACCAAGGCCTACACCACCCGTGTTGGTTCCGGCCCCTTCCCGACGGAGCTGTTCGACACCTGTGGTGAACACCTGGCGCGTCAGGGGCATGAGTTCGGCACCACAACCGGTCGGGCCCGGCGCTGTGGCTGGTTTGACGCGGTAGCGCTGCGCCATGCCATCCAGGTGAACAGTGTCTCCGGCATCTGCCTGACCAAGCTGGATGTTCTGGACGGTCTGGATGAGGTGAAGGTCTGTGTGGGTTACATCACCCGTGAAGGGCGCGTGACCCGGCCACCGATCCGCGGCACCCAGTACGAGGCGATCGAGCCGGTGTATGAGACCCTTCCCGGCTGGTCGGAAAGCACCTCGGGCATCACGGCCATGGATCAGCTTCCCGAGAATGCGCGCAACTACATCCGCTTTCTGGAGGAGCAGATCGAGGCGCCTATCGACGTCATTTCCACAGGGCCGGACCGGATCGAGACGGTCACCCTGCGCCACCCCTTCAACGCCTGAATCTCAGGCAGGCTTGCGGGCCACCAGGGTGGCCCGCCGGGGCGCCGGATAGCCTTCAATGGTCCGGTGCCCGTCCTCCGGATCCAGGAAATCGGGCAGTGACTGGAACTGCATCCAGCTCGTGCTGCGCTGTTCATCCGTGGTGGTGCGCGTTACATCCACGCACTGGATGTCCCGGTAACCGGCGCGCTGCAGCCAGCGTTCCAGGGTGGGCACGCTGGGAATGAACCAGACGTTGCGCATGCGCGCGTACCGGTCTTCCGGCATCAGTGTCTCACCCATTTCCCCCTCGATCACCAGTGTTTCCAGCACCAGCTCACCGCCGGGTTTCAGCGTGCCCTTGAGTTCGATCAGATGGTCGATGGGTGAGCGCCGGTGATAGAGCACGCCCAGTGACAGCGTGGTGTCGAACAGCTGCAGCTGGTGGGGCAGATCCTCCAGCCGCTGGGGCAGCAGGTGGGCAGGCGGATCGTCCAGATAACCCCGCACCGCCTGGAACTGGATCAGGAACAGCATGCCAGGGTCGATGCCCACCACCCGTCGGGCGCCGGCCCCCAGGACGCGCCAGCAGTGATAGCCGGAGCCGCAGCCCACATCCAGAACGTTACGGTTGCGCAGGTCGCTCAGGCTGGGGCGGACCCGGTCCCACTTCCAGTCGGAACGCCACTCGGTATCGATGTGGGTTCCGAAGAAATCAAAGGGGCCCTTGCGCCAGGGCATCAGGCCCCGCAGCCCCTGTTCAAGCTGGTCCTGCTGTTCGTGGCTCAGTGCCCCGGGGGATCTGAGCGTGACCGTCGGCTGGTCCAGATCCGCCTCTGGCCCGGGAATCCGGGGAAGTTGATTGAGGGCGGCCAGCCAGCGCGGCAGGTCGCCGTGCGGGTGGGTCTCGAAGACGCTGCTCAGGCGCTGTTCCAGCTGGTCGTGCCATTGCGTCCGGCCGCTGTCGCGCAGCCAGTCCAGCAGGTTGGCGTATTCGCTGCGCCAGTCAAAATCCGTGCTCATGCCGTCGCCTCCGGCGCAATGGCGAGGATGGAGACGAAGTTCAGCGACTGGTGCCAGAGCGTGACCTGCTCAAAGCCGGCAGCCTCCAGCCGCTGGCGGTGTGTGGCAATGGACTCGGGGATCAGCACTTCTTCCAGTGCGTTGCGTTTCCGGCTGATCTCCATTTCGGAATAGCCCTGGGCGCGCTTGAAGTCCAGGTGCAGCTCCTCCAGCAGTGACTGTTCGGCGGCATCCGGGAATGCCACCTTTTCCGAGAGCACCAGGGCCCCACCCGGCGTCAGCGTCCGGCACAGTCGCTCCAGAAGCGTATCCCGGTCCCCGGGGGGCAGGAACTGGAGCGTGAAGTTCAGGGCGACCACGCTGGCGGGCTGGTAGTCGATGTCCCGGATGTCGGCGCACTGGAGCGCCACCGGGAGCTGACCGTCATCCAGGGCAATGTAGTGGCGGCAGCGCTCGATCATGGAGGCAGCGTTGTCCACGGCCACAATGCGGGCGCCATGGGCTTTCACGCTGTGGCGCATGGCCAGGCTCACGGCACCCAGTGAGCACCCCAGATCATAGAGCGCCGTGTCCGGCCGTGCGAAACGCGCCGCGATCACCCCGATCATGGGCACTATGGTGGTATAGCCGGGCACAGAGCGCCGGATCATGTCCGGAAAGACGCGCGCGACCGCCTCGTCAAACCGGAACGGGTCATCGGAGGCGCTGGCGCCGGCGTACACGGCATCGGTTTCGGTATCAAAGTGACCGGTTGGATCATTCATGGTGCGGTTTCCGTTGTTCGTGGGCGCTGTCAGGGCCCGGGGGGCCGGACCGGTGGCTGCTGCAGGTTGGCGAGCTGTTCGCGCAGCATCAGTATGTGATCGGACCAGAACCGTGCCTGGCCGAACCAGGGGAAGTGCATGGGGAAGGTGGGGTCGTCCCACCGCCAGGCCAGCCAGGCGGCCTGGTTGATCAGTCGCATGGTACGAAGAGGCTCAATGAGGTGGCATTCCAGCGGGTTGAACCGGTTGAACTGCTCGTAGCCCTCGATGAGCTCTCCCAGCTGCCAGCGCTGCTCTTCGGCGTCGCCACTGAGCATCAGCCAGATGTCCTGGACAGCCGGGCCCTGACGGGCGTCGTCGAAATCCACGAACAGCAGCCGCTCCTCGCGCATCAGGATGTTGCCCATATGGCAGTCCCCGTGCAGCCGCTGGATCGTCACCTCGCCGGCGCGCTCTTGGCAGGCGCGGATGGCATCGAGCAGGTCCGGGATAAGGCTGCGGTAGGCCGCCACCAGATCGTCCGGCACAAACCCGGCATCCAGGACATAGCGCTGCCCCTCATCAATCACCCGGACCGGGTCAATGGTGGGGCGGTGCTGGAAGTCCTGGCGGGCGCCAACCTGATGGATGCGCCCGAGCCACTGGCCAATGCGGAACAGCGTGTCCGGAAGCGTGATGTCCGGGGCCTGGCCGCCGCGCTGGGGGTAGAGCGCCAGCGTGAAACCGCCGTAGTCCGCCAGGTAGCCGCCGCCGGGCATGGGGAGCGCGCCAACCGCCGGGATCTCGGCGGACTCCAGCTCGGCCACAAACCCGTGCTCTTCCTCCAGCTGCGGTCGGGACCAGCGTCCCGGGCGATAGAACTTGGCGATCAGCGGCTTCTGGTCCTCAATCCCGACCTGGTACACGCGGTTCTCATAGGAATTGAGCGGGAAGAGTCGGCCGTTGACCGCATAGCCACAGGCCTCAACCGCATCGAGAACCAGGTCAGGGGTGAGGTGCTGGTAGGGGTGCGCCATTGTCTCCATGGGTCAGCTGCCTGTCGCGGGGTTGATAGGTGCCGCGTGACCGGGGGTACGACGGGCCTCCATGTTATTGAGGTAGTACCAGTTCTCGTCCAGCTCCCAGCGTACCCGGCGGATGCTGCCCGAGGCGGTGACGGTCTCACTTGCCCGTGCCTGAAGGCGGGCGTACTCCTGTTCAGCGCGGCGGAATTCGCGGCTGGTTTCCGGTATCCGGCGCAGGTCGGGGAAAAGTTCCCGCATGGCCCGGGCGGTGTCCACACGGGGTGAGCGCAGTGTGCTCATGACGGCCGTGTCTCCCTCCACGCGCAGCACCCGGAAGGGATAGGGGTAGTCCGCCAGCGCGGACTGTTCGCGCAGCGTTTCGTTGAGCGCCATCACGGTATAGCCGCGCCAGCCCAGCCAGCTTACAAACAGGGCTGCCACGATCATGACCGCAATGAACTGGCGGATGTCCGACATACTTCCCCCGGTGAAATGGCCAGATTACCAGTATAACCGCTTGGGCGTTTCAATCAGAGTCCCGGCTGGTATCCTTTGCCCATGGATTCGGAACAGGTTGATGCGGTCGTCATTGGTGCGGGGGTCGTCGGGCTGGCCGTGGGGCGGGCCCTGGCCAGGGCCGGACACGAGGTGCTGGTGCTTGAGCGCCACGCCCACCCCGGTGAGGAGGTCTCTTCGCGCAACAGCGAAGTCATCCACGCGGGCATCTACTACCCGCCGGGGTCGCTCAAGGCGGAGCTGTGCCGTGAGGGCCAGGACCGGCTGTACGCTTTCTGCGAACGTTACGCTGTCCCCCACCGGCGCTGCGGCAAGTGGCTGGTTGCCACCGGTGAGGCTGAAATCCCCGCCCTGGAGCGACTGCGCCGCAATGCCGCGGACAACGACGTGGCACTGGCTTGGCTCAGCACCCGAGAGATCGCCCGGGAGCCGGAGCTCCACGCGGCGGCCGGGCTGGCGTCCCCGATGAGCGGCATTGTGGATTCCCACGCCTTTATGCAGGCCCTGCTGGGGGATATGGAGGCCCATGGCGGCTGGCTGGTGCGCCAGGCGCCGGTGGAGCGGATTGAAACCGTGCAGGGGCGCCACCGCATCCAGGTGGGCGGCGAGGCGCCCTGCGAACTCAGCGCCGCCATTGTGGTGAATGCCGGTGGGTTGGGTGCTGTGCCCGTTGCCCGGCGGTGGGAAGGGATGCCTGAAGAGGCTGTGCCGCGCCAGTGGTTCACCAAGGGCCACTATTTCGCCTACAGCGGCCGTCATCCCTTCCGGCGCCTGATCTACCCGTTGCCGGCTGAGGGTGGGCTGGGGGTGCACCTGACCCTCGATATGGCCGGTCAGGCCCGGTTTGGCCCGGACGCGCACTGGGTGGATACCCTGGAATGGTCCGTGCCGGAATCCCTGGCCACCACTTTTGCCGACGCTGTCCGCCAGTGGTGGCCAGGGGTGGATCCCGCGCGCCTCACGCCCGCCTATGCCGGCATCCGCCCGCGCATTCACGGCCCTGGCGATACACCGGCGGATTTCATGATCCAGGGGCCAGGGGAGCACGGCCTGGCCGGGGCGGTGAATCTGTTCGGTATAGAATCCCCGGGGCTCACCGCCTCCCTGGCGCTCGCCGACCGTGTTCTCCAGAAGCTGTACTGAGGCCTAGGGCGTTCTCGCCAGTGCCCAGACCTCCAGGCGCTCCACTCCCGCCCGGCGCAGGCAGTGCCCCATGGCTTCCGCGGTCGCGCCGGTGGTGACCACATCCTCGACCAGGGCGACATGCTCCGGAAGGAGCGCGCTGCCGGCCACGAAGAAAGCCTCCCTGAGGTTGCGCCGTCGCTCGGAGCGCGACAGGCTGGCCTGGGCACGATAGCCGCCATGGCGCTGGAGCCGGCCGGCCAACACCGGTATCCCTGTGGCGCGACCGAGCCAGTCCGCCAGTTCCGCCGTCTGGTTGAAGCCGCGCTCGCGCAACCGGCCCGGATCCATGGGCGCCGGAATCAGGACCGATGGTCGCGGCTCGGGCATCCCGGCGGCCTGCAGCCAGTTACGGGCCAGGGCGGCGCCCTGGGCGCGTGCGCCGTGGTACTTGTAGTTCTGGATCATGCGGTCCACGGGACACTCGTAGCGCCAGGGAATGCGGCTCAGGTCCTGGGGTGGGTCGGTGCGCTCGCACTGCCGGCACAGGCTCGCTCCGCGCTCCCCAATGGACAGCGGCAGGGCGCAGCGCTGGCAACAGGGCGCTGTTGTCGGCAGGTCAAGAAGGCATGCGTGGCAGAGTCCGCCGCCCTGGTCCGGGCCCAGGCAGATGACGCACCGGCTCAGCCTGGGGCGGGTTGCATTCACCCTGTTAACCATCAGGGTTGCTCTGGTTGACAGCCGTCTGGCCATCCTTATCATGGTTTCCATTCCGTCTGGACACCTCCGTGTGGCAGACCATTGATCAGCAGGATAAGGACACCAGTATGACCGCTTCCGATGCCATCCGTCACGACTGGACCCTGAAGGAGGTCCGCGAACTTCTGGATATGCCGTTCAACGACCTGGTCTTCCGGGCCCAGCAGGCGCACCGCCAGTGGTTTGACCCCAACGAAGTGCAGGTCTCAACCCTGCTCTCCATCAAGACCGGCGCCTGCCCCGAGGATTGCATGTACTGCCCTCAGAGCGGCCACTACAACACCGGCCTCGAGAAAGAGAAGCTGATGCAGGTCGAGAAGGTCCTGGAGCAGGCGAAAGCGGCCAAGGAAACCGGTGCAACCCGCTTCTGCATGGGCGCGGCCTGGCGCAGCCCGACTAAGAAAGACCTGCCGCACGTGCTGGAAATGATCCGTGGCGTGAAGGACATGGGGCTCGAAACCTGCATGACCCTGGGCATGCTCACGGAGGATCAGGCCAGTGAGCTGGCGGAAGCGGGGCTGGATTACTACAACCACAATCTCGACACCTCCGAGCGCTACTACAACCAGATCATTACCACCCGGACCTACCAGGACCGCCTGGATACCCTGGAGAACGTGCGTAATGCGGGCATGAAGGTCTGCTGCGGCGGCATCATGGGTATGGGCGAGGATGAGGACGACCGGGCGGGGCTGCTGCTGCAGCTGGCCAACCTGCCGGATCACCCGGAAAGTGTGCCCATCAACATGCTGATCAAGATCCCGGGGACACCGCTGGAAGACGTCGAGGACCTCGACCCGTTCGAGTTCGTGCGCACCATCGCCGTCGCGCGCATCCTCATGCCGAAGAGCCACGTCCGCCTGTCCGCGGGTCGCGAGGACATGAACGACCAGATGCAGGCGCTGTGTTTCATGGCCGGTGCCAATTCCATTTTCTACGGCGATCAGCTGTTGACCACCGAGAACCCGCAGGCCGAGCAGGACCGGGCGCTGTTCCGGCGTCTTGGCATCGTGCCGGAGCCGCTGGCGACGGACCGTTCGGACGAGGACCAGGTCGACGAACTGACCCGCCGCATGGAGCAGGAGCGCCAGAGTGCCCTGTTCTATGACGCGGCCAATGCCTGATTACACCGCTGAGCTCGAAACCCTGCGCCAGCAGGGGCTGCTGCGGGAGCGCCGGGTCCTGGATTCCGCCCAGGGCCCGGAGATCGTTGTGGATGGTCGCCGGATGCTGGCCTTCTGCAGCAATGACTACCTCGGGCTTGCCAGTCACCCCGGTGTGATCGAGGCGCTTACAGACGCGGCCCGTGAACAAGGGGTGGGCAGCGGCTCCTCGCACATGGTCAGCGGCCATCACCGGCTCCATCAGGAGCTCGAAGAGGCGCTGGCGGAACACACCGGCCGGGAAGCGGCGGCGCTGTTCTCCACGGGCTATATGGCCAATCTGGGTGTCACTGCCGCCATGGCCGGGCGCCATGACGTGATCCTGCAGGACCGCCTCAACCATGCCTCACTGCTGGACGGTGCCCGTCTGGCGGGTGCCCGCCTGAAACGCTATACCCACGCCGACACCGGCGCCGCCGCCCGGCTTCTGGAGGCGGAGTCACGCTGTACGCTGGTGGCGACGGACGGGGTCTTCAGCATGGACGGCGATCTGGCGCCACTGGACGGTCTGTCCGCACTGTGCCGGGAACAGGGTGTGCCCCTGATGGTGGATGACGCCCATGGCATTGGTGTACTTGGCAGCAAAGGCGGCGGTATCGCCGAGGTTCGCGGTCTGGACCAGTCCGCCGTGCCCATACTGGTGGGCACACTGGGCAAGGCACTGGGTGTCGGTGGCGCTTTTGTTGCCGGCTCACAGGAATTCGTGGACTACCTGGTGCAGAAGGCGCGCACCTACATCTACACCACCGCCATGCCGCCGGCGATGGCGGCCGCGACCCGGCGCAGCCTGGAACTCTGTCGGGAAGAGGGCTGGCGGCGTGAACGCCTGGCGAAGCTGGTGGCATGGTTCCGGGATGAAGCGACCGCACTCGGCTACCGGCTGATGGAGTCCTGGACACCGATACAGCCACTGATCGTGGGGCCATCGGACCGGGCCATGGCCCTGAGCGAGGCACTGGCGCGGCGCGATATCCTGGTGCCTGCGATCCGTCCGCCCACGGTTCCCCAGGGTGAGGCGCGTCTGCGCCTTACCTTCAGCGCCAGCCACACGGATGAACACATGGAGCGGCTCCTGGAGGCGCTCAGGGCCGCGCGCAGCGAAACGGGAGCGGCATGACCGGAGTGGTGGTTGTCGGCGGCTGGGGTATTCCGGCAGCAGCCCTCCGGCCTCTGCTGCCCGAGGGGGCGGCGCCCGTGATGCTGGAACCGGCCCGGATGGCGGTCGGGCACCAGGATCTGGAGTCCGCTCTGGATGCCGTCATGGCCCGTGTTCCAGCGGGCGTGCCCTGGCTGGGCTGGTCCCTGGGCGGGCAGGTGGCCATGGCGGCGCGTGAGCGATTCCCGGGTCAGGTGAACGGTGTGGTCACCCTGTGCTCAACACCCCGATTTCTGGAGGCGCCGGACTGGCCCGTGGGTATGGGAGATGCCGATTTCCGTGGTTTCCGGGAGGGCATGCTGACGGATGTGGAGCAGACGCTCGGCCGCTTCTGCGCCCTGGTCAGCCAGGGGAGTACGTCTCCCCGGCAGGTGCGCCGTGAGCTCCAGGCGCTGGAGTGGCCGGAGCTGACCGTGGAATACCGGCAGGGGCTGTCGAGCAGCCTGGAGTGGCTTGCCCAGCTTGACCAGCGCGAGAGCTGGCAGCAGGCAGGGGGGTGGGCTCAGCACCTTTTCTGCGGGCGTGATGCACTGGTGAGCGGGGCGGTACCGGAAGCGCTCGGGCTGGCCGGTGAGCGCTGTCACCTGGTGGCTGAAGGCTGCCACTGGCCTGCTACGGCTGCGGGGGTGACGGACTGGATCAATAGGGCTATTAAGCAGGTGGCATCATGAATGCGCGGCAGTTCAACCAGGTCAGTCGCCAGCGCGTCTCCGATGATTTCGGGGCCGCCGCCGAAACCTATGATGAGGCCGCTCGCCTTCAGCAGCGCGTGGCGCTGGATCTACTGGCCCGTATGAAGGCTCCGAGCGGTGGTGTGGGGCTTGATCTGGGCTGCGGTACCGGTTTCAGTCTGCCGGAGCTGGAGCGCCAGCTGGCCCCCGAGGAACTGATCGCCGCCGACCTGTCTCCCGGAATGATCGATTACGCCCGGGCGCACCGGGGCGTGGATGCGCGCTGGCTCGTGGCTGATGCCGCGAATGTGCCGCTGGCCTCGGGCAGCCTGGATTGGATCCAGTCGAGCCTGATGATCCAGTGGTGCGAGGACACCGGTGCCGTCGCCCGGGAGATGGCAAGATTGCTGAAGCCCGGGGGTAGGGCCCATCTCGCGACCCTGGTGGACGGAACCCTGACCGAACTGGAATCCGCGTGGGCGGAGGCCGATCCCGGCCGTCGCCACGTCAATCGTTTCCTGACCCGGGCGGAGCTGGAGGCGCGGCTGGCCGAGGGCTTTGAGAGGGTGACTGTTGATGTTGAGCCGCTGGTGCTGTGGTACCCGGATGTCATGGCGCTGCTGGGTGAGCTCAAGACCCTCGGGGCCCGCTACAAGGATGAACACCGCCACCGGGGTGCGCTCGGCCCCGGGCGCCTGAAAGCCATGTGCCGCGCCTATGACCGCCACCGGGATCCCCGGTATGGTGTCCCCGCAACCTGGCAGGTGGCCTTTGTGCACCTGACCGGCCCCAGGCAATAACCGGAACCTTCCAGAACGCCCATGCCACGACAATCCTACTTCATCACAGGTACTGACACGGACTCCGGCAAGACGGTGGTCACGGCTGGCCTGCTGCGCCTGGCAGCCCGCAATGGCCTGCGCACCCTGGCCATGAAGCCCCTGGCTTCCGGCTGTGAGCAGACCCCTGAAGGCCTGCGCAATGCCGATGCCCTGGCGCTGTCAGAGGCCATGACCGAGTCCATGCCCTATGAGTCGGTGAACCCGGTGGCGCTGGAACCGGCAATCGCGCCCCACGTAGCCGCCCGGGAAGCCGGGCGGCGGGTCAGTGCCGAGCGCCTGGCGGGGTTCTGTCGGGGTGCCATGATGCGTCCCGCGGACCTGTTCCTGGTTGAAGGCGCCGGTGGCTGGCGTGTGCCGCTCAATGACCATGAAACCTGGGTGGATCTGGTGAGCGATCTCCAGTTTCCCGTCATCCTGGTTGTCGGGCTGCGCCTGGGCGCCATCAACCACGCCCTGCTCAGTGCCGAGCTGATCCAGCGTGACGGCTGCCGCCTGGCGGGCTGGGTGGCCAATCGCTGCACGCCGGAGCCCATGGCGCGGGAAGACGAGACGTTCGAGACGCTCTGCGAGCGCATGCCGGCGCCGTGCATGGGGTGTGTGCCCTGGCTGGATTCGCAGGACCCCACCACCATGGCCGAAGAGGCGTCCCGCCACCTGTCGCTGCCTCTGCCTGGCGCGTGAACGGGGTCGTTCCGGCTGTTTGAATTTTAAACGCTGCTGTGGTGTAATGTTCATGAACGTTCTGGGCGGGAGGTGTGCCCATGATCAGTAATGCCCTGTCCATTGGTGTGAACGGTGTCCAGGATGCCCAGCGCGGCATGCAGGACGCGGCCAGCCGTATTGCGCGTTCGGGAACCACAGAGGCGCCTCCCCGGGAAGCCGCCGCTCCTGATGGTGCTGGCGCAAGCGAGGACAGCCTCGCGGGCTCCATCGTGGATCTGAAGGTCAACCAGCGGAATGCCGAGGCTTCCATTGAAGTGGTTCGGACAGCGGACGAGATGGTAGGGACGCTGCTCGATGAACGTGCCTGACCCTGGAATGGAATCGCCGTGCAGCTTACGTCCATCCAGCCCGCGATCAGCAACGCCGGCGGCGCTGTAACCCGAAGCGCCGCACCTCCGGGCGCGGCCCCTGGTAGCGCGCCGCAGACCAGTGCGCCCAGCAACAGCACGTCCCCCTCCTCTTCCCGGGCAACTGTCAGCCCAGCAACACCGGCCAGCCCGACAGGTCCATCCAGGCCAGCATCTCCCTCGTCGCGTGGTGAGAGCAGTAGCAGCGGTGTCCAGGTCTCCATCAGTGAACAGGCCCGCCGGCAGAGCCCGGAGGAGGGGGATCGTTATGCCCGGGGCGCGGGCGAGGAGGCTTCGCCGCAGCGCCCGGCACGTCCCCGCGGTGAGGCAGGGCCGGAACCCGGGTCGGAGAACCGCCAGGGCGAGCGGCGGCAGCCGGAGCAGGGCTCTGAGGGGGCATCACCGGAGCAGCAGTCGGCCGTTCAGGAACTGAGAGGCCGGGACCAGGAAGTACGCCAGCATGAACAGGCGCACCAGGTCATGGGGGGCCAGTACGCCGGTGCGCCCACCTACACCTACCAGCGCGGACCGGATGGCCAGCTCTATGCCGTCGGCGGGCAGGTCTCCATTGATACCAGCCCCATCCCTGATGACCCGGAAGCCACCATCAGCAAGATGCAGACGGTGCGTTCGGCCGCGCTTGCCCCGGCTGAGCCATCGCCCCAGGATATCCGGGTTGCCCAGGAGGCGACCCGTCAGCTTCTTCAGGCCCAGTCGGAGCTGCGCTCGTCCCGCCAGGAAGAAGGTGAGAATGACAGTAACCGGGGGCAGAGCACTCCGGAAACGGAAGCTTCCGCTTCCGATCGTCCCGGCAGGGATGATGCCCGCATCAGCCTCTTCCGTGACGTGGAGGAACTAGCGTCCACGGAGGCCGCTACCGCCACCGATCCAGGCTTCCGTGCCACAGCCTGAACGCCCCTCGTAAAATGCATTTGCCGCAGTGTATCTCCCTTGACACGGGACCCACTCCAAACGTATGTTTCAAACAGCCGTTTAATTGCATGAACCGAGGTACGAGCCATGCCCCAGTACAAAGCACCGCTGCGTGATATCCAGTTTGTCATGAATGAATTCCTGGATGCCGAAACGCACTACCAGCAGATCCCCGGCGGCGAAGAAGCCACGCCGGATATGGTCGATGCCATCATCCAGGAAGGGGCCAAATTCTGTGAGCAGGTGCTGTCGCCGCTGAACCAGACCGGTGACCAGGAGGGCTGTCGCCTGGAAAACGGCGAGGTGAAGACGCCGACGGGCTTCAAGGAAGCCTATAAGCAGTACATCGAAGGTGGCTGGCCGTCCATGACCAGTGACGTTGAACTTGGTGGCCAGGGCCTGCCGAATTCGCTGTCCATGGTGATGAGTGAGATGGTCGGCACCGCCAACTGGTCCTTCGGCATGTACCCGGGGCTCAGCCACGGCTGCATCTCCACGCTGGAGGCGCATGGCTCTGATGAGCAGAAGCAGACATTCCTGCCGAAGATGATCAGCGGCGAGTGGACCGGCACCATGTGCCTGACCGAGTCCCACTGTGGCTCCGATCTGGGGATTATCCGGTCCAAGGCCACGCCCAATTCCGATGGCAGCTATGCGATTACCGGCGAAAAGATCTTCATTTCCGCCGGCGACCATGACATGGCGGAGAACATCATCCATCTGGTACTGGCGAAGCTGCCGGATGCACCCAAGGGCACCAAGGGCATCTCCGTGTTCGTGGTCCCCAAGTTCATCCCCGACGCCAATGGCAACCCCGGTGAGCGCAACAATGTGTCTGTTGGGTCCATCGAGGAAAAGATGGGCATCCATGGCAACGCCACCTGCGTGCTGAACTTCGACGGTGCCACCGGCTACCTGATCGGCGAGGAGCACAAGGGGCTGGGCTACATGTTCACGTTCATGAACATCGCCCGTATCGGCACGGCCATCCAGGGGCTTGCTTCCGCCGAACTGTCCTTCCAGGGCGCGCTTGAGTACGCTCGCGAACGCCAGGCCATGCGCTCACTGTCCGGCCCGAAGAATCCGGAGGGCAATGCGGATCCGATCATTGTGCACCCGGACGTGCGCCGGATGCTGATGACCCAGAAAGCGCTGGCCGAGGGTGGCCGCGCGATGATCTATTACGCGGCCCAGCAGGCGGACATCACCACCCGCAGCGAAGATGCTGAAGCGCGCAAGGAAGCCGACGAACTGCTGAGCTTCCTGACGCCGATCGCCAAGGCCTTCCTGACCGAGACCGGTATCGAAGCCGCCAATCTGGGAATGCAGGTCTATGGTGGTCACGGCTACATCTCCGAGTGGGGCATGGAGCAGATCGTGCGGGATGCACGCATCGGCGCCATCTACGAGGGGACAACCGGCATCCAGGCGCTCGACCTGCTGGGTCGGAAGGTGCTGATGACCCAGGGTGAGTCGCTCAAGCGCTTCACCAAGAAGGTGCACCTGTTCTGCAAGGAGCATGGCGACAACAAGGAGCTGGCTGAGTTCATCGAGCCGCTGGCGGCGTTCAACAAGGAGTGGGGCGACCTGACCATGAAGCTCGGCTCGGCCGCCATGAAGGATCGCGAGGAGGTCGGGGCGGCGTCCTACGACTACCTGATGTACTCCGGTTACGGTGTGTTGGCCTATCTCTGGGCCGAGATGGCCGAGGTTGCCCAGCGCAAGCTCCAGGAAGGCACCTCCGAAGAGGCGTTCTATCAGGCCAAGCTCCAGACCGCGCGCTTCTACTTCCAGCGCATGCTGCCGCGGGCCAGGGCCCACGCCGATGCCATGGTCAGCGGTGCCGGTAACCTGATGGAGATGCAGGAAGAGCATTTCGCCTTCTGAACCGTTAGTATCCGGTAAGCATGAAAAGCCCGCCCCGTGCGGGCTTTTCTGTCAGAAATCCCGGGGTAGAATAGGCCCTGCCAGACGTTCAAAGTGAGGATCAATCCATGGCTGACTACAAGGCTCCCCTGCAGGACATGCGGTTCCTGCTCAACGAGATCTTCGACGCACCGGGCCAGTGGGCATCCCTGCCCGGCCTCAGCGAAAGCGTGGATCCGGAGACGGCGGATGCCATTCTGGAAGAAGCCGGCAAGATCGCAGCAGGGACGCTCGCCCCCATCAACCAGAGTGGCGATGAGCAGGGCTGTCAGTGGAAGGATGGCGAGGTGACCACGCCTGATGGTTTCAAGGAGGCCTACCAGACCTTCGCCGAAGGCGGCTGGGTCGGCCTTGGTGGTGATCCCAACTACGGCGGCATGGGCATGCCCAAGAGCCTGGTTGGGCAGGTCGAGGAGATGATGCAGGGCGCGAACATGGCCTTCGGCCTCTGCCCCATGCTCACGGCCGGCGCGTGCCTGGCGCTCCATGCCCATGGCAGTGAGGAGCTCAAGGAGAAGTACCTGCCGAAGATGTACGATGGCACCTGGTCCGGGGCCATGGATCTGACCGAGCCCCATGCCGGCACGGACCTGGGCATCATCCGGACCAAGGCGAAGCCAAACGATGATGGTTCCTACAGCATCTCAGGCACCAAGATCTTCATCACCTGGGGTGAGCACGACATGGCGGAGAACATCATCCACCTGGTGCTCGCCAAGCTGCCGGACGCCCCGGCGGGACCCAAGGGCATCTCGCTCTTCCTCGTGCCGAAATACGAAGTGAATGAGGACGATTCCCTGGGCGCGCGCAACAACGTCTCCTGCGGGTCACTGGAGGAGAAGATGGGCATCCACGGCTCCGCGACCTGTGTCATGAACTACGATGATGCCCGTGGCTGGCTCGTGGGCGAGCCCAACAAGGGCCTGATGGCCATGTTCACCATGATGAACTACGAGCGTCTGGGTGTGGGCATCCAGGGTGTGGGCGCGGCGGAAGCCTCCTACCAGCATGCCCTGGCCTATGCCCGCGAGCGCATCCAGAGCCGCTCACCCAATGGTCCCCAGAACCCCGACAAACAGGCGGATCCGATCATCGTGCACCCGGACGTGCGGCGGATGCTGCTGAAGATGAAGGCGCATACCGAAGGCAGCCGTGCCTTTATTACCTACGTGGCCCAGTGGCTGGACCAGGCCAAGTTCGCCGAGGACCCGGAAGCGAAGGAGAAAGCCGATGGCATGGTGGCGCTGCTGACGCCGGTGGCCAAGGCCTTCCTGACCGACCGGGCGTTGGATACCTGTGTGATCGGTCAGCAGGTCTACGGCGGGCACGGCTATATCCGCGAGTGGGGCCAGGAGCAGCTGGTGCGTGATACCCGCATCACCCAGATCTACGAGGGGACCAACGGCATCCAGGCCATGGACCTGATGGGGCGCAAGGTTGTCGGTAATGGCGGTAAGTTCTTCGAACTCTTCGCGAACGACGTGGCCGACTATATCAATGCGAACCAGGATGATCCGGCAGTGGCCGACTACATCCAGCCCCTGGCGGCGGTTCTTGAGCGTCTTTCCGATGTGACCGAGAGCGTCATCAAGGCAGCGGATGGCAATCCGGCGGAGATCGGTGCGGCCGCGGTGGACTACCTGGATCTGTTCGGCCTCACCGCCGAAGCCTATCTGTGGGTCCGCATGGTGCAGGCAGCCGCGCCCAAGGCGGAGAATGATACCTCCGGCTTCTACACCGGCAAGCTCAAGACCGCGCGCTTTTTCTTCGACCGCATCCTGCCGCAGTCGGTTGCCCTGGCGGAGTCCATCCGCAATGGCGGCGACAGCATGATGGCGTTCGACGAGGCCGAGTTCGGCTAAGCGGAGAGCGTCTCGACCAGGGCGGCAAGGGCGGACCAGGGCGGCATGGCCGGGTCCTGCCCCTTGCTGGCCCGGTCCACCTGTCTGGCCTGTTCCCAGGCCCTGCTGATCGACTGGCTGTTGTGCCGGCGTGAGGCCTTTTCCAGGGCCTTTCGAAGCGGCGGCTGGCGCACCCCGTTGTGCTTGAACCAGGTGGCCGCATTGCTGCCCTGACGCAGGCTGTGCTGCAGGTTGGCAAGATGCTTCAGGTCACGCTGGAGCACGCCCAGTATGGCCAGTGTATTGGTCCCTTCCTCTTCCAGGCGCCGCAGCATCTGCAGGGCGTGAACCCGGTTGCCGGACAGCGCCTCGGCGCTCAGCTCGAAGGCGTTGTAACGGCTGCTGTCCTCAACACCCCCAATGGCAACAGCGTCATCCACCGGTTCATCCCCGGCGACCACCCTGAGTCGTTCCAGCTCCTGGTGGGCCGCCAGCAGGTTGCCCTCCAGGCGCTCGCTGAGCTGGGCCACGGCGTTGCGGGTGAGCTTCAGGCCCATGGTTTCGGCGCGGCGTGAGAGCCAGCGGGGGAAGTCCGCTGGATCCACCGGCCAGACCGGAACGTGGAGGCCGACCTTCTGCCAGTTGCGGAACCAGGCCTTGCTGGTCTCGCCGCTGTCCAGGCGTGGGCCGGAGACAATCAGGATGACGTCCTCCGGGGGCGCCTTGGCGAAGGCTTCCAGAACCTCACGGCCCTTGCCGGGCTTGCCACTGTGCAGGCGCACCTCGATGCGGCGGCGGCTGGCGAACAGCGACAGTGCCTGGGTCTCGTCATGGACCTGCTGCCAGTCGAACTGCGGGTCCGTCTGGAAGACCGTGCGTTCCTCGTAGCCTTCGGCCACAGCCCGTTCGCGGATGCGGTCACAGGCCTCCTGGACCAGGAGGGGTTCATCGCCGGTAACCAGGTAACCGGCATCCAGGCGCTTGGCCAGCTGATCCGGGAGCTGTTCCGGGGTGACCTTCATTCGTCCGTGTCCGTACTGTTTTCGTGCTCGGAGCGGATCCGGCGGATGCGCTCCTCGGTGAAGGGCATCAGCCGGCGGGTGACCTGCTGGACCAGCTGGTCCTGGAGAAGGCCCTCGATGCCCTGCTGTTCCCGCTCTCCGGCCAGCACCTGCTGCTCATCCGCCTGGTAGAACTCGCGGGCACTCAGTTCGGTATCCGCCAGAAGGGGAATGCCGTCCCTCGTGGTCAATGCCACCGCTATGCGGGCACTGAGTTCGTATTCAGCGGCGGCCGCCCGGTCATCCAGGGCACTCGTGCGCCGTTCCTGCTCATAGCCGCTGAGCTTGAGGCGGTATCCGGCGGTTTCGTCGTCTTCAGCCAGGATGTTGTAGAGGCCAAGTCGTTCACGCAAACCCGAGCAGACCGGGCCGGGCACGCCCTCGCCGCAGGACAGGGCCAGGGGTGCCAGGGCATCCGGCACCATGCCCGAGCCCCGGAGCTGGAAGCCACAGGCGGTGAGCACTGTGACCAGGGCCAGCGTGAGTATGGGTTTCCAGGCGGCCTGGGGCATGGGGGACCTCCGGAGCCGGATCAGTTGGCGACCACGTTCACGAGTTTGCCGGGCACCACAACCACTTTGCGCACGGTCTTGTCCTCGATGAAGCGCTGGACATTCTCATCCGCGAGGGCCAGGGCCTCGAGCTGGTCCCGGTCGGCCTCGGCGTCCGCCTGGATGCGTGAGCGGAGCTTGCCGTTGACCTGCACCACGAGCTCAATGCTGTCCTGTTTCATCAGGCGCTCGTCGGCCACAGGCCATTCAGCGTCGACAACGGCGGTTGTGTAGCCAAGGGCCTGCCACAGTTCATGGGTGATGTGGGGGGCCACAGGCGCCAGCACCAGAACGGCTGTCTCCAGAACCTCCTGCATCACCGCCCGGTCGCCGTCGTTGCGGATCTCAAACCGTCCGGCGTCGTTGAGCAGTTCCATTACGGCGGCAATGGCCGTATTGAAGGTCAGGCGCCGGCTGAAGTCGTCGCTGACCTTGGCAATGGTCTGATGCGTCTTGCGGCGCATGCCCTGCTGGGCCTCATCGGGCTCGCCCGGTATGGCCCCGTCTGTGCCGCCGTCACTCACGTGCTGGTGCACCATCCGCCAGAGCCGGCGCAGGAAGCGGTGAGCGCCTTCCACACCGCTGTCGGACCACTCCAGCGACTGCTCCGGCGGGGCCGCGAACATCATGAACAGGCGCACGGTGTCGGCACCGTACTCATCGATGATGGCCTGGGGATCGATGCCGTTGTTCTTGGATTTGGACATCTTGGTTACGCCACCGGGGTGGACGGGCTTGCCATCTGCCTTGAGCGTGGCGCTGACCACGTTGCCCTTACCGTCGTACTCAGCGTCCACGTCCTGGGGCGAGAACCATTCCTTGCCGCCATTGGCCGTCTCGCGGTACCAGGTCTCGGCCAGTACCATGCCCTGGCATAGCAGGCGGTTGAACGGCTCGTCGCTGTTGACCAGGCCTACGTCGCGCAGCAGCTTGTGGAAGAAGCGCGCGTAGAGCAGGTGCAGGATGGCGTGCTCAATGCCGCCGATGTACTGGTCCACGGGCAGCCAGTAGTTGGCCGCTTCCGGATCCAGCATGCCGTCGTCCTTCCAGGGGCTGCAGAAGCGTGCGAAGTACCAGGAGGACTCCATGAAGGTGTCGAAGGTGTCCGTCTCGCGGAAGGCGGGCTCACCGTTGTAGGTGGTCTTCGCCCACTCGGGATCGGTCTTGAGCGGCGATTGCACGCCGTCCATGGTCACGTCCTCGGGCAGTGCCACTGGCAGGTCGCTTTCCGGTACCGGGGCTGACTCACCGTTTTCGAGGGTGAGCATGGGGATGGGCGCGCCCCAGTAGCGCTGGCGGGAGACGCCCCAGTCGCGCAGGCGGTAATTGGTCTTGCGCTTGCCGATGCCGCGCTTCTCCAGGTCCTGCGCGATGGCCGCGAAGGCCTCGTCCGAGCTGGTGCCGGTGTAGGGGCCGGAATTGGTCAGCAGGCCCTTTTCGCTGAACGCCTCCACATAGGTGTCCACGTCGCGGCCGTCGTTGGGGCTGATGACCTGGCGGATGGCGATGCGGTATTTGCGGGCGAACTCGTGGTCGCGCTCGTCGTGGGCGGGCACCGCCATCAGGGCACCGGTGCCGTACTCGTGCAGCACGAAGTTGGCGACGTAAACGGGGAGACGCTCACCGGTCAGCGGGTGGAGGGCGTAGAGGCCAGTCTCCACGCCTTTCTTCTCCATGGTTTCCACATCGGCGGTGGAAGCGACGGTGTGGCGGCACTCCTCCACGAACTCGGCCACCTCGCGGGAACGCTCAGACGCCTTCTCCGCGACCGGGTGACGTGCGGACACGGCCATGTAGGTCACGCCATAGAGGGTGTCCGGACGGGTGGTATAGACCCGCAGGGTTTCGGAGCCGTCCTCCATCTGGAAGTCGAGCTCGACCCCCTCGGAGCGGCCGATCCAGTTGCGCTGCATGGCCTTGACCTGTTCCGGCCAGCCCTCGAGCTGATCCAGGTCGTCCAGCAGTTCATCGGCGTAGTCGGTGATCTTGACGAACCACTGGGGAATCTCTTTCTGTTCGACCACAGCCCCGGAGCGCCAGCCGCGGCCATCCACCACCTGTTCGTTGGCGAGCACCGTCTGGTCCACCGGATCCCAGTTGACGGTGGCGTTCTTCTTGTAGACCAGGCCCTTTTCATACAGCTTGGTGAAGAACCACTGCTCCCACTGGTAGTAATCCGGGTCGCAGGTGGCCAGTTCCCGGTTCCAGTCATAGCCGAAGCCCAGGCGCTTGAGCTGGGTCTTCATGTGTTCAATGTTCTGCCGGGTCCAGGCGGCGGGGGCGGTGCGGTTGCTGATGGCCGCGTTCTCCGCCGGCAGTCCGAAGGCGTCCCAGCCCATGGGCTGCAGCACGTTCTTGCCCTGCATGCGCTGGAAGCGCGAGATCACATCACCAATGGTGTAGTTGCGCACATGCCCCATGTGCAGCCTGCCGCTGGGGTAGGGGAACATGGAAAGGCAGTAGTACTTGGGCTTGCCGGGTTCTTCCCGTACCGCGAAGACATCGTTGGACTCCCAGTACTGCTGGGCGTTGCGCTCGACGGCGTCGGGGCGGTAATGCTCTTCCATGGGTCGGTGCCTTATGCTCTCGGATCGAAAATGGCTGTTGCATCGGGAAAGGGCTCATTCTAGCGTAGAGAGAAGGTGACAGGTAGGCATGCCGACTTCCAACCCATCAGCAGGAGAGAACAGTGGCCGATAAGCAGCGTCCCCGTCTCAGCGACGGTGCCGAGACCGCCTACAACCGTATGCTCGAGCGGGTGGAGTCCCGCCTCGCGGAAGCGGAGGAACGAACCTGGGAGCAGCTCCAGCAGGAAATTGAGGAAGCGGTTGAGTTTGAGCAGGAGGTGGCCGAACTCACCCGTGATGAGCTGAATCTGCTCGCGGCCTACCTGCGCCGGGATCTCTCCCATCTGCTGGGCTTTGTGTCCAGCACCGGCGACGGTGTGGCGGAGTGGCTGCGCACGGACCTGGAATGGATCGAGGACTGGCTGGTGGAGCGGCTTCTGTCCATCGCCGATCCCACCCGCCTGGATACCCTCGAACTCCAGCAGAAGCTGCAGAACACGGACGCGGATCACTATTTTGCGGGCGAGCTGGCCATGGCCGGTGTTCTGCGCTGTCTGAACTGCGGTCACATGCGGACACTGGCTGAAACAACCCGACTGGAGCCCTGTGAGCGGTGTGAATCCCATTACTTCGAGCGGATTACGGCGCACACGCCGGATGTGGAGCCCGGCACAGACTGAGCCCACAGTCTTTGCTTGATTTTGCGAACTATCCCGGAATGAATGGCGGTTCAAACCATTCATTCCGGGAGGTTGCCCATGCCGGTCGCTGTGACCGTTTTTATCCTGATCGTGGCCTTTGTTGCAGGGTCCATGATCTATGTGTACCGATTCCGTGGCCAGGAGCGCTATAAGAGCGTTGGTGAATACTGGCGCAAGGGCTGGCCGATCTTCAGTCCGCTGAACTGTCTGCTCTATCTCTTCACCGAGAAGCGGGCGCGGGCCCGCGAGCTCAAGAAGACCAATCGTCGCCAGTACCAGATGATCAAGTATTCGGTGAATACCCTACTGGCACTCGCACTCTGTGGTGTGGTGCTAGGGGGAGTTATGGCCATTCACGAGGTGGCGGAAGCGGTGGTCTAGGCCTTTGCCTTTTCCCGGCGCTGGCGGCCGAACACGATCATCACGGCCGCCAGCGTTATGACCGGCCATGAGCCGGTGGCCATGAAAGGTGTGGTCCCCGTCATCGGCTGGATTTCCCCCTTCAGAACATCCCGCTCATAGTGCTGGGCGCGGATGCGGATATGGCCTTCCCGGTCCACGATGGACGTGATCCCGTTATTGGTACCGCGCAGCAGCTCCCGCCCGGTCTCCAGCGCCCGCATGCGGGCAATCTGGTGATGCTGGAAGGGGCCGAGTGAACGCCCGAACCAGGCATCGTTGCTCACCGTCATGAGGAAACCGGTGTCTACGGCTTGCTGGGCCACGAAGTCCGCATAGGCGATCTCATAGCAGATAGCAGGATGGGTGCGGGCACCACCGGCAACCTGCAGCGGGGGCTGGTTTTCCGGTCCCGGCCGGAAAACCGACATTGGCAGGCTCAGGAATTCAATGGTGCCGCGCAGCAGTGATTCCAGCGGCACGTATTCACCGAATGGCACCAGCCGCTGCTTGTGATAGGTTCCCTGGCCGGGGCCCACTGTCATCAGGCTGTTGTGGAAGACCGGCTCCGCGTAGTGTGGGCTGTTGCCGTACCAGGGCAGGCCAGTGACCAGCGTTGTGCCGGTCTCGAAGGCGCGGCTTTCCAGTGCATCCAGAACCTGGGCTGACTGGCCCTGGGTGGCGGGCAGCGCGGTTTCCGGCCACAGGATCAGGTCCCGACCCCAGAGCGGCTCGGTGAGCTCCCGGTAGGTCCGGATCTGGTTCCGGAGCATGTCGGGATCCCATTTGTCATGCTGGGAGATGTTGCCCTGGACGGCCGCGACCGACAGGGGCTCGCCTTCCGGCTGGGTCCACGCCACCAGGCTGAGCAGCGGCGCCAGCAGCCAGGGCAGTATGGCGGCGGCCACGAAACCGGCGGGCAGCCAGCGGGGGCCGTTGCGGTAATGGTGCCAGGCGGTGACCAGCAGGGCCGCTGTGACGGCTGTAACAAAGGTGACGCCGTGCACGCCAAGCACCGGTGCCCATGGCGCCATGGGACCATCCACCTGGGCGGTGCCGGCATAGAGCCAGGGGAAACCGGTCAGAAGCCAGCCGCGCACCCAGTCCATCAGGACCCAGACGGCCGGGAACAGCCACAGGCTGCGCCCGGCGTGACCGTCTGCGAGCCGGCCCCAGCACCAGAAGGCGATGGCCGGAAACAGCGCCAGTCCCATGGCGAACAGCAGTGTCATGATCGCTGCCAGCGGCGCGGCCGTCATGCCGTATTCGCTGATGCTGACGTAGACCCAGGAGGCGCCGCTGCCGAACAGCCCCAGGCCGAGGAACCAGCCGTCCCGGAACAGGGGCTTCGCCTCCCGGCCGCTGCACAGAAGCAGGATCAGCACCAGGGACAGCAGCGCAGCGGGCCACAGATAGAAGGGGGCAAACGCGAGTGTCTGGAGCGCGCCGGTGGCCACCAGCGCGGGAATACGGAAAAGGCGGTTCTGGATCATGGCGCGTCCCGCGTCATGCGATGGGTTTGACCTGGATCAGGCGGATCTTGCGGTTGTCGGCGTTCAGAACCTTGAACCGGAAACGGTCCACAGTGGTGGTTTCACCACGCCTTGGCAGGCGGCCGAACTCCTTGAGCATCAGGCCACCAATGGTGTCGAAAGCTTCCTGGTCCAGATCCGTGCCGAAGAATTCATTGAATTCATCGATGGGCGTCTGGGCCTTGACCGCGTAGATGCCGTGCTCGCGCTCGCGGATGCGGTCGTCATCATCAACGTCGTGCTCGTCCTCGATGTCGCCGACAATCTGCTCAAGCACGTCCTCGATGGTGATCAGCCCTGCCACGCCGCCGTATTCGTCGACCACAATCGCCATGTGGTTGCGGTTCTCCTTGAACTCCTTGAGCAACTGGTTGCAGCGCTTGCTCTCGGGGACGACCGTGGCCGGGCGCAGGATGTCGCGGATGCTGTCACGGGTGAGGTTGTTGCGCAGGGCCAGCGGCAGGAGGTCCTTGGCGAGCAGGATGCCGATGATCTCGTCCGAGGTATCGCCAATGGCCGGGAATCGAGAATGGGCGGATTCGATGACCTCGCTGATGTACGAGGAAGGGTCGGCCTCGGCCTTGACCGTCACCATGCGCGAGCGCGGAATCATGATCTCCTCCACGCGCATGTCCGTCACCTGCATGGCGCCCTCGATGATGCTCATGGCATCGGAGTCGATCAGCTGCTGGAACTCCGCATCGCGCAGGATGCGCAGAAGATCCTCTGGGCTGCGGGGTTCACTTGAGAAGGCCTGGGATAATCGCTCCAGCCAGGAGCTCTTCGTCTGGCCGTTGGATGAGTCGTCGCTCATGGGGTCCTTTCCGGATTCCTGTTCGCGGGGTGCTACTGATAGGGGTCGGAAAAACCAAGTTCAGCAAGGAGGCGTACCTCAAGATTCTCCATGGTTTCCGCTTCATTGACGTCCTGATGATCATAGCCCTGCAGGTGAAGCATGCCATGAATCACCAGGTGTGCCCAGTGGGCCTCAAGCGCCTTGCCCTGCTCCCGGGCCTCCCGTTCAACCACACCGGCACAGAGGACCAGGTCACCGAGCAGGCCCAGATCCACGCCGGGTGGGGCCTCAAAGGGGAAGGACAGGATATTGGTCGCGTAATCCTTGCCCCGGTACTGGTGGTTCAGCTCGTGACCCTCGGGTTCATCCACGATGCGCAGGGTGACCTCGATGGCATTGCTGCCCTGCCAGCCCTGCTGTACCCAGGCCTGAAATGCCGCCTCAGAGGGGAGGCTGGCGTTACTGGTTTCAGGCTGCAGGTCCAGGGTTACCCGGTTCATGCGTTGCGATCGTCCCAGTCGTCATAGGCTTCCACAATGCGCTGGACCAGCGGATGGCGGACCACGTCCTCGGCGCCGAAGTAGGTGATGCCAATGCCCTTGACCTCCCGCAGCACACGCAGGCAGTGCTCCAGGCCGGAATGCTGGCCGCGCGGCAGGTCAATCTGGGTGATGTCGCCGGTGATGATGGCGGTGGAGCCAAAGCCGATGCGCGTGAGGAACATCTTCATCTGTTCCCGGGTGGTGTTCTGGCTCTCGTCCAGGATGATGAAGGAGTTGTTGAGGGTGCGCCCGCGCATGAACGCCAGCGGGGCGATCTCGATCACGCCGCGCTCGATCAGCCTGTTCACCTGCTCGAAGCCGAGCATCTCGTAGAGGGCGTCATAGAGCGGCTTGAGGTAGGGATCGACTTTCTGGGAAAGATCCCCCGGCAGAAAACCCAGCTTTTCACCGGCTTCGACCGCTGGGCGGACCAGCATGACCCGCTTGACTTCCTCGGCCTGGAGGGCCTCCACGGCACAGGCCACGGCGAGCCAGGTTTTGCCTGTGCCAGCCGGGCCCACGCCGAAGTTGATGTCGTGGGTCCGGATGGCATGCACGTAGCGCTGCTGGTTGTCGCCCCGGGGCTGGATCTTCAGGCGGGGTGTTTCGATGACCTGCTGGGCGCCGTCATAGCCGCTGGTCTCGGGAAGGCGCTCAAAGCCGGATTCGCGGATGAACAGGTGCACCGTGTCCGGGCTGATGTCATCACTGGCCTCGGTTTCCCGATAGAGGTGTTTGAGCACTTCCATGGCCGCCGTTGCGGCCTCGCCGTCACCGGTGATCCGGAAGTGGTGCCCCCGGTAACCGATGCGCACGCCCATGCGTTTTTCGATGTGCTTGAGGTGTTCGTCGAACTGGCCGCAGAGTGCGGCCAGACGTTCCGTATCGGCGGGTTCCAGCTGGAATTCTCGGGTGTCGGCGCTCAATCGGCCCTCGGCTCAGTAGCGGTTGTCGTCAATCATGACGCCGCGCAGTGAATTCGGCAATGCCTCGGTGATCTCAACGTCCACGAACGAGCCGACCACGCCGGGCACGTCGGTGCGGAAATTGACGACCCGGTTGTTCTCGGTCCGACCCTGGTACTCACCGGGGTCTTTCTTGGACACGCCCGTGACAAGAATGCGCTCGGTGTTGCCGACCATCTTGCGGCTGATGTCCATGGCCTGCTGGTTGATGCGGTCCTGCAGGATCTTCAGGCGTTCTTTCTTGACCTCTTCCGGGGTATCGTCCGGCAGGTCCGCCGCCGGGGTGCCGGGGCGGGCGCTGTAGACGAAACTGAAGGACACATCGAAGCCCACGTCGTTGATCAGCTTCATGGTGTCCTCGAAGTCCTTCTCGGTTTCACCGGGGAAACCGATGATGAAATCCGAGGAGAGACTCAGGTTCGGGCGGATGCGGCGCAGCTTGCGGATCTTGGATTTGTACTCCAGGGTCGTGTGGCCGCGCTTCATCAGCGCCAGGATCCGGTCCGAGCCGGCCTGTACCGGAAGATGCAGATGACTGACCAGTTCCGGGACCTGCTCGTAGACGTTGATCAGCGCGTCCGAGAACTCCACCGGATGCGAGGTGGTGAAACGGATGCGGTCAATGCCATCGATATCCGCTACCCAGGTGATCAGCTCCGCCAGGTCCATGGTGTCGCCATCGAGGGTTTCGCCGTCGTAGGCGTTGACGTTCTGGCCAAGAAGGTTGACTTCCCGCACGCCCTGGCTGGCGAGGTCCCGAACCTCTTCAAGCACGTCCTCAACGGGGCGGCTCAGTTCTTCACCACGGGTGTAGGGCACCACGCAGAAGGAGCAGTACTTGCTGCAGCCTTCCATGATGGAAACAAAGGCGGAGGGGCCATCGACGCCAGGCCCGGGCAGTTCGTCGAACTTCTCGATTTCGGGGAAGCTGACGTCCACCACGCCTACGCCGCCCTCGCTGTCCGCCTTGGTGATCATTTCGGGCAGGCGGTGCAGGGTCTGGGGGCCGAAGACCATGTCCACGTAGGGCGCCCGGTCGATGATGGCCTGGCCTTCCTGGCTGGCGACGCAGCCGCCGACGCCGATGATGGCGTCCGGGTTGTCGTTCTTCAGTTTTTTCCAGCGGCCGAGCTGGTGGAAGACTTTTTCCTGGGCCTTCTCACGGATGGAGCAGGTGTTGAGCAGCAGGATGTCCGCGTCGTCGGCGGTGTCGGTCAGCTCCACCTCGTGACTCTCGCGCAGGAGGTCGATCATGCGCGAGGAGTCGTATTCGTTCATCTGGCAGCCGTGGGTCTTGATGAAGAGTTTCTTTCCCATGGTTGGCGGCGTTCTGTCTGGTTGGAAGATTGGTGATTATAACGCCTGGACTGGTTTGGACGTAAGTGGCGAGATTGAGATGTTGTCTCCGGCATGGGAATCAGTACCAGGCATTACGGCGGGGGAGCCCTTTCAGGGACCGCTGTAAACCCATCCCTGGGCGCTGGCGCGATGACATCCTGTCATCGAGCCTCCCTGAAAGGGCTCCCCCGCCGCAATGCGTACAGCTTATGGGTAGCGCGACTTAGTCGGAAGCGTCGTCCAGATAACTCTGGAGCTGTTCCTTGAGGCTGCGGGGGACCTGGGTGATGATCAGCGCATCCCGGTCGCGGTCGTAGTGGACGGCCTGGTTCACAAGGTCGGAGGAGAAGGAGAGGCTCAGGCCGTTGCCCTTGCCGGCGATACGGACCAGTTTGCGGACCTTGCGCCGGTCCGGGTGCAGGACACGGTCCGGCTCCACCGCCTGGGATTCCGCCACGTGCTCCGCGAAGCGTTCCGGCTGGCTGTCGTCGATGTAGCTGGAGAGGGCGGAGAGGGGGACTGGCTCGCCAAGGGCTTCCTGCTCGTTGCAGAACTCGAATGCCTTGTGGCGCACGCTCTGGGCGTGTTCGGGTTCTGTCTGCTGTTGGGCGAAGGATTCCACCGCCTCCAGGAAGGTGCGGGTCTCCGCTTCCACATCCACTTCCTGCTGAAAGCCCACCAGGCGCGCGAAGCACTTGCCGATCTCGCCGGTGCCGCGGCCCTGGAGCACGGTCAGGTAGTTCTCCGAGCCCTGCTCGCCGCGCCAGTCCTCCAGTTCAACGCGGGCTGCCAGGTTCAGGCGGGAGCGGCTGATGGTTTCCGTGGGGGTTAGTTCCAGGGTGGTATCCAGGGTGAAGACGGCATCCATTTCCAGTGCAAACAGGTAGAGGACCTCGCCGTCGGCCAGGGATTCATGGACGATGAGCAGTGGGCGCTCGGGGTCGGTGTCCGCGCGGGTGACCTCCTCCTGCCACTGGTCCAGAAGCTGGTCCGTGAAGGCCTCGAAGCTCTGTTGACCGTCCAGGTAGTTGCCCAGCCATCCGCGGATGGGGTGGTTCCCGACGTCGTCCGAGAAGCGGCCGTAGGCTTTGCCGGGGCGGCTGTTGAACAGTTTCTTGAGCTGGCGGTGCAGGCCTTCGTAGTCACCGCCCGGCTCGGCCATGGGCTGGCCGGCGGTGACCTTGGCCGCTTGGCCGCCACCGGGCAGGGCGGCCCGCATCAGCCTGAGCTGGCGGATGGCCATGGGTCAGCCCTGCAGCCGTTTTTCCCGGCGCAGCGTCTGGAGCAGCTCCTGGACGGCCTTGCTGATGCCCGCGTCGTTATCGGCGCTGACACTGTAGTCCGCTGGGGTTCCGCTGATGCCGGTTGTGAACACGATCAGCCCCTGGCTGCGCAGAACCTCGGCCATGCTGCCGCGGTCTTCCTCGGAGTCCGTGTTGGTGTTGTCCAGCACGATGCCGGTCTTGCCCACGTCGAACAGGCTGCGCTGCAGGGCCGTGGCCAGTTTGTCCGCGGCTTCGCCACCGCAGTCGATGATCAGCGGTTTCTGGTCGAGCCGGCGTTGCCATTCCTCGGTGGTGACCGGGTTCATCAGGCCTTCGGCGTCGCTGGCGGTGCTCTTGATCATGCCGGCGCCGATGGTGATGTTGGTCAGCCGGTCGATGATGATGAACGCACCGGTGGAGCCGCAGTTCGGGTAGGGGTCAAAGGCCAGCGGATGGCTGACCGCGAACTCGCACAGGCCGATCTCGTTCAGGCCCAGTTCGCTGCCTTCCTGTTGCTCCAGGGTGTTCACATCCGTCTTGTAGTGCACCCGGCGCATGGCGCCGGAGGTGTAGCGAGGCCCCTGCTTGATGTCGTACTGGCGGCCCGGAGCCAGTGGCTGGTCGGTCATCCAGACCACGTTGGCGTTGAAGGCGGTGGCCACTTCGGGCATGTTGCCGGCGTGCACCAGCATGTCGCCACGGCTGATGTCGATCTCGTCTTTCAGGGTCAGGGTGACCGCCTGGTCGATATGGGCTTCGTCCTGATCCCCTTCAAAGGTCACGACCCGGTCCACGCGCGTGGAGCGGCCCGAGGGCAGGGCCACCACTTCATCGTCCGGCTTCACAACGCCGCTGGCGATGGTGCCGCAGAAGCCCCGGAAGTCGAGGTTCGGGCGGTTCACGTACTGGACCGGGAACCGGAAATGCTCGAAGTCCTTGTCGTGGGAGATCGGGACGGTCTCCAGCACCTGCATCATGGGCTTGCCGTCGAACCAGGGCATGTTCTCGCTGGGATAGACGACGTTGTCGCCCTCGAGTGCGGAGATCGGCACAAACCGCACGTCTTCCAGTCCGAGGTTGCCGCAGAAGTGCTGGTACTCCTCCCTGATTTCATTGAAGCGCTGCTCGCTGTAGTCGACCAGATCCATCTTGTTGATGGCGACGACCACGTGCTTGATGCCCAGCAGCGAAGCCAGGAAGGAGTGGCGCTTGGTCTGGGTCAGCACCCCATGGCGGGCGTCGATCAGGATAACCGCGAGCTGCGCATTGGAGGCGCCCGTGGCCATATTGCGCGTGTACTGCTCATGCCCGGGGGTATCGGCCATGATGAACTTGCGCTTGGCGGTGGAGAAGTAGCGGTAGGCCACGTCGATGGTGATGCCCTGTTCCCGCTCGGCCTGCAGGCCATCCACGAGCAGCGACAGGTCCAGCTTCTCGCCGGTGGAGCCCACCTTGGAGCTGTCGGACTCCAGCGCTGCCAGCTGGTCTTCGTAGATCATGCTGGTGTCGTGCAGCAGGCGGCCAATGAGGGTGCTCTTGCCGTCGTCCACGCTGCCGCAGGTCAGCAGCCGCAGAAGTTCCTTCTGTTCGTGCTGCTTGAGGTAGGCGTTGATGTCGGTGCCGATCAGGTCTGACTGATGTGACATTGGATCTTGTCTCCGAAAACCGGGTTGGGCGCGCTTAGAAGTAGCCTTCCTGTTTCTTCTTCTCCATGGAGCCGGCGCTGTCGTGGTCAATGACTCGACCCTGGCGCTCGGAGCTGCGTGTCAGCAGCATCTCCTGGATGATCTCGGGCAGCGTGTCCGCCTCGGACTCGATGGCGCCGGTCAGCGGGTAGCAGCCCAGGGTGCGGAAGCGCACGGACTTCATTTCGGGCTCTTCGCCCGGCTCCAGGGGCATGCGGTCGTCATCGACCATGATCAGGGTGCCGTCGCGCTCGACCACGGGCCGGGGCTTGGAGAAGTAAAGCGGCACGATCTCGATGTTCTCGAGGTGGATGTACTGCCAGACGTCCAGTTCGGTCCAGTTGGAGAGCGGGAAGACGCGGATGCTCTCGCCCTTGTTGATCTGGCCGTTGTAGATGTTCCACAGCTCCGGGCGCTGGTTCTTCGGGTCCCAGCGGTGATTCTCGTCCCGGAACGAGTAGACGCGCTCCTTGGCGCGGGATTTCTCCTCGTCACGGCGGGCCCCGCCAAAGGCGGCATCGAACTTGTACTTCTCCATGGCCTGCTTCAGCGACTGGGTCTTCATCACGTCGGTGTGCTTGGCACTGCCGTGACTGAAGGGGCCGATGCCCTGCTTTACGCCTTCCTCATTGATGTGGACGATCATATCGAGATCGTACTTTTCGGCCATGCGATCCCGGAATTCGATCATTTCCCTGAACTTCCAGGTGGTGTCCACGTGCAGCATCGGGAAGGGGATCCGGCCGGGCCAGAAAGCCTTGCGGGCCAGATGGAGCATCACCGAGGAGTCCTTGCCGATGGAGTAGAGCATGACCGGGTTGTCGAACTCGGCTGCCACTTCCCGCATGATGTGGATGCTTTCCGCTTCCAGCTGTTTGAGGTGCGTGAGGTTGTATTGGGTCATCGCGCTCTGTACCGCTGTTGACTCGGAATGGAACCGCTTCTTATAACAAACGGCTTCAACTGAACGCGGAATTATACCAGAGCGTGAGGGTGAGGAAGAAGGGTCCGTTCAGACGCCGGCCGAAAGCTGCTCATTGATGTAGTGATCGAGCATCGGGACGGCGTCTTCCTCGAACTCAGCGAAGGACATGCCCACATGAAAGCAGTCGCGGGCAATGCGCCGCACTGTCACCACGTCGCATCGGGCCCGGATGCAGGCGCTGTCGGATTCACCTACGGGAACGGTGAACGCCACCTGGACCGGAATGGCCATCTGGGGGGCCACGGGTTCGCCATTGGGAACCAGCTGGTCAAGCGTCTCCGGGGTGCACTCGATCTGGAGACCGGCGCGTGAAAGATTGTTGATGGGGCAGCGGGGCAGGGCTTCGCCGCCACGCTCCAGGAACGCTTCCAGGTTCACCGGGATGCGATGGTAGTGGCGCAGGTTGGGCCTGCCGGTGAAGCCTGTGGATGACGAGAGTGCTGACATGGGTCAATACCGATTGACGCGATTTGACTATCAGCGTAGTTGGTGTACACAGACTATACAAATCGTGCGCAAGGCACTGATCTGCCGAATTCTGTTACAGAATGTAGCACCCTAATCGCTTGAGGTCAGCTTCTGCTGCAGTATGTCGTTCACCTGGGCCGGGTTGGCCTTGCCCTGTGAGGCCTTCATGACCTGGCCGACCAGGGCGTTGAACTTCTTCTTCTGCTTTTTGGCCACTTCCTCGCCAAGATAGTCGTCCACCATGGCCTGGTTGTCCGCCAGCACCTGGTCCACCAGCGCCTCGATCTCACTGCTGTCCGAGACCTGCTTAAGCCCCTGCTTATCGATGATCTCATCCGGGCTGCCTTCGCCATTCCACAGCGCTTCAAAGACCTGCTTGGCGAGTTTGCCGGAGATGGTGCCGTCCTGGACGCGCAGGATCAGAGTGGCAAGATCGCTGGCGCCTACCGGGCAGTCCTGGATCTCGACCTCGTTCTGGTTCATCAGTCGGGCCAGTTCGCCCATGATCCAGTTGGCCGCCTGGCGGGCATCGCCGCTGCCCCGGGCGACCTGCTCGAAGTAGTCAGCCAGCGTCTGGCTCTGCACCAGGGGAGCGGCTTCGTCCGCGTTCAGGCCATACTCGGTGATGAAGCGGGCCTGTTTGGTGTCCGGCAGTTCCGGCAGGTCATCCCGGATGCGGTCGATGTACTCGTCGTCGATTTCGACCGGCAGCAGATCCGGGTCCGGGAAATAGCGGTAGTCGTTGGCGAACTCCTTGGTCCGCATGGAGCGGGTTTCATCCCTGTCCGCGTCGTACAGCCGGGTTTCCTGCTGGACTTCACCGCCGTCCTCGATCAGCTCGATCTGGCGTTCCACCTCGGTGTTGATGGCTTTTTCCACGAAGCGGAAGGAATTGACGTTCTTGATCTCGCTGCGGGTGCCGAATTCGGTCTGGCCTTTCGGGCGCACTGAGACGTTGCAGTCGCAGCGCATGGAGCCCTGGGACATGTCGCCGTCGGAGATGCCGAGATAGGTGACGATGGCGTGGATCTTCCGCAGGTAGGCAGCGGCTTCCTCGGCGCTGCGCATGTCCGGCTCGGAGACGATCTCGAGCAGGGGCGTGCCGGCGCGGTTGAGGTCGATACCGGACTGGCCCTGGAAGTCTTCGTGCAGGGATTTGCCCGCATCTTCCTCCAGGTGGGCGTGCTCGATGCCGATGGTGCGCTCACTGCCGTCGGACAGGTTCACGCTGACTTCGCCCTTGCCCACGATGGGGTGGTACATCTGGCTGATCTGGTAGCCCTTGGGCAGGTCAGCGTAGAAGTAGTTCTTGCGGTCAAAGACGGAGCGGTGCGCAATATCAGCATTAACGGCGAAGCCGAACTGCACGGCCATGCGCACGGCGCCTTCGTTGAGCACGGGAAGCATGCCGGGCATGGCCAGGTCGACGGCGCTGGCCTGGGCGTTGGGTTCGGCGCCGAAGGCAGTGCTGGCGCCGGAGAAGATCTTGGATTGGGTGGCGAGCTGTACGTGGACTTCCAGCCCGATCACGGTTTCCCATTGCATGGCGTTTATGCTCCCGCGGAGTTGTCTCTAGCTTTCCTGTTTATTGCTGGTGCGGGCGGGGTAACCCGTTACAGGAATCGCTATGAATCCATCCCTGGACGCTGCGCGGTCGCCATCCCTGGCGACCGAGCTTCCTGTAACGGGTTACCCCGCCCACACCCTCCGGCACCCAGCTGTTTCAGGCACTGTTCGGCGCTACCTGCCTGTGCCAGTCCGTCACCTGCTGGAAACGGTGGGCGGCATTGAGCATGCGCGCTTCGTCGAAATAGTTGCCGATGATCTGCAGCCCTACTGGCAGGTTGTTCACCATGCCACCGGGGATGGACATGGCCGGCAGGCCCGCCAGGTTGGAGGCGATGGTGAAGACGTCCTCCAGGTACATGTTGATCGGGTCGTCGGTCTTGTCGCCCTGGGCGAAGGCCGGTGAGGGCGATGTGGGGCCCATGATCAGGTCGACTTCATTGAAGGCATTGGTGAAGTCCTGCTGGATCAGGCGGCGGACTTTCTGGGCCTTGAGGTAGTAGGCGTCGAAGAAGCCGGCCGAGAGGGCGTAGGTGCCGACCAGGATGCGGCGTTTGACCTCTTCGCCGAAGCCTTCGGAGCGCGAGCGCAGGTAGAGGTCGTTGAGATCCTGCGGGTTGTCGCAGCGGTGGCCGTAGCGCACGCCGTCGAAGCGTGAAAGGTTGGCGGACGCTTCGGCGGGCGCGATCACGTAGTAGGCGGCCACGGCCAGGTGCGAGTGGGGCAGGGTGATCTCTTTCACTGTGGCCCCGAGTTTTTCGTACTCGCGCACGGCGCTGCGGACCTGCTCGGCCATTGCCGGTGACAGTTCATCGGAGAAGTATTCCTTTGGCAGGCCGATGCGCAGCCCGCTCAGGTCGTTCTCAAGGCTGGCACTGTAATCCGGCACCTCGCGGTCCAGACTGGTGGAGTCCTTCGGGTCGAATCCGGCCATGGTGTTGAGCATCAGGGCCGCGTCCCGCGCATCGCGGGTGAGGGTGCCGGCCTGGTCCAGGCTGGAGGCGAAGGCGATGATGCCGTACCGGGAGATGCGGCCATAGGTGGGCTTGAGGCCTGTGAGGCCACACAGTGCCGCGGGCTGGCGGATGGAGCCGCCGGTGTCGGTGGCGGTAGCGGCGGGCACCAGGCGTGCCGCCACGGCCGCGGCGGAGCCGCCGGAGGAACCGCCGGGAACAAGGCCGTCACCCCAAGGGTTGGTCACCGGGCCAAAGTAGCTGGTTTCGTTGGACGAACCCATGGCGAATTCGTCCATGTTGGCCTTGCCCACGCAGACCGCGCCGGCGTCGTCCAGCTTCTGGGCCACGGTTGAGTTATAGGGCGGCGCGAAGTTTTCGAGCATGCGCGAGCCGCAGGTGGTGAGCAGGTCCTCGGTGCAGAAGATGTCCTTGTGCGCGAAGGGAATACCGGTCAGAGGGCCTGCCCGACCGTCTGTACGGGCCTTATCGGCGGCGCGGGCCTGTTCAAGGGCGCGCTCTTCCGCGACGGTGATGAAGCTGTTGTAGCGTCCGTCGTGCGCCCGGATGCGCTCCAGGGTTTCGCGGGTGAGCGCTTCGCTGGTGGTTTCGCCCGCCTCGAGTGCCCGGGCCAGTTCGGAAAGGGTGCTGGTGTGCATGGCGGCGCTTACTCCACTACCCGCGGAACCAGATAGAGCCCGTCCTGTGTCTCGGGGGCCACGGCCTGGAACCGTTCGCGCTTGTTGGTTTCGGTTACTTCATCCGGGCGCAGCCGCTGGGTGGCGTCCAGCGGGTGGGCCATGGGGGTGATGCCGTCGGTGTCCGCGGCCTGGAGCTGGTCGACCATGCCGAGTATGTCGCTCAGCTTGCCCTCGAGGGCTTCCTTCTCGGAGTCCTCGAGCTGGATGCGCGCCAGCCAGGCCACCTGTTCGATCTTGTCTCTGGAAATGCTCATGCCGTTTCCTTCCCTTCGGAGCGCGGGATGATAGCAGATGCAGCCCTGATCCGAACCCCCTAGAGCGGGATGCGCACGCGCAGGTTGCCGCCACCGAAGGCGGCACTGTGCAGTTCCACGGTGGGGTTCAGCGTGAGCCGGGCGCCGTTGCCAGGCGACCAGGTGAACGGCAGTGAAGCCTTGGCATAGGTGCCGTCTTGGTTGGTGCGCCGGCGGTCGATGCCGGTCAGAGACTCACCGTCAACATGGCTGATGAACAGCTCCGGGGCGAAATGCCAGTCCGGGGATAGCGGGGTTGTCAGGCCCGCGAACACCAGATGTTCGTCCCGGCTGGAAAGCTGCTGCGCCCCGCCGATCAGGGCGCCCTTCTCGGACAGGCTCAGGAATTCCCCGCCCAGGCGCCATTGGCTGACGGGGTCGCCGCCCAGTGTCAGAGCGATCCGGCTGCGCCAGGCGCGTCTTTCCATGGCCGCTGACCGGTTGCTGGTGGTGGCGCTTTCGTGGCGATTGGTGGCCAGGCCTTCCGCCAGCCAGCGCAGCCGGCTCCGTTCACAGGGGCGGTACTGGATACTGGCGCCACCCTGCAGGGATTCATCCCGGAAGCGACGCTCCAGTGATGGGATTTCCAGTTCGGTTTCCGGTGACGCGCTGATATAGCTGCGCAGGGTGCTGTCAGCGGAAGGGTGCCATTCGCCGGCGCTGAACAGGGTGATGGGTTCGCTCAGGTACTGGTCCTCATCCTGTTTGCTGTTGAACAGGTACTCCGGGAGAACCACGGCGAATCGCGCCGCGTTGCCGGCGTCATCCTGCCAGCCCAGTTCGGGCTGGAGGTCGATGCGGGATTTGTCCCCGCGCACATCCGCCATCAGTCGCGCCTGGAAGCCGCCCCCCGGATGCACGCCAATGCCCAGAAGGTTGCGGGTATAGCGCCCGTCAAAGTCCTCGCTCCGGCGGAATCGGTACTGGAAGTCCAGCGTTCCTTCATCGTCGAATTGCCGGGTGACCCTGACGCTGGCATCCAGGAAAAGCTCTCTGGTACGCGTGCTTCCGCCCGTACCTTCAATGTGGTCGCGGGGTACTGGGGCGGCATGGAGCTCAGGGGCTCTGGCCGTGAAGCTGTTGCGCTGGATGAAACTTTCGTCATTGTACTGGAAGGTGCGCCCCTCCAGGACACGCTCCTGGCGGAATGGCTGCGGTTCCATGACCAGGGTGTCACCCCAGAACGCGGTCGCTGAGCCGGGTACTGCCAGCAATAGCAGGGCAACGGATCTGATGGTTGGTCCGGTTCGGCGGGCTGCCAGAGGCTGCGACATGACGTCCACTGTTGTTTATGAAACAGGCATTATTCCATTGCTGCCTGGCCGCTCACAATGCCGGTCGTCTTGCCTGAACCCCCCGCCACTGCTAAAGTTCCGGCATCCAAGAGGTTTCGCCACGCAACGGGGAAGGCGAGGCCAGCCATCGAATCCGTAAAGCCAGGTTGAAACAGCACCGATGCTCAAGAAACTCAGAGGCGCGTTCTCCAGCGATCTGTCCATTGATCTGGGGACCGCCAACACGCTCATCTTTGTCCGCGGCCGCGGGATCATCCTGGATGAGCCTTCCGTTGTTGCGGTCAGCACCTCCAACGGGCAGAAGAAAGTCGCTGCCGTGGGCAGTGAGGCCAAGCGCATGCTGGGCCGGACTCCGGGCAACATCAAGGCCATCCGCCCGATGAAGGACGGGGTGATCGCGGATTTCGTGGTCACCGAGAAGATGCTTCAGCACTTCATCCACAAGGTGCATGAGAACAGCTTCATTACCCCGAGTCCGCGGGTTCTGGTCTGTGTGCCCAGCAAGAGCACCCAGGTGGAGCGCAAGGCGATCCGCGAATCCGCCCTCGGTGCCGGTGCCCGGGAGGTGTTCCTGATTGAGGAGCCCATGGCGGCCGCGATCGGCGCGGGGCTCCCGGTGGAGGAAGCCAGCGGTTCCATGATCGTGGACATCGGTGGGGGGACCACTGAGATCGCGATCATTTCGCTCAACGGCATCGTCTATGCGGAATCGGTGCGCGTTGGTGGTGACAAGTTCGACGAAGCCATTGTCACCTATGTGCGCCGCAACTACGGGAGCCTGATCGGGGATTCCACGGCCGAGCGCATCAAGCACGAGATCGGCTGTGCCTATGAGGGGCTGGAAGTGCGCGAGATCGATGTGCGTGGGCGCAACCTCGCCGAGGGCGTGCCGCGCCAGTTCACGCTCAACAGCAACGAGATCCTGGAGGCGCTGCAGGAATCGCTGTCGCAGATTGTTCAGACCGTCAAGAGTGCGCTTGAGCAGTCGCCCCCCGAGCTGGCCTCCGATATCGCGGAGCGTGGCATTGTTCTGACCGGTGGCGGTGCGCTGCTGCGTGGCCTCGACAGTCTTCTGAGTGAGGAAACCGGCCTGCCCGTGGTGGTGGCGGAAGATCCGCTGACCTGCGTGGCACGGGGTGGTGGCAAGGCGCTCGAGCGCATCGACAAGAGCGGCGTGACCATGTTTTCCCAGGACGACTGACAGAGTCGCCACCGGTTCCGGTTGAATCGCAAGAAGACCCGCCGCTGCCGTCCCGGGGCCAGCGGCGGCTGTCGTTCTGAACGGGGGACGGTCCATCAACACGCTTTTCACGCAAGGCCCACTCATTGGTCCCAGGTTGGTGCTGGTGGTGCTCCTGTCCGGAGTGCTGGTCGGCTCGGACCTGTACCTGCCCTATGGTGACCGGGTTCGCAGCTGGCTCATGACCGGTCTGACGCCGGTCTACTGGCTGGGGCATGCGCCGGACCGCTTCCTGGACTGGATGGGGGAGCTGACCACCAGCCGCTCCGAGCTGCTCCAGGAGAACGAAGCCCTGGAGTCCAGGCTGCTGGTGCTGGAGCGCCGCGCCCAGCGCTACACTGCCCTTGCTGCAGAGAATGCTCGTCTCCGGGAACTCCTGAACGCTTCTGAACAGCTGGATGACCGGGTGCTCGTCGCCGATGTGATCGGCGTGACACCGGACCCACTGACCCATGAGATCATCCTGAACAAGGGCGAATCCGATGGGCTGAGCAAAGGTCAGGCGGTGCTCGATGCCCAGGGCCTCATGGGGCAGATTGTGCATACCAGTGCCCATGCCTCCCGCGCCATCCTGATTTCCGACAACAGTCATGCGGTTCCCGTGGAGGTTAACCGCAATGGGCTGCGTGCGATCATGTTCGGCACCGGCGAGCATGATCGCATGGAGCTTGCCCATGTGCCGGATACCGCCGATATTGAGGTCGGGGATCTGCTGGTCAGCTCCGGGCTGGGCGGGCGTTTTCCCCAGGGGTATCCGGTGGCGCGGATCAACAGCATCAAACACGATCCGGGTGAGCCCTTTGCCCGGGTCGAGGCCCGCCCCATGGCCAGGCTCAACAGCAGCAGCCAGGTGCTGGTGGTGTTCAGCGGTGGCTCGATCAGCGGCGGGGACACGCCATCACCGGCGACTGGGGAGGAGGACTGAGCATGGTGCAGCGTTCGGTCAGTTACCCGGTGGCTATCCTGAGTGCCCTTGTCGCCCTGGTGGGCACCATCTCGCTGTTCCCGCAGCAGATCGGGCAATGGCGCCCGGAATGGATCGGGCTTGTCGTGATCTACTGGGTGCTGCGGGCGCCACAGACCTTCGGTATTGTGCTGGCCTGGTGTCTGGGCCTGCTGGTGGATGTGCTGCGCGCGGATATTCTGGGTATGAATGCCCTGGCCATGGCCCTGATCGCCTTCATGGTGCTGGCCGCCCATCAGCGGATGAAACTGTTCCCCCTGGCGCAGCAGTCGCTCGTGGTTTTTCTCATGATCGGCCTGGCGCACATGGTGGTGCACTTCCTTCACCAGTTGCTGGGGGAGGCGGGCGGCGGCTTTGACTACCTGCTTCCCGCGGTTACCAGTGGTCTCATATGGCCGGTCTTCCGGAGCTTCTGGGATTTCGTGAATCGTAAGCTGGAGTAATACGAATGAGCAGTCCAGCCTTCCAGCCACTGGTACTGGCCTCCGCCTCACCGCGGCGCCGTGAGTTGCTGGATCAGATCGGGATCCGGCACGAGGTCGCCCCTGTCTCCATCGATGAGACCCCGGGTCAGCATGAGGCACCGGATCTCTATGTTCTGCGGCTGGCCAGGCAGAAGGCGCTGACCTGTCAGGCCGGGTGGCATGATGCCGGACGCCTCTTCCTGGGGGCGGATACGACGGTGGTCATGGATGGCCGCATCATGGGCCAGCCCGCCAATGCCGAGGAAGCCCGGACCATGCTGGCCCGGCTGTCCGGGCGCGAGCACCAGGTGATGAGTGGTGTGGCGCTGGCTGGCCCCCACGCCGTCCGTGAACGGGTGGTTGCCTCACGGGTGCGGCTGCGTCCGCTGTCCAGCGCCGAGATTGATAACTATGTGGCCACGGGCGAACCACTGGACAAGGCCGGAGCCTTCGCGGTCCAGGGGCGCGGGGCGGCGCTGGTCTCGGAGCTGTCCGGCAGCTATACCGCTGTGGTGGGGCTGCCTCTGGAGGCGGTCACGGACCTGCTGCATCAGGTGGATCAGCCCGTGCATCAGTGGTGGGTGACGTCTGATGAGTGAAGAAATCCTGATCAACGTCACGCCCGTCGAGACCCGGGTGGCCCTGGTGGAAAACGGCATGCTCCAGGAAGCCTATGTGGAGCGGACCCGCAACAAGGGCATTGTTGGCAATATCTACAAGGGAAAGGTGGTACGGGTGCTTCCGGGCATGGAGGCGGCCTTTGTGGATATCGGGCTGGAGCGGGCCGCTTTCATCCATGCCTCGGATGTGGCCGAACTCGGTGGTGACGGCGACAGCAGCGCGCCACGCACGGTTCCGGACATCCGTTCGCTGCTGCGTGAGGGCCAGTCGATCATTGTGCAGGTGACCAAGGACCCGATTGGCACCAAGGGCGCACGCCTGACCACCCATCTTTCCATCCCGTCACGCTATCTCGTCTACATGCCGGCCATGTCCCACATCGGGATCTCGCAGCGCATCGAGGATGAAGCCGAGAGAAAACGCCTGCGTGAGCTGATCCAGTCGGTGGCGAGGGACTATGAGCTGGACGCCGGGGGCTACATTGTCCGTACTGCTGCCGAGAGTGTGGGAGAGGACGATATCCGGCGGGACATGGACTACCTCAACCGCCTGTCCACGTCCATCATGGAAGGCGCCCGTGATGTTCAGGCCCCGGGGGTGATCTACGAGGACCTGCCGCTGTTCATCCGGACGGTGCGGGATCTGGTGCGGGTCCAGACGGAGAAGATCCGTATCGATTCGCGGGAAAGCTGCGAGAAACTGCTGGCATTCGCGGACCGCTTTGTCGAGCAGTTGCGCGAAATGATCGAGTTCTATCCCGGCGAGCGCCCCCTTTTCGACCTCTACAGTGTCGAGGATGAGATCCAGAAGGCGCTGAGCCGCCATGTGCAGCTCAAATCCGGTGGTCATGCGCTGATCGACCAGACCGAGGCCATGACCACCATCGATGTGAATACCGGCGCCTTTGTCGGTCACCGCAATCTCGAAGAGACCATCTTCAAGACCAACCTGGAGGCGGCCCGCGCCATCAGCCGCCAGCTGCGACTGCGTAATCTCGGCGGCATCATCATCATCGACTTCATCGACATGGCCGACCCGGAGCACCAGCGCCAGGTGCTGCGCATGCTCGAGAAGATGCTGGAACGGGACCATGCCCGGACCAAGATCACCGGCGTGTCCGAACTGGGTCTGGTGGAGATGACCCGCAAGCGCACCACCGAGAGCCTGGGGCAGCTGCTGTGCGAACCCTGCCCGGTCTGTAATGGTCGGGGGTTTCTCAAGACACCGGAGACGGTCTGCTACGAGATCTTCCGCGAGATCATGCGGGTCAATCGCGCCTACGATGTGGAGGGGCTGCTGGTGATGGCCTCGCAGAGCGTGATCGACCGGCTTCTGGACGAGGATTCGGATAACGTTGCGGACCTCGAGACCTTTATTGGCAAGACCATCAAGTTCCAGGTTGAGCTGGTCTACAGCCAGGAGCAGTACGATGTGGTCCTGCTCTAGCGCCACAGCCCGCTTTTCCCGGGGGTGCGGTTTATGAGCAGGGCCGCATCGGGGGGTGTCCGCCCGGTGCTGTGGGCACTGCTCAACCGTCTGGTAACGGTCGTCTGGATCAGCGCCCTGACGCTGCTGATTGTCGCCGCGCTCTACGTGGGCCTGGGCCGTCAGGTCATGGCCAACCTCCATCATTTCGAAGCCGAGATCGAAACAGCGCTGACCCGGGCGCTTGACAGGCCCGTGCACCTCAGTGGTCTCAGCGGTGACTGGCAGGGGCTGGATCCTGTCCTCCGGGTTGGGGAAATGACGGTCGGAGAGCCGGGCCAGACGGATGCCTCACTGGGGCAGCTGAAGATCCGGCTCGACAGCTGGGCCTCGCTGGTGCGTCTGCGTCTGGTGTTCCGCGAGCTCCGTGCCAATGGGGCCGAGGCGACACTGGTGCAGCACCCGGATGGCGGGATTGCGGTTGCCGGCCTGTGGCAGCCATCCGACAGTGACGAGGAGCCCGGGGGACCGGCCGGTGCCGCCTCGGGGGCGCTGGCGGCCCTGGATGGGCATCTGGGCGAATGGATCGACCAGGCGGGACGGCTTCTGTCCGATCCCGTTGTAACGCTGACGGATCTGCGACTGCGCGTCGAGCCGGCTTCCGGGGAGCCTGTATCACTCAGTGTTCCGGCAATGGACGTGCGCTTTGAGGACGGTCTGTTTTCCGCCAGTGGGCATCTGGTCAGGGGCGGCGATGAGCGCCGGCGCCTCGGCGCCTTTGCCCTGGAAGGGCAGCACCTTCTGAGTAGCGGCTTCACCGGGGACCTCTTCCTGGATCTGGATTCCGCTGGCGTTTTCAGTGACCTGCTCACCCCCTATGAATGGCGCGGGATGGCGGTTGATTCGCTCAATGCCCGGGCCGAGACCTGGTTGAGGTTCCGTCGGGCCCGGCTCCAGCGGGCACGGGTGTCGCTGCGGCTGCCTGAGCTCGGTCTGGCATCGCCGGTAGCTCCTGTCACCCGGCTCAGGGATCTGAGTGCGGATCTGCTGTGGCGGCAAACGGACGCGGGTTGGCTTCTGGAGACGCGCGGCTCGGCCTTCCGCTGGGGCGGACAGGAAGCCGGCGCCTTCTCCGTCCGGGCGGAACGCACCAGTGATGGCCTGACAGTGGCCGCACAGGGCCTGGATCTGGGGGCGGCCAGCTCGCTGGTGCGCCACAGCGGCCTGTTGCCGAAAGAGGAGCAGGAGCGCCTGGCCGGCCATGATCCCACAGGCCTGATGGAGCATCTTGAAATCACCGTCCCCGACAACGGCGACTGGCGGCTGCGGGGTGCCTTCAAAGACATTGCTGTGGCGGCGGTCGAAGGGGCGCCTTCGGGCAGTGGGCTGGACGGCTACCTTGAGACCGGCCCACGGCAAGGTCGAGTGACCCTTGAATCCGGCCCGTCCCGCATCGGATTCCCGGAGCTGTTCCACACGGACTGGCGTTTCCAGCGCCTCGCCGGTCGCGTCCACTGGTCACGTCGCAGTGATGGCTGGGAGGTGGCGGCACGGCGTCTTGTCGGGCGGCACGAGGGTATGGATGCCTCTGGCGGATTCCGGTTGCGGCTGCATGAGGGGAGCTCGGATACGCTGTCACTGCGGGTCGGCATTGCTGGCGGCAGAACTGGCATGCTGGGCCGCTTTGTACCCCGTAAACGGGTACCCCCGGAACTCTATTCCTTCCTCACCGAGGCCGTAGGCAGGGGCACCGTGACCAGTGGGTGGTATTACGGTCATGGGGATATCGGCGGTGACGATGCCGATGAAACTGCCCGTGATCGTGCCTTCACCTCCAGTATGGCGTACCGCTTCCGGGACACTGAGCTGACCTACGATCCTGAGTGGCCAACACTGGAGGGCGCTGCCGGGCAGGTGCGGGTGCAGGGTGACGAGGGCCATATCCGGCTGGATGAAGGCGTGGTGGCCGGTGTTGAGCTTGAGCCCAGTCAGATCCGGGTAACGGGTGACGATGGGGAAGGGCTGCGCGTGGATGTGGATACCGGGGCCCGTCGCGAGGGCGAGCTGCTAACGGAGCAGTGGCGCAGCAGTCCTCTTGCAGCGATCACTGGTGACTGGTTGGGAGACCTCCGCGTGACCGGCTCCAGCCATGTCGACCTGTCTCTCAGCCTGTGGCCGGGCCAGGCGCGGGACCCGGAGGTGGATCTCCGGTTTGCCCTGGCCGAGGGTCGTGTGCGCTTCCTTCCAGCAAAGCTTGAGTGGCGGGATGTGAACGGGCCGATCCGGTTCTCCACGGATGACGGATTCAGCAATACGGACCTGGATGCGCGCTTCATGGGGGAGCCGGTGACGCTGCAGGTGCGTGATGGCCCGGAACAGGCCCCGGTTTTCCGCCAGCAGGGAGGTCTGGCGGTGCCAAGGCTGGCGGAGTGGCTGGGTCATCCGCTACCCCGGGTCAGCGGCCAGCTCGACTACAGTGCGGCCTTCCGGCCCACGGAAGGCCCTTCCCTGCGGCTGGATGGCGATCTTTCAGACCTCGTTCTGGACTGGCCGGCACCGTTCAGCAAGGAAGCCGGTGAGGGTCACAGCCTGACAGCCCAGGTGGACTTCGGCGGTGCGGATTCGGAGGCCGTGCGCATCGAGGGGGACTGGCAGCCACTGGGTGCGTTCCGGCTGGTGATGCGTGACGGGAGGGTAGAGCGCGGGCGCATTGGTCTGGGCGTGCGGCGCACGGCGCTTCCGGAGGAGCCGGTTCTCAGCCTCACCGGGAATCTACCGCGCGCCGACCTGAAACAGTGGTGGCGGGCCCTGGCTGACGTTCCGGTGGGCGAAGAGGCAGCCCCTGGCCAGAGCGCAGCGCGGGAACGGCCCGACCTGCCGCCGCTCAGGGTCGAGCTTGGTATTGGTGAGCCGCGTTTCAGCGACTGGACTCTGTCACCGCTTCGCATTCGGGCGGAGGCGGACTCAGGGGGCGATTGGCAGGTGCAGCTGGATTCGGACTGGATCAGTGGCACCCTTGGGAATGGCGGTGAGCGGGCACTGGCGGTGGATCTCGATCACCTGATGCTCCCGGCAACGGCGCCTGATGGCGGGGGAGCGCCAGAGCTGGACAGCGCCATACTGAGCACCGGCGCCCGGGACTGGCCCGATATGGAGATACGCATCGGCCGCCTTGTTGTCGGGGAGCGCCGGCTGACGGATCTGTCGCTGGTGCTGGCGCCGGATGGCAGCCGTATCCGCCTGGATCCGCTGGCGTTTACCATGGGGGATCTGGCCGTGGATGGGAGCATGGTCTGGCAGCCCACGGCCAGCAATGGCGTCACCGAGTTCTCCGGAACCCTGGAGGGCGGGGACCTCAAGGGGCTGGAAGCGCTGATCGGTCAAACCATGGTTCCGATCAGCAGCCAGCGGACCGAGGCCTCTCTGAACATGGCCTGGCCCGGCGGGCCCACGGATTTCAGTCTCTCCGGTCTGCGCGCGGCCATGGACTTCCGGCTTGAGGATGGCATCATTGATCAGGACATTGAGGGCGCGCGCGTGTTCCGGGTTTTTGGCCTGCTGAACACGGATACGCTCTGGCGGCGCCTGCAGCTGGATTTTTCGGACGTCTATGAGTCCGGTGTCCCGTTTGACCATATCGAAGGGGAAGTGCTGATCCACGAGGGGCGCCTGATCTTTGATCCGGCTGTGTCGATCCAGGCGCCTTCCGGCGGGTTCCGCATGAGCGGTGAGGCGGATCTGATCAGTGAGGCACTCGATATGCGCCTGGTGGTGGTGCTGCCGGTTACCCAGAATCTGCCACTGGCAGCGGTTCTGTTCGGCTATGCGCCTCCCATCGGAGGGGCGCTTTTCGTGCTCGATAAGGTGTTTGGCGGTATCCTGAGTCGTGTGACCAGTGCCACCTATACCGTGGAGGGCACCTGGAGTGACCCGGAGATTGAACTCCGGAACCTGTTTGACACGGAGTCGGATCTGGAAAGCTATGAACGGCCCGAGGTGGGTGTGGAAGCCCCCGCAAGGCCTGCAGGGGAGATCAGGCGATGACGGCATCCGTATCGGTAGCGGCCATTCAGATGGTCAGTGGTTTTGAGGTGGAACAGAACCTGGTGCGCGCCCGCGAGCTGCTGGAGCAGGCGGCTGGGGACGGGGCCCGCGTGGCGGTTCTTCCGGAGAATTTCGCGGCCTTCCAGAACCGGCGGCTGGCCGAGCTGGGCCAGTCCGAGGCGCGCGGGGAGGACGGCTCCATCCAGTCCTTTGTGGGTCGCGAGGCCGCACGCCTGGGCCTCTGGATCGTGGCCGGTTCCCTGCCCATGGGCACCCGCCCGGATGGCACCGTGGTGCCCGATGGCCGTGTGCGGGCCGCCTGCATAGTCTGGAATGATCAGGGTGAGCGGGTGGCCCGCTACGACAAGATCCATCTGTTTGATGCCATGGTGGGGGATTCCCAGGGCCGCTATCAGGAGTCGGATCTGTTCGAACCCGGCGATGAGGTGGTGACCGTGGATACCCCGGCAGGACGGCTCGGGCTCAGCATCTGCTACGACCTGCGCTTTCCGGAGCTTTACCGGCGGCTGAGGGAGGCAGGCGCGGAATGGGTGGTGGTGCCTTCCGCCTTCACCCACCGGACCGGTGAGGCCCACTGGGAGCCGCTTCTTAGGGCCCGGGCGATTGAGGATCAGGTCTGGATCTGTGCCCCCAATCAGGGCGGTCAGCACGATGAGCGTCGGCAGACCTGGGGCCACTCCATGATCATTGATCCCTGGGGCAGCGTGGTCGCCGAGCGCTCCGAGGATGGGCCCGGTGTGGTCAGTGCGGTCCTGGACCGCGACCAGCTGGCCAGCACCCGCAGCGCCATCCCGGTATGGGAGCATCGACGCCTCTAGTCGAGGCGGATCTTCTCCCGGTTGTCACTGACAGTGGCCGGGCCGATGCCGTCCACTTCCTCAAGGTGCTCGGGGGTGGTGAACTCACCCTGCTCCTCGCGCCATGAAACAATGGCATCCGCCTTGGCCGGCCCCACGCCATGAAGGGCTTCGGCCAGCACATCCGCGCTGGCGGTATTGATGTTGACGGTTTCGGTCTCTTCCGCGGCGTCCTGGGCCATGACTGGCATGACTGCCAGAACCAGCGCGAGCGCCAGCAGGCGGGTGGTTGCGGAAACGATTCCTTTCATCGTGATGTGCTCCTGTCTGTTCGCGATTGGGGTGGGAACAGAACAGACCCGGAGATGACGGTACGGGGTGATTGAGGTGGTCCAGACGGGCGGCTTCCCTGCCTCCCGAACTGCACCGGCCCTGCCCGACTCCCTGAGCGCTGTCCGTCCCTTTGACCAGGTGCCTCCTGCACCGCATTGCGTCCCTGCCACTGCCTATTCTAGTCAGATCCGTTTCCGGGGAAATAGGACATCGCCCATCCGCCGTGTAAGCGATTTCCTACAGCTGCTCGCCCTCGTCAATGCGCTCGCGCAGGTAGCGGTAGAGGCGTCGGCGCGGGCTGTTGCGATCCCCACTGTCCGACTGCCTGGCCGCATTACGGATCAATTGGCGCAGGTGCTGGACATCGGTCTGTGGGTAACGGTCCATGAACTCGGTCAGCGCCGGCTTGCCTTCATGGATCAGGCGCTCACGCCATCGCTCGGCCATGTGCAGGCGGCGGGTGTGTTCCGGTGTGCCCGCGGTCTGACCGGCCACGGCCCGGCGCAGGGCCTGTTCGTCCTCCTCGAGGATCTGGCGGCCCAGGTAGAGGGTCTGGCGCCGGCGCGGATCGCCGTCCGGCAGGTGCCGGACTTCCAGGAGCCCTTCGATGAGGGCGCTGGAGGCGGGCAGCTGGTGGATACGCTCCTCGGGCAGGGCGGCAAGGGCCGCAGCCAGCTCGCGCAGATCCTGCATCTCCCGTTTCGCCTGGCTTTTGCTGGGCAGCTCTTCCTGCGGTTGCCCTGGGGTATCAGCGTCGCTCATTCGTCCTCGTCAAAACGGTTGTTGATCAGTTCCACCAGCGCGTCCCGGGCGTCGGTCTCGTCCGCGCCCTCGATGATCAGTTCAATGTCCGTACCACAGCTGGCTGCCAGCATCATCACCGACATGATGCTCTTGCCGTCCACTTCCCGCCCGTCACGCCCCAGCTGGATGCTGCTTTCGAACTGTTCGGCGCAGCTTACAAGTTTGGCGGCGGCGCGGGCATGCAGGCCCAGTTTGTTGATGATGGTGATGGATTCTCGGATCATTGGGCTTCCGCTGTGTTCAGGGCGTCGGTTGCGCGTGGGGCAGCTCGGTGTGCCGGACCTGGACGGTATTGAAGGCCTGGCGCAGGTGCGCCGCCAGCTCCTCGGCCATGTAGACCGAGCGGTGCTGGCCGCCGGTGCAGCCGATGGAGATCGTCATGTAGGAGCGGTTCACCGTGTGGAATTCCGGCAGCCAGCGGTCCAGAAACCCCTTGATGTCCTCGAGCAGGGTTGTGGTGCCGGGCTGGCCCGTCAGGTATTCACGGATGGGGGCATCCAGGCCGGTATAGCCGCGCAGGGATTCGTCCCAGAAGGGATTGGGCAGGCAGCGCACATCGAAGACGAAATCCGAGTCGATGGGCACGCCGTGCTTGTAGCCAAAGGACTGGATCAGCAGGGCCATCTGCTGTTCGTCCCGCCCCACGATCCGCTCGCGTACCATGTCGCGCAGCTCGTACATGGAGCGCTCGGTGGTGTCGATGTGCAGGTCCGCCAGCCGCGCGATGGGTTCCAGCAGGGCTTTCTCGTCCTGGATGGCCTCGGACAGCGAGCGTCCCGGTGTGCTCAGGGGGTGCTTGCGGCGGGTCGCGTGGAAGCGCTGCAGCAGCATGCTGTCCGCAGCGTCCAGATAGATGACCTCCACCCTCAGGTCCGGGTGCTGGAGCTGGCGGTAGAGGTTCTCGAAATCGGCAATGTCCGCGGAGAGATTGCGGGCGTCAATGCTGACGGCGATGTCGCTCTGCTGCTCGTCCGATTCCAGCGCCTTGCGCGTCAGCGGCTGCAGCAGTCCGATGGGCAGGTTGTCGATGCAGTAGTAGCCGAGGTCTTCCAGCACATGGAGCGCGGTGCTCTTGCCGGAGCCCGAGCGGCCGCTCACGATGGTCAGTTTCACAGCCCGATCTCCCGCTGGCTGGATGGGTCGACGTTACGGCGATGCCTTCTCGCTGGCGACAATCAGGTCATAGAGTTCCTGCGAGTCCTGGCACTGGCGCAGGCGCCGGCACAGGCCGCGGTCATTGAACTTCTCCGCGAGCTGGCTGAGCAGCTCAAGGTGCTCGCTGGTGGCGTTCTGCGGCACCAGGAGCACGAACAGCAGATCCACCGGCTCACTGTCGATGGCATCGAAGTTGATGGGTTCATCCAGCGTCAGCAGCGCGCCCACCACGCGCTTGCAGTCCTCGAGCCGGCAGTGCGGAATGGCAATGCCCTGTCCGATGCCGGTGCTGCCGAGGCGCTCCCGCGCCACCAGATTGTTGAAGATCTGGTTCTCCTCAAGCTCCGGGTAGTGCTGGGCCACCCTTTCGGCAATGGTCTCGAGGATGCGTTTCTTGCTGGTCCCCGGAACACCGCAGAGGGCCAGTTCCGGGGCAAGGATGGATTCAATGGACAGTGATGAATGGACCATGGATACCGCTTGGGATCAGCGGGTGGCCGCACCGTGCATGCGTTCCACCTGCTTTTCCTTGTGTTTGAGAATTTGCCGGTCAAGCTTGTCCACAAGCTGATCGATCGCCGCGTACATATCGTCGTGCTGGGCCTTGGCGTTGATTTCGCCCCCGGTTACATGGAGCGTGGCTTCGGCGGTCTGTCGCTGTTTGACCACCGACAGTGTCACCTGGGTGTTGCTGATCTGGTCGGTGTGTCGCTCAAGTTTGTCCATCTTGCTCCGGACATAGTCCTTGAGGGCTTCAGTCAGCTCGATGTGGTGACCTGAGATGTTGAGTTGCATAGTCCGCTCCTGTTTCCGGTTCGGCCCGGCCACCGGAAGGTGGCCATCATACAGGCGTAAAACCCTCTAGACGAGACGTTTGCGTTCGTTCGAGGGTGGAATGTGCATCGCCTCGCGGTATTTCGCCACCGTGCGGCGTGCCACATTGATGCCCTGATCACTGAGTATAGTCGCTATACGGTTGTCGCTCAGCGGTTTTCGGCTTTCCTCCTCGTTGATGAGTTTGCGGATCATGGCACGGATGGCTGTGGACGAGCACTCGCCGCCTTCGTCCGTGCTCACATGGCTGGAAAAGAAATACTTCAGTTCGTAAATGCCCCGCGGGGTGTGCATGTACTTCTGGGTGGTGACGCGGGATATGGTGGACTCGTGCATTTCCACCGCCTGGGCGATCTCGGAGAGGATCAGCGGCTTCATCGCTTCCTCGCCTTCCTCGAAGAACCTCTGTTGATGATCGACGATCTGGGAGGCGACTTTCAACAGGGTTTCGTTACGGCTCTGAAGGCTTTTGATGAACCATTTGGCCTCCTGGAGCTGGTCCTTGAGGTAGGTGTTGTCGGCGCTGGAGTCGGACTGGCGGATCAGCGAGGCGTACAGGCTGTTCACCTGCAGCCGGGGCGCGATCTCGGGGTTGAGTTCGATCTTCCAGCGGCCTTCCTGGCGGGTGACGATCACGTCCGGGACCACGTATTCGGTTTCTTCCTCGCCGATGGCGTCCCCGGGGCGGGGGTGCAGGCTCTGGATCAGCCCCAGGACCTCCTTGAGCTGCGCTTCGCTGAGCCGGCTGCGGCGCATGAGCTGGCGGTAGTCACGGCTGCCGAGCAGCTGGATGTAGTGGCTGATCACCAGCCGTGCCTGCTTGAGCCAGGGAGTGTCCGCGGGCAGCTGATTGAGCTGGATCAGCAGGCACTCGCGCAGGTCCCGGGCGGCCACCCCGGGCGGGTCGAAGTGCTGCAGCCGGTGCAGTACCGCTTCAACCTCGTCCATCTCCAGAGGATCCTCGTCGTCCGGCGCGCTCAGGCCCTGGTGGATCTCTTCGAGGCTCTGGGTCAGGTAGCCGGTATCGTCGATGCCATCCACCAGGGCGTGGGCAATGGCGCGGTCGCGTTCGGACATGGGGGTGAGGTTGAGTTGCCAGTGCAGGTGATCCTGAAGGGTCTCGCCGCGGCTGTTGCGGCTCTCAAAGTCCGATTCGCCGCCTTCGTCCTCGGGGCGTGAACTGGCGGGCGTGGCGGGTGCAGTCTGGTAGACGTCGTCCCAGGCGGTATCCACGGGCAGGTTGTCGGGGATCTCGCTGTTGTCCTGCCAGTTCTCGTTTTCCCAGCTTTCGGGTTCGGCGTCAGCGGTTTCCTGTGATCCGTCCTCCTGCGATCCTTCCGGCTCACCGGATTCCCGGGCCTCCTCGCTGCTGTCACTGTGCTCACTGGTGTCAGCGGTGTCGCTGTCGTCAGTTCCCGCCTCAGCCTCCGCCTCGGCTTCCTCGGCGGTTTCAAGCATGGGATTGGATTCCAGCTGCTGCTGGATCTCCTGTTGCAGGTCGAGTGTGGAGAGCTGGAGTAGCCGTATTGCCTGCTGAAGCTGGGGCGTCATCGTGAGCTGCTGGCCCATCTTCAGCTGCAGGGACGCTTTCATGACCATCGACTGCTTTCCCGTTACTGATTGTCCCGCATTTACGTAACCTTAATCCGGCCCTGTAGTAGCCCGGCAGGAATTTTGCTTAACGTCTTTTGGATCGAGTGTACAGGCCAATTGGGCGGGGCGACAACGGTTTTGGGAGGACCGTGTCACAGACGGAATTCGTCGCCCAGATAGACTTCCTTGACCTGTTGATTGGCGAGGATGTCCTCGGAGGTGCCGGAGGCGATGATGTGGCCTTCGCTGACGATGTAGGCGGTTTCACAGATGTCGAGCGTCTCACGCACGTTGTGGTCGGTGATCAGCACACCGATGCCCCGATCGCGCACCTGGCGCACGATCTGCTTGATGTCGCTGACCGAGATCGGGTCTACCCCGGCAAAGGGCTCGTCCAGCAGGATGAAGGCCGGCTCCACCGCCAGCGCGCGGGCGATCTCGGCGCGGCGGCGCTCGCCGCCGGAAAGGCTCATGCCGAGGCTGTTGCGGATGTGGCTGATGTGGAACTCACGCAGGAGTGACTCCATGCGTTCCTCACGTTCGGCCTTTGTCAGGTCGCTGCGGGTCTGCAGGATCGCCATCAGGTTCTGCGCCACGGTCAGGCGCCGGAAGACCGAGGCCTCCTGCGGCAGATAGCCGATACCGGCACGGGCGCGGCCGTGCATGGGCAGGTGGGTGATGTCGCGGTCATCGATGCGGATGCGGCCCCGGTCATGGGGAACCAGGCCCACGATCATGTAGAAACAGGTGGTCTTGCCGGCGCCATTGGGCCCCAGCAGCCCGGCGATCTGGCCACTCTGGATGCTGAGGGAAACGTCCATCACCACCGGGTGGCGGCGGTAGCTCTTGGCCAGGTTCAGGGCTTCCAGTCTCGCCATGGGATCCGCTCAGTTGCTGTTGTCGTTGCCGCTGTCGCGGCCGGGCTGGATGGTCATCTCAACCCGGTCATCCGCGTCGTCCTCGGAGCTGGAGGCGGTGACCACCCGTTCGGCCACGTCGTACACGATCCGGTTGCCCCGGAAGGTGTCGCCCTGCTGTCGGATGAAAGCCTCGCGCTCAAAGGTGATGCGTTCTTCGTCGGCCTGGTAGATGATGGTCCGGCCCTCGGCGTAGACAGCCGGGCCCTGTTCGGTTTCCGGCTGCTCGTAGGTGGCGGGCTCGCCGGTGGCTTCCATCCGGTTGAGGCTCTGGGCCTCGCCCCGGAAGAGCACGACTCGGTCCGCCGTCAGCAGGGCTTCGCCCTGGGTCACCCGGACACTTCCGGTATAGGTGGCGGTTCCTTCCTGGTCATCCAGGCGGGCATTGTCGGACTCAACCCGGATGGGCTTGTCGGAATCCAGGTTGAACGCGTACAGGGGCAGTGACAGGCTGCTCAGAAGCAGTCCTGCCAGAAACCGCCAGGCGTGTCGGGTGCGTTCCGGGTTGGTCATGAGCAGGCTGTATCTCCTGTGCGTCAGCGGTTGAAGTACCGGCTGCGGACATCATTTTCGAGTCTGACCGCGCGTTCGTCGATCCAGCCCGTCATGCCGACGGCATTGGTCACGCTGCTGCGGTCGATCAGGGTCACCGGCGCATCAGTCTGCACAATCCGTTCGTTGTTATCCAGCGTCATCCGTTCGCTGAGGATCAGCACATCCCCGCGTTCAGTGCTGCTGTGGCGGGCCCGGACATCCTTCTCAAGCATGAGTTTGGCGACATCAGGCCGGTAAAGCCCGGTACGTGAACGCACGAACCAGGGGGCGCCGCCGTCGCGGGCCATGAGCATGGCGCGGGGACGCTCCATGGTGACCCGGTTCTCATCCTGGAACTGTTCGGCCCGGCGGGTGCGGATGCGTGACTTGAGGCGGCCTTCACTGTCGAAGGCGCGGAAGGTGGCGTTGACCACGAAGCCGTCCGGCTTCTGCGGCCCACGCAGGTCGGTGGCCGTGGTGTCGCGGATCGGGTCATCCTCCTGGAGCACCAGCAGGGCCAGGCCCAGGAGCACGACACCGACAATGCCCCAGAGGGCGATGGAGCGGTCCCTAAGCCAGGCAGGCAGCATCCACTCGGGTAATTTCATGGTGCACGGTACCCGTCAACCAGTTGATCCAGGACCCCGCGGCAGGTCAGAAGCCATTCGCAGACCTCGCGGATGGCGCCGCTACCGCCGGGGGTAGTGGTGCACCAGTCCGCCGATGCGCGTACCGCGGCGCAGCCATTGGGCACGCTGATGCCGACGCCGGCTGTTTCGATGGCGGCAAGATCGGGCAGGTCGTCGCCCACGTAGGCGATGGCCTCCAGCGGTATCGAGGTCCGTTCAGAGAGTTCACGCAGCGCGGTCAGCTTGTCCGTGCGACCCTGGATCAGGTAACCAATGTCGAGGTTTCTGGCCCGGGCCTCCGTCAGTGGCGATGTACGGCCCGTGATGAAAGCGGTGATCAACCCCTGCTTCTGGATCAGCCGCAGGCCCTGACCGTCCAGGATGCTGAAGGCCTTGAGTTCATCGCCGCTGGCGGCAAAGTAGAGGCTGCCGTCGGTCAGCACACCGTCCACGTCCATGGCCAGAAGCTGGATCCTTGCGCCGCGCTCGTTGAGGGGTGCCGTCATCCCGTTCTCCTAGACCACGCCCGCGCGCAGCAGGTCGTGCATGTTGAGAGCCCCTACCAGCCGCAGCTCTGAGTTGGTCACCAGCAGGCCGTTGATCTTGCTGTCCTCCATGACCTTGAGCGCCTCGGCGGCCAGGATGTTCTCGCTCACCGTCCGGCAGTGGCTGGTCATGACATCCCCGATGGGGGTGCTGTGGATGTTCACGCCCTGATCCAGGGTCCGGCGGAGGTCACCGTCCGTGAAGATGCCGATGACCCGGTCGCCGTCATCCACCACGGCGGTCATGCCCAGCCCCTTGCGCGAGACCTCCAGCAGCGCCTCACCCAGTGGCGTCTGCTGTGTCACGCGTGGCAGGGCGTCGCCCGTGTGCATCAGGTCCGAGACCTTGAGCAGCAGCCGCCGGCCAAGCGAGCCGCCGGGATGGTAGAAGGCAAAGTCTTCGGCCCCGAAACCGCGCGCTTCCAGCAGTGCGACCGCCAGGGCATCGCCCATGACCAGTGTGACCGTGGTGGAGGAGGTGGGCGCCAGATTCATGGGGCAGGCTTCCTGCTCCACGGCAATATCCAGATTGGCATGGGCCTGGCGGGCCAGCTGGGAGTCGGCCTTGCCGGTCATGCTGATCAGGGCGGCGCCCTTGCGCTTGATCAGCGGCAGGATGGTGACCAGTTCGCCCGTGCTGCCGGAGTTGGAGATGGCGATGACCACGTCTTCGCCCGTGATCATGCCCAGATCACCGTGGCTCGCTTCCCCGGGGTGCACAAAGAATGCGGGTGTACCGGTGCTGGCCAGGGTCGCCGCGATCTTGGTGCCTATATGGCCGGACTTGCCCATGCCGGTGACCACCACGCGCCCCTTGCACTGCAGGATGAGCTCACAGGCATGACTGAACTGCTCGTCAATGCGTGGCAGCAGGGCGTCGATGGCGTCGCGCTCCAGGGTAATGGTGCGGCGCGCCGATTCCGTGAGTGCGTCCGAAGGCGCCATGGTTCTCCTCAGAGTGCTGACAGTGTCGCCGCCGGCACCGGCGCATCACCGGTCACCAGCAGCACAACGTAGCCGATGTAGAATGCCAGCAGTATACCACCTCCGATCCGGCTCAGCCGCCCCTGGCGGTGGTAGACAACGGCCAGCCCCGCCAGCAGCAGGGTGACCGCAACCATGGCGCCGTAATCCCGGGTAATGGCCTCGGCATTCAGGGGGATGCCGGCGACAAGTGCGGGTACCGCCAGCACCAGCAGCAGGTTGAACAGGTTGGAGCCGATCAGGTTGCCCATGACCATGTCATGGCGGCCCTTGAGGGCACTGGCGATGCTGGCCGCGAGTTCGGGCAGGCTGGTGCCCACGGCGACCACGGTGAGACCCACCACCAGCTCGCTCACGCCCAGCGTCAGCGCCAGTTCCACCGCGCCCCAGACCAGCAGCCGCGAGCTGGCCAGAAGCAGGATAAGCCCACCGATTATCTGCAGGGTCAGAAAGCCGGTTGAGCGGTTCTCGTGGGGTTCTGGCATCTCTTCGGCCAGCATGCTGGCGGCCTGGCCATAGCGCACCAGCACGGTGAATGCCACAGCCAGAATGCCGAGCATGAACAGGCCATCCCAGGCGCTCAGGTGATCGTCCTGGAACAGCAGCCAGGTGCCAATGGTCACGATGGCCAGCAGTGGCAGTTCGATGCGCCGGGTGGGCCGGGCCAGTGCCACCGGTGCCAGAAGGGCGGTAATGCCGAGCACCAGCCCCAGATTGGCGATGTTCGAGCCGATGGCGTTGCCCACGGCAATGTCGCCCGCATCCGTGATGGCGGCGACCACCGAGACCAGTACTTCCGGGGCCGAGGTGCCGAAGGCCACCAGCGTCAGCCCGATCAGCATCGGACTCATGCCCAGGCGCCGTGCACTGTCGATGGCGCCGGTGATGAACTGGTCAGCGCTCCAGATCAGCAGGGTCAGGCCGGCCAGGACCGCGAGCAGGGCAGTGACCATGATGTAAGGCTCCGTGGGTTGTGGGCAGCAGATTGGCGTCGTACTGTATCGGCTGGCCGGATCTTCGTACAGCCGGGGAGCCGGCAGGATGATCCGGGAAGCCGGGCAGGAGAGACGATTCCATTGCACATGCAGCGTCTGGTGTTCTTTGCCCTGGGCAGTGTCGCCACGCTGGCCCTGCTGCTGGTCACAGGGTGGCTGGCGCCGCCCGGCGGCAGTGAGCGGGCGGACGCGGGCGGGCACTACACCCTCTACGCCGAGTTCGCGGATGCTGGCACACTGAAACCGGGCGCCCGTGTTGCGCTGGCCGGGGTGACCGTGGGCGAGGTGGCTGACGTACAATTGAATGCGCGTGGTTACCGGGCCAAGGTGCGGATGCGCATTGACCAGAGCCTCGATCACCTGGCCATCGACAGCGTCGCCATCATTATGACCGCAGGGCTTGTCGGCGAGCAGTATATTGAGATCTCCCCGGGAGGCCACCCGGAAACGCTCTCGGATAATGACTATATCGAGGATACACAGTCGGCAATGAGTATTGAGACGTTAATCCGTCGACGCATTGTCAGGCCACGCTGAACGTGGCGGTACCGCTGCAGCACACAGGAGGACGCAGTGAACAGAATCCGAACCCTGACCCCTATTACCCTGCTGGTGGGCTTCATCATCGCGCTGCTGGCAGCGCCCATGGCCACGGCCCAGTCCGAGGAGGAAAAGCTGCGTGAGTACGTGCGCGAGAACAGCATCCGCCTTGTGGACCAGCTGAACGAGATCCGCGAGCTCTATGACTCGGATCGTGAAGCCTTCTATGAGGCCATGGATTACGCTCTGGGCGAGTTTGTGGCCTTCCGGCGCGTGGCTGCCCGGATCATGGGCAAGTACGCACGCCAGGCCAGCCCCGAGGAACGGGATGAGTTCGTGCGGGCCTTCCGTCGCAGTCTCTACGATGCCTATGGCGGTGCCGCGGTCAGCATCGACAGCACTGATTTTGAGCTGGAAGTCGACAGCGTCAAGATCAATCCCCGCCATGAGGACCGTGCCACGGTGAATCTCTCCATCATCACCAATTCCGGTGAGCGCTATGGCGTGGCCTATTCCATGTACGAACCGGATGATGGCAAATGGCAGGTCGAGAACGTCATCGTTGAGGGCATCAACATGGGGCTGGCCTTCCGCGACCGGTTTGAACAGGAAATGCAGGCCGCTGACGGCAACGTGAGCACCGTCATCGACGAATGGTCCGCCGATGTGGGCGACATCGAGGGTCTTGAGGACGCGGTCGAGCAGGAGAAGAACAACGGCTAGGCGGCGGCTGGTCCGCACGCAACGTGTCAAGCACCCGTCATCTGGGCTATAATCGCGCCCCCGGCGCGGTGTCCGCGTCGGCGACAGTAACCGCCGGAGACAACGGGAGTTTGGATGCAGGCTGAAGATGTTCAGAAACGGCTCGCGGAAGCGCTGCCGGAATGCGAGATTGAGGTTCAGAACGACGGGAACCGTTTCCTGGTCGTCGCTGTTGGCGAGCGCTTCGCCGAGCTCAACCGCGTGAAGCGCCAGCAGCTGATCTACGGGGAGCTCGAGGATCTGCTGGCGGAAGGCACAATCCATGCCCTGACCATCCGCGCCATGACGCCGCAGGAATGGCAGGCGCGCCAGAGTCAGTGAAGGCGGCCCAGAGCCCCGGGAGCATAACGTGGACAAACTGCTGATTCAGGGCGGCCAGCCGCTGCACGGCGAAATCCGGATCTCCGGCGCCAAGAACTCGGCCCTGCCGATACTGGCCTCGACCCTGCTGGCGGACGGCAAGGTGAGCGTTGGCAATCTGCCGCACCTGCACGACGTCACCACCATGATCGAGCTGCTCGGTCACATGGGCGTTGAGCTCATGATCGACGAGCGCATGAGCGTCGAGGTGGATTCGACCACCATCAATAACCTCACCGCCCCCTATGAGCTGGTCAAGACCATGCGGGCCTCCATCCTCGTGCTGGGGCCCATGGTAGCCCATTTCGGTGAGGCGCATGTGTCACTGCCCGGTGGCTGTGCCATCGGTACCCGCCCGGTCAACCTGCACCTTCAGGGGCTGGAGCAGATGGGCGCCGAGATCCAGGTCGACAGTGGCTACATCCACGCCTATGCGCCGCAGCGGCTCAAGGGCGCGCACATCTTTCTGGATACGGTCACCGTCACGGGTACCGAGAACCTGATGATGGCGGCGGCACTGGCGGATGGGGTCACCATTCTCGAGAATGCGGCGCGTGAGCCGGAGGTGGTGGATCTTGCCGACTGCCTCAATGCCATGGGCGCGGATGTGCGCGGGCAGGGCACGGCCACCATCGAGATCCACGGCGTGGAGCGGCTGAACCCCTGTCACTATGATGTGCTTCCGGATCGTGTCGAGACCGGCACCTATCTCACGGCGGCGGCCGCAACGAAAGGCCATGTGCTGCTCAAGGACACCCGTGAGGACATCCTGGAGGCCGTGCTGATCAAGCTGAGGGAAGCCGGGGCTGAGGTGAACACCGGGGCCGACTGGATTGAACTCAACATGCACGGGCAACGCCCCAGGGCGGTCAACCTGCGGACGGCGCCCTATCCGGCCTTCCCGACGGACATGCAGGCCCAGTTCGTGGCCATGAACGCAGTGGCCGACGGCACCGGGTCGGTGACGGAAACGGTTTTCGAGAACCGCTTCATGCACGTCCAGGAGCTGATCCGCATGGGCGCGGATATCGGCCTGGAGGGCAACACCGCCATCGTGCGTGGCGTTGACCGGCTCACCGCCGCGCCGGTGATGGCCACGGACCTGCGCGCCTCGGCCAGTCTGGTGATTGCCGGGCTGGTGGCCGAGGGCGAGACCATGGTCGACCGTATCTATCACATTGACCGGGGTTACGAGTGCATCGAGGAGAAGCTCCAGCTGCTCGGCGCCACCATCCGCCGGATGCCCTCGTGACCTCCGCAGACACTGACGGGACTATGTCGGAACAGCTGACCATTGCCCTTTCCAAGGGCCGTATTCTGGAAGAAACACTGCCGCTGCTCGCCGGGGCGGGTATTGAGCCCGAAGAAGACCCGGAGAAAAGCCGTAAGCTGGTCTTTGAAACCACCGTGCCGGGCGTGCGGTTGCTGATCATCCGCGCCACGGATGTGCCCACCTACGTGCAGTACGGGGGAGCGGACATGGGCGTGGCCGGTAAGGACGTGCTCATGGAGCACGGCGGTGATGGCCTTTACGAGCCCTTGGATCTGGCCATTGCCAGGTGCCGCCTTATGACCGCAGGCGTGGCCGGCCAGGCCGTGCCCGAGGGCCGTGTGCGCGTGGCCACCAAGTTCACTCGTCTGGCGCGCGAGTACTACGCGGCCCAGGGCAAACAGGCGGACATCATCAAGCTCTACGGCGCCATGGAGCTGGCGCCGCTTCTGGGGTTGGCGGATGAGATCGTGGATATTGTTGATACCGGCAACACCCTGAAGGCGAACGGCCTGGAGCCGCGCGAGACCATCGCGGACATCAGTTCCCGGGTCGTGGTCAGCCGTGCCTCCATGAAGATGAAGCACGCACGGATCCAGCCGATCCTGGATCGCATGGGCGAGGCCGTCGCCCGCAGGCAGACGCAGTGAGAGTAAAGGCATGAGTGAACTGTCCATTAACCGGCTCAATACCGCTGACCCGGACTTCGAGGTGGCGCTGCGCCGCCATACCGAGTGGGAGGAAGGCGTCGACACCAGCGTGCGCCAGACCGTGGCCGAGATCCTGAAACGGGTGCGCCAGGAAGGCGATGCGGCGGTGCTGGAATACACCGCGAAGCTGGATAGCCTCAGCGTGGCGTCCGTGAACGAACTGGAAGTGCCGCGTGAGCGCATCGACGCGGCCATGCACGCCATCACGGATGAGCAGTTCCAGGCGCTGGAAGCCGCTGCTGACCGGATCCGGCGCTACCACCGCGAGCAGCTGCCGCAGGACTGGTCCTATGAGGAAGCGGACGGTACCCGCCTCGGCCAGCGGGTGCTGCCAGTGGACCGTGCCGGCCTCTATGTGCCCGGTGGTAAGGCGGCCTATCCCTCCTCGGTACTGATGAACGCCATCCCGGCGAAGGTGGCGGGCGTCGAGGAGATTGTCATGGTGGTGCCGGCGCCGGGCGGCGAGCTGAATGACCTGGTACTGGCCGCTGCTCGGGTAGCCGGCATCGACCGCATCTACACCCTGGGTGGCGCCCAGGCGGTGGCGGCACTGGCCTACGGCACCGAAACGGTGCCGGCGGTGGACAAGATCGTGGGGCCGGGCAACATCTACGTGGCCGAGGCCAAGCGCGAGGTCTTCGGGCGCGTGGGCATCGACATGGTCGCCGGTCCCTCCGAGATCCTGGTGGTGGCCGATGGCCATACGGACCCGGACTGGGTCGCCATGGACCTGTTCTCCCAGGCCGAGCACGACGAACAGGCCCAGGCGATCCTGGTCTCGCCGGATGCGGATTACATCGCACGGGTTGAGGCGAGTATGGCGCGCATGCTGCCGGAGATGGAGCGGGCGGAGATCATCCGCCAGTCGCTGGCCGATCGCGGCATACTGATCCAGTGCGCCTCTCTGGAAGAGGCGGCCCGGGTAAGCAACCTTGTGGCGCCTGAACACCTTGAGCTGTCGCTCGCCGATCCGGACGCACTGCTGCCCCAGATCCGCCACGCGGGCGCCATCTTCATGGGCTCCTGGGCAGCCGAGGTGATGGGGGATTACTGCGCGGGCCCCAACCACGTACTGCCCACCAGTGGCACTGCCCGCTTTTCGTCCCCTCTGGGCGTCTATGACTTCCAGAAACGCTCCTCCGTGGTGCACTTCTCGGCGGCAGGCGCGGATCGCGCCGCCCGCTGTGCCTCCGTGCTGGCCCGGGGCGAGGGGCTGACGGCGCACGCACGCTCGGCCGAATACCGTATCCGCGACTGAGGAGCGACCATGAGCCGGTTCTGGAACGAACGGCTGCAGCAGCTCACCCCCTATGTACCGGGTGAGCAGCCGCAGATGACCAATCTGGTCAAGCTCAACACCAATGAACATCCGTTCGGGCCCGGCGAGGCGGTCACACAGGCAATCCGCGAGGCTGCGGATGAACGTCTCCGCCTGTACCCGGATCCGGACGCCACGCGACTGCGCCAGGCCATCGCGGACTGGTTCGGTCTGGAGGCCTCACGGGTCTTTCCGGCCAACGGCTCCGACGAGGTGCTGGCATTCATCTTCCAGGGCCTGTTCCGGCCCGGCGAGCCGGTGCTGTTCCCGGATATCAGTTACAGCTTCTACCCCGTCTACTGTGGGCTCTATGGTCTGGAAAGCCGTACCGTGGCGCTGGATGAGCAGCTTCGGATCCCGGTGGAGGCCTTCCAGCCGCCCAACGGCGGGGTGATCTTCCCGAACCCCAACGCGCCCACGGGCCGATTCCTGGATCTGGAATCCGTCGAACGTATTCTCGTGGCCAACCCGGACCGGGTAGTGGTGATCGACGAGGCCTATGTGGATTTCGGCGGTGAGAGCGCTGCCCGGCTGATCCCGGATCACCCCAACCTGCTGGTGACCCAGACCCTGTCCAAGTCGCGGTCACTGGCCGGACTCAGGGTAGGGTATGCACTGGGGCAACAGCACCTGATCGAGGGGCTGGAGCGGATCAAGAACAGCTTCAATTCCTATACCTTGGATCGGCTGGCGCAGGCCGGTGCCATCGCGGCTTTCCGGGATGAGGCGGGATTCCGGGCCGGGCAACAGGCGGTCATCGAGCAGCGCGAACGGCTCAATGCCGGGCTGGAAGCGCTGGGTTTCGAGGTGGTGCCGTCCAGGGCAAACTTCGTGTTCTGCCGCCACCCGGCGGTCAGTGGCGCGGAGCTGGCGGCGCAGCTGCGTGAGCGTCACATTATTGTGCGCCACTTTGATAAGCCACGGATCGAGCAGTATCTGCGGGTTACCATCGGTACCGGCGAGGAGATGACGGCGCTGCTGACCGCCCTTGACGACATTCTCAACAGTGGCGAGGTAACGGCATGAGCGCACCACGGCGGGATGAACTTGTCGCGACCATGGACCAGTGGCTGCGCCCGGAGCTGTTCCGGGACTACTGCCCCAATGGCCTCCAGGTGGAGGGGCGCGACCGGGTGAGCACGGTCATTTCCGGGGTGACCGCCAGCCAGCGCTTCCTGGAGCAGGCGATTGAGGCTGGAGCCGATATGGTGCTGGTGCACCACGGCTATTTCTGGAAGGGCGAGGATCCCTGCATCCGGGGTATGAAGCAGCGGCGGATTGAGCTTCTGCTCAGTAACAACGTCTCTCTGGTTGCCTACCACCTGCCGCTGGATGCGCACCGGACCATGGGCAACAACGCCTGCCTGGCGCGCACGCTGGGAGTTTCCGATGGCGCACCTGTTTCGGACGATCCCTGTGAGCTGATGTGGGCCGGAAACCTGGATGAACCGGTGACACCGCAGGCGCTGGCTTCACGGCTGGAGTCGCGCCTTGAGCGGGCGCCGCTGCCTGTTGAGGGCGGACCGGAGCTGATCCGGCGGATGGCCTGGTGCAGTGGCGGTGCCCAGGGCATGATTGACCGGGCGGCCGCGCTGGGGGCGGATGCCTATCTTTCCGGCGAGATCTCGGAGCCGACGGTCCACAGCGCACGGGAGCAGGGGGTTCACTACTTTGCGGCGGGGCACCACGCCACGGAGCGGGACGGAGTGCAGGCACTGGGTGCGGCACTCGCCGAGGCCCATGGCATTGAGCACCGCTTCATCGAGGACCCGAGCCCGGCGTAGCCGGACTCAGGAGGAAGACTCTTCCTTCTTCAGGCCGAAATCCTCGGAGAGCATGCCGTTGTCGTTGCGCGTGTTGCGCGGGGCATAATCCCGCGGAGGCTCTACGCCGCCCTCATCGTCAGTGGGGCCCTTGTAGCTCAACTGGTGGTCACGCTGGACCTGCTCCAGTTCCTCGCGGGCATCGGTTTCCGTGCACAGGCGTGATGCGCCCTTGGCCAGATGCTCATGCACTTCCCGATAGGAATCATTGAGCCGCCGGAAGAGTTCCGCCGTCTCCATGAAGTGTTCATTCACCTGCGCCTGATAGCGGGTGTGCTCGTTCTGAAGCGCGTCGAGCTGCTGGGCAAGCCGGCGCTGGCGCACATTGCGTCCGCCTGTTGAGCGTGCAATAACCCAGCCCAGAGCGAGGCCGATCACCAATGCCGCAATACCGACAGCGAGCATGGACTCCATAGTACGATCCTTCTGTTGCCTGGAAGGCGCTGGTCTGTGACCAGCCGTAACGCGATCATGGTATGACAAAGCGCGCCCCGGCAACAGTCCCGACCATAGTGGGATTTTGAGGGCGGCGCAAAAATCCGGATAATGCTCTCCTCAAATGGCAGTCGTGAGGCACGCATGAGCGCCAGTGACGCAACACCATCCGCGGGGCCGCTGGCCCGCTACCGCGAGGATCAGGATCACGCCGGCTTCCAGCGCGACAGCGCCCAGGAGACCGCTATACAGAACCTCCAGTCCCTGTATGAGAAGCTTGTGGCCGCCGAGGCTGGGCGTAACCGGGCTGGCAAACGGCTGATGCGCAAGCTCCGGCGTGGGCGTGAGGAACCGGTCACCGGGCTGTATTTCTGGGGTGGGGTTGGTCGCGGCAAGACCTATATGATGGACCTTTTCTACGACTCATTGCCGTTCGAACGCAAACTGCGGGTCCACTTCCACCGCTTCATGCAGCGGGTCCACCGGGAACTGGCGGAGCTGGAGGGCTACAGCGATCCGCTGGACACCATCGCCGAACGGTTCGCGGCCGAGTGCCGGGTCATCTGTTTTGATGAGTTCTTCGTCTCCGAAATCGGAGACGCCATGATTCTGGCGAACCTGCTCGATGGGCTCTTCCATCGGGGTGTGACCCTGGTCTGCACCTCCAACATTGAGCCGGACGGCCTGTACTGGAACGGCCTCCAGCGCGCCCGCTTCCTGCCGGCCATTGACCTGCTCAACCGCTACACGAAGGTGCTGAACATCGACGGTGGGGTGGACTATCGGCTGCGGACTCTGGAGCAGGCCCAGCTGTTCCACACCCCGCTGGGGCCGGAGGCGGAAGAGAGCCTGCTCAAGAGCTATGAAGAGCTGGCGCTGACCGGTGGTGACCAGGGGCAGGATCTGGAGATCAACGGGCGTCTGATCCATGCGCGGCGCCATGCCGATGACGTGGTCTGGTTCGACTTTCAGGAGCTCTGTGACGGGCCCCGAAGCCAGAACGACTACATCGAGCTGGCCCGGGAGTTCCACGCCGTCGTCCTCTCGAACGTACCGGTGATGGGCGCGGACTCGGACGACCGCGCCCGTCGCTTCATCAACCTTGTGGATGAGTTCTACGACCGCTGCGTCAAGCTGATCATCTCCGCCGAGGCGCCGATCCCGGATCTCTACACCGGGAGCAACCTGGCGTTCGAGTTCGAGCGCACTGAATCACGTCTGCTGGAGATGCAGTCCCACGATTACCTGGAACTGCCCCACAAAGCCTGACACGCTCAGTCGCACAGCTCGATGGCCACGGCCGTGGCCTCGCCGCCACCGATGCACAGTGAGGCTATGCCCCTTCGACCGCCGGTGCGCCTCAGCGCGTGGATCAGGGATACGACCAGACGCGAGCCGGTGGACCCGATGGGGTGACCCTGGGCGCAGGCGCCGCCGTGGATGTTCACCTTCTCCGGGGCCAGCCCCAGATCATCCATCGCGATCATGGACACCACCGCAAATGCCTCATTGATCTCGTAGAGGTCCACGTCCTGGGTTGACCAGCCGGTGCGCTCCAGAAGGCGCTGGATCGCACCCACCGGGGCCAGAGTGAATTCGGAAGGGTGGCGGGAGAAGGTGGCATGTCCGAGGATGCGCGCCAGCGGCTGCGAGCCATGGCGCTCCATGGCCGCTTCGCTCATCAGCATGAGCGCTGAGGCACCGTCCGAGATGGAGGAGGCGTTGGCCGCGGTAATGGTGCCGTCCTTCGCAAAGGCCGGGCGCATGGAGGGGATCCGGTCAATGTTGGCCTGGCCGGGCTGCTCGTCGTTACTGACGGTCGTTTCATTGCCCTTGCGGTCCGTCTGGGTGATCGGAACCATCTCCGCGCCCAGCCAGCCATTATCGATGGCCGCATTGGCCCGTTCCAGGGAGCGGATGGCGAAGGCGTCCATGGCTTCCCGGGGGTAGCCCAGCCGATCCGCCGTCTCCTGGGCGAACTCACCCATGAGGCGCCCGGTCTCCGCATCCTGCAGCCCGTCCATGAACATATGATCCTGAGGGGGCCGGCCGGGGCCCATGCGGTAACCCCGGCGGGCGTCGGTCAGAAGGTAGGGCGCATTGGACATGCTCTCCATGCCACCGGTCAGAACCACCTCCGCACTGCCGGCGCGGATCAGGTCGTGCCCGAACATGGTGGCCTTCATGCCGGAGCCGCAGAGCTTGTTGACGGTAGTGGCCCCGGCGCTGTCCGGCAGGCCGCCGTCCCTCGCTGCCTGGCGAGCTGGGCCCTGACCAGTGCCTGCAGGCAACACATTGCCCATCACCACTTCCTCGACTGCATCTACGCTGAGCCCGGAGTCGGCGAGGACGGCACGAACGGCTTCGGCGCCCAGGGCAGGACTGCTGAGAGGGGAGAGTGCCCCAAGGAAGCCGCCCATCGGGGTGCGGCGGGCGGCGGTGATGTAGATGGAAGGGTCGTGCATAAAATTGCCTCTTGGATCAGTCTGCGGGTGTGATTTATTGCAATTCCGTGAAGCAGTCCACGAAACACAAAATCAGCCACCGGAAAGTTGGTGGAACTGTGATTTTGTGTCTATATTGCATGTGAACTTGTGGTAATTCCATTACCCGGGTAGCGATTCAGTGACAACGGAGAAGCGTTTCGATGACAAAAAGAACACAACAGTGGCAGAAGCGAGCTCGCCTTCCCCTTGCGGTCGCCATTGCGGCGGGTATGTCCGCGCCGGCGGGAGCGTTTACCTTCAATTACGGTGAGGTTAATGGTGCCTTTGATACCAGCCTGACGGCTGCGGCTGGCTGGCGGGTGGAGAGCCAGAACAAGGATCTGATTGGGCAGGGAAATCTACCGAATGTAAGCAGCCCCTCCAACGTCGGTGCTTCCACCACAAACTACGACGACGGCAACCAGAACTTTGAATCCGGTGACACCTACTCGGAGCGGGTCAGTGGCACCAGTGAACTCTACCTGGATTACGCACCGCGTGGGGAGTATCTGTCCAGTGTCGGCACGTTTGTGCGCGGCAGGTACTGGTACGATTTCAAGACTAAGGACGACGACTTTGAGTATCCGCTCAGTGACGGCGGTAAGGACGATGCGTCAGGTGGTGAGTTTCTGGACGCCTATGTATGGACGGACTGGAATGTCGGCGAAGTGCCCGTCACGGTTCGTTACGGGAACCAGGTCATCAACTGGGGCGAGAGTACCTTCATTCAGGGCGGTATCAACGCCACCAACCCGATCAACGTCAGTGCTATCCGGGCCCCGGGGGCTGAAATCCGTGATGCGCTGCTGCCGGTTGAGGCACTCTATACGTCGATTGGTCTGACACAGAATATAACTGTCGAGGCTTACGCCCAGTTCGACTGGGATGAGACCCGGCTCGAGGACTGCGGGACATTCTTCTCAACAAATGATTTTACGGCCAATGACTGTAATACCATTTATCCTAGTGGAGGCACAGATCAGAAGACCTTGCCTGATAGCGGACCTACAGTAATTAATCGCGCTGGCACTAATGAGCCTGATGGTGACGATCAGTACGGTGTGGCCTTACGCTGGTATTCGCCGAGTCTGGGTAATACAGAGTTTGGAGCCTACCATGTCCGTTATGACAGCCGTTTGCCCTATATAAGCGGTCAGATTGCATCCCAGCAAAAGTTGGCCGTAGGCAGTTTCTTGCCAGATTATTCCGTGGACTACCCTGAAGACATTAAACTTTATGGCTTGAGCATGAATACGAATGTTCCCGGTGGGTGGTCTATAGGGGCTGAGTACAGTTTCCGTGAAAATATGCCCTTGCAGTGGAACGCTTTTGAATTGCTCAATGGTGGCGTTCTGGCCGGACAAGAAGCGGCCGGAGCCCCTGCTGCAACCCTTCCCGCTGGGGCCTCTAAGTTCTATCAACAGAGAAAATCTGAAGGATTGGCCATTACGCCGGGGAATGAGATCCCAGGTTACGACCGCTTCAAGGTCTCTCAGGCTCAAACGACCTTCATTAAGTTTTTTGACCGGGTTCTTGGGGCAAGCCGGTTGAGTTTTGTCGGTGAGGTCGGCATGACCTATGTGCACGATCTTCCGGAGAAGTCTGAGGCCCGCTACGGTCGTTCAGGGATCTACGGGATCGGTGACTATGAAGCACTGAATGGAGCTGTGACATGTAGCTCTGGTCCACTTGCTAATATCAACCCCAGCAACTGCACCAACGATGGTTTCGTCAGCGACTTCGCCTGGGGCTATCGCATGCGCGGCACGCTGACCTACAACAACGCCTTCATGGGCGCGACGCTGAAGCCGTCGCTCTCCTGGTCGCACGATGTGAACGGCTATGCGCCGGCGCCGGGCGGTGCCTTCAATGAGGGCAACAAAGCGGTCGGTCTGGGTCTTGCTGCGGAGTACCGCAATAACTACGAAGCGGCGATCAACTACACCAACTACTTTGGTGGTGATTACAACACCCGCGAGGACCGGGACAACATCACGGCCAGCGTGACGTATTCGTTCTGATCCGTGAGAGTGTGTGAAGAAATAAAGCTGTACCACCAACGTCTAGCGAGGTAGACGAGCGATGAATTTTCGAAAGAACGTACTGACAGGGAGCATTGTCTCCCTGGCGCTGGCAGCCGCACCGGCCATGGGCGCGGTCTCCGAGGAGGAGGCCGCGAAGCTGGGCAACGAACTCACGCCAATCGGCGCCAAGAAAGCTGGCAATGGCGACGAGATCCCGGCCTGGGATGGCGGGCTGACGACGCCGCCGGACAACTATGAGGGGAACCACTATCTGGATCCCTTCCCGGAGGATGAGCCGAAGTTCGTGATCGACCAGAGCAACGTGGACGAGTACAAGGATCGTCTCTCACCAGGTCAGGTGAAGATGATCAACGAGTACGAAGACTACAAGATGCCGGTCTACAAGACCCGCCGCACGGCGGCTCTGCCGGAGCGGGTCTACGAAAAGGCAAAGGAGAACGCCACCAATACCACTCTCGTTGAGGGCGGTAATGGTCTCGAGAACTTCGATACGGCGGTGCCTTTCCCGATTCCGGAAAACGGTCTTCAGGTGATCTGGAACCACATCACCCGCTATCGTGGCGGTGCGGTAAACCGGAACGTCCATCAGGCCGTGCCCCAGGAGAATGGCAATTTTACGCCGATCCATTTCGATGAGGAGCTGACCTGGCGGACGTCGTTTGAAGACTACGAGCCGGGCAAGGACTCCAACGTCCTGTTCTACTTCAAGCAGGCGATCCGCTCGCCCTCCCGTCTGGCCGGTAACGTACTGCTGGTGCACGAGACCATCAACCAGGTGAAGGAGCCTCGCCGGGCCTGGGTCTACAACGCGGGTCAACGCCGGGTGCGCCGGGCGCCGCAGGTGGCCTATGACGGGCCGGGTACAGCCGCGGACGGCCAGCGCACCTCGGACAACCTGGATATGTTCAATGGCGCACCGGACCGCTACAACTGGGAGCTGAAAGGGAAGAAGGAAATGTACATTCCCTATAACGGCTACCGGCTGGATGATCCGTCCCTGAGCTATGATGAGCTGCTCCAGGCGGGCCACATCAATCAGGACCACGCGCGCTATGAACTGCACCGTGTATGGCATGTGACCGCCACCCTCAAGGATGATGAGCGCCACATCTACGCCAAGCGTGACTTCTACTTTGATGAGGACACCTGGGCGGCTGCCGTTGTGGACCATTACGACGGCCGTGGTGAGCTCTGGCGTGTGGCCGAGGGTCATACCATGCAGTTCTACGATGAGCGTGTCCCCTGGTACGCCTTCGAGACGCTGTATGACACGCTCAATGGCCGCTATCTGGTACTGGGTCTGACCAATGAAATGGACGATCCCTATACCTTCGGCATTGAACGCCAGTTCCGGGACTACACACCGAGCGCCCTGCGCCGCGCTGGTCGCCGTTGATTCCATGCCGGCCACCGGGCCGGCGCTGGAAACAGAAAGCCCCGCTTCGGCGGGGCTTTTTAGTATGTGAGTGGTGAGAGCGGAGCTCAGGATGGATTGGCGGTTTCCTGTTCCTTCATCCGGTCAATCAGCTCATCCTTGTTGTTCCATAGCTCGCTGATCCACTTCTGGAACTCGATCCGGAACTCGCGGTCGTTCTGGTAATCCCGCCCCAGGAACTGCTCCGGAATCCGCTTTTCATCAACCCGTATGATCACACGGCGTGTGCGCCCGCTGAGATAGTCCCAGATGCCACCCGGGCCATCTGGATAGACGATGGTGATGTCGAGCATGATGCTCATCAGGTTGCCCATGGCGCCCAGCACAAAACCGGTGCCACCGGAGCGGGGTTTGAGCAGGTTGCGGTAGGGGGAGTTCTGCTGCTCATGCTTTGCCGGGGTGAAGCGGGTGCCTTCCATGAAGTTGAATACCGCAACCGGCGTGTACTCGAACTTCTCACAGGCTTTGCGGGTGGTCTCCAGGTCTTTGCCCCTCAGATGGGGCTTTTTCATGAGCTGCTGCTGCGTATAGCGCTTCATGAAGGGAAAATCCAGAGCCCACCAGGCAATGCCGAGCAGTGGTACCCAGATGAGCTCCTTCTTCAGGAAGAACTTCATGAGAGGGATACGACGGTTCAGCACCACCTGGGTTACCAGGATGTCCGCCCAGGACTGGTGGTTGCAGGTGACGAAGTACCACTGGTTCCGGCTCAGGTTGGCATTGAGCTCAACGTCCCACTCGATGCGGTTGAGCAGGCGCATGAACAGCCCGTTGTTCTCGATCCAGACGAAGGCGATGGCATTGAGCCCCCGTGTGCACAGCTTGCGAACCGGGGTGATCGGAATGATCAGCTTGAGGATGGCAAGCAGGAGCAGAAGGGGGTACAGAATCAGGGTGCTGAGAAGGATCAGCAGAACACAGAGTGTGCCCTTGAGCGGTGCAGGAAGGAAATCCAGCATGTTGGCGACCGTCTGTCCGGTGAATGGGTTACTCGCGACGGACGCCATTATACATTGGCAGTGCGCCCTGCCAATTTTTCAGTGAACAGCTGTTACCTTAGTTGCTGAACCGTTCCCTGTGATCGCTGATCAGTGCATCCAGCTTCTCAAGAGGGTTCTCTGCCGCTGACAGCGCCTGTTGACGCTGATCGTAATCCGAAAGGTTATTGACGCGGATCATACTTCGGATTTCTTCCACGTACGCCTGTCCACGTTCGGAATACGACTGCAACCCGCCCGCGAGATTGATGCCGTCGGGGAACCGGTTCTCGTTCAGTAATGCAAGCCGGCGTTCCCTCAGGTTCTGGTAGGCGTTGTGGCGATTGAGGTTGGTGAGATAGGCCCGGATGGAGCGGTAAGGTGACTCGAAAACCTCCACCTCATGGGTCATTCCCGCCGGGCGGCTGTTCGGGACAAGGCCGCAGCCGGGGTTGAAGCACCATTGGCCGAACAGGTTGTTGCCCTGGGTGGCGAAACGGCTGGTGCCCCAGGCGGATTCATTGGCGGCCTGCGCCAGTACCAGTGACGGCGGAATGATGTGCATCCGGCGCTCAAGACCACTGACCAGATCCTCTGTCGTCTCACCATCAACCCGCAGGCGTGTGGCGCGGGTGGTGAGCCATTTCCGTTCTTCCTCGTTCAGCTCCGGCTTGTTGCTGAGCTGTTCCAGGTAGTCCCGGGCAGCCTGGATCCGCAGGTTGGCCAGGGCAATACGGGGGAAGAGGTAACCGAAGAAGGCGTCCTTCTTCTCGGAGACAACGCTGTACTGGGTGAAGTCCGGCAGGGGAGCCGTCGCCCATCCTGGGATGGCATCAGTGTCCAGAAGTTGCGGTTCGGAAACCTTCGGCGTGGGCCGTTCAAACTCCACCTGGCTGGCAATAAAGCCGGCGGCCAGACCACCTACCACAAGAACAGCCACCAGAATCAGGGCTGGTACGGGACGAGATTCCATCAATACCTCCGCGTTTAGATACAGCTACGCGGAGGGCTGGAGTTCGGATCAGTTGGGGCACCCCTCCGCGCTGTCGTCCCTGAATCCTAACAGGAATCCTACGGATTCGTTAGATTTGCGGGTGATCATGACGAGGGTGTTGCCGTTGTCAGCCGCAAAGCCTTCGATTTGAAGGCCATCTGTTGTGCAATTGTTGATGGAGAACGTCTCTCCGCCGTCATCAGTAGCTAGGTCGCAGCTGTTTTTAGAATTCAGCTGCTGCTTAGCAACTGTGAAATTACCTGAACTGGACTCATAACTGGTTCGATGGCCTGAAAAACTGTAATCCGCACTGCTGCTGCCGAGCTGAAGGCATGCATTTTCATGCTGGGTAAGCGCGTCGGCGCTGCTGATACTGAACCCTTGAACCTGATACGTAGACGATCCTGAAGGAAGGGTATCTGAGTCGTCCTGTTTGTACGCAATCCTGAGAAGCGACCCCCCGTGGCTGTTGGTTGAAGCAGGGCGTGAGGAAGCGGCAATCCAGCGCTCATTGGCTGAGACCGCCGCATTGGGAATCCGGTCCGTTTCTGAGTTGCCCTCCTGGGAAGCTTTCTCGTAGTTGAGGAAGAGCTGGCCCTGAAACGCATCAATGTTGCTGTTGGGGGTGTCTTTTGGGGTTACTGATTCCAGATCAAAGTCTGCGTACTCAGGCATCGAACCATTACCAACAGACCAGGTATCCCCTGGATCAACATTCTCAGTTCCTGTGTTTCCTCCCATCTGCCAATCACCAATGCTAGCTCTTGCAGCTTTATCGCTACCTGATTGGGCGGGTTTCAGTTCGAATCCGGCGAACTGATATTCGGAGTTTGAGCTGAACTCGTTGCCGTCGTCCCACTCGGCAAGGTTGAGTTCAACGCTGGCAATAGCCTGTTGCTCAAGAATTGCTTCGCGCTCGTATCCTGTATCGGCGGTTCCGGAAAGCTCCCATCCCCGCGCTGCGAGGAAGTAGCTGCTGAGCATGGCCTGGGGAGGGGCGTTGCTGTCCCTCAGGGCGCCGGCTCTGTAGACGTGGGGGTTGGGCGCCCATCCAATGGTTCGGGTACCTTCATCGCTGACAGTCTGGAGGATGGGGCGGAGGCTGGATAGCATGTTGTTCTGGGTGCCGTTGTCATCCTGGGGTGCGAACAGCTGGTTCGCCTGGGTGCTGTAGCTCCTGAATGCATCGTCGAGCGTCGAGTGAAAGGAACGTCGTCTGAGTGGAATATCCACTGTGCCCAGAGCAAGATCAAAACCAAGCTCGGACAGCGGCAGGTTACCAATCGAGTAGCGGGGATAGGTGTAGGCGGTGCCGTTGGCCTCGCTGACGCCGCGGTCGAGGGTGTGTGTTGCCCAGAATCCAGTATTGTCCCCCGAATTCAGGCTGATGCCGTACTGGACGGCGTTGTAGCCGGGCGCGATATCCTCGTTCTCGCCGCTGGAGAGGGTGGCCGCCTCCTGGGTCAACAGGGTTTCAGCCTGTCTCAGGAATGCCATGAAGTCCGCGCGGTCTCTGAGTGCCGACTGGCCTTCTGTGACATCGATCTCGAAGGATTGGACACGGTCGGCTACGGGTTGCCAGACCAGATCGTACGTGCAGGCCACATCATTGCAGCTGTTGATTTCACTGATGGCGCTGTCATCCAGATCCTGGATGACTTCATCGATCAGCACGTCCGAAAACGGATTCACGAACACGTGTCCGCATTCAGAGGCTACGGGAGCCTTGTAGGTGCTGCCGGCAACAGAGGCTTCAATGGCGAGGTCGATACGGCGAGGCACGCCGTCCTCGAAAGTGACGACGAACTCCTCGCCAACGTTCTCGGTACTGAGACTCTGTGACCATGAACTGCCAACTTCAACCAGGCTGAGATCGGCGCTGGTCGTCGTGCTCAGCCCGCTGCCTTTTTCGGCATCCGGGCTGTTACTTGGGGTCTGGACGCTCACCAGTAGCTGGTTGTCTTCAAGGTTACTGGTGCCCTGACATCGAAGTCCTGAGCCCCCATCGCGGAAATCCGGAGGGGTGCCAATGTCAAAGGAATTCTCATCGCTCACGGATGGATCCCCACTGCCGCAGGCGGTCAGTGCCAGGGCGCTCAGGGTGAGCAGGGGATAAAACAGGCGGGTACGCATCTAACCCTCCGGGCTGGTCCCGTAAAACACGATTGTTCTACGAGTCTAAACCAGCGCCGGAGGGCCTGCCGTGAACCATTCCGGGTTCTTCAGAAGAGGATGCGCATGCCGCCGATCAGGCCTTCCTCAAAGCGGTAGTCGTCGTCACCGCGAGTATCGAGATCCGCGCCCACGTAGCGGTAGCCGGCAAAGATCTCGGAGTTGCGGATCAGTCGATAGCTGACGGTGGCATCGGTATGGCGCATGCCGTCCGCATCCCCGTAGGAAAGAATCGATGGGGAGAGGTAGAGGCTGCCGCCAACGGAAAGCCCGGGAACCTCCGGGATATTCATACGGGCAAAGACCCCTGGCGCGGTGGCGCCGCCGTCGATGTCACGGTCGCCGTCATCGAAGTACATGTTGCGCACACCCAGGCCCACGGTCATGGGGATGTTCTGGATAGCGGTGCGGCCCTGGGCGTGCAGATCGAGCGTTGCCAGATGGCGGCTGCCGTCATGATAGGTGTAGCCCACGCCACCGCCGAGCTCCTCACTGGCGTCGGTGAAGCTGTATTCACCCCGAACGGAATCGTTGCTCAGGCTGAGGTCCAGGCTGTCCGCATGGGTTGTGCCGGCAAACGCGGTGAACAGCGCGGCGCTGAGGCAGGTGGTGCGGATCAGTCGGTTGTATCGCATAGGGGCTTGTGCTCCTGTCAGTGGCCATGGTGACTCAGGGGGTCATGATAGTGTCACCGGTGCCGTTCCACAATTACGCCTTTTCAAGGCGTTCGACGACACAGGTACCGTTCGCTACCAGCCAATGGACATCGAGGTCGTACAGGCGGAGCGCATAACGCCGCTCCGGATCATCCCGGTGGTAGGCGGGTCGTGGGTCCTGGTTGAGAACCTCGCGGATGAGATCGCGCAGCTCCGGATAGTCCCACTGGATCTGCTGTAATCGGTGCTCCGCTTGCGGACTGAATCTTACAGGCAGAGTGGCGGCCGGTGGTTCGTTGGCCCAGGCGCCCGTGGCCGCTTCCGGGGCATCGCACCAGGGCAGGAAGGGTTTGATGTCGAGCACGGGGGTGCCATCCACCAGATCGATCTCGCTGATCGCCAGACACAGCTCCCCGTGGCGCCGGGTGAGGCCCTGGTTTCGCACCAGTGACAGGCCAAGGCGGTTGGGTCGGAAGGGAGAGCGGCTGGCAAAGACGCCGACCCGGGTGTTGCCGCCGAGTCTGGGGGGTCTGACCAGTGCTGAGGGTGCCTGATCCGCCGGGACCTGATGGAACAGAAAGCTGATCCAGACGTGGGAAAAATCCTCGATCCCCCGGAAGGCCTCCTCGGTGTTCCAGGGGGAGCTGAGAACCACCTCGCCCCGGGCGTGTGGGCAGAGGGACGGCTGGCGGGGAACGCCGAATTTGTCCGGAAAACAGGAGCGGACCGTGCCAATGGGCGTGACGCCATAATCGCTGTTCACTGGAGATCTCCGCTGCTTGAGAAGAACATTTCGATGCGGAAGGTCAGGCTGGCTTCAGGCTGGAAGTCCTCTTCGCGACGGTAACGCAGGGAGGGGATGATTTCGCCGTAAAGCCAGTCATCATGAAGGCGCTTGCGGTAGAGCATGTCCGTGAAGTATTCGGTGCGGGCCCAGTTATTGAAGGTGTCTCCCAGAACGCCAAATCGCAGGCGCACGAAGTGCCGGTTGCGGTAGCGGCGCTGCAGGCGGAAGATCTGGGCCATCTCGAATCCACGTTTGCGGTGGACCCAGCGCACCTCTGATGATGCCCGGAACCGCCAGTGGGGGCCAAGCGGGCGGTGAAATCCGAACCATGACCGGGAGATCCAGCCTTCCTGGAGGTACCAGAACACCCGTTGATCCACGCGCAGCCGCCATTCTCTGGAAAGCTGCCAGTCAGACCAGGTGCGTGCCCGGGCAAAGAACTCCAGTGGCATGTGCAGCCGGGCGCCCACATCAGTGCTGGCGTTCCAGCGCTCGGAAAGAGGCGACAGAAAACGCAGGGCACCGGCTGTAAAGCTGTTCTCATCCGCCTCTTCCGGCGTCAGCGTACCCCGCTGCTGCTGCTCGGATAGAGGGGCCAGATCATTGGCATCGCTTTCCACAATGATGCGGAACTTTTCCTCGGAGGTGGGGACATCAAGCTTGAAGCGGGCTTCCGGCTCAAAGCCCATCCGTCCATCCTCGGTATAGCGGTTGAAAGCGCCCAGCCGCAGGTAGCTGTCGTTGTCCTGATCCACCCAGGTCTGGCCGGAGAGGGTCTGGTCAATACCCAGCCCCAGGGCTTCAACCTGGCGCGAATGGATGCGCCGCCGCCGCACCACCCAGTGGCCGGTCTGGTCGAGCCAGGTGTCCTGGGGGTCAAGGTAGCGGGGGCCATCCCAGTCAAAGAAATCTTCCGGGAGCTCCTCAATGTCCACCCGCGGCGGTGGCTCCGGGTCCGCTGGTGGCGCCAGGGTGGCCCAGGTGGTTTCCACGCTGCCTATGGCCAGGCAGCTGGTGCCGATCAGGGCCCGGATCCAGCTCACGGCATCAGCAGTCCCAGGCCGATGGCGGTGTAGAGGCCCATCAGGCCGATTGAGAGCGCGGAGAAAGCGCCGGTTTCCGATCCCATCTCAAAGGCGCGGGCGGTGCCCACGCCATGGCCGATCATGCCCATGGCGCAGCCCTTGGCGGCGGGGTGCGTGACGCCGGTGATGCGCAGTACCGGGCCGCCGCAGGCTGCGACCAGGATCCCGGTGACCATGACGAAGCCGGTAGCCAGCGGTGGGTAGCCGCCTATGGATTCCGTGACGGAGATCGCTATGGGGGTGGTGATGGACTTGGTGGCCATGGACATCAGGGTGGCATGGTCCGAGCCGGTGAGCCAGAGCAGGCCGGTGGCGCTGCCCGCCGCCACAACACCACTGACGGCAAGTGTGACCATTAACGGCAGCAGATGGCGGCGTATGAGGCCAAGATTCTGGTAAAGCGGCAGCCCCAGGGCCACGGTGACGGTGCCAAGCATGAAGTGGATGATGCTGGCGCCCTCCATGTAGGTGCCGTAATCGAGATCCAGCACCAGCAGCGTGGCCCCCACGAGGGCGATGCCGGAAACCACAGGCTGAAGGAAGCTGGGCTTGCCGGTGATCCGGTACAGGCCATGGCCGGCGAGATAGGCCAGCAGGGTCAGGGTAATGGCGAAATGGGGCGAGTTCAGTAGGGTGCTCATCGGCTCAGCCACTGCATGAGATGGGCGGTGGTCACGAAGGCGATCAGGGTGCCCAGGGTCAGTGCCAGGGTAATGCCCAGGGCCTGCTCCATGAGCAGTGCGCCCAGGGTCACGATGCCGGCGCCCGCGGGGATGTAGAACAGTGCCATATGGGTGAGCAAGTGGCGGGCGGCTTCGCGCTCCGGGTCATAGCCTCCGCCCGTGATCACCAGATACAGGAAGAACAGCACCATGCCGAAAATCGGTCCGGGCAGCGGCATGCCTGGAATCTGCTCCAGTGCCAGGCCGGCGAGCTGGAACAGCAGGATAATGGCCAGACCGGTAACAAGGCTTCCCTTCATGAAAGGGTGTCCCCGGAAACCTCGGCGGCCATGGCAAGCAGGTGCTGGTGCAGGCCTGCGACTTCCTCGCGCACGCGCTCCAGCGGCTGGTCATTGTCGATCACGTTGCCCGCAGCCCTGAGCCGGTCCTCCCGGGGCATCTGCGCGGCAATAATGCGTTCCACCTGGGCGCGGTCGTTGTCATCCCGGCTCATGGTGCGCTGGATCTGGGTCTCGTGGCTGACGTCCACCACCACGATGTGCTGGCAGAGCCTGTGCTGATCGGTTTCCAGAAGAAGCGGCGACACCAGCATCTGATACGGCGAATCCGCTTCAGACAGATAGTGTTTCAGGCGTTCGGCAATGCGGGGGTGCAGCAGGGCCTCCAGCCACTGGCGTTCGCCGTCATCGTTGAAGACACGTTTGCGCAGCGCAGCCCGGTCCAGGGTGCCGTCCTGCTGGAGAACGGCATCGCCAAAGTGGTTCCGGATGGTTTCCAGTGCCGGTTCGCCGGGCTCAACCACCTCGCGGGATACATCATCCGCGTCAATCACGAAGATGCCGTGCTCACGGAAGAGATCGGCCACGGTACTCTTGCCGCTGCCAATGCCTCCGGTCAGGCCAACCACAAACATGTCAGACCCTCATCAAGGACAGCCACAGATCCAGCAGTTCCGGCCCATACCAGAGCGCGATCACGCCCGCGGCGGCGAGGTAGGGGCCGAAGGGAATCGGAATATTGCGATTATGCCCACGTATGGCGATCATCGCAATGCCCACCACAGCACCCACAAGGCTCGAGAGCAGGATGATGGCCGGCAGCATGGTCCAGCCCAGCCAGGCACCGAGGGCGGCCAGCAGCTTGAAATCCCCATGGCCCATGCCTTCCTTGCCGGTCAGAAGGCGGAAGAGATGGTAGACACTCCAGAGACTGAGATAGCCCGCAACGGCCCCCCAGAAGGCGGCTTCGAGCCCAACCTGGCCCAGCCCCAGGGCGCTGGCCACAAGCCCGGCCCAGAGCAGTGGGAGGGTGATGCTGTCTGGAAGCAGGGTGGTTTCCAGGTCGATGACCGTCAGGGCGAGCAGCGCCCATACCAGTGGCAGGGCAATCAGTGCCTCGACGCTGGTGCCCAGGATGAGCACGGTAAGCACTGAAAGCACTGCCGTCAGCGCCTCGATCGCCGGGTAGCGCGCGGAGATGCCCGTGCCGCAGTTCCGGCAGCGCCCGCGCAGGAAGAGCCAGCTGAGTACCGGGATGTTGTCGATGGCCCGGATCGTATTACCACATTCCGGGCAATGCGAACGAGGGTAGGAAAGCCCGTAGGAGCGGCCATGGCCGCGATCAGTATCCTGCTCAGTACCGGGTTGGCCGGAATCGCGGCCTTGGCCGCTCCTACCGAGTGCCTCGGGGAACAGGGCTTCGCATTCCTGGCGCCAGGCCTGCTCCATCATCCGCGGCAGGCGCAGGATCACTACGTTGAGGAAACTCCCTACGCACAGCGAGACGCCTACCACCGCTGGCCACAGGAGCCAGGGTGTACTGAGAATAATCTGTATCAGGTTCTGCAAGACCGGATCCTTGGCGTAAAGGGTTACATGGCCGAGCCCATCTGGAAGATGGGGAGGTACATGGCGATGATGAGACCACCGACGAGAATGCCCAGAACGGACATGATCACCGGCTCCATGAGCGAGGTCAGGTTATCGACCAGGTCATCCACCACGGCCTCGTAGTGGTCGGCCACCTTGCCGAGCATCTCGTCCAGGTTACCGGATTCCTCGCCGATGGAGGTGAGCTGGATGGCCAGTACCGGGAACACCCCTGTCTGGCGCATGGCGGTCTGCAGCTGCGTCCCCGAGGAAACTTCATCCTTGACCTGGAGGATGGCATCCCGATAGACAGCGTTACCGGTGGCGCCGGAAACGGAATCCAGGGCATCAACCAGTGGCACACCTGCGGCGAAGGTGGTGGAAAGAACCCGCGCAAACTTGGCCACGGCGGACTGGTCAAGGATCATGCCCACAACAGGGAGCTTGAGTACGTACTTGTCCACGGCATCCGAAAAGCGTGGGGACCGTTTCTTGGCTGTCCGGAACCCGAAGACCGTACCGATGATGCCGATCAGAACGGCCCACCACCAGGCCTGGAGCCATTCGGACATCCCGATCACCATCTGGGTAAAGGCGGGCAGGTCCGCGCCAAAGCCCTGGAACAGGGATTCGAACTGCGGCACCACCTTCACAAGGAGGATGGCCGTAACAATGACCGCCACGATGATGATGGAGACCGGGTAGGTCATGGCCTTCCGGACCTTGCGCTTGAGGTTCTCGGTCTTCTCAAGGTAGGTCGCGACCCGGTCCAGCATGCTTTCCAGTGCACCAGCGGCTTCACCGGAATCCACGAGGTTGCAGTAGAGGTCATCAAAGTACTTCGGATGCTGGCGCAGGGCGTTGGCGAAGCTGTTACCCGAAGCCACATCGTTACGGATGGCGATGATCAGCTCCTGCATTCCTTTGTTCTCAAGGCCGTCGGAGACAATGTCAAAGGACTGGATCAGCGGCACGCCCGCCTTCATCATGGTCGCCATCTGGCGGGTGAAGGTGGCGATATCAAAGGGCGTGATCTTTTTCCGGCCACCGAACAGCGGCTTGCTCTTTTTCTTGATCTTGCCGGGTTTGATGCCCTGCTTGCGCAACTGGGCCTTGACCAGCGCCGGTGAGGCGCCGGTGGTCTCGCCGCTGGTCTTGTTGCCCTTGCGGTCCTTGCCTTCCCAGGTAAAGGTGTCCAGCTTCTGTTCGTTGGCCGCCATGGAGTTAGTCCTTCGTTACACGGTTCGCTTCTTCCAGACTGGTCACGCCCTGAATCACCTTCTCGAGCGCGGACTGGCGCAGGCTGTTGAAGCCTTCATTGCGGGCCTGGCGGGCGAGTTCGATGGAACTGGCCTCGTTCATGATCATGCTCTCCATGTCTTCGGTGATCCGGACCACCTCGAGGATGCCTACCCGACCCTTATACCCGTTTTTACATTTATCACAGCCTACCGGTCTGTAAAGCGTAAACCCTGTATCAATCTGTTCCTGTGTGAAACCTTCCTTGAGAAGAACGTCCTCGGGGACGTCGTAGGGTTGCTTGCAGTTGCTGCACAGGCGGCGCCCCAGCCGCTGGGCAATGATCAGGCTGACCGAGGTGGCGATGTTGAACGAGGCGACCCCCATGTTCATCATCCGGCTCAGTGTCTCCGCAGCACTGTTGGTGTGCAGGGTGGAAAGGACCAGGTGGCCGGTCTGGGCAGCCTTGATGGCGATATTCGCGGTCTCCAGATCCCGGATCTCGCCCACCATGATGATGTCCGGGTCCTGACGCAGGAACGAGCGCAGCGCCTCGGCGAAGGTCAGCCCCACCTTGTTGTTCACGTTGACCTGGTTGATCCCTTCCAGGTTGATCTCTGCTGGATCCTCGGCCGTGGAGATGTTCACTTCCGGGGTGTTGAGGATGTTCAGGCCGGTATAAAGGGAGACGGTCTTACCGGAACCGGTTGGGCCGGTGACCAGGATCATACCCTGGGGTGACTTGAGGGCTTCCAGGTAGAGTTGTTTCTGGTCTTCTTCGTAGCCGAGCTGATCAATGCCCATCTGCGCAGCCGTGGGGTCCAGGATCCGCAGAACGATCTTCTCGCCCCAGATGGTAGGCAGGGTGTTCACGCGGAAGTCGATGGACTTGGATTTGGAGAGCTTGAGCTTGATCCTCCCATCCTGGGGCACCCGGCGTTCGGAAATGTCCATCTGGGACATGATCTTTACGCGCGCCGCCAGCTTGTGGGAGAGCTTTATCGAGGGCTTGGCGACCTCGTTCAGGATGCCGTCGGACCGGTAGCGGATGCGGTACATCTTCTCGTAGGGCTCGAAATGGACGTCCGAGGCGCCCTGTTTGATGGCATCGAGCAGCAGCTTGTTCACGTATTTGACGATGGGCGCATCATCGGTGTCCGTGGCATCCACGGCATGTTTGTCCTGCCCCTCCTCGTCATCGCCGCTCTCGAAGTCCACATCCTCAAGATCCGAGTCCCCGCCCAGATCCTGCATGGAGGTGTCCTGCGACTCCATGTATTTGTCGATGGCCTGGCGCAGGCTGCTTTCTTCCACCAGGACCGCTTCAGTGCTGAGCCCGGTGTGGAACTTGATTTCATCCAGCGCCTGCAGGTTGGTGGGGTCCGCCATGGCCACGAACAGCCGCTTTCCGCGCTGGACCAGTGGCAGCACGCTGTGGGCACGTATCAACTTCTCGTCCACCAGCCCTTCCGGCATCATGTCGGCGGAAAAAGCGTTCAGGTCCATCACCGGAACGCCGAATTCCATGCCCGCCGAGAAGGCCAGCGCCTGGCCGGGGGCGAGCTCGTTCTGGATGAGATAGGTGATCAGCGGGATGCGGTCCTGGTTGGCCTGGACGAAGGCCTCCCGGGCCACGGTCTCATCGAGGATGCCGTCGTCCACAAATCGCCGGGCCAGGCCGGTGAGCGTTACGTTCTGGGGGTCAGAAGCCATGGTCTCTCAGGTCTTGTGTTGAACTGCCCCAAGAGTCTAGTGGCTGGCTGAGGGTTCAGCCAGTGATGAAAAATGCATAAAGGTGACGTAATGTGTCACCTCTTGTCGTCAAACAGTGTCACATTGACGCCTTTGGTAAGGTAGCTTGTTTTAAGGGAAGCCCCTTAGGCTCCTGATTTGATGGATCTAAATCCCTGGAAGGAAAACTGGCATGGGAGCTGCTATGTTTAGGTTAAGGCAGGCAAAGGCAGCGTCCATTGCTGATGCCGGTACTCAAAAAGACAACACCCTCAGGAGGTGCGCCAATGCAATCGATTCAGACGAATCAAAACCAACAGGGCTTTACGCTCATCGAACTGATGATCGTGGTTGCGATCATCGGTATTCTGGCGGCGATCGCGATTCCGCAGTATCAAGACTACACGTCCCGGTCTGCGGTTAACGCATGCTATTCAGAAATTTCGGCAGGCCAGACTTCTTACGAGACGATGGTCAATCGTGGTGATACAGGCGATATTAATGGCGGTGATGCTAGTGATATTGGCCTCTCAGCTAGCGCCTGTAAGTCGATAGATGTCGATTACGCTAATAGCGGCGGCCAAGGCACCAGCTTTATTAAGGGCACTGTTTCAGGAAACCCTCAAGTCGATGGCGTAACAGTGGAGCTTTATCGTGATACTGATGGAGCATGGCAGTGCTATTATGACGGTTCGGCGGGCAATGACAGCTCCAACGAGTTTATGCCTGACGGCTGCAGCAACACCACCTAAGGTGGTCTTGCTCTGAGTTTTAACAGGATAGATGTGGAAGGCCCGAGGTTTTGCCTCGGGCCTTTTTCATGGTAGATGTAAGGTGTCGGATGATCGGACCCCAAGAAAGAGTTACCCTCTGCTGGTAGCTCGTGAACTTGTGCATCTGGAGTTGAACCGCTTCAGCGGATGCATCAGTGACGTACTCGCCACACGACGCTATGGATCCAGCGAGAATCTTGAGACCACGCTCAAGCGCTACAACTGGCTTTAAAACCAACAGATCCCTCAACGGGATCTGAACCACCAACCGCCGATACAGGCGATAAACAATGGCGGGCTGATCGACCGGAAATCTTCCATAAAGAGGTTATCAATCATACGGGATCTGACATCTGGAGAGGCAGCGTGAACTTTTCGGTATATGGGAGGTGGTTCTGATATTAATTGCGGTCTCCGTGATTTTGGGAGCTCTAGCGCTGCTTGATGACATAGGTGTCTTTTCTGGAGGTTATGATTTTCAGCGTTGGGTACTCGTAGGTGTCTGCGGGGCATTGGCGCCTGTTGGCTGTTTGGTGTCCAATCACTCAAGAGCTACTCTTAAGACCTCCGGCTGGCTTCTTTTCGTAGCGGGAGCCCTCCTATCAACGTTTTTTTTTGGTACTACGCCTTACCCTTTAGTTGAGAGCCTATTTTATCCAATCTATCTTGCGGCAGTTTCCGGTTTCGCGATCCTTGTTCAGCGCAATAGATCAAGACGTGGGTGGGCAGTTGTTCAAGGGCTGGCTCTATGTGGCGTTCTCTACGCGTTGTTGACGCCTTCTGTGTACTTGTTTGCTGTTTTTGATGGCATCACTAGGCCAGATGGTTATCTGCCATGGGGGTTCGCGAATATTCGATTCTGGAGCCATACAGCAACCTGGTTGCTCCCCTTGTTTCCTCTGGCATTAATCGTAGGTTCCCTCTCTCAGGTTCGCTTGTGGCGGGTGATCGTCGTTCTTGCCTCGGGTATCTGGTGGTGGCTGGTTTTTCTTTCATCCGCAAGGGGTACCTTCTGTGCGCTTCTTATTGCTTTTGTCATCACTGCATTGGTTTTTAGGGGGGCGGGATGGCGCTTCTATCGTCTTCTGGGCACTCAGCTTCTTGCGGGCGTTGGCTTCTGGGCAGTGCTTTCGGTACTTGTGCCATCCTTGATGTCAATCGATATTGACATGCGGTCGATCGGGACTGATACATCCGGGCGAATTCCTTTATGGACAGAGGCCTGGATGATGAGTTTGGAGCGGTTTCCATTCGGTATGGGAACTCAGGCATGGCTGACCCATGAGCCTTTGACGGAAGCCTATCGGGAAGGGAAGACACTTGGAAGCCCGCACAATATGTACCTGCTTTGGGCCGCCGAATACGGCTGGCTGAGTGTTCTGGGACTCGGCTTGATCGGGGTGCATTATGCATTCCGGGTTCTGCATTTTCGTCGCTTGATTGCACAAGGCGAAGTCTCTGATTCACGTATTCTGTTCGCGTGTGGTGTTTTTATGTCGGTGGTGGCAGCTCTGACCCATGCGGGCGTTTCTGGTGTCTTCATCGTACCACCATCGATGCTGATTGGTCTGGTTGTTCTTGGCCTTTTTGTTGCGGTGTTTGATGACGTTAAAGAAGTCCACAAAAGAAATCTCGCACAATCAAAACTGAGGGCTTTTGCCGCATTCGCTGTGTTTTTGCTCCTTCTTGGGTGGGGGAGCAAAGTATGGGATTACTATACCTTCATGGAGAAAGATAGGATTTGGGCTTCTGAGAATGTTAGTGTAGGCATAAAGCCGCGTTTCTGGTTCCATGGTTATTATCCCCGCCAGCCGGATTTAATGAATCCAGAACAGGTTGATTGAATAATATTGTGTTGTGGCGTTTGTCGCATATAATAGTTGAGCTTTGAGAAAAGCACTATTAACTAAGAGGCTTCCAATGGGCAAAATCTCCACCTACTACGAAAAACAGAAAGCCGTTAAACAACTTCAGGACGAACTCCAGAAGATGGAAGAGGACAAGGAGCTCAAGAAAGAGCTCGACTTCAAGGAGGAGTTGAACCAGTTGATGGAGAAATACGGCAAGTCCGGTAAGGACATGCTGGAGGTTCTGGCGACGCTGGATTCGAGTGTCAAGAACAAGCTGGAGCAGGGCGGTGGTTCGTCCAGTGCGAATGATGGTCGCAAAAAGCGTCCACTCAAGACCTATCGCAACCCGCATACCGGTGAAGTGGTTCAGACCCGTGGTGGTAACCACAAGACGTTGAATGCGTGGCGCAAGCAGTATGGCAAGGAAGAAGTAGCGCGCTGGCAGGAGAGCTGAAGCGGCTGCGTAATAGCTGTGGGGGCCGAATCTGAACGCGCTCCCACAGTCTGCATTTGATCCGGGATGGATTGTTTTCCCGGGCGTTTGGCTGCGGTACCCTTTGGGGTATCAGACAACAGGGAAGAATCATGCACGCAGTCATCCTATCCGGTGGTTCCGGTACCCGTCTCTGGCCTCTGTCACGTGAGGCTTACCCCAAGCAATTTCTGGCACTGAACACCCACGAATCCCTTCTGGACGAGACCCTGCAGCGTGCCTGTGCGGTGTCCGGCTGTTCGAGTCTGTCCGTGATCACCAATGAGGCACACCGGTTTATTGTGGCGGCGCATCTGCAGCGTTACGGGCAGCAGGCGGAGGCGGGGCGCATTCTTCTGGAGCCGGTGGGGCGCAATACGGCGCCGGCCATTGCACTGGCAGCGCTGCGGATTCAGGAGACGGATCCGGATGGTGTAATGCTGGTGCTGCCGTCGGATCATGTGGTCAAGGACACGCAGGCCTTTGCCAGCGCGGTTCAGGCGGGTGAGGAAGCGGCCCGCGAGGGGCGTCTGGTGACGTTCGGGGTGGTGCCGACCAGTGCGCATACCGGCTATGGGTACATCCGGGCCGAGTCCGAGCAGGTCGCTGGCGGTGCGCGGCCTGTGGCGGCATTTGTGGAGAAACCGGATGCGGCTACGGCCCAGGGGTACCTGGATGACGGCCATTACTACTGGAACAGTGGTATGTTCCTCTTCCGGGCCAGCGACTACCTGGCGGAACTGGAGCGCCATCGCCCGGAAATCCTTGAGATCTGCCAGCGGGCCTGGGCATCACGCCGGGATGATCAGGATTTCGTGCGGGTTTCAGAGGCGGTATTTGCGGAGTGCCCGGAGGATTCCATTGACTATGCGGTGATGGAGCGCACGGAACGTGCCGTCGTATTGTCACTGGACGCTGGCTGGAGTGATGTGGGGTCATGGTCATCGCTGTGGGAACTCCAGGATCAGGACGATGATGGCAATGTTGTTCGGGGGGATGTGATCACCGAGGACGTCCATCAGTCCTACCTCCATTCCGAAGGGCGCCTGGTCGCGGCAATCGGCGTGGATAACCATGTCATTGTTGAGACGGATGACGTGGTGCTGGTTGCGGATCGCAGCCGGGTACAGGACGTGAAGAAACTGGTGAGCCGCCTGAAGGATCAGAACCGCGATGAGTACCGCTTCCACCGCAAGGTCCATCGGCCCTGGGGCAGCTATGAGGGCGTGGCCCGCAGCGAGCGGTTCCAGGTCAAGCGGATAACGGTGGATCCCGGAGCCACGCTGTCGCTGCAGAAGCATCACCACCGCTCGGAGCACTGGGTGGTTGTGCGCGGTACCGCATTGGTGACTCAGAATAATGAGGAAACCTTGCTGACCGAGGATGAGTCCACGTATATTCCACTTGGAGTGGCCCACCGTCTGTCCAACCCCGGGGTGATTCCCCTGGAGGTGATTGAGGTGCAGACGGGCAGCTATCTGGGAGAGGACGACATTGTCCGGTTTGAGGACAATTACAACCGCGTCTGACAGAGACTGACCCCGGGGCGGCTGGATGCTGCCCCCACAGACCAGAGGGAATTGGTATGGAAGACTGGCATAACGCCACAGAACCCCATCTCATCAAAACCCCTAACGCTTATCCTGAACGGATTGCGCCCGTCGGCGAAGCGGCGCTGGCCCAGTCCCGGCGGCTCGCTGCGCTTGCCGGTTCCGTGCGGGGGCCGATTGAGCTGTGCCGCGGGGGCGCACTTGCCGCCAGAGGCCTGGCGGAACAGGCCCGCCTGGTGGCGGAAACGGCCACCGGCCATGCGCATGAGCTCTGGCTGGTGCCGGTGTTGGCACTGATCCGCAACGGGGATGCGGTATGCCGGACCATGAGGGCGATCCGGGCGGATACTGATGCCGCTGTCTGCTGGTTTCTGCTGGAGTCCACCGGGGCTGAGCTGTTGGCATCCGTGGTTCAGGCGGAGGGACTTATGGCGTGGTCGGAGCTGATCGGTGATCCCTCGATTGCCTTGATGGTTGCCCACGACGGGCCGCCGGAGTCACGGGTGCCCGCCGGCGCGCCCCGGATGCGCCACAGTCTCCGGGTACCTGCTTCCTGTGCGGCGGATGTACTGGCGTGGTGCCGGCAGCGCCAGCCCGCGATGGAGGCGTGGCTTGGCATGCCGGTGGAGCAGTCGGCTCTGGAGGTAGCGGTGAATTCGGCGGCGACTTCCCAGGGCGAGTACAGAACGTTCGGCTCCATGGAAGAGGGGCTTCTGGGCCAGGAGGCCGACCCTGGGCATGTGCTGTCCGTGCTCAGTGCCGCTGCGGCCATGGTCCGGTTTGAATGGGCCTGTGGCCCTGTCCGGCTGCAGCATCTTACCCGCAGGCAGGCCATGGACGAGCAGGCGGAATTGGTGAGCCTGGCGCGTGGCGATACGCCTGGGTACGTTCTGGACCATGATGCCTCCGTGGAGCGCGCGGCTCTGGACGTGGAGTGGCATGAGAAGCCGCCCGAGCTGGTTCTGGATCAGGCTGCGGTGGTTTCCTGGCTGGAGGGGACGGGAGCGGCTTCGTCAGCACAGGATGCGTTCTGGTATGATGCGCGCTGCCTGAACAAAGAGGTCACAAGAGAGTAACATCAACCATGCCAATCAATCGCAAAGCACTTTACGCATCACTGCTGGTCTCCCTGCCGGCGCCGCTCATCCTGGCGCTGATTCCCATGAACGGGAATATCGAGCTGTACCTGGAGACCTCAGCATCACTGGTGGACTACCTGCTCGCCTATCTCCTGTTTGTCATCGTGGCGCTGGTGGCGTCCGGTCTTGCCACACGTACAGGGAGCGGTCAGCAGAAGCAGGCCTCCAAAGGTGGCAAAAGTCCGGGGCGCAAAAAGAGCAAGGACTCGGAAGAGGGCACCGTCAAGTGGTTCAACGTCAAGAAAGGCTTTGGCTTCATCACCCGTGACAGCGGCGGCGACGTGTTCGTTCACTTCCGCGCTATCCAGGGCGAAGGCCGGCGGGTCCTCCGTCAGGGCCAGCGGGTGAGCTACACCGTGGTCGAAGCAGAAAAGGGCCTTCAGGCCAACGACGTAACGACCCTCGACGAAGACTGATTCGTCTCCCTCCGCGGGTCAGGTCATCTGGCCCGCGAGCAGTTCCTCCAGAATCCCCTCGTAGATACCTGAAAGCGTCTCCAGATCCGCAACCGATACACACTCATCCGCCTTGTGAATGGTGGCGTTGAGCGGGCCGAGCTCCATTACCTGGGCCCCAGTGGGCGCAATGAAGCGACCGTCCGATGTGCCGCCGCCGGTTGAAAGCGCCGGGGGTTGGCCTGTGGTCTGTTCGATCACGCGCACGGCCGCATCAATGAAGTCGCCGCGGTCTGTAAGGAAGGGCTCGCCGCTGAGCTGCCACTCCAGCTTGTAGTCCAGCCTGTGACGGTCGAGCAGGGTGGTCACCCGTTCCCGCAGCCGGGCTTCGGTGACTTCGGTGGAGAAGCGGAAGTTGAAGTCCACTTCCATGGAACCGGGGACCACGTTGTTGGCGCCTTCCCCGGCTTCCACCCGGGTGATCTGGAAGCCGGTGGGCGGGAAGTGGTCATTGCCCGTATCCCATTCGGTATTGATCAGATCTGCCAGAGCCGGGGCGGCCCGGTGCACCGGGTTGTCCGCGAACTGGGGGTAGGCCACGTGGCCCTGGGTGCCCTGAACCACTAGCCTGCCGGAGAGTGAGCCCCGGCGGCCATTCTTGATGGTATCCGCCACGCGTTCACTGCTGGAAGGCTCGCCCACCAGGCACCAGTCCGGGCGGATACCCTGTTCGGAGAGGGCATCCACCACGCGGCGGGTACCGTTCCGGGCCGGGCCTTCCTCGTCACTGGTCAGAAGCAGGGCAATGCTGCCCTGGTGCTCCGGGTAACGGGCCACAAAGCGCTCCGCCGCCGTCACGAATGCCGCCACCGAGCCCTTCATGTCCGCCGCGCCCCGGCCGTAGAGCATGCCATCGCGCTCGGTGGGCTCAAAGGCCGGGGTGGTCCAGCCGTTTTCCGGACCCGGGGGAACAACGTCGGTGTGGCCTGCGAATACGAACAGCGGGCCGCCCTCGCCACGGCGAAGCCAGAGGTTGCGGACTTCCCCGAACGGGTAGTCTTCCCCTATGAAGCCCGCCTCAGCCAGGCGTTCTGTCAGCATCGGCTGGCAGCCGGCGTCGTCCGGCGTGACCGAGGCCCGGCTGATCAGCTCCCGGGCCAGTTCAAGGGTGGCGCTGCGCGGCTCGCTCATTCGCTCACTCAGTTGTTGGCGTGGAGTTCTTCGTTCAGCGTGATCGCTGTCTTGTTGGTCCGGCACTCCACTGCCCCGGTCTCGGAGTTGCGGCGGAACAGCAGGTCAGCCTGGCCGGCCAGATCCCGCGCTTTAACGGTCTGGACGTGCGCACCACTGTCATCCAGCACCCGGACCTTGGTGCCGGCGGTGACATAGAGGCCGGCTTCCACGGTGCAGCGGTCACCCAGAGGGATGCCAATGCCGGCATTGGCCCCCAGCAGGCAGTTCTCACCCAGCGAGATGATGATGTTGCCGCCGCCGGAGAGCGTGCCCATAGTGGACGAACCGCCGCCCAGGTCCGAGCCCTGTCCAACGACCACGCCGGCCGAGATACGGCCCTCGATCATGGACTTGCCTTCGGTGCCGGCGTTGAAGTTGATGAAGCCCTCGTGCATCACGGTTGTGCCTTCGCCCACATAGGCGCCCAGGCGCACGCGGGCAGTGTCCGCGATCCGAACGCCTTTCGGGACCACGTAATCGGTCATGGGCGGGAACTTGTCCACGGCCTTCACTTCCAGAACCCGGCCGGCGGCACGCGCCTGGAGCTGGCGCTGGGGCAGTTCCTCAAGGTCGATGGCACCCTCGTTGGTCCAGGCCAGATTCGGCAGCAGCGGGAAGATGCCCTTGAGGTTCACGCCATGGGGCTTCACCAGCCGGTGGGAAAGCAGGTGGAGCTTGAGGTAGACCTCCGGGGTGCTGCTCGCTTCGGCGTCGGTGTCCAGGAGCGTTACAACCACGGGCAGCGAACTCTCACTGGCCTGATCGGCGAGCGCCCCAAGGTCCGCGTAACCGGCTTCCTCCAGCCGGTCCGCCAGGGTCTGAAGCTGGTTGGCGTCGGCATCCGCGGCCGCGTTGCCCTCGCTCAGACCCTCAATGTTGTCGCGCACGATCCCGACCAGCGTACTGTCGGGGTCATGGATGGGCTGCTGGTAATACACTTCCAGCCATTCGTGTTTCTGGTTGCGGGTGCCGATGCCAATGCCGAATGCGAAGCTCATGGTCCTGGTTTTCTCCTGTTAGATGGATCCGTTCTGTGTCCGGCGTTCAATGAAGCGGGCGATGCGCTGCGCGGCTTCCACGCATTCCTCCCGGGAGGCGACCAGCGCTATGCGGACCCGGTTTTCGCCGGGGTTCACGCCGTCACTGGTGCGTGACAGATAGCGCCCCGGCAGTACGGTGACATTTTCCTCGTTGTAGAGCGCTCTGGCAAAGGTCTCGTCGTCCATGGGCGTGCGTGGCCAGAGGTAAAAGCCTGCCTCGGGGCGTACCACGTCCAGCCAGGGCGCCAGGATGGGCAGTACGGCATCGAACTTGGCCCGATAGGCCTCGCGGTTGGCCTGGACGTGTGCCTCATCCTGCCAGGCGGTGATGCTGGCTTTCTGGTGATGGATGGGCATGGCGCAGCCGTGGTAGGTGCGATAGCGCAGAAAGCGCGCGAGACAGTCCGCATCCCCGGCGGCGAACCCCGAGCGCAGGCCCGGCAGGTTGCTGCGCTTGGAGAGGCTGTGGAATGCCACGCAGCGGCGGTAGTCGTCACGCCCGAGCCGGCGGCAGGCGTCGAGCATGCCCAGCGGCGGTTCGGCCTCCGGGTGGTGGATCTCCGAGTAGCATTCATCCGCCGCGATCACAAAATCATGCCGGTCCGCGAGTTCCAGCAGCTGGCGGTAGTCCTCAAGGCCCATGACGGCCCCGTTGGGGTTGCCCGGTGAGCACAGATAGACCAGCTCACACCGGTCCCAGACACCAGCCGGCACGTTACCGAAGTCCGGCAGGCCCCCGCCATCCCGGGTGCTGTTGACAAAATACGGCTGGGCACCGGCCAGAAGGGCCGCCCCCTCGTAGATCTGGTAGAAGGGGTTGGGGCTGACCACCAGTGAATCCGCGGTGCCGGACAGCATGGCCTGGGCAAAGGAAAAGAGGCCTTCGCGGGTGCCGTTGAGCGGCAACAGCTGGGTGTCAGGGTCCAGGTTGCCCGCCCCAAGATTGAAGCGGGGCGTGGCCCAGTCCGCGATGGCCTCCCGAAGTTCCGGAAGGCCCTTGGTGGCGGGGTATCGGGCCACGTCCGCGAGGCTGTCACGCAGGGTATCCAGAACGGGTGCTGGCGCCGGGTGTTTGGGTTCGCCAATGGAAAGGGCGATGTGCGGCTGCTCCGGCGGTTGCGTCCCCTCAAACAGCTGAGCCAGCTTCTGGAACGGGTAGGGGTGGAGGTCGTCGAGCCTCGGGTTCATATCGTGATTTCCTGTTCGCTGTGGCCATTGAGACCGGCCACTTCGTCCAGCTGCTGGCACAGCGCCTGACGCACGGACTCACAGGCTTCCGGGTCTTCCACCGGGTTGCCGCGTTCGTCGGTCACGAAGAAGATGTCCTCCACCCGTTCGCCCAGGGTGGCGATCTTGGCGCTGACCAGCCGCATATGGTGGTCCAGCAGGATACGGCCGATGCGCGCCAGAAGGCCGGGGCGATCCGGGGTGACCACTTCCAGCATGGTGCGGTGGTTGGCCGTGTCCGTTGAGATGGTCACTTCCGTGGGGAAGGCGAAGTGCTTGAGTTTGCGCGGCACACGGCGCTCGATGATGGCCGGGTAGTCATCAGGGTCGTCCAGCTCCTCCACCAGCCGGTCCCGGATGTGGTCCCGGCGCTCGGGATCCTTGCCCAGGGGCTGGCCCTGCTCGTCCACCACCACGTAGCTGCTGAGGTTGTAGGGGCCTTCGCCTGAGAGAATCCGGGCATCCACGATGTTCAGGTGCAGCTGTTCCAGCACGGCGGTGGTGGCGGCGAACAGCGCGGCGCGGTCGCGCATGTAGATGATGATGTGGGTATAGCCGTCCGTCGGGCCGCCGGTGGTGTCCCGGATCATCACCAGCGGGTCCGGGTTGTCGCCGTGGCGGATGATGGCGGCGGTCTGCCAGACGATGTCCACCGTGGCGTCCTGCAGGAAGAAATCGTCGTCCAGGGTGTTCCAGACCCGGTCGATCTGCTCGTTGCTGTAGCCCTGGCTGCGCAGCATGTCCCGGGCCTCCTCGCAGGTGGCGCGGATCCAGTCGTTGCGGTCGAAGGGGCTGTCGATGCCCTGGCGCAGCACCCGCCGGGTCTCGATGTAGAGCTGGCGCAGCAGTGAATCCCGCCAGGTGTTCCAGAGGCTCGGGTTGGTGGCGGCGATGTCGCACACGGTCAGGATGTAGAGATAGACCAGGTGCACCTTGGACGGGATCTTGCGCGCGAACTCGCGGATAATGGCCGGGTCTGATATGTCGCATTTCTGGGCGGTGAGCGACATCAGCAGGTGGTTCTCGATCAGCCAGGCGACCAGCTTGGTGTCGCGGTCACTCAGGTGGTGCTGTTCGCAGAAGCGGGCGGCGTCGATGGCCCCGAGTTCCGAATGGTCGCCGCCGCGGCCCTTGGCAACGTCATGGAACAGGCCGGCCACGTACAGCAGTTCCGGCTTGGGGAGCTGGTGGCTCAGTCGCGAGGCCAGCGGGAACTGTTCACGGCCCTCGGCGGTCTGCATGTGCACCATGTTGCTGATCACCCGGAGGGTGTGGGCGTCCACCGTGTAGACGTGGAACAGGTCGTACTGCATCTGGCCGATGATGCTGCCGAACTCGGGAAGGTAGCGCCCGAGGACGTTGTAACGTTTCATGTAGGACAGGGTGGTGTCCAGTTCGTGGGGCGTGCGCAGCAGTTCCATGAACAGCGTGGTGCAGGCCAGGTTCTGGCGGAAGGCATCGTCGATCAGGTGCCGGTGGGCCCGGATGGCGCGGATGGTCGGGGCCCGGATGCCTTTCACTTCCGGATGCTGGGCCAGGACCACGAAGATCTCCAGCAGTGCGTAGGGCGCATAGGCGAAAACCTGGGTGTTGCTTGCCTCAAGATAGCCATTGCGGATCTGGAAGCGGCGGTTGATCGGCTGGATCTGCTCCGGCTCGTCCGCGCGCAGGATCTCTTCATCCAGGTGCTGCAGGATCACATCCGTGATCTCCGCCAACGCCAGCACCCTGCGGTAGTAGGCCTGCATCATCAGTTCCACGCCCAGGCGCCCGTGCTGTTCCTCGAAACCGAGCATGCGGGCGAGATCCGGCTGATAGTCGAACAGCAGCCGGTTCTCGTTGCGTCCGGCGAGGATCTGCAGCCCGAAGCGAAGCTGCCACAGGAAGGTCTCGCCTTCGCGCAGGATCTCGAATTCCTCGTCCGAAAGGATGGCGAATTGCATCAGGTCGGACGGGTCAGTCAGCCCGAAGTGGCGGCGGGCCACCCAGATGATGGTCTGGATGTCGCGCAGCGCGCCGGGGGAGGCCTTGAGGTTGGGCTCCAGGTTGTATTCGGTGGCGCCGTACTTGCCGTGGCGCTGCTGCTGCTCGCGGCGCTTGGCGGCGAAGTACTCGCGGTCGGAGAGGGTGTCGCTGGAGTACACGCGCTTGCGGAGCTCGCCGGGGAGTTCGGTGTTGCCGGCGATCAGCCGGGTCTCGAGCATATTGGTGAGGATGGTGGCATCCTCGCGCGCTGTGGACACGCACTCCTCAATGCTGCGCACACTGTGGCCGATGTCCAGGCCCAGATCCCAGAGCAGGGTCAGGAAGTCGGAGAGGGCTTCTTCGTGCGCCTGGGCGCCGGCTTCACCGGTCAGGATCAGAAGGTCGATGTCCGACCAGGGGTGCAGTTCGCCACGGCCATAACCACCCACCGCCACCAGTGAAAGATCCTGTGCTTCGCCCAGGGGCGAGTGTTCCCACAGTAGCGCCAGCACGGTATCCATGATCCTGGCGCGACCGTGCACCAGTGAGCGGACATCGGTGCCGGCGCGGAAGGCATCCGCCATGACCTTCTGAAGGTGCTCAAGGTGGCGGCGTACCGGCACGCCCGGAGAAGGCGCGTTACGGATTTCGTCGGCCAGCGCGGTGGTATCCAGGTGCTGCTCCGGATCGAAAACGGGCGCCGAATGATCCATCGGTGACTGCCTCATGGGTCAGGGTAGGAGCGGCCACGGCCGCGATGGTCCTTTCGCGGTGCTCTGATCGCGGTTCAGGCGCGGTTCGCGCGAGCGCGCTCCTACGGGATTATGCGGGCTCCTCGCCATTGCGCAGGGTCAGGATTTCGTAACCGTCGGCGGTTACAAGCACTGTGTGCTCCCACTGTGCGGACAGTTTGCGATCCCGGGTAACCACTGTCCAGCCATCCGGCAGTACCTTGCTGTGGCGCTTGCCCTGGTTGACCATGGGCTCGATGGTGAAGGTCATGCCCTCCTGCAGTTCCAGGCCGGTGCCCGGCTTGCCGAAGTGCATCACCTGGGGCTCCTCATGGAAGCCCTGACCGATGCCGTGGCCGCAGTACTCGCGCACGATGCTGTAGTGGTTGGCCTCGGCGTGCTTCTGGATGGCGGCGCCGATGTCACCGAGCTTCGCGCCCGGGCGCACCATCTCGATGCCGCGGAACAGGCACTCCCGGGTGACCCGGTTGAGCCTTTCGGCCGCGGGGTTGGCCTTGCCGGCGACGAACATCATGCTGGTATCGCCGTGATAGCCGTCCTTGATGACGGTGACATCGATGTTGAGAATGTCGCCGTTCTTCAGGGCCTTCTTCTCATTGGGAATGCCGTGACAGATCACCTGATTGACGGAGATGCACACGGACTTGGGGAACCCCTTGTAGTTCAGCGGTGCCGGGGTCGCCCCGTGCTCAACAATGTACTCATGGCAGATCCGGTCGAGTTCCTCGGTGGTGACACCCGGCTTCACGTGCTCGCCGATCATCTCCAGAACACTGGCGGCCAGTCGGCACGCCACCCGCATCTTCTCAATTTCCTCGGCGGTTTTGATCTGAACGCTCATGCCGCTCCCGCAGTCTGTTGATTCAAAGGCAACCTATTCTACCGGCTCAGGCCCGGAGATTGAACCTGCCCGCGGCGACGGCGGCAGGGCCGGCAGAAGGCAATTCATTCGGTGGTGTAACTTCCTTTCTGGCGCGTTTTATGGTAAAAATTCGCGCGCCGTTCCGGGGAGTTCCAGGCGGATTCACCGGAAGCGGTAAAAACCAAATACACACACGTATCGGCACATTGTCCCGGGTGCTCCGGTGGCCAGGTGGCCCCAGAGTCGGATAATGGGATGCGTGGAGGCGTAACCCAATCAGACAAAGGTGATAGCAATGGCACAGGTGAGCATGCGCGACCTGCTCAAGGCAGGCGCACACTTCGGACACCAGACGCGCTACTGGAACCCGAAGATGGGCAAGTACATCTTCGGCGCGCGCAACAAGATCCACATCATCAACCTCGAACATACCGTTCCGGCACTGAACCAGGCGCTCGACCAGGTTCAGAAGATGGCCGAGAACAAGAACCAGATCCTGTTCGTGGGCACCAAGCGCTCCGCCAGCAAGATCGTGAAGGAAGAAGCGGAACGCTGCGGTATGCCGTTCGTTAACCACCGCTGGCTTGGTGGCATGCTCACCAACTACAAGACCATCCGCCAGTCCATCCGTCGCTACCGCGATCTGGAACAGCAGGATCAGGATGGCACGCTGGACAAGCTGACCAAGAAAGAGGCGCTGGACCACCGGCGCGAGATGGAAAAGCTTGAGCGCCACATTGGCGGTATCAAGGACATGGGCGGTCTGCCGGACGCGCTCTTTGTCATTGACGTGGACCACGAGGACATCGCCATCAAGGAAGCCAACAAGCTGGGCATTCCGGTGATCGGCGTGGTGGATACCAACAGTGATCCCAAGGGCGTTGACGTGGTCATCCCGGGTAACGACGACGCCATCCGTGCGGTCCAGATCTACGTCCGCGCCGTGGCTGACGCCGTGATTGAAGGCACCCAGGCAGGTGGTGGTGCCGCTGATGAGTTTGTTGAAGTCAGCGAAGACGAACCGCAGGCGCCGGCGGCTGAATAAGCCGCGGCCCGCGCGAACGGCAATAACCGAATTGATTCAAGTGGGGAACAGATAATGGCTGCAATCTCTGCCGCACAGGTCAAGGAGCTGCGTGAGCGCACCGGCCTGGGCATGATGGAATGCAAGAAAGCGCTGGTGGAAGCGGAAGGTGACGTCGAAACCGCCATCAGCAATCTGCGCAAGAACTCCGGCCTCAAGGCTGCCAAGAAGGCGGGTCGTACCGCCGCCGAGGGCGTCGTGCGCCTGAAGGTGACCGATGATGCCAGCGTCGGCATGATGGTTGAGGTCAACTCCGAGACCGACTTCGTCGCCCGTGATGAGGGTTTCCTGGCGTTTGCGGACCGCGTGCTGGACGCCGCGTTCCAGAACGGCGAAACCGACATCGAGAAGCTGGTTGTCGATGACCTGGAGAAAGAGCGCGAAGAGCTCGTCCAGAAGATTGGCGAGAACATTACCGCACGCCGTGCTGTCCGCCTTGAGGGCGACGTTGTGGGTGGCTATGTTCACTCCACTAACGGCATGGGCGCGCTGGTGGCGCTCAAGGGCGGCTCCGGTGAGCTGGCCCGCGATCTGGCAATGCACGTAACGGCCGTGAACCCGCGGGTTGGTACGCCGGAGGACATGCCTGAAGAGGAAGTCGAGAAGGAGCGTGAGGTCATCCGCTCGCAGCCCGACATGGAAGGCAAGAAGCCGGAAATTGTCGAGAAGATGATGACCGGTCGGATCCAGAAGTTCCTGAAGGAGAACAGCCTGGTGGAGCAGGGCTTCGTCAAGAACCCGGATCAGGCCGTCAAGGATCTTCTCAAGGAGCATGGCGCCGAGCTCGTGAGCTTTGTACGCTACGAAGTGGGCGAAGGCATCCAGAAGGAAGAGACGGACTTCGCCTCCGAGGTTGCGGCGCAGCTCAAGGGCTGATCCCTACGCAGCCGGCGGGCATGACCCGCCAATAACTCGGGCCGCATCTCCCGGCGCATGGCGCGTTGGGGAGAGTGCGGCCGGTTTGTATCCAGAACACCGGTCAGGAGGTCACAGGCCATGCCCACCCAGAGTACGACACAGACCCGATACAAACGCGTTCTGCTCAAACTCAGTGGCGAGGCCCTGATCGGTGATCACGAATTCGGGATCGATCCCAAGGTTCTTGACCGCATGGCGGTCGAGATCGATTCGCTTGTAAGCATTGGCGTACAGGTGGCCATCGTCATCGGTGGCGGCAATCTCTTCCGGGGAGCCGTTCTGAACGAGGCCGGCATGGACCGGGTGACCGGTGATCACATGGGCATGCTGGCCACCATGATGAACGGACTGGCGATGCGCGATGCGCTCGAGCGCTCCAACATCCAGAGCCGGGTCATGTCGGCCATTCCCATGAGCGGCATCGTGGAGCACTACGATCGCCGTGAGGCCATGCGTGACCTCAAGGGCGGCGATGTGGTGGTGTTCACCGCCGGTACCGGCAATCCCTTTTTCACGACCGATTCGGCGGCGTGCCTGCGGGCCATTGAGATCGACGCCGACGTGGTGCTGAAGGCGACCAAGGTGGACGGCGTCTACAACGACGATCCGGTCTCCAACCCGGAAGCCTTCAAGTACGATCGGCTCACTTACGATCAGGTGCTGGAAAGCCGTCTGGGTGTGATGGACCTCACCGCCATCTGCCTGTGCCGGGATCACAACATGCCGGTCCGTGTGTTTAACATGGGCAAACCCGGTGCTCTGCGTGACATCGCACTGGGCGGCAACGAAGGAACACTCATTGAGGAAGCCTGAACAAGAGGGCGGAAACCGTGTTAGACGAGCTCAAGCAAGACGCTGAAGAACGCATGCAGAAGGCGGTGGATTCCGTCAACAAGGCCTTTGCACGTATCCGGACAGGGCGGGCGCATCCCAGCATTCTGGATGAGGTGACGGTGGAGTATTACGGCATGGAGACACCGCTCAAACAGGTCGCCAACGTCTCCGTGGAGGACGGGCGCACACTGGCTGTGTCGCCCTATGAGAAGAACCTGGCGCCGAAGATTGAGAAAGGCATCATGAAAGCCGATCTGGGTCTCAATCCGGCGACCACGGGCGAGGTTGTGCGTGTTCCCATGCCCACCCTGACCGAGGACAGCCGTAAGGAATACGTTCGCCATGCGCGCAACGAGGCTGAGCAGGGTCGCGTCGCGGTGCGCGGCGTGCGCCGGGATGTGAACAGCGACATCAAGGATCTGCTCAAGGAAAAGGAAATCACCGAGGACGAAGAGAAAAAGGCTGAGGCTGATATCCAGAAGCTTACGGACAAGTACGTCGCCAAGATCGATGAGCTCCTCAAGAACAAGGAAAACGACCTGATGGCCATCTGAGGCCCGGGTTGCAGGGGCAAGCATGAGCGAGACGGACCAGGAAACGGACATGCCGCCACTGGCGGGCTGCCCGCGTCACGTGGCGGTGATCATGGATGGCAATAACCGTTGGGCCCGGGCTCGGGGCCAGCGTGGCATCAGTGGCCACCGGGCGGGCGTGAAGTCCGTGCGCGCGGCCATAGAGACCTGCGGCAAGTCCGGTGTTGAGGTGCTCACCCTGTTCGCCTTCAGCAGTGAGAACTGGCGCCGCCCGGAAGAGGAGGTCAGCGCCCTGATGACGCTGTTCCTGCGTTCGCTGCGCAAGGAGGTAAGGCGCCTCAGGGAGAACAACATCCGCCTGTCCTTCATCGGTAACCGTGAGCGCTTCAGTCATACGCTCCAGGAGCACATGGCCCGGGCGGAGCAGGAAACCGTGCATTGCGACAGCATGGAGCTGGTGATCGCGGCGGACTACGGCGGGCACTGGGATGTGGCCCAGGCCAGCCGGCGCATTGCGCAGGAGGTGGCTGCGGGCAGCCTGAGCCCGGAGGACGTGGATGAACGGCTTGTGCAGCAGTACATCAGTCTGGGAGATCGCCCCATGCCGGATCTGCTGATCCGTACTGGCGGGGAGCAGCGCATCAGTAATTTCCTGCTGTGGCAGTTCGCCTATACCGAATTCTATTTCTCGGCCCTGTACTGGCCTGATTTCCAGCATACTGCCATGCGTGAGGCACTGGCGGACTTTGCGGGGCGCCAGCGTCGTTTTGGGCGTACCGGTGAACAGGTTGCCGAGCCCGCCATGCCCCAGAAGCAGTATGGATAAGGGGGCGCAGTGCTGAAGCAGCGGGTGATAACGGCGGTCATTCTGGCACCCATTGTTGTGGGCGGCCTCTTTCTGCTGCCTCCGATGGGGTTTGCGGTCTTCACCGGTGCCCTTCTGGCCATTGCCGGCTGGGAGTGGGCCAACCTCTCCGGATTTGAAGGGGGGCTGCAGCGCTGGGCTTTCGCGCTGGTGCTGGTTGTTCTTATGGCCGTCTTCCAGACGTTGCCGGTCGTGCCCCTTCTCGGGGCGCTGGCGGTGTTCTGGGTGCTGGTGGCGGCGATGGTTGCCGCCTATCCCGCAGGCACCGGTGTCTGGCATCCGCGCCCGGTACGGCTGATCCTGGGCATTCTGGCGCTTGTCGGGGCCTGGCTGGCACTCAATCACCTGCGTGCTGGTGATCTGGCGCTGGGGCATACCGGTAACAATCTGCTGCTGATCCTGTACACCTTCCTGGTGGTCTGGGGCGCGGATATCGGCGCCTATTTCGCCGGCCGTGCCTTTGGGCGCCGTAAGCTGGCGCCGGCCGTCAGCCCCGGCAAGACATGGGCGGGTGTCTGGGGTGGTCTGGCAGTGGTGGCGGCACTGGCGCTGGCTGTGGCCTGGTGGCTTGACCTTGCCAGCATCGCGGTGATTCAGTTCGTCCTTGCCTCGGTCCTGACCGCGCTCGCGTCGGTGCTGGGCGATCTGTTCGAGAGCATGCTCAAGCGCCACCGCGGCATCAAGGACAGCAGTCAGCTGCTGCCCGGCCACGGTGGTATCCTGGACCGGATCGACAGCCTGCTGGTTGCGATTCCGGTGCTGGCGTCCTGTTTTACCCTCCTGGGCTGGCTGACGCCGGTTCAGTAACGCTTCGATACGGACTGGAACCCGGATGGGTGAAATCTCACCACAGACCCTTACGATACTTGGCGCTACCGGCTCCATCGGCACCAGCACGCTGGATGTGGTTGCACGTCATCCTGAACGCTTCCGCGTGCACGCACTGAGTGCCCACGCCAACGTGAAGGAGCTGGCGCGACTCTGCCGGCAGTTCCGTCCCCGGGTTGCGGTCATCAGTGATGCTGAGCGTGAGGCCGAGCTCCGGAGCGCACTCAGTGGGCTGGACATCACGATCCTCAGTGGCGAGGCGGGGCTGTGCGAGGCCGCTTCGGATGCCGCCGTGGATACGGTCATGGCCGCCATAGTGGGCGCTGCCGGGCTCGCCCCGACAATGGCGGCCATTGAGCAGGGTAAGAGGGTGCTTCTGGCCAACAAGGAGGCCCTGGTGATGTCCGGGGGGCTCTTCATGGAGGCTGTTGAACGTCACGGGGCCACGCTGCTGCCCATAGACTCCGAGCACAATGCCATCTTCCAGTGCCTGCCCCGGGCCGGTGCCGGCGTTGGGGAATCGGGCGTCACGCGTATTCTCCTGACCGCCTCCGGTGGGCCCTTCCGGACCACACCGGCCAGCGAACTCGAGCACGTGGGTCCGGATCAGGCATGCGCCCATCCCAACTGGGCCATGGGGCGCAAGATCTCGGTGGACTCAGCCACCCTGATGAACAAGGGGCTGGAGCTGATTGAGGCCTGCTGGCTGTTCGCCACCACGCCCGAGCATGTGCAGGTGCATGTGCACCCCGAGAGCATCATCCACTCCATGGTCGAATACCGGGACGGCTCCGTGCTGGCGCAGCTGGGCAGTCCGGATATGCGTACCCCCATTGCCAACGCCCTGGCCTGGCCGGAGCGTATTGAAGCAGGGGTGGCACCGCTGGATCTGTTTGAGCTGGCCTCCTTTCATTTTGAGCGGCCGGACCTGGAGCGGTTCCCGGCCCTGCGCCTGGCCGCTGAGGCCTTCCGGGCCGGAGGCACGGCGCCCGCCATCCTGAACGCGGTCAACGAAGTGGCAGTGGATGCCTTCCTTGGTGGGCGCATCGGCTTTACCCGCATCGCCGGTCTCGTGGACGAGGCCCTGGCGGAGCTGGCCCCGCGCCCGGCTGACTCCATTGAGGCGGTCATGGCCTGTGATGGGCGTGCCCGTGAATGGGCCATGAACCGACTCAACGCCGCGGAGAACGCCTCATGAGTGTGATTCAGACCGTCCTGGCGCTGATCGTCACCCTGGGCATCCTGGTGACCGTGCATGAATTCGGGCACTTCTGGGTGGCGCGCCGCCTGGGTATCCGGGTCCTGCGTTTCTCGGTCGGCTTCGGCAAGCCGCTTTTCATGCGCCGCGATCGCCATGGCACCGAGTACGCCGTGGCCGCCATCCCGCTCGGCGGCTATGTGAAAATGCTGGATGAGCGCGAAGGCGAGGTGCCGGAAGACGAGAAACATCTGGCCTTCAACCGCCAGACACCGCCGCGTCGTATCGCCGTGGCGGCCGCCGGTCCCATAGCGAACTTCATCTTTGCGGTTTTCGCCTACTGGCTGCTGGCCGTGATCGGGTTCACGACGATTGCGCCCGTGGTGGGCGATGTGGAGCCTGGCACCCCCGCGGAGCGCATGGAACTTGAGTCCGGCATGGAGGTGCTGGAGGTCGATGGACGCCAGACCCCCTCCTGGCGCCATGTGGGTATGGCGCTGCTGCAGCGTGCCGGTGAGCAGGGCGAGGTGCGCCTCATGCTGGAACAGGAAGGCCGCCGTCTTGAGCGCAGTACAGCCCTGGATGGCTGGCTGGGGGGCGCCCGGGACCCGGATCCAGTGAGGGAATTCGGTATAGAGCCGTGGCGGCCTGACATTCCCCCTGTGCTGGGGGAGATCCGGCCTGGATCACCGGCAGAGGAGGCCGGTCTTCAGCCCGGCGATCGCATTCTGGCTGTTGAGGGCGAGGCGGTTGCGGACTGGTTCGCCCTGGTGGACCGCATTCAGGCGGCGCCTGGCGAGGCGCTTTCCATGCGCATTGAGCGTGATGGCAGCGAGCGCACCCTTACCGTGACGCCCGCTTCCCGGACGGACGGGGAAGGCGAACACATTGGCCGTATCGGGGCCGGTGTGGAGTCGGTGTCCTGGCCTGAAGGCATGCAGCGTCAGACCCAGCTGGGGCCGATCCGGGCGGTCCCGGAGGCGTTCAACCAGTTCTGGAACGACACCCGGACCACGCTGGTGGCCGTGGGCAAGATGGCCAGTGGGCTGCTTTCCGTGCGCAATATAAGCGGTCCGATTACCATCGCCCGCGTGGCAGAGACCACGGTGACCACTGGTTTCGAGTCGTTCGTGCGGTTCCTGGCGTATCTGAGCATCAGTCTGGGCATCATCAACCTGCTGCCGATCCCCATTCTCGATGGTGGTCACATTCTGTTCTATGGATGGGAATGGGTACGCGGACGCCCGGTTTCAGAGGCGGTCCAGGGGCTCTGGTTGCGGCTGGGCCTTCTGTTGATCGCGATGCTGACGGTCCTTGCGCTTTACAATGACGTGCTCCGATTGTGAGAATTGCCCGGCTCTGTCGGCGCCCGGTCGCCATGACACTTTCGTAATGGGGCGGCGTGTTCGCCGAACTGATGGTATCCGTTAGGCTGTCAGCCCTGTTTTCCAAGTCACGAGATCAGAAGGCGTTTAGCGAATCCATGAAAGGCCTTTTACGGACGTTGCTGCCGGCAGTAGTACTGGCACTGACCAGCCTGTCGGCTCCAGCCGAGACCTTCCGGGTTTCGGACATTCAGGTGGAAGGTCTTCAGAGGGTCTCGGCGGGCAACGTCTTCAGCGCTCTGCCGGTTGAGGTTGGTGACCGGGTCAACGACGCCACGGTCGCCGATGCCGTCCGCAATCTCTTCCAGACCGGTCTCTTCGCCGATATCAGCCTCGCCCGAGAAGACGGTGTGCTCATTGTCTCCGTCGAGGAGCGCCCTTCCATTGCCCGGATCGAGGTTGAGGGCAACCAGAACATCGAGACCGAACAGCTCATGGAAGGCATGCGCCAGGCCGGGGTGGAGGAAGGCCAGATCTTCCAGCGCGCCACCCTGGAGCGTCTTGAGCTCGAGATCCTGCGCTCCTACGTTGCCCAGGGCCGCTATAACGCCGACGTGAATGCCGAGGTTGAAGAGCTCGCGCGCAACCGCGTTGCCATCAACTTCAGCATCAATGAAGGCGAAGTTGCCGCCATCCAGCACATCAACATCATCGGTAACGAGGCGTTCACCGAGGAAGAGCTGATCAGCCTGATGGAGCTGCGCGAGACCGGCTGGTGGAACTCCATCACCAACGCGGACAAGTACGCGCGCGAGAAACTCTCCGGGGATCTGGAAAGTCTGCGCTCCCACTACCTGAACAACGGCTATGTGGAATTCAATGTTGAATCCACCAATATCTCCCTGGCCCAGGACAAGAAGCAGGTATTCGTGACCCTGGCGGTGGATGAGGGTGAACAGTTCAAGGTTCGTGAGGTCACGCTCAACGGCAACCTGATCGTGGACGAAGAGGAACTGCGCAATCTGGTGGTGCTGGAGGAGGGCGAACTCTTCTCCCAGGAACGCATGACCATGACCACGGATCTCATTACCCGCCGGCTCGGGCGCGAGGGCTACAGCTTCGCCAACGTGGAAGCAACGCCGCGCACCCATGATGACGGCACCGTGACCATTGCAGTGGATGTGCAGCCGGGCAAACGCACCTACGTGCGCCGCATCCGTTTTGAGGGCAATACCGCGACCCATGACGAGGTCCTGCGCCAGGAAATGACCCAGATGGAAGGAGGTGTCGCCTCCTCCAGCCAGATCGAGAATTCCCGCAATGAGCTGGAGCGCACCGGTTTCTTTGGGCAGGTCAATGCCGACACCTCGCCGGTGCCCGGCACGGACGACCAGGTGGACGTCACCTACTCGGTGGAAGAACAGCCCACCGGCAGTCTTTCGGCCAACATCGGCTTCTCCCAGACTTCCGGGCTGATCTTTGGCGCCAGTGTCTCGGAGAAGAACTTCCTCGGCAGCGGCCGGCGCGCCTCGCTGGGGCTGAACAAGAGTGATTCGGTTACCAGCGCCAACCTGTCCTACACCAACCCCTTCTACACCGTGGATGGGGTCAGCCGTGGCTTCAGCTTTCAGGCGCGGGAAACAGACTATGAGGAGGAGGAAGTGTCCTCCTTCGTGCTGGATACCCTCAGCGCGCGCATGAACTTTGGCTACCCGATCAGCCAGTATACGCGGCTGAACTTCGGGCCCGGGTATGAATACAACCGGATTGAGCCCGGGCGTTTCCCGGCCCAGGAGGTTACCGGGTTCATTGACGAAGAGGGCAACTCCCAGAGTGCATTCCTGCTGCAGGGCTCCATTGTGCGCAACACCCACAATCGCGGGCGCATGCCCACGGCCGGCTCGCGCAACAGCCTGAGCGTGGAGACGGCGGTGCCCGGCAGTGACCAGACCTACTACAAGATCACCCAGCGAACGGATGCCTACTACCCGCTGACCAGCAACCAACGCTGGGTGGCACGGTTGCGTACCAAGTTCGGTTATGGCGATGGCTTCTCTGATACGGGGTCGCTGCCCTTCTACGAGCATTATTACGCGGGTGGTTATCACTCCGTGCGGGGCTATGAGGCCAACAGTATGGGCAATGAGGCGACGCCCGCCGATGATGATCCCTTCAGCGATGATCGGCCCTTCGGCGGCAACGTCCTCGCCGAAGCCAGTGCCCAGCTGATTTTCCCGGTGCCGTTCGCGGCTGACAGCCGCAGTATGCGGTCCTCCGTGTTCCTGGACGGCGGTAACGTCTTTGATACCGCGCGCGGCTTCGATCCGGCGGTTGATGAGATCCGTTATTCCGTGGGGATCGGCTTTGAGTGGATCACCGCCATCGGCCCGCTGGGCTTCAGTTTCGCGGAGCCGCTCAACGACGAGGCGGAAGACGACACGCGCCGCTTCCAGTTCTCGCTCGGTCAGCAATTCTGAGTGGGGCTCTGGAAGAATTCGGCCCGGGCGGGCACAATGGGCAGCATTCATTCAGCATGACAAACATCAACACGGGGAGGCAATCCATGAAACGGATGCTGACAGTCGCTGCGGCTCTGCTGATGCTGGCAGCATCGGTGCCGGCACTGGCACAGGAACGCATTGGCGTGGTCAATCTGCGTGAGGCCGTGTTCTCATCGGATGCCGGCGCGGAGTTCGGCGATGTCATTCAGGGCCAGCTGAAGGAAGAGCAGAACGCCATCAGTCAGCTCGAAAGCGAAGCGCAGGAGATGCAGCAGCGCCTGGAAAGTGATGGCGCCATGATGAACGAATCCGAGCGTGAAGACCTGCAATCCCGGTTTGAGCAGAAGGTCCAGGAGTACCAGCAGCGCCGTGCGCGCTTCCAGCAGGCCGTGAACCAGCGCCAGCAGCAGTTTCTCCAGCAGTCCCGCCCAGCGGTGGACTCAGCCATGGAAACGCTGCTGGAAGAGCATGATCTGGACATCGTGATCCCGGCCGAGGCGGTCATCTACGCCAAGCCGGATATGGATCTGACCGATGAAATGGTCGAGTTGCTCAATGAGCAGGCCGGCAACGGTAACACAGACAACAACAATTGAGCGGCGCTGATCCGCGGCGGGAGTGTGGATGCACAGCGTGGAACGAACCCTTTCCGAACTGGCTGACCTGCTGGGCGCGGAGCTCCGGGGGGACGGCAGTAAACGGATCACCGGCCTGGCGACTCTGGCCAGTGCCGGTGAGGATGACATAACCTTTCTGGCCAATGAGAAATACACGCGTCAGCTTGGTACAACCCGGGCTGGCGCGGTTCTCGTTCGGCCGGCGGAGGCCGACCAGTGTCCGTGCAACGCACTGGTGACGGACGATCCCTATCAGTGCTTCGCCCGGCTGAGTCACCTTTTCAATCCGGAACCGGTACGCGAGGCGGGCATCGACCGCTCGGCATCCGTGGCGGAAAGCGCCGCTGTGGCCGATACTGCCTGGATCGGACCGGGTGCGGTGATTGATAGAAATGCAGAGGTCGGTGAACGGGTGCGGGTCGGGCCGAACAGTGTTGTGGGGGCGGGGTCACGCGTGGGTGCGGACACCGTGCTGGCCGCCAACGTGACGCTCTACCACGGCGTCACCATGGGTGAGCGCTGCCGAATCAGCAGTGGTGCCGTGATTGGCAGTGATGGCTTCGGGTACGCGCACACCGGCAGGAACTGGGAACGGATTGCCCAGATTGGCGGTGTCCATATCGGTGACGACGTGGACATAGGCGCCAATACCACCATCGATCGGGGCGCTCTGGATGATACCGTCATCGGCAACGGTGTGAAGATCGATAACCTTGTGCAGGTGGCCCACAATGTGGAGATCGGTGACCATTCCGCCATGGCGGCCCTGGTCGGCATCTCGGGCAGCACGCGCATCGGGCGGCACTGCGTTTTTGGCGGTGCCTCCGGAATCGGTGGCCACCTGACCATTGCCGATGGCGTGCAGCTTACCGGTATGACCATGGTTACCCGCAGCCTCAAGGAAGCGGGAGTGTACTCCTCAGGGACCGGGGTGGAACCCAATCGTGACTGGCGTCGCAGTGTGGTCCGGTTTCGTCAGCTCGACGATATGGCTCAGCGCCTGCGCCAGATTGAAAAAAAACTCAGTGAATGACGTCGAGGCTGTGGCGCATGCAGATTGAAGACATCAAACAGTACCTTCCGCACCGATACCCCTTCCTCATGGTGGATCGGGTGACCGAGGTGCGTGCCGGTGAGTACATTGCCGGGATCAAGAACGTTTCCGTCAACGAACATTACTTTGAGGGGCACTTCCCAACCAAGCCCATCATGCCGGGCGTCATGATCGTCGAATCCATGGCGCAGCTCTCGGGTGTGCTCGGTTTTGTCACGGTGGGGCGCTCACCGGCGGATGGCTTCACCCACTATTTTGCCGGCTGCAACAAGGTGCGCTTCAAGCGCCAGGTTGTGCCGGGGGATCAGCTGTCGCTGGAGGCCACGCTGGTGGCGGACAAGCACAATATCTGGAAGTTCGACTGCAAGGCCTGGGTCGGTGATCAACTGGCCTGTGCCGGTGAGATCACCACCGCCGAGGGGCCAATCTGATGACGGCCGATGCTCATCCGGGAGTGCATCCCCAGGCCATTGTTGATCCCGGAGCCCGGCTCGGGGAGGGGGTGACTGTTGGTCCCTGGACCTGGATCGGGCCCGATGTGGAGATCGGTGACCATACCGAGGTGCGTTCCCATGTGGTGATCAATGGCCCCACCCGGATCGGCGCCAGCAACCGCATTTTCCAGTTCGCCAGTGTCGGTGAGGAATGCCAGGACCTGAAGTACGGCGGTGAGCCCACCACGCTGGTGATCGGTGACGGCAACATCATCCGCGAGAGCTGCACCCTGCACCGGGGCACTGTGCAGGACCGCGGCGAGACACGGGTCGGCAACAACAACCTGTTCATGGCCTATGTCCATGTGGCCCATGACTGCATGATCGGCAACAACACCATCCTGGCCAACTGCGCCACTCTGGCCGGCCATGTGGACGTGGACGACCATGCCATTCTCGGCGGCGGCACCATGGTGCATCAGTTCTGTCATCTGGGGGCCCATGCCATGACCGCCGGGGGCAGTATCGTGCTCAAGGATGTGCCCGCCTTCGTCATGGCCGGTGGCCAGTCCGCCGGTGCCCACGGGCTCAACATCGAAGGCCTCAAGCGCCGTGGCTTCAGCAAGAGTGCGCTGCATGAGCTGCGCCGTGCCTACCGCATCGTCTACCGTGAGGGCCTCACCCTGCAGCAGGCGATCGAGCGCCTGGATCAGGAGTTCGGGGGCAGTGACGAAGTGGCGCTTTTTGCCAGCACCCTGCGGCGGGCGGAACGCGGCATCGTCCGCTGATTGGCCATGGAATCGTTGCTTTCCCGGGGCTCAGCCCCCGCGCCCGGCCCGGTCATTGTCCTGGTGGCGGGAGAGGTCTCGGGAGACCTTCTGGGCGCGGACCTCATTCTCAGCCTGAAACGCCATTTTCCCCATGCCCATTTTGTCGGTATCGGCGGTGAGCGCATGATGGCGGCCGGCCTCCAGTCCATCGTTCCCATGGAGCGGCTCTCCGTGATGGGGCTGGTGGAGGTGCTCGGGCGTATCCGGGAACTGTTCGATGTTCGGGCCCGGGTGCGCGAGTACTGCCTGAACAATCGGCCTGCCGCGCTGATCGGCATCGACTCGCCGGATTTCACCCTGGGGCTGGAGCGCCAGGTGCGGGAAGCCGGCATTCCCACAGTGCATTACGTGAGTCCCTCCGTCTGGGCCTGGCGGCGCGGGCGCCTGAAAGGCATTGCGAAATCAGTGGACCTGATGCTGACGCTGCTGCCGTTCGAGGCCAGCGTCTATCGGGACTACGGCATTCCGGTACGGTTCGTGGGCCACCCGATGGCCGACCAGATCCCCGAGGAACCAGACCGGCAGGCGGCCCGCAGGGAGCTGGACCTGCCCGAAGCCGGCCAGATGGTGGCGCTGCTGCCCGGCAGCCGGGGCAGTGAGGTGGGCGGCCTGGGTCCGCTGTTCCTGGAAACCGCCCAATGGCTGGCTGACGCCATGACGCCGGCGCCCACGTTCGTGATTCCCTGCATCAACCGTCAGCGCCGGGAACAGATCCAGGCGATGATCCGTGGGAACGAGGCCTGGCAGGCGCTGGACGTGCGGCTGGTGGACGGCCAGTCGCGCACTGTGATGACGGCCGCGGATGCCGTTCTTCTGGCTTCCGGCACCGCCACACTGGAGGCGGCCCTGCTCAAGCGGCCCATGGTGGTGGCTTACCGGGTGAACGCGCTGACCTTCTGGATCGCTTCACGCCTGGTCTATGTGGACCATGTGGCGCTGCCCAACCTGCTGGCCCCGGAACCGGTGGTCCCCGAGTTTCTGCAGGAGGATGCCACGGCGGAGGCCCTGGGTACGGCCCTGAAAACCCGGCTGACCGCGCCGGAGACCATTGAGCACGAACGAGCCATCTTTTCGGAAATCCACCGTCAGCTGCGCCGCAACGCCAGCGGCCGCGCCGCCGAATCCGTGGCCGCACTGATCCGTGGGGAACCCCTTCCCGAGGACCTGGAGAACACATGATCCTGGATGATGTAGCAGTACCCTATGAGGGGCTGTATCTGGCCGGCGTGGATGAAGTGGGCCGCGGGCCTCTTGCCGGCCCGGTGGTGACAGCGGCCGTGATCCTGGACCCGGACCATCCGGTGGAAGGGCTCAGGGACTCCAAGAAGCTCAGTGAACGCAAGCGCGAGGCCCTGTTTGGCGTCATCCAGGAGCGGGCCCTGAGCTGGGCGCTGGGGCGTTGCGAGGTGGCGGAGATCGACGAACTCAACATCCATGGCGCCACCATGCTGGCCATGGAGCGGGCAGTGGCCGCCCTGGCGCCACCAGCCGAATACGTTCTGGTGGACGGTCACCGCTGCCCGGACTGGCAGTGGCCCTCCTCGCCCGTGGTGAAGGGCGATGGCCGCGTGGATGCCATTGCGGCCGCCAGTATCCTGGCCAAGGTCACCCGGGACCGGGAAATGGTCGAGCTGGACCAGCAGTATCCGGGGTATGGCCTGGCCGGGCACAAGGGCTACCCCACCAAGGTTCACATCGAGGCATTGCATGCCCAGGGCCCGAGCCCGGTGCACCGGCGCTCCTTCTCGCCCGTCAGCAAGCTCTGAGGGGCGCGTTCAGCCCCCGACCAGCTGATCAAAGATCCGGAAACCGGCGATGTAGGTGCCGGCCGCCGACCCCACCGAGGAAAGGATGAAGATCAGCAGGGTGCGCGAGACCCGGTTGCGCCACCAGCCCTTCATCTCAGCCACATCGTGGCGAAGGTTCGAGAAATCCGCCACCTTGGGCCGGCGCAGAAGAAGTTCCACGCCCGCCGCCACAAAACCCGCGCCCACCGTCGGATTGAGCGAGGTCAGTGGGGCCGCCAGGAAGGTCGCCACAATGGTCAGCGGGTGGGCCAGGGCAATGGCGGAACCCAGTGCCGAAAGCGCGCCATTGATCAGGAACCACTCCGAGACAAGCTTGACACCCAGTTCCGTATCCCGGCTGAAACCGATCACGAAACCGGCAATCACCAGAGCCGCCACGACCCAGGGCAGGTAGCGCAGGAAGCGCCCGCTGGGGGGCACCTGCTCCAGGCTTTCACGCTCTGAAACCGGGTCGGCTGCGGGCTCGCCCTCAAGGTGGCTGCTCAGCCCCTTCAGGTGGCCGGCACCGATGACCACAAGCACATTGTTGTAACCCTTGCCGGCCATGGACTCCATCAGTCTCAGGGCCATGTAGCGGTCACGTTCGGAAATCAGTGGCCGGTAGAGCTGCTCGGACTGTTCCGCGAACTCGGCAAAGGTGGATTCCAGTACGTCGCCTTCCTTGAGCTGTTCAATGCTTTCCGGGCTGACCGTCTCCCGGGTGAGCAGGCTGGCGAACAGGCCACTGCCCAGCTGCATGCGCTGCCACCAGGACACGCCGCGCCAGACCCGGCGCAGGGTGGTGCCGATGTCGCGGTCGATCATGGTCACGGGCAGCCCGGAAGCCTGGGCCTCGCGCAGGGCCGCCTTCATCTCCGCGCCCGGCTCGATGCCGGACTGGTCCGCGACCCGCTGCTGGAAGGCGCCCATGGCCAGATGCGCCGCTACCATGCCTGCCTGGCCGTTGCGCAGCACCTCGAAAAGGTCCATTTTCGCCATCCGGTCCGGATCGGCCAGGTTCTGGTAGCGGGAATCGCACAGCTCCAGCGCCACGGCATCGTAGCCGCCGGAGCGGATCAGTTCCGAGACTTCATCCGCCGAGGCTTTCGACACATGAGCCGTGCCCACAATGGTGAAGGTGGTTCCGGCATGCTCAACAACGGCGCGCGGGCCCTGATGATCCTGTTCGCCCATGGGCAGCGTACTCACTTGGACAAAGTCGCGATTGTCACCTGTAGGAGCCTGCCCCGCAAGCGAATCAGGGCCTATAGCGTACCTGTGACGGGTTTGACGGGCCGGTGGGGTGGGGCGCATTATCGCGGCGTGATTGATATCACACTAATTGAAAACGAGGAGCGATAGTCATGGCCAATACCAAAGCCTACGCCGCCACGGCACCGGATTCCGGTCTTGCACCCCACGGCATTGATCGCCGGGAGCTGAGAGCGGATGACGTTGCCATCGAGATCGACTATTGCGGGGTCTGCCACACGGACATCCACTTCGCCCAGAATGACTGGGGGATCACCAAGTACCCGCTGGTGCCCGGGCATGAGATTGTCGGTCGTGTCACGGCCGTTGGCGACCAGGTCAAGGGTTACTCCGTGGGTGACCGCGTGGGCGTGGGCTGCATGGTGGATTCCTGCCGTGAATGCGAGGCCTGTAAGGATGGACTGGAACAGTACTGCCTTCAGGGCATGACCCCCACCTACAACGGCGAGGACCGCCATGACGGCTCCATTACCTTTGGCGGCTACTCTGAGAAGGTGGTCGTGAGCGAACACTTTGTGGTGAGCATCCCGGAGAAGCTGGAAATGGCCCACGCAGCGCCCCTGCTGTGCGCCGGCATCACCACCTATTCCCCGCTGCGCCACTATGGCGTGAAGCCCGGCCACAGGGTGGGCGTGATCGGTATGGGCGGCCTTGGCCACATGGGCGTGAAATTCGCCCGGGCACTGGGCGCCGAGGTCACCATCTTCACCCGTTCCGAGAGCAAGGTCGCGGAAGCGAAGCACCAGGGGGCTCATCACGTCATCGTTTCCACGGATGAACAGCAGATGAAGGATGCGGCAGAGAGCTTCGATTTCATGCTCGACACCGTTCCTGTGCAGCACGACCTCAACCCCTACCTGAACTGCCTCAAGTACGACGGAACCCACATCCTGGTGGGGCTTCTGGAACCGGTGGACCCTGCCGTGAATGCCGGCGCCCTGGTGGGCAAACGCCGCGTCCTCGCCGGGTCACTGATCGGTGGTATGCCGGAGACCCAGGAGATGCTGGATTTCTGCGCCGAGCATGATGTGCGCTGCGATATCGAGATGCTCGATATGCAGCACATCAACGAGGCGTACGAGAAGGTGAAGAAGGGCGAGGTCAAGTACCGGTATGTGATCGATATGGACAGCCTGAAGCAGGCGGGCTGACGCCGTAGGAGCAGCCATGGCTGCTCCTACGGGTTATCCGCTCCGAGGGGCCGCCCGATGAAGGCGCTTGCGCACGGCGTGGTGCTGAACTTCAGTGGGTGGCCGGGCTGCTTCTGGGTGGTGCCGTCCCCCCGGTCCACCTCGATCACCATATGCCGGGCCTGGATCTGGGGGTGCTCTGTGGCTTCTCTCAGGGTCAGGACCGGCTCCACGCAGGCATCCTGCTCACTGAAGATCGCCTGCCATTGCGCCAGTGTCTTCCCTGCTATGGCTTCCCGGAGTGCGCTCTTGAGCGCTTTCTGGTCCTCAGGTTTCGGGCTCAGCCCCTTGGCGGCCAGTTCCGGCTCGCCGATCACGCTGAACAGCTGCTTCGCGAACGGCGGCTCCAGGCTGCCGACCGAGAGCCAGCGTCCGTCCGCGGTCCGGTAGTAGTCGTAGAAGGCACCGCCGTTGAGCATGCCACCTTCCGGCTCAGGTTCCTCGCCGGCGGCCAGCCAGGCGGCGCCAGCCATGGCGTTCATGGCGAAGGCGGCATCGGTCATGCTGATGTCCACGTGCTGGCCCTCGCCGCTCTGGCGCTGGTGCGTGACCGCCGCCAGTATGCCCATGACCGCGTGGTGCGAGCCGCCAGCCACATCCGCCACCTGGATGCCCAGCGGTGGCGGCCCGGTCTCCGCGCGGCCGCTGTAACTGGCCACGCCGGAAAGCGCCAGATAGTTGATGTCGTGCCCGGCCCGGTCCCGGTAGGGGCCGGTCTGGCCGTAACCGGTGATGCTGCAGTAGACCAGCCCCGGATGCAGGGCGCTCAGGCTGTCATAGTCCAGTCCGAAGCGTGCCATCACCCCGGGGCGGAACTGCTCCACCAGCACATCGTACTCGTGAATCCGTTCCTTCACCCAGGCCACGGCCTCCGGCTCCTTGAGGTTCAGCGTCACGCTGCGCTTGCCGCGGTTGAGGTAGGCGTGCGCGGTGGAGACGCCACCGTCGTGGGGCGGGGTCATGCGCGTGAGATCCATACGCTCCGGTGATTCCACCCGCAGGACCTCGGCACCCATGTCCGCCAGCATCATGGTGGCGTAGGGGCCCGGGAGCAGGGTGGAGAAGTCGAGTACCTTCAGCGATGTAAGTGGTCCCGTCATCTGGGTTTTGTCCTCTCTTGCGGATGGCTCTACCATACGCACCTGTGAACAGGCGTCCACCGGCGCCGATGCTCAGATCCATTGACCAATCCGCTCACCGACACGGACGCCCATGGCACGCCTTACTGTCTCTGCCCACTTTGTAACCGCAGCCCTGGCCGGCGCCAGGCGCCAGGGGTATGACACCCATGCCATGATGCGTGAGGCGGGGATTGAGCCGGAGCTCATCGAGCAGGAACAGGCACGGGTGACCGGTAACCAGTACACCCGGCTGATGCAGGTGATCTGGGCCACCATGAAGGACGAGTTCATGGGCTTCGCCCCGGCACGCAGCCGCCCCGGGACCTTTGCGACCCTGTGCCAGCTGGTGATCCACTGCGACAATCTGGACTGTGTGCTGCGCCGTGCCAGCCACTTCTATGGCCTGTTCGAAACGGGCATCACCATGCCGCTGAGTATCCGTGGTGAAGAGGCCCTGATCACGCTCGAGACGGAAGCACCGCTCAGCGACGACAGCCACCGCTTTCTCCGGGAATCGCTGCTGGTGATCTGGCACCGGCTCAGCTCCTGGCTCATTGGCCAGGGCATACCGTTAACCCGGGTCAGCTTTGACTACCCGGAGCCGGCCCACAGCCATGAATACCGCGGCATCTTCCATGCGCCGATGCTGTTTGACCAGCCGCAGACCGGCTTGGCTTTCCCTGTGCGTTACCTGCAGGAGCCAGTGATCCGGGATGAGCTGGAGATGCGCCACTTCCTGATGACCTCGCCGGCGGACCTGATGGCGAGGCCTGATGACCGCAACAGCTACACCGCCCGTATCCGGGCCCTGATCGGGCGCGACTTCACCCAGCCCATACCGGATTTCGAGGCCATCGCCCAGCAGCTCAACACCAGCCCCCAGACCCTGCGCCGGCGACTGCGGGCGGAGAACACCTCGTTCCAGGAGATCAAGGACAACCTGCGGCGGGACATCGCCATTGTCCACCTCACGCGGGATCAGCTGTCCATCAACGAGATCGCGCACCGGGCCGGGTTCACTGAGACCTCGACTTTCCATCGGGCCTTCAAGAAGTGGACGGGGGTGACGCCCGGGGCCTATCGCTCGCGCTTCTGCTCGTAAAGGCGCTGGTCCGCGTGGCGCAGCAGGGCGCGTGAGTCGTCCAGGCCAGGCTGCTCGTTGCCCGCCACGCCCACGCTGAATGCCAGGGGAATCGAATGGCCCGCCCACTCGAGCGGCTCATCCGCCAGCCCCTGCTGCAGGCGGGTGGCGATGTGCGTGGCCGCCTGGACGCTCTGGTTGGGCAGGACCACCACGAATTCATCCCCGGCAAACCGGAAGACGCTGTCGTCCTCGCGCAGCTGGCGGCGCAGGCATTCGCCCAGGTGGCACAGGTAGGCATCGCCGCATTCATGGCCGTGCTCGTCATTGATCCGCTTGAAGCCGTCACAGTCAATGAACAGCAGTGACAGCGGCATCTGGTAACGGCGGGAACGGCTCAGCTCCTTCTGCAGGACTGTCTCCATCTCGCGGCGGTTGCGCAGACCGGTCAGGGAATCCCGGGTCGCGAGACGGCGAAGCTGTTCCCGGGCAAAAGCGGAATCCAGCCCCAGGGAGGCCTTGACCGCCAGCTGCTCCAGGAAGAACGCTCCCATATCCCGACTGTAGCGCCCTGCTGTGCGGGTCCCCAACACCAGGCCACCGGCCAGCCTTTCCTCAACCACCAGCGGCAGTATGGCCATGGACTGGATGCTGCTCTGCCAGGCGGGCGGGATCAGGTGCTGGCAGCTGCGGGTGTCCGGAATCAGTATGGGCTTCTGGCTGCTGCCGGTAAGGCGGAGGAAGTCCGCAGCGGGTGCGTTCACGCGCAGGCTCAGGGCACCGTCCTCGCTCAGCATCTCCCATAGTGGCTGGTTGGCCTCCACGTCCGTCAGGACCAGCCAGACCTCATCCAGGTCAAAGCGATCGCGCACGCGGTCCACCAGCCGGTCCAGAAAGGCAGCGCAGTCGCGACACCCCATGATCTCCCGCTCAATCTCAAACAGGTTACGTGCGATGCGCTCATTGCGGCGGGCATGCTCGAGCAGGGACTCGAGGGAGATGTCGTCAGGGTAGTGCTGGAAGGCTTCCGGCATGGCGGTTTGTCATCCCGCTGGCAGTGTGCTTTAAAGGCCCCGTGAACTCAGCGCTGAAGCCTACCATGGGTGGTTCGCGCCGTCAGTCCACCACGTCCCACGAAGCCTCCGCACGGGAACTCTGTTTTGTTGTGTGATCTGTGTCACGCAAGTGCCTCATTTAACAAAACGCAACGCTGGGCAACATTTGCGCAATGGCGTGCCCGCTGGGTTTAAGTTATTGATATTAGTCAAGGATAACCCGGCGGGACGGAAAGGACTGCCACATACTGCCTCCTTTGACGCAAACGGACGTCGGTTTGGCCAAAGTGTATGGGAGGGAGGGCTATAGAATTGCAAGTGTAACGAACTGTAAATGACCAATTGAATCACACTTCATAAAACGCGATCGCCTGGAATCAGGCTCGGATAACAAGAGCAGTAGGAGCCTCTATGCAGACCACGCACGGAACCGCACTTCGACGCCTCGCACTTGGCATTGCACTCGCAGGAGCCAGCGCGGGCACCCATGCCAGCATGGGCAACATTGGCACCAGCTACGGGATCTTCCCGGAAGACCTGGCCACCGCCCAGGCGCTGTCCATGTTCAATTCCCAGGTCTCAGCGAACTACTACAACCCGGCTGCGCTGGTGAAGGACGAGCGCGGGGAGCTGACCCAGGCGATCATGCACGCTGAACAGGAGCTGCGGGCGCAACGGCCGAACACCGACAGTGATGTGGTCTCTAATGACCCGAGTCAGAGCGTTCTTCTTGGTATGAAAACCAACGTTGCCTCGCTGCTCCAGTCCGGGCATCCGATCCATCTCGGCTTTATTGCCGGTGTGGAAAAATACGGCAAGGAGATGCTTGCGTTTGGGGCCGAGGCATCTGAGACAGGTCAGTACATGCGTTACGGACGTGAGCCGCTGTTTCTTTCCCTCGGCGCTGGCACCAAAATCTGGCGGGGCATCAGTCTAGGGGCCGCGTCCCGTATCACGCTTGATGCTACTGCGACCTTGAATGCTACCTCCACGCTCGCCGGAGAAACTGAGCAGGAGGAGCTCTCCGTGGAGGCGGAGCCCAATATCCGCTCCATTCTCGGGCTGACCCTGAACTGGGGAGATACCTTCTGCCCGGATAGCAGCTGCTTCCTCAGCGGTTTTGAAAGTGCGTTGAGCTTTCGAAACAGCTCCGCATCGTCCACGGCCGTTGAATCGAACATCATTGTAAAGCAGACCATTCCTGACCCAGGCCTGAGTCTCGCTGTATCCACCATTGATTCCTATCAGCCCGAAATCTACGCCTTTGGTACCCAGTACAAAGGGGATGGATGGCGTGCTGGCTTTACGGTGGAGAAACGTGAATGGTCCGGGCTGGAAGATGAGCTTGAGGCGGACACCATTAAGGATCAGGAGGATGCCTCCGGCAGCACCTCTCAGAAAGCGGAGTTTCAGGATACTGTAGTCCCCCGCATTGGGGCTGAAATGGACCTGTTTGGCCCTGTCAAACTGCTCGGCGGCCTAGCCTATGAGGAATCACCACTGACAAGCTCGCGCACCCCCAAGCTCAACTACATTGACAATGACCGCATCATTGCCGGGCTGGGGCTCAGCGCCACCTATGAACGGACACGTTTTCTGCGGTATCCGGTCCGGTTTGATATCGGTTACCAGTACCAGCAGCTGGAGGAGCGCGACTTCACCATTGAAGACAATGACGGCAACACACAGCCGGTCACTGCAGATGGCGAAATTCACGTCGTCAGTGGCTCCGTCACACTGAAGTTCTAAGCGGAGATCATGCCATGAAACAACAATATACCCTGGCTCTGATTCCCCTTCTGCTGCTTACGGGTTGCATGGGTGGTGAAGAGCAATCCGATGATATCGAAGTCTCAGCCTCGGGCTCGGGTGGTGATACCTACCTGAGTTATTCCTATCCAACTGATGGCCAGGCCGACGTCAGCCCCGAAGCTGAGGTAGTGATGCGGTTCTCCCATGCAATAGCGGATTCGGAAGGGGAGGCGACCAGCAAGATCCAGCTCCAGAAGGATGGCGAAAAAGACGTTCAGTATTCCCTGGAAAAAGTGGACGGCGGACGCAGCCTGGTGCTCACCCCGAATGGTGGGCTCGACGCCCAGTCAGACTACAGTGTGACCTTTGAAGGCGGTCCGCTCCTGGCGGCGGATGGTTCTTCGATCACTGAACCCAATGCCCAGGGCGAGCCCGGCATCCAGTTCTCAACCCGGAACCTGTATGACGGTCCCAATAACAGGGTTGAGGGCACGGACTCGTTCGAGGTCGCCTCTGCCGTGCCGCTGCCGGACAGCCAGAAGAGCGAGCCGGGTCAGTTTGGACCAATGAACTTTTCAACCTTCCGGCTCAGGACCACCCACCCGGTGCACCCGCAGTGGCGGGATAAAGGCGGTACCATTGAGCTCACTGACAGCAGCGGTGAGGCGGTTGATGCCAATGTCATCGTCCGGGGCAACAACATCAGCGTTGATCCCTGCGTGACAGAATCCCTTGCGGCGTGCGGCAGCCGGGATGATGTTCTGGAAGCGGGGGAAACCTACACCCTCAGCCTGGACAATGTGCCCAGCAAGACGGATGGTGACCAGCTCCTGAACCAGGAGTTCAAGTACACGCCCCGTGAAACCGGTCCGACCGTGGTGGCGGAACAGATCACCGTGGATTCCGGCCTGGCAAGTGGTGAGAGTGAGTCCCAGGCTACCAAGTCCATCCTGAATGGCCAGGTCATCAACGGGGTAACCCTGAACTCAGTGCTACAGGGTGTGACTGACACCTCCCAGCAGACAGGGTCTCTCTTCGCGGAGCTTGGCTACGCCCCCAGTTTCGGCTCGGACGAGCCGCTGCCGCTGCGCATTCCGCGTAACAGCGTCCTGCGCAGTACAAGCATTGATGTGAAGGTGGGTGGCGAGGTTCCGATCCTCAAGGCCCGTGAGGGCGATGGCAACTACGGGCCCCAGGAGACCACTGGTGACATCAAGGTCACCATGATCTCGGACGCCAACGGTTACCTCAGCCCCAACCCCTATACGGATAACGACAACGCGCCACGGCACGTCACGCTCTTCATGGACATTGCCATGAACACCGAGAGCGAGCAGCCGAACGCTGCGCTTTCCCAGGATCTGATGAGTGTTGAACTCCGTGGTATCGCCATGGTCCGGGATGGTGTGCTCACCATCGATGCGATTGGTGTTGTTGAGCCGGAACTGCTCGGCCAGGAGTACACCGACTCCACCATCGCCTTCAATCTGAAAGGCGATATCTCCGAGGATGCGCCCACGGATGCTGCTGACCTTCGGCCGGTGGACGATGAGGGGCCGAAGCTGTTGAGTTGGATGCCGGGCCCCGAGAACGCTGTCCCCGATACTCGTCAGGCCATGCAGCGCCCGGGTGATCCGGTGATCCTGAACTTCAATGAGCCTATTAGGGAGAGCTCTGTTGAGGAAGGTATTTCGCTGTATGCCAATAATTTTCCGGTTCAGGATTTCAGTACAAAGGTTGATGGCACAACCGTCACAATCAACCCGGAAGGTGGTCTGAAGCACGGTGTTGATTATAGGGTCGATATCACCAATAAGTTGACGGACCTAGCGGGCAATGGAAGGGCTATAGGGCCGCTTACCTTTTCGCTGCCCGCAATTGATGATGGCTCAGGGGTGACACCACGGTCTCCTATCGCTCTCACGACTTATCCCGGCTATCCATGTGAAACAACGCAAGATGCTGTGGATCTCGAAGAAGGGACGCACGGCCAGTGCTGGGACGCGGCACCCGATGGAGAAGCCGGTGATGTACTACCTGTGACAAAAATGCCGGCAGACCGACCAATTGTCGTCGTCTTCTCACAGTCCATGAACCGTGATTCCATCCGTCTTGGAGAGACCTTTATTGTCGAAAAGGTCTCCCAGTCCGATGTTGGGGGAACAATTGGTGAGGCTGAAACTGTCGAAGGCCGGCTGGAGAAGAACAACCAGAGGGTTCGTTTTTACCCAGACGAGCCGTGGGATGAAGACAGTTTCTACCGATACACCATGGTGTCTGCGGAAAGCGGTGACTGCAGCAATGTCATCTGCGGAGCGAATGGGCAGGCATTGCAGACAGATCTTCTTGAAGATCCGACTGACAATGGCGGCCAGCCTATGACTATCTATTTTGAGGGCGTGGCAAAACGGCAAGTTGAGGATGTGGATTGGTTGGAGTTTGAAGAAGGGGCAACCCGCCAGTCAGTGTTTACTCCTTTGAGAAATCTTCCTATTCGTGACGTCAACTCAAATTACGAGATCGATTGCGCCAGCCTTGATGGTACTGACTGCTTGGAGCCTTGGGATCACCTACCCAACGGCGAAGGAGGCTACAAGCCTTCAGCAAACGCGGCCAAGCTGCAGGTTGTTGGGCAGAAAGTTAATGGACTGTCTCTTTTGCCTTCCGGTGCGGCAGTTGGTTGCGCGGGGTACGATGAAGACACGCAATGTCCGGAAAAGAAGTTTATTTACCAGACTTATGGGCTCAATACTGAAGTAGTTGGGCCTGCGAAAGATCTGGAAACCGGCAAGCGTGGCGTGGGAGTGCTCCTTTATCCAACGATGCTTGCGACAACGTCAGCAAGTGTTTACTTGGAGGGCCTTGAAGTTCTTGGGGAGAGTGAGCAAGCAACTGGGCCTCAGTTACTCCGGATGCGTTACGCACAGGATAAGCCTAGCTGTACCAGTGATTGCAGCCGAACCAAGTTGATTCCGGGCATCATTGTGGAGGGGGATGACAATGGTTCGCCAGTTTTCAAGACAAAGGTGGACCTCGCCCTCGATGCGCCCGCGCTTGAGCCCTCTCTTGGGGCCTCGCATGACTTGTTCAGCAAGCCATTCCCACTCGAATTGAAAGGGGATATTACTTTCTTTGATGATGGCCGCATGCAGGTTGTGCAAAAAAATAGCAACCATCCTGAAATCAACGTCAATATAGATGCTCTTGAGATTGGAGATTTGCCGGGGATTGTTAGTTTTACAATTCCTTTAGAAATTCCTCGAGACGGTATCTACCTGAACTTCATATCCAATCCGGTAAAAGATTTACCTCAGCGGTTACGACAGACAGCATCTGAACAGTAACCAATCAGGCCAGCCTCCGGGCTGGCCTTTTTAGTGAAAATCGATTCCCAAGCCCTTGACGGGCGGGGCGCAATTCCATAGGATACGCACCACATCGACGGGCCAAGGCCCAGAGATGACAAAGCAGTTGCGGGGTGGAGCAGTCAGGTAGCTCGTCGGGCTCATAACCCGAAGGTCGTTGGTTCGAATCCAGCCCCCGCTACCAGATTCCTGAAAGGCAGATCAGTTACTTACTGATCTGCCTTTTTTCGTTTCAGGCCTCCCGATTTTCTCTGTGACACATATGTGACACCTGTGTGACGGAAGGGCTCTCCAGCCTGGAACTCGAACAGAGATCTCATGAGACATCCGGCCGGCACGCCTCCAGCACATGCTCAGCCAGTGCCCTGCTGGCCTCGCTGTGGCCTGGATGATTCACCAGCGCCACCTGGTAACCACCCAGTGGCGGCAGTGAGTCGTTGGTAAGGCGCTTTAGCGGTGGCCGGATCAGGCCTTTCGGGAAGGCTGTAATCGCAAGATCCGCCAGAATGGCCGCTTCCTGGCCGGAACAATAGTCGCAGGAGTAGGCGATTCGATAATCAACGCCAGCCCCATCCAGGGCGTTCAACGTGATTCTGCGCCATTCACACCCATGTTGGGCCAGGGTTACCGGCAGGGGCCTTTGTTCCACAGCAATCCCGTCCTCACGGCCGACCCATACCAGTGTTTCACTATGAATCACTTCCCTGTGCAAATCCTGTCGTGACTCACTTCCCATCACCAGCGCCAGATCAAGTTCGCCGTCATCCAGCTTTGCGAACAGGTCGATGCTGTGTCCAACCACAACATCGACCTGAACGGCCGGATGCGATCGGGCAAATTGGGATAACACATTGGGTAGGATGCGCCCCACGACGTCGTCAGTTATCCCGAATCCCACGCGCCCTTCCAGCGAGGGAGCCAGAAACTGGGTAACGGCTTCCGCATTCAGCTTGAGCAACCGCCGCCCGTAGCCCAGGAGCACTTCTCCCTCGGCGGTAAGGCGCACATGGCGCGCTTCGCGCACAAACAGGGATTGGCCCAACGTCTCTTCCAGACGTTTGATCTGCATGCTCAGTGCGGAAGGCGTTCGAAAGAGCTGTTGGGCTGCCCGGGTAAAACTACCGCTCTCCGCAATCGTGACAAAGGTGCGCAGTACCTCGCTATCCAGCAGCGGTAATGCGGCACGGCTGGATGGCCTGGTAGGCGGTTGGCTCATAACGCCCCACTTTTCAGAAAAACTTAACGCGGAGTTTAAAACTTTTTGTTTGAGTTATCCAAAATGAGGCGCCAGGCTAAGCAATTAGAGGTCGCGACTCTCGCACTTATTGAAGACTAACCGCATCTGCTTGGCAGGTGCCTGGTCCCTGCTGGCTGAACAGCAGGAATGCGAATGGAGGAACGCGATGAATGAGATGAGCCTGACCCAGCACTTCTGGCAAGCCTGGGAAAAAGCGAACGGATTGGCCCCGCCGCCCAAGCCGCGCCAGAGCGGATTCTACATGCCAGCTATGCCATCGATGGGGCTGATCAGGGCGCTGGATATGGGCTGGTGGCGCTGCCGTCGTCGTCTGCTGTTCCGCCGCCACATGCTGCCGTTACTGGCTTATGGCGACCAGATGGCATGTGAGACGGGCTATAGCCGCGACGATATTCTCTGGGCCAGCCAGCTCCCATTGAAGGTTGATGCCATTCATGCACTGGAAACCCTGACCTGACCAGGGAATCCATCAGGAGGTGGCCGGGCGCCCTTGCCTTGTGGGGTTATCGGAGTTGGATGGTCAGGCGGGCGCCCAGAACCCTCAGTACCCGCTGAACGGTATCCAGGGTCGCGTTTCCATTGTCGCGCTCAAGGCCGGAGAGCGTCGTCACGGAAATGCCGGCAAGCTGGGCCATCCGTTGCTGGGTAATGCCAGCCCAGTTCTGTCGCATCCGCTTGATGGCCTGGCCAAGAGTGATGGTGCCTTCCGCCAGTTGGCGTTCCAGCTCCTCCCGTTGGGCAATTCGGGTTTCCGGGTCGACAGCGCTAACTCTGGGCATCGGGCGCTCCTGCAAGCTCATTGATTACCGTGTCCACCAGCTCCAGGCGTACCCCTTGGTGGTCGAGCATGGCAGAGGGTGCGCCGTGTCCCGCCAGGCGGTTCCGAAGGTCTCTGGCGCTGTTAAGCGCTTGCTCCATCTGGTGGCGGGCGCTTTTGGCATCCATTGCGAGCGAGTCCAGTATGGCTGGATAGTTACCACGAGGGCCCGCGCGCCAGTCCCCATCCCAGGCCGAAGAGCGCGAAATACCTTCAGGGTCCAGAACCATTGGGGCCAGATCAAAAGCGGGTGCCATGCGAAAGTGACCTTCATCCTTGAGGAAAGCTGTGTTGCGACCATGATTATCCCGGTTGCCGATGGCTTCGTTGATAAGGTCGTTCAGAAGGTAGTCGACCAACATGCTGTCATCCCTGAAGCGTTCCATCAGCTTGCGGGCCACTTGGTTATGGGAAAGCGCGGCACCATCGCCGAGCATGCCCATGAGACTGTAGATAGACTCCATACCCAACCGCTGCACCCTGCTGCTGTCACCTGTTCTGCGATCAAAGCGCAGCAACCACAGGGCGGGCCCGTGCTCGCCCTCGGCCAGATGTGCCTTCTCGATAGAGCGAATGTGGGTCTGTGCCAGAGCCTGATAAACAGCGGCTTCACCTCGGAGAACGTCCTGGTCGCGTTGGTTGCGCCGCCCCCTTGCGAACTTGATGATCCAGTGCCGCACGGCCTGCGAGTCGCTACAGGTTCCCTCCATGTAGAAGAGCCCGTCCTCCGCTTCCGTGAGCATCAATTTGGGAGCATCGCCGCCGACACCGCTGGCGCTTCCAATTGCAAGATGGAGGTAGCGGGCGTGTTCAATCAGCTCATCCGCCCGGTTGTTTATCTCGTCCGCGCTGAATCCGCGTGCCTCACTGGTTTCCAGTCGTTGCTGGAATGACTCTGCTGCCTCCCGGATGCGGAGATTACCGATAGGTGTGATACACCCTTCTCTCAACAGAGGGATATCGGCCGATTGTTCAATATTCTCTGGATAGCCCAGGACACGTGCCAAGTGACGTCGGCCGGCCCCTTGGGGAATGATGTCGCGTAGAAAAGCCACAACATCTGAGCCGATGTAGTCTCCCAGAAAGGAGGCGGGCAGATTGATGGAGAGCGCCCGCTCATCGAACAACTCAAGGTGCTCGCCTGCGGGAAGGGGGCGTAAATCCAGCGCTTTGTCTACATAGCCTGAACGATAGGAGATTCTGATGTTATTGCTCAGCAGGCCCAGCTCCGGTTCGCTGAAAACGACATCCGCTGCATCGTGCCACTCATCCGCCCAGAAAGCCTGAAGCGTAAGTGATTGGTATTCAGACATTGGCTTCCTGTTTTTCAAGTAAACTGGCTAAAAGGTAGCATTAGATGCCTCTTTCTTCCAGTAAAGTTGAAAAATAGGGGGTCGGCTGAGCACTACCGGGCGCCCATACCCCCATCGATCCGGTACATGGACCCGGAAATAAAGCTGGACTCGTCGGACGCCAGGGGCATGGAGGGAAACCGGAAGCGGATTGCGCCGCTCCCGGTGGGGTTGGGCAGGGGTCAGTTCATCCGGTACACGCTGTTGCGTGTGCGCTGCACGTCCTTGTGGAACTGGTCCATGTCCATGATGTCCTCGTCATTCTCGATCCACTCCTGCTGTTCGTCCTCGCTGGCCTTGGGCGAGAACCAGCCGGTGTAGGCGTAGAGCACGCCGAACAGCGGTGAGAGCCAGCAGGCGAAGGCCAGCGGGATGTAGAGCAGGTCGGTCATGTCCGCCCCGGAGACGGTCAGCCCGAGCGAGGTGATCACCACGGCGCCGCCGGCGTTCCAGGGGATCAGCGGCGAGATCAGTGTGCCGCCTTCCTCGGTGGCGCGGGAGAGGTTGAGCATCGAGTACCCCTTGCCACGGTAGGCCGGGCCGAACATGCGCCCTGTCAGGGTGATGGCCAGGTAGGGGTCGCCGGCGATGATGTTGGTGGCCATGGAGCTGCCGATGGCGGAGGTCTGGAGACGCGGGAAGGTCAGTGCTCGGGTGACCAGCGCCTCGATGAGCACTTTCATGCAGCCGGTGCGCTCCAGGATGCCGCCGAAGGAAAGCGCGATCAGAAGCAGCGTGATCACCCAGGTCATCGATTGGATGCCGCCCCGGTTGAGCAGGTTGTCGATCTCGTTCACGCCGGTGCTGATCTCATAACCGGAGAAGGCGAAGGCGAACAGGTTCTGGATTGAGGCCCCCTGGAAGATCACGGCGGTCAGGCCACCCAGAAGCACGCCGGTGAACAGCACCGGCAGGGCGGGAAGGCGCTTGACGGCCATTGCGATCACCAGGATGACCGGCAGCACCGTCCACCAGGACAGGGTGAAGCTGCTGGAAAGCCCTTCGTTGATAGCGGCGATGCGCTCGAAGGACGCGGCCTGATCGTCAATCAGCCAGAACCCGGCAATGCCATAGAGCACCAGTGCGATCGCCATGGTTGGCAGGGTGGTGGGCAGCAGGTTGCGGATGTGGGAGAACAGGTAGACGCCCGTGACGGCCGGTGCCAGGTTGGTGGTGTCGGAAAGGGGCGAGAGCTTGTCACCGAAGAACGCGCCCGAGACCACGGCCGCCGCTGTCCAGTGGGCGGGCAGTCCGAAACCGGCCCCGATGCCCATCAGCGCCAGGCCCACGGTGCCCACGGTCCCCCAGGAGGTGCCCAGGGACACGGAGACCACGGCGCACAGGAGGGTCGCTGCGGCCAGGAAGATGGTCGGGTCCAGCAGTTCCAGACCGTAGAAGATCAGGGTCGGCACGGTGCCGCTGGCGATCCAGACACCGGTGATCATGCCCACCAGTATCAGGATACCCACCGCGGGCAGGCCCAGGCTCACCACCTGCAGCATGCCTTCTTCCATATCCTTCCAGCTCAGGCCGATGTAGCGGCCCATCAGGGCGGTTATGGCGATCCCCAGGACCAGGGGAACGTGCGGCGTGAAGGTATCGAATACAAACAACTGGATGCCCAGCACCACAAAGGTCAGTGCAATGGGCAGAAAGGCCAGGCCAAGACCTGGTTTTGGATCATCAGAGCTCATAGTACTTCTCCATGACGTTTATCCCGGCGTTGCGGCCAGGGTGTGAACGTTGCGGGACAATGAAGTTCTGGATCAGACAGGTAGTACGCCCCGTTTGGGGTGGCATACCTTATCAGGATAGGGAGCTAATAAAACCGCTTATGGATTTGAACTACTGATGCGTCCATAAGGAAAATAAATGGCGCCATTCACGCTGGGTGGTGCCGCAGGCACGGGGATGGTCGGGGGCCAGTCGGGGTGTCATCATCATGGCGCTGGCTGATGGATGGCGTCGCGGATGCGGCGGATGGCGGCGATGGAATCCGGGTTGTCGCCATGGACGCAGAGGGTATCCGCTTCCAGGATCAGTTCACCGCCGCCGCTGGTGGTGAGTGTTTCGCCCCGGGCGATCCGGCGGGCCTGCTCGATGATGGTTTCCGGGTCTGCGTGTACGGCACCGGGGTTGCTCCGGCTGAGCAGGTGGCCGTCATCGTCGTAGGCGCGGTCGGCAAAGGCTTCCAGCCAGAGGGGAACGCCGTGGGCGGCGGCCAGGGAGCGCACCGGGTGGTTGTCGCGGGTGGACAGGGTCATGAGCGCCACCCCCGGGTCGAACGCCTTAACCGCGCGCATGACCGCCGCCAGGATGTCATGGTTTTTCATCATGTCGTTGTAGAGCGCCCCGTGCGGTTTGACGTAATGCACATCAGTGCCCGCCGCCCGGCAGAAGGCGCTGAGGGCCCCGATCTGGTAGAGCACGAGGTTTTCGATCTCATCCGCTGAACAGGCCATGGAACGCCGCCCGAACCCCATGAGGTCGGGGTAGGCCGGGTGGGCGCCGATGGTCACGCCATGGCTCACCGCCAGCTGCACGGTTCGCCGCATGTGGTCCTGATCCGAGGCGTGGAAGCCACAGGCGACGTTGGCCAGATCCACCACCGGCATGACGGCCTCGTCCATCCCCATTGCCCAGGGGCCGAAGCTTTCACCCATGTCCGCGTTCAGTCGCAGTCCTGTCACGGTCGTTTCACCACCTCAGCGTTGAGAATCAGTGCGGTAACAGGCCAAGGATACTGCATTCCTGAGGGGGTGGGGAAAGCAGGAACCTCCGCCTCAGGTGGAGGAGGTTCCGGTGAGGTTCGTGGCGTCGGTTTCAGCGCCTGTGCGTGTGCGGTCGGTCAGCAGAGAGACCCCCACGTAACACGCGGACGATACGGCACATCCGGTCAGCGGGCCGATCAGCCAGCCCACCTCCATGAACAGCATCATGTAGCCGCTGGTGCAGAAGCCTACGATCATGGCCGTGAGCGCGCCCCAGCCGCTGCCCTGCCAGAAGGTGGAGATGAACACCGGGCCGATCATGCTGGCCATGAGCGTGCCGGAGCCCAGTATGCCCAGCCAGGAAAGCATGAAAGGCGGTGCGTAGAGCATCATCAGAAGACCCACAATCCCCAGGATCACCACCGCGATACGGTTGATGGTCAGCGCCCCGTGGTCACTGTGGTGCTCACCGAACAGCGCCAGGCGCAGGTCATGGGAGGTGGCCGAGGCCACGGTGTGCAGCAGGGAGTTGGCCGTGGACTTCATGGCGAACAGGATGAACAGCGTGATCAGCCCCTGGATGGCCGGGTGCATGAAGTGCTCCAGATACATCGGCATGGCCCGGTCCGGATCCTCCAGTTCAGGGAACTGCATGCGCATGTAGAGCCCGACGATCGGGATCAGGCTGAGCAGTGCCCCCAGGATCGCCACATAGACGCCGACCTTGTGGAACTTGATGCCCGGCTTCATGGCCAGGAAGCGGATGGCCATGTAGGGCAGCACCGCGGAGAACAGGAAGGCGTAGGGCAGGACCAGGAAGACGGTTCCCACGCTGTCACCGTAGTGTGCACCAGTGGTAGGGTTGAGCAGTTCCGGGTCGATGCTGTTGAGCGAGCTCTGCCAGGCGGTCAGGTCCACGCTGGTGAAGATCTGGATCATGATCAGCACAGCGGCCACGGCCATCCCGCAGACCATGACGGTATCCGTCCAGGCTACAGCCGCCAGGCCGCCAAGCATGGTGTAGATGATGATCACCGAGATCATCAGGGTGGCGCTGGTGCCCAGTTCGATATCGAGCCACTCGGCGCCCAGAAGGCCCACAGCCTTGATCTGGCTGGTCAGGAACACCAGCAGAAGCAGAATGGTGATGATGCCGGCCACGCCCTGGAGCACCCGCCCCATGGTGCCGCCACCGTGGCTCTGTGCCACGTATTCGGGAATGGTGTTGCTGCCCATCTCCAGGGCACGGCTCTGCAGGAAACGCGCAAAGTACAGTACGGCAATCATCATCGCGGGGGCGAAGAAGAAGTTCCCCAGAACCTCGATGGCGCCGAACTTGTAGGTGACCCCGGGGGAGCCGATGAACCCCCATCCACTGAAGCCGGTTGCTACAATGGTGCCCGCTGCCACAAAGGGCCCGAGTGAGCGCCCGGCTACCAGAAAGCCGCCTTCGGAGTCCTTGGTGATGTAGCGCGAGGTGAGGTAGCCGATGACGATGAGAAGAACAAAAGTGAGGGCCAGAAGCCCCCAGTTGAAGATCGTGTAAGGATCCATGGTCAACTCCGTGTTGAGGTGTTGGCCGGCTTCCTGTCCAGTTCACGTTTGACGAAGGTGGCGGCGGAATGCGCGAGCATCACGCCGGTGAGAATGGCGAATGTTGCAAGAACCCAAGAATTCATCTGTCACAACTCCTGTCGTTTCTGAAAGACATGCTTTTCTTTCGGGCGGCCGGAACTGCTGAAAAAGCGTCTTCCGGGCGCTCACCTGCCGGTGGCTGCCTTGGCAGCGCTTTTTAAGTAGTTCCACGTATGCCGGGTGCACACCTTACCAAGATGCGGCGCTAATAAAACCGGCTCTGGATTTGAACTCCTGATACCGCCATAACATGACCAAATGGGCATAGACACCGATGACCAACATACCGATCGACTTTCTGCGGACTTTCGTGACCATCAAGGATCTGGGAGGATTCACCCATGCGGGGGAGCTGCTGGGCCGTTCCCAGCCGGCCATCAGCCTCCAGATCAAGAAGCTGGAGTCCACGCTGGGTACGAATATCTTCTCACGCGGCAGCAACCTGGAGCTGACCGAGGATGGGGAGTACCTCTATGAAGCGGCCCAGCAGATCCTGCAGATCAATGATCAGGTGGTGGCCCGCATCAAGGGGGAGAACGTCTCGGGCCGGGTGCGGCTGGGGATTCCCAATGACTTTGAACTGGCCTTTCTGCCGCGGGCACTGCGGGAGCTGTCGAACATCTACCCCAACATCACGGTGGAGGTGGACAGCGACGTCAGCAAATCCATCCATCAGCGCTTCCAGCGCAACTATTACGACGTCTGCCTGGTGATGGAGCCCGAGGGAGGGGCGGCGCCTCTGGATGAGCAGGATCAGCGCGTGGATCAGCTGGCGTGGGTCGTGAACGACCCCAGCGTGGCGGAGGCGGATATTGTGCCACTGGTGACCTACCCGCAGGGCTGCATCTACCGGGCTATGATGGAGACAGCGCTTGAGGAGGCCGGGGTGCCGTATCGCATCGCGTACACCAGCCCCAGTCTTCTCGGGATCATGTCCGCCGTGGAGGAAGGGTTGGGTGTGACGGCCCTGGCGGCCTCAGTGGTACCGGCCAATGTAAGGGCTCATGAACAGACCGAGGTCCTGCCGCCGCTGGGAGCGGTGAGTGTGAGCCTGTACTACCGGCAGAATGAGCTGAACGTGGCCACCCAGCAGGTACTGGATTTCCTGCGTAGCGGGCTGGCGGAACTGTCCCCCGTGCCCGCACTGGGTGGCCGCTGAGGGGATCACTGCACGATGTTGTGCTCGGGGCCGTAGGGGAAGCGGGTGATGTTCTCCGCCCCGTGCTCGTTCACCACCAGGATGTCGTGCTCGCGGTAACCGCCGGCGCCCGGCATGCCTTCCGGGATCGTGATCATCGGCTCCATGGAAACCACCATGTTCGGCTCCAGCACGGTTTCGACATCCTCGCGCAGTTCCAGCCCCGCCTCGCGGCCGTAGTAGTGGCTGAGGGTGCCGAAGGAGTGGCCGTAGCCGAAGGAACGGTACTGCAGCAGATCGTGTTCCGCGTAGATCTTGTTGAGTTCGTGGGCGATGTCGCAGCAGCGCACGCCGGGGCGGATCAGTTCCTGGCCGCGTTCGTGTACCTGGCAGTTGATCCGCCACAGGCGCAGGTGCTCGTCGGAGGCATGGTCGCAGAACAGGGTGCGCTCCAGTGCGGTGTAGTAGCCGGAGATCATGGGGAAGGTATTCAGGCTCAGGATGTCGCCCTTCTGCACCCGCCGGCTGGTCACCGGGTTATGGGCGCCATCGGTGTTGATGCCGGACTGGAACCAGACCCAGGTATCCATCAGGTCCGTGTGCGGGTAAGTCCGGGCGATCTCGCGCACCATGGCCTGCTCGCCGGCCAGTGCCACCTCGTATTCGGGAACCCCTGCGGCGATGGCGTCGCGGACTGCTGAGCCGCCCAGATCCGCGATGCGCGCGCCCTGTTTGATCAGCGCAATCTCCTCCTGGGATTTGAGCATCCGCATCTGCATGGTGGGCACGCCGATGTCCACGAGTTCAGTCTTTCCGAGCGCGTCCTGGAATTTGGTGTGGTTCTGCAGGGTGACGTGGTCGTACTCGATGCCCACGCGCCGGCATCCGCCGCACAGCTCCCGGATGGCCTTGAAGAAATTGTCCTTCTGCCAGTCGGTGTAGATGATGTTGTCGCCCAGCTGGTTGCGCCGGTAGGGCTGGCCGCCGTCGATGTTGGCGGTGACGGTGGTGTAGCGCTCCTGGGTGACCACCAGCCCGTAGTCCCGCCCGAACCGGCAGTACACGAAGTCACTGAAGTAGTTGATGTTGTGGTAGGACGTCAGGACAACGGCGTCCACATCATTCTCGGCCATGTGCTTTCGCAGCTTGCCGAGGCGCCGTTGCAGTTCATCAATGGAAAAGGTGGGCGTTACCTTTTCACCGTTGGGGATCTCGATCAGTGATGGCAGTTCCATGGAAGCACTCCGTGTTCATTGCTTGCAGGCGGAGCGGAACACTATCTTTGCATGGAGCGCCACAGGCAAATGAGTAGTTCAAATGGTGGTATTGGTATCGGAAATGCGCCGGTGGACAGTAACAATTGAATGTTGAGGATTATCAACTACAACCTACAGTAAGGAGAAAAAACGTCCCTAAAAACTGCCCGGATTCCATCAATGATCTCTCAGCAGCCCCTCATCCATACCCAGCAACGCATTCACCGGATGATCGCCGAGCACCAACCCCTGGCTGACGTGCTAGGGGAGATTGCCCGCTTTGCGGAGCAGATGCTGCCCCGAGCGCTGGTGTCGCTCATGCAGTACGATCCACAGAGTCACACTATAGGGTTGGTGCCTGGAGGCAGGTTTTCGGAGCGTTTCACCCAGGCCATGCAGGGGGTTCCGGTGGCCCCCGACGTGGGCGCCTGCGGCAGTGCCGCCTGGTATCGGGAGCTTGTGGTGACGGAGGATATCGGCGCTGATCCGCGCTGGGAGGGGTTCCGCGATGTGGCATTGGCGGAGGGGCTGCAGGCGTGCTGGTCTGTACCCATTATGTCCGCCTCGGACGGGGAGCTGCTGGGGACATTCGCCACCTATTACCGCCAGGCCGTCTCGCCTTCAAGCGCGGATCTCTTCAATCTCCAGCAGGCGGCCGCCCTGGCGGCGCTGGCTATTGTGAGGAATCGCGACTGGCACCGTTACCAGGATCTGACAGCCCGTTATCAATCCCTGTATGAGCACCATCCGGATGGCGTCTATGAATTCGATCTGGACGGCTATCTGAGGCGGGGTAACGCGGCATTCGCCCGCATTACCGGCTACTCAAAGGCGGAGTACGCGGGGCACCATTTCAATGAGTTCGTGGCGGAGCCGTTCCAGAAAAAGACCCGAGAGGCATTTGCTCAGGCCCGTTCCGGAGGCCATGTCACCTATCAGACGCGGGGCGTGTTTTCCACTGGGGAACCCTACGATCTTGAGGTGACCAATTTCCCGATCCAGGTGGAGGGGGAGATTGTCGGGGTCTTTGGCGTCTGCCGGGATATCTCCCTCCGCAAGGAGCATGAGCGGCTGATTGCGTTCCATAACAGCTACGATGCCGTAACCGGGCTCGTTAACCGGGTGGTTTTTGAGGAGCAACTGCTGCACGCCCTGCATGAGCGCCGCCGCGAAGGGCGGGCTGTTGCAGTGATGTATCTGGACCTGGATGGCTTCAAACCCATCAACGAAGGGTTCGGACACCGTGTTGGGAACACGCTGCTGCAGCGGGTGGCGGAGCGTCTCCAGAAGCTTCTGGGAGAGGACTGCGTACTCTCACGGCTTGTGGCTGACGAGTTTGTTGTGCTGCTGCCAGAGGTTGAAGAGCCGGCGATGGTGGAGCGCAGGGCGGAGGCGATACTCTCAGCACTGGAGGACCCCTTTGAGGTTGAGGGGCATGCGATGCATCTCAGCGCCAGCGCCGGCCTGGCCATGGATGATGGCGAATCCGAGGCGCCCATTCTCATCCAGCATGCGGACATTGCCATGGAGGTGGCGAAGAGTCGGGGTATGAATACCTGGCACTGGTATGAGCAGGAGCGCCGCCCTGCCACACAGGACGAGATTATTCTGCGCCATGACCTGCGTCTGGCAATGGAGCGCAATGAGCTGGAGCTGCATTATCAGCCAGTGATTGATGCGGTGAGCGGTTCCTGGCGTGGAGTGGAGGCGCTGGTGCGCTGGCACCATCCGCAGCGGGGAATGATATCGCCGGGGGTGTTCATTCCCCTTGCTGAGCAGACGGGCCAGATCATCGAGGTTGGCCGCTGGGTACTCAGGCGCGCGTGCGAGGATGGCATGCAGCGCTGGCGGGAAGGCCACCGGGTGGTTCCGGTGGCGGTGAACATTTCCACTCTGCAGTTCCGGCGCCGTAACTTTGTGGAAGAGGTCCGGGCCATTCTGGCGGAAACCGGACTGCCGGGCCATCTGCTGGAACTGGAAGTGACCGAGGGGGTGCTTATGGAAAACGCCCAGGAGACCATCGAGCTGATGAAGCAGCTCAGGGAGCTGGGCGTGACGGTCTCCATTGATGACTTCGGCACCGGCTACTCCAGCCTGCGCTACCTCCGGGACCTGCCCGCCAGCAAGGTCAAACTCGACATTTCCTTCATTCGGGATATTCTCACCAACCCCGACAACATGGCGATCGTTCAGGGCATCATTACCATGGCTCACCATATGCAGTTGAAGGTGGTGGCCGAAGGGGTTGAAACCGAGGCGCAGCGCGACGACCTCATCGCCCGCGGCTGCGATCTTCTTCAGGGATTCCTGTTCTCCAGGGCCCTGCCTGTTGCCGAGCTGGCATCCCTGCCCACCCGCTTTCCTGATCGCAGCTGAACAATGTGCATCCGCAATTGTTTCATTGTGCTACATTACGTATTATCCACACTTTAACAGGGCTGTGGCTGGCGTACATTGACGATGTCTGGTCGGTGCGAGCTACTGGAGTGACGTATGGGGCAGCCCCCAGTTTCTGGCGATCGGGTTTCCGCGCTCGAAACCATCATTGATGTTGCTGAACTTGGAACCTGGATCTGGAACGTGCAGACCGGTGAGACCGAGTTCAACGACTATTGGGCCAGAATGCTGGGTTACACCCTGGAGGAGCTTGGGCCCACATCCATCGATACATGGCTGCACTTTCTCAGTGAAGAGGATCACCCGGTCTCGGAACAGGCATTGAAGGCGCACTTTGAGGGCCATGCCTCCGTCTATGACTGCGAAGTGCGTGTGCGCCACCGGGATGGCCGCCTGATCTGGATCCGGGATTTCGGCCGGGTGGTCAGCTGGACACCGGATGGTCAGCCCGAGTGGGTCAGCGGGGCCCACCTGGACATCACCTCCCACAAGGACCTCGAGCAGAGCTTACGCGAAGAATCAGAGGCTAACCGCGAACTGATCCAGACCCTCGAGAGGGCCCAGGAAATCGGTAATCTCGGCTACTGGAAGGCGAGTCTGGGTGAGGGGGTTCTTTACTGGTCGGAAAAAGTCTTCGAGATTTTCGGGGTATCCAGTGACCGGTTCACTCCCTCTGTGGATGCCTTCCGGACCTTTGTCCATCCCGAGGATCTGGCGTTTGTTGATGCGAGGGAGGTGCAGGCAAGGCAGACTGGCCTCTTTGATGTTGAGCATCGCGTTGTTCGTCCGGATGGCTCGGTGCGATGGGTTCATGCGCGCGGGGATTACACGTCTGCCGGGGATGACCGGATTTTCATCGGTACGGTCAGGGACATCACTGAGCAGAAGGAGCAGGAGGATCGCCTTCGTGAACTCTCTTTCACGGATCCACTGACCCAGATTCCCAATCGACGGGTTTTCATGGAGCGGCTGAACGAGAGCTATGAGCTTTTCAACCGTCGCAACATCCCGGCAGCGGTGGTCATGATCGATATTGACCATTTCAAGACCGTTAACGATACCTATGGTCACGGGGCGGGGGATGAGATGATCCGGCACGTGGCACACACACTGGCTGAACGTGTCCGGGAGAGCGACGTGCCCTGCCGTCTTGGCGGCGAAGAGTTCGGCCTGCTGCTCCCGGGAACGGTGATTGATGAGGCTATGGATCTCGCGGAGCGCCTGCGACTGGAAATTGCGGGGTACACCTGCACAACAAGCCGGGGCGAGACGCTCCAGGTGACGCTCAGCGCGGGTGTCAGTCGTTTCGAAAAAGAGGATACCCACCCTGAACAGGCCCTGCAGCGAGCTGATGCGGCGCTTTACCGGAGCAAGGCGACTGGCCGTAACCGGGTTATCAAGGGTGTATGAATCGGGCCATATAGAGCAAAAACTCTAACTCTGGTGGACAATCACGCAGGCGATGGTGTATCACGGGCTTCAAGCCAAAAGCCTGAATGGAGACTCATCGCATGCGACGCTGGAACGGCTGGGGTGACGCCAGCTTCCATCTGCCCCTGCCGCCTGTGGGGCAGGATTTCCTGAAAGCCCGCCTGGGTGTTGCCTCCCCACTGTCCGAGGCGAGCCTTGAGCAGGTGTGTGCGGACGTACCGGCATCCCGTATCCCGGAAGAACACAAGGGAGTCCACACGGATCCGGAGACCCGTGTGCGTCATGCCCGGGGTCAGAGCCTGGCGGACTGGCTGGCCATGCGCAGCGGGGATTTCGGGGTCTTTCCGGACGCAGTGGCGCTGCCCGAGCACAGTGAGGAGGTGGCGGAGCTTCTGCAATGGGCCCGGGAACGGGATCTTGTGGTGATTCCCTATGGTGGCGGTACCAGTGTGGCCGGGCATATCAACCCGGAGGATTCCGGTAAGCCCATTCTCACACTCTCGCTGGAGCGCATGAACCGTCTGATGGATCTGGACGCCGAGAGCCAGATCGCCACCTTTGGTGCCGGCACGCCGGGCCCGCTGGTGGAATCCCAGCTCCTGGCCCATGGCTACACCCTCGGTCATTTTCCCCAGTCCTTCGAGTTATCCACCATCGGTGGCTGGGTTGCCAGTCGTTCCAGTGGCCAGCAGTCGCTGCGCTATGGCCGCATTGAGCAGCTTCTCGCAGGCGGCCGCGTGGAAACCTTCCGGGGGACCTGGGAGATTCCTACCTTCCCCGCCTCGGCCGCCGGCCCGGACCCCCGTGAGATGGTGCTCGGCTCGGAAGGGCGTTTCGGTGTCATCACTGAAGTGAAGGTCCGCGTCACGCCGGTGGCGGACCATGAGTCCTTCCATGTGTTGTTCTTCCCGGACTGGGAGCGCGCACGTCTGTGTGCCCGCCAGCTGGTGCAGAACCGCACGCCGCTTTCCATGCTGCGCCTGAGTAACGCCGTGGAGACGGAGACCCAGCTGGCCCTGGCGGGCCACCCGACAATGATCGGGATGCTGGAGCGCTATCTGGGCTGGCGTGGCGCGGCTGAAGGGAAATGCATGATGACGGTTGGTCTGACGGGGACAAAGGCCCAGTGCCGCACCGGGCTGCGCGAACTGAAACGGATCAGCCGCCGCAATGACGGCGTCTACACCGGCACCTACCTGGGCAGGAAGTGGGAACAGAAGCGCTTCACCATGCCCTACCTGCGCGAGACGCTGTGGGAGCAGGGCTATGCTGTGGATACCCTGGAAACGGCCACGGATTGGGATAATGTGGATACCCTGATGGAGCGCATCGAGACCACGCTGCGCGAAGGCCTTCAGTCCGAGGGCGAACCGGTGCATGTGTTCACCCACCTGTCCCACGTCTACGGCCAGGGCTGCAGCATCTACACCACCTATGTGTTCCGGTGCGCGGGCAGCTACGAGGCCACCCATGAGCGCTGGGCCCGGCTGAAACAGGCTGCCTCGCAAACCATCGTCAATAATCGGGGGACCATCAGCCACCAGCACGGGGTCGGTAAGGACCATGCGCCCTACCTGCCCACTGAGAAGGGGCCGGTCACCATCGGTATGCTGCATGCCATGAGCCGCTATATGGACCCGGATCAGCGTCTGGCACCGGGCGTACTGCTTCAGCATGAGCCGGAGGAGCAGGCATGACGGAAGCGAGCGGTATCCGCGAAGAACGCCGTGACACGGCAGCCCTGCTCGGCGGGGACGACCCCTGGGACATCGTGATCATCGGTGGTGGCATAACCGGCGCCGGCATCCTGCGCGAGGCTGCCCGGGAAGGCTACCGGGCCCTGCTGGTGGAGCAGCGGGACTTTGCCTGGGGAACCTCCAGCCGTTCCTCCAAGATGGTGCATGGGGGGCTGCGCTACCTGGCCAGCGGGGATTACCGCCTGACCCGGGATGCGGTGCAGGAGCGCGAGCGTATGATGAATGAGGCCCCGGGACTGGTGGATAACCTCTACTACATCATGCCGCACTTCAATCGCCAGTTCCCCGGGCCGGGTCTGTTCGGCCTGCTGCTCAGGGTTTACGACTTCCTGGCCCAGCGTCGGACCCGCCGCTTCTTTCCGGGTGAATCCGTTCTGCGCTGGGTGCCGGGACTTCGCCGTGAGGGCCTGCGCGGTGGTACCCGTTTTTCGGACGCGGTGACCGATGACGCCCGCCTGGTGCTGCGCATCCTGCAGGAGGCCACGAACGCCGGGGGTCGGGCGGTCAACTACGTGCGGGCCGAGACCGTGACACCACCGTCTGACGGCGGTGAAGGGAGCGTGACCGTCCATGACGAGCTGGCTGACAGAGGTTATGAGTTGCGGGCTCGACACATCGTCCACGCCACCGGCGCCTGGACGGATCGCCTGCGCAGCCAGCTCGGTGGTGACCAGCGCATCCGCCCCCTGCGCGGCAGTCACCTGGTCTTCCCGTTCTGGAAACTGCCTGTCTCGGTGAGCCTGTCACTCATCCATCCCCGGGATCACCGCCCCATGTTCGTCTATCCCTGGGAAGGCGTGACCGTGGTCGGCACGACGGATCTGGATCATGACCAGGATCTGCAGAAAGAGGCGGTGCTCAGCCGGGCGGAAATGGAGTATCTGCTGGAAGCCGTGCACGACGCCTTCCCGGATGCACATCTGGGCGAGACGGACCTGATCAGCACCTGGTCCGGTGTGAGGCCGGTTGTGTCCGACAGCGGGGGCCGGAAGAAAAAACCCTCGAAAGAGAAACGGGAACACGTCATCTGGAACGACCAGGGGGTTATCAGTGTTGCCGGTGGCAAACTGACCACCTTCCGTCTGATCGCGCTGGAGGTGCTGGACCATGTGCGCACCGACAACGGCATTCGCCGTGAGCTGGATGAGCAGGTCTTCTCGCCGGCTTCGGCAATGGCCCGGCCCAATGCCCTCACGGCCTGGCAGTGGCAGCGCCTGTGTGGCCATTACGGCAGCCGGGTGGAAGAGGTCCTGGAAGCCGGCCCCCTGATGCCCATTGGCCATACGGATACGCTGCTGGCGGAACTCGTGTGGAGCTGCCGGAATGAGCGGATCGGTCATCTGGATGACCTGCTGCTGCGCCGGACCCGGCTGGGGCTGTTGCTGCCGGAGGGCGGTGCGCCCTGGCTGGAGGTTCTGCGTGAGTACTGCCAGACGCCGCTGGGATGGGATGATGCCCGCTGGCAGCAGGAATGCACACGCTATCGCGAGCTCTGGCGCGCCAGCTACCACCTGCCGCCGGAGTCCGGGGCATGAGTGTCGAGCCGCTCATTCTTGCCATCGACAACGGCACCCAGAGCACACGGGCGCTGCTGTTCAATGGCCGGGGCGAGCTGGTGGGCAAGGGGCAGGACGGGATCGACCCCTACCGCTCTCCGGAACCGGGCTGGGCGGAGCAGGATCCGGACTACTACTGGCAGAGCATTGGCCGGGCCTGCGCGCAACTCTGGGACAACACGGCCGTCCCGCGGGAAGCTGTTGCCGGCGTCGCCCTGACAACACAGCGCGGCACGGTGGTGAACCTGGATGCCAATGGTACCCCCCTGCGCCCGGCGATTGTCTGGCTGGACCAGCGCCGTGCCCCCGGGCCTGTTCGGGTACCGCCTTTCTGGCGTGTGGTGCTCAGGCTGCTGGGCCTGTCCGGAACCATCCAGAAGCTGGGGGAGCAGACACAGGCCAACTGGATTGCCCACAACCAGCCGGATGTCTGGGCCCGGACCAGCCATTACCTGCTGCTCTCCGGTTATCTCAACTGGCGGCTGACCGGGCGTTTCGTGGATTCCACCGGCAGCCAGGTGGGCTACCTGCCGTTCGACTACAGGCGCCACGACTGGTGCCGACCAAATGACCTCAAATGGCAGCTGATGGCAGTGAAGCGCAGCATGCTGCCTGAGCTGGTCCGGCCGGGGGAGCGCATGGGGGAGCTGACACCCGGGGCCGCTACGCATCTGGGGCTGCCCTCTGGCGTTCCCGTACTGGCGGCTGCTTCCGACAAAGCCTGTGAGATCCTTGGCTGCGGCGGCCTCTCCCCGGAAACCGCCTGCATGAGCTATGGCACCACGGCCACCATCAATACCACCAACAACCGCTACGTGGAGCCCACCCGATTCCTGCCGCCTTACCCCTCAGCGGTGCCGGGGCGTTATTCCGGCGAGGTGATGATCTACCGGGGCTTCTGGATGGTGAGCTGGTTCAAGCGCCAGTTCGGGCAGCGGGAGCAGGCGATTGCCAAGGAACGGGGCATTGCCCCGGAAGCCCTCTTCGATGAACTGGTGCGTGAGGTGCCGCCCGGTTCCATGGGCCTGATGCTGCAACCGTACTGGTCACCGGGGGTACGCCAGCCGGGGCCGGAGGCCAAGGGCGCCATCATCGGCTTCGGGGATGTGCATACCCGAGCTCATATCTACCGGGCTATCCTGGAGGGGCTGGCCTATGCGCTGCGTGAGGGCAAGGAGCGGCTTGAGCGGCGCAACCGTGTGCCGGTGCAGTGCCTGCGTGTGGCGGGGGGAGGGTCCCAGAGCGATGAGGCCCTGCAGCTGACGGCGGACATCTTCGGCCTGCCCGCGGAGCGGCCGCATACCTATGAAACGTCAGGCCTGGGGGCAGCGATCAACGCGGCCGTCGGGCTTGGCTGGTACGCGGATTACGATTCGGCAGTGGCAGCCATGACCCGGCTTGGGGAGCGCTTCGATCCGGACCCGGAGCGTCAGGCGCTCTACGATCGGTTATACCGGGAGGTGTATCAGCGGATGTATTCGCGGCTGTCACCCCTGTATCACCGGATCCGAGCGATTACCGGGTATCCCGAATAAAAAAAGGCGGACCAGAGGTCCGCCTGAATAAGAAGTCGTAAGGGAAGAATGAAAAGCCTGAAAAATTCATAATCCCTGGGATCCTGTTGCAGTGCCCGGTTGCCGGCGAAAGTACTGCTGTCTCTTCCGCCCCGGGGGATACTGCTCAAATCCACGTATTCAGTATGCGTCTGGAGAGGGGCGCCGTCTGTTGAATGACGGTGAGCGCGCGTAACGGAATGTGAACGCGGTCACAGTACTAACCGGTCGCCGGCTTGCTCCTGGGGGCCGCAGCCTGGGCCCGTGTGAGCGTCCGTGACTGGCGGGCGTTGCTGAGCCCCTCCTCCACAGCAGCTTCCATTGCATCGGCCGTGGGCGTGGCTTCCCTCTCACTGGCAATGCAGAGCGTTGCGTCGGCTTCCACTGAAATGAAGCCGCGGCTGGTCTTGAGCGCCTTGTGGTTGATGCCTTCATGCAGGCGGCGGAAGGCGGCTGGCCGGCAGTTGTCCGCGTCCGGGAAGTGTGCGATGACCGCGTAGCGATCATGCCCGATCCGGCACAGGGCATCCAGTGGCCGGACCAGCCCGGTCATGCGCCGGGCAAGTGTCTCCAGGAGCTCGTTCTGAACCGGGGCGGGCTGTTCCCGGCAGTGGCGTTCCCAGTAGCGGATGCCGATGAGGACATAGCCCACGGCACCGCCGCGCGACTCGGTGTAGTCCAGGGCCTGCTGCAGGCGCTGACGGGCGTAGCGGGCATTCCCCAGTCCTGTCTCCGGGTCCACGACGTTGTGGGCTTCAAGCTGCCGGTTTTCTTCCATCAGCAGTTGATTGGTGTGGAGCAGGGTGTTGTGGCGTTCCGCCAGTCTGTCCGCCGCGAAAACCCGGGGCAGGAGCTGTTTGGTCATGTCGGATTTGTAGATGAAGTCGTCCACACCGCGGTCGAACGCCTTGCTCAGGGCTTCGACGCTTTCCTTGCCGGTCAGCAGGATGATGTAGGTGTAGTGGTTGGTCTGCTCATCCTGCTGGCGGACCCGGTCCGTCAGTTCAAGCCCGTCCATCTCCGGCATCAGCCAGTCCGCGATGAGAATGCTGATGGGGTCGCGGTCGAGGGTCTTGAGGGCATCCGCTGCGGTATTGACCACCTGGAGGTTGGTGTAACCGGCCTGTTTGAGGGTGCGGCTGACGACGGCGCTGCTGAAACGGGCATCGTCCACGACGAGGATGGGCAGTTCGGGGGTCATTCGGAGTCCGTTGTTGTTATCCGTTGTGGTCAGAAGTGATGCGTTTCCGGCCCATTATAGACGCCAAAAACCGGCGGGTGCCGGCGACAATGCAAAACGTTTTTGAGGGATGGCGAGGGTGTGAGCTGCATCGCACGTAGGAGCGGCCATGGCCGCTCCTACGGGGTGGTGGGGCGATCCGGGTGGGCGAGCCAGAGCAGGGCCACGGCGAGCAGGATGGCGGGGATGCCCAGTCCTGCGGTGATCAGGAAAAAACCGATCCAACCCACATTCTCGGCCACGACGCCGGTAAAGCCTCCCAGGAACTGGCCAGGCAGTGTCATCAGGGAGCTGAACAGCGCGTACTGGGTGGCGGTATAGCGGGTGTTGGTGAGGCTTGAAAGGTAGGCGATGAAGACCGAGATGGACAGGCCGCCTGTGACGTTGTCCGCCACGATGGCGGCGACCAGCCCGATGGTTTCCGGCCCCAGCCCGGCCAGCCAGGCGAAGGTCAGGTTGGTTGCCGGGGCCATGAAAGCGGTGCCGATCAGCATGCGGGCAATGCCGAAACGGGCCACCATGAGGCCGCCGACCGCCGCGCCCACCAGGGTCATGGCAAGGCCGAAGGCGGCGGCGATATTGGCGATCTGTTCCTTGGTAAAGCCCAGGTCCAGGTAGAAGGGGTTGGCCATGACCCCCATGAAGATGTCGCTGATGCGGAAGGTGGCCACGAACAGCAGGATGGCGATGGCCGCTCTGCCATAGCGCAGGAAGAAGTCCGTGAAGGGGCAGATCACGGCGCCGATGAACCAGGCGGTGACGCGCTGGCGGAGGCCGGTATGCTGGGTGTCCGCCAGGTACTGGATGACCCGCTCTTCCGATTCCGGGGCAAAGCGATCCACTTCGGCGACGGGCTCACGGCTGATCAGGGTGGTGACCATCCCGACAGCCATGAGCGCGGCCATAGCCCCATAGGACAGTGACCAGCTGCCCACGGCGGCCACGTGCAGGGCGCCGGCGCCCGCGGCCAGGATCGCGACGCGGTAGCCGGTAACGTAGGTGGCGGCCATGGCGGCCTGGTGGGTATCCGGTGCGGCTTCCACGCGGTAGGCATCGATGGCGACATCCTGGGTCGCGGACCCGAAAGCCGCGACAACCGCCCAGACCGCGATCAGCCAGAGCTGCTCGCGGGGATCGGTCAGGGCCATTCCCAGCAGGCTCACCGCAACCGCGACCTGCGCGGCCAGCATCCAGGAACGCCGACGCCCGAGCACCCGGCTCAGACCGGGCAGTGGCAGCCGGTCCACCAGCGGTGCCCAGAGCACCTTGATGGAATGGGCCATGCCGACCCAGCTGAGGAAGCCGATGGCAGCCAGCTCGATGCCCAGGTCCCGCAGCCAGGCGGTGAAGGTGCCGCCCACCAGCAGCAGGGGCAGGCCGGCGGAGAACCCCAGGAACAGCATGCCGATGACGCGTGGGTTCAGATAGACCCGCCAGCCGGGGTACAGCGTTTCCTGTGGCGAGGACTCAGTCATGGATTACGCTTCTGTATGGTTGAAGTCCAGCCGCTTCGCCCCGATGGTGATGCATACAACGACCAAGTCGCGGAGACCGCATGCCCGTTTTTCTGATTGCCTTCATTATCGTTCCCATCATCGAGATGGTGGTCCTCATTGAAGTCGGGGGCATGATTGGTGCCCTGCCGACGGTTGGCCTGGTGCTGCTGACCGCTGTCATCGGTGCCGCCATGCTGCGCCAGCAGGGCGCCGCGACCCTGCTGCGCGCCAACCAGCGCATGGCCAGCGGTGAGCTGCCGGCGCGCGAGATGGCGGAAGGGCTGCTGCTGGCCATCGGGGGTGCCCTGCTGTTGACCCCGGGGTTCATCACGGACGCCGTGGGCTTTGCCTGCCTGATCCCCTTTACCCGGCGCTGGCTGAGCCATTACGTGATGAATCGTATGGTGTTCAACGGGGGCGCGTCCATGGGCGGGCATTACGAATACCACGCGTACCGGGAGCGCGGGCCGCGCCGGGATGCGGACGGCAACATCATCATCGAGGGCGAGTACGAACAGCAGCGTCGTGATGAGGACGATCCCGACCGCCTGGATCGACACTGAAAAATTTTCCGGGTGGGGATTGAAAACAGGCAGTGCATCCCCAACTTAGGGCAGCACAAGGCCAATGTGCTTTGGGTAATCTCAACTCATTGCTTAACCGACGAACCGAAACTGGAGACAAGCAGCAATGAAAATCCGTCCGTTACACGATCGCGTAGTCGTGCGTCGCAAGGAAGAAGAAGAGAAGACCGCCGGTGGCATCGTGCTGCCCGGTAATGCCCAGGAGAAACCTTCCCAGGGCGAGGTTCTGGCCGTAGGCGAGGGCAAGACCCTGGATAACGGCGAAGTACGCAAGCCGGCGGTGAAAGCCGGTGATCAGGTTGTGTTCGGGCAGTTCGCCGGTAACACCGTCAAGGTCGACGGCGAGGAACTGCTGATCATGAGCGAGAACGACATCTACGGTGTGCTGGAAGGCTGAAGCAGCCCCGGGCACCTGACGAGATTCAACAGTCAAGAAACAGGAACAGAAGACTATGGCGAAAGAGATCAAGTTCTCCGATCACGCCCGCAAGCAGATGGTAACGGGCGTTAATACGCTGGCTGACGCGGTCAAGGTTACTCTCGGTCCCAAGGGCCGGAACGTGGTAATGGAAAAGTCCTTCGGTGCTCCGAACGTCACCAAGGATGGCGTGAGCGTTGCCAAGGAAATCGAGCTTGAGGACAAGTTCGAGAACATGGGCGCTCAGATGGTCAAGGAAGTCGCTTCCCAGACCAACGACAACGCCGGCGACGGCACCACCACCGCTACCGTTCTGGCCCAGGCCATCGTGCGCGAGGGTGTGAAGGCTGTAACCGCGGGCATGAACCCCATGGACCTCAAGCGCGGCATCGACAAGGCGTGCCAGTCGGCCGTGGAAGAGATCCGCAAGCTCTCCACCCCCTGCAACGATTCCAAGACCATCGCCCAGGTGGGCACCATCTCCGCCAACAGCGACGAGACCGTCGGCGCACTGATCGCGGATGCGATGGATAAGGTCGGTCAGGAAGGTGTCATTACTGTTGAGGAAGGCCGTGGCCTTGAGGACGAGCTGGAAGTGGTCGAGGGCATGCAGTTCGACCGCGGCTACCTCTCGCCCTACTTCATCAACAACAACGAGAGCATGACCGTCGAGCTGGACGACCCCTACATCCTGCTCGTGGACAAGAAGATCTCCAACGTGCGCGACCTGCTGCCGACGCTGGAAGCGGTCTCCAAGTCCGGCAAGCCGCTGCTGATCATCGCCGAGGACGTTGAAAGCGAAGCGCTGGCGACCCTGGTGGTCAACAACATGCGCGGCATCGTCAAGGTTGCGGCCGTGAAGGCACCTGGCTTCGGTGACCGTCGCAAGGAGATGATGCAGGACATCGCTGTTCTTACCGGCGGTACCGTGATCTCCGAAGAAGTTGGCCTGACGCTTGAGAACGTCTCCCTGGATGACCTGGGCAGCGCCAAGCGCGTCAACATCAGCAAGGAAGACAGCACCGTCATCAACGGCAACGGCCAGCAGCAGGACATTGAAGCCCGCACCGGCCAGATCAAGAAGCAGATCGAGGAAAGCACCTCCGATTATGACAAGGAGAAGCTCCAGGAGCGCCTTGCCAAGCTGGCCGGTGGTGTTGCCGTGATCAAGGTGGGCGCTGGCTCCGAAGTTGAGATGAAGGAGAAAAAGGCCCGCGTTGAGGACGCACTGCACTCCACACGCGCTGCCGTTGAAGAGGGCATCGTGGCTGGTGGTGGTGTAACCCTGGTCCGCGCGCTGCAGGCGATTGAAGGCCTCAAGGGCGACAACGAAGAGCGCCAGATGGGCATCAACCTGCTGCGTCGTGCCATGGAAGCACCGCTCAAGCAGATCGCCTACAACTCCGGTGACGAGCCGGCCGTGGTGGTCGACAAGGTGCTCCAGGGCAAGGGCAACTACGGGTACAACGCTGCTACCGGCGAGTACACCGACATGCTCGAAGCCGGCATCATCGACCCGGCCAAGGTAACCCGCTCCGCACTGCAGGCAGCGGCATCCGTAGCCGGTCTGATGATCACCACCGAGTGCATGATCGCCGACCAGCCGGAAGAGAATGACGGCGGCGGTGCCGGCGGCGGCATGCCGGACATGGGCGGCATGGGAGGCATGGGCGGCATGATGTAAACGCCCCCTTCCCACCGCCGGTGTGACCGGCTCCATGAAAACCCCCGTGGCGGTTCGCCTCGGGGGTTTTTTATGGTTATCCTGTGCGCGCCTCCATCGCAGTGGTTGTCGTAAGGATGCGCAGATCGTCCCTCCAGAATACAGACTCATCCGCCGGCGCTGAGCACCCCCGCTTTCGCGTCGGGCCGCTGCGGTTGTTTCTTCTGGTCCTTCTTTTCGTCATGACCTGGCTGGTCGCGCTGGTGGTCTACCTGCCGGCGGGTTGGGTCTGGGCCCAGGTGGCGCGCCAGGTTCCCGTTCCCGAGGTGGTTGAAGTGCAGCAGGTGGGCGGGACCGTCTGGTCCGGTGATGCCTGGCTGCGCGTGCAGGGCTTGCCCCTGCGCCTGAGCTGGCAGCTGCAACCGGGCTCGCTCATCCATGGATTCGTGCCCCTGGAATGGCGGCTTCATTCGCCCGGCTCGCAAGCCGAGGGCAGTGTGACCGCCATGCTGGATGGCCGTGTGCGGATGCTGCTGCGCCGCGCCCGGGTGGACCTGGAGGAGATCACGGCCCACGACCTGGGCATCCAGCCCCTGCGCATTCCCGGAGTCATGACGCTGGAGAGCTTCTTCGGTGTCTGGGGGCCGGAACAGGGTTTGGGGGGCTTCCAGGGGAAGGGCCAGTGGCCGGGTGGCAGCGTGACCTGGCCCATGGGCAGTCAGCCCCGCCAGTCACGCATGCCGCCCATTGAGGGGCGCCTAACCAGCAATAATGGCCAGCCGGAGCTGGTCCTGATGGAGCAGGGCACGTCGGAACCGGCGGTGCGCCTGGTGGTGGATGCCAGTGGTCGCGCCGAGGTTGAGCTCTACAAGCGCTGGATTGATCTGCTGGGGCTGGACTTCGCACCGGATGCGGCGCCCGGGGATGTGGTCTTCCGTGTGAGCCAGCAGGTGGCGCCATGAGCCGCTGGCCGGTCCGTCTCGCGCATCTGCTGTTGGTGGTTCTGGTGGTCCAGCTGGGCTGGAAAGGCGGCCAGTGGACCTGGCGTGTGATCTGGCCGGCGCCATCAGACCCGGTCGAGCTCGCGCTTACGCAGGGCGACCCCCAGCGGGCAGCGGGCAGCAGTATCCCGCTCAGGGAAATCGCGCTTTTCGGCCGTGCCGCCTCCGGTGAACAGGGCAATGTGTCCCGGGTTGAAAGGGAAACCGCCCCGGAGACAGGGCTTACACTGACGCTCCACGGCGTCTTTCTGGCCACCCGCGGGAAAGGCTCCAGTGCTATCCTCTCCGGGCGGGACGGCGCTGCCGAGCGTTACGCGGTCGGCGATGAGCTGCCCGGTGGCGCGGAGCTGGTGGCCGTGGAGCCGGACCGGATCCTGCTGCAGCGTAACGGTGAAGTGGAGTCGCTGGGTTTTGATGACGACGGGCTCACACTTGGCGGGGTTGCGGCTGCCGGGGAAAGAACGGAAGATAGCCGGGCCGGGGTTGAGCGGGCCATCGAGGCGCTGGAAGAGGATCCTGAAGAGGCGATTGCCCGGGCGGGCTTCCGGCCCAATGAGGACGGGCCCGGGTATGTGTATGACGGTACCAACGACAAGCTTTCGGACATGAACCTGCAGCCCGGTGATGTGATCATTTCCGTTAACGGGCAGCAGCTGGGCGACATCGAGGCCGACCGGGCCAATCTGGAGCGCTGGATGAACTCGGATCGGCTTGATCTTGAGATTAAGCGTGGGGGCACGCGCTTTTCATTCACGGTTCCGGTTCCGTAACCGGCGAACCAGACAACAACAACGGGCACTGGTTATCCAATGATCCGCATGCAACGACTGTTTCTCGCGTTTGCGCTGGCACTGCTGGCTTCCATGCCTCTCATGGCCCAGGACGACAACGGGGCCGGCAACCAGGAGGTGGCCGAAGCCGGGGACTCCGAAACCTGGACGGTCAATCTCAAGGATGCCGATATACGCGCCCTGGTGGACCAGGTCTCGGACATTACCGGTTACAGCTTCGTGGTTGATCCGCGCGTCAAGGGCAAGGTGACCGTGGTCTCGGAAACCCCGATGAACAAGGATGAGGTGTATGACCTCTTCCTGTCGGTGCTGCATGTACACGGGTTCACCGCCATTCCGGGTGAGGATGCGATCAAGGTGATCCAGCAGAGTGACGCCAAGCAGACGGCCGAGGACATCACCCGCTTCATGGATGTGCCTTCCGAGCAGTTGATGACCCGCGTAATCCATGTGGAGAACGTCAGCGCCATGCAGCTGGTGCCCATCCTCAGGCCCATGGTGGCCAGTTACGGGCATCTGGCCGGGGTTTCCGCCGCCAATGCGCTGATCATCAGTGATCACAGGTCCAATATCCAGCGCATGCAGCGCCTGATTGACGATCTCGACAAGCCCACCGATTCCGAAGTGGAAGTGGTTCAGCTGGAAGAGGCCTATGTCGGTGACATGGTGGAGCTTCTGGAGGAACTGGGTCCGGATCAGCTCAGTGGCCGGGCCGGCAGTGACGACAGCCGTTCCGCCAGCGTGGTTGCTGACGAACGCAGTAACCGCCTCATCCTGCGCGGCACCAGTACCTTCCGCGAAAAGGTGCGGGAACTGGTGGAGAAACTGGATACACCCAGTACCAGCCGCGGCACCACCAAGGTCATCCGGCTCAGCCATGCGGATGCCGCCAAGCTCAGCGAGATGCTGAGCGGACTCATGGGTGAAATCACCGAAGGCGAAGGGGGTAACCAGGGCAGTGGCGGCGAAACCGATGTGTCCGTCTATGCGGATGAGGGTCTCAATGCCCTGGTAGTACGCGCTGAACCACAGATGATGAGCGAGATTGAGTTCATCGTGGAGCAGCTGGACGTGCGCCGTGCCCAGGTGCTGATCGAGGCCGCCATTGTCGAGATCAGTAATGAGGCGGGCCAGGATCTGGGCGTCCAGTGGGCGGCCGGGGATGAATCCGGGGATTCCGCCGCGCCTGTGGCCGGAACCAATTTTGAGAATGTCGGCGTGAGCCTCAACACAGTCCTGGGCCAGATCCTTGGTGGGTCGACCGGCGGTGAGGACGGTGGCAACCTCGGCCTTGGTTCCGGGCTCTCCATCGGGGCCGGGGATCGTGATTCGAATGGCATCACCTGGGGGGTGCTGATCCAGGCGCTGTCCACGTCCAGCAAGGCCAACCTGCTGTCTACGCCCTCGATTATCACCCTCGACAACGAGGAATCCGAGATCATCGTGGGGCAGAATGTGCCGTTCCGTACCGGGCAGTCCACCAGCACCGGCGATGGGCTCACCAATCCCTTCACCACCATTGAGCGCAAGGACATTGGTCTGACCCTGAACGTCAAGCCAAGCATCAGTGCGGATGATGTGGTGAAGCTGGCGGTAGAGCAGACCACCGAGGATATCGGTCAGTCACTGGAAAGTGCGGCAGACCTGATCACCGAAAAACGTGAGATCAAGACCACGGTGCTGGCCGATGATGAGGAGACCATTGTTCTGGGTGGCCTGATCAACGAGGACTACCGGGTTTCCCAGAGCAAGGTGCCGCTGCTGGGCGACATTCCGCTACTTGGCGCGCTGTTCCGCAGCGAGACCACAACCCGCCAGAAACGCAACCTGATCGTGTTCCTCAGGCCGACCATCCTGCGTGAGGAAGGCGAGGCTGATGAGGTGGCGCGTACCCGGTTCAAGCGCCTTTGGGAAGTGAACCTGGGCATGAATGGGGAGGAGACGGAAGGCGAACAGCCTGAGCGGCCCGCGATGGAGAAAATGTTCGAGGGTAATCCGCTGCCGCCGATTGAGTGAGCACCCACGACTGGTGTAACTCAACCGGGGTGGATCACCCCGGAGTGCAACCGGTTGTAACAGGTGGTTTCGGGCGCGGGTCCGATGTTACGGGGTTGTTTCGAATGTATCGATGAAGGCCTGGAACTGTTCCACATCCACCGGCTTGCTGAAGTAGTAGCCCTGGGCCATGACGCAGCCGCGGTTCACCAGGTAGACGCTCTGTTCCTCGGTCTCCACGCCCTCGGCGATCACATCGAGGCTGAGGCTGCGGCCAAGATCAATGATGGTGTTGGCGATCTGGGTATCCTCCTCATTGGCGAGAAGATCCCGGATGAACTGTTTGTCGATTTTCAGGTGGTGTACCGGCAGCCGCTTGAGGTAGGTCAGCGAGGAATAGCCGGTGCCGAAGTCGTCCACCGCCACGCGGATGCCTTCGTCCCTCAGGCGTGAGAGCTTGCCGATGGCATCATCCAGGTTCTGCATGAAACTGGTTTCTGTGACCTCCAGTTCCAGGCGGGAGGGCGGCAGGTCGTGCTGGCGCAGGATGCCGAGGATCACGTCCACGATGTTGTTCTGGCGCAGCTGCACCGGAGAGAGATTGACCGACATCCGCAGGGCCAGACCCTGATCCATCCATTCCCGGGCCTGACGGCAGGCCTCGTCCAGCACCCAGTAACCGATCTCAATGATGGACAGATTGAGTTCCGCCAGCGGAATGAACTCATCCGGCGGAATGAAACCCCGCTCGGGGTGGTGCCAGCGCAGCAGGGCTTCGGCGCCCAGAACGCGGCGGGTGTCCATATCCACCTGGGGCTGGTACACCAGATGGAACTGACGCTGGGCCAGGGCCATGTCCAGATCCCTCTCCAGGTGTTTGCGCTCGCGGATGGCCTGATCGACGCTGGCCACGTAGAACTGGAACCGGTTGCGGCCCTCGGATTTGGCGAGAGTCATGGACTGTTCGGCTTTCTGGAGAAGGCGGTCGGACTGCAGGGCATCGTCCGGATAGACCGCGACGCCGATGGTGGCGGTGACGCTGATTTCCTTGCCACTGACGGTGACCGGGCGGCTGAGCTCGTGTAGAAGCCATTCGGCCATGGCGGCTGCCTGGTAGGTTTCCCGGATGCCGCCCTGGATGACCGCGAACTGGTCCGCACCGAGTCGCCCGCCGTTGACCAGATTGTCCTGGCTGTTGTTCGTAATCCTCTCGGCGATCACCTGCAGCAGCTGGTCACCGCTGGAGAAGCCGTACTGCTCATTGAGTGTCTTGAAGTCGTCCAGTCCGAGGCAGAAGATCGCCACCATGCCACGCTGGCGGCGTGCGTTCTCCAGGGCACCGTTGAGCAGACTCAGGAACATATCCCGGTTGGGAAGGCCTGTGAGCGCATCATAGCGTGACAGGCGGGTGATGCGGTCCTGGGCATCCTGGTGTTTCTGCTGGGTCTCGGAGATGGCGGTGAGAAGCTCGTTGGTGGCCTTGACCCAGGTGTCGAGCTCGTCGCGGTCGTGGCCCTTGGGGGTCCGGAGAAGATGCTGGCCGGGGTCGGCGGGATCAACACTCGAGAGATCCTCGGCAATGCGGAACAGTGGGCGTGTCACCAGCAGGTGGTAGACCACGTAGAGCACCAGGCCGAGGATCAGGGCGCGGGCGATACCGGAAAGCAGGATGAGAGAAGCGCGCTCAAGCCAGAGCGTGGCCTGGGGTGCGGTGTCCACCTCGATGATCAGCTCGCCGTACTTGACCCTTTCGTCACCCTGGGTGCGCACCAGGTCCACACTGTAGGTGCGCTGTTGCCCGAAGATCACGTCAGTGAGGGAGCGGTAGGGGCTGTCCGTGAGCGAACGGTCGTCCCGTGCCAGGGGCATGCCATCGGGATGGACGATCTCGCCACCGCGGATGGAGTGCTGCTCGAACAGGCCATCAATCACCTGTTCCGCAAGGTCCTCGTCAATGCTGTAGACGGCCTGGGTCGCAGCCTCCCGGACCAGGGCGAGCGTCTGCTGGGAACGTTCATCGAGCTCGTTTGAAACGGTTCGGAAATCGATGAAGATCTGGATGCTGCCGATCATCAGGCCGACAGTGAACGCCGTGATCAGTACCCAGCGCAGGATACGGTAGCCGAGACGGCGTTCGGGCTGGAAAAGTGTCCTCATGGATCAGTCCGGATTCCTTGTCACTCCCTCCGGGAAACCCCGGCTCTGCACAAGCGTAGCAGGTCTGTGTGAAAAGCTGAAAATCAGCGCAGGGAGTAGGCCACCCATCAGGGTCGCCAGTCGAACTCCGGACACTCCGGCAGCAGGCTTGCGGTGTTCATGGCGCGCCAGCGCAGCTCCTCCAGTGAATCCGCAAGGATGTTGATGTGGCCCACCTTGCGCCCCGACCGCCCGGCCTTTCCATAGAGGTGCAGGTGGGTGTAGGGCAGCCTGAGGATCTCCGCCACCGGTCCTGTTTCGCCGATCAGGTTGATCATGCAGGTGGGCTGTAAGGCTGCCGTTTCGCCCAGGGGCAGCCCCGAGACGGCCCGGATATGGTTCTCGAACTGGCTGGTGACTGCGCCGTTCTGGCTCCAGTGACCGGAGTTGTGTACACGGGGGGCCATCTCGTTGGCGACCAGGCCTTCCTCCGTTTCAAACATTTCCAGTGCCAGCACGCCCACATAGCCCAGCTCGTTCATCAATGTGCGGATCATGCGCTGGGCCTGGTCCTCGAGCTCCGGCGTGACGTGCGGTGCCGGTGCAATGGAGAAGCGCAGGATGCCCTGGTGGTGGATATTCTCGGCCAGTGGATAGAAGGCCATTTCGCCGTCCTGGCCGCGAGCGGCCACAATGGACAGCTCCCGCCTGAAAGGCACAAAGGATTCGGCAATGGCTGTGTCACAGCCGAGACGGGGCCAGGCCTGCGGGGCCTGTTCAGGGGTATCGAGCACCGCCTGTCCCTTACCGTCGTAGCCGTCGGTGGCGGACTTGGCCACAACACGGCCCCCCAAGCGCTGTGTTGCGGCCTGCAGTGCCTCCGCTGACTCCACTACCTCGAAAGGTGCTGTGTTGATGCCCAGATCCCGGAACAGGGCCTTCTCGAGAGTGCGGTTCTGGCAGCACTGGAGGGCCCTGGGGACTGGATGGACGGGCTTTTCAGTGGCAATGCGGTTCACCAGATCAAGCGGCAGGTGCTCGAACTCGTAGGTCACCACGTCCGTCTCGTTGAGGAAGGTTGCGAGGTGCTGGCCGTCGGGGTCGTTGTAGATGGTGCCGACGCCCGCGGAGGCTTTGCCCGCCGGGTCATAGAGGCTGAATTCATGCCCCAGGCGCATGCCATCCAGTGTCAGCATGCGGCCAAGCTGGCCCGCGCCGAGAATGCCGATTCTCATCGTGCCCTCCTGCCGTGTTCGTTTTGGTTCAGTCCGCTGCCGGGTCCGGGCTGTTGAGCACAGCCTGCGTCTGCTTCTCGCGGAAGGCCTTCAGCGCCTGCGCCACGCCAGCATCGGAAAGGGACAGGATCTGTGCGGCCATGAGGCCGGCGTTGCGGGCCCCGGCCTTGCCGATGGCGAGGGTGCCCACGGGTACACCGCCAGGCATCTGCACAATGGAGTACAGGGAGTCCAGGCCGCTCAGTGCACGCGACTCAACAGGGACACCCAGAACAGGCAGTGTGGTGTGGGCTGCAACCATGCCCGGCAGGTGTGCGGCGCCGCCGGCGCCCGCGATGATGACCTGCAGTCCCCGGTCCCTTGCCTCCCGGGCGTAGTCACTGAGCAGATCCGGGGTGCGGTGGGCTGATACGACACGGCGTTCATAGGCAACGCCGAGCTCGTCCATCACGCTGGCCGCGTGCTCCATGGTCGGCCAGTCCGATTTTGAGCCCATGATGAGTCCGACCTGAGCCTGTTGCGCCATGGGTGACTCCACATCACTGTCCAGCGGGAAAGCGCGATATTCTATGCCCGCAGGCGGGGCAGTGCAAATGCTAACCAGTGCCCGGGCTTTGCGCAGTGCCGCACCGGGGGTACCATGCCTTGAACCCGATCAAAGGCAGCACCTGTCGACGCTGGGAGAGCAGCATGGAGTCACTGAGACCGGACGAGGATCAACTGGCTGAGCGTGGAAATGGAGGCGCTTCCGGAAAAGGCGGCAGATCCGGGGAGGCCGGTGGTGGTTCCGGGCCTCCCGGAATGCGCCCGCTATGGCTGCTGCTCGTGCTCGTTGTGGTCTGCGCAGGTGCTGGGGGCTGGCTGGCATGGGAACAGGCGCAGCGGATCGCCGCTCTTGAGAGCCGGCTGGCAACGGTGAAAAGCGATGTCCGGACCAACCAGATGGAGCTCGGGGTGGTGGATGAGGAGCGCGAGGAGACCGGTCAGGCCATCTCCGAGCAGCTCGAGATGCTTGACGACGAGATGCGCAAGCTCTGGGTCGTAGCTCACCAGACCAACCGGCCCCGCATCGAGAAGCTGGAGGAACAGACAGGCACGCTCGAATCCCGTGTGGAGGAGCTTGGGGCCGGGCAGCAGAGCCAGGCGGGTCGGCTTGATGAGCTGGCGGGGTCCATCGAGGGCATGCCGGATGCCGGGGAGCTGCGTGCCTCTGTGGAAGAGCAGGTTCAGGGTGTACGTGATGACCTGGACAGCCGTATTCAGTCGCTGCAACAGGGCCGCAGGTTGGCGCTGGAGGAACTGCGGGCCCGACTGGATGGGCTGGAAAGCAGCGTGGCCGGACTGGAAGAGGAAGTTTCCGGAAGCGGCGAGGTCAGCGCCCTGAAGGAGCAGCTGACGGAACTGGAGTCCGTGGTGGATTCGATCGACAGTTCGCGTGCCCAGCTGACCCAGCGCTTTGTGCAGCTGCAGGAGCGCGTGGACCGGCTGTCGGAGAGCCAGAATGAAGGAGGCTCCTGAGATGGCCCGTGGACAGAGATCGGGAGAACGGCTGCGCCGCCGGCTGGATCGCTGGGGAGCCTGGCAGAGCGAATACCTGGAATCGCTCACCGGTCTGGTTACCCGCCGCCTGGACGCGCTTAACCGCACGCTTGCAAAGCGGGCCGTGCCCAGATCCCGGCGCAAGCACGTGGAAGCGCTGCTCAACGAACGCCGGCAGCGTGGCCCCTCGCTGGAAGTGATCGAGGGCGGTGACGGCCGGGAGTCCGGGGATTCCTGAAAAAAAATCGCGGAAAGGGGTTTGACAGCTTTACTGAAATGCTTAAAATGCGCATCTCGTTCGGCAGGGAAAGCCCTGCAGAGCGGTTTCGGAGCGGTAGTTCAGATGGTTAGAATGCCGGCCTGTCACGCCGGAGGTCGCGGGTTCGAGTCCCGTCCGCTCCGCCATCTTTCGGGTGGTTAGCTCAGTTAGGGAGAGCATCGGCCTTACAAGCCGAGGGTCGCTGGTTCGATCCCAGCACCACCCACCATTATCCCTTCCCTGCAATTCCGAAAAACGCCATAACCTCTTGAAAATACCCGAGTTTAGGCCCGTGTAAGGCACCCCTTGGACACCCTTGAACCTGTTTGGCAGTGCAGCAGAATTGGGGTACATTTTGGGGTATACCGAAGCATGCGGGGGTATCTGCTACCTCGAGGCTCCGAACATGGCGAGACAACTGAATCGGCTGACTGATTCCACGCTGAAAAAGGCGTTCTACGAGACCCACGGCAATACCAAGCTGTTCGACGGCGGCGGGCTGTATCTGCATGTCCAGAAGAGCGGGCGCTACTGGCGGATGAAGTACCGGCTTGGGGGTAGGGAGCGGCTGCTGGCAATTGGCGTGTACCCCGAAGTACCCCTAAAACAGGCCCGCGATGAGCGCGACCGTGCCCGGCAACTGGTAAGCCAGGGCATTGACCCGGTGCAGGCCCGGCGCGAGCGCCAACAGCAACGGCGCGTGAAGCTCGACAACTCGTTTCAGACCCTCGCGGATGAATGGCTTGAGCAGGTGCACTCTGAGTCGGTGGGCGCGTCCACGTTCAACCGCAACAAGCGCCGCCTCGAACGTATGGTGTACCCCCACATTGGGGTACGTCCCATCGCTGACATCCAGCCCCCGGAGATTCTGGAGGTGCTGCGCCGCATTGAACGCCAGGGCCACGTGGACACTGCTCATCGGGTGAAAACGCTTATTGGGCAAATCATGCGGTATGGCGTTGCCCGAGGCGTTGCCACCCGCGACATCACTGCTGACCTCAAGGGAGCACTCGCGCCGATCCGGCAAAAACACTTCGCTGCCCAGACGACACCGGATGACCTGGTGCCGGTTCTTAACGCTATCGACGGATACCGGGGTGCCCCGGAGACGGTGACGGCCCTGGAGCTGCTGCCACTTCTACTGCTGCGCCCCGGCAATCTGAGGGCGCTGGAATGGGAACAGGTGGACATCGAGGCCCGGCGCATCGAGCTGGCGATAACGAAAAACGGCGATCCGCTGGTGGTGCCATTGTCGGATCAAGCCCTGGCCGCTTTGCAGCGCATGGAGCCATTGAGTCAGCACCGAAGCCGGTTCGTTTTCCCTGGTGCCCGAAGCGCTGCCCGGCCCATGAGCGATAACGCATTGAGCGCTGCGCTGCGCAACCTGGGCATGAAGGATCGGCAGACGGCCCACGGTTTCCGCGCCGTCGCCCGCACGATGCTTGTAGAGCGTCTGGGCTTCCCCGTGGAGCTTGTCGAGATGCAGCTGGGCCACCGAGTGGCGGACACCCACGGACGCGCCTACAACCGCACTCAGTGGCTCGATGAGCGTACTCGCATGATGCAGCAGTGGGCGGATTACCTGGATCAACTGAAGGCCGGTGGCAGCAATGTAGTCTCGATTGGGCTGCCTGCGGGTAACGAGTATGGTCGCATCTAGCCTTGGCCTGGCGAATAGCGGTAACACCCTGCTCGCCTGATGCGGCCTCCTACTTCAACTAGGGGTGCTGAGGGGGCGTAGTAATGCGAGACACCAACTCACCTCGAAACAGTCACGAAATCACGCTTCCTGACTTGGAACATCGCATCCTTCTCCATGGAGTGAATGGGCATCCGTATCCAGCAGCAGAGTACATCCAACGCAACCTCCTCAGCAGCTCCGTACGTGGTCGAATGGCATCACTTGAAGACAAAGGCCACTTGAAAAGCCAATTCGTGCGAAAACTCATCCTACACTGGATATACCAAGGTCTTTACGTGACTGGGGTTAATGGTACGAATCCGGAAGATAATTATGGCGAGGGGATCGTCAATCAGAATGAGCTACTGAATTTTTTATCAAAAAAGGGCTACGCCATTCCTGACGGCCTTGATAACCAAGAGGAAGAACCAGCGTGCAAACCCTCTGAAAACAGCGCGCACAGTAGCAGAGACAATACGGAACAGCTCGATCCACGGAAAGAAACAACCCACCTGCAATTGATCCGCGCACTGCTGGCGGAAGCGGGCATTGATACAAGCCAGAATTACCCGGCGGCTAGGACCATTCAGGAAAAGGCTGCCTGGCATCGCCTCCAGGTGCCGGAATCTGAGGAAACCATTGCCAAAGTCCTGAAAGCAATCAAATCCCAATTGGGATAGCGCTCGCCCCAATTGGGACTATTTGGATAGATGCCCCTGTCTAATTGCACCTGTGTCCACGAAAGAACATAGAGGTGCAATAGTGGCTAATCCAAACCCGAACGAAGTCAAAAACCAGCCTGAAACGCTGAACCGCTTACCCGAAGTAATGCGCCGGACGGCCATGTCTCGGTCATCCATTTACCTTGCAATGAAGCGGGGCCAATTCCCGCGTCCTGTAAGCCTCACAGGCTCAAGGGCCGTGGCCTGGCGTGAATCGGACATACAACGCTGGATTGATGAGCGGGCAGGGGGCAATGCGACATGAGCAAAGGAGCGCCAGCCCCCGCCACCGGCCAGGGCATGCAGGGGGCCAACGACACCAGCAATGACAGCGTAACCCGTGATCTGAGTCGAAAGCTAGCGCCACGCTACCAGCGCCTGCTTGCCGCGCTATTGGATGGGCCAGTTATGCGCGAAAGCGTTGACCGAATAGCAGGGACTAGTAATGGGCCGCATTGTATCTATCAGCTCCGAGCGCTCGAGCTTCAGATCTCCTGTGAGCGCGTCGAGTCGTTGGATCGCGACGGGCGGCCATGCCGTCCCGGCCGTTACCGACTCCAGGCTTCATCGCGGCGTTATGCCCGCCAGCTCCTCGCCAACAGCTCAACGCTCGGGGGTGCATGATGCGGGTGTTCATCGCGGTCAATATGACGAGCTACAAGAAGCGGGGCGGGGATCGCTTTACAGGGTCGTGGCCCCAGTGTCTGGCGTGGGCAATCGACCGTCACCGCGAAACCGGCAGCGTTTATGTCATCGAGCTGGCACGGCCTGGCGAACCGGACACACGCGTGGTTGCCGAGGTGAGCGAAGACGGAGTACGCGGACTCGACAGCAAACCCGGAATGAGTCGCAAGGATGCACGGGGTGAGCGATGAGCGGGAAGATTCCGAGGTTACGCGGCGGTAGGTATGTTCAGGCGTACCCTGAAGTACTGGATTCGCCGGAGAGCAAAGCGCTATCGAAGGTTGCTCAATTACTGCTGTTCAGGCTAACAGTGAAGTGTGATCCTCACAGCCGCAACGGCCGCATAGCATACAGCGTTCGCCAGGCGGCGGAAGAGTGTCGGGTGAGGGAGAAGACGGCGTCAGCGGCGTTTGATGAGCTACAGGATGCCGGATTCATAGATCTCGCCATGGTGTACCCGAGGAATGAACGCAAGGCCAGGGAATGGCGTTTGACGTTTTTTCCGTCGCCCAACGGAAAGCAGCCTACAGACGACTGGAAGGGGTGGCACACAAATAATTTCGAGGCGTAAAAGGGACCCCTCGCCCTCTTTTACGAGGGGTAAAAAGACACCCTCGCCCGGATTCCGAGGGGTAAAATGGCGCCCTCGGCCAACGAACAATCAACGACTTATAGAGTTTTCAGGGCAGGGCCCGAGGCGTAAAAGGGCGGGCACTTATTAGTACCATGTGTTCAGCCCGTGAGGGGGCATCATCAGAGTATGAGCCCAGCGAGACTCACGAGCGTTCGTCTGAGGCTTTGTCAGTCTTTTAAGGCAGTGCTGGGGGCAGTCCACCCTGAAGGGATAGTCGCCGAAAGCTAATAAAAGTTAAGGGTCAGAAAACGCCTCAGAGGCTAAAAAGAGACCGCGCACCGATGCCGGACGGGACATCCGATGACTGCCAGAAACGGCGCATAGCGCTTTTGAGGGCGGTTGAATCTCAAGGTTGGCACAGGTCAATTACCCCTGAGGTTGCAGCAAGGGCCCGCCGGTGAACGATAAGAAAGACGAAGGAAACGATAAGGAAATGCTAAGGTTTCCATAAGAGGCGGTCCGAAGAGATGAAGAGGCGCTGAAATTTTCGGCTCAGCTCACGAGGGACGTGCACGGAGTGCCTTGGGTGAGGTTATCCATGTGCGTTTGGATGCGGTCGACCTCACCTTTGCTCTGTCTGCTCATTATTAGGTGGGCTTTGATGCGTTGCATGGATTCAGTTCAGCACGGACTACCAGAGACGGGTTGTGTTGGCTTTGCATTAGATAGATCCAGGCATGGCCCATCAAGGCTCATTCCTTCCGTCCCTTTCCTGCATGAACTACCCTGCACTTCGGGTGCGGTTGAGGCCTATGTGCCCAGCCACAGATCAGTGGAGCAAGTAACCGTCGGTGCTGTCTCAATGGATAAGAAGACGCTCAGCGAACGCGACATCTGCACGAAGTTCATCACGCCCGCCATTGAACAGGCAGGCTGGAACATCAAGAGCCAGGTGCGCGAGGAGTTTCCGCTGACCGATGGCCGGGTCATTGTGCGTGGCCGCATGCACTCCCGAGCCAGGCCTCGCCGCGCGGATTACGTCCTGAATTATCAGAAGAACCAACCCATCGCGGTTATCGAGGCGAAGGACAACAAGCACAGCCTCGGTGACGGCATGCAGCAGGCACTGGCCTACGCTGAAGCGCTCGACGTCCCGTTCGCCTTCAGCAGCAACGGGGACGGTTTCCTCTTCCACGACAACACCGGCCTGGGCGACCACACCGAAGCCACCATTACGCTGGACGATTTCCCATCGCCCGACTGGCTCTGGCAACGCTACTGCCAGTGGAAGGGGCTGGAATCCACAGCGCGCACCATCGCCGAACAGCCCTATTATGATGACGGGCGGGGGATGACCCCACGTTACTATCAGATGGTGGCCATCAATCGCACTGTGGAGGCCATAGCGCGCGGTCAGAACCGAATCCTGCTCGTCATGGCCACCGGCACCGGCAAGACCTACACCGCCTTCCAGATTATCTGGCGTCTCTGGAAAGCCGGTCAGAAGAAACGAATCCTATTCCTGGCGGACCGCAACGTGCTGGTGGATCAGGCGAAAAACGGCGCGTTCAAGCCCTTTGGGCAGGCTATGACCAAGGTCGGCAACCGCACCATCGACAAATCCTTCGAGATCTACCTTTCGCTCTATCAGGCCGTGACGGGTGTCGAGGAGGACAAGAACATCTACAAGGAGTTCTCCCCGGATTTCTTTGACCTCGTCGTGATTGACGAGTGCCACCGCAGCAGCGCCTCTGAGGACTCCTCATGGCGGGCCATCCTCGAGTATTTCTCGTCCGCCACGCACATTGGCCTCACAGCCACCCCCAAAGAGACGAAGGATGTCTCCAACATCAACTACTTCGGGGATCCGCTCTACACCTACTCGCTGAAACAAGGCATCGAGGATGGCTTCCTGGCGCCTTATAAGGTGGTTCGAATCGACCTCGACCGGGACCTGCAAGGCTGGCGGCCGGACAAGGGCCAGACCGACAAGCACGGCAACCTCATCGAGGATCGCATCTACAACCAGAAGGACTTCGACAAAGACCTCATCCTGGAAAAGCGGACAGAGCTGGTGGCGAAGAAGGTCACTGAGTTCCTGGAACAGACCAATCCGTATCAAAAGACCATCGTGTTCTGCGAAGACATCGACCACGCCGAACGCATGCGCCAGGCTCTGGTCAACGCCAACCCCAAACGCGCGGCCGAGAACCGCCGCTACGTCATGCGCATCACTGGCGACAACATGGAGGGTAAGGCCGAGCTGGACAACTTCACGAATCCAGAGGAGCCCTACCCGGTCATCGCCACCACCAGTAAACTCATGACCACCGGCGTGGACGCCAAGACCTGCAAGCTCATCGTGCTGGACCAGCGCATCCAGTCCATGACCGAATTCAAGCAAATCATCGGCCGTGGCACGCGCATCGATGAGGACTACAACAAGCACTGGTTCACCATCCTCGACTTCAAGAAAGCCACGGAACTGTTCGCCGACCCCGACTTCGACGGTGACCCGGTGCAAGTGTATGAACCCTCAGGGCCAGGCGAGAGCCCCGTTCCCGGGGATGACTATGACCCACACGACCCGGGAGCCAAGCCCACGCCAGAACAGGGCGAGGAGCCAGGTGAATACGGTCCCGATCCGGAACAGCCTTGGCGGCCTGACGGGCCGGGAGGTGGTGAACCTGAACCGCCCCCGGAGCGGACTCGCTACATTGTGGACGATGTGGTGGTTACGGTTGCCGCTGAACGTGTCCAATACCTGGGCCCGGACGGTAAGCTCATCACCGAAAGCCTGCGTGATTACACACGCAAGAAGGTCAAGGAACAGTTCGCCTCCATGGACGAGTTCGTTCGACGCTGGAATGAGGCCGACCGCAAGCAGAGTGTTATCGAAGAGCTGGCGGAGGTGGGTGTGTTCTGGGACGACCTCATGAAGGACGTCGGCAAAAAGCTCGGTGACGACCCGGATCCCTTCGACGTCATCTGCCACATCGTCTACGACCAGCCTGCGCTCACACGCCGTGAGCGGGCGGAGCAGGTGCGCAAGCGCAACGTCTTCACGCGATACGGCGACCAGGCTCAGGATGTTCTTGAGCGCCTGCTGGAGAAATACAAAGACGTCGGCATCGAGCCCATTGAAGACCCCAAGGTGCTCACCCTGGCGCCATTCACCGAACTGGGCTCGGCCATGGAATTGGCGAACGCCTTTGGCGGCAAGCAGGGCTACAGAGAGGCCGTGCGCGAGCTCGAGGACGAGCTCTACCAGCAGCCGTCATAACCCGATGAGAATCCAATAGGCCGGTATGCGTGCGCATGCCGGGTGAACGCCTTTTGACTAACGACAACGGATACCACACCCCTAATGGCTATCAGCACGACCATCAAGAGTATTCAGGACACCATGCGCCAGGACGTCGGCGTGGACGGCGATGCGCAGCGCATCGGCCAGCTTGTGTGGATGCTTTTCCTGAAGATCTATGACGACCGGGAAGCCGAGTGGGAATTCCTGTATGACGACTACCGCTCCCCCCTGCCGGAGCGCATGCGCTGGCGCAACTGGGCGGCCGACCCTGAGGGCATGACCGGGGAGGAGCTCAAGCAGTTCATCGACAGCGAACTGTTCCCGACCCTGCAGAACCTCCAGTCCGAAGGCGATGACTTGCGTGGGGTCATGATCCGAAACGTCTTCGAGGACGCCTACAACTACATGAAGTCCGGACACCTCATCCGGCAGGTCATCAACAAGCTGCAGGAAGGCATCGACTTCAACCGATCCGACCAGCGTCACGAGCTTGGCGACATCTACGAACAGATCCTCAAGGACCTGCAGAGTGCGGGCAATGCGGGCGAGTTCTACACGCCCCGGGCCGTCACCGAGTTTATGGTCAACCGCGTTGATCCGCAGCTCAACGAGACCGTGATGGATCCCGCCTGTGGCACCGGCGGCTTTCTCACCTCAACCATTGAGCACAAGCGCCAGAACTACGTGAAGACGCCGGACGACGAGCGCGTCCTGCAGCGCTCTGTGCATGGCGTAGAGAAGAAGCCCCTGCCGCACCTGCTGGCGACCACCAACATGATCCTGCACGGCATCGAGGTGCCCGACAATATCCGCCACGACAACACCCTGGCGCGCCCGCTCACGGACTGGGGGCCCAGGGACCGAGTGGATGTCATCGTAGCCAATCCCCCCTTCGGCGGTACCGAGGAGGACGGCATCGAAGTCAACTTCCCCCAGGCATTCCGGACTCGTGAAACCGCCGACCTGTTCATGACCCTGTTCATTCACCTGCTCAAAAAGGGTGGCCGGGCCGCCGTGGTGCTGCCGGATGGTTTTCTGTTCGGTGAGGGTATGAAAACCCGGCTCAAGGAAAAGCTGCTCAACGAGTGCAACCTCCACACCATCGTGCGCCTGCCCAACGGTGTGTTTAACCCCTACACCGGCATCAAGACCAACCTGCTGTTCTTCACGAAAGGGCAGCCGACCGAGACCGTGTGGTTCTATGAGCACCCTTACCCAGAGGGCTACAAGAACTACAGCAAGACCAAACCCATGCGTTTTGAGGAGTTCGGGCCGGAGATCGAATGGTGGGGCAGCGAGCGCGATGGCTTCGCCAGCCGCGTGGAGACGGAACAGGCCTGGAAGGTCTCCATCGAGGAGATCCGCGAACGCGACTACAACCTGGATATCAAGAACCCCTGGCAGGACGAAGAGGAAATCCACGATCCGGATGAGCTGCTGGCCAAATACGAACAGCAACAGACGGAAATCCAGGAAATCCGTGACCAGATCCGGACTATCCTCGATGACGCGCTGAGTTCCCGCTCTCAGGAGGATAAGGCATGAGCGCTCAGGAGCTGATTACCGAACATCTTGACCTGTGGACGAGTGCCACCACGCATGCGGCGAACGGACGAGGCAAGAACGGCAAGGTTGAGCTGACTGGTATTCAGAAACTCCGAGAGTTGATCCTGGAGTTGGCGATTAGGGGGAAACTTGTTGAGCAAAACTCTGATGATGAGCCTGTCTCTGTGTTGTTCGACAAAATAGAACAGGAAAAGCAGGTGCAAGTAAAAGCCAAGACAATCAGAAAACCAAAAGAGCTACCGGCGATAAATGCCGCTGAATACCCGTTCCCCATTCCCGCGAACTGGCAGTATTGCAGGCTAAACGATATTGGAGTTTGGGGATCGGGAGCGACACCCAGGAGAGGGAATACCAGTTACTACGGCGGCGGGATCCCTTGGCTCAAATCGGGCGAGCTCTACCAAGATTTCGTCAATACATCCGAAGAAACCATCACGGACCTAGCGATACAAGAAACATCCGTACGCATGAACAACCCTGGCGATGTGCTCATCGCCATGTATGGCGCAACCATTGGCAAAGCTTCAATACTGAATGTCCCAGGCACCACCAATCAAGCTGTTTGTGCATGCACACCATGGCCAGGCATATCCAACAAATTTCTACTTCTTCTGCTCAAAGCATATAGATCTAGATTTGTTGAAATGGGAGCTGGCGGGGCTCAACCGAACATTTCCCGAGAGAAAATTATTGGGACTGTATTAGGGCTTCCCCCTGAACAGGAACAACATCGCATCGTCCAAAAAGTCGATGAACTCATGGCCCTCTGCGACCGACTGGAGCAGCAGACCAGTGACCAGCTCGAGGCCCACGAAACCCTCGTCGACACCCTGCTCAATACCCTTACCCAATCCGAAAACGCAACCGAACTGGCCGACAACTGGGCACGACTCGCCGCCCACTTCGATACTCTGTTTACCACCGAACAGAGCATCGACAAGCTCAAACAGACCATCCTGGAGCTGGCGGTGATGGGGCGTTTGGTAGAACAGAGCCCAGATGACGACTCTGCTTTAAGTTTATTGGAGAAGATCTCTTCTGAGAAAAAGGGGCTGATAAAAGAAGGATCTCTGAAAAAGAAAAGAGATTTTGCTCCGATTTCTGAAGGCGAAAAACTGTTTACGCTTCCTGCTGGTTGGGAGTGGGCTAGGCTGAAAGATGTTTTCATCAATATAGTTGATTGTCCCCACTCTACTCCCAAATTTGTCGAATCCGGGAAAACGTGCTTGGATACGAATTCTTTCAAGGCTGGGAAAATCATACCCTCGAAAGTCAGGTGTGTTTCTGATGAAACGTTTGTGGCTCGAAATAATCGTTTGAAGCCAGAGCCTAACGATATTGTTTTCGCTCGTGAGGGGAGCGTAGGCGAATCTGTAGTGATACCTGAAGGACTCGAGTGTTGCTTGGGGCAAAGAGTCATGCTGTTTCGCCCGTCAACTTATACGAATCCACATTTTTTGAGAATTACTCTATCGAATCCGCTAGCCCTTGAAACTCTTTTATCAATGCATAAAGGGATTGGTGCGAAACATGTGAACGTCAGCGACATGAGAGGATACGTGATTGCGCTCCCTCCTGAACAAGAACAGGACCGAATTGTTCGAAAAGTTGATGAACTTATGGCGTTTTGCGACCAACTCAAGGAGCGCTTGAGCCGCACCAGCGAAATCCGCTGTCAATTGGCGGAAGCGGTCGTGGAAGGAGCCCTGAACTGATGCCCTACGACAGACCATGGAAGTCCTTTGCAGAGCAGCTGGAGCTACTGAAGTCCCGAGGGATGGTGGTCACCGATGAACCTGCCGCTCTGGATTACCTGGAGCGTGTCGGGTACTACCGCCTTAGTGCCTACTGGTACCCATTCAGGCATTTTGAGGTCATTGAGGATCCAAAGACCGGCAAGCCGACGACCCGGGCGCTGGATGAATTTCAACCCGGAACGCAGTTCGTTGATGCGGTGCGCCTGTACCTGTTCGACAAGCAATTACGGCTGTACGTGGCGGATGCTCTGGAGCGCATCGAGATCTCGCTGCGCGTTGACGTCGCCTACCTGTTGGGGCGACGCAGTCCGTTTGCCCATATCGAGAACACGAAAGCCCACTTCCACCCTCGATTTGTTTCCAAGCCCTTCAGCCGGTCCAACCCCATTTCTCGATTCGATGCCTGGCTGAACAAGTACAGAGGACTCGTGGCCCGCTCCAAAGAGGACTTCGTGCGACATTACCACCGCACGCACGGCGATGAACTGCCAATCTGGGTCGCCGTGGAAGTGATGGATTTCGGCGCCATTTCCCAGCTCCTGAACATGATGCACCCGCGAGACCAGCAAGCCATCGCTGACCGTTATGGCGTGCCGGACTGGAAAGTGTTCAATAGCTGGGTATTCAGTCTCAGTTACCTTAGGAACCTGGTTGCGCACCACAGTCGCCTGTGGAACCGAAATATCACGTCCAAGCCGAAACTGCCTCAAGCGGGTGTGCTGGGGTGGTGTGACGCTTTCATCGAGGATGAGGAAACGCGTTTCAAGCCATTTCTTCTACTGGCCATTACCAGGATGTTGGTGAAGGCTGTCTGCCCTAACACGGAGTGGCATCAGCGTGTGGCGGACCATCTGGATAACTTCCCGGAACAGCACTCCTCCAAACAGCTTACGCTATCCGGGATGGGCGTTACCGAGGATTGGAGGGCATGGTGGTGAGCAGGCAATAAAAAACCCCAGCGTAGGTTGCGGACAACCAAGAGGCCGGGGTCGTGTTATGGGGAATAGTAGCCCCGCTAATCGGGGTAATCAAGCTCTGGCTTATTCAATTTTGTTACAGACACGAGCTCTACGGCTATGGCAATTGAACAAGGCATTTGGAAGGTCGGCGACCAGCCTCGAAAACTGAAACCATCCGGTCTGGCCGATGAGTCTCTTCTGGAAGATATGGTTATGAAGGATGTTTCGATCCTCAGTGCCGACTGGCTCCTCATCGGCCGACAGGTCAGGACCGACTTCGACAAGTACATTGACCTGCTGGCAATGGACGCTAACGGCTCCATCATCATCGTGGAGCTCAAAAGCGGCAAAACCCCACGGGAAGTGGTCGCCCAGGCGATCGATTACGCCTCATGGGTGATGACTCTGGAGGACTCCAGAATCTCTGAAATCTACAGGGAGTTTGCCCGACAATACGCCCAGCCGCACGACTCCATTGACGATGCCTTCGAGGCCAAGTTCGGCATACCGTTGGCCAGTGTCACGGTAAATGAAAGCCATCAGATGGTGGTCGTCGCCACGGAGCTCGATGCGAGCACAGAGCGCATCATCAACTACCTCAATGACGTGGCACAGCTCTCCATCAATGCTCTGTTCTTTGCGGCCTTCGAGGATGAAGGCAATCAATACCTCAGCCGTGCCTGGATGATTGACCCTGAGGAGAACCAGGAGCGGGCGGTCAGCCGCACTCCCAAAGAGGCATGGAATGGGGAGTTCTACGTCTCCTTCGGTGACGACCGGCCCTGGGAAGATGCCCGGCGACTTGGATTCATCGCAGGCGGTGGTGCGACCTGGTACTCCAAGACGTTAGCCATGCTCTCGGAAGGGGACCGGGTATGGGTCAACATCCCTAAAACCGGCTACGTTGGCGTCGGGATCGTCACCGGGGAGCGCTGTCGTGCGGACCAGTACGAGTTTGAGACGTCCGATGGCCACAAGACACTTATTCAGATGACGCTGTCCGAACCTTACCCCCACCTGGATCCACAAGCGGATGACGATACCGCAGAATACCTGGTGCCGGTGCGCTGGCTGCACACGGTAAGCCGGGATCATGCGTTTTCGGAGGTCGGACTCTTCGGGAATCAGAACACCGTATGCAAGCCACGCTCCTCCAAGTGGAGGCACACGGTCGAGCGGTTGCAGGAAGTTTGGAGTATCGGTATTCGGCACGAAGGATAGCGTGACACACCCTGAGGGCTGCTGAATTCGGATCCAGCGACAACAATGAGGGCGATCCTGTCGGTATTACCGAAGGTATTACGAGTCACCTCTTTCAGACGCAAGAATGGCGGCGTGACAGGGCTTCGAGAAAGACGAGGTGATATTTTTTTATAAATCGGAAAACCGACTATCAGCGTCACTTATCCTTGGCTAATACGCTTACGTGAGTAAGCGTTCATTCTAAGACACCCTGCCACTCCAGCGAATAGCGCCCTACAGTAGCCTCAAATTCTCCAATACGAGGTTACTACTCCCATGAGCAAACGCCGCACTCCCGAACAATGGCAGGCCCTGGTCGATCAACAGCGAGACAGCGGCTTGTCAGCCATGCAGTTCTGCAGTAAGCGTTCATTCTAAGACACCCTGCCACTCCAGCGAATAGCGCCCTACAGTAGCCTCAAATTCTCCAATACGAGGTTACTACTCCCATGAGCAAACGCCGCACTCCCGAACAATGGCAGGCCCTGGTCGATCAACAGCGAGACAGCGGCTTGTCAGCCATGCAGTTCTGCAAGCAGCAGAGCATCGGCTATG
>NZ_NSKD01000006.1 GCF_002286965.1 Halovibrio salipaludis | reverse complement strand
GTAAACGGGGCCAGCACTTTGGCCAACTGCCCGGCGTCGGTGGCCACTTCCCGCTGTTCCATGACATTGCCCTGCTCATCCACAACGGCAACAGCACTTGATTTGGAAGCCAGATCGATGCCAGCGTAATTCATCGGACAACCTCCTCTTCTGCTGAGGCTCTTCGGGTGACCTCGTTTCTCATTGGCGGAGGTTGTCCTCTTCCTTCCGGCCCGATCAAGGCCTGCCCGCTTTATCCCATCTCCTACATAGGTCAGGAACCGTGAGCTTCCTCCTGGTCCTCGTCGGCGTGCTCGTCCATACCGAGTTCCTTGATCTTGCGCGTCAGCGTATTCCTCCCCCAGCCCAGCAGGTTGGCCGCATCGCGGCGGCGGCCGCCGGTGTGCTTGAGGGCGGTTTCGATCATGACGCGTTCGAATTCCGGTAATGCGGTATCCAGGATCGGGTGTTTGCCCTGTTTCAGTGCACGGTCCGCCCAGTCGCGCAGCTGTTCCTGCCAGCTGCTGGCGTTGCTGCTTCCTTCCTCCTGCTCCAGCAGTTCCCGGGGCAGGTCGTTCACGTGGATCTCGCGGCCGGAGGCCATCACGGTCAGCCAGCGGCACACGTTCTCGAGCTGGCGCACGTTGCCGGGCCAGGGCAGGGTGCTCAGGTAGGTTTCGGTCTCCTCCTTGAGGATCTTGGGTTCCACATTGAGTTCTTTTGCGGCCTGTTTGAGGAAGTGGCGCATCAGCAGCGGGATGTCTTCGCGCCGCTCGCTGAGCGTTGGCAGGTGAACGCGGATGACGTTGAGCCGGTGGAACAGGTCCTCGCGGAAGCTGCCTTCGCGGACCCGTTCCTCCAGGTCCTGGTGGGTGGCGGCGATGATGCGCACGTCCGCTCTCACGGGCGTGGCGCCGCCCACGCGGTAGAATTCGCCGTCGGCCAGAACGCGGAGCAGGCGGGTCTGGGTGTCCGCCGGCATGTCACCGATCTCGTCCAGGAACAGGGTGCCGCCGTTGGACTGCTCAAAGCGACCCTGGCGCGCCGCGTTGGCGCCGGTGAAGGCGCCTTTCTCGTGGCCGAACAGCTCAGATTCGATCAGATCCCGCGGAATGGCGGCCATGTTCAGCGCCACGAAGGGGCCGCTCGAGCGCGGGCTGTGGTTGTGCAGGGCGCGTGCGACCAGTTCCTTGCCGGTCCCGCTTTCCCCGTTGATCAGCACTGTGATGTTGGAATGCGAAAGACGCCCGATGGCCCGGAAAACTTCCTGCATGGCGGGGGCCTCACCGATGATCTCGGCATTTTCCCCGGCGTGTTCCGCCTCCCGTTCACGGGCGCTTGAGCGCTGCTCCCGGCCATGATCAATGGCGCGCTGGATGAGGGAGAGGGCCTCGTCCACGTCAAAGGGTTTGGGCAGGTATTCAAAGGCACCGGTCTGGTAGGAGGAGACCGCGCTGTCCAGGTCCGAGTGGGCCGTCATGATGATGACCGGCACCATGGGGAAACGTTCACTGATGGAGCGAAGCAGGGTGATGCCGTCGATGCCGGGCATTCGGATATCGCTGATCACGGCATCCGGCTGGTCCTGTTCAAGCCGTTCCAGTATACCCTCGCCGCTTTCAAAGCTGACCGTTTCAAGGCCGGCGCGGCTCAGTGCCCGCTCCAGCACCCAGCGGATGCTGCGGTCGTCGTCGATGATCCAGACAGTGGCGCTCATTCGGAGGCCTCCAGGGGCAGAAAGATGATGAATCGGGTGCAGCCGGGCTGGCTCTCGCATTCCACCAGGCCCTGGTGCTGCCCCACGATGCTCTGGGTGATGGCCAGCCCGAGCCCGGTGCCGTCGGGTCGGCCGCTGATCATGGGGTAGAAAATGTTTGGCTGAAGCTCGCGTGGAATGCCGGGCCCGTTGTCAATGATGTCCACCCGGCAGACCAGCCGGTGGCGCGTATGGCCGATGGTGAACTGGCGCAGGGCGCGGGTACGCATGGTGATCGTAGGCTCTGCATCCTCCGGCGGGTGCTTGGTAAGCACTTCCAGCGCATTGCGCGCAATGTTGAGGATGGCCTGGATCAGCTGCTCGCGGTCACCCATGAACTCGGGGATGCTGGGGTCATAGTCCCGCACAAGACTGACCTGGCTGCCGCCTTCGGCTTCCAGCAGGGTACGCACGTGTTCCACCACATCATGGATGTTGGTGGGGGCTGTCTCGATGGCCCGGTTCGGGCCCAGCATCCGGTCCACAAGGGTGCGCAGCCGGTCTGCCTCCTCCATGATCACCCGCGTGAAATCACGCAGTTCAGCGTTTTCCAGTTCACGTTCCAGCAGCTGGGCTGCACCCCGGATGCCACCCAGCGGGTTCTTGATCTCATGGGCCATGCCCCGCACCAGGGTGCGCGTGGTCTCCTGCTGGGTGAGGAGCTCCTCTTCGCGCGAGATACGCTGGAGGCGGTCCCGTTGCTGGATCTCCATCAGCAGCAGGGGGTCGTCCCCCGGGAACGGTGAGATGGAATAGTCCACGCATATCAACTGGCCACTGGGCAGCAGCAGTTCCGCTTCACGCTTGGTGAAAGTGTGGCCCGTGGCCGCAGTCTCGGTGAGCGTCTGCAGGGCCGCGTCCGGCTCCACGAAGATACTGGTGACCGGCAGGCCGCGGATGCGGTCGCCACTGGTCTGGAGCAGCATCTCGGCAGCCGGGTTCAGGTAGCGCGTGCGCTTGTCGTGATCGAGCACCAGAACCGCTGTCGCCAGGTTGTCCAGGATGCGCTGGTGCATGGGTTCGGTCATAGGTCCCCTCCTGGGAACAGGCTTTGCAAGAATCAAACCAGCTTCTGGGTCGGTGTAAAAGCGCTGCTGGGCCGAATCAGTGCACGGTTGGAATCGCGCTCTGCCCCATGCTAATGCAGAAGGTTGCAGTGTGCACCAATACAGTGCATTAAGGTGGTCGTGGATTGAACGCGAGCGAAGTCGGCGTCTGTCGCCAGAGGGTTGGCGAGCGGGTCTTCAGTTCAGTTGCGAGGGGCGGTGCAGGGTGAATCGGGTGACATCGGAGGAGCTGATTGTCTCGCCGTTGGCGTTGACCACATGGATCACGATCTCGTGGGTGCCCCGGTTCATGTTCTCCAGCGTGAAGCTGGTGTTGCGGCTCCGGCGGGTTCTCTCGCCATCCAGTTCGAGGGCAAAGCGGTGACCGGGACGCAGAGAGGGCTGGGACTGGAAGCGCACCACAACCAACCCATCGCCGCGCCAGAAAGCGCTGTCGTGTTCCGGCTGGGTGATCTCGACGGATTCGTAGCCCTGCTGTCCGTCATTGCCTCTGTTGTTTTCCCGTTCACTGTTGCGGCTTTCGCGCACCGGGCTGTCGGGCAGGCTGACCTCCGGCAGGGGCTCCAGTTCCATGGCTTGACTGTTATCGCTGAAGGGCTCATCCGAGTAGGTCACATTGCCGTTCTCGTCCACGTGCCGGTAGATCTCGCCGGCCACGGCAGTACCCAGGGGCAGAAGAAAGGCCAGGACCAGCGCGGTGAGGGGAATTGTTGATCGGAACACGGAGCCTCCGGATTCGGGACGGACGGATATCCTTTCCCGATTATTCAAGCACCGCGTTGCCAATGCAACAAAAAAACCCGGCGCGGGTTGCCCCGGGCCGGGTTCTGACAGGTACTGGAGCCCTGTTTACACGGAGTAGTACATGTCGAATTCCACCGGATGGGTGGTCATGTTGTAGCGGGTTACATCCTCACGCTTGAGGTCGATGTAGCCCTGGATCATGTCTTCGGTGAAGACGCCGCCCTGGGTCAGGAACTCGTGGTCCGCTTCGAGAGCGTCCAGTGCCTCCTGGAAGGTCTCCGACACGGTCGGGATTTCCAGTGCCTCTTCCTTGGGCAGGTCGTAGAGATCCTTGTCCATGGCTTCGCCGGGGTGGATCTTGTTCTGGATGCCGTCCAGGCCCGCCATGACCAGCGCGGAGAACGCCAGGTAGGGGTTGGCGGACGGGTCCGGGAAGCGCACCTCGATCCGGCGTGCCTTGGGGTTGTTGGTGTACGGGATCCGGATGGACGCGGAACGGTTGCGCGCGGAGTAGGCGAGCATCACCGGCGCTTCGAAGCCCGGAACCAGGCGCTTGTAGGAGTTGGTGGACGCGTTGGTGAACGCGTTGATGGCCCTGGCATGCTTGATGATGCCACCGATGTAGTAGAGGGCGTTTTCGCTCAGGCCGGCGTAGCTGTCGCCCGAGAACATGTTCTTGCCGTCCTTGCTCAGCGACATGTTGACGTGCATGCCGGAGCCATTGTCACCGACCACCGGCTTGGGCATGAAGGTGGCGGTCTTGCCGAAGGCGTGAGCCACGTTGTGCACGCAGTACTTGAGAATCTGTACCTCGTCGGCCTTACGGGTCAGCGTGTTCGGCCCAACGCCGATTTCGCACTGGCCGGCGGTGCCGACTTCGTGGTGGTGCACCTCAATGTCAAGGTTCATGGATTCCATGGCGGCACACATGGCGCCACGCAGGTCGTGCAGGGAATCCACCGGGGGGACCGGGAAGTAGCCGCCTTTCACCTTGGGCCGGTGGCCGGTGTTATTGCGGTCGAAATCCTCACCGGAAACCCAGGCGGCTTCCTCGGAGTGGATTTCGTACATGGCGGAGTCCATGTCCACTTTCCACTTGGCGGAATCGAACACGAAGAATTCGGGCTCGGGGCCGAACAGGGCCGCATCCGCAATGCCCAGGGACTTCATGTAATCCTCGGTGCGCCGTGCCACGGAGCGCGGATCACGCTCATAGCCCTGCATGGTTGCCGGCTCAACGATGTCACAGGTGATGTTGAGGGTGGGCTCTTCCGCGAACGGATCCAGGGTGACTGCCTCATCATCGGGCATCAGGATCATGTCGGACTCGTTGATGCCCTTCCAGCCGTTGATGGAGGAGCCATCAAAGGTGGCACCGTCAGTGAAGAAGTCGTCATCAGCCTCTTTGGCGGGCATGGTGACGTGCATTTCCTTACCGCGGCTGTCAGTGAATCGCAGGTCGATCCACTTGATGTCATGTTCCTGGATCAGCTTCAGCGTGTTCTTGGACATGTCAGAACTCCATCTGTGGTTCATTTGAGTAGAGCAGAGTGCTCGTGGCTCCGGCCCTGTGCACCGTGGTGGGGCCTTTCGCGTGCCTGACCACCCTTAAGCAAAAGGCTTGCCAATTACCGGATTTGCTCATTTCTGGCCGCATAACAGGGCATTGGCGTCATCCTGGTGCGCTGGCCTCGCTGCGCGATGCACTAATACAGTGCACCAAGGTGTGATCCCGATTCAATCTGGTGCATTGTCGGGCTGCAGCAGATGCCCGGCGGAAAATGGCCGTGTTCATCGGGGCAGCAATGAGCTCATGGAAAAATCCGGTCTGTTCGTGTACAATCCGCGCCCTTGGTTCGGGGAAACCCGGATCGACCCTCATTTTCACCGCCCTTCATTCGAAATACCAGTGATTCAGAGGCCCTTTTCGTGATTGAGAATCTTCGCAACATCGCCATCATTGCACACGTTGACCATGGCAAGACCACGCTGGTCGACCAGCTGCTGCAGCAATCCGGGACCCTGGATCGCAAGTCATCGGACACCGACCGTATCATGGACTCCGATGATCAGGAGAAGGAGCGGGGCATCACCATCCTCTCCAAGAATACTGCGATCAACTGGGGCGAATACCGGATCAATATCGTCGACACGCCCGGCCACGCCGATTTCGGTGGCGAGGTGGAGCGGGTCATGTCCATGGTCGACTCGGTCCTGCTGCTGGTCGACGCCGTTGATGGCCCCATGCCCCAGACCCGTTTCGTGACCCAGAAGGCATTCGCCAAGGGGCTTAACCCCATTGTTGTGGTGAACAAGGTGGACCGGGAAGGCGCCCGCCCGGACTGGGTGATCAACGAAGTCTTCGACCTGTTCGATGCTCTGGGCGCCAACGAGGACCAGCTGGACTTCCCGATTGTCTACGCCTCCGCCCTCAACGGCATTGCCGGTGAGGATCCGGATGCCCTGGAAGACGACATGGATTCGCTGTTCAAGATGATCGTCAATCAGGTTCCGGCACCGAGCGTGGATCCGGACGCATCCCTGCAGATGCAGGTCTCCTCGCTGGACTACGACCCCTATGTGGGCGTTCTGGGCGTGGGCCGCATCAAGGGCGGCCAGATGAAGCCCGGCCAGCAGGTGGCGGTGATCAACCGCGAGGGCGAGCAGCGCAACGCCAAGCTGCTGGAAGTGAAAGGCTTCCTCGGCCTTAACCGCGTGAACGTGGATGAAGCCAACGCGGGCGATATTGTCTGTATCTCCGGCATCAGCAACCTGCGCATCTCGGATACGATCTGCAGCCGCGAAGCCCCCGAGGCGATGCCGGCGCTGACCGTGGACGAGCCGACCGTGAGCATGACGTTCCAGGTGAACGACTCGCCCTTCGCCGGCCAGGACGGCAAGTACGTCACCAGCCGCCAGATCAAGGAGCGCCTTGAGCAGGAGCTGCTGCACAACGTGGCGCTGCGGGTCGAGCAGGGCGATGCAGCGGAAAAGTTCACGGTCTCAGGCCGTGGTGAGCTGCACCTGGCCGTTCTGATCGAGAACATGCGCCGGGAAGGCTTTGAGCTGGGCGTCTCGCGCCCCGAAGTGGTGCAGCGTGACAATAACGGCGCCAAGGAAGAGCCCTACGAGCAGGTCGTGGTCGACATCGAAGAGCAGCACCAGGGCTCGGTGATGGAAGAGATGGGCAACCGCCGCGCCGAGATGCAGAATATGGTGCCGGACGGCCGTGGCCGCGTGCGGATTGATTTCATCATGCCGGCGCGGGGCCTGATCGGCTTCCGCTCCCAGTTCCTGACCCTGACCCAGGGCTCGGGTATCCTGACCCACGTGTTTGACCACTGGGGTCCGGTCAAGGGTGGTATGGCGGAACACCGCCATAACGGCGCCATCGTTTCCATGGTCAAGGGCACTACCACGGCCTACTCCCTGTTTACGCTGCAGGATCGTGGCCGCCTGATGGTGGGGCCGGGCGCCGAGGTATACGAGGGCATGGTTATCGGTATTCACGCTCGGGAGAATGACCTGACGGTGAATCCGACCAAGGGCAAGCAGCTCACCAACGTGCGGGCCGCCGGTACGGACGAGAACCTGGTGCTGACCCCGCCGATCGAGATGACCCTCGAGAACGCGCTTGAGTTCATTGATGACGATGAACTGGTGGAGGTTACGCCCAATAACCTGCGGGTCCGCAAGAAGCTGCTGACCGAAACGGATCGCAAGCGCGCCGGCAAGAAATAGGGTGGCTGAGCCTGCCCCGGGCGCCTAGACTTGGGGCATGCTGACCCTTTACCCGGAAATCGCCCCCTACGCCACCCATCGCCTGGACGTGGGGGATGGCCACAGCCTCTATCTGGAGGAGTCCGGGCATCCCGGCGGGATCCCGGTGCTCGTGGTTCACGGCGGTCCGGGTGCGGGCAGTGATGGCACTGCCCGCCGTTTCTTTGATGCGGAACGCTACCGCATCATTCTCTTCGATCAGCGCGGTTCCGGCCGCTCCACCCCGTTCGCTTCCGTCGAGAACAATACCACCGCCCATCTGCTTGAGGACATGGAGCGCATCCGCGCGTTCTTCGGCATTGAGCAGTGGCTTCTGTTTGGTGGTTCATGGGGGTCCACCCTCAGTCTTTTGTACGCCCAATCCCACCCTGAGCGGGTCCTGGGGCTGATCCTGCGGGGGATCTTTCTCTGCCGCGAGCGTGATATCCGCTGGTTCCTGCAGGATGGTGCCAGCCGGATCTTTCCGGATTACTGGGAGGATTTCATTGCCCTGATCCCGGAGAGTGAGCGGGATGACCTGATCCGTGCCTACCATCGGCTGCTGCACAGCGAGAACGAGCTCGAGCGCCTGCAGGCTGCGCGTACCTGGGCGATATGGGAGGGGCGCTGTGCCACCCTGCACCCGAATCCGGCAGCGGTAGAGCGTTTCGGGCACGCCCATCTGGCGCTCTCCCTCGCCCGTATCGAGTGTCACTACTTCCTCAACGGCGGTTTCATCGAGGAAAACCGGATCCTGGACAACCTGGATGCCATCCGCGATAAACCGGCCCGTATGGTTCACGGTCGCTACGACATGGTCTGCCCGCTGGAGAACGCTGTCACGCTACACGATGCCTGGCCGGAAGCGGATCTTTCCATTATCCGCGACGCCGGACATGCGGCCTCGGAGCCCGCCATTGTGGATGCGTTGATCCGGGCAACCGAAGCGATGAGTGATCGCTTCGGGCCTGATTTCGGTCTTGGGTAGGAGCGAGCTCGGCTCGCGATAACCGGGACCGCGCATAGCGGCCCCGGTTGGTGGGATTACAGGGTGAAGGACAGTTCGTAGACTGCCTGGAGCAGTGTTGTTCTGCGGGTGTCGTCGCTGGTGTCGGAATCAACGACGGTGCTGGCAACGAACGAGAGCTCATCGTTGAACTGGAAGGACAGGTCCAGGTGGGTCATGTCCTCGCCAAACGGGGCGCCGGCTTCGTCGATATGATGGCCAACAGTGACGCCGAAGGCGTCATAGCCGTAACTGGCGGCAACGTACTCATAGTCTGAGCCGGTTACATCCTTGTAGTAATCAATACCAAGACCGTAGGCACTGATACCGAGGTAGGCTTCGGAAAAATCGCCAAAACCATCCTGATCAACCGTGTCGGTAATATTGCCTTGGTCATCTCTTACCACACGGGCCTGCTTCGGGTAGATGTAATTGATGATGGCGGCATCAACGCTGATATCGTCGGTGATGTCGGTGGCGTAGCCCGCGTAAAGGTCATATTCCTGGCCGGCGCCGCTGTCGCCGCTGGCGGCCCAGACCCCGGCGTAGGCTCCCACACCGCTGTCGAAGTCCAGGCTGCCGTAAACATGGGCATCGCCGGTGCCCAGGTCCACACCACGCCACAGGTAGATGTTCGAGGCACCGAAGGTTGCGCTGGTGCTCGGATTGAAGGCCATGGCCGGTGAGGCGGCCAGTGCGGCACTGCCAATCAGGCCAGCGGCAAGGAGAGAGGAAAGGGGCTTTCTGAGTGTTTGCATGGTTGTAGCCTCCGTTGGCTTTTCCTTGGGGTTCCGTTGCAATGCAACTTGTCCGGGTATCAGCAGGTGCCGTGCCTGATGGTCAAAAAATCCCGAAAAACAATGGATAAACAGCCATTAGTGGCCTGTCCTGGGCTGTCGCAACCGGTGTGGGCAGGCGGTTGGGTCACCGAAACAGGGCACGGCCATCGAGCGCGCTGCTTTTTGGTGCGTTCTTTCCCGCCGCCCGGAGGAGTGGCACCATCACGAGCCACGCATGCATGAAAGGGGAGAACTTTCTTGAAAGGGCTTATACAGCGCGTCACCAGTGCCAGCGTCAGTATCGATGGCGAGATCGTGGGTGAAATCGGCCACGGCCTGCTCCTGTTTCTTGGGGTTCAGAAAACGGATGGAGCGGCCGAGCAGAAACGGATGCTGGAGCGCGTGCTTGAATACCGCGTGTTCCCGGACGAGCAGGGGCGCATGAACCGGAGCCTGAAGGACTGCGGCAGTGACCTGCTGGTGGTGCCCCAGTTCACTCTGGCGGCGGATACCAGCAAGGGCAGTCGGCCCTCGTTTTCGTCCGCGGCCCGGCCCGAGCGTGGCGAACACTGGTTCAATGCCTTTGTGGAGGCGGCCCGCCAGCAGGTGGATGTTGCACCGCCCGGGATCGGGCACCTGGCCACGGGCCGTTTTGGTGCGGACATGCAGGTACAGCTGGTCAATGACGGGCCGGTAACGTTTCTGTTGAGCGTGTAGCGTCGAGGTTTCTTTAGCCGGTGGGGGCTCAGTGGTATTCTGCCGGCTCTGATAACACTAGGGGGTTCCATGAAGCGGAAAGGAATTGTTCTGGCACTGGCCGCGCTGGCGGCTGGTGGCGTGCAGGCCCAGGACTCGGGCCGCAGCGGCGACAGTGAACTGACACTGGCGGAGGTGGACGCACTGACGCACCGGCTGGACATGATGCCGGAGATCTACGGCCAGCTTGGGCTGGTGATGGAGCATCGTGATACGGATGGTCGCGGCAGCGAGACCGCCTTCCGCGACAGCAACTCCTGGATCGGCCTGCGTAACCGCACCGAACTCATGCCGGGTACGGAAGGCTTCTTCCGCGCTGAATGGACGTCGATCCCCTCTGCCGCGGATGAAGACGGTGACCGGATGTTCGATGAGCACGTCGAGTACGCCTACATTGGCCTTGAGGGTGATTTTGGTCGCATCTGGGGCGGTGTGGACGATACCGTCTACGAGCAGCAGCTGGATCGTGTCGCCAATTTCTTTGAGGGCGAGTACCGGTATGAGGATGGTGTGGATCCTGCGACCGGTAAACGTGCACGACGCCACCTTTTCGGCCCCTACACCACCGGGCGTGACCGTCTGGTGCAGTACACCACACCATCCTGGGGCGATCTCCGGCTGCATGGGGCAGTCCAACTGAACGAGGACGGCAGCCCGGAAGTCCGCGACGGTGATGAAAAGGAGAGCCGTCCTTATCAGGCAGTCCTGAGCTACACCCCGGGCAACTGGGAATGGGCTCTGGGTATGGACTCCAATGACGGCGGTGGTAACACGGTTCAGGAGATGGACAACGAGAACACCTACGGCGGCCGCATGACCTATGAGGGTGAACGCTGGCACTTCACCGCCCAGTACCAGCACCGCAAGGACATCGCCAGCGTGGCGGCCCTGCTGACCAGCTACCGCGTCGGCCCCAACCGGTTCTCCATTTCCTGGGAACGGGAGAGGGATGAACTGGAGCCGGAAACGGAAACCACCAACGCCTATACGGCCCAGGTTATGCACGACCTGACCGAGTCCATGGCGGTGTACGTGGAGGGCTACAAGGCCAGCTCGAATGAGCAGACCCCGGACCGGTCCGATCTGATGATCGGCGCCCGTTACCGGTTCTGACCCATGAGTGAGACCGAGCTCAAACTCAGCATGACCCCCGCCAACCTTGACCGGGCCGGGGGCTGGCTGAGTACCAGGGGCGCCGTGGAGCAGGGCGAGCCCCTGACGCTCCTCAACCGTTACTATGACACCCCGGAGGGGGCCCTCAACGCGGAACGGGTCGCTCTGCGGGTGCGCGCCACCGGCAGCGGCTACATCCAGACCCTGAAGACCCGCGGTCACCTCCAGGGGGCGGCCCTCGCGCGCCAGGAATGGGAATGGGAAAGGCCGGGAGCGTCCCTGGACCTGGCGCTTCTGGCTGACACCCCCATGGCGGATCACCCGGCCTTGAGCCACCTGGCACCCGTCTTTGACACAAACTTCCAGCGTCGCGTGCTGATGCTTGAGTGGTCCGAGCGGGGGCAGTGGGCACGCATCGAATGCGCGCTGGACAACGGAGTGATCCGCGCCATCGGGCAGGAGCAGCCGCTGTGTGAACTGGAGCTGGAACTGGTGGACGGCGATGCCGGCATTCTCTCGCGGGTTGCAACAGCACTGACTGCCAGCGTGCCGGCACTGCTCAACAGCATCAGCAAGGCTGAGCAGGGCTATCACCTGGCCGGGGTAGGCACACCGGGTGAGGCTGGGTCCGGAGCCACCCCTCAGGCCTGGCTGGATGCCCTGTGCCGCTTCTGGCTGCGGGATGATCCCGCCGGCTGGGAGCATTTTCTTGATCTGCATCGGCAACTGTCCGGCCCTGCGGAGGCAGCCGGGGCCGGGGAGGCCTACACTCAGGTGACAGCAGAGCTGGAATCCGCTGCGGCGCAACGCCTGTCGCCCCGGGAGGCCCTGACCACCATGCGCGGGCTGGCGCCGCTGCAGCTGGCGCTGCTTGTCTGAACAGGGTTAACCGGCAAGCCGGCAGCACACCGACAGGAAGGTAACCACCATGATGGACCCTCTGGATGACGGGGAACTGGCCCCACTGCCCGACACGCTTCGGGAGAAAGCCGCTGAAGGCTGGCGCAGCCTCATGGACGTGGACTCCTCAGCGAGCCAGGCGCATTTCGAAGCTCATCGTGAGGGCATCATTCAGGCCATTGCCCGCAGTGACTTCCTGTTAGAACAGTTGCGTCGCCACGACGATGTGCTGGAGCCGCTGTTCGAGTCAGAGCTGCTGACGCGCCCCTGGTGCCCGGGTGAAATCCGGGAGGACTGGCAGGTGCAGCAGCCGCACATCCAGGCGGAGGCGGAACTCCAGAAGACCCTGCGGACCTTCCGGCGACGCTGGATGTTCCGGATCGTATGGCGTGATCTGCTGGGCGAAGCGGATCTCGAGGAAACCGTGGGCGCCATGACCGAGCTGGCCGACGCCTGTATCGATGGTGCGGTTTCATGGCTCTATGCCGATGCCTGCCGCGAGTGGGGAACCCCCATGGGCGCGGATCCGGTCACCGGTGAACACGTCGCCCAGCCCCTGCTGGTGATCGGCATGGGCAAGCTGGGTGCCGGGGAGCTCAATCTCTCCTCGGACATTGACCTGATCTTCGCCTATCCGAGCAGTGGTGAAACCGAAGGTGCCCGTCGCAGTGTCGACAATCAGGTCTTTTTCAGCCGCCTGGGTCAGCGACTGATCCGCGCGCTGGACCAGCCCACTGCGGACGGTTTTGTCTTCCGTGTGGACATGCGGCTGCGCCCGAACGGCGAGAGCGGGCCCCTGGCCATGAGCTTTGGTGCCCTGGAGACGTACTACCAGAACCAGGGCCGGGAATGGGAACGCTATGCGCTGATCAAGGCACGTGTGGTCAGTGGGCCCAGGGAGCATGCCAGTCACCTTCAGCAGCTGCTCCACCCCTTCATCTACCGGCGCTACATTGATTTCTCCGCCTTCGAGTCGCTGCGGGAGATGAAAAAGCTCATCCAGCGCGAGGTGCGCCGGCGTTCACTGGAGAGCAACATCAAGCTGGGCGCCGGTGGTATCCGGGAGATTGAGTTTGTGGCCCAGGCGTTCCAGCTGATCCGCGGTGGCCGTGAACCGGTCCTCCAGGAGCGCCGTCTCCGCGAAGTGCTGTCCGCCCTGGGGAGTATGGAGCTGTTGCCGGATGAGGTGGTTGGGGATCTGGACCGCGCCTATGTCCTGCTCCGGGATACCGAGCATGCGCTCCAGGGCATTGCCGACCAGCAGACCCAGACCCTGCCTTCGGATGCGGTGGGCCGGGCGCGGGTGGCGCTGATCATGGGCTACGGGGACTGGGACAGCCTCGCCGGTGACCTGCAGGCACATCGGGAACGGGTCAATGGGCATTTCGCGGACATCATCGCTTTGGAAGAGGACGAGGGAGAGGATGACGGCGGCCATGATGGCTGGGAAGAGATCTGGGCCGGCTCGCTGGGAGAGGAGACGGCCAGCCGGTGGCTGGAAAGGGCCGGATTCGAGTCGGCCACTGAGTCCCTGGAGCGGCTGAAATCCCTGCGGGAAGGCCGGGTTGTCACCACCCTCCAGAGTGAAGGACGGCGTCGCCTGGACCGCTTCCTGCCACGGCTTCTGGCCGCACTGGCGGAGGAGGAAGCCCCATCCGCCACCCTGGAGCGGGTGCTGCCTCTGGTGGAGGCTGTTCTGCGGCGCAGCGCCTATCTGCTGCTGCTGACGGAGAACCCGGGAGCGCTGCGGGAACTGGTGCGCCTGTGTGCGGCCAGCCCCTGGATTGCGGACCAGCTGGCGGAGACGCCGCTGCTGCTGGATGAACTGCTCAACGCTGAAAGCCTCTATACGCCGCCCGACCGGGATCAGCTGCAGGCGGACCTGAACCAGCAGATGCTGCGGATTCCGCTGGACGACCTGGAAGAACAGATGGAGGCGCTGCGCCACTTCCGAAAGGCCCATGTGCTGCGCGTGGCTGCCTCCGAGATCCGTGGCACACTGCCGTTGATGAAGGTCAGCGACTATCTGACCTGGATTGCCGAGGCCGTTCTGGAGCATGTGGTGGTGCTGGCCTGGCACCATCTGACCCAGCGCTACGGCACGCCCACGGATGATCAGGGGGAACCCATTGAGATGGATTTCGCCATCATCGGCTACGGCAAGTTCGGCGGCATCGAGCTGGGCTACACCTCGGATCTGGACCTGGTGTTCGTGCACGACAGTGATCCGCAGAACGCGACCGATGGCGAGAAATCCATTGATAACGCGGTCTTCTATGCGCGCCTCGGCCAACGGGTGGTGCACATCCTCCAGGCCCAGACGCCCTCCGGCCAGCTCTACGAAGTGGATATGCGGCTGCGGCCCTCGGGCAACTCAGGGTTGCTGGTCTCCACGCTGGATGCGTTCCGTACCTACCAGGAGCGTGATGCCTGGACCTGGGAGCATCAGGCCCTGGTCCGGGCGCGCTGGGTGGCCGGGAGTCAGGTTTCCGGCGAAGGGTTTGCGCGGATCCGCCACGACATCCTGGCAAACGAGCGCGACCCCGAGGCTCTGCGCCAGGAGGTGGTCGCCATGCGCCAGCGCATGCGTGATGCCCATGCCTCCGGGGATCCCGGCATATTCCACGTTAAGCAGGATCCGGGAGGGATCATCGACATCGAGTTCATGGTCCAGTACCTGATCCTGGCCTGGGCTCACCGGTACCCGGCCATCACCCACCAGTCGGACAACATCCGCCAGATGGAATCCCTCGGTGAGGCCGGTGTTCTGGATACTGCCATGGCTGAGCGCCTGCGGGATGTGTTCATCACCATGCGCTCGACCGTGCACCGGCGTGCGCTGCAGCGCCTCAACAGCGAGGTGTCGGCGGACCAGTTCGAGGCGGAGAGGCGCTACGTCATGGAATGCTGGCAGACCCTGATGCATCCTCCTACGGTTTAGGGCTGCCCGCCCGTGCGCTCTCCGGTTCTCATGGAGGGCCCGTTTCCTGCTAGAATCGCGGGTTTAATGCTCTGGCCGAAAACACAGACAAGAGGAGTTGGCGGCAATGTCGATGGCGGATCGTGATGGTCTTATCTGGCTTGACGGGGAACTGGTGCCCTGGCGTGATGCCAAAGTGCATGTGCTGACCCATACCCTTCACTATGGCATGGGCTGCTTTGAGGGGGTGCGTGCCTACAGCACGGATGAGGGCCCGGCGATCTTCCGTCTCCAGGACCACACCCAGCGCCTGTTCAACTCCGCGCACATCCTCAACATGAAGATGCCGTACGATCAGGAGACCCTCAACGACGCCCAGCGTCTGGTGGTCCGCGAGAACGGTCTGGCCTCCGCCTACATCCGGCCCATGGTTTTCCTGGGGTCCGAGGGCATGGGGCTGCGTGCGGACAATCTCCAGGTGCACGTCATGATCGCCGCCTGGGAGTGGCCCTCGTACATGGCGCCGGAGGCACGGGAGCAGGGCATCCGTATCCGGACCTCGTCCTACACGCGCCACCACGTCAATATCACGATGTGCAAGGCCAAGGCCAATGGCAACTACATCAACTCCATGCTGGCGCTCAATGAGGCCATGAGCTGCGGTTATGATGAAGCCCTGCTGCTGGACAACGAGGGTTACGTTGCGGAGGGGACTGGCGAGAACCTGTTCATCGTCCGCAATGGCGAACTGCATACGCCGGAGCTGACTTCCTGCCTGGATGGCATCACCCGGCGGAGCATTCTCGAATTCGCCCGTGAACTGGACATCCCCGTGAGAGAGCGTCGGATCACCCGCGACGAGATCTACATCGCGGACGAAGCGTTCTTTACCGGTACGGCCGCCGAGGTGCTGCCCATCCGTGAGCTGGACAACCGCACCATTGGCAAAGGCAGCCGTGGCCCCATTACCGAGCAGTTCCAGCAGATGTACTTTGACGCCGTGGAAGGGCGCCGGGAGCGGAACAGGGACTGGCTGACCATCGCCACCTGAGCCCGGGAACGCCCGCAGATGGCACGCTGGCTCTACTCACTGCTTCTCACGCTGATGCTGCCCGGCATACTGGCGTTCCTTTGGTACCGGAGTCTGAAGGACAGACGGTACCGTGAGCGCTGGCCGGAGCGGCTGGGGGCCGGACCGGTTCCCGAAGCGTCCGGCATCCTCTGGATCCACGCCGCATCCGTGGGCGAGGTGATTGCGGCTACCCCCATGGTCAGGGCCCTGCGTGAACAGGCGCCGGACCGGCCAATACTGGTCACCACCATGACACCCACAGGCGCCGAGAGGGTTCGTGCCGCCTTCGGGGATCAGGTGATGCACGCCTATATTCCACTGGACCTCCCCTGGATGGTCAATGCCTTCATCCGGCGCGTGAAGCCGTCGGGGCTGGTCATCATGGAAACCGAGGTCTGGCCCAACCTGGTGAATGCCTGCGCCCGCCGGGGGATTCCGGTGATCCTTGCGAACGCCCGGCTCTCGGAGAAATCCGCCTCGGGGTATGCCCGTGTGGCACCGCTGACGCTGCCGGCTTTCCGTTCCCTTGACTGGATTGCCGCCCAGTCGGATGCGGACGCGCAACGTTTCCGCGCCATGGGCGTGCGCTCGCAACAGCTTTCGGTAACAGGCTCGATCAAGTATGACCTGCGGATTCCGGAAGCGGTGCGCGAGGAGGCGGCCGCCCTCAGGGAGACTTTCGGGGAAGGGCGGCCCATCTGGATCGCCGCCAGTACCCATGACGGCGAGGATGGCCCGATCCTGGCCGCGCACCGCCGCCTGCTGGAACGTTACCCGCAGGCACTGCTGGTGCTGGTGCCGCGCCACCCCGAGCGTTTTGATGCAGTGGCCCGGCTTGCTGAGCAGCAGGGGCTGAGCCTGGCGCGTCGGACGGCGGCTGACGACCCCGCCTCTGCCCAGGTTTACCTTGCGGACACCATGGGTGAGCTGCTGATGCTCTTCGGGTGTGCGGATATCGCCTTCATCGGCGGGTCGCTTATTGAACGTGGGGGGCACAATCCGCTGGAGGCGGCGGCCTGGTCGCTGCCGGTGCTGACCGGGCCGCATGTGTTCAACTTCGCCAGTGTGTTTGAGCGCCTTGAGGACGAGCAGGCGGTGCGGTTTGTGGATGGCACCGATGCGTTGGCCGCGGTGCTGGAGGAGCTCGTGGGGGCGGCGCCGGAACAGGAGGCCCTGGGCCGGCGTGGCCGGGCCGTGGTGGATGCCAACCAGGGCGCGGTGGCGCGCCTGGTGGAGGGTGTCCTGGAGCGGTTGCCCGCCTACTGATCCTGCAGGGGGACCACGTTATCCGAGGGGATGCGGCGGTATTCGCCGTCTCCGGAGTCCCCGTTGTTTTCCCGCTCCTCGCGCGTAACCTGCCGTGCCAGCCGTTCGATGCCCGGGGCCGTGGCGCTCAGCCAGCGATCAAGGCCCTGCAGGTCCTGCGGGCTCAGCGTGCCGGCTACCTGCTTCAGGCGCAGTGTGTTGAGTACGTAGTCGTAGCGGGCATTGGCGTAGTCCCTCAGAGCAACGTAGTAATTCTGCTCAGCATCCAGTACTTCAACGATGTTTCTTGTACCCACCTCGTACCCGGCGCGGGTGGCGTCAAGTGCGCTGCGGCTGGAGACGATGGTCTGGCGCTGCGCATTGATGGTCTGGACGTTGGTGGTGATGCGGCGGAACAGGGAACGGGCATCAAGGCGGACATTGCGCCTGACGGTATCAAGCTCCCGCTCTGCCTGCTCCGTTTCGGAGCGTACCCGCCTTACACCGGCCTGGGTGCCGCCGCCATTGTACAGCGGGATGTTCAATGACAGGCCGACGGTGGTGTCAGTGCGCGGGTACTCGTCCATGGGGTTACTGTACGCCCCGGGCTGAACACCTGCGCCCGCACTGCCGCCTGGCAGCTCAAAATTGTTGTCCTGGTGCTGGCGCTCGATCCGGGCGAACAGGTCCAGTGTAGGCAGATGTTCGGAACGAGCGGCGCTGACCTGCTCGCTCTTGGCTGCCACAGTAAGCTGTTGCGCTTTCAGCTCCCAGTTCTGCTCCAGTGCGGTCTGGGCCCAGGCCTCGGGGTTGTCCGGTTCCGGGCTGCTGATCGGGAAGTCCGTTTCAAGCCGTTCCAGAGCGTTGGGGAACTGGCCGGTAAGGCGTGCCAGGCTCTCGCGTTCAATATCCAGCTGACTCTGCGCCGCAATCCGCTGTGAGCGGCTCGCATCGTAACCGGCGCGTGCTTCCTCTACCTCGGTGGTGGCCACCAGGCCCACGTCATAACGCTCCTTGGCTTGCTCCCACTGGCGCCGCAGCGCGGCTTCCTGAGCCTGGGCCGTATCCAGCTCATCCTTGGCACGCAGAACGTTGAAGTATTGCTCTGCGACTTTCAGCATCAGGCCTTGTTCAGCGCGCGACAGTTCCGCGGCCGCTACCTTGCTCTGCTTCTGGCTGGCCTGGAAGCCGTACCAGGCGTTGGCCCGGAAAAGCGGCTGGCTGAGCTGGAGACCGTATTGGTGGCTGGTGAGGTCACCATCCAGGGTGTTGCGCTCGGTGTAGGAGGATTCCCCGAAAGCGTCCAGCTGAGGAAGCAGCGGCGCCCGGGATTCATCGACTGCGGCTTCACGGGCCTGGCGGGCAGCGCGTGCCGCTGCCAGATCCGAATCATAGGAGAGCGCCTGTTCGTAGACCTCCATCAGCCCCTCACCATAAGCCTGGGTGGCAGGGAGCAGTAGAGCTGCAATCAGTGCGGGAAGAGCGCGCGCTTTCATTGGTTCCCTCAAGCGTTGATCTGGATGGGCCGTGACCGGCGGTCACCATTATGGACAAGTTCCGGAGCAATCTCTAGACTCGAATGGACTGTCTTGACGGGGTGCCGGACCCGGGGTTGGCGTTTGCCGCCGCGACCGGCTGAGATTGCGAATGCAGAACCCGCAGACCTGATCCGGCTAGAACCGGCGTAGGGATCGAGACAGGCGGGTGCTGACCGTACCGCCTCCTTGTTTGCCACTACTGACGTCATGTCTGCCTCTGCGTTCTCCCGTCCGTTCGATCACCAACGGAGGAGAACCACCATGAACCCATCCAATGAGCTCCTGAGCGAAAACGAACGCGTCAACGACGCGACCATCGACCAGCTGCCAGCGTCGCGCAAAGTTTACGTAACCGGCAGTCGCCCGGATCTGAACGTCCCCATGCGCGAGATCCAGCTGAGTCCCACTGATACGGCCGAGGGTCCCGAAGCCAACGAGCCGCTGCGGGTCTACGATACATCCGGCCCCTATACGGATCCTTCTGCTGCCATCGATCTACGTCAGGGCCTGGCGCCGTTGCGCGCCGGCTGGATCGATGAACGGGGTGACACGCAGCGTCTGCCCGAGTTCAGTTCCGAAACCACCCGCCAGCGTCTGCGTGACCCACGACGGGATGCCTTCCGCTTCGGCCGGCCGCCCAAGCCCAGGGTGGCCAGCGCGGGCGGCAACGTAAGCCAGATGCACTACGCGCGGAAGGGCACGGTCACGCCCGAGATGGAGTTCATCGCCATCCGCGAGGGGGTCGATCCCGAGTTCGTGCGTGATGAAGTGGCGCGGGGACGTGCCATCATTCCCAACAACATCAACCACCCGGAATCCGAGCCCATGATCATTGGCCGGAACTTCCTGGTGAAGGTCAACGCCAACATCGGCAACTCGGCCGTGACCTCCTCGATCGAGGATGAGGTCGGCAAGCTGACCTGGGCAATCCGCTGGGGCGCGGATACCATCATGGATCTTTCGACCGGTAAGGATATCCACGAGACCCGGGAATGGCTGCTCCGCAACTCGCCGGTTCCCATTGGGACGGTTCCCATTTACCAGGCCCTGGAGAAGGTCGATGGTACGGCCGAAGACCTGACCTGGGAGTTGTTCCGGGATACCCTCATCGAACAGGCTGAACAGGGCGTGGACTACTTCACCATTCATGCCGGGGTGCGCCTGCACCATGTGCCCATGACGGCGGAGCGCACCACCGGCATCGTCTCGCGTGGCGGCTCCATCATGGCCAAGTGGTGCCTGTCCCGGCACGAGGAGAGTTTCCTCTATACGCATTTCTCTGAAATCTGCGAAATCATGAAGGCCTATGACGTTGCCTTCTCCCTGGGCGACGGGCTGCGCCCCGGCTCCATTGCCGATGCCAACGACCGGGCCCAGTTCGCGGAACTGGAGACACTGGGTGAGCTCACGAAGATCGCCTGGGAGCATGATGTCCAGTGCATGATCGAGGGACCGGGCCATGTGCCCATGCACCTGATCAAGGAAAACATGGAGCGTCAGCTTGAGTGCTGTGACGAGGCGCCGTTCTACACCCTGGGGCCGCTGACAACCGACATTGCGCCGGGCTATGATCACATTACCTCCGGGATTGGCGCCGCCATGATCGGCTGGTATGGTTGCGCCATGCTCTGCTACGTGACGCCGAAGGAGCATCTGGGCCTGCCCAATCGCGAGGATGTGAAGGAAGGGCTGATGGCCTACCGGATTGCGGCGCACGCGGCGGACCTGGCCAAGGGCCACCCCGGTGCCCAGCGGCGGGATGACGCGCTTTCGAAGGCGCGCTTCGAGTTCCGCTGGGAAGACCAGTTCAACCTCGGACTGGATCCCGAACGGGCCCGAGCCTATCACGATGAGACCCTGCCCAAGGATTCGGCGAAGGTGGCGCACTTCTGCTCCATGTGCGGGCCGAAGTTCTGTTCCATGAAGATCTCCCAGGAGGTGCGTGACTACGCGCGGGAGCATGGTCTGAACGATGAAGCGGCGCTGCGGGAAGGGCTGGCGGATAAGTCCGCCGAGTTCCGCGAACAGGGAGGGGATCTGTACCACGAAGTCTGAAACCGATGAGGCCCTGATGGGAGAGCTGGACAGCACCTTTGACCACGATGACGTGACCATTGAGTCCGATGAGGCGCTCTATCAGGGTTTCTTCCAGCTGCGTGGCCTGCGTTTCCGGCACCGGCTCTTCGGTGGTGGCTGGAGCCCGGCCATGCACCGTGAGATCTTCTGGCGCGAGAACTGCACCTGCGTGCTCCCCTATGACCCCTGGCGGGACGAAGTGGTGTTGCTGGAGCAGTTCCGGGCCGGGGCGCTGGGGCGCGAGGCCTCGCCCTGGCTGCTGGAGGTGGTCGCCGGCATCAATGAAGCTGGTGATGATGGTGAGGCCACCGCCCGGCGGGAGGCGGAGGAAGAAGCTGGGCTGACCCTGGGGCGTGTCGAGAAGATCTGTGACTACCTGGTCTCGCCCGGGGGCACGAACGAACTGGTGCACCTCTATGGTGGCTGTGTCGATGCACAGGGAGCCGGCGGTATCCATGGCCTTGAGCATGAGAATGAGGACATCCGTGTGCAGCCGCTCGCCTTTGAGACCGCCATGGAAGGACTGCGTTGCGGCCGGATCTGGAATGCGCCGGCCATCATGGCCCTGCAGTGGCTGGCGCTGAACCGTGAGCGGCTGCGGGATGAATGGAGGGCCGGGTGATGGTGCAGCGGTATGTGCCGGACCTGACCCGCTTCGCGGCGGTGTGCGAGGCCAACTACCATCGCCTGGGCCATCTGGAGCGCCTCGGGCCCGATGCGGACTCCGACGTGTTCTTCCGGCTCCGGGATGGCAGCCGCCATCTCGGGGATGTCCACCTGTGCCGTCTGGAAAAGGCCCGTTTCACCGAGACCTGGTACCTGGAACAGGTGGCGAATAACGGGCGCTGGCTCAATGATCCGCGCATGACGGTGCGTGCCTACCACGACGTGGGGATGCTGGAAGTGATGAGCTGTTTCCGGCATGGGCGCATTCGCGCTGTGAATCCCTACCCCAATGCGCGCATGCATCTGCCGGATGAGAAGCTGCAGATCAATCTGTTCCTGGCGGACTGGCTGGATTTCTGCCTCAGGTTCGGGCAGGCCGCCGATCTGGATTCGGTCTGGAGCCTGGAATCCTGAACCCGTGATGACGTTCCCTAAATCCGTTGGGCAATAACGCATAAGCCCGCTATATTGAAGGGCATAGCGACGAAGGGAGCCCGTAGCCACCATGGACGCCTCAGCCGAGCCCCTGCATGTGCTGCAGATTACGGACCCCCACCTGATGGGGGACCCGGAAGGGCGCCTGCTCGGGATCAATACGCGCCAGACGCTGGAGGCAGTGCTGGCGCATGTCCGCGTCCATTACGGTCAACCGGATCTGGTTCTGGCAACCGGCGATATCTCCCAGGATGGCAGTGATGACTCCTATCACTATTTCCGGGAGCAGACCGCTTTCTTTGAGGGGCCTGTCTTCTGGGCAGCGGGCAACCACGATGTGCTGCCGGCAATGGAGCGGGTGATCAGGGGAACCCGGTCGGCGGAGCGGCGTTACCGGAGCCATGGGTGGCAGCTGATCTGCCTGGACTCCTCGGTGCCGGACCAGGTGCACGGGTGCCTGGGGGAGAAGGAACTGGCGTATCTGGATGCCTGCCTGAAGGAGTATCCCGGGGATCATGCACTGGTATGTCTGCATCACCATCCGATCCGTATCGGTGCCGAATGGATGAACGCCATTGGCCTGCAGGATCACGACGCCCTCTTCGAGGTACTGGCGCGCCACGAGCAGGTGCGGGGACTTCTCTGGGGGCATATCCACCAGTCCCTGGATCAGGAGACCGGTGGCTGGCGCATGCTGGCCAGCCCCTCCACCTGTGTGCAGTTCCTGCCGGATTCAGAGTCCTTTGCGGTGGATACGGTGCCGCCGGGCTACCGCTGGCTCGCGCTCTATCCGGACGGGCGCATCCGAACCGGTGTGGAGCGCATTGCCGATGATGATTACGGGCTGGAGCTCGACAGCGTTGGCTACTGACGATCCTGACCTGATCTATCTTCACGGGTTCCGCAGTGCGCCGGCTTCCGAAAAGGCACGGGAGCTGGATGCCTGGCTGCATGAATCCGCTTATCCAGGGCACTGGTTCATTCCCCAGCTGGCAACCACGCCCGCCGGCGTGGAGGCGCAGCTCGCGGGGCTCATCGAAGCGGCGCCGGGGTCCGGGCCCGGCCTGATCGGCAGCTCCCTGGGCGGGTTCTTTGCGATGGTGATGGCGGAACGCTATGGTCTGCCGGCGGTGCTGATCAATCCCGCCGCACATCCCTACCGCCTGATGGAGGAGTCGCTCGGCGAGCACACCAACCTCTATACGGGGGAGAGCTTCCACGTCACGGAGGACCACGTGTACCAGCTTCAGGCCATGGATCCGGGGGTGCTGTCGCACCCGGAGCGCCTCATGGTTCTGCTGGAAACCGGCGATGAAACACTGGACTACCGGCAGGCCGCCGAAAGGTTCACCGCCAGTAAGCTGGTTGTGCACGAGGGCGGCAACCACCGCTACACGCGGTTCCGCGAGGAACTGCCGATGATGGTGGATTTTCTCAGGCGTGGAGTCAGTGCTCAGTAATCGCCGTGGACGGTGATCCCCATATCACGGAAATTCTGTGCCATTTCCTCCAGATCATACTGGCTCAGGCCGGTGTGTATGAGCAGATCCTGTTGCAGGCGCTGCCATTCATGATCCTCTTCCTGCTGACCGAGGATCGCGAAGTTGCCGCAGATGTGTTCGGCGATCTTGAGCGTGGCCAGCAGCGTCTTGCGCTCCTGGGCCCGGGTGCCGGTCTGTGCGAACACCTGCTGCACGTTGTGGTGGTCGGCGATGACCTCGCACAGGTGCGGGGGAAGGTTCCAGGACTTGGCCACGTAATAGCCCACCACCGCGTGGTTGGTGTTCAGCGTACGGTTCTCAACGTCGATCAGGCGCGGTTCGTTACGGGCGTAGCTTTCCATCATGACGTCGTCGTAGTCGGGGAAGCGCTCCATCATCAGTGGTATGCCCGCGTTGTGGAACAGACCCACCGCGTAGGACTCGTCCGGGTTCTTGGCGCCAATAGCCCGAGCGATATGCGCTGAGACCTGGGCAATGTCCGTGGCAGTGTCCCAGAACCGGGTCATGGCCCGGATCGCCTGATCCGACATCTCGCCTTTGATGCTCAGCCCGTTGATGATGTTGATGACGGTGGTGGGGCCAAGCAGGGCGACCGCCTGTTCAATGGATGAGATCTGGTTGCTGTGCTGCAGGAAGGGCGAGTTGACGAACTTGAGCATCATCCCGGACAGGGAAACATCCTGCCGGATGAGTTTCGCGATCTGTTCGATGTCCGGATCCGGCATCGCCTGCTCCATCTGGAGGTCCACCATGATCTGGGGCTGTGGTGGAATCCGGATGCCCTGGAGGACGTTGTGGATCTGTTCGTCGGTGAGTTCCGCAGGCATAGGGGCTTATCATCCTGTTGACCGTTACTGCCCTCAGCCTAGACCAGATGATGGCGATAGGCTGTAACTGATTGTTCAGGGGCAGGCTGTAGGAGCGGGGGGCAGTCCTACAGGGACTGCAGATCCAGTATGGGCCAGCCGCGGTGGTGGGCGGTGTCGCGCAGGGCGGGGTCCGGGTTGGTGGCAACCGGGTTGGGCACGGTTTCCAGCAACGGCAGGTCATTGCGCGAGTCGCTGTAGAAGTGCGCGCCATCCAGGGTTTCCGAGCGGTCGAGCAGCCATTCCTCGAGCCGCGTGATCTTGCCGTCCCGGAAGCAGGGGGTGCCGGCAACGCGGCCGGTAAAGGCACCATCCACCACTTCCGGCTCGGTGGCAATCAGGTTGGGGATGCCCAGGCGCGCCGCGATGGGTTCCGTGACGAAACGGTTGGTGGCGGTGATGATCAGCAGGGTCTCACCACGCTCGCGGTGGCGGTTGATGAGGGCTTCGGCCGCGGGCTCGATCATGGGCTCCACCCGTTCCTGCATGAACCGTTCCCGCAGTTCCTGGAGTACGGCCGGTTTCTGGCTGGCCAGTGGTTCCAGGGCGAAGGCCAGGTATTCCTCAATATCCAGTCGACCGGCCTCGTAATCGCGGTAGAACTGGTCGTTACGCTGGCGGTAGCGCTCCCCATCCACCACGCCGGTATCGATCAGGAACTGGCCCCAGGCATGATCGCTGTCGCCGTGCAGAAGGGTGTTGTCCAGGTCGAAGATGGCGAGTGTCACGGTATCGGGCCTCCGGGAGAATTCGGGGCGAAAGCATATCACAACCCTGGAGGAGCGAGCTCGCTCGCGATCTCCAGACCCAAGCGCAAGCGAACTCGCTCCTTCTACGGTTTGCCGTGGGGCTATCAATTCTGGAAAAATGACACTAACTTACACATAGAAGATGAATAACAAACACAGGGGTGTTGCCGTGATTGACTCCGACGGATTCAGACCGAATGTCGGAATCATGCTGGCGAACCACCGGGGGGAATTGCTCTGGGCCAGGCGCATTGGCCAGGACGCCTGGCAGTTTCCGCAGGGAGGCATCAATGAGGATGAGACACCAGAGCAGGCCCTCTATCGCGAACTGATGGAGGAGGTTGGCCTGGAATCATCGGATGTCCGGATCATCACCACCACCCGGGGCTGGCTGAGGTACCGCCTGCCCCGGCGCATGGTCCGAAAGGATTCACGCCCGGTGTGCATCGGCCAGAAACAGAAATGGTTCCTTCTCGAGATGCTCTCACCCGACGCCCGGGTGCGGGTTGATCGCAGCCATAAGCCTGAATTCGACGGCTGGCAGTGGGTCAGTTACTGGTACCCGCTGGGGCAGGTGGTGTCCTTCAAACGCGAAGTCTACCGCAAGGCGCTGAGGGAACTGGCGCCGGGGGTATTCAGGCTACAGTCAAAGGGGCAACCGCCGGCCCGCCAGGAAAGCTGACCGACTATGACCACAATGCTCAGCACGCTGCGAAGCATCGTCCAGGAACTGAATGGAATCAACAACCTGCAGGACGCGCTGGACACCATAGCGGCGCGTGTCCAGACCGCTATGCACACCGAGGTCTGCTCGGTCTATCTCTACGACGACAAATCCGGCTGTTACGTGCTCAAGGCCACCGAAGGGCTCTACAAGTCCGCGGTGGGCCAGGTCCGTATCGCGCCCTCGGAGGGCCTGGTGGGCCTGGTGGGGTCCCGTGAGGAGCCCATCAACCTGGAGGATGCCCAGAAGCACCCGCGTAACCGCTACTTCCCGGAAACCGGCGAGGAACGCTTCGGCTCCTTCCTGGGCGTGCCCATCATCCATCACCGTCGCGTGCTGGGCGTTATCGTCGTCCAGGAGACCCAGAACACCCGCCGCTTCGACGAGGGTGAGGAAGCCTTCCTGGTCACCATTTCCGCCCAGCTTGCCGGGGTTATTGCCCACAGTGAGGCGACTGGCGCCATTGGCGGTATCTCAATCAGCGGTGACCAGGCCCGGGATGTGGCCTTCAGCGGTGTTGCCGGTGCCCAGGGCGTGGCCATCGGGACCGGCGTGGTGGTGTTTCCGCCGGCGGATCTGGATTCGGTGCCGGACAAGCGCTGTGAGGATGTGGATGCGGAGATCGAGCGCTTCCGCGCGGCCGTCTCCGCGGTACGGGACGACGTGGAACAGGTGGGCGAGCGCCTTGCGCCGCAGCTGAGGCCGGAAGAACAGGCCCTGTTCGAGGTCTACCTGCGCATGCTCCACGACCATGCGCTGCCCGGCGAGGTGGAGAACCGCATCCGTGAGGGGCTCTGGGCCCCGGGGTCGCTCAAGGCGGTGGTGAACCAGTACGTCCGCCATTTCGAGATGATGGGGGATCATTACCTGCGTGAGCGGGCCGTGGATATCCGTGACCTCGGCCGCCGTCTGCTCTCCCACCTCCAGGAAGGGGAGTCGGAGACACTGGAGTACCCGGAGCGGACAATCCTGGTCAGTGATGAGCTGACGCCCGCGATGCTCGGGGAGGTGCCCCAGGGCCAGCTGGCCGGCCTGGTATCGGTGCGCGGCTCCGGCAACTCCCACGTGGCCATCCTGGCCCGCGCCATGGGAGTGCCCACGGTCATGGGGCTGGTGGACATCCCGGTGGCGCAGCTGGATGGCCGGGAACTGATCGTGGACGGCTACGAGGGCCAGATTTTCGCTTCGCCCTCCACCGAACTCAAGGCCTTCTTCGAGTCCATCATTGAGGAAGAGCGGGAACTGGTCAAAGGGCTGGAGGAGCTGCGCGACAAGCCGTGTGAGACCCTGGATGGCCATCGTATACCGCTGTTCGTGAACACCGGCCTGATCACGGACGTGGTGCGTTCACTCAGTCACGGGGCGGAGGGCATTGGCCTGTACCGCACCGAGGTGCCGTTCATGATCAATGAGCGGTTCCCCTCCGAACAGGAGCAGAAGGCCTATTACCGCGAGCAGCTTGAGGCCTTCGCCCCGGCGGAGGTGACCATGCGCACGCTGGACATCGGCGGTGACAAGGCGCTGACCTATTTCCCGATCGTTGAGGAGAACCCCTTCCTGGGCTGGCGTGGTATCCGGGTGACGCTGGACCACCCGGAGGTGTTCCTGGTCCAGATCCGCGCCATGATCAAGGCGAGTGAGGGGCTGGACAACCTGCGCATCATGCTGCCGATGATCAGCAATGTCTCTGAGATCGAGGAGGCCCAGCACCTGATCTATCGTGCCTGGCACGAGGTGCGTGACGAGGGCTACCAGCTGGCGATGCCCCAGGTGGGGGTCATGATCGAGATCCCCGCGGCCGTGTACCAGGTGCGGGAGATCGCGGCCCGGGTCGACTTCGTGTCGGTGGGATCGAACGACCTGACCCAGTACCTGCTGGCGGTCGACCGGAACAACCCGCGCGTGGCCAGCCTCTATCACTCTTATCACCCGGCGGTGCTCCAGGCACTGTGCCAGGTGGCCCAGGATTGCCATGATGTGGGCAAGCCGGTCAGCATCTGCGGGGAGCTGGCGGGGGACCCCGGGGGCGCCATACTGCTTCTGGCCATGGGCTATGACGCCCTTTCCATGAACGCCTCCAATCTGCCGCGGATCAAATCCGTGATCCGTGGCATCGACATGGATATGGCCCGGGGGCTGCTGGCGGAGGTGCTGACCCTGGACTCGCCGCATGTGATCCGCAGCTGTGTGGAGCTGGCCCTGCGCAAAGCCGGGATCGGGCGCTTTATCCGGCCGGAGCGCAGTGGCTCCGGGGTACGGGAACTGGCGGCCTCCCGGGAGTGAGCGGCCATTCAGTGCTATCCTTGTTTCTAGTATGTCTACTCTAGAAGACACCGTTAGTCTTGAGTGAGCAGTCAGATCAAGGGGTAATCCATGGAAACACTGTCACGCAGGTCCGCCGAGCGCCCGGAGCGGCCCCGGATCGGGCTGGCACTCGGGGGCGGCGGTCCACTGGGCGGAATCTATGAGATTGGCGCGCTGCGGGCCCTGGATGAGGCGCTGGACGGCGTCGACTTCAATGACCTCTATGTCTACGTCGGCGTCAGCGCCGGCTCCTTCGTTGCAGCCAATCTCGCCAACCAGATGACCACGGCACAGCTGTGCCGGATCTTTGTGAAGAACGAGGCGGATGTGCACCCCTTCCATCCGGAGGTGTTCTACCGGCCCGCGTTCCGCGAGTACGTGCGTCGACTGATGGCCGTGCCGGGCCTGCTGCGTGAAGCGTTCGGGCGTTTCGCCAGTAACCCCTATGACCAGAGCCTGCTGGATGCGCTGACGGTACTGGCCCAGGTGGCACCGGCGGGGCTGTTCGACAACACCGGGCTGCATGAGTACCTGCGCCGTGCCTTCAGCATGCTGGGGCGGACCAATGATTTCCGGCAGCTGCGCCACAGGCTCTACATCATTGCGGCCGATCTGGAGAGCAGTGAGGCGGTGCGGCTGGGAGCCCCCGGGTTTGATCATGTGCCCATCTCCCGGGCCGTGCAGGCCAGCATTGCGTCGCCGGGGATCTACATGCCGGTGGAGATCGACGGCCGCTTCTACGTGGACGGTACTCTGCGCAAGGGGCTGCATGCCTCGGTGGCGCTGGAGGATGGGGCCGATCTGGTGCTGGCCATCAACCCGCTGGTGCCCATCGATGCCAGCGCCGCAGTGCGTGCGGGCACCATGAACGCCGGGGCATTGACCGATTCCGGCATGCCCAACATCCTGGGGCAGACCTTCCGGACCATGGTGTATTCGCGCATGGAGGCGGGCATTGCGCAGTACGCCGACCAGTATCCGGATTCGGACATTGTCCTGTTCCAGCCGGAGCGTGATGACGCCAAGCTGTTCTTCTCGAACGTGTTCAGCTTCCAGTCCCGGCGCATGGTCTGTGAGCACGCCTATCAGATGACCCGGCGCGACCTGCTGCGCCGTGCCGATGAGCTGGAGAGCCAGCTGGCGCCCCATGGCATTACCATCAATCGGGATATTCTGGCGGATGAGCAGCGCACCATCAGCACCAGTCTCTACGGGGAGATGCTGCCGGTGTTTGTGGCTCAGGAAGGCAGGCGCCGGAGCCGTTTCGGCTCCGGCGTGGAGCAGGTGTCGGGGCTGATCAACAGCGCCCGACAGATGCTCTGAGGCTCACAGGATGTAGCGGCTGAGGTCCTCGTCCTCGGCCAGCTCGCCGAGCTGCTGCTCCACGTAATCCGCCGTGACCTCGAAGGCCTCGCTGATCTGGTCACCGGCATCGAAGGAGATGTCGTCCAGAAGCTTCTCCATGACCGTGTGCAGACGGCGGGCCCCGATGTTCTCGGTGCTCTCGTTGACCTTCCAGGCAATCTCCGCAATGCGGTCGATGGCCTCGTCGGTGAAGGTCAGGTTGACGCCTTCCGCGCTCATCAGCGCTTCATACTGGGCCACCAGTGAAGCCCTTGGCTCGGTCAGGATCCGCTTGAAGTCGCCCGGGGTCAGGGCCTTGAGCTCCACGCGGATGGGGAGTCGGCCCTGGAGCTCGGGGATCAGGTCCGAGGGCTTGGTCAGGTGGAAGGCGCCGGAGGCGATGAACAGGATGTGATCCGTGTGCACCATGCCGTACTTGGTGCTGACGGTGCTGCCCTCGATCAGCGGCAGCAGGTCGCGCTGCACGCCCTCGCGGGAGACGTCCGAGGAGCCCTGTGAATCGCTCTTCTTGGCGACCTTGTCCAGCTCATCCAGGAAGACGATGCCATTCTGTTCAACCACCTGGATGGCGCGCTGCTTGATCTCCTCCTCGTTGACCAGCCGCGCGGCTTCTTCCTCACGTACCTGCTCGAAGGCGTCCGCCACGCGCATGCGGCGGGTCTTGCTCTTGTCGTTGCCCATGCTGGAGAACAGCGACTGGAGCTGGCTGGTCATCTCCTCCATGCCCGGCGGGGTCATGATCTCCACGCCGCCGCTGTTGGCGCTGACCTCAATGTCGATCTCCTTATCGTCCAGCTCGCCCTCGCGCAGTTTCTTGCGGAACATCTGGCGCGTGGCGGAGCTGTTGTCCGCTTTCTCGTCCTCTTCCTGATCGCGCGGTGGCCGCAGCAGGGCGTCGAGGATGCGGTCCTCGGCGGCGTCCATGGCGCGGTCCTGGACCCGGGCCATTTCCTTCTCGCGCAGGAGCGAGAGGGCGTTCTCGGTCAGGTCGCGGATGATGGATTCAACGTCGCGCCCCACGTAGCCCACCTCGGTGAACTTGGTGGCCTCCACCTTGATGAAGGGCGCTTCCGCCAGTTTTGCCAGCCGGCGCGCGATCTCGGTCTTGCCCACGCCCGTGGGGCCGATCATGAGGATGTTCTTGGGGGTGATCTCGTCCTGGATGTCGGTCTCTGCCTGCATGCGCCGCCAGCGGTTGCGCAGGGCAATGGCGACGGAGCGCTTGGCCTCGTCCTGGCCGACGATGTGGCGGTTGAGTTCGTCAACAATCTCCCGGGGGGTCATGCCTGCCATGAATACTCCTGTCAGCCGCTGGGTTCGATGACTTCCAGCGCGCGGTTATGGTTGGTGTAGACGCAGATATCGGCGGCGATATCGAGGCCTTTCTCGGTGATCTCGCGCGCCGTGAGCTGGGTGTTCTCGAGCATGGCCCTGGCCGCGGCCTGGGCGTACGGGCCACCGGAGCCCATGGCGATCAGGCTTTCCTCGGGCTCGACCACATCGCCGTTGCCAGTGATGATCAGCGAGGTTTCCGCGTCGGCCACTGCCAGCATGGCCTCGAGCCGCCTCAGGGCCCGGTCCGTGCGCCAGTCCTTGGCCAGCTCCACAGCGGCGCGTGTGAGGTTGCCTTGGTACTTCTCCAGCTGCGCCTCGAAACGCTCGAACAGGGTGAAGGCGTCGGCCGTGCCGCCGGCAAAGCCGGCGAGCACACGGTCGTTGTACAGTCGCCGTATTTTGCGGGCGTTGCCTTTCATGACGGTATTACCGAGGGAGACCTGGCCGTCGCCGCCCATGGCGACTTCGCCGTCACGGCGTACTGAAAGAATGGTTGTCATGCGTACTCCCGTGGTTGCCGGGTTTGGGGTTTATCCGGAAGTGGGGGCTTGGAAACGGTATTTCAAGGTGTGCCGGAAGGGCCTCAGCCCTCACCTTCGGCGTTGCGCCGGCGCACCATCGGCTGGATGTTGATCTCGACAAGGCGGTCCACGGCCTGGTTCATGCGGCTGCGGGAGTCGAAGGGGCCGACCATGACGCGGTACCAGACGCCGCCATCGTCCACGCTGACTTCGGAGATGCGCGCCCTGAGGCCCTGGAAGCCGACCTGGGCACGCTGGCGCTCGGCGTCTTCCCGGCTCTGGAAGGAGCCGGCCTGCAATATGTACTCCAGGTTCCGGTCGCTTTCGGACTCGTCCGGACGGTAGGCCTCGATATCCGGCGTGGCGACCTCGGAGTCCGGCAGCATTTCATAGAACTTGAACCGGGGCGTCTCGCCGCTGCTTTCCTGCTCCGGCTGCTGTTCGGGAGCGCTGGTGGTCTCCGGCGGCCTGTCATCGCCGTCGGGGTCCAGTGAGTCCAGATAGACAAGGAACCCCACGAACCCGGAAAGCAGCGCCACCGGGATCAGCCAGCGCAGGGAGGTCGAGTCCTTTTCCTTGGCCATGATCGCGTCCCTTACATGGATTCCGGTGCGTTGACACCAAGCAGTTCGAGGCCGTTGGCCAGGACCTGCTGCACCGCCAGCGACAGGGCAACCCGCGCCTGGCGGAGCGGGTCATCGTCCACCAGCACCTTGTGGGCGTTGTAGTAGCTGTGGAACTGGCCGGCCAGGTCCCGCAGGTAATGGGTGAGCTGGTGGGGCTCCAGCGCTTCCGCCGCCCTTCCCAGAATCTCCGGGTAACGGGCCATCATGGCGGCGATATCCTTCTCTTCCTCGAGTTCGAGGTGTTCCAGGATGGCCGGTTCCAGGCTGACGCTGCTGTCCAGGCCCTGGGCACGCATCTTTTCCAGCATGCTGCAGACCCGGGCATGAGCGTACTGGATGTAATAGACGGGGTTGTCCTTGCTTTCGGACTTGGCCAGCTCCAGGTCAAAGTCCATGTGCTGTTCGGCCTTGCGCGTGACGTAGAAGAAACGCGCTGCGTCCTTGCCCACTTCATCACGCAGCTCGCGCAGGGTGACGAAGGAGCCGCTGCGGGTGGACATGGAAAGCCGCTCACTGCCCCGGTAGAGAATGGCGAACTGCACCAGCTGGATGTCGAGCCTGCCGGGATCCACGCCCAGGGCCTCGATGGCGCCGCGTACCCGGGCCATGTAGCCATGGTGGTCCGCCCCCCAGACGTTGATGACCTTGTCGAAGCCACGCTCGAACTTGTTCAGGTGGTAGGCGATGTCCGAGGCGAAGTAGGTGGTTTCGCCATTATCGCGGCGCACCACGCGGTCCTTGTCGTCACCGAAGGTGGTGGCGCGGAACCAGGTGGCGCCGTTTTCCTGGTACAGGTGACCGTTGCGCTCAAGCCGCTGCAGGGCATCCTCGATGTCCGGGCGCAGGCTGCGCTCGGAGAACCATTCGTCGAAGTGGATGCCGAAACCGGCCAGGTCTTCCTTGATGTCCGTGAGGATGGCGTTGAGTGCGAGGTCAAAGACCCGGGCGAAGGCCTCTTCGCCGATGAGTGCCCGGGCGCGCTGCACCAGGCCATCAATGTGGGCTTCCTTGTCGCCGCCCTCGGGTTCGTCCGCCGGGACGCCGCTGAAGACGGTGGCGGCAGGGTGCTGGAGGCTGTCACCTGCATCCTCGCGCAGCTGGCGGGCAATGGGCAGGACATAGTCGCCGCGGTAGCCGTTGGCGGGGAAGGTGAAGGACTCACCACCCTGTTCCAGATAGCGCAGCCAGACACTGAGCGCCAGGATGCTCATCTGGCGCCCGGCGTCGTTGACGTAGTATTCACGGTGAACGTCGTAGCCCACGGCTTCCAGCAGACCCGCAACGCTCGCCCCGTAGGCGGCGCCGCGCCCGTGGCCCACGTGCAGGGGACCGGTGGGGTTGGCGGAGACGAACTCGACCTGGATGCGGGTGCCCTTGCCCAGGTCCTGTTTGCCGAACTCCCGGCCCTGTTCCCGGATATTCCGGAGGACATCGAAATGGCTGGTGTGGCTGACAAAGAAGTTGATGAAGCCCGGCCCCGCGATCTCTGCCTTGGCAATGGCGCTGTCCTGTGGCAGGGCACGAATGATGTGCTCCGCCAGTTCCCGGGGTTTCATGCCCGCGGCCTTGGAAGACTTCATGGCCATGTTGGTGGCGAAGTCGCCATGGCTCTTATCACGGGTGGTTTCCACACCGATATCAGGCCTGAAATCAGCGGGGAGTGTCCCCTCGCTGATGAGTGTATCCACTGCTTGATCCAGTAACTCGGGAATGCGGTCTTTCATGCCGGGAATGCTCTCGTCGGCCGGGGTTTGGGGCTGCGGTATTATCGGTGAAACCGGCTCCAGACTCAATCACGGGGTCTTTCCGGATCAGGCCCGCTGGGCGGCTGTCATCGCATTGTAATGCCGTTACGCCATCGTCCGCTTCACACGATGGCCCGTAAGCGGCCTTCAGCCGATAGCGAGGAGAGCCTGCATGAATCGAGAGCATTCTGTTTCGGAGGTAGACCATAACCCCGAGCGCCGCCGTTTCCTTCAGCAGTCGCTGGTCGGGGCCGGCATCCTGGCCGGCGGCGTCAGCCTTTGGGGGTGCGGTGCGCCCAGGGCCACGGCAGCCGACAGTGCCCTGGAGCCGGCGCGACTGGCGGCGGCGGCGCGGAATCGTACCCGCGTGACCGTCGGAGATACGCAGGTGTGGATTCCCGAGGGAACCCGCATCCGCGAGGTGGCGCGAAGTGGCACCGTCCCCGTGCCCGGGGGCGGGTACAGCTGGCATCCTGTTCCCGATGGGGGTGCAACCTTTGCCACCGATGACGGTGGCTGGATCTACGTCTCCAACAGTGAGGTGCGGGAGCCGGAGCAGGGCGGCGTGGGCGCGCTGCGCTTCAAGGCGGATGGCGATGTGGTGGATGCCTACGGAATCTGTGCCGGAACCCGGGCAAACTGTGCCGGCGGCCCCACCCCCTGGCAGACCTGGCTTTCCTGCGAGGAGTACGATCGCGGTCGGGTCTTCGAGTGTGATCCGACCGGGAAGGAGCCGGCCGGCGTCCGCCCGGCACTCGGGACCTTCAAGCACGAGGCGGTTGCCGTGGATCCGGTCAACGGTTATCTCTTTCTGACCGAGGATGAGCCCGATGGCCTCCTTTACCGTTTTACCCCGGAGGACTGGCCGCAAGGGGAAAAGCCGGACCTGTCGTCCGGTACCCTGGAAGCATTGGTTGCTGATTCGGATCCGACCCGGGGTGAGACCGGGGTGAACTGGCAGCGGGTGCCGGATCCGCTGTTTGAAGGGGATACGCCCACACGCCGCCAGATCGGGGGGGCGACCCGTTTCGATGGGGGTGAAGGCATCTGGTACCACGAGGGCAGGATCTTCTTCGCCACCAAGGGGGATAACCGTGTCTGGCTGCTGGAGCCGGGAAGTGACCGGCTCCAGGTGGTTTATGACCGTCAGCGCGGCTCCCTGGATCCCTCCATCGCGGACGTCGATAACGTGACTGTCTCACGCCGCGGCGAGGTCCTGGTGGCCGAGGATGGGCCCGAGATGCGGCTGGTGGTGCTCGGGCCGGACATGGTGGCCACGCCGGTGGTGGATTTCGTGGGCCACCGCGACAGTGAGATCTGCGGCCCGGCTTTTTCGCCCGACGGCGACCGCCTCTATTTCAGCTCCCAGCTCGGCCAGTCCGGGGCAGCGGACGATGGTCGCATCTATGAGCTCAGCGGCATCCTCTCGGTCGTCTGACGCCCTGGGCAGAGGTCATCAGGGCATCAGCCATTGCCGGTAGCGGGCGGGCGTCATACCCGTCCAGCGCCGGAAGCTGCGGCGGAAGTTGGCCCTGTCCCCGTTGCAGAGGCGCTCGGCGATGGCCTCGGTGCCCAGCCTGAGCACCTGGGACAGGTACAGGCTGTAATGGAGGCGGACCTCGTCGCACAGGGACTGGAAATGGGTGCCGCAGTCGCGCAGCCGGCGCTTGAGGGATGCGGCACTCATGCCCAGTATCCCCGCGGTTTCCTCCAGCGAGGGAAGGGCTTCCGCCCTGGCCATCAGCAGGTGGTACACCACTTCTGGCAGGCTTTCCGGAACGGGCTCCCGGGGAAGCTGGTGTCGGGCCACACTGAGCGCCGTTGTTGAACTGTCCAGCCAGGGTTCGTTCAGGTCGTTCAGTGGCAGGATCATCATATCGACACCGGTGCCGAACCACACCCGCCCCCCCAGGCTGACCTCGTGCGCTGCCGGATTGGCGGGGCGCCGTTGCGAGAACAGGAAGTGCCATTCCGGGGTACGCCCGGTACGGTAACGGGCCAGCCCGTAAACAGCGGCCATCATGGCCCGGGCAACAAAGGGGCGGACCCGTCCAGTGCCACCATCCGCCCAGAGCAGGTAGCACCATTGGCTGTCCCGCCACCATTGCGGGAAAAGCAGCGGGCACAGGTCATGCCGGTAGTCATGGAGGTAGGTCAGTGCTTCCGCAAGGTTGGGGGCGTGCTGCAGGCATGTGCTCAACGGACCATAGTGCCCGGGCAGCATCTGCCGCCCCCAGAGCAGGGCCAGCTCCTCTGCCTGGCAATGTTGCTGCACGTTGTCGAGCAGGCGCCGGTACTGATGGTCCGAGATAAGGACCTTCCCCTTCACGATATCGTCCGTGAACAGGCCAGTGTGCCGGAGCAGGCGGTGTTCGGGAACATCGCGTGCCTGTGCCAGCTCGATGAGCAGGGCGGGGTGGAAGTGCGCAGGGAGGTGGCGTTCGTCCGGTGACCGCCAGTGGTGGGGCTGGACATCTGTGTCAGGCTGCCGAGGCATGGCTGCCCGCCCCCTTTTGCTTGGCGTCCGCGAGCGCATGATCCGCCCGCTGCATCAACGCCCGCGGGGAGTCGCTCAGCGCCAGCGCCAGACCCACGCTTGCGGTGAGTCGCACCCGTTCTCCCTCGTAGTGGGTGTGGTAGGCGAAATGGCTTACGGCGGCGGTCAGCTCACCCGCCATGATCACCGCCATGGTTTCGTTGGTGTGGGGCAGCATGATCGCGAACCGGTCGCCACCATAGCGGCACATCAGGTCGCCGTCCCTGAGGTTGAGCAACAGTAGATCGGTCAGGGCCTGCAGCAGCCGGTCCCCTTCGGCAACACCATGGCGGCGGTTGATGCGGTCAAACCCGTCTACGTCCAGCAGCAGCAGGGAAACGGGAGCCTGGTCCCGCCGGGCGGCCCTGAGCTCCACATCCAGTTGCTGTTCAAGGTAGTCCGCCGAGGCGAGCCGGGTGACAGGGTCCACGGACCGGTGTTCGCGCCGGAAGCGTTCCCGCTTGCTCAACTGGGCCATGAGGATGCGCTGCTCCTGGTACCACCGGATCAATCCCAGCGTGAGGATGACCACGCCAATAGGCATGGGAACGTTCTCCAGCCAGGTGTCCCAAAGCTGGGCATCCGGAATGATCCAGAATTCGTCGATGTTGTCCTGCCAGAGCGAGACGAAGATCAGGCCCAGGCCGGCAAAGATCAGGTTGCTGACGGTGCCTGCCGGGCGGCTGCCCAGTATCAGCAGTGTCCAGGCCAGAACCATCAGGGCGCCGCCTCCCTCGCCGAAGACGTCCAGCCAATCGATGTTCCGCCATCCCCTGGGAGTGCCGACCAGGGTGGCCGCCGCGAGGGAGAATGGCAGGTAGAGGGCGATGCAGAGCCACTTGAGGGAGTGCAGCTTCAGGGTCTGGATCAAAGCGGTTCTCCGCGTCGGCGTTCATGCAGCGGTTGGAGTTTGAGGCTTATAACAGCTGTTTGTGACAGTGTTATTAAAGCAGGGTGGGGTCATATCAGGTCAGGCTCTTTGTCTGTCCTGAACATTACTGTCACCTGACTGACATGTCATGGGCCCAGTGTTGGCCGCGAACGGACGACGATCCCGTCCATAGGCCAACCAGAGGGAGAAAATCATGACCGCAAGAGATCCGATGAGTCATCCACCCCGGGTTCGAACGGCCCTGCTACCGCTCGCCATCGCTGTTGCCTGCATCCCCGCCGTGGGTCAGGCACAGCAGGATCCGCAGACCCCGGCCCCGGCAGCCGATGAGGAAATGGTTGTTGTGGGCCAGAGCGCCCAGCTGCGTCGTGCCCTCGCCGACCAGCGTGATGCGGATAACCTGCAGACTATCGTGCATTCGGATGGCATCAACTCACTGCCCGACAGCAACGCCTCGGAGGCGCTGCAGCGCCTGCCCGGCCTTTCCATTGAAAGGGATCAGGGCGAAGGCCGTTTCGTCAGGGTTCGGGGCACCGCCCCCAACCTGAACAATACCACCATCGATGGCGTGCGGGTTCCCGCCCCCGAGGATGATCAGCGTGCGGTGGCTCTGGACGTCCTGCCCTCGGACCTGATCGACTCGCTGGTGGTCACCAAGGCGCTGACGCCGGATATGGATGCGGATGCCGTCGGTGGCAGCATTGATGTCCGCAGTGTCTCTGCACTGGATAAGGAGGGGCCCTTTTACAAGGTTTCTGGTCAGGGCAGCCACAACGACCTGACGGACGAGACCAGCCCGAAGCTGGCTGTTTCCGGAGGACGCACCTTCAACGTTGCGGGGGGGCGCCTGGGTGTGGCCGCCGCGGTGAGCTACGAGGACCGGGATTTCGGTTCGGATAACATCGAGACCGGTGGCAGCTGGGATTTTGAGGGTGACACGCCTGGCTTTGACGAGATCGAGCAACGCGATTACACCAGCATCAACCGTGAACGCACCGGCCTGGCGCTCAACCTGGACTTCGAACAGGACGCGGCCAACCGCTACCACTTTCGGACCATGTACTCGGAGTTCACGGACGACGAGCAGCGCAACGCCAATGTCATTGAGTTTGATGACCCGCTGGCGCCCGGGGGTACCGCCGATGCCGAGGTGGAGCGTGAGCTCAAGGATCGGGTGGAAACCCAGGAGATCTTCTCCGCCAAGGCCGGCGGTGAGCACATTATCGACAGCTGGACCCTGGAATACGAGGCCAGCTATAGCGAGGCCTCGGAAGAGGAAGGACCCGATGAGCTGGCCATGGGCGAGGCCATCTTTACCCCCATCGATTCGATCCAGGGGGTAAGCTACTCCGGAACCAAGCGTCCGCGTCTGAATCTGCCCGACAACTTCTACGATGACGCCAACTTCGAGCTGGATGAAGCCGAGCTGGAGCACGGCGATGTGACTGACGAAGAAGTCGGGTTCAAAGTGGATTTCAAACGCGACTTCGTGGTCAACACCAATCCGGCGAGCGTCAAATTCGGTGCCAAGCGTACCGAGCGCACTAAGGAGCGCGACATCACCCTCTATGCCTTTGATGGCGATGACCTGGGTAATCCCACGGCCGACAACTTCACCAACGGTGAGGCGGACTGGCGTTTCGGACGCTTCGGCAACACCTTCAATCCCGGGGCCGTCCGCGAGGAGCTGGCCAATCTGGACCTGGAGTCCAACCTGGATGAGGAAGAATCCCAGATTGAGGATTTCCGGATCGATGAGGACATCAGTGCCGGCTACCTGATGGGGACGCTCGATATTGATGACCTGCGTCTGATCGGTGGCGTGCGCTATGAGGACACCAGCCTCGAAGGGCGCGGCAGCCGCTTTGAGAACGATACCTTCACGACCGAGACAGCCACCAACGATTACGGCAACCTGCTGGGGTCGCTGCATGCGCGCTACCAGCTTACGGACAGGACCCTGATCCGCTCTTCCTTCACGCAATCGCTGGCGCGCCCTGTGTTCGAGGAACTCTCGCCGGCCATCATCATCGATGGTGATGAAGCAGAGTTCGGCAACCCGAACCTGGATCCGCTGGAGGCGGACAACCTGGACCTGGGCATTGAGCACTACATCAGCGATACCAGTGCCGTTTCCGCCCACCTGTTCTACAAGGACATCAAGAACTTCATCTTCGAGACGGACCTTGCGGGAACCGGCCAGACCCGCCGGGGCCTGAACATGAATGACTTTGATGAGGCGGCGACCTTCGAGAACGGGGACGATGCGGATCTCATGGGCCTGGAACTGGCGGGCAGCCATCAGTTTGCCTCATTGCCGGGCGTGCTCGGTGGCGTGCTGGTCAACGCAAACGTGACCCTCACTGATTCCGATGCCTCGATCACCGGTTTCAATGCGGATGAAGGCCGCTTCGAGAGCCGCGATATCGACCTTCCCGGCCAGTCCGACGTGACGGGTAATCTCAGTCTGGGGTACGAGGACCGCAACCTGAGCATGCGTCTCGCGGGCAACTACAAGTCCGAGTACCTGCTCGAGACCGGCGATCCGCTGGAGTCCACCGGCGACATCTATCAGTCGGACCATTTCCAGCTGGACTTTTCCAGCAGCTATTACGTGACCAACGAGCTCCAAGTGAGCTTTGAGGTCACCAACATCAACGACAGGCCCTATTACGCCTACCAGAACCGCGAGGCCTACAACGCCCAGCATGAGGAGTACGGTCGGACGTACCGGCTGGGGGTTACCTACGCCAGCTTCTGATGCGGCCCCGATGCCGGCCGGGACCCACGGGGATGCCCTCCCCGTGGGATTTTCCTGTTGAATAATCCTGAGAAGAAGAGGCAATCCATGAGTAAAGGTCTATACGCGCGCAGTGCACTCGTGCTCAGCGTGCTTGCTGTTACCGGATGTACGTCGCCTGCTGATGGTGATGACGCCACTGCCGACGCGCTGGCGCATCAACAGTTGGCAGTGGAGAATGAAGACACGCTGGCTCTCGCCGGCGAGTGGGCACTGGCGGTCGAAGGCGACCAGGGGGGCTCCGTGTTGCTGAGTGTGGGTGAGAACAGCGGGGCCCGGCTGCAGACAGCGGATGGCAACACACTGGCGCACTGGGACCGCCCATTGGAGTACCTGGATACGCTGCCCGATGGCTCCCTGTTCGCGAGTTATGACAGCAGTGCCAGGAAACCGGTGCTGTATGGGCTGGATACGGAAGCCGGGGAGATTGAGCTGCTGCTTGAGGGCGGGGCTACGGATTACGGGGTAGAGGATGTCTGCCTGTACCGGGATCACGATGAGGCCCTCTATCTCTTCATGCTGGGAGAGGACTACCGGGCCCACCAGATGCTGGTCACCGGCAGCGATGGGCAATACGCTCTGCGCCCGGTCCGGGAGCTGCCAACCCCGCCCGGCGGTGAATACTGTGCCGTGGACCAGGCCAGCGGCACCCTGTACGTGAGTGAAGAGGACGCCACGGTCTATGCCTATGATGCCTCCCCGGAAACCTCGCTCAGCAGGTCGACGGTGGATCTGGCCAATCCCTGGGGCAACCTCGGCTCGGGACCCCGTGACCTGGTGAGCGACAGGGTGGAACTCTTTATCCTGGAACGGGGCGAACCCTCGGTCCACAGCATACGCCGGGAGGCCTCTGGCCATCGGTATCAAGGGCGTCGGGCCCTTGCCGGGGATGCCGCCCCGGAAACGGTCACCCTCGGCTATGCGAACGGTGAACGGCATCTGCTGGTGTTTGATGAGGAGGCCGGGCGTTATACTCGCCTCCAGCTGCCGGCGGCGGAAGCGCCCGAGCGCCCCGAACGGCTGCCGGAGGTCCGTGCCAGTATGCAGACCGAGGTGGTTCCCAGCCCCGGCGACGCGGCGGACGATCCCGCCGTGTGGGTCCATCCGGGCGAACCGGCACAGAGCCTGATCCTCGGGACGAACAAGCGGGCCGGCCTCCATGTGTACGACCTTGATGGGCGCGAGCGCCAGTTCATTGGGAATGGCCGGGTCAACAACGTGGACGTGCGCTACGGGGCGAGCTTCAACGGACAGGAGGTGGATGTGGCGGCGGCCACCAACCGCACGACCGGCACGATCAGTCTCTACGCCATCGAGCGCGATACCCGGGAGCTCGCCCTGGTTTCAGAGGTTCCCACGGATCTCAACGAAATCTACGGCTTCTGTCTCTACCAGCCCGAGGGCGGTCCGCTGTATGGCTTCGCCAACGACAAGGACGGCACCTTCGACCAGTTTCGGCTGTCGGTGGATGGCGATGAGTGGTCTGGCGAGCGCGTGCGCCGTTTCAGTGTCCCCAGCCAGCCCGAGGGCTGTGTCGCCGATGACCAGTGGGAACGTCTCTTTGTCGGCGAGGAAGCCGAGGGTATCCACGTGATCGGTGCCAACCCGGACGACGGCACGGATACGGAAATGGTTGCCCCGATCGATAACGAAGTGCTGTTTGCCGATGTGGAAGGGCTGAACATCTACCGGGGAGATAAGCGTGACTACCTGGTTGCTTCGGCCCAGGACAACAACTCCTTTGCCGTCTATGAGGCCACGCCGCCCTTCAAGCCGCTGGGAGCCTTCCGTATCGGCATGAACCCCGGGGCGGGTATCGATGGGGCCTCCGAGACAGATGGCCTGTTTGCCACCAGTGCCAACCTGGGCCCGGACTTTCCCGAGGGGATGCTGGTGGTTCAGGACGGGCGCAAGGTCATGCCGCAGGGCAACCAGAACTTCAAGGCGGTGCCCTGGGAGCGGATCCGGGAGCTGCTGTTGCTCGAGTGACCGGGGCTAGTCCAGGCTCTGTGGGTCAACGTCCACGGCCCAGCGCACGCCGCCGGAAGGCCGGTTCTGTTCCAGGTAACGGCAGAGCTGGTTGGTCAGGCGGTGCAGGGCCGGACGGTCCTGGCTCTGGAACAGGATCTGGGCCCGGTGTCGGTTGGCCTTGCGGGCGATGATCGCCGGGAAGGGGCCGAGCACGGCGACCGGCGCCGGGCTGGCTTCGGCGCGGCGGGCAAGATCGTCCAGCAGGGCCAGGCTGTCCGCCATGGTCGGGGCTTCCGCCCGCAGGGCCGTCATGAAGCTTGCCGGCGGCAGGCCTGCCTGCTCCCGTTCCTTGAGAAGGGTGTCCGCGACGCTGGGGTAGTCCCCGGTGCAGAGCTGGGTGAGCAGGGGGTGGCCCGACTGGCAGGTCTGGATGAGCACGCGGCCGCCGCGTTCACCACGTCCGGCACGCCCCGAGACCTGGATGACCAGCTGGGCAAGGTGTTCGGGGCCCCGGAAGTCGCTGCTGAACAGGCCGCCGTCCGCATCCAGGATGCCCGCCAGGGTCACGCCGGGAAAGTCATGGCCCTTGGCCAGCATCTGGGTACCCACCAGGATGCAGGGATCGCCCCTGCGGACCGGCGCCAGCAGTTCGTCCAGTCGTCCACGACGCCGGGTGCTATCGCGATCGATACGGATGACGGGGGTTTCCGGGAAGCGTTCCGCAAGCACGGATTCGGTCTTTTCCGTTCCCTGTCCCACCGCGTTCAACCCTTCCTTGCCACATTCCGGACAGGTTCGGGGCACAGCCTGCTGGTGCCCGCAGTGATGACAGCGCAGGCAGTTGTCGTAGCGGTGGTAGGTGAGTCGGGCATCGCAATGCGGGCATTCAATGGGAGCTCCGCACTCGAAGCACATCACCACGGGGGAGAATCCCCGGCGGTTGATGAACAGCAGCGCCTGGTCGCCGGCTTCCAGGGTCTGGTCGATGGCTTCCAGTAGCGGAGGTGAGAGCCCTCCGCTGAGCGGGCGGCTGCGTACATCCACCAGGTCGGTGCGGGGCAGTGTGGCGTTGCCCGCACGGCGTTCAAGGCGGTGCAGGTGGTAGCGTTGTTTTCGCGCGTTGTGCCAGGACTCCAGCGACGGTGTGGCGGAGCCCAGGATGACCGGGCATCCGCTCTGCCAGGCCCGGTAGATGGCCAGATCCCGGGCGGAGTAGCGGAAGCCTTCCATCTGCTTGTAGGAGCCGTCGTGCTCCTCGTCGACCACAATGGTGACCAGGCTGGCGTAGGGCAGAAGAACGGCCGAGCGGGTGCCGATCAGGATCAGCGGCTCGCCCTCGCGCACGCGCGTCCAGGTGGACAGGCGCTCGCTGGCGTTGAGCGCCGAGTGCCAGACGGCGATACGGGCGCCGAAATGGGTCTCGAACCGGGCCAGTGTCTGCGGAGTCAGGCTGATCTCGGGCACCAGGACCAGCACCTGGGCCCGGTCCGGATCCCGCGCGGCGGCGATACGTTGCTTGATGAACTCAATGTAGAGTTCGGTCTTGCCACTGCCGGTGATACCGAAGACCAGGTGGCTGGCAAAGCCCTCCCCGGGCGCGTTCAGGTTGTCCAGTACCGTGGCCTGATCCCCGTTGAGTTCGATGGAGGGAGCATCCGGCCAGGTGCAGGCTTCCCCGCTGGCAGTGCGTTCCTCGGCAAGACCGCGTTTCTCGAGGTTCTTCAGTACTTCCCGGGTGAAGCCGGCCGCCTTGATGGAGGTCAGCGGCTGGCCCGGGTGCTGGTTGAGCCAGTCCAGCAGTTCACGCTGGCGTCGGGCCTGGGCTGGCAGGCTCGAGATATCCGCATCAGTAGCCAGCCAGACGGTGGGTCTGGGCAGGCTGGCCGGTGCGCCCCGGCGGAGGGCCGGGGGCAGTGCCGCAAACACGCACTCTCCCGGCGGATGCTGGTAGTATCGGGCGGCCCAGAGCAGAAGCTCGCGGGTGTCATCCGGCAGCACCGGCCAGTCCTCCAGGGCGGTCTCTACCGGTTTGAGCGTCATGTCCGGTGGGTCCGGCGGGTCCAGTTCCATGACCAGGCCCAGCGTATGCTGCTTTCCCAGTGGCACGCGCACGCGCTGGCCGGGGGTCAGCGTCATGCCCTCGGGAATACGGTAGTCGAACAGCTGACGGACCGCACGGGGGAGGGCAATGCGTGCCGATGTCGCCAACGGGGTCTCCTTGCGCTGGGTGCTGAATCTGCTATGATGCGCCGCTTACACAGTGGCCGAGGTGCCGGCCGAGAGTCTGCACCGGAATCCCAAATGTTTCAAATGCGGTGCCCGGCGGATGGCCCGGGTGGCGGCATTGCCTGCTAGAGAGGTCAACCATGAATCACGATATCCAGCCTGAATACAAGGAAATGAAGGCGACGTGCAGCTGCGGCAACGTCATTCACACCCGTTCCACTGTGGGCAAGGACATCCATGTTGATGTCTGCTCCGCCTGTCACCCCTTCTATACCGGTAAGCAGAAAGTCATGGATACCGGCGGCCGTATCGACAAGTTCAACCGTCGTTTCCGCGGCAAGATCGGTGGCGGCAACAGCTGACTCGACAGGACTTCTCTCCATCCAGAAACGGAAGATTGGCAATGTCTGAAGATATGAAGCAAGCAGCGCTCGATTACCACGCCAAGCCGCGTCCCGGCAAGATCAGCGTGGAAATCACCAAACCGACCCAGACCTCGCGGGACCTGTCCCTGGCGTACAGCCCGGGCGTGGCGGAGCCGGTGCGTGAGATTGCGAAGGATCACGAGAACGCCTACCTCTACACCACCAAGGGCAACCTGGTGGCCGTCATCTCCGATGGCAGTGCCATTCTTGGCCTGGGCAACCTCGGCGCGCTGCCGAGCAAGCCGGTCATGGAAGGTAAGGGGGTGCTGTTCAAGCGGTTCGCCGGCATTGATGTGTTCGACATCGAGGTAAACTCCGAGAGCCCGCAGGCGTTCATCGAGACGGTGGCGCGTATTGCGGATACTTTCGGCGGTATCAACCTTGAGGACATCAAGGCGCCGGAATGCTTCGAGATTGAGCGCGCGCTGATTGACCAGTGCAACGTGCCGATCTTCCACGATGACCAGCACGGTACGGCCATTGTGACCGCTGCCGGCATGCTCAACGCGCTGGAGCTCCAGGGCAAGACGCTGGAAGAGGCGCGCATTGTCTGCATGGGCGCCGGCGCGGCGGCCGTTGCCTGCATGAAGATCCTGATCAGCTGTGGGGCCCGCCCGGAGAACATCATGCTGCTCGACAGCAAGGGTGTGGTGCACTCCGGTCGTGAGGATCTCAACCAGTACAAAGCCATGTTTGCGGTTGAGACTGATCGCCGCACTCCGGCGGACGCCCTGGAAGGGGCCGACGTATTCGTTGGTCTCTCGGGACCGGACCTGCTGACGCCTGAGATGCTCAAGTCCATGGCACCGAACCCGATCGTGTTCGCCTGTTCCAACCCGGACCCGGAAATCAAGCCGGAGCTGGCGCTGGAGACCCGTGATGACATCATCATGGCGACAGGCCGTTCCGATTACCCGAACCAGGTGAACAATGTGCTGGGTTTCCCGTTCATCTTCCGTGGCGCACTGGATGTTCGTGCCAGTGAGATCAATGAGGAGATGAAGGTCGCGGCGGTTCACGCTATCCGCGAGCTGGCCAAGGAATCCGTTCCATCCAGCATCGCCCAGGCGTACGGCGTGGGTGGATTCCAGTTCGGCCGGGAATACATCATTCCCAAGCCGATGGATCCGCGCCTGCTGGAGTTTGTTCCGGCAGCAGTGGCCAGGGCTGCGGTGGACAGCGGCGTGGCCGGCAAAAAGTATCCGGATCATTACCCGCTCAAGTCCATGGAAGACATCATCTGAGCTTCTGATGCCCGCATGAGGGCAAGGATGAAAAGCCCCGGTCAGTGATGGCCGGGGCTTTTCTGTTTCTGTGAGGGTCGGCTCCGCTGGAGCACAGGCTGGGTCAGAACAGCTGCTGTGCCGGGGTGGATTCTCCGTCCTCTCCGCCTTCGCTGTCATCCCGGCTTCCCGGCTCACCGGAGGATGCCGCCTCCGGCGCGTAGCGTGACCGGAAGATCTCGAACCTGGCGTCGGGGTTGTCCGTAGTGGCGGTCTCGCCGGTATCCGGGTCAATGCGGCGTGAGACGATGCCGGCAGGACGCTCCATGAGTTTCCCGGGCATGCCCCGAAGCGCCACTTCCATATAGTCCTTCCATATGGGCAGCGCCGTCACGCTGCCGAACTCGCGCCGGCCCAGCGAACGGGGCTGATCAAAACCCACCCAGGTGCCGGTCGCGATACCCGTATTGAAGCCCATGAACCAGGTGTCGAGCTGGTCGTTCGTCGTCCCTGTCTTGCCCGCCAGATCCTCACGCCCGAGTGAACGGGCAGCGCGGCCGGTGCCTCTCTGGATCACGTCACGCATCATGGACTGGAGGATGTAGATCGCTTCTTCATCGGCAACCCGTTCCATGGTGTGAACAGGCCGGATTGGATCGGTATTCCCATTGTTACCGTTATTCCTGTTGAGGTCGGGGAGGGCCGCATCCAGAACCGCTTGGTCCTCGCTGCAGTCGTTACACCGGTGGGTTTCCGGCGCTTCGCGGCGTACTTTGCCCTCTGGGCCCACGATGCGTTCAATCACCCAGGGGGTCACTTCGTAGCCGCCATTGGCGATCATGGCGTAGGCGCGCGTCATTTCCATCGGGGTCATGGGGCCGCTGCCCAGCGCCAGTGACAGATCATCCGGCAACCGGCTGGTATCCAGTCCAAGGCTGTCGATGTAGTTCAATGTGCGCCGGATACCGGTCTGGCGCAGCAGCCGGATGGCGACCAGGTTACGGCTCTGGTACAGCGCCTGGCGCAGGGTGGTCGGCCCCCGGAACTGGCCACCGACGTTTTCCGGGCGCCAGGCGGTTTCCAGGTCCTCGTCATCAAAGACGATGGGGGCGTCATTGATGGTGGTGGCAGCCGTGGCGCCATGCTCCAGGGCCGCAAGGAAGATCAGGGGCTTGAAGGCGGAGCCGGGCTGCCGGTAGGCCTGCGTGGCCCGGTTGTAGGAGCTCATGCTGAAGCTGTAGCCGCCGCTCAGTGCCTCAATGCGCCCGTTGTCAGGAGACATGGATACGATGGCCCCCTGTATCTCGGGGATCTGCATCAACTCGGCGGTCAGTGTATCCCGCTCCCGCTCGGGGCCAAGGACATCCTGCACGGGAATCCGGACATAGACGACATCCCCTTTGGCGACCACATCCTGTGGTGACTCCGGTTCCGGCCCGGTGCGGTTCTCATTGATGTACTCCCGTGCCCAGCGCATGTGGCGCATCGGGATGGTGATCCTGTCGTGCAGGGCTGTCACGGCGGTGGCGGTGTTGTCGTCCAGTGCCACGATGGCGGCGGGGACCAGATCGTTCACCCGGGGCAGGTCCTCCAGGCGCTTGCTCAGTGCGTCACGGTCATTGAGCATTTCCGGCGCCCACTGGTCGATTGGGCCGCGATAGCCGTGCCGGCGGTCATAGGCTTCTAGGCCCTGGCGGAGTGCGCGGGTGGCGGCCTCCTGCTTTTCGCTGTGCACGCTGGTGTGGATCTCGAAGCCTTCACTGTAGATCTGCTGGCCGAACTGGCGCAGGGCTTGCTGGCGGGCCATTTCGGCCACATAGGGCGCGTTCAGGGCGAGCTCGGGGCCATGGTAGCGGGCGTTGACGCCTTTGCTGGTTGCCTGGCGGTATTCATCGCCGCTGATGTAACCCAGTGAGGCCATGCGCGAGAGGATCCAGTCCCGCCGTGCAAGGGCCCGCTCCGGGTCGGCCAGGGGGTTCGCGGTGGATGGCGCCTTGGGCAGCCCGGCGATCATGGCCATTTCGGCGAGGTTGAGATCGGTCACGGGTTTGCCGTAGTAGACCTGCGCCGCCGCTTCAATGCCGTAGGAGCGGTTCCCAAGGTAGATCTTGTTCAGATAGAGCTCCAGAATCTCGTCCTTGGAAAGCTCGCGTTCGATCTGCAGGGCCAGCAGGATCTCGTTGAACTTGCGCAGAAACGTTTGATCTCGTGACAGAAAGAAATTTTTTGCAACCTGCATGGTGATGGTGCTGCCGCCGGACTGGATCGAGCCGGTGAGGGCAAGCTCCCAGGCGGCGCGGATAAGTCCCCGCAGATCAACGCCATGGTGCTCATGGAAGCGGCTGTCCTCGGCGGCCAGGAATGCCTGGACCTGGTGCGCTGGCACAGCCTCCAGATCCCGTGGCGTTCTTCTCATTTCGCCGAATTCGGCTATCAGTTTGCTGTCACGTGTATACACTTTCAGGGGTGTCTGGAAGTTCACGTCCCGCAGCTGGTCCACCGACGGCAGGCCAGGCTGGAGGTACAGGTAGAAGGCGGCCAGTACCATGGCGGCACCAGCGCCACCGGCAAGAAAGAGCCAGCTGAGAATACGGATGTAACGGAGTGTGCGGGACATTTTCTCTGACAATTTTGGACTATGCGTCTATCATTTCATAAATTGCTTCAGGAGGCACCGGAAGCGGTAAGGGGTCTGCAAGGATATCCCGAAAGCGGAGTCCCTGAAACCGGCAACCGTTGCGATCCATACAGAATACTGGGGTGAGCACGTGTTCGGACTGCTTGGAAAGAAAGCGAACAGCATGCTCGGGGTCGATATCAGCTCAAGCTCCGTCAAGCTGCTGGAACTGTCAAAACAGGGTGATCGATACCGCGTTGAGAGCTACGCGGTTGAACCCCTGCCACCGAATTCGGTGGTCGAGAAGAGCATCAACGATGTGGAAGCGGTGGGTGATGTGGTCCGCAAGGTGGTGGGCAGGGCGCGCACTGGCCTTAAGCATGCGGCCGTGGCCGTTTCCGGATCCGCGGTGATCACCAAGACCATCCAGATGCCGGCGGGACTCAACGACTTCGAGATGGAGGATGAGATCGCCAACGAGGCGGATCAGTACATCCCCTATCCATTGGACGAGGTGGCCATTGATTTCGAGGTCCAGGGGCCGTCCGAGATCAATCCGGACCAGGTCGACGTCCTTCTGGCGGCTTGCCGGAAGGAGAACGTCGATGTGCGCGAGGAGGCCCTTCAGATCGGGGGGCTGAGCACCAAGGTGGTGGACGTCGAGGCCTACGCGCTGGAACGCGCCTTCGGCATGCTCGAATCCCAGCTCGAGCGGGACGCCGAGGAGCAGGTGGTGGCGCTGGTGGACATCGGTGCCACGATGATGACGCTGAGTGTGCTGGTGGACGGCGAGACCATCTACACCCGGGAACAGCTCTTTGGCGGCAAGCAGCTGACCGAGGAGATCCAGCGGCGTTATGGGCTCAGCCAGGAGGAGGCCGGTCTGGCCAAGAAGCAGGGCGGTCTTCCGGACGATTACGAGAGCGAAGTGCTCGAGCCTTTCAAGGAGGCGGTGGTCCAGCAGGTGGCCCGGGCCCTGCAGTTCTTCTTCGGCTCCAGCCAGTACAATACTGTTGACTATGTTCTGCTCGCGGGCGGCACCGCATCCATAGCGGGTCTTTCCGAGCAGGTGGAAGAAAAGACTGGAACCGCTACGCTGGTGGCGAATCCCTTCGCCGACATGGCGGTGGGATCCAAGGTGCATGCCGCGGGGCTGAGCAATGATGCCCCCTCCTTGATGATCGCCTGCGGCCTGGCGATGAGGAGTTTTGACTGATGGCCCGTATCAACCTCAGACCCTGGCGTGAAGAACTCCGCGCCGAGAAACAGCGCCAGTTTCTGGTCATGCTTGCCGGTGCCCTGATTGTCGGCGCCGGCCTGGTGTTCCTGTGGCAGAGCCATGTGCAGGGCCTGATCGATCATCAGGAATCCCGCAACAGCTACATTGAGAATGCCATGAAGGACCTCGAGGAGCAGATCGCCGAGATCGAGGACCTCAAGGAGCGCCGCGAGGAGCTGCTGTCGCGCATGCAGGTGATCCAGGATCTCCAGGGGCAGCGCCCGGTGATCGTGCGAGCCTTCGATGAGATGGTTCAGACGCTTCCGGACGGTCTGTTCTACACTCAGCTGGAAAAGAGTGGCGACCAGGTCTCCATCGTTGGCATGGCCGAGTCCAACAGCCGGATCTCGAGTCTGATGCGCAACTTCGAGCGCTCGGACTGGTTTGCCGAGCCCAACCTGACGAATGTCTCCGCCGCGGATGAACAGCGGTCCGGTTACAGCCGGTTCAACCTGAGCGTTCAGCAGGTGGTGCCGGATGAAGACGAAGCGGAATCGGAGCAGGAACAGTGAACTGGCAGGAAACGTTCGACAACATAAAGAATTTTGATGTCAGCGAGCTGGACTTCAACAATGCCGGCATCTGGCCGATGCCGGTCAAGGTTGTGTTCCTGCTCCTGGTTTTCGGTTTCGTTCTCGGCGGTGGCTACTGGTTCTTTGTGAAGGACCTGTACACCGAGGTGGAGCGCGCCGCCGAGCAGGAGCAGGAGCTGCGCCAGGAATACGAGCGCAAGGCCTATCGCGTGGCAAACCTGGACCGTTACCGCCAGCAGATGGTGGAAATGGAGGAGACCTTCGGCGCCCTGGTGCGTCAGCTTCCCAGCGATACCGAGGTGCCCGGGCTTCTGGAGGACATCACGAACACCGCACTGGGCAGCGGTCTGGATCTGCAGGAGTTCGCCCTCCAGGACGAGGTTGAGCAGGACTTCTACGTGGAGCTGCCGATCAACATCCGGGTACGGGGTACCTATCACGAACTGGCAACATTCGTGAGCAGCGTCGCCGGGCTTCCGCGGATCGTGACCCTGCATGACTTCTCGATCAGCCGCTCTGACGGCAATGACGAGCTGCGCATGCAGATGGTGGCCAAGACGTACCGGTACCGGGCAGGAGGCGAACAATGAGAGTAACCGCAGTCGCCCGATATCTGGTGATCGCGGGCCTGAGTCTGGTGCTCGTGGCCTGCTCGCGGGATCAGGGCTATCAGGATCTGGACGAATTCATGAAGAAAGCCCGTAACGAACCCCAGGGGAAAGTAGAGCCCCTGCCGGAGTTCAAGGCTTACGAGGCGTTCACCTATTCGGCCTCCGATCGCCGGTCCCCCTTTGAGCCGCCGGCTGAAGTGGTTCTGGAGGATGAGGACGACGATGATGATGAGCCGGAATCCGAGATCAAGCCGGATGAGAATCGGCCGACCGAGCCGCTGGAGCGCTTTGAAATGAGTGATCTGGCAATGGTGGGGTCTCTGCAGCGGTCCGAGGAAGGGCAGCTCTACGCCCTGGTCCAGGATCCCGAAGGGGGCATACACCGGGTCGCAGTCGGTGACTATATGGGGCAGAACCATGGGCGCGTGCAGCGGGTAACCGAAACGCGCATCCAGCTGCGGGAAATTGTCGGTGACGGCAGCGGCGGTTGGGTCAAGCGGCCCCGGACCCTGTCGCTGGAACAAGACTGAGCCGGGGTGCTGTCATGCAGATCACAACACGGAACCAGAAAAACCGCCTGAGGCACGCAATGCTGAAACAAATCGAGAAACTGCTGGTGATTGGTGCGCTGGCGCTCACGTCCGCGGGAGCCGGAGCCCTGACACTGGAGAATGTGGACTTTTCTTCGCTGTCAGGCGATCGAACCGAGATCGTTCTGGGCTTTGACGGGGAGCCGCCGGAGGCCTCCGGCTACACCATCCAGGATCCGGCACGTATCACGCTGGATCTGGCCGATGTCAGCAGCGACCTCGAGCAGCGCTATCACGATCTCGGCGATGGCAATGCACAGAGCATGACGGTTGTTGAGGCGCAGGGCCGGACCCGACTGGTGCTCAACCTTACACGCCTGGTGCCCCATGAGGTGCAGCGTGATGGCAACCGCATGGTTGTGACAGTGGGTGCGGATGCAGGAAGGACTGCCAGCACCCCCTCTGACTCAGGCGATGACAGTGGCAGCGGCAACGGTGGCACCACCGGGAGCAGTACCCAGGCGGTAGCAGGGGCTCCGATGGCGCCGGCGTCGGATGCCTCGCTGGAAGGTGTGGACTTCAACCGCACCTCGGATGACAAGGGCGAGGTCGTGCTGGACCTGTCCAGTTCCAGGGTTTCCGTGGACATGGATGAGCAGGCCGGCAGGATCCGGCTGGATCTCGGGCGCGTGGATCTGCCGGAGCGTCTGCGTCGCCGTCTTGATGTGACCGATTTCGGAACGCCCGTGGACCGCATAGATACCTTCACCGAGGATGGGCGCACGCTGGTGGAGGTGACCGCTTCCGGCACCTATGACTACGCGGCCTATCAGACGGATGACCGCTTCACCCTCAGCGTGGAGAAGCTGACCGAGCAGGAGGCCGAGCAGCGCCAGGAAGAGCGCTTCCCCTATGACGGCGAGAAGCTGTCCCTGAACTTCCAGGACATCGAGGTCCGCTCCGTGCTGCAGCTGATTGCTGACTTCACGGGCCTCAACCTGGTGGCGTCGGATACGGTAACGGGGTCGATCACGCTGCGGCTTGAGAACGTGCCCTGGGACCAGGCGCTGGATATCATTCTCCAGACGAAAGGGCTCGACAAGCGCCGCATGGGGAATGTCCTGCTGGTTGCTCCGGCCCAGGAGATCGCGGAATACGAGCGCCAGGAGCTCGAGACCCAGCGCCAGATGGAAGAGCTCCGGCCGGTGCGTCTGGAGACCATCCAGGTGAACTATGCCAAGGCCGGCGACATCGTCTCCCTGCTGCGTGAGGATGACGAACTGATCTCGGACCGCGGGTTCATCTCCTCCGATGACCGGACCAATACCATCAGTGTGCGGGAGACAGCGCCCAAGCTGAAGGAAATCCGCGACCTGGTGGAGACCTGGGATCGCCCGGTGCGCCAGGTGCTGATTGAGGCGCGGATTGTCCGGGCGAATACTGATGTGTCGAGTGAACTCGGGGTTGCCTGGGGGGTCAGCGGTAACGGTGAAGCTGGAGATGGTGAGTATGCCGTTGGCGGTGGGCGTGGCAGCCTCGGCGGTAACACCGGCAGCATTGCTGACTTCCCTTCCGACATGAACGTTGATTTTGGCATCACCAGCAGCAGCGCGAGTTCTGCTGCCATTGGTTTTACTCGTGATGGTTTCCTGCTGGACCTGGAGCTCAGTGCGCTCGAGTCTGATGGCCAGGCCGAGATTGTGTCCCAGCCCAAGGTGGTGACGGCAGATCGCCAGGAAGCCAACATCAAATCGGGCGAGGAGATCCCGTACCAGGAGGCGACATCCTCAGGGGCCACCAATGTTTCCTTCAAGGAGGCGGCTCTGTCGCTGAACGTGACGCCCCAGATCACACCTGATGACAACATCATCATGGATCTGGAGGTGAATCAGGATTCCCGCGGGCAGGTCACTGCCGGGGTTCCCAGCATCGACACCAACTCGGTGCAGACTCAGGTGCTGGTGGGTGACGGCGAGACCGTGGTGCTTGGTGGTATTTTCCAGTCCGAGGTTGCGACCAACATCCTGAAGACACCGTTCCTCGGGGATATCCCATACCTTGGGAGGCTGTTCCGCCAGACCGAGAAGATCGATGAACGCAGCGAACTGCTGATCTTTGTGACACCACAGATCATGGAGAGCAACGTGCTTGACTGATCGGAGAAACACCTCCGGATCACGGAAAAGCCACCTGCGGGTGGCTTTTCTTTTGTGGTAGTCTCAGGCACTGAACTGGAGAGCGGGTGCTCGGATCCTCTGCTATGGCGCTGCCGGAAAGAATCATCCTCGTTGGACCCATGGGGGCGGGCAAGAGCACCGTGGGCCGTCAGCTCGCCCGCGCACTCGGCTACCGTTTCCTGGATACCGACCGGGAACTGGAGGCGCGCACCGGCGCGGATATCCCCTGGATCTTTGATATGGAGGGGGAAGCCGGGTTCCGGGACCGGGAAAGCCGGGTGATTGATGAGCTTCTCGGTGAATCTGGTATTGTGCTGGCAACAGGCGGCGGTGCCGTTTTGCGGCCGGAGAACCGGCAGCGGATGACCGACGGCTATGTGATCTATCTGCGTGTCACGCCGGATCTCCAGTACGAGCGCACGCGCATGGACCGCAACCGGCCACTGCTGCAGAACCCTGACCCGCGGGCGGTGCTGGAACGGCTGTTCGAGGAGCGGGATCCGCTCTATCAGGAGATTGCGGACCTGACCGTCGAAAGCAGCCAGCGTGGTCCCCGTCACCTGGTGCGCCACCTCTCGCGGGTTCTCGATGAATCGGAAGGACATGTGCATGCAACCGAAACAGGATCATCTGAACGTTGAACTGGGAGAGCGCCGCTACCCCATCGTGATCGAGGAAGGCAGCCTCGGGAGCATGGATCTCAGCCCCTGGGTGGCGGGTGAGCAGGTGCTGATCGTCTCGAATGAGACGGTCGCGCCGCTCTATCTCGAGCAGGCCCGCGCCAGTTTTCCGGGAAGCCGGGTGGATGAGGTGATCCTGCCCGATGGCGAACGCTACAAGACCTGGGAAACGCTCAACCGGATCTTTGATGTGCTGATCGACAAACAGCACACGCGCCGGACCACCCTGGTGGCGCTCGGCGGTGGTGTGATCGGGGATATCACCGGCTTTGCGGCCGCCACCTGGCAACGGGGTGTGGACTTCATCCAGATCCCGACCACGCTGCTGGCCCAGGTGGATGCTTCCGTTGGTGGCAAGACCGGCATCAACCATCCCCAGGGCAAGAACATGATCGGCGCCTTCCATCAGCCACGCATTGTGGTGGCCGATCCGCTGACGCTGGGGTCGCTGCCGCCCACGGAGATGGCTGCTGGCATGGCCGAGGTCATCAAGTACGGTCTCATCCGGGATGAACACTTCCTTTCCTGGCTTGAGGAGCACATGGATCACCTGATGGCCATGCAGCCCGAGCCACTCAAGGAAGCCATCCGCCGCTCCTGTGAGTGCAAGGCCGCCATTGTGGCCGAGGACGAACGCGAAGCCGGTGTGCGGGCCCTGCTCAATCTGGGGCACACCTTCGGTCATGCCATCGAGACGCACACCGGCTACAGCGACTGGCTGCACGGTGAGGCGGTAGCCGCCGGCATGATGATGGCCACGGACCTTTCCGAGCGCCTGGGCTATCTGAACTACAACGACTCGGTGCGCGTGCGCCAACTCCTGATCCGTGCGCGGCTGCCCGTGAACCCGCCGGAGGGAATGTCGCCGGTGCACTTCCGGGCCCTGATGCAGGTGGACAAGAAAAACGTCAGTGGCCGGGTAAGGCTGGTCCTGCTCCGGGCGCTTGGTGATGCTTTCGTGACCGAGGACTTCGACCCCGAGGCCTTCGAGGCCACCCTCAACCACTTCTGTCATCCACTGGACTGAACCATGAGTGAGCAGGTGGGTCAGGGCGCGGCGGACCCCTTCGCCGAAAGCCCGGGCTTCTTCTTCACCGGGGCGCAGCGCCAGCACCAGCTGGATACCCTGGGACATCTGGTTGCGTTCGGGGATATGGTGCTTTTGGTCACCGGTGAGCAGGGTGCCGGCAAGAGCCGTCTTCTGGCCGAGCTTGCCCGTAATGCCGCCCACCTTCTTTCCGTCCAGCGTCTGCGGGCGGAAAGCCTCTCCGATGCCTCATCGCTGCCCGGCATGCTCTCGCGCCTCAGTGGTCAGGCGCTGGTGGGCATGGCGCCGACGGAAGCGGCGAGGGCCTTCTTCCAGTGGAGTGTCGGTCAGGCGGAGCGGGATCGGCGCTGGGTCCTGGTGCTGGATGATGCGGACGCCCTGGGCGATGACGTCCTCGAGGCTCTGGTTGATGGCTTTGCCGGAAGTGATACAGGGCAGGCCGCTGTCCCTGTGCTCGCGGGGACGGAAGACCTGACCCGCCGCACCCCCCTGACCGATCCGGCCCGCAGCGCCATTGTCCATGAAGCGGTTCTTCCGCCCCTGAAGGAAGAGGACGTCCGCCACTTCATCCATGCCAGTTTCGATCATGTGGGAGAGGATGCCACACCGCTGCTTACCGACAGCGTCGTCCGCCGGATCCAGCAGCAGAGCGGCGGTAACCTCCGCGCCATCCGGGCCGTAGCGCCCGGGATTCTCAGTGGCCGGGCGGCCCCGGAGCGCGAATCCCGCCATGCGGCCCCGAAGCGGTCTCCGGGTGCCGGATTACGCCGGTTTCCGTGGCGCCTCTGGGCCGGTGTCGCGCTTCTCGCGCTGGGCGTCAGTGTCATCCTGGTATCGCTGCAGTACGGCGGCAGCGGGGAAGACCCGGAACCTGTGCCAGAGACGGAAATGGCCACGGAAGCCGAGTTTGATGAAGTCGAGCGCGCCCGCGAGGTCATTGCGGAAACGGAAAAGGCCGGGCAGCCGGAGGGGGTTAAGGAAGGCCGTATAAGGCGTGATGCAGGGCCGGCTCTGGATGTGTCACCCGTCATGGAGACAGTACCTGAGCCCGAGTCGGAGCCTGATAAGGAGCCGCCCAATGCGGAGACTGTGGCTGAAACAGGGAAGGAAGACGGCGGGGACGGCTTCAATCCCCGTAACCCCGACCGTTTCCGCGAGGCACAGTGGTATCGGGAACAGGCCAGGGGCGCCTTTACCCTTCAACTTCTGGGTAGTTTCAACGAATCCACTGCCCTAGAATTCATGGAAGAGTATGATGTGGGCGATGCGGTCTATACCCGGACGCGGCATCAGGGGGAGCCATGGTTCATTGTGGTGTACGGCACCTATCCGGATCGGGGGGCGGCCCGCGAGGCCATTGATGCCCTGCCGGAGCGGGTCCGGGCCATGGACCCCTGGCCGCGGGCCTACGACGACCTTTAGGCTCAAAAGCTATAAAAACCTGCCCTGATATCCTGTTCCGTACTCAATGATTTGAGCGGATTTTTGCGCGCGTGTAGACTACGCAGCCCTTTTGTGAAAACCGAGGGCTTAAAGATGCCTTGAGGTATTATTTAAGCCTTTGAATTAGAAGAAAATCTCCAAGAGAGACTGCTATGATGACAGGTTTGTACCAGCCCGGTGAATACAGGGACAACTGCGGGTTTGGCCTGATCGCCCACAAACAGGGTGAGGCCAGCCACAGGCTCCTGAATACGGCCATAGACGCGCTGACCTGCATGACCCACCGTGGCGGCATCGCCGCCGACGGGAAGACAGGGGATGGATGCGGTCTGCTGCTGAACCTCCCGGATGCCTTCCTGCGCAAGGTGGCGAAGCAGGATCTAGGGGCGGATCTGGGGGCCGACTATGGTGTGGGTCAGATCTTTCTGAGCCGTGATCCGGAGCGTGCCGCCCGGGCACGCTCCGTGGTCGAAGAGCGGCTGGCGGGCGAGGGGCTGACTGTCGTCGGCTGGCGTACCGTGCCGACCAACACGGAATGCCTGGGCCAGATGGCACTGGATGCGCTGCCCGGCATTGAGCAGGTCTTTGTGACCTCGGGCTCCGTGGACCCGGATCGGCTGGGTGTGGCGCTTTTCGTTGGTCGCCGCCGTGCCGAGATTGACCTTGAGGACGACCCGGAATTCTACGTCTGCAGTCTCTCCAACCGCACGCTGTCTTACAAGGGCCTGATGATGCCGGTGGACCTGCCGACCTTCTATCCGGATCTGGGCGATCCGGACATGGCCACCGCGGTGTGTGTCTTCCACCAGCGTTTCTCCACCAACACCGCGCCCCGATGGCCCCTGGCCCAGCCATTCCGCCTGCTGGCGCACAACGGGGAGATCAACACCATCGAAGGCAACCGCAACTGGGCGGTTGCACGGGGCTCCAAGTTCAGCAGCCCGAACCTGCCGGATCTGGAAGAGCTGCAGCCGCTGGTCAACCGTACCGGTTCGGACTCCTCCGCCATGGACAACATGCTGGAGCTGCTGCTGGCCGGGGGCATGGATATCTTCCGGGCGCTGCGCATGATGGTGCCGCCGGCTTGGCAGAACGTGGACAGCATGGACGCCGGCCTGCGCGCCTTTTACGAATACAACTCCATGCACATGGAGCCCTGGGACGGTCCGGCGGGTATGGTCATGGCGGATGGCCGCTACGCCGTCTGCATGCTCGACCGTAACGGTCTGCGCCCCTCACGCTGGGTGGAGACCGATGATGGTCTGATCACCGTGGCCTCGGAAATCGGTGTCTGGGACTATGACCCCGCTTCCGTGGTCGCCAAGGGCCGGATCGGGCCCGGCCAGCTGCTGGCCATTGATACCGAGGCCGGTGAACTGCTGAGAACCGAGGACGTCAACGAACGTCTCAGGAACGCACGCCCCTACAAGCAGTGGCTGCGCGAGAACGCCCTCAGGGTGGAGTCGACTCTGCTCCACGAGAGTGGTCAGTCCTTTGAGCTCATGGAAGAGGATGATCTCAAGGTCTACCAGAAGATGTTCATGGTCTCCTTTGAGGAGCGTGACCAGGTCCTGCGCCCGCTGGGTGAAAGTGGCCAGGAGGCGGTGGGTTCCATGGGGGATGATACGCCCATGGCGGTGCTCTCCAGCCGGGTGCGTCATATTGCCGACTATTTCCGCCAGCAGTTCGCCCAGGTGACCAATCCGGCGATCGACCCGCTGCGCGAGTCCATCGTCATGTCCCTGGAGACCTGCATCGGCGCCGAACGCAACGTGTTCGAGGAGACGCCGGAGCATGCCAACCGGATTATCCTCTCCACGCCCGTGCTGTCACCCGCGAAATTCGCCCGGCTTGAAGAGAACGACCGGCCCGGGTTCGAGGTCCAGCGCATACGGCTGAGCTACCGCCCGGAACTGGGGCTGAAGAAGGCACTGGAGGCTGTGCGCGAGGAGGCGGCTGAGGCCGTGCGCAACGGTAAGGTGCTGCTGATACTGAGTGACAAGGGAGTCCAGAAGGGCGAGCTGCCGGTCAACGCCATGATGGCCACGGGTGCCGTACATCACCACCTGGTGGCCTCAGGGCTGCGCAGTGACGCCAACCTGATTGTTGAAACCGGCTGGGCGCGGGATTCGCACCATTTCGCCGTGCTGTTCGGCTTCGGTGCCACCGCGGTTTATCCGTATCTGGCGTACCAGGTGCTCAACGATCTGGTCAGCAGCGGCGAGCTGATGATGGACCCCATCGATGCCAAGAACAACTACCGCCGCGGCATCAACAAGGGGCTGATGAAGATCCTCTCCAAGATGGGGATCTCCACTATTGTTTCCTACCGTGGCGCGCAGCTGTTCGAGGCTGTAGGCCTTTCCGACGAGGTGGTGAACCTGTGCTTTACCGGCGTCACCAGCCGCATCCAGGGGGCCACCTTCTACGACTTCCAGCAGGATCAGGAGGTGCTTTCCGATCTGGCCTGGAAGTCGCGCAAGCCGATCCCGCCGGGTGGTTTCCTCAAGTACATGCATGGCCAGGAGTACCACGCCTACAATCCGGACGTGATCCGTACCATTCAGGAAGCGGTCACCACCGGCGATTACGGGCGTTACCAGGAGTATGCCGGGCTGGTGAATAACCGGCCGGTCGCGACGTTGCGCGACCTGATGGTGTTCCGCAAGGACATCCAGCCGGTGTCGCTGGACGAAGTGGAGCCGGCGGACAATCTCTATACCCGGTTCGACACGGCCGCCATGTCCCTGGGCGCGCTGTCGCCGGAGGCGCACGAAGCCCTGGCCGTGGCCATGAACCGCTTGGGAGGGCGCTCCAACTCGGGTGAGGGCGGGGAAGACCCGGCCCGCTACGGCACGGAGAAGCGCTCCAAGATCAAGCAGGTGGCCTCCGGGCGCTTCGGGGTGACGGCCGAATACCTGCGCGAAGCGGACGTGATGCAGATCAAGGTCGCCCAGGGCGCAAAGCCCGGCGAGGGTGGGCAGCTGCCGGGCGGCAAGGTGAACGAGCTGATCGCACGCCTGCGCTTCGCCGTTCCCGGCGTAACCCTGATCTCGCCGCCCCCGCACCACGACATCTACTCCATCGAGGATCTGGCGCAGCTGATCTTCGACCTCAAGCAGGTCAATCCGAAGGCACTGGTCTCGGTGAAGCTCGTGTCCGAGCCCGGCGTGGGCACAGTGGCTGCGGGTGTGGCCAAGGCCTACGCGGACCTGATCACCATAGCCGGCTATGACGGTGGCACGGCGGCCAGCCCGCTGACCTCCATCCACTATGCCGGATCCCCCTGGGAACTGGGGCTGAGTGAAGCCCAGCAGGCCCTGCGGGCGAACGACCTGCGAGACAAGGTGCGCCTGCAGACCGACGGCGGTCTCAAGACCGGCCTGGACGTGGTCAAGGGCGCCATTCTGGGGGCGGAGAGCTTCGGTTTCGGTACACTGCCCATGGTGGCAGTTGGCTGCAAGTACCTCCGGATCTGCCACCTCAACAACTGTGCCACCGGCGTCGCGACCCAGGACGAGCGCCTGCGCTCTGAGCACTTCCAGGGCACGGTGGACATGGTCATGAACCTGTTCCGGTTCATCGCCCAGGAAACCCGGGAATGGATGGCTCTGCTCGGTGTGCGCACCCTTGAGGAGCTGGTGGGCCGTACGGACCTGCTGGAGCTGCTGCCCGGGGAGACCCCGCGCCAGCGCAACCTGGATCTCACACGGATCCTGGACAACAGTCACATCCCGGCGGACAAACCCCAGCACTGCATGGTCGAGAAGAACACGCCCTTCGATCCGGGCGAGATGGCGGAACGCATGGTGGCTGACATGCTGCCGACCATCCAGGAGAAGCGGGGTGGCACCTTCGAGTACCGCATCACCAACTGTGATCGTTCGATCGCCGCGCGCGTGGCGGGTGAGATCGCGGCTGTGCACGGCAGTCAGGGCATGACGGATGCGCCCATTACCGTCAATCTCACCGGTTCGGCCGGTCAGAGCTTCGGTGTATGGAACCCGGGCGGTCTGCACCTGAATCTGGAAGGGGATGCCAACGACTACGTGGGCAAGGGCATGACCGGCGGCAGCATCCGCATCCGGCAGCCGGCGACCAGCCGTTTCGAGACCCAGAAGACGGCCATCATCGGCAATACCTGCCTCTACGGCGCCACCGGTGGCTGGCTGTTCGCGGCCGGCATGGCCGGGGAGCGTTTCGGCGTGCGCAACTCGGGCACCCACGCGGTGGTCGAGGGCGCCGGGGATCACTGCTGCGAGTACATGACCGGTGGCCTGATCACAGTCCTGGGCGAAACCGGCCAGAACTTCGGTGCTGGCATGACCGGTGGCTTCGCCTATGTGCTTGATGAAAGCCGGACCTTTGTGGACAAGTACAACCACGAACTGGTGGAGATCCATCGCATCTCCAGCGAGCACATGGAGCCGTACCGGAACCATCTGCGGGGTGTGATCCGCGAACACGTCGAGGCCACGGGAAGTGCCTGGGGCCAGCATATCCTTGAAAACCTGGACGAGTACATCGGCGCCTTCTGGCTGGTCAAGCCCAAGGCCGCCAGTCTCAAGGGGCTGCTCGAAAGCACCCGTGCCCGGCCCGAGTAACGGCGGGCACGCATCCGGTTTTCAGGAATTCTGAGTTGAGGACGATTCATGGCTGAACGACTGAACAACAACTTCCAGTTCATTGAGGTCGGGCGCTGCGACCCGGAGAAGGTAGCGGTGACCACCCGCCGCGAGGAATTCGGTGAGATCTACAAACCGTTCCGCAAGCAGGAGGCGGCTTCCCAGTCCCACCGTTGCCTTCACTGCGGCAACCCGTACTGCGAGTGGAAGTGCCCGGTTCACAACTATATCCCGAACTGGCTGCAGCTGGTCTCCGAGGGCAATATCCTCAAGGCGGCCGAACTGTGTCACCAGACCAACTCACTGCCCGAGGTCTGTGGCCGGGTCTGCCCCCAGGACCGGCTCTGCGAAGGGGCCTGTACACTCAATGACGGCTTCGGGGCCGTGACCATCGGGTCCGTGGAGAAATACATCACGGACACCGCCTTCGCCCTGGGCTGGCGCCCGGACCTGTCAAAGGTCGAGTGGACGGACTACCGGGTAGCGGTGATCGGCGCCGGGCCCGCTGGCCTGTCCTGTGCGGACGTGCTGGCGCGCAATGGTGTGAAGCCGGTGGTCTATGACCGCTACCCTGAGATCGGTGGTCTCCTGACCTTCGGCATCCCCGAGTTCAAGCTGGAAAAGCACGTGATGCGTACGCGCCGGGAAGTGTTCGAGGGCATGGGGATCGAGTTCCGCCTGGGAGTGGATGTGGGCACGGACGTGGCCATTGAGGACATGCTCAAAGAGTACGACGCCGTCTTCATGGGCATGGGCACCTACACCTACATGAAGGGCGGTTTTCCGGGCGAGGAACTGCCGGGGGTCTATGAAGCCCTGCCGTACCTGGTTTCCAACGTGAACCGCCGCCTCGGCTTCGACAGTGAAGACGGGCGCTTCATCAACATGAAGGGCCAGCGCGTGGTCGTGCTCGGGGGTGGCGATACCGCCATGGACTGCAACCGCACCGCGATCCGCCAGCAGGCCGCCAGCGTCACCTGTGCCTATCGGCGTGACGAGGCCAATATGCCGGGGTCGCGCAAGGAGGTCTACAACGCGAAGGAAGAGGGTGTGCAGTTCAAGTTCAACCGCCAGCCCATCGCCATTATCGGCGAAGACCGGGTGGAAGGTGTGAAGGTGGTGCAGACCCAGCTGGGTGATCCGGATGAGAACGGCCGCCGCCGCCCCGAGGCGGTGCCGGGCAGCGAGGAAGTGATTCCCGCGGACGCCGTGCTGGTGGCGTTCGGCTTCCGGCCCAGCCCCTCGGACTGGTTTGATGACCAGAACGTGGAAACCGACGACGGTGGCCGGGTTATGGCTCCGGAAACAAGCCAGTACCCGTACCAGACGTCAAACCCCAAAATCTTTGCCGGCGGCGACATGGTACGCGGCTCGGACCTGGTCGTTACGGCCGTGGCCGAGGGGCGCAAGGCCGCCGACGGCATCATGGACTATCTGGATATTTAATGACCCCACTCCAAAACGACAGGCTGTTACGCGCCATCGCCGGCGAGCCTGTGGATGCCACCCCGGTCTGGATGATGCGCCAGGCTGGGCGTTACCTGCCCGAATACCGCCGGGTGCGGGAACAGGCGGGCAGTTTCATGGCCCTGTGCCAGGACGACAGCCTGGCCTGTGAGGTCACCCTCCAGCCGCTGGAACGCTTCGACCTGGACGCGGCTATCCTTTTCTCAGACATTCTTACCATCCCGGATGCCATGGATCTGGGCCTGCACTTTGTCACCGGCGAGGGCCCGCGCTTCCGTAAGACCGTTACTACGGCCGAGGATGTGGCGGCACTGCCAGAGCTGGATGCGGAGCGCGACCTGGGTTACGTGATGAACGCGGTATCCACGATCCGCCGCGAGCTCAACGGCCGCGTTCCGCTGATCGGTTTTGCCGGCAGCCCCTGGACGCTGGCCACCTATATGGTGGAAGGCGGCTCCAGCAAGGATTTCCGCGGAATCAAGCGCTTGATGATGGAAAGCCCGGAGGTCCTCCACGGTTTGCTGGGTAAGCTGGCGGACGCGGTGACCGACTATCTCAACGCCCAGATCCGGGCCGGGGCCCAGGTGGTGCAGATCTTTGACACCTGGGGCGGGGCGCTCAGCCCCCAGGCGTACCGGGCGTTCTCGCTGGATTACATGCAGCGCATCATCGATGGCCTGATCCGTGAAAACGATGGTCGTCAGGTGCCCGTGATCGTCTTCACCAAGAATGGCGGCCAGTGGCTCGAGACCATGGCCGGCTGTGGCGCGGACTGCCTGGGGCTGGACTGGACGACCCACATCGGCGAAGCCCGGCAGCGCGTGGGCGATCGGGTGGCTCTGCAGGGCAACCTGGATCCGTCCACACTGTACGCGCCCGATGATGTGATCCGCAGCGAGGTGGAGCGGATCCTGGGTGAATACGGCACCGGTTCCGGTCATGTGTTCAACCTGGGGCATGGTGTGCACCTGGATGTGGATCCGGACAAGGCGAAGGTTATGGTTGACGCTGTGCATGAGTTCAGCGCCCGCTGAATGCCACGGAGGCGGCAGGGATGAGTAAGCGCAGCAAGGCCCGTACCGCCTACGTCTGCGGTGACTGCGGCGCCGAATACAGCAAATGGCAGGGCCAGTGTGGCGCCTGCGGTGCCTGGAACACCCTCTCGGAAGTCCGCCTCGGGGGCGATACTGCCGGGGAGGCACGTGAGAGCCGATTTGCCGGCTATACCGGCCAGCGTGCCGCGATCCAGTCCCTGGACGACATCGATCTCACCGAGGAGCCGCGCATTCCAACCGGTATCACCGAGTTCGACCGCGTGCTCGGTGGCGGACTTGTAGCCGGTTCCGCCGTGCTTCTGGGCGGTCATCCCGGGGCCGGCAAGAGCACACTCCTGCTCCAGGTACTGTGCGAACTGGCCCGCTCCCAGTCCGTTCTCTACGTCACCGGCGAGGAGTCCCTGCAGCAGGTGGCACTGCGTGCCAAGCGTCTGGAGCTGAGTGCCAGCGGCGTGCGCATGCTGTCGGAAACCGGTGTGGAACGCATGCTGGAGGTGGCCGGCGAAGAAAAGCCGACGATCATGGTGGTCGACAGCATCCAGGTGATGCACGTTGCGGATGTGGAGTCCGCGCCCGGTTCCGTTTCCCAGGTGCGCGAGAGCGCGGCCACGCTGACCCGTTTTGCCAAGCAGAGCGGCGTGGTGCTCTTCCTGGTGGGGCACGTGACCAAGGACGGTGGACTGGCGGGCCCCAAGGTCCTGGAGCACATGATCGATGCTTCACTGATGCTGGAGGGCGACAGCGACAGCCGTTACCGCACCCTGCGCGGCATCAAGAACCGCTTCGGTGCCGTGAACGAGCTGGGCGTTTTCGCCATGCTGGAGCAGGGGCTGCGCGAGGTGCGCAATCCCAGCGCCATTTTCCTGAACCGGGGGTCGGAGGCGGCCCCCGGCAGTGTGGTGATGGTGGTCTGGGAAGGCACACGACCGCTGCTGGTGGAGATCCAGGCCCTGGTGGACGACAGCCAGGGGGGCTACCCCCGCCGCGTGGCAGTGGGTCTGGACCAGAACCGGCTGGCCATGCTGCTGGCGGTGCTGCACCGCCATGGCGGCCTCCACTGCGGCGACCAGGATGTCTTTGTGAATGTGGTCGGTGGCGTCAAGGTGGCCGAGACCACGGCTGACCTGGCGCTGCTCTCCGCTATCATTTCCTCGTTCCGGGACCGGCCCCTGCCCAGGGACCTGGTCATCTTCGGCGAAGTAGGCCTCTCCGGCGAGATCCGCCCCGTGCCCAGTGGTCAGGAGCGGATTCTGGAGGCGGCCAAGCACGGTTTTGGTAAGGCCCTGGTGCCTTCGGCCAATGTGCCGAAACGCCCCCCCGAAGGCATGCAGGTGACCGGGGTGAACCGGCTTTCCGAGGTGCTTGATGCGCTGGATGGCTTCTTTCCCCACTGACGCGTTCGGGAACGGGCGCTATAGTTGGTCGGTACATCCTGCGTACTGAACCCACCATGCGGAGTTCCGCCCCATGACCCGAACCGTGACCGTTGAGAAGGACGGAGCGCTTCACCTGATCCGCATTGAACGCCCTCATGTCCGTAACGCCGTGGATGGTCCCACTGCGGATGCGCTGGCTGACGCATTCCGTGCCTTCGAGAAAGACGAACAGGCCAGGGTGGCCGTCCTCTCTGGTGCTGGAGAGCATTTCTGCGCCGGGGCCGACCTGAAGGCGGTGGCCAGCGGCGACGGCCGTAACCGCCTGTCTCCGGAAGGCGATGGCCCCATGGGCCCCACCCGCATGCGCCTGACCAAGCCCGTTATTGCTGCGGTGAGTGGCTACTGTGTGGCCGGTGGCCTGGAGCTGGCCGCTTGGTGTGATCTCCGGGTAGCGGATGAAACCGCGGTGTTTGGTGTGTTCTGTCGCCGCTTTGGGGTGCCGTTGATTGATGGCGGCACAGTGCGTCTTCCCCGGCTGATCGGGCAGAGTCACGCCATGGACATGATCCTCACCGGCAGGGCTGTGGCGGCGGATGAGGGGCAGCGGATGGGGCTGGTCAACCGGTTGGCGCCAACGGGCCAGGCAATCGCGCACGCCGTGGATCTCGCGCGTCAACTGGCAGGGCATCCCTGGACCTGTCTCCGGGAAGACCGGCTCAGCGCCCTGGAGCAGTGGGGAATGTGCGAGACGGAGGCGATTGCCAATGAATTCACGCACGGGCAGCGCACCCTGTCCTCAGGTGAGACGGTAAGTGGCGCTGCCCGTTTTCGTGATGGCCAGGGGCGTCATGGTGGGGCGGAGTGAAGCTGGAATCCGCCTCCTGAAGCGCGTCCTTTTCGGTCTGGGCGTCGCCCTGGTCAGTGTCCAGGCTCTGGCACAGGCGGGTGACGATGGCAACTGCATAGCCAGCAGCGTCCAGCCCGAAGCCATTGACCTTGATCAGCCACGGGATCAACTGGCCCGCCAGAGTGACCTGGTGATTCCGGAAGGGGCCCGTATTGGCCGCATCCGCATCGTTCGCCGCCCCATTTTCGATACCAGTGAGCCGGAACAGGACAATGTTCTGTTCCGGACGCTGAATACCCTCAACACGCCTACCTGGAAGTCGGCCCTGCGGGCCCAGCTCGTCTTTGACCAGGGCGATTCCTATGAACCCGGTTTGATTGCGGAATCCGAGCGGATCCTGCGCCGGAGGGAATACCTGACGGCCGCCTGGGTCGGCGTGACGCGGATCTGCGGCGATGAGGTGGAGGTAAGCGTCCTGGCCCGGGATACCTGGACGCTGCTGCCCAGCTTCGGTGCTTCCCGTTCCGGGGGCGAGAACACGACGAATGCCGGCCTCTCCGATCCCAATTTTCTCGGTTCCGGCAAGAGCCTGGGCGTTTCCTACACCAGTGATCCGGACCGCACCGAAACCAGCCTCGATTTCGACGACCCCAACGTGCTCGGTTCCCACTGGCAGACCGGTTTCTCCTACGACGAACGCAGTGACGGGCGTGGCCGCAGCGCCTACCTGGAACGCCCCTTCTACAGTGAGCAGTCGGGATGGCGTGCGGGGCTCCGGGGCGTGGACGACGTGCGGGAGGAGTCGCGCTTTGTGGGGGCAGAGGCCATCGCCGATTACCGCCGCAACCATGAGTACGCCAGTGTGGACTGGGGGTGGCGGCTGGCGGAACGCGGCGACCGCCAGCTGCGGCTGCTCGGGGGCTATCGTTATGAAGCCTTCGCATTTGAGCGTCTGCCGGATGAACCGGCCCTGGATGTGCTGCCGGAGGACCGGACCCTGAGCTACCCATGGATTGGCTTCGATTACCGACAGAATCGCTTCCGGGAGATGGTGAACCTGACCCGGCTGCAGCGGGTGGAAGACGTCCGCGATGGTTTTGTGTGGCGCACGGAGCTGGGCTACTCATCGCCCGGGCTGGGGGCCACCGAGGATCGGGTGGTACTGAATATGTCGTTCAGCGATGCCCTTCTGGCCAGTGACACCCGCTATGCCCGTTATACGCTCAGCCAGAGTGGTACCTATCGGCTGGATGAGAGCCGTGTCGAGAACCTCCAGGGCACGTTCAGCCTGGACTATTTCCATGGGGGGTCGGTGCGCTGGAACAGCTGGTATACCAATCTGTCATTCACGGCGGCACGCAACCTCACCGCGGACCAGCAGCTGCTGATCGGTGGCGACAATGGCCTGCGGGGTTACCCCAGTGAGTACCAGCAGGGCAACCGGCGTGCGCTCTGGACGCTGGAGCGGCGTTATTTCCCGGATTGGCATCCGTTCAGCCTCTTCCGTATGGGCGGTGTGTTGTTCACGGACGTGGGACGGGCCTGGTTTGATGACGGGCGTCACAATGGCCCGGACAATGGTGTCCTGAAGGATGTGGGCTTCGGGCTGAGGCTGGCCTCCAGCCGGATCGAGGTGCAGCGGATGCTGCACCTGGACTTTGCCTTCCCGCTGGATGGGGACGACAGCATCGACCAGGTGCAGGTGCTGTTAAGGGGGCGTACCCGCTTCTAGTTCAGCCCGGCCTGCTGCCCGGAATTGCCGGCCGCTTCGCGGATCAGCGCGCGCATCAGTTGGGCGGTTTTCTCGGGCGCCTCGATCATGGGCATATGCGCGATGTCCTGGAGGATCTCCAGGCGACTGTCCGGGATCGCTTCCGCCACCAGTGGCGCATTGGCGGCGTCAATGATGCGGTCATCAGCGCCCCACAGGACCAGTGTTGGAGCCTGGATGCGCGCCAGCATGGCCCGGAAATCCATTTCCCGGTCCGCCTCCATGTCCTCGAAAATCTTCCGGTTGATGTCTCGGTTGCCATAGGCTTCACGGGCCATTACGGCGCTTACCGGCCAGGGGATAAAGGGAGGCTCGTTCATGGCGAAGGCCATCAGCTCGTCGTAGTCCGACGGATCGTCCAGCACCAGAGGGTTCTCCCCTCTGGCCAGGTGTCTGTCCAGTTCCGCCGGGTGGTCATGGATGCCCGCGGTATTGAGAAGCGCGAGGCTGGCAACCCGTTCCGGGTATTCCGCTGCGGCAACGGCGACGATGGCGCCCCCCATGGAATTGCCGGCCAGGTGGGCGTGCTCGATCTCCAGGCGGTCGAGAAGTTGCATCAGTCGCTGCGCCTGGCGGGGAATACCATAGGCAAGCCCGGGATCCTGGACGCTGTCGCCATGGCCGGGGAGGTCAGGGGCAATGATGTTGTACTCACCCTCCAGCTGCTGGGCCAGCTTCAGCCAGTTCTCCTTGTTGGCGCCGAAGCCGTGAACCAGTATCAGGGTCTGGCGGTTGTCCCGCATCTCCGGCGTGCGCAGGATGCTGAGCTCACCGTACTCGAACGTCAGCTCCTGTGATTCAAGGCCGGCGGCGCTGGTTTCGTAGTTGATGGCCGCGTCGTGGATGGACTGCTGCATGCTGGAACACCCTGCCAAAAGCAGCATGGACAGCAGCAGAGTGATGATACGCAGGGCGCATTTTTCCATCTGGATCTCCCGTTCCCTGAAAAAGGGTCCAGAATAGCGGCTCCCCCAGCTGTCATCCAGCGTTCTGCGTGCGTATCATCACGGCAGTTGCCATTCAACGGCTTTAATGGAACCGCAGAGGGAAACCATGATGAACCAGAACGGATACGACGTTGTTGTCTTCGGTGCCACCAGTTTTGTGGGGCGCATCCTGGCTGAATACCTGCTGCATACCTTTGGTGTGGGCGAGGACCTGACCTGGGCGATTGCCGGTCGTTCGGAGCAGAAGCTGGAAGCGCTGCGCTCGGAGCTGGGCTCCATGGCGGTGGATCTGCCCGTGATCGTGGCGGATGCCTCGGACGAGGCAGCACTCCAGTCCCTGTGTGACGGCACGCGTGTGGTCATCTCCACCGTCGGGCCCTATGCACTCTACGGTGAGCCCCTGGTACGGATCTGTGCCGAGAGTGGTACCGACTACTGTGACCTGACCGGCGAGGTCCAGTGGCTGCGCCAGATGATCCAGAAGTATGAGGACACGGCCCGGAACTCGGGAGCACGCATCGTCAATTGCTGTGGCTTCGATTCCATTCCCTCGGACATGGGGGTCTGGTTCATGCAGGAGCAGGCGCAGGCGCGTTTCGGCAAACCGCTGACCCGGGTGAGTATGCGGGTGAAGGCGGCCAAGGGAGAGCTTTCCGGCGGTACTGTCGCCAGTCTTCTGAATGTGGTGAAGGAGGCGTCCTCCAATCCGGAACTGCGCCGGGAGCTCGCCAACCCCTACTCCGTCTGCCCGCCGAACCATGGCTTCACCGCGCGCCAGCACACCGTGAAGAAAGCCGAGTATGATCCGGATTTCCAGGCATGGACCGCACCTTTCGTGATGGCGGCGATCAACACCCGGGTGGTGCATCGTTCCAACGCGCTTTCCGGCAAGGCCTACGGCAGTGACTTCCGCTATGACGAGGCCGTGCTGGTGGGCAGGGGCCTCAAGGGGCGTGCCACCGGCTGGGGCATGACCGGTTTCATGGGGGGCTTCATGCTGGGGGCTTCCATTGCACCGACCCGCTGGCTGCTGGAACGCTTCGTGGTGCCGAAGCCCGGTCAGGGCCCTTCCCGTGAAGCCCGCGAGAAAGGTTTCTTCGATCTGAGATTCTTCGGGGAAACCGAGGACGGCGAAACCCTGCGCGGCAAGGTGACAGGGGATCGTGATCCCGGCTATGGCGCGACCTCGAAAATGCTGGGGCAGGCCGGTGTCTGCCTCGCCCGGGATGTTGACCGGGAACAGGTCGGGGGTGGCTTCTGGACCCCGGCCACGGCGCTGGACGGCCAGCTGCTCGAACGGCTTCAGAATGCCTCGGGCATGACCTTCGAGCTGCTTGAGGACCAGGCCTGAGGGGCGGGGCTGGTCAGCTGCTTTCCACCTGTCGCAGAAGCTGGCCGAGAAGTCCTTCCGCCGCCTCGATGGGCGCCCGCCACTCCTCATAGTTGTGGACCATGGCGGGCGCATGGGGAATCGGGGGGGCGTCGTCCTGCTCGTCATCCCGTGCGGAGTCCGAGATGAACTGCAGCCGTTCGGGGTTGGCGTCAAAATGCGCCACCAGAAAGTCACGCACGTTCTGTGACAGGGGCATGCGGTAGAGCTTGGTCAGGCGCAGGGCAATCAGTTCGGCCGCCGGCCCCAGGTTGTCCGAAAGCTCCTTGACCACGGCCGCACCAAGTCCCGCCTTGGCATCCGCGCTGAAGCTCATTTCCAGTCCTTCCAGAAAGGCCCCGCGGCTGCTTTCCAGTGCGCGCTGGACACTGGGGTTGTCCAGGTCAAGCAGCGGCCTCAGGATCAGCAGTACCCTTATGGCCAGGTGCTTGGCGTGCTGAATGGACATGGGCGAGTCATGCCTCAGCACTCCCATGTTGCCCGGTTCAATGCCGTGGTCGTCCAGGTAGCGAACGAACTGGTTGGCAAACTCCAGTTTCTGTTCGTCATTGAGCGCGATGGTGCTTTCGCGGATGCGCAGCCCCTCGCCCGGCAGTGCCAGGTTCTCGTTCTCGAACAGGCGTTCGCGCAGCAGTGTCCAGCGCTCCAGGGCGCGGACATAACGCACGTAGCGGTCCTGGAGGCGTCCCACCGTCTGGCGGGTGAGCTTGGCATAGCGCAGTGCCATGCGCAGGTTGCGGACGGCGTGGCGATTGGTCTCGAGTTCATCCCGGCCGGACCAGCGCAGGCGCCCGACCAGACGTGTCAGCGCGTTACTGGTCTCCTGCAGCAGGGTGTCGGTGTCGGCATCGAGAATGCTGTGGTCCAGCGATGTCAGGCGGGTCTCGATCAGGAAGTAGGCCAGCTCGCGCAGATAGAGCACGGCCGAGGCCTTCACCTGCCGGTAGGCATTGTGCCAGCGTTCAAGCTCGTCCAGGGCCCTGGCCAGCTGCCAGTCGCCCTCGTAGTCAAGGGTCAGTCGGGTGATCTCACGGCCGCTGAGGAGTTCGAAGGCCAGGCCCAGGATGTCTTCCACGTCCTCCAGGGTCATCAGGGACAGATCCTCCTGATGCGCCGCGGCATAGACCTGGCTGATGAAGTGGTCGCCACGGGCCACGCCCTCGTCCTGGTTGGGCGCAAGCCCCTGGAGGCGTTCGCGCAGCAGGTCGGCGATCTCGCCCGAGTATTCCTTGAGCTGCGTCAGTGCGGCCTCGATGTGTTCCTCGTACCGGAGATTGAGATCCCGGATGCGGCTGAACATACCGGCGCGCCGGAAGACCTCGATTTCTTCCGCGATGGTGGCGAGGGTGTTGTCATTGGTCAGGTCAAAGACGGCAACGGAAATGGTGTTTGATCCCAGATCCTGCTTGCGCAGGAGGATCGAGGCGGCGTCGCGCTGGCGCTCGGGCTTGGTCAGCGTGCCCAGATGCAGATCCCTGGTGGTGAAGATCAGGTCGGGGATCATATCCAGGGTGCGGGTGACGTTAGCCCGTACCTTCTCCTGTTTCCTGCCCCGGATGGTGGTTGCCATGATGCGGGCGATCACGCCGATGATGGCGGCGATGAACACGTAGATGGCGAAGAAGAGGTAGGTGCGGAGTTCAACGGGCTCGCCGTAACCCAGCAGCGAGCCACCCTGCAGTGCCAGGAAGGTTACCGGTCCCGCGGTCCAGAGGAGTTGGGCAAGGGTCAGGGTCCAGGGGACTTCGCGGGTGCTTGAGACCAGATCCTCAATGCGCGTCCGCCCGACCCGTTCCAGATTGATCGTGGTGCTGTCGTCATCGGTATCCCGATCGTTGTGCTCGAGACCCTGGCGGTTGAGAAGCTGGAACAAGTTGGTCGACCCGGTATCTGCAGGTGTTTTCCGTAAATTCTAGCACTTACAGCTCATGGTGGGGCGTTACAGCCAGGGCGCGCGGCTGGTTTCCACCTGCCAGAGAAGATGGTCCATGAGGCGGGTTCCGGTCTCCCAGGGGATGAAGGGGATCCGGAACCCTCCGGAGCCCAGCCTGATGCCCAGGTTGGCCAGGCCCGCGCGGCGCTGCAGCGGGTTCTGGAACAGTCTCAGCGTCTGCACCCGATAGGCGTCGAACAGGGTGTAGTGGCACCCGATAAGGCCGCCGCGCAGGATCAGCCGTTCACCCTGCAGGCACCAGCCCTGGCGGCGCCAGTTGAGCAGGATCAGTGGGGGTACCGGCAGGAAGAGGGCCAGAGTCCAGGCCGGTACGTCACTCACCGTTACCCAGCCAGCAGTGATCACGGCCAGCAGCCCCCAGAACGCGAACCGTGGCAGCATGAAACGGGCACTCACCTGCTGGAAGCGGAGGCTGTGCCAGTCCAGGTCCGGGTAAAGTGTTTCGATGACACGGGCCTGTTCATCGGGCGTGAGGGAGGGGGCCATGAGGACGCCACCGCCGCCATCCGGCTGGTCCGGCAGCGAGGGGCCGATGGGATGGCAGCTGAGATGGTGGCGCCGGAACAGGCGGGCCACAAAACTCTGTGCCAGATGCAGGTGCTGGATGCGCTGGTGGCGGATGCCCTGCTCGCGCCGTGTCACCAGCCCGGAGGTGACACGGTAGCGTTCGCCCTCCCGGAACAGCTGGTAGCCCTGGTAGCGCAGCAGCGCCATGGTCATCGAAGCCAGAGCCATCAGTAACAGTAACAGCAGTATGGCCAGCGGCAGCACCAGGAAGTCCGGAAGCCAGCCCGGCATGGCCTCAAGCAATGTGTTCATGGCCTGCTCGGCCTGCTGGTTCCGGGCATCCCCCATATTCCGGGTCAGTGCGCCCAGCAGCGAGGCTGCAATGGCGCCGCCCCACAGGATGGCCGGGCTGCTGATGCCGTAGATGATCAGGTCCGAGGGGCGGCGTCTGAGCAGCTCCTGGGTGGTGGGAGAGTCGGCACCGGCGGCCTCTGCCTCCGGCGCCTGCCGGGAGGGCGTTTCATTCAGGGCGCGATCCCGGAGGCCTTCCGCCTCGGCCAGGGGAATGCCGGGCAGGTGCACCTCTTCGCTGGCGGAGCCCGCGGATTCAATGGTCAGCCGAGCGAGCCCGAAAGGCCTGAGGTAGACCGGGCGCTCGAGCCGCACGTTCTGTATGCGTTCGAACGCCAGGGTCAGCTTGTGCCGGATGAACACGCCCTGCTGCACCTGGATGGCGCCATCGTGGACACGGTAGAGGAACCGGAGCCAGCCCATGACCGCCATGACCACACCGAGGAGAACCAGTGTCAGGGCCGTGGTGGCGATCATCAGGGGGGATTCGCGTGCGAACGCCACCGTACCCGCGACCAGCCCCAGCAGCGGGCCCGGATTGCTGCCCACCAGCTGGCGCAGAAAGTTCAGCCCATGATGGATAATGGCCAGTGGGGAGACCCGGTGCCAGTCACTGCTGTACGTCATCGTCCCCGCCGGCGTTTCCGGGGTCGTCTGTGTCCTCGGCCTGGTTCAGCAGGTACTGGCGCAGCTGCTGCCCCAGGGTCTCCTCCAGCCCCGGAATCACCAGGTCCGCCTGCTGACCGCCGGCACCGTAGCACTTGAGGGTGACCAGCCCGAACCAGCGCTCCAGCGGGCCGTTCTCGGTCTGGATGTGCTGGATGCGGTTACGCGGGATGACGGTCGTACTTTTCCAGAGCAGGCCCTCATGGAAGAGAACATCCTGCTCACGGATGGCGTAGCGTTTGACCCTGGCCGCGGGATAGCCGAGCAGGGTCGGGACCAGTAGTGCCAGCCAGACGGCTGACGTCAGCATGGCGTTGAAGGGGATGACACCCAGGGTGCTGAGCACGAGCCCTGCGACCCCGGCCGGCAGCCAGAACCCGAGTCCGCTCAGCAGCACCATGCGCGCATAGTCCGGCGCCAGGCGCTGCCACCGGGCTTCTTCGATGCTGGGCAGCTGCTGGGGGAGCAGGCTATGGTTGGAGAAAAACGTCTGCATGGACATCCAGGGGGCCGGATATGAGAGTGACGAGTATCAGGGGCGTACGCCCACTGTTGCAAGCGCTTGCCGGGCTGGCCTTCATGGTTCCGGCCGCCGGCTGGGGGGACGGTTTCCTGGAATGGCAGCAGTGGCGGGATTACGACGCGCCGGGCCCCGCAACGGCCGCGGAGCCCGTCAGCCGTTCCGTTCGCGGTCTGCAGGTGGGAGACCGGCAGGGGCTGCGTTTTGTATGGGACTACCAGCCGCTGCGGATCCGGTCCGGCCAGCCCGCCCACAATGGCCACCTGCACCGCGTGGCATTGGAGACCCGGCAGGAGCGCGGCGCCTGGCAGCTTTATGCCAGGGCAGGCATCCATGCGACTTCCAATGTGCTCAAGCATCAGGACGCCCATTCCGATGTCTGGGTCGGGCGTCTCGGGCTCTGGCGTGACCTGACCGCCAGCGGAGGCTGGGCGTTCGGGGTGCGCGGGGACCATCGCTTCGGCCGTTTCCAGTGGGTGCCGGCGCTGCGTGGTGGCTTTGCCACGGATGGCGGGCAGCTGGGGCTTGATCTGCCGCGGATGGTGCAGTGGCGCAGCCCGCGCGGGCGCTGGTCGTTTCGGGCGGCGCGCCTGGGTGACAAATGGGGGGCTCTGGACGATCAGCGCCGGCTTGAGAGCACGGTCCGGCTTGAAGAGTGGCGCCTGACCCTGACCCGGCGTTTCAACGCCCTTTACCGGGGGCTGGGCATGGAGCTGGGGGCTGGCATGAGCCTGGACACCCGCGTGCGTTACCGGGAGGAAAGTGGCCGGCTGATCCGGCAGACACTGGGGGATCAGCCGTTCCTGCTGGTCCGACTGCACTGGTGATCTATACTGGACTGATTACCGGGCATTCATGAAACGGCTGTAGCGAGAGGTGTCATGGCCGAAACGGAATCCACACAGCCCCCGACCCGCGGGTCGTCCAATAACTGGGTGCAGTACCTGAGCCAGGTGGAAATGCCGGTTCTGGCGGAAACGCTGAGAGAGATCAGCAAGCTGACGGACAGCGACAGCTCCACCGTCAACCAGCTGGCGGATGTCATCCTCAAGGACGCGGACCTGACGTCCCAGGTCCTGAGACTTTCCAATACGGTGTTCTACAATCGCTCGCGGGTGAGCGTGAGCACTGTCAGCCGGGCCATCACCCTGATCGGTTTTGATGCGGTGCGTGCCATGGCCATCTCCTCCCTGGTGATCGATGCACTGCTCTCGCGCAATCCGCGTACTCACCTGCTGCGCTGTCTGGCGCGGTCGCTGCATGCGGCCGTCCAGGCCCGCTCTCTGCTGCCTTCACGCAGTGCCGAGAAAAAGGAGGAGGTCTTTGTGGCCGCGCTGCTCAGCCATATTGGCGAGCTGGCGTTCTGGGCCTGCCGTATTCCCCAGGCCGATGAGCTGGACCGTAAGATGAACCAGATGGATCCTGTGGAAGCCCAGAAGGAGGTTATCGGAGCAAGCTTTGCCAGCATTACGCGGGGGCTTGTGAGCACCTGGTCTCTCGGACCGCTGGTGAGCGAGGTGGTTTCGTCGGGGCGCGCGAACTCAGCGGCGTCGTCACTGGTGCGCTATTCACTGACGCTGGCGGAAGCCTCCGAGCGCGGCTGGCAGGACCGGGAAGTGGACCAGGTTGTGGACAAGCTGGCCCGATCACTGAAGCAGCCCAAGGATGAGTTGCTCGAAAGCATCCAGGAGAACTCCCGCGAAGCGGCGGAGGTGGCGGTGTCTTACGGTATGCCCCAGGTCACGGCCCTGCTGCCGGATCGGGATGACAGTGGTGCTCAGGGTGAAGGCCAGCTGGACTCCCACGGTGACCCCATGCTGCAGCTCCAGATCCTGCGGGAGCTGTCGGAACTGCTGGTCGACAACCCGGACCTGAACCTGGTGTTCCAGACGGTGGTGGAAGGCATGCACCGCGCCATCGGGCTGCAGCGGGTGGTGCTGCTGATGCGCGATCCCAAGGGCAATCACCTGGTCACCCGCAAGGTCCTGGGTGAGGGGACAGCGCACTGGCGGGATGAATTCGTCATCGATATGAACGATCGGGATGCGTTACTGACCAGGGCAGTACTGCGGGGCGAGTCGTTTCACCTGGAAAAGCCGCAGGAAAAGCCCTGGAAGAATCTGGATCGACCAGGGTTCGATCGCCACATCGGGCGCCGTGCCGGCCTGTTCGGTCCGCTGATGGTGGGCGAACGGGTTGTTGGCCTGTTCTATTCGGATAACAGTGATCTGTTCCAGCCCCCGGGCCAGGAACAGTTCCAGGCGTTCAGCCACTTTGTTCAGCAGGCCCAGCTCTGTCTGAACAACCTCTCCGAGAAGGGCTGACTCCTGCCCCGATGCCGTGTGTGCTAGACTTCTGCGCCCTGTCAGTCACCGGCGTCGGAGTCGAAAATGACCAGTCACAGTGCCTATCCCAACCTGCTTGAACCCCTGGACCTCGGGTTCACCGAGCTGCGCAACCGGGTCCTGATGGGCTCCATGCACACGGGCCTGGAGGATCGGTTCTGGAACCTTCACAAGATGGCGCGTTACTTTGCCGAAAGGGCCGAAGGCGGCGTGGGGTTGATGGTAACCGGTGGGTTTGCCCCCAACATGGTCGGCCAGCTGGCGCCGTTTTCCTCCACCATGAACAACCCGGCCACGGCGCGCCTGCACCGCCATGTCACCGGTGAGGTTCACGATGCCGGTGGAAAGATCTGCCTGCAGCTGCTCCATGCGGGGCGTTACAGCTACCACCCGTTCAGTGTTTCGGCGTCCGCCATCCAGGCGCCCATCAATCCCTTCAAGCCGAGGGCGCTTTCCACACGGGGCGTGGAACGCCAGATCCGGGCGTTCGTGGATGCCGCCCGGTACGCGCAGAAGGCCGGGTATGACGGCGTCGAGGTCATGGGCTCCGAAGGCTATTTCATCAACCAGTTCCTGTGCGGGCGCACCAACCTCCGGACGGATAAGTGGGGTGGCCCTTTCGAGAATCGCATGCAGCTGCCGGTCGAGATCGTACGTCGGATCCGGGAGGAAGTCGGGCCGGAGTTCATCCTGATCTATCGGCTATCCATGGCGGACCTGGTGGAAGGCGGCCAGAGCTGGGACGAGGTGCTGATGCTTGGCAAGGCGATCGAGCAGGCCGGTGCCACCCTGATCAATACCGGGATCGGCTGGCATGAAGCACGCGTGCCGACCATCGTCACCTCGGTGCCGCGGGCCGCCTTTACCGGTGTGACGGCCAAGTTCCGGAATGAGGTCGAGATCCCGGTGGTGACCACCAACCGCATCAATGACCCGGCCACGGCCGAGACCGTGCTGGCACGGGGTGATGCGGACATGGTTTCCATGGCCCGACCGCTGCTGGCGGATTCGGAGTTCGTGCGCAAGGCCGAGCAGGAGCGCGCGGATGAGATCAACACCTGCATCGCCTGCAACCAGGCCTGCCTTGACCATGTCTTCCAGGCGAAGAAGGCGAGCTGCCTGGTCAATCCCCGCGCCGGGCGTGAGACCGAACTCAATCCGACCCTCGCTGCTGTGCGCCGTCGTGTGGCAGTCGTGGGTGCCGGCCCGGCCGGGCTTGCCGCTGCCACGACAGCGGCGAGGCGGGGACATCAGGTGACGCTGTTCGAGGCGGATCCGGTGATTGGCGGTCAGTTCAACTATGCCAAGCGGATTCCCGGCAAGGAGGAGTTCGCCGAAACCCTGCGTTATTACAATCGCCAGATCGAACTGCTGGCCATCGATCTCCGTCTCAACACCCGTGCCGATGCGGATGCTCTGGTTGAGGAGGGCTTTGACGATGTGGTGATCGCCACGGGCGTGAAACCACGGACCCCGGAGATCGAGGGAATCGACCACCCCAAGGTACTGGGCTATCTCGATGTACTCCGTCGTGATAAGCCCGTGGGCCGGTCCGTGGCCATCCTCGGGGCAGGCGGTATTGGCTTCGACGTGGGTGAATTCCTGACCCATGATTTCGAGCATCATCCCGAAGGGCAACAGATCTCGGTTGCCGACTGGCAGCGCGAATGGGGTGTCGACCCGAGCTGGGAGGCGCCGGGCGCGCTGACGGAGCCCCATCCGGATCCCTCGCCGCGCCAGGTCTACCTGCTGCAGCGCAAGACCTCCAAGCCCGGCAAGGGGCTGGGCAAGACCACCGGGTGGGTCCACCGGGTCCAGCTGCGTAACCGGAATGTCGAGATGATTCCGGGCGTGCAGTACCGGCGTATTGATGACGAAGGGCTGCACATCAGTGTCCAGACGGAGGACGGTCATGAGGACCGGGTCCTGGCGGTGGACAATGTGGTGGTGTGCACGGGGCAGGAGCCGTATCGGGATCTGTCGGAGGAGCTGACCCGGCGCGGTGTGATCACCCATCGGATCGGCGGCGCGGATGTCGCCACGGAACTCGATGCCAAGCGGGCTTTCCAGCAGGGGACCGAGGTGGCGGCTGCCCTGTAAGGAAGAAGGGGGCCAGAAGGCCCCCCGAGGATGCGACGTCCCTGTCATGCCATGACCCTGGCGGGTCGATTGCCCACTATCGAAGCTCAGCTTCGATGGTTTTATATTAGGTGATAAACACTCTCAAATGCAAATAAAAATCCGTTAATTTTTGGCAGGGTGTGACCTGTGCCCTCTGGAGTAAAGGGAAGGCGCCTCGTGCGCCATGAAAAAGGGCCCGAAGGGCCCTTTTCTGTCACTGTTGCGTTCCTGTCAGTCCGCACTGTCCGTGGGGCATGTCAGAAGTTCACTTCAACACCGGCCCAGTAGGTGCGCGGCATGCCGGGGCGGGCACCCGCCGGGTTCCAGGATGAGATGTATTCCTCATCCGTGGCGTTCTCGACGCTCACAATACCGCTCACCTGTTCGGTGAAGGCGTAGCGCCCGGAAACGTCCACCAGGAACCGGGACTCAATGGTCTCATCCGCGGGGATAGCGCCACTGCCGGCCTCGGAACGGGCATCGCTGACGTAGTTGCCGGTCACGTCACCGGACCAGGGACCGGTCTCGATGCCAGCGCTGACGGTCAGCTGATGCTCGGGGATATCCGGCAGCTCATCGCCTTTCTGGGCATTACCCCATGTAGCATAGTTTTCAATGTTGTCGCTTTTGAATTCCGATTCCGTGTAGGTGTAGGTCATGCTGAGCGGCAGGTTGACCCCCAGCTGCTGATCGGCACCGAGGTCATAGAGCGCTGTGGCTTCCAGGCCCCGGATTTCGACTTCACCACCATTGAAGACCGTGGAATCATTGACCTCATCCTGGCTGCACCCACTTGAAAGGCTGCACTCGGCCACAAGGTTGTCATAGTCGTTGTAGAACGCGATCAGCTCAGAGGAAAAGGCGCCCTGATTGTAGCGGGCACCCAGCTCGTAGTTGATGCTGGTTTCCTCCTCGGCATCGGGATCAGATCCGGCAGGGGAGAAACCACGGTGCACGCCGCCCAGCAGCGTCAGAGCATCGCTGACCCGATAGGTGGCACCGATGCCCGGTGTGACCACGTCATAGCTGTTCTCCCGGCCACCGGTGACGGTGTTCCGTGCCACATCACCGAACTCGGTGCGTTCCAGGTCGATGGACTCGTAACGCACGCCCGGCATCACCTGCCAGCGCCCGAAGGACATGGTGTTGAGCACGTAGCCCGCAATGGCATCCGCTTCCGTCTTGCGGTTGGAGCCGGTGCGCGGGCCGCCGCTGGTGCCGGTGAACACCATGGAGCCGGTTTCCGTCATGGCGTACTCATCGTCCCACTCATGCCGGTCGATCTCGTCCTCGTGGATGCGCAGACCCACGTCCAGCTCGTGCTGGACATCGCCTGTGGTGAAGCGGTAGCCGAGTTCCGTCTGGATGCCCTGGCTGTAGTATTTGCGGTTGCCGGCATCGACTTGCCCGACAAATTCGTTCGAGCCACCGAAGGCATTTGCAGAATCAGGTTCTCCTCTGAGCCAATCAAGCCGGTCGGCAAACTGACTCGGATTTCCGATGATGCTGCTGTGACTTTCTCCGGAATCGTCTACGGCGGAAAGGCCGGTGGAACCCTGTGCCCCGCTGGAATCCGCAACACCACCCAGCTTGTACCAGTTGCGCTCAAAGTTGTTGCGGTACAGCGTGGTGCTCAGGTCGAGATCCTCCGAGAATTCAATGTAGTGGGTCAGGCTGTACTGTTCCCGCTCGCTGTGGAACCGGTCCTGGGCCGAGGCGGCATAGCGGCGGTAGGGATCCTTCCGGAAATCGGACAGGGTCTGGCCCATGTAGCTTTCGTTGGCGTCGCGCTCGCCCATGCCAACCTTCAGGTCCACCTGCTGGTAGTACTCGGCGCCCGGGGCGGAGTGCCAGCGCAGCTTGCCCACGAATTCGCGGCGCTCGAAGCCGGTGTCGCGCTCGCTCAGGTTCTCGCTGCGCTCGCCCTGCACATCACGCGGCGTATCCAGATCCCGGAAGCCATCGGAACCATCGGTGTAGCCCTCGATCATCCAGCCCCACTGCCCCTCGGAGCCGCCAATGTTGGCATGATGGCGCTCACCGCCGTCGGAGCCGAGCATGGACTGGATGCGGCCACTGAATTCCTCGGACGGGATCGGCGTCGAGATCATGTTGAGGGCGCCGCCATTGGTGTAGGGGCCGTACTGGATGGCGCTGGAGCCCTTGCGGACCTCCACATTGTGCATGCGCCCAACCGGCGGGAAGTAGTAGGCGGAAGGGGCTGCATAGGGAGCCGGAGCGGCCAGGATGCCGTCCTCCATCAGCGTGATCTTGCTGCTGCGGCCGGTGGCTGTGCCCCGCATGCCGATGTTCGGGAAGAGACCGAAACCGTCCTCCTGGCGCATGTTCACGCCCGGGATCTGCCTGAGCACCCGGATGGGGTCACCGTAGTTGTGCCGGTCCAGGGCTTCCTCATCGATGACATGGGCCGAGCCGGGCACATTGCTGATGCGTTCCGGTCCGCCGGTGATGGTCAGCTGATCCAGCGTGAAATCCTGCTGGGATCCGCCTTCCTGGGCCTGGGCGGCACTTGCGGTGAGCGCGGCGGCTATGGCCAGGGTAAGAGTTCTGCGTCGGGATTGGAGGTTCTGCATGGTTCTTCTGTCTTCCTCTGGTGAACTGAAAGCTGTACTCGGTGATCAATAAAAATAATGAGAACGATTATTGGATGCGAAAGATTATTCGCAGATTGGTGCAGAGTCAACCTTTCCCGGATGCAGGTTATCCGGAGGGCGTTGAAGGCAGAAATCGGCTGCGGTAGGCCCCCGGCGTCATGCCGGTACGGGTATGGAAGAGCCGGGAAAAGGCGCTGGTGTCTTCGTAACCCACGGCCCGGGTGATTTCCGCCAGGCGCCGGTGGGGCTGTTCCAGCAGTTTCTTGGCCTTTTCCACGCGCAGTTGCTGGAGGTAGCGCAGGGGGGTATCGCCGGTGGCATTGCGGAAGCGGCGCTTGAAGGTGCGCGGGGTCATATGGAAGTGCTCGGCCAGCTGGTCCATGCGGATGGACTCGGCGAGGTGTTCCGCAAGCCAGTCCTGTACCGCGCTGATGGCCTCGTCCTGGTGGTAGCGCCGGGCATGGATGCTGCCGTAGGCGGCCTGGCTTTCCCGGCCCATGTCCATCACGAAGGCCCGTGCCAGGGCGCGGGCCGTATCCACGCCGCAGTAGCGTTCCACGAGGAAGAGGCCGAGGTCCAGCCACGCCATGCCACCGCCGGCGCAGAAGACGTTGTCATCCGCGGTGATCAGCCGGTGGGGGCGCAGGTCCACTTCCGGGTAGCGTTCACGGAACAGGCCACTGTAGCCCCAGTGGGTGGTGGCCTCACGACCGTCCAGCAGGCCGGCTTCCCCCAGGAGGAAGGCGCCGGTGCAGTTGCTGGCCAGGTCGCGGCCCTCGTCATGCCAGCGCCGGAGCAGGGGAAGCAGCGTCCGGTTGGCATCCAGGGTCCCGTCAACGTCGCCGCCGATGGTGGGAATGATCACAAGATCGGCCTGTGGTGTCGTGTCCCAGCGGCTGCCGGCCATCAGGCTGACGCCATTGACGCAGTGACAGGGGCCACCGTCAGCGGTCGCGAGGGTGACGCTGAACCTTGGTTCCGGCTGCTGATCGTGGATGCGGGCCCAGGTCACACCCGCCATCCGGAACAGATCCATGACGCCGGTAATGGCGGTGGCCAGGGCTTTCTCAAAGCCGATGACGGTGACCTGGTAGTGCTCGGGCTGAGGCATTCCGGCATCCATGGTTGGCAGGATCCGCCAATATTGTGTCATTGATGACAGTAGGCGGCCATGGTCGGTTGTGGCAGTGTGGGCGTGGAATGAATCACTGGAGACCCCATCGCCATGGCCGATACCCTGCTTGACCGACGCGATCTGGCGTTCCAGCTCTATGAGGTGCTGGATACCGAATCCCTGAATGAGCGTGAGCGCTTCAGCGATCACAGCCGGGAGACCTTCGATGCGGTTTTCGATACGGCGGAGCGTATCGCCCGGGAGCAGTTCGCCAGCCACAACAGCCTGGCCGACAGGGAAGAGCCCCGTTTCGAGGACGGCAAAGTCACCATGCGCCCGGAGGTGAAGACGGCGGTGGACGCCTACGCCGGGGCCGGCTTCATTGCCGGGCGCTATGATTACGATCTGGGCGGCATGCAGCTGCCCGAGACGGTCATGACCGCCTGCAACGGTTTCTTCATGGCGGCCAATCCCAGCACAGCGGGCTATCCCTTCCTGACCACGGCGGCGGCCAATGTCATCCGCACCTTCGGATCCCGGGAACAGCAGGACTGGTTCCTGCAGCCCATGCTGGAAGGGCGGTTCACTGGCACCATGGCGCTGACCGAACCCCAGGCCGGCTCCTCCCTGGCGGATCTGCGCACCAGTGCCAAGCCCACGGACGAGGGGCATTACCTGATCAAGGGTGCCAAGATCTACATCTCCGGGGGCGAGCATGAGCTCAGCGACAACATCGTGAACCTGGTGCTGGCGCGCATCCATGGGGCGCCTCCGGGCGTGAAGGGCATCTCGATGTTCATCGTGCCCAAGTACCGGCTGGATGCGGACGGCAATCCCGGGGAGCGCAATGGCGTGGGCCTGGCCGGGCTGATCCACAAACTCGGGTACCGGGGCACCACCTCCACGGCGCTGAGTTTCGGGGACGATGCGGACTGCCATGGCTATCTGGTGGGCGAGCCCCATCAGGGCCTCAAGTACATGTTCCAGATGATGAACGAGGCCCGTGTGGGTGTCGGTTTCGGGGCTGCCGCCATTGGTTACCGGGGATACCGGCACAGCCTTGAGTACGCCCGCGATCGTCGCCAGGGGCGGCCGCCCTCCGAGAAGGATCCGACCACCGAGCCGGTACCGATCATCCAGCATGCGGACGTGCGGCGCATGCTGCTGGCGCAGAAGTCCTGGATGGAGGGGGCGCTGGCCCTGTGCTTCTATGGCGCACGGCTGATGGACGACAGCCATACCCACCCGGACGAGGCTCAGCGGCATCAGGCACGTCAGCTGCTGGATCTGCTGACGCCCGTCATCAAGGCATGGCCTTCCGAGTACGGACCGAAGGCCAATGATCTTGCCATCCAGGTCTACGGTGGCGCCGGCTACACCCGGGAATACCCGGTGGAGCAGTGCTGGCGCGACAATCGCCTCAACCCCATCCACGAGGGCACCAACGGCATCCAGGCCATGGATCTGCTGGGGCGCAAGGTCTGGCAGGGCAACGGCGAGGCCATCCAGCAGCTGTTCGGAGCCATCCAGGCGGACCTTCAGAAAGCACCGGATGAACAGTGCCGGCAATGGGCCTATTCACTGAGCGAAACCCTGCAACAGGCCGGCAAGGTCACCCAGTCCCTGGGGCAGGCGCTGGCCCAGGAGGCGCCGGAGAAGGGGCTGGCCAACGCCAGTGTCTACCTGCGGCTGTTTGGCCATATCTGCGTGGCCTGGATGTGGCTGCGTCAGGCCAATGCGGCCAGTGCCGCCCTGGCTGGTGAGGTCTCGGCGGCTGATGAGGCCTTCTACCGGGGCAAGCTGCAGGCCGCGCAGTATTTCTTCCACTGGGAGCTGCCCACTGTCGCGCAGGACCTGGTCCTGCTGCAGAACCAGGACGATACCTGCTATGCCATGCGCGACGAATGGTTCTGAACCGGCATGACTGCTGTGCGATTGCGGAGGTCTGTAGGAGCCTGCTTCGCAGGCGATCAAGGGTATCGCGCGCATGCGCGCTCCTACAGTGAAAACTGAGATTCTGGAGAAGGCACTATGGCTCTGGTCAACGTTGAAGCGAAAGATCATATCCTTTTCATTGGCCTGAACCGGCCGGAGAAGATGAATGCCATGAACCGGCAGATGTACCACGACATCGCCGCCGCTTACGGCCGGCTGAACCGCGAGCCGGAACTGCGTGTGGGGCTGGTCTATGCCGAAGGGGATCACTTCACCTCCGGGCTGGAGCTGGACGACTGGGCGGGCGTATTCGCCAACGGTGAGGGGCTGTCCCTGAACGAGGGCGAGATGGACCCCTTCGGCATCGTGGGGCCGGCCATGGACAAGCCCGTGGTCTATGCCACCCAGGGGATCTGCTTTACCTGTGGTGTGGAGATGATGCTCAACACGGACATCCGGGTGGCGGCTGACAATACGCGCTATGGCCAGCTGGAAGTGAAACGTGGCATCTTCGCCTGCGGTGGCGCGACCATCCGTCTCCAGGAAGAGGTCGGCTGGGCCAATGCCCAGCGTTACCTGCTGACGGGGGATGAGTGGAGCGCCGCCCAGGCGCGTGAGTGGGGGCTCGTTCAGGAACTGGTGGCGCCGGGAGAGCAGTTTGATCGTGCCCGCGAGCTGGCGGAGAAGGTCGCCAGGGCGGCCCCCCTGGGGGTCCAGGGCAGTCTGCGTTCCTCGCGTATCGCCCGCACAGAGGGGCATGATGCGGCGAAGGCCCGACTGTTCCCGGATCTGGCTCCGGTTATGCGGAGTGAGGATGTGCAGGAAGGCATCCAGTCCTTTCTGGAGCGGCGTGAGGCGGTCTTCAAGGGCGTCTGAGCAGGCCCGGAGTGCGCGTTCTGCCGGTTGATCCACAGTCTGAGCGCCGATATGCTGCCAACCTTAAGCGTATGTAACGTCGCGAGAGATTGAATACGATGGACGACTGGCAGATCGACGTGGAGAGCCAGAAGGCTCGCCACAGCAGTGGCCTGGAGCTGACGTTCGAGGGGCGCCCCCGGACCAAGCATTTTTCAGGCAGCCCTTCCAGAGTACCCGATGGTATGCAGTCCCTGGAGCTGGTGCGCCTGATCCGTGAGGGCTACCAGGCCTTTGAGGCGGCCTGGCCGGAAGAGGGTGGCGGCCCGCACGTGGCGCAGGCCACTGGCAAGCCGCAACAGGAAGAGGGCAGTGGCGTTAAGGTCAGCCACCGCCGTCGCCGCAAGCTCTCCCGCAGCAATTCACCAGGGTAGTTCGGATCCATCCGAGTGCCGGAATACCCCGCTGTTCTCCAGGTTCAGTTCGTCCACCCGCTGGATCAGCCGCTCTGCGGCCTGGGCGGGCGTGATATGGCCGGTATGACCGGTCATTGCCGTCTGCACATAGCCCGGATGCAGGATGCCGACGCTGATGCCTTTCGGTTGCAGATCCACTGCCAGTGATTTCGCGGCGGCATTGAGGGCTGCCTTGGTCATCCGGTAGCCGTAGCGCCCACCGGAGTCATTGTCCGCGATTGAGCCCATCCGTGATGTCATCATGACGACCCTGCCGTTCTGCGGTATCAGCTCAAGCAGGGCTGTGGTGACCTTGAGCGGCCCCAGGGTGTTCACCTCGAACTGGGTCTGGATGCGGTCCCAGTCCATATCCTTCAGGTTCTCATCGGTCAGCAGGCCGGCGTTGTTGTAGAGCACATCAATGGTTTCCCCCTCGAGATTGCGCCGCGCCTTGCCAAGGCTGATGTCGTCGGTGACATCCACGCCCTCGATGATATTCACGCCCAGGGACTTCAGTTCATCCGAGGCTGCCCGGCACAGTGCTGTTACCCGGTCACCGCGTTCATGCCACTGGCGGGCAAGTTCGAGTCCGATGCCACGGTTGGCGCCGGTAATGACCACGTGTTGGCTCATGCGTCCTCCTGTCGTGATTTAACTGGTCAGCGCAGGCCTGTCTGGTAACCTGCGCCGTATCAACAGCCTATTACGAAACCATTGAGGAGGAAAACGTGTTGCAGATACAGAGGTCATTACTGGTGGCAGGCATCGCTGTAGCCCTGACAGCACCGGCTGCGGCGCAGGAGTCGGACGAATGGAGCGGCTCGGTTGAACTTGGCCTTGTCGAAACCTCCGGCAATACCGAGGAAACCACCATTTCAGGTGAGGCGGATGTCACCCGCAACTGGAACGACTGGCGGCAGAATGTCCTGCTCCAGTCGCGGTATGCGGAACAGGGGGGTGAGCGGACCGCCGAACGCTATTCCGCGGCGACCCAGCTCGACTATAAATTCAATCCCAATGACTTTGTCTTTGTCCGGGGCAGTTACTCCAACGATGATTTCAGTGGTTACCAGTTCCAGGCCTCGACCTCGGCCGGCTACGGGCGGCGCCTCTGGAGCGAAGGGGAAAGCTACTTCGATGTGTCGAGCGGTCTGGGTTATCGTTACGGTCGGTTCGATACCCCGGATCCCGAGGAAGGGGAGGAAGAGGAAGATCCCATAGGGCGCCTGGCTGGTGACTTCCGCTATCAGCTGTCGGAAACCGCCCACTTCCGTCAGGAGGCGGAAACCGAAGTGAGTCTGGATGACGGGGATGCCCTATCGCGCTCAGTGACCGCGCTCCAGGCGAATGTGAACAGCTCCCTGGCCATAAAGCTCTCCTACACGGTTGAGCACAATTCCAACCCGCCGACCGGGACCGAGCGCACGGACACGATCACGGCGGTGACGCTGCTCTACGGCTTCTGAGTACCCATGAAAAAGCCCCGCACTTGGCGGGGCTTGTGGACAATCCGGGAGCGGATTCATTCGGACATTTCGTCCACGCGTTCCTGGATTTCCGGATTGGAGTTGTAGGCTACGGCAATGGCGTTGTATTCCTCAACGGTCATGCCTTCTTCCTCAATCACTTCGACCATCTCGGTCTGGGCCTTCTGCTGGAGCTCGCGGGCCTTGTCCTCGGATTCAGCGGACTCAATCTGTGAGACATAGTCCTCGCGGACCTCGCCGATCTTGTCCTGCAGCTCAACAAAATTCTGGAGCTCTTCGTCGGAGAAGTCAGCATTCTGCTGCTGCTCCGGTGCTCCCATGCCCTGGCCCTGGCCCTGGCCTTGGCTCTGCTGTTGCTGCTGCTGACCCTGACCTTCGGCACCGCTGCCGCTGCTGTAGTCCTGGGCCACGGCGGACATGCCGGCGGTGCTGAGTGCGAATGCGACAGCTGCAGTGAGCGTTTTCAGTTTCATGTTGGTACCTCCTCAAGGTAACGGGTTGTGTGGTGCGACACCCGGGAGGAATCAACTGCTGTGCCAGAATGTGACAGGATGAACAGGTGTTAAATGAAAACGCCTCCCGGAGGAGGCGTTCATGACAGCGTGTACAGGCTTATTCGCCTGCCATCTCGTCCACACGCTCCTGGATGTCCGGATTGGAGTTGTAGGCCACGGCAATGGCGTTGTACTCCTGTACGGACATGCCAGCATCCTCAATGGCGCTGACCATTTCGGACTGGGCTTCCTGCTGGAGCTGGCGCGCCTTGTCCTCGGATTCCGCCGCCTCGATCTGGGAGACGTATTCCTCGCGGATCTCGCCAATGCTGTCCTGAAGGTCCACGAACTGCTGCAGTTCTTCGTCCGAGAAGTCCGCCGGCTGTTGGGACTGTTCCATGCCCGGATCCTGCTGGCCTTCGCCGCTGCCGTAATCCTGGGCCAGAGCCTGGGCGCCGGTCAGCCCGAGTGCCAGTGCAAGTGCAAGGCTGGTGATTCGAATCATTGTGGAAGTCTCCTTTGCTGGATTCGCACCCTGCCTCTGCAGGAGTTGTGCCAGGGCCGGATCACAGCCTGAAAATTGCCGTTTCTTAATCAGTTAGCGGTCGCTCTGTGCAATAAATGCCATGGGCTGGAACGCCTGGAGGTGTGACATAATGACACATGGGGCGTACCTGTGTGACATTATGCCTCTCATGCTCAGGGAGGGATCGATGAAACGTCTGCGTCTACCCGGCCTTCAGTTCACGCTGATCCTGGCGGTGGTTCTGCCGCTGCTGCTGGTCAGTGGCGTGGCGGTCTACTGGGGCCTGGGCGTGATCCAGTCCCACGATGAGGAGCGTCTACAGCAGGATCTGGCGCTGCTGGCCCAGGCAACCCGTTACCCGCTTTCCAGGGCGCTTCAGAACGGGGACTACGTCCAGGTCAACGACATCACCACTTCCATTTTCAGTGTAGGCCGTGTCTACGGCGCCTCCGTTTACGATCAGCGCGGTGACCGTGTCTCACAGGTGGGCATTGTGGACCGGGATGTGAGCGACAGCCGCAGCGCGGCGGATGCGGTGGCCCAGGGGGACGATCTGGGAACCTATCGCGAGATCGAGGGCGAGGACGTGTTCTCCCACTTCACGCCGCTGTTCAGCGAGGATGGCCGCATCATCGGGCTGTTGCAGATCACACGGCAGCGCAGCGATTTCGACCAGCGGTTGGCGGATCTGCGCAACAATGCCTGGTGGATATGGTCGCTGACCGCCGGCGCCATACTGCTGGTGGCAATCGGCGGGCATTATGGCGGCGTGGGGCGCCACGTCGGCCGGCTTTCGAACGTCATGGCCCGGGTCCAGGGCGGCGACCGGCGCATCCGGGCCCAGTTGCGGGGGCCTCGGGAAACCCGTCAGCTGGCCGCGGCACTCAACGAGATGCTCGACAGCATCGAAGCGGCGGAACAGGAGATCATTGACCAGAAGGCGCGGGAGACGCGGCTCAACCAGCGCCTGCAGCACCAGGAGAAGATGGCCATGATCGGGCGGGTAGCCGGCGGTGTCGCCCATGAGCTTGGTGCGCCCCTGAGTGTCATCGACGGGCGTGCCCGCATTCTGGAGCGTCGTACCGGTGATGAACGCGGCCAGCGCAATCTCGGGGACATACGTCACCAGGTCCAGCGCATGACCCGGATTGTGCAACAGTTGCTGGACTGTTTCCGGCATTCTCCCAGCGCCGCCGAGGGTCGTTTCACCACCGCGGAGTTGATGACCGGCGTGCTCGACGCCCAGGGCGAGGCCCCTGAAGGGATCACCCTGGAGATTGATAATGCGGCGCCGGAAGCGGTGATCAATGGCGACCGGACACGCTGTGAGCTGGCAGTCTCCAACCTGCTGCGCAATGCCTTCCTGGCGGCCGGCTCCCAGGTCATGCTGAGTGTCCGCAAGGGGCCCCAGGCCATTGCCGTGACCGTTGAGGATGATGGCCCCGGTATCCCGCCGGGGGATCGTGAAGCCGTTCTCGAGCCCTTCCACACTACCCGTGCTTCCGGTGAGGGTACCGGTCTGGGGCTGGCCGTGGTCCGCAGTGTGATGCAGGAGCATGGGGGAGCCATCATCATCGGAAGCAGCCGCTGGGGCGGTTGTGCGGTGGTACTTCAGTGGCCGAGGGCCGGTGGATCGGAAGGAGGTGAATCCGCATGAGTGTGCGTATCCTGGTCATCGAGGACGATTCGAGCCTGCTGGATCTGCTGCGCGAGGAACTGGAGGCGGAAGGCTACGAGGTGGTCACCACCCAGCGGGCTGATGAGGGCCTCCGGCTCTGCCAGGAAGGGGCACCGGATCTGGTGGTCTCGGATCTGCGCCTGCCGGACAGCGATGGCATGGCCGTACTGCGGGGGACCCAGGCGCTCCCTGAGCCACCGCTGTTCGTTCTGATCACCGCCTTCGGGACCGTGGATCAGGCGGTGGATGCCCTCAAGGCCGGCGCGGATGAGTTCCTGACCAAGCCGCTGTCCATGGATCACCTGCTTCTGATGATCCGGCGTCTGCTCGAACAGCGGGCGCTGCGCCGCGAGGTGGATGCCTACCGCTCCAGTGGGGATACGGCCGGTTTCCACGGGATCATCGGTGGCAGCGCTCCCATGCATCGGCTGTATGATCAGATCCGGCAGGTGGCAACCGGGGCCATGCCGGTGCTGGTGCTGGGGGAAAGCGGTGTGGGCAAGGAGCTGGTGGCCCGGGCCATCCATGCGGAGAGTCCACGTGCGGAGCAGCCTTTCGTAGCAGTCAACTGCGCCGGTATTCCCGCGGATCTCATGGAAAGCGAATTCTTCGGCCATGCCAGGGGTGCCTTCACCGGTGCGGACCGGGCGCGGACGGGTCTTTTCGGTCAGGCCGATGGTGGCACGCTCCTGCTGGATGAGATCGCGGAAATGCCGCTGGCGCTGCAGGCCAAGCTGCTGCGGGCGCTGCAGGAGGGCAGTATCCGCCCCGTGGGGTCGGATTCCGAGCAGAGCGTGGATGTGCGGGTGATCGCCGCCACGCATCAGGATCTGCAGGCCCGCGTGGCCAGCGGTGATTTCCGTGAGGATCTCTACTACCGGCTGGAAGCGCTTGCACTGGAGGTGCCGCCGCTGCGTGAGCGTGCCGATGATATTGAGCGGCTGGCCATGTTCTTCCTGGAGGCTTCGTTGCGGCGCAGTGGGCGCGGGGATCTGCGCTTTGATGACGCGGCTCTGGCCTGCCTGCGCGCCTACGACTATCCCGGCAACATCCGTGAGCTGGCCAATGTGGTCGAGCGGGCGGTGACGTTCTGCAATGGCGAGCGCATCCTGCCGGAGCATCTGCCACCGCGGGTGCGGGAAGCGACTGACGCCGCTGGGTCGCCTCCCGAACCCGCGGGTGCGGACACGCAGGGACTTCTTGCGCCGGGGGAGGCGCTGCCAACACTGGAGACACTCCAGCAGCGGTATGTGGAGCATGTGCTGGCGCAGGTGGGGGGGAACAAGCGCCAGGCCGCCCGCATCCTGGGCGTGAACCGCCGGACCCTCTATCGCTGGTTATCGGAGGATGACGAAGACTCCGCGTAGCCCGGGAGACGATCCATTTCGTCCCATGGCTCGCCATGGGTGCCTTCCCGGCAGGCCACCCGACGGTGCAGCGCGGCCCGGGCCATCATGTGGGCGCTGACCGGGGCCGTGGCGAACAGAAAGACGGTGATCAGAACCTCCTGCGCGCTCAGACCCTCGTGGCCCACGCCGAACCAGATCATGGAACCCAGCAGTGTGGCGCCCACCCCCAGGGTGCTGGCCTTGGTGGGGCCGTGAAGGCGCATGTAGACGTCCGGCATGCGCGCCAGCCCTATGGAGCCCAGCAGGGCGACCAGGGCACCGCTGAGCAGCAGCAGTGCGATCAGTGCGTCCAGCCAGAACGGCAGTGCCATGCTTTCCCCCATCATTCGATCACGTCCCCGCGCACCAGGTACTTGGTCATGGCTACGGTGCTCACGAATCCCATGAGCGCGATCAGCAGGGCCGCCTCGAAGATCAGTGATGAGTCCATGTAGATGCCTCCCAGAACGATCACTGCGATGGCATTGACGTTGAGGGTGTCCAGGCCAAGGATCCGGTCGACGATGTCCGGACCGCGCAGCAGGCGGTACAGGTTCAGAAGCAGGCTCAGGCTGAACAGCGCAAGGGCGATGGGCAGTACGGTGGCGGTCATTCCAGGATCTCCCTGAGCGGTGTCTCGTAGCGCTCGCGGATCTGTTCGATGAGCTCGTCCTCATCGTCCAGGTGCAGGACATGCACCAGCAGGTAGGCCCGGTCCGGGCTCAGGCCCGCTGATACGGTGCCCGGGGTCAGCGAGATGCTGCTGGCCAGCATGGTGATGGCGAACTCATTGGTCAGCGACAGGGGGTAGCGCACGAATCCCGGCGTCAGCGTATCGGGATCGCGCAGGATCAGCCGTGCCACGGTCAGGTTCGAGCGCAGTATGTCCACCAGCAGCCGCAGCATGTACAGCAGCAGGCGGCCGGGGTTGTGCAGGTGCGGGCGCTCCGGCCAGAACTGCTGGGTTGAGAAGGGGATCAGCCAGCCCAGCACCGCCCCGATCAGCACCTGCCCCGGGCTGACCGAGTTGACCAGCAGCAGCCAGAGCACCAGCAGGAACAGCGAAAAGTGGGGTCTGGGCCACCAGTGGGTCAGCTGCGGCATGAGTGTCATGTCAGTGCCCTCCCGTCAGTCTGAGGTCGGCCTCCTGGGCCGCCCTCACGTAATCACCCGGCGCCATCAGCTGTGCTGCTACTGACCGGGTGTAGTCCATCAGCGGCGCTGCGGCCAGGCTCAGCGCCAGTCCGGCTCCTACCAGAACGATCACACAGGCGAGCCGCACCCGGTCGGCCCTCATGTCATGGTCCCGTTCCGGTGACTGGCGCCAGAAGAACTTGCTGCCCGCCCGGCTGAGCGCCACCAGCATCAGGAAGCCGGCCCCGAGCAGCAGCGGCCAGAAAATTCCGGCGGCGCCTTCCGCGAGGCTCGCCTGGAGCATCCAGGCCTTGCTGACGAAGCCGCTGAACGGCGGAAGCCCGGCCAGCGCCACGGCGCCAAAGAAGAACAGGATGCCCAGGGTTCGCCTGTCCTTCATGGCGGCGGTGACGACCATGTAGTCTCCGGCTGCACCGCGCTGGCGGGCAATCAGGTCCGCGAACAGGAAGAAGCCTCCCGTCAGCAGTGTGGTGTGCACCAGATAGAAGAGCGCGGCGGCCAGCGCCTCGGTACTGCCCAGGGCAATGATAGCCATGAGGGTTCCGGTGGAAACGATGACCATGTAGGCGGTCATGTTGCGCAGGCTGGTGGCGCCCAGAACTCCGATGCCGCCCAGTGCCAGGGTCGCCAGCGCGAGGGGCCAGAGCCACTGCCAGGCCGTCAGGGCTGCCAGTGGCTCATCCAGGGCGAACACCAGTGGGAAAACCCGGATCATGGCGTACAGGCCGACCTTGGTCATGACCGCAAACAGGGCCGCTACTGGTGCGGCCGCCGCGGTGTAGGCGCGTGGCAGCCAGAACAGCAGCGGCAGCAGGGCCGCCTTGACCCCGAAAACCACCAGCAGCACCAGGGATGCGGCCTGCAGCAGAGGCTGGCCAGCCTGGGGCGCCTGGCTGATGCGGACCGCCAGATCCGCCATGTTCAGTGTGCCCGTGAGCCCGTAGAGCATGCCCAGTGCCAGCAGGAAGAGCGCTGAACCGATCAGGTTGATGATCACGTAGTGCAGCCCGGCCCGGCTGCGGGCGGTGCCGCCGCCGTGCAGAAGCAGGGCGTAGGAGGCGATGAGCAGCACCTCGAAGAAGACGAAGAGGTTGAAGATGTCCCCGGTCAGGAAGGCGCCGTTGAGCCCCATGAGCTGGAACTGGAAGAGGGCGTGGAAATGGGCGCCGGCATCGTCGTCACCCCGGCAGGCGTAGATGAGCGCCGGCAGGGCCAGGGTGGCGGTCAGCACCAGCATCAGTACGCTCAGCCGGTCCGGAACCAGCACAATCCCGAAAGGTGGCGCCCAGCCACCGAGGGCATAGACCATCCGTCCGTGTTCCAGGACCATGCTTCCCAGCCAGAGCACCAGACCCAGACCGGCCACAGTGGCGCCCAGGCTGATGAAGCGCTGGGCGTTCAGGCCCAGCCGCGGCAGGGTGACCAGCAGCGCTCCGGTAATGAGAGGCAGCAGTATGGGCAGGACCGGCAGGTGATTCATGGGCGCCAGTCCTCCTCGGGATCCACACCGTCAACGTGGTCATTACGCAGCTCCACCGCGGCACGCAGGGCGAGCACCACCACGAAAGCCGTCATGGCGAAACTGATCACGATGGCTGTCAGAACCAGTGCCTGGGGCAGTGGGTCCGTGGGGTCAGCGGATTCACCGATGACCGCCGGCGCCGCCAGAGCCAGCCGGCCACTGGCGAACAGGAAGAGGTTCACCCCATGGGACAGCAGGGTCAGTCCCATGATGACCGGGAAGGTGCGACCGCGCAGCACCAGGTAGATGCCACAGGCGGTGAGTACGCCGACAGCAGTGGCGTAGAGTGCTTCCATCTATCCGATCTCCTTGCCGGGGCCGTGCACGGTCATGAGTTTGCCCAGGTTGGCGAGGATCAGCAGTGTGGCCCCGACCACGGTGGTGAAGACGCCCAGGTCGAACAGCAGCGCGGTGGCCAGCTCCAGGTGGCCCAGCAGGGGCAGTTTGTAATGCCCGAACCAGGAGCTGAGGAACGCTTCGCCGAACAGCAGGCTGCCCAGCCCGGTGCCGCAGGCAAGCAGCAGCCCCAGCCCGATCAGGGGCCGGAAGGGTGTGAGCATGCGTTCATGGGCCCAGGCAAGACTGCCGGCCATGTACTGCAGTGAGAGCGCAACCGCCGTGATCAGTCCGGCGATGAAGCCGCCACCAGGCATGTTGTGCCCACGCAGGAAGATGTAGGCCGAGACCATCAGCGCTATGGGCAGTATCGGCCGCGCCATGGTGCGCAGGATCAGCGGGTGGGGATTCGAGGCCCAGTACTGGTCCCGTTCCTGCGGGATGCGGTCCTTGAGCTGGAGGTTGCGGGTCAGGGCGAAGACCGCCACGGCCGCGATCCCCAGTACCGTGATCTCGCCCAGGGTATCGAAGCCGCGGAAATCCACCAGTATGACATTGACCACATTGCTGCCACCGCCACCAGGCTTGCTCTGGCTCAGGAAGAAGTCCGCGATGGTGCTGTGGGGGCGGGTCATGATGGCGAACGACACCAGGCCGATCCCGAGTCCGCCCAGAGCGGCAACGCCCAGGTCACGACCCTTTCGCAACCGGCTCGACTCACGGGGCGTGGTCTGTGGCAGGAAGGACAGGGCCAGCATCATGATGATCACCGCCATCACCTCGACCGAGAGCTGGGTCAGCGCCAGGTCCGGCGCCGAGAAGCGGGCAAAGGTGAGAGTGACGAAGAGCCCCGCGCTGCCAAGCAGGAGCAGGGCGAACAGGCGCTGGTGGTGGCCGAGCACCGCCCCTACCGCGGTGGCCATCAGCAGCACCAGGCCCAGGCCGGTCAGGGGATCCACGGGCGTCATGGTCTCGCCACCGTGCCACTGGATGCCGGAAAGCAGAACCGGTCCGGCCAGCACAATGGCCGAGAGGATGATCAGGGCGATGTAGCGCTGGACCGAGCCGTTCTCCAGTGCATGGACCAGCCGTTCGGCCCTGCCGCCGGCGCGGGTCATCAGCCATTCAAAGATCTCACGGGCATCGGCCGGAGGCAGCTGGTCATAAAGCCGGAACAGCGGCTCCCGGGCCATGTAGACGAGCAGACCGCCAAGCATGGCCGCCAGGCTCATGAAGAAGGCGGTGCCGATGTGGTGGAGCTGGTGCATGTCGTAGTCGGGCAGGGCGACGCCTGCGGCGGCGGATGCAACGGGGCCGATGAGCCCATGGACCACTGACTCCGCATGCCAGCTTACCAGCACTACTGCCAGGGCCAGCACGGCAGCCGGGATCTGGATGCCCACGCCGGGGTTCTTCGGGGGCCAGACAGGCAGATCCTGCGGTTTTCCGTTGAAGAACACGTTGTGGAAGATGCGGAAGGAATAGGCGGCGGAGAACAGGCCCGCAATGGCGGCCAGCGCTGGAGTGAGCCATTGCAGCGGCATGATCACCGGGGCTCCCAGGCTTTCAATGAAGAACATCTTCTTGCTCAGGTAACCGCCAAGCAGCGGCAGCCCGGCCATGGAGGCGGCGGCCACGGCGCTGATGACCGTCAGGGCCGGAAGTGTTCGCCACAGGCCGTTGATGCGGCGCATGTCCCGGGTGCCGGTTGCCTTCTGGACGGCGCCGGCCATCATGAACAGCGGTGCCTTGAACAGGGCATGGTTCAGCAGGTGGAAGAGCGCGGCCACCATTGCCATGCGTGTGCTCAGCCCCACAAGGAGGGTGATCAGCCCGAGATGGCTGACGGTGGAATAGGCCAGGAGCTCCTTGGTGTCATGCTTGAACATGGCGATGAAGGCGCCCGTCAGCAGTGTCGCCATGCCGGCGGTTGAGATGCTGTAGAGCCAGGCGTCCGTGTCCCCCAGGGCGGGGTTGAGCCGGGCCAGAAGGAAGATGCCGGCTTTCACCATGGTGGCCGAGTGCAGGTAGGCGGAGACCGGCGTGGGCGCCGTCATGGCATTCGGCAGCCAGAGGTGGAACGGGAACTGGGCGGACTTGGTCATGGCGCCGATGAGCACCAGGCCGAGCATCCAGGGGTAGAGCGGGTCCGAGGTCAGGGCTGTTTCCGGTGCCAGGATGTCACTCAGCTGGAAACTGCCCACGCTGTTACCGATCAGCAGAACCCCCGCCATCAGTGCCAGCCCGCCACCGCCGGTAATCACCAGGGTCATACGCGCGCCACGGCGGGCCGGGCGTTCGTCCTGGTGGAAGCCGATCAGGACAAAGGACACCAGGCTGGTCATCTCCCAGAACACCAGCATGAACAGCAGGTTCTCGGAGGTCACAATGCCCAGCATGGCGCCCATGAAGGCCAGCATCAGCGAATGGAAGCGCACGGCCCCGTGCTTGCCGGCGAAATAGAAGTGGGCATAGAGCGTGATCAGCAGGCCCATGCCGGCGATGATGAGCGCAAAGAAAAGCCCCAGTGCATCCAGCCGGAAGGCCGGCGAGAGACCGATCCCGGGCAGCCAGGGATAGTGTTCGATGAGAATGGTGCCACCCAGAACATCCGGGGCCTGGCTCAGCAGCACGCTGACCATGGTGATTCCGATGGTTCCGGCAATCAGGGCAGGCAGGATCGCTGTCGAGCGCCGCGAGACCAGCGGCGTAATCAGGGCCCCGAGCAGGGGCAGTGCGACAGTCGACAGCAGCATCATGAACGCAGGTATCCTTGGGTTCCGACGCCGCGAAGGGTACTGGAGGGAGGCTGGATTGTCAGCTACCCGAAGGAGGTATAGGCTGCTTCCGTTATGAGTGAGATCCCTGCCCGAGACCCTGAACACGAGCGTGCCACACTGGCGCGGCTGGAGCGGTTTGCCCGGCTGACCGATTCCCGTTTCCGGGTTCCCTTCACCGGTATCCGTTTCGGTATCGGCCCCCTGATTGGCCTGATTCCGGGAGTGGGGGATTTTGCGGGACTGGTGCTGTCACTGTACCTGATCCAGCAGGCCCGCCAGATCGGGGCGCCCCGCTCCCTTCAGCTGCGTATGCTGGGTAACGGTCTGGTGGATGCCGTGGGAGGCACCCTGCCGGTGGCCGGTGATGTGTTCGATGTCTTCTACCGTGCCAACAACCGCAATGTGACCCTGCTGCGGGAGCATCTGGAGTCGCGGGTCATGGTCTAAACTGCTTGCATCCTGTGCCAATGGAGGGAAACTGGGCGGCAGGAATCCACGACCGGAAACAAACGCATGTCTGAACCCGTTCGGTACGCCGGGACCACGCCGGGCCCTGATGCCAGTCCCATTGTCAGCGCCCTTGATAATGCCATGGCCAGCCTGGAGAAGGCCCCATCCCACGCCAGAGGCAACCACGTGGGCCAGGTCCTGGACCAGGCCCGCAAGCTTCTGGGTCTGCCGGAAGGGCCGGCGCTGCTGTTCGAACGTGCCCCCCGGCTGGAGCAGGCCGGGGTCTTCGTGGGCAGCGACTGGGAGCTGCCGGATTCCCTGCAGGCTCGCTTCGTACCCGCCACCTTTGCCGAGGGCGAGGCCCGGCTGATTGCCCTGGAGTGTCTCAGCGAACTGCGCATGCTGGCCGTCGCCAGTGGCAGCTGGTTCCATCCGCGCCTGTCCGCCGAGCAGGCGGAACACTTCCTGACCCAGGTGCTGGCCTTCAACCTGCAATCGGTATTTGGCATCAGTGATGAAGCCGCGCGTAACCGCCCGGCGGACATCCAGCGCATGCTTGATCATCATCTGGGGTTCGTGGCCGAGCACATCGGCTTCGACAGCATTCTGGACCATGTGGTGGCTGAAGTCTGGCGCCTTCTGCGCCAGCGGCCGCTTCAGGTGGACAACATCCGCCAGATGATCGACCGTATCGCGGTCTGTCTTTTTGACCCGGAGGTGAGCCTGGGCACCACGGCTCGCGGTGCCGAGCAGCTGGTGAGCGCGCTCTACGGCCCCACCCAGCATTCCCGCGAGGATCCCGGGGTGGAGGTCTACGAGGAACGGGTCCGCGGTCTGGACAACATGGCGCTGGACGCCGAGGCCGCCAGTTTCGCCCGCGCCATGCATGATACCGGGCTGGTCGCTCCCTACCATGCGATTTTTCTGCGCTATGCGCTGGAACAGGACGATGCCGAGATGGTCGCCCGCTGTCTGGGGCTGAGCAGCACCGGCAGGGACTGCCTGTTCTGCTACCGCCGTTTCATGATGGACCTGGCCCGCTATAGCCTCTTTCCGGAGAACTGTCATGCGCTCTATGGGCTTGCCTGTCTGCTGGAGCGGGGCATTCTCTACCAGAACAGCATTGCCGCCGCCCTCTGGCGCCAGATGAAAACCCCGATCCATGCGGATGTGCGCGCACTGCTGACCGGGCTTTATGGGGATGCCCATGAACCCGGTGTCTACCTGATGGGAGGGTTGATCGGTGCCCTGGGGCTGCCGCTCGGCCTGGGGCAGGGCAACAATCCGGCCTGCCAGTCCACCCGTGCGCTCTCCATGTGGGCGTACACGGACCCCGCTTACCTTCTGCAGCTGGTGCGCTGGGCGTCGCGGGACAACCAGGTGGTGATGGAGTTCGAGGGCCAGTCCCTGAACTCCGCCTACCTCTATACGGGGGTGGTCAGCCAGTGGAATCTGGACCTGGATCCGCTGTCACTGGTGCTGGTGCCGCATCTCGACCGGCTCTATCTGGAAATGGGGCGGCTCTCTGACGGCCGCGGTGAGGACCCCCACCGCTGGATCAATCCGGAATTCCACGGCTGGTGGGTGCACCGTGGGTTTGCGATCGCAGTGGACGTGGAGACCGGCAGGCTCGAGGATCCGGACGGTTTCATCCGGACCTTCTATTCGCTGTACAACCCGCTCTACAACGGCAATACCCCCGTGGTGCACCCGCAGCCGGCGGGTATTGCCGTCACCGACAGCCAGGCCCGGTTCGTGGGCTGGCACGCCATCGCCATACTGCGCGTGGCGCTGGACCAGGACGAGGTGATGCGGGTGTATTTCTACAACCCCAACAACGACAGCGGCCAGGACTGGGGCAAGGGCGTGACCGTCTCCACCGAGGGCTATGGCGAGCAGCACGGCGAATCCTCCCTGCCAATCAGCGAATTCACATCGCGGCTCTATATCTTCCACTACGATGTGACTGACTGGCAGCTGCACACCACTGAAGTCCCGCCTGAAGAGATACAGGGAGTGCGTGCCCTGATGGAAGGCAGTTGGGGTGCGGACCGGCTGGGCAGGAAAGTGTCACCAAATCGTTAAAGTCGTTCGCTATGATTTCGCCTCGCTAACGTCATGACCTGCGGCAGGTGACCTTCCTGTGGGTCATGAGGAACCATGGAGATCCTGCCGGAAGGAGGTTCTGATGAGTAGGCTCAGATCTGATATCCACATTGAAGTCACGCAGGCCTGTGAAGCGCTTCAGAAAGCCGAAGTCGTCCCCCAGGAAGAGCTTGAGATCATTGCTACGGATGTACTATTACGGGTAAGAACCCCGAATGAGGGCGGCGAGGATACAACGCTGGTGAACAGGATTCGCGCGGAGCTCATTGATCACGTAAGCAGTCTGGGTGTCACGGTCCTGCCCATCAGACGATCAGTCAGTCAACGCCTTGATGGTCCGGTGAATGGGCCACCTGCCGCCTGAATGATCCTGCCAGCCGCGGGGCTGTGATCGCGGTTGCCTGCTACTGTCTCCAGTCTGGAGCGCCATCTGGAGCCAGGCCTCCCTGCGTCAGTGCACAGGTTTGGACTTGATTTAGGGTCGGATGTTCACTGGAAGATTACAGTTTCAGTTTTGCCCGGATTTCCAGCCACAGCTCGCGGTAGGCACGCGCTGCCCGGCCGTGGCGATCGATGAGCTCCAGTGGCTTTCGATGCTCACCCATTTTCTCGATTGCGCTGGCATTGGGAATGGCCGTTGTCAGTGCTCTGGGCAGTGCTGTCGCCCGATTGTCCACAATTTCGCGATGCAGGCTCTTGCGTCGGTCGACCATGGAGAAAAAGGGGCGCATACGTTTCGGTTTCACCTTCTGGTCCTTGGCAAATGCGTTCATTTGCTGCCAGCTGTTGAGGGAGAGCCACGTCGGGATAACCGGAACGTAAATTGCGTTTGCGGTTTTCAGAACCTGCTCGGCGAGCTCCGATAGAGACGGGGGACAATCGAGAATAATCAGGGCTGTCTCCTCGGACAGCGGTTTGAGCCATGTTTTAAATGGGTTCTCGGCGTTGCTCTGATTAAGCTTGATGTCGAAATTGCGCGCGCTCTGATGCGCGGGGATCAATTCAAGTCTGGAGTAGGGCGTGTGTTGAACGAAATCTCCGATGGGTGACTTACCCTTGATCAGGGGCCCGAGCTTTTTCCCTATCTGCTGATCGTCCCCGGAAAGGAACCATGTGGCGGCACCTTGTGGGTCAAGATCCCAGAGCAGTGTGGATATGCCCTCCTGGCTCGCAAGATACGCGATATTCACGGCGGCTGAGGTCTTACCGACGCCACCTTTAAGGTTGTGAAAGGCGATAACCTGCATGCATGCTTACCAGTCGACTGGAATTCAGCGCGCATCATACGTATCAGGCTGGCGGATATTATGTCAGTTCAATGACACGTCCCATCTTCAAACCCTGGTTTCTGGTGATGTCTCGCTGTCAGTCCTGCGCTTGCATTGGGCCTCTTTGGGGAACTGCCTTTCTGCTGGTACCGGGTTGGGGAGGGAGAATTCGGATAGTTCACGCAGGCCTCTTCATCCAATGCGGTGTCTTGCGACGGCTCCTTGGCAACAATGTGCGGATGCTCGGACCAATGCATCAGGCTGAGCCGGCCCGCATAATCCTCAACCAACGCTGTGCAGTGCTCCACCCAGTCCCCATCGTTACAGTAAAGGTGATCCTCACCGAGGCGGAATCCCGCAGAGTGGATATGGCCACAGATCGTGCCGTCAACCCGGCCTCTTCTCCCGGCCATCAACACCGCGTGCTCAAAGCGTGCAATAAAGGCCCTGGCCTTTCCCAGACGCTGTTTGATGTAGCCCGCAAGGGACCAGTACGGTTTTCTGCGCAAGCGCCGCCAATAGTTGGTCCAGCGGTTCGCGCGAACGAGGAGTTCATGCAAAGGACTCCCGACCAACAGCATCAAGGGACTACAGCGGACTGCCTGGTCGAATTCATCGCCGTGACAGAGGTGGAATAAGCGGCCATCGGCCATGGTGTGCTGTGTGCTTTCACGCAGTTCAATGCCCGCGATAGTCTGGCCACAGAACGAGCGCAGAAACTCGTCATGATTACCGGGGATGTAGACGACATGGACACCGTTGCTCGCCAACGCCATCACCCTGCGGATAACCTCGAGATGGCTTTCCGGAAGAAATACCCGGCGCTGCATGGCAATCAGGTCGATGACATCGCCCACCAGGTACAGCCGTTCACAGGTCACCGAGTCCAGAAAATCCAGTAGATGCTCGACCTGGCAGTCCAGTGACCCTAAATGGAGATCCGAAATGAAGACGCTCCGGTATTCGTGCACAACCACCTCCGCTTATTGCATGCCCTTCCATTACGAGGATGCAATGAACGGATGACCCTGGGATTAATACGCGTTTTCAATACCGTGACAATTGCTGGCAGGTTCACTGGCAACGAGGAGTGACCGCATTACTCAGAGTGCTTCGCTGAATCTGTTACAGAAGTCAGGGGTGGGTGTATCGCTCTTAACAGACGCGTTTCGCGGCCTTGTTGCGTGCGACTCACACCCCTTTTTTGCCCTCTGTTTGGCTTCTGTGGCTGCTTCAACGACCGAATCCACATCATGAGCAGTGTCCGGTGTAACCTTGATGACGCCGGTCGTCAGATGGGCCAGCGGCCATGTGTGGTACTGACCAGTACGGTCCTCTGCTTCAATAAAGCCGACTTGCTGAGCTTTTTCGGGATAAAGCTTCAGGCATTCGGTGTCGAATCGCTCCGTGACCAGACTGGTCGCCTCAACCGCATGGCGCGGATCGTGCGAGAAGACCAGAAAATCATCGCCGCCAAGATGGCCGATCGTGTCATCCGGCCAGTTAAAGTGTCGCTGGAGCTGCTCGCCCAGAAGAACGATCAACCGGTCTCCGGTCGCAAAGCCGAGATGGTCATTCAGTGGCTTGAAGGCGCTGATGTCGAAATAGAGCAGGTAGAAGTGCTGCTTCTCCCCAAGCCTGCGTTCAATTTCTTTCTGGATGGGTACATTGCCGGGTAAGCCGGTCAAGGGGTTGGAATGCCTGGCCTTGTCGATGCGTTGCTCGGTAATCTGCTTCAGAAGCGCCCTGGTCGCCCCCATGCCCTCGTAAAAACCGTTGCGCGTCACCAGGAAATGCTGCCTGAGGTAATCGTCCTCATCCTCAGTGAGCTTCTGGCTGAGCTCTTCCAGGGGCGTGTCCACTTCAAAAACGAGCGCATCCGAGGCCATAGCGGTCCCAACTGGTTTCTTTTCGTGCAACGCACGACCGAAGTTGGTTCCGAAACGTTCCAGGATCTGCCATTTGTGGAGGACCCCCTTCGCATGGCCTGTGTTGTCGACAACGGGCAGTGCAAAAACGCCGGGGTTTGCCTGCAACTGTTCCCAGGCGTCACCCAGCGTATCGTCCGGGTGCAGTGTGTCCACGTAATGCATAAGGCTGGCCGCGCTGAGCCGGCCCCTTTGTTGGTGTCCGGATTTCAGATGGGATAGTGGCTCCATATTCGCCGTGGCGACGGCTTTGGGGCGGCCAAAGAGAAATCCCTGAATGTAACGTACGCCCAGGTCCTGCAATACTTCCAACTCCTGGTAACGCTCTACGCCCTCCGCAATAACACGGCAGTTCAGTCGCTGCGAGAGTTGCATGACTGAGCGGACGAATTCCCGCTTCACCAGGTCCTCGTGGATGTCCTGGATGAAATGGCGATCGATCTTGACGTAATCCGGTTCAACCTCGGACCAGAGTTTCAACCCGGAATACCCGGCACCAAGGTCGTCCAGTGCGACTCTGAATCCTTTGCTTTTAAGCCATTTGAGCGAGTTTTTGAGTTCGTCCATGTCAGCGGCCGGAAAACGCTCCGAAAGCTCGATAACGATCCGGTCCGGCGGCGTGGTACTTGGGTTCAACAGGGCCTTCAGTATCTCCCTGTCGAGATGACCGGGTATCAGGTTGTCCGGACTGACGTTGACGAAAAGGGTCTGGGTCCGGTGAGTGCTCTGCCAGGCCTGACGGGTTGCATGCAGGCATTCGTTTTCCAGCTCCAGGCTGCGATTGCCGCGTTCAGCCGTTTCAAAAAGCACTGGGGCCGGGTGCAGAGGGCTGTCGGAGGGACCTCTGCTGAGCGCTTCAAAACCTTCAATGGTGGCTTTCTGAGCATCGATGATGGGCTGGAAGAGTGTCTGGATCAGTTTATTGTCAAGAACTCGATCCAGTTCTGCTTCAAGACTGCTCAAGCTCACGGACTGCCTCCGGATAACTGCTCATTGAGTGCTTGTGCTTTATACGCGTGAGAGGTGGCTGTTTTATGAATCGAAGTTTCAGGATGTAACTGGCCACCTCAGTATGGGGTGGGTAAGCGCAACATCATTCCCGAGAGCTAAAAAGTGTTGGCGTGAGCCTGCAGGGCTATTCCGGCGTCTCCAGGTCGTCATCGGCTTTTCTGCCTATTTCCCGGACTTCATGCTCGAGCTTCATGCGATCCAGTGAGGTAATAGGCAGGTTCATCAGAAGCTGTATGCGCTTGCGCAGCATCGCAAAGGTGGCTTTGTAGGGTTTCAGCCTGGCCTCGTCAGAGGCGGACTCACCTGGATCGGCTATCACCGGATCCTCAAGCCCCCAGTGCGCCGTTATTGGTTGCCCAGGCCACACCGGGCAGGGTTCAGCAGCGGCTTTGTCGCATACCGTAAAGACAAAATCGAAATCCGGGGCATCGGGTCCATGGAATTCGTCCCAGCTTTTGCTTCGAAGGCCCGATGTGTCGAACCCCATGCTGTCGAGGTACTTCAGAGCAATCGGATGCACGGATCCCTCAGGGTTGCTTCCCGCACTGAAGCCTCTGAAGCGTCCGTTACCTAACCGGTTGATCAATACCTCACCGAAAATGCTTCTGGCACTGTTCCCGGTACACACGAAAAGGACGTTATAGGGTTGTTGTTCACTCAATTCGACACCACCTCACCGCACGATGAAAAATTAGTGAACCAACCTTTTATGACAGCGTTGTTACAGCGGGCCACATGCCAGGATCATCGCCCGGTTGTCATATCCCTCTAACAATCCGGCGCCAGACTGGACCCTGTCATCTTCTATCCAAAACAGGAGCATGTTATGGGAGCCACCTATGCACTGGCAGTGCTGGTTATCCTGTTGGTCGCTTTTACGCTGAATCGCCTCTACTGGCGGCTGGAACTCTCACGGGCCAAACACCCCTCGCTTCAGGGCCACTCAAAGATGGCCCGCCGTGTTGCCCGGTGGGTCCCTTTCTACGAGTTCCAGGGCGATGCCCTTTTCAATTGCGATGGCGCACCGGAGTCCATCGCGCAGCGCCGGCGCGAGGGGTTCCAGGCACTCAGTGCACGGCTGCGTGGCGCCACCTCGGAGTCGGGGCAGTTGACCTCGTCGCTGGAGCAACACCTCTCTGATACCCAGTTCATCAACAGCTATCGGGTACCGTTCCAGTTCCGCAGCGCCGTGCGCGACCATCTGATGCCGGGCATGGTTGCGGATGCATCGGCCGGCACCCGCATCAGGGATATCGATGGCCACTGGCACTACGATCTGTCCGGGTCCTATGGGGTGAACGTCTTCGGGTACGATTTTTACAAGAGCTGTATCGACGAGGGCGTAAACCGGGTGCGCAACCTGGGGCCAGTGTTGGGCACCTATCACCCTCTGGTGCTGGATAACGTGGAGCGGATCAAGGACATTTCCGGGCTCGATGAAGTGTCATTCCACATGTCGGGTACCGAGGCCGTGATGCAGGCGACACGACTGGCCCGCTATCATACGGGGCGTTCCCATCTTGTGCGGTTCTGCGGCGCCTATCACGGTTGGTGGGACGGGGTTCAGCCCGGTATCGGGACGCAACGTGCGGTTAACGACGTCTATACGCTCAAGGATATGGATCAGCAGACGTTGCGCGTGCTTCGCACCCGCACGGATATTGCCTGTGTCCTTGTCAGTCCCTTCCAGGCGCTCCACCCCAACGGTGGTGCTCCCGGCGATGCAACGCTTGTGAACAGTGACCGCCATTGTGCGTTTGATCCGGACCGGTACGGGGACTGGTTACGACGTTTACGGGAGGTCTGTACCCAGCGCGGCATCGTGCTCATATTTGACGAAGTGTTCTCCGGTTTCCGCATAGCCTATGGCGGTGCCCAGGAGTATTTCGGGGTACAGGCGGACATGGTGACCTATGGCAAGACGCTCGGCGGTGGCCTTCCGGTTGGCGTGCTCTGCGGGCAGCATCATCTAATGAAGCGCTTCCGCGATGATCGACCCACGGATGTCTGCTTCGCCCGCGGGACCTTCAATGCGCACCCCTACGTGATGGCCTCAATGAACGTGTTTCTGGAGCGCATCCAGGACCCATCCATCCGGCGCGTCTATCGCGACATGCGCGCACTCTGGGACCGGCGTGTCGAACAACTCAACCACGCGCTGGAGTTGCGACAGCTGCCGGTCCGGGTTGTGAATCTCGTTTCAATCTGGAGTGTCATCTATAGCCGTCCAGGCCGGTACAACTGGCTGTTCCAGTTCTATTTGCGTGCGGAAGGACTGCACCTGTCCTGGACGGGAACCGGTCGCCTTATCTTCAGCCATAATTACACGGACGAGGATTTCGATGCTGTCCAGCACCGCTTTATTGCCGCCGCCAGTTCCATGGAGGCGGACGGATGGTGGTGGAACGATGGACGCCTGACGAACAAGCGCATCAAAAAGCAGATTCTTCGCGAAATGCTGGGCTGCTGGTTGCGTGGCAGGGGAGGGGCTGGACGCCACGCCCCTGCTGCGGGCTCGCCGATTCCGGATCAGTGATTGGCGTGTTCCGTCTCGGCATGGGGCGGATCAAGATCGTCCATGGGGTCGATCAACTGTCCGCGCATGAGGTAGAACGGCGAGCGGTAGTACATCCGGATGTCATTGAACGGATCGGTGATGATCTTCAGCAGCCAGATCACACCGGTGGGGACATCGCGGATGAAAAAGAGCTGCACCGTGCGGAACAGCAATGCTGCCATGCCCAGGGCAATCCAGATCAATGACAGATTGTAGAAGTAGCCGTTCCAGCTGGTCTGCGCCTCCAGAAGCCCGAAAAACCCAGGGTTCATCCACAGCGCCACTGGTGTCAGTGCCCAGACCGAGAGCAGCACCACCTTGCGTTTGAGGTTGTACCCCACCTTGATCTCTTCCTTGTAGGAGTGCGAGACGTGGTTCACCTTGTCGTAGTCATGGGGCTCAAAGAAGAAATGCCCGATCTGGCGCGACATCATGGCCACGCCCCAGCCCATGAACGCCGAGACCATCGGGTTGATGGCGAGGTAGAAATAGGCGGTCAGGAAGCTGAATGCGCTGACCAGATGCAGCGACTGATTGATCCGGCTCTGGTGATAGTAGCGGTGGTCGTCCCAGCGTTGTTCCTCAAGCTCTCTCAGTATGTTGATCATTGTCACTCCAGTAGTTGTTTATATCGCAACCCTATTGTCAGGCAGGGGTCGTGATAGTTTGTTGACAGGGGCTTTACCGGTTGAGGACAGGTTCTCCCATGTGAATCGTCTGCCCCTCCTGGAGGGCTGGATGGAGCGTCAGCTCCGGTCCCGTGAGCACGATGATGGTTGAGCCCTGCTCGAAGTACCCCATCTCCTCGCCACGCTCATATTGGGTGCTGCAGGGAATGTGGTTCGCTCCCTCGTAGCGCAGGTTAAGTGGGTATTCCAGGGCGTACAGGCGGATACTGGCGACCAGGATGGCGGCGACCGGTACCAGCAGGATGCTGGCGGGCTCGTCGCCGGTTTTTGCGGGCGGTAGGTGCAGTTCAAGGATGGCGCGTTCGTTTCGGCAGAAAAGCTTCTCAACACGCTTCAGCGCGACTGGGTTGACGTTCCAGGTATCCCCGGAGATGTAACGGATCTGGTGCAACTGGCAGGCATCGGGCGCATGAAAGCGATGGTACATGCTGGCGGTGATGCGCAACGTCAGGAATGAACCGTTGCGGTAGCGCTCGGCAAGCGTGTCATCTCCCAGCAGTTCCGCGAGATCGTAGGGGTAGCCCTTGGCCTGGAATACCTGTGTGCCATTGGTTTCGCCCATGGCACCAATAATGCCGTCGCAGGGGCTGACGAGCCGTGCAGGATCAGGGTCCAGCGGGCGCATGCCGGGGCGCAGGGCTCGAACGAAGCAATCGTGCATGCTGTCGAATTCCGTTTTCTCGGCCTCCTCCAGGCGGAGGTCGCCCGCAAAGAACTGCCACAGGCCCATGCATGGCTTTTTGATCCATGGGTGGCGGATGCGGCTGAAACGGCCCATGAAGAGGGTTGCCCAACGCCTGGGTATGCGGTTGGTCAGCAGGAAATTCAGGCGTTCCCAGCGGGTCAGCCGGTGGAGAAGTGTGGTTGGTGTCACAGTCGATCGTCCGGGCTGATGGGTTTCAGTACGAGCGACAGAGAGGATGAAACAGGCGTGTGACCACTTGATGAAGGCGGCCGTCAAAAAAGCGTAACATCCTTCATGGACCATCATGCGGGTCTTTCCATAACCGGAGTTCCTGCATGCTGGTCGTTATCCTCCTGGTCAGTGCCCTCCTGCTCAGCTTTGAACGGATCACCTATTTCCTGGTGTCACGTTACCCTGAAGGCTGGTACCGCCTCTGCCAGCGCCCGCCGCTGGCCGCCTTCGGTGGCCCCGTCAATGCGCTCCACAAACTGTTCTACGGTTTCAAGGCGATACAGGGGGCGGTGTTTCTTTACTGGTGGATGCGCTTCGGTGATACCTGGATGCCGCTTCCAACCGCCGAGGGTATTGCGCTGATTGCGGGGCTGCTACTGGTCGGCGCGGGGATTTTTCTGAATGCGGCGGTGTTTTCGCGACTGGGCCGCACCGGTGTTTTCTACGGAGCTGAAATTGGCTATGAGGTCCCGTGGATCACCGGCTTTCCGTTCTCCATGATGCGTCACCCCCAGTACCTGGGGGCGCTGCTCTGCATCTGGGGCCTGTTTGTGGTGATGCGTTTCCCCCATGGCGACTGGTTCTATCTGCCGCTGATGGAGACAGCTTTTTACGCCTGGGGGGCCCATAAGGAACCATAGCTTGCAGGAAGATCATTCCTGGCTGTCAGTTGGAATCGGAGTGCCGGGGGGCTTCGGTCTCGGGATGGTTGTCCAGTGACTTTCTGACCGTCTCCAGCGCCGCTCCCATGAGGGAGCGGCGCTTTTGTTTGCGGAGGTATCAGTTAGAAACTGCCTTTGACGCCCACCGAGAAGGTGGGGCCGTATTCCTCGAACTGGAGGGTTCTTCCCTCGGAGCCCTGATAGAGTTCCAGGGGTTCGTCCGTGATATTGGTGGCCTCTGCCAATACCTGTATGGACTCACTAACCTGATAGGAAGAAGTGAAGTCGACCTGGGTATGCTCGGTTTCATAGACATCGAAACGCTCGTCGTCACCCAGTTCGTTCAGGATCTCATCCCGGTGGCTGACGCTGAGCCGCGTGCTGAGCGGACCTTCCTCGTAACCCAGGTACAGGTTCGCGGTGCGGTCCGGGGAATCCGGCAGGCTGAAGGTTTCGCCGCTGCGTTCTGGTACTTCCAGCTCGGAATTCAGGAGGGTCAGGTTCCCGCCCAGCAGTATCCCTGTCAGGGCTCCCTCACTGAACCCGTATTGGAAATTGGTTTCAATGCCTTCGACGCTGGCTTCCGTACTGTTGGTTGGGCGGGTCACGTCAAAGCCGCCGAATTCGGCAACATTGTTGCTGGTCTGATCAACCACGAAATTGTCGATGTCCTTGTAGAAGGCCCCCAGAGACCACACGCTCGCTTCCGCGAAATACCAGTCGAACATCAGGTCATAGTTGGTGGCTTCAAACGGATCCAGGTCCGGGTTGCCCTGTTCCACTTCCTGGTCCTCGCGGTCGATCTCGGTGCGGGGTGATATATCCTGGTAGTCAGGCCGGGCAATGGTGTTGGTCCAGGCGCCTCTCAGTACCATATTCTCCGAGAGGTCATAGCTGGCATGCACACCGGGCAGCACATTGGTGTAGTTCGAATCCGCCTGGCGTGGGCTGACGCTGAGGTTGCCATTGGTGTCGAATTCCAGCTGGTTGCCCGTGGCTGAGAAGTCCGTCTGCTCAACGCGTACACCAGTGATCAGTTGCCAGCGGTCCATCTCCCAGGTTCCCATGATGTAACCTGAAAGGACGTCCTCTTCGGCCACGAAATCCTCAGCGGTTGTCAGCTCCCTTATCTCGTCTTCGTCGCCGGGGGCAATGTTGAAATCCTCGCGGTTGGCATTGAAGAAGTTGAGATAGCGGTTGAAGCTGATGCGTTCACCGAGATCGGCAAAGCCATGGTTGACGGATTTGGTTGAGAAATTCTTCAGTGCGCCGTCCGAGAACTCGTCCAGCCTCACATCGGGCGTATCCGCCAGCTCGATCTCGTTGACATCCACGTCCTTGTCCGTGAAACGCGCATCGACACCGGTTTTAAGCGTCAGGCTGCTGATGTCCATCGCACCCGGGAACTCAACGTTGAACCCGATGTTGCGCTGCTCATCATCCACAGACTTGGGTTCCAGTATGGTTTTATCCATTACAAAGTTTGCGTCATTGAGAACGCTGCCGTTGGGCGCGTTCACATTGACATCAGGGCGGCCGTTGCCAATGCCGAAGTCGGCACTGAGCTGGCCCTGATCGTATTCAAAGCGTCCCTCATTCTCGTCAAGGACTCGTTCCTTCGTGTCGGAGATTCCGGCGTAATAATCCAGTTTCCAGTCATCGAAGTCATGCTCGCCGCCTGCGTTGACGGCCAGTGTGTCCTGCTTCTTTGTGCGGAAGCGGATCCGGCGGTTGTAGTCGTCGCCATCAATGTTCTCGATGGTGCCGCGGTTTCCGTCAAGGCTTGTCAGGTCGCCGCTGTCCAGGTCGAACTTGTTGCGCTGACGGGTCTCCGCGTCCGTGAATTCGCTGTAGAGAGTATCGACGAAAAAGCGTGTGTCACTGTCGGGGCGGAATTCGAGGTTCAGGTTTGCCCCCAGGCGTTCGCGGTTGATGAAGTACTTGCGTTCCTGCAGTTCAATGATTGAGAAGCCGGGGCCGTCAGGGCCGTCGAGCTCGTCGTACTCAGCCTCTACGTTGTCGGATTCGAGGGTACGGTCACGGTAATTGATGCCGAAAGAAACGCCAAACGTCTCATTGAACACGTCACTCATGCTGAGCTGAAAATTGGGGCCGGTCTCGCCGCTGAGTTGATTGTGGCTTGCCTCTGCGCGGTAGCGGACGCTCGGCCCGTCCTGGTCAAAGGGTGATGCGGATTCGACATTCACATTGCCGCCAATGGAATCGCCCGCCATATCCGGAGTGGGCGCCTTGGTAATACCAATGGTATCCACTGAGCCAGTTGGTATCACGTCCAGCGGTACCGCGCGGGAACCATCCTCTGGCGTGCCCATCCGCATACCATTCACGGTTACTGTGCTCAGTTCCGGGCCAATGCCGCGTACACTGACAAAACGGCCCTCACCCTGGTCGCGTGTGATGGAAACGCCGGGAAGACGCTGGGCGGATTCCGCAACGTTCTGGTCGACGAACTGGCCCATCTCGTCCGAGGAGATGAAGTTCTCAATGGCATCCGTGTTCTGGTACTTCGTCAGGGCTTTGTTCTGTGCGTACTGCTGGCCGCTTACCACCATCTCTGGAAGTGATGATGAGGCGGATCCACCAAGGCCGACGTTCAGCACGACGTCTTCGGAAGCTGCTTCTACCTGTTCTTCCTTGGCGGGGATTCCCTGGTAATCAAAGCTCAGTGTCTGATTGCCTTCATCAACATCTTCCAGCTCGTAACGGCCGGAATCGTCCGTATAGGCTTCCTTATTACTCCCCAGGGCGCGGACCTGAACGCCGCTCAATGGCTCGCCGGTTTCCGCATTGACCACCTGACCCGAGATGTCGGCGGCCATTGATGGTGTGGATACTGATAATCCCGTCGCTACTGCGAGTAACGTTCGGGGAAACTGAGTTCTGGATCGACTGCCAGACATACCTCGCTCTCCGTTGCTTGCGGTTAATTTCCGCTACAGGGTGGAGAGGAGTGGTGAAAGTTTTCGGTCAGTCGAGTTGCATTAGAATTTCACTTTTCGTTCTTTGTCTTGAGGCGCCGGAAATCACCGATTAATGGACTCGATCCGAAGCGTCTCACTCAGAAGCCTCGCCGGGGAGCGTACGTCTGGTCAGGTTTGCCGGTATTGCGTGCAACCGCCGTACGCTGGTTCGCCCGCGCGATGATTTTTTTCTGCAACCGGGTTTCCCAGCCCAGAGCTGTGCGGTCGTCCGCCTGCCAGGCGCGGTTGTAGAGCAGTTTGGTCGCCGCTACGGCGTCCGGCGATTTCTCCTTCAGTTCCTCGACGAAGGCCTCGGCATCGGCCAGCGGCGAATCGCTTACATGCGTCACCATGCCCAGGTGTTCAGCCTCCGGTGCCTCGATGACGCGTGCCGTCATGGTCAGTTCCTTGGCCTTATCGATCGGCATGAGCTCTGACAGCGTGGTGGTGATGCTCATGTCCGGAATCAGGCCCCACTTCGCCTCCATGATGGAGAACTCGCAGTCCCGGGTGCTGTAGCGGAAATCCGCCCCCAGCGCGATCTGTAACCCACCGCCGTAGCAGACCCCGTGTGTCACCGCGATCACAGGCGCCGGGACCTCCCGCCACAGGTAGCCCACATCCTGCGCCAGGTTGCTGATCTTCCGGCCAGGCTTGAAAAGCAGTTTGGCGAAGTTCATCGGGTTTGCGGTCACGCTCTTCACATCCAGCCCAGAGCAGAAGACCTTGCCCGAGCCCTGTAGGATCACTGCGCGGATCGAGCGGTCCTTCTTCAGGGTCCTGGCGGTATCGGCAATGGCATTGAACATCGCCATGTCAAGGCCGTTGTACTTGTCCGGCCGTTTCAGGGTGACGTAGGCGATGTCGTTTTCAATGTCGAGTGTGACGCGTTTATCCATGGATGGCATCTCAGGCTGCAGAGGAGGCTTCAGTTTGCATGGGTGGCTGATACCGCCGCAACCGCAGGGCGTTGGTCAGCACACAGACACTGGATGCCGCCATCGCAAGCGCTGCGAACATCGGCGACAGCAACACCCCAACGAACGGATAGAGCACGCCTGCTGCCACGGGAATCAGCAGCGCATTGTACCCGAACGCCCAGAACAGGTTCTGCTTGATGTTGCGGATCGTCGCCCGGGAAAGGCTGATCGCGTTGGGTACGTTCTGCAGGTCCCCGGACATCAGCACCACCTCCGCCGACTCGATGGCAATGTCCGTGCCGGTGCCGATGGCAATGCCCACATCCGATTGCGCCAGCGCCGGCGCATCGTTGATGCCATCACCGACGAAGGCCACTGCCCGGCCGCCTTCCTGGAGAGCCTTGACCGCATCCACCTTGCCGTCCGGAAGCACTTCCGCTTTCACCTCATCAATACCGCACTGCCGCGCAATCGCATTGGCGGTGTGGGTATTGTCGCCGGTGATCATTGCAACCCGCAGGCCCGCCTCATGCAGGTAACGGATGGCGTCGACGGTGGTTTCCTTGAGCGGATCCGCCACCGCAACCACGGCGGCCAGCCGGCGGTCCACCGCGGCATAGAGCGGCGTCCGGCCCTGGTTGCCAAGTCGCTCGGCGGTGTCGCCCACGGCGGTCAGGTCAACGCCCAACTCTCCCATATAGCCGGCACCACCCAGGGTGATCTCCTGGCCATCGACATGGGCGACCACGCCCTTGCCGGTGGCGGTGTTGAAATCCGTGACCCCGGAGAGCGTGAGCCCCCGGTCTTCAGCGGCTGCCACAATAGCGCGCGCGATGGGATGTTCCGAGGCCTGTTCCACACTGGCAATGCGGGTGAGCAGGTCATTTTCGTTCCAGTCGCCCACCACCTCGAGATCCGTAAGTTCCGGCTGGCCTTTGGTGAGGGTGCCGGTCTTGTCGAACGCGACCACCTGGGTGTTGCGCAGCCGCTGGAGTGCATCACCGCGACGGAATAGGATGCCCATTTCGGCCCCCTTGCCGGTGCCGACCATGATGGATGTGGGCGTCGCCAGGCCCATGGCACAGGGGCAGGCGATGATGAGCACGGCCACACCGTTGATGAGCGCGAAACTCAGCGCCGGGTCCGGGCCGAAAAGCATCCAGATGCCGAAGGTGAGGGCGGCTACAGCCATGACGATGGGCACGAAGACACCGGCTACCCGGTCCACCAGTGCCTGGATGGGCAACTTGGAGCCCTGGGCTTCCTCCACCATGCGAACAATCTGCTGCAGGGTGGTGTCGCCGCCCACGCGGGTGGCGGTGAAGGTCAGGCTGCCGGACTGGTTGATGGTGCCGCCCACAACTTCATCGCCTTCACCCTTTTCGACCGGGACCGGCTCGCCGGTGATCATGGACTCGTCCACCCAGGAGCTGCCGCCGGTGACGGTGCCGTCCACCGGGATCTTCTCTCCGGGGCGCACCTGCACCGTGTCGCCCTGGGTAACCTCCTCAATCGGCACCTCCTGGGCATCGCCTTCGCGGATTACCCGAGCGGTACGCGCCTGCAGCGTCAGCAGGCGCTTGATGGCCTCGCCGGTGCGGCCCTTGGCCCGGGCCTCCAGGTATCGGCCCACCAGGATCAGGGTAACGATCACCGCGGCGGCCTCGTAGTAGACCTGCACCTGGCCTTCCGGCAGCACCGAGGGCAGGAATGTGGCGACCACCGAGTAGCCCCAGGCGGCGGTGGCGCCCAGCATAACCAGGGTATTCATATCCGGCCCGCCGCGCAGCAGGGCGGGAAGGCCCTGGCGGAAGAAACGCAGGCCCGGGCCGAAGAGGACCACGGTGGCCAGCACGAAGAACAGGTAATGCAGTGGTTGCTGGCCGATGGCCTGCATCTGCCACTCATGGAAAGCCGGGATGAAGTGCGCGCCCATGTCGAGGATGAATACAGGTAGGGTGAACAGGGCTGCGACAACAACCGAGCGTCTCAGGCTGCGTGCCTCCTGGACCTGACGGTCTTCCGAGGGCTCGGTGCTGGCCTGATCCTCAATGGGCGTGGCCTCGTAACCGGTCTCACTGACTGCCCGCGCCAGGGCGTCGGCGGTGATCGTGCCGGCGACAACGGTTACCGTGGCCTTCTCGGTAGCGAGGTTGACCGTGGCATCAACGACCCCACTGGCGCTCCGGGCGGCTTCCTCCACCCGGCTGACGCAGGAACCGCAATGCATCCCTGTGACCCGGAGGTGGATGGTCTCGGTGGCGACATCGAAACCTGCCTGCCGGACGGCCTCGGTCAGCGACTGCAGCGAGACTGCCTCACCGGCCGCCACGTGGGCCCTGCCGGTGGCCAGGTTGACGCTGGCCTCACTGACGCCGTCCACGCCATGCAGGGCCTTCTCCGCCTTGCTGACGCAACCACCGCAGTTCAAACCTTCGATGGTGAGATCGTATTCGTGGTTTTTTGCGGTCATTGTCTTCCTCCGCCGTTCAAGAGGTTTCCGGGAACAGGCCGGAAACAGGAATGGGGCTCTTGTCATCCCCTGAGTGTTGCGCTATGACATCAAGATAACGACCGTACCATGGTACGGAGTCAAGCACTGTCCCGGGGGAATCATGCTGACCATCGGTAAACTTGCGTCTGCCTGTGATGTGGGGGTTGAAACCATCCGTTTCTACCAGCGCAAGGGACTGCTCAGGATCCCTGAACGCGAGGGCGGGGTGCGCCACTACGGGAACGAGGACCTGCGCCGGCTCCGGTTCATCCGCAAGGCCCAGGCGGCGGGCTTTGCGCTGACGGAAATCCATGAACTCCTCGGCCTGGATGCCAGCCATGACCACCAGCGGGCACGGGAACTGGCCAGAACCCGTATCGAGGCGCTGGAGGAGAGGATCCGGGAACTCCAGCAGGCACGTGATTCCCTGCAGCAGCTGGCGGCAGAGTGCGAATCGGAGAACTCTGGGCCCTGTCCGATCCTCGCCTCATTCGGCGTCTGAACGGTCAGTGTTATCCGACTTGGAGATTACCCAACATGGGTTCGAAGACGAATCCTAGGAGGAATGCCAGAGCAGCGGCACCGCCGCCCATAGCCAGGGTTTCAAATCCGGCGCGGAATCGGTCCATCCCCAGGATGACGCCCTTGACCCAGCCGATGCCGAAAAGGGACAGGATGGCGACGGCGCCACTGATATAGAACATTTCCGCGCCGGCGAGGAAGGGTGCCAGAAACGGCAGGAGCGGGATCAGCCCCACACCAATGAACACGCTGAAGGTTGCCAGGGCCGCTTTCCAGGGGGAGGGGCCCGACAGGGGATGCCCGAATTCCTCCTGGATCATGGTGTTGATCCAGAGCCGCTTGTTCGCGCTTATCGTCTGGACAATATTCTCCAGCGTCTCGCCCTCGAACCCCTTCTGGCTGAAAATCTGGCGGATTTCCTCCCGTTCTCCGCCCGGGTCAATCTCGATGTGGCGTGCCTCCTGATCGCGCAGGCGCTCCCGGGCATCGTCATCGCTCTTCACCGCCTGGTAGTTGCTGACGCCCATGCTGAAGGCATCGGCGATCAGGCTGGCAATGCCAAGAACGAAAGCAATCATCCCTGGCAGGCCCGCACCCGCAACACTGGCGATAACCGCGACCGTTGTGACACAGCCGTCGATGCCGCCGAGGATGGCATCCCGCAGGTAACTGGGAGCCGGCTCTTCATTAAGGCGTTTGCGTATGGCGGCGGGGTCATGGCTGTGCTCAAGGTGGTGATCGGACATCACGGTTACTCTTTCGTTGTGGCCCCTCTGGGTATGGTGCAGCAGCCGGGGGGCGTCGTCATTGAGCTGTCATCATGGTGACACAGGTTTCCGGCAGCGTCCTGTCGGTTATCAACTTGGACTGGAGGAGTCTACGCTATGCAGCGTCATCTATTGCCCACAACCGTTGCTGTTACGCTTACGGTCTTCAGTGTCGGCGTGCTGGCCTCACAGGAGGGGATTCCTGAAGAGGCGGATCTGCGGTTCGCGGTTATCGGGGATGCCGAGCCCAAGCCGGATCCGGAATTCCCGGGCCTTGAGGCGGCTGTGGACAGCATCAACGAACTGACAGGGCCGCTCGACCTGGCGTTTGTCGGGGGTGTCGGCGATATCCCCCATGATGGAACGGTCCCCCAGTACGAAGCTTCCCTTTCCCATCTCGAGACGCTGTCCATTCCATTCTACCCGATCATGGGCAACGAGGAGTTCACCGCCACGGAGGAGCGGTTCCTGGAATATGCAACGCGCTGGAACCAGGGTGAGCCGGCCATTGAGAGCGTCTGGTATACCATTGAAGAGGATGATGTGGCGTTCATCTTTGCCACCCCCGACCGCGACGGGCGCGATTTCTCGGGCGAGGGCATTGACTGGATTGAGTCCGAGCTGGAAGCCCTTGGGGGCAAGCCGGCGATGCTGTTTATCCACGGTGCCCCCCGTGGTGTCTTCCCGGAAGGGGGTGACAAGGGGGTGCGTAACCCGGATTTCAGCAGGCTCTTTGATGAACCCAACCTGGTCGCGACCTTCTCCGGTGACCTGCACGTTGATATCGAGCGGGTTGAATCCATGCGTGAGAAGCACGGCGTGCATCATATCCAGGTGCCGCCGCTTGAGCGTACCAAGGTTCCGGATGAGCTGCGCCACCACCCCTATTACCGGATTGTCTCCGTCAAGGATAACGGTGAGGTGGTGGTCAGCACCTACAACCTGGTCGCGGAGCGTTTCGAGCCGGAGCAGAGTTACCGGTTTGACCTGAAGCGCTAGAGGGGGATGGTTTGCGCCGCCCTCTGAGCGCGAGGCTGTCAGGTGTGTTAGGCTTTTCACCCCATGGATACCCAGACCAGTGCCCTCCACGAAGTCCGCCTTGATTCCGTTGCTTCCCTGTTACAAGGCAGTGGGGCGCGCACCGTCTTGGATCTTGGCTGTGGCTCCGGCGCTCTGTTGCAGCGCCTCCTTGAGTCCGGTGCTTTTGACCGGGTAGTGGGCTTGGAGTCCTCCGGTATCTCCCTCCGCAATGCCCGGGACAGGCTGGCTCATTGGCTGTCCAAGCCTAACCCGCCTGTCAGCCTGGTCCGGGGATCTTTCCAGGATGCCAATGACGCCTGCAGGGGCTTTGATGCCGCCGCTATGGTGGAGGTTATTGAGCACGTGCCTCCGCGTGATCTCTCCACGGTTGAGCGCGCCGTCTTCGAATGCTACCGCCCGGGCATGGTCGTCGTGACTACCCCGAATGCCGACTACAATCCGCTCCTTGATCTTGCGCCGGGCGAGTTCCGGGATCCCGATCACCGGTTTGAATGGGGCCAGGCCCGCTTCCGCCAGTGGGCTAGTGGGATTGCGAGGCGCCATGGTTACCAAGTGCGATTCAGCGGCATTGGTGAGGCGGATCCGGATCTGGGGGCTCCCTCTCAGCTGGCTCGGTTTGAGCGCCTCAACTCCTGAAAGATTCTGTTTCACTTCCGTGAAGTTTTTGTGACAAAAGGGGCAATCCCCTTTTGAATGACGTTTTTGTCATCTGCCTGTCACAGCTCCTCTCTAGTCTTCTTTTCCTAGCGGGGTACAGCCCCTCCTGGTTCAAGTCACGACAAAGAAGGCAGGCAGATGAGACGACAGACCACGGCATTGTGGGGGTTTCTCGCCATGACGGCGTTGAGTCCCGGCGTTCAGGCCAGTGAGCTTCTGGTTTACGTGTTCGGAGAGAGCGGACCCGCCCAGGGTGTGACGGTTGAGCTGAATGGCACTGAAGCGACCACCGATGCATCGGGTCGAGCGGAACTCGACCTCTCGCAGGGCAGTTACCGCGTTCTTCTGACCCGGGGCGGCAACGAGCTGGGTGCTTTCCGGTTGGACAGCGGGCAGAACCAGAACGCAGACGTTGCGGTTCGGCTTCAGGGTGAAAGCGATCCCGAGATCAGCGTGGAAACCTATGATCCGCGCGAGAGTTTCTCGGAACGTGCGGGCGAGCCGCAGGGCGTATTGGCCGGGCAGATCCGTTCCCGTGAAACCGGCGCTGCGCTGAGTGATGCCCGGATTTCTGTGCCGGGTTCGGACTACGCCGCGACCACTGACCCCAACGGTAACTTTGAACTGCAAATGCCCCGGGGTGTGTATGAGCTCGCCATCACGCATCCTGAGTACAGCAACATTACGGCAGACGCGGTGCGGGTCGTCGCTAACGTCACCACGAACGTGGGCTACGAGCTGAGCGCGGCTGGCGCCGGTGGCGGTCAGCTGGAAGAGGTAACCGCCGTGGCCAGCTACCAGCCGGATACAGTATCGGAGCAGGAACGCACCTCCGAGTCGGTGCTGGACGTCATCGGCAGCGAACAGCTTGCCCGGTTTGGTGACTCCAACGCAGCGGAAGCCACGCGGCGCAGCGTCGGGGTCAACGTGGCCGAGGGCAAGTTTGTGTTTGTGCGCGGGCTTGGTGGGCGTTACACAACCACAACGCTCAACGGCTCATCGATGCCCAGTACTGACCCCAGTCGCCGTACCACGCCGCTGGATCTGTTCCCCTCTGGTGTTCTGGATCAGGTGGAGGTCCGTAAAAGTTTTACGCCTGACATGCCTGGTGACAGTTCTGCCGGCAATGTGCAGCTGCAGACCCGTTCCTCTCCGGAAGAGGACTTTCTGGAGCTCTCCCTGGGGCTTGGAGGCAACACCCGGATTACCGGCGACAGCGTGATCTCGGATCCTTCAGACGGCGACACGGATCTGCTGGGTTATGACGACGGCACCCGCAAGCTGCCGGGTCTCGTGAATGGCCTTACGGCTTTCGGTCGTGTAAGCCCCGAGGAATACGATAACCCCCAGATTACCGAACTACTGGGCCAGTCCTTTGAGCGCAACCTGGAAGCGCAGCAAACCACGGCCAACCCGGACGTGTCCCTCGGGCTCAGCGGTGGTCAGGAGATCAGCCGTGGCAACAATCTTTACGGCATTTATGGGTCTCTTTCTTACGACAATAGCTGGAGCATCAAAGACGAGGGAGTCGAAAATACCTTCGCTGCCGGGGGCGGTGACGGCCAGCTGAGTACCAGGAATCAGTTCGACTTCACTGAGACAGAGCATAACGTGGACCTTGGAGGCATGTTGGCTCTGGGCGCTGAGCTCGGTCTCGATCATGAACTGGATGTGACCACTCTCTTCTCGCGTAAAACCCAGACCCAGACGCGGCAGACCACCGGTATCTCCGGCGAGAATGGGGAACGGCTCCGGGATCTGGAGTTCAACTACGAAGAACGCCAGTTCTTATCCCAGCAGTTAGCCGGTGAGCACTTTTTCCAAGATTACAACGAGCTTCTGGTCGAGTGGCAGTACACCTATTCACTGGCCGAACGCTACGCTCCGGACCGACGCACCATCCGCTACGACACACTGAAGAGTAACGACGAGCGCCTGGTATTCAACGATTCGGGTTTCTCGCGCCGCTACGACGACCTGACCGACGAGAACCATGACGCCAGCTTGGATTTCACGCTCCCGGCTTATTCGGGCACCAACGTCATGGCCGATCTCAAGTCCGGTCTGAGCATGACCCGGCGCAGTCGTGAGTCCGAAACCGCCCGTTTCAGCTACGACTGGCGCGGTGACCGGCAGGACGAGCTGGAACTGATCCGGCAGGAGCCTACACCCGGGGCCAACGACGTGCTGGGGGATTCCAACATCGATGAGGATCAGTTCGTCCTCCAGAACCTGACTGCGCCCTCTGACCGTTACGACGGTGATCTGGACATCAATGCCGCCTACCTCATGACCGACATGGATCTGTACGACCGGTTCCGCCTTGTGACTGGGGCGCGAGTCGAAACCGCCGAACAGAGCGTGGACACCTTCGATTCCGATGGCGAGGCGGTGAATACAGGGTTCGACGAAACGGATGTTCTGCCCAGCGCGAACCTGACCTGGTTCATGACGCCGGCCATGCAGTTGCGCGTCGGCTACAGCCAGACGATTGCACGGCCGGACTTCAAGGAAATGGCTAACGCCAGCTTCTTTGATCCGGTGTTCGGTTTCACCGTCAGGGGCAATCCCGATGTGGAAAGCTCTGAGGTGAATAACTTTGACGTGCGCTGGGAGTGGTACCTCTCACAGAACGACACCCTTACGGTTGGCGCCTTCTACAAAGACCTGAGTCAGCCCATTGAGCGCATCATCGTGCCCAGTGGCGGCTCGGCACTGCAGGGCACGCGCAGCTTCGCCAACGCCCAGGACGGCGAGATCCAGGGCATCGAGGTGGACTTCCGCAAGGAATTCCAGCTGGACGAGGGATTCAGCCAGACCCTGTTCGTGCAGGCGAATGGAAGCCTGATCGATTCCGAAGTCACGCTCCCGGAGCGAAGCAGCGAGAACCGCAGCAGCCGGGCGCTCCAGGGGCAGGCCGAGTCCACCCTGAACCTTGCGCTGGGGTATGACCACCTGGATAGCGGCCAGGAAGTCACCCTGCTGTTCAACCGCAATGGCGAAAGCATTGAAGACGCCTCACGCGGCGATCTGCCCAGCGTCATTGAGGAGCCGGTCAACCAGGTGGATGTGACCTACAAGAAGACGTTCACTCCAAGCCTTACCCTCCAGGCCAAGGTGGAAAACCTGCTGGATGCAGAGAAGGAGTTCACTCAGGGAGGCAATACCTTCTTCAAGTACAAACCCGGTATGAGCCTCAGTGTCGGCGCCGACTGGCGATTCTGAGCAATGTCCAAACCAACGACGGCACACGGTGCCATTCAAGCAAGCAAGGAGTTGTCCCCATGCAACAACAGAAACTGGTAAGCGCAATTGCCCTTATGGGCTCGATGGCGGCCCTGACCGCTTGTAACAACGGTGACGATGTGAACGTGGACCTGAGCAGTGGCTCCGGTGGTGGCGGTGGTGGCGGCGGTACTGTAAGTACCTGCCCCGCTTGGACTACGCCGGAACCGCAGACCTCAGACGGCACGAATGTCTGCGCTATCGAGGAAGACATTGAACAGGACCGCACCCTGACCAGCGACATCCGTTGGCTTCTCGACGGCAAGATTGAGGTCGGCAACGGCAACAGTTCGCTCGACAATGAAGCTGACGCCGATAACCTGACTCTCACTATCGAACCCGGCACCGACATCCGCGGTGGCCGCGCTGACAGCTGGCTGATCATCACCCGTGGCTCGCAGATCAACGCAGCAGGTACGGAGGACAACCCGATCACCTTCAGCTCTGAAGACGACGGATTTCAGGGTGCTGGTGAATGGGGTGGCCTGGTACTCCAGGGCTTTGCTCAGGCAAACCCGGGCAACAACGTGGATGCCGAAGCCGGTCTCGGGATCTACGGGCCCACGACCAACGATGGCGTTAGCAACGACGACAACAGTGGTACGGTTCAGTACGTGCGCATCGCCGAAGGTGGTTTTGAGGTGGCCCCGGGTGAGGAGCTCAACGGCTTTACGCTCTTTGGCGTGGGCAATGAGACCACGATCGACCATATCCAGGTGCACGACAACCAGGACGATGGCATCGAGTTCTTCGGCGGCACGGCGCAGGTGAGCCACCTGGTGCTGACGGACAACCTGGACGACAGCATCGACTTTGACCTTGGCTGGCAGGGCAATATCCAGTACGCGATCGTCAAGAAGAATTCCGAAAGCGATCGGGGGATTGAAAGCGATAACAACGGCAGTGGTTTCGACTCGACGCCGCGGACCCGCCCGACCATCGCCAACCTGACAATCAAGGGCGCGACAGGTGCCGGCGCCAATGCGCTGCATCGCGAAGGTATGGGTGGTTTCATCCATAATGCTGTCTACGACGCCGGTGATGTCTGCATTGACGTGGATGATCAGAACAATGAGATCAACAACGACGAGCTCATCTACGACGAGGTCATTTTCAATTGTGCCGCGAATACCGCGGGTGACGATGATGACGATAATGGCAATGAGTTCGCTGATCTCATCGTGAACAATAACGGATCCAACACCATTTATGCTGAGGATCCGATGTTGGACGAAGACACCTACCAGGCTTCGTCCGCCAACGCCACGCTGAGTTCCGCCAAGAACTTCAGAACGGTTCAGGAAAATGCGGGAGATCCGGCGGATGCTACAGCTGATATGAACTTCCTCGAGGAAACGGACTATCTCGGCGCCGTTGATCCAGACGCTTCCAGCCCCTTCTGGTTCGAAGGCTGGACCCTGGAAAATACCCTGTAACGCCCCACATTACCGGCCCCTGCGCCGGTCCTACCTTAAAAAGCCCGCCCACCACCTCCGGTGCGCGGGCTTTCATATTTCTGCAGTCTAAACGTCACGTAACTGCAACATTCGCCTGTCATCATCTCGCCTGAATCAAACCGATGAACCAGGAGTTCCGATGACCCAGGCAAGTGTTCGCCGGCCATGGTGGCCCGTTCGTTCGCTGCTCGCGGTTTCCGTTATGGGCATGGTGTTGGGGACCACAGCGCAGGCCCAGGATGAAGAGCTGGAGCAGATCGTCGAGACCGGTAAGGACCGGTTGGTGCAGAACCGCGAGATGCAGCAGCGCATCAACGAACTGGACAGCGAAATCCGCGAGAAAGTCGAGAATTATCGTAGCGTTAATCGCGAGATCGACGGGCTTGAGATCTACCTTGCTCAGCTTGAGCGCCAGGTGGAGAGTCAGGAAACCGAGATGGCGGACCTGGAACAGTCCATCGACGAGGTGACCGAGACCGAGCGCCAGATTACGCCGTTGATGCTCAAGATGGTGGATGGGCTGGAGCAGTTCGTGGAACTGGATGTTCCCTTCCTTAAGGAAGAGCGCGAGGAAACGGTTGCGGGCATTGTCGACACCATGGACCGCTCGGACGTAAGCACCGCCGAGAAGTTCCGCAATCTGCTCGAGGCCTACCAGGAAGAGATCGAGTATGGCCGCACCATCGAGGCCTATCGGGGAACTCTGGAAACCGAGGGCAACGAGCGCCAGGTGGACTTCCTGCGAATCGGGCGCATCGCGCTGCTGTATCAGACCCTCGACGGCAGTCGCAGTGGCGTCTGGGACAACAACGAGGAGCAGTGGCAGACGTTGCCCGCCACCTACAACAGCCAGGTTCAGGAAGGGCTGAAAATCGCCCGTGAACAGGCTGCCCCCGACCTGATCCGACTGCCGCTGAGCGCGCCAGAGGAGGCCGAAGAATGAACCGGATTCTGATGTTGATGCTGTGCCTGTGCCTTGCGGTTCCGGCCGTGGCACAGGATTCCGGCTCCGACCGAGGGGCCCGTCTCGGGGAACTGCTGGAGCTCGTTCGCCAGGGCAAGGCCCGTGATGCCAGTGAGCAGCGCGAGCGCCTGGAGACCTTTATCGAGGAACGCAATGAGCAGGACCAGAGGCTGCAGGAGCGCGAGGCACGCCTGGCGGAACTCCAGGACGAGGTCGAAGCGATGGAGAGTCGCTTTGACGAGAACGAAACCGAGATCGCAGAGCTTCAGGATCGCCTCGACGAGCGCTCCGGCGACCTGAAAGAACTGTTTGGGGTGCTTCAGCAGGTCGGCAGCGATGTGCGCTCCACACTGGCGGCCTCGCCCACCAGCTCGCAATATCCGGGGCGCGGCGAGTTCTTGCAGCAGTTGATCGAGAAAGCCGGTTCATCGTCCAAGCTGCCTTCCATCCGCGAGCTTGAGGAATTCTGGTACCGCATGCAGGAGGAAATGGTCGCCTCCGGCGAAATCAAGCGCTACAACGCGGACGTGGTTGACGACACGGGCGAGACCGACGAGCGCGAGGTTGTCCGCGTGGGCACCTTCAACGTGCTCGACGGCGAAGGCCGGTACCTCAACTGGGAAAGCGACACAGGTAACCTGGTGGAACTGCCGAGCCAGCCCGCCGGTCGGTACCTGTCCGCAGCCGCTGGGTTCGTAAACGCCGAAGCGGGCGAGCGCGAGGACTTCTGGGTTGACCCCTCCGGTGGCTCCCTGCTGTCCCTGCTGTTGCAGACGCCGGATCTGCGTGAGCGCATCGACCAGGGCGGTGTGATTGGCTACATCATCCTGGCGCTGGGGGCCTTTGCCCTGCTGCTGACGCTGGAACGCCTGATCTCGCTTGGTATCGTCACGATGAAAGTGAACCGCCAGGCGCGCAGCAGCGAACCCGACCCCGGCAATCCGCTGGGCCGTGTCATGCAGGTGTACCAGCAGAACCGGCACAAGGACGGCGAGACCCTGGAGCTCAAGCTGAGCGAGAGCATTGCCCAGGAGTCGCCGAAGCTGACCCGCTTCCTGGCGGTGCTCAAGATCATCGCGGTCGTTGCGCCGCTTCTGGGTCTGCTGGGCACCGTCACCGGCATGATCAATACCTTCCAGGCCATCACTCTGTTCGGCACCGGCGATCCCAAGCTGATGGCTGGCGGTATTTCCCAGGCGCTGGTGACCACCGTCATGGGTCTGGCCGTGGCAATCCCGACGGTGCTGCTGCACACAGTGGTCCAGGGCCGGAGCAAACGCCTGAGCCAGCTTCTTGAGGAGCGCTCCATCGGCATCATCGCGTGGCGTGACGACGAGGGCGCCGGCGGCACGGCCGAGGCGACCGCCTGAGGAGGGCCCAGCATGGTACCGGTACAGCTCATCGAAGCTTACAACCAGGTGCTCCAGTTTCTGGAGCGCGGGGGTACGGTCCTGGGGTTCATCATGGTGGTCATCTTCGTGATGTGGTTGCTCATCATCGAGCGGGGCCTGTTCTTTGTGCTGACGTTCCGCCGCCTGGCCGACCAGGTACAGAACCAGTGGGAAGCCCGCTCCGAGCGCCAGTCCTGGTACGCCCATCAGATCCGCCAGGAGATGGTCACCGGCGTGCGCCAGGAACTCCAGCGCTCGCTGGGGCTGATCAAGGCGCTGGTGACCATATGCCCGTTGCTGGGCCTGCTCGGCACCGTCACCGGCATGATCGAGGTATTCGATGTCATGGCGGTCATGGGCACTGGCAGCGCCCGGGCAATGGCCTCCGGGATCTCCAAGGCCACCATTCCGACCATGGCCGGGATGGTGGGGGCCCTGACGGGGGTCTTCGCCATCACGGTGCTTCAGCGCAACGCGCGCCTGAAGGCCACACGGCTTGAAGACCAACTGACCTTTGACCACTGAGTAGCGAATCATGCGCAGACGTTTTCAATCATTCGCCAGCCAGGAAGCCGAGGAAGAGGAAAGCATCGACGTTACGCCCATGCTGGACGTCGTCTTCATCATGCTGATCTTCTTCATTGTGACCGCTTCCTTCGTCAAGGAATCCGGCCTGGAGGTGAACCGGCCTGATGCGAACACGGCGAACCAGCAGGACCAGGCGAGCATCCTGGTCGCGATCGGACCGGACGGCGATATCTGGATTGACCAACGCAAGGTCGAGCCAGGCTCGGTCCGGGCCAACATCGAACGCCTGCACGCCCAGAACCCCCAGGGTTCCGTGGTGATTCAGGCGGACGAGGCGGCCGCCACGCGGCACCTGGTCTCGGTCATGGACTCCGCCCGTGAGGCGGGCGTCAACAATGTCTCCATTGCAGCGCAGGAGCCGTGATGAACCGAGTCGGCATTCTGGGGCGGCTGCTGGCAGCACTGGCTGTCGGGGCCGCCGTGACGTTTACGGTCTTCTTCCTGATGCAGCAGCTGATCGCCTCCGGGACGACGGCGCTGGATGAGGACAGCGAGCGTTACACCGTGGACTTCGTGCGCGTCCAGGAACAGGACCAGGTGAAGGAAAAGGAGCGCGAGAAGCCGGAACCGCCCGAGCCGCCGGAGGAACCGCCGGAACCGGAGACGCCGCAGCAGACCCAGCAGCAGGCCAGTACCGGCGGCGGCAGCCTGAACATTAGCGATGTGGCCATGGATAGCGGCCTGGATATCGGTGCCGGGATTTCCGGCGGGGGGGACAGCGAGTACCTGCCGATCGTCAAGGTTGAGCCGAACTACCCGCAGCGCGCCCTGCGACGGGGCATTGAGGGCTACGTGGTCGTGGAATTCACCGTCACCAAGCGGGGCAACGTGGAGAACCCCCGGGTGGTTGAGGCCGACCCCCAGGGTGTCTTCGACGAGGCCGCCAAGGAAGCGGCGAAGAAGTTCAAATACCGGCCCAAGACCGTCAACGGGGAAGCCGTTGAGGTCGCGGGCGTACGCAACATCATCCGTTTCGAGATGGAGGATGGGAGGTGAGGTCATGATTAATCGAGCCATCAGGACATGCAGCGTTCCGCTGATCGCGGCCACGCTGTTTCTGGGGCAACCGGTTCCGGTTATGGATAAGGGGCCGGCGGGGCTGTTCAATACGGCCCATGCCGAAGAGGACGACAATGTGCGCCGGACGCCGGCCATGCGGCAGAGCACGCACAAGCGCTTCAGCCGCATCCGGGATCTGGTGGATAACGACAAGCTCGACAAGGCGTTCGAGGTCTGGGAACAGATGGACCCGTCCGGACTCAACAGCTACGAACGGGCCATGCGCTGGAAGCTGGCGGCGTTCCTGTACCACCAGAAGGGGGATAACGCCGCCATCGCCAACGCCTATCGCAAGCTCCTGGAGGAATCGGACATCCCTCTTAGCCTGGAACAGGATACCTGGTACAGCCTGGCGCGGGTGGAGATGGTGCGTGGCAGTTACGAGGCCGCCAAGAAGGCGCTGGATGAATGGTTCGCGCTCCAGGATGAGCCGGGAGGGGGTGCCTATGCCCTGAAAGCGCAGATCCACTACCGGCAGGAGAACTGGGAACAGTCCCTGCAAGCGATCAATCAGGCGATCCAGGCTCGCAGGGACAGCGACGAGGCAGTATCCGAGAACTGGTACCTGCTCAAGCGAGGGGTCCTCTACCAGCAGGAAGATTATCAGGGGCTGGCGAATGTCCTGGAAATTCTGGTGCGGGAGTTCCCCAAGAAGAGTTATCTGATGCAACTTTCCTCGGTTTACGGTGAGCTTGATCGGCCGGCGGATCAGCTGGCGGTTCGTGAGGCGGCTTATGAGAAGGGCTACCTGGAAGAGGAGTCCGAACTGGTCGGGCTGGCGCAGTTGATGGCCTCTCAGGACAGTCCCTACAAGGCGGCCCAGGTTCTGCGTGACGGCATCGACAATGGCCATATCGAGGCCAGCAGGAAAAACCTGGAGCGGATGGGGGACAACTTCCTGATGGCCAAGGAGTACGAAGAGGCCATCAACGCGTTCAGGCAGGCTGCATCGAAGGTTGAGGATGGCGAGCTGCACCTGCGCATGTCCCAGATCGCGGCGGACCTCGGCAACTGGGAGCAGGCGGAGCAGTACGCGGCCACGGCGGTTGAGCGGGGTGATTTTGATCGGCTCGGACGGGCTCACGTCGTGCGCGGGCTTGCGCTCTATCACCTGGAGCGTTTCAGTCAGAGTCTTCAGGCGCTGAAGCAGGCCCGTCAGTTCGAGGAGACGCGGAAGATGGCCAGCCAGTGGCATGACTACGTTGAGCGCGAACAGAAGCGTCGCCAGCAGCTGGAGGCGTCCGCGGAATCGGGGAATGGGCAGGACGAGAGTGCGGCCCAGGTTCTCTGACAGGAAAGGCATCATGATCGCCATACTCGGTTGTCAGGCAAGGGAGGGCGATGACAACCAGAAACACCGCAAACGCTGTATGGCCGGCGTGCGGTGTATCCGAAGCCCGGCGCTGCTTTGAAATCACGTAGACCGCTGCCATTGCCGGCCCCTGACGGCCCGATTTGAGACAGCCATAACACTCCGGATCGCCAGTGGGTGACCTGTCCCACATCCCGCGCTGACCGCGATTGGTAAACTGGCCGCCGCCTATCCCGGTAATCCGGAGTCTGGAGGTTATGGCGATCCGGTTGATTACGGTCTTTGTCCTGTTCTGCGCTCTGTTCGTTCCGTCAGCGCTGGCCTCCTCGCTGGACCGTGCGCGGGAAGCGCTCGACCAGGATACCCCGGAGCGTGCGGAGTCCATCCTGTCCGAGAATATCCCGCCCGACAGTGTGAGTGACGAGGAGCGTGATGAACTCTTCTTCCTGCTCGCCGAGACCGCACGTCACTACGAGCACTTCAGTGAGGCGGGTAACCAGCTCAACCGCATCAGTGACCCGTTCTGGGGGGGCATGGGGTATTACAACCTGGCCATGGCGTACCTGGAGCGGGAGTCGCTGAGTCGCACGCGCGTTGCGCTGCGGGTGGTCCGGTCGCTGGCGGGTGGCGATGGCTCTCTGCGGGGCGCGGACCTGGTCAGCCGGGCGCATATCGCCGAGGGACTGCTTGCCCTGCGTGAAGACGATTCCCCGCGGGCAGAGCAGGTCCTGAGCCGCGTACGCACGGACAGCACCCTGGTCAGCGAGGGGCTCTATCTGCTCGGCATCGCACGGGCCCGGAACGGCAGCCTGCATCGTGCCCTCCAGACCTGGCAGCGGGTGGAGCGCTTTCCGGTAGCCTGGCCGGGAGTGGTGGAGGCGCGGCTGGCGCGTGTCTGGGGTTACATCGAGTCCGGTCATCACGGTGAAGCGCTGACCACGGCGGAACGCAACCGTGCCTACCTTGAGCGCAGCATCGAACGGCTTGATGGCCTGCGGGAGCAGGTGAGGGAACACGGGTTGGCGCGCCTGATCCGTTCGGAGCTGCAGGGAGACCAGGATCTGGTTGAGTTCCTGCGGGGCAGCCGGAACCACACCCGTTCGCCACTGATCGCCTGGGTACTGGAATATGTGGCGGACGGCGGTGATCCCTCGGTGGAACCAGCGAAACTGGATTCCGGATTTCTCGGGTTCCTGGCCGATGAGCGTGAACGGCTGGCGGGGTTCCGGGACCGCAACCTGAGGCAGCAGGCGCTGGTCTATGAGCAGGTGGCCCTGCGCCAGACGGAAAGGCCGGTTCAGCGGGGCGGATGGGAATGATGCGTGCCGGTCGTCTCCTGAATGCGGGCCTCATCGCGCTCCTTATGACCGGGGCCAGTGGCGCCCGTGCAACCGTGCTCCTGCAGGAAGGCGCGGCTACGCTGGGGGACCTCAGCCCCATTGTCATCCGTACGGGTGGCGGTACCGGGCCGGACGCCTCGCTGGAAGAAGCGGTGCGCCGTCACGCCCGGGTTTTCCGGCGGGCGGATGACCCGCTGGTGCGGGTGCGTACCCTCAACCGCATCCAGAATCTCCAGGCCCGTTTCGGCGGTCCGCTGGGCCTCTCCGAGAAAGCCTCAGAACGTCTGCACAGGGAAGCGCTGGACGACTTTGAGACCCTGCTGGCAGGCACAAAGGGCGAACGGGAGGCGGAACTGCTGTACGAGGCAGCCCGGGCCAGCGATATCGCGGGCCAGCCACGGCGCTCCGTGGGGTATCTGGAACGGATCCTGGAGCAGCATGGGGATTCGGAGTTCATGGCGGAAGCGGCATTCCGCACGGGCGAGCACCGTTTCAGTCAGGGCCGATACGCGGACGCGGCGGAGGCCTTCGGAGGGGCCCGGGAGCATGGGCCGGATGACGATTTCCGCAATGACAGCCTCTACATGCTGGGATGGAGCCGTTTTCTCAATGACGAGGCCATGAAGGCGGCGGGGCTTTTCCTGGTGTTCATGGATCGCTATCACGACCAGGGCACGGGCTTCGCCAGTGTCTCGGGCAAGGACGCCGAGCAGGTGGCGGATGCCCAGCGGGTGCTCAGCCTTATCGCCACCTATGATCGTGGCCCGGAAACACTCGCACGCGTGCTCGATGCCCATGGCGACCGCCCCTATGCCGCTACCCTCTATGATCACCTGCTGCGCTTCCTGAGGGAGCGGGGTGATCATCAGGGCAGTGTGGCCACCGCCGAAGCCTTCCGTGCCCGCTACCTGGACCATGTTGCGGCGCCGGCGATGCTCACGGAAGTGGTTGAGAGCTGGCGGCTGGCGGGCAATACCGAGCGGATGCGTGATGCCATGGCGGAGGCGGTGGAAGCCCATGCCGAGCCGGACGCGATGGCCGCGCTTGACCGGCCGGTGCGCCGGCAGGTGATGGGCTATCTGCGTGCACTGGGAGTGTGGCATTACACCCGGGGCCAGGCTCTGGAAGGCGGCGAATCCCGCAGCCATTACCGCCAGGCATCCCAGCGGCTGCGCCAGTATGCCGACCGCGCCGGCCGTTTCCGGATGGAGGCCGACGCCATGGGAACCGGCGCCGGCTACATGGTGCTGCTTGCAGGGGATGCCGCCCTTCGGGGTGGCCGCACCGCAGGGGCTGCCGGCCTGTATGAGCGTGCGGCCTGGTCCGAACCGCCTTTCCCGGGCGCGGGTGAGGCAGCCTATGCGCTTGTTCAGCTGCGCCAGGACCAGTGGCACAGGCAGGAGGACGCGGAGTCCAGGGATCGGCTGATCGCGGATGCCCGCCGCTTTGTTCAGGACTTCCCCTGGCACGCGGATATCAACGGCGTGCGGCAGACACTGGCGAACCGGCTGTACGAGGCGGGGCGGTATGCCGAAGCACGCGGGGTGGCGCGGACCCTGGTGGACGCCGATGCCACAGACGATCAGCGCCGGGCAGGCTGGATCCTGCTGGGGCATCTGCGCATGGACGCGGAGGAATACGCGAATGCCGCCAGCGCCTGGGCCGAGGTGCGGAAGCTGACACCGGCAGAGGATGACCGTATGGCGGATTTCCGGGAGCGCCATGGCCTGGCTCTCTATCGGGAAGCGCAACGGCTGGCTGCCGGGGAACAGTCAGAGCAGGCCCGAACCTGGTTCCAGAAGGCCTACAGGGCGGCGCCTGGCACGGATGTGGCGGCCAGCGCCCGCTATGATGAAACCGGCCTGGTGCTGGAACTGGCGCAGTGGGATGAAGCCATCCGCCTTCTGCAGACATTCCGCCAGCGCTTCCCGGAACATGACCTGGCCCAAGGGGCGGGCGAACGTATTGTGCATGCCCACCGCCAGGCGGGCCGCCCGGGAGAGGCAGCGGATGCCATGCTCGCGACAACGCCGGACGATCTGGACCCCGAGGAACGCTGGAGCCGTCAGCTGCGGGCCGCCCGCTACTACCGTGAGGCGGGGCGCCTGGCGGATGCGGTAGCGCTTTACGAACGTTACCTGGCGGACGGGACCGACCATCTGGGCGGGCATGTCTTCCAGCAGGAGCGCCGGCATGAGCTTGCACTGATGCAGAAGACGCTGGAAAGGGAGGAGGCACTGTCCGGGACCCACAGGGCCATTGTCGAAGCCGAGGATGGGGCCGAAGGAACGGCCCGGAGCGCCCGGCTGGCCAGCCGCAGTGCGCTCTGGCTGGGCCGGCGTGCTGCTGACGTGTTTGAGCGGATCGAACTCGGGGCGCCGCTGGACGAATCCCTGGCGCGCAAGCGTGACGCCCTTTCCGAGAGCCTGGAGTGGTTCCGCAGGGCAGAGCGTTTCGGCATCGCGGAGACCGCCACCGAAAGCACCTATCGCATGGCCGAGCTGTACCGCCAGCTGGCTCAGGACGTGCTTGACTCCGAGCGCCCCTCAGGGCTGACCGATCTCCAGGCCAACCAGTACGAGATGCTGCTGGAAGAGGAAGCCTACCCCTTTGAGGAAAAAGCCATTGAACTCCACCAGCGCAATCAGCAGCGGATCCCAGAGGGTCACTGGACGGGATGGGTGAGCCGCAGCCTCGACAGCCTGGCGGATCTTTTCCCGGCCCGCTATGAACGCGATCTTCAGTGGACGGAGGCACGCCATGAAGCGGCGCGCTGAATGGGGGATGGTGCTCGTCATGGGGCTTCTGGCCGGCTGTGCCGGTATGCAGTCAGGGCCGGAGCCAGGACGGATGCCGGAGCGAGTGGCGCTGGTCACGCCAGCGCTGGATCCATCGGACCGGGATCGACTGGAGCAGGTGCGCGCCGCGCTCGCTGATGGCAGTCCAGCTGCTGCCGGGCGGCAGCTTGAGCGGGTGGAAGACGATCACCGTTTCCACCCGGATGTTCTGATGCTGAGGGCCATGGTGGCCCGTCACCAGGACAGGCCGCGGCAGGCAGTTCGGGCGCTGGAGGCACTGCTGGATCAGTCCCCGCAGCATGCGGCGGCGGCCAACGATCTGGCGCTGCTCTACCGGCAACAGGGGCGGATTGATCAGGCCGCGGCGCTGCTGCGCCAGGCGCTGGAGGCCAATCCTGAGCATCCGCAGCTGCACTACAACCTCGCTGTCCTGTCGGAACTCTATCTGCTCGATCTGGAGCAGGCCCTGACCCATTACCGGCGCTACCAGTCGCTGACGGACACCGAGGATGAGGAAGTCGCCCTGTGGATCCGGGACCTGGAACGGAGGGTGGAATGAAGACGCGGTACAGAACCCTGTTGATGGCCCTGGCGTTGTTGGCCCTGCCGGTGACAGCCCAGGACGACCCGGAGGGCATCCGCATCGAGGGTGTGGACGAGCGCCCGGGTGTGATGCACCTGATGCCCTGGCGACTGCCCAGGGATGCCCCCATGGAGGCACCCCGGGCGGAACAGGGGCGTCTGGGCGAGCTCCTCAGCCCCCTCGATGATCAGAGCTACCGCCGTTATCTCAGATACCGCAGTGACCCCGGCACGCTTCTGGAAGCGCTGCCGGGGGCTGCCTCAACCGGAGAGACCCGCTGACCATGCAGACACCGATAGCCAACGCAACGGAGATCCCACTGATGGAATCCGCAGTCCGTTTCTTCCAGCAAGGGGGGCTGTTCATGGTTCCCATTGCCCTGATCCTGCTCATCGGCCTGGCGATTGTGCTGGAGCGCATGATCTACCTGCAGGTGGCACGACGGCGCAACCGCAGGCTCTTTGAGTCCGGTCTCTGGCCACTGCTGCAGAAGGGGGAGTTCCAGAAAGCCTCGAAAGCGGCCCGGGAGTCGGGCGTCGAGGTGGGCGAGATGGTGGCCGCCGGCCTGGCCCGCTTCCGCAACAGCCAGTCGCGTTCGGATGTGGAATACGCCATGGAAGAGGGGCTGATGGAGGTGCTGCCACGCTTCGAGAAGCGCACGCCCTACCTGGCCACCCTGGCCAATGTGGCCACGCTGCTGGGGCTGCTGGGCACCATCATGGGCCTGATCTCGGCCTTCACCGCCGTGGCGGATGCGGACCCGGCCGACAAGGCCAGCATGCTTTCGGACAGCATCTCCGTGGCCATGAACACCACGGCTTTCGGGCTGATGTCCGCCATTCCGCTACTGCTGGCCCATGCCTATCTCCAGACCCGTACCAACGAAATGATCGACAGCCTGGAGATGGCCGGGGTCAAGCTCCTGAACCTGATCTCGGAAACCCAGGCGGGCAGTACCGCGCGCAGCGAAGGGTGAGGCCAGCCCATGAGACGACGCCGACATCGCCGGCAGACGGCGGAAGCGGACCTGAACATCACGCCCTTCCTGAACCTGATGATCGTGCTGGTGCCCGTGCTGCTGCTGAGCATGGTCTTCACCCAGACCCGCATCCTGGAACTGCGCTTCCCGGAAGCCGGTGAGCGCCTGGATGAGATGGTGGACGACGGGGAGGAGCTCGCGCTCTACGTGATCGTGCGTGATGGACGCCTGGAAGTGGGCGACCGCAACGGGGGCGTGCTCCGGCGTTTTGAGCCGGGTGAAGAGGGCAACCCGGACTTTGCGGGGCTGCGGGAGCTTCTCAAGGGCGTTAAGGAGCGCTTCCCCGAAACCCGTAACATCCGACTGCTCGCGGGGCCGGATACGGATTACCAGACACTGGTGACCACCATGGACACCGTTCGCGGCTACCCGGAGGTGGTGGCGGCGGATGCGGTCACCGCGGAACTCTTCCCGGACATCGCCCTCGGTGACGCGCCGGCGCCCGAGGGTGGGGAGGCGGACTCATGAAGGCATCCCGCCGCGCCCGCCGCATCCAGCGCCACTACCGGCGCATGAACCGCCCGGGTGGACTGAACCTCACGGCCCTGATGGACATTTTCACCATCCTGGTGTTCTTCCTGATGGTGAATTCCTCAGATGTTCAGGTCCTGCAGGAGGACAGCGATATCCAGCTGCCGCGCTCCGCGGCGGAGCAGGTGCCGGAAAGCATCCTCCGGGTGGTGGTGGCCGGCGAAAGCATCCTCGTCGGTGGCAGCGAGGTGGCCCGGCTGGACGGCGTAACCGAGGGCAAGGGCGGTGAGGTCATTGCCGATCTCCAGGCGCACCTGGCCGGCAGCGTGGAATCCGGTGACGAGGCCAGGGCAATGATCGTGGCGGACCGGAGCCTGGATTACGCACGCCTGCGCCCGGTTATGCGCAGCGCGGTGAATGCGGGCTACACCCGGATTCATCTAGCCGTTGAAAGCACGCCGGAGAGTGAAGGAGGTAGGCCTTGAGCCGTTCTCCGTCGTTGCCGTGGCGCAGCACCCGGGGCGAAGACCGACTGCTCGGGGTGATACTGGCGATGCTGCTGGTGGTTTTCCTGCCGTTGGTCGTACTGGTGCCTGGAATGGAATTGCCAGAGCGGGCACCGGAGCAGTCGGACGAACCGGATCCGCAGATGGCGCGCATGCTCGAGGAACCCGAGGAGCCTGAACCGGAGCCCGAGCCGGAACCTGAAGTCAGCGAGGCGGAAACGGAACCGGAGCCGGACGCACCGCAGGCGCCCCAGCCTGAGGAGACGGTTGAAGAAGCGCGGGAAGTGGCGCGTGAATCCGGTCTGGTGGGGATGCGGGATCAGCTGGCGGAGCTGCGTTCGCTGGCCCCGGAGACGGAGACCGACATCCGGGATCCGGAGGAAAGTGCGGACGACGGTGCCGGGGCGCTTCCGGACGGGCCGGATGAAGAGCAGCTCATGGCGGATTCGGGCGGTCCTGGTGAACCGGGCGGAGCCTCAGTTGAGGAAGGCGATATGACCCGCCGCGAAACCCGGGATGTTGCCGGATCCGGCGACAACTCTGGCGCACAGCCCGCCGAACCGGAGGAGCGCCCCATGGCGAACATCCGGGAGACCTTTGAGCGCAACAAGTCCGCGCTCTTCTCCATCTACAACCGCGCCCGCCGCCAGAATCCGTTGCTGGAGGGCGAGGTGGTGCTGGCCCTGAGAATTGGCCCGGGCGGGAACGTGCTGGAGGTGGAGGTGGCCGAATCAACGCTGGGCGATGAGGGCGTGGCGCGGAAGATTGCCCAGCGTGTTGCGCTGTTCAATTTCGGCGCCATGGAGGTGCCGGAGCGTTCGGTCCGGTTCCCGGTGGATTTCGCGCCACCGGGTTAGGCGTCAGGCGGCCTGCCGGGGATGCACTTCCTCCGGAGCGGGGGACTCGCCATTGAGTTCCGTCAGGTTGCGGACCATCAGCGAGCGACAGTGCTCCATGAGCCAGGGCACATCGGCACTGCCCAGGTGCTCTGTCTCCACCGGCGGCAGCACCCTCACGGTGATGGTGTGAGGACCTTTGCCCGATGCCAGTGTTTTCAGGTAGTCGCTGATGCACACCATGGTGATGGGGGCACCCGTGGCGATGGCGGTATGGAATGCGCCCTTGCGGAAGGGCAGCAGTCCCCGACCACGGCTGCGCGTGCCCTCCGGCATGATCCATACCGACTGCCCTCTGGCCGCGATCGCGAGATTGGCGGCAGTCATGGCGGTCATGGCCCTGGCCCTGTTACGCCTCCGGATCAGCACGTTGCCGCCCAGCCAGAAGATCTGACCGAACAGCGGAATCCATCCCAGGCTCTGCTTGCCGACAACCACGGCATTGTCCGGGGTCATACTGCCAACCACGTAGAGATCCAGATTCGATTGATGGTTGGCGATCAGAACGCGCGGCTCGTTGGTGGGAAGATGCTGCCAGCCTTCCAGGCGTACCCGGGCATTGAGCACCCTGAGGCCACCCCATGCGTACATGCGTGCGCAGATTCTGTTGTTGCCGCGATGGAATGGGCGTGCCACACAGAGCAGGAAGCCGGCCAGGGTTGCTGGTATTGCCGTGATGAAAAGGCCGATCCTCTGGAGCCAGCGCATTCGGTATTCCTCGTACAGATGTTCACTTTATTTCAGTGTACAGCCGTACCAGAAACCTGTCATCGGTCAATTTGTAGTCAACTGTAACCATCACCAATGAGGCGTTTGGGAGAGCGGTCCGGGTCAGGGGGTGGCGTCATCGAGGCAGGTCAGCAGCATGGCCCAGAACTCGGAAAAGTCGTTGACGACTACATCCGGCTGGTAGGGGTGGTTGGTATCCCCCGGGAACAGCCGGTTGAGGGCTGGCAGGTCCCACTGGGCGCTGTTGAAGAATACGGCGGTCTGGCCGGCGCGCTGGGCCGCGCTCACATCCGTGGTGCTGTCACCCACGTACCAGATGCCGGCGTCCGAGGCTTCCTCCAGGCGTTCCGCCGCCAGCAGCAGCTGATCCGGGTGCGGTTTGCGGTGGGGTACGTCGTCGCCACAGATGTTGATGGCGAACAGTTCCGTCCAGCCGCCGTCATCCACCAGGCGCAGTTCTTCCTCGAAGAATTCACGGTCGCGGTTGGTGATCACGCCAATGCGCAGGGGGAGTGTGTTCAGCGTTGAAAGCAGGTCCCGCACCCCCGGTTCCAGTGGCAGCACGGAGCCGTAGTGGCGTCGGTAATGATGCCGGAAGACCTGGTGGGCAAGGCTCTTGCTGGTGTCGTCCTCGCCGAAAAGCACCTCGAAGATGTCGGTTCTGGAGATCTTGCGGTCGGCGCGGACCTGGGGGTGCAGGCGGGAATGGTCGCGTGCGTAGTCCACCAGGCGCTGCTCCTCCGGGGAGCGGGCGTTGGAGGTGGTGGCGATGTTGTCCAGAAGGCCCCGTTCCCGGAGTTCCGGCAGCATGTCGTCCACCGCGTGGTACATGGCGTCCAGGGTATCCACGAGAGTAGCGTGCCAGTCGAACAGGATGACCCTGGGGAGTGTCAGGTTGACCACCGAGGGGTGCCAGTCCGGTTCGATACGGGGTTCCGGTGGCTGCGGCGCCGGATAGGGGGGCGGGCGCCTGGCATCGAGTGTGGCCCTGGCATCGCCCTCCAGATTTTCCGCGATGCGGTCGGTCAGCGCCTCGAAGGAATGGGCGATGGCGGCCGGGTGGTGGTCGGGATCGCCGGCAAAACGGCGTTTGATGTATTCCGGTTCCCACTGGCCACCGTTGAAGAACACCGGGGTGACGCCCGCATTGCCGGCAGTGATCATGTCCGTGGTGCTGTCGCCGACATACCATACCCGTTCATCCGCCGGGCAGCCTGCAGCCTCCGCGGCTTTCAGGATGATCTCGGGGTCGGGCTTGTAGGCGGTGACGTCCCCGGCGCAGACGATGACGTCGATCAGTGGCGCCCAGCGCCCGCCATCCACCAGGGTAAGCTCATGTTCCAGGAACTCGCGGTTGCGGTTGGTGGCCACGCCCAGGCGGATTCCGGCGGCACGCCAGGCGCTGAGGTACTCGAAGATCCCCTCCTGGAAGGGCCTGACTTCGCCGTAGTGGCTGCGGTAACAGGCATTGTAGGCTTCGTGGGCAACCTGCTTGGCGGCAGTGTTGTCGCCGAAGATGGCGTTGAAGATGTCGGTGCGCGAGACCCGGCGTTCCGAAAGAATGCGCGGGTGGAGCCGACGGAAGAGGCGGATGTAGCGCACCAGCCGTGCGTCATCCGCGGTCTTGCACTGGTCTTCCGGGAGCAGTTCCTCCACCAGGCCGAGCTCCTCCAGCTGGGGGAGCATCTCTTCCATGGCCGAAAACATCGCATCGTGGGTGTCCACGACGGTTCCGTGCCAGTCAAAGAGGATGAGCTCAGGTGTCGCTGAGGCGCGCCAGTTCACGGTGCAGCTCCGCTTCGTCGCCAAGGTTCAGTTCCACCAGGCGCCGGAGATGGGTGGCGCTTTCCAGGTCCATGGAGCGGCATTCGAAGCCCAGAAAGCCATCCTTCCGATGGCGCAGCGTGGCACCCATGGTGATCTGGGTGGTGTTGTCGGAAAGCCAGATGGTGATGGTGTAGCCCTCACCGGGCTGGCCCGTGAAGTCCTCCGGTGCCGTCAGAAGCGCGCCGTGGAGCGAGATGTCCTGGACCTGGCTGGGCCAGATGCGGTCTCCCAGGTGGATCTCACAGGCGGCATCGAACAGGATGCGGCTGAAAAAGCGGCGTTCCCGGTTGGCCATGGGCAAACCTCATCAGGGCGTTTCCTTCACTATAGTGAAAGATGCCCTGATGGGGAAAACCGATCAGGCAAGTTTCTTATGCTTCACCCGCTTGGGAACCCAGGCGTCCTCACCCTTGCGGGCGCGCAGGTCGCGGTCGTAGTCCGAGAAGTTGCCTTCGTGGAAGACCACCTCGCCGTCGCTCTCATAGGCGAGGATATGGGTAGCGACCCGGTCCAGGAACCAGCGGTCGTGGGAGATGATCATGGCACAGCCCGGGAAGACCAGCAGTGCTTCCTCCAGCGCACGCAGGGTCTCCACGTCCAGGTCGTTGGTGGGCTCGTCCAGCAGCAGGACGTTGCCGCCTTCCTGCAGCAGCTTGGCCAGGTGCACCCGGTTGCGCTCACCTCCGGAAAGCTCCTTGATGCGCTTCTGCTGCTCGGCGCCCTTGAAGTTGAAACGGCCCACATAGGCGCGGGACTGGGTCTGGTACTGGCCGACCTGGATGATGTCCTGGCCGCCGCTGATCTCTTCCCAGACGCTGTTCTCCTCGTTGAGCTCGCGCATCTGGTCCACGTAGGCCAGCTCCACGGTCTCACCCAGTACGATCTGACCCTCGTCCGGCTGCTCGGTGCCAGCGATCATGCGGAAGAGGGTGGACTTGCCCGCGCCGTTACCGCCGATGATGCCCACGATGCTGGCCGGCGGCACGCTGAAGGTCAGGTTCTCGAACAGGACCTCGTCATCGTAGCGCTTGGTCACGCCCTCGACCTCGATCACCTTGTTGCCCAGGCGTGGACCCGGTGGGATGTAAAGCTCGTTGGTCTCGTTGCGCTTCTGGAATTCCTGGGAGTTGAGCTCCTCAAAGCGCTTGAGGCGCGCCTTGTTCTTGGACTGCTGGCCCTTGGCCTGGGACTTCACCCATTCCAGTTCCTGTTGCACCGCCTTGCGCTGGGAAGCCTCCTGCTTGGCCTCCTGCTCCAGGCGCTTCTCCTTCTGCTCGAGCCAGCCCGTGTAGTTGCCCTGGAAGGGGATGCCCTGGCCACGGTCCAGTTCGAGGATCCAGCCGGCGACGTTGTCCAGGAAGTAGCGGTCGTGGGTGATGGCCACCACAGTGCCCGGGAAGTCGTGCAGGAAACGCTCCAGCCAGGCCACGCTCTCGGCGTCCAGGTGGTTGGTGGGCTCGTCCAGCAGCAGCATGTCGGGGCTGGACAGCAGCAGTCGGCACAGCGCCACGCGGCGGCGTTCACCGCCTGAAAGATGGTGTACGCCAGCGTCCCATGGCGGCAGGCGCAGGGCATCCGCGGCCACCTCCATGCGGCGCTCGATATCATGGCCCTCGGAGGCCTGGATGAAGGCTTCCAGTTCCCCCTGCTCCTTGGCGAGGGCGTCGAAGTCCGCGTCCGGCTCGGCATAGGCGGCGTAGATCTCATCCAGCCGCGCCAGCGCCTTATGGACGCCTTCCACGGACTCCTCGATGATCTCCTTGACGGTCTTGTTCTCGTCCAGCTGTGGCTCCTGGGGCAGATAGCCGATGTTCAGCCCCGGCAGCGGGCGGGCCTCGCCCACATAGTCCGTCTCAACGCCGGCCATGATCCGCAGCAGGGTGGATTTACCCGCGCCGTTGAGGCCGAGAACGCCGATCTTGGCGCCTGGGAAGAAACTCAGGTTGATGTCCTTGAGGATCTCTTTCTTCGGGGGAACGACCTTGCCGAGGCCGTTCATGCTGAATACGTACTGAGCCATGGAATCGGTGTCCTGCTGGGAAGTCGGAAAATGGAAGCGTAAGTCTGGACGTACGTTAACCAATAGCGGCTTCTGAGGCAATAAAGACCGCCAGTGGCGGGCGTTCTGGCGCGTTTTTGGACGGCGGATGTTATTGCGGCCCCTTTTCGGTAGAATAGCCTCGCCTTCAGAGAGACCCCGAGAGTTCATCATCGACCATTTTCTGGCAAGCAAAGGCGTTCCTCGGGGCGCGTCAATTGCCAGCACACGAGAGGCTGACAATGTTTAAGCGAGATATGACCATTGCCGGTTACGACGAGGAAGTCTGGAATGCCATGGAGGCGGAAGTCCGCCGACAGGAAGAGCATATCGAACTGATCGCGTCCGAAAACTACACCAGTCCACGCGTAATGGAAGCGCAGGGCTCGGCACTCACCAACAAGTACGCCGAGGGCTATCCCGGCAAGCGTTACTACGGTGGCTGCGAGCACGTGGACGTGGTTGAGGAGATCGCCATTGAGCGCGCCAAGAAGCTGTTCGGGGCGGATTACGCCAACGTCCAGCCGCACTCCGGCTCCTCCGCTAACAATGCGGTTTACCTGGCGCTGATGAAGCCGGGCGAGACGGTGCTGGGCATGAGCCTGGACGCCGGCGGCCACCTGACCCACGGGGCCAGCGTCAACTTCTCCGGCAAGACCTACAATGCCGTCCAGTACGGTCTGGATACCGAAACGGGCATGATCGACTACGACGAGGTCGAGCGCCTGGCGGTTGAGCATAAGCCCAAAGTCCTGCTGGCCGGTTTTTCCGCCTATTCCCAGGAACTGGATTTCAAGCGGTTCCGCGAGATCGCGGACAAGGTCGGGGCGTATCTGTTTGTGGATATGGCCCACGTGGCCGGCCTGGTGGCGGCGGGTGTCTACCCCAATCCGGTGCCATACGCGGACGTGGTGACCACTACCACCCACAAGACCCTGCGGGGCCCGCGCAGTGGCCTGATCCTGGCGAAGTCCAATCCGGAGCTGGAGAAAAAGTTCAACTCCGCGGTCTTCCCGGGCAGCCAGGGTGGCCCGCTGATGCACGCGATCGCCGGCAAGGCGGTGTGCTTCAAGGAAGCCATGCAGGATGATTTCAAGGAGTATCAGCAGCGCGTGGTGAAGAACGCCCAGGCCATGGCCGGGGTGTTCCAGGAGCGAGGCTTCGACGTGATCTCCGGCGGTACGAAGAACCACCTCTTCCTGCTGAGCCTGATCAAGCAGGATATCACCGGTAAAGATGCGGACGCCGCGCTCAGCAAGGCCAACATCACGGTCAACAAGAACGCGGTCCCCAACGACCCGCGTTCGCCGTTTGTGACCTCCGGTCTGCGGATTGGTACGCCGGCGATGACCACGCGTGGCTTTGGTGAAACCGAGGCACGGGACCTGGCCGGCTGGATGTGTGATATCCTTGATGATCTGGAAAATGAAGAGACCATCGAGCGGGTCCGCAAGCAGGTTCTGGAGCTGTGCCGGCGTTTCCCGGTCTACGCTGACTGACCACCGCTGGCCCGCTTGCCGTCCGGGAGTGTGACTGAATGCATTGCCCTTTCTGCGGCGAGGCGGATACCAAAGTGATCGACTCGCGCCTGGTTGCCGATGGCGACCAGGTGCGCCGTCGTCGTGAGTGTCTATCCTGCCGCGAACGTTTCACCACCTTCGAGGGGGCGGAGCTGATCATGCCCCGGGTGGTCAAACAGGATGGCTCGCGGGTTCCCTTCGATGAGGACAGGATGCGCGAGGGTCTGATGAAGGCCCTCGAAAAGCGCCCTGTGGATATTGAGGCCATTGAGGCCGCCATCAATCGGATCAAGTTCCGGCTGCGTTCCACCGGTGAACGGGAAGTGAAATCCCTGATGATCGGTGAGGAGGTCATGTACGAACTGCGCCAGCTCGATAAGGTGGCTTACGTTCGTTTTGCTTCCGTGTACCGCAGCTTCCAGGACATCAATGAATTCAAGGACGAGATCGAGCGGCTGAGCCATTCCGGTGACGTGGGTGATGAATCCCCCGTGACCGTGGCGGCACGGGCGCTGAAGGAATCCGTGGATAAATAGTCCGGAAACGGGTGCCCGCCTTGACCAACGCTTTCGATACCCGATACATGGCCCTGGCGCTACAGCTTGCCGAACGCGGCCTGTACAGCGCACACCCCAACCCCAGGGTTGGCTGCGTGGTGGTCAGTGAGGGCGACATAGTGGGCTGTGGCTGGCACCACCGGGCCGGCGAGGCTCATGCGGAGGTGAACGCCCTCGCCGAGGCGGGGGCGCGTGCGCGCGGGGCGAGCGTGTATGTGACCCTGGAGCCCTGCAGCCATCATGGGCGCACGCCGCCCTGTGCCCAGGCGCTGGTTGATGCCGGTGTGGAGCGGGTCGTGGTGGCCACCGGGGACCCGAATCCGGCGGTAGCCGGCCAGGGGCTGGCGCTGCTGGAAGCGGCGGGCATCGAAACGCTCAGCGGTGTGCTGGAGGAACCGGCGCGGGCGCTGAACGCGGGCTTTCTGCGGCGTATGGCCGGTGGCGCCCCCTGGGTGCGGCTCAAGGTGGCCGCCAGCCTGGATGGGCGTACTGCCATGGCGTCCGGTGAAAGCCAGTGGGTCACAGGGCCTGATGCCCGCTCGGATGTCCAGCGGCTGCGTGCCCGCTCCGGTGCCATCATCACCGGTTCCGGGACGGTTCTGGCCGACGATCCGTCGCTGACGGTGCGCCCTGGAGAGCTGGGGGATCCCGGAGACAAAACGCTGCCGCTGCAGCAGCCCCTGCGTGTGGTGCTCGACCCGCGTCTGCTTACGGCCCCCGGCGCCCGTGTGGTGACGGGGGAGGGGCAGTGCCTGGTGGTGAGCACTGCGGCGGCCCTGGAGGAAAGCCGGGCCAGGCCCCTGCGTGATGGTGGTGCCGAAGTGGTGACCGTGGACCCCGATGGCTGTGGCCGACCGGCGCTGGCGGCGGTCCTGGGGCTGCTGGCGGCGCGTGGCATCAACGACGTGCTCATTGAGGCGGGTGCCACGCTGGCGGGCGCGGCCCTGGAAGCGGATGTGATTGACGAATTCTGGCTGTACCAGGCACCAACAATACTGGGCAGTCGGGCGAAACCCATGGCGGAGCTGGCGCTGGATCGGATGGCGCAGCAGCACCGGATGGAGGTATGGGACCGGCGGGTGGTCGGCGCGGATCAGCGACTGATCCTGAAACCCGCGGCGTCCGGCCATTAAGAGACAGCGAACAGGGTGCAGAATGGCGCTGAACAGTATTGAGGAAATCCTTCAGGACATCCGCGAGGGTCGGATGGTCATCCTGATGGACGACGAGGACCGGGAGAATGAAGGCGATGTGATCATGGCCGCCGAGTGCGTCCAGCCCGAGCACGTCACCTTCATGGCCACTGAGGCGCGCGGCCTGATCTGCATGCCCATGGCCCGCGAGCGCTGTGAGCGCCTTAACCTGCCGCTGATGGTACAGCGCAACAGTTCCGGGTTCGGCACCAAGTTCACGGTCTCCATCGAGGCTGCCAAGGGGGTCACTACGGGGATCTCCGCCGCTGACCGGGCCCGTACCGTGCAGGTGGCCGCATCCCGGGGCGCCAGGGCGGAGGATATTGTGAGCCCTGGCCACATCTTCCCGCTGATGGCGCAGCCCGGGGGCGTGCTGTCCCGGGCTGGTCACACCGAGGCGGCCTGCGACCTGGCCAGTATGGCCGGATTCGAGTCGGCCGGTGTGATCTGTGAGGTGATGAATGATGACGGCACCATGGCACGCCGCCCCCAGCTGGAGGCGTTCGCGGAACGCCACGGACTGAAGATCGGCACCATCGCGGACCTGATCCACTACCGCACCATGAACGAACGCACCGTTGAGTGCGTTGATCACTACGAGATGGCGACGGAATACGGGGTATTCCGACTGCACACCTACCGCGATTCCATTCAGGGTGAGACCCATCTGGCACTGACCATGGGCGAGGTGGACCCGGAGAAGCCAACGCTGGTCCGGGTGCACATCACGGACACCCTGCGGGACCTGCTGCACGCCAACTACCCGGGATCGCCGCGCTGGCCGCTGCATGAGGCCATGCGCAAGGTGGCCGAGGAAGGCTCGGGCGTGATCGTGCTTCTGAACAACGGCCAGGACAGCTATGCCCTGGAGGAACGCATCCGGGGCTTCTTTGAGGCGCGCTCGGATGGCAAGCCATCCACGGACTCCACCGGCAGCTCCGGTGTCTACCTGACCGTGGGTACCGGTTCCCAGATCCTGCGGGAACTCGGGGTGAGCCGGATGCGGCTGATGAGCGCCCCCATCAAGTTCTCGGGGATTTCCGGATTTGATCTGGAGGTTGTGGAATACCTCCCCTACGATGACGGGAACGGCCAGCAAGGTTGAGACCCGCTACGGAGACAGCAATGACAGACATCAAGACCATTGAGGGTGACTTCACCGACTGCCGCGGGGACTACGCGCTGGTGGTGGGTCGCTTCAACGGATTCGTGGTTGAGAGCCTGGTGGAGGCGGCCACGGACACCCTGATCCGGCATGGCATCAGCCGGGACAGTATCACCATCTACCGCGTACCGGGCGCTTACGAGATTCCGGTGGCGGCCCAGAAAGTGGCCCGAAGCGGGCGCCATGATGCGGTGATCGCACTGGGCGCGGTGATCCGCGGTGGCACCCCCCATTTTGACTACGTGGCCGGGGAAAGTGCCTCCGGTGTGGGCAGTGTGAGTCTGGACACGGGGCTGCCGGTCATTTTCGGCGTACTGACCCTGGACACCATTGAGCAGGCCATTGAGCGCGCCGGCACCAAGGCCGGCAACAAGGGCGCCGATGCCGCCATGACGGCACTGGAAATGGTCAGCCTGTTCCGGAGGATTGACGCGCAATGAGTGAAGGCGGTCAGCCAGAGAACAACCAGGGCAAGTCACGCCCGGCGGATCGCCGCAAGGCGCGCTCGCTGGCGCTTCAGGCCCTGTATCAGCGCCACTTCTCCGACAGCCCGATCAGCCAGATCGAGGCGGAGTTCGTGACCGACAACGACATGGAGAAAATCGACGGTGCCTACTTCCGGGAGCTGCTGCAGGGCGTGGACCGTTCCCGCAGTGACCTGGACCGCCAGTTCGAGCCCCTGCTGGACCGTTCGGTGAGCGAGCTTGATCCCATTGAGCTGGCCATACTGCGCATCGGCACTTTCGAGCTGATGAACCGCATTGACGTGCCCTACCGTGTGGTGGTCAACGAAGGTATCGAACTGGCCAAACGCTTCGGCGGCACCGACGGTCACAAGTACATCAACGGTATACTCGACCGCCTCAGCCCGCGCCTGCGCCCGTCGGAAACACGCTCGCGGCGGGCCTGATCCCGCCCGGTTCCACCATGGACGAATTCAGCCTGATCGACCGGTTCTGGAAGCCCCTGGGGGACGCGGTCACCCGCAGTGAGGTGATTGAGGGCATCGGCAATGATGGCGCGGTTTTACGCTGCCCGCCCGGTCAGGATCAGGTGATGACCATGGATACCCTGGTGGAGGGCGTCCACTTCCCCCGCGATATGCCGCCCCATGCCCTGGGCTGGCGTGCTCTGGCCGTGAACCTCAGCGACCTCGCCGCCATGGGTGCCCAGCCTCTGTGCTTTACCCTCTCGGTGACACTTCCGGAAGCCAGTGCCTCCTGGCTGGCCGCGTTTGCGGACGGCATGAAGGCGCTGGCGGTGCGCGAGAACATCCAGCTGGTGGGCGGGGATACCACACGTGGCCCATTGAGCATCACGGTGCAGGCCCAGGGGCTTCTGCCGGCCGGGTCAGCCGTGCGCCGCGGGAATGCCCAACCCGGTGACCGGATCTGTGTCAGCGGCAGCCTGGGAGAGGCCGGTGAGGCGCTCAACTGGTTGGACGAATCGGATATTCCGGATCCGGCGGTGGGCACCGTGCTCCAGCGCTACCGGTACCCGGAACCCCGCCTGGCTCTCGGGCAGTGGCTGCGTGAGGCCGGCTCTGCAGCCGTGGACGTGAGTGACGGTTTGCTGGCGGATCTCGGGCATCTTCTGGTTGACCGGGGTGCCCAGCTGGACTGGCAGGCCCTGCCGGTTTCCGACGGACTGGTCTCCCTGCGGGGTCTGGAAGGGGCGCGGCGGCTGGCTGCATCCGCCGGGGACGACTATGAGCTGCTGTTTGTCTGGCCGGGCGATGGACCTGCACCGTCAGGGCCGACGGGCAGTGCGTTGCCACTGACCGTGATCGGGACCGTGACAGAAGGCCCGGGCGTGACGCTCAATGGCCCTGAGGGCAGCATCCAGCTGGAAGAGCAGGGTTACACCCATTTCGGAGGGCACCATGACTGACACTGCGGTTAATCCGCGCGCACTGCTGCGGGATCCCGGCCACTGCCTGTCGCTGGGGCTGGGTTCCGGATGCATCCGGAAGGCACCGGGAACCTGGGGAACCCTGGCGGGTCTGCTGCTCTATTCGCTGATCGTCTGGATGCCCTGGCCGGTCTACGTGGGCGTTCTGGTGCTGACCTTCGTGGCCGGGATCTACCTGTGCGAGCGTACGGCGAAAGCGCTGGGCGTGCATGACCATCCAGCCATTGTCTGGGACGAGTTCGTGGGCATCTGGCTGGCGCTGGCACTGCAGCCGACCGCGCTGGTCTGGCTGCTGTTCGCGTTTGTGACCTTCCGCTTCTTCGACATCATCAAACCCTGGCCCATCGGCTGGCTGGACCGTCGTGCCCCAGGTGGGCTCGGCATCATGGTCGACGACGTAGTGGCCGGCGCCTATGCCCTGGTGTTGATGGCGCTGCTCCAGTGGGGATTCTGAAGCGCTGCTTCAGTGCCGGGTCTCTGACTGCTGTTCCGGCAGCATCCGCACAACGCTCAGGAACCGGCGCAGTCCTACCTCGGCACGCTCACGGGTCGCGTAGGGGCCGCTGTCAAAACCTTCCCGGGTGGTGAAGTACCAGCGGTTGCCAACGCAGAAAAAACGGCTGCTGCGGAACGGGATGGGGGTGCGCTCTTCACCCGCCCTCGGTTTCGGCTCCATGGTTGCCCCCTTCAGTACCATGTCGTTGTCGTTGTTTTCGGCCGCGTCTTTCCGGGTACTCACTGATCACCCCTCTCCGCCAGTATAGACAGATTTAAACCCAATTTGACAATCCGTCACGAATCGCCACCCACAGCGGGATACGGTTACATGATGTTACTGGATTGTGATTGGCGGGACTGCCTTAAGTCTACCGTTTATTTGTCCATTCCGGCCATAACATTGGCTTCAATTGCTTCCACGGCGGTCTCGATCAGCTCGGCGAGCTGTTCGCCGTCCGGTACCAGGTCCGGGCAGGTGGTGAGATTGACGTGGACGGCGCCCGCGTAGCTCTGCGCCAGAATGGCCAGGCCGGCACCATGGAACAGGGGCGCCGAGTTGATCTGGTGTACCAGTCGGGCGCCCTTCAGGTAGAGGGGCACCTGGGGACCTGGGACATTGGTGATCGGCAGGTTGAAGGCGGGCTGGTAGTGCTGGGCCAGATGGAATTCGCTGTAGAGCCGGGTCGACAGGGCCACCAGCGTGGAGGGCAGGCGTTCCGTCAGCCGGTCCGCCGCGATGGCTTCCCGGTAGTTTTCCGAGGTTCGGGTGTTGTCGCGGATACGGGCCACCCGGCGAGCCGGGTCGGGTTCATCCGTGGCCAGACTCACCAGCATGGCGGACATCTGGTTGCCCGTGGGCTGGCGCAGGCTGCGTGAGCGCACGGATACCGGCGTCAGCGCCACCAGGCTCTCCCGGGTGTCGATGCCGTGGCGAACCATATAGCGGTTCAGGGCTTCCGCACAGATTCCGAGGACCAGGTCATTGAGACTGATGTCCGGCCCGATGGCGGCCTTGAGCGTCTTGAGGCGCGCCAGATCAATGGAGGTGTTGTGCAGGCGGCGGCGTTCCGTCAGGTTGCGGTTGAAGGGCGTGCGCGGCGCGCCCAGAACATCCCTGGCGGCGCGGAGCCGGCCAATGGGGTGCTCCAGAAGGTCGCGCAGGGCCGCTGTCATGGTGGACTGTGTCAGGGTCATGAACTGGAAGGGCTTGCGCAGCAGGTTCAGCGAGGCCCGGGTCAGGAGCTGCTCCGCCCGTGGCGCGGGCTCCGGCTGCCACGCTGGCGGTCGTGTCTTGGTCGGGGTGTCGGGGGTGTATTCCAGGAGCTTGCCCATCACCTCTTCGCCACTGAAAGCATCGACAGCGGCATGATGCACGCGGACCACCAGGGCGAAGCCATCCACCGGGAGCAGGGTATCCCGGCCGAATCCATCGATCCAGGTCACCTGCCACAGGGGGCGCGTCCGTGGCAGAAGGGTAGCCAGGCGCTCCCCGGCCAGGTCCATGAGGGCATCATAGCCGCCGCCCTGGAGATCCACGGATTCCAGGTGCTGGTTGATGTCGAAATCCGGGTCGTCGATCCAGTATGGCCGGTCCAGGTTGAAGGGCAGGGTCATCAGCTTCTGGCGGAAGAACCCGGCCAGGTGCAGGCGGTGGTTCAGGTAATCCCGGAAGTCATCGAAGGTCAGGGCCTTCTCCCGTTCCGAGGCATCAAAGATGTAGACGCCCCCAATGTGCATTGGGGTGGTTTCGGATTCGAGAAAGAGAAAGGACGCGTCCAGTTCGTTCAGCTGATGCATCAGGGAAATCCGCTCTGCTCCGTGATGGATGATGTCCGTTTCAGGCCGGATCGAGCCAGGGGTCGAAGTAGTCCGGCCGGGAGAGGTGCTCCCAGAACCAGTTGATGGCCTTGCCCTGGTCTCCGCGTCGGCGGGCCATGCAAAGTATCACTGGCGGCCGCTTGGTGGCTACGTCCAGCGCGACAAGTTCCCCGGACGCCAGGGCCGTTTCCACCTGCGGGCGGGGCAGCCAGCCTACGCCCATGCCGGCTTTCTGGGCCTCGATCTTGTGGGCCATGCTGGAGACCGTAAGAGTGCGCTGGCGGGCGAAGATGCCCGCGGAACCGGCCGGCAGCTGGCGGGAGCTGTCCGCTGCCACGATCGCCGGCCAGGCGCTCAGGATCTCTTCGGAAAGTGGGCCCGTTTCGAACGCCAGGGGGTGATTAGGGGCGACGGCATAGACGAAGGGCATCTGGCCTATATCCCGGTGTTCGAAATCTCCCTGGGGCTGGATTTCGCTGGTGGCCCCGGCAATGAGGTCCGCCCGGCCGGTGTGCAGGGCATCCCAGGGGCCATTGAAGACTTCATCGAGCAGCTGAATTTCTACCGGAACCCCCAGCTCGTTGAATGCATTGACGGCCGGGAATAGAGCTGACACGGGAAGTAATGCATTTACGGCAATCGCCACGCTCGCCTCCCAGCCTTCAGCTACACGCCGGGTGGTGCGTGCCAGTGTGTTGGCGGCCTCCAGAAGCTGCCGGCCTTCCTCGAGCAGGTAATGGCCGGCATTGGTCAGGGTTGCCCGGTGGCCGGAGCGGTCAAACAGCAGTACATCCAGGTCCTCCTCCAGCTTGTTCACTGTGTAGCTGATGGCGGAGGGCACCCGGTGCATCTCCTCGGCGGCAGCGGCAAAACTGCCCCTTCGGGCGATGGCGTCGAGCACGCGCAGGGCGTCTATGGTGATGGGAAATGCCATGGTCAGAAAAACTGAAAGGGTTGGCCAGATTTGGTTGCTTGTTGTGAGCGCCAGTCTAACGCAATCTGACGTCAGGCGTATTCATTCCCCTGAACGTTTCTGAAAGAAGGAGGTCCCATGGGGCTGCTGATCAATGGGCAGTGGCATGACCAGTGGTACGACACCGCCAAGAGCGGCGGTGCCTTTGTGCGCGAAAGCGCCCAGTTCCGCAACTGGGTCACACCGGATGGCAGTGCCGGGCCCACGGGCGAGGCCGGCTTTGCCGCCGAGCCAGGGCGCTATCACCTCTATGTGGCGCTGGCCTGCCCCTGGGCCCACCGCACGCTGGTTTTCCGCAAACTCAAGGGGCTGGAGGACATGATTCCGGTGTCCATTGTACACCCGGACATGCTGGAGAACGGCTGGGAGTTCCGGCCGGATGAGCCTTTCCATCGCGATCACGAGAACGGTGCCCGGTTCATGCATGAGATCTACACCCGGGATACACCGGATTATACCGGTCGGGTCACCATTCCGTGTCTGTGGGATACACACCAGCAGCGGATCGTGAGCAACGAATCCGCTGACCTGATCCGGATGTTCAACAGTGCCTTTGACGGCCAGGGCGCGCGGGCGCTGGATTTCCACCCGGTGTCGCTGCGGGAGGAGATCGAGGCCGTGAACGAGCGGGTGTACAACAGCGTCAACAATGGCGTCTATCGGGCTGGCTTTGCCACCGCCCAGGACAAGTACGAGCAGGCGTTCACGGAGGTCTTTGATGCCCTGGACTGGCTCGACGGGGTTCTGGCCGGGCAGCGCTACCTGGTGGGTAACCGCCTGACGGAAGCGGACTGGCGCCTGTTCACGACCCTGGTGCGTTTTGACGCGGTCTACTACAGCCACTTCAAGTGCAACCGCCAGCAGCTGCGTGACTTCCCGAACCTGCAGGGCTATCTGCAGGATCTGTACCAGATCCCGGGCGTTTCAGAGACGGTGAACATCGACCAGATCAAGCGTCATTACTACCGCAGCCAGAGAACCATCAATCCGACCCAGATTGTGCCGGCCGGGCCGGAGCTGGAACTGGAACGGCCCCATGGGCGGGGGCATCTGGGGCCGGACTTTCCGGAAGCCTGTGCCAGCGCCTCAGTCTGAGCGCTGAACCGCCAGATCCACCAGGTGGTACAGGGCCTGGCGGTGAGGGGAATCGGGCAGGGTTTCAAGGCATTGCCGGGCCCTTTCCGCTTCCTCGGCCGCGCGCGAGCGGCAGTACTCGATGGCGCCGCTGTTGTGGACAGCCTCAAGCACCGGGCCCAGCTGGTCCGGGCCGCCGCTGCGAATGGCCTGGCGCACGGTTGCCGCATCCTCGGCCGTGCCCTTTGCCATGGCGTGGATCAGGGGCAGGGTGGTCTTGCCCTCGGCAAGGTCGTCACCCACATTCTTGCCCATGGTTTCGGCGCTGCCCTCGTAATCCAGAACATCGTCCACGATCTGAAAGGCCATTCCCAAGTGCTGGCCGTAATCCCGCAGCGCGGTTTCCGTGGCTCCATCCGCCTGCGCCAGCACGGCGGCGGAGTGGGAAGCCGCCTGGAACAGCATGGCGGTCTTGCTGTGGATGACGTTGCGGTAGTCCGTTTCGGAAAGATCCGGGTTGCGGACATTGGTCAGCTGCAGCACCTCGCCTTCGGCGATGACGCCGGTGGCCTCGGACAGCAGGTCCATCACCCGCATGTTCTCCAGGCGCACCATCATCTGGAAGGCGCGGGCGTAGAGAAAATCGCCGACCAGGACGCTGGGGGCATTGCCCCAGCGGGCGTTGGCCGTTTCCCGACCCCGGCGCAGTTCGGACGTGTCGACCACGTCATCGTGCAGCAGGGTGGCGGTATGCAGGAACTCGATCACTGCCGCCAGGGTCGCCTGGCGCTGCCCGCCGTTACCCAGGGCGCCGGCGCTGAGCAGGACCAGCAGGGGGCGCAGGCGTTTGCCGCCGCTGTCCACAATGTAGTGTCCGATGTGCTCGACAAGCGGCACACGGGAATTCAGCTGATCGTGGATCTGCGCGTTGACGCGCTCAAAGTCATCCCGGACGGGGGCGTAGATCGCATCCAGACTCATAGGCATTCGGGCAGTTGTCGGGCGGCGCCCCAGCGGCTGCCGGGACATGCAGGAGCCGTACATTATGGGGCGCGCCCGGGGCTGTCAACTTGAACGGTCAGCTCCCCGCCCCTGTCACCAGCGCCAGCAGGGTGTAGCCCGCTACGGCAATGCCGCCGGCAAGGACGGTCAGCGGGATCTGGGTGCGCACATGGTCCATCAGGTCCGCGCCGGTGGCCAGCGAGGAGAGCACGGTGGTGTCCGATATGGGTGAGCACTGGTCCCCGAAGACGGCACCCCCGATCACGGCGCTGAAGCAGAGTGTGACGAAGAATGGGTCCGGCGCAATGTGCCAGGCCAGGGGCATGGCAATGGGGATCATGACCGCGTAGGTGCCCCAGGAAGTGCCGGTCGCGAAGGCGATCACCAGGCAGAGGCCGAACAGCAGCGCGGGCATGAGTGCGGCGGGTATGCTGTCGCCAACGGTGGAGACCAGGAAGTCGGCGGTGCCAACAGCATCGGTGACGTCCTTGAGGGATACGGCCAGCCCCAGGATGATGGCGCCAATGGTGACGCCCTTGCAGCCATCCACGAACCCGCCCATGACCTCATCAAAGGGCATGCCCTTGACCAGGGCGATCACAATGGCGGTGATCACGGCGAGGATGAACGCTTCGGCCACCAGCAGAAGCGGGTCCTGCTCGCCCCCGGTCCAGCCGAGCAGGAAGTAGGTCACGAAGTAGGGAATGATGGCAACGCCCAGCAGGATCCCGATTGGTGCCAGGAAGTCGATCAGCCCGGTACGGTAGCCTTCCGGCACGTGGTTTTCGGTCAGCTCCCTGGAGGTCAGTGGGCGGGCGCCGTCACGATCGAGCTTGCCGGTATCCCGGGCCCGGCTCATGGCTTCGCGCATCCGCCTGCCGGGTGAAAAGGGCAGCCGGTCCAGTGCGAAGAGCAGAGTGATGAGCAGGGCGGCGATGGCGTAGAAGTTGTAAGGCAGGGCCTGGAAGAAGAACTGGATGCCGTCCTCGCTGCTTTCGAAGAGCGGGATGGTGCCGGCCAGAAGGCCACCCACATAGATGGGCCAGACGTTGAATGGGATCAGGGTGGCCGCGGGTGAGGCCGTTGAGTCCGTGATGTAGGACAGCTCTTCGTGGGAGACGCGGTGTTTATCCGCAAGCGGTCGCGCCGTGGTGCCGGTCAGCACGGTTGAGATGGTGCCGCCCTGGTGGAAGATGAGCCCCATGATCCATGTGAACAGGCGGGCACTGACAGGGCCGCGGACCATCCGTTCCCCGGCCCAGCTGGCGAAACGGGCGGCGCCACCGGTCCGGGTCCATATGCCGATGAGCCCGCCCAGCGCCCACAGGTAGACCAGCAGGATGAGGGCGTAGCTTTCCGTACCGATGGACGGGATCAGGAAGGCGTCGATGACGTTCACCTGCCCGGCAATGAGTCCGCCGGCGATGATGCCGATGGCCAGGGCGCTGATGACTTCGCGCAGCCAGAAGGCGAGCACAATCGCGAGGGCGGGCGGTACCAGGGACCAGATCCCGAAGTGCTCCGCGTCGCCCGGGTGGGACTGGCCCACCAGGTAGAGGCCAGTGCCGCCCAGAACGATCCCGGCAAGGGCCGCGATCACGCGTTTGTTCGGCCCCGTAGCGGGGTTGGTGTCATGACGGTTTCCGTTCATGTTCCGGTCTCCCTGATTCTGCCTGCTGCCTGACCGGAGCATAACGCACCCGGATGATCACCACGAGGGTTGTTGTGCTTGTCTCCGGGGGCGGATTTCTCTATAATCCGCAGCCCTGTAACTCATCCCAATACCTGCCGCTCCCTGCTATAGGGTCGCCAGAGCGCTTCCCTTAGAACCAGGTCAAAGAGCAGGGATGGGTCATCGACGGAGAAGGCGCATGTACGCAGTGTTTGTCAGCGGTGGTAAGCAGCACCGCGTTCGCGAAGGCGAAAAGATCAAGCTCGAGAAGATCGAGACCGAGACCGGCGGTACGGTTGAATTCGACCGTGTTCTGCTGGCGGGCGAAGGGGACGATGTGAAGATCGGCACCCCGGACCTGGAAGGCGCGAAAGTGACCGGCGAAGTGGTCAGCCACGGTCGTCACGACAAGATCCAGATCATCAAGTTCCGCCGCCGGAAGCACTCCATGAAGCAGATGGGGCACCGGCAGTGGTACACTGAAGTCAAGATTACCGGTATCAAGGCTTAAGGGGGCAGCATGGCTCACAAAAAGGCAGCAGGCAGTACCAAAAACGGACGCGATTCCGAGTCGAAACGACTGGGTGTGAAGGCGTTCGGTGGCCAGGCAGTCAAGCCCGGCAGCATCATTGTTCGCCAGCGCGGCTCCAGCTTCCATGCCGGCCAGGGCGTGGCCATTGGCAAGGACTTCACCCTGTTTGCCCTGGACGAGGGCGTGGTGCGGTTCGATGTGAAGGGGCCCCGCAACCGTAAGTATGTGAGCGTCGAATCCGCGGGCTGAACCGCGCTTCCGGACGCTGAACAACCCCGTGCCGACGTGCTGTCCGCTGCTGGCTGAGCCAGTGGCGGTCGCCGACCCGGTACGGGGTTTTTTGATTCGAGGCATTCCATGCAGTTCGTAGACGAAGTCACCATTGTGGTTCAGGCCGGAAAGGGCGGTAATGGCTGCCTGAGCTTCCGCCGCGAGAAGTTCGTGCCCAAGGGTGGGCCGGACGGAGGCGACGGTGGTGACGGCGGTTCCGTTCTCCTGCGGGCACACGGCGACCTCAACACCCTTGCGGATTACCGCTATCAGCGTAAGTTCCGCGCCGGTACCGGCGAGGATGGCCGTGGCAGCAACTGCTCCGGCCGTAAGGGTGAGGACCGGGTTCTGGATGTGCCCGTGGGCACAACCGTGGTCGACTGCGATACGGACGAGATCCTGGGCGACCTGACCGAGGCGGGGCAGAGCCTGCTGGTGGCTCAGGGCGGCTTTCACGGCCTCGGCAATACCCGCTACAAGTCGAGCGTGAACCGGGCGCCGCGCCAGACCACCTCCGGCTCGCCGGGTGAGGCCCGGGAGATCCGCCTGGAGATGAAGGTGCTGGCGGACGTGGGCCTGGTCGGCCTGCCCAATGCTGGCAAGTCCACACTGATCCGCGCCATGTCCGCGGCCAAGCCACGGGTTGCGGACTATCCCTTCACGACCCTGGTGCCCAACCTGGGCGTGGTATCCGTGGCGGCGCACCAGAGTTTCGTGGTGGCGGATATTCCGGGGCTGATCGAGGGCGCCTCCGAGGGCGCCGGCCTGGGGATCCGATTCCTGCGTCACCTGGTGCGCACCCGGCTTCTGCTGCACGTGGTGGACCCGATGCCCTGGGATGACGCGGATCCCGTGGATTCCGTCCATACCATCACCCATGAGCTGGAGCGTTTCAGTCCGGCTCTGGCCGAGCGTGAGCGCTGGCTGGTCATCAACAAGTCGGACTCCCTTCCCGATGCCGAGGAGGAAGTGGAGCGCATGCGCAAGGCGCTGGACTGGCAGGGACCGGTTTTCCTGGTATCGGCGCTCAGTGGTGACGGAATCCAGGCTCTCTCCCAGGCGATCATGCGCTGGCTTGAGGAGCGCGACGAACTTGAGCGGGATGACCCGGAGTTCGCGCGGGCCGAGGCCGAGCTGCGTGATCGTGTGGATGAGGAAGCCAGGGAACACATCCAGTCGCTGCGTGGCCCCCGGCAGGATGATGACGACGATGATGACGACGACGAGGACGATGATCACGATGTCGAGGTGGTCTACGTGCGCTGAGGCTGCGCGCCATGACTGAGCGCCAGCGTATTGTTGAGGCCCGGCGGCTGGTGGTGAAAATCGGCAGCGCGCTGCTGACCGACGATGGTCGCGGTCTTTCCCAGAGCATTCTGACCCAGTGGGTGGACCAGCTCATGGTCTGGAAGCGCGCTGGCGTGGAAATCGTGCTGGTCTCGTCCGGTTCCGTGGCCGAGGGCATGAGCCGCCTTGGGTGGCTGCAGCGGCCCGAACATGTGCATGAACTGCAGGCGGCCGCGGCAGTGGGGCAGATGGGTCTGGTGCAGGCCTGGGAAGCCCAGTTCCAGCGCTACGGCAGCCATACCGCCCAGATTCTTCTTACCCATGATGATCTTTCCGACCGCAAGCGTTACCTGAACGCGCGCAGTACGCTCAGAACGCTGCTGCCCATGGGCGTTGTGCCCGTTGTGAATGAGAATGACACCGTTGTCACCGACGAGTTCCGTTTTGGTGACAACGACACCCTGGGCGCGCTGGTTGCCAATCTGGTGGAAGCGGATGGGTTGATTCTTCTGACGGATCAGGAGGGTCTCTATGACAGCGATCCACGCGGCAATCCTGACGCCGCGCTGATTCCGGAGGCGCATGCCAGCGATGAGCGCCTGGATGCCATGGTTGCCGGCGGCGGGCGGGGTGCGCTCGGTAGCGGGGGTATGGCGACCAAGGTTCGGGCAGCCCGTCTGGCGGCCCGTTCCGGAGCCTTCACGCTGATCGCGGGCGGGCGCATGGAGGCGGTCCTGACCCGGGCCCGGGCCGGTGAGCCGGTAGGCACCCTTCTGGTTCCAGACCAGGAGCGGCTGGATGCCCGTAAGCAGTGGATGGCGGGGCATCTGCGCACGCGTGGGCGGCTGGTTCTGGACGCAGGGGCTGTGCGGGTGCTCACTGAAGGCGGGCGCAGTCTTCTACCGGTCGGTGTGCGTCGGGTAGAGGGTGCATTCCGGCGTGGCGAAATGGTTTCCTGTGTAGATGAACAGGGCCGGGAGGTCGCGCGTGGGCTGGTCAGCTATGATGCGGCTGAAGCCCGTCAACTGGTGGGTTGCCCCAGTGAGCAGATTGCCGAGCGGCTGGGTTACCTTCAGGAGGAGGAGCTGATACACCGGGATAACATGGTTCTGGTGTAAACCGGCTTCCCACCCCCTGAAACAGACAGACCCCGCCGAGGCGGGGTCTGTCTGCTGGACGGCAACCCGGTGCCGATCAGGCGGACTGGAGCGCCTTGATGCGGGCGTTGAGGCGGCTCTTGTGGCGGGCCACCTTGTTCTTGGCGAAGATGCCCTTGTTAACACTGCTGTCGAGCACGGGTTCCATCTCACGGAACGCTGCCCGTGCGCCTTCTGCGTTGCCCTTGTTCAGCTCGGTCTCGACCTTCTTGATGAAGGTGCGGGCGCGTGAGCGCTGGCCAGCGTTGTGCTTGCGCTGGATCTCGTTGAGGCGGGCACGCTTTCTTGCTTGCGGAGAGTTAGCCACCGTTTGACTCCTCGAATTCGGGTTACCAATGGGTCTGAAATGACGCGGAATAATGCCGCGCAGATGGCCTGTTGTCAAGGACAGGCCGGTGGTGCTGTCGTCATCCGGCGGGCGGGGTGGTAGTATCCGGCGTTTTCACCCGGGATCATCAGGCATGACTCAGGAGCCGCAGACAGAGCCAGCACCGCAGAGCGATGAGACGCCGCCGGCTGGTCGCTCCCGTGGCCTGCTGGGGTCCTCCGGCATCTTCGCCGTTTTCACCATGTTCTCCCGGGTCCTGGGGCTGGCCCGGGATATCGTGATCGCACGCTACTTCGGGGCCGGCCCGGACGCGGACGCTTTCTTCGTGGCGTTCAAGATTCCCAACTTCCTGCGTCGGCTTTTCGGTGAGGGTGCCTTCAACCAGGCGTTTGTGCCGGTGCTTTCCGAATACCGCCAGAAGTATGACACCCGGTCGGTGCACTCACTGGTCAATACCGTGGCCGGGTCACTGGGGTTTGTGCTGCTGGTGCTGTCCGTGCTGGCGGTACTGGGTTCGCCCTGGATCACGGCGGCGTTTGCGCCTGGCTTCATCGGGGATGAGGTGCGCTACCCGCTGGCGGTGGAGATGCTGCGCATCACCTTTCCCTATCTGATGCTGATCTCGCTTACGGCCTTCTGCAGCAGCACACTGAACAGCTACGACATTTTCGGGGTCCAGGCGTTCACGCCCGTGATCCTGAACCTGAGCATGATCGCCAGCGCCATCTGGCTGACCCCCTACATGCAGGAGCCGGTGCTGGCGCTGGCCTGGGGGGTGCTGATTGCCGGTGTCCTGCAGCTGCTGTTCCAGCTGCCGTTTCTGGCCCGCCTCAATCTGCTGCCGCGGCCAAGAATCGATTACAGGCATGAAGGCGTTATCCAGATCATGAAGCTCATGGCGCCCGCGCTGTTCGGGGTCTCGGTCAGCCAGATCAACCTCCTGCTGGATACCATACTGGCCTCGATGCTGGAGACTGGCAGTGTGTCCTGGCTCTATTACTCGGATCGCCTTTCAGAGTTGCCGCTGGGGATCATTGGCGTGGCCATCGGCACCGTGATCCTGCCGAATCTCTCCCGCAAACACGCGGATGAGTCCATGGATGCCTTTTCACGCACTCTGGACTGGGCGCTGCGCAGCGTGCTGCTGCTGGGTATCCCGGCGGGGCTGGCGCTATGCCTGCTGGCGGAGCCGTTGGTCGCAACCCTCTTCCATTACGGCGAAACCACGGCGCGGGATGTGTTCATGTCGGCGCAGAGCCTGCGGGCCTATGCCCTGGCGCTGATTGCCTTCATGCTGGTCAAGGTTCTGGCGCCCGGTTTCTTTTCCCGGCAGGACATGCGGACCCCGGTCCGGATCGCGGTGATCGCCATGACCTCCAACATGGTCTTCAATCTCATCCTGGTCTGGCCGCTGGCGCACGCCGGGCTGGCGCTGGCAACGGCACTCTCCGCCTGGATGAACGGCAGCCTTCTGCTGCGGGGGCTGTACCGCGAAGGTGTCTTCCGGCCCCAGCCAGGCTGGGGGCGCTTCGCGCTGCAGCTGCTGGCGGCCAACGCTGTCATGGGTGGGCTGCTGTTCGCCTTTTCGCCGGCGGCTGCGCAGTGGCTGGACTTTGATCTGCTCACGCGCATGGCCTTTACAGCCGCCCTGGTGACGGGTGGGGCACTGACTTACTTTGCCGTGCTCCTGATCTGCGGCGTGCGGCTGCGGCATTTCCGTATGCATTGAGGCCTGTTGCAACGGCGGGCATTGGGCCCGGTCCCACCATTGCGGTATAATCCGCGGTCCCCGAAAATCAGGAGGAGCCCCGCATGCGGCTGATCCGAGGGCTGCACAATCTCAAGCGCTGGGCGGAACGCAGTGACAACCCCCTTGCGAATGGGTGTGTCGCCACCATAGGCAACTTTGACGGTATCCATCGTGGTCACCAGGTAATCATTGACCAGGTGCGGGACCGGGCCCATCAGCTGGGCGTTCCCTCGGTGGTAATGGTGTTCGAGCCTCAGCCGCGGGAGTTCTTTGGCGGTGCCGATGCGCCGCCACGGCTGATGCGTTTCCGGGAAAAAGTGGAAATGCTGCTCTCCCATGATGTGGATATTGTGGTCTGCCTGCAGTTCCGCTCCCGGCTGCGCAATCTCTCGGCCATGGACTTCATCGAGCAGGTCCTGATGGAAGGGTTGAACGTGCAGCACCTGGTGGTGGGTGATGATTTCCGTTTCGGCTGCGATCGGAAGGGGGATTTCAGGCTTCTGCAGCAGGTAGGGGCGGAGCGCGGCTTCGAAGTGGAACACACCCAGACCATCCGGGTGGGGGGCGAGCGCATCAGTTCCACGCGGCTGCGTCAGGCGCTGGGTGAAAACCGCCTCGCGGACGCCCATGAACTGCTGGGGCGGCCCTATTCGCTGTCCGGCAGGGTGGTCTATGGCAAGGCTTTAGGGCGTGAGCTGGGCGTGCCCACCGCGAATATCCTGCTCAGCGGGCGCAAGCCGCCACTGCGGGGGGTTTACGTGGTGGCGGTTGAAATGCCGGGTGGGCACATTGAACGCGGGCTGGCCAACATTGGCATGCGGCCGACGGTCAACGGGCAGTACCCGTCGCTGGAGGTGCACCTGCTGGATTTCTCCGCCAACCTCTACGGTCGGCGGTTACGGGTGACCTTCCTTTACCACCTGCGGGATGAGGTCAAGTTCGATTCCGTGGACGAACTGGAAAAACGCATTCACGAGGACATCAACCAGGGGCGTGACTGGCTGGCGAACAACCGCCCGGTACCGACCAATGTGGAACGCTGACCGAAACGACAGACTCCGGGAACCTTCATGAGCGACTACAAAGACACGCTGAACCTGCCGAAGACGGACTTCCCCATGCGCGGGAACCTCTCCAAGCGCGAGCCCGAAATGCTCGAGCGCTGGAACCGTCTGGACCTCTACGGCACGCTGCGCCAGCGCCGCGCCGGCGCCGAGCGCTTTGTGCTGCACGACGGCCCGCCCTACGCCAACGGCAGCATCCACATTGGTCACGCGGTCAACAAGATCCTCAAGGACATGGTGGTCAAGTCCCGTAACCTCATGGGCTATGACGCGCCCTATGTGCCGGGCTGGGACTGCCACGGCCTGCCTATCGAGCACAAGGTGGAGCAGGACATCGGCAAGGCCGGCGACAAGGTGGACTACAAGACCTTCCGTCAGGCCTGCCGCGACTACGCTGCCGAGCAACTGGACAACCAGCGCCAGGATTTCATCCGCCTGGGGGTGATGGGCGACTGGTATAACCCCTACCTGACGATGGACCCGAAGGTGGAGGCGGACATCGTCCGTTCCCTGGGCCGCATCATCGACAACGGCCATCTGGAGCGGGGCTTCAAGCCGGTCTACTGGAGCGTGGTCGGCCAGTCCGCCCTGGCCGAGGCCGAGGTGGAATACCAGGAGAAGACCTCCATCCAGATTGACGTCCGTTTCCCGGCGGTCGAGCCGGGCAGGGTGGCTTCCGCCTTTGGTGAAAACGGACTGGATGCTCCGGTATCACTGGTGATCTGGACCACCACCCCCTGGACCATCCCAGCCAACCAGGCGGTGGCCGTTAACGAGGAACTGGAATACAGCCTTATCCGCGCGGATGCCGGGCGGGGCACAGAGTACCTCGTGGTGGCCGAAGAGCTGCGCGAGGCAGTGACCGAGCGCTGGAGCCTGCAGCACGCCGAGGTGGTGGCACGCTGCCGTGGCGCGGCGCTCACCGGGGTGATGCTGCAGCACCCGCTCTATGAACGCCAGGTACCTGTTCTGTTGGGGCATCATGTTTCCACGGACGCGGGCACCGGCCTGGTGCACACTGCACCGGATCACGGCCCGGATGACTTCGAGATCGGGCGCGAGAACGGCATCGGCACCCTCAACCTGGTCAAGGCGGACGGCACCTACGCCGAGGCGGCGGGTGAGTTCGCGGGCATCCACATCTACAAGGCGGATACGCCGGTCTGCGAGGCGCTGGCGCGTGAGGGCTGCCTGCTGTTCCAGGAGTCCTTCAAACACAGCTACCCGCACTGCTGGCGCACCAAGACGCCGCTGATCTACCGTGCCACCCCCCAGTGGTTCATCAGCATGGACCGCAACGGACTCAAGCAAGGCGCTCTGGAGGCCATTCCCGGTGTGCGCTGGATTCCGTCCTGGGGGCAGCAGCGCATCGAGGGCATGATCGAGCAGTCCCCGGACTGGTGCATCTCGCGCCAGCGCACATGGGGTGTGCCGATCACGCTCTTCGTGCATAAGGACACCTACGAGCTGCATCCGCGCACGCCGGAGCTGATCGAGGCAGCGGCGAAGGCCATCGAGAAGGACGGCATTGATGCGTGGTATGAGCTGGATGCGCGCGAACTGCTCGGCGACGACGCGGACACCTACGAGAAGGTCACGGACACCCTGGACGTCTGGTTCGACTCGGGCGTGACCCACGCCTCGGTTCTGGACCGGCGCGAGGACCTCAACCGCTACCCCGCGGACCTGTACCTGGAAGGCTCGGACCAGCACCGCGGCTGGTTCCAGTCCTCGCTCAAGACCGGCATCGCCATCAAGAAGATGGCCCCCTACAAGGAAGTGCTGACGCACGGTTTCACCGTGGACGAGAAGGGCTACAAGATGTCCAAGTCCATGGGCAACGTGATCGCGCCCCAGAAGGTGATGGACGAGCTGGGCGCGGACATTCTGCGGCTCTGGGTGGCGGCGACGGACTACAGTGCCGAGATGTCCGTCTCCCAGGACATCCTCAAGCGCACGGCGGACGCGTACCGGCGTATCCGCAATACCTCGCGCTTCCTGCTGGCCAATCTGGACGGGTTCGACCCGGCCACAAACAGCGTGGCCTTTGATGACATGGTGGCGCTGGATCGGTGGATGGTGGACCGGGCGCGGCGCCTTCAGGAGGAGGTGATCGACGCCTATAACCGCTACAGCTTCCTGCAGGTGTACCAGAAGGTACACAACTTCTGCATCCTGGATCTGGGCGGTTTCTACCTGGACATCATCAAGGATCGCCAGTACACCACCCAGCCGGACAGCCTGGAGCGGCGTTCCTGCCAGACCGCGCTGTATCACGTGGCCGAGGCGCTCTCGCGCTGGATCGCGCCCATCCTGACCTTCACAGCGGACGAGATCTGGCAGCATATCCCCGGGGAGCGCGATGAGAGCGTGCACTGGGCCACCTGGCACGAAGGGCTGGAAGCGCTGCCGGCGGACGCACCGATCAAGCAGGATGAGTGGGATACGCTCATCGAGGTGCGCAGCGTCGTGAACAAGCAGCTTGAGGCGGCCCGGAATGAAGGCACGATCAAGGGCTCGCTCAGTGGCGAGGTTACCCTCTACGCGGACGGCGGGCTTAAGGAACTGCTGGAGCGCCTGGGTGAGGAGCTGCGTTTCGTGATGATCACCTCCGAGGCGCGGGTGGCACCGCTGGCCGAGGCGGGTGATGCCCCGGAAACGGATGTGGAGGGGCTGAAGGTGGCTGTAGTCGCCGCAAACCACACCAAGTGCGAACGCTGCTGGCACCATCGCCCGGATGTGGGCGAGCACAGCGAGTACCCGGATCTGTGCGGCCGCTGCATCAGCAACATCAGCGGCGATGGCGAAAAACGGCGGTTTGCGTAACGGTATGCTGACACCGTTGGCCCGTAACGGGCTCATCATCGCGGCCTTCATCGTGATCGCGGACCTGACCACCAAGGCCGCCGCCACGGCCATGCTGGATTACGGTGAGGCCAGGGTGGTTCTGCCGTTCTTCAATCTGACGCTGCTGCACAATACCGGCGCGGCCTTCAGCTTCCTCTCGGAGGGGGCCGGCTGGCAGCGCTGGCTCTTCATCACGCTCGCGGTCGTCATCTCGGGGGTGCTGGTGGTGTGGCTGACACGGCTGAAGCGGCACGAGACCTGGCTTGGCATCGCGCTGGCTTTCGTGCTTGGCGGCGCTGTCGGCAACCTCTACGATCGCGTGGTGCACGGCTATGTGGTGGATTTCTTCCACTTCCACTGGGCCGGTTACCACTTCCCCGCCTTTAACGTGGCGGACAGTTTCATTACCGTTGGCGCCATCATGCTGCTGCTGGACCTTTTCATGGGCAGCGAGCAGGGCGACAGCGGGTCACAGCAAAAGGGCAACAGGCAATGAGCGTAATCGGACCGGACAGCCAGGTGACCCTGCATTTCGCGCTGCGGCTGGAAGACGGCTCGGACGTGGATTCCACCTTTGAGAAAGAGCCGGCCACGCTCACCGTGGGCGACGGCAACCTGCCGGAAGCGTTCGAGCGCTGTTTGCACGGCCTGAAAGCAGGCGACCGGCAGACCTTCTCGGTACCGCCCGAGGATGCCTTTGGCCAGCCCAACCCGAACAACGTACAGACCTTCAAGCGCCGCGAGTTCAGCCCCGAGCTGCCGCTGGAGGAGGGCATGGTGCTCTCCTTCGCGGATGCTGCCAAGGCGGAAGTGCCCGGTGTCATCAAGGCGTTTGATGATGATACCGTTGAGGTAGACTTTAACCACCCACTCTCGGGCAAGACACTTGAGTTTGAAGTCTCGATTGTGGATGTCCAGTAAGCACCGGGAATCATGACCATGCAGATCAAGCTCGCCAATCCCCGTGGATTCTGTGCCGGCGTTGACCGCGCCATCGAGATCGTCAACCGGGCGCTCGATGTGTACGGCGCCCCCATCTACGTGCGCCACGAAGTCGTCCACAACAAGTTCGTGGTGGACAACCTGCGCGAGCGCGGTGCCGTGTTCGTGGACGAGCTGTACCAGGTGCCCGACGACGCCTGGGTGATCTTCAGTGCCCACGGGGTCTCCCAGGCCGTACAGCAGGAGGCCCAGGACCGCGGGCTGCAGGTCTTTGACGCCACCTGCCCGCTGGTCACCAAGGTACATATGGAGGTCATGACCTACAGCCGCGAAGGGCGTGAATGCATCCTGATCGGCCATGCCGGCCACCCCGAGGTGGAAGGCACCATGGGCCAGTACGATCGCAGCAATGGCGGCGACATCTACCTGGTGGAAAGCGAGGCCGATGTCGAGAAGCTGCAGGTGAAGAACCCTGAAAAGCTGGCCTTCGTTACCCAGACCACGCTTTCCATGGATGACACAGCGCGCGTTATCGACGCCCTCCAGACCCGTTTCCCGGCCATCCAAGGCCCGCGAAAAGACGACATCTGCTACGCCACCCAGAACCGTCAGGACGCGGTGAAGATGCTCGCCGCCGAGTGCGACCTGATGCTGGTGGTGGGGTCACCCAACAGCTCCAACTCCAACCGCCTGCGCGAGCTGTCTGAACGTATGGATACGCCCGCCTACCTGATTGATGCGGCCGACCAGATTGAGGCCTCATGGCTTGAGAACGTGGGCGCCGTGGGCGTGACGGCCGGCGCCTCCGCGCCTGAGGTCCTGGTTGAGGAAGTCGTGGCCCGCCTGCGTGAGTTCGGCGGCGAAACGCCGGATGAACTGGAAGGCGAGCAGGAGAACGTGGTCTTCAGCATGCCCAAGGCACTCCGGATTCCCGCCAAGGAAGTGGAGGCCTGAGTCGGGCCTCCGTAATCATCCCGGTGTGAAGTCTTTCACACCGTTTTACCGCTCATCCCCTGATCCTTTCCGCTCGTCGGCCATCGGCTGACATTTCTGTAACCCGCGCTATCCTCAATACTGAGTCAATTGAACCGTGTCCATCGATTGGACGAGGCGTGTCATGAAGCGTATCGGAATGGAAGTGCCTGCTGGTTCGGACGGAAACCTCCAGCGAGGTTTTACTCTGCTTGAGTTGATGATTGTGGTTGCCATAGCGGCGATTCTGGCTACCGTCGCGGTACCGGCACTCAATACTTTTGTAGAACGAAATCGACTGACGTCCGCCACCAATGATGTGGTCGGAGGATTGAATTTCGCTCGTTCAGAGGCTGCCTCAAGGGGTGAACAGGTAAGTATTAACCCTCTGGATGGAGACTGGGGGAACGGAATGAGCATCGAGGTGGATGGCAACACCATACAGCGTATTGAGATCACCGATGGTGTTACTTTTACGGGAGAATCTTTCGCGTTCCGCGCCGTCGGAGAGGTGTTTGGCGGCCAGAGCAAGTGCCTGGAGATTGATGCGGGGGGGGACGAAGCGCCTCAGTTCGTGGCCATATCCCCGGCGGGCCAGGTTCGGGTCACCAAGAATAGTTGTAACTGATTTGGCTGCCAGCGGGACAGGAGGAATTCAATGAACAGATTAACCAAGACCAGGGAGGCGGGGTTCTCGATTACCGAAGTAATCGTTGCGGTTCTGATCCTGTCCATTGGCCTTCTGGGTATGGTCGGGCTTCAAACCCAGGCGGTTAAGCAGACCCACGGGGCTGAGAAGCGCAGTATTGCGACGCTACATGCCAATACAGTTGCCGAAAATTACCGTGTGAATGACGGGGCGTGGGATGAGAGTGCAATGAACCGGGTCGTAAAACGTCATCTTGGTGATGAGGCGGGAGTGGCGCTGACGGTTGAGGATGAACTCGCACGGATTCGGGTTAGCTGGAAGTCGCAGCAAAATGATGGGAATGGGATGAATTCGGTGACGGTCTATACGAGGTCGCAATGATGACGGGTTGCATTGGGGAAAAAGGTATGGCCAATCGTCATGAAAAGGGATTCTCCCTGGTTGAGCTTATGGTTGCTCTGGTGATTTCGTCTCTTGTGATGCTGGGTGTTGTGCAGATTTTTATCGCCAACAACAAAAGTTTTCACATGCAGAAAGCGAACGCGCGTACTCAGGAGGCAGGCCGGATAGCAATGGAAATGCTGACGCGGGAAGCTCGGAACGCAGGATTTTTCGGGTGCACCCCGAGTGAAGGGCTGGTCAATAATCTCGATGAGAACGATGCAGGGTACTCGGAAGACCAGCATGACATGAGCCTTGATGAGGCTGTGATGACGGTTCAGCCTTCCTCCTCACTGTCAATGCCTACCAATCAGATCACGAACAGTCACAACCTTCGGTTGCTTGGCGTTAAGGCCGCTCGTGATGGCAGCGGTAACGCTATCGAAATGCGGGTTGAGGATGTTCCCAATTCTGCGAACTTCCAGGTGAACAATGCCGATGGATTGGAAGAGGGCGATATTATCGCCCTGACGGATTGCATCGGCGGCGATGTGGTTCAGGTGACCAATGTCCAGAGTGGGGGCGTGATCGTCGCAAACAGCGGTACTACCCATTCACCGGGGAATAGCTATGACGAGGGTTTTGATGGGTGCTCCGGCAGTAACTGCCCCAGCCGACTGTACAGCGAAGGAGCGCGGATCAATCGCCTTGGGGTAACGATGTATTACGTGGAGAATCCCACAGATGCTGAACCCGCGCTGTTCCGTTGGGATCCTGAAACAAACAGTGGTACTGAACTGGTTCAGGGCGTTGCGGATATGCGGGTGCAGTATGGAGTTGGTGCGGGATCTGTTGACTGGCGCTCCCCTTCAGCTGTTGACCCGAATTGGGCGGATGTGCGTGCGGTGCGTATCAGCATCCTCGTCCGTTCAAAGAACGAGAACCTGATGAATGATCCGATGACGTACTGTTTCCCGGGAGAGCCCTGGGATGGGCAGGACTGTACAGAATCCTCCAACAGAACCACGGCCTCGGATGGGCGGCTCTATCGTGTTTATACCGCGACTGCATCTGTTCGTAATCGTAACCTGGAATGATGACCATGAATAAAATGGCTGGACACCGTCGTAAACAGGGAGGGGCAGCGCTACTGCTTGCCCTGATCATTCTGTTTGTCCTGACCCTGTTGGGTATTTCGAGCCTCGATGGCGCTTTAATGCAGAACCGCATGGCTCAGGCCCAGCGTGAAGGTGTCGTGGCTCTGGAATTGGCCGACGCTGCATTATCTGAGGTGGAGGCCCGCATCCGGGCAGGATCATTGGGGCCGACTGACTTCCATGATCCTGATGATGCGCCTGACCCTTTCGATAGTGATACCTGGACTGGGAACAGTACCCAGACGATTGATGTGGAGGGGTTTGAGAGTGAGCGTTCACCCGAATATCGATATTTCATCGAAGATCTCGGAGAGGCGGAGATAACCGGTTCGGTCGCGAGTTCAGTGAGGGATTTCAGGGACGGTAACCAGCAGAGCAGCGTTGATGTGCGCCGTGCCCGGATAGTGGTAATGGCGCGCAGCAACCACGGCAATGGTAAGCGGCTGATCGAATCATTCTATGTCTATGAACCGGATGCCTGAAGCGGGCTTCAGTGGAGGCGTTATGAACGGGGCAATGTGCAGAAAAATCGCGCGGAACTGGTTGGTGGGATTGTTCCTGATGGTACCCCTCTTGGCCAGTGGCGCGGACCTGGCTAATAAACCCCTGTTTGTGGGTTCCAAGGTGCAGCCCAACGTTATGTTTGTCATTGACGATTCCGGTTCAATGGGCTGGAGCTTCATGCCGGATGAGATCCAATATGACGCCAGTAATGGAAGGGGGGACTGTGTTCGATCAAACTGGTGGGAAGAGGGTTGTCAGGAATGGGAGTATCCGGAATCATCCGGGGAGCGTGTCGAAAACCAGTGGTATTATTCAGCGCGTGTAAACTCAGTCTATTTTGATCCAGACCGTCCCTATAATCCGCCATTGAAACCCGATGCGGAAAACAGTGACGACCGCATGCCGGATGCTGACTACACGAATGCTTGGGTCGACGGCTACAAGGACTTTTATAACGAAAACGGGGGCACTACCAAGCGCGGTCTTCAGGATGATTTTCGCCACAGTGGAACTACATTCCAGGAGTCCGGTGCTTTCTATTACGAGTTTGATGGCACGGTTGAAGGGTGTGAAGACAACCCGAAACAGAATAAGTGCTATACCTACGTGGAAATGAACACTCAGCCCGAGCCGTTGAAACAGAAATTCGCCAATTGGTATTCCTATTATCGGACCCGGATGTTCAGCGCACGTGCAGCGATCGGCGAAGGATTTGAACAGCTGGGAGACGAAGTACGGCTTGGCTGGGGGTCAATCAACACTGCGTCAAACTCGGTGGATGGAACGAACCAGAGAACAGTAACCCAGGGAGTTCGCCCTTATGGGTCTCATCGGGAGTCATTCTACGATTTCCTGTACGACGAGGTGGAGCCTGACGGCGGGACCCCGCTACTTTCTGCTCTGGATGGGGCGGGGCAGTATTATGAGCAAAACGACCGATCCTGGGCAGCTGATCCTGCATCCGGCGATTCGGAACTGCGTGAGTGTCGTCAGTCCAATACGATCCTGATGACGGACGGTTTTTGGAGCGAAAGATATCAGAGCGGCACTCCTCAACCTGGGAATTTGGATGGTACAGAGGGTGAGCTCATAGAGAACGAGGCATCTGGAGATAGCTATAAATACGAGCCTCATGGATTCTGGTCTGATGATACAGGTAACACCCTTGCTGACGTTGCTATGAATTACTGGCGGCGGGATATCCGTGAGGATCTCGATGATTTCGTGCCGGATTCCAAAAAGAACCCGGCATTCTGGCAGCACATGGTGACCCATGGGGTGGGGCTTGGCGTTGAAGGAACATTTGACGATCAGGAAGTGCTTGATGAGTTGGCGTCCCTTTCCGGTAACGAAAACAGGGACCCCGTCCCTGAATCCGAACTGGCCTCCTATGACTGGCCGGATCCCGTTAACGTGGCTCAAGGGAGCCCCGCGAAGATTGATGATCTGTTACACGCCTCCGTGAATACTAGGGGACAGTTCTTCAGTACTTCTGATGTGGAAACGTTCGGGAGCCAAATGGCCAACTTGCTCACCGAGATTGAGAGTGAAGCTGCCTCATCCAGTGGGGTCTCTTTTGATGTGGCCACGCTTCAGGAGGAAGCGTTGACTTTTGCAGCTTCCTTTGACCCCGCAAGTTGGAGCGGTGATATCCAGGCATTATCCATCGAGAGACAGGACGACGGGGATGTGACATTTCCCGACCGTTTTGATCAGGGGGTCTGGTCCGCTGCGGCGCGTCTGGATGAGCGCAATCTGGAAAGCAACGGGCGGACCATCATTACGGCTACAGGCGGGGCAGGTAAGCCTTTTGCGTGGGATGAGCTCAATTCTGACCAGCAAGCGGACCTTCAGGCCGGGGTAGGCGATGACCCAGAGGAATTACTGGCATTCCTGCGCGGTGATCGTTCTCAGGAGAGCACTACCTTCCGTGAGCGCGGGAGTCGCCTGGGGGATATCGTGAATTCCACGCCAGCCTATGTTGGGGATCCTGAAGCGGGGTGGCCGGATGTTCCCCCGTATGCACCTTCTGAGTCCCCCTATTCTGACTTTGCTGCGGAGAAGGAGGGGCGTACTCCGGTGATCTATGCGGGCGCTAATGATGGGATGCTTCATGGCTTCAAGGCTACGGAAAATGGCGGGGAGGAACTCCTTGCCTATGTCCCTGAATACCTTTATTCGGACGAACAAGGGGAAGGTCTGCATGCCCTTGCGGATCCGGATTACGAGCATCGTTACTACGTTGATCTCTCACCACGTACTCAGGATGTTTACGTCGATGGGGAGTGGCGCACTGTATTACTCGGGGGGAGCCGTACTGGTGCGAATGGCATCTTTGCACTGGATGTGACGGATCCCAGCAACTTCAGTGAAGCCAATGCCGACGATATTGCCCTCTGGGAGTTTTCGGATTCGGATGACAACCGGATGGGTCGGATCACCCAGGCTCCCATCGTTTCGCTCGCGGATTGGGGAGGACAGGGCAATAACACGGACGTTCGATGGACGGTTTTCCTTCCGAATGGCTATAAGTCCGGCTCCGATACAACCGGCTTCTTCATGCTGGATCTTGAAGGGGGAATTGAGAACGGTTGGAGTGACGAGAACCGGCAATTCGTTGAGTTTGACTCAGGGGACGGGGCAACAGGACTCTCCTCGATGGCGGTTCTTGATACCGACTCCGATGGTATTGCCGACCGTATTTACGCAGGTGATCTGGAAGGAAACCTTTGGGCTGCCTCTGGCCAGAATGAGTGGGGATCGGTTTATACCTCAGGCAATGGGAATAACGCCACTCCTCAGCCGTTGTTCAGTACGCCGAGCAGGCAGGGAAAGCCGCAACCCATTACGGCTGCGCCTCGTGTAACACGGACACCTGTGGCGAGCGTGGACAGTGACGATGAGGATTTCCTGGTTCTTTTTGGAACCGGGCAGTATGAGTTCAATGGTGACGCCAGTGACGACCAGCAGCAGAGCTTCTATGCTGTTCGTGATAACGGTAGCGGTGGGCTCAGTCGTAATGGCTTGGTTGAGCGCACAGTTTCGGAAACCACTTCCGAAGGCCGCAATATTCGCCAATCGTCTGGTAATCCTGTGGATTATACCAATAAGCATGGGTGGTACTTGGATTTGCCTGACCGCTTTGAACGGATTACAACGTCGGCGGACACTCGTGGAGATACCGTGTTTGTTAATTCGATGATTCCTGACGTCAATCCCTGCGCACAGGGAGGCAAGGGTTGGCTTATGGCGTTTGGCTTGGATGGTCAGACTCCAGAAGAACGGGCATTTCTGGATTTTGAACAGCCGATTGCCGGCTATCAGGTGGGCGCCTTGCCCAATGATTCAGAGGTGCTTAGTGGTGGTGAAGAGGATTACCGCGTAACCACCCTCTCGGATGGTACTCTCGATGTTGGCGGTATCCCGCCGTCATCGGCGGACGTGGAAGGGCTTGGTCGGCGTGGATGGCGTGAGTTGCTGCAATGACAGGGCAGTGGGGCGAGGCTAGTTCACCAGTGTTTGAGGAAAAGGCGAGGGTAGGTGGCTTCACTCTCATCGAACTGATGATCGTCGTCGCCATCATCGGCATCATCGCCGCCATCGCGTTCCCTACGTATCAGAACCATGTGGAGAGGACCCGGCGCACCACGGCCCAGGGCGACCTGATGGAGCTGGCCCAGTGGATGGAGCGCCGCTACAGCGAGAACTTCAGCTACCTGAATGATGATGGCAATGCCCCGGCACTACCCTTCAGTCACTCACCGCGTGAGTATGATTCAGGGGATGCGTTCTATGACATCAGCTTCAGCGGCAATGTTGATCAGAACTCTTTCACGCTCCAGGCCCAGCCAAAGAATGGGCAGAGCGGTGACGACTGCGGCACGCTCACACTGGATAACCAGGGTAACCGTGGCGCCGACGGCAGCGACTGCTGGTAACCGCGCTCAGGGGCAGCTTACGGCCTGTCCGTTGCTGCCCTGAACGATCCCATCTCCCGAATGGTCCTGAGCGTAGCGTAGGCGTCCGCCCATATTGATGATGAGCTGTCCGGCGTTTTTCTCGTCACCGCTTTCCGGACACCATGTCAGATTGCCGAGCGTTCCACGGATCATGCCGTTGGGCCGATACTGGAAATAGCCCCGGTTGCCCACCCGTACCGTCCATGAGCCGGATTCCGATGGTTCCTTGATGCGCAGTGATTGCCTGCCGGCCGTGAGCGCGCGCTTGTTGTTCGGGTCTGCAAAGACATGCACTGGCTTCTGCCAGTCCCCGGTGCATTGATTGCTGTCATCCAGGGGGCAGATGGTCACGATGGTGCCCTGGCTGACCGCCTCGGTTCGGGCAAGATGGAAAAGCCCCACCATATTCTGCATCTGGGTCCGGCGGGTGGTGTTCTCGAAAAGCTTCTGCAGGCCGGGGACCATGGTAGTGGTCACAATGGCCAGTACCGCAATGACGATGATCAGTTCGAGCAGCGTCACGCCGCATTCCGTGCGTCTCATCCCTGAGTCCTCTTCTGTCAGATCCGTTCAATCCCTGTTCGGATGAGCGGATTCTAGGCAAAGAGGGCCCGGGAGCGCAACGAAGGGATTCGCGGAAGTGCTACTCCATGCCCAGCTTCTTGAGCTTGTAACGCAGGGCCCGGAAGCTGATCCCCAGCCAGCGCGCGGCTGCCGTCTTGTTGCCTTCGGTCTGGGCCAGGGCCTTCTCGATGGTGGTGCGCTCGATGGATTCCAGGTAGGACTCCAGGTCCATGCCGCTCTCCCCGGGCTCCGGAATGGCTGCGCTCTCCTCCGGGGCCGACCCTGGTGAGGGGGCGCCGTTGAGCTGGAGGTCCTCGCCCCGGATCACATCCTCCTCGCTCAGGGTGAAGGCCCGTTCCAGGCAGTTCTCCAGTTCCCTTACGTTGCCCGGGAACGGGTGGGCCTGCAGGGCGGTTACCGCGTCGTCGCTGAGCTGGGCCGGTGGCAGGTCGTAGTCCCGTGCCAGGCGTTCCAGGATGTGCCGGGCCAGTATCGGGATATCGGCGGCACGCTCGCGCAGGGAAGGCACCCTCAGTTCAATCACGTTGATCCGATAGAACAGGTCCTGGCGGAAGAGGCCGTCCTCCACCAGTGCGGCGAGATTGCGATGCGTGGCGCTGAGGATACGCACGTCCACGGCAACCTCCTCCTTAGCCCCGACAGGCCGGATACGCTTCTCCTGGATGGCCCGAAGAAGCTTTACCTGCATGGGCAGCGGCAGATCTGCGACCTCATCCAGAAACAGGGTGCCCTGGTGTGCAGCCTGGAAGAGCCCCTCACGGTTCTCGGTAGCGCCGGTAAAGCTGCCCTTGCGGTGCCCGAAGAACTCGCTCTCCATCAGTTCCTGGGGAATGGCGCCGCAGTTGACCGGAACAAAGGCATGCTCCCGGCGAGGGCCGTGCTCATGGATCAGCCGGGCCACCAGTTCCTTGCCGCTGCCGGACTCGCCGCTGATGTAGACCGGGGCCTGGCTGCGCGCGACCTTGCGGGCCTGGCGCCGGAGTGTGTCAATTTCCGGCGACTCGCCGAGCAACAGCTCCTCGTCTCTGGCACCAGTGGTTCCCCGGTCCTCGCCAGCGTTTTCCGGGGGCAGTCGCAGAGCGCTTTCAACCAGCTCCCGCAGGCGGGGTAGTTCCACGGGCTTGGAGACAAAATCGAAGGCGCCGGTCTTGAGCGCTGTTATCGCGGAATCCATGCTGCCATAGGCGGTGATCACCGCTACCGGTATGTCCGGGCACTGACTCTGCATCCAGTCGACCAGGTCAATGCCGTTGCCGTCCGGCAGGCTCATATCGGTCAGGCACAGGTGGAAGACCTGGTTGGCGAGCAGGTCCCGCGCTTCAGCCAGTGTGGCGGCGGTTGTGCACTCAACAGCCATCCGGCTGAGCGTGATATCAAGCAGTTCCCGGATGTCCGGCTCGTCGTCGACAATCAGGGCCCTGTAATCGGTCATGGTTCATTCCCTGTCAGGTTGGCGCCCGAGGCACTGAAATCCAGAGCGCGGCGCCCCGGATGGGCAAAGGTGATGCGGAAACAGCATCCGGTCTCGCCGCTCTCCAGCAGAAAGAGCCGGGCCTGGTTGGCCTCGCACAGTTCCCGTGCCAGATAGAGTCCCAGGCCGGTGCCTTCCTGTTCGGTGGTGTGGAACGGTTCGAACAGCGAGGCCTGTTGGGTCTCATCCAGCCCAGGGCCGTAATCCCGCACGTCAATATAGGCCCTCTGACCGTCCTCGGTCACGCCGGTCCGCACCGTGAGCTGGGGGCGGCCGGTTCGCTGACGGCTGTAGCGCAGGCCATTATCAATCAGGTTGGTCAGCGCCTGCTGCAGCTGTGAGGGATCAAAACGGGCTGACCCCGGAACGCCGGAGAGTTTCAGGTCGATCAGCACCGGCTCCTGGACCGTCTCCACATAGTCGTTGACCACCCCGGCCAGCCACTCGCCCAGATCCATCAGGCGGACACTGGTTGTGCGCCGGCGTGAGAGCTCCAGCACATTCTCGATGATGGCATTCACGCGTTCGCTGTGGCGCTGGATGATGCCGGCCATCCGGCGGTCGCCATCATCCGCGGTATCGGATTCGCCGAGAAGCTGGGCCGCGTGGCTGATCGCACCCAGTGGGTTGCGGATCTCATGGGCAATGCCGGCGGTGAGTCGCCCCAGGGAGGCCAGTTTCAGCTGCTGGGCCTGCTGGACGATCTTGCCCGTGTCCTCCAGAAAGATCAGGACCAGATGCTCCAGTGGGCTGTCCAGGCGCATGAAATTCGCCTGCACACTGGGCGTGTCGTTGCGGGCCTGGAATGGCGGTGTGCGTTCGCCGGGCTGTTCAAGCCACTGATCAAGGCGCTGCTTGAGCGCCTGGGGCAGGGTGGTCAGGCGCGGGGCTGCCGTGCGTTCTCCCAGCAGCAGCTCGCCGGAAGCGGCGTTGGCCATCCGGAGGGCCCCATTGGGCTCCGCGACCAGGATGCCGGTATGCATGCGCTGGATGATCTGATGGTTGAGCTGTTCCAGCTCCTCAATGCTGCGGGCGCGTTCCGAGGCCAGCTGTTCACTGGAGGCCAGGCGGCGGGTGATGTTCTGGAGCAGGAAGGCGGCGGCAAAGTAGATGAGCCCCATGACGCCGGCCCGCACGATGTCATCCACACCGGACAGTCCCTGCAGCAGGAGCAGGGTGGCTGTTACCAGCGATGCCAGCGTGGCCAGTGCGGCGTAGAAGATACCGACCCGGCCGGGAATCAGGATATTGCCCGCTGCCACGCTGATGATGCCCAGGTTCACGATGCCGCTGCTGATGCCGCCGCTGAAGAAGGCGAGCAGGTGGATCGCTACTATGTCCGCCAGGATGGAGAGGGTGATGTGCCAGGGGCGGAGCGCATAGCCGGCCAGCAGCAGCATGCCCGTGACGATGTTCATCGCCAGGTAGGTGAGGGCCGTGGCCTGGAACAGCCATTCGTTGTGCAGTCTGGTGCCGACCAGATCCGTCTCAAGCAGCAGCAGCGCCACCAGCAGCAGGCTGATGACGATCCGGTAGTAGTTGTAGATGCGGAAAAGACGGGCCCGCTGGTCCTTCTTTGCTGCCTGTGGCGACGCCTCCATGGAGACTCCGTGTGAGTGGAACGTCAAAATGGATTCAGGTGGTTATAATAGCGTCCCAGCGCCCATGGTGACAGGAGACAGGGGAATGACAGCGGGTTTGCGGGTCGTGATGGCCCAGTTCAATGCCACGGTCGGGGATATCCCCGGTAATGCCGAAGGGATCCTCTCAATGGCCCATGACGCGGTTCGGTCGCATGGGGCGGACATTGTGGTTTTCCCGGAGCTGGCGCTGACGGGCTATCCCCCGGAGGACCTGCTGCTGCGTCCGAGTCTGGGGACCAGGGTGGAGCGCGCACTGGAACATATTGCGGAGGCCATGCCAGAGGCCATCCTGATCTTTGGCGCTCCCCGGGTTACGGATGAGGGCCTGGTCAATGCGGCCATGGTGCTGGACTCCGGCCAGGTGCTCGGGCAGGCCGCAAAGCAGTACCTGCCCAACCAGGATGTGTTTGACGAGAAGCGGTGGTTCGTTCCGGGAACGGCCACCAGTGTGTTTGAGCTGCGGGGGCTGCCGGTTGCCGTCACCATCTGTGAGGATATCTGGCACGATCAGCCGGCGGTTGCGGCGGCTGATAGCGGAGCCCGGCTGCTCATTAATCTGAATGCCTCCCCCTACCATCTGGAACGCCAGCCGGAGCGGCGGGAGCGGCTGGCCACACTGGCCCGTGCGCACAATCTGGGCATCATCTACGTGAACCTTGTGGGCGGCCAGGATGAACTGGTCTTTGACGGTGGTTCACTGGCTTTTGACGGCCAGGGCCAGGAGTGTGCCCGGGCGCTGCGCTTTGATCAGGCGCTGCATCCGGTGCAGCTGGATGCTGATGGAAACCTGGTGGAAACGGAGCTGGCACCGGAACCTGATGAGGATGCACTGGCTTACAGGGCCCTGTGCGTGGGGCTGCGTGACTACATCGGCAAGAACGGCTTCCCCTCGGTGGTGCTCGGCCTTTCCGGGGGGATTGATTCGGCCCTGACGCTGGCGGTGGCGGTCGATGCACTGGGCGCGGACCGGGTATCCGCGGTGATGATGCCGTTCCGGTACACCTCGGGTATGAGTCTGGAGGATGCCGAGCGCATGGCGGATGGCCTGGGTGTTGAGTACCGGGTGTTGTCCATTGAATCCATCTACGATGCCTTCATGGAGACGCTGACCGGCCCCTTTGGCGACCGCGCCATGGATACCACTGAGGAGAACCTGCAGGCCCGGATTCGTGGCACCCTGCTGATGAGTCTTTCCAACAAATTCGGCAGTCTGGTTCTGACCACCGGCAACAAGAGCGAGCTTGCCGTGGGCTACTCCACCCTCTACGGCGACATGGCTGGTGGCTTCAGTGTGCTCAAGGACGTGTCCAAGACACTGGTCTACCGGCTGTCACGCTGGCGTAATCGGGAAGAGGAGGCGATTCCGCAGCGGATCATCGAACGCCCGCCGTCTGCGGAGCTGGCACCGGACCAGAAGGATGAAGACAGCCTGCCGCCCTACGAGGTGCTGGATCGGATCCTGGAGCGCTATGTGGAGCAGGATATCAGCGCCGAGGGCATCATCGCCGAGGGGTATGACCGGGAGGATGTGCTGCGGGCGGTTCGGCTGGTGGATATCAACGAGTACAAGCGCCGCCAGGCCCCCATCGGCACCCGCATCACGCGGCGTGCTTTCGGGCGGGATCGGCGCTATCCGATCACCAACCGGTGGAAGGCGGGCGACTGAAGCCCGTCACTCCTCCTCTTCCGGGCCGCCCATGAGTCCGAAGGTCAGTACGCTGGCCAGGGAGCGGTCCCGGATGCCGAAGGTCTGGCGGATGAAGCGTCCGTCATCGTCCAGCGCCGGGTTGTCCGGGTAGTTTTCGGCCAGCACGCGGGCCGTGTCTTCGCGTTCCTGTTTCAGTCCCAGTCGGGCGTACATCTCGGCCATGATGACCAGAGCCTCTTCCACCGCCGGCGTTCGGTTGTATTCCTCAACCACGGTCCGTGCGCGGTTCAGTGCCGCGATATAGGCTTCCCGCTTGATGTAGTACTGCGCTGCCGCCAGCTCCTGCCCGGCCATCCGGTTACGGATGGCGATCATGCGCTGGCGGGCGTCGGCGGTGTACTGGCTTTCCGGATAGCGGCTGACCAGCTGCGAGAAATCCTCGAAGGCCTGGAGCTGCTGTCCGGGATCACGGGCGTCCACTTCAATGGGGAAGTAGCGTGCGGCCAGCCCCAGGTCCATGTAATAGGAGGCGATGCCGCGCATGTAGAGCGCGTAGTCCGCATTCTCGCTCTGGGGGTTCAGCCGCAGGAAGCGGTCCGCCGCGCTGCGCGCACCCTGGAGGTCGAGGTTCTGGTAGCGGGCATAGATCAGGTCCAGCTGGGCCTGTTCCGCATAGCGGCCGAAGGGGTAGTAGGTCTCCAGTGCCTCCAGGTTCTGCTGGGCGGACTCGAAGTTGCCAGCGTTCATGGAACTGCGGGCCTGTTCGTAGTACTCCTCCTCGGGCAGTGTTTCCTCCCCGGTGCTGGCACAGCCAGCCAGAAGCAGGGCGGTGAGCACGGGAGCGAGAATCCGGCCCGCGGTGCGCTGGATGGAACCTTCGGATTGGGGCAGCGACCGGCGCGTCATGCGATTACCTGTATACTGTGATGTAAAAGGGTGTGAGTTGACGGCCATTGTAACGGCCGGGATCATGATTCGGAACCAGCAGAGGGCAGGACAGCACAATCCATGACAAGCGGCACAGAACGCATCGAGGCAAGCTTCAGTGTACCGCCGGAACTCAGCGACCAGCGGTTGGACCAGGCCGTGGCACGGCTGATGCCGGAGCATTCACGCTCGCGCATCCAGGGTTGGGTGCGGTCCGGCGAGCTCACGGTCAACGGCGAGAAACGCCGGCCACGGGATCAGGTACTGGTGGACGACCGCGTGGAGGTGGCCGCTGAAACGGAGGCTGAGGTCACCTGGGAAGCGGAGGCGATCGATCTGGACATCATCCATGAGGATGAGCATCTGATCGTGCTGAACAAGCCGGCGGGTCTGGTGGTTCATCCGGCTGCCGGCCACGAGGCGGGGACCCTGGTCAACGCGCTCCTCCATCATGCCCCGGAGCTGGAGCGTATTCCCCGGGCGGGGATCGTGCACCGGCTGGACAAGGACACCAGCGGCATCATGGTGGTGGCCCGGAGCCTGGAGGCGCATACCTCCCTGGTGGCGCAGTTGCAGGAACGGCGTATGGGGCGCGAATACCAGGCCGTCTGTCTGGGGGAGCTGACCGGTGGTGGGCGGATTGAGCAGCCCATCGGTCGCCATCCCCAACAGCGCAAGAAAATGGCCGTGGTGCCCGATGGCCGCCCGGCGGTCACGCATTACCGGCTGGTCAGGCGCGTGGCCGGGTTCAGTCACATCCGCTGCCAGCTGGAGAGCGGGCGGACCCACCAGATCCGGGTTCACATGGCACACATCCGTCATCCGCTGCTCGGTGATCCGGTCTATGGAAGCCGTATGCGCTATCCCAGAGGGACGGATGAGGAGCTTCGATCCGTGCTGGACGGGTTCCGCCGCCAGGCCCTGCACGCGGCCCGCCTTGAGCTGGCGCATCCGGCCACCGACGAGTTCTGCGAGTGGGAGGCGCCATTGCCCGCGGATTTCCGTCAGCTTCTGGATGCTCTGTCTGCTTTTGAGGAAAGGCGTTCCGCTTCATGATCACGGAGTCTGACGAAAGCGTCTTCGTTCCGGACTGGCCTGCTCCTGCCGGGGTTCGATCCCTGGTCACCACACGCCGTGGTGGTTTCAGTAGTGGTCCCTGGCGCAGCTTCAATCTCGGTTTTCATGTGAACGACGACGCGGGGGCCGTGCACGCCAACCGGGCAAAGCTGAACCGAGTCAGCGGGCTGGCTCCAGGGGCTGTCCACTGGCTTGAACAGGTCCATGGCAACCGGGTGGTGCGTGTCCCCGCCATGGAACAGACGCCGGTGGCGGATGCGGCCTGGACGGACCAGCCGGGCCAGGCCTGTGTGGTCATGACGGCGGACTGCCTCCCGGTGCTGTTCTGCGATGACCGGGGATCCCGGGTTGCTGTGGCCCATGCCGGCTGGCGGGGACTGGCGGAGGGTGTGCTGGAGGCAGCCCTGGGTGTTTTCCCGGAGCCGTCGCGGGTTCTGGCGTACCTGGGGCCCGCCATCGGGCCCTCCGCCTTTGAGGTGGGCGATGAGGTCCGTGCGATCTTTATTGCGGAGGATCCGGAAGCTGGTTTCCATTTCCGCCCGGCATCCTCGCTGGGTGAAACCTGGTATGCGGATCTCTATGGCCTTGCCCGGCACCGGCTCGAGACCGCCGGGGTTAAGCGCGTTTTCGGAGGTTGCGCCTGCACCTTCTCGGATGAGGCGGACTTCTTTTCCTACCGCCGTGACGGCACCACCGGCCGCATGGCATCCCTGATCTGGCTTGACAACGCTTGAAGAGCCGGTAAAAGCCCCAATATCTCCCCACAAAGCCAAAATGAGCAACCGTTGGTGATGGCACCACACGGTTCCTGGAACAGTGGGAGAATGAATCGATGCGAATCGACAAGATGACGAGCCGGCTCCAGAACGCGCTGGCGGATGCCCAGTCACTGGCGGTCGGGAACGACAACAACACCATTGAGCCCCTGCATCTGATGCAGGCGCTGCTGGACCAGAAGGACGGTGGCACCCGCGGGCTGCTGCAGCAGCTGAGTGTGGACCCCAACCGCTTCCGCCAGTCCGTGGCCGAGGGCATCGATGGCCTGGCGCGTGTCAAGGACAACCAGGGCGATGTCCAGATGGGCCAGGAGCTTGGCCGCCTGCTCAACATGACGGATAAGCTCGCCCAGCAGCGTGGTGATGGCTATATCTCGAGCGAGCTCTTTCTGCTGGCCGCCACCGAGGACAAGGGCCCCCTGGGCAAGGTCTTCCGGGAATTCGGCGTTACGAAGGACTCAATGGCCCAGGCCATCGACAGCATGCGTGGAGGTGAGACCGTGGACGACCCCTCAGCAGAGGAAAACCGTGAGGCTCTGGACAAGTATACCTCGGATCTCACCGCCCGGGCCCGGGACGGTAAGCTGGATCCGGTGATCGGCCGGGATGATGAGATCCGGCGGACGATCCAGGTACTGCAGCGCCGCCAGAAAAACAACCCGGTTCTGATCGGCGAGCCCGGTGTCGGCAAGACGGCCATCATCGAAGGGCTGGCCCAGCGTATCGTGGACGGCGAGGTGCCTGATGGCCTGAAGGACAAGCGCGTGCTCGCGCTGGATCTGGGCGCTCTCCTGGCCGGGGCCAAGTACCGCGGGGACTTCGAGGAGCGCCTCAAGGCGGTGCTGAATGAGCTCGGCAAGGAAGAAGGGCAGGTGATCCTGTTCATCGACGAGCTCCACACCATGGTTGGCGCGGGCAAGACCGAAGGTTCCATGGATGCGGGCAATATGCTCAAGCCGGCGCTGGCACGGGGCGAGCTCCACTGCGTGGGTGCGACCACCCTGGATGAGTACCGTGAGAACATCGAGAAGGATGCCGCCCTGGAGCGCCGTTTCCAGAAGGTGATGGTCAACGAGCCCACCGAGGAGGACACCATCGCCATCCTGCGCGGGCTCAAGGAGCGCTACGAGGTCCATCACGGCGTGGAGGTGACCGACGGCGCCATCATTGCTGCGGCCAAGCTTTCCAATCGCTATATCACGGACCGTAAGCTGCCGGACAAGGCCATCGACCTGGTGGACGAGGCGGCCAGTCAGATCCGGATCGAGATGGATTCCAAGCCGGAATCCCTGGACCGGCTCGAGCGGCGGCTGATCCAGCTCAAGATCGAGCGCGAGGCGCTCAAGAAGGAGAAAGACGAAGCTTCCAAGAAACGCCTGGATGAGCTGTCGGAACAGATCGCGGATCTGGAGAAGGAGTACGCGGATCTGGAGGAGGTCTGGAACACCGAGAAGGCCTCTCTCCATGGCGCCCAGAGGGTGAAGGAGCAACTGGAAGAGGCGCGCATCGAGCTGGACAACGCCCGTCGTACCGGGGACCTCCAGCGCATGTCCGAGATCCAGTACGGCCAGATCCCGGAACTGGAGCGCCAGCTGGACCGCGCCAGCCAGGCCGAGATGATGGAGATGTCGCTGCTGCGTAACCGGGTGACGGACGAGGAGATCGCCGAGGTTGTCGGCAAGTGGACTGGCATTCCGGTTTCCAAGATGCTCGAGGGCGAGAAGGACAAGCTCCTGCGCATGGAACAGAGCCTGCATGAGCGGGTGATCGGGCAGGATGAGGCCATCAGTGCCGTGGCCAATGCGGTGCGCCGTTCGCGTGCCGGTCTGTCGGATCCGCACCGCCCCAATGGCTCCTTCCTGTTCCTTGGTCCCACCGGGGTGGGTAAGACCGAGCTTTGCAAGGCCCTGGCGAACTTCCTGTTCGATACCGAGGAAGCCATGGTGCGCATCGATATGTCGGAGTTCATGGAGAAGCATTCCGTGGCACGGCTCATTGGTGCACCGCCGGGGTACGTCGGCTATGAACAGGGCGGCTATCTGACCGAGGCGGTACGGCGCCGGCCCTACTCAGTGCTGCTGCTGGATGAGGTCGAAAAGGCGCATGGCGATGTCTTCAACATCCTGCTCCAGGTCCTGGATGACGGCCGCCTGACCGATGGCCAGGGACGTACGGTGGACTTCCGTAACACCGTGATCGTGATGACCTCGAACCTGGGGTCGGACATCATCCAGACCATGGCCGGCGAAGGCCAGTACGAGCAGATGAAGAGCTCAGTGATGGATGTGGTGAGCAGCCACTTCCGGCCCGAGTTCATTAACCGGGTCGACGATGTGGTGGTCTTCCATCCGCTCGACGAGGAGCAGATTGAGGGCATTGCCCAGATCCAGATCGACCAGCTCAATGCGCGTCTGGCTGAGCAGGAGCTGAGTCTGAGCCTCTCCGAGGAGGCGATGAAGAAGATCGCCGGTGTGGGTTACGACCCGGTCTATGGCGCACGGCCGCTCAAGCGGGCCATTCAGCGCTACATCGAGAATCCGCTTTCCCAGCAGCTGCTGGAGGGCGAATTCCAGCCGGGCACCAACATCCAGGCGAATGTGGAAGGCGACGCCTTCCGCTTTACTGCGGGCTGAGGCTTGAGGCCTCAGTCGCAGTTCTCGTCACGGATTTTTTCGTAACGTTCGCGTTCCGCTTCCTTTTCCTCCGGGGAAAGGTAGCGGCGCTCCCCATCCTCCATAACCTGAACCCGGGCATTCTGCTCCAGGGTCTTCAGTGCCTGGCGCGCCGCTTCACAGTTCTTCTCGCGGATCGCCTCTCTTTCCTGCTGTTCTTTCCCGTCCTGTGTTTCGCCATCAGCCGCCGTTTCCTGCTGGGACTCATTACTGTCAGTGCTGGCGCTGCTGTCCTGCTGCTCGGTCTGCTGTGAACCGGTATCAATGGTATTGGTGCTTCCCGTGGAAACCCGTTCGGCATCAACACCGGCGGGAGGATTCGAGCCGAAGTTGGTTTCGCCGGCCTCGTTGGTCCAGCGGTAGATTTCTGCGCCCGCCGGCAGGGCAATGCAGAGGGCGGCAAGCAGGAAAAGCTGGCGGAAAATGCGCATGGCGGAGCTCCGTGGTGTGGATCAATCTTACTCCCGAATCTAGCCCATTACAGGCTGATCGCAAAATGTGCCGTCACGCAGGGTCTTACGGTTGACACTCCGGCACACCCTGTCAGAATTGACGGTGCCTGTAGGCGGTTGAATTGCATGGCGGCAATCCCGGTAGTGTAATTCCTCGGCATCCACACCACTCAACCTGCTGTACACCTTTACCCTCAGGGTGCAGTTGCCCCGGAGCCAACCTCCTCGCGGGGCGGTGTGGAACAGAGCCCGATTCAGCTTTCACAAGAAGCGTTTCTCCAGGGCACAGGCAGTGGAAGAGACATTGAACATTGATTGCTGTGTAAGAGGGTGATCCAACGTGGAATTACTGTCTGGTGCCGAAATGCTCATCCGGTCCCTCAAGGACCAGGGTGTTGAATACATATACGGATACCCGGGCGGGGCTGCGCTGCACATCTACGATGCGCTGTTCCGTCAGGACGATGTCAAACACATCCTTGTGCGCCATGAGCAGGCCGCCACGCATATGGCGGATGGCTATGCGCGCGCCACCGGTGAACCCGGCGTGGTTCTCGTGACCTCCGGTCCGGGTGCCACCAACACCATCACCGGTATCGCAACCGCCTCCATGGATTCCATTCCCATGGTCGTGCTCTGTGGCCAGGTTGCCTCCCATCTCATTGGTGAGGATGCCTTCCAGGAGACCGACATGATCGGTGTCTCCCGGCCGATCGTGAAGCACAACATGACGGTCCGCCATCCCTCCGAGATTCCCCAGCTCGTGAAGAAGGCGTTCTATCTCGCCAAGAGCGGTCGGCCGGGGCCGGTGGTGATTGATATTCCCAAGGACATGACCGCACCGAACGGGCGCTTTGAATACGAGTACCCGGAAAAGGTGAGCATGCGCTCCTACAATCCGGCGGTGCGTGGCCATGCCGGCCAGATCCGGCGTGCCGTGGACATGATGATGAATGCCCGCCGGCCGGTCATCTATGCCGGTGGGGGTGTGGTCCTCGGCAAGGCTTCTCAGCAGCTGACGGATCTCGCCCACGAGCTCGGGTTCCCGGTGACCAACACCATCATGGGACTGGGCGGCTTTCCGGCTACTGATCCGCAGTCGCTGGGGTGGCTGGGGATGCACGGCAGCTATGAGTCCAACATGGCCATGCACCATTCGGACCTGATACTGGCCATCGGGGCCCGGTTTGATGACCGTGTGACCAATGCCACGGACAAGTTCTGTCCCGGTGCCCGCATCGTCCATGTGGACATTGATCCGGCTTCGATCTCCAAGACGGTCCAGGCGGACGTTCCCATTGTGGGGCCCGTCGACTCGGTGCTTGAGGAGATGCGCTCGCTGGTGCGTGAAAGCGAGGAGCAGCCGGATCAGGAGGCGCTTGGGGCGTGGTGGAAGCAGATCCGGGAATGGGGTCAGTACCGTTCGCGCTACCACTACGAGCAGAACGGTGACAACATCATGCCCCAGGAGGCGATCCAGGCCCTCTATCGCGTTACCAAAGGGGATGCCTACGTCACCTCGGATGTCGGTCAGCACCAGATGTTCGCTGCCCAGTTCTATCCGTTCGACAAACCCAACCGCTGGATCAACTCCGGCGGGCTGGGAACCATGGGATTCGGCTTCCCCGCGGCCATGGGCATCAAGCTGCACATGCCCGAACAGGAGGTGGTGTGCGTGACCGGCGAGGGCAGCATCCAGATGAACATCCAGGAGCTGTCCACCTGCAAGCAGTACCACCTGCCGGTGAAGATCATCAACCTGAACAACCAGGCCCTGGGCATGGTCAAGCAGTGGCAGGACATGAACTACGAGTCGCGTTACGCGCACTCGTACATGGAGTCGCTGCCCAACTTCGAGAAGCTGTTCGAGGCCTATGGCCATGTCGCGTTCACGGTAACGCGGCGCGAGGATCTTGAGCCCGTGCTAGAGAAAGCCTTCGCCATGAAGGATCAGCTCGTCTTCGTCGATATCTACGTGGACCCCTACGAGCACGTTTACCCGATGCAGGTGGCCGGCGGCTCGATGAAGGACATGTGGCTCAGCAAGACGGAGAGGGTCTGATACCATGCGGCGAATCATATCGATCCTGATGGAGAACGAGCCCGGCGCCCTCTCGCGTGTGGTCGGGCTGTTCTCCCAGCGTAACTACAACATCGAAAGTCTGGCGGTGGCGCCGACGGAAGACCCGACGCTGTCCCGGCTGACGCTGACCACCGAGGGCTCGGACAAGGTCATCGAGCAGATCACCAAGCAGCTCAACAAGCTGATCGAGGTGGTCAAGCTGGTTGATCTCACCGAGGGCAGCCATGTGGAGCGCGAGCTGATGCTGATCAAGCTGCGCGCCACAGGGGCCCAGCGGGCCGAGATCAAGCGTACGGTCGACATCTTCCGCGGCCAGATCGTGGACGTGACCAGCACCGTCTACACGGTGCAGCTGACCGGTGACGGCGAGAAACTCGATGCCTTCATCCAGGCGGTCGGCACCATGGGCGTTCTGGAAGTGGTGCGCTCCGGCGTCTCCGGTATCGCCCGCGGTGAGAAAGTGCTGTCGCTCTGAATCGCCAATTCCATTTAAAGACACTCTGAACAGGGGAACGTAATGCAGGTCTACTACGATAAAGACTGTGATCTTTCCATTATCAAGGGCATGAAAGTGGCCATCATCGGCTACGGCTCCCAGGGGCACGCCCACGCCAACAACCTGAAGGAATCCGGCGTCAGCAACGTGGTTGTTGGCCTGCGTCAGGGCTCCTCCTCCTGGAAGAAGGCGGAAGAAGCCGGCCTGAAAGTGCAGACCATCGAGGATGCCGTGAACGGCGCGGACGTGGTCATGGTCCTGACTCCGGACGAGCACCAGAAGGCCCTTTACGAGCAGCAGATCGAGCCGAACATCGGCAAGGGCGCCGCGCTGGCGTTCGCTCATGGTTTCAACATCCATTACAACCAGATCGAGCCGCGTGCGGATCTGGACGTCATCATGATCGCGCCCAAGGGCCCGGGCCACACCGTCCGCAGCCAGTATGTTGAAGGCAGTGGCGTACCCTCGCTGATCGCGGTTAAACAGGACGCTACTGGTAAGGCCAAGGACACTGCGCTTTCCTACGCCTCGGCCAACGGCGGCGGTCGTGCCGGCATCATCGAGACCAGCTTCCAGGAAGAGACTGAAACCGACCTCTTCGGTGAGCAGATGGTGCTGTGTGGCGGTACCAGCGCGCTGATCCAGGCCGGCTTCGAGACCCTGGTGGAAGCGGGCTATGCGCCGGAAATGGCGTACTTCGAGTGCCTGCACGAGCTCAAGCTCATTGTGGATCTGCTCTATCAGGGCGGCATTGCGGACATGCGCTACTCCATCTCCAATACCGCTGAGTATGGCGATGTGACCCGTGGTCCGCGCATCATCAATGAGGACACCAAGAAAGAAATGCGCAAGTGCCTGGACGAGATCCAGAGCGGTGAATTCGCGCGTGAATTCATTCTTGAGAACCAGGCGGGCCAGCCCACGCTCAAGGCCAAGCGCCGTATTGCCGAGCAGCACCAGATCACCGAAGTGGGTGATCGGCTGCGTGGCATGATGCCGTGGCTGCAGAAAAGCCGCCTGGTCGGTAACGAGTGAGACTGTTTTGCTGCGCCCGGTAGTATTGAAGGGAGAAGTAGCCTGATGGCGGAATCCGAGCAGGACGTGTCGCCCCCGGCTGAGGCCGGCGAGGAGGAGATTGAGGGCGCCGAAGTGGTGGAGGAAGAGGTTGTGGGCGGATCCCGTGTGCGTAAGCGCGGGATCTACCTTCTTCCCAACCTGTTCACCACGGCGTCATTGTTCTCCGGGTTCTATGCCATTGTGGCGGCCTCCAACAGTGACTTCGCGATGGCTTCCATCGCCATCTTCGTCTCCATGGTCCTGGATGGTCTGGACGGCCGCGTCGCGCGGTTGACCAACACCCAGAGCCGTTTCGGTGAGGAATACGACAGCCTGGCGGATATGGTCGCCTTCGGCGTGGCGCCCGGGCTGGTCGCCTTCTTCTGGGTGCTCAACGATCTGGACAAGCTGGGCTGGGTGGTGACCTTCATCTATGTGGCGGGGTCGGCGCTCAGGCTGGCCCGCTTCAATACCCAGATCGGGTCCGTGGATAAGCGCTATTTCGTCGGGCTTCCGAGTCCCTCGGCAGCGGCAGTGGTCGCGGGCATGGTCTGGTGCCTCCATGGGCTGGAGCAGTCATGGTGGCTGGAAGTGCTGGCGGTGGTTCTTGTCACAGGGGCGGGCACGCTCATGGTGAGCAATGTGCTGTACTACTCCGGCAAGGATCTGGACCTCAAGGGGCGGGTGCCCTTTGCGGCCATACTGCTGGTGGTGCTGGCCTTCGCGGTAGTCGCCATTGAGCCGCCTGTCATCCTGTTCCTCGCGTTCCTGGGGTATACCCTGTCCGGGCCGATGCTCTGGCTTTGGCGTCGACTGCGGCGCAGGAAGAACGCGACTCAGGGGTGATTGCGCACCTGTGGCAGTGGCTGTTTGTGCTGCTGTTACAGGTCATTCAAAAAACGTGTTGACGCTCACGGCGCAGGGTGTAGAATACGCATCTCTTTCGGGGCAACGGCCCACAGCGGCGGCGCTTTCGGGCGCGGATGAGTTGTTCCGGGGATTGACAAAGTTCTGAAATGCTTTAGAATTTTGTTTTTCCAATCAGGGGCTTAACGCCTTCTGAGGTTCTTTAACAATGGGGTCAGGTTATTTGTGTGGGCGCTGGCTGTGGTGGTCGGTGCGATCATCAAAGTCAGTGCTCGTTGATTCGAGTGCGGTCTTTGAGCTTGT
>NZ_NSKD01000005.1 GCF_002286965.1 Halovibrio salipaludis | reverse complement strand
TAACACCCCAGCGCATGCTCCGGATCAACGCTTGAGCCAGCGCCACGCAACACCAGACTCCATTGCCTGCCACACCCTTTTTTGCCTGACGACCACAGCGGGCGGGAACCACCTGATCCCATGCCGAACTCAGAAGTGAAACCGCCCAGCGCCGATGGTAGTGTGGGAGATCCCATGTGAGAGTAGGTCATCGTCAGGCTCCTATACCCAAAGCCCCGCCCGGCTACGCCGTGCGGGGCTTTTTTTTGTGTGTGATAATGACGCCATGGATGAACGTCTGCGCCGCTATTACCTGACCGCCCTGGGGATCGAGCCCTGGTGCGCCCGCTGGCCCCTGCCGGGGGCGGCACCGTCGCCGGAATCTCCGGCTGAGCCCGTGATGGCGGTCCAGCCTGACAAACCAGTGGTGTCAAAGGCAAAGGGCGCCACCCGCCCACCGCCCCAGCCAGCCCTCGAGGGGCAGGGTGTCTCCCTGGATGCGGTCCGGCAAGCTCTGGGGTCCGGTGACGACACCGAAACGGCGGAGCCCGCTGTTGAGGAGGCGCCTGAAACCGACGCCAGCTCTACCGCCGTTGCGGCTCAGCAGGCGTTCGCGGCCATGATCTGGCATGGGGAGCGCTTCAGTCTGGCCGCTTCCGCCGCCGGAGAATTTCCGTATGAGGCCGGGAACAGGCTGGGCCTTAATATCCTTCGGGCCCTTGATGAGGCCGTGCAGGAAGAGGCCATCTTTTTCCGCTGGCCGCCATTTGATAATCCTGAACTCCCCGGTAGTGATGACGCCACCTTTGAGTATGTTCTGGAGCGTCTTATGCGTGGCTCGCCCTCACGCCAGTGGATCATCCTGGGCGAAGAGGTGCGCACGGCAGTGGCGTCAGCGCTGTCATCAAAGGGGCATGCCGTGGTGATGTCTTCGGAACAGACACTGGGTGAGCTTCTGGCGGAACCGGCTGCCAAGCGGTCACTCTGGGAGCGCATGAAGCCCCTGGTGGGGCGGGATCGGAGCCAGTGACCCCCGGAATGCGCAGTCTCCGTCTGGAACAGAGCCAGCTGGCGATGACCACACTGGATGAGTCTGACCTTCCCGTGATGATGGCGCTTGAGCAGACCGCCTCCCGCCATCCCTGGAGCCAGGGGCAGTACCTGACCTGTATGGGCGCCGAATACCGGTTTCTTGGCGCCTGGTATGGCGATGCCCTCGTCGGATTCATTGTGGACTGGCGCATGCTGGATGAAGGCCATCTGATGAACCTCTGCGTCCATGGGCAGTTCCAGCAGCAGGGAATAGGACGGTATCTGCTGCGCTATTGGCTTGCCTCCACGCAGCGTGAGGGTATGGCAACGCTGACCCTGGAGGTACGTGAGTCCAATCAGGCGGCCTACCGCCTCTATGCCGGTGAAGGCTTCGAGGACCAGGGAAGCCGCCCTGGCTACTATCGCACAGCCGAGGGAACCGAGGCCGCGCGCGTTATGTCACTGGGGCTTTCGCCGGTTCGTGCCGGCAACGGCTGACCTGCTACAATCGCCGTCCTTTCGCCGGAGCGTACCAGAGAGAGAGCAGACCCGACGCCATGAGCGATTTCACCGAAGAAGTCCGTAAACGCCGCACCTTCGCGATCATTTCCCACCCGGACGCAGGTAAGACCACCATCACTGAGAAGGTCCTGCTGTTCGGCAACGCGCTGCAGAGCGCGGGGACCGTCAAGGGCAAGAAATCCGGGCAGCATGCCAAATCCGACTGGATGGAGATGGAGAAACAGCGCGGGATCTCCGTAACCACCTCCGTCATGCAGTTCCCGTATCAGGACAGCCTGGTGAACCTGCTGGACACCCCGGGTCACGCGGATTTTTCCGAGGACACCTATCGCACCCTTACCGCAGTGGACTCCTGCCTGATGGTGATCGATGCGGCCAAGGGTGTGGAGGAGCGTACCATCAAACTCATGGAGGTCACGCGTCTCCGGGATACACCCATCCTGACCTTCATGAACAAGCTGGATCGGGATGTGCGGGATCCGGTGGAGCTGATGGACGAGGTGGAGGATGTGCTCAACATTGCCTGCGCACCCATCACCTGGCCCATCGGCATGGGCAAGCAGTTCCAGGGCGTCTATCATCTGCTCCGGGATGAGGTCATCCTGTATCAATCGGGCCAGGGGCACCGTATCCAGGACAGCCGCGTGATCAAGGGCCTGGATAATCCGGAACTGGATGAGGCGATCGGCACCTACGCAGAGGAACTGCGCGGGGAGATTGAGCTGGTCAAGGGGGCCTCCCATGAGTTCGATCTGGATGCGTTCCTCCGCGGTGAGCTTACGCCTGTCTACTTCGGTACGGCGCTGGGGAACTTCGGTGTCGATCACATGCTCGACGGACTGGTCGAGTGGGCACCATCGCCCCAGACCCGGGAACTCACGCAGCGCCCGGTTGAAGCCACCGAAGAGAAGTTCTCCGGCTTTGTATTCAAGATCCAGGCGAACATGGATCCGAAGCACCGGGACCGGATCGCGTTCCTCAGGATTGTCTCCGGACGCTATCAGCAGGGCATGAAGATCCATCATGTGCGGATCGGCAAGGACGTGCGGATCAGTGACGCGCTGACGTTCATGGCCGGCGACCGGGAGCGGGCCGAAGAGGCCGTTGCGGGGGATATCATCGGGCTGCACAACCACGGCACCATCCAGCTCGGTGATACCTTCACCGAGGGCGAGAAAGATCGTTTCACGGGCATCCCCAACTTTGCACCGGAGTTGTTCCGCCGTATCCAGCTGCGCGACCCGATGAAGGCCAAGCAGCTCCAGAAGGGACTGATCCAGCTGTCTGAAGAGGGCGCGGTGCAGGTCTTCCGGCCCGTACGCAACAATGACCTGATCGTGGGGGCCGTGGGGACGCTCCAGTTTGACGTGGTTGTGGCGCGGCTTAAGAACGAGTACGGGGTCGATGCCGTCTATGAGCCCATCAACGTGGCAACGGCGCGGTGGATCACCTGTGAGGACCCCAAGAAGCTTGAGGAGTTCGAGCGCAGGAACCAGGATAATCTGGCTCTGGACGGGAGTGACAACCTGACCTACATCGCGCCCACCATGGTCAATCTCCAGCTGGCGCAGGAGCGTTATCCGGATGTGGCCTTCCACAAGACCAAGGAACGGTGAAGCATCCGCGCAGGGGCTGATCGATGCCCACTGCCACATCGATTTCCCTCAGTTTGATGACCGGCGGGAGCAACTGCTTTCCGAATGCGCCGCAAACGGGATCCGCCGGATCGTGGTGCCCGGCACTGTACCTGAAGGCTGGCAGAAAATCCTGGAGCTGGCGCGCGCTCACTCGATGTTGGCGCCGGCAGCGGGTCTCCACCCTTGGTGGGTGGATGGCACCGGAGACGACAGTCTCGAACAGCTGGACCAGCTTCTTGCCGCCAACAGCGATCTCTTGGCGGTGGGAGAGTGCGGGCTGGACCGGAAAAAGGGGCCGGCGCTGACGCAGCAACAGTCGGTTTTCGAGGCCCAGATCCGGTTGGCCGGGCGCCATGATCGGCCGTTGCTGATCCACAGCGTGGGAACCCACGACACGGTGCTGGCACTGCTGCGCCGGCTCGGGTTCACCCTTCCGTTCCTGATGCACGGTTTCAGCGGCTCCAGGGAACAGGCCGAAGCGCTGGTCCGTCAGGGCGGTTTTATCGGCGTCAGCGGCATTATCACGCACCCGCGGGCCAGCAGGGCCCGGCGTGTCATGGCACAGCTGCCTCTTGAGTCGCTGGTGCTGGAAACGGATGCGCCGGGCCTGCCTCCCCACGGAGTGCCCAGGGACGGAAACACGCCGCTGAATCTGCCATGGGTACTGGATACCCTCTGCAGCCTCCGGCAAGAGCCCCCGGCGGAGATTGTTGCGGCAATCCGCGACAATACCCGGCGCCTGTTCATGCAACGACTGGACACCGAGGGTTTGCAGAAGCCGGGTGCTCCGGTATAATGCCGCACCTGGCTTTTGGCGGGATCCGCAGCCCAGCCCCGATGCGGACCCGTTCGATACCTGGTTGTGATTACACGTCGCGGCCCTCGCAGGACGTGACGTCATAGCTTATTGATTCAAGGCGGGATTCATGAAAACTCAGAGTGCAAAACCGGAAAGCGTTACACGCGACTGGTTCGTGGTGGACGCGGCTGACAAGACGCTGGGGCGTCTTTCAACGGAAATTGCCCGTCGTCTTCGGGGCAAGCATAAACCGGAATTTACCCCCCATGTGGACACGGGTGACTACATTGTGGTCATCAATGCGGAAAAAGTGCGCGTGACCGGCAGGAAAAGCACGCAGAAGCACTACTATCGCCATACCGGCTTCCCGGGTGGGCTGCGTTCGATGAACTTCGAGGAGATGATCCAGCGTCATCCCGAGCGTGTCATCGAGTACTCAGTGAAGGGCATGCTGCCGCGTGGTCCGCTGGGTCGTGCCATGTTCCGGAAGCTCAAGGTCTATGCCGGCGACGAGCATCCGCACGCCGCACAGCAGCCCCAGCAACTCGAGATTTAAACGGAAGGCGATTATGTCAGCTACTTATAACTACGGTACCGGTCGTCGCAAGATGTCTTCCGCACGGGTCTTTATCAAGCCCGGCAGCGGTAACATCGAAGTCAACGGGCAGTCCCTGGAGCACTTCTTCGGTCGTGATACCCTCCGGATGATCGTCAAGCAGCCCCTGGTGGTTGCCGACGCCGAAGACCGATTCGATATCAAGATCACCGTCAGCGGTGGTGGTTCCAGCGGTCAGGCCGGGGCGGTTCGCCACGGCCTGACACGTGCGCTGATGGACTATGATGAGACGCTGCGCCCTGCGCTGCGCCGTGCCGGCTACGTGACGCGTGATGACCGCGCGGTTGAGCGTAAGAAGGTCGGCCTCCGCAAGGCTCGCAAGCGGCCGCAGTACTCCAAGCGCTAAGCCGTCTCCGGCGGCTGCCCCCGGAAGGCCCGATTTGCAGATCGGGCCTTTTTGTGTCGGGCAATGGAAGGTTGCAAGCTTGTAAGCGGTGACTGATTTAAATAACATTTGGTCGTTTTGATCCGGGTTGATCGCGACCGAATCAGGAGCCAACCGAGTGTGTCGAATGACCGCCTCGGCACGCGAATGCTTAATGGGAGAAGGCCAGTATGAACAATGGCGACGTGAACCACGGTCGGCGGCGCTTTCTGGTGGGCGCAACGACGGTTGTTGGTGGCGTCGGGGCTGTTGGAGCCGCGGTGCCGTTTGTCAGTTCCTGGTGGCCCAGTGCCAAAGCTGAGGCAGCTGGGGCCCCACGCAGGGTGGATATCTCAAAGATCGATGCTGGTCAGCGGATAACCGTTGAGTGGCGTGGGAAGCCGGTCTGGGTCGTAAGGCGCACGCCGGAAATGCTGGAAAATCTTGAAGGGATCTCTGACCGCCTGGAGGATCCGGAATCCAAAGAGCCCCAGCAGCCCTCCTACATTGAGGGCCATGCCCGTGCGATCAAGCCAGAGTTCCTGGTTGTGGTTGGTATCTGTACCCATCTGGGCTGCTCGCCCAGCTTCAGGCCTACGGAAGGCGCTGAAGGTCTTGGGGATGACTGGCCCGGCGGCTTCTTCTGCGCCTGTCACGGATCCAAGTTTGATCTCTCGGGTCGGGTGTTCACGGGCGTTCCCGCCCCGACCAATCTCGAGATTCCACCGTATCGCTATGAGGATGACGGTCAGACCATCGCCATTGGCCTGGATCCGGAGGACGCAGCATGAATAAACTGATTCAGTGGGTCGACGAGCGGCTGCCGGTTGTGGACGCTTTCGAGCGCCACATGAGCAAGTACTACGCGCCCAAGAACTTCAACGTCTGGTACGTATTCGGTGTGCTGTCGATGCTGGTTCTCGTCAACCAGCTGCTGACAGGCATCTGGCTGACCATGATGTACACGCCTACGGCCGAGGGCGCGTTCGCCTCGGTTGAGTACATCATGCGGGACGTGGAATACGGCTGGCTGCTGCGCTACATGCACTCCACCGGCGCCTCCATGTTCTTCCTGGTCGTCTATCTCCACATGTTCCGGGGCCTGATGTACGGTTCCTACCAGAAGCCGCGTGAGCTGATCTGGATCTTCGGCATGGCGATCTATCTGATCCTCATGGCGGAAGCCTTCATGGGCTACGTGCTTCCCTGGGGGCAGATGTCCTACTGGGGCGCCCAGGTAATCATCAACCTGTTCAGTGCCATTCCCGGCATCGGTGAGGATCTGGCGCTGTGGATCCGGGGTGATTACCTGATCTCGGGCGCGACCCTGAACCGTTTCTTCGCGCTGCACGTGGTGGCACTGCCGATTGTGCTCCTCGGGCTGGTGGTTCTGCATATCCTCGCTCTGCATGAGGTCGGATCCAACAACCCGGATGGCATCGACATCAAGAAGAACAAGGATGCAGACGGCAAGCCGAAAGACGGTATCCCGTTCCATCCCTATTACACCGTGCATGACCTGGTTCCGATCGCGGTCTTTCTGGCGGTATTTGCCATTGTTGTCTTCTACTTCCCGGAAATGGGCGGCTATTTCATTGAGAAGCCGAACTTCCAGGAGGCGGATCCGCTGCAGACACCGGACCACATTGCGCCGGTATGGTACTTTACGCCCTTCTACGCGATGCTGCGGGCGATCACCTTCAATCTGTTCGGGCTCTCCTCGCAGTTCTGGGGTGTCATCGTGATGGGTGCCGCCATTGCCATCCTCTTCGTGCTGCCGTGGCTTGACCGGAGCCCGGTGCGCTCGATGCGCTACAAGGGCTGGTTCAGCCGTGGCGCGCTGGCGCTGTTCGCGGTCAGCTTTGTAATGCTCGGCTATCTGGGTGCTGAACCGGCGACGCCGATCAAGACGATGCTCGCGCAGATCGGCACAGCCATCTACTTCGGCTACTTCATCCTGATGCCGTTCTACACGCGGATGGAGTCCACGAAACCGGTTCCGGAGAGGGTGACTACCAAATGAAACAGCTTCTGACTGTAATACTGGCTATGTGCATGCCGGTCGTCGCTTCGGCGGCCGGGGGAGGGGGCAACCTCGACAGTATGGAGCCGGATCTGAGCGATCAGTCCTCGCTCCAGCGTGGTGCCCAGATCTTCACCAACAACTGCATGGGCTGCCATTCGGCGGAGTACTCCCGTTACAAGCGGGTGGCCAAGGACCTGGGGATTCCGAAGGAACTGTATGAACAGAACCTGATCTTTACGGATGCCCGTTTCGGGGAGCTGATGAAGATCGGTATGCCGGAAGAACAGGCCGCTTCCTGGTTCGGCACCGCGCCGCCGGATCTGACCCTGACCGCAAGGGTGAACGGACCGGATTGGCTCTACTCATACCTGCGCGCTTTCTACAAGGACGAGAGTCGGCCTCATGGCGTGAACAACGCGGTTTTCGACAACGTAGGCATGCCCCATGTGATGGTCAATCAGGGCGGCCTCTGTGCGGAGCCTCCGCATATCGGTCAGGAATCCAAGGTTGATCCTTCCACCGGTGAGGTGGTTGGGGATGATATCTGCGATGACTGGGCGATTGAGGGCAGCATGGAGCCCGAGGAATTCGACCGGGCCATGTATGACCTGACCAACTTCCTGGTCTATCTCGGTGAACCGGCCCTGATGGATCGCAAGCGCATTGGCGTTTACGTGCTGATCTTCATCGGTGTCTTCTTCATCTTCGCGTACCTGCTGAACCGCGAATACTGGAAAGACATCCACTGACGGAGTCCGGTATAATCCCGCCTCCAGTGCCCGGTACGCCGTACCGGGCCATCCGCTTTCAGTCCCTTCTTTCCGATCGGCGAACTCATGGGGTAACACTATGGCTGCTGTGACCAAACGGTCCTCAATGACCTTCTTTTCCGACCCGCAGAGCCATTACAGCCACCGGGTGAGGATTGTACTCGCGGAGAAAGGGGTGACCGTTGATGTGGTCAACGTGGACCCTTCCAATCCGCCGGCGGAGCTTGCCGACCTGAATCCCTACAATGCGCTGCCGACACTGGTGGACCGGGATCTGGTGCTCTATGAGCCCAATATCATGATGGAGTACCTGGACGAACGGTTCCCGCACCCGCCCCTGCTTCCGGTCTACCCGGTCGCGCGGGCCCAGAGCCGGCTGATGATGTGGCGTGTTGGGCGCGACTGGTGTTCCCTGGTGGACCGGATTGAGGCGGGCAGCAATGACAAAGACGCTGACCAGGCCCGGAAGGAACTGCGGGAAAGTCTGGTGGCGTCGGCACCGCTGTTCCAGGAGATGCCGTTCTTCCTCAGTGAGGAGTTCACCATGGCGGATTGCTGCATCGGGCCACTGCTCTGGCGCCTGCCGGTGCTCGGGGTTGAGCTGCCGCAGAAGGGCATCAAGCCACTGGAGCAGTATATGGAACGCCTTTTCGAGCGTCGGGGTTTCAAGGCCAGCCTTTCCGACGTGGAAGAGGACATGCGAACCTGATCCACTGGATCAGGCAGACCGGGAGTGAGTAATGAAATCGAGCCGACCCTATCTGATCCGGGCGCTCAACGACTGGGTCCTGGATAATGACGCGACCCCGCATCTGGTTGTTGATGCGGGTATGAATGGCGTTCAGGTTCCGGCGGATTACGTCTCCAACGGTCAGATCGTGCTCAACATCAGTCCTTCCGCGGTCAAGGAACTGGTGCTGGGTGATGACGCCGTTTCCTTCACAGCACGTTTTGGCGGTGTTCCGGTCAGTGTTTACGCGCCGGTCTACGCCGTCATGGCCATCTATGCCCGGGAGAATGGGCAGGGTATGGTCTTCGGGCAGGAGCCCGGTGACCCAGAACCCCCCGACGGCCCTTCCGGGGACCAGGGGGAAGAAGGCGACAACGCCGGGGATGCTGGTTCGAAGCGTCCGAACCTCAAGGTCGTGAAGTAGCCGGAGAATCAGCCGTCGCTGAACAGGTGAGCCTCAATTTCGCTGCAGAGCGCATTGAGGATCACCACCATCAGTTCGGCGGTGCAGGCTGCGCCCACATCCGGAAGCGTTATATCGATGTCGTCTTCGTGGAACAGGGCATGAATGTCCGTCTCCGAACGACCGGTTATCGCGATGACACGGATGCCCCGGTCGTGGGCGGCCTGCAGTGCCTGGATCAGGCTTGAGCGGTTGCCGTCATCCGTCAGGAGCAGCAGTGAATCCCCTTCATGGCCGAGCGCCTGGATCTGGCGTGAAAACACTTCCTGGATCCGGTTGTTGAGGCCTATGGCGGCCAGCGTTGTGGCATCCGCCCCCAGGTTCAGAACCGGCAGCGCAGGGCGTTCCGTTTCGTGATAGGCGAGCATGCAGCTGGCGAAATACTGGGCAAAGGCGTTGGCCTTGCCGCTGCCACACACCAGGACCTGGCGTTCACTGAGCAGGGTTTCCACTATGGCGCCGGCGGCCTGTCCCAGAACAGGCGCAACGATGCTGGCCGTCTCGCCGATGCATTCCATGTGGCTGGCAATGTGCTGGTTGAAGCGCTGTTCTGTGTCACTCATGGCGTTGCATCAAAGGCATTGGTGATCCATTCGAATTCATAGTGGTGCTCCCGGGTGATCGTGACCGCGAGCATATCAAAACGGCAGAAACAGTCGTTCAGGCCGTTACGGTGTAGGTAGAATCGAGCCGCCCGGATCAGCTTACGCCGCTTGCGCTCATCCACGGAGGTGGCGCCATCCACGAGTGCGTCTTCCTGGCGGGCGCGGACCTCGATGAATACGAGCGATTCCCCGTCATGCCCGATCAGGTCGATCTCGCCGGCACGGCAGTTGAAGTTGCGCTCCAGGATGCGTAGGCCCCGGGATTCCAGGTAGTCCGCCCCTGCTGTTTCCGCGTGCCGTCCCTGGCTGCGTGTGTCCATCCCTGTTCCCCCGTTGTTTTCCTTACTCGTGGTCAGTGCGCCCAGCAGACTCTTTTGCCGCTTCCGGCAGAGGTCCGGGTTCCCCCTTGCGGAACACCGCCCAGTCGGGAGTGCGCTGGAATCTGCCATTGGCGCTGTTGCGGATCATGCCGGTAACACCCTGGTACCGGTAGGCCTCGATCTCCCGCAGGAGCTGGATCTGATGGGTCAGGCGGTAGCTGTCGAAGCCGAGGGCAAAAAGCCGGTCGTAGTTGTTCGCCAGTGCCGGAAACAGTGACTGCAGGCTGTCGCGTTCCGGTGGTGCCTCGCCCAGTACCCAGGGAATATCGGTGAATCGGATGCCATCCAGGTCGCTGTCCCTGGCCGGGTCCGGAGAGCCGCGGTACAGCAGGGAGCTGCCGTAAACCGGGAGGTCGCCTCCGTAATAGAAGGCGAACAGGGGGTTGATCTGGCGGGCGTCCTCCGGCGACGCCAGCAGCACGAGCGCGTCAACGTCCTGGCGGCGGCGTGGCTCAAAGCGCATGGTGGTGCCGGTCAGGCGCATCAGGGCATTGGCACGCTGGCGGCTCTGATTGATATTGAAGCCGTCCGCCACGACACGGTTGAGGTTGCTGTCCGGGCCGTACTGGACCGTCTCCAGCAGCGTGATGCCCTGTTTGTCGGCTGCGCTGCGCAGTGCCTTTTCCATCCGTACGCCCCAGTCACCTTCGGGCAGGACGGCCAGCACGTTGCTGTGGCCGTCCTCTTTGATGCGCTGTGTGATTGCCTGCATCTCGTCCTCGCTGCCGAGACCGAACTGGAACAGGTTTTCCGGGGTGACGAGTGCATCCCGATGATAGTTCAGTGCGAGTACGGGAATGGCCAGGGCGGGCAGGGAGGTGAGCTCCTCAACAGCCTCCTTGCTGAGCGGCCCTACCACAAGATCCGGGTCCGTTTTGAGCAGGTCCCCGTAGATGCCGCTGAAGGTGCTGGCGTGGGTGTCATGAACGCTGATGTCGGGCGTTGTACGATCAGGGTCGGCAAGATCCTGGTAGTAGGCAGCGAGGAACCCTTCACGCACGGCTTCGCCCGCGCCTCCAAGGGGGCCGCTCAGAGGCAGTGCCAGTGCTACGGATTCCGGGCGCAGTTCATCGAGCTGGCGCAGCAGCGCGAGCTCTCCCGGGAAGGGCGCCGCCGCACCGTGGTCGGGCCATGCCTTCTGCCAGTCCCGGATGGCCCGTGAACGCGCTTCAACCTCATGCTGTTCATGCGCCGCCAGGGCCAGGGCGAGCTCCAGCCAGCCGCGCTCCCGGTAGTCCGAGCTGCGTTCGGCGACCGGCGCCAGTTCGCTCCGGGGGACCTCTCGCAGTGCCCTCCAGATGCGCTGATTGAGCGTCTCCGGCTGGCGTGCGTCACTGCCGTTCCAGAGAATCAGGGTCCGGGCATTCGGCAGGTGCCGCCCTGCGAGTTCATAGACGCCTGTAACCGCTTCAAAGGCGTTGGCCCGCTGTTCCGGGGGCAGCCGCAGGGGCAGTTCGGGGTCCAGCTGGTCCGCAAGGGTCTCTGCTGCATCCGCGTCACTGCGCTCAACGGCATCACGGCTGCTCAGCCACAGGTAGCGATCACGGAGTTCATCCTCGATCTGTCCTGGATCCATTGCATCCAGAAGCGAGCGTGCACTTGCGTATTCCCCGTCACTTTGCAGCATTTGTGCTGCCTTGAGCTGATATTGTCGGCGAAGGCTGGCATCATTGGTGTCCGCTGCGCCACTGAGCAGGCCCTGAATGGTGGTGGGCTGCTGCTCAGGAGTGGAGACCGGCTCCACGGCACAGCCGGCAACGAACAGCAGCAGGAAAACAGTCAGGACCGGCAAACGGATTGTCATGGGCGTCTCGGCTGGCGTTGTTGCAGGTGATTCGGCTTCATTGGAATCCGGCGATTCTAACAGGTAATGGCAGTCTGAGCATGGCCGAGACTTTACAGAAAGGCACCCTTTATGTCGTGGCAACGCCCATTGGCAATCTGGGGGATATAAGCACCCGGGCAGCCTGGGTGCTGGCGGGCGTCGACCGGGTTCTTGCCGAGGATACCCGCCAGACGCGGCGGCTTCTTGAGCATCTGGATCTGCACAAGACACTGACCCCCCTCCATGAACACAATGAGGATCGTCAGCTTGCCACGGTGCTGGATTGGCTGCGCGGTGGCGAGATGCTGGCACTGGTTTCGGATGCCGGAACGCCGCTGATCTCCGATCCGGGCTTCGCCCTCGTCCGGGCCGCGCGGGAGCAGGGGCTGCCGCTGGTCACGATTCCCGGGGCCAGTGCCGTAACGGCGGCGCTGGCGGTGGCGGGTCTGCCCACGGACCGGTTCGTGTTCGAGGGCTTTCTGCCCCCGAAGGCGGGGGCGCGCCGGCGGGCGCTCGAAGCCCTTGGGCGGGAAACCCGAACCATGGTGTTCTATGAATCCCCCCGGCGGGTAGCGGGGGCGCTGGCGGATATGGCTGGCGCTTTTGGGGATGCCCGTGTCGCGGTGGTGGCGCGTGAGCTCACCAAGGCCCACGAGCAGTCGGTTCAGGGGACGCTGGTGGAACTTGCCGATCAGGTCGCGGATGGCAGGATTCCGCTGAAAGGCGAGTTCGTGCTTATGGTTTCGGGAGCCGAGGCGGAAGCCGGAGGTCTGGATGTGGAAGTGGATCATCTGCTCACGCAGCTGATGACCCGTCTCAGTGTCAGTGATGCCGCCCGCATGGCTGCCCGGATCACAGGTCAGGGGCGTAGTGGGCTCTATCAGCGGGCTCTGGCGATGCAGAACCGGGAATAAAGGCCTTGTAAAATGGGGCTGAAGCCGTTAATTTTCCGACTGAGCCCGCTATGCAGTCGCTGTTCCCGTCATTGTACGGGGAGGGAGGAAAGTCCGGGCTCCACAGGGCGGAGTGCCAGGTAACGCCTGGGCGGCGCGAGCCGACGGAAAGTGCAGCAGAAAGGAAACCGCCTAAGCGGCCCACGGGCCGCCGGCAAGGTTGAAAAGGTGCGGTAAGAGCGCACCGCGTGGCTGGCAACAGTCCACGGCGACGGTAAACCCCACTCGGAGCAAGGCCAAATAGGGGTCCAGAGGTGTGGCCCGCACCGGACCCGGGTAGGCTGCTTGAGGTTCGCGGTGACGCGGATCCCAGAGGAATGACTGCACACGACAGAACCCGGCTTACAGGCGGACTCGAACAGGCCCGTGGCTTCCCTCAGTGAAGCCCGGGCCACCCTTTCTATTGCCTTCACTTCTTTTGAACCACTTCTCTTATAGCAAAAAAATCTTGACCTTGACGTGAATTCTTGGAGGTTTCTCCAGGTTTCTGAAAAGGCGGCATTTGTTACCCGCGCGTTACCTATCGTTCACTGCTTTCCCCCCTAAATCACTGGCACAACGGCATTTTTCCCTGATCCAGGCGGCGTGGGTTTTCTTGCATTGCCCCCGGAGTCTTCTTATAGTGTCGCCAAGTGGTAAAAAGTGGCATCAAGTGGTGTCTTGTGGGTTATGAGTGGTGGCATTGGGTCAGTTGGTGATCCGGGCCACCGAATCGGGGTAGCGAATCGACCATGACGAATTTTCTCGGCAGTCATGCGATCAATATGGACGCCAAGGGGCGCCTGGCTATCCCCGCTCGTGTGCGCGAGGACCTCGAGACGCTCTGTGGTGGCCGTATTGTGCTGACCGCCCACACCGAGGAACGCTGCCTGCTGGTCTACCCCGAGCCGCAGTGGGAGGAGATCCTGCCCAAGATCGAAGCGTTGCCGAGCTTCAACAAGGCGGTACGCCGCACCCAGCGGCTGCTTATCGGTTATGCCACACCGCTGGAGCTGGATGGCGCGGGCCGGATTCTGGTGCCGCAGCCGCTGCGTGATTACGCCGGCCTGGAGAAGAAACTCTACCTGGTCGGCCAGGGCCGCAAGCTGGAACTCTGGAGCGAGGAGCGCTGGATGGCCTGGCTTGAGGAGGATGACGGCGATGAGGAAATCCCGGAAGAGATGAAGTCCCTGTCGCTTTAGCGGGGGCTGGAGAATTGGCCATGGCTCATGAGTCCGTACTGCAACAGGAAGCCGTTGATGCGTTGGTGACCACGCCGGCGGGCAGGTACGTGGACGCCACTTTCGGCCGGGGCGGCCACAGCCGCGCCATTCTCGACCAGCTGGATGACTCCGGCCGTCTCCTGGTTCTGGACCGTGATCCGGAAGCGATCCGGGTAGCCAGGGAGCTGGCAGAGGCGGATCCGCGGGTCAGCGTGCAGCGCGGCGACTTTGGCAGCCTGGCCGGGCTTCTGAATGAGGCTGGCTGGTCATGGGTCGATGGCGTTCTTTTCGATCTGGGCGTCTCCTCGCCGCAGCTGGATGAGCCGGAACGTGGCTTCAGCTTCCGTCATGACGGTCCGCTGGATATGCGCATGGATCCGGATACGGGGCAGAGCGCTGCTGACTGGCTGGCCAATGAGGATGAGAAGGAGATTGCGCGGGTTCTGCGTGACTACGGTGAAGAGCGGTTCGCGAAGCGGATTGCCCGCCGCATTGTCGAGGCCCGGCAGGAGCAGCCGGTTACCCGCACCACTCAGCTGGCCGAGCTGATCCGTGAGGCGGTGCCGTTCGAGGATCGTTACAAGCACCCGGCGACCCGCTCATTCCAGGCGATCCGGATCCGGGTGAACGAAGAGTTGCCGCAGCTGGACGAGGCGCTCCGTCAGGCGGTGGATCACCTTGGCCCGGGAGGGCGTCTTGTGGTGATCAGCTTCCACTCGCTTGAGGATCGCCGCGTGAAGCGCTTCATGCGTGACCTCAGCCGGGGGCCGCAACTGCCGCGCGGTGTACCGGTGACGGCAGAGATGGAAGAGACGGGATTCCGGACAGTGGGCCGTGCCGTACAGGCGTCGGAGGCTGAACGCAGTGTGAATGTGCGTGCACGCAGTGCCGTGATGCGTGTGCTTGAACGCAGCAGTGCGGGGGAGGCCTGATCATGGGCGCAACGGCAGTCAGATCCGAAGCCGGAGGGCGAGCGCTGCGCTGGCGGGAAGTGCTGGACGCCGCGACACGTATTTCCAGTCGTATCTTCCGGGGACTCTGGGATCCCAGGGTACTGGCGACGCTGGTGATGCTGCTGGTGCTGACGGCATCGGCGCTGGCCGTGGTGCATGCGTCCCATCTCAATCGGACCCTGTACGGCACCCTCAACGACCTCCGGGATGAGCGGGATGCCTATCAACGGCAGTGGACACAGCTTCTTCTGGAACAGAGTGCGCTCAGCGCGCACAGCCATGTGGAAGGGCGCGCGGCGCGGGAACTGGAAATGAAGGTTCCCGCCCGCGATGACATTGTAGTCGTGACAACGCGGTAGATTCATGGCGGGACAAAAACACCAACAGACCGCTCGCAGGCACGACCGCGTGGCCATGGCACCGTGGCGGCACCTGCTCGTGCTGGTTGCGGTGCTGGGCTCCGCCGTCGCCGTTGCTGGTCGGCTGGTGGAGCTTCAGGTCCTGGATCATGAATTCCTGCGCGAGCAGGGTGAGGCACGCACCGCCCGCGTTGAACCCATTGATGCCAACCGCGGCGTGATCCGCGACCGTCACGGCGAACCCCTGGCGATCAGCACCCCGGTCAAGACCCTCTGGGCCAATCCCGGTGAGCTGCCGTCGGACCATCCCGCGATACCCCGCCTTGCGGAGGTGGCGGAACTGGATGCTGCGCAGTTGCGCGAGCGCCTTGCCAAGAACAGCGAACGAGAATTCCTTTACCTGCGCCGCAAGGTCCAACCCGCCCTGGCCCGGGAAGTCATGGAGCTGGGGGTCCCCGGTGTCTACAGCCGGCGCGAGTACCGTCGCTACTACCCGGCCGGGGAAGTGACCTCCCACGTGGTTGGATTCACCAACATCGATGAACAGGGCCAGGAGGGGTTGGAGCTTTCCTTCAATCACTGGCTGGCGGGTGAGAAGGGGAGCAAGCGCGTACTCCGGGATAACCGTGGGCGCACCATCCGCGATCTCGGCCCCATCCGCGAAGCCCATCCCGGTAACGACCTCGGGCTGAGCCTCGATCTCAGGCTCCAGTACCTCGCCTACCGCGAGCTCAAGGCTGCCGTCGAGGCCCATGGTGCCCGTGGTGGTACCGTGGTCATGCTGGATGTGGACAGCGGTGAGATCCTGGCGATGGCCAACCAGCCGGCGCTCAACCCGAATGACCGTGGCCAGCGGGATCCCGCCCGTGTCCGCAACCGGGCCATCACCGACCTGTATGAGCCGGGCTCGACCGTCAAGCCCTTTACGGCGGCGGCGGCTCTTGAGTCTGGCGAGTTCACCCCCGAAACCGTCGTCAACACCAGCCCCGGCTACCGCCAGATGGGCGCCTACACGATCCGGGATCATCGCGATTACGGCCGGCTCTCGCTCGCCGAGATCATTATCCGTTCCTCGAATGTGGGCATCAGTCGTGTCGCTTCCGAACTTTCCGGGAAGCGGCTCCAGAACCTGTTCTACAGCGTGGGTTTCGGGCAGTCCACGGGCATCGGTTTCCCCGGGGAGTCGGTTGGTATCCTGCCGGCGAGCGTGAACCTGCGCCCTGTTGAGGTGGCGGCGCTTTCCTATGGCTATGGACTCAGCGTGAATGCGCTGCAGATGGCCCAGGCTTACATGACCCTGGCCAATGGCGGTATCCGTTACCCCGTGACCCTGCTTAAAAACGATGAGACCCCGAAGGGCCAGCGGGTCATGTCGGAAGAGACCGCACGTCAGGTTCGGGCGATGCTCGCCAGGGTGGTGGACGAGGGTACCGGCAAGCGTGCGGACCAGGGGATCTACCGTCTGGCGGGCAAGACCGGGACAGTCCATCTGGTCGGCGCCAGCGGCTACGAGTCGGATCAGTACAAGGCGCTGTTTGCCGGCATGGGGCCGGTTGATGACCCGCAGGTGGTCACCGTGGTCACTGTTGATGCGCCTTCGCGCACTGAGTACTACGGCGGTGAGGTGGCCGCGCCCATCTTTGGACGCATCATGGGGGATGCGCTGCGACTGCTGAATGTCAGCCCCTCCGGGGGAGCTTCCATGGCAGATGAATCCGCCGGTGCTGATGGAGGGCAGGGATGAGCCACGTCGCGCACAGTCTCAAGAACCTTCTCAGGGACCGGGTTGCCATTCCATCGGTACTGGATGTCTGGGTGCATGGCCTGAGTGCCGACAGCCGGCGGGTCCGCCCGGGGGATGCCTTCATCGCGCTGGCGGGTTCCGGCGGGGATCCCTGGGCGCACGTGGATGACGCCGTCGCGAACGGAGCGGTGGCGGTCCTGCTGGAGGATGGCGCCGGGGACCCCAGGGAGTATCGTGGGGCCGTTCTGGTTCCGGTTGCCGGCCTGGCGGATTGCCTGGCAGGTCTGGCGGATTACTTTCATGGCCATCCATCCGCCCACCTCACCGTGATCGGAGTGACCGGTACCAACGGCAAAACCTCCGTTACCGGCTTCCTCGCGGCCATTCTGGAGGCGGGCGGTATCCCCGCGGCTACCATGGGGACCCTTGGCTACGCCTTCCGGGAATCCCGGGAGACGGCCAGCCATACCACCCCCGATGTGACCCGGGTGCACAGCCTCCTGGCTGGCTTCCTGGATCAGGGCGCGAAAGCCGTGGTCATGGAGGTTTCATCCCACGCCCTTGTGCAGGGCCGGGTGGACCGGGTGCGGTTTGATGCCGGCGTATTCACCAATCTTTCGCCTGAGCATCTGGATTACCACGCTGATATGGCAGCGTACGGTGCCGCCAAGGCGCGTCTCTTCATGGACCACGAGCCGGACATTGCGGTGGTCAATGCGGATGATGATTTCGGCCGGCAACTGCTTGGCCAATTGCCGGCTGAAACCCGCCTCTGGCGTTACGGATCCATGGCGCAACAGCTCGAATGTCGTATCCGTGATGCCAGGCCCGCCAGCGATGGCATGGCCGCGATCTTCGATACCCGTCTGGGGCGCCTGTCCCTGCAGACCCGACTCATGGGCCATTTCAATATTGAGAATCTGGCGGCCGCCAGTGCCACCGCACTGGCCCTGGGGATCCCTCCCGGGGTGGTGGAGACCGCGGCCGCCGGGGTGGAAGCGCCGCCGGGGCGCCTTGAGCCCCATGCGGCGACCAGCGGCCTGAAGCTGGTGATTGATTACGCCCACACAGCAGCGGCGCTTGAACACGCGCTGGCCGCACTCAGACCCCATGTCAGTGGCGAGCTGTGGTGTGTCTTCGGCTGTGGCGGCAATCGTGACCAGACCAAACGCCCGGCCATGGGCGAAGTGGCGGAACGGCTGGCGGACCATGTGATTCTGACCGATGACAACCCGCGTGATGAATCACCGGAGGGCATCGTGGCGGACATCCTTTCCGGAATGGCCGATGCCGCCGGTGCGCGGGTCATCCATGACCGTGACAGGGCCATCACCACCGCCTTCCGGGAAGCGGATGCGACGGACCTGGTGCTGATCGCGGGCAAGGGCCATGAAACCACCCAGGAGCGTGGTGGCGTCCGTACCGCCTTCAGCGATGCCGGCGTGGTGCGCAGACTGATCGGCGAGGGAGGGGAAGCAGCATGATGCGGGCATTCTCCCTGGCGGAAATCACACCCCTGGTTCAGGGCACTCTGCGGGGTGAGGACCTGTTCTTCAGCCGTGTCGGGATTGATACCCGGACTCTGGCGAAGGGCGCCCTCTACGTGGCTCTGACCGGGGACCGTTTCGACGGGCATGACTTCGTGCGGGAAGCGGAAAAAGCGGGCGCCTGTGCCATCGTCGCGGAGAAAAAGGTGGATGCCAGCATGCCGATGATCCAGGTGCGGGACAGCCGTTACGCACTGGGGCGCCTTGCCGGGCTCAACCGTTCTGAATTCGCGGGGCGACTGGTTGGAATTACCGGCAGCTCCGGCAAGACCACCACCCGGCAGATGATGCAGACGGTGCTGGCGGAAGCCGGTGCCGTGATGGCAACCGAGGGCAACCTGAACAATGAGATCGGTGCGCCGCTGACCCTGCTCCAGCTCGGGCCGGATGCAGAGTACGCAGTCGTGGAGCTGGGGGCCAGCGGGCTTGGCGAGATCGCCTGGACAGGGTCCCTGGCCGCGCCGGACGTTGGCATCATCACCAATGCCAGTGAGGCGCACCTGGAGGGCTTTGGCAGCCTGGAGAGCATTGTCTCCGCCAAGGGCGAGATCATCGATTCCGTGCGCGCCGGAGGCACCGTCATCCTGAATCATGACGAGGCCGCTTTTGAGGACTGGCGGGCACGGGCCGGTATGCGGCGGGTGCTCAGTATTTCCGCGCAGGGGGATCAGGATGCCAGCTTCCGGGCGGAATCCATCCGCGAGGATGCTGACGGCATCGCGTTCACGCTGCTTGGTGATGCCGTGACCGCCACCGACATCCGACTGCCCATTCCGGGTCGGCACAACGTGGCCAATGCCCTTCTGGTGGCCGCAGCGGCGCACAGTTTGGGATTGGACATGGATCGGGTCGCCCGCGGGCTGGCGAAGACACCGGCCGTGGCTGGTCGGCTGGAGCCCATCACGCTGCGGCCGGGCATCCGCATTCTCAACGACAGCTACAACGCCAATCCGGCCTCCATGGCAGCTGCCCTGCGGACTCTGGCCGCCATGCCGGCACCGCGGTTTGCGCTGCTGGGGGATATGGCGGAACTGGGGTCGGAAGCGGCCAGCCAGCATCGGGTCCTGGGCGAACTCGCCCGACAGCTGGGCATTGAACAACTGATGGTCACCGGAAGCCATGCCAGCGATTACGCCGACGGCTTCGGTGACGGGACCCACACCGGCGACGCCCCGGAAACACTGGCGGACCGGGTGTGGGATGAACTGGGGGAGGCCGCTTCGATCCTGGTCAAGGGCTCGCGCAGCGCGGGTATGGATCGGGCGGTTACCCGTCTCAGAGAGAGGAACGACGACACATGCTAGTCTGGCTGACTGATTTTCTGGCGCAGTACATCAGCGGCTTTGCCGTGTTCCAGTACATTACGCTCCGGGGCATCCTGGGGGTGCTGACGGCACTGCTGACCTCGCTGCTCATCGGCCCCGCCATGATCCGGCACCTGGCGCAGTATCAGATCGGCCAGGCGGTGCGGGATGACGGCCCCGAAACACACCTGAGCAAGGCCGGCACTCCCACCATGGGCGGCGCGCTCATCCTGGTGGCGGTGGCGCTGAGTACACTCCTGTGGTCGGACCTGAGCAACCGTTATGTCTGGATCACGCTGGGCGTGACGCTGGCATTCGGGGCCATTGGCTGGGTTGACGACTACCGCAAGGTGGTGGATCGCAACCCCAAAGGGCTGCCGGCACGCTGGAAGTATTTCTGGCAGTCGGTCACCGGATTCCTGGCAGCGGTGGCCCTCTACGCCACCGCCACGCTGCCCCAGGAAATCACCCTCATTATGCCGTTCTTCAAGGATTTCGGCCTGCTGATGGGCCCGGTTGCCTTTGTGGTGCTGAGCTACCTGGTGATCGTCGGCAGCAGCAATGCCGTCAACCTCACTGACGGGCTGGATGGGCTGGCGATCATGCCCACGGTCATGGTCGGGGCGGCCCTGGGGATCTTCGCCTATGCCTCCGGTCACGCCAATTTCGCGGATTACCTGCAGATTCCGAACCTGCCCGGAACCGGCGAGCTGCTTGTCTACTGCGGTGCTCTTGTCGGCGCCGGCCTGGGCTTTCTGTGGTTCAACACCTATCCCGCGCAGGTCTTCATGGGGGACGTGGGTTCCCTGGCGCTGGGCGCGGGCCTTGGGGTCCTGGCGGTCATCGTCCGCCAGGAGATCGTGCTGTTCATCATGGGCGGCATTTTCGTGGTGGAAACCCTGTCGGTCATCGTCCAGGTCGCTTCGTTCAAGCTGACCGGCCGGCGGGTTTTCCGCATGGCGCCGCTGCATCACCACTTTGAACTCAAGGGCTGGCCGGAGCCGCGCGTGATCGTGCGGTTCTGGGTCATCACGGTCATTCTCGTACTCGTGGGTCTCGCGACCCTCAAGCTGAGGTAGGGCAGACAGTCATGGCACTGATTGCATCGGATCGTCGCACGCTGATCGTCGGGCTGGGAGCTACCGGCCTGTCGTGCGTGCGTCATTGCCATGCACTCGGCCGGCAACTGGCCGTGGCGGACAGCCGTGCCCAGCCGCCGGGTCTTGCTGAGGTGCGCGAGCGCTGGCCGGATCTGGAAGTGGTCACCGGCGCATTTGATCCGGACTGGTTCTGCGGTTTCGATGAACTCATTGTCAGCCCCGGGATCAGCCTGGATGAACCGGCGATCGCGGCGGCCGCCGAGGCGGGCGTGCGGATTTCCGGCGACCTGGACCTGTTCCGGGAAGCCGTGGCGGCACCGGTGGTGGCCATCACGGGCTCCAACGGCAAGAGCACGGTCACCACGCTGCTCGGGCAGATGGCCGCGGAGGCCGGCGTGAACGCCGGTGTGGGGGGGAACCTGGGGACGCCGGCGCTGGATCTGATCGCCCCGGACGTGCCGCTCTATATCCTGGAGGTTTCCAGCTTCCAGCTGGAACGCACCACGGACCTGAAAGCCGAGGTGGCCACGGTCCTCAATGTCAGCGACGACCACATGGACCGCTACCCGGACCGGATGAGCTACTTCCAGGCCAAGCACCGGATCTTCCAGGGCGCGCGCAATGCCGTCGTGAACCTGGACGATCCCCTGAGCCAGCCGCTGCTCAACGAGGGCATGGTGCCGCACTTCTTCGGCCTCTTCCGGGTGGACCTCGGGGTCTTCAGTACCCGCGAGGACGAAACCGGTCTCTGGCTGACTCATGGCCTCGACAACCTGATGCACGCCAGCGAGCTGGGCGTGGCCGGCATGCACAACATCGCCAATGTGCTGGCGGCGCTGGCGCTGGGCAATGCCATCGGGCTGCCCATGGACGCCATGCTGGCAGCAGCCCGCCGGTTCCGGGGTCTGCCGCACCGCAGCCAGAGCCTGCGGGAACACAACGGCGTGCTCTGGGTGAACGACTCCAAGGCCACCAATGTGGGCGCCACCCGGGCCGCCATCGAAAGCCTGGCGCCCGCCGAGGGTCAGCTGGTGCTGATTGCCGGCGGCGATGCCAAGGGCGCGGATCTGTCCCCGCTGGTGGAGGCGGTGACCGGGCGGGTCCGCCATCTGGTGCTCATGGGTCAGGATGCACCGATTCTGGAGGAGGCCCTGGGGAACCATGTGGCCAGCACCCGTGTCAGCACCATGGAGGAAGCGGTAAGGGTCGCGGCGGACAGGGCCTGCGCCGGAGACCGGGTACTGCTTTCCCCGGCGTGCTCGAGCCTGGATCAGTACAGCAATTATGAGGCCCGGGGTGATGCTTTCGCCCGGGCCGTGGAGGCGTTATGACGGCGGTAGCGGGAAACATGCCCATCCGCACGCCGCGCCGCGAACTCACGGCGCTGCTGTTGAGCGCGGGTGTGCTGCTGACGACCGGCATAGTGATGATCGGATCGGCTTCCATGGATGTGGCGGCACAGAACTACGGCAGTCCGCTGCATTTCGTCCTGCGCCAGAGCGTCTATGTGGTTTTCGGCTGCCTGGCGGGCCTGGTTGCGGCCAACATTCCGCTGGTCTGGTGGCTGCGCGGTGCCTGGCTGTGGCTGGCTGGGGCTTTCCTTCTGCTGATCCTGGTGTTGACGCCCCTGGGGGTCACCGTTAATGGCAGCACCCGCTGGATCTCCCTCGGTGCGGCCAACCTCCAGGTCTCCGAGGCGGCCAAGTGGCTGCTGGTGGTCTATCTGGCCGGTTACGTGGTTCGCCGCCATGCGGAAGTGGTGGCGACCTGGCCCGGCGTGCTCAAGCCGCTGCTTATACTGGGAGCAGCCAGCGGACTTCTCCTGGCGCAGCCGGACTTCGGTGCCGTGGTGGTTCTGATGGCGGCCGCCTTCGGCGTGATCTTCGTCAGCGGTGTCGGGCTGGGTCGCTTCCTGGTGGTGAGCCTGACCGGTCTGGCCCTGGGTGCCGCGGCGCTGTTCAGCCAGCCGTACCGGATTGAGCGCCTGGTGGCCTACCTCGATCCCTGGAAGGACCAGTTCAATTCCGGCTACCAGCTGACCCAGGCGCTGATCGCGTTCGGTCGTGGCGAGTGGACCGGCACCGGTCTGGGCAATTCGATCCAGAAGCTGTTCTATCTGCCGGAAGCCCATACGGATTTCATCTTTGCCATCGCTGCCGAGGAATTCGGGCTCCTGGGAGCGCTGGGCATACTGCTGACCTTCACGGTGCTGGTCCTGAGCGGCCTGCGCATTGCCCGCCAGGCCCGGGACGCCGGCATGACTTTCGGCGCCTGCCTGGCCTATGGCCTGACCCTGCTGATCGCGCTCCAGGCCTACATCAACATGGCCGTGAACACCGGGTTGCTGCCCACCAAGGGCCTGACCCTGCCGCTTGTCAGCTATGGCGGCTCCAGCCTGGTGGTGAGCTGCGTCACCATTGGCGTGATCGCGCGGGTCCAGATGGAAGTTGAAGACCAGCGTGCGCAGGAGGGCGAGGCATCATGAGCCAGCGTTTCCTGATCATGGCGGGCGGCACCGGCGGGCACGTTTTCCCGGCACTGGCCACTGCGGAAGCTCTCCGGGAAAAGGGCCACGACGTTGCCTGGCTTGGCTCCAGGGGCGGCATGGAAGCCGATCTGATTGGTGGCCGGGACATTCCCCTGCACCTGATCGAGGTTTCCGGTCTGCGGGGCAAGGGCGGTCTCACGCGTCTGGCGGCGCCGCTGAAGCTGGTGCGGGCGCTGTGGCAGGCGGTTGCGGTGATCCGCCGTGTCCGCCCGGACTGCGTGCTGGGTATGGGCGGCTTCGCGGCCGGGCCGGGTGGCCTGGCGGCCTGGCTTCTGCGCCGGCCGCTGGTGATCCATGAACAGAATGCGGTTGCGGGTATGACCAACCAGTGGCTCTCGCGACTGGCTGAGATCACGCTGGAGGCGTTTCCCGGCGCCTATGGCAGCAGAACCGTGACCCGCTGCACGGGCAATCCGGTGCGCCAGGACCTGACGGGGCTTCCGGAACCGGCTGAACGTATCGGGCGCGGGCAAAGGCTGAAACTGCTGGTCCTGGGGGGCAGCCGCGGTGCCCGCGCCATCAATGAAGTGGTGCCGGAGGCACTGGCGTCGCTGGCAGCCGGTGAACAGCCGGAAGTCCGCCATCAGTGCGGCCGGGATCACCTGGAAAGCACCCGCAAAGCCTATGCGGACGCGGGTCTGTCGGCGGACGTGGTGCCCTTTATCGGGGATATGGCGGAAGCCTACGGCTGGGCGGACCTGGTGGTCTGCCGTGCGGGCGCGCTGACGCTGGCGGAGCTCGCCTGTGTGGGCGTGGGATCCGTTCTGGTGCCGTTCCCGCACGCGGTGGATGACCACCAGACGGCCAATGCGCGTCATCTCAGCGATGCCGGTGCGGCCCTTCTGATGCCGCAGTCCCAGCTGGATGCGGCGGGTCTGGCGCGGGAAATCCAGCGTCTCGATGACGATCGGGACGCGCTGCGCACCATGGCGGAGCGGGCCCGCGAGCTGGCGGTCCCGGACGCCACCGAACGTGTTGTCAATTACTGTCTGGAGGCGGCTCATGGCCGAGCGTAATACCAGCCCCATGGTCCATGACGTGCCCGAGATGCGGCGTATCCGCGGGATCCACTTCGTGGGTATCGGCGGTGCCGGTATGAGCGGGATCGCGGAAGTGCTCTACAACCAGGGCTATGAGGTGACCGGCTCCGATATCCGTGAAAGTGCCGTGACCCGGCATCTGGGAGGCCTGGGGATCCGCGTGGCCATTGGGCACCGCGGCGAGAACAGTGCCGATGCGGACGTGGTCGTGGTCTCCAGTGCCGTGGATGAATCCAACCCGGAGGTTGTAACGGCACGGGAAAACCGCGTGCCGGTGGTGCCGCGTGCGGAGATGCTGGCCGAGATCATGCGCTACCGCCACGGCATTGCGGTGGCGGGCACCCACGGCAAGACCACGACGACCAGCCTGATCGCCTCGATCCTGGGCGAGGGCGGCCTGGACCCGACCTTCGTGATCGGTGGCAAGCTCAACAGCGCCGGTACCAATGCCCAGCTGGGGCGTTCGCGCTACCTGGTGGCCGAGGCCGATGAAAGCGATGCCTCTTTCCTGCATCTGACGCCGGTGATCAGCGTGGTCACCAATATCGATGCGGACCACATGCACACCTATGGCGGTGACTTCGAGAAGCTCAAGCAGACCTTCGTGGAGTTCCTGCACAGCCTGCCGTTCTACGGCGTGGCCATCATGTGCTGTGATGATCCCCGGGTGCGGGAAGTGGCGGAACGCATCTCGCGCGCCGTGATCACTTACGGTTTCAGCGAGGACGCTGACTACCGAGCGGTGGACGTGCACACGGACGGTTTCAGTACCGGTTTCCGTGCGCTGCGTCCCGATGGCTATTCGGACCTGGAAGTGCGCCTGCGCATGCCGGGTCGGCACAACGTCCTCAATGCCATGGCGGCGATTGCCGTAGCCACGGATGAGGGGGTCGGGGATGAGGATATTCTGAGGGCACTGGAGCATTTCTCCGGTGTCGGCCGTCGTTTCCAGGTCTACGGCGACTACCCCGTAGCCGGGGGCGAGGTCACGCTGGTGGACGACTACGGGCACCATCCACGCGAGGTGGAGGCGGTGATCCAGGGTGTGCGCGATGCCTGGCCCGGCCGTCGCCTGGTCATGATCTACCAGCCGCACCGGTTCAGCCGGACCAGTGATCTCTATGACGATTTCGTGCGGGTGCTCTCCAGCGTGGATGTGCTGCTGATGCTGGATGTCTACGCGGCAGGTGAGCAGCCGATCCCCGGCGCGGACAGTCGCAGCCTGTGCCGGAGCATGCGCCAGCGGGGGCAGCTGGATCCGGTGTTCGTGGAGGACACGGACCGGGTCGAGGATCTGCTGGAGAACCTGCTCCAGCCCGGCGACCTGCTCATTACCCAGGGGGCCGGCGACATCGGGGGCCTCTCGGCACGTCTTGCGGCGAATGGACTGACCGGAAGCGGAGGTGATCATGACGGTCACTGATGAATTCCGCGTCAGCGCAGAACAGGCACGGGCACTGGGCCGTGTTGCGGTCCTGATGGGCGGCGATTCGGCGGAGCGCAGTGTCTCGCTCAAGAGCGGGCAGGCGGTGACCGACGCGCTGCAGGCGGCGGGCGTGGACGCCCATGCCGTGGATGTGCAGGGTAACGCCATTCTCAAGCTGGCCGCGGAAGGGCAGTTCGACCGGTGCTTCATCGCCCTTCATGGTCGTGGCGGCGAGGACGGCACCCCCCAGGCCATACTGGATCAGGCGGGGGTCCCCTATACCGGCAGCGGGGTTCTGGCCTCAGCGCTGGGGATGGATAAGCTGCGCACCAAGTACGCGTTCGCGGGCGCCGGCCTTCCCACACCGGCCTTCCGGCTCATGCGCTCGCTCGAGGAGGCGGAGGCCATCCTGGGTGAGCTGCGTGCTCCGCTCGGTGTCAAACCAGCGCGTGAGGGCTCGAGCATCGGTATCGGCAAGGTGGAAACAGTGGCCGAACTGAAGGAGGCCTATATCCAGGCCTGCGAGCTCGATCCCCTGGTGCTGGTGGAGGAATGGATAACAGGCGGCGAGTACACGGTCAGTATCCTGGGCGAGCAGGCGCTGCCGGTGATCGGACTGGCCACCGATCACACCTTCTACGATTTCGAGGCCAAATACCTCTCGGATGACACCCACTACATGCTGCCCAGTGGCCTCGACAGCGGCCACGAGCAGCGTATCCGGGAGCTGTCGCTCGAGGCCTTCCGGGTCATTGATGGCTGTGGCTGGGGCCGGGTGGATGTGATGCAGGACGCCGCCGGCGATTTCTGGCTTCTGGAAGTGAACACCATTCCCGGCATGACCGACCACAGCCTGGTGCCCATGGCCGCTGAAGCGGCCGGCATCGGGTTCCGGGAACTCTGTGTCCGGATCCTGGAACAGACACTGGAGGTGCGGGCATGAACGGGCTTCTGTCGCCACTGCGGATCCGGGATACACGCACCAGGACTGCGCGCCAGCGCGGCGCCAGTCCCATGGTGGAGGATCCCTCGGCGCTGCGCCTGGCCCTGCGCATGGCGGGCGGTGCCGTGCGGCGTGTGCCCTGGAGTCAGGTTTCGCTCGGGCTGGTGGTCGCAATTACCGCCGCGATGCTGCCCTGGACTATTGCTCAGGGCGTCCAGTTCCTCGATCAGGACTTCAGCCGCGTCCAGGTACAGGGCGAGCTGACGCGGGTAACGGAGCCAGCGCTGCAGAATCATCTGGAGCCGTTCATCGGGACAAGCTATTTCGCCACCGATCTGTCCCGGGTGAAGGCCCAGCTCGAAATGCTGCCGTGGGTTGAGAGTGCGGCCGTTGGGCGCGAATGGCCCGGCACCCTGACCGTCAGTGTGCGTGAGCATGAACCCGTGGCGCTGTGGAACGGGCGGGCGCTGATCAGCGGCGAGGGTACGGTATTCCGGCCTGCGGCGCCGGCGGCCCTGGACCTGCCCCGGCTCAATGGACCGGCGGGGCGTGCGGACGAGGTGCTGGAGCGGGCCCGGGCCTTCCGTGGCGAGCTGGCCGCGCTGGGGCTGGGGCTTGAAAGCGTCAGCCTGGAGCCCAGGGGCGCCTGGACGCTGCTTCTGGACAACGGCATAAGCGTCTCACTGGGCCGGGACCGGGTCCGGGAGCGCTTTGAACGGTTCATGACGGTTTACGAATCCCGGCTGTCGCCTGTGGCGGCGGATATCACCGGGGTGGATGCGCGCTATGGCAACGGGGTTGCGGTGCGCTGGAGAGATTCTTGAATCACGGGACTCAGGTTATGTCATCGGCAGACACAGAGAACATGATCGTCGGGCTTGATATCGGCACCTCCAAGGTGGTGGCGCTGGTCGGCAAGCAGAATCCGGACGGTTCCATCGAGGTTGCCGGCATCGGCTCGCATCCGTCACGCGGCCTCAAGCGCGGGGTGGTGGTCAACATCGAAACCACGGTCCAGGCGATCCAGCGTGCGGTTGAGGAAGCGGAGCTGATGGCCGGCTGCCGGATCCATTCCGTGTATGCCGGTATCGCCGGGAGCCACATCCGCAGCATGAACTCCCACGGTATTGTCGCGATCCGGGACCGGGAGGTTACCCAGGCGGACATCGACCGGGTCATTGATGCCGCCCAGGCGGTGGCGATCCCGGCCGACCAGAAAGTGCTGCACATCCTGCCCCAGGAGTTCGTGATCGATAACCAGGAGGGCATCAAGGAGCCCCTGGGCATGTCGGGTGTGCGGCTTGAGGCCAAGGTCCACCTGGTGACCTGCGCGGTGAACGCGGTCCAGAACATCGACAAGTGTGTGCGTCGCTGTGGCCTGGATGTGGACGACATCATCCTGGAACAGCTGGCATCGAGCTATTCGGTGCTGACGGACGACGAACGCGAGCTGGGCGTATGCATGGTGGATATCGGCGGCGGTACCACTGACATCGCCATCTTCACCGGCGGGGCCATCCGGCACACGGCGGTGATCCCCATTGCCGGGGACCAGGTGACCAACGACATCGCCATGGCACTGCGCACGCCCACGCAGAATGCCGAAGAGATCAAGACCCGCTACGCCTGTGCCCTGACGCAGCTGGCCGGCGCCGAGGAAACCATCAAGGTGCCCGGCGTTGGTGACCGTGCGCCCAGGGATCTGTCCCGGGCGGCGCTGGCGGAGGTGGTCGAGCCCCGGTACGAGGAGCTCTTCACCCTGGTCCAGTCCGAACTGCGGCGCAGCGGGTTCGAGGATCTGATTCCGGCGGGAATCGTGGTGACCGGCGGCTCTTCCATGATGGAAGGCGCGGTCGAACTGGCGGAAGAGATCTTTCATGCGCCCGTGCGCCTGGCGATACCGTCGGGCGTGACGGGCATGAGCGATGTGATCGGCACCCCGGTGTACGCCACCGGCGCGGGGTTGCTGATGTACGGCTTCCGGCAGGCGGAGAAGGGACGCGGGGGCGGTCCCTCTCCGGCTGCGGGAGATTCACTCCTGGCACGGATCAAGCAGTGGTTCACCGGGAATTTCTGAATCGGTTTTCAATGAATCCAAATAAAGCGGCACAAGCCGCTGGATAGAAGGAAGGAGAAGGGGAATGTTTGAACTGGTAGACAACGTAGAGCAGAGCGCAGTGATCAAGGTCGTCGGCGTCGGCGGGGGTGGCGGTAATGCCGTCCGCCACATGCTGTCGAGCGAGGTCGAGGGGGTTGAGTTCCTGTGCGCCAACACCGATGCCCAGGCGCTGAAGGATCTCGACAGCAAGTCCCTGATCCAGCTGGGTGGCAACATCACCAAGGGCCTGGGCGCCGGGGCTAACCCGGAGATCGGGCGGCAGTCCGCGATGGAGGACCGTGACCGCATTGCCGAGGCTCTGAAGGGCTCGGACATGGTCTTCATCACCGCCGGCATGGGTGGCGGCACCGGCACAGGGGCTGCGCCCATCGTGGCCGAAGTGGCCCGCGAGATGGGTATCCTGACCGTGGCCGTGGTCACCAAGCCGTTCGGCTTCGAGGGTGGCAAGCGTATGAAAGTGGCCGACGCCGGCCTCAAGGCGCTTGAGGACACCGTGGATTCGCTGATCACGATCCCCAATGAGAAACTGCTGACGGTGATGGGCAAGAACACCAGCCTGCTGGATGCCTTCGCCTCGGCCAACGACGTGCTCCTGGGTGCCGTTCAGGGCATCGCCGATCTGATCACTCGCAACGGCATGATCAACGTCGACTTTGCGGACGTGAAGACGGTCATGTCCGAGATGGGCAACGCCATGATGGGGACTGCCCGGGCCACCGGTGACGAACGTGCCCGCGAGGCGGCCGAGGGCGCCATCCGCAGCCCGCTGCTGGACGACATCAACCTGCAGGGCGCACGTGGCATCCTGGTGAACATCACCGCTGGCATGGACCTGAACCTCGGCGAGTTCAGCGAGGTCGGCGACATCGTGCGCGAATTCGCCTCCGAATCCGCTACCGTTGTGGTCGGTACCGTGATCGATCCGGAAATGGAGAACGAGCTGAAGGTGACCGTGGTCGCAACCGGGCTCAATGCCGAAGGGGATTCACCGCAGAAGGTGGTGGACAACACCCGCAGCATGGACGGCAAGACCGACTACAACCAGCTGGATCGCCCGGCGGTACTGCGCCGGCGTGCCGTGGCCAGCGAGGGGAATGCGGCCGTGGATCAGGACAGCCAGGGTGAGCAGGATACCAATGTCGACTACCTCGACATCCCGGCATTCCTGCGTCGGCAGGCTGACTGAAGGCCGTGGGGATCCCGGGGCATTGTGCGTCACTGCAGCCAATGTCTCGGTTTTCCACAGACTGTACAAATGGCGTCCAGACACGCCATCTGTTACAGTATGCCCAAAATTACGGCTTCCAGTTTAAGCCGTTTCCATGACGGAACAATGACATCATGATCAGACAACGCACCCTGAAGAACACCATCAGAGCCACCGGCGTCGGGCTCCATTCCGGCGAGAAAGTGTTTCTGACACTGAAGCCGGCGCCGGTGGATACGGGCATCGTATTCCGGCGTGTGGATCTGGACCCGGTCGTGGAGGTGGAAGCCAGGGCCGAATACGTCGGCGAGACCATGCTTTCCACCACTCTGGTGAAGGATGGGGTCCGTGTTGCGACAGTGGAGCACCTGATGTCGGCCATGGCCGGTCTGGGGCTCGATAACTGCTATGTGGAGCTGAGTGCGGCGGAAGTGCCGATCATGGACGGTAGTGCGGGGCCCTTTGTGTTCCTGCTGCAGTCCGCCGGCATCGCCGAGCAGGAAGCGCCCAAGAAGTTCACCCGCATCAAGCGTGAAATCACCGTTGAGGAAGAAGGCAAGTGGGCCACGTTCACGCCTTTCGACGGTTTCAAGGTGAGCTTCACCATTGAGTTCAATCACCCGGTGTTCGAAGGCCGTAACCAGAATGCCACGGTTGATTTCTCAAGCACGTCCTTCGTCAAGGAGGTGAGCAGGGCGCGGACCTTTGGCTTCATGCGGGATATCGAGGCACTGCGTTCCATGAATCTGGCTCTGGGTGGCAGTGTGGATAACGCCATCGTGGTGGATGACTACCGCATCCTGAACGAGGACGGTCTGCGCTACGACGATGAGTTCGTCCGCCACAAGATGCTCGACGCCATTGGTGACCTCTATCTGATGGGCAGCAGTCTGATCGGTGAGTTCCGCGGCTTCAAATCGGGACACGACCTGAACAACAAGCTTCTCCGCAAGCTCATTGCGGAAGAGGATGCGTGGGAAGTCGTGACCTTCGACGATGAGGCCAAAGCCCCTATCTCCTACTTCAAGCCGAGTCTGGCCGCGACGGGCTGATCCGGCTACTGGCCCTTCCGGGCATGTGAGGACAGGCGTCTCAGTACCCCGCTGAGGCCGCTGTCCTCCGTTTCCTCCGCTACTTCCCTGAGCAACTCGGCATTCTCCGCCGTCATTTCCGGTCGATCCCTTGCCGTTCGCGGGCGTGGGTCATGCCAGGGCTGGACCCGTGCGCGGACACGCCATACCTGACTGAAGCGCTCATCCTGCCGCAGGTTCTGGACAATGCGGCGCTGCTGGAAGCGGACCTGGCTGGCGCGGGTGCTGTCCGGGACCAGGAGTGTCAGTTCGCCATTGGCATAGCCGCCGAAACGGCAGCATTCGGCCAGGTTGCCGGGCAGTGCTTCAAGGATGCCGGTTTCGACACGCCGGTGCTGTTCGGCCTGTTTGAGAAGCCGGCTGAGCGGGCCTTCCGAGCCACTGTCGAGGGGGTGGGCGGGGCGGTTTTCCCGGGGCATCAGCGCTACCTGTAGACGGTAATACCTTAAAATTGTAACGGAACCTTTCCGTGACCTGTCTCACAGTTAAGATTCCGTTAGACTCTCACTTGGAGTATGCTCGGCATCCATCCTACGATCAATAACCGGTCGGGGGATGCTGCACGGTCTCAGAACACAGAGTCGCAGGACAGAGAGTTCGGTTGAACCTATGAACATACTTTTTGTAGGCCGCCATCATGGCAGAGCCCGGGTATTTTCTCCGGGGCGCAGTACGCTGTTCGCAGCGGGTGCCAGCCTGGCATTGATGATGGCCGGGGCCGGCTGGGGCGGTTACCAGCTGGCGGTCCAGTCCGGCGCAACGGGCACCGTTGCTGAAAGTCACATGGTCGAGCGCTGGAAAGAGCGGCTGGATGAGACTCATGAGGAACTGGATCGGATCGAGTCCAGGGCCGAGAGCGAGATCTCAGCGCTGACACGGCGTGTAGGGGAGCTTCAGGCCCGCGCCCTGCGGGTGGATGCGCTGGGCCAGAACCTGATGGCATCCGCGGATCTTTCCGGCGAGGAGTTCGACTTTGAGTCCCGCCCTGCAATGGGAGGGCCGGAACCCGAAATGACGGGGGACAGCCAGACCACCACGGCCCTTGAACACCAGATCAGCGCCCTTGAAAGCCGGCTGAGCTCCCGCGAGAAGCAGCTCACGCTCCTGGACCGCCTGATCGCCAACCGTGAGCTCAAGAGCCAGCGTGAAGTGGATGGCAGGCCCGTGACCTGGGGCTGGACATCATCACCCTATGGTTACCGCACGGACCCCTTCAGTGGCCGCCGGGCCTGGCACACCGGCGTGGATATTGCCGGCCGTGAAGGCGGGGATGTCATCTCGGTCGGCGCCGGTGTTGTGACAGAGGCCCGCGAGAAGGGCGGTTACGGCTACATCGTTGAGATCGACCATGGTGATGGCTACCAGACCCGTTACGCCCACGCCAAGAAACTGCTGGTCGAAAAGGGCGAAATCGTCGATAAGGGCCAGAAAATCGCGACCATGGGATCCACCGGTCGCTCCACCGGGCCACATGTGCATTTCGAGGTGGTCAAGGACGGCACCCGCAAAAACCCCACCGACTTCATGTGACTTCCTGGCCGGGCCATCCCCGGCCACTGCTTTTCCCTCTGAGTTAATTGGCGTTAGAATGCAGTGCCTTATTGTGTTCGACAGCGCCGACTCCATCTGTTCCGCCCTGTCCCTTTCGCGGCGCGCGTCCAGGCAGGGCTTTTAGGGAAACGAATCAGGATTATGTTCTCACAGCTGGCCACCCGTCTTTTCGGAAGTAAGAACGCCCGTGAAATCAAGCGCATGCAGAAGCTGGTTGATCAGATCAACCAGTTCGGCGAGAGCCTCGGGTCGCTCTCGGATGAGGCGCTCCAAGCCAAGACCGGCGAACTCCGCGAGAAGCTCGGCAATGGCGCCGAACTGGAGGACATACTGCCGGAAGCGTTCGCGGTGGTGCGGGAGGCCAGTGACCGGGTTCTCGGCCTGCGCCATTTCGATGTCCAGTTGATCGGGGGCATCACCCTGCACGAAGGGCGCATTGCGGAAATGCGCACCGGTGAGGGCAAGACGCTGGTGGCGACCCTTCCCATCTACCTCAACGCCCTGACCGGCAACGGTGTTCACCTGGTCACCGTGAACGACTATCTGGCCCGGCGTGACGCGGCCTGGATGGGGCAGCTCTACAACTTCCTGGGCCTGAGTGTGGGCGTGATCAACTCCGGACAGCCCTCAGAGGACAAGCGGGCAGCCTATGCCTGTGATGTCATCTACGGCACCAACAACGAGTTCGGGTTCGACTACCTGCGCGACAACATGGCGTTCAGCCTGGAGGACAAGGTCCAGCGTGGCCTCCATTTCGCCATTGTGGACGAGGTGGACTCGATCCTGATCGACGAGGCGCGTACGCCGCTGATCATTTCCGGCGCGGCGGAAAGCGACACGGACATCTACCGCCGGGTGAACGAACTGATCCCCCACCTCGAGAAGTCCTCCGAGGATGCCGAGGAGGAGCCGGACGGCGACTTCACCATTGATGAGAAGTCCCGTTCCGTGGAGCTGACGGAGAAGGGCCATGAGAAGGTGGAGTCCCTGCTGCGCGAGGCCGGGTTGCTGGAGGAGGACTCCAGCCTCTATTCGGCGGCCAACCTGAGCCTGCTGCATCACATCCACTCCGGGCTGCGGGCCCACCACCTGTTCCACCGCAACGTGGATTACATCATCAGTGAAGGCCAGGTGGTCATCGTGGACGAGCATACCGGCCGTACCATGCCGGGCCGGCGCTGGAGTGAGGGGCTCCACCAGGCGGTGGAAGCCAAGGAGGGCGTCGAGATCAAGGCCGAGAGCCAGACGCTTGCCTCGACCACCTTCCAGAACTTCTTCCGTCTCTACGACAAGCTGGCCGGCATGACCGGTACGGCGGATACAGAGGCGTTCGAATTCAACCAGATCTACGGCCTGGATGTGGTCTGCATCCCCACCAACAAGCCGGTCAACCGCACGGACTACAATGACCTGATCTACCTGACCAAGGAGGAGAAATACCAGGCGATCATTGATGAGATCCGGGATGAGGTCTCCTCCGGGCGCCCGGTGCTCGTGGGCACCGCCTCCATCGATACCTCCGAAGTCATGTCGAAACTCCTGAATGAGGCGGGTATCCCCCACAACGTGCTCAACGCCAAGCAGCACGAGAAGGAAGCCCATGTCATTGCCCAGGCGGGTAAGCCCGGCACCGTGACCATTGCCACCAACATGGCCGGCCGTGGTACCGACATTGTGCTGGGTGGCAACCTGGACGCGGAACTGGCCGATCTCGGCGAGAATACTTCCGAGGCCGACGTGGAGGCCGTGAAACAGGACTGGCAGCGGCGCCATGATGCCGTTGTTGAGGCGGGTGGTCTGCACATCATCGGTACCGAGCGCCATGAGTCGCGCCGGATCGATAACCAGCTGCGCGGCCGTGCCGGTCGTCAGGGCGACCCGGGCTCCTCCCGGTTCTTCCTGTCCCTGGAGGACGACCTGATGCGCATCTTCGCGCCGGATCGCGTCAAGAACCTGATGCAGGCACTGGGCATGCAGAAGGGCGAGGCCATCGAGCATCGCATGGTCACCAACTCCATTGAGAAGGCCCAGCGCAAGGTCGAGGGGCGCAACTTTGACGTGCGCAAGCAGCTGCTGGAATACGACGACGTGGCCAACGACCAGCGCCGCGTGGTCTATGAGCAGCGCAATGAGGTGATGGAGTCCGAGGACATCTCCGGGCTCATCCAGCAGGTGCGCGAGGATGTGGTCGACTCGGTCATCAGCCAGCATATCCCGCCCCAGAGCATGCCCGAGCAGTGGGATATTCCCGGCCTGGAGCAGCAGCTCGAGAGCGAACTGGGTCTGCGGCTGCCGGTACGCGACTGGCTCGAGGAAGAAGGGATGTACGAGGAGAAACTGCGCCAGCGGATCCTCGATGAACACGTCCGTGTCTACCAGGAGAAAGAGGACGTGGTCGGTGCCGAGACCATGCGCCGGTTCGAGAAGCAGGTGTTCCTGCAGGCACTGGATACCCTCTGGAAGGAGCACCTGGCCAACATGGACCACCTGCGCCGGGGCATCCATCTGCGTGGCTACGCCCAGCGCAATCCCAAGCAGGAGTACAAGCGCGAGGCGTTCAACCTGTTCCAGAACATGCTGGAGTCCATCAAGTTTGACGTCGTGCGGGTGATCTCACGCGTGCGCGTCCAGCGTCAGGAAGAGCTGGATGAGATGGAGCGCAAGCGGCGCGAGGAGCTGCAGCAGGAACTGGCGCGGGCCCAGGCCCGCCATGACGAGGCCAGCGGCCAGGCGGCCGCCGGCGCGGATGATGGCGAGGGTGGTGACGGCCAGGGTGACAGTGATGAGGACAGTGCCGGCGTTGGCCAGCAGCCGTTTGTTCGCGATAACCGCAAGATCGGCCGTAACGAGCCCTGCTACTGCGGCTCCGGTAAGAAATACAAGCACTGTCACGGCAAGGCGGAATAAGCGTTATGGCGGTCAATCCCGCACCTCTTCCTGAATTCCACGCGGTGCCGGGTGTGCGCCTGGGCACCGCGGATGCGGCCATCAAGAAGCCCGGCAGTGATGATCTGGTGCTGTTGGAGCTGGCCGAAGGCAGCGCCGCCGGTGCCGTGTTCACCCGCAATGCTTTCCGTGCGGCGCCGGTGCTGGTTGCCGAGCAGGCGCTGGCAGCGGGTCGCCCGCGCTATCTGTTGATCAACACCGGCAACGCCAATGCCGGCACCGGCGAGCAGGGGCTCTCGGACGCCCGCGCCTGCTGCCGGGCGGTGGCGGAAGCCGCGGGGGTCGGCGCGGAGCAGGTCCTGCCGTTCTCAACGGGCGTGATCGGCGAACCACTGCCGCTGGCGCGCATGCTGGAGGCCATCCCAAGTGCGGTGACGGACCTGGACCCCAACGGCTGGGCGAAAGCGGCACCTGCCATCATGACCACGGATACCCTGCCCAAGGGGGCAACCCGCCGGGTGATGATTGACGGTAAACCGGTGCATATCTCCGGTATCAGCAAGGGGGCCGGTATGATCCGCCCCAACATGGCCACCATGCTCGCCTTCGTTACCACGGACGCCGCGATTCCGGCGGACGTGCTCAGGCCGCTGGTACGTGAGCTGGCGGACGCCAGCTTCAACCGCATCACCATTGACGGGGACACCTCCACGAACGATGCCTGCCTGCTGGCAGCGACCGGTCAGAGCCCCGCCGAGGTTCTGGATTCCCGGGGACAGGTTGTGCCGCAACTGCGCGAGGCGCTGGCGTCCGTGTTCCTGGAGCTTTCCCACGCGATTGTCCGTGATGCGGAAGGCGCGACCCGGTTCGTGACCGTCGAGGTTGGCGGGGCCGCTGACTCCGATGAGGCGTGCCGGGTAGCCTTCGCCGTGGCGGAGTCCCCGCTCGTGAAAACGGCGCTCTACGCGGCCGACCCCAACTGGGGGCGCATCCTGGCTGCCGTGGGACGGGCGGGTGTTGAGGATCTGGCTATCGATGGCGTCTCAATACACCTGGACGATGTCTGCATCGTGAGCCATGGCGGACGGGCGCCGGAGTACACCGAGGCGGCCGGCCAGGCTGTGATGGATCAGCAGGAACTGACCATCCGTATCGACCTGGGGCGTGGCAGTGCACTGGAGCGGGTCTGGACCTGCGACTTCTCCCATGAATACGTCACCATCAACGCCGAATACCGGACCTGAGCGTGTGAAAACGGTTCACGTTGCTGTGGCAGCTGTCTCTCGCCATGAAGGCGGGCGTGAGCAGGTGCTCGTGGCACAGCGTCATACGCACCAGCATCAGGGCGGCCTTCTGGAGTTCCCCGGCGGCAAGGTTGAGCCCGGCGAGTCCGCGGCGGCAGCACTTGTGCGTGAACTCGATGAGGAGGTCGGGCTCAGGGTGCCGGAGACGGGGTTGAGCTTTGAGTTGCGTGTGACCCATGACTACGGCGATCGCCGTGTCCAGCTGGACCTCTACCGCGTGACAGGATTCTCGGGAGAGCCGCAGGGCCGGGAAGACCAGCCGCTGATGTGGCTGGATGTGGACGCCCTGGATCCGGACACTTTCCCGGCGGCCAACCGCCGCATGATCCAGGTGCTGCGGCTGCCGGCGCGGACGCTGATCACGGGTGCCGATGTCACGCCGGACGGTCTCGCGGGCCGGCTTGAGGGCTGGTCCGGCAGCCAGTGCCTGCTGCGCTGCCCGGAACTCGATGATGCGGCCTATCAGGTTCTGGCTTCCGCCTGTGGGCCAGCGGCCCGGAGCGCGGGCTGCCCACTGTTGCTGCATGGCGCACCGGAACGCCTGAAGAGGGTTCCCGATACGGAGGGTCTGCATCTTCCCTGGCGGGAGGCGGCTCGGCTGACGGAGCGCCCCATCAGCAGTGGCTACCGCCTTGGGGTGTCCTGTCACGATCGCGCCAGCCTGGAGCACGCACAGAGGCTGGGTGCGGACTATGCCTTTCTCTCGCCGGTCAGACCCACCGCCAGCCACCCGGAGCGCTCCCCCTTGGGCTGGGATGGATTCGAGGCGCTGGTGGCGGAGCTGGACCTTCCGGTCTATGCACTGGGCGGGGTTGGTGGCGATGAGGTGATGGAGAGTCGCCGGCATGGCGGCTGTGGCGTTGCCGGTATCGGCTTCTGGTGGCATTGAAGGAGGAATCAATGAGCGGTCTCAGTCACGTGGACGAAACCGGTGCGGCCAATATGGTCGACGTCGGGGACAAGGCGGTGACCCAGCGCGAGGCGAGAGCGGGGGGAACGATCCGGATGCAGCCGGAAACCCTGGACATGATCCTGGCGGGCGAACACCCCAAGGGGGATGTGCTGGCCACCGCGCGGATCGCCGGCATAATGGCGGCCAAGCGCACCCATGAGCTGATCCCCCTGTGCCATTCGCTGAACCTGAGTTCGGTCAAGGTCTGGCTCGCGCCCCGGGAGAATCGTGATGGCATCGACATTGAAAGCCGGTGCCGCCTCAACGCCGCAACCGGTGTGGAAATGGAGGCGCTCACAGCCGTGTCGGTGGCGGCGCTGACCCTCTATGACATGTGCAAGGCGGTGGATCGTGGCATGGTCATGGACGGTATCCGCCTTCTGGAGAAACAGGGCGGTCAGTCCGGTCACTGGCAGGCGCCGGAGGAAGGCGGGGCCTGACCCCGTTCAGCGGCGCTGCGCCTTCTGTTAAACTGCCGCCTCTTTTCATCCTGAGAGGATCGCCCGTGGTCGTCCGATTCATCGAGAGCTGTCGCCTCCCCACGCCTTTCGGTGTGTTCGATATGCATGGGTTCGAGGAGATCGACACCGGCCAGGAGCATGTGGCGCTCAGTCTGGGCGAGGTCTCGGACGGCCGGCCCGTGCTGGGGCGTACCCATTCCGAATGCCTCACCGGTGATGCCCTCTACAGCATGCGCTGCGACTGCGGCTACCAGCTGGAAGAGGCTCTGCGCAGCATCGCCATTGAGGGGCGCGGGGTTCTGCTCTACCTGCGCCAGGAAGGTCGGGGCATCGGGCTTCTGAACAAGATCCGGGCCTACCGGCTGCAGGATGAGGGAGCCGATACCGTGGAGGCGAATGAGCGCCTTGGCTTCGCGGCGGATCTGCGGGATTACAGCATGTGCCTGGACATGCTCGAACACCTGGGCATCAAGCAGCTGCGGCTGATGACCAATAACCCGGTCAAGGTGGATGCGCTCCGGGATCTGGGCGTGGACGTGGTCGAGCGGGTGCCGCTTGAGGTGGGCCGCAATCCCCACAATGAGTCCTATCTGAACACCAAGCGCTCACGCATGGGGCACTGGTTCCATACCCACCAGGACGACGATCCGCCGCCCTCACAGGAGTGAGGGGTCAGGTCTGGGCGATGGCGAGGCCGCTGTCGCCGCTGTTCCGGGAAAGGCGCTGGCTGATGGCACTCTGGATGCTCTCCGCATCGAGCCCGGCGTCCGCCAGCTGCTCTGCGGGCTTGCCATGGTCGATGAAACGGTCGGGCAGACCCAGCTGAAGCAGATCCACGCCCACACCGGCGGCATGCAGGTGTTCCGAGACGCCACTGCCGGCACCACCGGCCACCATGTTCTCCTCGATGGTCACCAGCAGCTCGTGACTGGCCGCCAGCTTCTCCACCAGTGCCGTGTCCAGCGGTTTCACGAAGCGCATGTCCGCCACCGTGGCATCCAGTGACTCCGCCACTTCAAGCGCGGGCGTGACCATGGCTCCGAAAGCCAGGATGGCCACACGGCTACCCTCACGGCGTACAACACCACGCCCCAGGGGCAGTGCTTCCATGTGTTCATCGACGGCCGCGCCCGGGCCGGTGCCCCGGGGATAGCGTACGGCGGCCGGCCCTTCATGGCACCAGCCGGTGTAGAGCATGTGCCGGGTCTCGTTCTCGTCCGAAGGCGCCATGACCACCATGTTGGGCACGCAGCGCAGGTAGGTCAGGTCGAAGGCGCCCGCGTGGGTGGGGCCGTCCTCGCCCACCTGACCGGCGCGGTCCAGGGCGAAGAGCACGTCCAGGTTCTGCAGGGCGACGTCATGGATCAGCTGGTCGTAGGCCCGCTGCAGGAAGGTGGAGTAGATGGCCACCACGGGCTTGGCGCCATCACAGGCCATGCCGGCGGCCAGCGTGACCGCGTGCTGTTCGGCAATGGCCACATCGAAATAGCGCTCCGGGAAGCGTTCAGAGAAAGCCACCAGGTCCGAGCCCTCGCGCATGGCCGGGGTAATGCCCATCACCCGGTTATCCTGTTCGGCCATGTCGCACAGCCACTGGCCGAAGATGTTCGAATACTTGGGCTTCTTCGGGGCGTCCGCCGGCTGGACAGGCGGTGCCGGCTCGATCTTGTTGATGGCGTGGTAGCCCACCGGATCGGATTCGGCGGGCCCAAAGCCCTTGCCCTTGGTGGTCACCACATGCAGGAACTGGGGCCCGTCCAGCTGACTGATTGTGTCGAGGGTTTCCAGCAGCAGCGGCAGGTCGTGGCCGTCGATGGGGCCGATGTAGTTGAAGCCCATCTCCTCGAACAGGGTGCCCGGGGCGAGCATGCCCTTGAAGTGCTCCTCGGTGCGGCGCACCAGGGCCTTGAGCCCGGGAGTGTTGGCCAGTGCGCGCTTGCTGCTGTCGCGGACCTGATTGTAGGTCCGGCTCGCCAGGAGCCGTCCGAAGTAGTTGGAGAGTCCACCCACGTTGTGGGAGATGGACATCTCGTTGTCGTTCAGCACCACCAGCAGGTTGGCGCGCACGTCCGCCGCATGGGTCAGGGCCTCGAAGGCCATGCCGGCGGTCATGGCGCCATCGCCCATGACCGCGATGCCCTTGCGGTTCCGCCCCTGCTGGCGGGCGGCCAGGGCCATGCCCAGGGCCGCGCTGATGGAGGTGCTGGAATGGCCCACCCCGAAGTGGTCGTAGGGGCTTTCGTCGCGGTTGGGGAAGGCGGCCAGGCCGTCCTTCTTGCGGATGGTCCGCAGCTGTTCGCGGCGTCCGGTCAGGATCTTGTGCGGGTAGGCCTGGTGACCCACATCCCAGACCAGGCGGTCCTCTGGTGTCTCAAAGATGTAGTGCAGCGCCAGGGTCAGTTCCACTACCCCGAGCCCGGCCCCGAAATGGCCGCCGGACTGGCCCACGGACCACAGCAGGAAGGCCCGCAGTTCGCGTGCCAGCGGTACCAGCTGGTCACGGCCGAGCGTGCGCAGCTGTTCCGGCGTGTTGACGCGATCCAGCAGGGGCGTCTCCGGGCGCTGCGTGGGTATGCTGTTGAAAACGGTCTTGTCCTGCATCCGGGCCTTGCTGCCTTGGCGGTTCCTGACGGTAATCCCGCATTATAGAGAAATCGGCGCGGAGAATCAGTTCCGCGTTTCCCGGCACCATAAGCCCACCAATACGGCAGTGACAACAGGGGTTGTCAGTGGTTGCGCTCGATGATGAAAGCGGCCAGTGCGGCGAGCAGGGAAGTGTCCCCGGGAATCCGTTCCAAGTGGCCCAGGGCATCCCGGTGAAGCGCATCCAGCCGTTCGCGGGCGCCTTCCATTCCCAGAAGTGCCGTATAGGTGGCTTTATCCGAAGCCGTGTCCGACCCCTGGGGCTTGCCGGTTACGGAGGCGCTGCCCTCCACATCCAGGATGTCATCCTGTACCTGGAAGGCGAGTCCGATGCTGCGCCCGAAGGCCCGCAGGGAGGCGATGAGCGCTTCATCGCCCGCGCCGCAGTGGGCGCCGAGCACCAGCGAGGCCTCGATGAGCGCCCCGGTCTTGCGCCGGTGCAGCGCCTCAAGGGCGTCCATGGAGGGATGGGCGCCGGTGGCGTCCAGATCCAGTGCCTGTCCTCCCGCCATGCCCCTGTGGCCGGAGGCGGCGGAGAGTTCCCGGATCATGGCCACTACCGTTGCCGCCGGCCGGTCAGTGCCGGAAAGCGTCTCGAAGGCAAGCGTCTGGAGGGCATCCCCGGTGAGGATGGCGGTAGCCTCATCGAACGCTACGTGGCAGGTGGGCTGCCCGCGGCGGAGATGGTCGTCATCCATTGCCGGCAGGTCATCGTGTACCAGGGAGTAAGCATGGATGAGTTCAACCGCCACTGCGGCGGGCAGGGCCCCGTCATTGCTGCTTTCCCCGGCACAGCGGCACGCCGCCAGCACCAGCGCGGGGCGCAGGCGTTTGCCGCCACCGAGGACCGCGTGGCGCATGGCCTGGTGAAGGCGGCGGGGCTCGGTGTCCGGGTCTGGAAGCGCCTGTTCCAGGGCGAGTTCCAAACGCTGACGGGTGTCGCTGAGAAAGGCGTCGACGGTCATGCCTCGGAGCTGTCCTCCGGGAAGGGGCGTGTTTCAAGCTCGCCCTGGCTGTTCTCGATGACCTGCTCCACCCGCTGCTCCGCATCGCGTAATGACTGCTGGCATGAGCGGGTGAGCTGAACCCCGCGCTCGAACGCCTTCAGGGATTCCTCCAGCGGCATGTCCCCCTGTTCGAGCTTGCGCACCAGGGATTCCAGCTCCTGGATGCTCGCCTCGAAGGTGGCGGCATTGCCGCTGTCACTGTTGCTGCTGTCGCTGTCACTCATGCATCCCCTCCCGTTGCCGCCGGTGCCACCACCGGGTGAACCACCGGATTGTAGCATGCCCGCTGGTCCCGTCACCCGCGCCGGGCCTGCGGCTGGTCCAATCCTCTGGTACCATGCCGGGCTTTATCGGACAACGGAATCGCAATCGGATGGGCATCCTCGAAGCACTGGCTTTCTATCTGGGACTGGGCGCCGTTGCTGGTACGCTGGCCGGTCTTTTCGGGATCGGGGGCGGGCTCATCATCGTCCCCGCGCTGGTGTTTGCGTTTGACTGGCAGGGCATCAGCGGGAATATTTCCGCGCACCTGGCTGTCGGCACCTCGCTGGCCACGGTCGTGTTCACCTCCCTGAGTTCCATCCGAACCCACCACGGCAAGGGCGCCGTCCGCTGGGACCTGTTCCGGCCCATGGCCGCGGGTATACTGCTGGGGGCCGCGTTGGGCGCGGTAACGGCCGGGCTTCTCAGCGGCGAGATGCTTCAGGGGATCATTGGTGTCTTTGTGCTCCTGGTTGCCGCTAAGATGGTGACCGGCTGGTCCCCAATGGCGTCTGACCGCCAGCCCGCGAAAGCGGAACTGGGCGGCGTGGGCGGTGGCATCGGCTGGCTTTCCGCCATTGTCGGGATTGGGGGCGGTACACTGACGGTGCCCTACCTGACGTGGGTGGGGGTCCGCATGCAGCATGCGGTGGGCACATCGGCGGCCTGCGGCCTTCCCATCGCGGTCTCCGGAGCATTGACGAACATGGCCGTGGGCTGGGGGCGTGAGGGACTTCCGGCCTACAGTGTCGGGTTCGTGTTCCTGCCGGCGCTGCTGGGTATCGTACTGATGAGCGTTCCCTTCGCCCGCGTCGGGGCGCTGTTGGCACACCGTCTGGATGAGCGCTGGCTCAAGCGCCTGTTCGCGCTGCTGCTGGTGGTGATTGGTGTGCGGTTTCTGATTTCAGGTTGAAGGTCTCATGCTGGTACATCCGCAATTCGATCCGGTCGCTGTTTCCCTGGGCCCTCTGGACATCCACTGGTACGGGCTGACCTACCTGGTCGCCTTCGTCGGGGGTTGGGCTCTGGCGCGGCTGCGTACAAGCCGCCCGGATTCACCGGTCAACGCCGAGCAGCTGGGGGACCTGCTGTTCTATATGGCCCTGGGTGTGATCCTCGGCGGGCGCTTCGGCTACGTGCTGTTCTATCACTTTGAACGCTTCCTCGCGGAACCGCTCTGGCTTGTCCAGATCTGGGAAGGTGGTATGTCCTTCCATGGCGGCCTCATCGGTGTGCTGGCCGCCATGCTGATGTTCGCCCGCCGTATCGGCACCGGGTTCTTCAACATCGCGGATTTCATCGCACCGGTTATCCCTGTGGGCCTGGGCCTGGGGCGGTTGGGCAACTTCATCAACGGTGAACTCTGGGGGCGCCCCACGTCGCCGGAACTGCCCTGGGCCATGGTGTTTCCCCAGGCCGGGGATGCGCTGCCGCGCCATCCCTCGCAGCTGTACCAGTTCGCGCTTGAGGGGGTGCTGCTGTTTGTGGTGCTCTGGTGGTTCTCCGCCAGGCCGCGGCCACGCATGGCGGTCTCCGGGCTTTTCCTGGCCGGTTACGGGGTACTGCGTTCCGTGGCCGAGTTCTACCGCGAGCCTGATGCCCATCTGGGCTTTGTGCTGCTGGACTGGATGACCATGGGGCAGGTCCTGTCCGTGCCCATGATCGTGGCCGGCGCCATTCTGCTGTTTCTGGCCTATCGACAGGGGAGGACCGCCTGAATGGAATCCTATCTGGCGCTGATGCGCGATGTGATTGATAACGGCGTCGACAGGGGCGACCGCACGGGGGTGGGAACCCGCTCCGTCTTCGGGCGTCAGCTGCGTTTTGATCTGGGAGAAGGCTTTCCACTGCTGACCACCAAGAAGGTCCATGTGCGCAGCATCATCCATGAACTCCTGTGGTTCCTGCGCGGCTCAACCGACAACCGTGAGCTGCAGCAGCATAACGTCTCAATCTGGAACGAATGGGCCACGGAAGAGGGAGATCTGGGGCCGATCTACGGCAAGCAGTGGCGCAGCTGGCAGTGCCCGGATGGCAGCACCGTGGACCAGATCAGCGAGGTGCTGGAGGGCATCCGCAACCGACCCGAGTCACGGCGGCTGGTGGTGACGGCCTGGAACCCGGCGGAGCTGCCGGATGAGTCCATGGGCCCGCAGGAGAACGTGCACGCGGGCCGGATGGCGCTGGCGCCCTGTCACTGCCTGTTCCAGTTCTTCGTTGAGAACGGACGGCTTTCCTGCCAGCTCTACCAGCGCAGTGCCGACCTTTTTCTGGGGGTGCCGTTCAACATCGCCTCCTACAGCCTGCTCACCTGCATGATGGCCCAGCAGGCCGGCCTGGAGCCCGGGGATTTCGTGCATACCTTCGGGGATGTGCACCTGTATCAGAATCACCTGACCGACGACATTGTTTACGAGCAGCTGCGCCGCACGCCGGGCCCGCTGCCGGAGCTGGCGCTGCAACGCTGCCCGCCGAATCTTTTTGAGTACAGGGAAGAGGATTTCCGTATTACGGGGTATGATCCGTATCCGGTGATCCGTGCTCCCATCGCCATCTGAGGTCTGTTCATGCGCACTGCACTGATGGTCGCCATGGCCCGGAACCGGGTGATCGGCCGTAACAACCGTCTTCCCTGGTATCTGCCCGAGGAGCTCCAGTACTTCAAACAGGCCACCATGGGCAAGCCCATCATCATGGGACGCCGCACCCACGAATCCATTGGTCGCCCGCTTCCCGGGCGCAGCAACATCGTGGTGACCCGGGATACCGCCTGGTCGGGCGAGGGCGTCTGTGTGGTGCACTCCCTGGAGGCGGCTCTGGAACAGGCACAACAGCAGGGGCTGATCGATGGCGCCGAGGAGGCCGTGGTGATTGGTGGCGCCCAGATCTACGCCGAGGCACTGCCGGTCGCGGACCGGCTCTATCTCACCGAGGTCCACGCGGAGGTGGACGGCGATACCTTTTTCCCGGAGGTGGATCTCAGCCGCTGGGAGGAGGTTTCACGCGTGGATCATGCCGGTGGCGAGGAAGCCAACCGCTACCCTTACAGCATTGTTGTTTACGACCGGGGAGAGGTCTGAATGAGTGATTTCGACAACCTGATGCACGCCGCCCGGGAAGGGCGGGCCGATCTGACCCCGGACTGGGGGCAGGGGCGTGCCACCTTTGGCGGGCTTCTGGCGGCCATGGCCCATGAAGCCATGCGGGGTCAGCTGGTGGATGAGCGGCCACTGCGCTCGCTGGCGGTTTCCTTCGTGGGACCGGCGGCGCCGGACCAGCCCGTTGATGTGAGTGCGGAGATCCTGCGCCAGGGCAAGGCGGTAACCCAGGTGGAGAGCCGTATCCACCAGGGCGGTGACACTGTCATGGTGGCCATGGGCAGTTTCGGGTCCGGCCGGGAGTCCGTGGTCTCGGTGGATCAGGAGCCGGCCCCAACGGCACCGGATCCCGGGTCCGCGCAACCCATGCCGCAGATCGAGGGCGTAACCCCTGACTTCATGCGCCACTACGATCTGCGGTTCTGTCTCGGCGGGTTTCCGTTCAGCGGCTCAAGCGACCGCACCATGGGAGGCTGGATGCGTTTCCACGAGGCGCCGCAGGCCATCACCCACTCGCACCTGGTGGCCCTGGTCGATACCTGGCCCCCGGCCGTGCTGCCGCACCTCAGCCAGCCGGCGCCCGCCAGTACCCTGAGCTGGACCATGGAGCTGGTGCACCCCATGCCCTCCATTGCCCCCTCGGACTGGCTGCTCTACCGCGCCACCATTGATCAGGCCAGGGACGGCTATGGCCTTACCCGGGCCGGCATCTGGACCGCCGAGGGCGAGCTGGTGGCCCGCAGCCAGCAGACGGTCACGGTTTTCGCCTGACATGAAGGATCAGCGCCAGGCCATGATCCTGGGCGTGACCACGGTGCTGCTGTGGTCGACGGCGGCGACGGCCTTCAAGATCTCGCTGGAACACCTGTCGCGCACCGGGCTCATGTTCTGGGGGGTGACCTTCTCCATACTGGTGCTCGTGGCCTGGCAGGCGTGGCAGGGGCGCCTGGGTGAGACCCTGCGACCGGGGCGGAAGGGGCTGCTGCTGTCCCTCGGGTTCGGACTCATCAATCCGATCCTCTACTACATCCTGCTGTTCGGCGCCTATGATCTGCTGCCGGCGCAGGAGGCGATGGCCATCAACTACACCTGGGCCCTGACGCTCACCTACCTGGCGGTGCCGTTTCTCGGCCACCGGCTGAAGGCCGTCGATGCCCTTGCCGGCCTGATCTGCTACAGCGGTGTCTTCATCATCGCCACGCGCGGGGATCCGCTGGCGTTTGATCTCTCAAACGGGCCGGGCGTGGTGCTGGCCCTTCTGAGCACACTGGTCTGGGCGTTCTACTGGATCTTCAATACCCGTGATACCCGCGAGCCGGTTGCCGGTCTGCTGCTGAACTTCCTGGTCGCCTGGCCGTTGATCCTGGTTCTGGCCCTCTGGGATGGCTGGCAGTGGCCTGCCTGGAAGGGGCTGGCCGGAGCCGCCTGGGTGGGTGCCTTCGAGATGGGGATCGCCTTCGTGCTCTGGCTGCTGGCGATGAAGAAGGCGACCAATACCTCGCGCCTGAGCAACCTGATCTTTCTGTCACCCCCGCTGTCGCTGGGCTTTATTGCGCTCATCGTGGGCGAGCCGATCCTGGGGTCAACGGTGGTGGGGCTGCTACTGGTCATCACCGGGCTCTACCTGCAGCAGCACGTGCACTCGCGCAGTCAGTGATCCTGGACCGGGCGGCGGTTGGAGCGCGGGTCCTCCCAGTCGAGTTCGCGCGGGTCGTACCAGCCGAGCGCCTCGCGAACACGCTGGCGTGATCGCTCGGAGAGGGTTTCCCAGATGGCTTCGAAGCGCTCCATGGCTTCGTTGCGGACCGGGCCGCTGCGGCTCTGAAGGCGGTGGATGATGTCCGGAAGGCCCAAGGCCTCACCCAGCTGGCCGGGCACAATACGTTCCTCCCCCAGAACCTTGCGTTTGTGGGTGCGGCTGGCGAGCACATGCTGGAGCGCCTCGGCGGCGCTCAGGGCACTTTCCTCGGAGAAACGGTTGTCAGTCACGGTGGTATGACCCGGATTCAGAGCCGATCCGGAAACTATAACGCGCCTGTAATCCGACTGTCTGCCCCCATGGGAGATGACGAGCGAACCCGTGATTGGTACTGTATCAACCTTCTTGAATCGAGGGAGTACAGAAAGTGGACAACGACAGCATCAAGGGTGCCTATAAGCGTTACGCACCGGTGTACGACTGGGTGTTCGGGCTGGTGTTCCGGAACGGCCGGCATGTGGCCATGGACTCTCTTCAGTTTGAGTCCGGGGATCATGTCCTGGAGCTGGGCGTGGGCACAGGCCTTTCGCTGCCGGAATATCCCGATGACGTGGATATCCATGTTACTGGCGTTGATATTTCACAGGATATGCTCGACAAGGCCGAGAAACGCATCCAGAAGCACGGCCTGACCAACTGCGAGCTGTACAACATGGACGCCGAAGCGCTGGACTTCCCGGACAACAGCTTCGACAAGATCATGGTCCTGTACGTGCTCTCCGTGGTGCCTGATCCCTACAAGGTGATGAGCGAAGTCCGCCGGGTTGCCAAGCCGGGCGCGGACGTGATCTTCGTTAACCACTTCGCCAAGGAGAATCCCCTTGTGCGCCGGTTCGAATCCGCGCTCTCGCGCTGGGCCGCGCCGCTTGGCTTTGATCCGGACTTCCCCATGGAGCCGGTGCTTGAGAATGTGGGCCTGAACGTGGAGCGGATCGAGTCCGTGAACCTGTTCGGTTACTGGACCATGCTGCACGGGCGCTGCCCCGAAGAGTAACCCCCGCCCGCCGGGAGCCACGGCCATGAATCGAGCACTGTTCCCCCTCAACTCGGTGGTGCTTCCCGGCGGCCGCCTGCCCCTGCGGCTCTTTGAGCGCCGCTATATGGACATGCTCACCCACTCACTGCGCGCCCAGGAGCCCTTTGTGCTGGTCCTGCTTGAGCAGGGCGGCAGTGACATCCGGGCGGACGCCGCCTTCCATCCCATCGGGTGTGAGGTGTCGGTGGTGGATTTCTCGCCGCTGGAGAACGGCTTGCTGGGGATCACCGTGGAAGGTCTCAGCAAGGTCTCCGTGGCCCGGAACTGGCGGGAGACGGGTGGCCTCAACCGCGGTGACGTGGTAACTCTGCCCGAGGAGCCCCGGGCGCGTACGCCCTTGCGGCACGAGGACCTTTCCGAGCTTCTGGCGGCGTTGTGCCGGCACCCATCCGTGGCGGAGCTCGGCCTGACCATCGATTACGACGATGCGCGTCAGGTCGGGTGGCGGCTGACGGAGCTGCTGCCGCTGGCCATTGAGCAGCGTCAGTCGCTGGTGGAGATGGATGACCCGCTGGAGCGGCTGGAAGTGCTGTCACGGCTGGTGGAAGACATGGAGTGAGCCTGGGCGCCCAGGTGCCAGACCTGGTCGTGGCCGCGCCTCTGGGCCTCCCCGAGCGCTTCCTCACAGCGCTGGCGCAGTGCCTCCGCGGAGGTTTCCCCGGGCGAGCGCGTGGTAGAGCCGATGCTGGCCGTGATGCTCTCCACCGTGGGCCAGCGTGACTCGCCCAGAAGCCGCCGCACGCGCTCCGCGGTCACCCGCAGCCCCTCTTCAGGGGTGAACGGCAGCAACAGGAAGAAGCGACCGTCGCCCAGATGGTAGTGGCTGTCCCCGGCCCGGATGGTGGTGCGCAGACTCTGGCTGATGGCGGCACTGAGCCCGGCCAGCGCTTCCTCGCCGTAAACACCGGAAAGTTCCTCCCGATGATCGATCCTCAGCAGGGCCATCGACAGCGGGTGGCCCGTAGCCTCGGAGCGGCTGATCTCCCTGCTGAGGGTCTCGTTGAGGCTGCGCTCGTTGTAGGCCCCGGTTTCCGGGTCCACGATGGTCAGCGTGTCCACGTAGCGGGCACTGGCATGGTAGTGGCGCGCAAACCAGCCGGCACCGGCAGCCAGGAGCAGGGCAGTGCCGGCAAGCGTCAGCTGCTCCCGCAGCGGCAGATTCCAGGCCGCAATCAGGCTGAGGAGCAGGCCGGCTGCACAGAGGGCGGCTGCCTGGCGGACCCTGAGCAGCAGGAAGGCTGCCATCAGCATCGGGTAGAGCCAGTAGAAGGCAAGGGACGGCTCCCGGGCAATGGCCTGGAGGATGATAAGGGCCATCAGGACCAGGATCAGCAGGTGGCTGCGGGTCTGGAGCTGGCGGTGTCGGCGGATCAGGGTGGCGGCAATGCCGGCGGCGGCCAGAGCGGTAATGGCCAGGCCGCTGAAGAACAGCTCGTAGAAGCCGTAACGCAGGCTCCGTTCCGCCAGGATCATGAAGCACAGCAGCATCAGCGCATAGACGACGCTGTTGGTACGGGTGCGCAGTGCGGTTTCAGTCATGACCTGTGCCTCCGGCGTCCGTCCATGTAAGCGTCCGGTTGCCACCCTGTTTCTGGGCCCGGAGCAGGGTTTCCTGGGCCTTTTCCGAGAGGCTGCGGGCGTCATCGCCTACATTGGCGCCCACCACTCCGGCCGAGAGCGTCAGCTCTATCCCTTCGCGGGTGAGCATGTCCCGGGCCTGGCTGCGGATGCCCTCAATGGTCCCGACGGAATCGGGTGTTGCGGTCGCGGGCAGTACGATGATGAAACCGGTTTCATCACTGCGGTAGTAACTGTCGAAATCCCGCAGGGTGCGGTGCAGCAGCCGGCCGAGTCGCACCATCAGGTTGCTCTGATCCTGTTCCGGGAGCGGGGTTTCGGGGTCATCAAGATGCAGGACAGCCACGGTTACCGGTGTGCCTTCGCGCTCACCCCGCCGGATCTCACGGTTCAGGTCACTGTCGAGGTAGTCCCGGGTGGAGGCAAGCGTGAGTGAGTCGGTGCGCCGCAGGGGGGCAAGCTGGGCGGCCTTGTATTCCCGCAGGTACACGAATACCGCGGCCAGGCCGGAGGCAAGGATCAGCATGGGCACGAACTGGTGGCGGGCCATGCCGAGTTCGGGCGACAGACCCTGACTGAGTGTGGCGGCCAGGAAAACCGCGCATCCGGCTCCCGCCACCCACAGGCCCCAGCCGGCGAACAGGGCCAGCGGCACCAGGAATGCCAGGGGCGTCAGCCAGGGCCAGTGCCCGGCGAAGATCGCGAGGCTCAGAAGCAAAAGCAGCAGGGATCCGGCCCGCAGCGTCCACCGCAGTGTTACGGGCATTGCTGTTTCCGTTTCCATGATCAGCTCCCGGTGTTGCAATGCGAGGCTGTATCCGCTGCCCCACGCACGCGTATAATAGCGTACTTTTCCCGCAGTGCCCTGAAAACAGATGCGGAATCCGATGGGGAGGGATATGAGCACAGAATCCATGATGCGAGCCCTGGGTGAACAGGCCAGGGCTGCAAGCCGCGAACTGGCGCGTTCGAGCACCGGAGCGCGCAACGAGGCCCTTCTTGCCACGGCCCGGGCGCTCGACGCCAGCCGGGAGACGCTGCAGGCGGAAAACCGGAAGGATCTGGAGGCGGGTCGTGACAAGGGGCTTGATGAGGCCATGCTGGACCGGCTGGAGCTCACCGGTGCCCGCATCGATACCATGATCGAGGGCCTGCGCCAGGTCGCAGGGCTCACGGACCCGGTGGGCGTGATCACGGATATGGAATACCGTCCTTCCGGTATCCAGGTCGGGCGCATGCGGGTGCCGCTGGGGGTGATCGGCATCATCTACGAGTCCCGTCCCAACGTCACCGTGGATGCGGCCAGTCTCTGCATCAAATCCGGCAACGCCACGGTGCTGCGTGGTGGCTCCGAGGCCTCGCACTCGAACCAGGCCATTGCCGGATGCGTGGCACAGGGGCTGCGGGAAGCCGGGTTGCCGGAGACCGGCGTGCAGGTGGTTGGAACCACTGACCGCGAGGCCGTGGGTCACCTGATCCGGATGCCCGAGTACGTGGATGTGATCGTTCCCCGTGGTGGCAAGAGCCTGATCGAGCGCATCAGTAATGAAGCCTCGGTGCCCGTCATCAAGCACCTGGACGGGATCTGCCACAGTTTCCTGGACCGTGACGCGGACCCGGAGAAGGCCGTGAGCGTGACGCTCAACGCCAAGACCCAGCGTTACGGCACCTGCAATACACTGGAAACCCTGCTGGTGGATGCCCCCGTCGCCGAATCCCTGTTGCCGCCAATTGCCGAGCAGCTGCAGAGTATCGGCGTGGAACTGCGAGGCTGCGCCACTACCCGTGCCATTCTCCCGGAGGCCGGTGAGGCAACGGAGGAGGACTGGGCCACGGAATACCTGGCGCCGGTGCTGTCGATCCGGGTCGTGGACGGGCTGGATGCGGCCATGGAGCACATCAACCGTTACAGCTCCCAGCATACCGACAGTATCATCACCGAGAACTATACCCGGGCGCGGCGCTTTCTGACGGAGGTGGACTCCAGTTCTGTGATGGTCAATGCCTCCACGCGTTTCGCGGATGGCTTTGAGTACGGCCTGGGGGCCGAGATCGGCATTTCCACCGACAAGCTGCACGCCCGGGGGCCGGTAGGGCTGGAAGGGCTGACCAGCCAGAAATACGTTGTGTTCGGGGATGGCCATGTCCGTGATTGACCAGGAGCCGGCATGCTGCACGTGATGCTGGGCGGCACCTTCGACCCCGTCCACAACGGCCATCTCCGGATGGCGGTGGAGCTGCATGAACGTCTCGAAGGTGCCCGGATCCGGCTCATGCCCTGTCACCGCCCGCCGCACCGTGATCAGCCCGGGGCGGAGGGCGCCACGCGACTGGGCATGCTGCGGGATGCGGTGGCGGAAGAACCGGGACTGATGGTGGATTCCCGCGAACTGGACCAGGACCGGGTATCCTATACCGGCGAGACCCTCCAGCAGCTGCGGTCTGAGCTGGGGGCGGAGACCCCGCTGGCAATGGTTGTGGGAACCGACGCCTTCAACACCTTCGATCAGTGGCGCGGCTGGATGCAACTGCCGGAGCTCGCCCATATAATCGTGGTCAACAGACCCGGATTTCCTCTGGCGCCCCCCGAGCTTGTTGCAGCCATGCTGCAGGAACGCCGGGCAGCGGAAGCGGCTGAGCTCCAGCGCAGTGCCAGTGGTTCCATTCTGGTGATGGAGCTGCCGTTGCTGGAGATTGCGGCCACGGAAGTCCGGAGCCGGGCGGTTGCCGGACGATCAATCCGCTACCTGGTGCCGGATGCGGTTTGGCGCACCATTCGGGATCAGGGGCTGTACCGACTTGAAACAGGATGATTATGGATTCTGAACAACTGAAGTCACTGGCGGTGGATGCCGTCGAATCAATGAAGGGCCAGGACGTGGCTGTACTGGATGTGCGCGACCGTACCAGCATGACGGATTACATGGTCATCGCCTCGGGCAACTCCAATCGCCATATCCACTCGCTGGCCGAGGAAGTGGTGCAGCGTGCCAAGCAGGAAGCGGACAGCAAGCCGAAACTCGAAGGTGGTGAAACCACTGACTGGGTCCTGGTGGATATGGGGGATGTCATTGTCCACCTGATGCTGCCGGCAACCCGGGAGTTCTACGATCTGGAACGGTTCTGGCGGGATGCTCCGGGGCTGGGCGCCGCGGGTACGGAGTAGCATGCACCTGAAGGTCATCGGCGCCGGGCAGAAACTGCCCGACTGGGTCAACGCGGGCTTTGAGGAGTACCGCAGGCGCTTCCCCCGCGAGATGCGGTTGGAGCTGACGGAAGTGCCCCTGGCGGGGCGTGGGCGTCAGGCCGATACGGCGCGCGCGGTGCGGGATGAAGGCGAGCGGATGCTGAAGGCGCTGCGGGGCCCTGAATGGGTGATCGCTCTTGAGATTGACGGTCGCCAGTGGTCCACGGAGAAGCTCGCCGAGCGCCTAGAGCACTGGCGGATGGAAGGACAGGACGTGGCTTTCCTGATCGGTGGGCCGGAAGGACTCTCGGATGCCTGCCGCCAGCGTGCCAATCAGGCCTGGTCGCTGTCGCCGCTGACGCTTCCCCATCCCCTGGTGCGGGTGATGCTGGCTGAGCAGCTTTACCGTGCCTGGAGCATCAACTGCAACCATCCCTACCACAGGGCCGGCTGAGCATGAGCTGGGGCACCCTCCGCAATACCAACCAGGAACGGGAGCTCTTCCAGCGCCGCTCCTTCGTGGCCATCATCGTGGTTATCCTGATGACCGGGGTCCTGATCGGCCGTTTCTACTACCTCCAGATCATCGAACACGAAACCTACACCACCATCTCCGACCGCAATCGGGTCCAGGTGCAGCCCGTGCCGCCGACCAGGGGGCTGATTTACGACCGTAATGGCGTACTGCTGGCGGAAAACCGGCCGGTTTTCAGTCTGACGGTCATCCCCGAGCAGGTATCGGACATAAATGCCCTGATCGGGGAGATCCGGGATATTGTCGATGTTCCCCCGGGGGATGTTGAGAACTTCCGCGAGCGGCTGGACGAACGGCGCCGACCCTTCGAGCCCGTGCCGCTGCGCTACCACCTGACTGAAGCCGAGATGGCCCGGCTCGCCGTGAATCGCCACAGCCTGCCCGGCGTGGAGATGGAGGCACGGCTGGTGCGGTACTACCCCTATGGCCGGCTGACCTCCCATGTACTGGGGTACGTGGGCAGGATCAATGAACAGGATACACGCCGTATTGATAAGGTGGCGTACGCGGGGACCCACTACATCGGCAAGACCGGTCTTGAGCGGGTCTACGAAAAGGAGCTGCACGGTGAAGTGGGGTATCAGAATGTCGAAACCAACGCCCGCGGGCGCGTCATGCGGGTACTGGAGCGCGAGGATCCCAGTCCGGGCCAGGACCTGACCCTGAATCTGGACATCCGGCTCCAGCAGGTGGCGCACGAGGCACTGGGAGACAGACGCGGCGCCATCGTGGCCATCAACCCCGAGACGGGCGGGCTTCTGGCTCAGGTCAGTACGCCCGGGTTCGATACCAACAAGTTCGTCACCGGTATTGATCACGAGAGCTATGCCGAGCTCCGGGATTCGCTGGACAAACCCCTGTTCAACCGCGCCACCCGCGGCCAGTACCCGCCCGGCTCCACCATCAAGCCCATGCTTGCACTGGCCGGGCTGGCCTCGGATACCGTGACCCAGTCCGAGATCGTCCATGATCCCGGTTACTATGAACTGCCCAACAGCAGCCAGGTCTTCCGTAACTGGAAGCGGGAGGGGCATGGGGATACGACCCTCTATGACGCGATCGTGCTGTCCAGCGATACCTATTTCTACAAGATGGCGTACGAGATGGGCGGCAGTATGATGGCCGACCATCTGGCGCATTTCGGGTTTGGCTCCGTGACCTCCCTGGATGTCAGGGACGAGCTGCCGGGGATCCTGCCGAGCCCGGAATGGAAACGCCGGGTTCACAACGAGTCCTGGTACCCGGGGGATTCCGTCAACATGGGCATCGGCCAGGGCTACTTCCTCTCCACGCCCCTGCAGCTGGCTGCTACGACCAGCGTGCTTGCCAACCGCGGCGAGCGTCGTGCGCCCCGCCACCTGCGTTACATCGAGGGTGATATCCCGGCCCAGCACCTGCTTCCGGATGTGGTGCGTCCTCCGGTCGAGATGGGTCAGGAGTCGGACTGGGAATACGTCATCAATGCCATGGAGGAGGTGGTGCATGGCTCGGAGGGCACCGCCCGGCGTATCAGTCCGGGTCTTGATTACCGCATGGCGGGCAAGACGGGCACCTCCCAGGTGTTCAGCCTGGAGGGGGAGGAGTACGACGAGGATGAAATCGCCAAGCGCATGCGGGATCATGCCTTGTTTGTCGCCTTCGCTCCGGCGGACGATCCGGAAATCGTGGTGTCCGTGCTGGTCGAAAACGGCGGCAGCGGCAGTTCCACCGCAGCCCCCGTGGCGCGGCAGGTGACGGATGCATGGATCAATGGTTTTCCGGACGTGCTGACGGATCAGGCGGTACCTGGAGCGATGGAAAATGATGGGACCGCCGGGGGAGAGCAGCCATGAGCCAGGAGTTCGTGCGCCAGATTGCGTTTGAACCGGGGCACCTGAACCGCCGTGGCGGCTGGATGAGCCGGCTGCACCTGGACCCGTGGCTGCTGCTGTTGCTGTCCCTGATCATGGGGCTGGGGCTGGTGGTCCTGTACAGTGCCGGCGAAAACGGCATGGCCATTGTCCAGAGCCAGGCCCTGCGAATCGGGGGGGGGTTGCTGGCGATGCTGTTCTTCGCGCAACTGGATCCCATGCTGTACCGGCGCTGGTCGCCCTGGCTGTATCTGGTCGGCATCCTGTCACTGGTTCTGGTGCTGCTCTTTGGTGCCGGTGCCCAGGGGGCCCAGCGATGGCTGGCGCTGCCGGGGCTGCCGCGTTTCCAGCCGTCAGAGGCCATGAAGCTGGGCGTGCCCCTGATGGTCTCATGGTTCCTGGCCCAGCTGTCACTGCCACCCAGGCTGTTGCCCATCCTTATGGCACTGGGGCTGACCGCGCTTCCGGGCGCGCTGATCATTGCCCAGCCGGACCTGGGGACCGCCGTGCTTGTCATCGCCTCTGGCCTTGCCGTGCTGTTCCTTGCGGGGTTGAGCTGGCGCCTGATCATGTTGATGGTGGCCGCGGGCGGTGCCTCCGTGCCCGTTCTCTGGCTTTTCGTGATGCGCGACTACCAGAAGGAGCGTGTGCTGACGCTTATGAACCCCGGCAGTGATCCGCTCGGCGCTGGCTGGAACATCACCCAGTCCAAGGCCGCCATCGGCTCCGGCGGCCTTCACGGCAAGGGCTGGGGAGAAGGCACCCAGTCCCACCTGGACTTCCTGCCGGAGGGCCATACGGACTTCATCCTGGCCGTCCTGGCGGAAGAGTTCGGGTTCGTCGGCGTGACCCTGCTGCTGGTGCTGTATGCGCTGGTCGTGATCCGCTGCCTTTTCATCGCCTCCATGGCTCAGACTTCGTTCAGTCGCCTTCTCTCCGGCGGGCTTGCCATCATTTTCTTCATGTACGTGGTGGTAAACGTCGCCATGGTCAGCGGTCTGATGCCGGTAGTGGGGGTGCCGCTGCCGCTGGTCAGCTATGGGGGAACGTCCATCGTGACGCTGCTCGCGGGCTTCGGTATTCTTATGGCAGTGCATACCCATCGACGCATGCTGGAGTCCTGACCCGATACCATGAGCCGTTTCCCGATTGCCCTGTTGATCGCCCTTGTCAGTCTGTCCGTGGTGGCCGCCACGTCCGACCGGGAGCGGTTCATCGAGCGCATGGCCCGCGAGGAGGGCTTTGAACGGAAGCAGGTGAAGGCATGGCTGGAGGCTGCCCGCCACGATGAAACGGTGATCGAGCGCATCAGCGCGCCCGCCGAAAAGGTCCTGGAATGGGGCGAGTACCGTGGGATCTTCCTGACCCCGGAACGGGTCGAGCAGGGGAGAGCCTTCATGGCGCGTCACGAAAAGGCTCTGGGCCGGGCCGAAGCACGTTACGGTGTGCCCGCGGAGCTGGTCACGGCGATCATCGGCATTGAGACGTTCTACGGGCGTCATGCCGGCAATGACCGGGTGCTGGACGCACTGGTGACTCTGGGTTTCGGTTACCCGCCCAGGGCTGATTTCTTCCGCGACGAGCTGCACCACTACCTGGTGCTGGCGCGGGATCAGGGGTTTGATCCGCGCGAGCCCATGGGTTCCTATGCGGGCGCCATGGGATATGGCCAGTTCATCGCCAGCAGCTATCGGCATTATGCCGTGGATTTTGATGGGGATGGCGCTGTGGACCTTTTCGACAGCCCGGTGGACGCCATTGGGAGTGTTGCCAATTATTTCCACGAACATGACTGGCATGCCGGGGCACCGGTGGCCATGCCGCTGGACGAATGGCGTGGGCCGGTTGGCGGGACCCGGCTGTTACGGCTGACCGTGGAGGACCGTCCGCAGCACTGGGTCGCTCATGCCAACTTCGATGTGATTACCCGCTATAATCACAGTGACCTGTACGCCATGGCGGCGTGGTCGCTGGCACAGGATCTGAAGGAGGCCTCAGGGGATGAGTAACGGAGGCCGTCTGCTGCTGCTCGCGCTGGTTCTGCTGGTTGCCGGATGTGCCGGAACCGGGCAGCATCAGTCCGATGACCGTTACACACTGAGCCAGGATACCGGGCCGGACCGTGAGCTCGACGTTGCCGGCGTCGAGGAGCCGGAGCCGCGTTACGAGCCGCCCAGCAAGGGCGGCAACAAGTCGCCCTATGAGGTCTGGGGCAAGACCTATGAAGTTATGGACTCCGCGGAAGGGTACGAGGCCCGGGGGCGGGCCAGCTGGTACGGTCGCAAGTTCCATGGTCACCTGACCTCCAACGGTGAGACGTACAACATGTATGAGCTCAGCGCGGCGCACCGGAGCCTGCCGCTGCCCACCTATGTCCGTGTCACCAACCTGGAGAACGACCGCTCCACCATCGTCAGGGTCAACGACCGTGGTCCGTTTCATGGGGAACGTCTGATCGACCTCTCCTATGCGGCTGCCAGGGTGCTTGGATTCGAGGGCCAGGGGACGGCGCGTGTCCACATCGAAGCCGTTGCGGCCAGTCCCGAGGATGCGGATACCAGCCCCGCCGAGACGGAAGGTGGGAGCGGAGCGCCTGAAAAAGCCGCATTACCATCGGGAAACAAAGAGGACCGTCTCTTTGTTCAGGTGGGCGCATTTGGTAACTTAACCGCCGCCACGCAGCTCAAGGCCCAACTGCACATGGTGATACCCGGCGACGTCCATCTGGTTGAGGGCCGGAACGGTGACCAGGTCCACCGTGTCTGGGTTGGCCCCTTCCAGGAGCGGGGAGCAGCCGAGCAGGCTCGCCGGGCGATTGAGCGGAATGACCTGGGGCAGCCCATCATCATCACACGGCCCGTTGGAAGCACGGGCTGAACATCAGGACGATACAACCATGCGCAAGCTGTTCTCGATTCTACTGGTATTCTGTATTGCTTTTGCAGCGACGCCGCTTCAGGCCTCGAGCCTGATACCGTCGCCGCCGGAGTTGGGGGCTGACTCCTATATCCTCATGGATGTGCAGAGCGGGCGTGTCCTGGTCGCGAAAAACCCGGACCAGCGGGTGGCGCCGGCGAGCCTGACCAAGATGATGACGGCCTACATCGCGGACCGCGAGATGGAAGCGGGGCGCCTGAGCATGGATGAGGAAACCACGGTGAGCGTCAACGCCTGGAAGACCGGTGGCTCCCGGATGTTCCTCAAGGAGGGCAACAGCGTCACCGTGCGGGAGCTGATGAACGGCATCATCGTGCAGTCGGGCAATGATGCCAGCGTAGCGCTGGCGGAACACATCGCGGGGGGCGAGGGCTCATTCGCCCAGATGATGAACCAGCAGGCCAGCCAGTTGGGAATGGACAATACCCGTTTCACCAACCCCACCGGTCTGCCTGACCCGGATATGTACACGACGGCGCGGGACATGGCACTCCTGTCGAGCGCCAAGATCCGGGATTTTCCGGATACCTATGATCTCTACTCCAAGCGCCATTACACGTACAACGGCATCCGCCAGCCCAATCGTAACCAGCTGCTCTGGCGTGACAAGTCCGTCGACGGGCTCAAGACCGGGCATACGGATGACGCGGGCTACTGCCTGGCGGCATCCGCCAAGCGCGACGGCATGCGCCTGGTCAGCGTGGTCATGGGAGCCGACAGCGCTGAAGCCAGGGCACGGGAGTCCCAGCAGCTGCTCAACTACGGTTTCCGTTACTATGAAACCTTCCGTCTTTACGAGGGCGGGGAAAAGGTCACCGATGCCCGGGTCTGGAAAGGCGCTGGCGACCGTCTGGACCTCGGGATTCAGGAAGATCTGTACCTCACGGTTCCGAATGGGGCACGGGAAGAACTGGAGCCTTCCGTCTCCGTTGAATCCGTCCTGGAAGCCCCGATTGAGCGTGGTGAGGTGTTCGGGGACCTGACGGTGACCCATGAAGACAGCACACTTGCCGAAAGGGAGCTGGTGGCGCTGCATTCCGTGGAGCAGGGTGGGCTTTTCCAGCGCCTCTGGGACTCCATCAAGCTGTTCTTCCTGGGGCTGTTCCAGTAACCTAGGGGCCATGAGCGAAGGCCAGAATCCCCAGATCGAGTTCCCCTGTGACTACCCGATCAAGGTGATCGGGGATCACAGTGAAGATTTCGCCCTGACCGTGACCCGGGTTGTGCAGCAGTTCGACCCGGCGTTTGACCCGGCGACACTCACCGCCCAGCCGAGCCGCAACGGCCGGTTCATCTCCGTGCGGGTTACCCTCAGGGCCACCGGTGAAGAGCAGCTGCAGAACCTGTTCGCGGCGCTCAAGGCCACCGGTCAGGTTCATATGGTGGTCTGATGGACCAGCCTGTTCCCCCTGCTGATGCCCCCCGGTTTGAGTGGCTTGGCCGGCGCCCCTATGAGCCCGTGTTTGAGGCCATGAAGGCCTTTACAGATCAGCGCGATGCCGGCACCCGTGACGAGTGCTGGCTGCTGGAACACGACCCCGTGTTTACCCAGGGCCAGGCCGGCCGGGCTGAGCATCTTCTCTGGCCGGGCGATATACCAGTGGTCCAGGTCGACCGCGGCGGCCAGGTCACCTTTCACGGCCCCGGCCAGCTTATGCTCTATACACTGATTGATATCCGCCGTCGCGGGCTGGGGGTGCGCCAGCTCGTCAGCCTGCTGGAAGACACCACCGTGGCAGTGCTGGCACACTGGGGTATCGGGGCCGCCCCCCGCCGGGACGCGCCCGGTGTCTACGTGGCGGGTGAAAAGATCGCATCACTGGGCCTGAGGGTGCGGCGTGGCTGCGCCTACCATGGACTTGCGCTCAATGTGGACATGGATCTCTCACCGTTTCAACGGATCAACCCCTGTGGTTATGCGGGCATGCCTGTCACCCAGCTGCGGGATCAGCTGGGTGAGAGCGTGTCCCTGGGAGCGGTATCGGATGTACTCCAGCGGACCCTGCTGGAGCGGTTGCAACAGGCCGGGAGCGAGTGAATGGGCTCCGAGAAGAAACGCAGTTCGGTGTCACGCATCAAGACCGGCAGCTTTGAGCGCCGCCTGAGCCTGACACGGGCCGGGCTTTTCGCCGGCACCCGCATGGCGGGCCATTACGCCACCAACTGGTTTGGAAACCGTGAGAGCCGCCAGCAGCGCCGCAGCGACATGCTGTCACGCCAGGCGCGGTACCTGGTGGAGGAGCTGGGGCAGCTCAAGGGCAGTGTGGTCAAGATCGGCCAGATCATGGCGCTCTATGGCGAGCATTTTCTCCCGGAGGAGGTCACCGAGGCCCTGCACACCCTGGAGGATCGCACCACCTCCCTGGAATGGGCCACCATCGAGCGGACCCTGAAGGCGGAACTGGGTGAGCAGCGGCTGTCCGAGCTGGAGGTTGACCCGGAGCCCATTGGCGCCGCCTCACTGGGCCAGGTGCACCGGGCCCGCCGGCGCGAGGATGGTGAGGAGCTGGTTCTCAAGATCCAGTACCCCGGCGTGGCCGATGCCGTGGACTCGGATCTGAACTCCGTGGCCCAGGTGCTCAAGATGGCCCGCGTGGTCTCCTGGGGGCCGGCCTTCGACGAGTGGCTCGAGGAAGTCCGCGCCATGATGCACCGGGAAGTGGACTACCGCCTGGAGGCCCGCACCACCGAATCATTCCGGCAGAAGCTGTTGGATGACCCGCGTTTCATCGTGCCCCGGGTCATCGAGGAATACTCGAGTGACCATGTGATTGCGTCGACCTACGAATCCGGTCATCCGGTGGGCTCCGACCCGGTCCAGTCTCTCTCCCTGGAGCGGCGCTCCGCGCTGGGGAAGGGGGCACTGGAGCTGTTCCTGAGCGAACTGTTCATCTGGAACGAAATCCAGACCGATCCCAACTTCGGGAACTACCGGATCCGTCTGGCCGAGGAGACCGGTGACCGGGACTGCATTGTGCTGCTCGATTTCGGGGCGGTGCAGCGGTATTCCGATGCGTTCCTGGGGCCGGTACGGGACATGATCCGGGCGTCCTATGAACAGGATCTGGACGCCGTCATTGAAGGCGGTATCAAGCTGAACTTCATGCAGGCGGACTGGCCCCGCCCGGTCCTGGAACGGTTTGGCGGGGTCTGTATGCGGGTGCTGGAGCCCTTGAGCGGCGAGGCCATGGAGAAGCCGGACTACGCCGTCAATGAGCGTGGTGAATACCGCTGGAAGCAGAGCGACCTGCCCAACCGTGTGGCGCGCGAGGCCACCCGGTCCGCCATCAACCGGTACTTCCGTATTCCCCCGAAGGAGTTCGTCTTCCTCAACCGCAAGCTGGTGGGCGTCTACACCTTCATCGCCGTGCTCGCGGCGGAATTCGATGGTGAGCCGGTACTGCGCCACTATCTCTATGGGGAATCCGAAGGCACCACCGGCTGATTGTGGATTCCATGCTATTCTTGCGTCCGAAACAGGTACGACCCGAGGAGTCAGTAATGGAGAAAGTAACGATCTACGGCCGTATGTCCTGTGGTTTCTGCAGCGGCGCGCGCCGCCTGTGCGAAACACGGGGCCTTGAGCACGAATGGGTCGATATGATCTCGGAAGGACTGGACAAGCAGGATCTGAGCGAGATCGCCGGAACCCCCGTGCACACCGTGCCGCAGATCTTTGTTGGGGACCATCATGTCGGTGGTTTTGACGAGTTCACCCGGTACATCGAACAGAACCAGGCCTGAATCATCACGAGGGAGGAAATGCGGGTATGGCCGATGACGAGAACATGAAGCGACCGGAAACGATTCCGGAAGAACGCTGGAAGCAGCATCTGGACTGGATGCAGGTTACGGGGAGTACACTGGATGAACACCTGAAGGAACAGAGCACCGGGGAGCTCTGGAAACAGTTCCAGCGTCGTTCCATGACCCGGCGCCGCAGCGACGACACCGGGTCCTGACCCGCTTCAGAGCTTGAAGTCGGCCTTGAGCTTCTTCTCGACGGGCCGGTTTTCAAGCTTTGCCACCTTGGGCAGGCCCTTCTCGAACGGCGGGAAGGCTTCACCCTGGATCAGCGGTTCCAGATACGCCCGGCAGTCCGCCGTGATGCCGAAACCCTCATCCGTGGTGTAGTGGATCGGCATCTTCTTCTCCTGGTTGGCAACCTCATTCAGCGGCGCCTCACTGATGTGCCAGCGATAGGGGTCGGACGATTCGCGCTTGATGATGGGCATGATGCCGTTGCGGCCTTCCAGGGCGTAGTTCACGGCTGCCTCACCCACGGCGTAGGCCTGCTCCACATCCGTCTGTGACGCGATGTGGCGCGCCGAGCGCTGCAGGTAGTCCGCCACCGCCCAGTGGTACTTGTGCCCCAGGGACTGCTTCACCATGTTGGCCAGTGTCGGTGCCACGCCGCCCAGCTGGGTGTGGCCGAAGGCATCCTTCTGGCCGGCCTCCGCTAGGAAGCGGCCGTCCTCGTACTGGGCACCCTCTGAAGCCACCACCACGCAGAAGCCGTGATCCTTCACGCACTGGTCGACCTTGTTCAGGAAAGCCTCACGCTCAAAGGGATGCTCCGGGAAGACGATGATGTGTGGCGCATCGCCCGGATTCTTTCCGGCCAGCCCGCCGGCGGCGGCGATCCAGCCCGCGTGGCGACCCATGACCTCAAGGATGAAGACCTTGGTGGAGGTGTCGCACATGGACTGGATGTCCAGGCTTGCCTCGAGCGTGGAGGTGGCGACGTACTTTGCCACCGACCCGAATCCGGGACAGCAGTCGGTGAAGGGCAGGTCGTTGTCCACTGTCTTCGGGATGCCGATGCAGTTGAGCGGGTAGCCCATGCGCTCGGCCATCTGGGAGACCTTGAAGGCTGTATCCTGGCTGTCGCCGCCGCCGTTGTAGAAGAAATAGCCGATATCGTGGGCCCGGAAGACTTCGATCAGGCGCTCGTACTCGTGCCGGTTCTCATCAATGTTCCGCAGCTTGTGGCGGCAGGATCCGAAGGCGCCCCCGGGCGTGTGGATCAGGGCGCGGATCTCATCATCGGTCTCGTGACTGGTGTCGATCAACTCCTCCTTGAGGGCACCGGTAATACCGTTGCGGCCGGCGAATACCTTGCCGATACGGTCGCCGTGTTTGCGCGCGGTTTCAATCACCCCCGCGGCGCTGGCGTTGATGACCGCGGTCACGCCCCCGGACTGGGCATAGAAAGCGTTCTTGGGCGCCATGTTGTTGAGCCTCCTGCAATCGACTGAATGGTGACGCATGATACTTGAAAGCACCGTGGTTGTGCATGATCCCAGCGGCATTGGATTGGGTTTATCCGGGATTTCCAATACCATGGCCTGATCCATGGGCAACGGGCCGGAACGGCGGACTATGCACATCCATATTCTTGGTATCTGCGGTACCTTCATGGGCAGCCTGGCGCTGCTGGCACGCGAGCTCGGGCACGAGGTGACCGGTTCGGACGAGAACGTCTACCCGCCCATGAGCACCCAGCTGGAGCAGGCCGGCATCGGGCTGCACGAAGGCTACACCCGCGAGGCCCTGAAGCCCGCTCCGGATCTGGTGGTGGTGGGCAATGCCCTGGGGCGCGGGAACGCCGCTGTGGAGTACATGCTCAACCGCAACATGCCCTATGTGTCAGGCCCGGAATTCCTGGCCCGGGAGGTCCTGAACGGGCGCTGGGTGCTGGCCGCGGCGGGGACCCACGGCAAGACCACGACGGCCTCAATGATGCTCTGGATCCTGGAGCAGGCGGGGTTCGATCCGGGCTATCTGATTGGCGGTGTTCCCAATGACTTTGATCACTCCGCGCGCCTCGGCAGCAGCGATTTCTTTGTGGTGGAGGCGGACGAGTATGACAGTGCCTTCTTCGACAAGCGCTCCAAGTTTGTCCACTACCGCCCGCGGACCCTGATCCTCAACAACCTGGAATTCGACCACGCGGACATCTTCGACAGCATCGAGGCCATTGAGCGCCAGGTGCACCACCTGGTGCGCACAGTGCCGGCCACGGGCCTGGTCGTACGCCCGGCGCGGGACCGCAACCTGGACTCCGCCCTGGCGCTGGGCTGCTGGACGCCCATCCAGAGTACCGCCATTGGCGGCGAGTCGGATCTTGCCAGCTGGCGTGCGGAACTGACCGCCGCCGATGGCAGCGAGTTCATGGTGGTCCACAACGAGCAGCCCGTGGCACGGCTGCGCTGGAACCTTACGGGCCAGCACAATGTCCGCAACGCACTGGCCGCCATCGCCGCCGCCAAGCACGTCGGGGTGACGCCCGATCATGCCATCGCGGCCCTGCAGCGTTTCGGTGGTGTGAAGCGGCGCATGGAGCTGATCGCGGACGTGGGTGGCATCCGTCTCTACGACGACTTCGCCCATCACCCCACCGCCATCGCCACGACCCTGGACGGGCTGCGGCACCAGGTGGGTCAGGATCCGGTTGTCGCGGTGGTGGAACCACGCTCCAACACCATGAAGCAGGGTCATCACAGCGCCCGTCTGCTGGAGTCCACCATGCTGGCGGATCGGGTTGTCTGGGTGGACTACGATGAACAGGACTGGCTCGCTGCCATGCTGGACGGCGCTGACGGACGCCACAGCCGCTACAGCGTTATGGAGGAGCTGGTCGCCGGGCTCTGCGGTGACCTTCCAAGGCCCTGCCACATCGTCCTGATGAGCAATGGCGGCATGGGCGGGTTGCGCGAACGGCTCAGGAACCAGTTGGAGACCTGTTTTGGCTGAACGACCCGTGATCAACCTTGCCATGACCGGCGCTTCGGGCGCCCCCTACGGGCTGCGGCTGCTGGAGCAGCTGATGGCAGCCGGCTGTGAGGTGCGCCTGATGATCTCAAAGGCAGCCCAGGTTGTGATCAGCACCGAGACGGACCTGCGCCTGCCGGGCAGTACCGATGCCGCCACACGGCTTCTGACGGAACGCTGTGGTGGTGACTCCGGGCAGTTGACCCTGTTCGGGCGGGAGGACTGGTTCGCGCCGCCAGCTTCCGGCTCGGGGCCGAAAGCGCCGCTGGTGATCTGCCCCTGCAGTACCGGTACGCTCTCGGCGCTGGCCAACGGCGCCAGCGACAACCTGATCGAGCGGGCAGGGGATGTGGCCCTCAAGGAGCGGCGCCAGCTGATCCTGGTGCCGCGCGAATCCCCCTATTCCGAAGTCCATCTCCAGAACATGCTCACGCTCACCCGCATGGGCGCCACCATCATGCCCGCGAGCCCGGGCTTCTACCATGAGCCGCAGAGCGTGGAAGACCTGGTGGACTTCATTGTGGCGCGCCTCCTCGATCACCTGGGAGTGGAGCAGACCCTGGTCGCGCGCTGGGGCGAGGCGCGGCTGGCCATGAAACGTGACGCCAAAGGAGAACAGAACACCGATGAGCGGGATTGACTGGCAGCAGGTTCCGGCCGCCATCTGGCGATCGCAGCGCCAGGAACTGAGGGCGGTTACCCACCCGGACCCGGTGCGCTGGGACGACCTGCACGGCATTGAGGCCCAGAAAGAGAAGCTGGCCCACAACACCGAACGCTTTCTGGCTGGCAAACCGGCGAATCATGCCCTGCTGTGGGGATCCCGGGGCACCGGCAAGTCCTCGCTGGTGAAGGCGCTGCTCAACAGCTACCGGGATCAGGGCCTGCGGGTGATTGAGGTGGATAAGGACGACCTGGTGCATCTGCACGAAATCGTGGACCCCATCCGCGAGTGCCGGGAGCGGTTCATCATCTACTGCGATGACCTGTCCTTCGGTACCGATGACCCGGGTTACAAGCCGCTCAAGAGCGTGATGGAGGGCTCCATTGAGCTGCCGCCAGAGAACGTGCGTGTCTATGCCACCTCCAACCGGCGCCACCTGATGCCGGAATATATGAAAGACAACCAGGACACCGCCATGGTCAACGGTGAGATCCATCCCTCTGAGGCGGTGGAGGAGCAGGTCTCGCTGTCGGACCGGTTCGGGCTCTGGCTGTCGTTCTACCCCTTCGATCAGGACACCTATCTGGAGACCGTGGATGCGCTGTTCCCGGAGGTTCAGGACCGGGAGGCCCTGCACCGGGCCGCGCTGCAGTTCGCGCTCGCCCGTGGCGGGCGCAGCGGGCGCACCGCCGAGCAGTTCCGGCGGGCATTCAGTGGTGAGTTTGAATAGTACTTCCAGCCAACCCGATTGAACGCTTTGGTCATTGTGGCGGCGCCGGCGCATCGCGACACTGAGCGCGACTGAAACAACAATACCGGAGTCCGCCCCGATGCTTTCACGCCCGATCTACGACAGCGACGTCAACCAGTTCCGGGACACCGTGGTCCGCTTCCTTCAGAACGAGGCAGTGCCCTACCACGACCAGTGGGAAAAGGACGGCCAGGTCAGCCGTGAGCTCTGGGAAAAAGGTGCTGAGCTGGGTCTGCTGTGCCCCTCGCTGCCCGAGGAATACGGCGGTGCCGGCGTGGACTTCCGCTACAGTGCCGTGGTGATGGAGGAGGTCAGCAGGCTTGGCCTGTCCGGGATCGGGTTCTTCCTGCACTCGGATATTGTGGCTCCCTATATCCACCACTACGGCACTGAGGAACAGAAGCAGAAGTACCTGCCGAAAATGGCCCGTGGCGAGATGATCACCGCCATTGCCATGACCGAGCCCGGCGCCGGCTCCGACCTGCAGGGCATCCGTACCTCGGCGATCTGGGATGGCGAGCATTACGTGCTCAACGGTTCCAAGACTTTCATTACCAATGGCCAGATGGCGGACCTGGTGATCGTGGTGGCCAAGACCGATCCCAAGGAAGGCGCCAAGGGCACCAGCCTCTTCCTGGTGGAAGCGGACTGGCCCGGGTTCGACAAGGGCCGCAACCTCGACAAGGTGGGCATGAAGGCCCAGGACACCTCGGAGCTGTTCTTCCAGGACGTGAAGGTGCCGAAGGAGAACCTCCTTGGCAGCGCGGAAGGGCAGGGCTTCATGCAGCTGATGCAGGAACTGCCCCAGGAGCGGCTGCTGGTGGGCCTGGTGGCACTGGCCGCCTGCGAAGGGGCCTTCCAGTGGACCCTGGATTACGTGAAGGAGCGCCAGGCCTTCGGCAAGCCCGTGATCGGCTTCCAGAACACCCGCTTCAAGCTGGCCGAACTCAAGGCGGATATTACGGCCGGGCGCACCTTCGTGGACCGGTGCCTGGAAATGCATCTCGAGGGCAAGCTGGACGTGCCTACGGCAGCCATGCTCAAGCAGTGGAGCACGGACCTGCAGTGCCGGGTGATGGACGAGTGCCTGCAGCTGTTCGGTGGTTACGGCTACATGACCGAGTACCCCATCGCGCGGGCCTGGGCGGATGCGCGCGTGCAGCGCATCTACGCCGGCACCAACGAGATCATGAAGGAGATCGTGGCCCGCTCGCTCTGATCCCCATAATTGCCAAGCCGATCAAGGTACCGGATGGGCCCATCCGTTAGAGTCGCGTCAGGACAATGGCGCAAGGCGGACAACGGGTGGCGCATCCATGATCAGACACATCCTCCGGACCGGTCTCGCTCTGACGGCGGCTGCAGCCCTTGCCGGCTGCCTCGGGGACAGTGATTCCGACGAGTACGGTGAGGACATCACGCGCTACGACAGCAATCCCGCGGCGGGTGATTCTGGTACCTATCCGGTGCAGGCCCGTAACGGCAGGCTGGAACGGGCCCTGGTCTGGCTTGATATGGACGGCGACCAGGCGCTTTCCGTTTATGACGATCAGGATTATGAGGACGACGTACTGGCCGATGCCGATGACGAGACCAAGGCGAGGCGGGGCGTTGGTGACAGTTTCGAGCTGACGGAACCCTGGGGCATCACTGACGCCAATGGCAATCTGGAACTTGATGTCAGCGCTCTGGACCTTCCGGAAACCGTGGCCGCCGACCTGGACCCCGCCGACTATTCCCTGATGGTGATCGCAGTCCCCGGTGAGACCCTCAATGATGGTGAACCGGTTGGCAGGGCTTTCTTTCTCAGCGCACCGCCCGGTGTCAGTACCGTCTCACCGTTCACCACGCTCGCCGAGACCGTCCGCTGGCTTCGCGGCGACAGCCTTGATGCAGCGGCTGCGGCGAGTCGCCTGCAGCAGGAGGGGTTCCTGGACGCTCAGGACCCCATAAGCATCTATCAGGATTATCTGAGTGTGCGGGGGGCTACCCGGGGCCCCTATTATGCCGGGGCGTTGCGGCGACTGTTGCAGGAGCAGGTTCCCGGGGAGCGCAGTAATTCTGTTGGGCAGGCTGCCGGGAATCTGGACAGTCTGTCTCCAGATGAGGGCGGCATTACATTCTTCTCGCCGGAGGATCTGCGGGTCCTCGGTTCCGTGGTGCTGGATCAGGCATCGAAAGTGATCAGTGAAGTGGACGCTGACATAGAAGCCAGGGGGCTTGATGGCTATACCCTGCCTGCGGACGGGCAGCTGGACAGTATCCAAGGATTCGAGCCGGATCTCGCCAACCCTCTGGTGCCCGTGGAGCAGCGTTATTTCACGCCGCTGGACAATCCGGAGAATGAAGAGAGCTTTGCTCCCGGGGCCCTGGAAACCGGGAGTGGGGAAGATGGCAGCGTGCGTCTGGGCCGTCTGACGGCGGAGGATGCCCAGCTCAATGCCCAGGTATTCTTTGATTACGGGCCGGGCGGCACATTCAGCCGGATCAGTGTCCGGGGGCAGACCCGTCCGTCCATGGGCGCATTGCATTTTCTCTCCGACGGAGATGATCCCGGCGACCCTGTCGGTCTCGGGTATGCCCCCTATCTGGATATGGAAACCGGGCAAGTCCTGAGTGAGGCGGTGGAACGGGACGGGCTGTCTCCCGGAGTTCTGGATGAGCGCTTTGGTAACGGGAATGGTGCCATTGACTGGGGTACTCCTCGCATTGGTCTGGATTCTGGGTGGTTTGGAGATCACAGTACCGAGACGTATCCGGATGGCACCCTGGAACGGGTGTATATTGAGCCCGGAGATGGCTCAGGGCTGGTGCGTCGGCCTCCGGGAACCACTGGTCAGGACGTGGTGGATGCCGCGATAACGGTGACTTCGGGTGGCTCGGGCGTGCCTCAGGGCCCAGTCGGGTTGCCTGTTGTGCGCGACCCGCTGGGCGATGCCATCAGCCTGGAGCTCCATTATGGGACCCTCGAGGAAGTGGCGGAGTGCAATCCCGGTTCAACGATTCAGCATGTCAGCCATAAACAGCCTGTGACGGTCCGCGACACGGAATCCGGCACTGAACTCCAGATCACGCGTTACGGTCATCTGCGCGATGGCGAAGATGGTGCGGAAAAGATTGCGTTCAGGGTCATGGCGGAAAGCTATCCGGAGTCTTCCGGTGGAGCTGGCGTTATCCTGCGCGAATATGAATACCCAACGGACGGTGTCGAGGATCCGGGGGATGTTGAGCAACCGGATCGGCTGCTGTCCATGAGGGTGCTTGCGCTGGAGTCACTTGATGCGGGTCCCCGGTTCTGTGGAAGTGGTGGGGAGGCATTTTCCGTCACCGCAACTCCCGCGGATCTCCAGTATTACATCGGCTATGAGTACATGCGCTTCGCTGACTACCTCGAGTCCATAGGCACCCGGAGCCAGTAGCCGTAAATCCAAAAAATGTTTGACAGGCCCGCGGGTGCCCATTAAAGTACGCATCACATTCGGGCAGCGCCCGAACACAGTCAGATACCTCGTGCCGAGGTGGCGGAATTGGTAGACGCGCTAGCTTCAGGTGCTAGTGTCCGTAAGGACGTGGTGGTTCAAGTCCACTCCTCGGCACCACTCTTTCCTTCCCTTCTCTCCTGTCTCATGATTGAGACCCAAGAACAAACAGTCACAGGCGGAATCAATGGCCTCAGGAACCCCTCAGGACGACTCCAGCGCGGATCGTGAATCCCAGAAATACGAAAAACCAGTCCACGGCCGGGAAGCCATCCTGGAACACCTGAAAAAGCGCGGTGCTCCGGCGACCCACCAGAAACTCTGTGAAGAATTCGACCTGGACGACGAGGACCGTATTGAGGGCCTGCGTCGGCGGCTGATCGCCATGGCGCGGGATGGTCAGCTCATCTGTAATCGCCGTGGCGCCTATCTGCCCATCTCCGAGGCCGATCTCACCCGGGGTCACGTTCAGGGCCACCGGGATGGATTCGGCTTTGTTGTACCCGAAGGCGGTGGTGACGACCTTTTCCTGAACGCCCGCCAGATGCGGCAGGTTTTTCACGGCGACCGGGTACTGGTGCGTGAAGACCAGAGAGATGCCCGCGGTAAGCGCGAGGCGGTCATCGTGGAGGTGCTGGAGCGAAACACCACCCAGGTTGTGGGTCGCATGCAGCGTGAGGACGGTGTTTCCATGGTGATTCCGGAGAACAGCCGGATCAATCAGGAGATTCTGGTACCGGAGGAAGCCTGCCAGGGTGCGGGCCATGGCCAGTACGTCACCGTGGCCATTGAGAAGCAACCCACAGTGCGCAACAAGCCGGTGGGTCGTGTGGTTGAGATCCTGGGTGACCACATGGCGCCGGGGATGGAGATCACCGTGGCTATCCGTTCCTATGGCCTCCCGGACCAGTGGCCTCCGGCGGTCACCGAGCAGGCGCGAAGCATTCCGGACGAGGTCTCTGAGGACGCCAAACAGGGCCGTGTTGATCTGCGGGATATGCCCCTGGTCACCATTGACGATGAAAGTGCCCGCGACTTCGATGATGCGGTCTACGCGGAAAAGCGCCGGGGTGGTGGCTACCGGTTGATTGTCGCCATTGCGGATGTGGCCTGGTACGTGCGTCCTGAGACCCCGTTGGATCTGGAAGCCCAGAATCGGGGCAACTCGGTCTACTTCCCGGACCACGTTGTTCCCATGCTGCCCGAGAAGCTTTCCAACGGCCTCTGTTCGCTGAACCCGGGCGTTGACCGCCTCTGCATGGTTGCGGACATGAATCTGAGCCGGGAAGGCAAGATCACCCAGTACTGCTTCTACGAAGCGGTGATGCACTCCCATGCACGCCTGACGTACAACAAGGTCAGTGCCATCCTGGAGCACCCGGAATCGAACGACGGGCAGAAGCTGCGGGATGAGTACAGCCAGGTCGTGCCCCATCTGGAGACGCTCTACGGTTGTTACCACATGCTGCGCGAGGCGCGCGAGCAACGCGGCGCCATCGACTTTGAAACCACGGATACCCAGATCCGGTTTGACCGTGACCGCAAGATCAGCGAGATCGTGCCGGTTGAGCGCAATGCCGCTCACAAGGTGATCGAGGAATGCATGTTGTGCGCCAACGTGGCCACGGCACGTTTCCTGAAGCAGCACAGGATCCCGACGCTCTTCCGCGTGCATGATTCGCCTTCGCAGGAGCGGCTGGCGGACGTGCGGCAGTTCCTGAGCGGGCTCGGCCTGGATCTGCCCGGCGGCGATGACCCGGAACCCCAGGATTACCAGCAGGTGCTCAGTCAGGTGCAGAACCGCCCGGACGCCCACATCATCCAGACGGTGATGCTGCGCTCCATGAAACAGGCGGTCTATACCTCCGAGCAGCGGGGCCACTTTGGTCTCGGTTTCGAGGAATACACGCACTTCACTTCGCCCATCCGGCGCTATCCGGACCTTCTGATCCACCGGGGTATCAAGTCGGTGATCCATCGCCGGGCCAGGGGCGGTGCCATGGCCGGCATCAAGGCGCTGTTCGGCAGCCAGAAGAAGGCGAAGACCGTGGTGCCGGCGGAAAAGCCGGATCCGGAACTCGCGCAGTACAACTACTCCCAGGAGCGCGTTCAGCAGCTGGGCGAGCACTGCTCCATGACCGAGCGTCGGGCCGATGATGCCACCCGCGACGTCGAGGCCTGGCTCAAGTGCGAGTTCCTGCAGGGCAACGTGGGCGAAGTCTTTGATGGGGTGATCGCCTCAGTGACCGGCTTTGGGCTTTTCGTGCAGCTCGGCGGTGTCTACACCGAGGGCCTGGTGCACATCTCGGCACTGGGTGGTGACTTCTTCCACTTCGACCGGATCCGCCACACCCTGATCGGTGAGCATACCGGGCGAACCTTCCGGCTCGGGGATCAGGTACGGGTAAGGGTTGTCCGGGTGGACCTGGATGACCGCAAGATTGATCTGGAGCTGGAGGAATCTCTTCCAGACGCGAAGAAAGGCGGCGGAAAAGGGTCGGGCAACCGCAGGAAAGGCGGTGGTAAGGGCCAGCAGGGTGGTCGTAAACCGCAGGGCGGTGACCAGAAGAAGCAGACAAAAGAAGCCGATTCCGGCGACGAAGCGGCGCCGAAGAAGAAATCCGGTGGGCGTCGCCGCCGGCGTGGTGGCCGTGGTGGCGGCGGCAAGAGCGAAGGCTGACCCGGAGATCGATTGATGGCGCAGCATACCCTCTTTGGCTGGCATGCGGTCACCACCCTGCTGGAGCGGCATCCGGAACGGGTGCGCAGCCTGAAGCTGCAGCAGGGGCGTGAGGACGGCCGCCAGAAGCGGGTGCGCCAGCTTGCCGATGATTTCGGTGTTGCCGTGGAGCAGTGCCAGCGTCGGGTTCTGGATGAGGCCAGTGACGGTGGCAATCACCAGGGCGTGGTGGCCGTCATCAAGCCGCCTGTCGCCCTGAGCGAGGATGCGCTGCTGGAGCGCCTGGAAACACTGGGGCGTCCGCCTTTCATTCTCCTCCTGGATGGCGTCACGGATCCTCACAACCTGGGCGCCTGCCTGCGCACGGCCGACGCGGCCGGCGTCGATGCGGTGGTGGTGCCCAAGGACCATTCGGCACCGCTCAACGGTGTGGCCATGAAGGTTGCCAGTGGTGCGGCGGAATCCGTGCCGCTGGTGCGGGCCACCAACCTGGCGCGCTTCATGCGCCGGTGCCGGGAGCAGGGCATCTGGTTCACCGGCACCTCGGATTCCGCTGAAGCGAGTATCCATGACCTGGATCTCACCGGCCCCGTGGCCCTGGTCATGGGTGCCGAGGGCAAGGGCATGCGCCGCCTCACCCGCGATCACTGCGATCAGCTGGGCCATCTCCCCATGGCCGGACTGGTCAGCTCCCTCAATGTCTCCGTGGCCACCGGCGTCTGCCTTTTTGAGGCCCGCCGGCAGCGTACGATTGCATCAGGCGCACACGGGGCATAAAATGTGCGATCCCGTTTCACGGGGTCAATACCACTCCTTGCTTTCGGCGACGGATCGGAAGCTGCTCAAACCGTAAGGAGCGATAATGCGTCATTACGAAATCGTGACACTGGTTCATCCTGACCAGAGCGAACAGGTACCCGCCATGATCGAGCGTTACTCCAAGCTCGTCACCGACGATGGCGGTACAGTCCACCGGGTCGAGGACTGGGGGCGGCGTCAGCTGGCCTATCCGATCAACAAGATCCACAAGGCCCACTACATCCTCATGAACATCGAGTGCACCCAGGAGGCGCTGGGTGAACTGCAGCACAACTTCCGGTTCAATGACGCGGTCATCCGCGATCTGATCGTGCGCAAGGATGAGGCGGTAACTGAACCCTCGCCCATGAAGGCGGCCGAGAACCGCGAGGAACGGGGCGATGACAAACCGCGCCGGCAGACAACCTCCGGTGATTCAGGGGAGACGGAAACAGACAGTTCCGACTCCGAGACCGAAGAAGCCGGCGAAAGCGCCGAGTAACACGCATCAGAGAACTGAGGATACCGATTCATGGCTCGTTTTTTCAGACGTCGTAAGTTCTGCCGTTTCACCGCGGAAGGGGTCAAGGAGATCGACTACAAGGATCTCGACACCCTGCGCAGCTACATCACTGAAACCGGCAAGATTGTACCCAGCCGGATCACCGGCACACGTGCCCGCTATCAGCGGCAGCTGGCAACAGCCGTCAAGCGCGCCCGCTACCTGGCTCTGCTGCCCTACGCCGACAGCCACGACCAGTAACGGCCATCGGGTTAGCTGATGCAGCGTCTGGCTGAATTCATACTGCGGGGCCCCATGCCTGCGGCCGCTGTCGCGGTCGGGGGCATGGTCCTGCCGTTCCTGTTCTGGCTGGGTGCTGCGGCAGTTGGGCTCGTAACGCTCAGGCTGGGGCCCCAGAAAGGGCTGGTTACCGGGCTCTGGGCACTGCTGCCGGGCGCGGCCTGGCTCTGGGTCGGGATGGATCCGGCACCCCTGGTGGTGCTTCTGATCACAATGGTCATCTGCAGCGTGCTGCAGATGACCGTTTCCTGGGAAAAAGCCCTTATGGCCGGGGCCGCGCTGGCAATAGGGGTTGCCCAGGCACTGCCCTGGGTGGCGCCGGCATTCTTTGATCAGCTGATCACAACGGCCCAGCAGGTGTACGGCGACATGAACGCCGGCATGATGGAGAACCTGCCCGAGGATGTGGATCCGGAGACCGTGATCCGCACCATGATGATCGCGGTACTGGGGGTTCTCAACTACGCGCTGGCCATTGCGGCGTCCCTGCTTGCCAGGGGCTGGCAGGCGCGGCTGTTCAATCCGGGTGGTCTGCAGGCGGAATTCCATGAATTCCGGCTCTCGGCACCGACGGCGCTGGGGCTGCTGGTGCTCATGGCGGTCGGTGAGTTCGTGGGGATCAATGGAACGCTGCTCCTTCTGGTGCTGGGTGTTCCGCTGCTGCTTGCGGGCCTCGCACTGGTACATGGCACGCTCGCCAAACGCGGGCTCGGTACCGGCTGGCTTGTGGGCTTTTACATCGCCCTGGTGGTGCTGGTTCCATGGTTATTTCTGGTGCTGGTCTTCGCGGCCGTCATCGACAGCTGGCTTGATATCAGACAGCGACTTTAGACAGAGGTTATTGGGATGAACGTTATACTGCTCGAAAAAATGCACAAGCTCGGGGATCTGGGTGACCAGGTGAAGGTCAAGCCGGGCTTCGGGCGTAACTACCTTGTTCCCTACGGCAAGGCGGTTCCCGCCACCGAAGAGAACATCAAGGCATTTGAGGAACGCCGTGCAGAGCTTGAGAAGGCTGCTGCTGAACGGCTGAAGGCCGCTCAGGCCCGTGGCGAAGCGCTTGAGGGCAGCTCCGTCACCATCGAAGCCAAGGCCGGTGAGGAAGGCAAGCTGTTCGGCTCCATTGGGGTCCGTGATATTGCGGAAGCGGTGTCCGCCAACGGCACCGCTGTCGAAAAGAGCGAAGTGCTGCTGCCGGAAGGCCCCATCCGCATGACCGGCGAGTACGGGATCACGCTGCAGCTGCATACCGATGTGCAGGCAACGATCCAGCTGAACATCGTCAAGGGCTGAATCCGGCCCGGAGCAGGGGAGTGCCCGGCTGATGGCGCAGGAACCGGAAGCTGACGAGCGCACCAGCCGCGTCAAGGTGCCCCCGCATTCCATCGAGGCGGAACAGGCCGTTCTTGGCGGCCTGATGCTCGATAATGCGGGCTGGGAGCTCGTGGAAGGGCTCATCACTTCCGGGGACTTCTACCGCTCCGAACACCGCCTGATATTCCACGCCAGCGAGCGGCTGATCGCCAATGATAAGCCGCTTGATATGGTCACCGTGGGCGAATGGCTCGAGCAGGCCGGAGATCTGGATGCCTGTGGCGGGCTTGAGTACCTCGGCCGACTGGTCGAACAGACCCCCGGTGCGGCCAACCTTCGAAGTTACGCCGAGATCGTCAAGGAACGGTCTGTTTTCCGGCAGCTGATCGAAGTCTCCGGCCATATTGCCGATTCCGCATTCAATCCCCAGGGGCGTTCCAGCGCCGAGATTCTGGATGCTGCCGAAAGCCAGGTATTCCGGATCGCTGAACACCAGGTCCAGCAGAGTGGCGGCCCCCGTGAGATCAATCCCATCCTCAGGGAAACCCTGGAGCGCATCGAGTCGCTGTTCGAAACCGAGGGTGGGCTGACAGGGCTGACCTCCGGTTTCAAGGATCTGGATGACATCACCTCCGGCTGGCAGCCCTCGGATCTGGTGATCGTGGCTGCACGCCCTTCCATGGGTAAGACCGCGTTCGCCATGAACCTGGTCGAGAACATGCTGATGGCAACCGACAAGGGCTGTCTGGTGTTCAGCATGGAGATGCCGGCGGATGCCATCGTGATGCGGATGCTCTCGTCCATTGGCCGGATTGACCAGACCCGGATCCGTAACGGGAGCCTGGAACAGGATGACTGGCCGCGCCTCACTTCCGCCATCAGCCTGCTCAAGGACAAGCCGCTCTATATTGATGACACGCCGGCGCTCAGCCCGACCGAAATGCGCTCGCGTGCGCGGCGTATTGCCCGGGAGATGGACAGCCAGGGAAACGAGCTTGGCATGATCATGGTGGACTACCTGCAGCTGATGCGGGCGCCCGGCAATAACGAGGGCCGTACCGCTGAGATCTCCGAGATCTCGAGGGCTCTCAAGGGCCTGGCGAAGGAGCTCAACTGCCCCGTGATCGCGCTGTCCCAGCTCAACCGGAGCCTGGAGCAGCGGCCCAACAAGCGCCCGGTCAACTCGGACCTGCGCGAGTCCGGGGCGATCGAGCAGGACGCCGATGTGATCGCCTTCATCTACCGCGACGAAGTCTACAATGAGGACAGCACCGACAAGGGCATCGCTGAGATCATCATCGGCAAGCAACGGAACGGCCCTGTCGGGAGCATTCGGCTGGCATTCCTCGGTCAGTACACCAAGTTCGAGGACCTGGCCTACGGGGATTACGGGGGCGACTATTAATGCCGCGCCATACCCGGGCCCGTATCGATCTGGACGCGCTCAGGAGTAACTTCCGGAAGGCCCGGCAGCTTGCCCCCGAGTCGGCCTCCATGGCGGTGGTCAAGGCCGACGGTTACGGGCACGGTCTTGAGCCGGTGGCCCGGGTTCTGGCCGGGGAGACTGACTGCCTGGCCGTTGCCACTGTCGGGGAGGCACAGCGCCTGCGCGATGCCGGCATCACCACGGCCATTGTTCTGCTTGAGGGCGTGCATGAGGCGGCGGACTGGCCGGTTGTTTCGGCGCTGGAGCTGCAGCCTGTTCTGCACAGCTATCACCAGCTGGCTGGGGCTGAAGCCCTGAACGGGGAGGTGCCGGTCTGGATCAAGTGCAACACCGGTATGAACCGTCTGGGTGTGGCGCCGCAGGAGGTCGCGGCCTTTCGGCAGCGCCTTGAGACCCAGCCGGGTCTGCGGGTGGTCGGTCTCCTTTCCCACTATGCCTGTGCGGATGATCTCTCGGATCCCATGACCCGGCGTCAGCAGGCGTGCTTTCAGCGCATCCGGGATGACCATCCGGAGCTGCAGGTCAGCCTCGCCAACTCCGCGGCTCACTTCCATGACCCGGCACCGGACTGTGACTGGACGCGCCCAGGGATCATGCTGTACGGCGGGACGCCCCTGATTGGCACGACAGGGCCAGCACTCGGCCTGCAGCCGGTTATGATCCTGGAGTCCCGGATCATCGCCGTGCGTGAGCTGGCAGCGGGTGAGTCAGTGGGTTATGGCGCCACCTGGGTCGCGGAAGCCGACTGCCTCATGGGGATTGTGGAGATCGGGTATGGCGATGGTTACCCCCGGCACGCCCCCAGCGGGACCCCCGTGGCAGTGGCTGGGCATCGGTGCCGGCTTATCGGCCGGGTTTCCATGGACATGATCGCCGTGGATCTGAGCCAGTGCCCGGAGGCGGAAACCGGTACACCGGTCGAGCTCTGGGGGCACCATGTGGGTGTTGATGAGGTGGCCGGCATGGCCGGCACCATCAGTTATGAGCTGCTGACCGGGGTTTCCCCGCGAGTCCCCCGGACATACTTGGGCGGCGGCTGATCAGGCGTTGCTCTCGGGTTCGAACAGAACCTCTTCCAGGAAGACCAGGATGCCCTCAATGTGCTCGTCGTCCGCCTTCTTGAGCACGTTGTGGATGACCATCCGGGTGCCCTTGAGCATGCTGCTTATGCCCATGCTGGCCATCTTCTGGAGCATGGAACCGGCATTCATCCGCCGCAGTGGTTCCAGAAAGAAGAAGTCGGTGCCGGTTTCCGTGAGTTCCATGATCAGGTTGTAGAGGTCGTCCCGGCGCTGTTTGCTCACGCCGTTGCTGCGGATGTCACTGATGACCTCGAGGGCCTTCTGGTACTGGGCTTCCGGCAGGGGGGCTACCAGATGGTGCTGGTGCTTGGGCATTGGTCATACTCCTTTGTGTACAAGTGTTTTGTATGGCCGCCATTACACGCATTGCATCAATCTTGGGCATTGGCTGAAATGGCGGTTATGCTGTCGTATCGTGCAACCCGTCACATTCTGGACCTGCAAGCGACCCTGTTTTGAAGATACTGGTGGTTTACGAACCGGGGGAACTCGGTGAAGCGCTGCTTTCACGGCTCGCTGCGGCTGGGCTCGAACCCACGCCGCTGCTGTTGAGCCGTCCCTCGGATGTGGCACTGGATCAGCTTCAGTCCTGGGTTGAGCCCTGTTTCGATCTGGTGATCAACGCCATCACCAGTGTGGATGCGGAGCAGGCCGAGCCGGTGCCACAAGAGACGCGACACCGCCTGCATGACCTGCCGGTGGCACTGGCGGAAAGGGCCGCTTTTCATGCCATTGCCATGATGAACCTGTCCAGCAGCCAGGTTTTTGACGGGCGCAAGCAGCAGCCCTACATCAGCAGTAATCCGGGCAATCCGCTGTCCGTTCTGGGCCAGTGCCAGTGGGACTGTGAGCAGTCCCTGCGCAGTCGGCTGCCGCGGCATCTGATCCTGCGTACCGGCTGGTCGCTGGAGCGGTTGCAGGAGCGTGTGCGTAGCCACGATCCGAGCGAACCCCTCTGCCTGAGCAGCCGCTATCGGGGGCAGCCTACCACCTGGTCGGATTGCGCCCGGGTCATGACCGCCGTTGTCCAGCAGTTGGACTGTGGCGCGGAGGCCTGGGGAACCTACCAGTACGCCGGCTGTGACACCCTTTCCCTCTACGATCTGGGGCTGGAACTCCTTGAGGAGCTCCCGGAGACACAGCGTCCGCATCTGATTGACGAAGAAGATGCCTGGATGCGGCTGGAACCCGCCAATGCCGTGCTCAACTGCAAGAAAATCCGTCATACCTTCGGCATCCAGCAGTTGTCCTGGCGCCAGGTCCCTGCGGCAACGAAACCATGACGAGCCCGTAACGAAAGAGTAGACTGAGCGTCCTTTTGGGCGCTCTGTCGCAGCCCTGTATCAACGGGTCAGGATGACGTTATGTCTACTTCAAGCCGATTCATCGTAGTCACCATCGGACTGGTGATCGTTTTTGGCGGGATCTTTGGCTGGAAAGCCTTTGAATTCCGCATGATGCAGCAGCAGCTCAGCAAGGAAAAACCCCCCGCCGTCATTGAGGCGGTTCAGGCCGGAACCCGCGAATGGGTGCCCTCGTTGAATTCCGTGGGGAGCATCCGTGCCGTTAACGGCATCAAGGTCGCGAATGAGCTTCCCGGTGTGGTTGAGACCATCCGCTTCGAGTCCGGTGACATGGTCGAGAAAGGCGATGTGCTGGTGGAGCTGGATGTGGAATCCGATCGTGCGGCCCTGGAGACCCGGAGGGCGGAAGCCGAGAGTGCCCGTCGGACCTTTGAGCGGGTGTCGAACCTGGTTGAGCGGAATGCGGTTTCCCAGGCCGAGTTCGATGAAGCAGAGGCGGCCTACGACGCGGCCCGGGCCCGGGTCAGGGAGCAGGAAGCTCTTCTGCGCAAGAAGATCCTGCGCGCGCCTTTCGATGGCAAGACCGGCCTGCGGCTGGTGGATCAGGGCGAGTACATGCCCACTGGGACCCCGGCGGTGGAGATCAATATGGTGGATCCCATCTACGCCGAATATTCCATACCCGAAAAACACCTCAGCGGTGTCGAGGTGGGAGACCGCGTAACCGTATCGGTGGCCGCCTACCCGGATCGTGTGTTCGAGGGTGAGATCAGCGCCATCAACAGCTCCGTCACGGCGGAAAACCGCTCGGTCCGTGTGCGTGCGACCCTTGAGAACGGGGACGGCGCCCTGCGGCCGGGGATGTTCGCGGACGTCCGCACCCTCGAGCCCGAGCCTCGCGAGGCGGTGGTGGTTCCGCGCACGTCGGTGTCCTTCAACACCTACGGGGATTTCGTGTACGTGCTCAATGAGAACGAAGAGGGCGAGCTGGTGACCGAACGCCGCAGCATTGAGACGGGCGCTGAGCGCGACGGCGTGGTGGAGGTGGCGTCCGGCCTTGAATCCGGAGAACGGATCGTTGCCAATGGCCTGCTGCGCCTGCGGGCAGGGCAGCGCGTGCAGATCGCCGATGAGGATGACAGGCCCGGAGCGACCGTTGAGGACAGCGGCAGTGGTGCAGCACAGGGAGACGGCTGATGCGATTCACCGATATCTTCGTCCACCGGCCGGTACTGGCGACGGTGGTCAGCCTGCTGATCCTGTTGCTGGGCGTGCGTTCGGCCATGGAAATGGAGATCCGGCAGTATCCGGAGCTCGAAAGCACTACGGTCACCGTGACCACCGCCTATCCCGGCGCCAGCTCGCAGCTGGTGCAGGGCTTCGTCACGACGCCGCTGCAGCAGGCCATTGCCGAGGCGGATGGCATTGATTACCTGACGGCGACCAGCCGCCAGGGCAGTTCCATCATTCAAGCCAAGATGGACCTCAACTACGACGCCAATGACGCGCTCTCCGAGATCCAGGCGAAAGTGGCCAGCCAGCGCAACGAACTGCCTGAGGCCTCCCGGGATCCGGTGATTGAATCGGAAACGGGCGATTCCACGGCACTGATGTACATCGCCTTCCACAGCGAGTCGCTGCCGGTGTCGCAGATCACCGATTACCTGACACGTGTCGTGCAGCCCCAGCTGCAGGCACTGAGCGGTGTGGGCAAGGCTGACCTTTTCGGGCGCACCTATGCCATGCGCGTATGGCTGGATCCCACCCGGCTCGCCAGTCTTGATATCACGCCCCGTGAAGTGGTCGATGTACTGCGGGCCAACAACTACCAGGCGGCAGTAGGGTCCATCGAAAGTGACCTGATCCGAGTGGGCCTGGATGCGGATACCGACATCGCGGATCCGGAACAGTTCCGCAGGCTGGTGGTCCGGGAGGTGGATGGCACCCTGATCCGGCTCGAGGACATCGCGGATGTGGCACTGGGCGCGGAGAACAACGACCAGATTTCCTATTATGCGGGCAGCCCCGCGACCTACCTGGCGATCGAGCTGGCGCCGGGCGCCAATCCGCTCGATGTGGCGGACAGGGTGCGCAGTGAGCTGCCCGGCATCGAATCCCAGTTGCCCTCGGGGCTGAACGTTGACCTGCCCTACGATGCCTCGGAGTTCATCGAGGATTCCATCAACGAAGTGATCTACACCCTGGTTGAGGCGCTGATCATTGTCCTGGTGGTGATCTTCCTCTGCCTGGGCAGTATCCGTGCCGCCGTTGTGCCTTCCGTGGCCGTGCCCCTGTCCATGATCGGGGGCGCTTTCCTGATGCTGCTGATGGGCTTTTCCGTGAACCTCCTGACCCTGCTGGCAATGGTGCTGGCCATCGGGTTGGTGGTGGATGACGCCATCATCATGGTGGAGAACGTGCACCGCCACGTTGAGCGGGGCGAGAAGCGTTTTGATGCCGCCATCAACGGCGCCAGGGAAATGGCGGTGCCCATCATCGCGATGACCACCACGCTGGTGGCGGTGTTCGCCCCCATCGGCTTCATGGGCGGTCTTGTGGGGGCGCTTTTCACGGAATTCGCCTTCGCGCTGGCGGCAACCGTGGTCATTTCCGGTGTTGTGGCCCTGACGCTGTCGCCGGTGCTCTCTGCCAACGTTCTCAAGCCAGCCGGGGAGTCCGGGCGCTTTGAACGCATGGCCGAGTCCTTCTTCGAGAGGCTGTCCAATGCCTATCGCCGGGCGCTGACCAGTGTGGTCAGCAGCCTCCCTGTGATCGCCTACTTTGGTGTGGCCATACTGGTGGCGATCTATTTCATGGTGACCTTCAGCCAGAGCGAACTGGCGCCGGACGAAGACCAGGGCATTGTCTTCTATCAGGGCACCGGGCCACAGACCGCGAACCTGGATTATCTCGAGCGTTACGGCGCCGAGATGCAGGAACGGTTCGAGACGCTGCCCGGGTATGAGGAGTCCTTCATGCTCATGGGGGCTACGGCGCCCAATGAAGTGTTCGGCGGTTTCAAGCTCAAGCCCAGCAGTGAGCGTGAGATCTCCCAGTTCGAGGTCCAGCCCATGCTCCAGGAGGAAATGGACCGGGTGACCGGACTGCGTGTGGCGACTTTTCCGCGCCCGCCCCTGCCGGCTTCCGGCGGCGGGCTGCCGTTCCAGTTCGTGCTGACCACCGGCAGCGACTTTGAGCAGCTCAACGAGGTGGCCGATGAGATGCTGCAGGAGGCCAACCAGAGCGGCAATTTCATCTTCCTGGAGAAGAGCATTGACTATAACCGCCCGGTGACGGGAATCAGTGTGGACCGTGAGCGCGTGGCGGACCTCGGTCTGTCCATGGCGGATGTGGGCGAGACACTGTCCACCATGCTGGGTGAGGGCTTCGTGAACCGCTTCAACATGGAAGGGCGGGCCTACGATGTGATCCCGCAGGTTTCGCGGCCCTTCCGCAGTGATCAGGAGAAACTGCGCGACTACTACGTCCGGTCCGCGTCCGGTCAGCTGGTGTCCCTGGACCAGGTGATCGACTTTGAGCAACGGGTGGAGCCCTCCAGTCGGACCCAGTTCAATCAGCTCAATTCCATCACACTTCAGGGGGTTCCCATGCCGGGCACCGCCATGGGGGATGTTATGGCCTACATGGAGAATCTGGCCGGCGAGACCCTGCCCCAGGGCTTTGGTACGGATTACAAGGGCCAGTCCCGACAGCTGGCGCAGCAGGGCAGTGCGCTCATGATGACTTTCTTCCTGTCGCTGCTGGTGATCTACCTGGTGCTTGCGGCGCAGTTCGAGAGCTGGCGGGATCCGTTCATCATACTGGTGTCGGTGCCTCTGTCGGTGGCCGGTGCCATGATCTTCATCGTGCTGGGAGTGGCCACCATGAACATCTACACCCAGGTGGGGCTGATCACTCTGATCGGTGTTGTGGCCAAGAACGGGATCCTGATCGTGGAGTTCGCCAACCTGCTTCAGAAGGACCGGGGCATGAGCGTCCGCGAGGCGGCGATCGAAGCCTCCGCCATCCGGCTACGCCCGATCATCATGACCTCCCTGGCGCTGATCGTGGCCATGGTGCCGCTGCTGCTGGCCTCGGGGCCGGGCGCAGTGAGCCGTTTCGCCATTGGCCTGACGGTGGCCACCGGCCTGGGCTTCGGGACCTTCTTCACACTCTTTGTGCTGCCAGGGTTCTACATCATGCTGGCCCGGGACCATAATGCTCCGACCCGCGCCGAGGCGGCGAGCTGATAACAACAAACGGAGGGCGGTCATGACACCGGAGGAATACACCGGGCAGGATGCCACTGGGCTGGCGCGCCTGATCCGCGAGGGCCAGGTGCGGCCGGGCGAGGTAGTGGATGCGGCCATCAACCGCGCGGAACAGATCGACCCCGCGCTCAACGCGATCTGCCAGCCGCGCTTTGAAAAGGTCCGCCAGGAGCAGCCGGAGGCCGGGGGTACGTTTGCCGGTGTCCCCTTCCTGGCCAAGGATCTGGCCCAGGAAATGGCGGGCATGCCCAGTACCATGGGCAGCAGGGCGCTATTGGGGTATGTTCCGGACCAGGATTCCGAATACATCCGGCGGGGGCGCCAGGCGGGTCTGCTGATGATGGGGCGCACGGCCACGCCTGAGCTCGGGCTCAAGGCCATCACCGAATCCCGGCTCTGGGGCCCGACCCGCAACCCCTGGGATACGGAGCGCACACCCGGCGGCTCCAGTGGCGGCTCCGGCGCAGCTGTAGCGGCTGGCATTGTGCCCATGGCCGGCGCCAACGATGGCGGCGGATCAATCCGTATTCCCGCTGCCTACAACGGGCTGTTCGGCCTCAAACCCTCGCGCGGGCGTGTTTCACCCGGCCCCTATCTGGGCGAAGCCTGGACAGGAGCGAGCGTGGATCACGTGGTCAGCCGCAGCGTACGCGACAGCGCGGCCATGCTGGATGCGATCGCGGGTAATCCGAAGGGTGACCCCTTTACGATTCCGGCTCCTGAACAACGCTGGGCGGACGCCATCCGGTCTTCCCCCCGGCCCCTGCGCATTGGCTTCTTCACCGAATCCCCCTACGGTTCGGAGGTGGATAATGAGTGCGTGGAAGCGGTAGAGGCGACGGCGCGGCAGCTCGAGGCACTGGGCCATCACGTGGAGCCGGCCATGCCTGATTTTGATGGCATGGCCATGGCTCGCGCCTACCTGACCCTCTATTTCGGCGAGGTCTCGACCATCATGGAAGAGGCCAGGGCGCAGACTGGGGCCAGTGACAGCGATTTTGAGATCGAGACCCGGTTGCTGGGTGCCCTGGGGCGCAGTATGCGGGCTGTCGACTATGTGCGCTCTCGCCGTGGCTGGAACGATTTCGCCAGGGCCCTGGGGCGGTTCTTCGGCGACTACGATCTTTACCTGTCGCCCACCACCGGTCAGCCACCGGCACGGATTGGAGAGCTTGAGACGCCCACGCACCTGAAGTTCGCCGCACGGATGCTGGTGGGACTGCGCGCCGGCAGTCTGGCGCTGAAGAGTGGCATGGTCGAGGAGCTGGCCCAGGAGAACCTGGCGCGGACGCCCTTCACCCAGCTTGCCAATCTCACTGGTACGCCGGCGATGTCGGTGCCGCTGCACTGGTCGGATGAAGGGCTGCCGGTGGGGGTCCAGTTCGGGGCACCCCACGGGGATGAAAGCACGCTTTTCCAGCTGGCGGCCCAGCTGGAAGCCGCCCATCCCTGGTGGCCACGCTACCAGTCCCTGTGGCAGCGTCTGTAGAGCCGATCAGGCCTTGCTGTAGGGCTTCTGTTCCCGGAACAGCTGATCCAGCTCGCCCTCGTAGTAGGCCTCCACCCGCGGGTTCATCACCTTCTTCCACAGCGGTGGCACCAACGCCAGGACGAACATGGCTGCATAACCGCCCGGCAGCTGTGGGCTCTCATCGTAGTGGCGCAGCACCTGGTAGCGCCGGCGGGGAAAAGCGTGGTGATCCGAGTGGCGCTGCAGGTGGAACAGGAAGAGGTTGGTCAGCAGGTAGTTGCTGTTCCAGCTGTGAGCCGGTGTGACCCGCTCAAAACGGCCGTTCTCCTGAACCCGGCGATGCAGCCCGTAGTGTTCGATGTAGTTGATTACCTCAAGTGTGGCGGCGGCGAAGAAGCTCTGCGCCAGGAAGAACACCAGCCCGGCCCAGCCCAGGGCCACCGTGAACGCGACCGCGAACAGGGCTGAAATCGCATACCACCAGATCAGTTCATTGGCCGGCCCCCAGGGGTTCCTGCCCTTGCGGCGCAGTTTCTTGGCCTCAAGCCTCCAGGCATTCATGAAGTTGCGTGGGAAGGCCTGCAGCAGGAAGGCGTAGACGCCCTGGTTGTAGCGCGAGGAGCTGGCGTCGTCGGGGGTGGATACGTGCACATGGTGACCCATGATGTGTTCCACCTTGAAACCCGCATAGGTCACGCTGGCAAGGGCAAGCCCGCCGGTCCATGTCTCCAGCTTCGTATCCTTGTGGATCAGTTCATGGCCGATGTTGATGGCCATGATGCCACCGACCACCCCGATTGATACCAACCAGCCAATCTGGGCGGCCAGCCCCATCTCCACCGTCGCAAATGCCCAGCCGGCATAGATGACAACGGCCAGATGTATGGGCACGCAGACCAGGGTGAGAGCCCGGTAATACCAGTCCTTCGTCATGTCCGGAACCTCAACCTCCTCGTCGGGGTTGGCCGGATCCTTGCCAATGATGTAATCGAGTATGGGAATGAACCCGAAGATGAAGAGCGCCGGGAACCAGGCCCAGAAAAGCGTGTTTCCACCCTGGGTCAACTGCCAGGTGACCCATGCCGCGATCGCGGGTACTACCAGTACCAGCAGGTAGGCGTAGCGCTTGATGCGCACCATGACGTGCGGGGGGACTCGGGAAAGCATCGGGGCATCCTCCTGTCATTATTGTAAGCGGTTTGTGTGATTGTGGATTCAGGCTAATCCTTGATCTCATGAATTGTCAAACAACTCATGTTTTGGGTGGGGGCGGATTGATGTAGAATCGTCAGCACAGCACCAGAGGACGATCCGAGTATGGCCCTACCGCAACAGCTCAGTCTCAGTGAGCGCATCGCCCATCACCTTTCACTGGAGATCATCCGGGGGCAGCGCCAGCCATTGGAGCGCTTACCCGAGAGTGAACTGGCGCGGGAGCTGGAGGTCAGCACTAATTCCCTGCGTGAAGCGTTCCGGCTTCTCCAGGGCTGGCATCTGGTGGAGATCCAGCCACGCCGTGGTGCCCGGGTGTGCGACGTGGGCGAGGCGGATGTGCGTGATCTCTACGACTTCCTTTTTCTGCTTCTGGGGCGTCTGGCCAGCGACGTGGCCCACAATTGGCAGACCGGCCAGCTTGAGCCCTTCCTGGCGATCAGCAGGGAATTTGAGGCACAGGCGGAAGAGCAGGACCGGGAGCGGGTACACGAACTGGCATTCGAACTGGCGCGGGAAGGACTGAGGCTGACCACCAACCGGTATCTGACGGATGCCATCGAGGATCTGCTGCCGCTTCTGCAGCGTTACTCGTTCATGGCGCTGCGCGAGGAAACCACGGAGCTGGCGCAGTCCGTTGACTGCATGCGTGAAACCATTGAGGCGGTGCTGGCCAGGGATGCGGCACGGGCTGCGCAGTGCCTGAAAGCCTATGGGGAGAACCAGTGTCAGGTGGTGTTGAGGGCGCTGGCCAGTAGGGAGGCCGCCTGAAGCGCGGGTCCTCAATACGCGGGTCAGGCGTCAGGCATCACGGACAGTGTGATCGGGTATCCCCAGAAGTAGCCCTGGCCCCTGAGCCCACTGAACTGTCTGAGCCACTGCACGGTCCGCTCATCCTCCACTCCCTCAATAACCGTACGCAGGTTCAGTGACCGGGCCAGTTCCACCGTCGCCCGGAACACTTTCTGGCGGTTCTGATCCTGGAGTATCCCTGTCAGGAAAGTGCGGTCGATCTTAACCTCATCCAGCGGAAATTCAGTCAGGGCGGACAGTGACGAGGTGCCGGTACCGAAGTCGTCCAATGCAATACCGAAACCGCATTGTCTGAGCTGAGCCAGGCGCTCGGTTGTGACCTCCAGGTCCCGGATAACGCTGGTCTCGGTTACTTCAAGGATGAAATCCTCCGGTGTGCAGCCCTGATCGCGGACGATCCGCTCCAGATCATCCGCAAGTTCCGGGACCGCAAGATCCCTGGATGAGATGTTGATGGCAGTGCGGATTCGCTGCCCATAGCGCTCGCGGATCCGCCCAAGGTCTGTTGCCGCACGGCCCAGTACCCAGCGTGTCACCCGGGTGATGCTGCCGAGTTCCTCGACAAGTGGAATCCAGTCACCTGGGGGTATCACCCGGAACTCCGGGTGGTACCAGCGCACCAGTGCTTCCACGGATTCGGTGCGCCCGGAACCGATGTCCACCTTTGCCTGGTAGGCAAGCTGGATCTGGTCGCATCGGAAGGCATCTTCCAGATCCAGCATCAGTAACTGCTGGTGTTTCTGGTGTTCATGAACCGCGTTGTCATAGAAATTGATCGGGTCCCGCTGGAGGCTGGCATACCCTGCAGCGGATAGAACCTCCTGGATGCTGTCGCCGTGATGAGGCAGGCTGGCGACACCAATCGAGCAGCGCCAGTTGAACGTGTACCCCTGGTAGCGGCAATCCGGCGCTGTAAACTCAATAAGCTTGCGCCAGAACGGGTCCTTCCTGTCGATTTCCCGGGCAAGAACGAACGCTGCATCCATCGTGTCGATGGAGACCACGGGGGCATTGTCGATATCCAGAATGCTATCCGCTCCGAAACGCCTCAGATGGTCTTCAAGGCTCGTCAGATAATCCCGCACGAATCCCTCGGCAGTCTGATGGCCGACGACATGTTCAATCTCGTGAAACCGGTTGAGTCTGAGAACCACGATCTGAAACTTTCCGGACGTCTGACCGGAAAGGCAGGCTTCCAGGGCGGAACGGTTGGGTCTTCCGGTTACCTTGTGTTTCCGGAGGCTGTTTTCCAGCTGGTTCTGGACAGCAAGGCGGCGCTCCTGTTCCGCGGCTCTCTCGCTGGCGGCAATCCGTCTCAGCCACTGTTCACGCCAGAAGAAATGGACGGCAGCGGCGAGAAGAACCACCGCTGAGAGAATGGTGCCCAGTGAGAAGGCTGAATCCGACAGCACGTTGACCGGCACAACCCCTACGGTTCGCAGTGCGCTGGCGATGAGCCCGGCCGTCAGGACCAGTACCGCCGCCGTGAAGTACCTTGCATAGAGCGAACTCCGGAAACAGCGGACTGCAATGAACAGGGACAGCACACAGCCGATGAGGCCAAGGGTGATTGTATGTGCCTGTATGGGAAGCTCAGTCCCGGTGAACTCAAGAAGAATGAGTATGAGGGCAGCAAGCGAGAGGCCATTCAGCAGATGCCTGTAAAGACGCGGTGGCCGCAGGGCGGCCAGCGTATGCTGCGCGAATGCGATCAGGGTGGTCAGCATGGAAGTGGTGATGGCTGCGTCAAGGGCCGGTACCCCACGCCAGAAAATCCATGCTCCGAAACCATTGAGAACCAGCTGGATATGTATGACGGAAAGGGTGAGAACCGTCAGCCAGGCCAGCATGACTGTGCGGAATCGCAGGGTCAGGAACAGATTGATCGCGAGCAGGAAAAGAGAAAGCCCCAGGAGTATGCCGTTGACGGTTGCCCGTGTGACGCTGCCGTGCACCAGGCCGTCATCGCCCTGTACCGACACCGGAAAGACGGTGGGGCCTGTATCGGAAACCTCGAAAAACAGGATGACGGCGCTATTGGCCGGAATGATTACCGGCCAATGGAAAGAAGGCAGGGGAATCAGGCGGCTGGAGAATGGCCACAGGCTGCCCTGGGTTCGCATTGGCAGGAGCGGGCCAGTGGTGGCGTTCAGTCTCGCGGCACGGATCCGGTCAATATAGGGAGCTGGCACAGAGATCCACTGCTGGAGCGGACGTCCGGATGTGTTGCTCAGTTCCAGCCGGAAAGTGACCGGTTGAGTGGTGAAGCCTACCGCTGCATGGGAGGACGTGGTGGCCCGCCAGCCGTTATCGGAACGCAGCAGATCATCCTGATGGAGTTCCGCGATGGAGCCTGTTCTGTAGCTCAGCGAGAGTGATTCCGGGTGCCGGTTCTCAGAAGCGTGGTGCTGGAACCCCGGTGAATACTCCGCATGGTGGATAAAGGCTGCTGCAGCCATGACGGCAATCAGGAGCAGAATGGGGATAAGGGGGTGATTCGCGAATGGCAGGCTGGATGTACTGCTGGGAACTTCATCTCCCCTGCTGGGCATGATCAGAGCTGTCCTTGCCGGTGAATTGGGGCGCTCTGATTAAAGCTCAAGGTGTCAATCTTTGCAAAACCCGGTACCCGTCTGGGTCATGGGTACCGGGATGGATCCCGGGCTCAGGAATCGTCCGGGAGGTAGGCACCATCCTTGTCGTGCACTTCGCGGCCGGTCACCGGCGGGTTGAAGGAACAGATCAGGCGCATGTCCTCGGTGCCGCCGCGCAGGATGTGGCGGTCGTTGTTGTTCAGGGCGTACATGACGCCATCGTAGATCTGATGCGTCTCGCCGGTCGCCAGGTCCTCGATGCTGCCGTTACCGGCAACGCAGTAGACCGCTTCCAGATGGTACTTGTACCACAGGTGGAGTTCGGCACCCGCGGGAATGATGGTCTCGTGGAACGAGAAGCCCATGCCGTCCTTTTTCAGCAGCATCCGGCGGCTGGTCCAGCCCGGACCCTCAACCTCACGCTCGGTTCCGATGATGTCCTTGATATCGCGTACAATCATATCTGTCCCACCTGTTGACTCTGTGATCGTTAAAGGCCTTGGTAATGGGCCCGAACACTGAGTGTAGCGTGTGCAGGCGGTAGTACAATAGCGTAATACCCCTAGCCAAGCGTGTTTTAAATGCTGTCAGAACCCTCATCGGGGATGGGGCATTCATGTAGAATGACGTTTCCGCGCCCGTAATCATGCATCAACCCAGAAGGCAGTGCTGCCATGACGGAGCCTGAGAAACGCCGGCGCCGCAGGCTCGATTTTCTGATTGCTCGGCTGACCGGCATGACCCGTAAGGAAGCCAAGCAGCTGATCAAGGCTGGTCGGATCGAGGTCGAAGGCCGTGAAAACGAGGGGCTGAAAGCCCAGTCCCGGATCGGCGTTGAGGAAGCGATTTTCCTGGACGATCAGCAGCTGGAAAGGGAATCCGGTGAACGGTACCTGATGCTGAACAAGCCAACCGGCGTGGTGAGTGCCACGAAGGACGACTACGACCCCACTGTTCTGGATCTTCTGGAACCGGAACTGCGTCGTGGACTGCACCCGGTAGGGCGGCTGGACAAGGACACCACTGGTCTGCTGCTGCTCACCACTGACGGCGAGTGGAGCCATCGCATCACCTCGCCGCGCCACGGGTTCCCCAAGACCTACAGGGTCTGGGTTGCCGATCCCATCGACGATGAAACCCTGGCAAGCCTGGAAGAAGGCATCATGCTCAGGGGCGAGGATACCGCCGCCGTGGCTCATGACATTGAGCGCCTTGGCAGGGCCGAACTGCGGCTGACCCTGACCCAGGGGCGCTATCACCAGATCAAGCGCATGATGGGCGCTGTGGGTAACCGAGTGGTCCGGCTGCATCGTGAGCGGGTTGGCCCCATCGATCTGGATCCGGACCTGGAGCCGGGGGATTACCGGGACCTGAACGAGGCCGAGGTCAACGCCTTTCTGCCGGTAGATGATCCGCCACAATAATGGTGTCCCGACCGCTGGTCTTGGCCTGGTAGACGGCATTGTCCGCCCGGTGAAGCCAGCTTTCCCAGTCGTCCTGGGGATCGGCCAGGGCAGCGCCAATGGAGCATGTCACCGGCTGGCCATGGGTACTGAGCTGGTCCCGTATGGTCTGCTGGATATGGCGTGCGGCCAGGATCATGCTTTCATCCCGGACATTATTGAGCAGCAGGACGAACTCCTCGCCTCCGAACCGGAACAGGCGGTCCTCGTGCCGTGAATGGGTGCGTACAAGCTCAGCGAACCGCTGGAGCACCTCATCGCCGTTGGCATGGCCGTAACGGTCGTTGATCTCCTTGAAATGGTCCAGGTCCAGCATCAGAAGGCCAGCACCGGATTCTCTCCGCTGGACCCTTGCGATGGCGATGCAAAGCTCCTCTTCCAGGGCCCGCCGGTTGCCGGCACCGGTCAGTGGATCACGGATGGCCTGTTCCTCCAGCAGTCGCGCCTGGGCGCGGGAGCGGCGGGCGAAGGAAAATGCGAATATCGAGACCACGAAGACGGTGGTCGCGAATGAGATCAGCGCCAGTGGCCCCAGTCCGCTGGCGGATCCCAGAGCCACGCTGGCACCGACCATGAACAGGACCTTGGGGATGGCAAAGGCGGGCGGTGACAGGAAAAAGGTGGCAATGGTGTCCACATAGGCCCAGAAAAGCCCGACAAGCCCCGCCAGGTAGAGCACGCTGAGCACGCCGATGCCGGTAAAGACCACCAGCACGATGCCGGTGAGCACTGTATTGCCGGTGATCCAGGCGAAACCGGAGATACTGAGCAGCAACACCACCAGCAGGGTGTCCACCAGGGTCATCAGCCAGTCACCCTGAAGGTAGCGGTAGACGCCGAAGCCGCCGATGGCGAGTGCGGCGGGAATACAGAACATCATGATGATGGACAGGCGGAAGTCATCCGACAGCCTCTTACGGATGTTGCCGTACTGATTTCCAAGTTTTTTCAGCATCATGCGATTACAATAGCCCGTGAGCGGGTAAAATGCACTGACCAAGTACCCGTAATGGCTCTGGAATGCGAACCGAGACAGACGCATTGATGCTTTCGGCCGGGATGGCCCTCTTTCTCGGGGTGACCGGCCTGGTCCTGTCCGTGATCACGGGGTCCCAGGTGATCCTGCTCGATGGGCTCTTCAATCTCATCTACAGCGTTATGGCCTTTCTCAGTGTTCGGGTCGCCCGCTTGCTGGCCATGCCGGACAATGAGAAATATCCCTTTGGCCATGCCTACTTCGAGTCCCTGGTCAATGCTGCCAAAGGCCTGCTCATCCTGGGAATTTCCCTGCTGGCCCTGGGGGATTCCGTGCTGGTGCTGCTCTCCGGTGGCCGGGAGATCGTCGCTGGTCTGGCCATCCTTTATTCGGTGATCGCAACCACCAGCAGCATTATGACCTTTGTGTTGCTGCGCCGTGCCCGGCGTCATACCACCAGTCCACTGGTGGAGGCGGACTTCGCCAACTGGTGGATCAACACGGTGATCTCGGCCTCGGTGCTGCTGGCCTTCTGCCTGATCCCGCTGGCGGAGGCGGTGGGCTTTTCCGTGATCACCCCCTATGTGGATCCTCTGATGGTGGCCACGGTGGTGGTGCTGTTCTGCCTGAGTACGCCTTTCCGGATGGCTTCGGATGCCATCAAGGAACTGCTCAACCGGGCGCCGCCGAAGCATGTGCGTCAGCCGGTGCATGATGTGGTGGAGGCCGTGGTGGGGGAATGGGGGGCACAGGATTTTTCGCTGCGGATGGTGCGCCCGGGCCGGACTCTCTACCTGCTGGTGCACGTGGTGCTTCCGGCGGCGAGTGACAACGGAACCCTGGGCCAGCAGGACCGTATCCGCACCGATCTGGACGGGCGCCTGCGTCGTATTGTTCCGTCACTGGTGCTGGATGTGGTGTTTACGGCCGATCCCCGCTGGGCGGCGCCCACCAATGGCCATGAACCCGCCTGAAGGGCCAGCCCCGGCACGGGTGTGATACCCTTTGCCCCGCTGCCAGCAATTGAGGTGACCCGTGAGCCCCATCCTCTCCATTGAGAATCTCGACAAGACCTACCCGGACGGATTCCAGGCACTCAGAAACATCAACCTGGCGATTCACAAAGGGGAGATTTTCGCGCTCCTTGGCCCCAATGGCGCCGGCAAGACCACGCTGATCAGCATCATCTGCGGCATCGTCAACGCCACCGGCGGCCGGGTCACCGTGGACGGTTACGACATCCAGCGTGACTATCGCCAGACGCGTTCCCGCATCGGCCTTGTCCCCCAGGAGCTGACCCGGGATGCGTTCGAGACCGTCTGGGACAAGGTCAGCTTCAGCCGCATGCTGTTCGGCAAGCCGCGCGATGACGCCTATCTGGAAAAGGTGCTGCGCGATCTTTCCCTGTGGGAAAAGCGCAACAGCCAGCTGCGCATGCTCTCCGGGGGCATGAAGCGGCGGCTGCTCATTGCCAAGGCACTGGCTCACGAGCCGTCAGTGCTGTTCCTTGATGAGCCCACGGCCGGTGTGGACGTTGAACTGCGCCAGGGCATGTGGGAGACGGTGGAGTACCTGCGCCAGAGTGGCGTCACCGTGATCCTCACCACCCATTACATCGAGGAAGCGGAAGAGATGGCGGACCGCATCGGCGTCATCAATCAGGGCGAGATCGTTCTGGTGGAAGACAAGAAGCAGCTCATGCGCAAGCTGGGGACCAAGCAGCTGGTGCTGCAGCTGCGCGAGTCGCTGGAGGCCATTCCCGCGGCTCTGGCGGATTACGATCTGGGGCTCTCCGAGGACGGCAGCGCGCTGATCTACACCTATGAGACGCAGTCCGCCCGGACCGGCATTGACGACCTGATGCAGGCGCTGGGGGAGGCGGGGATCCGCTTCACGGACCTGCACACGACCCAGAGCTCGCTGGAGGACATTTTCCTGGACCTGGTGAACGGATCATGAATCTGCGCGGCATGTACGCCATCTACCATTTTGAACTGGCCCGGGCCCTGCGCACCTGGCTGCAGTCGATCATTTCCCCGATCGTGACCACCTCGCTCTATTTCGTGGTGTTCGGGGCGGCCATTGGCTCACGGGTGCAGGAGGTGGAGGGCGTTCCCTACGGGGCCTTCATCGTCCCCGGCCTGATCATGCTCATGCTGCTGACCCAGAGCGTGACCAACGCCTCTTTTGGTATTTTCTTCCCGCGCTTCACCGGCACCATCTACGAGGTGCTGTCCGCCCCTGTTTCCTATCTGGAAGTGGTGGTCGGCTATGTGGGCGCGGCGGCGACCAAATCCCTGGTGCTGGGGCTGATCATCCTCTTCACCGCCCAGCTGTTCGTGGACGTTCCCATTGCGCACCCCTTCCTGATGCTGGCGTTCCTGGTGCTGACCTCCTTCACGTTCAGCCTGTTCGGTTTCATCATCGGGATATGGGCGGAAGATTTTGAGCAGCTCCAGGTGGTCCCCCTGCTGCTGGTCATCCCGCTGACCTTCCTCGGCGGAACCTTCTACTCCCTCGATGTGCTGCCGGAGTTCTGGCAGACCGTGTCGCTGTTCAACCCCGTGGTCTACCTCGTCAGTGGCTTCCGCTGGAGCTTCTATGAAGTCTCGGATGTCCCGTTGCTGGTCAGCCTCGGCATGACCTTCTTCTTCATGCTCCTGTGCCTGACGCTGGTCTGGTGGATCTTCCGCACGGGGTATCGTCTCAAATCCTGAGCAGGGGATGCGCTCTGGCTCAGAAATAGAGCTGGGTTCCGATGGAAAAACCGTACAGCCGGTGTCCCTGTTTTTCCAGAAAACGATTGTATTCGATATTCAGCCCAGCGGCGCGGCTGAAATTGATCTGGAACCCAGCGCCATAGGAACCGGAAAATTCGCTTTTATTCAACGTGGAATCCGGGCGCTCAAAGCGGGCCTTGAACTCACTGAACCCGCCGAAGATGTAGAACGAGGATCGGCTGCCTATCGGCGCATGGGCGGTCATGTACGTGCTACCAAAATGCTGCACCTTGGTGTTGACCAGCTCACCATCCGGCGCCAGTGCGCTCTCATTCTCAATACCCGTGCCGTAGCGGGCTTCAACGGCAATATAGTCCAGTACGAAAACGCCACCCCTCAGGGTGATCATCGAGGGGGTTGCTGAAGTGATCAGCCGGTCGGAAGAGAACGTCAGGCGGGCGTACTGGGCTCCAAGAAAGGTTGTACCCTGATCGATGGGGCGTTGCGGCCCGGCTACGGCAAACGGAGAAGTAACGAGAAGCAGTGCCCCCAAAATAATGATGCGTTTCATTGAAGTTGTGTCCCTGAAGCCCATTGGTTTTCCATTGAGGCTGGATCATGGCATGCCTGTTTTTCCGGTCAATCCTCTCATCCAGTTCGGGGCTGGAATTGATGAATCATCCACATTTCACCGTATGAATCCGGTTGGATAGCTGCACCGTTAGCAGTCCGTACCGGCATTATGGTCAATGGCAATGGCGCCAGATTCGTCATAATCGGACTATCAGTCACAATCCGAGGAGAGGCTCATGGCCCGCGATGCAATGGGATACGCCCTGAGCGCGCTCAACCATCTGGCTGGTTCAGGGGTGCTTGACCGCCTGGGAGTACGGCGCACTGCTGAGAACATCAGCTATTACCTGAGTCGTTCCAGCTTCAGTGCGATCAGCACCAGCGCCCGCCAGTTCCGCAACCTCAATCCCCTCAAACGCCCCCAGCGCCTGCAGGCCCCCGGCGAGACCCGTGACCTGTTCGATCTGAACATCACGGACGAGCAGCGCATGATCCGTGAAAGCGTGCAGGAATTCGCCCGCGAGGTGCTCCGGGAGCGCGGGGAAGCCGGGGACGCGGAGCAGGGCATAGCGGCCGGAACCCTGGAGCAGGCCTCCGAACTCGGTCTGACGCTCTTTGCCGTGCCGGAGGCGCTGGGGGGTGCGGCCACGGAACGTTCCCCGGTCACCTCAATGCTGGTGGCGGAAGACCTGGCGCACGGGGACATGGGGCAGGCCATTGCCATCCTCGCGCCTGTTTCCGTGGCGAATGCGCTCACCCAGTGGGGGAGTGCCCACCAGCAGGGGACCTACCTGGTGGAATTCGCCGGCGACCACCCGCCGGTGGCCACCATCGCAGTTTCCGAACCCGCCCCCCTGTTCGATCCGTTGCGCCCGGCCTGCACCGCCAGCCGCCGGGGCGATCACTACGTGCTCAAAGGCACCAAGAGCCTGGTGCCGCTGGCGGCGCAGGCGGAGCTCTTCCTGGTGGCCGCGATGACGGATGACGGGCCCGGCGTGTTCATTGTGGAAGGCGGCAGCGAGGGCCTGAGCGTGGCGGCGGACCCGGCGATGGGCATTCGCGCCAGTGGTCAGGGGCGCCTGGTGCTGGATGGCGTGAAGGTGCCTGCGGACAACCGGTTGGGTGCCGGCGACTTCGATTACCGCGCCTTCGTGGACCTGGGCACCCTGGCGTGGTGCAGCCTGGCCATCGGCACCAGTCAGGCGATGCTGGACTACGTGATCCCCTACGCGAATGAACGTACCGCCTTCGGCGAGCCGATCAGTCACCGCCAGGGCGTGGCCTTCCTGATCTCGGACATGGCCATCGAGCTGGATGCCATGCGCATGCTCACCTGGCGCGCTGTCTGCCGCGCCGAGCAGGGCCTGCCCTTCCGGCGTGAGGCGCACCTGGCGCGGACCCTGGTCAAGGATAAGGCCATGGGCATCGGCACCAACGGTGTACAGGTCCTGGGCGGCCACGGTTACACCCACGAATACCCCGTAGAACGCTGGTACCGGGACCTGCGGGCCACCGGTATCGCCTTCGGCGGCCTGCATCTTTAAGGGAGGGCATGGCATGAACCTGGAAATCCCGAAGAAATTCCGTTCACTGGTCAACAATGCCCACCAGGTCGCTGCGGGCACCTTCCGGCCCATTTCACGCTATTACGATCGGCATGAGCATGAGCGCCCGAGGGAGCTGGATATGCTGGCTTCGATCCTGGATGGGTTCAACGAGGGTGATCCTTCCAACTCGGCCGGCGCCGCGACCACCGGGGCCAATGGCGAGGCTGGCGCCGAAGGCGTGCGTAACGGCTCCAACATGGGCGTCTGCCTGGGCGCCATGGAACTGTGCTACGGCGATGTGGCCCTGATGCTCTCGCTGCCGCGCCAGGGGCTGGGCAACGCCGCCATTTCCGCTGTGGCCACGGACGAGCAGAAGCAGCGTTTTGACGGCAAATGGGCGGCCATGGCGATCACCGAACCCGGCTGTGGCTCGGATTCCGGTGCCATCCGCACCACGGCCCGCCGCGAGGGCGACGAGTATGTCCTCAACGGCGAAAAGATCTACGTCACCGCCGGTGAACGCGCGGACTGCGTGGTGGTCTGGGCCACCCTGGATCCGTCCATGGGCAAGGCGGCCATCAAGTCCTTCGTGGTGGAGTGGGGCACGCCCGGGATGGAACTGGCCCGGCTTGAGAAAAAGCTGGGCATCCGGGCCTCGGACACCGCCGCCATCCACTTCCAGGATTGTCGGGTACCGGCGGAGAACCTGCTCGGGAGCCCCGAGATCGACACCAGCAAGGGCTTTGCCGGTGCCATGCAGACCTTCGACAACACCCGCCCCCTGGTGGCGGCCATGGCGGTGGGTTGTGGCCGTGCCGCGCTGGAACGGTTGAAGGAACTCCTCGCCGATCACGTGAACCTGGATTACGACCAGCCCGTGGACAATGGCTCCGCCGTTGAGGCCGAGATCTACCGCATGGAGGCGGAGTGGGAGTCCGCCTACTGGCTGACCGTGCGTGCCGCCTGGATGGCGGACAACCATCAGCCCAATTCGGTTCAGGCCTCCATGTGCAAGGCCAAGGCCGGGCGCGTGGGTAACTGGATCACCCTGCGCTGCGCCGAGCTGGCGGGCACCCTGGGCTACAGCGAGGAGGAGCTGCTGGAGAAATGGGCCCGGGACTCCAAGATCCTGGACATCTTTGAAGGCACCCAGCAGATCCAGAACCTGATCATTGCCCGGCGCCTTCTGGGATTGAGTTCCAGTGAGCTGCGGTGATCGGCTGATTGCCTCAACCGGGGCCAGCGGTGACAATAACGCCCTGTCATCGCTGTACCCGATCAGGAGGAATCATCACCGTGAAAGCCGTTTTCCTGGATGCCGATACCCTTGGCTCGGACGTGGACCTGGGCCCGATGCAGGCCGCCGCGGACCTGACCCTTTATGGAACCAGTGCCCCCGAACAGGTGGCCGAGCGCATCGCGGATGCCGAAGCCGTGGTCACGAACAAAGTGGTTCTCAGGGATGAGCATTTCGCGGCGGCGCCGGATCTCCGTGTCGTGGTCGTCACCGCCACAGGGGTCAATAACATCGACCTGGAAGCGGCCGGGGCCAGGGGCATCCGCGTGGTCAACGCCATCCGTTACGCCCGGCCCGTACTGGTCCAGCATACGTTCTCCCTGATCCTGGCCCTGGCCAACCGCCTGGTGGATTACGTCCAGGATGTACGCGCAGGCTGTTGGCAGCAGAGCCCCATGTTCTGTCGCATGGATCATCCCATCATTGAGCTGGAGGGCAGGACCCTGGTGGTGCTCGGGTACGGCGATCTGGGGCAGGGCGTGGCCCGGCTGGGGCAGGCCTTTGGTATGGATGTGCGGATCGCGGCCAGACCCGGGCAGCCGGAAGGGGAAGTGGATGGTTTCCCCCGGCAGTCGCTGGAGAGGCTGCTCCCTGTCGCGGATGTGCTGTCCGTGCACTGCCTCCTGAGCGATGACACCCGGGATCTGATCGATGCGCAGGCTCTCAGGACCATGAAGGAGTCCGCACTGCTGGTGAATACCTCCCGGGGCGGTATCGTTAACGAGCAGGCGCTGGCGGATGCCCTCAGACAGGGCGATATCGCCGGCGCCGGCGTGGACGTCCTGACACAGGAACCGCCGGTGGACGGCAACCCCCTGCTTGCCGACGATATCCCCAATCTCCTGGTGACGCCACACTGTGCCTGGGCGAGCCAGGAAGCGCGGCAGCGCATGGTGCAGCAGAGCGCCGACAACCTGCGGGACTTCGCCGCCGGCACCCTGGAGCGGTGGGTGGTGTGAGACTGACCCGTCAGGCTCATGAAGCGGTGGCCGGCGTCCTGGGCGAGGGCAGCCTGGCGCTGGACGCCACGGCCGGGAATGGCCATGACACCCGGTTCCTGGCGGAGCAGGTGGGCGCCACGGGCCATGTCTGGGCCATGGATGTCCAGCCTGCTGCCATCGAGGCCACCCGCAACCGGCTTGCCGAGGCCGGGCTTGGCGAGCGCGTGACCCTCCTTTGTGAAAGCCATGCCAATATCCTGGAGCAGGTCAGTCCCCACGGGGAGCGGCAGCTGGATGCCGTGATGTTCAATCTGGGCTATCTCCCCGGCAGTGACCGCACCCGCACCACCGGGGCGGACACGACCATCCCCGCTCTGGAACAGTCGATGGCAATGCTGGCCTCCGGCGGCTGTCTGTCGCTGATGGTGTACCGTGGCCATGATGGTGGCGAGGCTGAATGGAACGCCATCCGCGAATGGCTGAGCGGGAGCGGTTATGAGTGGCGCATACCCGTCGACCCCTCCGGCCACCGTGGCCCTGTCCTGGTACTGCTTACACGCTGAATCACCGTTTCGGTGGACAGCTGTTCCGGGTATTGCCACCCTTGTCCCTGCGGGGTGCTTGTCTGAAAGTCCGGCGGGTCCGCTGGTGGAGGGGATCATGACATGGTTGAGAACAGCGCTTCTGGCGCTGGCTGTGATGGTGCCAGCCCCAGCGCTGGCCGAAGAGGCCCCTCAGGACCGCACGCTGCGCATCACCAATGGCGAGTGGCCACCCTATCTGGGCAGGGACGAGCCCGGTTACGGCATTGCCTCCCGGATCGTGACACGGGCGTTCGAGCGCGCCGGCTACCGGGTTGAGTATGAATTCCACCCCTGGGCCCGGTCCCTCTATCTTGCCCGCAGGGGCCAGCGTGACGGCACCGCGGTCTGGATGCCTTCCCGTGAGCGTCGCGAGGACTTCTTCATCAGTCGGCCGGTGATCGTCACCGAATACGTGTTCTTCCACCGGGCGGACATGCCGTTTGACTGGGAAAACACAGCCGATCTTGCCGACTACCGTATTGGACTGACCCGCGGTTACGATTATGGCGACGTGATCGACCGGGTGACGAGCCTGGGGATTGCCACCACGGAAACCGTGTCATCGGATAAGCTGAATTTCCATAAGCTGCTGGCGGGCCGTATTGACCTGTTTCCCATGGACCGGGTGGTCGGCCAGCGGATGATCAGTGAGCTTTTCAGTGAGAAAGAGGCAAAGGCGTTGACCTGGCATCCCGAACCGGTCCGTGAGGACCGGCTTCACCTGCTTCTCTCCCGTGAGGTGGCTGGCAATGCCGAGCGCATCGAGGATTTCAACCGGGCACTGAAAGCCATGCGGCGGGAAGGTGGGATCGAGCGGATCCTGGTGGACGCGCTGGGTAACCACGTGCCCGCCGTGGAACGGCTCACCCCCGATCAGGCGGACTGACGCGCCCGGTCCAGTAGGGCTTCGGCAATCCGGTCCAGTGCCAGGATGTCGCTGGCCGCCTCCATCTCCACTGCTGTTCCCGGCATCCCCCAGACCACGCTGGTCTCCTCGTTCTGGGCCACGGTGTAGGCGCCCAGGTCGTGCAGCTCCTTCATGCCCCTGGCTCCATCATCGCCCATGCCGGTGAGCAGGGCGGCAACGGCATTCTTACCGGCCTCATTGGCCACGCTGCGGAACAGCACATCCACCGAGGGCCGGTGGCGGTTCACCGGGTCACCGTCATGGAGCTGGCAGGTGTAGCGGGCACCGTCACGCTTGACGGTCAGGTGGCGGTTGCCGGGGGCTACATAGACGTGGCCGGGAATGATCCGCTGGCCATGCTGGGCCTCGGTGACCGTCACCGCGCAGGTGCCATCCATGCGGTTGGCAAAGGCCCGGCTGAACTCCTGGGGAATGTGCTGGGTGATGACCACCCCCGGGCTGTCCGGCGGCAGCTGCTCCAGAACGTGGCGCAGGGCCTCGGTGCCGCCGGTGGAGGCGCCCAGGGCGATGAGTCTCTCGGTGCTCTTAAGGTCACCGGGGCGGCGTTTGGGCAGAACCGAGCCCGCACTGCGCTTTTCTCCCGCCGGGCGTGAACTGCTGGTGACCCGGGCGGAGGCGGCCATGCGGACCTTGTCCTGAATCTCCCGCGCGTAGTCCTGGAATTCGCTGGCGACGTTGACCTGGGGCTTCGCCACATAGTCGACGGCGCCTATATCGAGGGCTTCCAGGGTGACCTCGGCGCCGTCCTGGGTCAGTGATGACACCATGAGAACGGGCATGGGCCGCAGCCGCATGATGTTACGCAGGAAGGTGATGCCGTCCATCTTCGGCATCTCCACGTCCAGCGTGATCACATCCGGATTGTGGGCCTTGATTTTCTCGCGTGCGTCATACGGATCGTGCGCGGTGTCCACCACCTCGATGTCCGGGGCATCGTTGAGCATTTCCGTCAGCATCTGGCGGATCAGCGCCGAATCGTCGACCACAATGGTGCGGATCATCTGCTACTCCCGGTTCATCGGTTATTCGAAAAGATCCACATCGCCGCCGGACACCGGTTCTTCCTCCAGTTCGTGGAGGTAGTGCTCCTCGCGTTCGATGAGTGTCTGGTTGCGGGTGCGGTAGAGTTTCTTGCTGAAGGCGCGCCCGGTATCCGGGAAGAACTGTACCTTGCGTGGGTAGGCGCCTCCCAGGTCCCGGCTGATCAGTCTCAGGGACTCGGTCGCGCAGTATTCCATGGCGAACTCGATATTGCGCCGCCCGATGTCCGTAGTCACACCCTTCAGGACACGGCCCCCACCGAAAAGCTTGACCTCGAGGTCCTGGCGGCGCGCGCCGAGTTTCAGGATGCGGTTGATCAGCTGTTCCATGGCGTTGTTGCCGTAGCGGGTGGCCAGGTTGACCGGGTCGTCCACCCAGCTTTCAGGGTCACCGCCCCGGGTGGGCAGCATGAAGTGGTTCATGCCGCCCACGCCGCGCTTCGGATCCCGGATGCAGGCCGCGACACAGGAGCCCAGGGTGGTGACGATCATCTCTTCGCCCCGGTTTACATAGAACTCGCCGGGCAGCAGCTTGGCCGCCCAGACGCGGTTTGCCGGGTCCCAGTAGCGCCGGATCCGTTCGAAACCGGGTAGGGCGCGGGGCTGTTGTGATTGGGTTGTGATCGCTGCTTCCGCCATGGTCAGTCCACTCGTTCGTAGATGGTACGGCCATGGGAGACAAAGCGTTCAGTGACCTTCCACAGGGATTCGGAGTGGCCGATGTAGAGCCAGGCACCGGGCGCGGTGTAGCGATGCAGCCGCTCGAACAGTTGCGCCTGCAGTTCCTTGTTGAAATAGATGACCGTATTGCGGCAGAACACGATCCGGAAGCGTTCGCTGAAGGGCCAGTCGTGGAGCAGGTTCTGGGTGTCGAAGGTGACCATGCGCCTGAGCGGTTCCTTCACCTTCGCCTTGCCGGCATTGCGACCGGTTCCCCTTAGGAAGTAGCGCTTCTTCAGCAGCGCCGGTACGCCGGAAAGGCGCCCCTCGTCGTAGATGCCCCGGCGGCCGTGTTCCACCACGCTGCTGTCCAGGTCAGTGGCAGTGATGGTCACCCTTTCGGCATCCTGTGCGCTGAGATTTTCCAGCACTGTCATGGCGATGGAGTAGGCTTCCTCGCCGGTGGAACAGCCTGCGGACCAGATGTTGATGGGCTCGCCGGCCCACTCCTGCAGGATCTCTGCCAGATGATCGAAGTGGTGGGATTCCCGGAAGAAGGCCGTGAGGTTGGTGGTCAGGGCGTTGACGAACTGGCCCATTTCTTCGCCATTGTCCCGTTCCAGCAGCTTCCTGTAGGAGGCGAAATCCGGCAGGCCCAGCGCTCTCAGGCGGCGGGCGAGCCGGGAATACACCATCTGGTCCTTGGAGGGATTGAGCTGGATGCCGGTTTCGCCGGTCACCTTCTCGCGGATCCACTCAAAGTCCCCACGGGTGAACTGGAATTCCCGCTCCCGGGACACTACTGCCTACTCCCGCTCAGAATTCTTCCCATTCACTGTCATCATTGCCGTCTTCTGCCTGCTGTCCAGTGTCCCGGGCCGCCGCGCCGGTGTTGGCCCCGCCAGTCGCACTGCCCTGGGCGGACCGGGCCCCCGTGCCTGAACCATTATTGCCGCGCTGGGCCAATGTGGAACGCTGAGCCTGGCTGCGGCTTCCCGTACCGCTGTTCTGGCGCTGTCCGCCGCCGGAACGGTTCCCGCTGGCCGCCTTCTGGCTGCCTGCGCCGCTGTCACCGAAGAAGCTCATCAGATCCACCAGTGACGTGGTCTGTTCATCCAGGGACTCGGAGGCCGCCGCTGCTTCCTCGACCAGGGCCGCGTTCTGCTGGGTGACCTCATCCAGCTGGGAAACGGCCTTGTTGATCTCGTCGATGCCGGAGGACTGCTGGTTGCTGGCCGCCGCGATCTCGGCGATCTTGTCGGTCACGGTCTGGACCGAGTTGATGATCTCGTTAAGGGTCTCGGTGGATTCGTCCACCAGCTTGGTGCCGTGCTCGACCTTCTCGCTGGAGTCCTTGATCAGCTTCTTGATGTCCTTGGCGGCGGAGGCGCTGCGCTGGGCCAGGTTGCGGACCTCGGCGGCCACCACGCCAAAACCGCGCCCGTGCTCGCCGGCACGCGCCGCTTCGACGGCCGCGTTCAGGGCCAGCAGGTTGGTCTGGAAGGCGATTTCGTCGATCACCGTGATGATGTCGTTGATCTCGCTGGACGAACTCTTGATCTCGCCCATGGCATCCACCACCTGACGGGCGATTTCGCCGCCGCGCTCGGCTTTCTCGCGGGCCGCCGTGGCGAGCTGGTTGGACTCCTGGGCGTTGTCCGCGTTCTGCTTCACGGTGGAGGTGATTTCCTCCATCGATGAGGCGGTCTCCTCCAGGGAACTGGCCTGTTCCTCGGTGCGCTGGGAGAGGTCCTGGTTGCCCTGGGCGATCTCCTTGGCCGCGGAGTCGATGTTGCCGGTGGCATCGGTGATCTGTTCAACCGTGTTGCGGAGCACATCCACGGTTTCGTTCACCGCTTCCTGGAGCCGGCCGAAGTCGCCCTCGAACTCACCCTGCATCTTGTCGTGCAGGTTGCCGTCCGCCAGGTTCTTCATGACGCGGATCACTTCCTGGGTAGGGCGCTGGGCAGCGTCCACCACTTTGTTCACGTCCGCGCTCAGGTCCTTGATGAACCCCTCGGTCATGGCGTCGGTGTCGACCCGCTCGTCCAGCCGGCCTTCACGGACCTGGTTGATCATGTCCTTGAGTTCCGAGCGGACCTGTTCCTCGTTCTCCTCGCGCTCGCGCTCCTCGGTGCGATCGAACCATTCAATGGTGTTGCCAAGGAAGTCGCCCTGTTCGTTCTCCTCGCCGGTGATGGCGATGGCGAAGCGCAGCCGGCCAATGTCCACGGTTTCGTGGATGGCGTCGTTGCGGACCTTGCTCATCTGGCGGGCAATGGTGCGCAGCTGGGGAAAGGTATCCACCAGATCCTCGCCCTCCAGTCCCTTGGCACGAAAGCCCCGGTTCTCTTCAGCGAGGTCGCGCTCGTAATCGCGCAGCAGGTCCTGCATGCGTTCATTGAGGTAGTCGATACGGCCCTCTGGGTCCGTTGTCATCATTGCCGTGGTCGCGGTATGCAGGGCCAGCTTCGTGCGCTGGAGGGCCTCGTATTCCGCCGGGTCAATGGTGACCTGGTTACTCTGGTTGGTGCTGGCCATGGTCTTGCTCTCCCGTGACTCGGTCTGTTGTGTCTTCTGTTCGTCTCTGGGTCCGGTGGCCGGTTCAGGTTCCGGCTCCGGGGGTGTTCCGTCGCTGTCTTCCATCCATGCCAGCGGATCATTGCCCAGTTTCTGCCGCCGGCCTCCGCCACGGCGCCCGGAGCCGCCGTTGCGGTTACTGCGGTTGTTCTCGGCCATCAGCGCACTCTCCCCAATCTAAGATCCTCCACCAGGGCCGCGTAGTCGGCGGCGCCGTTACTGGTGGCCTGGTATTCAAAAACCGTTCTGCCGAACCCTGGCGCTTCCGCCAGGGCCACGTTCTCCCGGATCGGTGTCTGCAGCAGCTGCCCCGGGAAGTGGTTCACCAGGGTTTCCTGCACCTCGCGCGACAGTCGCCGCCGGGTCTGGAAGCGGGTCAGGACAAGCCACTTGCGGCTGGCTCCCTGCATCCGTTCCTCTACCTTTGCCAGCGTCTGCATCAGCGTGGACAGCCCCTGTAATGACAGGAAATCGCAGGACACCGGTATCACCAGGTCATCGGCGGCGAGCAGGGCGTTCATGGCCAGAAGCCCGGACGACGGCGGGCAGTCCATGACCACCCATTCCGGCGCCTCGCTGGCGCTCTCCGTTTCCAGTTCGTACAGCGCCTCGTTCAGCCACCAGCCGCGCTCCGGGCCACCCTCGTCCAGGGTCTCGAAGCTGCGCAGTCCGGGGCCGGCACAGATCAGATCCAGGTGTTCGCGAACGTTCTGGCGGTGATCCACCAGGCGCTCCTCGTTCAGGAGCACCCGGTCGAGCCCGGGCAGGCGGTTGTCCGCGCCCAGGCTGGTGCCCATGTGCCCCTGCGGGTCCATGTCGATGCCCAGAACCCGTTCACCCAGCCGTGCCATGCCATGGGCGAGGTGAACGCTGGTGGTCGTCTTGCCGACACCACCTTTCTGGTTCAGGACCGCGACAGCACGCATGGGTCAGTCGCCGTCCCCGCCCACCCCGGCGTCCTCGCCGAGCAGGCTGTCCACGTCCAGTACGATCACCATCTTGTCCTCCATGGTGGCCAGGCCGCGGATGAAGTCCGTCCGGATCACGGTGCCGAACTCGGGCGGTGGCCGGAGCTGGTCTTCGTTGATGCCATAGACCTCGGAAAGTGCATCCACGATCAGGCCCATGATCCGCTCCCGGTCGCCGTGGATGACCTTGACCAGCACCACCACGGTGAACTGGGTGTATTCCAGCGTTTCCATGCCGAAACGCTCGCGCAGATCCACCACCGGGACGATGGTGCCTCGCATGTTGATGACCCCCTTCACGTAGGGCGGGGTGTTGGGAATGGGGGTGGCGGTATCCCAGGCCCGGATTTCCTGGACCCTGAGGATGTCCACACCGTATTCCTCATCCCCCAGCGTGAAGGTGAGATATTGGTCGCCGTCGCCCACGGTGCCCTGGAGTGCGGCATCCTGCTGGGTGGTGGCGACGCTGTTGGTCTTGTCGCTTGCGGATTCGCTCATCAGTTATTGGCTCCCTTCGTGAGCACTTCGTCGCGTGCCTGGGCCAGCTCAAGGAGCCCGGCAATGTCGAGGATCAGCGCCACGGTGCCATTGCCCAGGATGGTTGCCCCGGCAAAGCCGGTCACCGGCCGGTAATTACTCTTGAGGCTCTTGATCACGACCTGCTGCTGGCCGAGGAGCTCGTCCACGTGCAGCCCGACGTAGCGGTCGTCTTCTTCCACCACCACCATCAGCTCGTTCTCGAGAGCACCCCCACCAGTCTCGTTGAACAGCTCGCGCAGGCGGATGATCGGGATATAGTCGTCCCGCCATTCGTAGAGCTCGGAGGTGCCGGCCATGCGCTTGATCTTGCCGCCCTGCATCTGCAGCGATTCCATGATTGAGATCAGCGGTACCACATAGACCTGGTCGCCCACCCGGAACAGCTGCCCGTCCAGAATGGAGAGGGTCAGCGGCAGATGGATGGCGAAGCGCGTGCCCCTGCCGGGGGTTGAATTGACGGTGATGTTGCCGCCCAGCGCCTTGATGTTGCGCTTGACCACGTCCATGCCCACGCCACGGCCGGAGACGTCGGTGGCCTCATCATGGGTGGACAGGCCGGGGTGGAATATGAAGTCAAACACCTGTTCGTCGGAGAGTTCCTCGCCGTTGTCCACCAGGCTGGCCTCGCGCGCCTTGCCGAGCAGCCGGTCACGGCTGATGCCGGCACCGTCATCGTTGATCTCGATGACGATGTAGCCGCCCTTGTGGTAGGCGTTCATCTCCAGGGTACCGGTCTCCTGTTTACCCAGTTCGGCCCGCTTTTCCGGCGCCTCGATGCCGTGGTCCATGGCGTTGCGGACCAGGTGAACAAGCGGGTCGATGATCTTCTCCATCACCGTCTTGTCCAGCTCGGTCTCCTCACCATTAAGCTGCAGGTCCACCTTCTTGCCCAGCTGGCGCATCAGGTCATGGACCATGCGCGGCAGGCGCGAGTAGGCGAAGCTGATCGGCACCATGCGGATGCGCATGACGTTTTCCTGCAGCTCGCGGGTGTTGCGCTCAAGCTGCGCCAGGCCGTCCTGCAGCTTCTCCAGCTTGTCCATGGTGAAGTTCTCGCCCAGCTCATTGAGCATGGACTGGGTGATGACCAGTTCACCGACCATATCGATGAGGTTGTCGATCTTGCCCGTGTCCACCCGGATGGAGCTGCTGGTGCTGGCATTGCCGCCGCTGCTCTGCTGGGCCGGCTTCTGTGGCGTGTCGTCGCCCGCCGGCTCTCCGGCGCTGGCTGCCTGGGGGTCCGAGGCTGTTTCCGGGGCCGTGGTGGTATCCCCGGCCGCCAGCTCCAGCGGGGCAATGGTCAGGGAGCAGTCATCCTCGACCCACTCAAAGACCTCTTCAATGGCTTGCCGCTCGACATCCCCATACAGGTCAATGGTCCAGCTGAGCACACACTGTTCCGGGTCAAGATCGGGCAGGGCGGGGAGGCTGCTGCTGTCGCAGCTCACCTGGATCTCACCGAGTTCGCTCAGTTCCTCCAGCAGCCGCAGCGGGTCGTTGCCGGTCATGAACAGGTGCGGTTCAGGCGTAAAACCGATCCGCCAGCCGCCCCCCGGGCCGGAGCCATCGTCGGCCGCGGCGGTGCTGCCAGCATCATCACCGTCCTTACCGTTGCTGCTGCTGTCGCCGTCGCCGCCGTCGACCATTGCCGCCAGCCGGGTGGTGATGTCGGCCGCCTGCTGGGGATCCGCTTCAGTGCCATCACGCTCCGCCTGGAGCAGGGAGCGCAGGCAGTCCACGGACTCCAGAAGCAGGTTGATCCCGTCGGTGGTCACCTCGCTTTCACCTTCCCGCAGGCGGTCCAGCAGGGTTTCGAGCTTGTGGGTCAGATCGGTGACTGAGTTCAGGCCGAAGGTCCCCGCACCTCCCTTGATTGAGTGGGCCGCGCGGAAGATGTCATTGAGCTGTTCGACGTCCGGCTCGCCGGCCGTCATGTTGAGCAGGCCGTTTTCCATGTCGTCCAGTCCCTCGAAGCTTTCTTCGAAGAAGGTCTGCAGGAACTGGTTCATGTCGATGCTCATAGCCACTCCGGCCTGTGATTCCGGTGAATTCGGTGCTTACCGCACAACCTTGCGGACGGCGCCCATCAGTTTTTCCGGATCAAAGGGTTTGACCAGCCAGCCGGTTGCGCCAGCGGCCTTGCCTTCCTGTTTCTTTTCCGGAGCCGACTCGGTGGTCAGCAATAGAAGCGGCGTGAACTTGTAGTTGGGCAGTTTGCGCAGCTCCTTGATCAGCGTGATGCCATCCATGTTCGGCATGTTCACGTCGGTAATGACCGCGTCGAACTTCTGCTGCTTTGCCTTGTCCAGCGCGGCCTTGCCGTCGGGGGCATCCACCACCGTATGGCCGTTCTGCTTGAGCGTGTGGGAAACCATCTGTCGCATCGAGGCGGAATCATCCACCGCGAGAATGTTTGCCATCGTCAACTCCTTGCCGCTTTCCGGCGTTTCTGAATAGTCACGCAGTTTCGGTGCCAAGAAGGGATTCCGCTTCGGCAAGGCACTGCGGGCGGTTACGCCATTCCCAGTCACGCCCCTGCATTTCGGCCTGTCGCCGGAATGCCAGCAGAAGCTGGACGCCCGCGGTATCGACCCTTTCGGTATCGGTACCATCCAGAATCGCAGTGCCGTCCGCATCCAGGGCACTGGAGAGCTGCTGATACAGCATGCCCGCCATGGAGATGTCCACCTGGGCACCAAGGACCACGACATTACTGGAATCTTCACTCATCCAGGCATTTCCTCTTTAAGGACTGGTCATAACGACTACGGCAGATGATAGCGGCGGGATCATCAAGAGTCCGCCTGTTTATATCGCTGTGACAACAGTTAACGGCTGCACATGGCGATACTTGAGAAATCCCCGTTACTGTGCGGACAGGAGTCCGCATCGGGGCATCAGTCATTTTGAACAGGGTGCTCGAAATGTTCCGCTTTGATCGGGGCGGGCAGGGCGCTAGTGTGAGCAGCACTAACCGATCACATGCAACACCACAGGAGATGGACAATGGCGAAAGTACTGGTGCTTTACTATTCGATGTACGGGCACATGGAAGACTTTGCAAACACCGTGGCCGAGGGCGCCGGCAGCGTTGATGGGGCCGAGGTGACGGTCAAACGGGTTCCGGAGACGATGGACTCCGATGCCTTTGCCAATGCCGGCGGCAAGGCTGACCAGAAGGCGCCGGTGGCAACGCCCAATGAGCTGGCGGATTATGACGCCATTCTGTTCGGCACCCCCACCCGGTTCGGCAACATGGCCGGCCAGATGCGGACCTTCATGGACCAGACCGGCGGGCTCTGGGCCAAGGGCGCGCTGTTCGGCAAGCTTGCCAGCGTATTCGGCTCCACCGGCACCGGAGGTGGCCAGGAACAGACGCTGACGACCTTCTGGGTGACCCTGGCGCATCACGGCATGACCATCGTGCCGATCGGCTACGGTACCGGTGAGCTGTTCGACATCTCCCAGCCCGGAGGCGGCACTCCCTACGGCGCTACCATGCTGGCAGGCGGTGACGGCTCCCGGCAGGCGGACGAGCGCGAAAAGGCCATCGCCCGGTTCCAGGGTAAGCATGTGGCGGAGCAGGCAGTGAAGCTGTTCGGCTGACCGCCTGATGCAGGCGCGGCCGTGACCGCGCCTACCGCTGGCTTTCCGGGGTGACCCGCATGACTTCCTCGATGGTGGTCAGCCCGGCAGCGACTTTCTGGGCGCCGGACAGGCGCAGTGACATCATGCCCTGCTTATAGGCTTCCCGGCGCAGCTGGTTCACGTCGCATTCAGGCGTGATCAGTTCCTCAACCGCACCTTCCACGGGCATGATTTCGTAGACCCCCGACCGGCCCAGGTACCCGGTGTTGCGGCACTGCAGGCAGCCGACCGGTTCGCAGGGGTGTTCCGGCGTGGGGGCTTTCCAGGGTCGGGTAAGGGTTCGCCAGGCTTCCGGGTCGATGCTGCCTTCCGTTTTACACCCGGTGCACAGGGTCCTTACCAGGCGCTGGGCCATGACCCCGATGACCGTGGCCCGGATCAGGTAGCTCGGCAGTCCCAGTTCGAGCAGCCGGGTCAGGGCACTGGGGGCATCGTTGGTATGCAGGGTGGAGAGCACCAGGTGGCCGGTCAGCGCGGCCTGAACCGCCATGTCCGCAGTCTCCTGGTCGCGGATCTCGCCGATCATGATGATGTCCGGGTCCTGTCGCAGCAGCGCACGCACGCCATGGGCGAAGGTCAGATCGATGCCGTGCTGCACCTGCATCTGGTTGAATGCCGGCTCCACCATCTCGATGGGGTCCTCGATGGTGCAGATGTTCACGTCGTCCGATGCCATCTGCCGCAGCGTGGAGTAGAGTGTGGTGGTCTTGCCGGAGCCCGTGGGGCCGGTGACCAGGATGATGCCGTACGGGTTCTCGGTGATGCGCTGCCAGCGCTCGCGGTCGTCGCGGGAGAAGCCCATCTGCTCGAAGGGCTTGAGCAGCACCTCCGGGTCGAAGATCCGCAGCACCATCTTTTCCCCGAACGCAGTGGGCATGGTCGCGATGCGCAGCTCCACTTCGCTCTCATCCGGCTTGCGTGTCTTGATGCGACCGTCCTGGGGGCGACGCTTTTCGGCCACGTTCAGCCGGCCCAGGATCTTGAGCCGGCTGAGCACGGCAATGCCCACGTTGATCGGGAATTCGTAGACGGTGTGCAGGACGCCGTCGATCCGGAACCGCACCTGGGACATTTCCCGGCGGGGTTCGATGTGGATATCGCTGGCGCGCTGCTCAAAGGCATAGTGCAGCAGCCAGTCCACGATGCTGACCACGTGCTGGTCATTGGCGTCCGCCTTGCCTTCGCCCAGGTCGAGCAGCTGCTCAAAGCTCTGGACGTGTTTGCTGGCATCCTCGCCACCCGCTTTGCTGACGGAGTTGGCGAGCTGGTAGAACTCCACGGTGAAGCGGCGGATGGACGCCGGGTTGGACACGACGGGCGTCACCGTCCGCCGGGTGATGTGTTCCAGGTTGCTGATCCACTCCCTCTGGAACGGCTGGGCGGTCGCCACCTGGACCTCATCGCGGGTGACTTTCACGGCCAGGATGCCGTTGCGCTGGGCATAGGCGTACGACATCACGTCCGCCACCGATGGCACATCCACCTTGAGCGGGTCGATGTGCACGTATTCCAGCCCGGACCAGTGGGCCAGCCACTGTGTGAGGGTATCCAGGTCCAGGAGCCGGCCGGTATTGGCATCCTGGAGCTGCGCGTCCGCAATCATCTCCAGCGGGTGCCTCTGGGCATCCGAGCCCAGGTTGGCGTTGCGCACCTCGCGCGCTTCCTCCTCGGAAATACGCCCATCCCTGACCAGGGCATCGCAGACCTGGGGCAGGCTCAGTGGCTGGTCACGCTCGGGGTAGGATGCTCTCGCCATGGATGATCAGCCCGTGGTGATGCCGGGATTGCGCGGGTCCTGGCGCAGCTTGAACATGGCCGCCACGAAAAAGACCAGCGTCAGGATCAGCGGAATAACGCTCGTCAGGGGCCAGCCGTACAGGTAGGAGCTGACCGACAGGGGCGCGAAGTAGATCATCATCATGAAACAGGCCCAGATGTAGGTGATGTTCCGGCCCCGCAGGAGCCCGGGTACAAAAATGACCAGAGGCACGAGTTTGATGGCCAGGATGGCGGCTTTGGAAGCGCCTTCCACCGGGGCCGGCCAGAAAGTGGTCAGCGCGAGAATGGCCATGAGGGCGAAGAAGCTTGCCAGCCCGATCCAGTGGGCCAGTGGCAGATCGGTGTGGCGGCGTGCGGTCTCGGTCATTACGGGCGATTCACTTCAGCGGGTATGGATTACGGAGGCCGGTTTTGCCGTTACAATGTTCGATCCGGCTTTGCCCGTTACTCTATCAGGAGGTTGGCGGTGATTCATCTCATGCGCGCGACGGTTGTCGTGCTGATGCTCGCGCTGGCGGGCTGTGACGGTATGCCCGACGGCCTGGGCGGCAGCGCCGATTTTGCCGCCGCCAAAGGTGACGTGGTCAGAACCAGCGAGCTGGAGGGCCAGTGGGTCTTCGTCAACTATTGGGCTGAATGGTGCAAACCCTGCTATGAAGAGATCCCGGAACTGAACGCGCTGGATCAGCGCGGCGGGGTCCGGGTTCTGGGCGTGAACTTCGATCAGGTGGAAGGTCAGCCTCTTCGCACCCTCATGGAGGACATGGGCATCGAGTTCACCGTCGTCACCGATGATCCCCAGGCACATTACGGCTGGGAGCACCCGGTTTCCCTTCCTGCTACCTTTGTGATCAACCCGGAAGGGGACGTGGTCGAGGCCCGCTTCGGGGAGCAGACCGAGGAGGAACTGGTCGAGGTCATGGAGTAGCCCTGTGTCGCGCGCATTCGTTCATCTTCGTATCCATTCGGAGTATTCGCTGGTCGATGGCCTGATCCGGATCAAGCCACTGATCGAGCGCGCGGCGGAAATGGGCATGCCCGCCATCGGGCTGACCGAACAGTCCAACATGTGCTCGCTGGTGAAGTTCTACGAGGGCACCACCAGCGCCGGCATCAAGCCGATCATTGGCGCGGACATCTGGCTGCGTAATCCCGAGGACCCGCACAAGCCCTTCCGCATTACCCTGCTGGCACGCAACCAGACCGGCTTCGGCAACCTGACCGAGATCATCTCCCTGGGCTATACCGATGGCCTGGCGACCGGGGTGCCGGTGGTGGAGCGGGAGTGGATCGAGCAGCGTGCGGAGGGCCTGCTCATGCTCTCCGGCGCCCGCGACGGGGACATCGGCCGGGCCATACTGGCCGGCAAGCAGGAGCTGGCCGAGGAAAGGGCCCGCTACTGGGCCGCCCTGTTCCCCGGCGCCTTCTATTTTGAGCTCCAGCGCACCGGCCGCCCCTATGACGAGGACTGTGTGCACGGGCAGGTGGCTCTGGCCCAGACGCTGGAACTGCCGGTGGTGGCCACCAACGATGTCCACTTCCTGGAGGCTGATGACTTTGAGGCCCATGAGGCCCGGGTCTGTATCGGCGAGAGCAAGACCCTGGATGACCCCCGGCGTGAGCGGCGCTTCAGCGACCAGCAGTACCTCCGTTCCCAGGAGGAGATGATCGAGCTCTTCGAGGACATCCCGGAGGCGATCGACAATACCATCGAGATCGCGCGCCGGTGCACGGTCCCGGTCAAGCTGGGCGAGATCTCGCTGCCCCAGTACCCCATCCCGGAAGGGATGACCATGGATGAGTACTTCCGCAAGGTCTCGGAAGAGGGGCTTGAGAAGCGCCTTGAGCGCATCCTGGACCGCACGGACCCCAACTATGAGGAGAAGCGGGCGCGCTACTATGAGCGCCTGGACTTCGAGCTCAATATCGTCAACCAGATGGGGTTCCCGGGCTACTTCCTGATCGTGATGGACTTCATCCAGTGGGCCAAGGACAACGGCGTGCCCGTGGGGCCCGGGCGGGGTTCCGGCGCGGGCTCGCTGGTGGCCTACGCGCTGCTGATCACCAACATCGACCCGATGCAGTACGACCTGCTGTTTGAGCGCTTCCTCAATCCGGAGCGTGTGTCCATGCCGGACTTCGACGTGGACTTCTGCATGGAAGGCCGCGACCGGGTCATCCACTACGTGTCCGAGCGCTACGGCAAGAACGCCGTCTCCCAGATCATCACCTTCGGCACCATGGCGGCCAAGGCCGTGGTGCGGGACGTGGCACGGGTCCAGGGCAAGTCCTACGGCCTCGCGGACCGCATGTCCAAGCTCATCCCGTTTGACCCGGGAATGACCCTGGAACGGGCCCATGAGGAAGAAGAGCCGCTGCGTGAGTTCCTGGAGCAGGACGAGGAAGCCCAGGAAATCTGGGAGATGGCGAAGAAGCTCGAGGGCATCTGCCGTAACGCCGGCAAGCACGCCGGCGGTGTGGTGATCGCGCCCACCAAGCTCACGGACTTCGCCCCGCTGTACTGTGAAGAAGACGGCGGCAGTGTCGTCACCCAGTTCGACAAGAACGACGTGGAGGAGGCCGGACTGGTCAAGTTCGACTTCCTCGGCCTGCGGACCCTGACCATCATCGACTGGGCCCTGGCCATGGTGAACCGTCGCCGGCGCGAGCGCGGCGAGGCGGATATCGACATCGACGAGATTCCACTGGACGATCAGCCCTCCTTTGAGCTGCTCAAGAAGGCCGAGACCACGGCGGTCTTCCAGCTGGAATCACGCGGCATGAAGGACCTGATCCGGCGTCTTGAGCCCGCCAGCCTCGAGGACATGATCGCGCTGGTGGCACTGTTCCGCCCCGGCCCGCTGCAGTCCGGCATGGTGGACGACTTCATCGACCGTAAGCACGGCCGCCAGCCGGAGGCCTACCCACACCCGGATTTCCAGTACGACGGCCTCAAGCCGGTGCTCAAGCCCACCCATGGCATCATCCTCTACCAGGAGCAGGTGATGCAGATCGCCCAGGTCATGGCGGGCTTCTCCCTCGGCCAGGCGGACCTGCTGCGTCGCGCCATGGGCAAGAAGAAAGCCTCCGAGATGGAAAAGCAGAAGAAGGCGTTTCTCGAGGGCTGCGAAAACAACGGCATCAGCAAGGAACTGGCGGACAACATCTTCGATCTGGTGGAGAAATTCGCCGGCTACGGCTTCAACAAGTCGCACTCGGCGGCCTACGCGCTGGTCTCCTACCAGACCCTGTGGCTCAAGGCCCATTACCCGGCGGAGTTCATGGCGGCGGTGCTGACCGCGGACATGCAGAACACCGACAAGGTGGTCACGCTGGTCGAGGAATGCCGCCGCATGGGGCTGGACCTGGTGCTGCCGGATGTGAACACCAGTGAGTTCAGCTTCACCGTCAATGATGATGGCCAGGTGGTCTACGGCCTCGGCGCGATCAAGGGCCTGGGTGAAGGGCCCATTGAAAGCATCACGGCGGCGCGCCAGGAAGACGGCGCCTTCCGTGACATGTTCGATTTCTGCGCGCGCGTTGAGATGCGCAAGGTCAACAAGCGCGCCATCGAGGCACTCATCCGCGCCGGCGCCCTGGATAACCTGGGCCCGAGCCGGGCGAAGATGATGGCCAGTATCGACAAGGCCATCCAGCAGGCCGGCCAGCTCAGCCGCAATGCCAATGCCGGCATGGGCGACCTGTTCGGTGAGGATCTGGTCTCCACCGGGGATGAGAATCCCTTCGCGGATGTGGCCCACCTGCGCGAGTGGAGCGACAAGCAGCGCCTCCAGGCGGAGAAGGAAACCCTGGGGCTCTACCTGACGGGGCATCCCTTCGATGCCTATGAGAGCGAGGTCCGCCATTTCGTGCCCACGCCCATCGCCAACCTGCAGCAGGGCAAAGGCACCCAGCGGATTGCCGGCCTGGTGGTGGCGGTGCGCACCATGAAGAACCGCCGTGGCCAGCCCATGGCGTTCGTCACCCTGGACGATCGCAGCGCCCGCATCGAGGCGACCCTGTTCACGGACGCCTTCATGGAGTACAAGGATCTTCTGCAGGCGGACAATGTGCTGATCCTGGAAGGGCGGATCAGCTACGATGACTACAGCGGATCGCTCAAGATGACCGCGGACGGTGTGATGGACATCAATGCCGCCCGCCGCCAGTACAGCCACGGCATCCGCCTTGCGGTGGACCGCCCCCAGTGCGCCAACGGCTTCCTGGATCATCTGGAGGAAGTGCTGCGGCCCTATCGCGGCAACGGCTGCCCGGTTAATCTGGCCTATTACAGCCCGGATGCGAGCACGCTGATCCGCCTGGGTGAGGACTGGCAGGTACAGCCGGACGACGAACTGCTGTTGAGCCTGCGCCACCTCCTGGGCGACGATCGCGTGACTTTGGTATACGATGAATAAACGGTTGCAAGAAACAACAGATGGAGCGCCATGAACCCCCAATACCTGGATTTCGAACAGCCCATCGCCGAACTCGAGGACAAGATCGAGGAACTCCGTCTGGTCGGCAATGACGCCGACGTCAACATCTCGGAGGAGATCAACAGGCTCCGCAACAAGAGCATCAGCCTGACCGAGAGCATATTCGGCGACCTCAAGGCATGGGACATCGCGCGGCTGGCGCGCCATCCCCAGCGTCCCTACACCCTCGACTACATCGATGAAGTGTTCACGGATTTCGATGAACTCCACGGTGACCGCAGCTTTGCGGATGACCCGGCCATTGTGGGTGGCCTGGCACGGCTTGATGGCCGGCCGGTGATGGTCATCGGTCACCAGAAGGGGCGCGAGATCAAGGACAAGGTCCACCGCAATTTCGGCATGCCCAAACCCGAGGGCTATCGCAAGGCGGCGCGGCTGATGCGCATGGCCGAACGCTTCCAGCTGCCACTGATCACCCTGATCGACACCCCCGGGGCCTATCCCGGCATTGGTGCCGAGGAGCGCGGCCAGAGCGAGGCGATTGCCAACAACCTGGCACTGATGTCGCGGCTGCAGACCCCCATCATCTGCACGGTGATCGGCGAGGGTGGCTCTGGCGGCGCGCTGGCGATCGGTGTCGGTGACCGGCTCTGCATGCTCCAGTATTCCACCTATGCCGTCATCTCGCCCGAGGGCTGCGCGTCCATCCTGTGGAAGAGCGCCGACCACGCCGCGGACGCGGCCGCGGCCATGGGAGTGACAGCGGACCGGCTCAAGTCACTCGGTGTATCCGACCGGATCATCCCGGAGCCGCTGGGCGGGGCCCACCGCGACCAGTCCACCATGGGCGCAAGCCTGCGGGAGGCCCTGGTTGAGGAGCTGGACGCACTGGAACAGCTCTCCATTTCCGAGCTGGTCGAGCAGCGTTACGAGCGCCTGACCCGCTACGATGCCAGCAAGCAGTGAACCGCCGGCGCCGGAGGCCTGGCCCCAGGATCTGAGCGGGGCCTTTCACAACCTGCCGGAAAGCCGTCGCTGGTGGATTGCCCTCAGCGGCGGCTGCGATTCCACCTTCCTTCTCTACTGCCTGGCCGCGCTGGCGCCACGCCACAATGCCCATCTGCATGCCATCCATCTCCATCATGGCCTGAACGCATCCGCCGATCAGTGGCAGCAGCACTGTGAGCGGGTCTGTGAGGCGCTGGGTGTGCCGCTGGTGAGCGAGCGGCTGGCGCTTGATCCGGAACAGCCGGATCTGGAGGCCCGGGCCAGAAATGCCCGGTATGAGTGCTTCGAGTCCCTGCTGGAACCCGGGGATCTGCTGTTCATGGCACACCATGGTGACGACCAGGCCGAGACCGTGCTGCTGCGGCTGCTGCGTGGCAGTGGCGTGCGTGGCCTGGCCGGGATGCCGGCGGAAAGGGAACTGGGCAGCGGTCGCCTGGTGCGGCCCCTGCTGGGCCTGGAACGGCGGCGCATTGAGGCTCTGGCCCGTGACTGGGCGCTGGACTGGTGCGAGGACAGTTCCAACCGGGATACCCGCTTTGACCGCAACTACCTGCGTCACGAGGTGATGCCGCGTCTGGAGGCGCGCTGGCCCCGGAGTGCCTGGCGGATGGGCCGCAGTGCCGAGCACTGCCGGGAAGCGGAGGAGCTGCTTTCGGAACTGGCCGACATCGATGCCGGGAGCGCGGCCAGCGGGCAGGGCATCAGCGTCCTGGCACTGGGGCAGCTGAGCGGGCCCCGGCGCCAGCAGCTTCTGCGCCACCTGCTGATCCGGCATGGCTGCCAGCCGCCGGGGGAACGGCGTCTGGCTTCCGGGCTGGAGGCACTGCTCCACGCGCCCGATGACGGTCAACCGGAACTGCGTGGGGAAGACTGGCGGGTCTGCCGTTTCCGGGATCAGCTCTGGCTGGTTCCGGATCTGCCCGTGGTGGGCCGGGATGCGGCGGTTGAATGGTCTGTGGGCAACGATCTCGAGTGGTTCGGAACCCGGCTGTCCGCCGAGCGCTCTGAGGGAAGCGGCCTGGCCGTGAATGCGGGAGAGCGTTTCCGGATCCGGCCCCGCGCCGGTGGTGAGCGTTTCCGTCCTGGTCCCGGCCAGCCCCATCGCCCGTTGCGCAAATGGCTGCAGGAACAGCGCATTCCGCCCTGGGAACGGGCACACCTGCCGCTGGTTTTCAGTGGCGGGGAGCTGGTTGCGATTGCGGATCTCTGGCTGGCGCCGGAGTGGCGCGCGGGGGAAGGGCAGACCGGCTGGGTGCCGGTCTGGCACCGCCCCTGGCAACTGCTTCGGGCGGCGCCGTAACCTGGATTACTTGCGGCGCTTGAGCGCCCAGATTTCCAGCAGGGCCCATTCCTCGCCCGGGTAGTTGGAGCGTTCCAGCTCGGACATGAGCCGGTGGCGTGAGGCCATGCTGCCGACGAACTCAAAGCGCTCGAGCAGGATACGCTTGGTGGCATCCGCCGCTTCCAGTGCGAAGGGGTTGAGGAAGTTCACCAGCAGGTAGCCTTCGTCATCGCCGGCGGCGAATTCGTCCATCAGGCGTTCCACCGCGTGGGGCTCGAGATAGACCAGGGCCGCCGTGGAGATCAGGATATTGGCGTTCTTCATGGTCTTTTCGAGTTCCGCCTGGGTCGCGGCATCCGGCGTGTTCAGGTCCGCCTGGATGGTGTTGTCGTAGATGCCGGCGGACTGGCCGTAGGCCAGGGCATTGGCGGAGATGTCGATGCCGGTGACACTGGCGTTGAAGCGGCGCGGCTGGGCCACTTTCTTGCAGGTTTCCGCGTCCTTCCAGTTCTCGCGGATACCGTCGTAATCCATGCCGTTAATGGTTGCCATGGTGGTGTTGCCGAAGCATCCGGCGAGGTCAACAACATTGAGGGTACCACTGGCGGCCTTCTTCTCGGCCCAGGGCAGGATCAGTCGATCAAAGGTCTGGCGGTTGAAGTTGTCCGAGACGTAGTCGAGTTCGTCGAGGATGCGTTCCTTGAAGGGAACGGGCGTTTCCGCCACGTAGATATCGTCAAAGTGCTGTTTTTTCTCGTCGGTTTTTACGCCTGAATCACTCATGCGCTCATTTCCATATTGCGAAAGGGGCGCTTATGATCGTTGGGGGTGGGGTACCGGGTCAAGTCGGCCAGGTGATAACAGCCTCCACCATCCCTTCCCGTGGATGCCGGAATTCGAACCGGGCATCGAATCGTTCCGTGATCGCACGCACGATGGTGAGCCCTAGACCGTCGCTGCGCTCGGGGTCCCCCGTGGCGTTCTCCCCGGCTGGATTGGTCACCGTCATTACAAGGTCCGTGCCGCTGCACTTGACCCTCAATTCGACCGTTTCCCCGTTGGTGCCGTGGCGCAGCGCATTCTCCAGCAGGTTGCGCAGGGCTGTTGAGGCCAGTGGCGCGGGAAGTGGCAGATCCGGGAGTGATGGCTCCGAATCGGTGCGGATTCGATCGCGCTCCGGCAGATCCGCAATGGCCTGATGGATCACTGTTTCCACGGCTGCCCGTTCATGGCCGTGTGCGCCCGCCCGTTCAACCCTGGCAAGCATCAGCAGCTGCTCGATGATGCGCTGCATGCGTTGGATGCCGGCTTGCGCCTGGTCCAGGGCCCGGCTGGCTTCGGGTGCCTGGCGTGCCGCTACCTGCAGATTTGTCTTGATGGCGGTCAGTGGCGTGCGCAGTTCATGGGCCGCCTGACTGGCGAAGTGCTGCTCGCGCTGTATCGCCTCGTTCACCCGCGCCAGCAGATCATTCAGCGTTGAGACCACCGGTTGGAGTTCCGCCGGTGCTGATCCGATGTCCACGGGGGTGAGCATGGAAGGGCGGCGCCGGGAGACCTCACGACTGAGTCGCTCAAGGGGCGCCAGACCCCGGCTTATGCCGAACCAGACCACGCCGATGCCGCCGGCAAGTGCCAGCGCAAAGGGGGCAACCAGAACCAGGAGAATGCCTTCACGAAGCTCACCGCGCTCCGTCATGCGGTCCGCTGTGGTGATGTGCAGCCCGTTGTGCTCAAGGGTATAGAGACGCCAGCGCTCTCCGTTGATCATGGTGTTCCGGTAGCCGGGCTCGCGGGCGTCCAGGGCCTGGCTGTTGGCGCCTTCGGTGCGCACCAGCACCTCACCGCCGGCGGCCTGGATCTGGCAGGCCACGCCTTCGGACTCCGGCTGCACCAGCTCCGTATCACTTCGGGGGCTTTCCAGGAGTCCGGGCTGACGGGCGACCAGACCCGCGACCATCCGGGCGGAGGCAGCCAGGCGCTCATCCAGGGTATCGGACACCTGACTGCGCAGGTCGAGGAACAGCAGGGCAGCGGCGGATGCCCACAGAACCCCCAGGGCCAGCCCCACGCCCAGAACCAGTCGCCGTTTCAGCGTCATTGCGGTTCCCTGCTGTCATCGCCGGGTGGAGGGCCCAGCCGGTAACCCATGCCGCGGACCGTCTGGATCAGCTCCCGGCCCAGTTTCTGGCGCAGGTGGTGAATGTGCACATTGAGGGCATTGCTGCCGATCTCGGTATCCATGCCGTACAGGGCGTCCTTGAGCTGCTCCCCTGTCAGGATGCTGCCACTGGACCGCAGGAACTTTTCCAGCAGCAGGAGCTCCCTGCGCGGGAGGGTGGCCGGCTCCCCGTTCAGGGTGACTTCGCCGCGTTCCGGCATGAACCGCAGGCTGCCATGCTCGATCGCGGGCGAGGCGCGGCCGGATGCGCGGCGCAGCAGGGCCCGCAGCCGGGCGCTCAGCTCGTCCAGGTCAAAGGGCTTGAGAACGTAGTCGTCCGCTCCGGATTCCAGCCCGGTCACCCGGTCATCCATGGCGTCCCTGGCCGTCAGTACCAGAACCGGCACGGTGACGCCCCGCGTCCGCCACTGGCGCAGCAGTTCAAGGCCATCCCCATCCGGCAGGCCAAGATCCAGGATCACTATATCGGTGTTCACCGTCGCCATGGCGTGTTCCGCGCTCCTGGCACTGGTGACCCGGTCGACCACAAAGGAATCCATCTCCAGGCCGCTGACCAGACCGGAGGCCACCAGATCATCGTCCTCAATCAGCAACACATGCATCTTAATGCCCACTTAATCGGTTCCCTGCACAATCCTGCCAATTGCGTGAACAGCAGGGAGACAGAATGAGACACACCCGGTCAGCAGCGACGGTGATGGCAGCCCTGTTCCTGATGCTTGCCGGCATGATACCGGTTCAGGCGGCCATTGATCAGTCGGATTTTCTATCCCCGGAGGAGGCGTTCCAGTACGAGCTGGTTCCTGACGGTGATCAGTACCGTCTGGCGTGGGATATTGCGGATGATTACTACCTCTACCGCAAACGCATGACCGTGACCGGACAGGACGCTGAGCCCGCGAGCGTGAGCTACCCGGAAGGCGAGATCATCACCGACGAGTATTTCGGGGAGTCCGAGGTCTATTACGGTCAGGCGGAGGTGCTGATTGACCCCGGGGAGGCCCGCACCCTGGAGCTGAGCTGGCAGGGCTGCGCGGACAAGGGCCTGTGCTATCCGCCCCAGAGCGCCACTGTGACGCTGGACGGGAAAACGGCCAGTCCCGATGACGGTGATGGCGGGAATCCCAACGCTGAACAGGCTGGCGGGGCAGCACCACAAGCGGAGGATGAATACCTGGCCAGCAGCCTCGCGGACAGCAGTCTGGCCTGGAACCTGGCCCTGTTCTTCGGGCTGGGCCTGCTTCTGGTCTTCACGCCCTGTGTGCTGCCAATGGTTCCCATCCTGTCCGCGGTGATTGTGGGCAGCCAGGCGGCGCGCGGCCAGGCCTTCTGGCCGTCGCTGATTTTCGTGGTCACCATGGCAGCAACCTATGCGGTGCTTGGGGCAGCGGCGGGGCTGATCGGTGCCAATCTGCAGGCCGCGTTCCAGGTGCCGCTGTTCATCGGTGGCCTGGCGGTGCTCTTCGTGCTGCTGGCACTGTCGATGTTCGGCGTTTATGAGCTTCAGTTGCCGGCCTTTATCCGGGAGCGTCTTGAGGCGATGAACGGTCGCCAGACGGGCGGTCACCTGGGAGGCGCGGCTCTGATGGGCTTCTTTTCGGCCCTGCTGGCCAGCCCCTGTATGACCGCGCCGCTGGCGGGCGCCCTGTTGTATATCGCCGAGTCCGGTGACGCGCTCAACGGCGGTCTGGGCCTGTTCGCCCTGGGGCTGGGCATGGGGGCGCCGTTGGTGGCATTCGGCACCCTTGGAGCGAGTTTCCTGCCTAAGCCCGGGGCCTGGATGAACGGCGTCAAGGCGGTGTTCGGGGTGATTCTTCTGGGTACCGCTGTCTGGTTCCTGGAGCGAATCCTGCCTGACCATGTCGTCATGGCACTCTGGGGCATTCTGGCGGTCATTGTCTCGGCTCTGGCGCTGAATGCGGTGCGCCATGCCACCCTGGCTGAACCAGCACGGGCGCTGGCAGCAGCGCTGGCACTGGTGGTGGGTCTCTGGGGCGGCCTGATGCTGGTTGGCGCGGCCGGCGGCGGCAGTGCCCTGTACTCCCCGCTGACACCCTTTGTGGGGAGCAGTGAGCCCGCCGCCAGCACCGGAGAAACCGATGACGGGATGGCCGGTTTTGAGGTGATCAAATCACCCTCGGACCTGGATCAGGCGGTGGCCCGCGCCGGAGAGCAGGGGCGGTGGACCCTGCTGGAGTTCTATGCGGACTGGTGCATCACCTGCGAGGTGATCGAGGAAGAGGTCTTCGGTGATCCTCAGGTCCAGAAGGCGCTGGCGGATGTGCAGCTGCTGCAGGCGGATGTTACCGCCAACGACCGCACGGACCAGGCACTGATGGACGAGCTGCAGGTAGTGGGCCCACCGACGATCATGCTGATCGGGCCGGATGGGCAGGAGCGTCGTGGCTATCGCGTCACTGGAGAGATCAGCAGCGATGCCTTTCTGGAAAGGCTGTCCGCTACGGGCGCGTCGTCACTCTGAAGGAGGTATGGATGTCATCAATCGCTCTGGGGCCACTGAGCCTTCCGATTGCCCAGGTCCTGATGATCGTGGCCTTCGCTGTCGCCCTGTTTGCCGGGGCCGTTGCAGGGCGCCGGGAGCAGGTGAGCGTGGGCGGGCCGCTGACGGATATCCTGCTCTGGTCGCTGGTCTGTGCCCGGATTGGTTTCGTGGTGCTGTACTTTGATCATTACCGGGATGACCTGCTGGGCATGATCGATATCCGCGATGGCGGCTTCCATCTGGTCTCCGGCCTCGTCGGCTGTGTGGCCGCAACCGCATGGCAGCTCTGGCGGCATCCGTCGGTACGCCAGGCGCTCGGGATTGCGGTGACCATCGGGGTTCTGGTCTGGGCCCTGCCCTGGGGGCTGATCAAGCTGATGCAGGTCCAGGGGCAGGGGATACCGGATGTGGCCGTTGAGTCACCCGATGGTGATTACCGGCCACTGGAGGCCATGGCCGACGGCCGCCCCATGGTGGTCAATCTCTGGGCTTCCTGGTGCCCACCCTGTGTACGTGAGATGCCGGTGCTGGAAGAGGCCCAGGAAACCCACGGAGATATCGCCTTTGTGTTCGTCAATCAGGGAGAAGGCCCGCCGACCGTCAACAGCTTCCTGGATGAGCATGGCCTGACGCTTCGCAACGTGGTCCTGGACCGCAAGCGGGAGGTCGCTTCCAATACCGGCAGCCAGGGGCTGCCCACAACGCTTTTCTACGACGCATCCGGTCAGCTGGTGACCGTCCATCATGGCGAGCTCTCCAGCGCGACCCTTGCGGACAACCTTTCCGAGTTCGGAACCGACAAAGGAGACAACAACTGATGAGTCCCAACAACACCGGAGCCCTCCGGCTTGCCGCCGGCGTCGTCCTGCTGCTGGCCCTGGCTTTGCCGGCCCACGCCCAGCAGCAGAGCATGGATGGAGACGCCATCTGGCAGACCCTGGAGGACAGTCACTGGGTCCAGGATGGAGCGGATGATGCGGACAGGATCATCTACACCTTCACCGACCCCAACTGCCCCTACTGCGATCAGTTCCGGGAGCAGGCCGCGCCCTGGATCGAGGCTGGCCGGGTCCAGCTGCGTCACATCATGGTCGGGATCATCAAGCGCAGCAGCACGCCCAAGGCGGCCACGATTCTCGGCAGCGACAACCCCGGGGCGGCGCTGGCGGAAAACCGCAAAGCCTATGAGAGTGGTGGCATTGAGCCGGACGAATCCATCGTGAAGAAAGCAGAGGGCAAGGTCCGGGAGAACAACTTCCTGATGCGGGACCTGGGCGCCAGGGCCACGCCCACCACCATCTACTGGGATGGGAATGACGAACTGGCAGCCAAGCAGGGTGCACCCCGGCCCCGGGAGATGCCCGCGATCATGGGCAGCCAGAAGCCGGAGTGACGCACGTCAGTGCTGGGGCACCACCAGGATCTTGCCGTCGCGCTCAGCCGAGGCGGCGGCCGCCACGGCCTGCTTGATGTCGCTGACATCGTATTCGGCCGCGATCGGTGCCTTCAGGGCGCCGCTGGCGATCTGGCGGGTTACTTCGCTGTAGATGGCCATCTGCTGGTCACGGCCAGCCTGGCTGAACCAGCGTGACAGCCAGAAGCCGCGCAGCGAGATGTCACGGAAGACCACGTTCGCCGGAGACATCTGGCATGGCTGGCCGCTCATCATGCCATAGTTGACTACTGGGGAGCCGGCGGTCAGGCAGTTGGCCAGATGGTCGGTAGCGTCACCGCCCACGGCATCGATGCCCAGACGGATGTCGGCGCCGCCCGTGGCTTCCTTCACGCGTTTGTGGAGGTCGGGTCCGTCCACCAGGGTGACGTCGCCGCCCTGGGCCGCAACACCGGCCACGGCGGATTCGCGCCGGACCACGTTGACGGTGTGCAGCCCCTTCTGGGCCGCCAGCCGGATCAGGTAGCCGCCCACGCCCGAATTGGCGGCGTTCTGGATGACCCAGTCGCCTTCCTTCAGATCCACGAACTCCTGCAGCATGAGCAGGGCGGTGGGCGGATTGATGGTCATCATGCTGAGCTGCTTCGGGTCCGCGTCGTTGGGCAGCGGCACCAGCTCCTTCGCTTCCGCGAGGACATGCGTGGACCAGGTCCCGGATCCCACTGGCAGCAGCACCGTCTGGCCGTGGTCGAGACCGGAGACGCCCTCGCCGGTCTCGGCGACGCGGCCCACTCCCTCATTGCCGCCGACCGCCGGCAGCTCTGGCAGGATGCCGTAGTCGCCGGTCAGGGTAAGGACATCGGACGGGTTGATGGGTGCCGCCAGCACCTCGAGCAGCACCTGGCCGCTGCCGGGCTTCGGGGTTTCTTCGGAAACAGCCTCGATCACGTCCTGGGGGACGGGGCCGCGACTGCTGTATTGCGCCTTGAGCATGGGAAGCTCCCTGCGGGTGTGTGTGCGTTCAGCGTATTCCGTTGTACTCTCATGTAAAGCGTATGGATTGCCGGCCAGGGTCACCAGTGGCATCTTCGACCAAGGTCGGACGCATAATGGGCCTGGGAAGCGTACAATGGGGCACCGGAAACCGGAGCGAAGCCGGGTCTTTCGGTGATCCGCAAAGGCAGACTCGCCGGACGTCTATTATGATGGGGGCTGAGCAAGTTCTGATCCGAGCACCGCACACTGCCAAAGGAGTCCTCCGTGAAAGCATTCTTCCATCCCTCGCAGAACCGGCACCGTCCGCTGACGTACCTCACGCGCGGCAAGATGCGCCCGCCGCAGGAGATTCCTGAGCGTACCCCGGAGCTGCTTACGGGCCTGGAAAACGTGGGCATGCAGGTGGCGGAGCCTGTGGATCACGGTATGGCGCCCATCGGCGCGGTGCATGACCTGGGTTACCTGCGTTTTCTCGAGTCCGCGCACCGGCGCTGGCCGGAAGACTGGGGCGAGGAAGTGATGTCCAACATCTTCGTGCGCGCCCCCAACCACATGCACGGCATTCTGGCCGAGTGTGCCCGCTATCAGGCGGATGGCAGCTGCCCCATCGGCGAGGGAACCTGGGAGGCGGCCTACTGGTCGGCCCAGAGTGCGCTTTCCGGCGCGGACGAGCTGCTTGATGGCGAGCAGCGTGCCTACGCCATGTCCCGCCCGCCGGGTCACCATGCCCGCCGTGACGCGGCCGGGGGCTTCTGCTACCTGAACAACGCGGCCATCGCGGCCCAGGCCCTGCGCAGCCGCTTCCAGCGCGTGGCCATTCTGGATCCGGACATGCACCACGGTCAGGGTATCCAGGAGATCTTCTACGATCGCGACGACGTGCTCTATATCTCCATCCATGGCGATACCACCAATTTCTATCCGGTGGTCAGCGGCCATGAGACCGAGCGCGGTGAGGGTGCGGGCTTCGGTTACAATATCAACATGCCCATGCCGCACGGCTCACCGGAGTCGACCTTCTTTGAGCGTCTGGAAGAAGCGCGCAGCGCCATCCGCCTGTTTGATGCGGACGTGCTGGTCGTCTCGCTCGGCTTTGACGTCTATCAGGACGACCCGCAGGCGAAAGTGGCCGTCTCGCAGAGCGGCTTCGAGCGCATGGGCGGGCTGATCAGCGAGCTGGGCCTGCCCACGCTCGTGGTCCAGGAAGGCGGCTACCACCTGGAGTCGCTGGCGGACAACGCAACGGCTTTCTTCACCGGGCTGAAGTAACGCCGCCCGGTGTCATCTACAAACGGGAGGCGCGCAAGGCCCTCCCGCCACAACGCTGAAGGACAGAGGCACTCATGACCGATAAACAGCCAACCATCACCTATACCGAGACCGACGAAGCACCTGCGCTGGCCACCTATTCCTTTCTGCCCATTGTCAGGGCCTTTGTCTCGCCCGCAGGCATCAAGGTCGAATCCTCCGACATCTCCCTTGCCTCCCGCATTCTTGCCCAGTTTCCCGACTACCTTCCGAAGGACAAGCAGGTCCCGGATTACCTGCAGCAGCTCGGGGAGCTGACCCAGGACCCGGATGCGAACATCATCAAGACGCCCAACATCAGCGCCTCCGTCCCGCAGCTTCGGGCGGCCGTCAAGGAGCTGCAGGAAAAAGGCTACCCGCTGCCGGAGTACCCGGAGAACCCCCAGACCGATGACGAGAAGGCCCTCAAGGACCGCTACGCTAAAGTGCTGGGAAGCAACGTGAACCCCGTACTGCGCCAGGGCAACTCCGACCGCCGTGCGTCCAACGCGGTCAAGGAGTACGCCAAGAAGCATCCGCACCGCATGGGCAAGTGGAGCCAGGCCTCGCGCACCCACGTGGCGCACATGCGCAAGGGCGACTTCTACCACAGTGAACAGTCGACCACCATGGAGAAAGCGGGCAATGTCCGCATCCAGCTGGAAGGCAAGGAAACCGGCAAGACCACGGTTCTCAAGGACAGCGTGCCGGTTCTGGAAGGTGAGGTCATCGACGGCATGTTCATGAGCGTGGCTCAGCTGCGCCAGTTCCTGGAAGAGGAGATCGAGGGGGCGCGCCGTGCCGGCCTTCTGTTCTCGCTGCACGTGAAGGCGACCATGATGAAGGTTTCGCACCCGATCGTGTTCGGCCACGCCGTGACCGTCTACTTCAAGGACGTGTTCGAGAAGCACAAGGAACTGTTCGAAAAGATCGGGGTGAACCCGAACGACGGTATGAGCCACCTGTACCAGAAGATCCAGGATCTCTCCTTCTCCGAGCGTTCGGAGATCGAGGAGGACATCCGGGACTGCTTCATCAACCGCCCGGAGATGGCGATGGTCGACGCCGACCGTGGCATCTCCAACCTGCACACGCCCAGTGACGTGATCGTGGATGCCTCCATGCCCGCCATGATCCGAGATGGCGGCAAGATGTGGGGTACGGACGGCAAGCTCAAGGACACCAAGGCGGTCATCCCCGAGAGCACCTACGCCACCATTTACCAGGAAGTGATCAACTTCTGTAAGCACCACGATGCCTTCGATCCCAGCACCATCGGCACCGTGCCCAACGTGGGTCTGATGGCCCAGAAGGCCGAGGAGTACGGCTCCCACGACAAGACCTTTGAGCTGCCGGAAGACGGCATCGTCCGCGTGGTGGACGACGACGGCAACACGGTCTTTGAGCACGAAGTGGAGAAGGGCGACATCTGGCGCATGTGCCAGACCAAGGACGAGCCGATCCGTGACTGGGTCCGCCTCGCGGTTGAACGTTCCCGCGCCAGTGGCATGCCGGCGGTGTTCTGGCTGGATCCGGAGCGGGCCCACGACGCCCAGCTCATCCAGAAGGTGGAGCACTACCTCAAGGAGCATGATACCGAGGGTCTGGATATCCGCATCATGGGCTATGACCGGGCCATCCGCTGGACCATGGAACGCATGGTTCGTGGCAAGGACACCATCTCTGTGACGGGCAACGTGCTGCGTGACTACCTCACGGACCTGTTCCCGATCATCGAGCTGGGCACCAGCGCCAAGATGCTCTCGGTGGTTCCGCTGCTCAAGGGCGGTGGCCTGTTCGAGACCGGCGCCGGCGGTTCCGCGCCGCGCCACGTCCAGCAGTTCCTGGAGGAAGATCACCTGCGCTGGGACTCCATGGGTGAGTTCATGGCCATGATGGTGTCGCTCGAGCACATGGGCGACAAGCAGGGCAATCCGCGCGCCGCGGTGCTGTCGAAGACCCTGGACCAGGCCACGGCCCGCTTCCTGGAGGAAGACCGCTCGCCCTCGCGCAAGTCCGGTGAGCTGGACAACCGGGGCAGCCACGTCTGGCTGGCACGCTACTGGGCCGAGGAACTGGCGAACCAGGATGAGGACAAGGATCTGAAAGAGCACTTCCAGAAGATGTCGAAGAAGCTGGAAGACAATGCTGACCAGATCCTGCAGGAACTTATCGACATCCAGGGTCAGTCCGTGGACATCGGCGGCTATTATTATCCGGATGCCCAGAAGATCAAGCAGGCCATGCGGCCCAGCGAGACGCTGAACGCCATCATCGACGAGTTCGTGGACTGATATGAGCGAAGCGTCCGTCCCCGAGACCATGGCGGCGATGCAGCTGATGGGCCACGGGGGTGTGGACCAGCTGCAGTACCGCACCGATGTGGCCACACCCCGCCCGGGTCCGGGCGAGGTGCTGGTGAAGGTCAGCGCCACGGCCAAGAACAACACCGACCGCAAGGCCCGCGAGGGCCTTTACCCCACGAAGGACAGGGATGAGGTGGCCTCGTTCGCCATGGGCGGCGAGCCCACACTCACCTTTCCCCGCATCCAGGGGGCCGATGTGGCGGGCCGTGTTGTGGCCGTGGGAGATGGCGTTGATGAAGGCCGCGTCGGAGAGCGCGGCCTTCTTGATTTCAACCTCTACCCGGACGACCGCCGCGACATCAACCTGACGCCGGACTATTACGGCCATGGTGCTGATGGTGGCTTCGCCGAGTACGTTGCCGTGCCCTCCGACCAGTTCCACCGGGTGGACAACCCGGAGCTGGCGGATGCCGAACTCGCGGCCCTGGGCATGTGTTCCTATCAGACGGCGGTGCATATGCTGAACGTGGCCGGCGTGACCGCGGGCGAGCGGGTCCTTGTGACCGGCGCCAGTGGCGGTGTGGGGACGGCCCTCATCCAGCTCTGTCGCATCATGGGCGCCATTCCCTATGCGCTCAGCCAGCAGGAGAAGGCTCCGGTGCTGAAGGAGCTGGGTGCCGAGGCGGTACTGGACCGTTCGGACATGGAGAGCTTCACGGACAGGGTTATGGCCGAGACCGGTGGCGAGCCCATCGACGCGGTCATGGACCTGGCTGGTGGCACGATGACCGACCGGTTCATCGACACCATGATCACGGACATGACCCGCCGAAGCACCTACCCACGGCTCAGTATTGCCGGTGCCAGCGCCGGCAACGTCAGTGAGGTGCTCTGGACCCGGATCTACCTGTACCAGGTCCAGATCTTCGGGGTGTCCCACGGGACCCGCGAAGAGGCGGAGCAGCTGGTGGCCTGGATCCGGTCCGGGCAGCTGAAACCCGTCCTGCACGGGGCCTTCCGGCTTTCGGCGCTGCGTGAGGCGGAGGAATACTTCGTCAATCGCGGCAGTGGTTACCTGGGCAAGATCGTCATCGTTCCCGACAGCGAGTGGGACGACCACGGCGCCCCCTACGCCATTGAGGCCCAATCATGAGCAATGACCTGACCCTGCGGTTGATGGACACCCATGCCGGTGGGGACGTAAGCCGGATCGTGACCGGTGGTATCGCGCCACTGCCCGGCAGTACCGTGCGCGAGCAGATGGAATACCTGCAACGGGACGCGGACGGCCTGCGCAAGCTGCTGCTGTTCGAGCCCTACGGGATCCCTGAGATGTCCGTGGACCTGCTGGTTCCGCCGACGGACCCGCAGGCAGCGGCCGGCTACATCATCATGGAGGTAATGGGCTACCCCATCTACTCCGGCTCCAACACCATCTGCACCGCCACCGCCGTGCTCGAGCAGGGGATCGTTCCCAAGCAGGAGGGCACCCAGCGGTTCCAGCTGGAGGCGCCGGCGGGCCTGGTCCAGGTGGAAGCCCGGGTGGAGAACGGTGTGGTCGAGGCCATTACCTGTGAGGGGCTGCCCAGCTACATCGACAGCTACCGTCATACCATCCATGTGCCGTCACTGGGCGACGTCACCTACAGCGTGGCCTACAGTGGCGGTTTCTATGCGCTGGTGGACGCCACCGACCTGGGCTTTGACCTGACACTGGATGAAGAGGATGACCTCTCGGACTGCGCCCATCGCATCGTCGAGGCCATCCAGGCGGAGCGGGGCTTTTCCCATTACACCCTCGGGGACGTGGGACCGTTGCCGTTCCTGCACTTCATGGGTCCGGTGGAGCAGGTGGCGGACAATTTCTACCGCTCCCGCTCCACCACCTATGTGCATCCGGGAGTGATCTGTCGCAGCACCACGGGGACCGGGACGTCCGCGCGCCTGGCACTGATGAACTACGAAGGCCGCATCCAGCCCGGGGATCGGCTGGAGACCATCTCCCTGCGTGAGACCGGTTTCATCGGCAGTTTCACCGGCGTCCACCAGGAAGGCCCGCACCAGGTGGTGGAGAACACCATCACCGGCAAGAGCTACGTGCTGGCGCACTCGGACATCGTGGTGAACTGTGATGACCCCATGGTCGAGTGCAGCGGGCTGCAGCACATTGTGTCGTCTTAGGTTCCGGTGGTCTGGGCGTTGCGGCGATAGCTGCTAAACCGGCCCAGAACCTCCGCCATCCGATCATCATCCAGAAGCACCGGTTCGCCGATGGGCAGGAGCTGCCCGTAGCTGCGGGCCAGGTGCTCCACCTCCTGCGCCAACTCCAGTGCCGCGGCTGGTGTGTCCGCCAGTGCCACCTGCCCATGGTTGGCCATCAGGCAGGCATCACGGTCCGCGAGCCCCTGGGCCACGTGCTGCGCCAGCTCTTCTGTGCCGAAGGTGGCGTAGGGGATGCAGGGGATGTCCGTGCCACCGGCCACCGCAACCATGTAATGGAAGGGGGGAATGCGGCGGTGCAGACAGGCCAGGCTCATGGCCCAGGGGGAGTGCACATGGATAACGGCACCGGCATCCGGGCGCTGGCGGTAGATGGCGGCATGGAAGGAGGCCTCGCTGGAGGGTTTGAGAGGGCCGCGCCAGTGGCCATCCAGGTCGGTTTCCACCAGGTGTTTGGGCGTGATGTCGTCAAAATGGCATCCGGAGGCCGTGATCAGCATGCCATCGCCGCAACGGGCGCTGACATTGCCGGACCGGCCCTGATTGAGGCCCGTGGCGTTCATTGCCCGGGCTGTGTCTACAAGCTGTGCGTCCAGAGTCATGACGCACACTCTCCCTGATTGGTCTGTGGCGTTCAAGTGCTGCCGTGTGCGCTTCCGGCCTCCGATTCATCCAGGCTGACCACGTAGACGTGATTGCGTCCGTGCTCCTTGGCGCCGTAGCAGGCCCGGTCGGCGGCCTCCATGACGGATTCCGGATCCCCGTGATGACTGCGGATCTCGGTAACGCCGATGGAAGCGCTCAGCCTGAAAGTGATACTGCCGGAACTGAAGACATGATCCGCGATCCGTTGCCGCAGTTCCTCGGCGAGGCGTTCGGCCACATCCACGGGGCAGTAGGTGAAGATGAGGGCAAACTCATCGCCACCCAGGCGGGCGAGGATATCGCCTTCGCGCAGCTGGGCGCGGATGATCCGGCACAGCTGGACGAGACAGTCATCCCCGGCCTGGTGGCCGTGGGTGTCATTGATCTCCTTGAAATAGTCCAGGTCCACAAAACACAGGGCATGACGACTGCGTTCGTAACCGGTGTTCTCCAGGCAGATGGCCAGACGGTTGAGGAATTCCCGGCGGTTGATGGCCCCTGTCAGTGGGTCGTGGCTGGCCTCATAGCTGAGCTTTTCCACCTGGCTCCGGTGGTGGGAAATGTCGTCCACCACCACGATGTAATCGGCGATACGGCCCCGGTGGTCGCGTACCGCGCTGAAGGTGAACTCCAGCCAGAGCGGCGTCCCGTCCTCCCGGGTCCAGGGTTCATCGCGGGTCAGAGTCCATGTGCCGTGGCGCAGTACCCTGTGGCGCATGCTGGGCATATCCAGGCCGGTTTCGCCTTCATTGAGCAGCAGAAGCTGGTCCAGCTGCATGCCTTCCAGTGCATCCCGGGGGTAGCCCAGGGTCTGGGCGAAGCGCTGGTTGGCCGAGCGGATGATGCCGGAAAGCGAAAGCCGGGCCATGCCCACGGCGGCATGCTCCAGTGTGGTGCGCAGTTCATCCTCGGTGCGGGCCATGCGTCTTGCGGCGCTGATGAACAGCGTTGTCACCAGCACGCCGGCCAGCGCCAGAACCGTGGCTACGGTCAGCAGAAGAAGGTCGTTCAGGGTCCGGTCGATGCGGCCCAGATCCGCGGAGAAATCGGACTCCATGGCCACCAGTTCCTGGTTGATGCGGTCAATCTCTTCCCGGAGGTTCGGGTATTCGCCGCTGTCGAGCTCGTTGTTGGACAGCAACTGAAGGATTTCCTCGAGGCGCAGGATATGCGGGTCCGCATCGCGCCAGATCTGCAGGGGGGAATGGAACAGGCTGGAGTAGCCCATGTAGCGGTACACGCTGATCAGGCGTGGAACGTCATCGGCATGGCTGCCTCCTTCGCGGAACTTCGTGGCAGCGCGCTGGGCCTCCATGGGCGTCGCTGTCATCGCCCGGCGTGCTTCGCGGTAGGCAAGCGGCGTCACCAGGCCTTCGCGGGCATGCTTCAGGTGTGCCGGGTCGCTGGTCTCTGTATAGCGGTTCAGGTGGTAGACGGCGGCCTGTCGCCCCTTGGACCAGAGGCTTTCTCCGGTCGCGTAGGCGCGCACCCCGGTCTTGAACTCGATCAGGGCCATGGCGGCCCCGAATGCCAGAACCAGCAGCAGGACGATACAGCCCAGTCCTACCCGCATCAGGGTATGAGAGGACTGGGCGTGGTAGCCGCCGGACATTACCATTGCCAAACCTCCCTGTTGGTTTGGTCGCAAGCCTCAATTCAGCCTACTCCCGAATGGCTGTCAGCGCCGATTACAGAGTGTGAGCATCGTCACCATCCCTGTGACGGAATGTAGCGCAGGGGCCGGCGGCTGGTTCAGGCGCCGGGATGGCGCAGCAGATCATGCAGGACAAGGCCGGCATCGATGCCGTCGTCCCCGAACTCGATGCCGTCATCCATGTCCAGCAGGGTGCCGGCACGCTGGCGGCGCAGCAGGTCATGGGCCCATTCCGGCGTGCGCGGGTCATCCTCCTCGCGGCGCAGGTCCTCCATCAGCATCTCCGATGCCTCCGGTGGCAGCCAGTGGAGCACGGGGCGCCGCTGGGCGCAGACCAGCCTGTAGACAGCGGGCCCGGCCACCCTGTGCCAGCGCACCGGTTCGATGCGCACACCCATGGCTTCCAGAAGGCGCCGGGCGCTGCGGGTCAGCCTGCTCTGCAGGATAAGGGTGTCCAGGCCACCGGTTTCATCGCTGGTGTGCATACCGGCGGTATGAACGGATTCGGGATTGGAATGGATGGTAGCTTCCAACACGGGCTTCTCCTTGAGTCTTTCAGAGGATTATTGGAGAAGCCAACGCGGAGTCGAAACGGAGGGTAGGGGCACGGGATGGTAGTGGTGCAGTGCCCTTTCCGACCTTTCACCCTTGACGCGAAGGCTCCAGTCTCTGTTCCGAGGAGGTAATCGGGCTTAGTGGCGGAACCACCATACCGTTGCGCGACAGCCCCGGATTCTCACCGGAGTTCCCCTCGCTGCGGAACGCAACCAATGTAGGGCAGCAGGGCGGTCCAAAGCAAGTGGTCGAGGAATGAATAAACGGCAATTGATCGTGACTTTCAGTGCTGGAAGGCTCTGGGTAGGATGGGGGCGACATCCGTAAAGGGAGTAGTGTAATGCGCACAGGCAAGCAGTTCGCAGGCGTGTTTCTGGCAGGTGTGATGCTCGCGGCTGCCGGTTGCGCGAGTGTCGGCAAAGACTTTGCGACTCACAAGGTGGAAGAGATCAATGTCGGCGAGACGACCCGCTCGGACATTGAAGCCATGTTCGGCGATCCGTGGCGCACTGGCCTCGAGGATGGCAAGCGGACCTGGACTTACGCGAAGTACCGCTGGTCCGCCTTCCGTGATGCGGAAACCACGGATCTGGTGGTGCGTTTCAACGAGGACGGCACGGTCGACTCCTACGTCTACAACACCACCCAGTAACCCTGAACGGGCCCAGACGGGCCCGTTACTGCTTCAGGGTATTCAGGACCGCCTTCGCGGTTTCCTCGGATGAGGCCGGATTCTGGCCGGTTACCAGTCTGCCGTCGCGGACCACGAACGAACTCCAGTCATCCCCGCAGCGGTAATCCGCGCCATTGGCCTCCAGCATGTCCTCCACCAGGAAGGGCACGACTCCGGAAAGACCCACCGCTTCCTCTTCGGTATTGGTGAAACCGGTTACCTCGCGGCCCTTGACCAGCGGTTCGCCGTTCGCACCCTTCACGTGCCGGAAGACACCGGGGGCGTGGCAGACAGCACCGACCACCTTGTCCTGGCTGGCGGCGTTCTCGATCAGACGGATGCTGTCGGCGTCCTCCGCCAGGTCCCAGAGCGGGCCGTGGCCGCCGGGGTAGAAGACGGCATCGAACCCGTCGATCGACACCTCCGAGAGTTTCTGTGTCGTCGCGAGCGCTGTTTTCGCGTCCTCATCCGTCTGGAAGCGGCGAGTGGTCTCGGTCTGGGCATCGTCCGCCTCGCTGTTGGGGTCAACCGGAGGCTGACCGCCTGCGGGGCTGGCCAGTGTCACCTCGGCTCCGGCATCGCGGAATGCGTAGTAGGGTGCCGTGAACTCTTCCAGCCAGAAACCGGTCTTGTGGCCGGTGTTGCCCATCTCGCTGTGCGATGTCAGGACCATCAGGATCTTCATGGGGTTCCCCCTGTATGTTCGTGTGGGTGATCACGCTGTGGTGATGGACAGATCCCATCGCTGGGATCGGGGCTGGCTACGGGCGGCGAATGGGCTATGCTCTCCCCGGACCCAGGTCCAAAGGAAGCCGGACACAGAAAAGGACGCCCAACCATGCTGATCATTCCGCTCCATAAAGCTGTCTCGCGGAAGAACTTTCCGCTCGTAACCCTGTTGCTGGTACTTCTCAATGGTGTCGTGTTCGCGATCTTTCAAGGCGGTGACACCAGAGTCATGCAGCAGGCGGCCTCGTATTACCAGGAGAGTGGTCTCGAGGAGCGGGAGTGGGCCTGGCTGGAGGAGTTCGTTCCCGGATATGAAATGGAATTCCGCAACCAGATGGAACGGCTCGACAGGGCGGCGGAGAATGATGTGGCAGCCCGGCGCATCGCGCTTGCCCGCTCACGGATGGTCGAATCCCATCCGGATTTCCTGCCGGCGTTGAGGTCCGGTGACATCATTGACCCGGACAGCGACCGGTATGCCGACTGGCAGGCCGACAGGGCCGAGTTCGAACGGCTCATGGACCAGAGCTTTACGCGCCAGTACATGATGCACTATGACGATGTGGAGCCGGTAACGCTGCTCAGCCATATGTTCCTGCACGGAGGTGTGGGGCACCTGGTCGGCAACATGCTGTTCCTGTTGCTGCTGGGCATTCTGGTGGAAGGCGCGCTCGGGCCGGGCCTGTTCCTGGCGGCCTACCTGGTAGCGGGGCTTGGAGGCTCGGCCCTGTCCCTGGCGGTCCACTGGGGTACACCAACCGGCATGCTCGGGGCCTCGGGCGCCATTGCCGGGCTCATGGGGCTGTTCACGGTTCTTTACGGGCGTCTCAGGGTGCGCTTCTTCTACTGGGTCTGGGTCTATTTCGATTACGTGCGCGCCCCCGCCATCGTGCTTCTGCCGGTATGGCTGGGCTGGGAGCTGCTGCAGTTCCTGCTGGCGGAGGGCAGCAATGTGGCCTATGAAGCCCATGCGGGCGGTATCGCCACCGGCGCCCTGATTGCCGCTGGTGTGCGGGCCCTGGGGTGGCAGCGTGATGGGTTCCTGCAGGAGGAGTCCCATCGTGAGGATGACCGGGAGGCACTGGAAGCGGCCCGGCAGGACCTGGCGGCCCTGAACGTGACGCGCGCCAAACACCGGCTCCGGCCCCTGCTGGAGCGTAACGCCGACGATACCGCGGTACTGGAGAGCTGGTATCACGCCTGCAAGGTCCAGAAAGAGGACCCGGACCTGCACGACGCCGCCGGCCGCCTCCTGGCCCTGCCCGGGGATAGCGCCGAGGAGCGTGCGCTGGTCATGGAAACCTTTGCGGATTACCGCCAGCGCGCCAACCTGAAGCTGACGGCCAGCCAGGCCACGGATCTGTGCTGCCGCCTGTTGCGCTGGGAGGCGCTGGAAGAGGGGCTGTTGTTACTGGACCGGTTGCTGCGGCTGAAGAAGACGCCGGAGGAACTGCCCCGGGCCTGCCTGATCGCCGCCCAGCAGCTGCGGCGCCAGGGCCGCAGCGACGATGCACAGCGCTACATGGACGCCGTCCAGCGGCTGACCAGCGATCCGGCCATGATGCGGGCGCTGCGCCAGATCCAGGACTGAGCCGCCCCGGGCAGGGCGTGTCAGCTTGTCGCGATGCGTTCCGCCCGCTCTGCCAGTTCATCCACCCGTTCGCGCAGTTCATGGTCCGGGAAGTGCTTCTGGAGCTGGCGGAGGATCTTGAGTGCCTTCTGTTCATCACCCCGGCCCTCGAACAGCGCCTTGGCGCCGAGGAAGTAGTTCTCCGGCAGGTGGGGGTGCTTCGGGTTCTGCTTGCCAAAGGGGCTGGTCAGGCGGATGACCAGTTCATGGTGGTCGTACTGGTCCGCGAGGCGGGCCAGGTCGCGCACCTGTTTGGGGTGCTCCGGCTGGAAGCTGGCGTCGACGCGCAGCGCTTCCTCGGCAATGCTCATGGCTTTCTTGGGCTGTTCCAGCCCGTAGAGAAGGGTGGAGATGTATTCCCGGGAGTGGGCAAGCAGCTCATCCGTGCGGCCCTGGAGCCGCAGCAGTTTCCGGTAGCGCTCGTGCTCTTCCGGCTGGAGGCCGCTCTGGCGGAGCTCCTTCTGCAGGCGCTCAATCGCCTCGTCCACGCTGCCTTCCGCCACCAGGCCTTCCACCTCCTGGAGCAGTGGGCTGAGATCCGGGTTGGCGGCACGGGCCCGGTCAGCGGCGGTGACCTCCTGTTCCACGCCCAGCATGTCATGGTGCTGGTAAACCAGGTAGCCCATCAGGTGAAAGGAGGCGATGAGAAAGTAGCCGCCAATCAGGAATACGCCAACATGGCCTGCCAGGCTGGGCCCGAACAGGCCCGCCACCAGGGATTCCGCCATGCCCTGACTGACCGAGAGCATGAACAGCAGCAGCGAGGCGATGAAGTAGGGAAAGCCCACCGAGCGCATGATGCCGACCCAGGTGCCCGGGTTGAGTGCCGACATCAGGCTGTTGCTCATGGCCAGGGTGATGATGGCCGCCGGCAGCGCCAGCACGATGAAAATGGCGGCCGCCGCGACCAGGGTCAGCGAGCCGGTGACAATCGCAATGCCGGTAACCGCGAACCCCAGGACCACGAAGAGCACGAAGGTTTTCACCAGCACCCAGCTGTTGCTCTTGCGCTGGATCTCGGGTGGATCCATCCAGCCCCGGGCAGTGGCCTCGAGCACGTCGTAAGCGAATTTGTAGAGCACCACCCAGGCGGCGATCACCAGGATAAGGCCTAGAAGCGGAACCACCATCCCGATCAGGTAGAGTATGGCGGCGAGCCCGAGCGTGGTCAGGCAGGCGGTCTTGAAAGGGTAGCCGAAGATCTGTGGCAGACGTTCCCAGACCGGGGGTACCCGGCCGCTGTCCCTGGCGATTGAACTCATGGATCCTCCGTGGATGTTCCTGATTTTGAGGCTATGCCCTGTCCGTACTGACTGGCTGGGTCATCGGATATTGATAGGAAGATAGAATGTCCAACCGGGGACAGCAAATTGATCAGTGATCAGAGTTCCCTGATTGATTGGACCTTACATTGGGCAGCTAGATGCGTGATGCAGGCGTAAGCCGGGAAAGGAAGGAAGCGGGTAACTAAAACGATGGAAGATCCGGAGCTTATCCGCTCCGGATCCAAGGCGTTACAGGTTTCTGAGAATCTGTCGGACAAAATCTTGTTGGTTGGGCTCACTTTCACCTGTAGTGAAATTCAATGACGATCCATCCTTCTTCAGCTTAAGGGCATCCCTGAAGCCGCAGTTGATCGTATCGATGTCGCTAGCTGTCGATTTGAAACTCTCATCAGAGCTGCAAAGGCGCTCCATCTGGGATACAACGATTCCACAGTAGCCTGCAACACTGAGCTTTTTTAGCTTGCTGTCATCAATGGTGTTCCAGTCGACGTTAGTGGATACCTCTGAGCCGCATGCATCGGATGCCGAGGCATCCATGTCAGTGAGACGGGATTTTTGGGCTCTCTCGTTGGCGTCGCGATCAAACGCCGCGAGGTCGTCCTGCACACCATCGTTTTTCTGTTGTTGGAAGGTACTCAGCAGCTCATCCGTATCGAGAGACTCGCTTTCGTCCTTGTCACGGGAAAGGTGGTATTTATCTCCGTCAGGTAGATAAGCTGTGTAACGATCGGATCCCCAGTGGCGGCTTTTCAGCAGGAGAGCGCGTGTTTCACCATCAATTTTGGCCTCGTAAGCGGTCCTGTCTTCTCCCCGACTGGTAATGTCAGTGCGGAATACCACACCATCGATTTCATGCTCTGTGCCGGTGATTCGAAGAAGGGCATGGTCACCGGATTTCTCCTTGACCAGGGTTGCCTTAAGGCTGCCTTCGCTAACAAAAACATCCGGGTACGGGCTCAGTTGAAGGCTGGCCGCACAGGAAACGGAAAACATGACCAACGTGGTAAGCAACAGTCGTCTCAGCATTGTATCTAATCCTTTAGTAGGTTGGTTCCGGATCTCGGTTCGCGGTGAATGCGAATCCATTGTCAAGCCCTGGTAGATAACCGATGGAGATCCATCGTTATCTGGGAAAGGTGGTGCCACTGGGTATTGAAAGGCTCCAGGCGAGCTGGAACGATCATCTGGGACGAGTCGTGGACAGGAAAACCGAACTCCTTTCAGTACTTGAATGACATTTCCTTTGCCAAGGCGCTGGGAAATCTACTAGCGCGCGTGGTTATGAGTCAAGGTGTTGAAGATTTAATCAAGAGTGACTTTTTAAGAGTTACAAACCACAAATCCTTAACCCGCGGCTTTCCAAAACGCTGTGACGTGGGAAAGGGAGCGGTCTCACCGGTACGTTCAAAGCCCAGTGACTCGTACCAGTGGAGGAGCTCTGCGCGCTGGTGAAGCACATGGATTTTCAGCGTGCCGCACCCGAGGCGCTCCCGTGCAATGGCCTCCGCGTCGGTCACCAGGTGCCGGCCAATGCCTTCACCCTGGCGGTCCGGGGCAACGGCGAGCATGCCCAGCTCCGCAGTTTTCTCATTCAGGTGCTTGATCTGTTGATTGCCGATCAGGATGTCGCCGTCCCATGCCAGCCGGAACAGGGACTCCGCCAGCAGTTCCCGGATCATCGGGGCATCGGTGCGCTGGCCGCCCAGCAGGTCGGCTTCCGTGGTCCAGCCCCGGCGGCTGATGTCGCCGCGGTAGGCGCTGTTCACGCGTTCGGCGATGGCCTCAGCGTCATCCGGGGTGGCATCGCGCAGCAGCGGTTCACTGGCACCGTTCAGAAGCTCATGGGCCCGTGAGAAATCCACGCCGCCGCTGAGTTCCCCGGGCTCATACCGGAAACCACAGCCGGAGCGGCGCATGGCCGGCTTGCGGATGGCACCGGGGCTGGGGCGTGTGTCGTCCTCATCACTCATGGTCGCCTTTCTCCATCCGGTAATCCTGGCGTTATTATGGCCCGCTAGAGGCGGGCTGCACAGGGCAGCGCTGTCGGTGCTGGCGTGGTAGGCTCCCGGGTCATCACTGGTTCTCCGGAGGAGTGCAACGTGCGAGGCAATCCATTCCGTGGCATGGGCTATCTGGGCGAGGGATTCCGGCTGATCCGCCAGCCGGGACTGCGCCTTTTCGTGGTGCTGCCGCTGATCCTGAACATCATCGTGTTCGGTGTGCTCATCTGGCTGCTGGGTGAGGGCTATGCCGTCATGGTGGACGCTGCCATGGGCTGGCTGCCGGACTGGGAGTGGCTCCAGGTTCTGGACTGGGTGTTCTGGATCCTCTATGGCCTGGTGATCCTTCTGCTGCTGGCCTATGGTTTTGTAATGCTGGCCAACCTCATCGGGTCGCCCTTCTACGGTTACCTCTCCGAGCTGGTGGAGAAGGACATCGCCGGGGAAACGCTGACACCGGACGACGGCTGGCTCCAGATCGTGAAGGACATTCCCCGTGCCCTGTATCGGGAGGTCCGGAAAATCGTCTACTACCTGCCCAGGGCACTGGTGCTGTTTGTGCTGGGGCTGATCCCGGTGGTGAACCTGGTGGCCGCGGTGCTCTGGTTCCTGTTCAACAGCTGGATGATGGTGTTGCAGTACGTGGATTACCCGGCGGACAACCACCGTGTTTCCTTCGATGGGCTGCGTAAGCGCGTGGCGACCCAGCGGCTGACCGCGCTGGGCTTCGGGATGCCGGTGGCGGTTCTGGCCATGGTGCCGCTGGTCAACCTGGTGCTGGTGCCGGCCGCCGTCTGTGGCGCCACGGTGTACTGGACCCGGGAGATGCGGGATGCGGACCAGAGAGGAGCCGCCTAGGCATGGCGAGCGAGACCCGTTACCTGCTGTATTTCGGCGGCTTCTGGCTGGTGCTGATCGGTGGTGCCACCTGGTTCTTTGGCGGTATTACCGAGAGTCAGCGGAACCCGAACCAGACTCCTGAAACGGAAATGGTCAACGGCGTCCAGTCCATTGAGCTGGAGGCCAATCGGCAGGGTCACTATGTCGCGGGGGGCGGCATCAACGGGGCCGACGTAACCTTCATCCTGGACACCGGGGCAACCCGGGTAACGGTCTCGGAGGCGATTGCCCAAAGGGCCGGCCTGGAGCGCGAGAGCCGCGGCAGGGCACGCACCGCCGCCGGCACGGTCACGGTCTGGAGCACCACGATCCCGGAGCTGCGCCTCGGCGATATGCGCTTCCGCAATGTCCCGGGCACCATCAGCCCCTCCATGGACGACGACATGGCGCTGCTGGGCATGAGCGCCCTGGGGCAGGTGGATTTCTCCCAGCAGGACGGCGTCCTGACGCTGCGGCGCGCCGGCCCCTGACGACTCAGGGCGCCAGGAAGCCGTTCAGATGCTCCGCCACCGCCTCTGGCTGCTCCTCCTGCAGGAAGTGCCCGGCGGCCACCTCGCGCACCGTGATGGACTCGAAACAGTCCTTGATGTGGTTCAGGTATTCCGGCACGATCACGTGGTCCTGGTTGCCATAGATGTAGAGCCCGGGCATGGGCCAGACGTGATCGGCGAGGGTGGCCCAGCGTTTGGCGTCGTCATGGAAGGTGCGGTAGTAGTTGGCACTGGTGTGGGGTGTGCCGGGTATCCGGAAGGTGCGCACGTATTCGTTGAAGGCCTCTTCCGGGAAGGGCTCACGATTGGCCAGTTTCAGGAAATACCCCAGCCACTCGGTCTCCGCGCCCGGGATCATGGCCTCGGGGAGCCCTTTCGTCTGCATGAAGTGCTGGTACCAGTACTGGGCACCGCCTGAGCCGCGAACTTTCTCGATCACCTCCTGGTTACCGCGCAGATTGTTGATGATGGCGATGTTCAGGATGACCATGCGCTGCACGCGTTCCGGCACCGCCAGGGCCATTTCCTGGGCCACCACGCCGCCCCAGTCATGCCCCACCAGCTGGAATTGCTCGATGCCCAGCGCATCCAGCACGGCGATCACGTCCTGTGCGAGGTTCTGCTTGCGGTAGTGTTCCGCACCTTCCGTGCGCTCGCTGTCACCCAGACCGCGCAGGTCCGGGGCAATCACTCTCAGGCCGGGCTTCAGGTGGTCACTGACCGCAGCCCAGCACCAGGAACTCTCGGGCCAGCCGTGGATCATGACGACCGGGGTTCCGGCGGGATCGCCGCCTTCACGCCAGGCGAAACGGCCGCGTTCGGTTTCAACAGACTGTGCGGGGTTCAGCGACATGGTGAGTATCTCCCTCTCGCGGTTGGAGCCTCCGGGGCTTCTTGACCCCTGTGCTATGTTGCGTGTCGGTTACGTCCCTGGTGGTCCCATTCACTGGTAGCCAGCAGTCCCCGGGAGCGGGGTCACCAGTCTGCCGTATTCACGATGATCAATCCAATTGCCACAACACCACTGTTTGTTCCTATGGTTTTCCTGATTCCCGCAACCCTGTTCGGCTTGGCCGCGATGCTCGGTGCCTGCGCCAAATCCCTCAAGGCTAACGCGTTTGTATTCGTTATTGCGTTCATTCCCGGGCTAATCATTGCCTATTTCGCCATGCCCACGCTGGCCTGGGGATTCGCCGGCATCCTGTTCTATCTACTGCTGCCCCTGTTCGTTTTCCGGTATACGCTTCGCGGCAGGAAATCCCGGATCCGCATCAGAAGTCGTTCCAAGGTTCTTGATCTGGTGCCGGTTGCCGCCCTGATCGCGGTTGTCGGCGTTATGTTTGTCACCACGCACGGGATCTTCAACAGCCACAAGTGGCGCAACCTTCTCGAGGTCACCGAACAGAAGGAATTCGACCCCTCCGATGTGCTCCTCGATCAGACCGAGGCCCGCACGGTTGACCAGGCCCTGGCCAGCCGCTCAGCCAACGAGCTGCTGGGGAATACCATGGGAATGGGATCCCGGTATGACATTTCACCCATGCGTATCCAGAAATACGATGATGGGTTGTACTGGGTCGCCCCGTTTGCCCACAAAAGCATCTGGCGCTGGCTCAGCGACGCCACCATTCCCGGCTATGTCACCGTCAGCGCCTCCTCCTACTCGGACTCCCGGATGGTTACGGACGACCGGTCCGAAATCAATGTAGGGATGCAGGGTTTCTATGCGGGAGACTACCTGCCTCGTTATCTGTACCGGAATGGCTACAGTACCGTTGGCCTGAGCGGCTACACGCTTGAGCTTGACCCGGCGGGCAAGCCCCATTGGGTCGTTTCGATCGTGGCGCCGCAGATCGGTTTTGGTGGCTATGCTGTCCAGGGGGTCGTGGTTGTTGATGCCAGGAGCCGGGAGATCAGTGAGTATGATGTGGACGAGGTGCCCGGGTGGATTGACCGGATCCAGCCCTATGAGGTGGTACAGACCCAGATCGCGGGCTGGGGGCAGTACGTTGATGGATGGCTTAACAAGGCATTCATTGGCGAGTCCATCGTCGAGCCGACGCCGGGCAGCCTGCTCGTCTATACCCGGGATGGTGACGCCGCCTGGTATACCGGCGCCCGCTCCCAGAATGACTCCGGCCAGGGGACCATGGGCTTTTTCCTGACGGATTCCCGCACCGGGGAAACCACCTTCTATCGCCGCTCCGGTATTACGGAGCAGGCTGCCCAGAGCACGCTGGAAGGATTGGTTCAGGAATACGATTACACGGCGACGCTGCCGATTCCCTACAACGTCCAGGGAGTCAGCACCTTTATCAGTATCCTCAAGGACGAAAGCGGGAATCCCCAGCAGATTGGGATGGTTGCCTACGATGACCGTTCAGTGGCGGCCGTTGGCAAAACGGTTGAAGGGGCCATGCGCGGGTACACTGAGCAGCTCAATGAGGCGGATCAGGATATCAACCTGGAAGAGGGCGCGGAGCCGATGGAGATCAGCGGCGTGCTGGCGCGTGTCGGTTTCCAGCACAGCGGCGATACCGCCACGATGCACTTCACACTCTCCGAGGCGGATCGGGAGGCGGCCCTCGACAGGGTTTTCTCTGTGACAGGGGATGGCGGTGTAGCCCCGACGCTCAGTGAGGCGGGTGACAGGGTGGTCTTCACGGTGCGGCAACTGGAGCGCCGGCAGGTGACCGCCCGTGATTTCCGGAATCGCTCGCTCGATATCGAGGGCTCACAGGGTGGCGGCCGGGATCAGAGAAAGTAAAGAATGGACTGGCCGATCACGACGGTGAACAGCAGCGAGGCCAGGGTCCCGATAAGGACGTACTCCGCGAACTCGCGCTCCTCGAGTTGCCGGAACCGGGCAAAGCCCTTGGCGGCCAGGATGAGCGCGATCACGTTGTAGTTCTGGGCGAAGACCACCACCAGGTAGATGAGCCAGCGTTCCAGCATGCCGATGACGCGGCCGGCGTTGTATTCACGGTCATCAACGGTGTCCGGCTCGCCGTGGCTCGAGGTGGTGGGCTCCATCTGGAAGCGGTTGAGCAGGGTGCGGATGGCCAGATTGGTCTCGTTTGCCACCAGCAGGAAACCGAGTAGGCCCAGTAGCGCCGGGCGGAGGTCTGCCAGTTGTTGAACGTTCAACAGCCAGGTTTGCGGGCTTCCGTAATGGGCGGCAAGAAAGGCGGTTATCCCCACCAGCAACCCGCCAGCAAGCCGACCCTCATTGAACCGTTCTTTCGGCACCCATGCCTCGGGCAACGCGAGCGCGGCAATCACGGCCGGGATCAGGGCCAGGGTATGCAGCCCCGGTGTCAGCACGCCGATCAGCACCACCTGGACCAGCGCCAGGCCGGTCCATTCGCGCGTGGGCAGGGGCTGGTCCCGGAAGGTGAACCAGAGACGGGTGAGCAGCCAGGCATTGAGGAACAGAAGAATGGCCATGGGAACTCCGTTTCAGTCGGTGCGCGCCAGGGCGTTGTTCATGCGCCCGGTCAGGGCCCGGGTCAGCTGGATGGCATGTTCAAGCCCACCCTCACGGATGTTCTTGTACACACTCTGTTCCGTGATGTCGAGATGGTCGGCAATGGTCCCCGCTTCCCACCCCTGCAACAGCAGCCGCAGGATATCGAGCCGGTTGGGCCGCCATTTCCGGAGCTGGTGGTCCAGCAGGCCGAGGGCGCTCTCCTGCAGGCCATCGTCCTCCGGGAGGCCGGCCACGGCAAGGATCCGTCTGTCTTTCTTCATGCGTTCCAGCAGGTCACGTGCTTGGTAGAAGGCGGGGCCGTCCATGCCGATGGCCTGTTCCGGGTTGATCCGGGTGGTGATGGACCCGATCCCGAGAGCAAAGCGCAGCCCGACGGGATGCAGTGCCCGCAGGATGGCGAGGATGTCCGGGAATACCCGGTCCGCATCCCTGAACACGGCCTGGAATTCATCGCCGAGGGTGATGGTGTAGGGGGAGGCCAGGCCGGTGCTTTCCTTGTGGAGCGTGCGCAGCTCGGCTTCCAGCAGTGTCTGGAGCTGCCCGCGGTTGGCCAGTTGTCGGGAGCCGATGACATCGGCGATCATCACCAGGTGGTTCATGGTGCCAGCTCCAGTGAGCGTGATCACAGAGTAAACCATATCAGGTTATATTGTTGTTTTAAACCAAATTGATTTAATTAAGTGTTTTAACCCAGAACAGTATTGCAGGGACGATTCATGCGTTACGCCATCCACCAGATTGATGCCTTCACCGATCGCCTCTTCGGCGGCAACCCAGCGGCCGTGGTCCCCATGGACGAATGGCTCCCGGACGAGACCCTTCAGGCCATTGCGGCGGAGAACAACCTGGCCGAGACAGCCTTCGTGATTCCTGACGGGGAGACCTGCAGGCTGCGCTGGTTCACACCCACGGTGGAGGTGAACCTGTGTGGGCATGCCACCCTGGCGGCAGCCTATGTCCTGTTTCGCGAACACATGCCCGAACAAGAACGCATCGACCTTGAAACCCGCAGCGGCACGGTATCCGTCACCCGTTCCGGGGATGTGCTCAGTCTCGACTTCCCGGCGCGTGCCGGCGAGCAGGACACCGTCACGACGGAACTGGAAACAGCCCTGGGAGCCCGGCCGGTGGACGTGCGGGAGAGTCGTGACCGGATGGTGGTATTCGAGGATGAGGCTACCGTGCGCAACCTGCGGCCGGACCTGGCGGCGGTCGCCAACCTGGATACGTTTGCCGTCATCGCGACGGCACCGGGAACGGACGTCGACTTCGTGTCGCGCTTCTTCGCACCCGGCGCCGGCGTGCCTGAGGATCCGGTGACGGGGTCAGCGCATTGCACGCTCATCCCCTACTGGGCGGAACGGCTGGGGCGCCATCATCTCAGCGCCCGGCAGGTCTCGGCGCGCGGTGGTGAGCTGGACTGCGAGTGGCTCGGTGAGCGGGTGCGTATCGGCGGGCGCTGCGTGGAGTATCTGCGCGGCAGTATCGAGGTCAGCTGACTTCCCGCCAGGCCAGGCTCTGGAGCTCGGCAAGGCTGTGGACGTACTCGACCTGCTCCGCGTTCTCCACGGTTCCCTGCCGTGCCCGGCGCACGGTGGCTATGGCGGCTTCCGGTTCATGCCCGAACTCAACCAGCAGCCGGGCGGCAACCGTGCCCGTGCGTCCGAGACCCGCGCGGCAGTGAAGCAGCACGTCCTCGCCCTGGCGCAGCCGCTCCCGCACGACCGGCCCCGCCTCGGCCCACGCCAGTTCAAAGGCGCTGCCCGGGGCACTGAAGTCGCGGATGGGCGCGTGGAACCAGTCGAACCCGCGGGCGGGTACGGTTTCCGCCATGTAGGGCACACCCAGCGTCCGGAGCTCGGGGGCCTGGACCAGTGTCACCATGGTCCGGGCGCCCCAGCGCCTGATGGTGTCCAGGTCCTTATCCAGATCCCGCTGGCCGCCCATCAGGCCCCAGCCGCGCAGGTAGCGGCCCGGGCAATAGCTCATGCCAATGCGCCCCCGGGTCTCCGGGGCACGGATAACATCAATGGGCAGCGGTTCCAGCCAGGACAGCGACATGGGCCAATAATGGCCTTAGTCTGGGGGCATGTGAAGCCACAATACCGGAGGCGCAATGAAATACCTGTTTGAGGTCCATATCCGCGAAGGCCACACGGCGGAGGAATACGCGGATGCCTGGGTGCGGGCCAGCGAGATCATCCAGCAGGCCGCCGGCGCCCGGGGTACAGCGCTGCACCGGAAGATGGACGACCCCAATGTGCTGATCGCCATTGCCGAATGGGACAGCAAGGCGCACCGGGATGCCATGGAGTCGCAGCAGGATCCGAGGGTGGCGGAGATCATCCGGGGCGCTTCCCACCTGTGCGATATCCGCCCGATCGGGGAGTTTGATGAACCGGAATGGGTGGTCATGCCGCCCGGCAAGGGCGAATCGTAACTTGTCTCTGCCGCGAACCGGGCTAGCATTGGGGGAAACACTTCAAGGTTCAGCCCGACCCATGATTCGATACGTGCTCTGCGGCCTCGCGATGCTTGTCCTTGCCGGTTGTGCCAGCACCGGGGGTTCCCTTCAGGAGTCCGCCACTGTTACGCCCCGCGATGATGCTGTGGATCTCGCGGACCGTCAGGCAGTGCGCCGTATCCTTCTCGACCAGTACGCCCAGTGGAAGGGGACCCCGCACCGGATGGGCGGCGTCAGCCGTGATGGCGTGGACTGTTCCGGCCTGGTCCAACGGACTTTCCTGGCCAGACTTGGCCATGAGATTCCGCGCACCACCAGGCGCCAGGCCAAAGTCGGGCAGCCTGTCAGCCGGGACCAGCTGCGCCCCGGCGACCTGGTTTTCTTCCGGACCGGCTACAAGACGCGCCACGTGGGCATCTACACCGGCGATGCCCGGTTCCTCCATGCCTCCAGCTCCGAGGGGGTAACCACCTCAGAGCTGGATAATCCCTACTGGGCCTCCAACTACTGGCAATCCCGGCGTATTGGCATGGAGTGAGACGATGACGATCTCCCCCGGAATCTACCGCCATTTCAAGGGTAATCGCTATGAAGTAATCGGCGAGGCCCGGCACAGCGAGACGGGCGAGGCGCTCGTGGTCTATCGGCCCATGTACGGTGAACGCGAACTCTGGGTCCGGCCCCTGGCCATGTTCACGGAGACAGTGGAGCGCAATGGGGAGACCTTCCCGCGATTCGAGTGGGAAGGACCTTCTGAGGGTTGAGTCGAAGTCGATCAGGTATTCCGATGCTGTTTACGATTGGTTATGAGAGCTGGCCCGGATGGAATCCCCCTGCATGATGTGCTACGAGCGCGATCCCCGGCAGTGCCACCGGTTGTTGATCAGGGAGCGGATCCAAGCCATGGCGGACGTGGAAGTAAGGGATCTTTTTCCATGACGCTGATCCTTGGCGGAATCCCTGATCCGTTAGCGTTTGCGGATGGAGCCCGCATCCAGCATCTGCTGGAACATTTCATCCACCGTCTCCGCAAGCGGCCGGTAGGTCATGCCCAGTTCCTTCCTGCTTCGGGTGTTATCAAATGAGATCGGGTAGCCCACGTTCCGGGCGATGAATTTCCGGGTGAGCGCCTTGTTCACCATCGGGCCCACCAGCCAGAGCAGCCACTTGGGCAGGGTGCGCTTGGGGAAGGGCCAGTCGTTCCCGAACGATTCCCGCAGGATCGAGGCGATTTCCATCAGGTTCGAATCATGGCCGGAGGTGATATAGCGGCCCTTCGCCTCCGGAGTGAAGGCGGCACGGACGTGGGCCTCGGCCACATCGCGGACATCCACGAGCCCGAAAGCCAGGTCCGGCGCGCCGGGCTTGAGGGTGCCGTCCGCCATCTGCTTGAAGATGGAGAAGGACTCGGAGGTGGCATCCGGCTTGATGCCCGGGCCGAGAACCAGTGACGGGTTCACCGTGACCAGATCCCATTGGTTCTGCTGCTCGGCGATCTCCCAAGCCACCTTCTCCGCCTGCGTCTTGGAATAGGAGTAGGGCTGGTGTTCCAGGCTTGAAGTGGTGTTCCAGTCCGCTTCAGTGAAGACGCCGGTCCTGCTGTTCGCCATGTCGGCGTTGTCACCGTAGATGGCCGCAACGCTTGAGGTGAGCACCACCCGGCGCACGCTCTCGGTAGCATTCACGCTGTTGAGCACGTTGCGGGTGCCCTTCACGGCCGGGTCAACTAGGTCCCGCTGCGGGTCCGCCACGCTGGCGATGAAGGGGGAGGCCGTGTGGAATACGATCTCGCACCCCTGCATGGCGTCGTGATAGGAGCCGCCCTCAAGCAGATCCCCGCGGAAATACCGGATCTCACCGGACTGCCCGGCGGCCAGGGCATCCAGATGCGCCACCTTCTCCTTATTCGAAGGATCCCGCACCGCCGCGTGCACGGTATGGCCCTCTTTCAACAGCGCCTTCACCAGCCACCCGGCCACATAGCCGGTTGCGCCGGTTACCAGGACTGTTGTCGGTTGCGTCTGATCCGTCATGACCCGATCTCCTCTGGGCATCTCAAAGCTTCTGGACGGTTCGTGACCCCGTCTCGCTGGACAGCATACCGGTTCTGTTCGTATGATCCGATCATCAAAGGACGCTGAACCCACCTCCAGGAAGGAGAGACCGCATGCCCGAAGTACGTTTCGCCCGCTCAACCCGCCGCCCCAGCGACATTGTCGGGGACGACCCGCAAACCATCGAGCAGTTCTGCACTGCCAACGGTCTTGGTCGGAATGCGTTTCTTGCCGAGGGGCGAGCCTACTCGCTTGACGTTGGCGACCCGGGAACACGAACCATCGTGCGACGGATCAATACGCTGCCCCCGGAACAGCGCCGAAGCGCTGCCCATGCGACTGCCTCGATGGGAGACGGTGTCCATGAGGCGGCGGCGTTTTTTGAGGTGAATTTTTCAAGAGAAGGCATTGATGCCATCAATGCGTCGGTTGGAGCAGCGGCCGGAGCCGGGGAGGCCCGCCTGAACGGGTTTCAGAAAGCGGTCGCCAACTACCAGAAGCAATTGATGGAGCTTCAGGATTCCTACCGCCGGCATAGCGGACCCGGGCGCGGAGCCTACCTGGCGAAAATTCGGCAGCAGGCCCGTGTCGCCTATCAGGAGCTCCAAACCCAGTATCGGACCGAGCTGAACCGCTTTGCTCCTGAGACGATAAGGGCTCGGAACAAGGGTAATGCTCTCAGTAATGCTTCCCGGGGAATCCGGCTTGCGGAACGCAGCGCTAGCCCCGCCATGGCGGATCCGCGTCTGAATGTTGCTGATACAGTCCAGGCCGATCGTATGGGAAAGCTGGCTCGAGGGTTCAACTACCTGGGAAAAGCGGCGGTTGCTGTTGATGGGGCACTCCGTATAGGGAAGGTGAAGGCAACTTATGATGAAGGTGGTAATTGGCTGAAAGAAGGCTCTCGTCAGATGGTCGGCTTTGGTTTTGGTGGTGCGGCAGCCATGGTGGCCGGTAAAGCAACCGTATTGGGTGGATCAGCACTTGCCGGGAGCCTCGGGTTAATGGCTGCTGGCCCTGTAGGGCTGGTTGCGTTGGGTGTGATCGTCGGAGCCGGCGTTTTGGCGGGGATTGGTGTCGGTTACTATTTTGACCAAATCGGTAAAGATTTTGCCGATCTGCTCTGGAGTTGGTGATCCACATGATTTTTTTCGAGTCAGGAAAGAGTCTGTTCCTATTATCGACAGGGATATCGTTTTTAATCATGGCCGTCGTTTGGATTGCCTTTGCACGAATATCGATGGCTCGCATTGAGAAAACAATGGTTCAGGATGGTTTAAACCGACCCTGTCCATGGGATGGGCTTGGAGGGCGTGCGGTTTGGTATGCGTTTGCCGTGGGCTTGCCGGTGGGCCCGTTGAATCCTCGCAATGACCCACTTATTGATGTGCCGTTGGTGCGCGAGTATGCGAGGCCCTTGGATCGCAGGTTGGGGTTGGCGCTTGTTGTTTCCTCTTTGAGCTTCTTGTTGATTGGTCTGTCGGGAAAATTTGTTTTTGGGTTCTACTAGGGCACTGCCACTCCGTCACTCCGGACATGGGCAGTGATTTCACTTCCATGGAAGAATGAGCCGAATAGACGCGTTATTCGGCTCACTCCAAGTGGACTTCTCCAATGACCCTGGCAGAAAAGATCAGCATCACGGCGGCTTTCATCTTTCTCATGACCGGCCTGCTGACCGGAATCTGGAAATACGCCGCCATGGCGGCCAGCCCCAGGGCCACTGCGCCCCGGTACGTGGATATCGCCCACCGCAGTTCGCTGATGTACAGCTTTGCCGCGCTGGTTCTCGCCACCTTTGCGCGTTACAGCATCTATCCGGGCTGGCTGAATACCCTGGCGGCGGTTGCGGCGCTGAGTTTCTTCGCGTTTGCGATTGGTACCTACATCGTTCATGGCCTGCTGCAGGACACCAGCAACCAGATGCGCAAACCACACCGCCTGGGTAACGCGACCCTGCCACCCTGGGTGATTCACGGATTCATGGGGTTGCTGATCGTTGCGGAAGTGGGAGGCACGCTGGTGCTGGGCTCAGGCGCTCTTATCGCCATCTGGTAGTGCCGCCGCATAGCCGGCTCTGGTTACTGTTTGAACTGCCTTCCCTTTAGGGCTACCGTGTTTAAAGGAGCAGGGCTTGGCCAGGGACTTTGAAAAGGGGCGGGCGGTATCGATGAATCTAACCCAATACAGTTTTACCAGCGGTGATTCCGGGCAGGGAGCCAGTGCAGGTTCCGGCGGTGGGCATGGGCATGCGTTCACGATCCTGTTGATCGAGGATAATCCTGCGGATGCGGATCTGTGCCAGTTCTATCTGGCCGATGCTTTTGGTTCCCGGGCGAACGTTCTGCATGCCAGCCAGCTTGCCCAGGTCGAGCCGCTGCTTGAACAGCATGCTGTCGACATCGTGTTGCTGGATCTGGGACTGCCCGACAGCTCCGGCGTAACCTCTGTAATCAAGCTCCGGGCCATTGCCCCTGAGATTCCCATCATTGTGCTCACGGGCAGCCGTGATCAGCAGCTGGGCGTCCGCGTTATCCGCGAGCATGCCCAGGATTTCTGTGCCAAACAGGATCTCAGTTCGGCGGTTCTTTCCCAGGCCATCCGCCACGCCATGGAGCGCCATCGCCTTCAGACCCAGTATGCGCGGATCCTGGAGACGAATCCGGACGGCATGGTGGTTATGGACGATGACCTTCAGCTTCTCTTTCTCAACCAGGCGGCGAGCCATATGCTTGGGCTGAAGGCGCCTGAGGACATCGGTACACGGCTGAGCCAGGATCTCATGGGAGAGGAAGGTGAAGAACTGGAGCTGGTTGGGGGCCGTGTAGCCGAGGTGCGCCGGGCAACGCTCGACTGGAATGAGGCTCCGGCAACACTCGTCGCCTACCACGACATCACCGAGCGCAAGAAGGCCGAATGGAAACTGAAACAGCTGGTGCAGTTTGACCAGCTGACAGGGCTCAACAGCCGGAACCATTTCTTCGATCATACCGACCGCCTGATCGCCCATGTGGACCGTGAAGGCGGCATGGTGGCCGTGCTTTACATCGATCTGGATCACTTCAAGAACATCAACGACACCCTGGGCCACAGTGCCGGTGACGAGCTGCTTCAGCTCGTCGGGGAGCGCCTGTGCCAGAACAGTCGAAGCAGTGACTTCATCGCCCGCCTGGGGGGAGATGAATTCGCGTTGGTGCTTTCGGATGTTGAGCAGCCTGATGATGCAGCCCACGTCGCAGAGAAACTCATTGAGGTGTTTCGCGAGCCTGTGAGACTGAGCGAAAGCAGTGTCGGGGTCGGGCTGAGTATCGGTATCGCTACTTATCCCCATTGCGGCAGCTGCGGCCAGGAACTGTACTCCGCAGCTGATACCGCCATGTATCAGGCCAAGGAGCGGGGGCAGAATCACTACCAGTTTTTCTCGGAACAGCTGCAGCGTGATGTGGAGACCCGGCTCGTGCGGGAGCAGGCCGTGCGCCAGGTCGTTGCGGACGAGACCCTGTGGCTGGCCTATCAGCCCCAGATACGCGCGTCGGACGGGCAGGCCGTGGGCGTCGAGGCCCTGTTGCGCTGGCCCACCGACACCATCCCGGTTCTGTCCCCGGCAGACTTCATCCCGGTGATGGAGGATGTGGGGCTCATCGAGCGAGTTGGTTACTGGGTTATGAAGCAGGCGGCGCAAATGGCCGTCGCGACGGAGCAAGAACTGGGGATTACACTGCGTATGGCGGTCAACGTGTCCATGCGCCAGCTTTATGATCCGGGGCTCTTTGATCAGATCGCCGGTGTCCTCGAGTCCACTGGACTGCCTCCGGGGAACTTCGAGGTGGAGCTGACGGAAAGCTCCATCATGGCGGATCTTGAGCGCACCTGTGAAACCCTTCGGCGGTTGCGGGAGCTCGGCGTCTCCATTGCCATTGATGATTTCGGAACCGGCTACTCGTCACTCAGCTATCTCCGCAAGCTGCCGGTCGACGTACTCAAGATTGATCGCAGCTTTGTGATGGAGATCGGCAGCAACCGCCAGACTGAGGCCATCATCGAGAACCTTCTGGGCCTGTCCCGGGCACTGGGCCTGCGAGTGGTCGCTGAAGGGGTGGAAAACGATGAGCAGCAGGCGTTCCTGCGCGGTATTGGGTGCGATTATCTGCAGGGGTTCCATATCGGCAGGCCCGTCGAGCTTTCCCGGTTCCATGGCTGGCTGAGGTCGGCCGGGAGGGAGGGCGATGAATGAGCTCGAGGCGGAAATCCAGCGGTACCGGGACATCATCGACGCATCACCCTCGGCCCTGGTACTCGTGAATCCCGCCGGAGAGATCGTTCTGGTCAATCGCGCCACGGAACGGCTGTTCGGGTACGCGCGCGAGGAACTTCTGGGCAACTCCGTGGAGATGCTGGTTCCCGCCTCCGTTCGGGGATCCCACCACAAGTACCGGGAAAGTTACCTGGCCACGCCCGAGCCCCGGATGATGGGGCAGGGCCGTGATCTCTACGGAATGGGCAAGGATGGTGAGGAAATTCCCATCGAAGTGGGCCTTACACCCATCCATATGCCGGATGGCACCCATGTGCTCAGCGCCATCATTGATCTCACCTACCGCAAGCAGGCCGAGGAGGCGCTGGCCCGGCAGGCCGATGAACTGGCGCGCTCCAATGCCGAGCTGGAGCAGTTCGCGTATGTTGCCTCCCATGACCTTCAGGAGCCGTTGCGCATGGTGCGCAGCTACACCGAGCTGATGGAACGCCACCTCGGGCAGGATCTGGACGAAAAGAGCGCCAAGGCCATGAAGTACGTGGTGGAAGGGGCGGAGCGGATGCAGCTGCTCATCGATGACCTTCTGCTGTACTCACGGGTGGGTCGGGGTGAGCTGGATATTGCGCGGGTGGACGTCAACGCCGTGGTCAACCATGTGGCCAACCTGCTCAGTGTCACGCTGGCCGAACAGCCCGGAGCGACCATAACCTGGGATGAGCTTCCGACGGTCAGGGCCTCCGAATCCATGCTGGTCCAACTGTTCCAGAACCTTATCTTCAACGGCCTGAAGTTCCACGGGGAAGAGCCGGCCCGGGTTCATGTCTCCTGTGAGGAAAAAGCGACTGAATGGCTTTTCCATATTCAGGACAATGGCATCGGCATCGACCCTCAGTACGCGGAACGGGTCTTCCAGGTGTTCCAGCGCCTGCACGAACGGGACCGTTACCCCGGGACGGGGATTGGTCTGGCTGTCGCCAAGCGCATCGTGGAGCGTCATGGGGGCAGGATCGGGTTCGAGTCCGAGCCCGGTGCGGGTACGCGCTTCCATTTCTCACTTCCGAAGACGCCGCGCACCGGAAAAGGGGAATCCCCATGAAGCCACAATCCGAGGCGCTCGAAATCCTTCTGGTTGAGGACAATCCCGCGGATGTGGACCTGATCCTGGAAAGCTTCGCCGAGACCGGTAACGGCACCCGCCTGCACCCGGTCAGGGATGGCGAGGACGCCATGCGTTTCCTGCGCCAGGAGGGCGAGTATGGGGAGGCGGTGAGGCCGGATCTTGTCCTGCTCGACCTGAACCTGCCCCGCATGGATGGGCGCGAAGTTCTGGAAGCCATCAAGAGCGATCCGGAGCTCAAGGTACTTCCGGTGATTGTGCTCACCTCCTCCCAGGCCCGGAAGGACATCACCACCAGCTACCAGCTGCATGCCAACTGCTACATCACCAAGCCGCTCGGGCTCTCACAGTTCTATCGGATCGCAGAAGCCGTTGAAGGGTTCTGGCAGCATGTGGCGGTTCTGCCAAGCGGGCGCTGAGCCCGGTATGCTTCCAGGGCGGTGATCCTAGTCCCCGTTGGCGTTCCCCCAGTGGGGATAGTCGGATCGGAGTTTGCGGACCTCGTAGTGCGCCTCGATCCACTCGATGAGCCGCGGGGTAAGGTTGAGGTCCCGTGGTTCGTCAGCTCCGCTGAGATCGAAAGTCCGCTCCGTACCGTCCGGTGCCTGCAGCCGCAGGTTTCGTGGCAGGCGGGTCACCGACAGGTCAATGGCCCCGGCCCCGTAATGGTTGGAATGGCGCGCGCCGTGGCGCGTGGCGTAGACCACGTTATAGGCCTCAGCCATCTCTTTTGCGGCCTCAATGGTGGTCCGCCAGCCATCCGGATGCTGCCACTGGATGGGGATATCCAGATCCCATTCCCGGTTGAGTCGATCCAGTTCCTCGGTCCGTTGCTCCACCTGCGCCCGGGTGCTGGCTCGGCTCAGGGTGAAGGCCCCATACATCAGATACCCCCGCTCGCGCCGTCGTACCGTGGCCAGCACGTGGACCTCGGCCCTCTGATCACGCAGCTGCTCAATCAGCTGTTCGATGCGTTCTCGGAAGTCGCCGCCGCCTTCCGCCTCCAGCGCCCGCAGGCGCTCCGTCTCATCGGGTGGATTGGGGTAACGTGCGCTCCAGCGCTCACCAAGCGGCGCGCCGTCCGGGGCGGGATCGAGATCGTGGGGCCGAGGAGGCGGCGCGATAGCCAGCGTCTGCCCGCCGTAACGGCGGGGCTCGCCCTTGAAGACGTCATCGGGGTGCAGAAGGATGCCCGCCCGCCGCGCACGCCCGGAGTGCACGCGCACGCGGTCCGGCTGGGCTCGGGCCACATCGTCCAGGAACAACAGGAAGTCGCGCCGATCAATGGCCTGGCCGAGCAACTCCCGCAGCGCACGGATGAGGGGGTCCTCCGCTGGTGTTGCCGCCAACCGGCTCAGTCGCTGCTCTGTCAGTGGTTCCGCCGCCAGCGTCACATCCAGCGAGGCCAGGGATTCCGCAGCCGCCGCCAGGGTTTGTCGTCCTTCGTCTCCATTCGGCGAGGGCAACACATCCCATTGGCGGTTGGTCTCGAGCGTTTCTGAAGCCCAGGTGGGGGCGGCGAAGATGGCGAGGATGACGGTTAGCGTGGTGAGGGTTTGCAGGTATCGCATCTGGGGTTCATCAAAATGGGGGAGCCTTGCTTGAACAAAGCTCCCCGGGTCATTTCTGCTCTCCTGCTTGTGCCTGAAACCCTCAGACCCAGAGCAGGAGCTTAGTGCCGGCTATCAGGTGCTCTTTTTCTGGCTGCTGGCCGGCTTTTTCCTGGCGGTACTGCTACTACCACTGCCACCACGCCATTGCTCAAGCTCGCGTGCAGCCAGGTCGCGGCCGCCCAGGCCAAAGGCGATAGCAGCGGCTACGGCAACAGAGCCGAGCGTCAGACCAAAGGCCAGATTGATGATTTCCTCACCAAAGCCCATCTGGTGCAGTCCCATGGCAACGGCCAGGGCGATGATCGCGATGCGCGCAATCATGGCCAGTCTATCGGCATTGCTGGAAGCACTGGTGCGGATGGTGTTGGCGGCAAGGTTCGCCAGGTAGAGCCCCAGGCCGATGACGACCAGCCCAACCACAACCTGCCCGAAAAACACCAGCATTTCGGAGATCAACTCTGCCATATGCTCAAACTGCATCAAAGACAGCGCCTCCATGGAGGCGAAGAGCATGAGCGCAATCAGCAGCAGGGACCCGACCAGTTGCGACGGCGTGCGGCCACCGGTTTCCTGGACCTCCTCGGTTTTTATGCCCAGACACCGCATGTGCTGATCGAAGCTGGTTGCCCCGAGAAGCTGTGCCACCAGGCCCGAGACAAAGCGGCCGACAAAGTAGGTAATGCCCAGCAACAGCGCCGCGGCAAAGACAGCGGGAATGGCGTTGAGCACAAGCGCCAGCACGTTCTGGGTCGGTGCGGTGAGAGCCTCCAGTTGCAGGGCGTTCAGGGCCGCGACAACGACTGGAAGCAGGATGATGATGTAGATGACCGTGCCCAGGGCACGCGCGGCGGTATAGCCTTCACCCAATACCCGTGTGGCCCCGTAGGTCTCGGCCAGCTCATTCACACGGCTGGACTCCAGCAGCCGGGTCACGACCTGTCGTACAAAGCCGGCCGCCAGCCAGCCAATGGTGAAGATCAACGCGGCAACCGCCAGATTCGGCAGATAATCCAGTACCTTCTGGAGCATGGTCTCAACCGGACCCAGCAGGCCATGAAGCTGAAGAACGCCGAGCACCGCCGGCAGGAACAGCAGGAAGATCAGCCAGTAAACCGTGCTGGACAGCGTTTTGGCCAGATCCGGGCCCTGGGATGATGTCTCGCTGACATCGCGAAAGCGTTCGTCCAGGCGCAGAGCCCCAACGCCACGGCTGACCAGGGCGCGGGAGACCGTTGCCAGCCCCCAGGCGATGCCAATGAGCAACAGGGCACCGGCCGCGCGCGGCAGGTAATCCAGTACGATAGCCAGCATTTCACTGAGGGGAGCGGTGATGGACTGAAGCAGCAGGACTTCAAAAACGGCGATCACCACAAAGAGCATCAAAATCGCAAAGACAAGCTGCGCGGTCCAGTTCCCGATCTGGTTCGCGCTGGTGCCATCCCCGGCAAGCTCTGTCGCCACGCGCTTGTGGAGGGAGGTGTGCTTGAGGGCGCGCCCCACAAGCCCGGATAGAACCCAGGCGGCGATCCAGCCGACCACCAGGATGGCGAGAGCCGCCAATACGTTTAAGCCATACTGCGAAGCCAAATATCCTATTTCTGACCAAGTCTCCATAACGTCCTCCGGAGCTTTTTATTATCCAAGAGTTAGTGCCGTTCCCAGGCACACTGGACAGGACAACTGGTCAAATCCGACTCCATCATGTGCCGGACTTGCATCTAATTACAAGCAGGAAAGGTGCTTTCAGCCGGTTGGGAGCTGCCATTTACCGAAGAGCAGCTATAGTGGGAAGAGGCCATACCATTGATCCGGGAGCATTCATGTTGAGTCACAAAGGGCGCCAATGCCTGTCGGCCGCGTTCATGGTCGGTGTTGTCATCGTGCTCTCCGCCTGTGACAACGGCGTGGAGGAGAGCGAGGAAGCCACGACACCGGAATCCGAACAGGTTGCCATTCCACCCCGGATTGACGAGGGCACCGGAGCCCAATCGATGCCGGCCTTTCTGGATATCCCCGCCGGGCCCGAGCGCAAGGAGGCTTTCTTCGATTACCTCGCGCCCATTGTGGAAGCCGTCAACAGCGAGGTTGAAAAGCGCCGTGAAGCGCTGCTTGCGCTGGAGAAGCAGCTTGAGGCCGGGCAGTCCCCGGACCAGCAGGCCCAGGACTGGCTTGCCCGGATGACGAAACGCTATCGCGTTGATGCGGATCAGCCGGAACAGCAAGTAGAGGCCCTCAAACGCCGCATCGACATCATCCCCGTCTCCCTGGCCCTGGCCCAGGGCGCCCTCGAGTCCGCCTGGGGCACATCGCGCTTCGCCCGCCAGGGCAATAACATCTTCGGCAAGTGGTGCTTTACCCAGGGCTGTGGAATTGTGCCCGCCCAGCGCCGTGCCGATGCCACGCATGAGGTCGCCAGCTATGACAACGTGGCCGACGCCGTGCGTGATTACATCCACCACCTGAACAGCCACCCGGTCTACGAACCGTTAAGGGAACGGCGGGCTCAGGCGCGCAACAAAGGCCAGGCCCCGGAGGGGAGCGATCTTGCAGCGGGTCTTGAGAAATACTCCGCCAAGGGCGAAGGCTACATCCGGCTCATCCGCCGGGTGATCAAGGCCAACAACCTGGCTGACTCGGGCGCGGGTTAACCCACCGCCACCCGGAGTGCCCTAGCGCGAACGCCAGAGCGGGTACGGAATTCCCGCCAGCCGGTTCATGATGAACGCCTGAACCACCAGGAGAACCACGCCCGCTATCAATATCGGCAACTGCCCCGGATGGGGCATCAGGCCCAGTGAGACGATCAGGGCGGTGGCGCCCGCTGGCGGATGGGGTGAGTGCAGCAGGATCATCAGCCCACCACAGGCCCCCAGAGACAACGCAGCGGCGCCCACGCGCGCACCGTCCACGCCATTGGCAACCGCGGAGGGAGCATCCAGAAGACCGAAAATGGCCAGCGACAGGAAGCCGGCAATGGCGCCGGTGAGGTGCCCTATGAGCGTGTTGCGCGGAGACGCCGGCTCGGCCAGGGGCACATAGAACAGGATGAATGCCGTGGCACCCAGCGAAGGAAAAATCAGCGCCTCCTGGGTGATCAGTGCCAGGGTTGAGATCAGTGCGATGCTGACGGCGCCGTTGACGAGGTTAAAGGTGGCAAGGACAGGTCGGCGACCGTGTTTCTCCTGCAGTCTGCTGAGCCGGTAATGGGGGAACGGCAGGAGGCCAATGCTGGATTCTCTTTCCTGCGATGGATTGGACATGCGTCTCGCCTGCATCAAAAAGGTGAGCGCAAGGATACGGTTCGGGTGACAAATGTCAAAACCGCTTCCTGCGGTACGGCGCTCATCCCAATCAACCAATGCCCCATTGATCCATGGCCCAACTCATCGAACAATGGCCATGAATCATTCGATGGTCGGCTTGCTCTATGCTCAACTTTCTCCCCAAACCCTTACTCGGCGTACTGAACTCCCTGCTGCTCGCGGTGAACACCGTCTTCTGGTGTGTACTGCTCTATATCCCGGGCATACTGAAGCTGATCATCCCGATCCGCGCCTGGCGGGTGTTCTGCACCCGGCTGATCATCGGGATCTCAGAGTGCTGGGTGGCCTGCAACAGCGGCTGGATGCGCCTTACCCACCGCACCACCTGGGATGTCTCCGGGGTGGAAGGACTCAGCCGGGAGGGCTGGTACCTGGTGATGAGCAACCATCAGAGCTGGGTGGATATTTTCGCCCTGCAGCACATCTTCAACCGGCGCATTCCGTTCCTGAAGTTCTTCCTCAAACAGGAGCTGATCTGGGTGCCGGTGATCGGGCTGGCCTGGTGGGCGCTCGACTTTCCGTTCATGAAGCGCTATTCCCGGGAGTATCTGCAGAAACACCCGGAAAAACGCGGCGAGGACATGGAGGCCACCCGGCGCGCCTGTGAGAAATTCCGCTATACCCCGGTCAGCGTGATGAATTTCCCGGAAGGCACCCGTTTTACCCCCGGGAAACACGACGGCCAGAAATCCCCCTACAAGCATCTGCTGCGCCCCAAGGCCGGCGGCACCGCCTTCGTCCTGGAAGCCATGGGCGATACCCTCTCCACGCTGCTCGACATCACTATTGCCTACCCCAACGGGCGCCCCGGGCTCTGGGAATTCATGTGCGGGCGGGTCACTCACATCGTCATCCGTGTTGAGCAGGTGCCCATTCCGGAGCATCTGCTGGGGGGCAGTTACAGCGAGGACGAAAACCATCGCCAGCGGGTCAAGCAGTGGCAGGAGGCGCTTTGGGAACGCAAGGACCGGGAGCTTGAGGAACTGAAATCCAGGGCCGGTTAGGGCACTGCCATACAGCTTCTGGCCTTGAACAAGAGTGTGCAAAGTGTGTTCATCAGGACTAGGTTAGAGTCAGGGATGTTCTGAGGTTGGCGCTCAACCTCCTGGGGAGGGTTGCTATGTGGCAGCGTGCGGGATTGGCTGTCCTGGTGCTTGTGTTTCTGTGCACCAATACGGAAGCCGCGGACCGGACCTTTGTCGTTCTGGGTAAGAGTGCCGATGACATCAATTTCGTTGATGTGTTGGCAGGGTGCCAGGAACAGGCTCGCTTGCATGGTGATCGTTGCGTTCAGGGGGGAGCCAAAGGCACTGCCCATTTCCGGGGCCAGAATGCCGCGTTGCGATCAGTGATAGAGTCGGGGCCTGATGGGATCGCTCTTTCGGTAACGAAGGGGCCTTTTCTCGCACAGAATGCGTTGAGTGATCCCCGCGCGGATGAACCTGTGTTGATTACCTTCGATTCAGACTTTGGCCCGGCATTCCGCGACCTCCGGCAAGCCTATGTGGGCCCCGACAATGAACAGGTTGGTAAAGAGCTCGCGCAGATGCTTCTTGAGACGGACTCCCGTCCGGGGAAGGTCTGTTTTCTGTCATCCGACCCTAAGGACACGAACCTTAAGGAACGTATAGAGGGCGCTCGTAGGCATCTGGAAACGAGAAGCGCCTGGAGCGAGGCTGAGCGATGCCCCCTTTATAACGGTGACTCTGTTAACGGTGCCCTCAAGCAACTTGACTTTGTTCTGACCAAAGACGTGGCATCAGCCGTCATCTCTGTTGGTGCCTGGCCGGTCCTGGCACCTGAGCGTTTCAGTACGGTTGTGACCAGGGCCAGAGCAAAGGGCTCAGAGCGAGTCCCGATTCTGGTTGCGACGGGCAGCCTCCGTGATGTCGACTTCAGGTTGCTGGCCAACCACAAGGTGGACGGTTTCGTGTCCATTGATTTCAGGGAAATGGGACGCCGTGTCTACGACACATTGAGTCAGTTGAGCGACGGCGATCGGGTTCCGGATTTTATTGAAACCCCTGTTGTGAAGGTAATGTCGCCGATTGACGCTACAAGGGACGATGAGAGCGAGCATGGAAGTCAGCACTGATATCGGCGTTATCTCCGATACCCACGGCCAGGTGCGGCCCGAGGCCCTGAGCGCTCTGGCCAATTGTGAGCTGATCCTTCACATTGGGGACATCGGCAAGCCAGAGGTGATGGACGCGTTGACCGAGCAAGCACAGGTGGTTGCGATACGCGGCAACGTGGATCACGGGGACTGGGCCACGGCTTATCCCGAAACGCAGGAACTCACCGTCAATGGCCTGCGCATCCAGATGGTGCATCGCCATCAGGACATCACGACACTGCTCCCGGACACACCCTGCGATGTCGTTCTTTTCGGGCACTCCCACAAACCCTTCAACGAGACCAAAGACGGCGTGCTCTATTTCAATCCCGGCAGCGCCGGCCCGCGCCGTTTCAGTCTTCCCGTCACCGTCGGGCGGCTCCGTGTGACCGACAGCGGCGTGGAAGGCCAAATCCAGGAGCTGGATGTTCCCGGGCCCCGCAAGCGTAAGTAATCAAGCATGCTATTCACGATTGGCTATGAGAAATCCGAATTCCCCGCATTGGCTCGGACGCTGCTCGATGCCGGCGTTACCCGGTTGATTGATGTGCGGGCCAGTCCCCATTCGCGACGCAGGGAATTTGCTTACAAGCATCTGGGGCCGGGACTCGAGGCCCATGGGCTTGCCTATGAAAGCTTGCCGGAGCTGGGCGCGCCCGAGCCGGCCCGCGAGGCCGCAAAGCAGGGCGACGCCGCCACTTTCTTCCGTCTTTACGAAGCCCAGCTTGATAGCGGGGAAGCGCAGCAGGCGCTGGAGAGGCTGAAACAACTGGCTGCGAATGAATCGCCCTGCGTCATGTGCTATGAGCGTGATCCGAAGCAGTGCCACCGGATGCTGATCGCCGAGCGGCTGGCGTCCATGGCCGGGGTGGAGGTTGAGCACCTGTTTGTGGGGTCATGAAGGGTGGCACGCCCCCTATACAGTAGACACCTGACAGCGTTACATGGACTTCCCTCGCGCAGGTGGTCGTCAGGCAGGCGTGCCGCCTGCCCGTCCATCTGGCCAATTGCTTTAAGGCTATGGCCTAAAAAGAAAGAAAAAAGGAAGGCTCAGGAACACCACCATCAAACCGTAGATAGCTCCATATGCGGCGACCTTTTCATACCACTTGGCGAAAGACCTGACGTCCAGGCCAGGGTAAAGCAGCTGAAATCTTTTTAGCTGTTGGAACCAGGGTGTTGCGCAGGCCCAGGCAAACATTATGGTATTGATAAAGTCGAAATCGAGGGTGCCGCTCGCCCAGTAGTCGCCGGTTGCCTTCAGCTTTTTCTTGAGGCGATAGGTTAGCGTTAGCCTGAGGAGCAGAATTCCAAGCATCATGCTTGCCACGCCACCAAGTACTATGAAAGCAAAAAAGATGTGCAACGGCATGTTAGCCATGATCACCACCAGTCATATAGCCCTCCCACGACTTCCTTGACCCCATAATCAATTCCAACAGCCGCTGCCCCTCCGGCCACGATGCCAATAGCAAGCCCAACTGGAGTGATAGCGATCACGGTGGCGATCGCAGCTCCCGCATAGATCCCGGCTCCAAACGAAACCCCCTGAACAACCGCTTTTCGCTGCCAGTTGGGATCGTTGTTTTGCCAGCTCTGGTAAACGTCTTTGCCGCGCAGGTAGCCATCAAACACGATAAATCCGGGGCCGGCCACCCTGCCGGCCTTGGCGAACTTGGCGAGCTTTTCTACATCCATTGTATTGCGTACAGGGATGGACTCCTGAACGGTCCGGCCGGTTGCATTGGTGGTCTGGCGCATCCCGAAGGTATTGTTGTTCAGGTAGTTCAATGACTTTTCATTGAGAACTTGATTCATTTCCTTGAAGGCGGCCTGCGCCCGCGTTTTGGCGGCATTAAGCGTTCTGGGGGCAGCCCGGTGATTCTTCAGGTCCTCATAGTGCTTGTTCGCCAGATCGTATTTGTTGATGGCGCCCAATACCCGGTCGGATTGTGCCACGGCGGAGCCCATGCCGTTGCCGCCAAACGTGGTCAGGTCACCAACTGCCTCAGGAATTTTGGTGTCCGAAAGCAGATTCGCCAGCCCCATCACCGTGGCGCCACCGGCATAATGGCTCATGTGGGACAGCGTCTGTCGTTGTTCATCGGTGCATGCTTTCAGCGCAGCAATACTGACGGAGCGATCCTGAGCTGAGGGCGGGACCACTACTGGCTTACTGGGTGAGCAGACGCATTGCCTATCCGGGGATTTCCCGTTGGCAGCCAGGAACATTCTCTCGAACTCCTCGGACGTCATGTCCGCAGGGCAGGTTTTCTGGGCGATTTTCTTTGAGGAGGAGGGGGTTCTCGGGTAGTAGATTGATGTCGGCATACCAGCTTCCTTGTGGTGTGATGTCCATGTGCGATACCTCGCTGCCGCGAGAAATTAACAAACTTTTTCGGAGTGCGCTATCCTCGGCCTTGCGGCAGTGTGACGGGAGTCTGAAGCCAGGCTAAGGTGTTTCGAGAGATCCGCCCCGCAGATTCTGGGCACCGAGTTAAGCGACTACAATCCGCTTTTGAGTAGCCCCCGCGAAGGCGTGGCCTATGGCGACTACGCCATCAGCCCCGAACGGTTCCACTGGCAGAGCCAGAACTCAGCCGGCTCGAGCACACCCGTGGGGCGCCGCTACATCAACCAGGGCGACGGCCCGGACAGCCCATGGACCTTTCAGCTCTTTGTTCAGGAAACCAAGGACCACGCCTTCCGCGCCTGCGGCCCCGTCATCTTCCTGGACTATCGGGGCGAAAAGCCCATGAGCATCACATGGCGCCTGCAATACCCGTTGCCACCTCGGTTGTATGAAGCATTCAGTGTGCTCCGGGGGCAGTGATCCGGGAATTCCGAATCACTATTCGGTTCTATCTCCTTGAAGTGGACAACAATAACACACATTAGTGTTTTTAGTGTCCACCTATGTCATAGTGGGATTGTGGCGATAGATGTTTGGAGTGAGGAAACCCATGAAGCAGTCCGATGCGATTCGGCGCCTCAACGAATACGACCGCAAAGGGCGCTACGTGTTCACGGCCGGGGATATGGGCAGAGTTTTTCATGAGGATACCCCGCGTGGGCGTCAGGCGACGCTTGCTCGGCTGGTCGCCAGCGGCATTCTTGAGCGTCCGGCCAAAGGGGTTTACCTCTACGGTATGTCCAAGAACAAGGGTCCGGATACGGTCGAGCTTATCGCCAGAGCTCTGCGCCGTGGTGAGTACAGCTACATCAGCCTGGAGTCGGCATTATCGGAGTACGGTATCATTTCCCAGATCCCGATCAATCGCATCAGTCTGATGACCACCGGGCGCAAGGGCGAATACAGCACCCCTTATGGCGTGATTGAGTTCACTCACACCAAGCGTCGTCCGGCTCAAATCCTGTCAGGTGTACAGGACCGGAATCGGCCACTGAAAATCGCAACAGTGCAGACGGCCCTTCGTGATCTCAAACGAGTAGGGCGTAATACCCATCTAGTGGATGAGGATGCACTCAATGAGTACCGCTGATCAGCAGGATTTCAGGGAGCTTGTGAATCGCGCAATGGCGGATCCCGCGCTGGCCAGCATGAGGCCGGCCGTGGAGAAGGAATTGCTGCACTATGATGTGTTGTTTGCTCTGGATAAGGAACGGTTGTTGGATGAGCTGGTCTTTCAGGGGGGTACATCACTGCGCCTGTGCCATGGCGCGAACCGTTTCAGCGAAGACCTGGATTTCGTCGGCGGAGCAACGTTCACTTCGGCGAAGCTGGCCGAGATCAAAGACTGCATTGAGCACTACATTGGCGAGCGCTACCAGCTGGACGTTTCGGTGAAAGAACCCTCATCACTTCGCCAGGGGGAGGGCCGTGGCGATGTGACTGTGGACAAGTGGCAGATTTCAATAGCTACCACGCCTGAACGCAAAGACCTGCCCAATCAGAGAATCAAGCTCGAGGTCGCCAATATTGAAGCGCTGTCGGCCACCAGTTTACCGCTTCGCCGTAATTACGATTTCCTGCCAGATGGCTACGAAGACATTCTCATGTCCGTTGAGTCACTGGATGAAATCATGGCGGACAAACTGGTTTCTCTCCCGGCTACCGAAAAATACGTTCGCCACCGTGACGTATGGGATCTGGCCTGGTTGACCCAGCACAGCGCACAGCTTGATGTGGAAATGGTCGAATCGAAGGTCGCGGCTTACGGTGTTGATGACTACCAGGCGAAGGTAGAGGCTATGATCAAGCGCCTGCCCGAGATCGTCGTCAGTAAGGCATTTCACGATGAGATGACCCGTTTTCTGCCTTCAACGGTGATTGAGCGCACCCTGTCGCGCAACGGATTCACGGACTATCTGAGCAATACCGTCAGCGGCCTCCTGTCCAATGTGGGCGACCAATTGCGCGGTCAGCCGACCCCGGGTTCTTCATTCAGCATGTGACTCACGGAGCCGGGCGATCCAGTGATCGGCTCCGGGGTGACAGTGCACCGCCACCAGGACACCAAAGAGGGCGAAGGCAGGATCCTTCTGTCAGCAGGGTCCCGGAAGTGACAGGCGTGCGTTCAAAGATGCTCATCGCCGAGCGGTTGGCGTCCATTTCCGGGGTGGAGGTTGAGCACCTGTTGGTGGGTTAAGGTATGGTTGTCAGCCTCCAACCCTGACCTCGCGGCATTTTCGGAACATCTTCAAACCCGGAGAGATGGACTGCAATTCAGTTGTTGCAGAAAATGCAACGACTGCGTCTGAGGGCAAGACCTATTGGGGGGCAATGTGATCGCGGGGACTGGTCCCTTCAGCTAAAAGTGCGCCGTAGCTGCCGAGTAGGCTGGCAATTACTGAGGATTTCTTAGCAGTTCCCCGATAAGGCAGGAGAAGCCCCCCCGAAGTAGTTAGGATCTGCTCCATCGTCCGCGCTGTTCACTGCTCCTAGAGACGCCCATAATCTTTAAAGTCCCAGATTGACCCTAGCGGAGTTCAAGAATGTCTGTTGACGGAATGCGAACCTTTGGGGAGCTCCAGGAACGTCTCCAGCACTTTGTGGATGAGCGCGAGTGGTCGCGCTTCCACTCACCCAAGAACCTCACCATGGCGCTGACCGGCGAAGTCGGGGAGCTGGTTGAGCATTTCCAGTGGCTGGATGGCAAAGCATCCGAGGCCCTCGAACCGGAGACACGCGAAGCCGTCAGGCGGGAGCTGGCCGACGTGCAGATCTATCTGATGCTGCTGGCAGGCCGGTTGGATATGGACCTGCTGGAAGCGGTTGATGACAAGATCGACGAGAATGAAGGCAAGTACCCGGCCGACAAGGCGCGGGGCCGGTCCGATAAGTACACCAACCTATAGGCCTCGGCCATGCTGGTTTACAACAGCGACAAGACCACCTTCCTGGACGACGTGCGCCGCAACCGGATATCGGATCGCATCCTGGGCGCAATGCAACGCCGGGGCCAGGGTGGTGTGAGCGATAGCGAACGCCGTTCCTGGGAACAGTCGCTGCAATACATGAAGAACATTCTCGAGGGTGAAGGGATTCCCGGGGATGCCGGTATCGCCATTGAATACCGCATCCCCCAGACCTCCAAGCGAATCGACATGATCGTGGCTGGGCTGGATGAAGGGCAGCGCGAAGCCTGTGTGATCGTTGAGCTCAAGCAGTGGGAGAAAATTACGGCCACGGGCAAGGATGCCATCGTCGAGACTTTCCTGGGCGGAGCCCAGCGCGAGACCACGCATCCGTCCTACCAGGCCTGGAGCTATGCCGCGCTCCTGGAGGACTTCAACGAGACAGTCCAAAAAGAGGGCATTCGACTCCAGCCCTGCGCTTACCTGCATAATTGCCGTGATGGCTCCGGCGTTACCGACGCCCGCTACCGGGAACACCTTGATCGTGCGCCGCTGTATCTGCGCAACGACATGGAGCGGCTTCAGCAGTTTATCCAGAAACACGTGCGCCACGGCGACACCAGCCGGGTGCTCTATCGGATCGAACGCGGGCGCATCCGACCGTCGCGGGAACTGGCCGATGCCCTGGCATCGTTGATGAAGGGCAATCGCGAGTTCCTGATGATCGATGACCAAAAGCTGGTCTACGAGATGGCGCTGGATGTGACCGAGATGGCGCAGCAGGGCGGCAAGCAGGTCCTGATCGTGGAGGGAGGCCCTGGCACGGGAAAGTCCGTGGTTGCCATCAACCTGCTTGTTGAAATGACTAAGCGCTATTACACCGCCCATTACGTTACCCCCAACCGCGCTCCCCGGCAGGTGTATGAAGGGCGCCTGACCGGGACCATGACCAAAACCCGCTTCAGTAACCTGTTCAAGGGTTCGGCCAGTTACGACAACATGGAAACCAACGCCATGGATGCCCTGGTGGTGGACGAGGCTCACCGGCTGCTGGAACGCTCCCAGTACCAGAAAAAGGGCGCCAACCAGATCCGCGACATCATAGAGTCCGCCCGCGCCAGTATCTTCTTCGTGGATGAAGCCCAGCAGGTTACCTGGAACGACACGGGCACGCGTGGTGAGATCGAGACCTGGGCCCGCCAGCAGAACGCCACAGTCCATCGTGCCGTGCTGCAGTCGCAGTTCCGCTGCAATGGCTCGGATGGCTACCTTGCCTGGCTGGAGCGGGTGCTGGCTCTGCGTGACACCGCCCAGGACAACCTCGCCGGCATCCGCTATCAGCTGGAGGTTGTCGATTCACCCAGTGAACTTCGCGACCGTATCTATGAGCTCGACCGCTCGGGCCACAAGGCACGACTGGTGGCCGGCTACTGCTGGAACTGGGTCAGTAAGAAAAACGCCGGCGCATACGACATTACCTTTCCGGAACATGACTTCGCCATGCAGTGGAACCTCACCGAGGACGAGGGCCGCTACCTGGAAAAGGAACACTCCGTTGAACAGGTCGGCTGTATCCACACCGTCCAGGGCCTGGAGCTGGACTACGTGGGCGTCATCATCGGGCCGGACCTGATCGTGCGCAATGGCCGGGTCATCACTCAGCCCCAGGAACGCGCCAAAACCGACCGCTCCCTTCACGGCTACAAGAAAGCGCGTAAACAATACCCGGAAGAGGCTGACGCCCGTGCCGAGGCCATCATCAAGAACACCTACCGCACTCTCATGAGCCGGGGTTTGAAGGGCTGCCTCATCTACTGCACGGATGCGGAAACCCAGGAATACTTCCGGGAGCAGATCGCGCTCGCCGTCACCGAGGACGAGCCGCAACCCGCAACGGAATCGGCAGCTGCCAACCGGGCTGAAGCGGATGAAACCACAACAGAGCCGGAAGAGGGCGTGCGGTTTCTGTCGGCTGAAGAGGTTGGCGATGACGACAATGCCGTTCCATTCATCGATCTTCCAGTCGCCGCTGGCGATTTCGCGGAAGGCTTTGCTGAAATCCAGAATCCCCGGCAGGCCGAAATCTGGATCGCGCTACCGGACATGTACCGCGCCAAGCCTGGACTCTTCGCGGTGCGCGTGGAAGGCGAATCCATGAACCGGCGCATCCCCAACGGCTCGCTGTGCCTTTTCGAGGCCAACCCTGGCGGCAGCCGCAACGGCCGGGTGATGCTGGTCTACCATCGCGACATACAGGATCCGGATCATGGCGGTGAACTCACCGTTAAGGTGTACCACAGCGAGAAGGTGCCAAACCCTGACCATCAGTGGGAACACCGCCGTATCGTTCTCGCCTGCGATACGCTGGCGCCGGGCTATGAGGATATTGTCCTGGACGAAGCCCAGGCGGGAGAGCTGCAGGTGTTGGGGGAGTTTAAGGGGACGCTGGAGCAGTAGCGTTGCCTATGCCGAACGCTCCAGTGTGGTTAGCTTTAATTAGTTGAAACCAAGACTGCTGAGGAGCTTAAGGACATCGTGTCGTTTCACGGTAAGGTGGCCTATGTTGACCGTACAATCGGCCTCAACCCGGGGGCACTCGGTGTGGGCGGTAGCGCATGGCAGATCATCAAGCAGGGAGCAACAAAGGGAAATGTTGGAGGGCTCGTCCTTTCAATTGTCCTGTTTGGCGTACAGCAAGCCTCTTCTGAGACTCGCCAGCATGCACTGGAAGAGATCAGAAGAAGGCAGCGCACGGTCTCGATTAATCGCTGCTTCCCCAGCGAACTAAATAACACTCTGGATAGAGCCGAAGACCAGATGACACAACTGAGCGACAGAAGAATATTCAGGGTAGCAGGGCTAGGCCTAGCTTATTTCCTGCTCCTCAATCTATTCTCGACGGTTGCAATAGTTGTTGACATTTGGTTGGGCATAAAAGGGCAATTGGGGGGCAATGCAGCAGCAACAATCATTAGCAGCGTGATCGTGATTAAGATGTCACGCGGCTTATTGAGCCTCTCAAACAAGCACGTGGTGGCCCCATTCGCGGCCATCGCGGGCCTGTCCTCTCTGGCGTTTCTAGCCTTTCTGCACGCTGCATCGGGAGCGATGGAGAATTATGATTTTCCCCCGATTACGGCGGTTCAGGCAGTCACCGTAATTGTCTTCAATGCGATCATTTTCATTGCGACGGTGTTTTTCATGGATCGCGGGTCACAGCAAGACACGGCCTGAGGGCAGATTGCCTCACATGTATCGCGCCGAACCATGGTGGTGGAGTGGTGGACTTATGCGGAACGCTCCAGCGTGCTCAGCTTTAATTCATAACCACAGGCATGCGCATAGCGGGTGAGCATTTTCCAGCTTGGGTTGCTCCGTCCGTGCTCCAGCCTGCTGACGTTGGATTTCTGCGTACCCATACGCTCAGCAAGTTCCTGCTGGGTCAGCCCCGCGCTGTTACGCATAGAAAGGAGCTGGTCAATCAGCTCAAATTCCGGAGTCAGTTTGTCGTATTCGGCCTTCACCCTGGCGTCTTGAAGGCCCTTTATTTCAGAACCTTGTACCGTATGCATATTTAATGCATACTTATTAAATGGAGATCGAGTTTGACCTACGGAAGGCTGCTTTACCATGCGTGAAAACTACGATTTCAGTAATGCAAAGCGGGGCCCGGTTTCTTCCCCCGGTGGGAAAACACGCATCACCATCATGCTGGACGAGGATGTGATCCATGCTTTCCGGGACCAGGCCGAAGCAAAAGGGATTGGGTACCAGACCCTGATTAATCAGACCCTGCGCGAGGCGATCTTCCAGTCAAAACCAGAACTCTCAGAGGACCGGTTGCGAACGGTAATTCGGGAGGAGTTGGCTGAGTATAACCCGACGGACCCTGATAGCACTGACTATTGAAGCTGCGCGGTGCGAAGCTCATACTCCATCTGCAGGTTCAGCCAGAAGCGCTCCGTTGTATCGAAATAGCGAGCAATCCGCTGGAGGGCATACGAGATACTAGATCTCGGAGACTTTCCCACAGTGATTGCAGCGAATGCCATTCCTCACAGGAAATAACGGAAAATCCAACCCCAGGAAAACCAGAAAGGCCCAGCGTCGGCCGATCTGATGGAACTCCGTATCCGTGCTTCCGCAATGTGGGCAGGATTTGGGGTCAACTCCGACTTCCTCAACCAGATCCTGCTCCCGGTCCTCGCTCAGGATCTCAAGCGCGATCTCGACAAATTCCTGGGGAACCTGAAGCCTGACGCCACCAAGCGCGTTCGAATACAGCCACTGCATGTTGATGGTGTGCTCATCAGCGACAAAGGCAGGAATTTCCTCCGACTCCAGGCGTGATCGGGCGATGTGGGCTTCGAATGGAAAACTGTAACTCGCAATCGTTATAAGCATGTAAATTCACCGTATAACCCGCCTACTGCTCGACCTTGAGCATGCGGCGCCAGAGTTGATTGATTCCACGATTCAAAGCTCACCGCACAGCCGGGGCTGAGATACGAAAACCCAAGTAGTGATGAACCGGTTGCTTTGCCAATGGTCCAGGCACTCATGGTATCCCGTGTTCTCCAGATAGATGCTGATTCCCCATGCCACGGGGTTTGCGAGCAGACCGGATATAGCACCTATGAATGCTAGCCAAAGGAAAGGTTGGAACAGCTTGGAGGTTTGCCTTTGCGTCAGTCCTAGAGGCAGGGCAACGAGCACCAGGACCGAGAGGGCAAGCAGAAAGAGTAGGGCGCTGATCAAAAGCGGAAGAGCGAGATCAAACGACCGAACTGTAATGACGCGTCCTGAACTGGTGATTGGGCGTAAGAGGTCATTTACAAGCCCGTCGTATGCGGGTGGTATGAGATACAGCGCACTGAGTCCTGCCAGGGCAAGTAGGCCAAGGCTTATGAGTACCAGCTGCCAAGTGATCTCTGGCTCTGATTCTTGGAGTTGGGCCATTCCCGCTCTTTCCTCGAAGTCAGTTGCAAGGGGCAAGCAACAGCCAGCACCTACTGTTTCCAACCAGAACGCCGAAGATCGCTCAGGTTCCTAATGGATCAGGGGGTGGCACTCAGTCTTGTGACTGCAGTTGATCCTCTACTCCAGACCAATCTCTTTGCGGATTTTTATGCTTCAGTAATTCCAGATATTCCGACGCTGTCAGTTCGTGTCTTTCATCTTTTTGGGTAGGGTCTGCTCCGTTCGACAATAAGAACTCAACCAATTGCGCATCGTTCATAAGGATGGCGCCATGGAGTGGTGGATAACCACTGATGGCGGAATGCTGGTTGATGGAGAGACCATTTTTCAGGAAGAACGAAATCAGGCGTTGGCGCATCTCGTGGTTCTCAACCCCAAAGAAGAAGGCGATGCCGGCGCGATTCTCCAGGTACTCGATATCACTCGGCGTTCCCCGAAACTGGAACAAGTACCATTCACACACTGAGTTCGGAATGCGATGGGTATTTTCCTCGGTCACGCAAAGCGCTACATCTTCGATATCGGCCGTGTGCAGGCTCCACAATCCCAGCCCAGCATAGGCCACCAAAAGCAGAGCAATGACCGAAGCGAGAATTCGTTTCATGTCTGTACTCGTGGTGATCAGGGGTCAGGTGTCGTCGGAGCCTGGAAATGAAAGCGTGATCTCATCCGGGCATATAGCCTTGGAAGGAAAATCGTCTGCTGTCTCGGGATAGTTGTAGTGGATGTCGTCAGCTCTCAGTGCTCCGTCCTCCGTGATGAAGCGAACAGCCATGTATCCCGGCTCACCATCGAAGGTTGTCCCGGAGACGGTCAGGCAGCGTCCATTATCCGTACGGCGCTCATGGAACGTTGTTTCTTCCTTCAGCCACAGAGGAAATGCCCCTTGGTTCCGGAGAGAAGCCAACTCCTCGTCGGTCTCAGCTTTTTCGTGGATGGCCATGATTCGATTCGACAAGTATCTCCCGAAGGGACTGGCATCCTCAGAACCCGTCAGGGCTTTCTCGAAAGCCACATAGCGAGCCTTTGCCGGTAAAGGTTCCGCCGTTGCGCACGCAGAGCAGATAAAGGCAAGAAGAAGCGGGGCTGCATATCCCTTCATGATCAATTCCCCAACGCTTTCTGGAGCTGCCTATCCCGTTCGCGCTTCTGGCCCTCTAAGAGTCGAACCGCGTAGCAGAGCAGGCCTGAGCAGGAGCGCAAAAACTCATCAATATCGATGGTTCCCGTGATACTGACTGAGGCATACCCCAGGTTGAAGCTTCCGTTGTACCTGATATCGCCGCTGTCTGTGACCGACATCAGGACCTTGACCCGTCGGATGGACACGCCGAGCTCTGAAGCTAACTTGCTGGCCGAAAATTCCACCGAACCAGCCTTCCCGGAAAGCTGTGCTTTACCGTTCTCATCAACAGCCAGGCGAACATTACCCACCTCTTGAACGAGCCGAGTGGTGATTCCTTCATCTTTTCTGTAGGAGAGTTCGAGAAGGCGAGCGACGGTAAGTCGCAATTCTGCTTTCGGGAGGGTCTGAGATTCCATTCTGATCATCCTTTCCATGGAAGAGGAGGAAGCCTACAAAATTGGATTCTCGCATTCAACCGCCCGGAGCGTACCTGGTTCTCAACTCAGTAATGAAGCTCATTCAAAGACGGCGAGCCAGCAAGAGCAGGGCTCATTGTCCTCATTCCACGGAAATCTCTGCTACGCTCAAACAAAGGTCAATCTGCAAGGCAGAGGCTAAGCTTGGAGCGGCCCGCTGCGTTGCACAGTGACGTGTGAACCACCAACAGGGACCACCAGTGATGATCGACCTGCCAGACAACGTCACCCGGGGCGAACTCGCCCGCCTGATTCCCGTCACCGCCGACTCCAACAAGGAACAGCGCGCCGCGTCCATCTTCCTGGCGGCACTGCGGGGTGTGCACGGTTTCCGGAAAGCCATGCTGAACTCGCTGGGTGTGCGGGTAGGGAAGCGGGCAAGGATTGAGGCCTGGACGGAAGTGGTCTTCCAGTCCGACCCGAAGGTCCCGAAACAGGAGCGGCCGGACGGGCTGCTGGTGCTCGACACCGGCAAGCAGCAGTGGCGGGCGCTGATCGAGGCGAAGATCGGCAACGCGGAGGTCGGGGAAGAGCAGCTTAAGCAGTACCTGCAGATTGCCAAGGAGAACAAGCTGGACGCGGTCATCACCATTTCCAACCAGTTCGTGGCCATGCCCACGCACCATCCCATCAAGCTGGCGAAGAAATACCTGAAGAACGTCGAGCTCTACCACTGGTCCTGGATGTACATCGTCACCCAGGCCACGCTCCTGCTGGAGCAGGAAGAGATTGAGTCCGAGGACCAGCACTTTGTACTGGAGGAAGTGAACCGTTACCTGAGCCATGACTCCAGCGGCATCTCCAGCTTCGACCGCATGAATTCCGAATGGAAGGACGTGGTCGGCCACGTGAAGAGTGGGGCGACGCTCAGCAAGAACTCCGAGGAAGTGATCAACACTGTCACTTGCTGGCACCAGGAACAGCGCGACCTCTGCCTCATCATGAGCCGCAAGCTTGGCCGGAACGTGGGCCTGAAACTCTCCAAAAACCACCGCACCGATCCCCAGGCCCGGTTGAAGGATGACTGCGAAACCCTGGTCAACGAAAACGTACTGCGCTGCGTGCTGGACGTACCCCACGCCGCCACGGACCTGGAAGTTGTCGCCAACCTCACCAAGCGCACCATCTCCTGTTCCATGAAACTGGCCGCGCCCAAGGACAAGAAACGCACCTCAGCACGGGTGAACTGGCTCGCCCGCCAGCTCACCAAGGCCGAAACCGGGGACATGTACGTGAAGGCCTTCCGGACCGGCAACGCCGAGGAAACCCAGGCGCCGCTGGAAACGGTTTTGAAAGACGGAAGTGCGCTGGATTCCGATACGACTTCAGTGGTGCCCTCCCGATTCGAGGTGTTCTACATGGTGGATCTTGCCGGGCGGTTCTCCGGGAACAAGGTGTTCATCGACGAGCTGGAAGCGGCTGTGCCGCATTTCTATGAGCAGGTTGGGCAGAGGTTAAGGGCTTGGGTGGCGCCACCGCCTAAGATTAATCGGAAGGATCCGGTTGAGAAAGGTGACGATGAGGCATTTAGTGACACTCAGCGTGTGGCTGTTGAGTAAGCGGAGTGGCCTTGGTGATTTTTTAAAGATACGCGGTTGTGCCATGCCTGTGCTTCTTGGGAAAACGCCGTTCTATGCTGAACGTCACTGATTCAACGATATAAGGAAGCCACATGCTTACAGTGGGCGTAGGACTCACCGGTAAGGGGACGTTTTAAAACTAAAAATAGATTTTTAAAAAGTTGTCGAACGGGTTCATCTAGAACGCAGTTCGAGGGTATATCGCGTGACATGGTGTGATAGCAGTTAAAAGACAAATAGAGAAATTTAGAGGTCCATATGGAATTTGACGAGTATCATCTGCAGCGACTTTTTGGGCATGAAGCAGCCGAAAGCGAAGACCCTGAACGGCTAAAGGAATACTACTTCAAAAGTAAATTGTATAAACAAGTAGTGAACGACCTACCTCTTAGAATAGTGGTGGGTCATAAAGGCATTGGTAAGTCGGCGCTTTTTCAAGTGGCGATTGATGAGCAATCAAAGTCCAATAAACTTACTCTTTTAATTAAACCCAATGATGTTGAGGGGATAGGAAGAGATACCTCAGACTTTTTAGGTTTGATAAGTGAATGGAAGTCCGGAGTAAACGAAATAATAGCGAGAAAAGCTTTGGAGTCGTTTGGGCTTCTCCATGAAGGTTGGCGTCAGAAATTAAACCAATTCGGTGGTGTAGCCCTAAACTTCTTGGAATCTACCCTTCGGGCTGATGAAAAAGTAAATTTAAGTGAATCAAAAAAGGCCGTAATAAATAGTTTTCTGAAGGATAATAAAATATATGTGTATATAGACGACTTGGACAGAGGTTGGGAAGGTAAAGAATGGGATATAAAACGGATTTCTGCATTGCTCAATGCAGTAAGAGATATCTCTACAGAAAATCGAGGGATATTCTTTAGAATAAGTTTGCGGTCGGATGTTTACTTCCTTTCTCGAACATCAGATGAATCGACAGATAAAACTGAAGGATCGGTTATTTGGTATCACTGGAGTAATCATGAAATATTGGCACTTCTGGTAAAGCGTATTGAGAGTTATTTTGGGAGGGACGTTGACGAAAAAGACTTGCTGAGAAAAGATCAGTGGGAGTTAATGAAGTATCTTTCTCCAGTTATTGAAGAAAGGTTTATGGGGAAGGGTCACTGGAATAATGCACCAATGTACCGAGTCTTGATGTCTTTGATTAGGAAGCGCCCTCGGGATCTTGTTAAGCTTTTAACGTTAGCTGGGCGTGAAGCGAATAATGCAGAGGATGAAATAATAAGAACATCCCATCTCGAAAGTATATTTGAAAGCTATTCGCAGGGGAGGTTGCAGGATACATTTAATGAGTACAGATCGGAGTTACCTGATATAGAACGATTAGTGCTTGGCATGAAGCCGACAAAAGTAGAAAGAAGGGCTTCAGAAGGTTATGTGTATTCTACAGACAAGCTTCTCAAAAAGATTTCTGCTATTGAGGAGCAAGGCAGTTTTAGGTGGGCAAAAGGCTCTATCGCAACAACAAAAGAGCTTGCGGCATTTCTTTATAAGATAAATTTTTTAACCGCTAGAAAAGAAATGAACAAAGGGATCGATAGGCAGTATTTTGAGGAGAATCGTTATCTGTCGAACAAGTTTGTTGAGTTCGGGTATGACTGGGAGGTGCATCCGGCCTACAGATGGGCTCTTCAGCCCGATGATCCCAAAAAGATATTTAATGAACTCAAGCTAAGTGCAAACTAGCTTTGTAACGATCCAGCCCCCAATCCTAAATTCCTCAGGTTTGGGGCTCAAACTCTGACTTTAACGTTGGGGAGCATTAAGATTAAGGAAAGGCGATATGCCCCGTACTGCTGACTATACGATTCAAGGCTTCCTGTATCAGTTTAATAAGACTGCTTTAGAGATATTGGGAGCGGAAGAAGATGACGAAGTCACAGTCGAGGGCATTGTTGAAGATATTGAGGTGGCTACCCCTACGACGGTGACGGCGGTCCAGTGCAAGTACCATGAGGCGAGCACATCCTTCACTGCGAGCGCAGTGTACAAGCCGTTGCTCCAGATGCTAAAACACTTTTCTGATAATCAGGAAAGGAACATACGCTACGTCCTGTTTGCCCATTTTTCTGGGGTCCCTACGCCGGAACCTTCCATTGATAAGGCTACCTTGGTAGCAGCCTTGAGTTCCAAGGATAAGGAACTTGAGAAGCACATTAGGGTAATACCTTCCCATATCGATCTTGATAGTTTCTTAGGCCGATTTACTATGGAGTTCGGTCCTTCCTACGACGAAATAGTGAAGCGCGTCTTTGAGCAGCTAGAGGCCAGTGAGATTCCAAAGGGCGACATTGAGACCCTAGTATATCCAAATGCGATTCACATGATCGCTACGCTCAGTATTAAGCATGACGAAGCGAAGAGGAAAATCACGAAAAAGAAATTTATTTCTGATCTACTGGCTATCCGAAAGACGGCCATTTCCCGATGGACGTTGGCGCTCAAGACCCGAGAAAAATTGATCCAAGCACGTCGTAAGCAGCTCAAAATTAATCTGGATAAAAATGCGCGGCTTCGCTACTTCATTATTGATCCCAATAGTATCGAGGATTACCACAGTGAAATTGTTATTTTTATATCCGACTATATAGACAAGTATCACTTTAAGCCTGCGCACATTAACACACCCACGTTTTGCCTCTGTGCGGACCGAAGCGAGATTCAGGATATCCAGCACCGCTTGTACCAGAAGGGTATTGTGTCTAATGATGGTTATCTGGGCGGGCAGTTTGAAGAATCTTATTTTTTTCGAGAACCGCTGATTTCAAAAGGCGCTGGTGGAGAGACGAAACGTGAATTCAGTCTCCGTATCCTGAGTTGGGAAGATCACGGCAATGTCTTGAACAACCGGAAGTGTGATGATCTTTTCATAGTTGGTGAACCGGACTGCAATTCACTCGATACCGTCGATGTGAACGTCGAACGGCTGGCAGGAGCCTCCATGAAGGAAATCAAATACGTTATGGGAGTAAGTAATGTCTACGAATAGCATCGGGAAGGTTCTATCCTGCTCCCCAGAAGCAATCATTGTTCTAGTCGATGACTTACAAGTGTTCGAAGAGCACAAGGAGGAGCTTCAAGTAGGACGGTTTTTGCAGATCGCACAAGGAAATCATGATTTTACCATCGCTTCTGTGCGCAATATCCGCGGGGTTCATGGGGAGGACACAGAGGGACAGCCGAAGTGGCAATTTCACATTGAATGCCAGGCAGTAGGGACGCTTGTTGACGGTAAGAAGTTTGAGCGCGCAAGTGTTTTGCTGCCGGTTCCTACTGAGCCAGTGTTCGCGGCAGGACAAGAAACATTGAGCATGCTCTTCGAAGGAGATTCGGACTATCAGTTCCCCCTCGGCCATCTATCGCTGAACAAGGCAACACCCATGAAGATTCATGGGGACCGGTTTTTCAGCAAGCACATCGCAGTCGTGGGGTCTACCGGCTCTGGTAAATCCAGCAGTGTATCTAGGATTCTGCAAGATGTGGTGGGCATAGCCGATGAAAAGAATTCAAGGCTCGGTAATCAGAACAACTCCCATGTTGTCATCTTTGATATCCATGATGAGTATACGGCGGCCTTTACTCTGGAGGCAGAGCAGAACTTCACTTTGAATCGTTTGGATATAGATAGTCTTCAGCTTCCTTACTGGCTTATGAACTCCGAAGAGCTAGAGAGTATGTTCATCGAGAGTAATGAGCAGAGCTCGCACAATCAGGTGAGCCAGTTTAAACAAGCTGTCATTATGAATAAGGAGCGACACAACCCGGGAATCCAAGAGATGACTTACGACACCCCGGTGTACTTTTCGATCAAGGAAGTTTATCGCTACATTGAAAACATGAATCGTGAGGTGATTGGGCGTTTGGCCGGTGAGGATAAGCCCAAGCTGGAAGACGGGACACTGGTTGAGGATCGAAAAGACTATTACTTTGACAAAAAATGCGTCTTTGTTGCCCCGAATAGTGCAGCCGCAACGAAGGCGACAAATGGTCCATTTAACGGTGAATTCAACCGCTTCGTATCACGACTAGAAGCCACGCTTTCCGACAAACGCCTACGCTTTCTGCTTGATCCAGCCAAGGCCGACGGGACTCCTTTCGAGACAGAGGATTTCGAGGAGATCATGAGAGAGTTCCTCGGTTATATCAATAAAGCTAATGTCACAATCGTAGACCTGAGTGGGATTCCCTTTGAAGTCTTAAGTATTACAGTCAGCCTGCTCTCACGTTTGATTTTCGATTTTTGCTTCCACTACTCGAAGTTGCGTCACAAAGAGGATTGTCTGAATGATGTGCCCGTTATGATTGTTTGCGAGGAGGCGCACAACTATATTCCGCAGAGAGATAATGCGGCATATCGGGCATCCCGAAAGTCGCTGGAGCGTGTCGCGAAGGAGGGGAGGAAATACGGTCTTAGCCTTATGGTTGTGAGCCAACGTCCGTCAGAGGTTTCGGAAACAATCTTTGCGCAATGCAACAACTTCGTCGCGCTCAGGCTGACCAACAATGCGGATCAAAATTACGTGAAAAGGCTTTTCCCGGATAACTCGAGCGGGATTACGGATATCCTTCCAAACCTTGCGCCCGGCGAATGTATTGTCGTGGGTGACGCTGTTCTGCTTCCCGCCGTTGTCCAGATGCCCTTGCCAAAGCCTGAGCCTCATTCACAGAGCGTTTGCTTCGACAAAGAATGGAAGAAGCCTTGGCGAGATGTCACCTTCTCCGCAGTAATAGATCGCTGGAGAACATAGTGGTGTACTCAAAAGGGAGCTCTACGGGACAGCGAACGATGAGCACAAATGCGCATAACCGAGTGTCTATTTTTCGTAGTTGGGATTAATTGGAGGAGTGAGATGGAGCAGCGGTTGTTGCAACGCTTGTTCGCCCACAGCGACCCCGCCACGCCAAGGTTTGCCTACCAAAGCACCGTCAACTGGATGGCGGCCTTGTCTATCTTGTGCGACTCGGAAGCCTTCTCCCCGGAAGCAATGCGGTCTTTTTATTTGGCCGTGCCCCGCCGAACCGTTAACGAGGAAGCTGACACTTGGTGCTTCGAAAACGTCTTTATGATGCTCCACAATATGGAAGCTCTAGGAGAAATGTCTAGGAAGTGCGAGCCTCTTCCTGTAATCCGGTCCGCGATAATCACCTGGTATTACACGATCTATTACGCCGCAAGCGGCATGGTGGCGGCTGCTTCCGGCGCCAAACCAGAGACACACGCTGAGACTGCGAAAACCTGGCACTCAGATATTGCTATCAGAGGGCATGCTATAGGTCCGTTCGGCTTGCATCTGAACACCCTAGTTCCGAGAGAGGTCAAGGCAGAGGTGGAGCGGCTAAGAGAAGGCAACAGGTTTGCGTTGACAAAGGAAGCTACTGATGAAGCTGACGCGTGGGGAGCTTGTGTTGCATACCTGAGTGGAACAGCAGGATACGAACAAGAAAAAGTGGAGAGGCTGGTTCGAGCTTCGCGTCAGTTTAAGGAGCTAGGTGTCAGCAACTTTAAGACCAAGAGGGCTGCTCAGCTTAGGGATGCGCGACTGGGCAAGAAACCGGTGAATTTTTTGACGCAGGCCTCCAGGTACCGGGGTAAAGCAAACTACAGAGACTCAATTTACTTGTCCTATGGTGCGAACCGGACAGAGACCCTAAATACTTTCCTTTCGAACTTAGACAATGTCGCATCAAGTTTTGCAACTATGGCATGTCGATATATGGCACGCAGGGTTGAGAAGGGAGCTTGGGAGCGCTTTGTCGAGGACTTGGACAATAATTCCCAGATCACGGTTCGGCATGATGTCTTGGGGTATTAAACCTAAACTGTCGGTGGAGTCCACTTTGACATGCGCTGTTTAATCATAGAGTTGTTTGGCGGAGTCACATATTCCTCCGATACTCCCCCCCAGCCCGATAAAACACCTCCGAAACCTCCCCCAACGAACAATGCTTAACCGCGTCCATCAACACCTCAAAGGTATTCCCCCGGTTCGCCGCCACCTGCTGTAGCTGCTCCAGCCAGTAGTCTCGTTGGCTGTGGTGAATCCCCTGGAACGCCCTGAGTTGATCAATCTGCTGGTGCTTTTCTTCGTCGTTGGAGCGCATCAGTTCCAGTTCGCCGCCGGCTTCCTGGCCTTCTTTGGGTTTGTAGGTGTTCACGCCGATGATGGGCAGGCTGCCGTCGTGTTTGCGGTGTTCGTACACCATGGATTCGTCCTGGATCTTGCCGCGCTGGTACATGGTGTCCATGGCGCCGAGTACGCCGCCGCGTTCGTTCAGCCGTTCGAATTCCTGGAGTACGGCTTCTTCCACTTTGTCCGTGAGCTGCTCGATGATGTGCGAGCCCTGCCAGGGGTTTTCGCAGGCGTTGAGGCCGAGCTCGCGGTTGATGATGAGCTGGATGGCGACGGCGCGGCGCACCGAGTCTTCCGTGGGGGTGGTGATGGCTTCGTCGAAGGCGTTGGTGTGCAGGCTGTTGCAGTTGTCGAAGAGGGCGTAGAGCGCCTGCAGGGTGGTGCGGATGTCGTTGAACTGGATCTCCTGGGCGTGGAGGCTGCGCCCGCTGGTCTGGATGTGGTACTTGAGTTTCTGGGCGCGTTCGCTGGCGGCGTAGCGGTTTTTCATGGCGCGGGCCCAGATGCGGCGTGCCACGCGGCCGATCACGGCGTATTCCGGGTCCATGCCGTTGCTGAAGAAGAAACTCAGGCTGGGGGCGAAGTCGTCGATGTGCATGCCGCGTGAGAGGTAGTACTCGACGATGGTGAAGCCGTTGGCCAGGGTGAAGGCGAGCTGGGTGATGGGGTTCGCGCCGGCTTCGGCGATGTGGTAGCCGCTGATGGAGACGCTGTAGAAGTTGCGCACGCCGTGGTCGATGAAGTACTGCTGGATGTCGCCCATCATGTGCATGGCGAATTCCGTGGAGAAGATGCAGGTGTTCTGGGCCTGGTCTTCCTTGAGGATGTCCGCCTGCACGGTGCCGCGCACCTGCTTGAGGGTGGTCTCGCGGATGCGTTCGTAGGTCTCGCGGTCCACCACTTCATCGCCGTTCACGCCGAGCAGTCCCAGGCCCAGGCCGTTGTTGCCTTCCGGCAGGTCGCCCTTGTAGCTGGGGCGGTCGCGCTTGGCGATTTCCTTTTCCACCCGTTCCCACTGGCCGGTCTCGTGGAGGTGTTTTTCCACCTGCTGGTCGATGGCGGCGTTCATGAAGAAGGCCAGGATCGTGGGCGCCGGGCCGTTGATGGTCATGGAGACGGAAGTGGTCGGGTCGCACAGGTCGAAGCCGGAGAAGAGCTTTTTCATGTCGTCGACGCTGGCGATGGACACGCCGCTGTTGCCCACCTTGCCGTAGATGTCCGGGCGTTCGGCGGGGTTCTCGCCGTAGAGGGTGACGGAGTCAAAGGCGGTGGAGAGCCGCGCCGCGGGCTCGCTCAGTGCCAGGTAGTGGAAGCGGCGGTTGGTGCGCTCAGGCGGGCCTTCGCCAGCGAACATGCGCGTGGGGTCTTCGCCCTGGCGGCGGTAGGGGAAGACGCCGGCGGTGTAGGGGTAATAGCCGGGCAGGTTTTCCCGCGCCAGGAAGCGCACCAGTTCGCCCCAGTCCTTGGTCTGCGGCGGGGCGACCTTGGGCACCTGGAGGTCGCTCAGGGTGGTGCTGTAGTTATCGCCTTCAATGGTCTTGTCGCGCACCTGGTACTGGTAGTGCTCGCGTTCCACGCCGGCTTTCTTTTGGGGCCATTGGCGCAGTTCCTCCAGCCAGTGCGGGTCGATGCGTTGCAGGGCGTCGTTGTACTGGCGGCGCAGGGTGGCGATGGCGTCGTTGCTGTGCTCGGTGCTGGCGAAGGGTTGCAGCGCCTCGGGCAGGGCGTCGTCGTTCAGTGCTTCCAGGGCCTTCCACGCGGTCTGGGCCTGTTGCGCGGCTTCGGCCATGCGTTCGATGGCCTCGCCCGTGGCGCGGTTGTCCTCGGCGATGTCTGCGAGATAGCGGGTGCGGTGGGCGGCGATCAGCGGGTGGGTGTCCGGCAGCGTCCAGGGGAAGCGTTCGCTGGGCTGCCATTCGAGCCAGTCGGCCAGGTGGGTGAACAGGGCGCTGACGCCGGCGTCGTTGAACTGGCTGGCGTTGGTGGCGAAGACGGGGATGTTTTCATCCGCCACCTCGAACTGCACGTGGTTGCGCTTCCACTGTTTGCGCACGTCGCGCAGGGCATCGAGGGAACCGGCGCGTTCGAACTTGTTGATGACGATGGTGTCGGCCAGGTCGAGCATGTCGATTTTTTCGAGCTGGCTGGCGGCGCCGAAGTCGCTGGTCATCACGTAGAGGGAGTGGTCGACAAAGTCGATGATCTCGGAGTCGGACTGGCCGATGCCGGCGGTCTCGACGATGACCAGGTCGAACCCGGCCTGTTTGAGGTAGCGGATGGCGTCGTTGAGCACGGCGCTGGTGGCCTGGTTTGAGCGCCGGGTGGCCATGGAGCGGAAGAAGACATTGTCGTTGCGCAGGCTGTTCATGCGGATGCGGTCGCCCAACAGGGCGCCGCCGGTGCGCCGGCGTGTGGGGTCGATGGCGAGCACGGCCACGCGCTGGCCGGGGCAGAAGCGCAGGAAGCGGTTGATGAGTTCGTCCGTGAGGCTGGACTTGCCGGCGCCGCCGGTGCCAGTGATGCCGAGGACCGGGGTGCTGCTGGCCGGGATCTCGCCGGTGTGTGCTTCGCCTTCGATGGCGGAGAGATGCTGGGCGATGCGGGCGACCTCGGTGGGGGTCTGGCTGCTGCCGTGTTGGCGGCGCTGTTCGGCGCGTTCGACGACGTCGTCGATCATGGCGACGAGGCCTGAGTTCAGGGTGTCGTTGGGGTGGTAGATGCGTTCGACGCCGTAGGCTTCGAGTTCCTGGATTTCGCCGGGGGTGATGGTGCCGCCACCGCCTCCGAAGACGGCGACGTGGCCGATGCCTTCGTCGTTGAGGCGGTCGATGAGGTAGCGGAAGTACTCGTTGTGGCCGCCCTGGTAGGAGGAGACGGCGATGGCGTCGGCGTCTTCCTGGACGGCGGCGCGGACGATGTCGTCGACGCTGCGGTTGTGGCCGAGGTGGATGACTTCGGCGCCTTTCTGCTGGATGAGGCGGCGCATGATGTTGATGGCGGCGTCGTGGCCATCGAAGAGGGATGTTGAGGTGATGAAACGGAGTGGGGTTGTCATTGTTGTCGCTAGCCTGCCTGAAAGGACTGCCCCGCTCCATGGCCTATAGGGTCAGTAGTGCGATGTCCCGTTGTAGGAGCGAGCTTGCTCGCGATTGTTTCAGGTCGCTTGCGAGCAAGCTCCTACAGGTTTATCGGCAATTCTGATCATTATGGATGGCGAGAAACCCGGGATCACTGGCCAAATGACCCATAAAAATGGTTATTAAGTGACATTCCCGTGGGTGGTTTCTGTTTAGGTTTATAGGAATATGCATTAAAAGCAGTTGATAACCATTACTAACGGTATTAGGATTGCATCCTCTTAATCTAGACCTCAGTGGTCGGACGGATGAGTTGTGCTGTCACCTGAAGAAACAAGGAGTTCCGATGCAATCAGAGTCCCGACGACGCCGTTTTCTGGCCGTGACCATGGCGTCCACCCTGTCGCCCTGGTGGATGATGGCCGCGGTCGCACCCGCCCATGCCGGGGAGAAAGATCTATCGCTGGCGCCCATCACCGTTTCCGCTACCCGTGCCAAGACGTCTGAAGGCGAAACGCCGCAGAAGGTCACGGTGATCACGCGCGAGCAGATTGAGCGGCAGCAGCAGTTCACCCAGGACCGGGGCCAGATCCTCAATAACCTGATCCCGGGCTATTCGCCGGGCCGCCAGAAGCTCACCAATTCCGGCGAAACCTTCCGGGGTCGGGAGGCGCTGATCATGGTGGACGGGGTTCCCCAGTCCAACCCGCTGCGCGACAGTGCGCGGGATGGCTATACCATTGACCTGGACATGGTTGAGCGCATCGAGGTGATCCACGGGGCCAGTGCGGAGCACGGCCTGGGCGCGACCGGTGGCATCATCAACTATGTGACCCGGCGCCCCGAGAGCGGGCAGCTCAACCAGCATGCGGGTGTCCAGATGACCACGGACGATGGCGTCCATGGCGAGGGCACCGGGTATAAGCTGAATTACCGGGTCAGCGGTCAGCAGGGGGACTGGGACTATCAGACCGGCGCCACCCTGCACGAGCGCGGCCTGTTCTACGACGGCAAGGGCCGCACGGTGGGGATCGATGAGATCTCCGGCGAGGTCCAGGACTCCACCAGCTACGATGTGTTCACCAAGGTGGGGCATTGGCTCGACAGCGAGCAGAACGTTGAGCTCTCGGTGAACCATTTCAACCTGGAGAGCAACAACGATTACGTGGCCGTGCCCGGCGACCGGAGCCAGGGTACGCCGACGACCTCACGCGAGGGCACGCCTGTCGGCGACGCGCCCTTCAACCGCTCCACCACCGCGAACCTGGCGTACAGCCACAGTGACTGGCACGGCAACCAGGTTGATACGCAGCTGTACTACCAGCGCTTCCGCGCCCAGTTCGGGACCCATCCCACGGCGTTTCCCTATGAGGATGAGGACGGCAATGATCGCCTGGACCAGACCCGGACCGAGTCGGACAAGGTGGGGGCCAAGTTCACCTTCACCCGGGAAGGGATGATCGATGACCGTCTCGACCTGACCACCGGGGTGGATTTGCTCCAGGATGAAACCCAGCAGATGCTGGTGCAGACGGGGCGCACCTATGTGCCGGAGTCCCAGCTGCACAACGTGGCGGCCTTCCTGCAGGCCGATTTTGCGGTGACGGATGCGCTTTCCGTGCATTCCGGGGTGCGCTACGAGTACGCGCAGCTCAATGTTGAAAGCTATAACACCATTGACCGCAGTGATGTCACCCAGGACCTGGTTCAGGTTGATGGTGGCAGCCCGGACTTCAACGAGACCCTGTTCAATGTGGGCGCCGTTTACCAGGTGACGCCCGGCTTCCAGGTGTTTGGTAACCTCTCGGAAGGCTTCGGGCTACCGGATGCGGGGCGGGCGCTGCGCGGTATTGATCAACCCAACCAGGACGTGGATTCCCTGGTCCAGCTGGTGCCCATCGTCACCGACAACCGCGAGATTGGTGTCCGCTTCAAGGGGCCGAATTACCGGTTCGAGGCGAGCTATTACGAGTCAAACTCCGATATTGGCGAGCGCCTGACCCAGGAGGGCACCACCTTTGTGGGCAAGCGCGAGAAGGTCGAGATCCAGGGCGTGGACGTTAACGCCGAATGGGACCTGAACGAGGCGCACACCCTGGAGCTGCTTTACGCGTTCAACCAGGGCGAGTCCGATACCGACGGGGATGGCAGGGTGGATACCGATCTCACCGGCTTCAATGTGGCGCCCGAGCGGCTGACGCTGAAGTGGCAGGCACTCTGGGGCGAGCGGTTCTCGACCCAGTTGCAGGGCAGTCACAACTTCAACGATACCAACGAGGATCAGTCCAATCCCAACCTCCGGCACTTCCGGGGCTATACCCTGGTGGATGCGGCCATGAGCTACCGCCTGCCAGTGGGCAAGGCGAGCCTGGGCATCGAGAACCTGCTGGATGAGGACTACATCACCTACTATTCCCAGACGGCGCGGGATGGGGCCAACCAGTTCTTCGCCGGACGTGGCCGCACCTTCACCCTGGGTTACGAGGTGGACTTCTGAGACAGCAATGAGCACGAGTGGCGGTATGGCCCAGGGATGGCTTCGCACGGTTCAACGGATTGGGCTCGCGGTGGCGGGTGGTTACGGATTCAGCCTGGCGGCGGTGGTGCTGCTGGCCTGGCTGTTGAGTGCCGTCCTGCCGCGCAGCGAGGCGGTCGTACTGGCCGCCATGCTGGGCTTCCTGGTCTACCTGGGGGTATCGCTCTGGGCCTTTGCCGAACAGCGCCTGCTCACGCTGTGGCTGGTGCTGGGTGGCGGGAGTCTGGCCGCCTGGGTGATGGTGAGCCTGGCGCCGGGGGTGGCCTGAATGGTGGCCTCCTGGCGTGAATCCATGCGCTGGCAGCACACCTGGGTTGGGCTGGTTCTGGGGGCGCTGCTGTTCGCCATCTTCTGGATGGGCAGCCTGAGTGTGTTCGATAAGGAAATCGACCGGTGGATGATGCCGGCCACGCGGCTCGAGCCGCCCGAGTCACTCTCCCTGGCGCCGGCCCTGGCCAGCGCCCGGAAGGTGGCGCCGGATGCCTCGCGCTGGCGCTTGATGCTGCCCACTTCACGCTCGCCTCAGATGCGGCTGTATTATCCGGATGCCGGGGGTGACCTGCAGTTCGTTGACCTGGAGCCCGGCACTGGCCGACCGCTGCCCCCGCAGGGCACGCTCGCCGGCAGTGAGTTCATTTTTCCATTCCACTTCTCGTTGCACCTGAAGGCGGGGCAGCTTGGGTACTGGCTGGTGGGACTGGCCGGGATGGCCATGTTGTCGCTTCTGGTCTCCGGCCTGGTGGTTCACCGCAAGCCGATTCAGGACCTGTTCACCTTCCGGGCGCACAAGCGGCTCGGGCGTGCCAACCTGGACCTCCACAACCTGACCGGGGTGGTCGGCCTGCCGTTCCATTTCATTATGACGCTCTCCGGGTTGGTCATCTTCGTCAACATCTACTTCCCCGATGCGGCCACGCTGGCCTACGACGACGCGGCCGATCCCCAGGGGCGCTTCATCGAGGAGGGCCTGGGCCGTTTCAGCCGTCCGCCCGCCGGCGAGCCCGGTACGCTGGCTCCCCTTGAGCCCATGCTTGAGCGGGCCCGCGCGGCGTGGTCGGGCGAAGGGCCGGCGTTTGTCCGTGTGTGGCATCCGGGCGATGCGGCTTCCTACGTGGAGATGCGGCGTTCCAACCAGAACATGGTGCGCATCAACCGCGACCAGCTTTATTTCGATGGGGGCACCGGCGAGGTGCTGTTCCGGTTCGAGGCCATGCCGTTGATGAAGACCCAGCGCTTCATCAGTGGCCTGCATTTCATCCAGTTCGACCACTGGCCCCTGCGCTGGCTGTATTTTGGCGGGGGACTGTCGGGCTGCGTGATGATCGTCACCGGCTTCATCTTCTGGCTCCAGGCCCGGCGCAAGCGCCATGCGGGGCAGGGCGCGTTCCGGCTTGTTGAAGGGCTCACGGTCGGCTCCGTAACCGGCATTATCCTGGCCACCCTGGCGTTCTTCGTGGCCAACCGGCTCCTGCCGCTGGAGGCCCGCTTTGCCGGTTATGAGCGGGCGGCCCTGGAGGTCTGGGTCTTCTTCCTGGTGTGGCTCGGCGCCTTCGTCCATGGCTGGCTGCAACGCAGTGATGCCTGGCGCGGGCAGTGCTGGGCCATAGCCATGCTGGCGGTGGCGGCGGTGGCCCTGAACGCGGTGACCACCGGCGATCACCTGCTGAAGACACTGGCCGAGGGCTACTGGCCGGTGGCGGGTATGGACCTGATGCTGCTCGCCGGGGCCGCCGTGGCCGTGTGGAGTGCCCGGCGGCTGACACAGCACAGGGCCGTCAGGCTCCGGGAGGTGGAGTTTGGTTGACGGGCTACTGTTGCTGGCGGTATTCGCCTGCGCCTACACCGGTATGGCCTGGCTGGCACTCAGCCAGGAAAGGCACTGGCGCGCGGTCAGGGGCGGAACACCCGGCCGCGCACGCATCCGGCGGCTTCGCCTGGGCGGTGCGCTCTGGTTGCTGCTCTCCCTGGTCTGGGCGCTGCTGCGTGACGCGGCTCATTTCGGTGTGCCGCTGTGGGTGATGGCGCTCGTTGCCGGTGGGTTTGCAGTGGCCCTGGCTCTGACCTGGAAGCCCCGTTGTATTGAGGTCGTTACGGCGTTACGTCACTGAATGGCCTATAGCGTTCAGTAGGGCGATATCCCGTTGTAGGAGATGGGATAAAGCGGGCAGGCCTTGATCGGGCCGGAAGGAAGAGGACAACCTCCGCCAATGAGAAACGAGGTCACCCGAAGAGCCTCAGCAGAAGAGGAGGTTGTCCGATGAATTACGCTGGCATCGATCTGGCTTCCAAATCAAGTGCTGTTGCCGTTGTGGATGAGCAGGGCAATGTCATGGAACAGCGGGAAGTGGCCACCGACGCCGGGCAGTTGGCCAAAGTGCTGGCCCCGTTTAC
>NZ_NSKD01000004.1 GCF_002286965.1 Halovibrio salipaludis | reverse complement strand
TGCATGTGTTAGGCCTGCCGCCAGCGTTCAATCTGAGCCATGATCAAACTCTTCAGTTTAAATCATTCCGATGGCGAACCATCGTTATACAAGCTCAAAGACCGCACTCGAATCAACGAGCACTGACTTTGATGATCGCACCGACCACCACAGCCAGCGCCCACACAAATAACCTGACCCCATTGTTAAAGAACCTCAGAAGGCGTTAAGCCCCTGATTGGAAAAACAAAATTCTAAAGCATTTCAGAATTTTGTCAATCCCCGGAACAACTCATCTGCGCCCGAAAGCGCCGCCGCTGTGGGCCGTTGCCCCGAAAGAGATGCGTATTCTACACCCTGCGCCGTGAGCGTCAACACGTTTTAAAGCTCCCCTGGCACAGTGTTTCGGTTTCCACGTATCCAGGTGTAACAAGGGCTTTCTTCAGCCCTGATCGCCGGCCCCGAATGCCGCCTTCAGCGCGGTTCGATAGCGCTCCGCATTCTCCACGTAATGCGCCGCGCTGTATTCCAGCATGGCCTTGTGCTCGTCACTCAGGGTGCGCTTGATGACGCCGGGCGAGCCCACAACCATGGAACCATCCGGCACCTCCATACCTTCCGGGATCAGCGTATTCGCTCCGATCAGGCAGTACCTGCCAATGCGCGCCCGGTTCAGGACCACCGCATTGATACCGATCAGGCTGTAATCCCCCACGTCACAGCCGTGAAGCATGGCCTGGTGGCCCACCGTAACGCCACGACCCAGCGTGAGCGGCAGGGATGGATCAGTATGGAGCACGGCCCCATCCTGCACATTACTGTCCTCGCCGATGGTCATCAGGTCATTGTCGCCGCGGATAACGGCGTTGAACCAGACGCTGCTGCGGGCCTCAAGCAGAACAGAGCCAATAATGGTGGCGTTGTCGGCGATAAAGTGACCGTCGCCGCGGATTTCAGGCCGGCGGTCTTCCAGTTCGTAGATCATTCTCACCCCTCGCGTGGTGGCTTTGTTATATCAATGGCGGCATCAAAGGCCATGTTCAGGCATTCCACCAGAATGATGGCGGACAGACCCCAGATGTCATGCTCCTGCCAGCGGTAACACGGCACGTACAGGCGCCAGTCGTGGAAACTGATCTCATCCGTGCGGCTGCGACGGTCATCCAGAAGCCACCGCACGGGCACCTGGAAAACGGTTTCCACCTCTCCCGGTTCGGCGCAATAGGGATAGGTTTCCGGAACGAGCCCCACATAGGGCGTCACCAGAATACCGTGACGGGAGACCACCTGGCTCAGTTCGCCCAGCAGCTCCACCCGTTCGGGAGGCAACCCCACCTCTTCATGGGTTTCACGCAGCGCTGTGGCTTCAGGCCCTGCATCCGCCTCACTGGCCATGCCGCCGGGAAACGCGACCTGACCGCTGTGGGGTCCATTGCGGGCGGCCCGGCGCGTCAGAACAATCTCCGGATCCCGCGCGTTCGTAATGGGAACCAGCACACTGGCGCGCGGATAGGCCAGCGGCAGCGCCCTGGGTCGATACTGGCTGAACCGTTGCAGAAGATCCTGTTTCAAAGGTGTGACCCCGAGTTCCCGATCGTATTCGACATTATGAGATAATACGGGTGGCCGCAATGGCCGCCGAATCAACCAGTGGCGCCGGCCCGCCGAAAAGGGTCGGAAACAGAGGATGGCCAGGAGACGGGCATGCAGTACTGCAGCAGCTGCGGGGCAAACGTGGAGTTCCGGATTCCCGAAGGTGATGACCGGGAGCGCCACGTGTGCCACAACTGCGGCACGATTCACTATATCAACCCACGGATCGTGGCGGGGACGATTCCGGTCTGGGAAGACCGGATCCTGCTGTGCCGGCGCGCGATCGAGCCCCGCTATGGGTTCTGGACGCTACCGGCGGGATTCATGGAGAACGGCGAGACCACCACGGAAGCCGCGATCCGTGAAACCCTCGAGGAGGCCGAGGCCCGCGTGGAACTGGACGGCCTCTACACCGTCCTCAACGTGCCGCACATCGACCAGGTGCACATGTACTTCCGTGCCCGCCTGATCGATGGCCAGTTCGGAGCCGGCGCGGAATCACTGGAAACAGCCCTCTTCCGGGAAAGCGAGATTCCGTGGGAAGAGCTCGCCTTCCCCACTGTCACCGAGAGCCTGAACCGCTACTTCCGGGACCGCAACGCCGCGGATGCCCAATACGGCGTGGTGGTGGATGACATCCGGAGACGCCTCGAGCGCAACGGCTGAGCGCTCAGAAGTCCTCCATCCGATAGACCTCGTAGGCCGGCTCCTCGTAGGGGTGCCCGGCCTTCATGGCCCTGATGACGGCACGGATCAGGTCCTCCTCGCAGACCAGCTCAACCCGATACTCAGGAACCGTCTCAATCTGCCCCTGATGACCGAGAAACGGCTGGCTGCCATCCATGGGACGGAACTGCCCCTGCCCCTTCGTCTGCCAGCAGCAGCTGTCATAGTTCCCGATCCGACCACCGCCAGCGGCAAAGACCGCGGTCTTGGTCTGCTCCAGATAACCCTCCGGAACGAAGAAACAGATCTTGTACATACGTGCCTCCCGAGAGCCCTGAAAGTTAACCACAGAATCTGTGGAAAACTCTGTGAACAATTTATGGGAACAGCCTCTGAAACCGCTCAGTGACGGGCTCAGCCTCTCATTGATGAGATTTTCACCGAAACTCGATACTTCTTTAATTTCAGATAGTTACAAACTTTGAGTATTTATTCGGCAGTTCAATTCAGCTTGCTATCCAAACCCGCCTGAACTGATACCCCAATGTGAATAACGATGCTGTGTCAAGACCTTAACCGACCCATTTACGGGCATTCCGGAACAATCTGAGCCAGGCGCCATCCTCACCCCAGTCATCCGGATGCCAGCTGCACTGAACCGAGCGGAATACCCGTTCCGGATGGGGCATCATGATGGTCGTCCGACCATCTTCGGAACAGAGCCCGGTAACCCCTTCCGGAGAGCCGTTGGGGTTATGCGGATAGTGTTCCGTCGGGCGCCCGTAATGGTCAGCGTACCGCAGAGCCACCTGGCTGCCTTCCCGGAGCCCCTGCAGATCCGAGCCGTTGCGGAACTCGGCCATGCCCTCGCCGTGGGCCACCGCAATGGGCAGCCGTGAGCCCGCCATGCCCTGGAAAAAGGCGGAGCGGGATTCCGGCACTTCCACCATAACGGTGCGCGCCTCAAACTGTTCCGAGCGGTTGCGCACAAAACGCGGCCAGTGCTCGGTTCCGGGAATCAGCTCCCGCAGCTCCGCCAGCATCTGGCAGCCATTACAGACCCCCAGCGAGAGCGTATCCCCGCGCTCGAAGAACGCCTGGAACTGGGCCCGGGCACGCTGATTGAACAGGATGGACTTGGCCCAGCCGCCGCCGGCCCCGAGCACATCACCGAAGGAGAAGCCGCCGCAGGCCACCATCACGTGGAACTCGTCCAGGGTCATCCGGCCGGAGAGGATGTCGCTCATGTGCACATCCACCGTATTGAACCCGGCCCGGTCGAAGGCCGCCGCCATCTCCACCTGGCCATTGACGCCCTGCTCCCGCAGCACGGCCACGGAAGGCCGCGCCCCGGTGTTCACCAGCGGCGCGGTGATGTCCTCGCCGGGATCAAAGCTGAGATCGACATGGAGGCCGGGATCGGCATCATCCGCCAGTGTCTCGAACTCCTCATCGGCACAGGCACTGTTGTCCCGGATCGCCTGCATGCGATAGCTGGTCTCGGCCCATTTCTGCGCCAGTTCCGCGCGGCCACGGTCAATAAGCGCTTCGCCCTGGAAACTGAAGCTCAGCCTCTGGTCCGAAGCCGGGGCCCCGATCATGGCGATATGGCTGGAAAGCCCGGCTTCCTCCATGGCCGCCAGTACCGCACTCACATTGTCGCGCGCCACCTGGATCACCGCGCCGAGCTCCTCGTTGAACAGCTCGCGCACCAGATGGCTGCTGTCTTCCAGCAGTGAATCCAGCGTGATCCGGAGACCAGTGCGGCCGGCAAAGGCCATCTCGCATAGCGTAGTGAACAGGCCACCATCAGAGCGGTCATGGTAAGCCAGCAGCAGCCCACGGCGGTTCAGGGACTGGATCGTCTCGAAGAAGCCCCGCAGCTGTTCCGGCTTCTCCACGTCCGGCGCCACCGCGCCCATGGCGCCATAGGCCTGCGCCAGGGCCGAGCCGCCCAGCCGGTTCCGGCCCTCACCCAGATCGATCATGATGAGTTCGGTAGGGCCCTGGTCGGTCCGCAGCTCCGGCGTCAGCGTTCTACGGACGTCATCCACCGGCGCAAAGCCCGTGGTCACCAGGGACAGGGGCGAGGTGACGCTGCGCGATTCGCCCTCCTGTGACCAGACCGTCTTCATGGAAAGCGAATCCTTGCCCACGGGGATCGTGATTCCCAGCTTCGGGCACAGATCCATGCCGACGGCGCGCGCCGTCTCGTAAAGGTTCTCATCCTCGCCGGGGTGACCTGCGGGAGCCATCCAGTTGGCGGACAGGCTGATCCGGGTAATATCCCCGATGGGCGCGGCCGCCAGGTTGGTCAGGGTCTCGCCCACCGCCAGGCGCCCGGAAGCCGGCGCGTTGATGCAGGCCACCGGCGGCCGCTCGCCCATGGCCATGGCCTCACCGGTGTAGCCCTCGAAACTGCTGGCAGTCACCGCCACGTCTGCCACCGGCACCTGCCAGCGCCCGACCATCTGGTCACGGGCCACCTGGCCGGTAATGGAACGGTCACCAATGGTGATCAGGAAACTCTTGGACGCCACAGCGGGAATCCGTAGCACCCGGTCAATAGCCTCGTCCGGGTTCAGCGCTTCACTGTTGAACACCGGCTTGGTGAAGCTGGCCCGCTTCACGTCACGGTGCATGCGCGGCGGCTTGCCGAACAGCACCTGCATGGGCAGGTCCACGGCATTGTTGTCGAAATAGGCATCATGGACAGCCAGATGCGGCTCTTCCACGGCATCGCCGACCACCGCGTAGGGGCAGCGTTCCCGACGGCAGATGGCATCGAACCGATCCAGATCGTCTGCCGCCACGGCCAGCACATACCGCTCCTGGGCCTCGTTGCACCAGATCTCCAGTGGCGACATGCCGGGTTCCGCATTGGGCACTTCACGCAGCTCGAACCGGCCGCCGCAGCCGCCGTCCTTCACCAGCTCAGGCAGGGCATTGGAGAGCCCACCGGCGCCCACGTCATGGATGAACGCGATGGGATTGCCCTCGCCCATCTGCCAGCAGCGGTCAATCACTTCCTGGCAGCGGCGCTGCATCTCAGGGTTCTCACGCTGGACGGATGCAAAGTCCAGGTCTTCCGCACTGGCCCCGGAATCCATGGAGGAAGCGGCACCGCCACCGAGCCCGATCAGCATGGACGGGCCACCCATCACGATCAGCCGTGACCCGGTCGGAATCGCATCCTTGTGGACATGGTCCTCGCGGATGTTGCCGAGACCGCCGGCGATCATGATGGGCTTGTGATAGCCGCGGTACTCCACCCCGTTCACACCCGGCACCTTCTGTTCAAAGGTGCGGAAATACCCGGTCAGGTTCGGGCGGCCGAACTCATTGTTGAAGGCCGCGCCCCCAACGGGACCGTCCAGCATGATCGACAGCGGCGAAGCCATGCGCCCGGGCCGGCCGGGACTGTCTTCCCATGGCTGCTCGAAACCGGGAATCTGAAGGTTCGAGGTGGTGAAGCCGGTCAGCCCCGCCTTGGGCTTGCCTCCCAGGCCGGTCGCGCCCTCGTCCCGGATCTCACCACCAGACCCCGTGGCCGCGCCCGGATGCGGCGAGATGGCCGTGGGATGGTTGTGGGTCTCAACCTTGGCCAGGATGTGGATCGGTTCACTGTGATAGCGGTACCGCTGGGAGGAAGGATCCGGATAGAACCGCTGACCCTGAGCGCCCTCAATCACCGCCGCATTGTCCCGATAGGCGGACAGTACCCCATTGCCACCCACCTCGTGGGTATTGCGGATCATGTCGAACAGCGAGCGATCCTGCTCCACGCCGTCAATGGACCAGGAGGCATTGAAGATCTTGTGGCGGCAGTGCTCCGAGTTCGCCTGGGCGAACATCATCAGTTCCACGTCCGTGGGATCACGCTCCAGGCCGGCGAAAGACTCAGCCAGGTAATCGATCTCATCCTCCGCCAGAGCCAGCCCGAGGCGTTCATTGGCCTCCGCCAGCGCGGCACGGCCTTCCGCCTGCACCGGCACGGCCTCCAGCGGCTTGGGCGCCTCCTCGTCGAACAGCAGCTCCGCGCCGGCCATTTCATGGAAGACCCTTTCGGTCATACGGTCGTGAAGCAGCGCCGCCAGCGACTCGCGTTCAGCCAGTTCCAGCTTGCGGTCGGCGCGCAGGTAAAAGGCAATGCCGCGCTCAACCCGGCGGACCTTCGTCAGACCGCAGTTGTGCACGATGTCCGTGGCCTTGCTGGACCATGGCGAAATCGTGCCGGGCCGCGGCACCACCAGGAAAAGCACCCCGTCCACTGCCTCTACCTGGGCCCTGGGCCCGTAGGTCAGCAGACGGTTGAGGACATCCAGGCCACTGCTGTCGAGCTCGGCTTCCAGGTCCACAAAGTGCATGAATTCAGCGTAGAGTGACTCGATGGCGGGGCAGGTCGCCTGCACCCGCTGCATCAGCCGTTCTCTGCGAAAGGCGGAAAGGGCCGGAGCGCCGCGAAGTTCCAGCATGGGTCTATGAGCCTCGTTGATGGGCCGGGATTCAGGTAGGTTCTGAGGAGCGCGTATCATACTCAAATCGAAAGACAGGATACAGGGGCAAATCACGGATGATCGGTTGTGACAGGGCCATCAAACCATGTCCGTTTTTTAACGTAGAATAGAGTATGTTTCCATCTTTGCCGGACGGAACAATGCGCAGCAGTAAACCCAAGCGCCCGGGGCTCACACCCGGTCTGGCAGTACGTCTGGCGGCACCGGCCATCCTGGCGCTGGTGCTCACGGCCTGCTCCCAGCCCACCACGCTGGACCGCATCAACCAGGAGGGCGTCCTCCATGTGGTGATGCATCCCGCCTCCACGGTCTATTACGAGGAGAACGGCGAACCCTCGGGGTTTGAATACGAACTGGTTCGGCGTTTCGCCGATTCGCTGGGCGTGGAACTGCGCGTGGAGGTGGTGGATGACTTTCCCGAACTCTATCAGCGCCTGGACGAACACCACACCCACCTGGCTGCCTCGGGCCTGGCGCTGACCCCGGAACTCCGCCGTCGTTACCGCCATGGACCGGTCTACGACCGGAGCCGGCCGGTCGTTGTCTACAACGCGGAGGTCGATCGTCCCCAGGCACCGTCGGATCTGATCGGCATGGATGTCGCGGTGCGCGCCGGCAGCGCCGCCGAGCAGCAGCTGGAACGGATCCGCGGGACCCTGCCGGAGCTGGCCTGGCAGTCGGAAAGCAACCAGGATCCCACTGAGCTCCTTCACCGGGTCAACAAGGGTGAACTGGATGCCATCGTGATCAACAGCCGTGAACTGGAAAACAACCAGGTTTTCTTTTCCAGTGTGAGGGACGGCCTGGCACTGAGCAGCCCCCGCCCGGTGGGATGGCTGTTGCCCCCGGAAGGCGATGGCTCCCTCATGCAGGCAGCCCGCGACTATTTCCGGGAGATCCGCGCCAACGGCACACAGGCCCAGCTTGAGGAACGATTCTTCGGCCACCTGGACCGCCTGGATTACGTCGGCGCGAAGACCTTTACCACCCACCTGGAAAACCGGCTGCCGGACTACCGCAAGACCTTCGAAGAAGCCGCTAGCGCCCATGACCTGGACTGGCGCCTTCTGGCCGCCATCGGGTATCAGGAATCCCACTGGGAACCGCGGGCGGTCTCGCCCACCGGCGTGCGAGGCCTGATGATGCTGACCCTGGATACGGCGGCCCTGATTGGCGTCAAGAACCGGCTGGACCCGGAGGCCTCCATCTGGGGCGGCGCCCGTTTCTTCCGGCGCCTGCACAACCGCATCCCCGACAACATCACCGAGCCGGACAGGACCTGGTTCGCGCTGGCCGCCTACAACGTCGGTTACGGCCACCTCCAGGACGCCCGCCGCCTGGCCCGCAGGGACGGCAGCAACCCCGACCGCTGGCTGGACGTCAAGGAATACCTGCCGCTGCTGGCCCAGCGCAAGTACTACACCCAGACACGCTACGGCTACGCCCGCGGCTATGAACCCGTGCTCTACACCCAGAACATCCGCCGCTACTACGACGTCCTGAAGTGGATGTTCCCGGATGAGGACACCACCATGGCGGTAACCGAAAACGGCGTGGAATCCCCTCTGGAGGAGCCCGGGGATCAGCCCTCCCGGCCCCGGAAAACCAGGGAGCAGACGGCATCCGGCGACCAGCGCCGGGAGCTGCGCCGCGCCTCCCCCCTCCTCTAGCGGTCTCAGTCCGGGGGCAGTCCGTCATCCGGTGTCATGGCCAGCGCCTTCTCGATGTGCGAGCGGCTGTACCCCCTCTGCGCCAGGAAACGCCCCTGTCGCCCCTTCTCCTTCCAGTCCGCCGGCGCCTCGGGCCCGAAACGCTTCTGGCGCTGTTGCTGCGCCATACTCACCCAGTCATCCTCCGCCAGGGCCGTCAGCGCCTGGCTGTCCCCGCTGACACCTCTCTGCTCCAGCTCGGAGCGGATCCGCAGTGGCCCGTAACCCGTCTCGATCCGCTGCCGGCTGAAGGACTCCGCAAACCGTTCGTCGCTCTGCCATCCCTCACCGGCCAGCTCATCCAGAACCTCCGCCAGCAGCTCCCCATTCTCCGCTGCCCTCTCCAGCTTGCGCCAGAGCTCCAGCCGGCTGTGTTCCCGCCGCGCCAGAAGCTTCATCGCCCGCTCCCTGAGGTACTGCCTGTCATCACTCATATCACCACCCGCCGCCGATAGGCTGACGCCATTTCTGTGTGCTAATTTTAACGACCTGATTCCAATCACCCGCCCGGCCTGCCGGGTGGGCTTTTTCGGCACAAAGGACACTCATCATGGCCGGCTTTCTGAAACAGTTCTTCAAACCCAGGCAACCCACAAGCGCCGCCGCACAATCGGAGCCACAGGCCAGCACGGCGACACCGGAACGCCCGGCCCCGGACCCCGATATCGTAGCCAAAGCCACCACCACCGGCGAGCTCGAAACACTGGCGACCCAGGGTGAAACCGCCGCCATCCGCCGTGAAGCCATTGGTCGCATCCAGGACACCGAGGCGCTGGAGCGCATCAGCCGCGCCCTCAAGGGCCGGGACAAGGGCGCCTTCCAGGCCGCACGCCGCAAACTGCGGGAACAGCGTGAGCAGGCCGAGGCCGAAGAAGCGCGCCAGGCTGACATAGAACGGATCCTCCAGGACATCGAGGAACTGGCCACCACCCAGGATACCAAGCTCTACCAGGCCCGGCTCGACGCCCTCGTCAGCCGCTGGGGCAGTATCAGCGGCACAACCGAAAGTGCCCAGACACAACGCTACGAAGCCAGCCTCGCCCGATGCCGGGAGCGGGCACAGGCCATCGCCGACGAGGAAGCCCAGGCCCGGGCCGAACAGGAACAGGCGCAGGAGCAGCAGGGTGCGGTGGAGACCCTGGCGGCCACGGCTGAGCAGCTTGCCTCGGCATGGCCCGAAGAAGGAGCCAGCCTTTCCTCACTGGACGCCATGATCAAGACCCAGCGCAACCGCTGGGAGCAGGCCACCGCCAACCGGACGCCCGACGCCGAGCTGAAAACGCGCTTTGAGCGCCTGATGGCGCAACTGGAAGCCTACTATCAGGCACTCAGTGCCTGGCAGCAGCACGAAGCGCAGCTGGAGCAGGCCCTGCAGGAAAAGGACACCGAGACAATCGAGGCCACCCTGGCTGCCGTCAACTGGCCCGAAGGCTTCCCTGCGCCGCCGGCGCTGGCCCGGGCGCGCAAACACCGGGATGGGCAAACCCGGTCCAGCAGTGAACCACAGCAGGAAGCACCCAGGGTGGACACCGGTGAGCTCGGCCGCACCCTGGACGCCCTGGAACAGAGCCTGGAACAGCAACAGCTCAAGCCCTCCAGGGAGCACTTCCGGGAGGCCCAGAAGCTTCAGGACCAGCTGCCGGAAAAGGAAGCCCGCCAGCACCAGGCCCGCATCACCCGGCTCGGCCGTCAGCTCCAGGAGCTGCGGGACTGGCTCGGTTTTGCCGCCCGGCCCAAGCTGGAATCGCTGTGCGAGCAGATGGAATACCTGGCCGACCAGCCCATGGAACCCGAAGCCAAGGCGGAACACATCCAGGATCTGCAGCAGCAGTGGTATGACCTGGGCGGCACACCCGACCAGCAGCTGTGGCAGCGCTTCAAGGACGCCACGGACCGCGCCTACGAGCCGTGCCACCAGTACTTCAATGAGAAGAAACGCCTCAAGGAAGCGAACCTTGAGAAACGCCAGTACATTGTAGGGCAGCTCCAGGAATTCGTGGATAACCTTGACTGGGCCGGCTGTGACTACAAGGCCGTCGACCGCATCCAGCGCACCGCGCGGCGTGAGTGGAGCGACGCCAAGCCAGTGGATTACCGCGCCAACCGCCCGCTCCAGAAACAGTTTGACCGGTTGATCAAGGCCCTGAACGCAGGCCTTGAGGCCGAACGTGAACGCAATGATGCCCTCAAGCGCGATGTCGTGGAGCGGGCCGAAGCCCTGATCGAACACGACCCCCTGCGCGAGGCGACGGAAGGTGCCAAGGCGCTGCAGAAGGAGTGGGAAGCCATCGGCATCACCCACCAGCAGGAAGACCGCCGTCTCTGGAAGGCGTTCCGCGCGGCCTGTGACCAGATCTTCGCGCGGCTCAGCGAGCAGCGGGAGGCCCGTGAGGAAGCCTTCAATGCGGCCGCCGAGGAAGCTGAAAGCCTGATCCGTCAGCTCCAGGACATTGATCCCACGGAGGTCGAGCCGGCTGAACTGGAGGCTTTCCGTAAAGCTTTCCGGGCACTGGAACTGCCCCGCGACCGCGCCGGCGCCCTGGCCGACCGGTTCAACAAGGCCATGGACGGCGTCCAGCAGCAGCAGATGAGCGCCCTGCGGGCCCAGCGTTACCAGCAGTGGCTTGCCGCCCTTGACCAGCACCAATCGGGTGAAACACCTGGTCCTGAAAGCTTCCGTCACCCCCCGATGCCGCTGGAACAGGCAACCCAGGAGTCGGACACGCCCAGCCAGGCCCGCGCCCTGTGCATCCGTGTCGAGATCGTATCCGGCGCCGCCACGCCGCCGGAGGACCAGGCCCAGCGCATGGCCCTGCAGGTCAGCCGGCTCAATGAAGGGATGAAGAGCGAACAGAGCCTGGAATCCCAGGAGGATGAGCTGGACAGTCTGCTGGCCACCTGGTGCGAGCTGGATGCGGCTGACGGCCTGACACCGGAACACTACCAGCGCCTGCGGGAGGCCCTGAAACACTGGTTCCTGCGCAGTAGCGGTGATGAAGCTTCACAGCAGACGTGAGCGCATCCGCCAATGGTTTTGATGGGTGGCGCCATTAACCCATGGGCGGGGTGCCGCTATCGTGCCTTTGGACTTTGACACAAGCATGACAGCGGATTGCTGGGTGATAGGTGGGGAGTGCTTTCCGGGAATCGCCACAAGTACATCCGTGTAGGCTGCGCGGTGGCCATCCATGGCCACCGAGCTTCCCTCCAAGCACTCCCCACCTATCACCCTCCTGGTTTACAGCTGAATCAAACCCCAACAGCACAGAGACTCTGAAATGACGGAAGAAGCCTACATTTTCGATGCCGTGCGCACACCGCGCGGCCGGGGCAAGGCCGATGGTGCCCTGCACGAGGTCAAGCCGGTCACCCTGCTCGGCCAGACCCTGACGGCCCTGCAGCAGCGAACCGACCTGGATACCAGCCTGGTTGATGACATTGTCATGGGCTGCGTGACCCCCATCGGTGAACAGGGAGCGGACATTGCCAAGACCGCTGCGCTGGCGGTGGATTGGGACGAACGCGTCGCCGGGGTGCAGCTTAATCGCTTCTGCGCCTCGGGGCTCGAAGCCGTGAATCTGGCGGCGATGAAGGTGCGGTCGGGGTTTGAGGATCTGGTCGTCGCCGGTGGCGTCGAGTCCATGTCCCGCGTGCCCATGGGCTCGGACGGCGGCGCCTGGGCTACGGACCCGGAAACCAACCTGCACACAGGCTTCATGCCCCAGGGCATCGGTGCGGACCTGATCGCGACGATTGAAGGCTTCTCCCGGCGGGATGTGGACGATTTTGCAGCCGAATCCCAGCGCAAAGCCGCAGAGGCCTGGGAGAAAGGGTACTTCAGCAAGTCCGTGGTACCGGTTCGTGACAGGAACGGCCTGGTTATCCTGGATCGGGACCAGCACGTGCGCCCCGGCACGACTGCCGAGGCACTGGGCCAGCTGAAGCCCTCCTTCCAGCAGATGGGTGAGATGGGCTTCGATGGCGTGGCCCGCGAGAAATACCACTACGTGGAGAAGATCAACCACGTGCATACCCCCGGCAACTCTTCCGGCATCGTCGATGGCGCCACCGCCATGCTGATCGGCAGTGAAGCCCGGGGTAAGCAGCTTGGCCTGAAACCGAGGGCGAAGATCATCTCCACCGCGGTGACCAGCACCGACCCCACCATCATGCTCACCGGCCCGGCTCCGGCCTCGCGCAAGGCGCTTGAAAAGGCCGGGATGACACCGGACCAGATCGACCTTTTCGAGGTGAACGAGGCGTTCGCGGCTGTGGTGATGCGTTTCCAGCGCGAACTCAATGTCCCGGACGAGAAAGTCAACGTGAATGGCGGCGCCATTGCCATGGGCCACCCGCTCGGAGCCACCGGCGCCATGATCCTCGGCACCCTGCTCGACGAGCTTGAGCGCCGGGACCAGCGCTTCGGCCTCGCCACGCTCTGCGTCGGCGGCGGCATGGGCATCGCCACCATTATTGAACGGGTTTGAAGGGCAGGAATAACACCATGACGGCAATCCAGTACGACATCGACAATGACGGCATCCTGACCCTGACCATCGACATGCCGGGGCAGTCCGCCAACACCATGAATTCCGACTTCCGCGAGGCGCTCACCGCGACCGTCCAGAAGGTCGAAGGCGACTCGGAGAAGATCAACGGCATTATCATCACCTCCGCCAAGGACACCTTCTTCGCCGGCGGCGACCTGAATGAACTGATCCAGGTCACCAACGACACCGCGGAGGAATTCTTTAATACCATCCTTTCGCTCAAGGCCCAGATGCGCAAGCTTGAGACCCTGGGCAAGCCCGTGGTCGCGGCGATGAACGGCACCGCCCTGGGCGGCGGCTACGAGCTCTGCCTGGCAAGCCACCGGCGCATTGTTCTCGATGACCCGGGCATCAGGATCGGCCTTCCGGAAGTCACCCTGGGGCTGCTGCCCGGCGGTGGCGCCTGTGTCCGCCTGCCCCGCCTGATTGGGTTGGAGAAGGCGTTCCCCTACCTGATGGAAGGCAAGCAGATCGACCCACAGACGGCGCTGAAAGAAAGCATGGTCGACGAGCTGGCGTCCTCGAAGGAAGAGTTGCTTCAGAAAGCGCGCGAGTGGATCAAGGCCAACCCGGAGAGCAAGCAGCCCTGGGACCAGAAAGGCTTCAAAATCCCCGGCGGCGGCCCCAGCCACCCGGCCATGGCCCAGCGCCTGGCCATCGCCCCGGCCATGCTCAAGGAAAAGACCAAGGGCTGCTATCCGGCCCCGGAGCGCATCATGTCGGCGGCCGTGGAAGGCGCCAGCGTGGACGTGGACACTGCTGATCGCATTGAGGCCCGGTATTTCACCGAGATCACCTGCAGCCCGATTGCCAAGAACATGATCCAGACCTTCTGGTTCGGCCTGAACGCCATCAAGGCGGGCGGCAGCCGGCCGGATGCGCCGGAAAAATCGAAGGTCAAGAAGGTGGGCATTCTCGGTGCCGGCATGATGGGCGCGGGCATCGCCTACGTCAGTGCCAACCGGGGCATTGAGGTGGTTCTGAAGGATGTCTCCAGCGAGAACGCCGAGAAGGGCAAGGCCTACTCGGACAAGCTCCTCGCCAAGAAGGTCTCGCGTGGCCAGCTGGACGAGGCGGGCAAACAGAAGGTGCTCGATCGGATCAAGGCCACTGAAAATGCCGACGACCTGGCCGGCTGCGACCTGATCATCGAAGCGGTGTTCGAGGACAGCGACCTGAAGGCAAAGGTCACCCAGGAAGCGGAACCACACCTGGCCGAGGGCGGCATTTTCGCCTCCAACACCTCCACCATTCCCATCACCCAGCTCGCCAGGGCCTCCGCCAACGCGCAGAAGTTCATCGGCCTGCACTTCTTCTCCCCCGTGGACAAGATGCCCCTGGTCGAGATCATCAAGGGTGAGCAGACCGACGACGAGACCCTGGCCAGGGCCTTCGACTACGTCATGCAGATCAACAAGACGCCCATCGTGGTCAACGACAGCCGGGGCTTCTTCACGTCGCGGGTGTTCGGCACCTTCGTGAACGAGGGCATCACCCTGCTCTCAGAGGGCTTCCACCCCGCCTCCGTTGAGAACGCTGGCCTGCTTGCCGGCATGCCCGTGGGGCCACTGGCCATCTGTGACGAGGTGAGCCTGACGCTGACCCAGCACATCAGGGACCAGTCGAAGAAGGATACCGAAGCGGCAGGCGGCACCTGGGACCCACATCCGGCCGAGGCGGTGATCGATGCCATGGTTGACCAGCACGGTCGCAAGGGCAAGGCCGCCGGCGCTGGCTTCTACGAATACCCGGAAAACGGCAGGAAATACCTCTGGCCGGAGCTGGAAGCCCTCTACGTGGATCAGGACAAGGCCCGCAACGCGGACCTGACCCTGCTCAAGGAGCGGCTGCTGTTCATCCAGGCCATCGAGACGGTGCGCTGTCTTGAGGAGAACGTGCTGATGGAGGTGCGTGACGCCAACATAGGCTCCATCTTCGGCATCGGCTTTGCCGCCTGGAGCGGTGGCGCCCTGCAGTACATCAACCAGTACGGGCTGCAGGCGTTCACCGAGCGTGCGGATGAGCTGGCGGGCCGTTTCGGCGAGCGTTTCCGGCCACCGGAGCTGCTGCGCGAGCATGCCGCGAAGCGCCAGTCTTTCGAATGAGCCACACCCCGACCAGTTCCGGCTGGTCGGGCCCCTTTCCCTCCCCTACACTTCATGGCTGAGGCATAGTATGGTGATTAAGACCACCTGATCAGGAGCAACGGCAATCTTGCGTACCCCAATCTTCCCCTCCCTGTTTCTGGCGCTCGCGCTTCTGGTTACCGGCGCGGCACAGGCCAACCTTGAAACCGAACGCGACTACCAGCCGGTTGAACCCACCTCCGACCAGGCACGGGCCAACATCCTGATAGCACGCCAGCTGCAGTTCGGCCATTTCGAGGAACAGGACATCGACGGTGAGCTCGCTTCTGAGACCCTCGACGCCTACCTCGATCAGCTGGACGGCCAGCGCCTCTACTTCACGCAGGAGGATATCAACCGTTTCGATGATTATCGGGACTCCATGCAGAGGGCACTGACCTCGGGCAACCTGGAGCCCGCATTCCGCATCTATAACCACTTCCAGCAGCGCAGCATCCAGCGCCTGGAATACGCCCTGTCCCTTCTGGACAACGGCATCGACACGTTCAGTTTCGAAAGCGACGACCGCTACCGGCTCGACCGCAGTGAGGCCGACTGGGCGCAGAACACGGACGAGCTCGATCAGCTCTGGCGGGACCGCATCCGTAACGCCGTTCTCAGCATGCGCCTGGACGGTCAGCCGGACGAAGCCATCAAGGAAACGCTGACCCGCCGTTATGAGAGCCAGCTGGACCGCGCCTATGACGCCCGCAGCGAAGACGCCTTCCAGCAATGGATGAACGCTTTTGCCGGGCTCTGGGACCCGCATACCCAGTACCTGTCCCCGCGCAATTCCGAGAACTTCGACATCAATATGAGCCTGTCCCTGGAAGGCATTGGCGCGGTGCTGCAGTCCGAGGACGGCTACACCAAGGTGTCACGGATCGTGCCCGGTGGCCCTGCGGCCGAGGAAGGCTCGCTGGGTGCGGCGGACCGGATTGTGGGCGTCGCCCAGGAAGATGAAAAGATGAAGAACGTCATTGGCTGGCGCCTGAGTGAGGTGGTGGACCTGATCCGGGGGGCCAAGGGCTCGAAAGTCCGGCTCGAGGTCATCCCGGCCGGTACCCAGAACGACATGAACACCCACGAGATCACCATTGTCCGGGACGAGGTGAAACTCGAGGAACAGTCCGCCCAGAGCGACATGATTGAAATGGAGAACGGGGGCGACCCCTGGCAGCTGGGCGTGATCGACATCCCCACCTTCTACGCGGACCTCAAGGCCGCCCGCCAGGGCGACAAGGACTACCGCAGCACCACCAGGGACGTCCGGGCGCTTCTCGAGGACCTGAAGTCCGACGGCATGGACGGGCTCGTGATCGACCTGCGCGGTAACGGCGGCGGCGCCCTTTCGGAAGCCAACCAGCTGGTGGGCCTGTTCATCGAGAGCGGCCCCACGGTCCAGGTGCGCGGCCCGGACGGCTCGGTCCAGGTGTTTGAGGATGAGAGCAACAACGTGACCTGGGACGGCCCCGTAGTGGTACTGGTCAACAACCTCAGCGCCTCCGCCTCCGAGATCTTTGCCGGCGCCATGCAGGACTATGGCCGCGGCCTGGTGGTGGGCGCCCAGACCTTCGGCAAGGGCACCGTTCAGGCCATACGGCCGCTGAACCACGGCCAGCTCAAGATCACCCAGTCCAAGTTCTACCGCATTTCCGGCGGCAGCACCCAGAACCGGGGCGTAGTGCCGGACATCGAGATCGAGGACCGCATCCACCGGGAGAATGTCGCCGAGTCCGCCCTGGACGGTGCCCTGACGTGGGATGAGATCGACACTCTCGACTATCACCGCTACTTCGAATTCGGGGATGTGCTGGAGACAATCACCAGCAAGCACGAGAAACGCTTCTCGGAGGTGCCCGAGTACAAGCTTCGCCAGCGCGAGCTGGAACTGCTCAATGAACGCCGGGACCGGACCTGGGTCAGCCTCAACGCCGAAGAGCGGCGGGCCGAACAGGAAGCGTTCCGCGACAAACAGCTCGGCATCGTCAACAAGCGCCGCGAGCTGCAGGACAAGGAGCCCTTCGAGTCCTGGCAGGCGTACGAGGAGGATGCGGAATCCCGCCCGGCCATGGCCCGGCGCAGCGAACTGGCGGATGAAGGACCGGACTTTGTGGTGCGGGAAGCGGGCGCGATCCTCACCGATCTTCTGGCCCAGAGCCAACACTACGCCAGCATCTATCACGAAACTCCCGAAAAGGGAGCAGTGGCCGGCGAATAGAGCGGAGCAGGCGCCATGGCGAGCGACGACGAGAAATCCGAAGCGCTGGAAACCTTCCTCAAGGACTCCCTGCACGCCCTGGAGTCACTGGAAAAGGTTCAGGAGCTCGAAGACGAGGACCAGGAAGGCTCCAGTCCCCGGGAAGGCACAGCATCGGATCAGCGCACGGAGGCTGACGAGGACGACGAACCCAACCTTCTCGACCGTCTGGCCGGTTATACCGGCTCCGCCTACAAGATTGCCCGGCGCACCACTGGCACCTCGCTCAAGGTGGGCCGGAAGCTCATGGGCAGCCAGGATCAGCTGCGCATGATGCTCGCCGCCGGCGAATCCCTGCGCGACCTGCGCGAGGTGGCTGGCCTCACCGTCAACGACCTCGCCGAGTCCCTCAACCTCCGGGACAAAAGCCTGCTGGAAGCCGCCGAGGATGGCACCGCCGCCCTCCCCTTTGAACTCATCCTGCGCCTGGCGGCCGTACTGGCACGCAACGACCCGGTTCCGTTCATCCTCAGGTACACCCGCGCCTACAGCCCGGATACCTGGCGGGTGCTCAACGACTGGGGCGTGGGCCGCCTGCCACTGCACTTCGAGCGCGAGCGCGAATTCATCAATATCTACCGGGGCCGCGACGAAGCCCGGGAACTGTCGGACGAAGGCTTCAAGCGCGTACTGGAGTTCACCCGCCAGTCATTCGAGATGTCCCTGCACTTCGTGGCCGAGGAAGAGGAGCGTCTCAACGAAGCTCTGGATGACCTGGAAGCCGAGCGCGAGGCCGCCAGGCAGGAAGGCCGGGAACCGGCCACGCCCAAGCGCGAACGGCGCCATCGCGGTCAGTCGCAGAAGAAAACCGAGGACAGCGCCACTTCCAAGACCAAGACCGCCGGGAACCAATCCGGAAAGAGTAAGCAGAAGCAAAGCAGCAAAACGACGACCAGCCAGTCCCGGAAAAAGACCGGCGGAAGCGGCCGTCAGTCAGGTGAGTGAATCCAGCGGCGTCACCTGATTCCCCGGCGCCTCACAGATTCCCTTCTCCGTCACAATCACATCCACCAGCGAGGCCGGCGTCACATCGAACACCGGGTTGAACACCGCCACTGAGTTCGGCGCCAGCCAGCGCCGGCCGGAACGCCGCAGTTCCGTACCATCCCGCTCCTCGATCTCGATCCGGTCACCACTGGGTGTCTCCGTATCCAGGGTTGACGATGGCGCCACGACCATCATCCCCACACCATAGTGCCGGGCCAGGATCGCCAGCGGCAGAGTTCCGATTTTATTCGCCACATCCCCGTTCGCCGTAATCCGGTCCGCCCCGACCACGACCCAGTCCACCTTCCCCTGCGCCATCAGCGTCGCCGCCGCGCCGTCCACATTGAGCGAACAGGGCATCCCCTCGCGCTCACACTCCCAGGCCGTCAAACGCGCCCCCTGCAACCAGGGCCGGGTCTCATCCATATGCACACAAGCCAGCGACCCCCGCCGGAACAGCTCCCGCACCACGCCCAGAGCCGTACCCTGACCACCGGTAGCCAGCGCCCCGGTATTGCAATGGGTCAGCACCTGCGCCGGCCCTTCACGCTCAGCCAGAATCCGATCCGCCCCGAGCACACCCATGGCCCGGTTCGCCTCCGCATCCTCCCGGTGAATGGCCAGCGCTTCCGCCTCAAGCATCGCCACAAGGTCCGCCGAATCCGCCACCTGCCCGAGACAGCCACGCATCCGCTCCAGCGCCCAGACCAGATTCACCGCCGTCGGCCGCGCCTGCGCCAACCAATCCATGGTCGCCCCCAGCCGCGAATACCAATCAGGCGCCTCCGCATACCCCCGGGCGGCCAGAACCACCCCATAGGCCGCCGCAATCCCGATCGCCGGCGCCCCGCGCACCTGCATCTCATGGATCGCCCGGTACACCCCCTCGGCATCCGAATACGCGTGCCAGACCTCCTCAGCCGGCAACAACCGTTGATCCAACACCTCCAGCACCTCACCGTGCCATCTGAGGGGGGTTACCTGATCCTGTGTCATTCAAAACAATCCTTAAAGAGTGAACTGTCCAACGCCTGCCATGGGCCCCAAAGCCACCATCCGTTATACTTTCAAGTCTGAAGTCACAGGCCGCAGCCCACAAGTGCCGGAAACCCACGGCCATAACCAGAACCCAGAGACCCATGACCCAAGCCATCGACCAACTCATCAGCGCCCGCTGGCTCCTGCCCATGACCGACCGGCAGGTCCTTGAACACCACAGTGTCGCCATCCAGGGCAACCAGATCCTCGATATCTGCCCCACGAACACCGCCCTGGAACGCTACCAGCCCAACCAGCACCGCGACCTCGGCGACCAGCTGCTGATGCCCGGGCTCATCAACGCCCACGGCCACGCCCCCATGACCCTGCTGCGCGGCCTCGGCAACGACCTGCCCCTGATGGAATGGCTCCAGGACCACATCTGGCCCGCCGAAGGCCGCTTCGTGGACGAAGCCTTTGTGGCAGACGGCACCCAGCTGGCCATCGCCGAAATGCTGCGCACCGGCACCACCTGCTTCTCGGACATGTACTTCTTCCCCGAGACCATTGTGGAAACCGCCCAGCAGCACGGCATGCGCATCCAGTCCACCTTCCCGGTACTGGACATGCCAACCCAGTGGGGCAGCGGCCCGGAAGAATACATCCAGAAGGGGCTGGCCCTGCACGACCGCGTACGCAACAGCAACCTGGCCACCATCGCCTTCGGCCCGCACGCCCCCTACACCATTTCTGACGAGCCACTGCGGCGCATCGCCACCCTGGCCGAGGAAGTCGATCTGCCCGTTCAGATCCACCTGCACGAGACCGCCGGGGAAGTGGATGACAGCATCCAGAACCACGGCCTGCGCCCCACCCGCCGACTGGCGGAACTGGGCCTGATCTCGCCGCGCACCCAGTGCGTGCACATGACCCAGGTGGACGATCACGACCTGAAGCTGCTGCAGGAAAGCGGCGCCCACGTGCTGCACTGCCCGGAAGCCAACATGAAGCTCGCCAGCGGCGCCTGCCCAGTGCAGCGCCTGCTGGATGCCGGCGTGAATGTAGGCCTGGGCACGGACGGCGCCGCCAGCAACAACAACCTGGACATGTTCGGCGAGATGCAGAGCGCCGCCCTGCTCGGCAAACTCAGCACCCTTGATGCAGGCGCCACGGACGCCTACAGCGTCCTGCGCATGGCCACCATCAACGGCGCGCAGGCTCTGGGCATCGACGACCGGGTGGGGACGCTTGAACCCGGCAAACAGGCGGACATGATCGCCGTGGACCTGGGCGATATCCTGGCGCAGCCGGTCTACGACCCGATCCCGCATCTTGTCTACAACACCAACGGCCGCCAGGTTACCCATACCTGGGTGGCCGGCGAACCCCGGCTGATCGAGGGCGAGCTCCAGCGTATGGATCTTCACGGCCTGCGCGAGCGGGTCAACCAGTGGCAGCGCCACATCGCCGCAGCCGACCAGCACTGAGGACAGCGCCATGACCCCGAACGTCGACCAGAACGAAATCGCCAAATTCGATGCCATGGCCCAGCGCTGGTGGGACCCGGAAGGCGAATGCAAACCCCTGCATGAAATCAACCCGCTGCGCCTGGGCTACATCGAGCAACACACCGGCAGCCTCAACGGCCAGACCGTTCTGGACGTGGGCTGCGGCGGCGGTCTGCTCAGCGAAGCCATGGCCCGCCGGGGGGCGACGGTGACCGGCATCGACCTGAGCCGGGAAGCCGTGGGCGTCGCTGACCTGCACGCGCTGGAGGCCGAGGTCACCGTGGATTACCGCGTGGAGGACGTGGAGGCGCTGGTGGAACAGGAAGCGGGCCGCTACGACACCGTCACCTGCCTGGAAGTCCTGGAGCACGTACCGGATCCGGCCGCCACGGTCGCAGCCTGTGCCCGCCTGCTCAAGCCCGGCGGCAGCCTGGTGGTGTCGACCATCAACCGCAACGCCAAGTCCTGGCTATTCGCCAAGGTTGGCGCCGAATACGTGCTCAACCTCCTGCCCCGTGGCACGCATGAGTGGAAACGCTTTATCCGGCCTTCCGAAATGGACCGCCACTTCCGGCACGCGGGCATCGAGACCCGCGACACCACGGGCCTGACCTACAACCCGGTCACCGGCCAGTACCGCTTAGGGCGGGACATCGACGTGAATTATTTCATGCACGGCATCAAGCCGGAGGCCGACGCGTGAGCCGCTTCAGCGCCATCCTCTTCGACCTGGACGGCACCCTGCTGGATACCGCACCGGACTTCATCTGGTGCCTGAACACCCAGCGTGCACGCCACAGCCTGCCCCAGCTGGACGAACACAGTATCCGGCGCGTGGTCTCCAACGGGGCCCGCGGGCTGGTTCAGCTCGGTTTCGGGCTGCGCCCCGGGGATCGTGGCTACGATGACCGCCATGCCGAACTCCTGGAACTGTACATCAGCCATATCGCCGTCCACACCCGGCTTTTCCCGGGGCTGGCCGAGGTTCTGGCGCACCTGGAGGCGAAACAGGTCCCCTGGGGCATCGTCACCAACAAGGCCAGCCAGTACACGCTAAAGCTGCTCGAGGACATGGACCTCCTCAAGCGCTGTGCCAGCGTCGTCTGCCCGGATCATGTGGCCAACACCAAACCGGACCCGGAACCGGTTCTGCTGGCGGCTGAGCAGATCGGTGTGGCGCCTGAAACCTGTCTCTACGCCGGTGACCACCGGCGCGATATTGAATCCGGCCTGGCCGCCGGCATGACCACCGTGGCCGCACGCTACGGTTACCTCGGCGCGGACGAGAACGTGGCGGACTGGAACGCCCACCACATCATCGACCACGGCCGCGAACTGTTCCACCTGATCGACACCCACCGACCCGAAACGGATTCCGCATGAGCGCACAGACCGTCGAGAACTACCAGCCCACAGCGGACCTGTTGAAGGACCGCATCATCATGGTCACCGGCGCCGGTGACGGCATCGGCCGGGCCGCAGCGAAAACCTACGCCGCCCACGGCGCCACCGTTATCCTTCTGGGGCGCACCATCAAAAAGCTGGAAAAGGTCTATGACGAGATCGACGCCGCTGGCCACCCGGAACCGTTGATCCTGCCACTGGATATCGAAGGCGCTGGCGCGGCGGACTATGACCAGGTGGTGGAACGCATCGAGGAAGACTTCGGCCGGCTGGACGGCCTGCTGCACAACGCCAGCCGTCTCGGCGACCGCACGCCGCTGGAGTACTACAATCCGGAAGAATGGGAACGGGTGATGCGCACCAATGTGACCGGTGCCTTCCTGCTCAGCCAGGCCATGATCCCGCTGCTGCGCGCCGCGCCGGACGCCTCGGTGATCTTCACCTCCTCCAGCGTCGGCCGTAAGGGACGCGCCAACTGGGGCGCCTACGCCATCTCCAAGTTCGCCACCGAAGGCCTGATGGAAACCCTCGCCGATGAACTGGACGATGCGCGCACCGCCGTGCGGGTGAACAGCCTCAACCCCGGCGCCACCCGCACCTACATGCGCCACCTCGCCTACCCGGCCGAGGATCCGGCCAGCAACCCGGAGCCGGACGCCATCATGGGCGCCTACCTGTACCTGATGGGCCCGGATTCAAAAGGCGTAACCGGCCAGCAGTTCGACGCTCAGATCAAGCGCTGAGCGCGGAACGGTCCTCGCCGCCAAAGGCCTCCAGCAGCGCTGGCACCAGGCGTGACAGTTCCAGTGTCATCAGGCTGAAGGCGGCATCAAAGCGGGCGACGCGGTCATCCCCGGCATCGTCGTCCAGCTTCTCTTTCAGGTCATCCCCGAAACGCAGACGGCGGATCGTCAGTTCATCGTCCAGCATGAACGACAGCTGATCCTCCCAGTCCAGTGCCAGCCGCGTCACGCTCATGGCGTTGTCCAGATGCGCGCGCACCTCGTCACCATCAAGGCCGACACCCTTGATACGGACCACACCACCCTGCTCCTCATCATCCCGCAGCTCACACTCATCCGCAGGCACCAGCCCCGCTGGCGGATGCGCTTCACCGCGCAGCCATTGGGTCATCGTGAACGCTGGTGATTGCTGTACCGCCGGCGGGCGCACCGGCATCGACCCCAGCGTCTCACGCAGCTCCGAAAGCAGTGTCTCGGCCGCATTACTGGAAGCGGAGTCCACCACAACCAGTTCCTGGGAGGGTGCAATGTAGGCGTGGATGAAACGGGACTTGGTAAAGGCTCGCGGCAACAACTCCAGCGTGACCTGCTCCTTGATCTCCGTCTTCTCCTTGCGCCGCAGAGGCCGACCCTGCTCCTCCTCGGCCGCGGCAACGCGCTCATCCACCTCCTCGCGGATCACCGCCGGCGGCAGCACCTTCTCCTCGCGGCGCAGGCAAACCAGATGGCACTCGCCGGACGTAAACACCAGCTGATCGCCATCACGCCCAAGCGGCGACACCCAGCCCATACGCTCGGTGTCCTGGGGCCCGCAGGGCTGGAACGCCCGCTTTGCCAGCGCCTCCTCCAGGGCCTCGGCGGACCACTCGAAGGCTTTGGTGATACGATAGAGACGCGCGTTACGAAACCACATGAACCAGATCCCCGGCATTGACCAAACAGGGCCGGGATTATCCGGGGGAAGCCAGCACCATGTCCACAGGCACCAGCCTCTATTTCTACATCACTGAAAACTGCGAACTCTGCGAACAGGCCGAACAGATCCTCGTCCGCACCCCACTCGAGACTCCCATCCCGGTGGACGTCGTCGACATCAGCGAATCCGAGGCGCTGGTGCACCAATACGGCGAACGCATCCCGGTTCTGCGCATGGAGCCCGAAGGGAAGGAACTGGACTGGCCGTTTACGGCGGAGGATGTGATCGCGTTTCTGGGAAACCACTGACCCCAAAACCACGACACGATCTGAGGCAGTGAGCGGGGGAGCCCTTCACGGGAAGCTCTGGAGCCATGGGTCAGGCCGCGGGGCCTGACGGGTTGCCATGGATGGTAACCCAGGACCGTCACGCGGAGCAGGATCGCGCAGCGTGACGGGCGGAAGAGCAGCCTACATGGACGTACTCGTGGCGATTCCCGTGAAGGGCTCCCCCGCTTACTGCCTGGCAATTATGTTAGAATCCAGCTAACAGAAACCCTGGGAGGATAGAAAATGTTAATGGTCGTCTCACCCGCCAAAAAACTCGACTACGAAAGCAAGCTCCCCACGAGCAGCTACTCCCAACCCCAGTTCCTCGAACACAGCCGGGAACTGATCGACGACCTCAAGCAACTGGAACCCCACCAGGTCAGCAACCTTATGGGCATCAGCCAGCAGCTCGGTGAACTCAATGCCCAGCGATACCAGGAATGGCACACCCCCTTCACGCCCGACAACGCCCGCCCCTCGGTGCTTGCGTTCAAGGGCGACGTCTATGAAGGCATGGCGCCGGAACGGTTCACCGAGAACGACTTCGACTTCGCCCAGCATCACCTGCGCATCCTCTCCGGCCTCTACGGCGTGCTGCGCCCGCTGGACCTGATGCAGCCCTACCGACTGGAAATGGGCACCAAGTTCCAGAACGCCCGGGGCAAAGACCTCTATGCCTTCTGGAAGGACACCATCACCGACCACCTGAAGAACGAGCTGGATAACGACGACGGCGTCCTGATCAACCTCGCCTCCAACGAATACTTCAAGGCGGTGGATCACAAAAAACTGGGTGCCCGCATCATCACCCCCCAGTTCAAGGACTGGAAGAACGGCCAGTACAAGATGATCAGCTTCTACGCCAAGAAGGCCCGGGGCATGATGGCCGCCTACATCATCCGCAACCGGTTGACCAACCCCGAAGACGTGAAAGGCTTCGATACGGACGGCTACCGGTTTAACGAGGAACTCTCCAACGGGGATAACTGGGTATTTACGCGCGGATAGAATACCCATTGCGATCAGGTATCGCTCCTGCAGGCATGTACCCTGTACCCGATAGAACTATTAAGGCCCCCATTTGCCAAGGGTAGTGCACCGTCCTCAGGGGGCCTCCACTCCCGCAATGCGCAACGCGGCACGGTCAAAACTGTACAGCGGCTGAGCCCCCATGGACCGGGCCTTATGAGCGATCAACGCATCCGGCAAGCCAAAGCCAGTCTGGTCCACAAAATCGCAGTAGGCAGCCCATATCGCCTGCTCATCCTCAAAGCAGAAGCACGGTTCCTCCAGAAGAGCGAGTACAACCCGGGCCAGCTGCTCCCGTGACAACCGGTAGCGTTTGCCGGCGAGCGTCCAGAGCGTCTCGCAGAGTACAATATCCGTGATCAGAACCGGCGCACTGGCTTTCAGGCAAGCTCTGGCACGCTGCGCCTGCTCCGGATCATCGCTCAGCAGGTGGCGAAGCAGTACGTTGGTATCAATGGCCACCATCGCTGGACCGCTGGATTCCGTCATCCCTTGACTCCTCTTCACTGAAACGCTCATCCGGCTGGATATCCCCCAGAAAGCCTTCACTGGCTCCTGGTGTCTGTTTGATCAGGGTGATATGCCCATCATGCTCCAGAACCTTGAACTCATCACCACTGCTCAAACCAGCCCTGTCACACAGGGATTTGGGAAGCGTGACCTGGCGCTTGGAACTGAGCCTTGTCATGGTTTTTCCTAAAGACGTGGATGGCAATGCACGATAAATTTACCATTCCATAAAAAGTAAAGCTATGCCCGAAAAAATCACGCCACATACGCGACAAACCACAGATCTCTTTCAGATCGGCGGCATCTCCCCATCCAGCCGATCCAGGTGCCAGTCCTCGGTAGGCTTGTTCAGTGGCAGCTTCAACGCCACCACGTCCTCTTCCTGATCGTAGGTCACCGAGAACCCGAGCGCCCTGGCCAGGCCGGCCATGGCTTCATTGCCGGGGAGAACGTGGCCCACCATCTCGAGGGTGCCGCGGGCCTTGCAGTAGCGGATCATCTTCTCCATAAGGATTCGGCCCAGACCCTCGCCGCGCAGGTCATCGCGCACCATAACGGCGAACTCGCACTGGATGTTGTCCGCATCCGTCCACACGCGCACCGTGCCCAGGGTCCTCTCGGTACCGTCTTCCAGCCACTCGGTGGCGATGAACACCATCTCCCGGTCGTAGTCGATCTGGACCATCCGGGCGATGTCGTCATGGGTGAAGCTGTTGCGGTACTGGAAGAACCGGTAGCGGATCGTCTCCGGAGACTGGCTCTGGTGGAATTCCAGGTGACCCGGCTCATCCTCGGCGCGGATCGGGCGCACCAGAACCTCGCGGCCGGATTTGAGGCTGACCCACTCTTCCAGCTCCCGGGGATAGGGCTTGATCACCGGCCGGACCGGCTCGCCCAGATCAATGGCCACATCGCAGGCCACGGCCCCATCCTCACCAAACAGCAGCGGCAGGATCTCCAGCCCCCGGATCTCGGGAATGTCGCTGTTGATCTGGGAGAGCGTTACCAGTGTCTGGCACACGGCCCGGATGTCCTCCTCCGGTTTTGGGCTGTACTCGCGCAGCAGGCGGTAGGCATTACTGCGCGCCAGCAGCTCATTGGCCAGGTTCATGTTCAGCGGCGGCAATGCCACACGCCGGTCGCTCATGATGTTCACCCGCGCGCCGGCGGAACCACACACGATCAGGGGCCCGAAGACCGCGTCCCGGGTCAGGCCGAGACTGAAACCAATCCCCTCCAGCCCGGCATTGGTCTGATGCATGGCAAACCCCAGGAAGCCGCTGTTGGGGAAGTGCTTGCGGTACTGCTCCATGAGCGTCTGGCAGGCGTTGGAGATGGCCGCCTCATCATTGAGCCGGCGGATGGTGTAGCGGTAACGCCCACGCCCCGAGGTCTCCTCCAGGTACGGGTGGCAACCGCGCTCATGCAGCAGCGTGATGTTCACTGGCCCGCCCCACTCACGGAAGGCCTCCACGGCCTCCTCTTCATCGTCGCAGTAAGCCGTCTCCAGGGTCTGGATACCGTAGGCGGCCACCAGCTGGCGGGCCTCGCGGTTGGTCAGGTGGTTGCGGCGGCTGCGGATCACCTTCTGGACCATCTCCCGGGCTTCCTGACGGTTCACCTCCGGCTCCACCCAGGATTCCGGTGTCTCCGCCAGCAACCGCTGACCACGCTGGTGCTTCACAAAGTGCATGAAGGCACGGATCGCCTTCTCCGGCGAGAAGAAGGTGGGCACCCCGGCCTCGTAGAAAGCATCCCGGGCGTCCAGAACCGTGCTCTGGCCCAGCCAGCAGGTGAACACGTTAAGGCGCTGGCGCCGGGCGACCTGCATCACCGAATCCGCAATGTGCAGGGTGTCTTCCAGCAGCGTGGGCGTGTACATCACCAGCACATTCGCAATGCCCGGGTCCTGACCCAGGATCTGCAGAACATCCGCGTAGAGCTGGGGCGAGGCGTCATACCCCAGGTCCAGCGGGTTGCGCACGCTCAGGTAACCGGGCAGACGCTGCTCCAGTTTCGCCACCGTTTCCTCGGAGAACTGCGCCAGCTCGCCGCCCTGATAGAGCAGCCGGTCCACCGCCAGAACCCCGGGGCCCACGCCATTGCACAGTACCACCAGCTCCTCCCGGCGCACCCGGCGCATGCGTGAGAGGCTCTCCAGCGCGTCGAACATCTCGTCCAGGCCGTTCACCCTCAGCACACCAGCGCGTTGGAGCGCGGCATCGTAGATGGGGTCCGTCTGGGTAATGCCATCCGGGAGTGTGTGGGGCAGATACTCGGATTCCGGGAAGCGGCCACTTTTTACCGCGATCACCGGCTTGGAACGCGAAGCGGCCCGTACCGAGGAGATGAACCGGCGCGGGTTCGGGATGTGCTCAATGTGTAGCAGGATCGCCCGGGTCCCCGGGTCCTCTGCCAGGTAGTCGATGAGATCGTCATGGGCGATGTCCACGCCATCACCCAGGGTCAGCAGGCGAGAGAACCCCACGCCCCGGGCAAAGGCCCAGTCGATGACCGCGCTGGCCACGGTACCGGACTGCCCCACGAACCCGATCTTTCCGGGCAGCACTCCCATGTGGGCATAGGTGGCGTTCAGCTGCGTGTCCGGCGACATGATGCCGATGGTATTGGGCCCCAGAATCCGCACGCCGGCCTTCTTGGCAGCATCCCGCACCGCGTACATCAGCGGTTCGCCATTGCGGCTGTAGGAACGGGACATACCGCCGGTCATCACCATGGCGGTCCGCACCCCGCATTCGCCCAGCTGGCGTACCAGTTTGGGCACCGTTTCCGGCGGGGTACAGATGATCGCCAGATCCGGCGCCCAGGGCATCTGCTTGATGCGGCGCTCACAGCGGATGCCGTGCACCTTGTCGTACCCCTGGCGGTTCACCACCAGCAGCTGGCCCGGGTAATCCCCGGCCATGAGGTTGCGCAGCACCATGCCGCCCAGGCTTGTGGCCCGCTCGGATGCCCCGATGACGGCAATGGAACGCGGATTGAACAGCGCATTGAGATGCCGGGTGGACATACAGCCCCTCTTTCTGACCCTTTCCAGACGCCGGATTGCCTTGCCACATCGATCCGCGCGGCTCACAATCCCTGTCAGAAGTGTAACCTGCATGGCGAGGCGCGACGATGGCAACAGCCTACTTCCACCATCCGGACTGTGAGAAACACGACATGGGGGATGACCACCCGGAAAGCCCCCGGCGCCTGAGCGCCATCCGTGAACACCTGCAACAGACCGGCCTGTGGGAGCAGCTGGCCATCAACGAGGCGGAAGAGGCCTCCCACGATGAACTGCGCCGCGCCCACCCGGACAGCTACATCAGCCAGCTGGAACAGATGACGCCCAGCCAGGGGCGCATCATGGCGGACCCGGACACGGCCATGAACCCGCACACGTTCCGCTCCGCCAAGCTCGCGGCGGGCTCCGGCATCCAAGCGGTGAACCAGGTGCTCACCAACCAGGCGCGCAACGCCTTCTGCGCCATCCGGCCGCCGGGCCACCATGCTGAACGCAGCCGTACCATGGGGTTCAGCTTTTTCAATAACATCGCCATTGCTGCGCTGCACGCGCTCACTTTCCACCATCTGGAACGGGTCGCGATCCTCGACTTCGACGTCCACCAGGGCAACGGCACCGTGGACATCTTCCACCACGACCCGCGCGTGCTGCTGTGCTCCAGCTTCCAGCACCCCTTCTACCCTTTCAAGCACAGCCACGGCATGCCCGGCCACATCCTCAACGTCCCGCTGGACCCGGGCACGGACAGCGCCACCTACCGCCAGGCGATCACGGATGGCTGGTTCGAGGAGCTGGCGGCGTTCAAGCCCCAGCTGATCCTGGTTTCAGCAGGGTTTGACGCGCACCGGCTGGACCCGCTGGCGGATGTGAATCTGGAAACCGAGGACTACTCCTGGATCACGGAGCAAATCACCCGCCTGGCCGGGGAACTCTGCCGGGGACGGGTCATCTCGATGCTGGAAGGAGGCTATCACCTGCAGTCGCTCACCGAGGGCGTTGAGGCGCACATCCGCGGGCTTCTTGCGGCCAGCTGATCACTCGCGGGCAATGTCCGCCTCATAGCGGTTGCTGAACAAGCTGGCCATGGTGCCATCCTCGTGCATGCGCTCAACGGCGCCGGCAATGGCCTCCGCCGCGTCTTCCCGGGGTGAGGAACGGGACATGAAGATCTTGCCCTCCAGCGTCTCCAGCCGCATCAGCGTGCGCACCGGCGCCCCGGAGCCCTCGGGATCAAAGCCGGCCGGAATGGCCACCTCCGAGGCCACCACCGCCCGCAACCTGCCACGCTTCAGCAGCCTCAGGCCATGGGCCACATTGTTGACGGGCACCTTGCGAATGGCCTCATTGGCGGCAAAGGCTTGGCCGTACCAGGTGCCGCTGAGATAGCCCACATTCTCGCCCTCCAGTCCGTCCAGCGACTCAATGGGCTCATCGTCGGCACGCCCCAGAACCAGCACCTGTACTTCCACCAGGTCAGCCACGGGCTCTGCGATCTCAGGGATGCCCGGCGCCACGAACGTGGGAACGAAATCAGCGTGCCCCTCCTCCATTTCCAGGATGGCACGGCTGTGGGGGCGGATCTGGTAACGGATGGGGATATCGGTGCGGCTGCGGATGGCTTCCACCAGATCCACAAGCAGGCCACGGCGCTCGCCTTCCGGGGTGCGCTCAGCCCAGGGCTCAATGGCCGGGAGACTGAACGTGACGGGTTCCGAAGAGGTGGGGGTGGCCTGCAGGGCAACAGAGCCCAGCGAGGCCAGTACTACAAAGGCACCGTACAACAGGGTACGCAGCATGGATGACTCCAGTCCTCAGGCTCGCCCTGAATTAAAGCACAGGGACTGAAATCCGTCACCTCTCAGCCGGCGTCGCGTTGACGCAGGAAGTCCAGAGCCTCTTCGCGGATGCCGTCCCAGCCCTCTTTCACGGTGCGCAGCAGGCCGGCGATCTCGTCCAGCTTTTCAACGTCGTTGCGGACGCTGGCTTCCAGAAGGCCGCGCTCCATGTAGTCGTAAAGGGCTTCCAGATTACCCGCCAGCTCGCCACCCTGTTCAAAATCCAGGGAGCTGCGCAGGGCGGAAATGATCTCCATGGTCTTGCCGATCAGGTTGCCCTTGGCCGCGTAGTCTTTCGCCTGGATCTTGCCCTTGGCCATATTGATGCGTTCCAGCGCGCCGTTCAGCAGAAGCTGAATCAGCTTGTGCGGATCCGCGTCCGTGATACTGGTCTGGGTGTTCACCTGCTGGTAGGCCTGCAGTGCGTTCATGGCGTTTTACCCCTGTTGACTGCGTCTGACTGTATGCGTCGTGTTGTGAGAATCAGTTGCCGCCTGTCAGGCCGGCCAACTGCTGTTCAAGATAATTGCCGGTCTGCTGGAACTGGCTGATGCGCTGGTCCGCAGAAGCGAACTGGCTGCTGAGCCGTTCCCGCAGAGACGTAAACCGCTCGTTCAGATCCTGGCGATCCTCCTGGATCCCTTCCAGATCGTTCTGGAAGGATTCCTCACGGGAGCTCAGGGCACCGTTGCTGCTCCCCAGCTGACTGATACGCTCCGCAATGCTGTTGCCAACGCCTTCAATGTAGTTGACCGAGCCCCGGGCGCCGGTTTCACCACCGCGGACACGAACCTGAATGCCGGAGGCATCACCCTGATCCCGGCCCAGGAACAGCACCTGGCCATCGCCCTCGGCCTGCTGGCCGTCGATGGTGCCCTGTACATCGGTGCCGGCGGTGCCAGTCCCTGTCGTAGTGATGCCAAGGGCATCATTACCCTGTGTGATTTCGACCTCGGAGTCACTGCCGTACTCACTGGAGGTAAACTGCAGCTTGTTATTATCTGGCCCCAGACCCACCTGAAGCGAATCACCCCCAGCCTGGATAGTCGTGTTATCCGCCACCTGGTTCTGGATCTCAGTCAGCAGCTCATCCTGGGTGCTGTAGGTGCCCTGGGTGAGCGTGATCTGGGCTTCCTCGCCACCGTTCAGGCGAAGACTGAAGGTATTGTTGGTGCCATCAACCTCCAGTGTGTCCGGCAACGCCTGGCCCGCAGTAAAGCTGCCACGCGTTGCAATGGAATCCACATTCACATCGTATTCACCCGGCTGAGTGCTGCTGGTGCTGCGAACGAACTCAACCTGCCCGTCAGAGGCCCGCCCCTGGTTCGCGAACAGGGCCGTCACGTCATCGGGATTGGACTGGAGCTTTTCCTGGAATTTGGCGGAGTCAAACTGCAGCTGGCCGGTATTGAAATCCGTGGTGATGCCCACATCCGCCAGTGAGCGCACGCTGGCGTTTTCCAGCCCGGGTACGATCTGGCTGAACTCACGACTGAGCTGATTCATGGTACTGCGAATGGTGGAATCCCCGGTCAGGATGCTGCCCTCGCCCGCTTCACTGTCAAAGCTGGTCAGCTCGTTCGCGGTTCCCTTCACCTGATTGAAGGCATCCACCAGTTCCTGAACCTTGGCTGTGGGCTCCTCAAGATCCTGCGAGACATTCACGTCCGCTGGCAGATCCGTCTCACCACTGATGTTCAGGGTCACCCCGTCGATCACACCCTCAATGGTGTTGGTGCTGCGGGTGACCTCCACGCCACTGATGTTTACCTTGGCATCCTTCGCGGCGCGGGTTTCTTCAAGGTTGGCAGTTGTGAACGCATCCAGGGAGCCATCATTCGTGGTGATCTCCATGGCATTCGCGGTTCCGGTCTGATCCGCGTTAAGCACCATGCGGTAGCCATCGCCGGTGTTCAGGATAGAGGCATTCACGCCCATATCTGACTCGTTAATCTCACTCGCCAGACCGTTAAGGGTATTGTTGCTCTCATCCAGGGTGATGGTTGTGCTCTGGTCGCCCACGTTGAAGGTGAGATCCCCAGCGCCGATCTCAGTGGAATCCCGGTCCGCATAGGTCTCAGAGGCCAGCGCCTGGGCTTGAGCCACCTGGTTCACATTCACCGAGTAGCTGCCCTTCTGCGCAACCGAATCGTCCACTTCGACACTGATCGCCTCATTGGAAGACTCGCCCTTAAAGCTACGCAGAGTGGTTGGATCCGTAAGCGCGTCTGCCGGCCCTTCAAGGTTGCTCACCGCACTGCGGAACTGCCCGAAAGCCGAAAGTTTGGCCTCCGTCTCCTTCTGCTCAGCATCCAAGCGCTCAACGGCCGGCTCACGCTGGGCGGAGACAATGTCGTCCAGCAGATCATTGGTCAGGATACCCGACCCGATTCCCAGTGATGACACGCTACCCATGATGACCCTCACGCCTGTTCATTGCGGCTACCCCTATTTAACGGCACAACCCGGCAAAACTTTGCCCCTGTTTTGCCGCAAATCTGTTACTGATTGTAAGTATAGCCCAGGTTTGCCGCTTTATAACTCTTTCCAGACACGCCACTGCATACCCCATGCCACCCACACTGTAGGAGCCTGCTTGCAGGCGATCCACACCAACAATCGCCTGCAAGCAGGCTCCCTGCCATGTCCAGAATCAAAAAAAGCCGCCACTCCTTTGAAGTGACGGCTCTCCCTTGAACACACTGTCCAGCCTGCCTCCTACACCCTGCTACACCCTGATATTCAAGAGCGACAGAGGCTCCTCCTGCTGGAGGTTCTCGGCCAGCTTTACCGCCAGCTCGTCCGGAATCTGGCGAACCACTTCCTCGGTCTGCTGGTCGATCACGCGGACCACCGTCTGACCGGTTTCATCGTTCACCTCGAATTCCAGATCGCGCTGCACTGACTGAACGAAGTCATTAAGCTGGGAAACCGCCTTATCCAGTTCCTCTCGCATGGCCTCGTTCTGCTTCTCCGTTTTCTCCGCCTTGCTCACCTCACTATTGTCGGTGCGCAGGGGAACAACAGAATCCTCACGGCTGGCCTTGTTCTCAGCGGGCTGTGATGAAGAAGACGCCCGAGCCGAACCCTGCTCCCCAGCGGGGCGCCGGGCCGGGTCCGGGCTGTTCAGGTTTACGTCACTCATATCACACCTCGCCTGTCCGGTTACGCGGCTAAGCCGTCACCCCGGAGGGTGACGGCCGCCCTTACGCCCTGCTTACTGCAGGAGGGACAGGACCTGCTGGGGCCGCTGGTTGGCCTGGGACAGGACCGAGATACCGGCCTGCTGCAGCACCTGGGACTGGGACAGCTTGGCCGATTCGGCCGCGAAGTCCGCGTCTTTGATGCGGCTGTTGGAGGCCTCAAGGTTCTCGATGTTGCTGTCCAGGTTCGAGATGGTGGACTCGAATCGGTTTTGGACTGCGCCAAGCTCACTTCGAAGCTCGTTTACAGAGTTTAGAGCTGCGTCTGCCCGGAAAATTGCGTCATTGGCCCCGGTAACGCTACTGATGTCAGCATCTTCAAGAGCTTCGTTGTCGTTAACCGCCACTTCACCAGTATCAGTACCAAGAGTTGTCGTCGACGAACCAGCATCTGTGAAGATTGTATTTACGGCACCATCAGAACTCTTCAGGTCAACGGCTTCCTCTGAAGAGAGCGATACATCACCTTTGTAAGTTTGGTCTGTACTGGTATTAATAGTGTCACTATCAAAAGTGATATCTAGTGCCGTACCCCCATTGTCATCACCTCCCAGCTGGATATCTCGTCCATCTTCTGCTGCCAGGGTGATATCCCCACTTTGGGTGGTTCCATTGTTCCCCTCAGCCAAAGAGGCTGTAACTCCAGTTGTACCCGAAGCGCTGTTGATGGCATCGACCACATCCCCAGTTGTCTCATTACCGTCGCTACTTGTAAGAACTGTGGTTCCATTGACGGTCAATTCGTTATTGGTGTTAAATGCATCGGTACCAGTTAAATCCAGAGTTCCCGTCTTTTCAGTAGAAGTTTGAACATTTAACCCCTCAATATCAGCGGCCTCAATCGCTGCGCCTACAGCGAATGCGCTATCAGCTCCCTTTTGAGCTCCGTCTTCAAAGTTTGATGAGTTCTGGATGTTAACGCCATTAATTTCAAGGCTTTGACTGCTAGTGTCATCGATAGCCGCTCCCACTGTAAGAGAATCACTGGCAATCGAACCTACCTGATCTGCCTTCGTGCCTTGAGAGAGATCTACGCCAATAGTCTCACCGACATTAGCTCCAACTTGGAAATCTTGGGTTTCAAGCGAACCATCAAGAACATTGAGACCGTTGAAGCTGGTTTCTGAAGAAATTCGGTCGATCTCTTCGATGCGCTGAGTTACCTCATCGTTCAGAGCCTGCCGATCCGATTCGCTATTGGTCGCGTTCGCAGCTTGGACCGAGAGATCACGAATCCGCTGGAGGTTGTTGGTGATCTCATCCAATGCACCCTCAGCGGTTTGAGACAAAGAAATGCCATCATTTGCGTTCCTGCTTGCCACATTCAAACCACCGATCTGAGACTCAAACCGGGTAGAGATCGCAAGACCTGCTGCATCATCTTTCGCGGAGTTGATCCGCAGACCGGAAGAAAGCCGCTCCAGCGCCTGGTCGTTCTGGCCCTGAGATTTGCTCAGCTGGTTCTGAGCGTTGATCGAAGCAACGTTTGTGTTAATACCGAGTGCCATAACCCATTCTCCTGCCTGTTCACTCTTGGTTGTGGTCAGAGGCTCAGGCACCGGCAGAACCGGTACTGTCGCCTTCTGGGTTGCTTAACGGCGACCAGCCCGGAACCTTTAGGGAATTTAATGAGGAGTTTGTAAAGGGATGTTACAGCCAGACCATTATTGCCATTGCCCGCCCAACACCTCTTCTACGCTCGGACTTTTTGGCTCCATCTCGCAGCCCAGCCAGTACCGGTGCCCGGGTGGCGGTACTTCGTCACTGGGAAACAAGAGACGATCAAGTTGCATCGCTTCCGTTTCAGCCCCGGCTTTTCGGACAAGATCAATACGTCGCCGATTGCCCTCCCGAACTGAAAGAATTATCTCGATAAAGGACAGGAACGCATTCGAGTAGAGCCGAATCGCTTTTGCGTATTTATTCCGTCCGTATTTTTCCTTCGGATCAGGCAAGTCAAAGCCGAGCTGGCTGCCATCATGAAGAAGCTGCCCTGCGGCAACCAGAGGGTCCAGAACGGCGCTTCGGTACCCCTTACGCGCGGATTGTCTCCCATGCCCATAGGCAGACCGGTTTTCGTTGGGGAAGTACAGTCTTCCCTGCTCCACTAACGTGGATAGCTCAAGAGCCAGCTCTTCGCGCAACTCGCGCTGTTCCACCGAGTATGGATCGTCTTTCGTCCAATTCAGTACGTGATGAGCCCGGTTGAGGCAGCTTATAGCTTCTTCACTCCATTCCTGGACGCGTACTGTCCAGTTCTCCACGTTCTGCCGAACCGCAAGCTGGTAGTGCTTACTGTCCCAGTAATGCTTCAAGGCCCAACCAATAACGCCACCACCCAATGCCATCACTATTTCCAGCATTCAGACTCTCCCATGATTTAGTCATTGCTTCTCCAACGTAGCTCGCGAGCTGGACCATGTCATGGCACTACAGTGGTTTCATCGACAACGACGCAGCGCTGGTTGATAATGAACTAAGGTGACATGAAATAGGGCCGATAATGGAAAGGGACTTTAAGCATGGACCAATCCCAGACTCAGGAGATGGACGGGCATCCGGTCACAGGGTACTTTAAACGGAACGTGCTTCAGAAACGCAGCTACCTTAAATTCGAGTGGTGTCTGGCGGCTGTCAACAATCCGGTGTACTGGGAGATACAATCTGACGATGACCGGGTGCGTTACTGGACATGGGTGCCGCAGCTGAACCGTTACCTGCGCGTTGTTACTCTGGAAGATGGCATCACCATCCATAACGCCTTCCCGGATAGGAGGTTCAAGCAATGAAACTGAATTACGACAAGGAAACGGACTCCCTTTACATCCACCTCTCGGAAGCACTGGCCGTTGATTCTGATGAGGTCAAGGAAGGTATCGTTCTGGATTATGCCGAGGATGGCAGCCTGGTCGGCATCGACATCCAGCATGCCAGCCATACCACCGATATCGCCCAGCTGGTGGTTAACCACTTGCCAGTGTCACACTTTAACGCTGCCTGAGTTCAGGTGCCCGGCTCTACTTGGCGCACATCCAGCGCCGACTCAAGCACCCGCAATAGGGCGCATTTCATAAATGCGACCATACCAGGCCGCCGTTTCCAAATCACCTTGGCGAAGGGCTTCCCTGACGCCATCCAGAACATAGGCCTCATCGACGCTCAGATAAGGTGACCAACCGGCATCATCCTCTAGGAGCTGAACACGGATTTCCGCCACGCACTGGCCCTCATGAATGGGCTTCCTCTCAACGCGCAAATACTTTGATTTCATCGACAGCTACACAGCACTGACGGATAATGAATGGATAGAATATAAGCAATTTTACGCGGCACTCACTATGCACATCGCGCTTTTCGGCTATTCCCACTTCACCCGCAACTGTGCCGAGGCGCTTAAGAGTCTGGGGCATGACCTGACCCTGTACTGCCCGCGCGGTGACCAGAACTTTTTCGAACAGGCCGGAATGGCCAGCGTCGGGCTGCCAGTGGTGTGGTTTGAGGGAATGGCAGACCCAGCCCTTGCGCAGACACTGGAGGCCCAGGCGCCCGAACTGATCCTGACCGTGATCTTCAATCACCGCATCCCGGAGTCCATCACCCAACAGGCCAGCCTGGGCGCCCTGAACGTACACCCCGCGCCCCTGCCGTCGGTGCGCACCGCCGCTGTCTGGTTCTGGCCCCTGCGGCTGGGGCTGACCCGGTCGGAAGTGTGCATCCATCACCTAACCCCAACTCTGGACGCGGGCCCAGTGATACTGCGCTTCCCATTCCGGCTGCACCCAGCCGAAACCCAGGGCACGCTCACCCGGCGGCTGAACACGCTGGCACCCAAGGTCATGCAGCAACTGGATCACATGCTGAGCGAGAACAGCCTGCCTGAGGGGGAGCCGCAGGGCCCGGGCCAGACCTACCCATCACTGCAGGCGGCGGATCTGTGGGTTGATTTCAGCGAACCCTCTGAATCGGTCCGTAACCTTGTGCGCGCCTGCACCCCCTACCACGCGGCCCAGACCCGATTCCGGGGCAATACCCTGGCCATTCATGAGCTCGGCGAGCAGGCCGCGGCCCTATCTCCTGACAGCACTCCCGGCCAGTTGCAGGTGGGCGATGACCTGTGGGTGTGCTGTGGCGATGGCCTTCTGCCGGTCGCCGTTGTTGCTGTGCCCGGTGAGGGGGTGTTCAGTGGCAAGCGGTTCGCGGCACTGTTCGATGTCCGAGACGGAGAGGTCCTGGGCGGCACATAGTGTCAGGCCGCGCTCACCGCAACAGCCGCGACAGATCCAGTGACGGCCTGGGCTCCACCACAACCGTCTGTTCAACAAGGCTGTGGGTGCCGTCATCCCGCCGCAGGAAGGGATCCAGATAGAAATGCCCCTGTGGGTTGGCCACACACAGCATCTCCAACGGGCGCTCCCCCAGGGCACGCTTGGCCACCACCGCCATCTCACCACTCTTGAGCTGAACCAGCGCACCGGGCGGGTGGATCGTCAACGTGTTGTAGAGCGCCCGGTAATGGGCCTTGTTCGGGTCCCGCCGGGCCACATCCAGCAGGTAGCGCAGGGCATCGTCCGTGCGGTAGCGCTCCCGGTAGGCACGGCGGGTGATGAGCGCCACATAGCGTTCCGCCATGGCCAGGATGCGTGCCGGCTGACTGATGGCCTTTGCGCGCAAGCCGTGGGGGTAGCCCGAGCCGTCATACTCTTCATGGTGCTGGCGGATGGCACTGATGATGGGCTCATCCGCCACCCCGGCCGACGCCAGGACCTCGGCACTGCGCTCCGGGTGACGGCGTATGATGGCCCGCTGCTGCTCGGAAAGGGTGTTGCGTGAGGCGTTCAGCCGATCCTGGAACGGCATGAGGGCGATATTGGCACTCAGCGCGGCCGCCAGCAGATGCTGCAGGCTCTCCTCGTCATAACCAAGCTCAGTCCCCACAAACCAGCACAACAGCGCGTAGAACAGGGTTTGCTCATGGACACTCGGGCTGGCGGCATACACATGGATCAGCGCCAGGCAGGCTTCAGGATTGCTCATACCGGCCAGCCGCACCCGCTGCACCAGGTCCATGAGGCGCTGGCGGGCGTCATTCTGGCCGCGCGCCAGGGCATCGAGCGTCCGTTCAAGCGCCACCAGCAGAAAGCCATACTCGGTGAAGGGGTTGATCGGGTTGAGCGAATCCAATGCCGCCGCCTCGGAGATGAACACCTCCTCCAGCCGCTCCGGCGGGTGGTAATACCCCTGCGCCCGCAGCCGCTCGCATTCGCCTTCCGTCTGGATCACATGCCCCTGGGGCGCCAGCTGACGATGTGAGGCATTGTACAACGGCCACAGAAGCGGGCGCCCCACCTCCAGAAGGTCCGGTGCCACCTGAACGGGTTGGCTCATCAAAACTGAATCCTTGTTAATCGTTCCCGGATAACGGCCTGAAGTCTAGCGCATAAAAGCCGCCCGCCGCGACCCTGAAAAAGCGGCAAAAGCCTGCCAGAAAGTCGGCACATGGGCGGCAAACCGGTCTCACTCCATCACCCCAAAAATCGGTTTTTCTTTTTATAAACAGACAACTGGAGATAAAAAGAACAGATTGGCACACCCTTCGCTTATACGGCCTCAGGCGAACAATCTTTGATCGGACCAGGACGGAGGGGAAAACCATGCCTCAGGTCATCAACACCAACATCGCGTCCATCAACGCGCAGCGTAATCTGAACAACACCCAGGGCGAAGGTGATACCGCATTGGAGCGCCTGTCCTCCGGCCTGCGCATCAACTCCGCCAAGGATGACGCGGCGGGGCTGGCGATCTCCGAGCGGTTCACAGCGCAGATCAACGGGCTGGATCAGGCGGTGCGGAATGCGAACGATGGTACTTCACTGGCGCAGGTAGCGGAAGGTGCGCTCGGCGAGTCTGCCAACTCACTGCAGCGGATCCGTGAGCTGGCCATTCAGTCAGCCAACGCAACCAACTCCCAGTCTGACCGGGATGCATTGCAGGCCGAGGTCTCACAGCTTAAAGAAGAGATTGGCCGTATCGCGGATGAGACGGAATTCAATGGCCTGAAAGTACTGGATGGCAGCTACACCGACGAGCAGTACCAGATCGGGGCCAACGCCAACCAGACGATCGGGGTTTCAATTGATACGGCACAGCCGAATCAGATGGGCTCGGTTGTGAATCAAGCGAGTGATGTTGAACAGACTGATGCGGTTGATGGTGGAAACGATATCACCACCACTCGAGGCGGAATTGAAACCTATACGGGCGTCAGTACTACTGAAATCGACTCAAACAATGGCCTAGAAATAAACGGCGAAGTGGTCGAACCTTCGGAGCGTTTTACTGGAACCCTTCCAGGACAGGATGAAGCAGACAGTGCCTATGCAAAAGCTGCAGCGATTAATGGCAGCTCAATTGATGGCGTAGAAGCCCTCGCGGAAACAAGCAAAGCAGTTCCCGGTATTGACCCAGGAAATACCGCCAATGAAGGTTCAGCACTCGCAGTCTTTGGTGGAGCTGATAATGAAAACGACACTGGTAAATACAGTCTAACAATAAATGATCAGCGAGTTCTGGAAGAGAATTTCAATGAGAACAACACTGAACTTTCATTGACCGAGGCGGCTGATCGCATCAATGCATCCACGGACCAAACAGGGGTCCGCGCCCGCGTCAATGCTGACGATGAGCTGGTTTTCACCGCAGAAGACGGTCGCAATATTGAAATCAATGAAGATATGGAGATCAACAATGACAGCGGGGAAGCTCTAACGCTGGATTCTGCTTTCATCGGAAATGGAGAATTTTCTGAGGATACAGCAACTAATACAGCGAGCGCTGAAAACACCTACACTTACCGGGGCGATATCACCCTGCAGTCCGCCGAAAACATCACTCTGAATGACGACGGCGCTGACCTCCTTGGCTTCTCCAACAATCTCATTGAAGTGGATGAAGAAAAGAACGTCGAAACCATCGATATCTCCTCCGTCGAGGGCGCTAACGAGGCCATCCTTGCGGTCGACGCCGCGCTGACCAATATCAACGGCATCCGCGCAGACCTGGGCGCCGTCCAGAACCGCTTCGAAAGCACCATCGCCAATCTGGAATCCGGCTCCGAGAACCTGAACGCGGCTCGCTCACGCATCCAGGATGCTGATTTCGCGCAAGAATCCGCCGAACTCTCGCGCACCCAGACTCTGCAGCAAGCCGGTCTCTCGGTACTTTCCCAGGCCAATCAGCGGCCGCAGCAAGTGCTGCAGCTGATTCAGGGGTAACGGGCTGAGCAAGCGGAGCGGATGAGCCATGGTTCAGATGATCAACTCCAATATACCGTCCCTGAACGCGCAGCGTAATCTGACGCAGAGCCAGGGGCAGTATGAGCAGGCGCTGGAGCGGCTTTCCTCAGGGCTGCGCATCAACGGCGCCGGGGATGACCCGTCGGGTATCGCCGTTTCCACCCGGTTCCAGTCCCAGGTAACGGGGCTCGACCAGGCCATCCGTAACGCTAATGACGGCGTATCTCTCGCCCAGACCGCCGAGGGCGCGCTGGGCAGCATGACGGACAGCCTGCAGCGCATCCGCGAACTGGCGCTCCAGTCCGCCAACGCCACCAATACGGCGCAGGATCGCGAGGCGCTGAACCAGGAGGTTCAGGAGCTCAAAAAGGAACTGAACCGGGTCTCTGACGAAACCAACTTCAACGGCGCTAACCTCCTTGATGGCTCCTTTGAGAACGCATTCTTCCAGATCGGCGCAAACAGCAGCGAAACCATCGATATGGGGTTGGTCGGCTCCACACTGGATAACATGGGCAGCGCGCCGGACGACGGTCTGACCTCTTTTGCCACCGGCACCGCCGACAATGACATGGAGGATGGCGACCTGGTCATCAATGGCGTCAGCATCGACGCTCCAACGGAGCGGAATGACAATGCCTCTGTCGACGAACAGGCACAGAGTGCAATTGCTAGGGCAGCGGCGGTCAACGACAAAACCACCTTCACTGGTGTTCGGGCCGAACCCAACAAAACCACACTGGAGGGCTCATCAATTGACGCCACCGACACTGATCCCCTGCCTGCAGACGCGACCCAGCTGAAACTGAATGGGCAAACGGTCAACCTACCGGAACGCACCACCGAAAACCCTGACGATTTCCTGACCACAGTTTCAGAGGCCATCAACAACCAGACCGATGACTCTGTAGAAGCGGTTTTCGAGGATGACCCGGCGGACGGGGTCGATCTTATTGCGAGCGATGGCCGCAACATAACGCTGGATTTCAGTAACAACAACAATATCCAGAATAACGGCGGCAACACCATTCCGAACGAAAACCTGGCCGCTGCGTTTGGGCTTAAAGATACCAATGGCAATGAAACAGAGACCTTCCGGGGCACCTACAGCCTGATTTCCGAAAACGGTAGTGAGATCAACCTATCCTCGCAGGGTGAAATCAATCGTGCCGGCTTCCAGCAAGGTACTTTCAGCGGCAGCAACAGCGGAGCCGTCGGTGCCCCGGTATCGGATAGTAAGCTGGAGAATGATGAGCTGGTCATAAATGGAGTAAGTATCCGGGCCAGTAAGGCCGAGGATGACGGCGCGTCACCGGAACCGGAAACCAGCGCCATTGCGAAGGCCGCCGCCATCAATGCCGACTTTGAAGAAACCGGCGTTACTGCCAGTGCAACCCCAACCATCATCCGGGGTGACGAAGTCACAGGCCCTTCCGGGCCCTCAGGTAACAATAATCCTGCCGATGTCAGTTTCCAGATAAATGGTACGAGTATTGACGTTGAGTTTGACGGCGAGGCCTCGGTGGAACAGCGTCAGAACGCCATCGCAGGCGCCATCAACGCCCGTTCCGGGACCACGGGGGTACGTGCGGAAACGCTGACCGATGCCGATGGGGAACAGACCTTCCAGCTTGTAGCGGAAGATGGACGCAATGTTGTCATCAATGATTTCACAGACAACAACGCGCCCCCTGCATCTTATAGCGCTGAGGATTTCGGATTTTTGAATGACGCGAATGAAGGCAACGGGGAACAGCAGATCCAGCGTGCCTCGGTCAATCTCGAATCCGCAGGCAGCATTGAAATCGACACCAACGGCAACCCGGGCAACGCCGGCTTCCAGACTGGCACCTACGGCAATGACGAAGAAAGCCAGCTGATGCGCTACGTGGACATTTCCACCACAGAGGGCGCCAACGAGGCCATTGTGGCCGTGGACAACGCCCTCACCCAGGTCAACAGCCAACGGGCGCAGCTGGGTGCCGTACAGAACCGCTTCGAGTCCACCATCAGCAACCAACGCGATGCCAGCGCCAATCTCCAGGAGGCAAACTCGCGGATTGAAGACGCGGACTTCGCCGAGGAAAGCGCGAATCTCTCGAAAGGGCAGATCCTCCAGCAGGCAGGTCTTTCCGTTCTTTCACAGGCCAACGAGCAGCCGCAGCAGGTCCTGCAGCTGCTGCAGGGTTAAACCGGAACAACCAGAACCACTAAGGGGGCAACATGCAGGCGCATTCCCAACTGGACCAGGTCACCCGCGAGCAGGAAGCGGCCATTGCGCGCCGTCTGCTGCAGGCGAACGAGCTTTACCGCTACGCGAACAGCCCCGATACCGGCAACGGCATGCGGGTGCACGCGCGGCAACAGGCCCGGGAGGCGCTCAATGTGGTGCTTTCCCATCAGCCGGATCATGCCCAGGCACTCAGCCTCATGGGCCGTGTGGCCATGGATGATGGCGAACTGGACGAGGCGGCCTCCCTGCTGGAGCGTGCTTACCGGGCCGATTCCGGTTCGGCCCAAACGCTGGCTAACCTGGGTTACCTGGCGTTGATGAACGGCGAGCCGGAACGGGCGGAACAGTGGTTTGACGAGGCGTTGGCCCAGGACCGCCAGTCCGCCCCCGCCTTTGCCGGCAAAGCCTATGCCCTACGCCAGCAGCAGCGGTTCGACCAGGCGTTCCTGCATTACCGTGCCCTTCTCGATCACGGCCTGGCGTGGGACTCCGTCTACGCCGGCATGCTCGAATGCACCCAGCATCTCGAAGTCCACCAGGCGGACCAGGCTCTGGCACAGGATGCCATCCGCCTTCTCGCCCACCCCGGCCTGCCACACCAGGAGCTGAGCCGCTTCGTCACCCGGATCCTGCGCCAGCAGTACGCGGAAGACGTGGCGCCCGGCGACTGGCTTCTGGATGCGGTCTGCTCCGACGAGCTCCTGCTGCTCGCGCTGGAAAAAACGCTGCTGGTGGATGCGGAACTGGAGAAGCTTGTCACCCGCACCCGCCGCGCCCTCCTTCTCGAGATCCGCGATACCGGCGAGCTGTATGAATCCCGCCAGCGCCTGGCCATGGCCCTGAGCCGCTACGCCACGCGTACCGGCTACGCGCAGGTGGTGACGGAAGAGGAAGAAACCTTCATCCAGGAACTGGACGCCAACCTCAAGGTGGAGCTGCGCGAGACCTTCCAGCCGGAGGATGTGGCCGCCGGCCTGATCGTGCGCAGTCTTTACGGCGCCCTTTTCCATCAGAGCTATGCCCAGCACATCGGGCGTCTCGCCCTGGCGGACTGGCCGGAGGGCATGCAGCCGCTGATGGCGGAGACCTATTACCACAAGGCTGACGAAGAGGCCTACAAGCAGCAGTTCGAGGAGAAGCAGGATGAGCTGGCCCTGGCCCGCGCGGACCTTCCCCATGCCTGGCCCTGCTGGCACAACCTGCGGATCCACCATGAGCAGCCGCTGAAGCAGGAACTGGCACAGAGTCTGGGCATCGACACCAGCAGCTGGCCGGAGACCGTCCGCATCCTGGTGATCGGCGCCGGTTCCGGCCAGCACGCCATGGAGCTGGCCCACTACTTCACCGATGTGGAGGTGGTCGCGGTGGATGAGAACCTGGCGGGGCTGGCCCACGGCAACCGTCTGGCGCAGGAAAAGGGCCTCAGCAATATCGTCTTCTGGCCCTATTCACTGGCCACGCGTTTCATCCAGGACGGCAACCAGGTGCAGATGGTGGAAATCCGCCAGCTTCCGTCAGAGGGCCATGACGGCACGCCCATCAAGACGCTCGCCCAGCAGGCGCTGGGCAGCGGCGGGCTGCTGCACATCCACACCGGTGAGCACGGCGCCAGCCGCGTGGATGTGGCACTGCGCCGGATGATGGAGCGCCACCGCCTGCAGCCGACCACCGAGACACTGCGGCGCCTGCGCCGGATGATCCTCAACAACCCGCAGCATGAAGCCTACCAGGAACTGCTGAACGAGCCGGATTTCTACGCCACGGCCGGGTGCCGCAAGCGATGGTTCTTCCCGGAGGACGGCAATCAGCTGCACGCGCTGATGGACAACCTCAGCAGTGAGGTGGACTGGAAACTGCTGCGCGCCCGGGATACGGACGGTGCCAATCTGGCCACCGCGCCCGTGGTGCGCCAGCTCCAGGCCCAGGCCTTCGGCACCGGCACCCAGAGCCTGGTCGGCCAGGGCCTGAGCCTGTACTTTCAGCGCAGGCGCTGAAAGCGCGCCCAGTCTTCGGGCTCGTCCACATCCCAGAGGGGCTCCAGGCATTCCACCCGGAGCCCTTTTTCGTGGAGAACCGAATGGGTCTGTTCCAGCGCCTGTGCGCTGCCCCAGGCGGGCCCGTCCAGCATGCCCGGCACGGATCGTTTCGCGCCGATCAGGACAAAGCCGCCGTCGTTCGAGGGGCCAATCACCACATCCGCCGTTTCCAGTGTCTGCGCCGCCCTTCGCACGTAATCCGGTGTCACCGCCGGGCAGTCACTGCCCACAATCATGCCCGCGCCGGCATGGGCAATCGCCTCATCCAGCGCGTTGGCCATGCGCTCCCCGAGATCCGTGCCCTGCTGGACACGTTGCGGAATCCCGCCCTTGCGCAGGCGCAGGAGAATGCCTTCCGCTTCAATCGGGGTCTCCGTCATATCCCGGTCCCACCAGAACGTCAGCGGGTAGCCGCTGTCCATCAGGCTCTTCAGGACCGTATCGGTCAGAACAATGTGGGCTTCCAGTGCCTTGCGCTCCCCCAGCTCGGCGGCAAGGCGGGTTTTGACCTGGCCCTTCTGGGGCCATTTGGCGAACTGCATCAACGCAGGTGGGTGCTGCATTATTATTGTTCCCTGTTCCGTTCCATGTCAGCTGCGATAGCGCCGGGCCAGCTCCTTCGGGTCCACTCCCCGCCAGTAGGCCCAGCGCAGACGCCACATGAGTACGATGGTACGCCAGGGACCGTTCACCTCCCAGCGACGGCTGTCCGTGATTACCGAAGCCCGAATGCAGTAGGGGCGGGAGTGGCACCGCAGTGCTTTACACAACGCCACGTCTTCCATCAGCGGAATCGGCTCGTAGCCGCCTACCCGCTCAAACAGGCTGCGGCGCACGACAATGGCCTGATCCCCCGTGGCCACGCCGGTCAGCCGGGAACGCTGGTTCATGAACCAGGCGATCACCCGGAACAGGGGCCGGTTCCCGGAAAGGCGCACATCAAAGCGCCCCCAGAGCCGGTCACTGGCCGCAAACCGTTCCAGCCAATCCAACGCATCGACGGGAAAGCGGGTATCCGCATGCAGGAACAACAGAATCTCCCCGCTTGCCGCTGCCGCACCGGCGTTCATCTGCCGGGCACGCCCGGGATGGGCTTCAATCCACCGGTCAAACAGGCCGTCAGCGGCGTCGTGGGTGCCATCGCTACTGCCCCCATCCGCCAGGATCACCTCCCACCCGGCAGCCCGGAGCGGCTGCAGCGTTTCCAGTGTGGCGCCTATGGCCGCAGCTTCATTGAGCACCGGCATGATGATGGAACCCCGCAAGCCTACCCCCGGGAAACATGGAAAGAGGGGCAGTCTAGGCCGGCCCAGTCACCGCCGGCAACAACATGATTTGATGCCGGATGCAGAGCCCGCTACCATACGCACCTCTCCCCGCCCCTGTAGCTCAGCCGGATAGAGCGACGCCCTCCTAAGGCGTAGGTCGCAGGTTCGAATCCTGCCGGGGGCACCATATTCTGGCCTGAATCCTGCATACCCCTGCCCGTGAACGACGGAAAACCGGCAAACCTCTGCCAGGAGTGAACCGATCATGGGTATTCTGGATGCGGCACTGAACTTCGGGGCCCGGGCCATTCAGGGCACTGAGACCAGCGGGGCGCAGCAGAAAGCACCGCAGCAGGCCCCTGGGAGCGAGCCCGCGCCGGCCAAGACGGCGACCTCCATTGCCGACGAACGCGTGACGCTGCAAGACCGTGGTGGCAGCAATGTCAGCCTGGCGGATCTGCCCATGCAGGAGTTCAAGAATGCTGTGGCGCGGGACAGTGGTTTTGTGAAGGAAACCATCGGCACCAAGCTTCAGGAGCTGGAGGTGGATCTTGGCACTCGGATGGCGGTGCGGCGCAACAATCTGGGGGACATCGAGATGGAAGCCCAGATTCCCCAGGAGACCCGGGACCGCATCGAGAACGACCTCAACCAGAACCGGGCCTTCAAGGCCGCTTTCAACCGCCTGAGCACCAACCAGCCCACGGTGGAGTATCTGGAGAACGTCTCACGCATCTCCCAGGCCTACGGGGAAGGCAATTCGATGCTGGAGAGTCTTGTAAGCGAAAGCCCGGAGAACAACCGCCTCCAGGACATTGCCCACCGCTACCAGGAACTGCGCAAGCAGGTCATGACCGATGAATCCGGCCAGGGTCAGGATCCGGCGGCCGGCTTCGAGATCCGCTTCAACCAGCCGGCCTGACCGGCTTCATTCCTACTGGAACGGCGTAACGTCGCCCTTGCCCTCACGCAGCAGCACGGGTACGTCACCACACAGGTCCACAACCGTGGTCGGCTCGCGCCCGCAGTAACCGCCCTCAATCACCAGATCCACATGGTGCTCCAGGCGGTCACGGATCTCCTCGGCATCACTCATGGGCCACTCGTCACCCGGCATCAGCAGGGTTGAGCTCATGATGGGTTCGCCCATCTCCGCCACCAGCGCCTCCACAATGCGGTTATCCGGCACGCGGATGCCGATCTGGCGGCGTTTGGGATGCAGCAGCCGGCGCGGTACCTCACTGGTGGCGTCCATAATCCAGGTATAGGGCCCCGGTGTGTGGGACTTGAGGAGCCGGAACTGGACGTTGTCCACTTTGGCGTAGGGGCCGATGTCCGACAGGTCCTTACACACCAGGGTGAAATTGTGCTTGTCGTCCAGGTTGCGCAGCCACTTGATGCGTTCAGCCGCTTTTTTCTCGCCCAGCGCACAGCCGAACGCGTAGGCGGAATCCGTGGGGTAGGCGATCACGCCGCCCTTTTTCAGGATCTCCACGGCCTGGCGCACCAGCCGGGGCTGCGGGGTTTCCGGGTGGATCTCGAAGAACTGGCTCATTTGCGCCTCCTCAGCCGGCCTGGGATCCGCCCATGCAGGGCGGGGAGTCAGGCGCCCCACTCTCGCGGGACTGCCATTCGTCCGGAGTGTAGAGATGCAGCGTGAGCGCGTGGACGCCCTGCTTCAGCGGCTCATCCAGCGCGCCATAGACCGCCTGATGGCGCCCCACACGGCGTTTGCCCTCAAACGCCTCCGCCACCATCACCACCTTGAAGTGGGTCTCGGAGTTGGGCGGCACCGCGTGCTGGTGGCTTTCATTCTCCACAGAGAGCACTTCGGGACTGAAATGCTCCGTCAGGAGGGACTCGATCTGGGAATGCAGCGACATGCCACCTCCGGCGTCCGCGGATTCGTTACAATGCGCCGTCGAGTCTAGCACAGCGTCCGGCAGGAGCCCGAATGCGCCTCTATATTGCGGAAAAGCCCTCGCTCGCCCGCGCCATTGCCACCGCCATCACCAACAGCCCCCAGCGCCGGCAGGGCTACCTGGACTGTGGCGGCGGGGTATACGTGAGCTGGTGCGTGGGTCACCTGCTGGAGCCCATTGAACCCGGGGATTACCGCCCGGAATGGCGGCGCTGGCGCATGGACCTGCTGCCCATGATCCCGGAAGACTGGCAGCGCCGGCCCAAAGAGGACGTCCGCGACCAGCTGACGGTGCTTGAGCGGCTGACCGCTCAAGCGCAGGAGGTCATCCACGCCGGCGACCCGGATCGGGAAGGCCAGCTGCTGGTGGATGAGGTACTGGAATGGTGTGGCGTGTCCGGCCCGGTCCGGCGAGTGCTCATCAACGACCTCAACCCGCCCGCAGTACGCCGCGCCCTCGAGGAGGAGAGCAGCAACCAGCGCTTCGCCCCGCTCAAGGCCTCAGCGGAAGCGCGCCAGCGCGCGGACTGGCTCTACGGCATCAACCTGAGCCGCGCCTACACCCTTCACCACCAGCAGCAGGGCAAGGAGGGAGTCTTCTCAGTGGGCCGGGTCCAGACGCCTGTTCTCGGGCTGGTGGTCGCACGGGACCGGGCCATTGAGGACTTCGAGCCCACGCCCTGGTTCCAGCTGGATGCCGCCCTGGCCCCGCCGGACACGCCGGACGCCCTGTTCCGGGCCCGCTGGCAGCCCGGTGAGGCGCATTCCACCCATATCGACGAGGAAGGCCGCCTGCTCCGGCGCAGACCCGCCGAGGACGTGAAAGCGAAGGTCACCGGGCAGGATGGCGAGATCACGGACGCCCGCTTCCGCGAACGCAACGAGGCACCACCGCTGCCGCTCTCACTCTCCGTGCTCCAGATCACGGCCGCCAAGCGCTACGGGCTGGGTGCCGAGCAGGTGCTCAGCGCCGCCCAGTCCCTCTACGAGAAACACCGCCTCATCACCTACCCGCGCTCGGACTGCCGCTACCTGCCCGAAGCGCACTGGGAGGACCGCCAGGAACTGCTCGAAGCCATCCAGCGCAACCTCCCGGATCTGGCCCCCGAGGGCGTGCCGGAAAATCCCAGCCGCCGCAGCCGGGCCTGGGACGACGGCAAGGTCGGCGCTCACCACGCCATCGTCCCAACCCGCCGGGTAATGGACCTGCAGAAGCTCAGCACCAACGAGCGGGCCGTCTACGACCTGGTGGCCCGTTTCTACCTGATGCAGTTCGAGCACGACGCCATCCACCGCGAGGGGCACCTGAGCGCGACCATTGCCGGCGAGCATTTCCGGGCTCGGGAGACCGGCCTGCTGTACGCGGGCTGGAAACGGCTGGAACCCGTTCAGCGCCGCCAGGAAGCGGAAACGCCCAAAGCCCCCCTGCCGCGGCTGGATCCCGGCACACCAGTCCATTGCCACGAGGCCCGCTGCCTGGAGAAAACCACCCGGCCCCCTCTGCCGTTCACGGACGCCTCACTGCTCTCGGCCATGACCGGCATCGCCCGCTTTGTAAAAGACGAGGCCCTGCGCCGCACCCTTCGCGAGACCGACGGCCTGGGCACGGAAGCCACCCGTGCGGCCATTATCCAGACTCTTTTCAACCGGGACTTCCTGTACCGTGAAGGCCGCTCCATCCATGCCACAGGCAAGGGTCGTGCCCTGATCGATGGCCTGCCGGAAGACGCGACCACCCCGGACCGCACCGCCATCTGGGAATCCCGGCTGGAAGCCATCCGCCAGGGCGAGGCGGACACAGACGCCTTCCTGACCCAGCTCGCCAGCGACATCCGCACCCTGATCGAACCCGCCCGCAGCGCCTTCGCCCCACCGGAACCGGAACAGACCGGTGTCCACTGCCCACGCTGCCGAGCCCCGATGCGCCGGCGCAGTGGCCCTTATGGGGAATTCTGGTCCTGTTCGCGCTTTCCCGGATGCAAGGGAACGCGCCGCATCACAGAGCAGCCGGACCCCCAGGATGAACCGCAGGCGCAGGCTGAGGGGACATCGGATGGCATGGACCAGGCGCCGGTGCCCTGCCCCTATTGCTATGCGCCACTGGTCCGCCGCAATGGACGTAACGGCCCCTTCTGGGGCTGCAGCCGATACCCTGGCTGCCGCACCACGGTACCGGACCGTGACGGGAGACCCGACACCCGTGCCGTTTGACAGGATTTCAGAAAAACGTGCCAACACCTTGAGAAAGCGGTGACCGTGTTCCATGTTACCCTTTACAACATTTCAACAACTGCACCACGAGATTGGCCTGTGGAACGATGATTGAAGGAACCTGGGGGGCCTATGCGCATTGCACTGCTGGAGGACGAGCAGGAACAGGCGGACCGCATCGCGGAGCTGCTGGAGAAGGACGGGAAACAGTGCGACTGTTTCCCGACCGGGCAGGCGTTTCTCAGTGCTGTCACCCACAAAAGCTATGACCTGCTGATTCTCGACTGGCAGATTCCTGACATCGATGGGATCGAGGTTCTGCGCCAGGTCCGGCTCAACCTGGATTGGCCCATACCGGTACTGTTCGTGACCCAGCGCGACAGCGAACAGGACATCATCCAGGCCCTGGACGCCGGTGCCGATGACTACCTGGCCAAACCGCTGCGCCCGGGCGAGCTGCTGGCACGGGTTCGGGCGCTGCTGCGTCGGGTTCATCCGGAAGTGGAAAAGGAAGAGCTGGTCTTCGGGCCCTTCGTTATCGATACCACCAGGCGCACCATCCATTGCCACGGTGAACTGATCGAACTGACGGACAAGGATTTCGACCTGACCCTGTTCCTGTTCCAGAACCAGGGCCGGCTGCTCACCCGAGAAATGCTCCTTGAGCGGGTCTGGGGCGTATCCAGTGACATCAACACACGGACCGTGGACACACACATGAGCCGCCTGAGACGGCGGCTGGGCATCAAGCCGGAGAACGGCTACCGCATCAAGACGATCTACCAGCGCGGTTATCGGCTGGAAGCGGTGGACCAGGAGGCCGAGAGCGCCTGAAGGCAGGTTGGAGTTCCATGGGGCAGCAGGCAGTCGCAACCAGTTCAGCAGCACGCGGACCAATCCGTCTGTGGCCCTTCGTGATGGCCGCAATGGTACTCTGCGCCATGCCCGCCAGCGGCGATGTTGCGCGCGGTTCCGCCAACGCGGAGCTGACCCTGGCACCGGCCCCCGCGGATTCCGATGGCGACTGGACCTACACCATCAAACCCGATGACACCCCAGCCGCCATCGCCGACCGCCTCCTCTCTGAAAACCGCAATGCCGGCCAGCTCATGGGTTACAACGGCCGGGCACGGGATGCAGCGCTGGAGCCCGGCAACACGCTCCAGGTGCCCGTTCAGTGGCTGGAACGCCGCCCCAGACCGGCCAGGGCAATTGCGGTGCGTGGCCAGGCCTGGCGGACCAGTCACCCGGAAGGCACCCGGGATCTGCTGGACGAAGGCGACCGCCTGAACGTCGGTGATGGCGTACGCACCGCCAGTGATGGCTATGCCCGCATCAGGCTGGCGGACGGCTCCACGCTGGCCATCGAGCCGGACTCCCGCCTGCAGTTCAACCGCCTGACCCAGTATGGCCGTGGTGCCATGGCCGATACCCGCATGAACCTGAAGCAGGGCCGCATCGAAACACATGTGGAACCCACGGAAGAGAACGGTTCGCGGTTCGAGATCCATACGCCTTCCGCCGTGGCCGCCGTGCGTGGCACCCGTTTCGGCCTCGAAGCCCGCGAGGACGGCACCCTCCTGGAAGTGCGGGAGGGCGAAGTCTGGTTCGGCACCCGCCAGGACATGCAACCGATCCGCGAAGGCTATTCCGCCTTCCTTTCGCCCGGACCCGGCTCAGAGCCGGTGATCCGGCCCCTGCCACCCACATCACAGCTCGCCTCGAACGCGGACGGCCTTGAATCCGAGGTCCCCCTGCAGGCTCGGCCGGCAACGCTGCAGACCCCCGCCCAGGACGCCACCGTGAAACAGGGGCAACCGGAATTCGAGTGGTCTCTCCAGGGCGACTCCGAGCAGGCCCGTGTCGAAGTGGCACGCTCGGCCGCATTCGAGGAAACCATCGCCACCAGTACCTGGGAAACCGGTGACAGCGCACGCGTGAATGAACCACTGGAGCCGGGCCAGTATTGCTGGCGGGTGGCAACACGCGCCGGCGGCGATAGCACGGCGACCAGCCCGGTGAACTGTTTCAGGCTTGCCGGCAGCCTGGACGCTACCCGTGTCATCAGCGCCAATACCATCGACGACCGCGTCAACCTGTACTGGCAGAGCGTCGACAATGCCGATGGCTACCGCATTCAGATCGCCGAAGACCGTGATTTTGAGCGCATCGTTCAGGACCAGGAGGTCAGTGAACCCGAAACCCGGATGCGCCTGGCCCCCGGAGAGCGCTATCATGTGCGCGTTAAGGGCCTGGCTCCACCACCCATGCACAGTGACTGGGGAGAGGTTCGCGAAATCGCCGTGGAATGAACCACGAACCGGAAGGGATCTTCCATACTATGGAAACCGCCGAGCTGCTGCCCTCCCGCCGTCTGGCACGCTGGCATCTCGCCCTGCCCCTGCTCGCGGTGCTGGTTCTTCTGCTCAGTACCTCCGCCACCCAGCGGCTGGACTTCTGGCTGCACGACACCTTCATCCGCCTGATGCCGGTCACGCCACCGGACGACCTGGCCATTGTCGCCATTGATGAGAAGAGCCTCGAAGCCCTGGGGCGCTGGCCCTGGCCGCGCCACCGCCATGCCAGCCTGATCGACCGCCTGGATGAGGCCGGCGCCGGGCCCATCGCACTGGATATCCTGTTTACCGAGCCCTCGGAAAACGGTCACGACGACCGGCTTCTTGCCGAGGCCATGGAGCGCCATGGCAACGTGATCCTGCCCCTGCATATATTCCCGGGAGACAGTGACATGCCGCTGCGGGAATTCCTGCCAACGGCCCGGCTGACCCGGGCCGCCGCGGCCCTGGGCCATGTGCACGCGGAACTGGACGACGATGGCATCGCCCGCACGCTTTTCCGGCGCCAGGGCCTGGGAGAAGCCACCTGGCCCAGCCTCGCCGATGCCGTGGCCATGCAGGCCGGAATCCAGCGCCAGGCACCCGCGGCGACGGAACAGGCGGCGCCCTATGTGAACGTACGCAGCCACCGTGTCCATGTTCCCTTCACCCCGACCGGTGCGATTCCGCGCTTTTCCTATATTGACGTATTGAAAGGCCGGGTACCGGATTCCCGCCTTGCCGGCCGCACGCTCTTTGTGGGCCACACCGCCGCCGGCTTTGGCGATGTCCTGCCCACGCCCCTGTCCGGGCGCGGCAACCCCCTGACCGGGGTGGAGTTCCACGCCAACACCTATGCCGCCATGGCCCGGAATCGGCTGATCCAGCCGGTATCACTGTGGCCTGTGGCCGCTACCGGCATCGGCATCATCCTGCTGATCACACTGGCATTCCCGCGCATGCGGCCGACGCGCACACTGCTGCTCAGCGTCGGGCTGACCGCCCTGCCCCTGCTGCTCAGCGCCCTTACCATGCGCTGGCTCCAGCTGTGGATGCCCCCTTCGGCGCCAGCAGTGGTGGCGGCACTGGCCTTTCCCCTCTGGACGGCGGAACGCCTGGCGCTGCTCACCCATTTCCTCAACCGCCAGCTGGACGCGCTCGGCCATGAGCGCAACGTACCCACCAGCGAGCTTGCGGATACCGCCCCCGCTCGCCTTCTGGAACACCTGAAGGAACTGCTGGGCGCACGGGATGGCTGGCTTGTTACCGAGGGGCAAGCGGTACGTGGGCAGTCTCCGGTGACCACCCACCAGTTCCAGCAACCCGGTAAATGGCAGCACGAGGCCACCACCAGCCGTGTCCGCTTCCACCGCAATGGGGCCTGGCATGAACTGGGACTGGTCTGGCCCGCAAGCGGTACGGACGATGCACGGCGCGCCTACCTGGACCGCCTGCCCCTGCATGCCGGGAGCGCACACGCTGTCATTAAAACCAGCCGTGAACGACTGTCACGCCGTATCCAGCGCGTCCATGCCGCCGCGCTCAACCTCGCCGGCATGCGCCGCTTCATCGGTACGGGCTTTGAGCGCATGCCGGACGGGGTCATTGTCACCGACGCCCTGGGCGTGATCGAGTTCGTCAACGGGCGCGTTGCCGACTGGTTCGGTACCCCCCGCGAGAGCCTTCAGGGCATGCCACTGCCCCGTCTTCTGGCGGGGTCCGTGCCCCATACGACCCCGCCATCCGGAACCCGGAACTGGCGCGACGCCGTCCTGTCGGTACTCACCGGGGGCACGCCTCTCACCGCGGAACTGTCACTCGGGCAGCGGACCCTGCTGTTCCACCTGACGCCGTTCGGCCGCAGCCCCTGGCGCCAACCCGGCCTGATTGCCAACTTCTCGGACATCACCGATCTGCGTGAGCGCCAGCGCCAGTATCGCGAGGCGATTGATTTCATCTCCCACGACATGCGGTCCCCCCTGGTCTCGCAGCTGGCATTGCTCGATCAGCTCCAGCGCGAGAACCGTCACGCCGCCCCGGAGACACTGGGCCAGATCGCCCGCCTGGCCCGGCGCAGCTATGAACTCGCGGAGGAGTTTGTCCAGCTGGCTCGCGCCGAGGACCTCACTGAGAAACGCTTCTATGAATGCGAACTGCTGACCATTGCCGAGAATGCCGTGGACGCCGTGCAGCAGCAGGCCCAAAGTCGGGAGATCCGGATCGAGCTGGAGGGAGAAGAGGATCTATGGCTGCAGGGCAATGCGGAACTGCTGGAGCGGGCCGTGATCAACCTGCTGACCAATGCCCTGCAGTACAGCCCTGAATCCACGGAAGTGGCGGTTACAGTAGAGAAAGCCGGAGGCTATGGCATTGTGGCGGTAGCGGATCAGGGGCCAGGCATTGCCCCCGAGGACCAGCCCCTAGTGTTCCAGCGGTTCCGCCGACAGCAGAACCAGGAGATGGGCGCCCCGCACGGGGCGGGCCTGGGTCTGGCCTTTGTTCAGACAGTAGCCGAGCGCCATGGCGGCACCGTGGATCTGGTCAGCACCGAGGGGCGTGGGGCCACCTTCCGTCTGTACCTGCCGCTCGAGCCCTGACCGGAATCAGATCTTCTTGGTCGCCAGATCCGCCTCCGGACTGGTCAACCCGTCCTGATCGACGGTCTGGACAGTGAAATACCAGGTGCCCTCGTCAAGCTCCTCCACCTTATGCTCCATGGCCTGACAGTCCTGGCAGGTCACCTCTGTGCTCCTGCTGAGGTTTTCCGGATCCTGTCCCCAGGAGACCACATAGTGGGAAATATGCCCGTCCTTCAATGTATCTCCATTCACCCGGTACCCCGGCGCTTCCCAGCTCAGTACAGCACTGTCCGAGGCGAGCGAGGCAGTCTCCTGGCTGTTATCCTGACCACCATCATCACCGGGCAGATCGGTAACGCCGCTGCTGGAATCGGAACCGCCACCTCCCTGGCAACCAGCCAGTACCAGAGCCGCGATCAGAATAATGGCTACGTGGATCGACGATTTTCTGGCGGAATATGACATCTTTTTGCACCGGTTTGTTGACATTTCAGTGCCAAGACTACCGGCGAACTTTGTAAAAGTGTGTTTAATCCAGATGCGTTTTGGTACGTTTCCGGAGACAGCTCCGAGGTCATCCCCATGAACGCGATCCACTACCAGCGCCTGCTTCCGGAAGCGGACAGCACCCCGCTTCTGAGCCTCTACAGACGCAGCATCGCCTCGGTGGATGACGGCTTCTATTCAGCGGCCCAGCGCCATGCCTGGACCCAATGGGCGGCGGACGCGGCCGGTGCGGATGCACAGCTGCGGCAGGGGTTGACCGTGATGGCGCTGGCCGATGGCAGCCCCGTGGGGTTCGCCCAGCTCTGCCCGGCGCACCTGGTGAACATGTTGTATGTGGATGACAGCTGGCAGAGGCAGGGAATAGGAAAGGCGCTTGTGATCCAGCTGGAGACCGTTGCCCGCCAGAGCGGTATCGCCACCCTGACAACGCGGGCAAGCGATGTCTCCCTGCCCCTTTTCCGCAGCCTCGGCTTTGAACCGGTAAGGCGGGAGCCAATCCGTGCCCGCGAAGGCGTTACCCTGATGCGCACCCTGCTGCACAAGCCACTGCACCACCACTGCGACCAGCGACCTTGATTGAGTGCACAGTCCTTTAAGGCAAATGCGTGCGCCCCCTCACACGGCGGGCACAAAATGATCTAGAGTTTGTAAACAGACGTAACACGATGTATTGGATGCTGCGGCTGCAAAGGCATAATGCCGGTTGATCCTAACCGCTCAGGCCGACAGGCATAGGGGAGGCAATACAGGGTGCTGCTCAGATCTCTCTGGCGACGAAGCAGACGGCAATCGGAAAAATCCGGCAACAACGGGTTCCGGCTGCGTGATCATCTGACCTACACCGGTGACTACCATCTGGAACGCCTGAGCAAGCTGCTGGAGCTGCGCTACCAGCGCAAGTTCCCCTGGAACAGTGACGACAGTATCCGGGACATGATCCATTTCGCCTCCCGGGTCCAGGACCAGGACATCCAGCGCGAGCTGCTGCTGTTCTACCTGAACTGCTCCCCGGCCGTGCAGGAGTATCTGCGCAGCGGCGGCATTGTCGACGCCTCCCATTACATCCACAATCCCAACCGCAACGGGGACGGTTCCGACTGACCCCGCCTGTCACGTTCCACAACAGGAGGCACCCCATGGAATACCTGCACACCATGGTCCGAGTCAGTGACCTTGAGCAGTCCCTGCACTTCTACTGCAACCTGCTCGGCATGGAAGAGGTCAGCCGCCGGGACAGCGAGAAAGGCCGGTTCACACTGGTGTTCCTGTGCGCACCGGGCGACCGTGATTCCGCACACGCCAATAAATCGCCCATGCTGGAGCTGACCTGGAACTGGGATCCGGAAGAATACACTGGCGGCCGCAACTTCGGGCATCTGGCCTACCGCGTGGAAAACATCTACGAGCTGTGCCAGTACCTGCAGGACAACGGTGTCACCATCAACCGCCCACCCCGGGATGGTCGCATGGCATTCGTGCGCTCGCCGGACGGCATCTCCATTGAGCTGCTGCAGAAAGGGGACGCACTGGAGCCCCAGGAACCCTGGGCCTCGATGGAGAACACCGGTACCTGGTGATCAGTCCAGATCCCTGAGGGTATCCGCCGCAAGCTGTTCGAGCCCGGGCCAGTCCCGGGCCCTGATCCGTTCCTCCGGCACCAGCCAGGTACCGCCAACCGCGGCCACATTCGGCTCCCGCAACCAGGTCCCGGCATCCTCCCCGCTGATACCGCCGGTTGGCACCAGCCAGGCCTCAGCAAAAGGCCCCAGAAGGGAGCGCACCATGGGTAGACCACCACTGGCCGCCGCCGGAAAGAACTTGAACCCGCGATAGCCGAACTCAAACCCTTTCAGCAGTTCCGTCGGGGTTGCGACACCCGGCAGCAACGGAATGCTGGCCGTAACACCATACCGCAGGAGGGTGTGCGAGGCTCCGGGGGAGACGGCAAAATCGGCCCCCGCATCAATGGCGCTGTGATAATCCTCGATGGAGCGCACCGTCCCAGCCGCCAGCACCAGTTTCGGGAAGCGCCTGCGCAGGCGCTGGAGCGCCGGCAGGCCGGCGGATGTCCGAAGTGTGACTTCCAGAACGCGGATGCCACCGCTGATCAGCGCGTCGGCTACCGGTTCCGCGTCGGTTTCCTCGTCCAGGGTCAGTATTGGCACCACCCGGGCACGGCGCAGCCAGTGCTCAAGATCGTGCTGGTGATGGCAGCCAAAGTCGCTGTGCATATCAGGGGCTCCAGTAAACGCTCAGAGGGGCCGAAAGCAGACGGGCCACAGGGTATGCCTGCCAATCCAGGTCGCTTGCCTCAATCCGTTCCAGCAGCGCCCGCTTGGCATCCCCGGAAATCAGCAGCATCCGCTCCGTGGCCTGTGCCAGGGCCGGCCAGTTCAGGGTGAGCCGTTCAAGCGGCCCGCTCGCGGCATGGGTCGCCACCACCGCGGGCCCGGCCGTGTTCCGGAGGGCCTCAAGTGATGCCGCATCCCCTGGGAACCAGGAGGCACTGTGCCCATCCTCGCCCATGCCCAGAACCGCCACAACCGGTGGCCATGGCACACGGTCCATCAGGGCCCGGACCTCCAGGGGCTGATCCAGGGGCACAAAGCGGGCACCGGCGGCCTGGCCGGTCAGGAGACTTCGGCGGATCAGCCATTCATTGCGGGATTCCGGCTCCGGCGGACTGGCCCGTTCGTCCACCGGCATCACCCACACCCGCTCCCAATCCAGGGCACAGTCAGCCAGGCATTCAAAGAACTGGACCGGTGAACGCCCTCCAGAGACCAGGAGGGTGACCGCCTCGCTCCGGGCCAGTACCCGGCGCAGGGCACTGGCCACATGACCCGCCAGCGCCTGGGCCTGAGCTTCCCTGTCGCTGAACAGGTACCACTCTGGAGTATACCGGTTGCCATTCATGGTTTTGCGCCCTGCTGCCATTCCAGCCAGACTGTTGGCCTTACCGTCTCACAGAACAGGCCCTGAAACCATGGAAAACAAGCCCGAGATACTGGACACACGACTGGTCGCCCGCAGCCGACTGTTCGGGATCGAGGAAGTGCATCTGCGTTTCACCAACGGCACCGAATGCGAGTTCGAACGCCTGCGCACCCCGCCGATCGCCGGCATCATGTGCGTACCGCTTCTGGACGACGACACCGTGGTGCTGATCCGTGAATACGGAGTGGGAACCGAGGAATACCACATCACCCTGCCCAAGGGCGGTACCGAACATGGCGAGGACTGGCGCGAGACCGCCAACCGGGAGCTCCAGGAGGAAGCCGGATACCGGGCGGAACACCTTGCCTGGATGAAGGACATGACCCTGTCACCGGGCTACATGGGCCATCACATCCGGGTGATCCTCGCCGAGGGGCTGAGCGAGTCCCGCCTCCCGGGCGACGAACCGGAACCGCTGGAGGTCTTCACCTGGAAGCTCTCACAACTGGACGAGCTGGTGGCCCGGGAGGACATGAACGAGGCCCGGGTGATCGCCGCCCTGTACATGGCCCGGGATCTGAAACAGGGCGGCAGGCCGGTTCAGGAGGCGTAGGCGTACTCGCCGCCGGCCTCCAGGGCGCGCCGGTAGGCCGGGCGCTGCTGGTAGTTCTGCACGTAACGGGCAATGTTGGGGTAACGCCGCCCCGCCATCCCGGAAGCCACCACCGCTTCCAGCGGGAAGCTCATCTGGATGTCCGCCGCTGTAAGACGCCCATCCACAAACCAGTCCTGGCGCGCCAGATGGTCCTCCACAAAATCCAGGTGGGAGGCGATGAGCGGACCCAGGAACATCTTATGGGTCTTGTCGGCAATGCCTTTGGCTACGGGCCGCGCGAAGAACGGCATGGGCCCGGTGCGGACCTTCTCGAACACCAGCCGCATGACCAGTGGCGGCATGAGTGACCCTTCCGCGTAATGCATCCAGAAGGTCCAGTCCAGAAAGCCCTCACCCCCTTCTTCCACCAGCAGACGCCGCTGGGAATCCTTGCGGGCAAGGTAATCCACGATGGCGCCGGATTCGGCAATCACCCGCCCTTCATCCTCAATGACCGGGGATTTTCCAAGGGAATGGACCCGCTTGAGGCTCTCCGGCGCAAGGTTGGATTTCGGGTCCCGCTGGTGATGCTGGATGCGGTAGTCCATCCCCAGCTCCTCCAGCATCCATAGAATGCGCTGGGACCTCGAGTTGTTGAGGTGATGCAGTGTAATCATGCGTGCTTCCTGCGTTGAGACGGGTGTACCGATTCACTACGCAGGGCGTGCGGCCACGGATCAATGGATTTCGACCAACGTCTAATTGCGGCAATCCCGTACGCCACGCAGGCTCATTCTTAACGGAAGACAGCAGTCGTTCCGGAATGAGCCGTGCTCAAGCTCTGTCTAAAAGGAGAAATCACAATGAACAAAAAACTCTCAGTGACTGCCCTCGCGATTGCCATCGGTGCCGCCTCCAGCGGTGTCCAGGCTCAGGATCTCGAGGAGCGGGTTTCCGCACTGGAGAACACGCCGCTGGCGAATACGAATTTTGATGTTGGTGGGTTTATCAAGCTGGATTCCCACCTTACCCAGGCGACAGATGGCGACTCCTCGGCGTCCGAGGAATTCCTCGTTCCTTCCGCAATTCCCACAGGGGGCGATAACAGCAGCACAAACTACAACACAAACGCAAAGCAAAGCAGGATCTTCTTCAAGACAACAACAGACACTGATATCGGTGAAGTAGGTACCTATATTGAAGTGGACTTCCGCGGTGCTGGCGGTAATGAGAATGTCTCAAACAGCTATGGGACCCGCCTCCGTCATGCCTTCATGACGTTTCAGGACTTCACCATTGGTCAGACCTGGTCCACCTTTCACGACGTAAGCGTTCTGCCGGAGAATCTGGATTTCGTCGGCCCGGTAGGCACCATTTTCAATCGTCAGGCTCAGATCCGTTACAGCCCGGGTAACTGGGATTTCGCAATCGAAAACCCTCAATCCAACCTTCAGGACGACGTGGGCGTAGCAACTAACTTTGACAACTCAAGCGTTCCAGACCTGGTCGCCCGTTACAACGTTCCCATGGATTCAGGACATGCGAGTGTCGCTGTTCTGGGACGTGAAGTCTCCTATGAAGGTGACTTCGCCACGGATCAGGATACCCGCGAAAAAGCTTATGGGTATGGTGTTTCCCTCTCTGGCAAAATGCCAGTAGGTGATCAAGGCAGCGATATCCGGGCCCAGCTTAACGCTGGCAACCTTGGACGCTACATCGCTCTTGGCGCCTTTAACCCTGGCTATGTCGAAAGCAACGGTGATATCGAGCTTATCAACCAGATGGGCGGCTTTGTCTCCTATCGTCACATCTGGACCTCCCAGTGGCGCTCCAATTTTACAGTTTCACACGTTTCCTCGGATAACGATGATGAGATGGGCAACGTGATGAAGAGCGCCAGCAGCGCACATGCCAACCTCATCTATTCGCCAATCTCCAACCTGGATCTCGGTGGCGAAGTAATCTGGGGGGACAAGGAGATGGAAAGTGGCAGCAACGGTGAGCTGCACAGGCTGCAGTTCACCGCCAAGCTCGGGTTCTGATCCGGACCCGTTATCCTGCGGATCATCATCCGTGCTCCGTTTGGCCGCCACCCTGTGTGGCGGCCTTTTTTATGGTATCCAGTGGGGTCAGCGTCCTGCGGATACGGAGCCTGTGGCGGCCATTCAGCTGCTCCAACCGTTCAGACAGCGCCCGGGAGAGCTGGCGCCTCAGATCATCACGCACGCCATTAAGCCCTTCCCTTAAACGCTGTTCCAGCCTGTCCCGATTCGCCCACTCATCCGCCTCGATCATGGCCCAATCGATACTGATCCATGCAGCGGTACCCGCAACAAGGCCACAGCCTACCGCCAGCGGCCCGGTCGCTCCGCAGCTACCCAGTCCCGCCAGCGCCGCTGCTCCGGCCCTTGAGGCGACCCTGCCCGCACCCCGGGCTGCTGCAGCGCGGCCTCCGGAGGCCACCGCCGCGCGTGTTGCCGCCCGCCACACCAGCGCCCCCGTCGCAATCCCCCCTGCACCGCTCAGGGCCAGGCGGTTCTCCAGCCTGCTGCGCTCATCCGCCATGCCCCCTGACGACAGCCCATCCAGATCCAGTGCACGGGGATCATTCTCCCTGGCGTGGTTGAGGGGCGGGGGCACCTCATAGTCCGACAGGGCGGCCTTCATCATACGGCGCCACCCCGTCCGGGTCCGCTCCGCATAGCGGCCCGCATCCGTTGCAAGCCCACGCTCCAGCACCACCAGACGCGAACGGAAATCCGTCTCCTCAAACAACAGTTCCTCGGTTCTGCCGACCACCAGTGCCCTGCCTTCAAAGCCCATTTTCTCCAGCGCCCATCCACTCAGGCGGGTGTATTCACCCCCGAGGCTGTAGTACCAGTCCAGAAACGCCGGGACCTGCTTCTCGACAGGTTCGAAGAGCCGGACCATACCCCGTTCGAGACGCTCCTCCAGCCCCTCCCTTGCGAGGGCACCCCCCAGGCGGAACCAGATCCCCGAACGGGCCTGAAGTGCCGGCAGGCGGGATTGCGGCACCCGATAGTGGCTGCCATCAAGCACCAGATGCAGACGTGCCTCCCTGGGCGCTTCCCCCTGATGGAATGCGCCGGCGCCGTACCAGCCGGCCACCAGCAACGCACCGACCAGAACCAGCCCCAACCCTTTCAAGCGCTCACGCCCCGCCATCGCGCAGCCTCTCCGCCAGGACACCGTTGAACAACACCAGCAGGGCCATTACGAACAGGCTCTGGCGTACCAGCACGGAAACCCATACCCCTGCCCTGAACCAGTACGGCTGATCCAGGGCCGTAACCTGCTGCGCCAGCCACTGCTCCGCGCCCTGCCAGGCCGCAACCCACTGCGTGCCTTTCTCCACGACCACGCTCGCGGCCGCTTCACGGTCGGTAACGTGCCAGAGCGCCTGCTCCAGGGTCGCCTCCCGGAAATCCGGCTGTGGCTGAACCAGCGCCAACAGAAGCAGGCACAGGACCAGGACAATACCCGCACTCCACTGCCCTACCCGCGCAACCAGCTCCGGGCGGTAAACCGGTGAGACATCGCGCCAGAACACCCGATCCGCGCAGGCTCTTGCCAGCGCAAACAGCAATACCGCTACCAGCATCAACCGCCAGACCTCGGGTTCATCCCCTATCCGGACGACAGTCAGCAGCAGAACCGCGGCGAGCACGCTGGCTTTACCCAGCTGAATGATGAACAGGCACATGCCGCCACGCAGACGCCGGTTCCATGGACTTTCCGGGTAGAGGTAGGCGTTGCGCCAAGCCCTGCGCCTGATCCGCGCCCGCCCGAACAGACCACGGAGCATCACCAGTGTCACCACCGTCCAGATCAGCACCACCCAGCCGGTTGTCAGTAGCCGCCCCTCCAGCATGAACAGCCACAACGCGGCGACGCACAGCAGAAGCCGGACCGCATGCCCGGCGATGCGGTACTGTTCGGGTGGCGTGTTCACGGGGACAGGTGAGGTCATCGTCATGGGGTTATTCTGGCACAGCATACAATCATGCTGCTTGAACACTTTCTGATCAGGTCGTACCTTGTAATAACAGACCCCGAAGCACAGCGGTCTCGGAGCCTGTTCAACCCTGAATGAGCAGGAGGTGACCTATGAAACGTCTATTCTATCTCGTCGACCGGATGGACAGCGTGGAAGCCATTTCCGAGGATCTGCACCAGGAAGGCATAACGGACTGGCGCTTCCATATCCTCAGCCGGGACGAAGCAGGCCTGTTTACCCGGAAGCTGCACAGCGCAAGCCTGTTTGACCGTACCGATCTGCCCCGTTATACCGAACGTGGCGCCTTAGCCGGCGGCCTGTTCGCCCTGGCTTTCATAGCAACCGCACAGTGGACCCAGGCATTCGCCATGCCCACCGTCGCCTGGATTGCCCTGTTTCTGTTCATGGTGGCCGCAGGCGCCTTTCTTGCGGGTTTCGGCGGCATCGGCGCGGAGAATTACCGGATCCGCCGGTTTCACGACGCCATCGAGAATGGCGAGCACCTGGTCATGGTCGATGTCCGGAAAAAGGATGAGCAGCGCATGAAGGAACTCATGGCCCAGAGGCATCCGGAAGCGCGTCTCCAGAGAGAGACATCGTCCTTCAACAATCCATTCGTGGAGGAAGACGGGAAGCCCCATCTGTTCTGATGTTCTGAGTAAGGGAGTTAACGATTCAGGGAGGAATTGGTCGGGGCGGCGGGATTTGTACCTGTACGGTGCGTATCAGTGGGTATCCAGAAGCATGCAAATCAGTCCCTTACAGAAGCCGCGCGCGGTAAAGCTACAAGGGAGCAGGACACAATGTTTGCTGCCGCCTCGGGATCGGCTTCCGCTCCGATGTGTTCTGGTTCAAACCCGACAGTTATGCCCAACCCAGGCCCAAGATGACCGGCATCAGCCCTGACAGCGCTTATGAAGACGCCGATAGAGCGTGCTGCGACTAACTCCAAGAGCCCGGGCTGCAGCGGCGTAGTTGCCCTGATGGGCCTCGATAGCCTCGATCATACAGCGCTCTTCTGTTTCGCGCAGCTCGCCTTTCGTTGAATTCGGCGTTTCGGTATTCGTACTTGCCTCAGAATGTAGGGTTGCCGGAAGATCACCTGCATTGATCGGCCTACCTGGCTCTCGCAGCGCTATTGCTGTGCGCAACACATTGTGCAATTCGCGAAGATTGCCAGGCCAGTCATGGGCAAGCAGGCATTCCTTGGCGGTCCGCGAAAGAGCCGCTGTTGGATCTGTGCTCGTAATGAACCGATCAATAAGCCCTTCAAGGTCAGCGCGTTCGCGAAGCGCCGGCAGCACCACCTCCAGCCCGCATAGGCGATAGTAAAGATCAGCCCGGAACAGCCCCTCCGCCATCTCGCCCCGTAGATCCTGGTGGGTGGCGCTCACCAACGCAAAGTCCACCGGGATGGGGTTGGTACTGCCCACGGGAACGACACAACGATCCTGGAGCACACGCAGCAGCCGACTCTGTAGAGCGAACGGCATGTCGCCGATTTCGTCGAGAAACAGCGTTCCGCCATCGGCGTTCAACACATAGCCCGAAGCCCCTTCTGGACTGGCCCCGGTGAATGCTCCCGGGCGGTAGCCAAACAATTCCGCTTCCGCTAGTGACTCGGGAATAGCAGCACAGTTGACGCTCACCAGAGGCCCATCGCTACGGTCGCTGCGCTCGTGAAGCATCCGTGCCACCTGCTCTTTGCCTGTGCCGGTTTCGCCTTTGAGCAGCACCGGGATCCCATTGTTAAAGACACGGCTTGCCCGCTGCATGCGAGCAACAAAATCTGGATCCCCCGCATGCAGTGTTGGGCACGGGTCATCCGAGGACGGGTTGCTGGCTTGCCTTGCAACTGCTCCGGATATTCGGGTCGCAGGCCCGGGCCAGCGGATGATGGCGGTCACATTGATGCCTTGGAAGGTGTGCAGTACGACTCTGTCATTGTTGAACGTGGTGATGCGATCCAATGTTGCATCAAAGAGCGACTCAAAAGCATAACCGGGTACTAGCTGGGGAAAATGAGCCTTTGCGACCTCATTCGCAGCGAGTGCCCGGCCATTCTCATCAAGCGCAAGGATGCCCTCACCCAGGGTGCCGATCAACTCGGGCCGCGCATGGAAATAGAGGTATACCGCTTCCGGGTATTCAGCCTCAAGAATCCGGTTTTCGATCATCCGTGCGCCCATCCGAACCAGCCCCAGTCCATGGAGCTGACGCGCGGGCTGGTCGCCCGAAACGTCGAGTAACCCAATGATCTTGCCAGTAGCATCGCGAATCGGCGTTGCCGCACAGGTGAGGAAGGTGTTGCTTTCGAGAAAATGCTCGGCCCCGTGAACAGAGCTGGCGCGCCCTTCGGCAAGCGCGACACCGATGGCGTTGGTTCCGCGGGCGGCCTCGCCCCAGCAGGCGCCTGGTTGCAGAGCGACGCGCTGGCTTCGGCGGTTGAAGGCCGGATCACCTTGGCGTTGCAGGATGATGCCCTCGGCATCGGTGAGCAAAACGGCACTGTTGGTGCCGGCGATCTGCTGGTGCAAGTTAGCAAGTTCTGGCTGCGCGAAGGCGATCAGCCGCTCGTTGCGCTGTCGGATGCGCTCAAGCGCAGATTGCTCAAGCATCGCATCTGTGCCAGAGCGCCCGGGCTTCAGCCCGAGCGTGCGACAGCGCTGCCACGAGCGCCCCACGCCGTCGGCGACACCGGCCGGCGGATCAGCGCCCTCAAGCAAACGGGTTCGCAACTGATCGAAGCTCCACTGATCCATATAACCACGGCGACCCATCGCAGTCTTCCTGTGTTGCACGTTGCAGCGTACTGTCGCAGTTTGCCACATTGCAACCTCCCAATGCGACTTTTCGTCGTTAAAACCTTCCACCCTATAAACCCTACAAAATCAGTTACCTGAAAATAAAGGTGGGTTCTGGTCCGATTCTTGCCCCGACTGGTGTGCAGTACGACGTACTGCATAACCAACAAAAAAGCAGGAGGACAAATCATGATCTATGCCGCACCTGGCAGCTCCGATGCGATCATCAGCTATAAAGATCAGTACGAGAACTTCATTGGGGGCGACTGGAAGGCTCCCGTCGATGGCGAGTATTTTGATAACCCTACACCAGTGACAGGGCAGACGTTCTGTCGCATTCCTCGCTCCAAAGCCGCCGACATCGAGCTGGCTCTGGACGCAGCCCATGCCGCCAAGGAAACCTGGGGCTCGAGGCCAGTCGCTGATCGCGCCGTAATACTCAACCGCATCGCCGACTGCATGGAGCAAAACCTGGAAAAGATCGCCGTTGCGGAAAGCTGGGACAACGGCAAGCCAGTGCGAGAGACGCTGGCTGCAGATATCCCGCTGGCGATTGATCATTTCCGCTACTTCGCTGGAGTCATCCGTGCGCAAGAGGGGACCATCGGTGAGCTCGACAACGACACGGTGGCCTACCACTTTCATGAACCCCTTGGGGTCGTTGGTCAGATTATTCCGTGGAATTTCCCGATCTTGATGGCCACCTGGAAGATCGCGCCGGCACTTGCGGCGGGTAACTGCATCGTGCTCAAGCCTGCTGAACAGACACCGGCGAGCATTCTGGTGTTGCTCGAGATGATCGCGGATCTGCTGCCAGCCGGCGTTCTCAACGTGGTCAACGGCTTTGGCGCCGAGGCCGGCAAGGCGCTTGCGTCCAGCCCTCGTATCGCCAAGATCGCCTTCACGGGTGAGACGACGACTGGGCGGCTGATCATGCAGTACGCCTCGGAGAATATCATCCCGGTTACCCTGGAGCTTGGCGGCAAGTCTCCCAATGTCTTTTTCGAGGACTGCTTTGCCGAAGACGATGGATTCCGCGAGAAATCTCTTGAGGGCTTCTCCATGTTCGCCCTCAACCAGGGCGAGGTCTGCACCTGCCCGTCACGTGCGCTTGTCCAGAAGTCGTTCTATGGCGACTTTATGGATGCTGCCCTGGAGCGAGTCGGACGGATCAAAACCGGCAATCCGCTCGACACCGAGACCATGGTCGGCGCTCAGGCCTCGCGCGATCAGCTCGAGAAAATCCTCGCCTACCTTGATATTGGTCGCCAAGAGGGTGCCAAGGTACTTACCGGTGGTGAACAACTACAGCCAGAAGGCGATCTTGCCGGCGGCTTCTACATCCAGCCAACAGTGTTTGAAGGCAGAAACAGCATGCGGATATTCCAGGAGGAGATCTTTGGTCCCGTTGTTTCGGTCACAGATTTCACCGACATGGATAACGCTCTCGATATTGCCAATGACACGCTTTACGGGTTGGGCGCTGGTCTCTGGTCGCGCAGTGCCCATACCACCTACCGGATGGGGCGCGGCATCCAGGCGGGCCGGGTCTGGACCAACTGCTACCACCTATACCCCGCGCATGCGGCCTTCGGTGGCTACAAGCAATCAGGCATCGGTCGCGAAAACCATCAGATGATGCTGGCTCACTACCAGCAGACAAAGAACCTGCTCGTGAGCTACAGCCAAACCCCTATGGGGTTATTCTGATCTCACTCCAGGCGGCGTTGGTACCGCCTTCCACGTCTTATACGAAATGAGGAAAAAACAATGACAGAGATGATGAAGGCCGCATTCGTACGCGATTTCGGTCAGCCCCTCGAGATTGACGAAACGCCTGTACCACGTCCCGGGCCCGGTGAGGTGCTGGTGAAGGTGGCCGCCTCCGGTGTCTGCCACACTGACCTGCACGCCGTCGAAGGCGACTGGCCCGTGAAACCGATACTGCCACTGATTCCAGGCCATGAGGCCGTCGGTCATGTCGCCGCGATTGGCGGCGGTGTCAATCATGTGCGTGAAGGTGATCGGGTCGGCGTACCTTGGCTTTACGATGCCTGCGGTCACTGCGAGCACTGCCTCGGAGGCTGGGAAACTCTGTGTGAGTCACAGAACAACACCGGTTACTCGGTTCAGGGCGGCTACGCTGACTATGTAATTGCAGATGCCGAGTACGTGGGCCACATTCCAGACAAGCTCGGCTTCCTTGAGGCGGCGCCCATCCTGTGCGCAGGGGTTACCACCTATAAGGGCCTTAAGGTGACCGATACCCGGCCCGGGCAATGGGTCGCCATTTCGGGTATCGGTGGTCTCGGCCACGTTGCGGTGCAGTATGCAAAAGCCATGGGAATGCACGTTGCCGCGGTCGATGTAGCACCCGAGAAGCTGGAGCTCGCCCGCCAGCTTGGCGCCGAGATCACAATCAACGCAAAAGAAGAGGATCCAGGGCAGCGCCTCAAGTCGGAAATAGGGGGTGTTCATGGCGTACTGGTCACCGCCGTATCGAATATAGCGTTCAGCCAGGCTCTCGGTATGGTCCGGCGGGGTGGCACGGTGGCACTCAACGGCCTGCCTCCGGGGGACTTCCCCCTGCCCATCTTCGACCTGGTGCTCAACGGCATCACCATACGTGGCTCCATTGTCGGAACACGGCTGGATCTGCAGGAGTCACTGGAGTTTGCCGGTGAAGGTCTAGTCATGCCCACGGTGACCAAGCGCAGCATTGATGAGATCAACACAATCTTCGATGAGATGCGCCAAGGCCAGATCGAGGGGCGTATGGTACTCGACATGGGGTGCTGACTCTGTAGCCATTGCGGCCAGCCTTGCGCTGGCCGCCCACCAATGGAGAACAGTCATGACTGAAGCGACGATCGGGGTCACGGCTACCCTTGAAACTGAGGCCCTTATTCACGAGCTGCACAGCCGGCATGGTCCACTTATCTTCCACCAGTCGGGCGGCTGCTGTGACGGTAGCGCCCCGATGTGCTACCCGCGCGAAGAGTTCCGCGTCGGCGTTCACGACGTTTACCTCGGCAACATTGCTGGCGAGCCTTTCTACATTGGCGGTGAGCAGTACAAACTCTGGGCGCACACCAACCTCATCATCGATGTTGTTGAGGGACGCGGTGCCGGTTTTTCACTGGAGGCGCCAGAGGGCAAGCGCTTTATCACGCGCTCCGAGGTGCACGTAGCACCAGACTAGCTACCGGGGCCAACGTGAGCCTTGCCTGTTCATGAACCCACAGTTCGTGGCCAAACAGCTAGGACACTCGGTGACGCTCAGGGTTTACTCAAAATGGATCGATCAGCAGGGAGATCGGCGCGAGATTGTCAGGGCCGTACGGCCTGAGTGTGCTGGAACCTACTGGAGGCAGCGTCAAGACACTGAAATAACTCGAAAGGAATTGGTCGGGGCGGCAGGATTTGAACCTGCGGCCTCTGCTCCCCCAGAGCAGCGCGCTACCAAGCTGCGCCACGCCCCGACCGAAGGGTGCTGCGTTAACAGCGGCGCAAATAATAACGGATGGGGCAGTTAAATGAAAGGGGTCAGTTCAGGGCTCTGCCCAATTCCTTCAGCGCCACAAGCCGCGCGATATAGGAGACCTTCACACCCAGCGCGAAGATGAGCATGGATACGTGGGCGGCGATCTGGCCCACCATGCTGATGTGGTCAGCAAAGGGATAGGCAACGAGAACGCAAACGCCAATGGCTAAAAGACAGAATGCCAGGGCACTGTTGGCGATGAGAAGAAGACGTTCCATGGATAAGTCACCATAAGATTCATTTATTATGAATCATAATAGAGGCAACGGAAGGCTGATTCAAGTCAGAGAAGGGTTCAGGTATTGAGAACGTTCAGTACGTCTTCCAGCTCGGTGATCATCTGGCGGATGAGCTGCTTGTACTGGGTATCCTCTTCCTTGGTATCTTCGCTGCTCAGCTTCTGCTTAGCGCCACCGATGGTGAAGCCCTGATCGTACAGCAGACTCCGGATCTGGCGGATGAGCAGGACGTCCGCACGCTGGTAATAGCGCCGATTGCCCCGCCGTTTGACCGGATTGAGCTGCGGGAACTCCTGTTCCCAGTAGCGCAGCACATGCGGTTTCACATAGCACAGCTCCGCCACTTCACCAATGGTGAAGTAGCGTTTGCCCGGGATGGCCGGCAGTTCGTTATTGTGGCTGGGTTCCAGCATAAGCTTCCACTTTCTGCTTGAGCTTCTGGCCGGGCCGGAAGGTCACGACACGCCGGGCGCTGATCGGGATCTCTTCCCCGGTCTTGGGGTTCCGGCCGGGGCGCTGACGCTTGTCCCGTAAATCAAAGTTGCCAAAGCCACTGAGCTTGACCTGCTCATTATGGCCCAGCGCCTCGCTGATTTCGCCGAAGAACGCCTCCACCATTTCCTTGGCTTCACGCTTATTCAGTCCCAGCTCTTCATAGAGCCGTTCTGCCATGTCGGCCTTGGTCAGTGCTGCCATTCGCTAACTCCTCAACTGCGCGCCCAGCCTTGTGCTCAGTGCGTTGGTCACGCCATCCAGCAGTTCCTGGACTTCAGCGTCACCCAGGGTGCGTTCCGGATGCTGCCAGAACAGGCTCAGTGCCAGGCTCCGGCAGCCCTCCTTCACGTGTTCGCCCTGATAAACGTCGAACACCCTGAGCCCGGTCAGCAGCTCCCCGGCCGCTTCCCGGGCTACATTCTCAACGGCGGCCCATTCCGTTTCCTCATCCACAAGCATAGCCAAATCACGGCGAACTTCAGGAAATTTTGAAAAAGCTTTGAAATGAGGGACATGCCCGTTGAGAACTGTTTCCAAGCTTAGTTCATAAAGACAGACGTTGCCATTCAGATCCAATGATTTCTGGATTCCCGGATGCAGTGTGCCGATCCAGCCCACCGGCTGACCCTCGCTGTAGACCCGCGCCGACTGGCCCGGATGCAGCGCTGGATGGCGCTCACGGGCGAAACGGAAGTTCTGCCCCAGCATCGCCCCCAGGGATTCCAGATCACCCTTGGCATCATAGAAGTCCACTTCCCGGTTGCCGTTGACCCAGTTCTCACTGGCGACTGGCCCGCTGAGCAATGCGCTCAGCATCCCCTCCTGTTCAATGGCCTGCCCCTGGCGCTCAAACCGGAGCCCGGTCTCAAACAGCCGCACCCGGTGCTGCTGGCGTTTCTGGTTGTACGCCAGAGTCTCCAGCAGCCCGGGCCAGAGGCTGGAGCGCATGACCGCCATGTCGGCGGAAATGGGGTTGGCCAGCTCAATGCCTTCCGCGTTCGGGGTAACCTGCTTCTGCCGCTCCGGCGAGATGAAGCTGTAGGTAATGGCCTCCTGATACCCCAGGGCCACCAGATGATCACGGACCCGGTCCAGTGGCCGGCGGGATTCCGGCTCAGCGCGCAGACGCAGGCGTCCTTCGGGCTCGGTGACCGGCATGCGGTTGTAGCCATAGATGCGCCCGATCTCCTCGATCAGGTCCACTTCCAGAGCAATATCGAAACGGAAGCTGGGGACTTCCACCTCCCAGCCATCGCGGTAAAGATGCACCACCCGCAGCCCCAGCCGGGCCAGGATTTCCTCGGCGGTGGTGCGGTCGATGGTCATGCCCAGCACCGCGTTGACCCGCTCTTCCCGCAGATGGACGGTCTGCTGGGCAGGCAGGTGCTGCTCGCTCACCACCTCAATGACTTCTCCCGGTTCACCACCGACGATGGAAAGCAGCAGCGCTGTGGCCCTTTCGGTGGCGGCCCGCTGCAGGCGCCAGTCCACGCCACGCTCAAAGCGATGCGAGGAATCCGTGTGTAGGCCATGGGCACGCGCCTTGCCCGCAAGCCCGACCGGATCGAAGAAGGCGCTCTCGAGCACAATATCCCGGGTCTTTTCCGAGACACCGGAGCCTTCACCGCCCATGATGCCGGCCAGTGCCACGGGCCTGCTGTGGTCCGCGATGACCAGGTTGTCCGTGCGCAGGGTCAACTCCTGCCCGTCCAGAAGGGTCAGCTTCTCCCCTTCCGAGGCCATGCGAACGACGATGCCGCCCTGTACATGAGCGCGGTCGAAGGCGTGCATGGGCTGGCCCAGCTCAAGCATCACGTAATTGGTGACATCCACCACCGGGTCGATGCTGCGGATCCCCGAGCGGCGCAGGCGTTCCTTCATCCAGACCGGCGTTTCCACGGCAACATTCACGTTGCGGATGATGCGCCCGACATAACGCGGGCAGGCCGCGGCGGCGTCCACCCGGATGGAGGGAATCTCGGAATGCGTGGCCGGAACCGGGTCGGGCACCAGATCCTCAAAGGGCTCTTCGGTCAATGCCCCGAGATCCCGTGCCACACCACGAATGGAAAGGCAGTCGCTGCGGTTCGGGGTAAGATCCACATCCAGGCTCTGATCGTCCAACTGCAGCCATTGGCGAAGATCCGCACCGGGTTCGGCTTCAGAGGGCAGCTCCATCAGGCCCTCTGCTGCATCAGACAGCGCCAGCTCCGATTCGGCGCAGAGCATGCCGTTGGACGTCTGCCCGCGCACCTCGGTACGCTGGATCGACATGCCCCCGGGCAGGCTGGCACCTGGCCGCGCCAGCGGCACCCTGAGGCCGCCCCGGACGTTGGGCGCCCCGCAGACCACATCCAGGGTTTCCCGGCCATCCCAGACCCGGCAGAGGCTCAGCTTGTCCGCCTCTGGATGGGGTTCAACCGCCGTCACTTCCCCGACAACGACCCCCTCGAAGGCGCCGGCAACCGGCTCAACCTCATCCACTTCCAGGCCGGCCATGGTGATGGCCTGAACCAGTTCGTTGCTGCTCATGCGGGGATTGACCCATTCCCGCAACCACTGTTCGCTGAACTTCATCGGTCTGAATCCTGTTTATTCCAATCGGGCTTCAACGGAACTGGCGCAGGAAGCGCAGATCGTTCTCAAAGAACTGGCGCAGATCGGTCACGCCATAGCGCAGCATCGCCAGGCGCTCCACGCCCAGGCCAAAGGCAAATCCGGCCCACTGTTCCGGGTCCACGCCACAGTTCTCGAATACCCTGGGATGCACCACACCGCAGCCCATGACCTCCAGCCACTTGGTGCTGCCGTCCGCTTCCCGGCCCCATTCAATGTCCACCTCGGCGGAAGGTTCCGTGAAGGGGAAATAGGAGGGACGGAAACGCACCGCCAGGTCCTCTTCAAAGAACGCCCGCAGGAACGCCTCGATGGTGCTCTTGAGATCCGCGAAACTGGCGTGGCGATCCACCAGAAGCCCTTCCACCTGATGGAACATGGGCGTGTGGGTGAGATCCGAGTCACAGCGGTAGACACGCCCCGGGCAGATCATACGGAACGGCGGCTCGCCATTCTCCATGGTACGGATCTGTACCGGCGACGTATGGGTTCTCAGCACCGTGCCCGGATTGAAGTAGAAGGTGTCGTGCATGGCTCTGGCCGGGTGGTGCTCGGGAATGTTCAGAGCCTCGAAGTTATGGTGGTCGTCCTCGATCTCAGGACCTTCCGCCACCTCATAACCGGCACCACCGAAAATGGCCTCTATACGGCGCAGCGTGCGCGTCACCGGATGCAGACCACCCGCATCACGCCCGCGCCCCGGCAGGGTCACGTCGATGGATTCGGAAGCAAGCCGGGCCTCCATGGCCTCCGCTTCGAGCCGTTCCTTCTTTTCGGCAATAGCGTTCTGGACCTGCTCCTTGGCCTGGTTGATGCGCTGACCCGCCGCCGGGCGCTCCTCGGCGCTGAGCTGGCCCAGTGTCTTGAGCAGGGCCGTGAGATGCCCCTTCTTGCCCAGGTAGTCAACGCGGACCTGTTCAAGCTGCTTCAGGTCCGTACTCGCCTCAACCGCGTTCAGCCCCTGCTTGAGCAGGGATTCCAGGTTCTCCATGCAACGGACTCCAAAAAAATAGGGGAAGAGCGTGCTCTTCCCCTACTGATCCAGGTTGGGCCCTGACGGGCCGGTTTTCAGCGGACGATGAAGAGCTCAGGCCGCCAGTGCGGTCTTGGCCTTTTCCACCACTGCCGAAAACGCCTGCTTTTCATTCATCGCCAGATCCGCCAGAACCTTGCGATCAATCTCGACGTTGGCCTTCTTGAGGCCCGCGATCAGGCGGCTGTAGGACAGACCGTTGGCGCGCGCGCCGGCATTGATACGGGCGATCCACAGCGCACGGAACTGACGCTTGCGCTGCTTGCGGTCGCGATAGGCGTACTGCTTCGCCTTGATGACCGCCTGTTTCGCAACACGATAGACACGGCTCCGGGCACCGTAGTAGCCCTTAGCCTGCTTCATAACCTTTTTGTGACGACGGCGCGCCACCACACCACGTTTAACGCGAGGCATAATCCAATCCTTTTATCTACTGACCTGAAACGGTTTACTGACGAAGCATGCGACGGATATGAACCTCGTCGCTCTTGTTCACCTGAGTCGTACCACGAAGCTGACGCTTCCGCTTGGGACTCTTCTTGGTCAGGATATGACTGGTATGCGACTGCTTGCGCTTGAAGCCGTTGGCCGTCTTCTTGAAGCGCTTGGCCGCCCCGCTGTTGGTTTTCATCTTGGGCATTTCAACTACTCCGCATTCGGTATCAGATAATGATGGATGACGGCTCGCAGAGAGGCCGTCATTTCTTCTTCCGGGGGGCAACCACCATGGTCATCTGACGACCTTCCATCTTGGGCCGCTGCTCAACCTGAGCCAGCTCCTCGATGTCGGATTCCACACGCTGCATAAGCTGCATGCCGATTTCCTGGTGGGCCATCTCACGTCCGCGGAAGCGGATGGTGACCTTGCCTTTGTCCCCCTGCTCAAGGAAACGTATCAGGTTGCGCAGTTTGACCTGATAATCCCCTTCTTCAGTTCCAGGCCGGAATTTGACTTCCTTGATCTGGATCTGTTTCTGCTTCTTCTTGGCGGCTGCCCGGGCTTTCTTCTCCTCGAACAGCTTCTTGCCATAATCCATGATCCTGCAGACCACGGGGTCCGCGTCTGAGGCCATCTGGACCAGATCCAGCTCCACCTCCGCGGCTTTTTCGAGCGCCTCTTCAAGAGGCACGATACCCACTTGATTGCCTTCTGAATCGATCAGGCGAACTTCGGATGCATCGATGTTCTCGTTGATCGGTGGACGCTGGTTGCGCCCACCACGCGGGTTCGACTTTTTGATAGTTAGGTCTCCGTTTCGACTCTGCCCTTGCGTTTGGATTCCGTCTCCAGACGGCCCTGGAGCTCCTCCAGAGTCATGGTACCCAGATCCTCGCCAGTGCGGGTCCGGACAGCCACCTCGCCTTTCTCGACTTCCTGATCGCCAACCACGACCAGGTAGGGTACCTTGTCAATCGTGTGCTCGCGAATTTTAAAGCCGATTTTCTCGTTTCTCAAGTCAGCATGGGCGCGAAAGCCCGATTCCTCAAGCTTCAGCGCCAGATTGCTGGCGTAATCGGCCTGATTGTCCGTGATATTCAGAACCGCCACCTGCAGCGGAGCCAGCCAGAGCGGGAATGCCCCCTCATATTCCTCGATCAGGATCCCGATGAAACGCTCGAACGACCCGAGGATGGCTCGATGGAGCATCACCGGCGTCTGACGCCCCTGCTCCTGGTCCCTGGGCACGTACTCGGCACCCAGACGGCCCGGCATGGCAAAGTCCACCTGAATGGTGCCGCACTGCCAGACGCGCTCCAGACAGTCCTTCAGTGAGAATTCGATCTTGGGCCCGTAGAAGGCGCCCTCGCCGGGGAGCAGCTCCCACTCAACGCCTTCGTTGTTGAGCGCTTCCTCCAGCGCTTTCTCGGACTTGTCCCAGATTTCATCCGAACCGACCCGCTTTTCCGGGCGGGTGGAGAGCTTATACTGAATCTTCTGGAAACCGAAGTCCTGATAGACCTCGTGCAGCAGGTCCATGAACGCCGCCACTTCACTCTGGATCTGGGATTCCTCACAGAAGATGTGGGCGTCATCCTGGGTAAAACCACGCACCCGCATCAGACCATGAAGCGCGCCGGATGCCTCGTTCCGGTGACAGGAGCCAAACTCGGACAGCCTCAGCGGCAGGTCCTTGTAGCTCTTCAGGCCCTGATTGAACACCTGCACATGGCAGGGGCAGTTCATGGGCTTGATCGCGTAGTCGTACTTCTCGGACTCGGTGGTGAACATGTCGTCCTGGAACTTCTCCCAGTGACCGGACTGCTCCCAGAGCGTGCGCGATACGATCTGCGGCGTACGGATTTCCTGGTAACCGTGTTTCCGCAGCTTGACCCGGAGGTACTGCTCAATCTGCTGATAGACCGTCCACCCCTTGGGGTGCCAGAACACCATACCAGGTGCCTCTTCCTGCATGTGGAAGAGGGATAGCTTCTTGCCCACCTTGCGGTGATCGCGCTTTTCCGCTTCCTCCACACGCTTGAGGTAGGCCTTGAGCTGCTTCTTGTCCGGCCAGGCGGTGCCGTAGATCCGCTGCAACTGCTCGTTGTCGGTATCGCCCCGCCAATAGGCCCCGGCAACCCGGGTCAGCTTGAACGCTCCGAGACGGCCTGTGCTGGGCACATGCGGGCCACGGCACAGGTCGATGAACTCGCCCTGCTTGTAGAAGGAGAGCTGCTCCTCGCCCGGAATGTCGTCGATGATCCGGACCTTGTACTCCTCCCCCATGCGGTCAAAGAGCTCCTTCGCGCTTTCCCGGTCCATGAACGACAGCTCAATGGGGAAGTCCTGCTTCGCGAGCTCCTCCATCCGCTTTTCGATCTTTTCGAGATCGTCCGGCGTGAAGGGGCGGTCATACCTGAAGTCGTAGTAGAAGCCGTTTTCCACCACGGGACCGATGGTTACCTGGGCGTCCGGGAAGAGTTCCTTAACCGCCTGCGCCATCAGGTGAGCCGTGGAGTGGCGGATCACCTCAATGCCCTCCTGGTCACGGTCCGTCACAATCGCCACTTCCGCATCATCGTCGATGGTATAGCCGGTATCCACCAGCCGGCCATCAACCTTGCCTACCACGGCGGCTTTGGCCAGACCAGTACCGATGCTGCGGGCCACTTCCTCGACGGTAACGGGGTGGTCGAAAGTGCGCTGACTGCCGTCCGGCAGGGTAATCACGGGCATAAACAGGCTCCTGTCAGTGGTGATCCCCACGAAAGATCACGTGAATGTTGGTAAGCGGAGAATTCTAACAACGGAAAAGCCGCACGGCCATCCGGATTCCCCGGAATCCGGTGGCGCGTGCGGCTCTCACAGTCTGCAGCCGGTTACTCCGGGCCGTTGCCCGCCTTGGCTGCAATCTTCTCGGGCTTGAGCAGGAAACGCGCCAGCGCCGGCATCAGCCAGATGGCACCGACCATATTCCAGAGGAACATGAAGGTCAGCAGCAGCCCCATGTCCGCCTGGAACTTGATCGGCGACAGCATCCAGGTGAACACACCCAGCGCCAGTGTGATGCCTGTGAAGGCCACGGCCTTGCCGGTACTGCGCAGCGTCTCGAAGTAGGCCTCCTGAAGCGGATAGCCTGCTTTCAGGAAGCGCTCCAGCTTGCTGAACATGTAGATGCCGTAGTCCACACCAATGCCCACGCCCAGCGCGATGACCGGCAGCGTGGCGACCTTGATGCCAATGCCGGCCTGGGCCATGAGCGCCTCGGCGATGATCGAGGTCAGCCCCAGCGGCAGGATGACGCAGAGCACCGCCCGCACGGACCGGAAGCTGATCAGGCACAGCAGCGAGACCACACCGTAGACGGCCAGCAGCATCTTGTTCTTGGCACTGGCAATCACCTCATTGGTGGCAGCCTCAACACCGGCATTACCCGCACCCAGCAGGAAGCGGTGTGTGTCGTTGTTGTACTCATCCGCGAAATCCTCAACCTCGTCGGTCACGCGGCGCAGGGTCTCCGCCTTGTGATCGTCAAGATAGGCCACCAGCGGCGTCAGGCTGCAGTCGGTGTTGATCATGCCACTCGGCGCCTGCCGGATGGAGGCATTGATGATGGTCTGGTTCCGGGATATCTCGTACCAGTTCCAGTTGCCCTCATTGAGCGCCCGGGTAACGATCTTGGAAACATCCGCCAGCGAGCCGGTCGACTCCACCCCTTCGGTGTTCGCCAGCCGCCACTGGAGCCTGTCCAGGGAACGCAGCACCGGATACTCGGTACAGGTCTCGGTTGGTGTCTCAACCATGACAACCAGCACGTCCGCGGACTGGCTGTAGTTGTCCACAATGAAGCGGTTGTCCTGATTGTACTGACTGTCAGGCCGCAGTTCGGGAGCCCCCTGGTCAAGGTCCCCGACCTTGAGATCCTGCTTGTAGTACATGGCGACGCCAAAGCCAACCACTGCGATCAACAGTGAAACCGGCGCCACGCCCGGATGGGCGAAGTAGGACATGAGGCGCCACTTGCGGTCCGCCCCACCCTCGTGGTTCTGCACATGCTTAACGCCACCCCTGGTGATCCCGATGTAGGACATGATCACCGGATGCAGGACCAGGTTGGTGATGATGATAACCGCCACCCCGATGCCGGCTGCCACCGCCAGATCCCGGATCACGTCAATCTCGATGAACAGCAGCGTCAGGAAGCCGAAGGCGTCACTCACCAGTGCCACGATGCCCGGGATATAGAGGGACCGGAATGCCAGGCGGGCACTGGTCAGCGGGTCAAAGCCCTTGGCCGCCTCCAGCGCCATGGCATTGACCACCTGCACCCCGTGACTGATCCCGATGGCAAACACCAGGAATGGCACCAGGACCGAATAGGGATCCAGGCCATAGCCGAGCAGGCGCAGGATGCCCATCTGCCAGAAAACCGCGATTATCGAGACAATCACCGGCACCACGGTTCCGGCGATACAGCGCGAATACCAGAACAGGAACACCGTCGTCAGCACAATGGTGATCAGCGCGAACAGGGCGACGGACTCGATCCCCTCAATCAGGTCGCCAACCAGTTTGGCGAAGCCGACAATGTGGATGTCGACACTGGGGTTCTGTTCCTCAAACTGCTGGCGGATCTTCTCCTCCAGCTGGCGTGAGAAATTCCGGTAATCGATGGGTTCGCCCGTTTCCGGGTTGCGCTCAAGCAGTGGCGCGTAGATGATCGAGGACTCGAAATCATCCGCCACCAGTGACCCGATGGTGCTGGAGCGCAGGACATTGTCACGCAGCTGATTCAGGGACGCCTCGGAGCCGTTGTAGTCGTCCGGAATGACGGTACCGCCCTGAAACCCTTCTTCAGTCACCTCCTGCCACCGGACGTTCGGCGTCCAGAGGGATTTCAGGCCGGAACGGTCGACGCCACTGAGATAGAAGACCTCATCCGTGATCTTCTCAAGAGTGTCCATGTACTCTTCCTCGAAGATGGTGCCGTCCTCGTTCTCAACGGCGATCCGCACGAAGTTGCCGAGGTTCGACAGATCCTCCCGGTGCTCCATCATATTGACGATGTAGGGGTGCTCCAGCGGTATGAGCCGCTCGAAGCTGGCATCGGGCTTGATCTTCACCGCGTTGTAGCCCAGGAACAGGGTCAGCGCGAGAAAGACAATCAGGATGATCGGCCTGTTATTGAAGATCAGCCGCTCGATCATGGGCTCAGCGCCCGCGGACGGGGCGCGTCGCTCGCCGTCGGAGTTCCAGTTAGACATTCAGTAAATCCTCAAACCGTTTTGCTGGGGTACTGCTGCGGTTCACTCGAGCTCGGCCGTCGGCGCGTCCGCTTCCTGACCCTTGCCGCGGCGATCCGTACGGACCGCGCCGCGCTCACCCACCAGCACCAGGCTGTCGTCGGGAATCAGTGTCACGCCCACATACGAATGCCGGGCCGGGCGGACGTACTCCGAAAAGCTCTGCCCACCGTCATCGCTGTAAACCACCGCGCCGTCGTTGGCCACAATGACCACTTCGCCGCTGTCATTCACATCACCTGCGTTGAGGGTGCGGTCACTGCCCGAATCCACGGCCGTCCATTCCTCACCATTCCCGGAACGGTAGATGTTGCCACGAAGGCCATAAGCAAGCACCCCACCGTCACCAGTACCGACCACACCAAAGAAGGAACCGGGATAACCGGGTTCAATGGATTCCCAGCTGCTGCCATCATCGGTGGAACGATAGATAAAACCGGATTCGCCGGCGATATAGAGGTCTCCGCCCTCAACCTGTGTGATCTCGTTGAGGTGGAAACGGTTTGGGTTATCAATACGCCCGGAAATGGGCTGCCAGGTCTCACCACCGTTCTGGGTCCGATAGATGAGGTTATAGGCGCCAATGGCGATGCCATACTCGGCGTCCCGGAACCAGACGTCCAGCATCGGCTGCCAGGGACCGAAGCTGTCCAGGTCCTCCTGGAGAATGTCTCGGGTATAGACCAGGTCCTCCAGCTCCCACTCCAGATCCGCGACCCGGTCCTCGTCCTCGGCGGCCTCAATCTCCGCCTCCTTGGACTCAATCCGCTTCTCATAGTGGGACACCAGCGCCGGGATTCCCTCACGCCCATCATACTGATGGTTCCAGGTCTCGCCGCCATCGCTGGTGTGCAGGATCACACCACTGTGCCCCACGGCCCAGCCGTGCTGACTGTTGCCCTCGGGGAAGTCCACGCCGGTGAGGGTTGTGGATACCGGCACGTCAGCCTGGGTCCAGTTCCGGCCCCCGTCATCGGAATAGACAATATGGCCGCGCTCACCCACGGCCACCAGACGATCACCGATGTGCTCAACGTCCAGCAGCAGCGACTCCGCCGCCAGGTCGGTTTCCAGGGCGGGAATCTCAAGCACATCCCCGACCCCATACGCGGTTCCCGCGCCTCCCGCGAGACCGGCCAGCGCAAGGCCTGCGCCCGCCGCCCACTTTACAGATCGACTGATCATTCAAACTGCCCTAACGGTTGAATGGAATGGTTTTCTGTCCGCCCAGACACCAGCAGACCCGGCCTGTGCCGGGTCTGCCTCTGGTCTCAGCGACGCCCGCGACGCCTCAGCGCCTGAGGCGAGAAATACCGTCGGTTGGGCACCCGCTCCGAGAATACCCGGGTCTGCCCTTCCTCGGTATCAAGGCCCTGTACGTGGTACCGCTTGGACTGGAGATCGTGGAACACATCGATCGCCGTCCAGACCGTGGGCACCTCGTAGTAGCTCTTCTCCATGGCCTGGCTCACACGCCAGAGTTCGCCCCGGCCGTCGTACTGGTCCACGCTCACCACCTTCCAGCTGTCCGCATCAATGTAGAAGACCCGGCGCGAGAAGATGTGGCGTTCATCCTCCTTGAGATTGGCTTCAACCACATGCACCCGGTGGCGCTCCCAGCGCTGCAGATCCGGATTGAGGTGCTTGGTATCAAGGATCCTATCGTACTCGAGTCCACGCTGGGCGATGTCATAATTGTTATACGGAATGTAAAACTGTTGGACACCTCTGTATTCCCAGTTGTATTTGTCAAGCGCCCCATTGAACAGGTCCGTTTCATCCGCGGTGCGCAGGTTGTCCGCCGCCGCGATGGGCGAGTCATAGGCCAGATTCGGTGCCCGGCGTACCCGCCGCTGGCCAGCATTGTAACCCCAGGCCCGACGCGGCTCCTTCACCTGGTTCAGGGTTTCGTGGATGAGCACGGCACCACCGGCGAGACGGGCCGGGGATGTGGTCTGGGAGAGGTAGTAGAACAGCGTGTTGTCGAGGGTGCTCTCATCCCCTTCCGGGTTGTAGAAGTTGAAGAACACTTCCTGCTCGGACATGGTCAGGCTGTAGTCGCCATCGGTTTCAACCGCCACCTCACCAGAGCGGCGATTGACGAAGACGCCACGCCAGCTCGTGAGGTGGTTCCACATGGCCTGCTTTGCCTGTTCCTCGTTACTGCCATGCAGAATCGGGAACGGAATGCCGCCGTAGGCGCCGTCAATCCCGTTGCCATCCCCCACAAGCTCCGCGCCCGTGGCGTTGTCCTCGATGTTGCCCAGGATCCACTCCGGCCAGGCCATGGTCCGGCGTGAGGGGTAGACATTGATCTCGTAGGTGTCCGGATAGGTCTGCAGGAGCGCTTGAGTACCCTTGGTCAGGTACTCCTCATACTGCTCCATGTTGTCCGCCGTGACCGTGTGGCGGATCTCATCGTCCGGAAAGGGGTTGGGGTGGAAGTCCCCCGATTCACCGTAGTCCACATTGTCCGGCGGCTCCGGCAGCCCGCCGTCATAGGCGGGAATCACGCCATCATCGCTGCCCGCGCGCAGGGCACCGAAGCGGGTGATCTCTCCGCCGCCCAGTCGCTGCGCCTCAGCCTGGGAGACTTCCGCTGTCAGGCTGCCAGAGCCCAGCATCAAACCACCGGTAACACCGGCAATCAGCATAATGTTCAGACGTGGTGCTTTCATTCGCATCGTTGGGGTCCTGTTGTTGTTGTGCACCCGACCGTGGAAACGGCGCTGGTTGCAGACACGACTCTACGAAAGCGTAGACGATTGCACCGCTTTGTCCATCCAGCGGCGCATCAGTCGGATTCGCCCAGGCTCTTGGTGACAACCTCGTAGAGATCCCGGGAGAGATCCGGAAGATCCCGCAGTTCCCGCAGGACGCCTGCCATGGAATCACGCAGGTGCGGTGCGTACTGGCGCCACCGTGTCAGCGGTTGAGCCAGCTGTGCCGAGATCTGTGGATTGAAGGCGTCCAGCCTGCGGATCTGCTCACCCAGGAAGCGGTGCCCACTGCCATCCGGGCTGTGGAAGTGCGTCAGATTGCGGCCCGCGAAGACGCCGATAACCATACGAACCTTGTTGGGGTTTTTCCAATCGAAGGCGGGATGCGCCAGCAGTTCTGTGACACGATTCACATTTCCAATCCAGGGGCTTCCGGACTGGGCCGCAAACCACTGCTCGACCACCTGGGGATCGTGCTGCCAGTCCGCATGGAACCGTGCAAGCGCGTCCTCGCGCTCCTGGCTGAAGGGCGAGTCCACCAGCGCCTTGAGGGCCGCCAGGCGGTCCGTCATGTTGGTCGCCTGATCAAACTGGGCCAACGCCTGATCCCGGCCCTGGTCATCCCCGATACGGGTCAGAAGGGCCAGCGCGCTGTTGCTCAGTGAGCGGGCGGCCACCTGCCCGGGTTCAAACGCATAGTCCCCGCCAGGATGATGGTCCGCCCGCACCTGCAGGAGCTCATCCCGCAGTGCCCTGGCAACGGTCTGCTCCACCTGGTGGCGGGCCCCATCAATGGCCGCCACATCCGCCTCGTCGGTCAGCTCAATGAGCCAGGCCGTTGAAGGCAGCGCCAGCATACGGGCCACCATGGCGCGATCCAGCCCCGGCGTGGTCAGCAGTGTCCGGTAGGCCTCGACCAGTCGCGGATCCACTTCCGTATCACGCCCCTGCTGGATGGACAGGATCACATCCACCGCCAGCTTCTGCCCGGCATCCCAGCGATTGAATCCGTCCGGATCCCGGCTCATCAGGAACATGAGCTGATCCCGGGTCCAGGAGTAGTCAAGCTTCACCGGCGCCGAGAACCCGCGCAGCAGAGAGGGCACAGGGCGCTCTGCCAGCCCGCTGAACTGGAAGCTGTGCTCAGTATCCGTCAACTCCAGCACCGTTTCCGTATTCTGCTCAGCATCCAGTGGCAGGGCTTCCCCGTCACTGGCGATAAGCCCCATGCGCACCGGGATGTGGAACGGTTCCTTGTGGCTCTGCCCGGGCGTGGCAGGGCATGACTGGCGGATGGTCAGCGTGTAGGTTCCGGATTCAGCGTCGAACGCATCCGTAACGCGCAGCTCTGGCGTCCCCGCCTGTTCATACCAGCGCCGGAACTGGGTGAGATCACGGCTGCTGGCATCCTCCATGGCCCTGACGAAATCATCGGTGGTGACGGCCTGGCCGTCATGGCGGGCAAAGTAGAGATCACTGCCCTCGCGGAACATGTCCGGCCCCAGCAGGGTATGGATCATCCGCACCACTTCAGCACCCTTCTCGTACACCGTCAGCGTGTAGAAGTTGGCGATCTCAATGTAGGAATCCGGCCGCACCGGATGCGCCATGGGCCCGGCATCCTCAGCGAACTGGGCCGTGCGCAGCATGTTCACATGGTCGATGCGCTGGACCGTCGGAGACCCCATATCCGCGGAGAACTGGTTGTCCCGGAAGACGGTGAAGCCTTCCTTGAGGCTCAGCTGGAACCAGTCGCGACAGGTCACCCGGTTGCCCGACCAGTTGTGGAAGTACTCATGGGCAACGATGCTCTCAATGCGGTCATAGGCCGCATCGGTGGCCGTCTCGGGGCTGGCTAGCACGCAGGAGGAATTGAAGATGTTGAGGCCCTTGTTCTCCATGGCGCCCATGTTGAAGTCGTCGACCGCCACGACCATGAAGATGTCCAGGTCGTATTCCCGGCCATAGACCTCCTCGTCCCAGGCCATGGCCTTCTTCAGCGACGCCAGGGCGTGTTCGCACTTGGCCTCGTTGCGTGCCTCCACGTACATGCGAAGATCAATGGTACGCCCGGAGCCGGTCACGAATTCGTCGCGTTTCTCCACCAGGTCGCCAGCCACCATGGCGAACAGATAGCTCGGCTTGGGATAGGGGTCCTCCCAGGTGACCTGGTGCCTGCCGTCTTCCAGCTCCCCCCAGTCAACCGGATTGCCGTTGGCGAGCAGAACCGGATAGGCCTCCCGATCCGCCTCAATGCGGGTGCGGTAGCAGGCCATGACGTCCGGCCGGTCCGGGAAATACGTGATACGGCGGAATCCCTCCGCTTCGCACTGGGTGCAGAACATCCCGGAGGACTGATAGAGGCCTTCCAGCCGCGTATTGTCCCGGGGATGGATGCGTGTGGTCACATCCAGATGGAAATGTTCCGGAACACTGGGCACCGTCAGGAAGCCCTCGTCCACACGATGGTTCTCAACCGGGCGGCCGTCGAGCATCAGCGATTCCAGCCCGAGTTCCTCGCCGTTCAGGACCAGATCCCGCGCCTGCGATTCGTCCGCCGGATTGCGGCGGATGTTCAGGCGCGAATGCACCAGGGCACAGTCCTCGAACAGCTCGATACGCAGATCGACATGATCAATGAGGAAGGCGGGCACCCGGTAATCCGCCAGGTGAACGGCCTGGGGTTGCTCTGCTCTCATGACGGACACTCTTGTTGTTGGTGGGTTCTGTCGCTGCAGCGCGGATCAGTGGCGGGTATCGTGAACCTGCACGCCACCATTGCCATTGCCGGATTCCGGCCGTTCGATGGTGCCGGTCCGTTCCTCCTGGGGAATACCGTGCTCGTTCTCATACCAGATGATGGCTTCCATGCAGATGCGCTTCTGCTCCTCGCTCAGGGGCGTGCCGTCCGGCCACTTGCCCAGCTGCAGGGATTCACGCAGGCGCTGATAGATGCGCGGATCAAGCTGTCGGATCAGCTCCTCGTAGGTCATTGCCCTCTCCTCATGTCATTGGCCGACCGCACCATGGCATAGGCCAGCCCGCTGAGCAGTCCGCCCAGATGGGCCGCGTTCGCCATGCTGGCCCCCAGAAGGGCTTCGGTCAGCGGTGTGAAACCGATCAGTAACCAGACCACTGCCACTGTCATCAGTGCCGGGGGGAACTGGAAGCGCGGACGCCCCTGGTTACAGAGCCAGACGTACCCGAGCACGCCGTACACCACCCCGGAAAGACCACCAAACAGTGGTCCGGAAAACAGGAACTGGGGGATGTTGCCGCCCAGTGAGGTTACGAGCACCAGTGCCACCATGTGGCCCCGGCCATCGATGGCCTCGATCTGACTGCCAAGGAACCAGAGCATGACGCCGTTGAAGATCAGGTGCATCAGGCTGAAATGCAGCAGGTCCGGCGTTACCAGCCGCCAGAGCTGCAGGCTCGCCACCGTCTGGGTCAGAGCCTCCAGGCGGTATTCAAAGCTGGAGACCGGCCATTCGTAGGGATTCACGATGGTCAGCAGCACCATCAGCTGCTCCCGGGCCCCGAAGGCGGTCATCCAGGCGATCAGGGCGGCGGCCACGATCAGCGCGAAGGTAAAGGGAGCATCCTTGGGGCCGGCCTGCCAATGTCCTGCCACGACACGGCGCGTGCGTGGCCGCGTGAACCCCTCGGGCGCGCCGGAGTGGCGGGGATCATCGAGATAGCGCGTAAGCGCCTCGGTAACCGGCTGGCGCAGCTGTTCACCCTCGATGAACAGCACCTGGTGACCCTCGTCATGCTCGATCACATGGGTCACCCCCTGGGAGTCCAGCCAGCGGCTGAAAGGCGCCAGATCCACCCGTTCCGGAATCGCTGCGATGCGAATCATGCGCCCTGCTCCGAACGGTTCACCTCAACCCAGACAAAATGGTCCGGGTCCAGGGTCTGCTCATCATCCAGCCGGTAGGCCACCATGCGGCCGTATTTCACCGCGCTGTAGTCCAGGCAGGCAACGTTGGGCGTGATCGGTTCGGGCACACCCTCCAGCCAGTAGTGGCCCACGAAGACCGGCGGTTCGTTACGGTCGTAGGTGAGCAGCCGTTCCCGGTCTTCAGGATGCAGTGGCCGATTGGCCACGTCCTCCGGCAGCGGATCGGGCTGGAAGACGATGTCGCCATAGGTCTCGGCCTGCTCCGCCCAGAACTTGGTGCGGAAGAACTGGCGCTGGAAGCCGTCGCGACCGGTCATGACACGGTCATCCGGCAGCTTCATGGCAGTCCCCCGCAGCAGCCGGTCCATCACCCTGCCGGCGAAGGAATGCGGCGCCATCGAGGCATGCAGGAAATCCTCGTTGATGCAGGCATCCGGGTGCATCCGCTCAAACTGGCGGATCAGGTGTTCATCCCAGCAGGCGTGCACCACCCGGAAGCCGTCCCGCTCCAGGAACAGGGGCAGCTCGTAGAACCAGTTCAGGAAATCATGCCACTCGTTATCGTAGTGCTCGAACTGTTCCAGTGTTGCGCGGATCAGGCGGTTGTGCCGCTCGTTGTGCTCACGCACGTGCCGGCGACCACTGCCCGGACGCGCCAGGGTGCAATAACCCAGGGCGTTGTACTCATGGTTCCCCATCACGATCAGTGCGGACCCACGATCCACCATGTCCCGCACCAGGTGCAGCGCCTCCCGTATGCGCGGGCCTCGGTCGATGATATCGCCCAGGAAGATCGCCATGCGCGAGGGATGCTCGTAAACGCCCTGACGCTGGCGGTAGCCCATCTGCTCCAGAAGCCGCTCCAGCGTCAGCGCACAGCCATGGATATCGCCGATGATGTCGTAGCCCTGCGAGCGCTTCATGACTGCCCCTTTCAGCTTGCCGCGATGGTGCTTGCCCAGCCCAGCTTCTCGCGGCAGGTCGCGTAGAAGTTGTGGTCGCTGGGGTGGATCAGGTTCAGGCGGAAGGGGCGTTTGGCGATGGAGATCGCATCACCGGGACCGCAGGAGAGTTCCTTCTGGCCATCACAGCTGACCTGGGGCCAGGACTCGTTGGCCTCGTCGATGATCAGCTTGATCTCGCTGTTGCCATCCACGACGATCGGCCGGCTGCTCAGGGTATGCGGGAACATCGGCACCAGCACGATGGCATCCAGCTTCGGATGCATGATAGGCCCGCCTCCGGACAGCGCGTAGGCCGTGGATCCCGTGGGCGTTGAGACGATGAGCCCGTCGGAACGCTGACTGTAGACGAACTGACCCTCGATATAGAGATCGAAGCCGATCATGCGGGTGGAACGACCCGGATGCAGCACCACATCGTTGAGCGCCGTGCCGAAGCCGGTAGGCTCACCGTTGCGCTTGATCTCGGTGTCGAGCATGAAGCGCCGTTCCTGGATGTAGTCCCCTTCCAGGACGGCATTCAGCCGGGTTTCGAGTTCATCCGGAGAGATATCGGTGAGAAAGCCGAGACGCCCCCGGTTGACCCCCAGGATGGGAATGCTCGACTTGGCGAGGTCCCGCACAGCGCCCAGAAGGCTGCCGTCTCCGCCCACGACGATGGCCAGATCACAGATCTCACCGATCAGCTTCTTGCTGGCCACCTGCAGACCGTGCCCGGGCAGCATGGAGGCGGTATCGGCCTCAAGCACCACCTGGTAGTCGTTCTCGATGAGGTAGGTTTTGAGCCGGCGCAGTGTCTCGACAACCTTGACACTGCCCATGCGCCCGATCACGCCGATGTTCTTGAAGGTCTCCATGAACCGCCTTAATCCGCCGGTAGCCCGTGGGTAACAGACCCACAGTCTACCGGATCACGCCCGACCACGGGAATCACCGATTACAGCGCGGCGGCCACACGGCTGCCCTGGTCAATGGCTCGCTTGGCATCGAGCTCGGCGGCCACATCGGCACCGCCGATCAGGGTCACTGTCTCGCCAGCGTTCTCAAGATCCGCCTGCAGTTCGCGCAGCGGTTCCTGACCGGTGCACACGATGATGTTGTCCACGGCCAGCACCTGTGGCTCCCCGTTGATGCTCACATGCAGCCCCTCGTCATCGATGTGGTGGTATTCCACCCCGGGCACCATGCGCACGTTGCGCATTTTCAGCGAGCTGCGATGGATCCAGCCCGTGGTCTTGCCCAGGCCCTTGCCGGGCTTGGACGTCTTGCGCTGGAGCAGCGCCACCTCACGCGGCGGCTGCGGCGGATTCGGCTGCAGGCCTTCCACACCACCCGGGGTCTCGACGCTGACGTCAACGCCCCACTCCTTCATGAAGTGGTCCGGGTCCAGCGAGGGCGACGGCCCTTCATGGGTCAGGAACTCGGACACATCGAAGCCGATGCCGCCAGCGCCCATGACCGCCACACGGCGCCCCACAGGGGCTTCCTTTTTCAGCACATCGATGTAACCCAGCACGGAGGGATGATCGATGCCCGGAATCTCCGGCGTGCGCGGATAGACGCCCGTCGCCATCAGGATCTCGTCATAGCCCTGACCGGCCAGCGTTTCCTTCGTCGCCCTGGTGTTCAGGTGCAGGTTTACCCCGTACTTCTCAATCATGCGCCGGTAGTAGCGCAGCGTCTCGTGGAATTCCTCCTTGCCGGGGATCTTCTTGGCCATGTTGAACTGCCCACCGATCTCGCTGGCGGAATCGAACAGGTCCACCTGGTGGCCGCGCTCGGCCGCCACGGTGGCAGCCGCCAGGCCCGCGGGACCGGCGCCGACAACCGCGATGCGCCTTGCCTGGGTGACCGGCTCATAGACCAGCTCCGTCTCATGGCAGGCCCGCGGGTTCACCAGGCAGGAAGTGAGCTTGCCCTGGAAGGTGTGGTCCAGGCAGGCCTGGTTGCAGGCGATGCAGGTGTTGATCTCGTCCGCCCGGTCCTCCGCCGCTTTGGCGATCAGGTCCGCGTCCGCCAGGAAGGGCCGCGCCATGGAAACCATGTCGGCATCTCCCTCGGCGATCACTTTCTCGGCCAGGTCCGGCATGTTGATCCGGTTGGTGGTCACCAGCGGGATACTGACCTCGCCCTTGAGACGCGCCGTCACCTTGCTGAAGGCGCCACGCGGCACCATGGTCGCGATGGTGGGCACCCGCGATTCGTGCCAGCCAATGCCGGAATTAATGATGTTGGCACCGGCCTTTTCAACTTCCTTCGCCAGATGCACCACCTCTTCCCAGGTGCTGCCCTCGTCCACCAGATCGATCATCGAGAGCCGGTAGATGATGATGAAGTCCTCGCCCACGACTTCACGCACACGGCGGATAATCTCCAGAGGCAGCCGGATACGGTTCTCGAAGGAGCCGCCCCACTTGTCAGTGCGGTGGTTGGTACGCCGGGCGATGAACTGATTGATGAAGTAGCCCTCGGAGCCCATGATCTCCACGCCATCGTAGCCGGCCTCGCGGGCGAGGCGTGCGCAGTTGGCGTAATCGTCGATCTGCTTCTCGACCTCGTCGGTTTCCAGTGCCCTGGGCGTGAATGGGTTGATCGGTGCCTGGATGGCCGAGGGCGCCACAAGGTCCGGCGAGTAAGCGTAGCGGCCCGTGTGCAGAATCTGCATGCAGATCTTGCCGCCGGCCCGGTGGACGTGATCAGTCACGACGCGATGCTCACGGGCTTCCTCATCGGTATCCATCTTGGCAGCCCCCTTCATCACCGCCCCTTCCGGGTTGGGCCCGATACCACCGGTGACGATGAGCCCTACACTACGCGCCCGTTCCGCGTAGAACGCCCCCAGGCGCTCGAAGCCATTGGGCGCTTCCTCCAGACCGGTATGCATGGAGCCCATCAGCGCGCGGTTGCGCAGCTGGGTGAAGCCCAGATCCAGCGGCTCCATGAGATGGGGGTAGGCGTTGCTGTCGGATGGGGTGCGGGTCATGGCGATCTCCTTGTTCTGAATGCGGTCAAATTACCCGCCTGGCCCGGATGCTACAATACGGCCACATTGGTTTGGATTATTTTCAGGTTGGTTTTATGGTCAGTAGCCGCCCCAATCGGCTGGGCGATATCAGCGTCAACCATGTGGCGGTCATGGCCCGCACCCTGCGCAGTCGCGGCCACGACCCCGGACCATGGCTGGCCCGTTACCGGGTTTCCCGACGCCTGTTGAATACCCCCGGAGCCCGTATCAGCATCCCCCGGTTCATGCGTATGGGCCATGCCGCCATCCAGATGACGGAGGAGCCGGCACTGGGGATCGACTTCGGGCGCCATACCCGCATGACGGACCTGGGACTGGCCGGCATGGCGGCCGCGAGTGCGCCCTCGCTGGGAGAGGCCCTGGAAACCCTGGTGCGCTATGAGCGGCTGATGAGCACCAACAGCCGCGGCCAGTCACACACCACGCACACGGCCGATGGCGGGCTCCATGCCGTGTTCTACTCCATCAGCCCCTATAACCGCTACAACTGCTTTGTGGTGGATTCGATCCTGGCCGGCTGGGTGGCGCTGCTGCGGGAGCTCGGCGGGCCGGCAACACAGCCTTCCGCGGTCACCATTGAATACGCCGGGCCAGCCAACAGCGAGCCTCATGCCGAGTGGTTCCAATGCCCGATTCAGTTTGATGCGCCACAGAACCGTATTGAGCTGCACCCGGAAACAGCCGCACAACGTAACCGGCTGGCCCAGAATGCCCTGTTCCAGGAGCTGTGCCAGCACTGCGAAACGGAACGTCAGAGGCTGATCTGGGGGCAGAGCACCACCGAAAGGGTGCGTGAGGCCATTGCCCGGCGCATGGGCTCAACGCCGCCCAGCATGCACGCTGTGGCACTCGCTCTGGGGACCACGGAATGGGGACTGAGGCGGGCTCTGGAGCAGGAAGGCATGACCTACCGTTCCCTGCTCGATCGTACCCGGCGGGAACTGGCCGAGGACTACGTGCGTGGCACGCCGCTGTCGTTCTCGGATATCGCGTCACTGGTCGGGTTTGCAAACCCCAGTGCCTTCCACGGAGCATTCCGGCGGTGGTACGGGTGCAGCCCCGGGCGGTACCGGCGCCGGTATGGAATGGCGCGCTGAGTCAGAGGTCGATGCCGTCGTCGCATTCGGCGTCCTCCGCGTCATCGTCCTGAAGGCCCAGCTCCAGCAGTTCCTCTTCGTATTCGCGCATAACAACCTCCCGGTTACCGTTCAGTTTCCCGGTCAGCGTGCCAGCGGGAGGTGACAGCATTGTGACACCTCCCATGAGCGCGCGGATCAGCTGGCCATTTCCTCATCGTGTTCCGCGGAACGCCGCCGGTACTCAATAGGCGTCATGCCGGACCAGCGCTTGAACGCCCGGTAGAAGGTGCTGGGCTCGGAAAAGCCGGTGAGATAGACGATCTCGTCAATGGACTCATCCGTGGCGGCAAGAAGCCGGCACGCCAGCCGGTAACGGAACTGGGAAACCACCTGGTTGAAGGAGGTGTTGGCCTCGGTCAGGCGTGTGCGCAGGGTGCGTGGCTTCATGTTGAGGCGCGTCGCTACCGCGTCCAGGGTAACCTCGCCGGAGTCCAGCTGCTCGGCCACCAGCCGCTCCACATCCCCGACAATATCCTGCTTCTCAAGCTCGGCGACCTGCTCGCTGGCAAAGCGCTCGTGCAGCGCCAGGAGTCCCGGCTCGTGGTGCGGCGAGGGATGCTCGAGAAGGCTCGCCGGAAAGTACAGCCGGGTATCACTCTGCCCGAAGCTCACCGGACAGCCCAGGATCTCGGCAACCCTGTCCTGGCCCTGAGTGCGCTCGTGCTCGAAATGCACCGCTGTGGGCCGGAACTCCCCGTCCGTGACCGAATCGAAGAAGGTCAGCACACCCTGGACAAAGCACTCCGAGAAATGTCCGATCCGCCGGATCTCTTCGGCGGCGGCATTGAGCACCAGGTAGCACTCCTCGCTCCCGTCTTCATGGAGTTCCAGGTCCGCCGCGTCGGTGAGCAGGCGCTGGTAGTTCTTGGCCCGCCTCAGCCCACCCCCGAAAGTGGGACTGGAAAGGAACAGGTATTCAAGGACCTGCCCCTTGTAGGTGGGCACATGCAGACCCAGGTGCAGGCCGATATCCGGATCCCCGGTAACATCCTCCACCACCTGCCAGAACAGTACCTGAGCCGCGTGCGGCGTCCTCAGGTTTTCCCGCTGGAGGTATTTCTCGTCCACCCCCAGCCGACGGAAGATGGCATCGGTATCGACTCCGGCCCGCTGCATCGCCTGGTAGACCAGACGAAACAGGACCCCTGAATCCCGCTGTTCCTGCATACTGTCGTTTCCCGGCCTGTTGTTGTTTTGACCCGCGTGCCGTACAGCGCCGGAGATTACGCAATTGACGCTGTCACAGCCCGTGTGCATTCTTCGGGACATCATACAGGCCGATTGGCCCAAATGACATCCACCTGTGACACAACTCTCAGTCTAGACACAAACCGGACGCTTATGAACCAGACAGCCCATTACCGTTTCAGTGGCCCCGCGCTGCTGCCCATGTACGGCAAGGCCCTGCTCGCCAGCAGCAAGGGCGGCCGCCACGCCGCAGCGGACATGCCCGAACTCAGCGCCGATATTGAAGGCGTGCGCACCGATACCGCTGAGCTGCGCCGCTACCGCGAGGTCTGCGGCTTCATGACCAGCAGCCTGTGCCCGGTCACCTGGCCGCACATTCTGGCCTTTCCGCTGCACATCCGCTTGATGACCGATGCGGCTTTCCCCCTGCCCCTGATGGGGCTGGTGCACATCGGCAACCGGATCGAACAGCAGCGGGCGATACGCCAGGGAGAGATCCTCGAGCTCCGGGCGCGGATCGCCAACGCCATGGACACCGAACGCGGCCTGGCGTTCGACATCCTGACCGAGGCCAGCTCCTCGGGGCATGTCATCTGGAAGGAATACAGCACCCTGCTCTACCGGCAGCCTACCGAGAGCAGCGGAAAAGACGGGAAGAAGCAGCCCCCTGAGGCGCCGCAGATGCTCTCCGGCCAGGCCACGGTCCAGGCCCCTGGCAACATTGGTTACCGCTACGGCCGGGTCTCCGGGGATATGAACCCGATCCACCTGCACGCGCTGTCGGCCAAGGCCTTCGGCTTCCCGCGCAATATCGCCCATGGCATGTGGAGCAAGGCACACTGCCTGGCGCTGATGGAAAAGGCCGAGGGGCCACTGGAGGCGGTAACGGTGGACACCCAGTTCAAGAAGCCGTTCTTCATTCCCGGAACCGGCATCCTCACCTGGGAGCGCAACAGCACCGAAACCCCCTTCCGTCTTCTGAACAAGGACGCCTCCGCGCCCCACCTGGAAGGCAGCCTCAGCCGGGATTGAGGGTCAGTCGGGATCGGGCGCGCTGCTGTCCACCAGGGGCAGGGAGAACCAGAACACGGTGCCCCCGCCCTCACGCCGCTCGAACCCGATCTCGCCGTTCTGGCCGGTGATCAGGCTGCGGCACAGCGACAGCCCGATCCCCATCCCCTCATCTTTGTTGGAATAGAACGGCTGAAAAAGGCGCTCCTCCGCGTCTTCCGGCAGCCCGCAGCCGCGGTCCGCCACGCGCACGCATACCGCGTCTTCCAGCGCCTCCGCACTGACCTCGACCGGCTCCTCGCTGCTGCAGTTGCGTGAGGCTTCAAGCGCGTTGCGGATCAGGTTGAGTACCACCTGCTGCACCTGCACGGGGTCCGCTACCGCATAGGGCAGGTGCTCCGGGATCGACAGACTGACCTCGATCGCGTTGTTGCGCGAATCCACCTCGGCGAACTCTCGGCTCTCCGCAAGCAGCCGGGCCACATCCACGGTCTCCTTGCCGGTAGCCGGCTGGTGCACGAACTGGCGGATGCGGCGGATGACCTCGCTGGCCCGGTGGGACTGGGCCGTGATCTTTTCGAGCACCTCCGAGAGCGCGTCCTGGTCCAGGGTATCCTTCTCCATCATTCGACAGACCAGGCTGACGTAATTGGCAATGGCGGTCAGCGGCTGGTTCACCTCATGGGCCACGCCGGCCGCCATCTCACCCATCACGGACAGGCGCGAGGCATGCGCCAGCTGTTCGCGCTGCTCCGCAACCAGCTCCCGTGTCTCCTCCAGCGCCCGCTCCTGCGCCAGTTCCTCGGTGATGTCCCGGAACACCAGGACGCTCCCGGTCAGTTCATCGTTCTCGAAACGGGGCGCTGCCCGGTACTCCGCCTGGAAGGTGGTGCCATCCGCACGGGTCATGGTCACGCCCCGCCGCAGTACCGCTGCGCCGTCCCGGCACAGCACCCGCCCGGCGTGGGAAGCCTCCTCGCCGGAGTCATGGGTGAAATGCAGATCCCCGATACGGCGCCCCACCAGCGCGTCCTGCTCCGCCCCTGCGATTTCCGCCGCCGCCGGGTTGGCGAAGGTGATCACACCCTGGGGGTCGAGCCCATAGATGCCCTCGAAGATGGCGTTGAGCAGGCTGGCCTGTTCGCTTTCAAGCTGGCGATTGCGCGCCTGCATGACGCGCTCGAGCTGGATCACCCGGATCTGGGTATCCACCCGGGCCATGACTTCCTGGGCCTGGAAGGGCTTGGCGATGTAATCCGCGCCGCCCATGTTGAAGCCCCGGACCTTGGCATCGATGTCATTGAGAGCGGACAGGAAGATGATGGCACTCAGGGCCGTGTCAGTGTCCGCGCGCAGATGCTTGCAGACCTCGAAACCGTCCATGCCCGGCATCATGATGTCGAGCAGGATCACCTCAGGGTGATGCCGGCGCGCCAGCTGCAGCGCCTTTTCGCCGTCGTTGGCGATCAACAGCTGGTAGCCCTTATCCCTCAGGGTTTCGTAGAGCACCTTGAGGTTCTGGGGATTGTCGTCCACCAGCAGGACACAGGCCTGCTCCGGGTCGGTGGGCGTCTCGCTGACCGTGCTCATTCCGGGTCCCCGTCCCGCACGCTCATGACCATGCGCACCAGCTGGGCGAGTGAATGGGTTCCCATCTTGTGCATCACCCGGGAGCGGTGGATCTCGACGGTGCGCTGACTGATGTCGAGCTCGATGGCGATGACCTTGTTGGCCTGGCCCGCGACCATACGGTCCATGATCTCGCGTTCACGGGGCGTGAGCTGCTCCAGCCGTTCCTCGATCAGCCGCTTCTCCTCACGGCCCTGATGCTGCTCCGCATCCGTGGCCAGGGCTCCCCGGATCTTCTCCAGGAGCTGATCCTCACGATAGGGTTTCTCGATGAAGTCAACGGCGCCCTTGCGCATCGCCTCCACGGCCAGGGGCACGTCACCGTGGCCGGTTACGAAGATGATCGGCAGGTGGGAGCCCCGCTCAATGAGTTCCTCCTGCAGCTCCATGCCATCCATCTCGGGCATGCGGATATCCAGCACAATGCAGCCCTGCATACCGCCATGCCAGTCTTCCAGAAAGCGGGTGGCGCGCTCGTATCCCGCAACCGCCAGCCCTTCCGAGCGCAGCAGCATGGACAGGGAATCCCGGACCGCCTCGTCATCCTCTACGATGTAGACCGTCTGCTCGGTCTCCGCCATTGGCATACTCCTTTACTGATTACTGTCGCCCGCACCGGGCATGGTCGTGGCCCCATCAACCAGTGGCGGCGCCACCGTCATCGGATCCACCCGTTCCTGCTGCCAGTTCATGCGCCAGTCCAGGTGCGGGCCGGTGGCGCGGCCCGAGGCCCCCACTTCTCCCAGGGTCTCGCCCTGGGCCACCTCATCGCCCTCGCTCACATGGATCTCGCTCAGGTGCAGGAAGGTGGAGGAGACCCCGTATCCATGGTCCAGGATCAGGGTCCCCCCCGAGAAATACAGGTCCGGCTCAACCAGCACCACACGCCCGCCTGCCGGCGCCGCTACGGGTCTTCCCGTTTCCGCCGCTATATCAATACCGTAATGCGGCTGGCGGGGTTCGCCGTTGTAGAAACGCTGGCTGCCGTAGACCCCGGTAACGGTTCCGGCCACCGGCCAGATCCAGGAACCGGCAAAGTCCGGGCGGCGTGACTGGTCCTTCCGGGCCGCGCTCACCCGCCGCGCTTCCGCCCGGATCCGCTCCAGCGCCTCTTCGTCGGGGGTCACGGTCTCCTGGGGAACCCCCTCAACCCGCTGGATGTCATAGTCCCGCTTCTCCAGCTCGATGGTTCGGCTGTTGAGCTCACCGTCAGGGCCAATCACCACCAGTTCATGGCTAAGTTCCGCGTCACGCCCGAAGCCAATGGCGAAGCGCCCGGATTCCGTGGTCGCCACGGCATCACCATTGAGGCTAATCTCACTGCCTGGCTCCACGCTGCCCCTGAGCAGGGACCCCTGGGTTCTGGGCCCGTCCAGCTCGAGAGCCATCCCCGCAGCGGGGAGAAAGACAAGACAGAACAGCCAAAGAAGGCGCGACACGCGGAACCTCCGGGTTTGAGAGCAGGCAGACGCCCGTTATTGTTAGCGAACCTGATGAACAACTGCAACCGCGGAGCCGTGCCGGTGTACGAACTGCCCCCCTTCCAGCTGCCCTTCCATCACCCCTTCCTGGCGCCGGAAGAGGCGGATGAACTGCTGGCGCTGCTGCTTGAGCGCATTCCCTGGAAGCAGGACCGCATCACCCTTTTCGGCCGCGAACACCTGATCCCGAGAGAGCAGTGCTGGATCGCCGAGGACGGCCTGACCTACCGCTACTCGGGCCAGACACTGGAGCCAGCCCAGTGGCCGGACTGGCTCAGGCCGCTCGCGCGCCAGGTGGGTGACATCGCCGGAGAGCATTTCAACAGTGTGCTGGCCAACCATTATCGCGATGGCAATGACAGCATGGGCTGGCACAGTGACGACGAACCCGAACTGGGACCCGCCCCGGTAATCGCTTCACTCAGCCTGGGCGGCACCCGGCGCTTCCGTTTCCGGCACCGAGAGGATCATGGCCATACTCTGGGCATCGACCTGCCCCACAACAGCCTCCTGGTAATGCCGGCAGGCGTCCAGTCCCACTGGCACCACGCCCTGCCGAAGACCCGGAAACCGGTGTCTCCGCGGATCAATCTGACTTTTCGTCGTCTTGTCGACGCCTGAGATCGGCCAGACGCTGCTCAATGCGCCCATAGAGGCTGTCAGCCGGATAATGGCCATTGCGATCCGGCTCACCGACCGGCAGCTCCAGCATCAGCGCCAGCACTTCCTCCACCCGCGACACGGCGTAAACCCGGAAGCCGCTCGTCTTCACAGCGTCCCGCACGCGCCTGGCCAGCATCAGGTTCTGCACGTTCGAAGCGGGCAGGATGACCGCCTTGTCCTGCGCATCCCCCCGAGCCACACAGGCATCCAGGAAGCCTTCGACTTTCTCGTTGAGCCCCCCGACCGGCTGCACATCCCCATGCTGGTTGACCGAGCCCGTAACCGCCATGTCCTGGCGTACCGGCTGCTCGGCAAGAGCCGAAACAATGGCGCAGAGCTCGCCGAGGGACGCACTGTCCCCATCGATCTCAGCGTAGGACTGCTCGAAGGTGAGCGTCGCGGTAAGCGGCATGGGCTGTTCACGGGCAAAATGCGCCGACAGCCATGCGGAAAGGATCATCACACCCTTGGAATGGATGGAGCCACTGAGCTTCACATCCCGCTCAATGTGGATGACATCCCCGTCCCCGTACTGGCAGGTCCCGCTGATCCGGTTGGGCAGCCCGAATTCGTAGCCGCCAGTGGAGAGTACGGAAAGCCCGTTGACCTGTCCCACGGCACGGCCACTGAACGACAGCAGCATGGAACCGTCGGCAAAGCCCTGCAGGAACTCGTCCCGGATACGCCCGCTGCGGTAGTCCGCGCTGACCAGGGCCTGGTCCACATGCTCGGGATCAATGCCGTCCTCGCCTCCGCTCCGGGCGTGGAAGTCCGCCTCGCGCAGCACATTGGCGATATCCACAGCATGCAGCGACAGCCGGTTCTGGTGCTCCGCCAGCCGTGAGCTGTATTCGATCACCCGTGCCACAGCCTGTTTGCTGCACGGCAGCAGGCCCTTGTCCTGGCACAGACTGGCTATGAACTTGGCGTAGAGCATCTGGCTCTCGGTGGTGCGCGGCATCTCATTCTCGAAATCCGCCGTCACCCGGAACAGCTCCGCGAACTCAGGATCATATTCCTGGAGCAGCAGCCAGGTTTCGCGATCCCCGAAGAGCACCAGCTTGACGTCCAGCGGTACCGCCTCCGGCTCCAGCGAAATGGTTCCGGACAGGGTCAGCTCACGTTCCAGGGAGTGGATGCTGATTTCCCGGGAACGGATGGCGCGCTTGAGCGCGTCCCACACGAAGCCGTGCTCAAGCACCTTGGTGGCGTCCATGAGCAGGTAGCCGCCATTGGCCCGGTGCAGGCTGCCCGGCCGGATCAGCGAGAAATCCGTGTAGACCGTGCCTTTATAGGTCACGGTCTCGATGAATCCGAACAGGTTGTGGTAGGTGGGATTGTCCTCCACGACCACCGGCACGGACTCATCCTGGCGCGATACGAGCAGGTTGATGCGATAGCGCCGGGGCAGGCGCTGCTCCATGGAGGCATAGGCAAAGGCGGCCTTATCTTCGCTGTCCTCAAGGAAGATATCGAGATTGTTCGCGATATCCTTCTTCATGGCCCGGAAATGGTCGGGCACCCCTTCATAGTCACTGTAACGCTCGGACAGCTCATCAATCAGATGGGCCCCGACATGCTCGACCGTCTCCTCGTTCAGCTTCTGCTGCTGCTCGGCATGTTCCTCTTCCCATTCCGCGATCTGGCGCATCACACGCCGCAGCTTCTTCTCAAGCTCACGGATGACTTCCTCGAACGCCCGCTTCTCCTCCTCGGAAAGCGCGCTGAAGGACTCGTTGGTATGCGGCTCACTGCCGTTGAGTGCTGTCAGCCGGTATCCCCCCGGCGTGCTCATGGACAGGTCCACGCCCTGCTCACGCGCCTCGCGTGCCAGGGCATTCAGTGCCTCTTCCTGGCGCGCGGCATAGCTCTGCTTGAGATCCTCATAGCGGCTCTGGAAGGTATCGCTGTCAAACGCCTGGGGAATGACCTTGACCAAGCGCGAAACCAGCCGGTCCACATCGTGGCGCAGCCGTTCACCGACGCCGGCCGGCAGCTTCAGGACCCTGGGATTGCGCGGGTCGTCATAATTCGCCACGTAGCACCAGTCGCTGGCCGGTGCGTGGGTCTCATCCCGATGCGCCAGGTAACGCAGCATCATGGTGCGCTTACCCAGCCCGGATCGGCCCAGCGCGTAGACGTTGTAGCCGTTGTGGGGCATGGCGAGGGCGAACCGGACCGCCTCCCGGGCACGGTCCTGGCCAACGATCTCATTCAGGGGATCAAGCGCATCCGTGTTACGGAACGGCAGATCCTTCAGGACGCAGGCCCTGTACAGCTGTTTCTGGGGAAGTGGCTTCAACTCAGTCAATCCGTCATCTTTGGGGAACGGTCAGAGATCGCACTTTACAGGCCTCAACAGGATTCACAAAGCATCCCCTGCAGAGTGCCTCCCAGATGGCCGGGCCGGCCCCTTAATGTGATCTCCGTCACACGGCACCCGGCCCCCGCCTTGACTCGGTCCCCGATTGAGCGACAATCCTATGTTACCAGTAAGTAAAAACCCCGATCCGATCCAAGAGGCAGCAACCGCCAATGAGTACTCAGAGTGACTCCTCCGGGATCACAATGCATCTCGCGGACGTGCCCTTTGCACTGCGCAGGGAGCACAAACGCCTTAACCAGGGTCGCGGTGAGCCATCACTGACCACCTCCTGGTCCGGTCAGTGCAGTGCAAGCGAGCAGCGGATCCAGCCCCGGTTTGCCGCCCCCGGGCTCAGCGTACGCGTGCGGGCACGGCGCCTGCTGCACTGGGAACGCCAGAGCCGGCCCGTTGAATGCCTGGACATCAACCGCTACGGCGTCGCCATTGTGGCGGAGGAAGCCTTCCGGGAGGGCACTTCCATGCGTATGGATTTCCGCGGCGAGTACATCACGCAGTCGGATGTGAACGGCCGGGTCAAAAGCTGTGTCCGGGAAGCGGATGGCCAATACCGACTCGGCATCCAGTTCACCTACTGCTCAATGCGGGGCCATTACTCCCGCGCCATCGACAACGCTCTCTCCCAGATCGAGGCGTTCTGCCGCCGCCAGATGGCCCGTTACCGGCGCTGAATTGGCGGTTCAGCGCATTCCGCTGAACAGCATTGTCAGAACGATCATCACAATGATCCAGCCAATCAGCGCAACCCCGAAGCCGTTCGGCATGGGGTTCCCGGAACCCTCCATCTCTCCCGCTTCGGGAAAAGGCCCTTCCATATCCAGGGGGGACTCGGCGCTGTGAGGGCCACCACCGAGAAGCAGCCTGACCCGCTCCTGCGGGAAGGCCTGTTCCAGCTGGGCCCGATGCTGGTGCCAGCCAAGGCGCTCATCCAGATAGGCCAGGACCTCCTCGGTCACGGGTGGCTCACCCGGCCTTGCCTGACGGGAGAGGAAGTCAAACAGGCTGAAGCGCAGAACCTCGGTTACACCCGGCTTGTGGGCCCGCTCGCTTTCAAGCTGGGCCCGCCAGCGGCGCAGATCGTCCCGCCAGCCGGGATTTGAGAACACGGTTTCCAGCTCCGTCATCACCCGGCCTGCCTGGATTTCGGCCTCCTGACTCGCGGGCTCCGGCATCTGGACAGATTCAACGCCATTCCCCGATGCCGCCCCGTCATTCCCGACATCAACTCCGAAATCCCGGGCCTGCGGTGCTGCTCCCGCCTCCCGCATGGCCGCCTCGTAGGCCTGCACCAGTGTCTGATAACGCTCCGGAGTGGAATCCGGATCCACGAACCTCAGCTGATGCTCGAAAGCGGCCTCAATGGCCTCTGGATCATGGGTCTGCTCTATCCCGAGTGTGGACCACTTACTCACGGTGCCGATTCCCCCTGCTGTTCGCCCGGAACCTCATTGTCGTCCAGTTGATCGGCCGGCACCAGCGTGGCTACCTGGTTGGGATTATAGGGGGTATACAGAACGACCAGCTGGCCACGGGCAACAGCCCGCGCCACCTGCTCGCGGCAGTCCGACAGAGGATCCTCGACATCCGCACCCCCGGCTTCCCGGAGGCAGTACTCCTCGATCAATGCCTCGAGAGCCTCGCCTGAAAGCTGATCCGATGGGATCACCATGCCTCAGAGCAGATCCTCACTGGTGTCCTCGGCCAGCGCATCGTCGTCTCCGGATGCCTCTTCTTTCTTGCCAGCGGCCTCGCTCGGTTTGGGCATCAGACGCTCACGGATCTGGGTTTCGATCTCGTTGGCGATCCCAGGGTTATCACCCAGGAACTTGCTGGCATTCGCCTTACCCTGGCCGATCTTGTCGCCCTTGTAGCTGTACCAGGCACCGGACTTCTCAACCAGGCCTTCCTTGACCCCCATATCAATGATTTCGGCCATGCGATTGATTCCGGTGCCGTACATGATCTGGAACTCGGCCTGTCGGAAGGGAGGCGCCACCTTGTTCTTGACGACCTTCACCCGGGTCTCATTACCGACCACTTCCTCGCCTTCCTTGACCGATCCCGTGCGCCGGATGTCCAGGCGGACCGAGGAGTAGAACTTGAGGGCGTTACCGCCCGTTGTGGTCTCGGGCGAGCCGAACATCACGCCGATTTTCATCCGGATCTGGTTGATGAACACCAGCATGGTGCCTGATGTCTTCACGCTGGCGGTGAGCTTACGCAGTGCCTGGGACATCAGCCGCGCCTGCAGACCGACGTGGGAGTCGCCCATCTCGCCCTCAATTTCGGCCTTGGGTGTCAGAGCCGCCACAGAGTCCACCACAACCGCATCGACTGCGCCGGAGCGCACCAGCATGTCGCAGATCTCAAGCGCCTGCTCACCTGTATCCGGCTGGGAGACCAGCAACTCATTGATATCCACGCCCAGTTTTTCAGCATAGATCGGGTCCAGGGCATGCTCGGCATCCACAAAGGCGCAGGTCTTGCCCTCGCGCTGGGCTTCCGCAATCACCTGGAGCGTCAGGGTCGTCTTACCGGAGGACTCCGGCCCGAAAATCTCGACCACCCGCCCCAGGGGCAGGCCACCGATCCCCAGGGCGACGTCCAGCCCCAGGGAGCCGGTGGACACCGCCGGCATGGCCTCCCGCGGCTGGTCGCCCATCTTCATGACCGCACCCTTGCCGAACTGGCGTTCAATCTGGGAAAGCGCGGAATTCAGTGCCTTTTTGCGGTTGTCATCCATTGTTTCTGCCTTCTGGTCGGTTGGTGCCTGCCGTAGTCACGACGTTGTCCAGGAGCCCTGAACTGTATGTATGGACAGTATTATGCACAGACCTGATCAGTGATTCAACGGTTATCCCTGCAGCCAGCGCTTGAGGCGCTTCAGGGCGAACTCAACCGCCTCGCGCCGGACCTGATCACGGTCCCCTTCAAACTGTTTGCAGGTGGTAACAGGGGTGCTGCCCGCCACCCCCCAGCCGAACCAGACGGTCCCCACGGGTTTTTCCGCGCTGCCACCGCCCGGCCCGGCAATACCGCTGACGGCCAAAGCCACATCCGCCCCGGTTTTCTCGAGTGTGCCGGAAACCATGGCCGAGACCACGGCGGAGGACACAGCGCCATGCCCGGCAAGAATGCCCGCGGGCACGCCCAGAAGCTTTTCCTTGGCCTCGTTGCTGTAGGTGACCAGCCCGGTCTCAAAGTAATCGGAACTGCCCGATGTATCCGTCAGGCATTTGGCGACCCAGCCGCCGGTGCAGGATTCGGCGGTTGCGATCACGCGCCCCTGGCCACGCAGGCATTCGCCCAGTGAGGCGGCCTTGCGCGCCAGGGTGGCGTCCGATGGCTCTCCCATACGGCTCTCCGTTTCGTTCGCGGGTTCATGGGACTAGAATCGTGCATTCCACCAGATCAGCAGGCTCAATAACAGCATGTCCGCAGCGGAACCCGATCTCAACAGCCATACGCCGATGATGCGCCAGTACCTGCAGCTCAAGGCCCAGCACCCGAATGAGCTGCTTTTCTACCGCATGGGCGACTTCTACGAACTGTTCTACGAGGACGCACGCCGCGCCGCCGAGATGCTGGACATCACCCTGACCGCGCGCGGTCAGTCCGCCGGTCAGCCGGTGCCCATGGCCGGTGTGCCCTACCATTCGGCGGAAAACTACATCGCGCGCCTGGTCCGTGGCGGTCATGCCATCGCCATCTGCGAACAGACCGGCGACCCGGAAACCAGCAAGGGGCCGGTGGACCGCGAGGTGGTGCGCATCGTCACCCCGGGCACCCTGAGCGACGAGGCGCTGCTGGAGGAACGCCGGGACAACCTGCTCATGGCGATACATTCCCACAAGGGGGCCTTCGGCATCGCCACCCTGGAGATCTCCTCCGGTCAGTTCGTGGTTGAGGAGCTGGATTCGGACGAGGCCCTGAGCGCTGAGCTGGAACGCCTGCAGCCCGCCGAGATCCTGATCAGCGAGGACTTCCCCAGCCCGGAACTGCTGGAAGGCTTCAGCGGTATCCGCCGCCAGGGGCCCTGGCTGTTCGAGATGGAGTCCGCCCACCGGCTGCTGACGCGCCAGCTGCAGGTACGTGACCTGCGTGGTTTTGGCTGCGAGGATCTGACCCTGGCCATACAGGCCGCCGGCTGCCTGCTGCAGTACGCCCGCGACACCCAGCGCAACAACCTCCCCCATATCCGCCGGCTCAGCCGCGAGCGGCGTGAGGAGAGCGTCTCCATGGACGCGGCCAGCCGCCGCAACCTGGAAATCGACACCAACCTCGCCGGCGGCCAGCAGAACACCCTGGCCTCGGTCATGGACCGCACAGCCACCGCCATGGGCGGGCGGCTGCTGCGGCGCTGGCTCAATCGTCCCCTGCGCGATGCCGAAACCGTGCGCCAGCGCCGCGACAGCGTCAGCGCCCTGCTGGCCGATCATCAGCATGAGGCCATTCATGAACGCCTGCGCGGTATCGGTGATATTGAGCGGATTCTATCCCGGGTGGGTCTGGGTTCCGCCCGGCCGCGGGACCTGGCGCGGCTGCGCGACGCCCTGATCACCCTGCCCGAACTCCAGCAGGACATGGCGCGCCTGGAGCTGCCCCACCTGCAGTCAATCGCCGAACGCATAGCAACCTACCCGGTGTTGGCGGAAACGCTGGAACGGGCGATTGTGGACAACCCTCCCGTGGTTGTACGCGACGGTGGCGTGCTGCGTGCCGGCTACGACGGGGAACTGGACGAACTCACCAACCTCAGCGAGAACGCCGGCGACTACCTGATGCAGGTGGAAGAGCGCGAACGGGAGCGCACCGGAATCAATACCCTCAAGGTGGGCTACAACCGGGTTCACGGCTACTACATCGAGATCAGCCGGACCCAGTCCCACAATGCGCCCACGGAATACATCCGCCGGCAGACACTGAAGAACGCCGAACGGTTCATCACCCCCGAGCTCAAGGAGTTCGAGGACCGCGCCCTGAGTGCGAAAAGCCGCGCCCTGGCGCGGGAGAAGTATCTCTATGACGAGCTTGTGAAACATCTGGGGGAACATCTTTCGGAGCTCCAGGAAACCGCGGGTGCCCTCTGCGAGCTGGATGTGCTGACCAATTTCGCCGAAAGGGCCCAGAGCCTGCGTTTCAATGCCCCGGCATTCAGTGACGAACCCGGCATCGCCATCAGTCAGGGCCGTCACCCGGTGGTGGAATACCTCCAGGATGCCCCCTTCGTGCCCAACGACCTGCACCTGGACGATCGCAACCGCATGCTGGTGATCACCGGGCCCAACATGGGCGGTAAATCCACCTATATGCGACAGACCGCCCTGATCACCCTGCTCGCCTACTGCGGCAGCCACGTACCGGCCGAAAGCGCCACCCTGGGCCCGGTGGACCGCATCTTCACCCGCATGGGCGCCTCGGACGACATCGCCAGCGGCCGCTCCACCTTCATGGTGGAAATGACCGAGACCGCCAACATCCTGCACAACGCCACGCCCGAGAGCCTGGTGCTGATGGACGAAGTGGGGCGCGGCACCAGCACTTTTGATGGCCTGTCGCTGGCCTGGGCGGCGGCCGAGCGCCTGGCCCGGGATGTCGGCAGCTACACCCTGTTCGCCACCCACTACTTTGAGCTCACCAGCCTGCCGGAGCAGGCCGGCAGCGCCCGTAACGTCCACCTTACCGCCACGGAGCACGAGGACAGCATCGTCTTCCTGCACAGTGTCCATGAGGGCGCCGCAAGCCGCAGCTACGGGCTGCAGGTGGCGCGGCTTGCAGGGGTACCGGTGGACGTCATCGACAATGCCCGGCGCAAACTGGACGAACTCGAGGGCAGCGCCGGCGCAACACGCGCCGAACCGGCTCCGGCCTCGGCCATGCAGGCGGATATGTTCGCCAGCCTGGAACCCTCGCCGGAGGAACGTGATATCCTAGGGATCGACCCGGACGGCATGACCCCGCGTGAGGCGCTCAACACCCTGTATGAGCTGCGGGCCCGTCTGCGGGAACGCCTTGGCGGCGATTGAGCCGGGTCATTGCAGACCCCGTCGCCCGACCCTAGAATAGCCGCCTGAACCATCGCCAGGATGTAACCATGACGTTTGTCGTTACTGAAAACTGCATCAAGTGCAAGTACACCGACTGCGTGGAAGTCTGCCCCGTGGACTGTTTCTACGAGGGGCCGAACTTCCTCGCCATCGACCCGGACGAGTGCATTGACTGTGCTCTCTGTGAACCGGAGTGCCCGGCCGAGGCCATCTACTCCGAGGACGAACTGCCGGATGACCAGGAGGAGTTCCTGGAGATCAACGCGGATATGGCCGCCAAATGGCCGAACATCACAGAGAAGAAGGATCCGCCGGAAGACGCCGAGCAGTGGGATGGCGTCAAGGGCAAGAAACAGTACCTGGAGCGCGACGGCGCCTAGACCGGTTTCCGCATCAGTGCCACGTCCTTGCGTGGCACCTCACAGTGCCAGCCGAACCGCGCCGCCACCCGGTGCAGCGTGGTTTCCCGGTAGAACACCACATGGGTTGGATCCCGCCGGTAGTGCCAGCCGGCAAACCGGTCGTCGTCCGTCTGGAAACAGGTCATTACGCCCAGCCAGCCCCCTGGCATCAGCAGCCGGTCCAGCAGCCGGAAGGTGGCTGCCGGGTCATGCAGATGCTCAACCACCTCGGTGCAGGTGATCGCCTGGTACGAATGCCCAAGCAGCGCCTCGTCCGGGGCATAGAAGGGATCATAGCCGTCGGCTGCGAATCCCGCCTCGCGCAGCATGGCCACCAGCGCCGGTCCGGGGCCACAGCCGAAATCCAGCACCCGGTCTCCCCACGTCAGGCGCGGCATCAGTTCGTCCGACAGCCGCGCCAGGAAACGCCGGTAGCCCTGGTCCCTTTCGTCGTTGTCATGCTGGTCATACTCGGCCTTCTCCGTCGCCGGGCCGGGCCGCTGGGAAGGCTCGAGAAAGGTGGCCTCGCACTGATGGCAGCGCCAGTAGTCGCGCTCGCCAATCGTCATGAACGCCGCGGTCGTACCGCTTTCACACACCGGGCAACAGGGTGCGGCCTTGTGTAACATGGGCGCCTTAAATGGGTCTCCCGGATGATCAGTCACAGAACGGAACAGCGACGCGAATTATGAGAGAAGACGTTCAGGATTACTACGGCCGCCAGCTCCAGGGCACACAGGATCTGCAGACCAACGCCTGCTGCGACCAGGCGCCACCGGGATGGCTCAAGCCCATCCTCGCCAGCCTGCACGACGAGGTTCTGTCCCACTACTACGGCTGTGGCCTGGTCGCTCCCCAGCTTCTGGAAGGCGCGCGCATTCTGGATCTGGGCAGCGGCAGTGGCCGGGACTGTTACGTGCTGTCGAAGCTGGTCGGTGCACAGGGTGAGGTCGTGGGTGTGGACATGACCCCGGAACAGCTGGCCATCGCCCGCCGCCACCAGGAATACCACCGGGAGGCCTTCGGCCACGCCCGCTCCAACGTGCGCTTCCTCGAGGGTTACATTGAGCAGCTGGACGAGCTGGATCTCGAGGACGACTACTTCGACATCGTCATCTCCAACTGCGTGATCAACCTGAGCCCGGACAAGGAGAAAGTGCTGTCGGAAGTCCAGCGGGTGCTCAAGCCCGGCGGTGAATTCTACTTCTCGGATGTGTACGCCGACCGTCGCATACCGGCACACCTGAAAGAGGACCCGGTCCTTTACGGCGAGTGCCTTTCCGGCGCCCTCTACTGGAATGATTTCGAGAACCTGGCCCGCAAGACCGGCTTTACCGACCCGCGCCTGGTGGAAGACCGGCCGCTGACCATCGAGAACGAAGCCATTGAAGCACGCCTCGCCCCGGCGCGCTTCTTCTCCGCCACCTATCGCCTGTTCAAGCTGCCGGAGCTGGAGCCCCACTGCGAGGATTACGGCCAGGCGGTAATCTATCAGGGGACGATTCCCGGTGAGGAAGCGGTATGCCGGCTGGACAAACACCACCACATTGAGCGCGGCCGCGTCTTCCCGGTCTGCGGCAATACCTGGATGATGCTGGCGGATACCCGCTTTGCCGAGCACTTCCGGTTCATCGGCGATTTCAGCACCCATTTCGGGATCTTCGAGGGCTGCGGCACGGCGCTGCCCTTTGGTGACCCCGAGTCCGGAACGGAGGCGGCGAGCGGCAGCTGCTGCTAGGCGCCGCCGCGCACAAACCTCAGGAGCTGGTTGTTGGCCGGCATGCGGAAACGTTCCACGGCCTCGAAACCATAATCCGCCGCCAGCGCATTGAAGACGGCCCGGTCCTTGATGCCGCTGGCCGGATCCCGCTCCTGGAGCCAGGCATCCAGCTCCGCGTTGCCCTCACTGGTGTAGCCACCGTCCTCGTTGAAGGGCCCGTAGATCAGCAGGTCACCGCCCTGGCGCAGGTGGGCGGCGCTGATCGCCAGCAGACCGTTGACGATGCGCCAGGACACGAAATGCACGGTGTTGGCCGTGAACACCGCATCAAAGGTCTCCCCCAGACGGACCCCCGCATCAAGCGCGTCCACCTCCAGTGGGTCACGCACATTGCGCAGCTTCGCCTCACGCCGCCATTGCCGGATGCCGTCAAGGTTCTCGGCGATGTCCGTGGGCTGCCATTCCAGGTGCGGCAGGTGGCGCGCCATATAGACGGCGTGCTGGCCGGTCCCGCTGCCCAGTTCCAGCACCTTCGCGGGCTGGGTCAGGACCTCGGCCAGAACCTCCCGGATCGGTTCCTGATTGCGCTCACAGGCTGGCGCAAAGGGTTTCTCCGGTGCATCCGTCATACCTTTCCACCTTCCTCGCCGCCGAGAACCGCACTGGTATCCGGGAACTCCGAAGACGAATGAGCCGGCTCCCCACCCCCATCATCCGGCTCCGGTGTCTCCATGCCGGCCACGCTCTTCTTCAGGTCCCGCAGCAGATCCACCGGGAAGACAATGGTATTGGTCTTGTCATTCGAGATCTCGGTAAGCGTCTGCAGGTACCGCAGCTGCAACGCCTCGGAACGCCTGGACAGCGTCCGCGCCGCCTCCAGCAGGCGTTTTGACGCCTCGTGCTCACCCTCGGCATGAATGATCTTGGCCCGCCGCGAACGCTCGGCCTCGGCCTGGCGGGCGATCACACGGATCATGGACTCGTCCAGATCCACGTGCTTGATCTCCACGTTGGAGACCTTGATGCCCCACGCATCGGTCTGGGCATCCAGAATCTCCTGAATGTCCTCGTTGAGCTGATCGCGGGACGCCAGCATGTCGTCAAGCTCATGCTTGCCCAGAACCGAGCGCAGTGTGGTCTGGGCAAGCTGACTGGTGGCCGCGTAGAAGTTCTCCACGTTGATGACCGCGTTCTGCGGGTCCATGACGCGGAAGTAGAGCACAGCGTTCACCTTCACCGAGACGTTGTCCCGTGAGATCACATCCTGGGAAGGCACATCCAGCACGATGGTCCGCAGATCCACTTTCACCATCTGCTGGATGAACGGGATCACGATGATCAGGCCCGGCCCCTTCACCTTCTGGAACCGGCCCAGCAGGAAGATCACGCCGCGCTCATACTCCCGCAGGATCCGGAACATGCTCACCAGCAGACTGATGACGATCAGTACAATGGCTATGGTGAAATATTCAATCATTCGACTGGCCCTCCGACCTGACTGTCAGTTTAAGTCCTTCCACGTTCTGGATAACCACAACATCCCCTTCACGGACCGGATCCGCCGAGTGCGCCTGCCAGATCTCGCCCAACACACGCACCCGGCCATGCCCCTGCCCGTCAAAGTCCCGTATCGCCACGGCCGTCGTGCCCTCCATACCCTCGGAGCCGCTGACCACCGCTTTGCGCGTTGACTGCAGCGCCATTCGCAGCACCAGCACCATGATCAGGAAGGTCGACACCGAAAATGCCGCTATCACAGGCATGGCGATCTGGTAGCCCGGCAGGTCCGTGTCCATCAGCATGACGGAGCCGATCACAAAGGCCACGGCCCCGCCCACCCCCAGGATCCCGAAGCTCGGCGAGACCGCCTCAACCACCATCAGCCCGATCCCCAGCAGCATCAGTGCCAGCCCCACATAGCTGATGGGCAGCATCTGCAATGCGTAAAGCCCCACCAGCAGACAGATGGCGCCCACGACGCCGGGCACCCCCATGCCCGGGTTGTAGAACTCCAGGATCAGGCCGTAGATACCCACCAGCATCAGAATGTACGCCACACTCGGATCCGTGATCACCGTCAGGAACTCGGTGCGCCAGTCCTTCTGGATACGGCTGATGCGGTGATCGGCCAGGGCCAGCGTCTGCATCACGCCATCCACATCCACTTCCATGCCGTCCGCCTGGGCCAGCATGTCCTCAAGACTGTCGGCACGGACATCGATCACATTCTTCTCAAGCGCCGCACTCGAGGAGAGGTTCACCGCTTCGCGCACCGCCTGCTCCGCCCAGTCCGCGTTGCGCCCCCGAAGCTCCGCCAGGCCCCGGATGTAGGCCACAGCATCATTGATCACCTTCTTCTCCATGGCACTGGCGTTACCGGCATCGCCATCCTGCCCGGACGAGGAGTCAGCCCCCTCTTCCGACGCCCCTTCGGAAGCACCGCCCTCACCATCTCCCTCAGCGGCCCCATCGTCTGTCTGGAGGCTGAACGGCGAACCACCACCCTCATCCTGACTACCACCGCCCCCCATCTGCACCGGCGTCGCCGAGCCCAGATTGGTGGCCGGCGCCATGGCGGCCACATGAGAGGCATAGAGAAGGTAGGTCCCGGCACTTGCCGCCCGGGCCCCGCGCGGCGTGACGTAGGTGGCTACAGGGACTTCCGAGGACAGGATCCCCTGAATCATGTCCCGCATCGACTTATCCAGCCCACCGGGCGTATCCAGTTCCACCACAAGAAGATCCGCTCCCTGCGCCTCCGCATCAGCCAGCGACCGCAGGAACCAGTCCGACACAGCCGGCCCGATCGCCTCCTGGATCGTCATGACCCGAACGTCCGCCGCACTCCCGGATCTGGAAGCACCATCCTCCTGTGCCTGAACCGTCAGCAGAAGGGCACCGAAAAACAGCAGGAAAAGTGAAACCGCACGCGGAAACAATTGCATCAAAGGCATTCCCTGAGTGGCAGGATCCTCAGAGCAAGATGGTTGATTTCAACGGATTTGACAAGAGGCAGTGCAGGAGCAAGCTCCACTCGCGATACCGGGATGAGCACCGCGCGCGAGGCGCGCTCCTGCGATTTTGGAGGGCGTTATACGGTTAGGTAGCCACCATCCACGTTCAGGCAAGCGCCGGTAGTGTAGCTGGCCGCATCCGACACCAGATACAGCACCGACCCCGCCATCTCACTGGGCTCCGCGATCCGCTTCTGCGGAATATGCGCCAGCGCCTGCTGCTTGATGGAATCATTGGTCGTCAGCGCACTGGCGAACTTGGTATCCGTCAGGCCCGGCAGCAGCGCGTTCACCCGAATGCCCTTCGTACCCAGTTCGGTGGCGAACGACTTCGTCATCTGGATCACCGCCGCCTTCGAGATGGAATAGATCCCCTGGTAGTGGCCCGGGACAACCCCATTGATCGACGCGACATTCACAATGGAACCGCCGCCGTGCTTCTTCATGAGGTTCACACCCGCGCTGGTCATGAAGAAATAACCCCGGATGTTCACATCCACCGTCTTATTGAACGCCGCCAGATCGGTATCCTCAATGGGCCCGAAATACGGATTCGCCGCCGCGTTGTTCACCAGGATATCCAGCCGCCCGTAACGCCCCTCAATATCCGCAAAGATGGCCTCAATCTGCTCCATCTCCCCGATATGGCACGCAATAGCCTCAGCCTTGCCACCCTCGTCACGGATCGCCTGCGCCACCGCCTCACAGCCATCAATCTTGCGGCTGGACACAATCACCTGCGCCCCCTGCTTCGCCAGCAGCTTTGCGATTTCCTCACCAATCCCCCGGCTCGCGCCGGTTACCAGGGCGATGCGGCCCGTCAGGTCAAACAGATCACTCATTTCTCAGTCCTTTTCTCGTCTTGCCAACTTATATGTTTATTCACGTCTACGCGGCGCTCCGAAGCGGGGAATCGGGCACTGCCAAGCGGGAAGCTCTGGAGCCATGGATGGCGGAAGAGCAGCCTACAGGGACGTACTCGTGGCGTTTCCCGATTGGCAGTGCCCGATTCCCCGCCAGCAGCGACCTCTCAGTCTTGAGGTTTCAGGCCGAGTGGCACAGGCCTCAGCGGTAGGTCACCAGCTGGGGATCCTCCCCCTCCAGATGCCCGAAACTGTTAAAAACCGCCAACGACCGCCGATCCCCACTGAACAGCACCCGCGACACACTCGCATTCGCCAGCACCTCATTCAGCCGGAACGCCCGCATGTCATCCAGATCCAATAGCGACTGGGCCACCACACTGATCGGCCCACCCGAGGTCACCACGAATACATGCCTCGCATCCCCGGCATCCCGGATCACCTCATCAAGCCCCTGCAGCACACGCTCCCTGAACGCCCGCCAGGACTCCGGGTAATCCCCCTCGTTCTCGCCACCGATCCAGCGCCGGATCGCCTCACTGAACGCATGCTGGAACGCCTTGCGCGGATCCGCCTCCTTCGCCAGCTCCCGGGCCATCTCCTCCGGGTTTCCCCAACCCGGCCGGTACGCCTCCAGCACCGCCCGATGGTCGAACTCATTCAGCCCCGGATGCACCGCCGCCTCCGGCAGCCCATCCCCGAAGCCTTCCGCCATCGCCTCTATGGTCTCGCGATGCCGGCGCAGCTCACCGCCGAACAGCCGTTCGGGCTGGGTATGCCGGCCAATCCAGCGCCCCAGAACCCGACCCTGCTCCCAGCCACGCTGCGAAAGCCGGTCGTAATCCGACGCGCCGAAACTCGCCTGCCCATGACGGATCAGGTGCAGTGTTGCCATCGATCCGCTCCTACAGGGTGCTCTTCTCAATCAAGCGTTTGCAGCGCTGCTCCAGGTAATTCGCCGCCTGGCCGAAGCCGGCGAAGCGCTTGTCCTGGGTCTGACCGTGGTAGTAGCGATAATAGATCTGCTGAACGATGCCGGCCAGCCGGAACAGCCCGTACACCTCATAGAAGTCGAAGTTGTCCGCATGGAAGCCGGAGCGCTCCATGTAATAGGCCACGACCTCATCCCGGCTCATCATCCCCGGCCGGTGCGTGGGCTGGCGCCGCAGCATATGGAAGAACTGGTCATCGTCCGCCTGCACCCAGTACGCCAGACTGTTGCCCAGGTCCATCAGCGGATCGCCGAGGGTCGCCATCTCCCAGTCCAGGATGCCAATCACCTCGAACGGGTTGTCGGGGTTCAGGACCACGTTGTCGAAACGGAAATCATTGTGGATAACGCAGGTGGCCACGTCCTCCGGCATCTTTTCCTGCAGCCACTCCATGACCGGCTCGAAGTCACTCACATCCTCCGTGCGTGCCTTACGGAACCGGTCGCTCCAGCCGTCGATCTGGCGCTTCACGTAGCCCGCGCCCTTGCCGATCTGGTCCAATCCAGCCGCCTGGTAATCAACGCGGTGCAGGTCCACCAGCTTGTCCACGACGTTGCCGCACAGCTTGCGGGTGTCCTGCTCACTGAGCTCGAAACCCTCGGGAAAATCCTGACGCAGGATGATGCCCTTGAGGCGTTCCATCACGTAGAACTCATCACCGAGCACGTCATGGTCATCGCAGATGGCGATGATGTCCGGCACGTAGGGATAAACCGGCTTGAGCGCACGCATGATGCGCGCCTCGCGCAGCATGTCATGGGCCGACTTGGCCTTGTGCCCGAACGGCGGGCGGCGCAGGACGAAGGAGCGCTCGCCGTAGTCGATCTGGTAGGTCAGGTTTGAAGCGCCGCCCGGGTACTGGCGGATCACAGGCTCGCCTTCCAGCTCCGGCAGCTGCTGCTTCATGAAGCGATCCACTGCGGCCGGGTCCAGCGCCTCGCCCTCGCGGGTTTCCGTTGGCTGATCAATCAGGGTCATGGTCGCCTCGCTCAGTTCTTCTGCATCTTTTTCATCCAGCGCTTGCTTTCCATTCCGAGCAGGAAGTCAAAAGCTTTCGGGCTGGCGCGCTTGATGTACCACAGGCGGCGTTCGGTCTTGTGCGGCAGCACCCAGAAACTCCCCTTGCGCACGGCACGGGCGATGTCCTCGGCCACGTCATCCGCGGTGACACTGGAGCGCTGCATCAGCTTGTTCACGTTGTTCTGGATGCCCGGAATGCTCGAACGCATGCTCGAGGTCAGGTTTGTCTGGAAAAACGCCGGGCAGACCACACAGACGTTTACACCGGTGTCGAGGAACTCATGGTTCATGGTCTCGGAAAGCGCGATGACGCCGGCCTTGGAAACGTTGTAGCTGCACATCAGCGGCGCCAGCATCAGCCCCGCCATGGAGGCGATGTTGACGATGGTGCCACTGCCCTGCTCCTTGAGGAGCGGTGTGAACACCTTGCAGCCCCGGACCACGCCCATGACGTTGATGTCCAGTATCCATTCCCAGTCCGCGATGGTGGTGTCCTCGATGGAACCGGCCGAGGCAACGCCCGCGTTGTTGACCACCACATCCACGCCGCCCCAGCGTTCCACCAGGGCGTCCTTTGCCTTTTCAAGACTGTTGAGCCGGCGCACGTCGCATTCGAGGAAAAGTCCCTTGCCGCCGACCTCGTTAATGGCACTTTCGGTTTCCACGCCCTGTTCCGGCGTGATGTCGCCAATGCACACCCGTGCGCCCTGGCGGGCGTAGTTCAGTGCCAGTGCCCGGCCGAGGCCACTGGCCCCGCCGGTGATGAATACCCGTTGGCTCATGTGTTGTCTTCCTTTGTTATCGGTATTTGGCCAGCTCAAGCCTTGCCACCATGGCCCGGTGCACCTCGTCCGGCCCGTCCGCCAGCCGCAGTGACCGCGCCGCGCCGTACATGGCCGCCAGCTCGTGATCGTCACTGACGCCACCGCCACCGTGCATCTGGATGGCCTGATCCACAATGGTACACAGCATCTCCGGAACCACGGCCTTGATCTGTGACACTTCGCTCAGTGCGCCGCCGACACCCTTGGTATCCAGCAGCCAGGCGGTCTTGAGCGTCAGCAGCCGCGCCTGTTCGATGTTCATGCGTGCCCGTGCGATGATGTCCGGATTACCGCCGAGCTTGGACAGCGGCTTACCGAAGGCTTCACGCGAGTTGGCCCGGCGGATCATCTTCTCCAGTGCCCGCTCAGCGGCACCGATGGCCCGCATGCAGTGGTGCACGCGGCCCGGCCCGAGCCGCCCCTGGGCGATCTCGAAACCGGCCCCCGGTGCCTTGATGATGGCGCTCTTCGGCAGCCGGACGTTGTCAAAGCTCACTTCGCCGTGGCCATGGGGGGCATCCTCGTCCCCGAACACCTTCAGCATCCGCTCGACCTTTACGCCGGGTGTGTCCTTCGGGACCACCACCATGGAATGGCGCCGGTGACGGTTGGCGTCCGGATCGGTCAGGCCCATGAAGATCAGCACCTGGCAGTTCGGGTGGCCGATACCGGTACTCCACCACTTGCGCCCGTTCAGCACCACTTCATCGCCCTCGATGGTCGCGGTCGCCTCCATGTTGGTCGCATCCGAGGAGGCGACGTCCGGCTCCGTCATGCAGAACGCCGAACGGATCTCGCCCGCCAGGAGCGGCTTGAGCCAGCGCTCCTGCTGTTCCTCGGAGCCGTAGTAGTACAGCACCTCCATGTTGCCGGTATCCGGCGCGTTGCAGTTGAAGATCTCCGGCGCGATGAAGCTGCGCCCGGTCTGCTCCGCGATCACCGCGTAATCGGCGTTGCTCAGCCCGGCGCCCAGGTCACTCTTGGGCAGGAACATGTTCCACAGCCCCTGGGCCTTCGCCTTGGCCTTGAGCTCTTCGATCACCGGCAGCACCACCCAGGGGTTGTCCAGGCTGTGCAGTTCGCGGAAATAATCCGCCTCGATGGGTTCGATCTCGTCTTTCATGAACTGACAGACCCGGTTGTAGAAATCCTGGCCCTTTTCTGAGAGTTCAAAGTCCATGGGGACCTCCTTTGCATGAGGTTGCAGTCTGGGGAGGCAGGAGGCGGGAGGGTCTTCCGGGAAGCTCGGTCGCCAGGGATGGCGACCGCGCAGCGTCCATGGATGGATTCATAGCGATTCCCGGAAGACCCTCCCGCCTCCTGCCGCACGGCCCGATCCTTATGAACCGAGTGTAGAAACCTGTACCGGATAAGACTACTGAATTATCCTCATTGCATGTCATGCATAATGCTAATGCGGAGAGACGCACCTCATGATCCCCGGTAACCGCCTCGACCTGAACCTCCTCACCGTCTTCATCACCATCTACCGCGAAGGCAGCCTCACCCGCGCCAGTGAGATCCTGCACCTGACCCAGCCCGCCGTCAGCCACTCCCTGGCACGGCTGCGCGAGCAGTTCGATGATGCCCTGTTCCGCCGCCAGGGCAACCGCATGGTGCCCACGCCACTGGCCCAGCGCCTGGCCAGCTCCGTGCACCCGGCCCTGAGTGAGATTCACTCCGCCCTGAACGCCTTCCATGAATTCACCCCCGAGCAGCAGCCCAGGGTGTTCAACATCGCGCTCAGGGATGTGCTCGAGGCGACCTTTCTGCCGCCGCTGATGCAGGAGATGACGCAGTATCCGGGGATCGAGGTGGTCAGCCAACGGGTGCCCCGACGGGAGATGGAGCAGCAGCTGGCGGCGGGCAAGCTGGATTTCGCGGTGGATGTGCTGCTGCCGGTGAGCGACCAGACCGCCCATGAACGGCTGCATGAGGACCGGCTGGTGGTGGTGGCGCGGCGGGGTTCGGCCATCGCCCGGCAGGGCATGACCCTTGAGCGTTACCTGGCCGCCGGCCATGTGCTGGTCTCATCCCGGGCCGAGGGTCAGGGGCTGGAGGACTTCGCACTCAGTGCACGCGGGCATCGGCGCCGGATCGCACTGCGCTGCCAGCACTATTTCGCAGCCTGCCGGGTGGCGGCTGAGACGGACCTTCTGGTGACCATGCCCGAGGCCTATGCGGACATCATCGGCCAGTACCTGGATGTCGCGCTTCTGGAGCCACCCGAAGGCATGCCGGAGGTGGATGTGCATCTCTACTGGCACCGCCAGCACGAACGTGAGCCGGCCCTCAACTGGTTCCGGGAACGGCTCCACGCCCTGAAGACACCCGGGGGTTCAGGCGACCAGAGCCAGACCGCCGAAGAGCAGACCACCGGCCACCAGGGTGCTCAGCAGGACCACTGAAAAGCCCCAGAGCAGCACCCGGGCTTCACTGATGTGCGGTACGGTGGCCCGGGCACTGCGGTAGAACGCCACGGTTCCGAGTACCGGGCCGCCCAGCCCCATGAACAGCAGCCCGATCCCGAAACCGGCGAAGGTCCAGATGGCGATGAGGCGGGCACGCTCGAACACACGCTCCTTCTCACCCATCCGGTCGAGGAAGAATCCGGCGCCCGCCCACATGAGCGCGAAAGTCAGGCCTACCAGGGCCAGTCCGATGACGAAGATAATCACGCGATAGAACACTATTGTTCGTCCGGAATGTAGGGGGCCGGAAGCGTCTCGAAGCCTGGCCGAGCCAGCAGGTACCCCTGGAAATAGCGGATGCCTGCCGAACGGCACCACTGGTATTCCGCCTCGGTTTCAATACCCTCGGCGATGGTTCCGATGCCCAGACGGTAATTGGTCAACAGTATCCCCTCGATCACCGCCTGTTTCCTCGGATGCTTTTCCACATCCCGGATCAGCGACATATCCAGTTTCAGGAACTGGGGGGTTGTATCCGTCAGCAGATTCATACGGGAATACCCCGCCCCGTAGTCATCCAGCGCAATGGAGAACCCCATCTCCTCATAGGCGTCGATGATGCCGATCAGGTGATCCGTATCCGTCAGGTTCTCCACCTCGGTGAACTCAAAGATCAGCCGACTGGTATCGAATTCGTACTGCTTCGCGGCCGCCAGCGTCGTCTGGATACAGGTCTCGGCCTTGTAAACGGCGTTGGGCATGAAGTTGATGCACAGACGGGAATCCATACCGAGCTCTGCTGCCAGCTTCACCGCCTTGACCCGGCACGCCTGATCGAAGCGGTACATATTCTTGCGGGAGACCCTGTCCAGGACCTGCAGTGCGCCCTCACCATTGAGCCCACGCACCAGCGCTTCGTAAGCCAGCACACCCCCGGCCTGCGCATCCACGACCGGCTGGAATGCGAATGAGAAGTCAAAGTCCAGACCCGCACCACAGGCGCAGTGATCGCAGTGCGACTGATCGAAAAGTTCCTGTTCCATACGCTACCAAGATTGGAATTCGTTATCCGGCCGGTGTATTGCCGACCCATTACCAATTGCAGTATAGAACTTGCCACAGATACAAGAGCGCCTACAGTAAAAATTGTCACCCGCCCTCAATTCAGGACAATCCCATGAACGACACCAGCCGCCCCATCCGCATCGCCGTCACGCCCGGGGATGGCGTCGGGCCCGAGGTTATCCACCAGTCCCTTCGGATTCTTGAAGCGCTCCGGCAGACACACGGACTGGCCCTGGAATGGGATGTGTTTGAGTGGCCTTCTACCGCCTGGCATCGCCAGCACGAGGAGATGATGCCGGCGGATGCCATGAGAACGCTGGCCGGCTACGACGCCATCCTCCTGGGGGCACTGGGTGACCCGGGACCCAGCAGGAACCCGCACCACCACGTGCTCTCCGACAGCGTCTCGCTCAGCCCGCTGCTGCAGATGCGAAAGGGCTTTGACCAGTGGGTCTGCGAGCGCCCCGCGCACCAGCTCAGCGGCGCCCGGCAATACCTGGCCGACCCGCGCGCCGCGGATACGGATATGCTGGTCATCCGCGAGAACAGCGAGGGCGAGTACGTTGGCCAGGGCGGGCGCCTGCGCCAGGGCAGGCCTGGTGAGATTGCCACCCAGACGGAAATTTTCACCCGCTTCGCCACCGAGCGGATCATCCGCTTCGGCTTCGAACGCGCCCGCAAGCGCGCCGGTGAACGGCGTGATGCCGGTAATCCCCGGACCTTTGAGAATCCGGACGGAGAGGAGCTGGAAAGCCAGGTCTGTCTGATCACCAAGCGCAATGCCCTCCGCCACTGGGGCGACATGTACACCGAAGTCTTCGCGGAGATCGCCAGGGACTACCCGGACGTGGCCACCCACCACGAACTGGTGGATGCCGCCTGCATGAAGTTCGTCCAGGCCCCCTGGGCCTTCGATGTGGTGGTTGCCAGCAACCTTCAGGGCGACATCCTCACGGACCTGGCCGCCGTCATATCCGGTGGTCTGGGCGTGGCGCCTTCGTGCAACCTCAACCCGGACGACCGGAGCCAGCCCTCCATGTTCGAGCCCACACACGGCAGTGCGCCCGACATCGCCGGCGACAACAAGGCTGACCCTACCGCCATGCTGTTCACCACAGCCCGCATGCTGGACTGGCTGGGCGAGGAACGCCCTGAGCTGGCCCGAGCTGGTGAGGCGCTGTACGGGGCGGTGGCCGCGGACCTCGCGGAACACGGCCACCAAGAGCGCACGACGGATGCGGTGGGCGATGCCATCCTGGCGGAGCTGGGCGGTCACTGACCGCCCGGACACTCAGCGGTTGGGGACGTACCCGGAGGCCTTGTCCACGACATTGAAGAAGTCACGCCCGGCCAGCCAGTTATCGAGATTATCGAAGAACTGCTCGGTCAGCGCTTTCTTCCAGCCGATGAAGTCCCCCGCCATGTGGGCGGTCATGGTCACGTTCTCCATGGCCCAGAGCGGGTGATCGGAGGGCAGCGGCTCCTCTTCGAACACATCCAGGCCGGCGCCGGCGATTTCACCGCTCTGCAGTGCCTCCACCAGTGCCTGGGTATCCACGATGGGACCGCGACCGATATTGATCATCCGGGCGGTGGGCTTCATGGCCTGGAAGGCTTTCGCATCAAACAGCTTCTCCGTTGCCGGCGTTAACGGTGCGGCGATGACGACGTAGTCCGCCAGACCCAGCTGCTCGGGAATCGCGGCATTGTCGTGGACAGCCTCGAAATCCGGGTCGTCACTGCGGGACCGACGGGCAATGCCGTGCGCCTCCATTCCCACAGCAGTCACCAGGCGGGCGATCTGGCGCCCAATCGAGCCAGCTCCCACAACCAGCACACGTGAGCCCTGAGCCCGCTCGGTATCCCGGTGCTGCCACTGGTGCGCCATCTGCAGCCGGATCGAGTGCGGAAAGTCCTTGGCGAACATCAGGATGGTGCAGAGCACGTATTCGGCAATGCTGCGGTCAAAGATGCCCTGGGCATTGGTGACGGTGACCTCACTGTTGACCAGCTCCGGGAACATCAGCGCATCCACCCCGGCACTGGTCGCGTGGATCCACTCCAGGCTGTCCGCCGAGGGCCAGGCTTCGCGCAGGGCATCGGTGCGGAAATCAGTCACCATCATGATGCGGGTACCCGGCAGTGTCTCACGCAGGGTATCCGCATCCCAGGCGAAACGGACCTCGGCCCGGTCGAACAGCGGATCCAGTCCCGGGGGGCGTTCCTCATCCGGTGCTGTGAGAACGGTGATCACGGGACGTGTCTCGGTGCTGGCCATGATGCTCTCCTGCTGGTTGGCGTTCTCTCAGGGTAGAGGCTGAACCCTCTGAATGCCATGCTCAGGAGGCGCCACACCAGAGTCTCGGGTTACGGGATTACCCTTACCTGTTCTTGCTTTCCGCCCCTTTCTTGGCCATTGTGAATGCTGACCGATTGTTTGAACTGATTGATGTATGGGAGAGCGGTTAATGGCTACGTCGGCAGGCAAGACAGTACCCGAGAGCGCGCCCAAGCGTAAGCTTACCTATCGCAAGACCAAGGCACGCTGGCATCCCTCGATGCAGGCGATCCCGGTTCCGGGTATCCGTCGCATGGTCAACATGGCCGCCGAGATGGACGACGTCATCCATCTTTCCATCGGCCAGCCGGACCTGCCCACGCCCAAGCACGTGACCGACGCCATGGTGGATTCCATCCAGGCGGGCCAGACCGGCTATACCATGGATGCCGGGCTGCCGGAGCTGCTGGTGGCACTGCGCGATTATTATGGCAACCGCTATGGCCGCAAGCTCTCCACGGAGAACATCCTGGTGACCAGTGGTGCCACCGAGGCCATGTACCTGGCACTGTCCGCAACCGCCGCGCCCGGCCGCCAGTTCCTGGTCGTGGACCCCTCCTTCCTGCTGTACGCACCGCTGATCCGGATGAACGGCGGCGAGGTGAAGTTCATCCCGACGCGGCCCGAGAACGGCCATCAGCTGGACCCGGATGACATCATTAAGAACATCAGTATGCGCACCTTCGCGGTGGTGCTGAACTCCCCGAACAACCCCACGGGGGCGGTCTATCCCAAGTCCACCATTGAGCGGATCGTCGAGGAATGCGCCTTCCGGGGCATCCAGGTCTTCAGTGATGAGGTCTACGACCACCTGGTGCTGGACGACGAGGAGTATTCCAGCGTGCTCAGCTGCGGCACGGATCTGGACCACCTGATGTGCATCTCCAGCTTCTCCAAGACCTACAGCATGGCAGGGCTGCGAGTGGGCTGGATCATCTCCAGCCAGGGCGCGATCAAGAAGCTGAGACGCTACCATATGTTTACCACCTCGGTGGCCAACACCCCGGCCCAGTTTGCCGGCGTGGCAGCCCTGGAGGGCGACCAGCAGAGCGTCCGGGACATGATTGATATCTACCGGGAACGGCGGGACCTGATTGTTGACCTGGTGAACCAGACGCCTTATCTCACCGGCTACAAGCCGAATGGTGGTTTCTTCATCTTCCCGGATCTGCCGGATCATGTGGATGCATCAGACCTGTGTCTGCGCATGCTCAAGGAAACCGGTGTCTGCACCGTTCCCGGCGATGCCTTCGGGGAGCACTGCACCAACTCAATCCGGTTCTCGTTCTCCACCACGAGCGAGCGGATTGAGCAAGCCTTTGAACGAATCATCCCCTGGATGAAGAAACAGAACCTGTGACAGACAGAAGGACACCGATGAAACGGATCGCAAGGACCCTGCTTCTGGTGCTGCTGCCGGCATTCGCCGGCGGTTGCGCCAGCTTCTCCCCCTACAGCGTGGACGAATCCACGATCGAGACCCATCTCAGCGACCGGATCACGAGCTTCTCCCGGGATCTCAGTGACCGGGGACTGCCCGTCACGCTGGAACTGACCAGCGCCGACGTGACCATTGGTCCTGAAAACCGTGATGTGGCCGTGGTGGATTTCGGTGGGCGCGCCGTGCTGCAGGCGCCGCGTATTCCCATTGACCTCAATTTCAGCATTGAGGGTACGCCGGTCTATGAGGCGGAGGAAAAAGCCATCTACATCCGCAACCTGAAAGTGCTCTCCACCAACGTGGAAGCCGCCGGCAGCGCGTTTGACCTCTCGCCCATTACCGGAACCCTGTCGGACATCGCCTCGCAGTTCCTCAACGAGCGCCCGGTCTATCGACTTGAGGAAGAGGATACCGGCGCCCGGCTCTTCGGTATGATGAACCTGCGTATCGACGTCCAGCCCGGCCGACTGGTCCTCGTGCCCGCCGGCTCCGGGGATGACGTACAGCGTTCGATCCGGTAGCTGACGCTTCACCAGACAGGCGAAATACGCGCCTGGCCGTCCTCAGCGGTAGAACACCGCCAGCCAGACCGTCACAGTCTCCGGGTCAGTCCAGCTGACCCGGTGCCTTGCGTGGGCGGGGATCGTCAGGTGGTCGCCTTTCTTCAGGTGGATCTCCGGGCCCTGCTCAAACAGTACGGTTCCAGCGCCCTCCAACACCAGGATCCATTCGTGCTCTTCCTGATCGTACCAGCCGTAGTCCGGTGAGGTATGGCCTCTTGAGACAATCCGCTCGATACGGACATGGCTCGCCTCGATAATGGACTCAAACGCCTCGGCGCCGAGCGTCTGCGGCAGGGATGACAGCAGATTCTCCATCAGGCGTCCACGAGATGCTGGTTCAGCTTTTCCCGGATATCGTCGGGGATGGCCAGTGAAGTTTCGGTCTCATAATCGAAATGGATCAGGACGGCAACGCCCCTCGCCACCTGAGCATCACCCTGCCAGGCCTCCTGAACAACATGGAAGGAGGAATTGCCGATTTTCCCGATGCCGGTACGGATCGTCACGGGCGTGCCCCAATAGCTCTGGGCTTTGAGATCGACCTCCAGCCGCGCAATGATCAACGGCCAGTGCTCAAAATCCAGCGAGGAGTGGAAAATCCGGAAAACCGGCATGCGCGCCTGCTCGAACCATACCGGAAAGGCGGTATTGCTGATGTGGCCCAGCGCATCGGTTTCGTTGAACCGGGGTTCGATTTCATGGTGGAACATCCGGGGTCTCCTTATGGCGGTTGAGCGTCAGAACGCTGACCAGCGTATAGGATTCACACTACCTGTCCACTTTCCAGCAGCCGGGGATCTTAAATGGCACGTATTTCAACACGTAAACAGCTGGCCGGTCTGGCAGCCTGGGTTGCCCTCATGCTGGCGGTCGCGGTCCTTGGCGCCGTGGCGTCCGTCAACGCCAGCGGGTTCTATCAGTCATTGACCCAGCCCGCCTGGGCACCGCCCGCTGCCTGGTTCGGCCCGGCCTGGACCACACTCTATACCCTGATGGCGCTCGCGGCCTGGCTTGTCTGGCGTCGCTCGGGTTTCCGCGGCGCGCCCGAAGCACTGACGCTTTTCCTGGTCCAACTGGTCCCCAATGCGCTCTGGAGCTGGCTGTTCTTTGTCTGGCACCTGGGAGCCTGGTCCTTCGCCACGGTTGTGCTGCTGTGGCTGCTGATCCTGGCCACCCTGATCAGCTTCCTGCGCGCCCACCGATTGGCGGGCCTGATGCTGCTGCCCTACCTGCTCTGGGTCAGCCTGGCGGTGGCCCTGAACTACACCGTCTGGCAGCTCAACCCGGTGGCCCTGGGCTGACATCCGTACCTCTACTAATTAGCTCCCTAAGCACTGCTTTCCCACCAGTGCTAGAATGGCCGTTTTTGAGCCGGAGACCCTTTGCATGCCACAGATGCAGCTGGCCATTCTGCTGGGGATGACCGTGGCCCTGGGCCCCCTGGCACTGGATGCCTATCTGCCCGCGTTTCCAACCATCGCGCGTGAGTTCGGCACTGAGAATGCGGACGTGGGACTCACCCTGAGCGCCTACGTTGCCACTCTCGGGCTGGCCCAGCTGGTCGGCGGCCCCCTCTCCGATCGGTATGGCCGGCAGCGCATCCTGTTCAGTGGATTGGCGTTATTCGCAGGCTCCGCCCTGATGGTGGCCCAGGCCGGCTCCCTGACGGAAATGCTCGCCTGGCGCGCCAGCCAGGGCGTCGGGGGCGCGCTCTGCGCCGTCTCCGTACCGGCACTGGTACGGGACCAAGCGGAAGGCGCGGATTCAGCGAGGCTGTTCGGGCTCATCGGGCTCATCATGTTCATTGCGCCGGCGGCGGCGCCGTCCATCGGAACCCTGCTTCTGACGATCAGCGGCTGGCAAACCATCTTCGTCATGCTCGCGGGCTACGCAGTACTCCTTGCACTGCTGCTGCACTTTGCGCTCTTCCGGCGGCTTACACCCAGGCAGCGTGACCGTACGCCCGTGCATACACTGGTCACCAATTACCTGTTGGTACTCAGGCATCCCGCCACCATGCGCTTCATCGCGCTCCAGGCCCTGGCTTTCAGTGCTATGCTGGTGTTCATCACCAACGCCTCCTTCATCTACCAGGAATGGTTCGGCCTCTCCAGCACGCTCTTCTCGGGGCTGTTCGCCGCCAACATCGGGGCCATGGCCGTCTTCAGCCTGGTCAATCGACGGCTGCTGCTGCACTTTCAGGGGGTCATCCTTTTGCGGGTCTATGTGTTCATCCAGGCCACGGCCATTGCACTCCTGGTGGCCTGTGCCCTGGCGGGTGCCCCCTACTGGGCGGTAGCCGCCTGCATCATTGTGGCCACGGGCTGCATGGGCGCTCTGGTGCCCAACAACATGGCGAATGCACTGGAATTCTTCCCGCGTCTGGGCGGCACCGCCTCGGCAATGCTGGGCGCCTCCCAGTTCACCGTTGCCGGTCTCATCAGTGCGGGTTCAGCCGCCATCAGCGGCGGCTCGCTGGTGCCGATCGTGCTGGTCATGGCAGCCTGTTCCACGGGCTGTGTCCTGCTGGCTGCCGGCGCCCCGGCAGCGGTCAAACGCGCAAAGGAGATGGCGGTATGACGATCTGGGTGGATGCCGACGCCTGCCCTGTGCCCATACGGGAGATTCTCTACCGGGCGGTGAAGCGTACGGGCATGCGGCTGGTCCTGGTGGCCAACCAACCGATTCCTGCTCCTCCACTGCCCAGCATCGAACACATGCAGGTGCGCTCCGGCTATGACGAAGCGGATAATGAGATCGTGCGTCTTATCGAATCCGGCGACCTGCTGATCACCGCCGATATTCCGCTGGCGGCGGAGGCCATGGAGAAGGGCGCAACCGCCCTGAACCCCCGCGGCGAGCTCTACACCCGTGACAGCATCCGCAGCCGCCTGAACATGCGCGACTTCATGGACACCATGCGCGCCAGCGGCATCCAGAGCGGTGGTCCGCCCCCACTTGGGCAGCGTGAGAAGCAGGCCTTCGGCAACCAGCTGGACCGCTGGCTGCAACAGCAGAAGACATAACCCTCAGAGGCCGTCCAGCCACCGCTGGAATACATCCGTGGCAAGGGACTCAAGCTGCGGCAGGGACTGCGCTGCATCCCGTCTGAGATCCGGAACCGACAGCCCCGCCGCCGCCAGTTCCGAGCAGTGCCCGATCAGCCAGCACTCAAAGTCCTGCAGCGGCACCTCCAGGTGGAACTGCAGCCCCAGAATACGGGGAGATGGCTGGAAGGCCTGGTTGTCACAGGCCTGTGTCCGGGCAAGCGGGGGCGCTCCTGACACCGGGCCACAGGCTTCCCCGTGCCAGTGCAGTACCGGAATCCCTTCCAATGGCGCCAGCGCGGATTCTCTGCCCTTTTCCGTCAGTTCAAGCGGAGCGAAACCGATCTCCTTCTGCGGCATGGCCTTCACGCCAGCGCCAAGCGCGCGGGCAATCAGCTGAGCCCCCAGGCATATGCCAAGCACGGCCGTACCGCGCTCGGACAGGCGCTGGATCAGGGACAGCTCCTGCTGCACAAACGGATAGGCGTCGGTGTCATTAACGGAAATGGGAGCTCCGAGGACCACCAGCAGATCCGGCTGCGCCTGCTCAATGGCCCCGAGATCGTCCTTACCCGCCTCACGGTAGGAGACTTTGTAGCCATTGCGCAGCAGGATCTTCTCCAGACCCCCCAGATCCTCGAAAGCAAGATGGCGGATGGCAACTGCCCGCTTGAGCATCAGTGTCCTCCCTGCACAGAATGTACTCACAGCTTATCGAATGGACTCCAGCATTCAGCGGAAAGCCCGGTACTCCATGAGCTCATCCACCACCCCCGGGTCGGCCAGGGTCGACGTATCGCCCAGATTGTCCGTCTCGTTGGAGGCGATCTTGCGCAGAATGCGGCGCATGATCTTACCCGAGCGGGTCTTGGGCAGCCCCGGCGCCCACTGGATCACATCCGGCGTGGCAATGGGGCCGATCCGCTGGCGCACCCACTGCACCAGCTCATCACGCAGCGCATCGGTAGGTTCCTCCCCCTTCATGAGCGTGACGTAGACGTAGATACCCTCACCCTTGACGTCATGGGGATACCCCACAACCGCCGCCTCGGCCACCTTGTCATGGGCCACCAGAGCACTCTCCACTTCCGCGGTTCCCAGCCGGTGGCCGGAGACATTGAGCACGTCATCAACACGACCGGTGATCCAGTAGTCGCCATCCTCGTCGCGCTTGGCGCCGTCACCGGTGAAGTAAACGCCGTCATAGGTGCTGAAGTAGGTCTTGATGAAGCGTTCATGGTCGCCGAAGATAGTGCGCATCTGGGCGGGCCAGCTGTCCTTGATGACCAGGTTGCCGCCCGTGGCGCCCTCCAGCTCATTACCCTCGCTGTCGAAGAGCGCGGGCTGAACCCCGAAGAAGGGACGGGTGGCCGAGCCGGGTTTGAGTTCCATCGCCCCGGGCAATGGCCCGATCATCACCCCGCCGGTCTCGGTCTGCCACCAGGTATCCACGATCGGTGCCTGCTCGTTACCGATCACCCGGTAGAACCATTCCCAGGCCTGGGGGTTGATGGGCTCACCGGCGGTTCCCAGCAGTCTCAGGCTTGTCCGGGAGGTTCCATCCATCACATGATCACCGCCCGCCATGAGCGCACGGATGCCCGTGGGGGCGGTATAGAGGGTCGCCACCTGGTGCTTGTCGACGATCCGCCCGAGACGGGATTCGTCCGGGTAGGTGGGGATGCCCTCGTAAAGCAGGGTCGTGGCGCCGTTCGCCAGCGGGCCGTACAGCGTGTAACTGTGCCCGGTAATCCAGCCCACGTCGGCAGTGCACCAGAACACATCCCCAGGGCGGTAGTCGAACACGTACTCGTGGGTGATGCTGGTGTAGACCATGTAGCCCCCGGTGGTGTGGAGCACACCCTTGGGCGCCCCGGTTGAACCGGAGGTGTAGAGCATGAACAGCGGATCCTCGGCGTTCATTTCCTCGGGCTCGCACCAGGGCTCCGCCTCTTCCATAAGACCGTTGAAATCCACATCACGGCTGTCATGCCACTGCATGGCTCCACCGGTATAGCCCAGCACGACGACGCGTTCGACCACACTGGCCGCCGGCTCCTCCAGCGCCTGGTCCACATTGCTCTTGAGGGGAATACGCCTGCCACCCCGGACGCCCTCGTCCGCGGTGATCACGAAGCGGGAGCCACCGTTGCCGATGCGTGCCGCGAGCGCCTCGGGAGAGAAACCCGCGAAGACCACCGAATGGATGGCGCCGATGCGGGCACAGGCCAGCATGGCCACAGCGGTTTCCACGATCATGGGCATGTAGAGGGTCACCACGTCCCCTTTCTTCACGCCCAGGCCTTTCAGGGCATTGGCGAAGCGGCAGGTCTTTTCGTGCAGTTCGCGGTAGCTCACATAACGGGAGACATCGGGCTCGTCCCCCTCGAAGATGATCGCCGTCTGATCGCCTCTGTCCGCCAGATGGCGGTCCAGGCAGTTGACCGAGGCGTTGAGGGTGCCGTCCTCAAACCAGCGGATGCTGAGGTTGTTGCGGTCAAAGCTGGTGTTCTTGACTTTCGTGTAGGGGCGCATCCAGTCGATGCGCTTACCATGCCTGCCCCAGAAACCATCAGGATCCTCAATGGATTCCCGGTACATGGCTTCGTACTGTTCCCTGTTGATATGGGCGTCCTTCATGGAATCACTGATGGGATAGACACTGTCCGCAGCCATGGCGGTTCTCCTTCGGTGGGGGATACCATGACTGTATGACAGCTGAACGGCGCTTGCCACCAGCGCCGTTCAATCAGGCAACGCGCCGGCGATTGCGGCGCTGTTTCATCCGGTAGAGTTTGCGTTCCTTCAGGGCATACCCGTTAAGGCCGGCCAGGTGCACACTGCGGATGTAGCGGCGCCAGTTGATACGCCGCGCATCCACGGGAAAGAGGCGGCGGTCCTCGTCCCCCATCCGCTGCGCCATCTCCAGCAGCCGGTCATTATGGAAGGTGTAGTCCGGGCAGGAATAGAAGCCGAAGGTGGTTGCCAGTTTCATGGTCGTCTGGAAATGTTCCACCGTTTTGAGCTCGGCATCACGGCCCAGCCACTGAAGCCCCCGGCGAACCGCATTCACCGGAATGCCGGCACCCCAGCTGACGGTATTGAACAGACGCCGGTTCACGGCCAGGAAAGGCAGCTTCGGTTTCTGGTAGAACAGGTGGTCATAGGCCTGATGGTTTTCCCTGGCTTCGGTCATGACATGGTTGATGAACTCATCCAGGCGCAGCGGGTTGGATGAGCCACTGCAGCACTGGTAGATGCGCTGCCTGCCCGGGGACTGCAGCTGTTCCGTCAGCGAGAGGATGATGCCATTGGCCACAAGATCCGCCGGGATGACGTCAATCACGCCCCGGCGGCGCCCCGGGAAGAACATGACGTTGCCCCGGGCATAGGCCATGATGACGGCATCCGCCACCTTCACGCCCTCAACCCAGCCGGGCACCGGTTCCTCCAGTGTGCTCTCAACAATCGAGGGGCGCAGTATGGTCAGGGAGCCGCCGCGCAGGTTGCGGGCCAGGAGCTGTTCGCCGATCCACTTGGTCAGGGTATAGGTGTCGTTCCAGCCGAGACGGTTGGCCTCCCGGATCCCGAGATTGACCAGCTCCTCCTGCAGTTTCTGACCGCTGTAGCGGCTGCGCAGATCCGCAATACGGTCCTGGAGAGTGACGATCAGATCCTCGACACGGCAGGTCCCATCCGGGTCCCGGGTAATTTCCCGACCAGCGGGCGTGACCAGCTCCTCGTGGCGGTGGCCGCGGTTGTAGCCGTTCACGTAGCAGGTGGAGACCTGCACCAGTGGGATATCCCCCGCCTCCTGCACAAACTCGGTGACATTGCGCAGGCTCAGAGCGTTGATCGCCAGGGCCCGGTCCAGCGGTTCCCGGAAATCCACGCTCGCGGCCACATTGATGACCCCGTCGGTTTCCGCTGCCAGCTCCTGGAAGCGGGCGCGGGTCATGCCAAAGCAGGGTTCCGTGATCTCGCCGGTCACGCACTGGATCCGGCTGTCCAGAAAGGTATCCAGCCGTTCCGGCTCGTCCACGCGCAGCCGGTCAAAGACGGAGGCGGTCGCTACTTCGTTTGCAAACCGTTCGCTGGCGGTACCATGACGCCGGTTGCCGCGTATCAGCAGCGTTATGCCACCAATGTCCGGCACCGCACGGATCAGTTTCTCCAGCACCACCTTGCCGACGAACCCCGTCACACCCGTGATCAGTACCCGTTTGCCCTGGAGTTCATTGAGTACACTGGACTCACCGGTCGCGGCATTGGCCTGTTCCGATTCCATGGTCACCTCCCTGAAAAGTGAGTCTCGGGGTTGCGGTTAAGACCTGAGTGTAACATTGAACAGGATCTGATCATCCCCCGAAACGTGATCGCTTTCCCGCTATCAGCAGAGGGGCGATCACCCCGGATCAGAGTCTTCCGTAGCCGGCTCGCCGGAGGCATCCGCCCCAGCACCCAGTGCCCTGCCCTCTTCGGGCCGGAGCCCCTCTGGCGGCGCCACAACCCGTGCCAGCTGCCGGAAATGCTCGGCTGCGGCACGCCTTACGGTGACCGGAGCCTCCTCCCAGTTCATCGCCGCCAGCCCCGTCTGGAGTGCTTCCAGCGCATCCTCATCCACGGACTCCCCGAGCGTCTCGAGTATCCCTGTAATCAGACGATACCGGGTCAGCGGATCACCCTGGGAGCGGCGCAGTCGCTCACCCAGTGCGGCAACCCATTCACGGTTACTGCTGCCCGCCTCCACCACTGGCTGTGGCTGCTGTTCGCTGCGCTGCTGGTGGCGCCGGCGGACCAGCCGCCCCCAATACCGGGCAAACCCATTGGCCGGCGCGACGCCCTGGGAGCAGCGCACGGCCAGCATGTCGGCCAGGGTCCAGAACTGGCGGCAGGAGGGGTCACTGTCATCCATCATCGCGACGGGATGCTGGGTGCTGATGGACTGGGCTATGGTCTCGTCCCGCCAGATGGCGCCCAGATAGTGCAGCTGGACGCCGATATACCGGGAGACAGCGGTCGAAAAGCGGCGGTAGACGGTCTGTGCCTCGGTCGCCCCGCGTGCCATGTTGACGATGACGCTGGGCGTGCGCCGGTACCCCTTGCGGTGCAGTACCTTGACCAGGGAGAACGCATCAGTGAGGGACGTCGGGTCCGGCGTGATCACAAGCGCCGCCAGATGGGAGGCGGCGACCATATGCAGTGCGGGAGTGCTCAGGCCAGCAGCGGTATCGATAATGACACGATCATAACCCTGCTCCAGCGTCCTCAGCTGCGCCAGGAAATCCTCCCGACGCGCGCTGTCCAGCTCCAGGCACCCGGGCACCCCGGATGCTCCTGGCAGCAGATCCAGATTCTCGGTGACCGGCAGCACCACCTCATCCAGGGTCCGCTCGCCCAGCACCACGTGCTCCAGCGTCATGCCGGGATAGACTCCCAGCATCACGTTCACATTGGCGAGTTCCACATCGCCGTCCAGAAGCAGCGTACGATAGCCCTGACGCGCCAGGACCAGGGCCAGGTTGAGAGCCACCTGGGTCTTGCCCACACCCCCCTTGCCCCCGGTGATCGCGAGGGTGAGCGGGACCCGGGAACCGGATTCCGGGCGGTCAACTGCGCTGGAGCTGTTGTTATGATTCATTCCGACACCGCAGATACTGCCAACCGCATCGGGTCATTGTACGCCGGCTGACCAGTCCGGGACAGTCCCGCCCCGGAGTGAAGCAGGGGCACAACCAGACTGTTTGGCGTGTTTGTTGGAGTGCATGCTGAACAGACGGCTACAAATCTTTCATTTCCCGGACAAATGGATTAGGCTTCCTGGCATAAAAAGTGAGACCGGGTTCAAAGTTTCGGAGAGGCAGGGCGCACAATCGTCCATCACCGGCTAGACTTGAACCCTGAATCCGATCGGGCCGTCTTCCGTCATGGATCCAGATAATAACGATAACAGGGTTGAAACAGCCAGGACGCCTCTGCTCATCGTCGATGACGACACAGCGGTCTGCAGCAGTATCCATAACCTGCTCGCACACCAGGGCTACCACCCGGAGACCGCCTTCAACGGCAATGATGCCTGCCAGAAACTCGGCAGGGGCCAGTATGAGCTTGTACTGCTGGATCTCCGCCTGCCGGATATCAGCGGGCATGAGGTCATGGCGTTTCTGGACCGTCGCGGCATCGATACCGCCGTGGTGGTCATCAGTGGCGATACCTCCTTCAATGCCATCAGCCGTGCCCTGCGGCGCGGTGCCTACGACTATCTCCGCAAGCCCTACGACAGCGAGGAACTGACCGCAACCGTCGAAAGCGTGCTGGAAACGCGGCAGCTGGAACAGTGTCACCAGGAGGCCCAGACGCAGCTGCGCCAGTCCGAGCAGCTGCACCGCTGCATCGTGAACAGCTCCCCGGACATCGTGTTCATCCTGGACCGCAACGGCCACTTCCGGTTCCTCAACAGCAAGGTGGAATCCCTGCTCGGCTACCGGCCTGAGGATCTTGAAGGCCGGCATATCCGCCACCTGATCGAAGAACAGGATGTGGGGCGGGTGGACTGGGCTTTCCGGGACCCCACCATCAGCGCCGACAACCCGCGGACCATCGAGCTCAGGCTCAAATCCCGGGGCAGCGCGCGTGGCAACCGGCATTTCGAGATCACCGCCTTCCCCATGGAGGACGAATCCGGCGCCCCCGGCGCGGCTGTTTTCCAGATCTACGGCACCGCCCGCGACATTACCGAACGCAAGGAAGCCGAGGCCTTCATCAACTTCCAGGCGTATCACGACCTGCTCACCCGGCTGCCCAACCGGGCCCTGTTCAAGGACCGTCTGGGCCTGAGCATTTCCCAGGCGGAGCGCAACAACCAGAAGCTGGCGGTCATGTTCATCGACCTGGACCGCTTCAAGGTGGTGAATGACAGCCTCGGCCACGCCATGGGCGACCGGCTGCTGCAGGCCGTGACGCAGCGCCTGGAGGGCTGCCTGCGCCAGGGGGACACCCTCTCGCGCTTCGGTGGCGACGAATTCACCCTGCTCCTGCCCGAGATCCGGCACGCCGACGACGCCCGCACCATCGCCCGCAAGCTGATGGAGGCGCTCAGGAGCCCGTTCAAGCTCGGTGAGCACGAGGTCTATGTAGGCGTCAGCATCGGCATTGCCCTCTACCCCGAGTCAGGGAGCAAGCTCGAGGAACTGATCCAGCAGGCGGATGTGGCCATGTACCACGTCAAGGGCCGGGGCAAGGATGGCTACCAGTTCTTCACGGAATCCATGAGCGTGAACACCACCCATCGCCTGGGTATGGAGCGCGACCTGCGCCGCGCCCTCCAGGCAGGTGAACTGCGGGTCTTCTACCAACCCCAGATATGCCTTCGCACAGGGCTCTGCCGTGGACTTGAGGCTCTGGTGCGCTGGCAGCATCCCACGCGCGGCCTGCTGCAGCCGGGGGAATTCCTGCCGCTGGCCGAGGAGACCCGCCTGATCGGTGATCTCAGTGAATGGGTTCTGGCCACGGCCTGCCGCGAAATGGGGTCATGGCTGAAGAACACGGAAGAGGATATCCGGCTGTCGGTCAACTTCTCCCCCATGCAGGTGGAACATCCCCGCTTTGTGGATCTTCTGCTCCAGAGACTGGAGCACTATGACCTGCCCCCCGAGCGCCTGGAGATCGAGATCACCGAGAACATGATCATCAGCGACCTGGAGCAGATCAGCCTCAAGCTGGACCAGCTCTCAAGCTACGGCATCCGGATCGCCATCGATGATTTCGGTACTGGCTATTCCTCCCTCAACTACCTCCACCGGTTGCCGATCCACACGCTCAAGGTGGATCAGAGCTTCGTGCGCAGCATCCGTCACGGCGAGGAAGGCGCCTGCATTGTCAACGCCATTACCGCCATGGCCCGCGGACTCCAGCTCGATATCGTGGCCGAGGGTGTCGAGACCCGGGACCAGCTCGCCTACCTGCGTGAACTCGGCTGCGACAGTGTCCAGGGCCATTACTTCAGCGAGGCCCGGCCCAGGGACGAACTCGCACTCTCGGATGCCTCACCGGAACCGGTGTACTACAACGTCATCTGAGCGGCACACGACCTTCCCCTTCCCGACGACGGCTATCTCCCCCGGCCTTCCGGAACAATCAATGCCGGAAACGTCAAAACTTTCTGCCCAGTTGTCGGACGATCAGATCAAATATCTGATTCAAGTTGCATTTTTTGGTTTTTTCGTTAACTCGTGCAACCGGAAACTGCGGTCTGTTCCACAGAGACCCTGGCCGGATGTGTATAGCATGGTTCCTGAATCCGGTGGCCGTAACGGCTTCCAAAACCCCATTCAGGACTGGCAGTGCGGACCATGCAGGACAAATACAGAATCGTCGGCCCCGTTTATGATTTCCTGAGCAGCGTCTACAGCGGCAGGAGCATCGATGAGTGCAAGACGGCCATGCTCCATTCCGGGAATGTCAGCCCCGGGGATCGTGTCCTCGTAGCCGGTGTTGGCCACGGCCGGGACGCCCTGCGCGCGGCCGAACTCGGCGCCGACGTTACGGTTGTGGATGTATCGGAAACCATGCTCAACAGGTTCCGGGAACTGCTGGCCAGAGAAGCGCCCCACCTCCATGTCCGGACGGTCCAGGACGACATCATGAAGGTCACCGAGTACGAACAGTACGACATGGTGGTCGCCAACTTCTTCCTGAATGTGTTTGACCGCCCGACCATGCTCGAGATCCTGCGCCACCTGGTCAGTCTCGGCAAACCCCGGGCCCAGCTGGTGGTGGGGGATTTCATCTACCCCAGCGGTAACCCCCTGGCCCGCCTGTTCAAGAAGGGCTACTGGTATATCGCCGCCTGTTTCTTCTGGCTGTTCACCGACAACGCCTTTCACGGCATCTACAACTACCCGGCCTACCTGGAAAGTCTGGGCCTGGAAATCCGCGACAAGAAACGCTTCTCACTGCTGAACATCCATTGCTACTGGTCAATTCTTGCCGAGAAGCGCGGCTGAGAAAGCACGTATAACAATAAGGAGTCCAGCCATGACGCAGCAGACCCTGGTGCTCGACGGATTCCGGGACATCCCGGAAGGTCCCATAAGCTTCTCTGAGCGGGTGGCACTGCTCAAGCAGTACGGCTCCCACTCGCAGTCGTTCTCGACACTGCAGCCCGGCATGCACTACTTCGACGTGCCCGGTGTCGGCTACATCGGCTACATGAAGAAATGGGGGCTGAACTTCGTACTCTCGGATCCGGTCTGTGCTCCGGAAGACCGGGAGTTGATACTGTCACGGTTTGAGCGCCGGGTTTCGAACGTCTGCTACGTGCAGGTCTCGCGCCCCGTTATGGAAATCCTGCACGAACGCTTCGGTTATTACGGGACGCAGTTCGGGGCGGAATCCCGGGTGGACCTGAGCCAGTGGTCGCTCAAGGGCAAGAAGAAACAGGTCATCCGTACCGCCCTCAACCAGGCACGGGAAGCCGGCATCACCGTCCAGGAACGGTTCAGTGATGACCATACCCGCGAAATCTCGGACGCATGGATCCGCACCCGCCAGTGCAAGCGCCAGGAGATCCGCTTCCTGATCCGGCCCATGGACATGGAATACCGGGAGAACGAACGCCATTTCTATGCCTACCAGGATGGTAAGGCCGTGGGGTTCATCTACTTCGATCCGATCTACGAGCGCAATGAGATCGTCAGCTACGTCCCGAACATCTCGCGGGCCAATGCCAATTTCCGGCAGGGGATTTTCTACACCATCATGGCGCACGCCATGGAAACCTTCCAGGCGGAAGGTGTGCCACGGCTCGATCTGGGCCTGATCCCCCTGCATCTATCCGAGGAAACGGAACCGCAGGAAAGCCGCATTCTCAAGAGCCTATGCCGTGGCGTGTACAGGCACGGCAACCGTTTCTACAACTTCAGGGGGCTGGAGTTCACGAAGTCACGGTTCCGGGGTGAGATCGAGAGAACCTACTGCTGCCACAAGCCCGCGCTGCCAATGCTTGAGTTTCTGGCGGTATTCAGGCTGACGCGGCTGATCTGAGGGCCGCCCCCGCGGGTGCCGGTCTGGCTCACTTCCAGCCAGTGCCGGAGCCCCGCCGGGGGCTCGGCGGTGAACAGGAAAGTGCTGCTCCCCTGTCCGGTGCCGGCTCCGTCGCCTGTGGTCTCATCCAGAAGCTGAACAACCCGCCGGGCAATGGCATCCCCGGAATCCACCCAATGCCTCACGCCCGGCATGGCCCGTGCCAGTGCCTCCCGGATCAGGGGGAAATGCGTGCACCCGAGCACCACCGTATCCGGATCGCCGGCCGCCAGGGGCTGCAGTATGGCGCGGACCTGTTCATCGTCCACCCACCCCTGCGCCAGCCCGGTTTCCGCAATCCGGACCAGCTCGGAACTGCCCAGCCTCAGCACCGTGCAATCCGCGGCGTATTCATCAATCAGCGACGCCAGGTAGGGCCTATCCACGGTGGCAGGCGTTGCCAGAACCCCCAGCCTCCGGTTACGGCTGAGTGCTGCAGCGGGCTTGATGGCCGGCACAACACCCACCACCGGCAAGCGAAGCCGGGAGCGCAGCATGGGCAGCACGACGGTGCTGGCGGTATTGCAGGCCACCACCACCAGATCACAGGGCCACCGGGCCAGCGCCCCCTCCACCAGAGCCACACAGCGTGCCACCACCTCGTGCTCCGGCAGATCCCCATAGGGGAAGCCCTCGTTGTCTCCGGCATAGACCATGTCCGCACAGGGCAGCCGGAGACGGACCGCATCCGCGATACTGAGCCCGCCGATGCCGCTGTCAAACAGCAGGACCCGGGGACAGCTCTGGTGCATCAGGCACGCCCCTGGCTGAAGGCCTGTATCAACCGCCCGGCAATGGTCCAGTCTCCCGGAACCCGGGGCAGCGAATCCCGATGGAACCACTCCAGTGCCACCAGCTCATCCTCGGCGCGACGTAATGGGCCGCCCGCGAACCGGGCGCTGTAGCCGAGCATCAGCTGATGGGGGAAGGGCCAGCTTTCGGAACCGTGATAGCGGACGTCCGCCAGCTGAACACCGGTCTCCTCGTGGACCTCCCGCGCCACCGCGGCTTCAGCCGACTCTCCCGGCTCGATGAAACCAGCAATCAGGGTCCACAGATCCGGTGGATGGCGCGGGCTGCGACCAAGCAGCAGCCAGTCCCCATCGTGGACAGCCACGATCACGCAGGGTGAGACCCGCGGGTAGTGGCGGTGATCACAGTGAGCGCAGTAGAGCGTGTATTCGTGCTCATACCACTGGGTGGGGCCACCGCAGCGGCCACAGAAGGCATGATCCTGAACCCACTGGAGCCGCTGGCGGGCTGCGCCCAGCGCGGCCCGCTCGGCCGGCGAGGCGTTGGGATAGACCGAACGCAGACTCCGGCCCTCAACACCACAGGCACGCGCCACGTACAGCCGGTCCCGGCCCATGCAGCCCACGGGCAGCAGCTCACCGACACTGTCGGGAAGCGCCGTGGTACTGTGGAAGAGTCCCCCTTCCGCAGCGGGATAGAGGTCCAGCCGGTCACTGAAAACGGCCACCCGCTCACGGTCCGGAGTGGCAACCGCCCAGGGATCGGCAACGAAGTCGGTCAGAGTATCCATGCAGGGCACTATAATCAGCCCCTGCCATGGCGGCAAGCAACGGGACTTTGCCGACTGCCCCGCGAGGCGTAAACTTGTCCCCGACTCGACCACGGACCCCGAACGGAGTAGGCATGGCGTTCCTGAAAGGCCCCGGAAACCTGATCCTGACCCTTCTGCGCAAACTCATCTACCTGTGGGTGCGCAGCCGTGTTCTGGGTGCCGACCGGGAGCAGCTCGGCCTGGATCCCGAAAAACCGGTCTGCTACGTGCTGCAGTACAGCTCTCTGTCGAGCCGGCTGGTGCTGGAAGAGGAACTCAAGCGCGCCGGTCTGCCCCGGGCCGAGCGACCGCTGCCTCTGGGCGAGGGCCTGAAGCATTCCTTCTTCTTTCTCTACCAGCGCCGGGGCGGTCTCCGCCGGCTCCGCCAGACACCGGTTCCCACGGAACGCTTCGAGGCCCTGGTCAGCCAGGGATGCCGTACCGGGAACGATGTCCAGATCGTCCCCGTTTCCCTGTTCTGGGGCCGTTCACCGGACAAGGAAAAGTCCCTGCTCAAGATCATGCTCTCGGACAGCTGGTCCGTCACCGGCCCACTGCAGAAGTTCTTCACCATCCTCATGCATGGCCGGAATCTGTTTGTCCAGTTCAACCGGCCGCTGTCACTCCAGGAAGCCGTCAGTGAAGCCCGCAGCGAGTCCGTGGCCCAGCGCAAGCTGGCGCGCATCCTGCGGGTGCACTTCCGGCGCGTCCGCCAGGCCGTGATCGGCCCCGACCTGTCCCACCGGCGCACACTGGTGAACTCACTGGTGCGCAGCCAGCCGGTGAAGGACGCCATCCGCGAGACGGCGGAGCACGAAGACATCCACCAGGCACGGGCGAAGGAGCGGGCTCTCAAGTACGCCCACGAGATCGCCTCGAACTTCTCGATGGTGACCATCCGCTTTCTCGAAGTTGTCCTGGGCTGGCTCTGGAACCGGCTCTACGACGGTATCCGGGTGAATAACATCGAAACCGCACAGGAAGCGGCGCGGGATAACGCCGTTGTCTATGTGCCCTGCCACCGCTCTCACATCGACTATCTGCTGCTGTCGTTCGTCCTCTACAAGAACGGCCTCATGCCGCCACACATCGCGGCGGGAATCAACCTGAACATGCCCATCGTGGGCCCGCTGCTGCGCCGGGGCGGGGCCTTTTTCATGCGCCGAAGCTTCCGCGACAACCCGCTGTATTCGGCCGTTTTCAATGAATACATGCACGTGATGTTCACCCGCGGCTTCTCGGTGGAATACTTCGTGGAAGGCGGGCGCAGCCGCACCGGTCGTACCCTGCAGCCGCGCCCGGGCATGCTGTCGATGACGGTCCGCAGCTTCCTGCGCGATCCGCGCAAGCCCATCGTGTTCGTACCGGTCTACTTCGGCTATGAAAAGGTGCTGGAAGGCCGTTCCTACCTGGGCGAGCTCCAGGGCACCCAGAAGAAAAAGGAAGGGCTCCTGGGCCTGATCAGCTCGGTACGCAACCTGCGGCGTTCCTTCGGCCAGGTGTCGGTCAACTTCGGTGAACCCATTGAACTGGCCGGCGTTCTGGACGAAAAGCAGCCGCAGTGGCGTGAGCAGGCGTATGACGAGGAATCCCGCCCTGAGTGGCTGCCGGACGTGGTCAACACCCTGGCCCGGCGCACCGTGACGAACATCAACGAAGCGGCGGCGCTGAACCCGGTCAACCTGCTGGCCACCGTCATGCTGGCGACCGACCGCCTGGCCATGGACGAACAGCTGCTGGCCCGGCTGATGGAGGACCTGTGCAACCTGCTCCACAAGCAGCCCTACAGCGATCGCATGACCTTCCCTGAAGGCTCCGGTGAGGACTGGATCGCCTACAACGAGGCCATGGGGCTGATCGTCCGGCGCAAGCAGAAGCTGGGCGACATCATCATGCTCGAGGGGCGGCACGCGGTTCTGATGACCTACTACCGCAACAACGTCCAGCACCTGTTCGCGATTCCCGCACTGCTGGCCAGCCTGTTCCAGAACAACAGCTCCCTGGAGCGTGAACGCCTGGTGTTCCTGGCGCGCGCCATCTATCCCTACATCCAGTCCGAGCTCTTCCTGCGCTGGCCCACGGAGAGCATCGACGGCGTGCTGGACACCTGGATCGACCGGCTGGTGGAGGAAGGGCTTCTCATCAGTGAAGGCAGCCTCCTGCACCGGCCGGAACCCGGCACGGCGGATGCCGTCCGGCTCGGGGTGCTCTCCAACGGCATGATCCAGACCCTGCAGCGCTACTACCTGAGCATCGCCATACTGCAGCGCTTCGGGCCCAACACCCTGACACCGGAAGAGCTGGAGGAACAGTCCACGCTGCTGGCCGAGCGGGTATCCGTGCTGTTCGGGCTGAGCGCGCCGGAATTCTTCGACAAGACCCTGTTCCGCAACTTCATTGCCAACCTGCGGACCAACGGCATCCTGACCACGGATGAGGATGGCCGGCTGGCCTGGCGCTCGGGGCTGGAGGAAGTGGCTGAAGAGGCCCGCCTGGTGCTGAGCTCGGAGCTGCGCCAGTCGATCCTCCAGGTGACGAATGTCAGTGTACCCATGCCGGGCGTCAAAAGCGCGGATCTTCCCGAAACGGGCCAGTCCTGACGGCTTGCTATGGAAGGGCCCGGCGGCTGTAGACGTCAAACCGGCTGCTGCGGCCCTCAACTGAGGTGGCGGGTTCCGGCCCGGGCAGCGGGTCCGCCCGGCGCGGGCGCTTGACCACCACACGGTGGCGCGCGGCGGTCAGGCCCGTCTCCAGCAGTACAGCGGCATCCCCGTCATCACCGACCACGCTCCTGGCCAGCTGCATTTCCTTGCGCACCGCGGCACTGTTGCGCTTCTCCGGAAACATCGGATCCAGGTAGACCACATCCACGGCCTCGGGATGGTCCGCAAGCCAGCGGGTGGCGTCACCACGTTCCAGCTGCATGCGCGCGAGTCGATCCGACAGCGCCGGTTCCTGTGCGGCCCGGGCCATGCCATCCGCAAGCAGCTCGGCGATCACCGGGGAGCGTTCGAACAGCATCAGCTCACAGTCGAAACCGGCCAATACCAGCGCATCCTCCCCCAGCCCGGCGGTGGCATCCAGGATCCGGAGCGGCCTTGAAGCCCGCCCCACGCCGATGGCCTTGACCAGCAGTTCGGCACCGCCCTGGCGGCGGCGATGACCGCTGCGCCCGTGCACCCAGTCCACCCGCACCGGGCCAGGCGCTTTCTTTCCGGTTGCCTGAAGACTGACGCCCTCACCGGAAACCAGCACCAGCAACGCGGGGCTGGCCACTTTCGCCGGTCTGTCCACCGGTTCGGGCAGACACTCGAGCCCCAGCCGCTGCGCCACTTCGGCCGCAACCGGGAGCCATTCCGGCCCGGCAGCCGCCACCTGAAGCTCAGCCACCATCAGATCCGGATGTCCACGCCGACCAGCTCCACGTCCTCTGCCACGGCGGCACTGCCGATACGATCATAGGCGCTGAGTGCTTCCTGATTCCGGAGAGGGAGACTGTCGGTATCCGGACTGCGGCGGGGACGCACAACCTCCGGCTCGGCCACGGCCTCAGCACGCCGGGTGCGCGCCTGACCGCTGTCCTCGCGGGGGGCACTGCGGGCATCATTGAGAGGCTCCGCGCGGGGTGCTTCCCGCCCCGGGGCGTCAGGCCGCCGTGCCGGATCCGGTGCGACCGGCAGGGGGCTGTTTCCGGAGATACCACCGACCATTGGATCAATGCCCGTCAGAATCGAAAAAAGGGGAACCGGGTAACAGTATAATCACTGATCGCCCACTCTGCTCAGGCGCTGGTCTGCCAGGCCACATCGTCCCGCAGGTAGACCGGCTGGACCGCCTCTGCCCCAACCCATTCGCCCTGGTGAAGCAGGGTCTCAGCCAGGCGGGCAATCGCACCGGCTTCCGGCATCACGTCGGGCATGATCGCCTCCACGCGCGCAAGCACGGGTTCCGGGATGGCTTCCCGCAGTAGCCAGCCATCACCCACGCCCAGGCAGACACCGGTCGTCTCAGGCAGCGACAGGGCCGCGGGAGAAACCAGTGAATCGGGCAGCAGCGGCTCCACCGCAGCCTCCGGCGTCACCCGATAGAGCCCCCAGTAGAGCTCCCCCATACGGGCATCCCGGGCCACGGCGACCTCTGCGGGTGCGTCCAGCCGCCCATGCACGGCATGGGCCATGGCCCGCAGTGACGACACCGGCACCACCGGCAACTGGAGCCCGAAAGCCAGCCCCTGAACCAGCCCGGCGGTCACCCTCAGGCCCGTGAACGAGCCCGGGCCGGCACCGAAGGCCAGTGCATCCAGATCCCCCAGCCGCAGCCCGGCCTGAGCCAGAAGTCCATTGACCATGGGCTCCAGACGGCGGGTGTGGGACCGGGGTTCATCGCTGTAATCGGTGAGCACGCTGCCCCCGTCAAGGAGGGCAACGGAGCCCCGGCCAGCACTGGTATCCACAGCGAGCAGCCGGGTCATGGCAGGCATCAGCCCTTCAGGGTGGAAATGATCCGGTCACGGATGGACTCGGTGGAACCCACACCCTCGATCCGGACATAGCGGGGGGCATTACCCGGGTTCTTCGCTTCCAGATCCTGATAGAACTTCACCAGCGGTTCGGTCTCTTCACGATAGACCTGGAGACGCTTGCGTACCGTTTCTTCCTTGTCGTCCTCACGCTGGATCAGGGGCTCACCCGTCTCGTCGTCCTTGCCATCCTCTTTCGGCGGCATGTGCTTGACGTGGTAGACGCGGCCGCTGGGCTCATGGATCCGGCGACCGGAGAGACGCTCAACAATCTCTTCGTCGTCCACCGAGATCTCGACCACGTAGTCGATCTTGATGCCCTGCTCCTGGAGTGATTCCGCCTGGGGAATCGTCCGGGGCACGCCATCCAGCAGATAGCCGTTCTTACAGTCGTCCTCAGCAATGCGCTCTTTCAGCATACCGATGATCAGGTCATCGGAGACCAGCTGACCCGCGTTCATCACCTCTTCCGCCTTCTTGCCCAGCTCGGTGCCGGACTTAACGTGGGCACGGAGCATGTCGCCCGTGGAGATCTGGGGAATACCGAAAGCTTCGGTGAGGTACGCAGCCTGGGTTCCTTTTCCGGCTCCCGGCGGGCCGAGCAGAATGATACGCATACTGATTGCTCCCATTGGCTTGCAGCCCCCTGAACAGGGACAGGCACATTAAAAATCGAAGGCTCATTATACGTGGCAGACCGTATGTAGCAAATCAGGCAGCAAGGCCGCGGGCAAGCTCCTCGATTTCAGCGCTCACCTGGTCGATGGTGCTCCCGAGCGACTCGATGGCCGTCTGATCCAACCCCAGGGCACGGGCTGCCTCTGCGGGATCGGATCCACTGCTGCCATCACCAATGCCACGTTCCTTCAGAAGCCCGTTGGCAAGCTGAACACAGTGTACGTAGGCATCGTGCTGGCCCTGATAGTCCGGGGTCTCATGCATGCCGGCAACCGTCACCACCGGGGCGGGCATTTCCCAGAGGTGCAGCAGAAGTCCGCCGGCACTGGCATGGCCAACGCGCAGCGGTGTGCCCTCGTCCTGCCCGTTGCTGTGGAACACCCGGGTTTCCAGCTCCGTCAGCGGCACATCCGGCTCCGCCTCGCGGGCCTCACGGAGCTGACGGAAATCCTCCGGAAACAGGTGCCCGATCAGCAGCAGACCCAGGTTGTGCAGGAGCCCACACAGGTAGGCCAGTTCCGGGTCCGGTCGCCCCGGGACATCACGGGGAATGCTGCGGGCGATCGACAGGCAAAGGCGCGCGCAGTGCAGCGAATGGTGCCAGAAGGCCTCCAGCCCCAGAGGGCCTGAACGCGGCAGCTCAAAACTGCGTGAGGCCGCGATGCCCACCGCCAGGTGAGTGACACGGTCAAACCCGAGCACCCGCGTTACCGCCTCCTGGACGCTGTGCAGCTCCCCCCGGTAGTTGAAGAGAGCGGAGCGGGCGTAACGCAGGACCTGGGCGGCCAGGCTGGGGTCGCGCTCGATCACGCCCGCCAGGTCGGCGGCCGTTGTTTCAGGTGCGGCCGTCATCTGCATGACCCGCAACGCAATAGCCGGCATGGGCGGCAGTCGGTAAAGCTGCTGAACCCTTGCCGCCAGTGCGTCCATATCCGGCTGTTCCGTCATCCGTTCTCCCCTGCCTCAGCCGGTATTGCGCATACCGGCCGCAATCCCGGCCATGGTCACCTTCATGGCCTTCTCGACGTTCTCCGGAACCCGCCCGGCTGCATCCCGGTCGCGCTGCAGCAGCTCCGCCTGCAGATAATGGAGTGGGTCCGTATAGGTGTTGCGGACCCTCATTGAATGGGCGAAGTCCGGCTGCTGGGTCAGCAGCTCCTCCTGCCCCTTCAGCCGGTTCACATGCTGGACACACCCGCGCAGGCGTTCACGCAGTGTCTCACCCAGGGGGCGCAGATCCGGTTCCACAAGCTTCTGCTCATAATAGCTGACAATCCGCAGGTCCGCCTTGGCAAGAACCATCTCCAGCATGTCGATATGGGTGCGGAAGAAAGGCCAGTCCCGGGTCATCTCATTCAGGAGGGGCTCATGCCCGTTCTCCAGGGCCTGGCCCAGGGCCGCATCACTGCCCAGCCAGGCCGGCAGCATCAGGCGCATCTGGGTCCAGGCGAAAATCCAGGGGATCGCCCTGAGACTCTCCACGCCCCCTGTGGGCTTGCGCCGCGCCGGGCGGCTGCCCAGCGCCAGCTTGCCCAGTTCCTGCTCGGGGGTGGCCTGGCGGAAGTAGGTGACGAATTCATCCGTCTCGCGCACCAGACCACGATAGGAACGCACTGCTTCACCACTGAGCGTATGCATCATCTCGCGCCATTCCGGTTTCGGTTCCGGGGCCGGCGCCACTGTCGCCTCCAGCACCGCACTGGTGTACAGATTGAAGCTCCGCCGGGCCACACGCGGGAGGCCGAACTTGAAGCGGATCATCTCACCCTGCTCGGTCACCCTCAGGCTGCCGTTCACCGAGCCCGGCGGCTGCGAGAGGATGGCCCGGTTGGCAGGGCCGCCACCACGACCCACGGTGCCGCCACGACCGTGGAAGAGCGTCAGGTGCACACCGTAGTCCGAGGCCACCTGGGTCAGCGCTTCCTGGGCCTGGTACTGGGCCCAGGCCGCCATCATCTGCCCGGCATCCTTGGCCGAATCCGAGTACCCGATCATCACCTCCTGGGCGCCACCGGTGTACTCCCGATACCAGTCCAGCTCCAGCAGGGCCCTCAGTGCCTCCGGAGCATGGTCCAGATCCGCCAGGGTTTCGAACAGTGGCACGATGCGCATGGGATGATCCATGCCGGCCTCCCGCAGCAGCAGGATCACCGCCAGCACATCCGAGGGCTGGGCCGCCATGGAGATCACATAGGAACCCAGTGCTTCCGGCGGATGCTCGGCAATCACCCGGCAGGTATCCAGAACCTCCCGCGTTTCCTCCGAGGGCGCCCAGTTGCGTGGCACCAGGGGGCGGCGGCTCTCCAGTTCCCGGATCAGGAACTGCTGGCGCTCGGTCTCGTTCCACTGCGTGTAATCCCCCAGCCCCAGCCACTCGACGATTTCGCCAATGGCCGAGGCATGCCGGGAGGCTTCCTGGCGCACATCCAGGCGGATCAGCTCCAGCCCGAAACAGTGGGCGCGCCGCAGTGTGTCCAGAAGCGGCCCGCGCGCCACCGACTCCATGCCGCAGGCCACAAGGGAGTCGTAGCACAGCTGCAGGGGTTCGATCAGCTCGGCGGAATCCAGCATCACCTCCGGTGAGGGTTCAGTGCTTCCCCTGACCGCCTCTTCGGCCCAGTCCCGGGTCGCTCTCAGGCGGTCCCGAAGTTCCGAGAGCAGCGCCCGGTAGGGTTCGCGATGGCCCCCGACCCGTTCCTGCAATTCCGGGGAGGCCTCCCACATGGACAGCTCCGCCCGCAGATCCTGGAGATCGCGCAGGAACAGGTCCGCCGCCATCCAGCGGCTGAGCAGAAGCACCTCGCGGGTCACGGCGGCGGTGACGTTGGGGTTGCCGTCCCGGTCGCCCCCCATCCAGGAAGCCACCCGGATGGGGCTGGCCTCGATGGGCAGACCTTCCCCCGTCTGTTCCACCAGGGCGCCGTCCAGCTCCCGCAGGAAGTCGGGCAATGCCTGCCAGAGACTGTTCTCAACCACGGCAAAGCCCCAGCGGGCCTCGTCCACCGCGGTGGGCCGCTCGTAACGGATCTCGTCGGTATTCCAGGCCTGGGTGATGAGCTGGCGCAGGCGTCCCACCTCCCGCTCACGCTCCTCCGGCAGGAGGTCTTCACTGTCCAGGCGCTGGAGGCAGGCGGACATCTCATCGTATTTCATGATGAGGGTCCGGCGGGCCACTTCCGTGGGGTGGGCCGTCAGCACGAACTCCATGCGCATGTCCCGCACGCATTCGTGCAGCCGGGACGGTTCCACGCCCTGCTCGGCCAGGCGCGCCAGCGTCCCGTGCACCGATTCATCCGGCCCCTCCTCCCGGGGCTCACGCCGGCGCCGGATGCTGTGGTACTGCTCGGCCAGGTTGGCCAGGTTCAGGAACTGGTTGAAGGCCCGGGTAACAGGCACCAGCTGGTCGTCGGTCAGGCTTGCCAGGAGTTCGGCAAGGCGCTGCCCGGAGCCGCTTTCCTGCATACGGTCATCCTTGGCGGCCTGGCGTACTGCTTCCACCCGTTCATACCATTCGGGGCCGGGTTTCTCGCGGATGCAGTCGCCGAGGATCTCACCAAGAAGACGGATGTTTTCCCTGAGAGCGGGATGCAGTTCGGTCATGTAAGCAGGTCCCCTTTGCTGCGGGCAATACCGGTGGCTCCGTGCTAGGATGAAACCGGTTGAACCCCTTTAGTATGGCCCAACAGTACCGGAGCGACGCAAGACCATGAAAATCGCGGATCTGCCCAAACAGTGGGAATCCGGTGAACGCACACCGGAAGACGGCAAGCAGGAATACGAAGTGAACGTCACACTGGAGGATGCGGCACGGCTGCGTGCGCTGGCGGAGCTGTATCCGGACTATTCGGAAGAGGAACTGCTGCGGGATCTGCTCAACGCGGCCCTCTCCGATCTCCCGGAGCCGGGCCGCCAGAAGTAGCAGGAAGAGATGGCCTCACGCCACGCGTGAGGCGTCGCCCTTGAGCTGCTGCATGTACTTGCGGGAAAGGTTGAGGAAGCGGGGAGTCATGCCGGCGTCCTCGTAGATCTCGAACCCATCCTCGTCACGGGCAACAACACGGCTGCCCTCGCGGTACGGGAAGCACACCTCGAGATCCGTCAGGGCGGCGTTGATCAGGTCACGCAGCAGGGCTTCGCGGGACTTGAGAGGGTACTGCTTGGCAAGCGCCTCAAGCCGCTGTTCGCCTTCCTCCGGGAGCCGTACGGTCACCTGCTCCTCGGCCAGCCGGCCTCGGGCATGCTGCTCCCAGTGATTGACGAGTTGTCCAAGCCGCATATTACCTCCCCGTTGATGCCGCCTATTCAGACAATACTGTAGTCCATTCGGGCCCGGGAGGAGAGGGAATAACGGTAATGGATTGTACGTATACTGACCGCTCAGGGCCTCAGCTGCCTGCATCCGAGGCTTTTTTGGCCCTCTGCCAGGCCGCCTCCAGGGCATCGATATCCCGCCCCTTCAGCTTTTCACCCGCATCCTCCAGCTGTTCCTCCATGCACCGGAAGCGGCGCTCGAACTTGAGGTTGGCACGGCGCAGGGCCTGTTCGGCGTCAACGCCCAGAAAGCGGCTGAGGTTCACGGCCACGAACAGCAGATCCCCCAGCTCATCCTCCACCGCGTCCGTGTCCTCGGGGCCGGACTGTTCGTGCCAGGCCGTCCTGAGCTCATCCGCCTCCTCGTGGAGCTTGTCGAAGACCATGCCGGTCTCCGGCCAGTCGAAGCCCACCTTTGAGGCGCGCTTCTGAAGCTTGGCCGCACGCTGGAAGGCGGGTAGGCCGGGGGTCACGTCGTCCAGCGCGCTTGCAGGTGTTGCCTCTGCCCCCTGCTCCCGCTTCTCCTCGGCCTTGATGCGGTCCCAGTTCACGCGCACATCCGCTTCGGTCATGCCATCGGCGTCACCGGGATGGCTGTCCAGGGTGCCATCCGGAAAGATATGCGGATGGCGGCGGATCATCTTGCGGGTCACCCCATCCACCAGGTCACTGAACCCGAAGCGCCCCTCCTCCCGGGCCAGCTGGGCGTAGAACACCACCTGGAACAGCAGATCCCCCAGCTCATCCGGCAGGTGGTCGAAATCCCCGCGCTCAATGGCATCCGCCACCTCGTAGGTCTCCTCGATGGTGTGCGGCACTATGCTGCGGAAGTCCTGCTCCAGGTCCCAGGGGCAGCCCTGCTGCGGGTCCCGAAGGCGGGCCATCAGTGCCAGCAGACCCTCCATCGAATAGGTTCGGCTCATCGGGTCACTCCGGTCAGGCTTCACGGTGGCGGTGCACATCCATGACGTTGGGCAGCTGGCGGATGGAGGCCAGCAGGCGCGAGAGCTGGTCGATATCGCCGACTTCCACCGTCAGTGTCATGCTTGCCATATGACTGTCACTGTGGGACTGGGTCTGCATCGACAGCACATTGAGCTTGCGGTTGGCCAGCACCGAGGTGATGTCGTTCAGAAGCCCCGCCCGGTCATAGGCCTCGATATCGATGGTCACCGGGTAGCGAGCTTCGGGCTCCGGACCCCAGTCCACCTCAATGATGCGGCTGGCCTCCTGCTCGCGAAGCTGCAGCAGGTTCATGCAGTCATCCCGGTGGACGGTCACGCCACGGCCAACAGTGATGTAGCCGACGATGGGGTCTCCGGGCACCGGGCTGCAGCATTGGGCAATGGTGGTCTTGAGATTGCCCACGCCCTGGATGTGGATGTCCGGGTCCTTCCTTGCCTTGTCACTGCGCCCGCGCGCGAACCGGAAATCCAGCTGGCGATCGGCCGGCTCCAGGATCCGCTGGGCCGCCTTGACCGCCTGGGCCGGCTTGAGGTCCCCGGCTCCGATGGCGGCATACATGTCGCTGGCCGAGCTGTAGTTGACCTTCCGGGCCAGGGCGTCGAGATCGAGATCCCGCAGCGAGAGGCGGCCAAGCTCGTCCTCCAGAACCGCCTTTCCGTCGGCGATGTTCTGTTCCCGGTCCTGCATCTTGAACCAGTGGGTCACCTTGGCGCGGGCCCGCGAGGTCTGGATGTAGCCCAGCCCGGGATTGAGCCAGTCACGGCTGGGCGCGGCCTCGCTGCCTCGCAGGATGCTCACCTGGTCCCCGGTCCGCAGCGTATGGGTCAGCGGTACGATGCGGCCGTTGACCTTGGCACCGCGGCAGGCATGGCCCACCTCGGTGTGGATCTTGTAGGCGAAATCCAGTGGCGTCGCCCCACGGGGCATGTCCACCACGTGGCCCTCGGGGGTGAAGACATAGATACGGTCGCCGCCCACGTCACTGCGCAGCTGCTCCACCAGGTTGCCACTCTCGCCCAGATCCTCCTGCCATTCGATGACCTGGCGCAGCCAGTTGATCTTGGCCTCATAGGCCGCCTCCGAACCGCCGTTGTCGGTGCCCTTGTAGCGCCAGTGGGCACACACGCCCAGCTCCGCGTCCTCGTGCATGTCATGGGTACGGATCTGCACCTCCATGGTCTTGCCCTCGGGCCCCACCACGGCCGTGTGCAGGGACTGGTAGCCGTTCTCCTTGGGATTGGCGATGTAGTCATCGAACTCATGGGGAATATGGCGCCAGAGCCCGTGCACCACCCCGATCGCGGCATAGCAGTCACGCACTTCCGGCACCAGGACACGCAGCGCCCGGATGTCGTAGACCTCCGAGAAATCAATGCCCTTGCGGCGCATCTTCCGCCAGATGCTGTAGATGTGCTTGGCGCGCCCCGCCACCTCGGCCTGGATGTCCGACTCCGCCAGGGCGCCCCTGAGAATCTCGGCCACGCGTTTGACATAGGCGTCCCGGTCAACGCGCTTCTCGTCCAGAAGCTTGGCGATTTTCTTGTAGGCGGATTCGTGCAGATAGCGGAAGGACAGGTCCTCCAGCTCCCACTTGATGTGCCCGATGCCCAGCCGGTGGGCCAGGGGCGCATAGATGTCGAACACCTCACGCGCCACGCGCAGGCGTTTCTCCGGCGGGGCGTCCTTGACCGCACGGATGGCGCAGGTACGCTCCGCCAGCTTGATCAGGGCCACGCGCACATCGTCGACCATGGTCACCAGCATGCGGCGGACATTGTCCTGCTGTCCCTGGGCCTGCCCCAGTACATTGCCCTTGAGCGGCCGGTGAAGGGTGGATATGGCGGCCATCTGGACCACGCCATCAATCAGCTGTGCGATGGCATCACCGAACTCGGAGCGCACCGCCTCCAGCGTCATGCGCTCCTCGCGCACCGCCCGGTACAGCACCGCCGCAACCAGGGTTTCCTGGTCCAGGCGCAGCTCGGTCAGGATCTGGGCCATCTCGAGCCCGGTCAGGAAACTGCTGGCCCCGGGTGCCCACTGCCGGTCCTCGCGCACGGCCTTACGGTCTATGGCGAGACTGCGCCGGCAGGCGCGGATCAGTGTTTCACGTTCCTCCAGCGGGTGCTGGGCGTCAATGTGGTCGACCCAGGCACCGATATCCACGCCGCCATCCGCCGTGCTGGCGTAGTTTTCACGGACCTTCACCATCAGTGTGACTCCCGCTCGAACAGGGCCATGGACTCGACATGGGCGGTATGCGGGAACATGTCCATGATCCCCGCCCGCACCAGCCGGTAGCCATTGGCCACCAGAATACCGGCGTCCCGGGCCAGGGTCGCCGGATTGCATGACACATAGACAATGCGCTCCACACCGGCTCCGGAAAGATGACGCACCACGTCTTCCGCACCGGAGCGCGGCGGGTCAATCAGTACCCGGTCAAACCCTTCCGCGGCCCAGGGCTCCGCCGTGAAATCCTGCTGCAGATCCGTGGCCCGGAAGGTGACGTTGCCCAGACCGTTACGCTCGGCGTTCTCACGGCCGCGCTGGACCAGCGCCTCCTCACCCTCGACACCAACCACTTCGCCGGCCTGGCGCGCCAGCGGCAGCGAGAAGTTGCCCAGACCGCAGAACAGGTCCAGCACCCGGTGATGGGGCTCCGGCGCCAGCCATGCCAGTGCCTGGCTGACCATGCGCTGGTTGATGTCCGCGTTCACCTGGGTGAAATCCATGGGATGGAAGCCCAGCGTCAGATCCCATTCCGGAAGCTGGTAGAACAGCCGGTCAGGCCCGTTACCCGGCTCGGGCCAGAGGCGGTGCACGGTATCCGGCCCCTTGGGCTGGAGATAGATCTGCAGGTCATGGGTCCGGCCGAATTCACAGAGAGTGGCTTCGTCCTCCGGTGTCAGAGGCTCCAGGTGACGCAGGACAAGGGCCGCCTCTTCATCACCACAGGCCACTTCGATCTGGGCCAGCCGGTTGTAGACCGAAAGCCCGGCAATCAGTTCCTTCAGGGCCTCGATGCGCTGACCCACACGGGGATCGAGCACCGCGCAGTCGTTGATGGCGGTAATAAAACTGCTGCCCTTCTCACGGAAACCCACCAGGACTTCGCCGCGCTTGGTCACGTAGCGCACGCCCAGGCGCGCCTTACGGCGGTACCCCAGGGTTTCGCCGGTCAGCGGCTCAGCCCACTGCTCCGGTTCGATTCCCCCGAAGTGGGCGAACTGTTCGGCCAGCGTTTCCGCCTTGAGCCGGACCTGCGCCGCCGGTGCCAGGTGCTGCAGGCTGCAGCCGCCACACAGATCCGCGTGCGGGCACGGTGGCGTTACCCGGTCGGGGCCGGGATTGGCTTCAACCTCCAGCGTACGCAGGGCATCGAAACGCCGGCGGCGGTCCAGGAAGCGTGCCTGCACCTGTTCCCCCGGCAGCGCTCCGGCCACGAACGCCGCCTTGCCCTCAATGCGCCCAACGCCACGTCCATCGTGGCTGAGGCTGTCGATTTCGATGCTCACCGGTTCTGCGGGGATGCGCGGACCTCGCCGGCGTCGGCTCATGCTGGACTACCCTGTTGATGGTCGATTTGCGGGGTGTGGGCCGATGGTCTACTGGCTGGAAAACACACCGGTGGACAGATAGCGGTCGCCCCGGTCGCAGATAATGGCGACGATGGTGGCGTTTTCAACCTCCTGGGAGAGACGGAGCGCACCGGCCACGCAGCCCCCGGAGGATACGCCGCAGAAGATGCCCTCCTTCGCGGCCAGGGCCCTCATGGTGTCCTCGGCCTCCTGCTGGCCCATTTCCATGGTCCGGTCCACGGCGCTGGCATTGAAGATCCCGGGCAGGTACTCCGGCGGCCAGCGGCGGATACCCGGAATGGCCGCGCCCTCCCCCGGTTGCAGCCCGATGATCTCGACGCCCGGGCTCTGCTCCCGGAAATACCGGGAACAGCCCATAATGGTACCGGTGGTCCCCATGGACGAGATGAAGTGGGTGATCCCTCCACTGGTATCCCGCCAGATCTCGGGCGCCGTGCCCTTGTAGTGCGACAGCGGATTGTCAGGGTTCGCGAACTGGTCCAGGATCAGGCCCTGTCCCTCGGCCGCCATCTGCTGCGCCGTGTCCCGCGCGCCCTCCATGCCGGCCTCGCGCGAGACGCTGATGATCTCGGCCCCGTAGGCGCGCATGGAGGCACGGCGTTCCTCACTCGCATTCTCCGGCATGATCAGGATCATGCGGTAGCCCTTGATGGCAGCCGCCATGGCCAGGGCGATCCCCGTATTACCGCTGGTGGCCTCGATCAGGGTATCCCCCGGCTTGATGTCACCGCGTTTTTCCGCCTCGCTGATCATGCTCAGCGCCGGCCTGTCCTTGACCGACCCGGCCGGGTTGTTGCCCTCAAGCTTCACCAGGATGGTGTTGCTGGTATTGCCCGGCAGGCGCTGGAGCCGCACCAGCGGCGTATTGCCCACATAATCCTCGATGGTTGCATAGGCCATGGCGGCGGAGACTCCTCAGGCTTGTGACACCGGCAACGCGTGCCGGCACACGCTTGTGTTAGATTGGCGCCCATGATACGCCGATCCGGAGCCGCGCCCAACCACTCCGGAGCCATCCACACGATGAAGCAGGATCACTGATGCGCCGCTGGGGCGTCCAGAAAAAGGTCTTCTTTCTGTCGCTGATCCCCACGATGGTGCTGATCGTGATCGTGGGGGTGTATTTCACCCACAGCTGGGTCAGCAATCTGTCGCGCATGCTCGAGGAACGGGGCATGTCGCTCAGCCGCCAGCTGGCTTCCGCCTCTGAGTACGGCGCCTTTACCGGCAACCGTAACCTGCTGTTCGGCATCGCCAGTTCCATGCTGGAAGAGGACGATGTCCGCGCCATCACCATCTATGACAGCGATGGGCGGAAGCTGGTACAGACCGGCCGCCGGGAGAGGCTGCAGCGCCAGGAACCGCTCCAGGACGTAACCAGCCCGAGATTCCGCACCGGCGAGGACGCGTCGCTCTTCACCGCCCCCATCTACCCCCAGGACCTCATGATTGACGGCCTGCTGGACATGGATCGACGCCGGAACGACGGCGCTGACAGCGAGCAGCCCCTGGGATGGGCGAGCGTGGAACTCTCCCATGCCACCACCCGCAAGGAGCAGTATGAGGCCCTGCTGGTAAGCCTGCTCCTGGTCGGGGGCGGCCTCTTCCTGAACACCCTGATCGCCATCCATCTGAGCCGCTCGGTCACTGACCCCATCCATGAACTCACCCGCGCTATCAACCGTCTGCGCGAGGGCAAGCTCGACACCCGGGTGGAGATGACGGCAGGACCGGAGCTGGAGGAACTGGCTTCCGGGCTCAATGCCATGGCCGGCAGCCTGCAGCAGGCGCGGGATGAGATGCAGCAGAATGTGGACCAGGCCACCGAGGATCTGCGCGAGACCCTGGAGACCATCGAGGTCCAGAACATCGAACTCGACCTGGCACGCAAGCAGGCCCTCGAGGCAAGCCGGATCAAGTCGGAGTTCCTGGCAAACATGAGCCATGAGATCCGGACCCCGCTCAACGGCATCATCGGCTTCACGGATCTGCTGCTGAAAGCCCCCGCCTCGGCCCAGCAGCGGGACCACCTCAACACCATCCGCAAGTCCTCGGAGATCCTGCTCACCATCATCAACGACATCCTGGACTTCTCCAAGATCGAGGCGGGCAAACTGGTTCTGGACCGGACGCCCTTCCACCTGCGCGAGACCGTGGAGGAGGTGCTGATCATGCTGGCACCGGCAGCCCACGAGAAGAACCTGGACCTGGCGCCCCTGATCTACACCGATGTCCCCGACGCCTTCATGGGGGACCCGCTGCGCATCAAGCAGGTGCTGACCAACCTGGTGAACAATGCCATCAAGTTCACCCAGCACGGCGAGGTGGTGGTGCGGGTGATGCTCGATGAGGATGCCCGGGACGACAACCGCATCCGGATCAGCATCACGGACACCGGTGTGGGCCTGTCCGAATCCCAGCAGGAAAGCATCTTCAATGCCTTCAGCCAGGCGGACGCCTCCACGGCGCGCCAGTACGGCGGCACCGGACTGGGCCTGGTGATCTCACACCGGCTGGTGGAGGAAATGGGCGGCGAAATCGGGGTCGATAGCGAGCTGGGCAGGGGCTCCAGCTTCTGGTTCAGCCTGCCTCTGGAGACCTCGGGCACAGCGGAAACGGCCCCGCCCCCTCCACTCAGCGGGGAATCGGTCCTCTACCTGGAATACCAGGAAACCACCGGGCTGGCGATCACCAACCTGCTGCGGGAATCCGGGGTAGCCGTTACCCACGCCTCCGACCCGCAGGAGGTGATTGCACAGGTCCAGTCCGCGCAGGCCGGCGGCCAGGGTTTCGCGCTGGTGATCCTGGGCGTGGCCCGCCACCTGCTGCATTCGAACCAGCACCGGGAACTGATCCGGAGCCTGGAATACGAGTGCGACTGCCGGGTGCTGCTGCTTACCCCCACGCTCAATGAGGACGCCAGCCCGCTGGTGAGCATGGCCTCGGCCCACATGACCAAGCCGGTGCGCCGCACCTTTTTCCAGCAGCGCCTGAGGCAGCTGATCCAGGGCACGGGCGATCTGTCAGAACAACCCCAAGCAGCGGCGCCAGCGCCCCTGCCCGCAGCCACCCCCCAGGAAACGAATGCCCGGGTTCTGGCAGTGGACGACAATGCGGCCAACCTCAAGCTTGTCACAACGCTGCTGCGGGAATTCAATCTCCATGTCGAGGACGTGGGCAGCGGCTATGAGGCCCTGCAACGCCTCCAGCAGGAAACCTTTGACCTGGTGCTGATGGACGTTCAGATGCCCGGCATGGATGGCACCGAGGCTACCACCCGCATACGCCGGCTCAACAACACCAACAGCCATGTACCGGTCATCGCTCTCACGGCCCACGCCCTGTCGGAAGAACGCGAACATCTCCTGGCTTCCGGTTTCGACGGCTATCTGACCAAACCCATCAACCCGTCACTGATTGCCCATGCGCTCCAGCGCCACCTGGGGCTGGACGTCCAGGCGGCCGAGGAGCAGGAGCACCACCCCCGGGAGCCGGAGGGGGTCAGGCCTTCGTCACGGGGCCGCCAGCACGCGGTGGTCGACCCCGAGGCCTGCCTGCAGATGGCCAATGGCAAGCCGGACCTGGCGGAAGAGATGCTGAGCATGCTGCTGGATCATGTCGAGGAGGACCGGACGGCTGTTGAGAGCCTGTACAACCAGGGGGACCAGGCCGCCCTGCTTGAACGGGTCCACCGGCTGCACGGGGCCACCCGCTACACCGGTGTCCCGGAGCTGGGCGACTGCGCGGCGGACCTGGAAACCCGCCTCAAGAAGGGCTCCGGAGGGATCGGCGACGCGGTGGAGCGCCTGCTTGCCGCCATGGACCGGCTGATGCGCTGGTGTGAGCAGACGCACTGGCACCAGCTGCTACACAGCGCCGACACCTGACGCCTGATCAATCAGCGCCCTCATGTCCCGGACCGCCTCCTTCATGCCAACCATCAGTGCCCGGGCCATGATGGCATGACCGATGTTGAGTTCGTGAATGCCCTCGAGCGCCGCGATGGCGGCCGTGTTGTGGTAGTGCAGGCCATGGCCGCCGTTGACGGTCAGCCCCTGCTCCCGGGCCAGGTCCACGCACTCCCGAAGCCGGCTCAGCTCCCGCTCCATCACCTCTGGCGTCTCCGCCAGCGCGTATTCGCCGGTATGCAGCTCAATGGCCGGCGCGCCACAGTCCGCCGCCGCCCGGATCTGGTCCGGATCGGCATCGATGAACAGTGAGACCTCCGTGCCCATCGCCGCCATGCGTTCGCAGGCGGCCCTGACCCGCCCGGGCTGGCCAGCCACATCCAGACCGCCCTCAGTGGTCAGCTCCTCGCGCTTCTCCGGCACGAAGCAGCAGTGCTCCGGGTGAATGGTTTCCGCGAACGCCAGCATGGCATCGGTCACGGCCATTTCCAGGTTCATGCGGGTGTTCAGGGTCTCGCTCAGGATCCGTACATCCCGGTCCTGGATGTGGCGACGATCCTCCCGGGGATGCACCGTGATGCCATCCGCCCCGGCTTCCTCCGCCAGCAGTGCGGCCTGGACCGGATCCGGATAACGCGTCCCCCGGGCCTCCCGGAGGGTTGCCACGTGATCCACGTTGACACCGAGCAGAACACGACGCGGCTGATGATTCATTCTGACCTCCCCTGACGCACGAAAAGACGGCGGCTGTGCAGTGGCCGCCCCTGTAGCAGATGATCCACAAGGCTGCGCATGAGCCGTTTGGCCACCTTCAGTACCGCCTGATTATCCAGCTCGTCGGCGGCCAGCGCCAGCAGGTACTCACCGCGGATGCCCCCGACAGACCCGTGGGCGTCCGCCAGCACGCCCTGGGCCGGATGGAATGCGTAGACACGATCGGACTGTACGGGCTCACCGGTATCCCCGGCCCGGTCCCAGCTGATGCCGTAACCCAGCTCCCCCGCCAGCCGGTACTCGAACCGCCGCAGCGTGGGTTCCAGCGCCGCACTGCCGGCCGCCAGCCGTTCGAGGGTATCGAGGTAGACGCTGAACAGGTCCGGGGCAGGATCCGCCTCGGTCAGCAGCCGCAACAGCAGTTCATTCAGATAGAAACCGCAGTAGAGGCGATCACCGGCCAGCGCCAGGGCCGGCGCCGTGGCCTCGGCATGGCGCAGCGTCCTGAGCGACTGACGGCCGGACCAGGAGATCCTCAGCGGCCGGAAGGGCTGGAGCTCCGCCTGCCACTGGCTCCGGGGCCGGGCGGCACCACGGGCCACAGCGCTGAAGTGGCCATGGTGCAGAGTGAAGAGGTCAACAATCAGGCTGGTTTCACCATAGGGGCGGCGATGCAGCACAAAGGCCGGATCCAGCTGCTGGCCGCGCTCGCTCACGGCTCAGCGCCCCTGGTCCCCATACCCCAGGGAACGCAGGGCGCGCTCATCATCAGCCCAGCCTTTGCGCACCTTGACCCAGAGACGCAGCATCACTTTCGACCCGAACAGGCTCTCCATATCAAGGCGGGATTCCTGGCCGATCTGGCGCAGGCGGCTGCCCTTGTCGCCGATGACGATCTTCTTCTGACCCTGACGCTCGACCAGGATGAGCCCATTGATGTGCAGCGTGTTCCCTTCCTGTTCGAAGGTCTCAATCTCCACCGCCATGGTGTACGGCAGCTCCGCCCCGAGCTGGCGGGTGATCTTCTCGCGGATCATCTCCGCGGCGAGGAAACGCGAGCTCCGGTTGGTCAGGTCGTCATCACCGAAGTGATGCGGCCCCTCCGGCAGGTGACTGCGGATGGCGCTTTCCAGCCGGTCCAGGTTGCGTGAGCGCAGCGCCGAGACCGGCACGATCTCGGTGAACGGGTACTGCTGGCTGAGCCATTCGATGTGCGGCAGCAGCTGGTCCGTGTCCGGCATCTGGTCGACCTTGTTGATCACCGCCAGTACCGGGCACTGAAGGTGGGAGAAGCGTTCCAGCACATTGGCGTCGCCCTCGTTCCACAGGTCCCGGTCGACCACGAACACCACCACATCCACGTCCCTCAGGGCCGTGGTCGCCTCCCGGTTCATATAGCGGTTGAGCGCCCTGGGTTCCTCAGTGTGCAGCCCAGGTGTATCCACGAACACCATCTGGTCCTGCTCCACCGTGTGTATTCCCAGGAGCTGGTAGCGGGTGGTCTGGGGCTTGCGCGAGGTGATGCTGAGCTTCTGGCCCAGCAGGTGATTCATCAGGGTCGACTTGCCCACATTGGGCCGCCCCAGGATGCCGACAAAACCACTGCGGGTGACCGGTTCATCCGTCATTGCTGCCTGCCTCCTGGTCGAGCTGCTCCAGCGCCAGCCTGGCCGCATCCTGTTCCGCGGCACGCCGGCTCCCACCCTGGCCACGGGTCGCCGCCGCCAGTATGGGCACAGTGCAGTTCACGTAGAAGGTCTGCTGATGCGCCTCGCCGCGCACCGTCTCCACCTCGTAGTTGGGCAGCGACTCGCGACGGGACTGGAGGAACTCCTGCAGGCGGGTCTTGGGGTCCTTCTGGGTATCCTGCAGGCTGAGCCGGTCAAGCCGGGGCCCGAACCAGGCCAGCAGGCGCTCCCGTGCATGCTCCAGGTCTGAATCCAGATAGATGCCGCCAACAATCGATTCGACAGCGTCAGCCAGAATCGACTCCCTCCGGAAACCACCGCTCTTGAGCTCCCCCGAGCCCAGGCGCAGGCAGTCACCCAGCTCGAACTCCAGCGCGATCTCGGCCAGCGTCGCCCCGCGCACCAGCCTTGCCCGCAGGCGGCTGAGCTGGCCTTCCCGGGCTTCCGGAAAGCGGTGAAAAAGGTACTGGGCCATGACCATGTTGAGGATGGAATCCCCAAGGAACTCAAGCCGCTCGTTGTTGTTGCCACCGTAGCTCCGGTGGGTCAGCGCCAGCCGGAGGTGTTCCACGTTACTGAAGTGGTACCCCAGTCGTTTCTGGAGCTGGTCGAGGCGTTCCTGCTCGGTCACGGCATCCTCAGTTCATGCTGGTGGTCGAATTGGATCACGGTGTCGATATTGCCCATGAACGGAGAGCGGACCTCATAGGAGAACTGCAGGCGCAGGCGCTCGCCATCACGCTCCATGTCGATCTCGTCCACATCCACGCCATCAATGTTCTCCATCTGAATACGCTTGCGGAGCAGTTCCCGCACATCCCCCACCGTTTCCGCATCGCGGTAGGGCCGGGAATCCTCCAGCGAGCCGATGATGCTGCTGAGCGTGAAGTCCTCGATATACACCGGCACCACGCGGACAACCACGGTCAGGAGAAAAACGCCGATCACGATGAACAGCATCATCGCGAGCATGGAAAAACCGTTCTGGTGTCTGACTGCTGGTTTCATAACGGATCTCCGCTGCTACTGGATCCAGCCGACACGATGGAAGCTGGGCAGGCTGGTCAGTGACTCCCAGTGCATCCAGATGGCGAAGGCCTTACCCACCACATGCTGGTCGGGCACCATGCCCCAATACCGGCTGTCCCGGCTGTTGTCGCGGTTATCGCCCATCACGAAGTAGTGACCTTCCGGAACCGTCCACTCACCCTCGGCATCCGGATCCGTCTGGCGCTGGGCGTAAAGGGCGCTGAACACATCGTCCCCCAGCTTTTCATGGTGCAGGTCCTGGTCACCCAGGTTCGCCACAAACGCCGAAGGTACCGGGTCTCCATTAACGTAGAGCTGTTTGCCCTCATAGGCAACACGGTCCCCCGGCACCCCGACCACACGCTTGATGTAGTTGACGGAGGGCTCCACCGGGTAGCGGAACACCATGATGTCGCCCCTTTCGGGATCGCCGAAGTCCGCAATCTCCCAGTGCGCCACCGGCAGCCTCAGGCCATAGGTGAATTTGTTCACCAGGATGAAGTCCCCTACTTCCAGCGTTGGCAGCATGGACCCGGACGGGATCTGGAAAGGCTCCACCAGGAAGGAACGCAGGACCAGGACCACCAGCAGGATGGGAAAGAAGGAACGGCTGACCTCGGCGAGCCAGGGTTGGTCCGGATCCTCGCTGTCCGCCGCATCCTCGGCACTCTTGCGGGCGCCACTCTGCGCATAGCGTTCCTGCCGGCGCGGCCGGAAGAACCGCCCATCAATGAGCCAGATGATGCCGGTGACGGCGGTGAGGACCACCAGCAGCAGCGGGAAGTTGATGTTCATGGACACTCCCTAGTCATCGTCCACCCTGAGCACGGCCAGGAAGGCCTCCTGGGGCACTTCCACGTTGCCCACCTGCTTCATGCGCTTCTTGCCTTCCTTCTGCTTCTGCAGCAGTTTCTTCTTGCGGCTCACGTCACCGCCATAGCACTTGGCCGTCACGTTCTTGCGCAGCGCCTTGACCGTCTGGCGTGCCACCACATGGTTGCCGATGGCCGCCTGGATGGCGATATCGAACATCTGGCGCGGGATCAGTTCCTTCATCTTCTCGGCAAAGGCCCGGCCCCTGCTGTGGGCCTGGTCCCGGTGCACCACGATGGCCAGTGAATCCACCCGGTCGCCGTTGATGAGGATGTCCAGCCGCGCCAGGTTCGCCGCCTGGAAACGCTGGAACTGGTAGTCCAGCGAGGCGTAACCGCGTGTGGCGCTCTTGAGGCGGTCGAAGAAGTCCAGCACCACCTCGCTCATGGGCAGCTCATAGACCACCTGGACCTGGGTCGCCAGGAAGTTCATGTTGGTCTGCTGCCCCCGGCGTTCCTCGCACAGGGCAATGACGTTGCCCAGAAACTCCTGGGGGACCAGGATGTTGGCTTCACAGATGGGCTCGCGGATCTCCTCGATCTCCGCCGGGTCCGGCAGGCGCGATGGGTTCTCGATGTACTCAACGCTGCCATCCGCCATCACCACCTCATAGACCACCGTGGGCGCCGTGGTGATGAGATTGATGCCGTATTCGCGCTCCACCCGCTCCTGGATGATCTCCATGTGGAGCATGCCCAGGAAGCCACAACGGAAGCCGAACCCGAGCGCATCCGAGCTCTCCGGCTCAAAGAACAGCGAGGCGTCATTGAGCGTCAGCTTCTCGAGCGCATCCCGGAACGCATTGTAGTCCTCCGAGGACACCGGGAAGATGCCCGCATAGACCTGCGGCTTGACGTTCTGGAAGCCTTCCAGCTGGGGCACATCCGGCGTGCTGGCGTGGGTCATGGTATCGCCCACGGGCGCGCCCTTGATGTCCTTGATGCCGGAGACGACAAAGCCCACTTCCCCGGCCTTGAGCTCGGGAATGGTCGTGGGCTTCGGGTTGAAGTAGCCCACCTTGTCCACGACGTGGGTCTTGCCGGTGGACTTGACCAGGATCTTCTCGCCCTTGCGCACGCTGCCGTGCATCACGCGCACCAGCGATACCACGCCCTGGTAGTTATCAAACCAGGAATCAATGATCAGCGCCTGGAGGGCGTCATCCACCTCGCCCTGGGGCGGCGGAATGCGTTGGATCAGCGCCTCCAGCACGTCCTCGACGCCAGTGCCGTTCTTGGCGCTGCAGGGAACCGCGTCGCTGGCATCGATCCCGATCACGTCCTCAATCTCGGACATCACCTTCTCGGGATCGGCCTGCGGCAGGTCGATCTTGTTCAGAACCGGGATGACCTCGAGGTTCTGATCCATGGCGGTATAGCAGTTGGCCACGGACTGGGCCTCAACACCCTGGCCCGCGTCCACAACAAGCAGCGCACCCTCGCAGGCTTTCAGGGACCGTGAGACCTCGTAGGAGAAGTCCACATGCCCCGGGGTGTCGATGAAGTTGAGCTCGTAGACATTGCCATCCTTTGCCTTGTACTTGAGCGTCACGCTCTGGGCCTTGATGGTGATCCCGCGCTCACGCTCCAGGTCCATGGAGTCCAGGACCTGTTCGGCCATTTCCCGGTCGGTCAGCCCTTCACAGACCTGGATGAAGCGGTCTGCCAGTGTGGACTTGCCGTGGTCGATGTGGGCAATGATCGAAAAGTTGCGTATGTGGCTGAGATCGCTCACTGAAACTCCAGAATCCGGTTTCCGGCTGCCGCCATTGCGGCGACGGCCATGACCGGGCGGATTTTACCGGACACTGGAGGGAAAGGCTATGGCCGGCCCCGGGTGGAATACCCCGCGCGGAGCCGGCCGTCCTGGGGACAGGGGTTATTCGGGCAGGCGCAGGGCCACGATCCGCGGACTCCCCTGCCGGATCAGGGTGACCGCGACCGGCTTACCAGCCGGCAGCCCGGAAACCGCCTCCCGGAACTCCTCAACGCCGGTTACGCCCTGGTTGCCGATCTTGCGGATCACATCATTACGGCGGATACCGGCCTGGCGCGCCGGCCCCCGTCCGACCTCCGTGACCAGCACGCCGCCGTCAAGATCCCACTGGCGTGCCAGCTGCTCAGGCAGCGGCTCAACCCTCAGCCCCAGACGGTTGCCGGTATCCGGCTCAGCGGACTGCTGCTGTGCCTGCTGCCCGTCTTCCGGCAGTTCGCCCACGGTAAAGGGCACCTGGATCCGTTCGCCGCCGCGCATCACGGTCAGTTCGGCCTCGCTGCCAACATCCGCCTGCCCGACCTTGGGCGGCAGATCCGAGGAGCGGGTGATTTCCTCGCCATTGAACGCGAGGATCACGTCACCCTGCTGCAGACCGGCTTCCGCGGCCGGTGAGTCCGGCACCACATCCGCCACCAGGGCGCCGTACGGCCGTTCAAGACCAAAGGTCTCGGCCAGGTCCCGGTTGACCTCCTGGATCATCACGCCCAGCCAGCCGCGGGTCACACTGCCCTTGTTCCTGAGCTGATCGAACACGTCCATGGCCACATCCATGGGAATGGCAAAGGACACCCCCATGAAACCACCGGAACGGGTATAGATCTGGGAGTTCACCCCTATGACCTCACCCTCCATATTGAACAGGGGGCCACCGGAATTGCCGGGATTGATGGCCACATCGGACTGGATGAAGGGAATGTAGTTGTCGCGCGGCAGGGAACGACCCTTGGCGCTGACGATTCCAGAGGTGACGGTGTAGTCGAAGCCGAAAGGCGACCCGATGGCGAAGACCCACTCGCCCACCGACAGGTCCGAGGAGCTGCCGATCTTCGCGGTGGGCAGGCCTTCGGCATCCACCTTCAGCACCGCAATATCGGAGCGGGCATCGGCCCCCACCACTTCCGCTTCCATCTCGCGCCGGTCGTTCATGCGCACGATGATCTCGTCCGCATTCTCAACCACGTGATTGTTGGTGAGAATGTAACCATCGGAAGAGACGATGAAGCCCGAGCCCATGGACTGGTGTTCACGCTGGCGCTCCGGCATCTGCCCACGGAAGCGGTCCTTGAAGAATTCCTGGAAGAATTCCGGCAGCTGTTCCATCTGGCCACCAAATGGCGTCGCGCCCCGGGAGCTGGTGGACGTGGTACTGATATTGACCACAACGTCCGCATTCTCCTCGACCAGTCCGGTGAAATCCGGCAGCTGGCCGCCACTCTGCTGGGCGGGCACACAGGCACTCACCAGCAGGAATGCCAGGGCGAACAGCGGCGTTATTCGATGTGGCATCCTCGTCATTGGGATCTCCCGTCCGGTTTGAATTCTCAGGAGCCCGTGCGTGGCGCACGGACCCTCGCCTGATATCCCGTCATGATATTGAGTGGAACACCGGGGTTTTCAAGTGAACTGTACGTCATAAACAGGGACGCGCCTCACAAAAACCGGCTCAAAGCGCCGGGCCTCGCGGGCATCGCGCAGCCGGTAGCGAACCAGCAGCACCCCAACCGCGAGGCCGGCAACCCCGGCAGCCGTGGTCACCCCATCACTGCTGCCCATCAGCACCTCCGCAAGCAGAGCCCCGAGAACCAGCCCCAGAAGCGGCACCATGTAGACCATCGCCGCGCCGGCCACCAGGGCGGACGGCCTCATCCGCAGCAGCACCCGGTCTCCCGGCGCTACCCGTTCATCCCCGGGAACGGTAACCCAGAACTCGCCGGGCATGGGTGCACTCCGCATCGCGCCCAGCAACCCCTGGCCGCAGCCCTCACCGGCTGCGCAGCGCGGGCAGCCAGCGGCCGGCGCCACACGTACCCGCGCACGCTGTCCCACGCATTCAAGAACCTCGCCCTCGCGTTCGTCGTCCGGTTGCGCCCGTTCTTCCATTGCCCGTCCCCATGCCGTACCCGGATCATCTCCCGGCCATCGCTGTACGTAAAGAGTGACACCAGAGGCAAACTTTAGTTCAATATCCGCCATGCATGCATTCCACCATTACGATGTGCTGATCGTCGGCAGCGGTGCAGCAGGTCTGAGCACTGCCCTGACCCTGTCCCCTGACCTGAGCGTTGCGGTTCTGAGCAAGACGGAGCTCGACAGCGGTTCCACCCAGTGGGCCCAGGGCGGCATTGCCGCCGTGCTGGACGACAGCGACAGCGAGGACGCGCACACCGCCGACACCCTGGCGGCCGGTGCCGGGCTCTGCCACGAGGACACGGTCCGGCTGACCGTCTCCCAGGCACGCGACAGCATTGACTGGCTGATTGCGCAGGGTGTCCAGTTCACCCGGGCCGACGGCAGCCACTTCCACCTCACCCGGGAGGGTGGCCACAGCCACCGCCGTATCATCCACGCCGCGGACGCCACCGGTCAGGCGGTCTCCGAGGCCCTTTGCGAGCGTGCCCGACAGCAGCCCAACATCGACATCTTCGAAAACCGGGTGGCAGTGGATCTGGTCACCCACCGCAAACTGTTCCTGCCGGGCAACCGCTGCGTGGGCGCCTACATCTTCAACCACGACACCCAGGAGGTGGAACTCTTCCGCGCGCGGTTCGTGGTCCTGGCCACCGGCGGCGCCAGCAAGGCCTACCTTTACACCAGCAACCCAGACGGCGCCACCGGTGACGGCATTGCCATCGCCTGGCGTGCCGGCTGCCGGGTGGCGAATATGGAGTTCAACCAGTTCCACCCCACCTGCCTCTATCATCCGCAGGCCAAGTCGTTCCTGATCAGCGAAGCCCTGCGCGGGGAAGGTGGCAAACTGCTGCTGCCCGACGGCAGTCGGTTCATGGACCGCTTCGACGAACGCGCCGAACTGGCGCCGCGGGACATCGTGGCCCGGGCCATCGACCACGAAATGAAGCGCCTGGGTGCGGACTGCCTCTACCTGGACATCAGCCACCGGCCGGCGGATTTCATCGAGGAACACTTCCCCACCATCGCCGCGCGCTGCCGCGAGTACGGCATCGACATCACCCGTGAGCCCATCCCCATCGTGCCCGCCGCCCATTACACCTGCGGCGGCGTCATGGTGGACGACCATGCCCGCTCGGACGTGAACCAGCTCTACGCCGTGGGCGAGACCTCCTTCACCGGCCTGCACGGCGCCAACCGCATGGCCAGCAATTCGCTGCTGGAATGCCTGGTCTATGGCCGGGCGGCGGCCCGGGACATCAATGAGCAGAACCCACATGTTCCGGAACCGCCGGAAGTGCCCGAGTGGGACGAGTCCCGGGTACGGGATTCGGACGAGGACGTGGTGATCGCCCACAACTGGGATGAACTGCGCCACTTCATGTGGGACTATGTGGGCATCGTGCGCACCACCAAACGGCTGCAGCGGGCCAAGCACCGGGCGGACATGCTGCACAGTGAGATCCGCGAGTTCTACAGCAACTACCGCGTCAGCAATGACCTGCTGGAGCTGCGCAACCTGGTGACAGTGGCGGACCTGATCATCTGCTCGGCCCTGCAGCGGCGCGAAAGCCGGGGGCTCCACTACAACCTGGATTACCCGACAACCATCGCGGAGCCCAAGGACACCGTGCTGGTGCCAACCACCTACATGCGTTCCGACGCCTGAGCCCTGATGGGAACCACAGACTCCATGACCGACGACCGTGAATACAAACGCCTTGTCTGGCACAGCCGCAGGGGCATGCTGGAGCTTGACCTGCTGCTCGTGCCCTTTGTGAAGGAAGCCTACCCCTCGCTGCCCGAAGCCGACCAGGCCCGTTACAGGAGCCTGATCGAGTGCGAGGACAACGACCTCTTCGCCTGGTTCATGCAGCGCAGCCGCCCCGAGGACCCGGACCTTGCCCGCATCGTCGACCTCATCCTCCAGCGGGTTCAGCCGGATTGACGTCCCGCTCAGCCCGTCCCCGGGCCTCGCTGCCGTAGCCGCAGCACCATGGCTGCTGCCAGCGGGACTGGTCCTGGGCCTGGACGGCATTCCCGGCGCTGTCACAGTGGGCGTGACCGCTGCCAGCGCGGTCGGCGCCATCACCGCCACCCGGCGCCAGCTCCTGCGCACCCGCCACAGCCCGCTGCGGCTGATCGCTGGACCGGACGGGCTCCGGGCCGTCCATGCCGGAGGAGAGGAACAGCCGGTGCGGGTCGGGACCGGCTCACGAATCGCCCACCGCTTCCTCTGGCTGCGCCTCAGCGGAAGCGGCCATACGCACCCCCTGCTGTTGAGCACCCTCCCGGGTATCCGCAATACTGACGCGCAAAGCCTGCGCCGGCTGACGGGCTGGCTCCGGCTGGGGCCAGCCCACGCGGGCGATGAGTGACCTCATGAACCCTTTTCACGGAGACACGGAATGACCCAGACGACCACGGCCCCCGCCACCCTGCCTGATGCCATGACCGCGTCGGTCAACGCCCATCGGCTGATGCTGCTGGAGGGTCCGGATGTGGATCGCTTCCTCCAGGGCCAGGTCACCTGCAACATTGATGAACTGACCCGCGAACACAGCCTGCCCGGCGCGGCCTGTACCCCCAAGGGCCGCGCCTATGCGCTCTTCCGTCTGGTGCGCCTGTCGCCCGAAAAGGTCCTGGTGCGCTTTCCCGAAACCCTGAGCGACCGGATCAACCAGCAGCTGAGCAAGTACCTGGCCTTCTTCCAGGCGGAACTGAAACCCGCGGAAGACTGGCAGCTCCTGGGCCTCATCGGGGAGGAACACGCCACGACCCTCGCCCCGTCACTCCCGGCGGAGCTGAACGATGCCACCGTCACCGACAACGGCGTCCTGGTGCGCACCGTCCCGCTGCCGGACGGCCGCGCCCGCTTTGAGTTCTGGTGGAACACGGCCGTTCAGGCGGCACCAGAGCCGGATCAGCCAGGCACCACCTGGCAGCTCTCGGAGATCATGAGCGGTCTGACCCTGCTCAACGAATCCACCACGGAACAGTACATACCGCTGAACCTGAACCTCCAGGCCTACGGGGGCGTGAGCTTTACCAAGGGCTGCTACACCGGCCAGGAAATCATCGCGCGCATGCATCACCTGGGGCAGCTCAAGAAGAGCCTTTTCCGTCTTGAGGCCCGTTTCACGGATACCCTCCCCGCCCCCGGCGACCGGCTGGTGGACGGCGACGGCAATGCCCTGGGTGAGATCACCGACAGCATCGCCACCGACGATGGCACCGTGCAGCTTCTCGGGGTGCTCAAGCATGCCGCCATCGAAGCCACCATCACGCTCGCCGATCAACCGGGGGCCCAGCTGGCACTGCAGCCACTGGGATATGACGTGCCCGAACAGCAGCCGTGACAAAATATAACGGCAGGCCACGCCAGCTCCTGCTATAAAGAGGGCAGCATTTCAAAGCATTCAGGAGGCCCTCAAGGCTATGACGGAACTGGCCAATCGCATCCGTGATCAGCTCCTAACAGCCATCGACCAGGATCAACTGACCCTGCCGACGCTGCCGGAAGTGGCGCTGAAAGTCCGGGACATCGCCGAGGACGACAACGCCACCATCCAGGACATCTCAAAGACCATCAGTGATGATGCGGCCATGTCCGCGCGCATCATCAAGGTGGTGAACAGCCCCCTGTTCCGGGGATCACGCGAGATCAACACCCTCAACATGGCCGTCAGCCGGCTGGGCATGGACTACACCAGCAGTCTGGCCATGGGGCTGGCCATGGAACAGATGTTCCAGGCCACCTCCGATATGGTGGACCGGCGCCTGCGGACCATCTGGCAGCGCAGCACCGAAATCGCCGGCATTGCCCAGGTGCTCGCCCAGCACTACACGAAGCTCAGGCCCGAGCAGGCGACCCTGGCGGGTCTTGTCTGCCAGATCGGCGCCCTGCCGGTACTGCGATTCGTCGAGGACCATGACCTGCAGGTCAACAGCGCCATGCTGGACAACCTGGTGGATGAGCTCCACCCGGTGATCGGGGACCGGATTCTCAAACGCTGGGACTTCCCGCTGGAACTGCATCACGTGCCGTCAGAGCACGTGAACTTCGGGCGCCAGGTTCCGGAAGCGGATTACGCGGATGTGGTCATGGTCGCCAGCCTTCAGACCCTGGTGGGCACCGGCCACCCCTACACGGAAATGAACTGGCACGAGGTCACCGCGTTCCATCGCCTCGGTCTGGATCCGGAATCCGGCATGGAGGATGACGAGGATCTGGGCGAGCAGATGGACGCGGCCATGGCCCTGCTCAAGGGCTGATCCCGCTCAGCCCTGTGCCTGTTTGCCGCCACGGTAACGGGCTTCCAGTGTGGCCTGGTCCGGCAGCGCCCAGTCCACCTCCGGAAGCCCCTTCTGCGCCAGCCACTCGTTGGTCCGCGAAAACCATTTCTGTCCGAAGAACCCCCGGTGGGCCGCAAGAGGCGATGGGTGGGGCCCTTCCAGGACCAGATGCCGATTGCGGTCAATGAACCCACCCTTCTTCTGGGCGTAGCTGCCCCACAACAGGAAAACCACGCCTTCACGTTCCTCGTTGAGGTGCCCGATAACCCGGTCCGTGAAAGTCTCCCAGCCCTGCCCGCGGTGTGCTCCGGCGTTGCCCTGGGCCACGGTCAGTACACTGTTGAGCAGCAGCACACCCTGCTCCGCCCAGGGCTGCAGGCAGCCGTGATCCGGAATGGGCGCGCCCAGGTCCTGATTCAGTTCCTTGAAGATATTCACCAGCGAGGGCGGCACCTGAACGCCGGGCCGGACGCTGAAGCACAGGCCATGGGCCTGCCCCGGGCCGTGGTAGGGATCCTGCCCCAGTATGACCACCGAGGTGCGCTCGAACGGCGTGCTGTTGAGCGCGTTGAAGCAGAGGTTGGCGCGCGGGAACAGGGTTTTCCCGGCCTGCTCTTCCGAAGCCAGGAATTCCCCGAGCTTTTCCATGTACGGCTGGCTGAATTCACCCTCAAGGCGTTCCCGCCAGCCGGTGCCCGGTTTCAGATGCGACAGCAGCGCTTCCGTGGCCGGATGCATGGTCAGCCCTTTTCTGGCCGCATGGCCGGAAACAGGATCACATCGCGGATCGAGGGCGAATCCGTCAGCAGCATCAACAGCCGGTCGATACCGATCCCCTCACCCGCGGTCGGCGGCAGGCCGTATTCCAGCGCCGTGATGTAATCCTCGTCGTAGAACATGGCCTCGTCATCGCCGGCCGCCTTTTCCTCGGCCTGCTCCCTGAAGCGCTGGGCCTGATCCTCGGCATCATTGAGCTCGGAGAACCCGTTTGCGATTTCGCGCCCGCCCACAAAGAGCTCAAAGCGTTCCGTCACGCTCGGGTCGTCGTCACAGCGCCGTGCGAGCGGGGACACCTCGGTCGGATACCGGGTAATGAAGGTGGGCTGGGTCAGCCGGTGCTCGGCGGTCTCCTCAAAGATCTCGGTCTGGATGCGCCCCAGCCCCCAACCGTCCTTCACATTGATGCCCAGAGCTGAGGCGGCCTTCGCCGCCTGCTCCGGATCCGAGAGCTGCCCCTCGGTCAGCTCCGGATTGTGCTCCAGGATCGCTTCCATAACGCTCAGGCGCCGGAACGGGCCCGAGAAGTCGTAGGTGACGTGATCCACGATCTCGCCGTTCTCACCCCGTACCCCGTTGCTGAAGTGCGCTTCGCCAAAAACGCTCTCCGTCACTTCCCGCAGCAGGTTCTCGGTCAGCTCCATCAGGTGGTTGTAGTCCGCATAGGCCTGATAGAACTCAAGCATGGTGAACTCCGGGTTATGCCGGGTGGACAGCCCTTCGTTGCGGAAGTTGCGATTGATCTCGAAGACCTTCTCGAACCCACCAACCACCAGGCGCTTGAGATAGAGCTCCGGCGCCACGCGCAGGAACATATCGATGTCCAGCGCGTTGTGGTGGGTAACGAAGGGCCGGGCCGCGGCACCGCCGGGGATCACCTGCAGCATGGGCGTCTCCGCCTCGATGAAATCGCGGCTGGTGAGGTAGTGGCGGACGTGGTTGATGACCTTCGAGCGCACTTTGAAGGTGCTGCGCGTGTCCTCGTTCATGATGAGGTCCACGTAGCGCCGGCGGTAACGCTGCTCCGGGTCCACCAGGCCCTTGTGCTTCTCCGGCAGGGGCCGGAGTGACTTGGTCAGGAGCTGGTATTCCTCCATCACCACGTACAGGTCGCCCTTACCGGACTTCGACAGCGTGCCCTTCACGCCGACGATGTCGCCCACATCCCAGTCCTTGATCTCCTTCTGCACCTCCTTGGTGCTGTAGATCTGGATCCGGCCACTCATGTCCTGGATCACAGAGAAGGGTTTGCGGTCCAGCATCAGGCGCCCGGCTACCGCCACCTTCATATTCAGCTCGGCCAGCTCTTCCTTGCTGTAGTCGCCGTAGCGTGCCTGAAGCTCCGCCGCGGTGCTGTCCCGCTCAAAATCATTGGGGAACGGGTTGTCGCTGGCGTCCCGCCGCGCCTGGAGCTTCTCGCGGCGCTCGGCGATCAGCCGGTTCTCGTCCTGGGATGGCGTTGCGTCGGTGTTGTCCGTCATGGGCGAAAGATTCTCCGGTGGTTACAGGCCCTGCTTGAGACTGGCGATGATGAATTGATCAAGACTCCCGTCGAGCACACTCTGGGTATTGCTCGTCTCCACGCGCGTGCGGAGGTCCTTGATGCGCTGGTCATCCAGCACATAGGAGCGGATCTGGCTGCCCCAGCCGATGTCCGACTTGCTGTTCTCGGCAGCCTGCTTCTCCTCGTTGCGCTTCTGCAGCTCCAGCTCATACAGCTTGGCGCGCAGCTGCTTCATCGCATAGTCCTTGTTGGAGTGCTGCGAGCGCCCGCTCTGGTTCGCCACCACGATGCCCGTGGGCTGGTGGGTGATCCGCACCGCGGATTCCGTGGTGTTGACGTGCTGGCCACCGGCACCCGAGGCCCGGTACACGTCGATCCGCAGATCCGACGGGTCAATCTCGATCTCGATGTTGTCGTCGATCTCCGGTGAGGCGAACACGGAAGCAAAGGAGGTGTGCCGGCGGTTACCCGAATCAAAGGGCGACTTGCGGACCAGACGGTGCACGCCTGTTTCAGTACGCAGCCAGCCATAGGCGTACTCGCCCTCGATCCTGATGGTGGCACTCTTGAGGCCGGCCACATCACCGTCCTGGGCCTCGAGCACCTCGTACTTGAAACCCTTGGCCTCGGCCCAGCGCAGGTACATGCGCAGCAGCATGTTGGCCCAGTCCTGGGCCTCGGTGCCGCCGGAGCCGGACTGGATGTCCAGGTAGCAGTTGCTGGCATCCATATCGCCAGAGAACATCCGCCGGAACTCCAGCTTCTCCAGCTCCCCTTCCAGGGTCTGGAGCTCGCCGGTCACGTCATTGGCGGCCGCTTCATCCTCCTCGGATTCGGCCATCTGAAGCAGTTCTTCCGCATCACGGATGCCAGTGCTCAGCCGGTCCAGCGTGGAAACAATGGCATGCAGGCTGGCGTGTTCCTTGTTCAGGGCCTGGGCGCGGTCCGGGTTGTTCCAGACTTCGGGCTGTTCCAGTTCGCGTTCGACTTCCGTCAGCCGTTCCTTCCTGCTGTCGTAGTCAAAGATACCCCCTAAGCGCTTCCGTACGCGCTTCCAGGTCACGAATGGTTTGAACGATCGGATTGGTTTCCATAGCCGACGGCCTCTTGTTGAGTGGGCTTGTCAGAAAGATGGCTTATTGTAACGAATGCGCAGGGCACTGAATACGCGGCTTACAGCGGCTCCAGGTGCAGTACCCGCAGCTGCAGCCGCTCGCGCCCACGGAAGCGGTTGGCATCCAGCTGGTACGCAAGCCGGGCGCGTCGGCACTCACACGGCCACTGATCGGTGTCGATATTGAAGGCGATGCCGTCCAGCGGCGTGTTCCATCCGGGCACGCCGATCTGCAGCTTGAGGTGGCGCTCGCCCACGATCCGCTGTTCCAGGAGCTCGAACTCACCGTCGAACACCGGCTCGGGGAACCCCTGCCCCCAGGGTCCGCCGCTGGACAGAAGGTGGGCTGTTTCGAGGGTCAGCCAGTGGGGCTCCAGCTCACCGTCACTGAGGATCTCCGGGCGCAGAAGCTCCGGCTCGACCCGTTCGCGCACGAGTTCCGTCACTGCCTCCCGGAACTGATCCACACCGGAGTCTGTCAGGGTCATCCCGGCCGCCATTGCATGGCCGCCATAACGATTCAGAAGCCCCGGATGGCGGGCATCAAGCTCCGCGATCAGGTCCCGGATATGCAGGCCTGGCACGGAACGGGCCGAGCCCTTGAGCAGCCCCTCACCACCGCGGGCGAAGGCGATCACCGGGCGGTGGAAGCGTTCGCGGATGCGCGAGGCCAGAAGACCAATCACGCCTTCGTGCCACTGTTCATCATGCAGGCACAGCACCGGCGGCAGCTCACCCTCATCCAGGTGCAGCCTGGCCAGCGCCGACTCCGCCTCCCCGCGCATGTCCGATTCAATGGTCCGGCGCTCTCGGTTCAGGCGGTCCAGTTCGGAGGCAAGTCGCTGCGCTTCAGTCTCATCCTCCACCAGCAGGCACTCGATGCCCACGGCCATATCGTCCAGGCGGCCCGCCGCGTTGAGGCGTGGACCCAGTACGAAACCCAGATCCGTCGCTTCCAGCGCATCCGCCTCGCGCCCGGCGAGTTCTAGCAGTGCCCGGATGCCGGGGCGTGTGCGGCCGGCACGGATGCGGCGCAGCCCCTGGGCCACCAGGGTTCGGTTGTTGTGATCCAGGGGCACCACGTCCGCCACCGTGCCCAGTGCCACCAGATCCAGGTATTCCGCCATTGCCGGAGGCGCCTGGGCAAACCAGCCGGCCGCTTCCAGGTGTCTGCGCAGCGCGCTCATCACATAGAACGTCACGGTAACGCCGGCCGTATTGCCGGTGGGAAAGCCGCAGCCTGGCTGGTTGGGATTGACGATGGCCTCGGCCCGCGGAAGGGTCTCCCCGGGCAGGTGGTGGTCCGTGACCACGACGCGCACGCCCTTCTCGCCGGCCCTGGCCACCCCTTCATGGGCTGCAATGCCATTGTCGACGGTCAGGATCAGATCCGGAAGGCTGCCCTCCTGCGCCAGCTGGTCGATAATGCCCGGCGTCAGGCCATAGCCATCCGTGAAGCGGCTGGGCACACGGTAGTCCACCTGGTGGGCACCGAAACGGGTGAGCGCCAGCACCGCCAGCGCCGTGCTGGTGGCGCCATCGGCGTCAAAGTCGCCCACGATGGTGATCCGCTGCCCCTGCATCACGGCATTGGCAAGCGTGGAGGCGGCCGTCTCCATACCCAGGAAGCCCTCCGGGCGCGCCAGGGAGGCAAGACCATAGTCGAGCTGGCTGGCGTCCGTGACACCCCGGGCGGCATAAAGCCGCCGCAGGAGGGGATGGAGACCGGCACTGGCGAGGGCATCCCCGCCGGCGCCAGCACGCCGTACGATGGTCTGCTGCATAGGGCTCAGCTGTCGGCGTGGCGCCAGTTACGGGCCATGTACTGCTGAATGGTGGCGAGGTCGTTGTCGAGCACCGTGAACCGCTCTTCGCGCTCCATCAGATCGGACAGGTGCTCGGGCAGCGCCGCCTCGCGGGGAACGCCGGAACGGGTCACCGCATCCGGGAACTTGGCCGGATGCGCCGTACCCATGGTCACCATGGGTACCGTGGCATCACGCCGGCAGCGCCGCGCCGCTTCCACACCAATGGCCGTGTGCGGGTCGAGCAGGTACTCGGTTTCGCCATAGACCTCGGCGATCACCTCACAGGTGCGTTCATCGTTCACCGAGAGGCTGTCGAACAGTCCGCGGGCTGATTGCCAGCGGTCCTTTTCCAGCGAGACAGCGCCATGCTCCGCGTTTTTCAGGAACTGAACCACGCTCTCCGGATGGCGGCCATAGAGATCGAACAGAAGCCGCTCGAAGTTGCTGGAAATGGTGATGTCCATACTCGGCGACAGGGTGTGCTGCAATTTACCGGTCTCGTAGTGATTACCGCTGATGAACCGGTGCAGGATGTCGTTCTGGTTGGTGGCGACCACCAGCTGCTGCACCGGCACGCCCATCTGCCTTGCCAGATAACCCGCAAAGATGTCCCCGAAGTTACCTGTGGGCACCGAAAAAGCCAGGCTGCGGTGCGGACCACCCAGCGCCAGTGAGGCGTAGATGTAATAGACGATCTGGGCCATGATCCGGGCCCAGTTGATGGAGTTGACGGCCACCAGGGAGGTCTTGCCTTCCAGGAAGGACTGGTCCGCAAAGCTCGCCTTGACCATCTTCTGGCAGTCGTCGAAGTTCCCGTCCACCGCGATGTTGTGCACGTTGTCGCTGAGCACCGTGGTCATCTGGCGCCGCTGCACCTCCGAGACCCGCCCGTGGGGATGCAGGATGAAGATGTCCACGTGCTTCGAGTGGCGGCAGCCCTCAATGGCCGCGGAACCGGTATCGCCGGAGGTGGCCCCGAGGATCACCACGTGCTGGCCACGCTTTTCCAGAACATGGTCCAGGAGCCGGCCCAGCAGCTGCAGGGCGAAATCCTTGAACGCCAGCGTCGGGCCCCGGAACAGTTCCATGACCCATTCGTTGGCATCCAGCTGCACCAGGGGCGCCACCGCACGATGGGCAAAACCGGCATAGGTCTCACGGACCATGGCCCGGAAGTCGTCCTCGGCAATGGATTCCTCGACGAACGGATACATCACCCGGCAGGCCAGTTCGTCGTAGGGCAGCCCACGCAGCGCCATGAGATCCTCCGGCGTATAGCGCGGCAGGGTTTCGGGCACGTAGAGCCCGCCGTCAGTGGCAAGCCCCTGCAGGAGCACGTCTTCAAAGCTGAGCGCGGGCGCCTGCCCGCGGGTGCTGATGTATCTCAAGGCAGTATTCCGTCAGTGTCCAGGGTCAGTTCTCAGAGAAAGTTCTCGGCGCGGATGCGCACCACCCTGCCCTCTACCTCGGGCAGTGCTTCCATTTCGGCAATGGCATCGTTGACCTGTTTCTCCAGAACCGTATGGGTCAGCAGGATCACCGGGATCTGGCCGTCATGCAGTTCGGATTCCTTCTGCATGATGGATTCGATGTTGATGCCGTTCTCGCTCATGATGGAGGCCACCTTGGCGAGCACACCAGGCCGATCCAGCGCCTGGATGCGCAGATAGTAGGCCGAGCGGATCTCGTTCGGACTCAGGATACGGTGATCGGTCACCGCATCAGACTCGAAGCCAAGATAGGGCACGCGCTGCGCACTGTCGGTCGAGACGGTACGCGCCACGTCCACCAGGTCCGCGATCACCGCGGAGGCCGTGGCCTCATCCCCGGCACCCGGGCCGTAGTACATGGTCTGGCCGACCGCATCACCATCAACAAGCACGGCATTGAGAACGCCGTCGACCTTGGCAATCAGATTCTTCTCGGGCACCAGTGTCGGGTGCACGCGCAGCTCAATCCCATCCTCGCGGGAACGGGCGATCCCCAGGTGCTTGACCCGGTAACCCAGAGCTTCCGCGTGGGTGATGTCGTAGGGCGTGATATTGGCAATACCCTCGGTATAGGCCCGGTCGAACTGCAGTGGTACGCCGAAGGCGGCCGAGGCCATGATGGTCAGCTTGTGGGCCGCATCGATCCCCTCAACATCAAAGGTGGGGTCGGCTTCGGCATACCCGAGCTCCTGGGCTTCCTTCAGCACTTCATCGAAATCGCGCCCGGCCCGCATCTCAGTGAGGATGTAGTTGCCGGTGCCGTTGATGATGCCGGCAAGCCACTGGATCCGGTTGGCGGCCAGTCCTTCCCGGATCGCCTTGATGACCGGAATACCACCGGCAACGCCCGCCTCATAGGCGACAATGACGTTCTTCTCCCGGGCGGCGTCGAAGATCTCATTGCCGTGCTGTGCGATCAGGGCCTTGTTGGCGGTGACCACATGCTTGCCCTGCTCGATGGCGGCCAGCACCAGACGGCGGGCATCGTCATAGCCCCCGATGAGCTCAACGACAATATCGATGGCCGGATCATTGACCACATCGTGCACGTCCGTGGAGAACGGTGTGTCACCCAGACCCAGGTCCGGGCGCGGGCTCCGGTTCGCTACACGCGCCACACGCAGGTTACAGCCGGCACGACCGGCGATGATCCGGGCGTTGCGCTGCAGGACCTCCCAGGTTCCGCCACCAACGGTCCCGAGACCACAGATTCCGATGTTCACGTCCTTCAACTGGCCACCTCTCGTTCGCTTGGAAAATGCACGTCAATGCCGGGGAAACGCGCATGTTATACGCTTTGCGCGCCGAAAAAAACTCGACGGCCTCCCAGCGTTACGGTTACGTCAGCCGTCGAGCCCGAGCTCCCTCGCCAGTACTCTCGGGGGCTTGTAGCCCCGGATCATGCGGCCGGATTCCGTAACCAGTGCCGGTGTTCCGCTGACGCCGAATGCACGCCCCATCCGGAAGTGGGACTGCACCGGTGACTCGCACTGGCCCGCGGATACGGACTCCCCCTGCTTGGCCCGCGTCATGGCGCTGCGGCGATCGTCCGAGCACCAGACCGCATTCAGTTGCCGGGCGCCCTTGCTGCCCGGGCCTCCACGGGGGTAGGCCAGATAGTTGACCCGGATACCCAGGTCATTCAGGGCTTCCATGTCACGGTGAAGCTTGCGGCAGTAGCCACAGGTCGTGTCCGTGAACACATAGAGATCGGCCTTGACCCCACCTTCATCCGGCCCGAAACGGATCATCTCACCGCTGTCCAGCTTCGAGAGCGTCTGTCGGCGCTGCCGGGTGCGGGTCTGCTCGGTCAGGTTGGCGATGCCATCGTCGCCAAGACGCAGCATCTGGCCGGTAAACAGATAGCGGCCATCAGCGGTTGCATAGATCAGGTTACCGCCACCCTGGACGGCATACAGCCCCTCACGTTCCGTTTCCCGGATACTGTCCACGGGCATGTCAGGAAGGCTCTCTTTCAGGCGCTCGCGGATCTGCTCTTCCGGGGATGCCGCCTGTACCGCTGTCGTCAGCAGCATGGCAGCGAGCAACAGAAAAGCAGCTGATAGGCGTCTCATGATCAACTCCGGGTTCACTTGCAATGCTCCGGAGGATACCGGATTTCCGCTGGTCTGTCGTTGATCAGCCCCGGGGATGGTGGGTCTGGTGCAGCTGCTGCAGCCGCTCCCGTGCGACATGGGTATAGATCTGGGTAGTCGAAAGATCACTGTGCCCCAGCAGCATCTGGACCACCCGGAGATCCGCGCCATGGTTGAGAAGATGGGTGGCAAAGGCATGGCGCAGGGTGTGGGGAGAGAGCGGCTTCTGGATGCCGCCCCGGACGGCGTAGCGCCGGATCCGGTACCAGAATGCCTGGCGCGTGAGGTGCCCGCCACGGCCTCCGGGGAACAGGGCGTCCGTGCCGGCGCCCCCGGCCAGCTCCGGCCGGGCTTCCTGCAGATACCGGTCAAGCCATTCAAGGGCTTCCTCGCCCATGGGCACCAGGCGCTCCTTGTTGCCCTTGCCCAGCAGCCGCACCACACCCTGGCGTCGGTTCACCTGGGTAAGCCGTAACGCCACCAGCTCCGAGACACGCAGACCACAGGCATAGAGCAGCTCCATCATGGCCCTGTCGCGGAGCTCAATGGGTTCCTGCGTGTCAGGTGCGTCCAGGAGGGCCTCCACATCCGCCTCGGTCAGAGTATCCGGCAGACGGCGGACCAGTTTCGGACTGTCCAGACGCAGCGTCGGATCCTCGTCGATCAGGCCTTCACGGAGGAGGTAGCGGTAGAACCGTCTGAGGCAGGAGAGACGCCGCGCCGCCGTGCTTGAGCGGGTTCCGGCGGAAAGCGCACTGGAGAGGTATTCCATGAGACAGGTCCGGTCAACACCGCACAGATCCTTCCCGGGATACTGCCGGGTGAGCCAGCGTCCGAACTGTCTGAGATCACTTTCGTAGGAAAGCCGGGAGCGGTCGCTCAGGCCGGATTCCAGCCAGAGCGACTCACTGAATGACGCAACCAGTTGCTCGTTGCGTTCCTCAGCCAAGCTTTTCCTTGATCCGTGCAGCCTTACCGGAGAGCTGACGCAGATGGTACAGCTTCGCCTGGCGCACATCACCGCGACGCTTGACCGAAATGCTGTCGATCAGGCGCGAATGCGTCTGGAAGGTCCGCTCAACACCGATGCCATAGGAGCGCTTGCGCACGGTGAACGAGGAGTTCAGGCCGCGGTTGCGCTTGCCGATGACCACACCCTCGAACGCCTGCAGACGCTCACGGTTGCCCTCGGTTACCCGCACCTGAACGACCACGGTATCACCCGGGCCGAACTCGGGAACGGAGTCCTTGAGCTGCTCGTTTTCAATTTCCTGGATGATACTGTTCTTGCCACTCATCGTTTCGCTCACTCCTGAATGTGTCACCAATCCGACCCGCCATCCGGCCGTTCGTTTTCAATCTCCGCCAGCAGTCGCTGCTCCTCGGCGGTCAATTCCCGTTCCTGAAGCAGTTCAGGGCGCCTGATCAGGGTCCGCTGCAACGACTGCTTCAGCCGCCAGCGCCGGATCCGCTCGTGATCGCCACCGAGCAGGACCTCCGGCACCCTGGATCCGCGATGCGCTTCCGGGCGCGTGTAATGCGGGCAGTCGAGCAGCCCGTCCGCGAAGGAATCCTCCACGGCGGACTGGCTGTGCCCCAGAACCCCCGGGATCTGGCGGACGACCGCATCCACCAGCACCATGGCCGCGAGTTCGCCGCCGCTGAGCACATAGTCACCGATGGAGATCTCCTCATCCACCCATGACTCCAGCACGCGCTCATCAATCCCTTCATAGCGCCCGGACAGCAGTACCAGACCGGGTTCCTCCGCCAGGGACTCGACCATCGCCTGATCAAGCACCCGGCCCTGGGGCGAAAGGCAGATGACCTTCGCCTCCCCGCCTACCCGCTCAACCGCCTCGTCTATGGCGGCCTCCAGCGGCTCGGCCTTCATGACCATGCCCGGCCCGCCCCCGTAGGGGCGGTCATCAACCGTGCGATGACGGTCGTGAGTAAAGGTCCGGGGGTTGATGCAGTCCAGCACCAGATGCCCTTCGGAAACCGCCCGGCCGCTCACCCCATAGTCGGTGATCGCCCGGAACATTTCCGGAAAAATACTGATGGCCGCAACCCGCAACCCGAGCGCCTCTTGTCTGACCCGTGACCGTTTACCCGGTGCGCGGGCCGTTTCTCAGAATTCCGGATCCCAGTCAGCCTCGAGGACACCGTCCTCCAGGTTCACCGATCGGATAATCTCATCCGGCAGGAAGGGGATCAGCCGCTCCCTGCCATCCATGCTGGCTGCGTCAGCACGCACCACCAGCACGTCATTGGACCCGGTCTCGATCAGGTGGTCCACAACCCCCAGGTCATGCCCGTCATCGGCCGTCCGGACCCGCAGCCCCTGGAGCTGGTACCAGTAGTACTCGCCCTCACCGAGCGGCGGAAGCTCACTGGTCTCAACACGGATGTCGAGACCGCAGAGGCTGGCCGCCTGGTCCCTGTCCTCAATGCCTTCAAGCCTGGCAACCAGTGTCTTGCCATGGGGCTTGCCGGTCACAAGGCGGACCTTGCGGGGCTCGCGGGACGGTGAACGCCCATCCACCAGGGTCCAGTTGCTGTACTGAAAGATATTCTCCCGGGGCTCAGTGTACGAATACACCTTCACCCAGCCCTGCACCCCGTAAACCGAGGTGATCTGGCCCAGTACGGTTTCTCCGCCCCCCATGGATACGGCTCCCTTACTCGGAAGCCGCCTCTTTCAGCAGGCTGCTCACCCGCTCAGTGGGCTGTGCACCCTGGTCGATCCAGTACTGGGCGCGCTCGGTGTCGAGCCGCAGACGCTCTTCGTTGCCGCGTGCCACCGGATTGAAAAAGCCCAGCCGTTCGATGTAGCGGCCATCACGGGGCTTACGGCTGTCCGTGACCTGGACGTGGTAGAACGGGCGCTTCTTGGCGCCGCCTCGTGTCAAACGGATTGTTACCATTTCAACGACTGTCCTGTTGCGTTCGAATAATCAGTTCAGACAAGCCTGTGCATGCGAACCGGCTGTCACGGGCTCAATTACGCCCGTGCGAAAGGGCTGGCATTCTACTGTAAAACGCCGGCCCTGAAAAGCATTGATGACGGGTATCAGCGCCGCCCCATGGGAGGCATGCCACCACCGCCCATACCGCCGGGCCCGCCTCCGGGTCCACCAGGACCGCCCTGGCCCATCATACCCTGCATGCCGCGCATCATGTTCTCCATGCCGCCTTTCTTGCCCATCTTCTTCATCATCTTCTGCATCTGCTTGTGCTGCTTGAGCAGGCGGTTGATCTCCTGCATCTGCACCCCGGAGCCGGAAGCGATGCGGCGTTTGCGGGAACTGCTGATGACGTCCGGGTAGCGGCGCTCATGCGGGGTCATGGAGGAGATGATCGCCTCCATGCGGCCGATGGACTTGTCATTGACCTGCTTTTCCGCCATCTCCTGGTACTGCCCCATACCGGGCATTTTCTCGAGCATGGCGCCCATGCCGCCCATACTCTTCATCTGCTGGAGCTGGTCCCGGAAATCCTCCAGGTCAAATTTCTTGCCCTTCTTGATCTTCTTGGTGAGCTTCTGGGCCTTCTTCTGGTCGACCTTCTGCTCGGCATCCTCAATCAGGGAGAGCACGTCCCCCATGCCCAGAATGCGCGAGGCGATGCGGTCCGGATGGAATACTTCCAGCGCGTCGTTCTTCTCACCCACGCCCATGAACTTGATGGGCCGGCCCGTGATATGGCGCACGGAGAGAGCAGCACCACCGCGGGCATCACCATCGGCCTTGGTCAGGATGACGCCACTGAGCGGCAATGCCTCACTGAAGGCCTTCGCGGTGTTGGCGGCGTCCTGGCCACTCATGGCATCCACCACGAACAGCGTCTCGTTGGGCTGGACCGCCTTATTCAGCCGCCCGATCTCGTCCATCATGTCGTTATCGACGTGCAGGCGACCCGCCGTGTCGACGATCACCACATCGATGAAACGCCGGCGTGCCTCATCCACGGCGTTATTGGCGATGGTGACCGGGTCCTGGTCCGTACTGCTCGGATAGAAGGTGGCGTCCACCTCGCCCGCGAGCGTCTCGAGCTGATTGATCGCCGCCGGGCGATAGACGTCGGCGCTGACCACCAGCACCGATTTCTTCTCACGCTCCTTCAGATAACGCGCCAGCTTGGCCACACTGGTGGTCTTACCCGCGCCCTGAAGACCAGCCATCATGATCACCGCCGGCGGCTTGCCGTCGAGCTTCAACGGTTCGGCGGTCCCCATGACGGCTTCCAGCTCGCTCTGGACAAGCTTGATGAACGCCTGCCCCGGCGTGAGGCTGCGCATCACCTCCTGCCCCATGGCCTTCTGCCGCACGTTCTCGACGAAGTCCTTGACCACGGGCAGCGCTACGTCCGCCTCGAGCAGCGCCATACGCACTTCGCGCAGGGTTTCACTGATGTTGTTCTCGGTCAGCTTCGCCTGGCCGGAGATCTTCCGGAGGCTTCCAGATAGCCGATCGGTCAGATTATCAAACATGGACGCCCGCAATTGTCGGTTGATGTTTAACGCCATTATAACCAGACTGAGCGCTTGGAGACGAACCGGAGCCGGTCATACCAACACACATGGGCACGACCATCATCGCCTTCACCGCTGTCATCCTCTACGGGGCAGGGACACTGCTACAGGTACTGCGGATCCGATCAGGCAACCAGCGCGCCGGCTGGCTCGCCCAGTTCACCGGGGTTCTGGCCATTGCCGCCCATCTCAGCTTCGCCCTGAGCTTCATGGTCCTGGAGGATGGCGTCAACCTCTCCGTGCTGGTTGCCGGCACGACCATAGCCGCGCTGCTGGCAGCGCTGGTGCTCATCCTGTCGCTGCGCTATCCGTTGCAGCCGCTGCTGCTGATCGCCTACCCCATCGCGCTGCTGAGCATCCTGGGCAAGATCACCTTCTATACCGGGCCCCGGATCATCGATGATTCCAATCTGGGGGTACTGCTGCACGTCAGCCTGGCCATCACCGCCTTCAGCCTGCTGGCGCTGGCGGCGATCCAGGCGGTCCTGCTCTATCTCCAGCACCATCACCTCAAGGCCCACCACAGCGGCTTTCTGGTACGCGCCCTGCCACCACTGGAGACCATGGAGGCCCTGCTGTTCGGGCTGATCCACACCGGGGTTGCCATCCTGACCCTGGCGATCATCAGCGGTGCCATTTTCGTCCAGGATCTCTTCAGCCAGCAGCTGGCCCACAAGACCGTGTTCACACTGCTGGCCTGGCTGGTGTTCGCCGCGCTCATCCTCGGGCACCAGATCCGGGGCTGGCGGGGCGCTGTAGCCAGCCGGTGGACCCTGGCCGGATGCATCCTGCTGACCCTGGGCTACTTCGGCAGCCGCCTGGTCATTGACGTCATCCTCTGACGAACACCGTATGGACAGGGACCCTCAGCCTTGAACGAAGCCTCGTTAACCACGCTCAGCGCGATCCTGATCCTGCTGATCATCCTCTCGGCCTTCTTCTCCAGTTCCGAGACCGGCATGATGGCGCTCAACCGCTACCGCCTGCGCCACCTGAGCAGGACCGGCCACCGCGGCGCCCTGCGCGCGGACCGTCTCCTTGCCCGCACGGACCAGCTGATCGGCGTCATCCTGATCGGCAACAACTTTGTGAACATCCTGGCCTCGGCCATCGCCACCCTGATAGCGGTCCGCATCTGGGGGGACGCCGGTGTGGTCATCGCCACCATTGGCCTGACCATCGTCATCCTGATCTTCTCGGAAGTCACACCCAAGACACTTGCGGCCCTGTACCCGGAGAGGATCGCCTTCCCCGCCTCGCACGCGCTCGGTCCACTCCTGAAGCTCCTCTACCCGGTGGTCTGGGTCCTCAACCTGATCACCAACAACCTGCTGCGCCTCATGGGGGTACAGCTGGAAGGCGACCAGAGCAGCGACCACCTGAGCCGGGAGGAGCTGCGCACCCTGGTCAATGAGTCCGGCTCCATGCTGCCGGGCCGCCACCAGGACATGCTGCTCAGTATCCTGGATCTGGAAAAGGTCACGGTAAACGACATCATGGTTCCGCGTAACGAGATCGTGGGCATCGACCTGGATGACCCCATGGACGAGATTCTCAGACTGGTGCGCAGCAGCCAGCACACCCGCCTGCCGGTCTATCGCAGCGACATCAACAACACCGTGGGCATTCTTCACCTGCGCAACATCAGCCGCCTGCTGCACACGGATGAGATCAACAAGGCCACGCTGATGCAGCTCTGCCGGGAGCCCTACTTCATCCCGGAAAGCACGCCGCTGCACACCCAGCTGTTCAATTTCCAGAAGGAACGCCGGCGCATCGGTATCGTGGTGGACGAGTACGGCGACGTGCTCGGCATCGCCACTCTTGAGGACATCCTCGAGGAGATCGTGGGCGAGTTCACAACCGACTTCGCCTCCAGCAGCAGCCAGGACATCCTGCCCCAGAGCGACGGCACCACCATTGTCGACGGCACCACCCCCATCCGGACCCTCAACCGGGCCCTGAACCTGGACCTGCCCACCGACGGCCCCAAGACCCTCAATGGCCTGATCACCGACTACCTGGAATCCATCCCGGAAAGCAACCTCTGCCTGGCACTGCACGGCATGCGACTGGAAACCCTCCAGATCAAGGACAACGTCATCCGCACGGTCCGCATCCACCCGATTGAGCCCTCTGAAAGCCAGTCGGGATCAGAAAATGAGAAACCGGACAAGTAACACTTTGTTATTCTCGTTTAGTGTTTGTACACTGAGCATACATCGCAAGCCCTGTGCGCCACGCGAGCCAGTGGGGACACGCCATGAGCGAACAATCCGGCATTCATCCCGTTCCGCCCGGCCAGGGCCGGCATAACGACAGCTCCCTCCCCGAGGCGATCCGCCAGGTCCGCGACACGGTAACGCCCGGGCTGTGCGACCTTCTGGGCGGCACCCTGGACGCCATTGATGATGCCCTGTTCGAGCTGGCCAACGGCGCACGCAGTAACAACGACCAGAACCGCTACTTCGAGACCATGCGCGAGATCCGCATCAAGCGTAAGGGCATCGAGAAGCAGTTCCGCGAAGCGCTGACCAACCTGTTCCGCAAGCCACCCGGGAGCAACGCCGAAGAAGCCCACGACCAGCCACAGAGCGTCGATGCCGACAGCCTGTCACTGGTGGACAACGACGACCTTGAGGAACAGGTTGCCATCAACGCCATGGTCACCAAGGCGACGGTCAGCTTCCAGGGCCCCCTGCTCCAGCTCCAGACGCGCCTCACGGCCCTCTATCCCGGTCATGACAGCGAGCATCCGGTGAACCCGCTGGCCCCGGAGCACCTGTGCGGCGCATTCCGCGAGGCCTGTTCCGATCTGGACATCCAGATCCGGGAGCGGCTCATTCTTCTCAAGCACTTTGACCGCTATCTGCTCGCCAGCCTGGGCATCGTGCTCGATGAGGCCAACCGCATCCTGATCCAGGCCGGCGTGATCCCGGACTTCCGCTACGAGGTCCACACCCGGGGCAGCCAGGGCCGCCCGGACCCGGAGCGAGCCCGCCATGAACCGGGCACCCGCACGGAACAGCAAGCCACTGACGAGGCCAGGGAATTCCTGTCGAGCATCAGCTCGCTGCTGTCCGGCTACCGTCGCTACAGTACCGATGCCATGGGCAACGCGCCCTCAGACTCCTTTCACATCGTATCCAAAAGGGAATTGTACGATTTGCTCTCAAGAATCCCCCAACCCCAGCACCAGGGCGACCTGAGCCAGGGCGCCCCGGACCGCCCCGACCTGCGTGGCCTGGTGGGCGAGCTGCTGGAGCGCCAGTCCGAGACACAGGGTAACCGGGCCGCGCTCGAAACCATGGATGAGGACCTGATCAACCTGGTTGCACTGCTGTTCGAGTTCATTCTCGACGACCGCAACCTCTCGCCCCCGATCCAGGCACTGATCAGCCGGCTGCAGATTCCGGTTCTCAAGGTGGTGGTGCGTGACCGTTCCTTCCTCAGCAACCCCTCACACCCGGCGCGCAAGCTGCTCAATGCGCTGGCGCGGGCAGGGATCGGATGGAACGACCACAACGAGAAGAACCGGGATCGGCTGTATAAGGAGATCCAGCGGGTGGTGCAGCGCATCCTGGAGGAATTTGATGGCGACGTCGCCCTCTTCGAAACGCTGTACGATGAATTCGAACAGTTCCTGCAGCGCGAGACCCGCAAGGCGACCCTGGTGGAGCAGCGCACGCGGGAATCCGAAAGGGGCCGTATCAAGTCCCGCCGCGCCCAGGAAACGGTCGACCAGGTACTGCGGGAACGGCTGGACGGCCGGGATGTCCCGGAGCACGTGCACCAGCTGCTGACCCAGGGCTGGAGCCGGGTCATGTTCCTGGCCTATCTGCGGGACGACAACGAGCACCGCTGGGCCCACACCGTCAGGGTTGTGGACGACCTGCTGTGGTGCCTGCGCCCCCAGGCGGAAAGCGATGGCCGTGAGCAGTGGGTGCGCCTGGTTCCCACCCTGATCAAGACCATCAGGGCCGGTCTGGAGGAAGTCTCCTACAATGCCAGCCGGCTGGACGAGACCATGACAGGCCTCAAGCGCGAGCTCACCCAGGCCTTCCGCCGCCAGGCCCTGGCGGAAGCGGCCGAGGACGACCCACCCCCGGAACCGGTGGTACAGACCGCGGTCAAGCAGAGCCAGGCGTTCGAGGATGCGGCCATGGCGGAGCACTATGAGAAGCTGGAAACCATCAGCATCGGCGACTGGGTGGAATTTCACCTTGTCAACGGCACCCACTTCCGCTGTAAGCTGTCCGCAGTCATTGAGGATGCCGACAGCTTTGTATTCGTCAACCGCATGGGCCTGAAGGTGGCGGAAAAGAGCCGCGCCGACCTGGCCCACGAGCTCAGGCGCGGGCGCATGACCCTGCTCGAGCAGGGCGCACTGATCGACCGGGCACTGCATGCCGTTGTCGGAGGCCTGAACCGCAAGGCCGGCTAGAGCATGGACGGCCAACGGCCCTGGAGTACATGACGGAGCCCCCGAACCAACAGACCCCTTACCCGCTTGTACTGGCGCTGTCGGTGGCCCTTTTTATCCATGTGGTCCTGGGCACCCTGGTCAATGCGTGGCTTTCCCTGCCGGCTCCAGAAGAGCCCGCGCCGGCTGTCAGCGTGCGCATCGCTTCGCCGGGCAGCAGCAACCAGCGGTCACCGGTGCAGCCGGAGTCCTTACCCCGGACCAGGGACCAGCAGACCCCGCGCGACAAGGCGCCGGAGACCAGTGCTCCCGAAGCCAGCGCCACCACACCGGGCGAAACAGACAGGTCCGCGGAGCCGACAGCTTCACCGGCCGGGGAAGCCAACGAAAAGGATGCCCCCCGGGAAACCGCCACCCAGCCCGAAGAATCGCCTTCGCCGGACAGGCCGGCCAGTAATGCCGGGCCCGATGCCCCGGCCTCCGAGGCCGATACGCGCACACCGGTTACCCGGCTCAGCCAGGACGACAGGCGTGAACGCTCAGACTACGAAATCGCACTGTGGGAACGGATCGCGCGGGAAGTGGAATACACGCCGATCCTGGCGGAACTGGAGGGGCCCAGGGATGTGGTCCTGGATCTGAGACTCATGACCAATGGGGCCCTCAGGCGGGCCCGGGTGGGCACACCCTCAGGGATCCCGGAGCTTGACGGGGTGGCGCGGGAAGCAGCCCTGGCGGCAACGCCCTTTCCGGCGCCACCGGAGGGGCGCCGCCGCTTCAGTGTCCGGCTCATTTTCGAACCGGCCCGGCCGGAATAAGCTCAGCCGCCGGAATTGTCCTCGGTCGCCTCGGCGGCGCTGTCCACCACTTCCTGAAGCTCACCGCTTTCGTGCATCTCCAGGATGATGTCGCAGCCACCGACCAGCTCACCGTTAACGTACAGCTGCGGATAGGTCGGCCAGTTGGAATAGACCTTGAGCCCTTCGCGCAGCTCGTCATTATCGAGAATATTCACGTAGGCGAAGCGCTGGCCACAGGCCATGAGCGCCTGGACCGTCTTGGCGGAGAACCCACACTGGGGCGCCTGGGGCGTTCCCTTCATGTACAGAAGGATGGGGTTTTCGCTGAGCTGTTGCTTGATGGTGTCGTTGATGTCCATTGATCCTCCAGCTGGAACACGCTGATCATTACCGGGCACCATTCTACAGAACATACCCATACCTGACCATTGTACTGGGGTATTCACCTGGGCGATCCGGCGAGCGCCCAACCACGTGTCCGGTTTGCCAGCCCCCGCGTTTAACGCTAGTATTGGCTCCAGACGGAGGCAGCTTTGAAGGCTGCCTTTTTTGTTTCAGTGAGGCCCGCTGCCATGGCGAACCAGCCATTGCTCAACACTTACGGTCGCCTGCCCGTGGTCTTTGAACACGGTCGCGGGATGTGGCTCTATGATACCGAGGGCCAGCGTTACCTGGACACTTTCACGGGCATCGCCGTATGCGGGCTGGGGCACAGCCATCCCGGCGTGGCACACGCCATCAGCCAGCAGGCCGAACGCCTGACCCACTGCTCGAACCTGTTCCACTGCAAGCTCCAGCAGGAACTGGCGCACCGCATCTGTGACCAGACCGGCATGGATGGCGCCTTCTTCGCCAACTCGGGTGCCGAGGTCAATGAAACCGCCATCAAACTGGCACGCCACTACGGCCACCAGCGTGGTGTGACCAACCCCAGCATCATCGTGATGGAGAACGCCTTTCACGGGCGCACCCTTGCGACCCTGACGGCCACCGGCAACCGTCGCGTCCAGGCCGGCTTCGAGCCCCTGGTCAGCGGTTTTGTGCGTGCCCCTTTTGATGACCTGGCAGCAGTGGAGGCGATCGCGGAAGCCAACCATGATGTCGTGGCCATTCTGGTCGAGCCGGTTCAGGGGGAAGGCGGAGTCGCCATTCCGGACCCCGATTATCTGCCCGGACTCCGTGACATCTGTGACCGCAATAACTGGCTGCTGATGCTGGACGAAGTCCAGACCGGTAACGCCCGCACCGGCACCTACCTGGCCTGCCAGCAGGCAGGGGTTGAGCCGGATGTGGTCACACTGGCCAAGGGCTTTGGCAACGGTTACCCGATCGGCGCCTGTCTGGCCCGGGGCGAGGCCGCGCGGGTTTTCGGCCCCGGCAGCCACGGCTCCACCTTCGGCGGCAATCCCCTGGGGTGTGCCGCCGCGCTGGCCGTTCTGGACGCCATTGAACAGGATGCGCTCACCCAGCGCGCCCGGATCCTTGGTCAGCGGCTGCTCGACCGCTTCCGGGAGCACCTGGAAGGGGCCGACTACATCCACGACATCCGGGGCCAGGGCCTGATGCTGGGCATCGAGCTCACCGGGCCCTGCTCGGAACTGGTGCTGCTGGCCAAAGTCCAGGGCATCCTGCTCAACATCACCCGGGAGCGGGTGATCCGGCTGCTGCCGCCACTGACCATGACCGACGACGAAGCGGATTACCTGGCGGATCAGGTCATCCGGATCATCAAGCTGTACGCCGCCGATGACCGTGACCGCCCGCGCCAGTAACGCTGCCTGCTATAAAGGGAAAACAGCATGACCGTCCGACACTTCCTGACTCTGCTGGATCTGGACAACGATGAACTGACTCGTGTACTGGATCACGCCTCGGCCCTGCGCCGGGAGCGTGACCAGGGCATCCACCGGGACACACTGCACAACCGCAGCCTGGGGATGATTTTCGAGAAATCCTCCACCCGCACCCGTGTCTCCTTCGAAGCGGGCATGACCCAGCTCGGCGGAGGTTCCATCTTCCTCTCGCCCCGGGATACCCAGCTGGGCCGCGGTGAGCCCGTGGAGGACAGCGCCCGTGTCATATCACGCATGGTGGATGCGGTCATGATCCGCACCTTCAGTCACGAGACGCTCGAGCGCTTTGCCACCTTCTCCCGTACGCCGGTCATCAACGCGCTGACCGACGATTTCCATCCCTGTCAGCTCCTGGCGGACATGCAGACATGGCGCGAGCACCGGGGCTCCATCCAGGGCGCAAAAGTCGTCTGGGTAGGCGATGGCAACAACATGTGCAACTCCTACATCAACGCGGCACTGCAGTTCGATTTCGAGCTGGTGGTGGCCTGCCCGGAGGGCTATGAGCCCAACAGCGCACTGGTGGCAGCCAACCAGGACCGGGTGCGGATCGTGAATGATCCGGGAGAGGCCGTACGCGATGCCAACCTGGTGGTGACCGACGTCTGGGCCTCCATGGGCCAGGAAGAGGAACAGCAGAAACGTATCAGGGACTTCAGCCGCTACCAGGTGTCACCGGAGCTGATGGCGCACGCCGACCGGGATGCTCTCTTCATGCACTGCCTGCCGGCCCACCGTGGCGAGGAGATCTCGGAACACATGCTGGAGCACCGCAGCAGCGTAGTCTGGGACGAGGCGGAAAACCGGCTGCATGCCCAGAAGGCACTGCTTGAGGGCCTGATCCTCGGCTTCGACCGGCTCGACTGAGCCACTCAGCGCGAGCGCGTCACCTTCTCCACCGCATCCAGCCAACCCTGGTAGGCGCGCTCACGCACCGCCGGGGCCATGGCCGGCTCGAACCGGCGGTCCACGTGCCAGCGCTCCCGGATGCGGTCCAGGCCATCGTAAACACCGGTCTGCAGCCCCGCCAGGCAGGCCGCGCCCAGGGCCGTGGTCTCGGTGATCGCGGGCCGGTCCACGGCCACGTTGAGGATATCCGCCAGGAACTGCATCAGCCAGTTGTTAACCACCATGCCACCGTCCACACGCAGCTCCTCAAGCGGCGCGCCGTCGTTCTGGATGGCCCGGACCAGGTCCTTCGTCTGGTAGCACACCGACTGCAGGCCGGCGGTCACGATGTCCTCGATGCCCGTATCCCGGGTCAGCCCCAGAATGGCGCCGCGGGCGTGGGGATCCCAGTAGGGCGCGCCCAGCCCGGTGAAGGCGGGCACCAGGTAGACCGGGTTCTCCACGCCCACGGATTCCGCCATGGGTTCACACTCGTCCGCGCTCTGGATCAGCCTGATGCCATCCCGCAGCCACTGGATGGCCGCACCGGCCACGAAGATACTGCCTTCCATGGCATAGGTGGTCTGCCCTTCCAGCCGGTAGCCAACGGTGGTCAGAAGCCGGTTCTCGGAACGAATCGCCTCGCTGCCGGTATTGAGCATCAGGAAACAGCCGGTGCCGTAGGTGCTCTTCGCCATACCGCGCTCAAAACACGTCTGGCCGAAGAGTGAAGCCTGCTGGTCCCCGGCGATGCCACCCACTGTCACCGCCTCGCCCAGCACCGACGGATCCGTGCGTCCGAAGTCCGAGGCGCTGTCCTGCACCTCCGGCAGCAGCGCGGCAGGAATACGGAACAGCGACAGCAATTCGTCATCCCACCGCTGTTCATGGATATTGAAGAGGGCCGTACGCGAGGCGTTGGTGGCATCGGTGGCGTGCACGCGGCCATTGGTCAGCTTCCAGAGGACCCAGGTATCGATGGTGCCGAACGCCAGTTCACCGCGTTCAGCCCGCGTCCGCGCCCCCTCCACATGGTCCAGGATCCAGCCCAGCTTGGTGGCCGAGAAATAGGGATCCATCAGAAGACCGGTCCGCTCCACCAGCGTGGACTCCCAGCCCTGGCGTTTGAGGGTCTCGCACTGGGGCGTGGTGCGACGGTCCTGCCAGACAATGGCGCGATGGATGGGCTCGCCTGTGGCCCTGTCCCAGACAATGGTGGTCTCGCGCTGGTTGGTGATGCCGATGCCGGCGACCTCACGGGCCGTAATGCCCTCCTGCTGCAGCACTTCCAGGCAGGCCCTGTGGGTGGTATTCCAGATCTCCATCGGATCATGCTCCACCCAGCCGTCTCCAGGATAGAACTGCTGGAATTCATGCTGGGCGATCTGGCGGGGCTGACCATCCTCATCGAACAGGATGGCCCGGGAGCTGGTGGTGCCCTGGTCAATGGCAAGTATTCGGGTCATGACGGATCCTCCGTGCGCGCGCTGCCCTCATGCTGATCCCGGGGCTGATGACGGGGCCAGACCAGCGTGAAGCAGGCCCCGCCCAGGGTCTCCGAACGCCCCACGAACGCCTGGCCACCGTGCCAGTACAGGATGCGCCGGACAATGGACAGGCCCAGGCCATAACCGCCGGAGCTGCGCGTGCGACTGTCATCCAGCCGGGCAAAGGCGGTGAACACCTTGTCCCAGTCCTCCTCGGGAATGCCCTTGCCGTCATCCTGGACATCAATACGCATGGTCTGGTCATCGAAATGGCAGGCCACCAGAACCCGCTCACTGGCGTAGCGGGCGGCATTGCCCACCAGGTTCTGGATGGCCCTGTGTATGTAGCGGGGTTCCGCATCCGCCTCCGCGTGGGTCCGCGAATCCTCCGGAATATCGGATTCGACGCGCAGCTCCGGGTGGATGCTCTGCTGTTCCTCGATCACCTGATCCACGATATCGGCAATATCAAGGCGCTGCACCGCCATGATGGGACCGCCCTGCTCCAGGCGGGCATAGGTCAGGATCTCGTCTATGAGCTCGTCCAGCTCCTGGATATCGCCGTCTATGGCACCCAGCTGGGAGCGCAGCATCTCAGGGTCCTCACAGTCCTCGATCATCTGGACCCCGAAGCGGATCCGGGCCACGGGCGTGCGCAGTTCATGGGAGACGCCATGGATCATTTCACTCTGGACACTGACCAGCCGCTGGATATGCTCCGCCATGCGGTTGAAGGCGCCCGCCAGCCGCCTGCCCATGTAATCGCCTTCCTCACTAACGCGGGCATCAAGCTCACCACGGGCGATACGCGACACCGCCCCCTCAATGCCACGCAGACGCCGGTGCAGGCCCGCCAGGAGGTAGTAGACCACCGCCCCCAGAACCGCGGCCACCAGCCCTGCCAGCACCAGTGCCAGCGGCCAGGACCAGTAACGGAAGGGTGACGGATGGGCGATAGAGACCAGGGTGCCGTCACCCAGCGCGGCATAGCTGTGGGCGGGCTCACGGGGGCTGGGCTGGTGGTAGACAATGCCGCCATTGGCAATCCGGCCCAGTGCGGCCGGTCCCGGCAGCTGCTCAGGGGTCTCCAGCGGGGTTGCGTGCACACCCAGAGCGGCACCCATCGCCGCCGGGTCCGAACCGCGTGAGCGCTCCGCTACATGCACCAGGGTTCTGGCCGCCAGTTCCGCCACATGCCGGTACGGGTCCTCGGCGCGCAGCTCCAGTACTCCAGCATCTGGCGCCAGACGGTAGAAATAGACCGCATCGCCCCGGCGCTGGGCCAGCACCTGGCCGTACTCAAGGCGCTCACGCGCCACGTCGTTCAGGGAGACCGCCTGCCTGGGCAGCAGGCGCAACCGGGAAGAGTCCACTCTGGCGTTAACGGGATCAACCGAGCGGGGATGCTGGGCGAGCCAGTCCAGAACCGGCCGGGGATGGTGTTCGAGAAACGCCTGTTCCCGCACACCGTTGATGGTCACCACCAGTGCGGCCCCCACCAGGGTGACGCCGAGCGCCACCAGGATCAGGGCACCGTAGACGCGGAGGTAGTAGCGCCCCAGAGACATTGATGCCTAGACGTCGCGAACGAACAGGTACCCCTTGCTGCGCACCGTCTTGATGCGGCGCGGGTGCACCGGATCGTCACCGATCTTGGGCCGGATGCGCGATACCCGTACGTCAATGGAACGGTCCTGGCCGTCATACTCAATGCCGCGCAGGGAGGTGAAGATCTCCTCACGGCTGAGCACGCGCCCCGCGCTGCTGGCCAGCAGCCAGAGCAGGTCGAACTCGGCGCTGGTCAGGTCGATGCTCTCATCGTCCAGCCAGGCCTCACGCATGGAATGATCCACAACCAGGTTGTTGAAGACCAGCCGCTCCGGCGCACTGTCAGCCCCTGACTGGGCCGAGCCACCACCGGCCTGGGCGGACGGCTCACTGATGCGGCGCAGCAGCGCCCGGATCCGGGCCAGCAGGACCCGGGGACGCACGGGTTTGGACATGTAGTCATCCGCCCCCATCTCCAGCCCCAGAACCTGATCCAGGTCATCCGTGCGGGCGGTCAGCATCAGTATGGGCCCGTTGTAGAACGGGCGAACACGGCGGCAGATGGCCAGGCCATCCTCCCCCGGGAGCATCAGGTCGAGAACCACCAGATCCGGGGTTTCATCCCGTATCCGCTCGACCGCGTGGGCGCCGTTGGTTTCCAGCGACACCACCAGCCCGTTCTTCTCCAGAAAATCCCGGGTCAGCTCCGCCAGCCGCTCATCGTCCTCAACGATGAGAACCCGGGAGGCTTCACTGGTCTGTTCCACGGCATCCGTCTCGTTAGTTGTTGTTTCCATTGTCAGTCCTGTCGCGGGATTGAGGCGCAGGCGCCGGGTCGTACATCAAACATTGTGTAACACAAGTATACACACTGAATGCGAGTTTGCATGTCAGCGCTGACTTCAGGCCAGCGGCTCTCCAGCCTCGATTTCCTCCGGGGTGGCATCCCGGGCTTCCAGTATTTCCAGATCGAAATAGAGGGTGATTCCAGCCAGGGGGTGATTGGCATCCACCAGCACCTGCTCGTCCTCAAAGCCCACCACTTTCACCACCTGGGCCTCGTCGCCGGAATCCGTCTGGAACTTCATGCCCTCTTCGAGCTTTTCAACGCCCTGGAACATGCTGCGCGGCATCTTCCGCACCTTCTCGGGCTGGTGTTCACCATAGGCCAGCGCCGGTGGAATGGTCACTTCCAGGCACTCGCCCACCTCACGCCCCTCCACGGCGCGCTCAATGCCCTCGATCATCTGCCCGCAGCCACTGACAAAGTGCAGCGGTTCCGCTCCCACGGAACTGTCCACAACCTCGCCTTCACGATTCTTCAGCTGATACCCCAGTCGATAAACCCGTTGTTCCGCCATGCTGTCGTGCTTTACCCCTGTTTGGATCATTGTGTACGGGTCACCCCAGTGACCCGCAGTGCATGTATGACAAGCCGCTGTTCCAGCCGTTCACGCCATCCGCCGGGCTGCGTCAGCCCCATGCGTTCCAGCGCCGGCCTTTCCGCCGCCCCGGGAGCGGACTGGCGCAGGGCGCGCCAGAGTACTGCCAGCAGACCACGTCTTGAGCCGGTCGCATCGCGCAGCCACTGGAGGGCCTGGACCAGTCCCTGCTCCACCTCAGTGAAGTCCGTACCGAAGGGGAACGCCGGGAACAGCTGGTGATGATCCCGCAGCGGCGCCATGGCTTCCGCAATGCGCTGCGGGTAATTGTTGCGGTGTGCCCGCGGGACTTTCCAGTCCTTCGGGATCTTGCCGGCTTTCTTCGCCTCCCGCATGAGCTCGTTCTGGAAGCGTGAATCCGCGATGCAGATCAGCCGCTTGTAGACCTCCACATCGGGCTGCCCACGCACATCGGCCACGCCGTATTCGGTCACCACAATATCCCGCAGATGGCGCGGTATGGTGCAGTGACCATAGCTGAAGCGGATGTTGGACTCCGGCCGGCCGGCGCTGATGCGCGTTGCCCGAAGCGTCAGTATGGAACGCCCCTCGGGCAGCTCATGGGCCATGGCCACGAAGTTGTACTGACCGCCCACACCACTGACCACACGGCCATCCTCGAGCCCATCGGATACGGCGGCCCCGTTCAGGGTCTGCATCATGACCGAGTTGATGAAACGGCTGCGGCGGCGCTGGGCGGTCTTCAGTGCCTGATCGCCCAGCGGATGGTCGTAGAGATGGTTCACGAACCCAACGCTGGTCATGTCAAAGCGGGCCCGCTGCGCGTCATCCAGCTCCCGCAGCCCCTGGTAGAAGCGTTCCGGCCCCAGGAAGAAGCCACCATGCATGACCACGCCGCCGTCAAGCTGTTCCTTCAGGGCATACTGTTCAATCAACGCGCGCGCCTTTTCATCACCCAGGTCCGGGCGCACCGCCTCGTCGCCCAGGGCCAGGCGCCCGCCCTTGAGCTCGCATGCGTCATCAAGGAAACCGAAGCGCACCAGCCACTGCACGTCCCGCGCCTTCAGGACGGTCTCGATACAGCCCGCCTCGCACAGCCGGTCCAGCGCGGAGATATCAAGCGGATCCGGAATGACGCCGTCATCCAGAAGCTGCTGCAGGGCCCGGTCGGCCACCACCTGACGCTTGAGGATGCCCGCCTGGTAGAGGTGCAGAAACCCCTCCACCATCATTTCGCTGCAGCCGTAGAGGCCTTCCTCGAAACGCCCACTGCCGCCAATCGCCGCCAGTTCCGGAAAGCGTGAATGAGCATCCAGGCGCCGGGAAAGCTCATTGAACAGCCCGTTGTCCCGGTGCCGGAAGAGGATGTTGTACACCACCGCCGAGCCCAGGGCGCCGATACCCACCTGCAGGGTGCCGCCGTCACGGACCAGGTTGGCGGCGTAGAACCCGATCAGGTAATCCGCCGGCTCCACCGGCAGATCCGGCACCGGAAACAGGCGCATGGGCTGGTTGTGGGGTTCGAGAACGAGGTCAAAGGTGTCGCGGTCCAGCGCGGCGTCATTGCCGAACCATGGCAGCTCCGGGTTGAGCTCCCCGGCGATCACCACGGCCTGGCCGGATTCACGCTGCTTCCGCAGTTCCGGCAGGATGTCGAGGGTAAGGTCCGGATTGCAGCTCAGGCTCACCTGGTGGCCCTCGTCGTCCGGCGCCAGCATCTGCCCCACCGCATTGACCCCGAGCGCCAGGAGATCGCGCACCACATGGGTGTAGTTGGTCAGCACCACGCGCTGCTGCTGGTCCGGATTACCCAGGCGGCTGCCCGCCTTGAAGAAAAACTCGGTGACGGTGACATTGTCCGGCAGCTCGCCCCGGCTCACCGCCTGGGCGTACGCCAGCTCCGGCACGCCCTCAAAGACCCGTTCCACGAACGGCTCCATCAGGCGTTTCTGCAGAGAGTTCCCGCCCCCCGGCTTCTCCAGCGACAGCGCCGTCATGATGTGCAGCCGGATCTTCGGATCCTCACAGGCACGCCGGTAGAGGGCGTTGATCAGATGCACCGGCTTGCCCAACCCCAATGGCAGGGCAATCCGGACATCGCCGTCCAGGCGGCGGATCAACTCCTCGGCACACCGTTCCGCCTGACGGAAATGGGCGCCTGTGCGTTCCTCAGTCATGGGCAGCTCACGGGCAGGGGTAGGTGTAGCGCTGGTGCAGCGCCTCGATCCGATCGAGCAGCTCTTCGGAGAGCTGGATGCTGGCACTGCCGATGTTCTCGGAAAGCTGCTCCATGGTGGTCGCCCCCACCAGGTTGCTGGTCAGGAAGGACCGGGAATTCACCCATGCCAGCGCCATCTGCGCGGGAGACAGCCCATGCTCGCCCGCCAGGTTCACGTACGCCTGGGTCGCCTCCTGGGCCTGCTCCGAGGTGTAGCGGGTAAAGCGCGAGAACTCCGTGAGCCGCGCCCCGGCCGGCTTCTGCCCGCCCAGGTACTTGCCGCTCAGGGCCCCGAAGGCCAGGGGCGAATAGGCCAGCAACCCGCAGTCCTCGCGCAGCGAGACCTCGGCAAGGCCCACCTCGTAGGAGCGGTTCAGCAGGCTGTAAGGGTTCTGGATGCTCACCGGGCGCGTCCAGCCCCGGCGCTCCGCTTCCTTCAGCCAGGTCATGGCGCCCCAGGCGGTCTCGTTGGAAAGCCCGATGTGCCGGATCTTGCCGGCCTCCACCAGCTCATTCAGGGCTTCCAGGGTCTCCTCGATGGGCACCGCATCCGAGTCGTCCACGGGGTTATAACCGAGCTTGCCGAAGAAGTTGGCCTTACGCTCGGGCCAGTGCACCTGGTAGAGATCGATGTAATCCGTCCGGAGCCGCTTCAGGCTGTCGTTCACCGCCTGGTGGATCTGCTCCCGGGTCAGACGTGGCCCACCCCGGATGTAGTCCATATCACTGCGCCCGGTCACCTTGGTGGCGATCACCAGGTCATCCCGCTTTCCACGGTTTTTCAGCCAGTTGCCCAGATAGGTCTCGGTCAGCCCCTGGGTTTCGGCACGTGGTGGTACCGGGTACATCTCGGCGGCATCAATCAGGTTGATGCCCTGATCCACCGCGTAATCCAGCTGCTCAAAGGCCTCCTGTTCGGTGTTCTGTTCCCCCCAGGTCATGGTCCCGAGGCCGATCACACTCACCTCGATGCCCGTCCGGCCTAGCTGGCGCTTCTCCATTACCGTCACCTCCTGCTGGTTGTCCCCGCATGCTAAGTCCATCCCCGGGTCACCGCAATGCCACACGCTGTCATCAGAACATCACACCATTGTCAGAAAACGGTAACGCCCCCGGGGGAGACTGATCCTGTCGGCCCAGCCCCGGAGAATCAAGCATGCAGGAACAGCACATCGCACTGGTTACCGAGACCTTCCCGCCCGAGATCAACGGCGTCGCGGGCACCCTGGGCAACCTCTGCCGTGAACTCGCACGGCGCGGGCACCGGCTGACCCTCATCCGACCCCACCAGCGCGACGAACCCCCGGGCGGCCACAACCCGCTGTTCGGGGAACGCACCCTGCGTGTGCGGGGCCTGCCCCTGCCCGGCTACCCGACACTGCGCTTCGGTCTGGGGGCACGCCGACGGCTCCACAGGCTCTGGCGCCAGAAGCCGCCGGATGCGATCTACGTGGCCACCCAGGGACCGCTGGGCTGGAGCGCGGTGGCCGCCGCGCGGGAACTGGGCCTCCCCTGTCTGTCCGGTTTCCACACCAACTTCCACCAGTACAGCAGTTACTATGGTGCCGGTTTCCTGGAACCTCTGATCCGGCGCTACCTCGTTGCCTTCCACAACCGCAGCTGCGCTACCCTGGCCCCCACCACCCGCATCTGCGACCAGCTCTCCGGCTGGGGTATCCACACCACCCACTGCTGGAGCCGTGGCGTGGACAGCCAGCTCTTCAACCCCGGGCGGCGCAGCCGGGTCCTGCGGGCACAGTGGAACGCGGACAACGCGCCGGTGGTGCTCTATGTAGGGCGCCTCGCGGCTGAAAAGAACCTGATGCAGGCTGTCACCACCTTTGAACGCCTGCGTGACTGTCACCCGTCCGCCCGCTTCGTACTGGTCGGTGACGGGCCACTGAGGCAGACGCTGGAACAGGCCCACCCGGAGTTCATCTTCCGGGGTACCCGTCGCGGAGTGGATCTGGCCCGCCACTATGCCTCGGCGGATATCTTCCTGTTTCCCAGTGAATCAGACACCTTCGGCAACGTCGTGACGGAAGCACTGGCCTCCGGTCTGGCCGTAGTGGCATTTGACCAGGCGGCCGCCCGCGAGCACATCCGCCACCGGGTCCATGGCATGAAGGCGCCACCCGGCGACATTGAGAGCTTCACCGCCGCCGCCCTCGAGCTCGCCGACAGACCCGGATTCCGACGCCAGATTGGCGGGAACGCCCGGGAGCACGCGCAGACACTGGACTGGTCCGTACTCGCGGAACGGTTCGAACAGCTCCTGCTGGAGCCCACCGAGGAGGCCGCTCAGCATGACGCCACACCGCCTGTCGCGGGTCTTCACCCGTATTGATCACAGCGAAGGGCGCTGGTGCCTGCGCCTGAACCGCAGCCTCGCCTTCCCGGCGGTCACCCCCTTCTTCCGGGTCGTAAGCCGGCTCGGGGATGGCTGGCTCTGGTACGCCCTGATCCTGGCGCTGCCGGCCATCAATGGCCTCGAGGGGTGGGCCCTGGCGGCGTTGATGACGCTCACAGGTGCCGCCTGCACCCTCCTGTACAAGCTGCTCAAGACCTGCCTGGTGCGCGAGCGCCCTTTCATCAGCTTCCCGGCGATCCATTGCGGTTCGCCACCGCTGGACCGGGGCAGCTTCCCCTCCGGCCACAGCCTGCACGCGGTGTGTTTCACGGTGCTGCTGTTCCACGGCATGCCGTTGCTGGGATGGGCCGTACTGCCGTTCACCATGGCGGTGCTGGCCTCGCGCGTGGTGCTGGGGTTGCACTACCCCTCAGACGTCCTCGCCGGCAGCCTCATCGGGGCTGGGTGCGCTGTCATCGCCCTGCACTTCGCCCCCGCGCTCAGTGCCCTGCTGCCGCTGTTGCCCACCTGAAGCGGGTGTAACAGGCCGGCCGCCGGCATCGAACAGGGCCAGCTGGTGGCCGCCACGCCTGACCTCGGGCAGCCGCACGCCCAGCCCGAGCAGCCGCACGGGGCGTGGCACATCGCCATAAAGCGTATCCAGCAGGGGCGTAAAGTCAGCGGCTCCCGGATGCTCGGGGCGGCGCCAGACCATCTCACGGCTATGGGTCTCGAAATCGGAAAAACGCAGTTTCACGAACAGCTTCTCAAACTGGCCCGCGTCGGCGCTGTCCAGGCCCTTGCGGCGCATGCGCCGCTCCAGATCCGAGACCAGTCCCTCAAGGGCCCGCCGGCACTCGGCCAGGGTCGCGAGATCCTGGCTGTAGGTGTTCTCCACGCTGATCGACTTGCGCGGGCGGGTTACCTGTACCGGCCGATCGTCCTCGCCCCGGGCCAGCCCGTAGAGGCGCGCCCCGTAGCGCCCGAAACGCTCCCGCAGGGCCAGTTCCGACCACTCCCTCAGGTCCCCGCAGGTGTTGATTCCCAGTCCGTGCAGTTTTTCCGCGGTCCGGGGCCCCACGCCGTGCAGCGCTGTAACCGGCAGCCGTGGCACGAAATCCGCCACCTCCTCCGGCGTGATCACACAGAGCCCGTCCGGCTTGTGCCAGTCGCTGGCGATCTTGGCCAGGAACTTGTTCGGCGCCACACCTGCAGAAACCGTAATCCCCAGTTCATCCTGCACCCGTGCCCGAATGTGCTCGGCCATGCGCGTGGCACTGCCCTGGAACCGATCGATGTCGGTAACGTCCAGATAGGCCTCGTCCAGGGAGAGTGGTTCCAGGATCGGAGAGGTCTCGCGCAGGATGGCCATGAATTCGCGCGAAACCGCCTGATAGCGGGGCATGTCCGTGGGCAGCAACTCCAGGTGCGGGCACAGGCGCAGCGCCTCCGAGACCGGCATGGCGGAACGCACGCCGAAGGCCCGTGCCTCGTAGCTGCAGGTGGCCACAACACCGCGGCCGGTGGCTCCGCCCACGGCAATGGGGCGGCCCGCCAGCGCCGGATTGTCCCGTATTTCCACCGCCGCGTAGAAGCAGTCCGCGTCGCAATGGATGATCTTGCGGCTCAAAGGGCATCTCCGGAGTTGCCGTGGATTCAGTGCAGGCTGTATCTTAGGGCGCCATAGAGCCCGTGTCAGGACAGCGATACCCGAAAAAGGATAGCCCGATGAGCGAACCCGCCGCCACGGCAACCGAGAACCGCGCCTGCTTTGAGCTGCGCGGTGCCAGCCAGACGCTGACCGTGATGGAACTGCACCATTTCGACCCGGATGCTCTGGAGCGGGATCTGCGCGACAAGATCCGACAGGCGCCGAATTTCTTCCGTGACCTGCCACTGGTGATCGGGCTGGATCATTATGAAGGCAACGCGGCCGATCTGGACTTCTTCCAGCTCATCGGCATCTGCCGTACGCACTCCATCCAGGTTCTGGGCGTGCGCGGGGGTGACGACGATATCCGGCGCCTGGCCCGCAACGCCGCCCTGGCCTGGCTCCCCGGCGGCCAGGCCAGCGCCCCCAGGCCCGTGCCCGACCCCGAACAGGACACGGCGGAGAATACAGAGGAAGGCGCCCCGGCGATCACCAGCACCGGTGCCGGCCGATTGGTTAAACAGCCGGTCCGCTCCGGCCAGCAGGTCTATGCCCCCGAGGGTGATCTCATTATCATGGCGCCGGTTGGCGCCGGGGCGGAAGTGCTCGCGGCCGGCCATATCCACATCTATGGCCCGCTCCGCGGGCGGGCACTCGCTGGCGTGCACGGCGATACCAGTGCGAGCATCTTCTGTCAGTCACTGGAAGCGGAGCTTGTGTCCGTGGCCGGGCACTATAAAATCTCCGAGGATCTGCAGGGCGATGACTGGCGGACCCCGGCCAGGATCCGCCTTGAGGGCGACGTACTGACAGTGGACCCGCTGACCCGTTAACGGAACGACAGAACAGCAAACAGGACAACAACCTTGGCACGAATCATAGTAGTGACATCCGGCAAGGGCGGGGTGGGCAAGACCACCACCAGCGCCTCCATCAGCACCGGCCTTGCGCAGCGCGGCTACAAGACAGCCGTGATCGACTTCGACGTGGGCCTGCGCAACCTGGACCTGATCATGAACTGCGAACGTCGCGTGGTGTACGACTTCGTCAACGTCATCCAGGGCGAGGCCACGCTCAACCAGGCACTGATCCGCGACAAGCGGGTCGAGAACCTCTTCATCCTTCCCGCCTCCCAGACCCGGGACAAGGAAGCGCTCACGGCGGAGGGTGTGCAGAAGGTTCTGGACGAGATGAGCGAGACTTTCGACTACCTCGTCTGCGACTCCCCGGCGGGCATTGAGCACGGCGCCCTGATGGCGCTCTACCACGCGGACGAAGCCATCGTGGTCACCAACCCGGAGGTCTCCTCGGTACGCGACTCGGATCGCATTCTGGGCATCCTCCAGAGCAAGTCCCGCCGTGCCGAGCAGGGCATGGACCCGGTCAAGGAGCACCTGCTGCTCACACGCTATAACAGTGAGCGTGTGGAACGCGGTGAGATGCTGTCCCTCGAGGACGTTAACGACATCCTGAGCATCTCCCTGCTGGGCGTGATCCCGGAGTCCCAGGCGGTGCTCAACGCTTCCAACCAGGGGTCTCCCGTGATCCTGGAAGACGAAAGCGAGGCCGGTGGCGCCTACGCGGACGCCGTAGCCCGGCTGCTGGGCGAGGAACGCCCCCTGCGGTTCCTCGACGGGCAGAAGAAAGGCTTCCTCAAGCGCATGTTCGGAGGCTGAGATGAGTTTCTTTGACTATTTCAAGACCAAGAAGAAGTCGTCCGCGTCCGTTGCCAAGGAACGGCTGCAGATCATCGTGGCGCACGAGCGCAACACCCGGGAACAGCCGGATTACCTGCCCGAGCTCCAGCAGGAGCTGCTGGCCGTGATCCGGCGCTACGTTGAGATCGAGGACGACCAGGTGCAGGTCCAGCTTGATCGCAATGACAGCTGCTCGGTACTGGAACTCAACGTCACCCTTCCCGAGGAGGTGGCCGACCCCCAGTAGGGATGCACGGGGCACTGGCTGGCCATGCTGCGGAGGAATCGGCAGACCCGGTCCGGCGCCCCTGTCACCATGAGGGTCCCTTCTCACTGTCCGGATGCGCCCATGCGAACCGTATTGACCGCTCTTCAGACACTGGTCCTCCTGCTGACCACAGTCAGCCTGCACGCGGAAGTCCCGACCGACGACGAGAACTGGGAAAAGGCCGTGGATTCCGACGGCATCGAGGTCCACACCCGCAACCTGGAGAATTCGCGGATCGATGCCTTCCGGGCGGAAACGGTGCTGGACGCGCCCCTGGAAGCCGTCATGGCGGTAATGGCCAACCCGGAATCCTGCATGGAGTGGGTCCACCAGTGCTCGCACGCCGAAAACCTCGAGGGCGGCAGCTTCCGGGACCGTTACGCCTACTCCATCAATGACATGCCCTGGCCGGTCAGTGACCGGGACTATGTCCTGCACATCACAACGCACACGGGCGATAGCCGGGACCACATCATCATCGAAATGGAATCCGTGGACGGCCGTGTGGAAAAGAAGGACGGCTATGTGCGCATGCCTGAATCCTCCACGGTCTATGAATTCTTCCGTGAGGGCGGGAACCGGACCCGGATCGTCTGGTACCAGCATGCCGCTCCCGGTGGTTCCCTGCCCAACTGGCTGGTCAACCGCCTGGCCACGGATATCCCCTATGAATCCCTGCGCACGCTCAACGGCGTGGTCCAGAAAGAGCGCTACCAGGGCCACGAGCTGGCGTTCGACGAAGAAGGCCGGCTCGTGGACGTCATCCCCCCGGAAGAGGATGCACCCCCGGACAGCGAACCCAAACCCGATGCGAAGGAAGGCTGAATCATGGCCGTAACCGCGCAGGACATCATGACCCCCAGCGTGAAAGCCGTCCCCCAGGACTGGACCATGCAGCAACTGGCGGCGTTCCTCACGGAAAACGAGATCACCGGCAGCCCGGTCTGCGACGACAATGAACGCATCATCGGCATCGTCACCCTCAAGGACATTGCCGAATTCCGCTGGAACCAGGTCAGCGGTGAGCCGGAGAAGGAGCTTTCGGACGAAGAGAAACAGGAAGCACGTCAGATCCGGCAGATGATGCTGGAGGGCATGACTCGCATGCCCGTGGAAGTTCGTGACATCATGACCCCCAGCGTGATGTCCGTGGACGCCGATACCAGCGTCCGGACCATCGCCGACATCATGATGGCGGAGCACCTGCACCGCATCTTCGTGACGGAAAAGGAGGCCATCACCGGCATCATCACCACCTATGACATGCTCAAGCTGGTGGCGGAACCGGACCTGACCCGGCGTTGTCTCGAGGCCGACGACTCCGGCACCCCCACCTGACGCCCAGCAACCGGCCCTGAGGTAACCAAGCCCATGCCCCGGGAAGACCAGTCCCAGATCAAGACCTACGTCGTCGACACCAATGTTCTGATCCACGACCCCACCGCCGTCCTCAACTTCGAAGAGCACCATGTGGTCATCCCCATGACCGTACTCGAGGAGCTGGACCAGCTGAAGAACGGCAAGCAGGCCGTGGCCGCCGACTGCCGCCAGGCCATACGGACCATCGACCGGCTGATCGGCGACGCGGACCCACACGACATCGACAACGGCGTGCCCATCCGCCGCGGCGACAAATCGGAACCCCTGGGCACCCTCTCCATTGCCATGGGCGGGCAGGACGACGTTGAACACGGGCTGCCGGATCACCTTAACGACAACCGCATCATCAACCTCCTCGCCCGGCTTCAGCGCCAGCACCGCGACAGGCCCATCATCCTGGTGAGCAAGGACATCAACATGCGCCTCAAGGCGCGTGGCTGCGGCCTGGAAGCCGAGGATTACCAGACCGACCAGCTGGTGGACGACGTGCGCTACCTGCCGACCGGCTACCACGAGTTCGAAGGCTCGTTCTGGGACGGCGTGGAGAAGGTGGAGACGGTCCAGCGCGAGGGGATCACCGAACACCTGATCCCACGCACCGAAGCCATGGCGGATTACCAGATCAACGAGTTCATCCTGGATCAGCAGGGGTTCATCGGCCGGATCACTGAAACCGAGCCCGAACGGCTGGTCGTGGAGGATCTGTTCCAGGACGATCTCATGCACCAGCAGGTCTGGGGCCTGTCACCCCGCGACATCTACCAGGGGCTGGCGCTGGAACTGCTGATGGACCCGGATGTGCACCTGGTGAACCTCACCGGCTCCGCGGGCTCCGGCAAGACCATCCTGGCACTGGCCGCGGCCATCGAACTGACCGTGGCGAGCAAGACCTACAAGCGCATCATCACCACCCGCAGTACCCAGGGGCTGGATGAGGACATCGGCTTTCTGCCGGGGACCGAGTCGGAAAAGATGGAACCCTGGCTGGGCGCGATCGTGGACAATCTGGAGGCGCTGCACGAGGATGACGAGAACATGACCAGCAGCGTGGACTACATCCTCAGCAAGGTTCCCATGCAGTTCAAGTCTCTGAACTACATCCGGGGCCGGAGCTTCCAGCACAGCCTGATCATCATCGATGAAAGCCAGAACCTGACGCCACACCAGCTCAAGACGATCATCACGCGGGCGGGCACGGGCAGCAAGGTGGTATGCCTGGGTAACCTCTCCCAGATTGATACCGCCTACCTCAACCCCCTGAGCTCCGGCCTGACCTACATGACCGAACGCTTCAAGGGCTTCAAGCACGGCGGCCACATCCACCTGCAGGGCGTTCCCCGCTCGCCGCTCGCTGAGTACGCCGAGGAACACCTGTAACCGTCCTGGGTCAGGAGTCGCTGTTATTCGTCTCCTGGCCCAGATCGTTATCCCAGGGATGGTCCGCCATGGGCTCTTCGCCCTGAAGCGGCTTGTAGCGGTCGCGGAAGGCATCCATGGTCTTCATGGCCTCATCCAGCTCATCAAACAGCGCCACGTGGTAGAGGGCTTCCCCCTCATTGACCATGGGCAGGTTGTTCATACCGATGACGATGCCATTGACGCTGCTGGTCACAGAGGACTCCAGCCGACCAAAGGGATCCGCGACCACCGCCAGTCTCTGCCCTTCCTTCACCCGGTGGCCAATGCCCGCAATGGGGCGCATGATGCCGTCGGTTTCGGCGCGCATCCAGGTGGAGTTCGAAGCCACTTCAGAGCGCTTCGCGGGCCGGTGCCGGCCGCGCCGGCGGCTCGGCAGCATCTCCAGCATGCGCATCACGCGCAGTATGCCGCGCACGCCTGTGTTGATGGCCACCTCGTCAAAGCGCAGCGCCTCGCCGGCCTCATAGGTGATCACGGGCACGTCGGCGGCATCCGCACAGGCCCTGAGGCTGCCCTCGCGCAGGGAGGCGTTGATCACGATGGGAGCCGCAAAGATCTCCGCCATGTCCGCGGTCACCGGATTACGCAGCTCCGCCCGGATCTGCGGCAGGTTGAAACGGTGGCTGGCCCCTGTATGCAGGTCGATCACATGGGTGGCCTTTTCCAGCACCTGGGTCCGGAACAGGTAGGCAATGCGCCCGGCCAGTGAGCCCTTCTCGGTCCCCGGGAAGCACCGGTTCAGATCCCGCCGGTCCGGCATGTAGCGGGACTGGTGCAGGAACCCGAACACATTGACGATGGGCACCACCAGCAGCGTTCCGCGCAGCCGCTTGAGCCCTGTGCTACGCAGCAGCCGGCGGGCGATTTCCACGCCATTGATCTCGTCCCCATGGATGGCGCCACAGACCAGCAGCGTGGGCCCGGGGCGACGGCCGTGGATCACTTCCACCGGAATGTGCAGCGGCGTCTGGGTGTAAAGGCGCCCTATGGGCACCTCCACCTGGAGGCGCTCACCCGCCGGAATCCGTTCATCACCCAGACGGAAGGGGGCACGTTTCGCCATGCTCAGCCCCTTGCGCCTTTGGTGGCGGTACGCCAGGGCCGGGCCCGTTTCTCGATGAAGTCGATGATCATGCCGGCCACGTTCTTGTTGGTGGCCGCTTCAATGCCCTGAAGGCCCGGAGAGGAATTCACCTCCATGATCAGCGGCCCACGACTGGAGCGCAGCAGGTCCACACCCGCCACGTTCAGGCCCATGGCTTTGGCCGCCATCACGGCCGTCTTGCGCTCGGTGGGCGTAATACGCACCAGCGAGGCCTGCCCGCCCCGATGAAGATTGGAGCGGAACTCGCCTTCGTTGGCCTGGCGTTTCATGGCAGCGATCACCTTGTCGCCAATCACGAAGCAGCGGATGTCCGCCCCCGCCGCTTCCTTGATGTACTCCTGCACCAGAATGTCCGCCTTCAGACCCATGAAGGCCTCGATCACGCTTTCCGCCGCCTTGCGCGTCTCGGCCAGCACTACGCCGATACCCTGGGTGCCTTCCAGCAGCTTGATCACCACCGGCGTACCACCCACCATCCGGATCAGGTCGGGCACGTCATCCGGCTTGCTGGCAAAGCCCGTGATCGGCATGCCCAGGCCCTTGCGCCCCAGCAGCTGCAGCGACCGCAGTTTGTCCCGGGAACGGGTAATGGCCACCGACTCATTCGCCGGAAAAACGCCCATCATCTCGAACTGGCGCAATACGGCGGCACCGTAGAAGGTCACCGAAGCGCCAATCCGGGGGATCACCACGTCGAATTCCGGCAGTTTCTCACCCCGGTAATGCATGGTCGGGCTGGCCGGCGTGATGTTCATATAGCAGTGCAGGAAGTCCAGTACCTGAACCTCGTGATCGCGTTTCTTGGCCTCCTCCACCAGGCGGCGGGTGGAATAGAGGCGCTTGTTGCGCGACATGATGGCTATTCTCATTGATTACTCCTCACGCGGTTTACCGGCCAGGAAAGAAGCGGATGGATCCACCAACAGGCGCTCCTTCATGGCAGTGCGACCGATCAGCATACGAAAGCGCATTGTATCGCGATTGGTAAGCGTCATCTCCACGGGCCAGCACCAGGGCCCCATGCGCATCGGTGTCAGGATGACATAGCGCATCTCCCGGTGTCCCCCGGAGTCCGTAACAATCCGCTCGTCCAGCAGTGGCGCGTCACAGTGGATCACCCGATCCAGGTTGCGGCGACTCGGGTGGATCGAGAACGCCACCCGGCGCTCGCCCTCGTGTTCATAGGCCTCCAGGTCAAAGGTGTGGAGGCAGGAAGTTCTTGCCCCGGTGTCGACCTTGGCCCGCAGGCGTGGAATGCCAAGCTCCGGCAGACTCACCCACTCGCGCCAGCCGACCCATTGTAAGCCCGGCGTCTCCGCCCTGTCCGTCATGGTTTGTCCTGATGTTGATGAATGGCAACCGGTATCGGTGCTGAATGCTGCCCAGCGTAGAGGGTCGTATGGGGGAAGGGAATCTCGATGCTCTCGCGGTCGAAAGCCGCCTTGACGGCAAACATCACATCACTGCGGACCCGCCGGAGATCAAGGCCACGCACCCAGAACGACAGCTGCAGGTCCACGGATGAGGCCCCGAACTGCTGCAGGTAAATGAACGGCTCGGGCTCCTCCAGGCAGTCCGGGTTCTCATCCACCAGCGCCAGCAGTACCGCATTCACCTTTTCAAGGTCTTCCCCGTAGGCCACACCAATGGGCAGATCCAGGCGCCGGACCGGAAAACGGGTGAAGTTGGTCACCCGGGTCTTGATGAGCGTTTCGTTGGGCACCCGTATGTAGAGATTGTCGAGGCTGCGCAGCTTGACGCTCAGCAGGTCGATCCCGACCACCTCGCCGCGCACACCATCCACTTCGATAAAGTGGCCCAGCTCGAATGGCCGCTCAGCCAGCAGGAAAAGGCCACTGATCACGTTGCTGGCCGAGGTCTGGGAAGCAAAACCCAGCGCCACCGTCAGAATACCCGCCGCGCCCAGCAGCACCCCGATCTGGAAACCGGACTGCTGCAGCGCCAGCGCCACGGCAATCCCCAGCACCGTATAGAACACCAGACGCCGGAAGAGCACGGCCTGGTGCCGTGTCAGGCGCCCCTGCCCGAACCGCTCCACCATGCGCCCGAGCATCGTGGCCAGGAACAGCCCGAGAGCCATCCATACCAGCGGCCGCAGCCACTGCCCGAGGGTCTCCAGTGTCATCCATTCCGGCATAGTGGCTCCTATCCGAAAATCCGGTCCATGGTGCGCACCAGATGGTTGCGTTCAACCGGTTGGCGCGCCGGTGCCAGGGCCGTACAGGGCCCGGCCTCGGGCGGTGGCGTCGCTTCCACCTTCAGCGATGCGGTGGCCAGGTCCCGCTCGCACCGGATGCTCAGCGTCGGCGTCCAGAGCGAGTGCGCACCGTCCACTCCCGGTTCACTCTGGCGGAACAGGGGCATGATGGGCGCCGGAAAGCTGAAACGGTCCAGCGTCAGGTAGTCGTCGCCCTCATGGCGCAGCCGTACCGCCGACATGGCCCGCCATGGGCGGCGTGGCAGATTGTCCGGCTCCAGGCGGGCCGCGGTAAGGCTGGCATAGCAGAGCTCGCCCTCCATGGTGTCCGCCCCCATCCAGGTCCAGGAGGGCTGGCGTACCGGCACTTCCATCAGCCTGCGGTCATCGCCCACCAGAAGCTGGAGCCAGACCAGGGTACTCATATAGATGGTCGTATCCGTGCCCGGCGGCAGGTGCAGGGGATGGTTGGGGCGTACAATCAGGGGCAGGTCCGCCAGCGCCGGCCGCAGTGCGACGCGGGGAGCCTCATTGCCCCTTGCGAACCGTTCCAGTCCCTCATCATGCTCCGGCAGGGTACTGTCACACCACTGGCGCCAGGCCGTCTCCTCCCGGGCCCCGGGGTGGCGCGCCACACGCACCTGCCACTCATGGGCCAGCAGGGTCACGGAGAGTGTCATGTCACTGAGGCCATTCCGCAGGGTGTCGCCCGGTGAAAGGGGCACAGACTCGCCCCATGCCGCGATGGGGCCATCCGTACCAGAGGAGGACTGGGGTTGAGCCATAATGATTCCTGAACTCGGATTGCGGATCACTATAATCCAAAGCGCGCGGTTCAGCGAACAACCCAACAGCACAGACAATCATACGGGGTGCCCGTGACCGAACTCATCTGGTTCCGCAATGATCTACGCCTGGGGGACAATCCTGCCCTCACGGCTGCCTGCGCCGGCAACGCCGCCGTGGAAGCCTGCTTTCTGCCCGCCCCTGGCCAGTGGGCGGAGCATGACTGGTCCCCCAACCGCACGGACCTGCTGCTTCGCAGCCTGGACCAGCTCGGACGGGATCTGGCGGCGCTGGGCATTCCCCTGCACATCCGCCCCATTGACCGCTTTACGGATACCGATGCAGAACTTCTGGCGCTGTGCCGGGAGCGTGGCATCACGCGGATCCATGCCAACGAGGAATACGCCTTCAACGAACGCAACCGGGACCATCGACTGACCCGGGCACTGAACCACCAGGGCATCGCGTTCCACATCTACCGGGACCAGACCGTGGTGCCCGTGGATCAGCTGAAAACCGGCAATGGCACGCCCTACACCGTCTTCACCCCGTATTCCCGGCAATGGTGGCGCTGGGTGGAAAGTCATCCGCCCCGGCTGCATCCCGCACCGGCAGCCAGAGGCGCTCCCCTGCCTCCTCCCACACTTCCTGAACTGACCGCCTGGCGCAGCGAGCAGGTGGACTGGCTGGCCGGTGGTGAAGCCGCGGCCCACAGGGCTTTGGAAGGATTCATCGACCAGCGCCTCGGGGCCTATGCGGATCAGCGGAACTACCCCGCAATTCCAGCCACAAGTCAGATCTCTCCCTACCTGGCGCTGGGCGTGCTCTCGCCCCGCCAGTGCCTGGTCGCGGTACAGCAGCGAACGGGCGCGGAATCCCCGGCCAGCGCCGCCCACACCTGGCTCAACGAGATCGCCTGGCGGGACTTCTACATCCAGCTGCTCTACCAGTTCCCGCGCCTGTCCCGTCACCAGGCGTTCAAGCCGGAAACGGAGGCCCTGCCCTGGGAGCCGGCGGGTGCCAACCTGGAAGCCTGGAAAGCCGGCCACACCGGCATTCCCCTGGTGGACGCGGCCATGCGCCAGCTCCATGCCACCGGCTGGATGCACAACCGGCTGCGCATGGTCGCCGCCATGTTCCTGACCAAGAACCTGTTCGTGGACTGGCGACTGGGCGAGCAATACTTCATGCAGCAGCTGGTGGACGGCTACCTGCCCTCGAACAACGGCGGCTGGCAGTGGAGTGCCTCAACCGGAACGGACGCAGCGCCCTACTTCCGCATCTTCAACCCGGTGACCCAGAGCGAGCGCTTTGACCCGGAGGGCACCTTCATCCGGCACTGGGTGCCGGAAATCGCACATCTGCAGGGAAAGAAACTGTTCAATCCAAATGGCACGGTTGCGGGTTATCCGGCACCCATTGTGGACCTGAAGCAAAGCCGGCAGCGGGCGATCGAGCGCTTCAAGGCCCTGGGCAAAGGCTGAGGCGCCGCCCCGGGTCAGTCGCCGCAGATGGGGCAGGCGGGATCCCTGGGAACGCGCATCTCCCGCCACTGCATGCGCCAGGCATCCAGCAGCAGAAGCCGGCCGGTGAGGGACTCGCCCACGCCCGCCAGGAGTTTGATGGCTTCCATGGCCTGTGCAGCCCCGATCATGCCCACCAGGGGCCCGATCACGCCGGCCTCGGAACAGCTCAGAGTGGCCTCGCCCACATCCGCGTACAGGCACTGGTAGCAGGGGGCGCCCGTCCGGCCACTGTCAAACACCGCCACCTGGCCCTCGGCGCGGATGGCGGCGCCGGAGACCAGTGGCACGGAGGCGTCCACACAGGCCTGGTTCACGGCGAACCGGGTCTGGAAGTTGTCCGTGGCGTCCAGAACCAGATGGTTTCGGGTCGCGGCGCGGGAAAGCCAGCGCTGTCTGGCGCGGCTCTGGATCGGCTCGACGGTGACCCCCGGGTTCAGGGCCATGGCACGCTCAGCCAGCGCCTCCGCCTTGGAACGGCCGATATCCGACTCGGTGAACGCGATCTGGCGCTGGAGGTTGGCCAGCTCCACGTGATCGTCATCCACGACTTCAATGTGGCCGACGCCGGCGGCCGCCAGATAGAGCACCACCGGGCAGCCCAACCCGCCGGCGCCCACCACCAGGATGCGGCTGTGCGCCAGTGACTGCTGGCCGGCCACGTCGAATTCGGGCATCAGGATCTGGCGGCTGTAGCGCTCCAGGTCCCTGTCGCTCAGTGGATCCATACCGTCACTCCTCCCGGCGTCCGCCGCTCACCCTGGGGTTACCCGCCAGGTCACGCTGCATGAAACAGTCCTGGAAACCCGCTCCCGCGAGCAGCTCCGCCACGGCCTCCGCCTGGTCGTAACCATGCTCCAGAAGCAGCCACCCGCCCGGGTTGAGTCGGTCGGGAGCCCCCGCAATCAGCGGCCGGATCACATCCAGCCCATCCGCGCCCGCGGCCAGCGCCCCATGGGGTTCATAACGCAGATCCCCCTGGGCGAGATGCGGATCATCCTCGGTAATGTACGGCGGATTGGAAACGATCAGATCCCAGTATTCGCCCTCGAAAGGCGCCAGCCCCTCCCCTTCCACGAAGGCCAGGTTCAGCCCCAGGGCCCGTGCATTGGTGGCTGCCACCGCCATGGCCTCACCGGAGGTCTCACTGGCCGTGACCTGCCAACCCGGGCGCTCCCGGGCCAGCGCCAGGGCCACGGCACCGCTGCCGGTACCCACGTCCAGAACCCGCGCCGCCTCCGGTAGTGGGCAGGCAAGCGCGGCTTCCACCAGGGTTTCGGTATCCGGCCTGGGGATCAGCGTATCCGGGGTAACCGTCAGGGGCAGGGACCAGAATTCACGTTCGCCAGTGATGTAGGCCAGGGGCCTGCCACCGGCACGCGCCGCCACCAGGCTGCGGAAGGTCTCGGCATCATCATCGCCAATCAGGGCTTCAGGCCAGATGCGGAAACGGCTTGGACTGCAGTCGAGCTGGTGGGCCAGCAGCATCCGGGCCTCACCCGCGGCGTTGGGGAGGCCGGCCGCTTCAAGCCGGCAAGCGGCGTCATCCAGCAGCGTATCGACCCGGTCCGGCCCCTTCATGCCGATTCGGCTCCGAGGGCCGCCAGCTGGTCGGCCTGGTGCTCCTGCTGCAGGGCCCCGATGACCTCCCTCAGGTTGCCCTGGATCACCTCGTCCAGCCGGTACAGGGTCAGGTTGATGCGGTGATCGGTCACCCTGCCCTGGGGGAAGTTGTAGGTGCGGATGCGTTCCGAGCGGTCCCCGCTGCCCACCAGGTTGCGCCGGGTATCGGCCTCCTCGGCGGCACGCCGGTCCTGCTCCATCTGCTGGAGACGGGACTGGAGAAAGCTCATGGCCCGGTCCCGGTTCTTGTGCTGGGAGCGCTCTTCCTGGCACTCCACCACCAGCCCCGTGGGCAGGTGGGTGATGCGGATGGCGGAGTCCGTGGTGTTCACGTGCTGACCGCCGGCACCGGAGCTGCGGAAGGTATCCACCCGCAGGTCGTTCTTGTCGAGCGTCACATCCTCGGGTTCATCCACCTCGGGAAGCACGGCCACGGTACACGCCGAGGTGTGGATGCGCCCCTGGGATTCCGTCTCGGGCACGCGCTGGACGCGGTGACCACCGGATTCAAAACGCAGCTGCCCGTAGACGCCCTCCCCTTCCACCAGAGCGATCAATTCCTTGTAGCCGCCATGCTCGCCCGGGCTCTGGCTGAGCACACTCACCCGCCAGCCCTGGTTCTCCGCGTAACGTGAATACATGCGGAACAGGTCACCGGCAAACAGGGCCGCCTCGTCACCACCGGCACCGGCACGGATCTCCAGGTAGGCATTGTTGCGCTCATTGGGATCGCGGGGGAGCATCAGGGTCTGCAGGGAAGTCTCAAGCTCTTCCAGCCGCTCGCGCCCACGGCGCAGCTCGTCTTCCGCCATTTCGCGCATGTCCGGGTCACCGTCGTTCTGAAGTGCCTCGGCTTCGGCCATGTTCTCCTTCACCTGCCGGTATTCCCGGTAGGTCTCGACCACCGGCTCGATCTCCGCGTATTCACGGGAAAGATTACGGAACTGCTTCTGGTCACCAATGGTGGCCGGGTCCGCCAGCAGCGCACTGATCTCCTCGTGGCGCTCCACCAGCTGGTCGAGTCGCCGCGCGATGGATTCCTTCATGATGGGTTCCGGGTGCTGGACTCGGTTGGGGAAACAGACGTGTCCTGGAGAGCCCCTTCACCGGCGCCGGCGTCCCCGGTCTCCCCGGAGATGGGCTCCATACCGTGGAGTTCGCGCAGCCAGTCGGTCACCTCAACACGCCCTTCGGCAGTGGCCTTGCGAACCTGCACGGTGGGATGGTGCAGGAACTTGTTGGTCAGCGTCCGTGCCATGCTGCGCAGCAGGGTTTCAGGATCACCCCCGGAGGCCAGTGAGCGCAGGGCCTTGTCCAGCTCAGCGTCACGCACCGACTCCACCTCGCCCCGGAACTGCTTGAGCGTGGCCACGGCATCCAGGGCCCGCAGCTGGTACATGAATCCGGAGGCGCCCTCCTGCACCAGGTGTTCCGCCTCCTGCGCCGCCCCTTCGCGGGAGCGCCGGTTCTCCTCGATCACGCTGTGCAGGTCATCCACGGTGTAGAGGAAGATGTCATCCAGCTCGCCCACCTCCGGCTCAATGTCGCGGGGGACGGCCAGATCCACCATGAAAATGGGCTTGTGCTTGCGCCGGCGGATGGCATGCTCCACCGCGCCCTTGCCGAGAATGGGCAGCTGACTGCCGGTGGAAGCGATCACAATGTCCGCCCCCGGCAGCTCATCCGGCACAGCGGAGAGGGAAACCGCTTTGCCCTCGAAACGTGCGGCCAGCTGTTCCGCCCGCTCGATGGACCGGTTGGCCACGGTCAGGTCGCCGACACCAGCCTGGGCGAGATGCTGCGCCACCAGCTCCACGGTCTCGCCGGCGCCAATCAGCAGGGCCGACTTGCGCCGCAGGTCGGAAAAGATGTGACGTGACATGGACACCGCCGCGTAGGCCACCGATACCGGGTTCTCGCCGATCGCAGTATCGGTACGCACACGCTTGGCCACCGAGAAGGCATGCTCAAACAGCCGGGAAAGGATGGTGCCCGTGGTGCCGGCGGCATAGGCCTGGTTGTAGGCCTCCTTGAGCTGGCCCAGCACCTGGGGTTCACCCAGCACCATGGAGTCCAGCCCACAGGCAACCCGCATCACATGCTGGGCGGCGTGCTGCTCCTCGTGAACGTAGACGCACTCCTCGAAGCTGGCCGGCTCCACGTCCAGCCAGGCGCCCCACCACTCCACCAGTGCCTGGCGGGTGATGTGCTCATCGCCGACCACGTAGAACTCGGTGCGGTTGCAGGTGGACATGACCGCGAGCTCATGCACCCCGGGCAGCTGCAGTGCATTCTGCAGCGCCGGTGCCATTTCACTCTCCGGAAAGGACACACGCTCGCGCTTTTCCACACTTGCCGTGCGGTGGTTGATGCCCAGGACCCACAACGCCATAGACTGGTATTCAGCCCCCTCTGAATGTACGCTGCCCAGTGTAACGATCGACGGGCCTCAGTGCTACTGATACGCCTGTACGCACTTGGGCGTAGAGGCCGGGCTGTGCCATTATTGGAAGCCTTTCACCGCAGTGGATTAGAGATGCAGAAACTCGCCTGGTTCCATGTCCCCGCCCTTGCACTGACCCTCATCGTCGGGGGCTGCTCCGGCCTGGCAACCGATCCCGGAAAGGGGGACACTTCCCGCGAAGAGCAACCCGCCGACTCCCCTGACAGTGGTACGGATGACACCACAGAGGAATCCGTGGAATCCGCGGTCATGGACTCCGAAGAGATCGAGTACCGGGATTTCCCGCCGGATGTGCTCTTCGCCCTGCTGAGTGCGGAACTGGCGGCCCAGCGCGGCCGTTACGACGTCACGCTGATGAACTACGCCCAGTCCGCTGCCGACACCCAGGACCCGGCAGTGATCCGCCGGGCCATGCAGATCGCCCAGGCGCTGGATGCCACCAACGCCCAGCGCCAGATCGCCGAAGTCTGGCTCAAGAAAGAACCCAACCATCCCCAGGCCCTGCGCATTGCCGCGCTGGCAGAACTGCGCGAGGGCAACCTGGAGCAGGCACTGGCCTACATGGAAAAGCTCCATGAGCAGGGCGCTGAAGCCCAGTTCGACACCCTTGCCAACCAGGCACGCGCACTCCCCGCCGAACAGCAGCAACAGATGCTGGAGCTCTACGGGCGGATGCACGAACGCTACCCCGACGCTACCGCCATCACCTACAGCCTGGCGCTGCTCAACGACAACACCGGCAACAGCGAGCGCGCCCTGGAGCTGACGGAATCCCTGGTTGCGGAAGAGAGCAACTTCCAGCCCGCCGTCACCCTCAAGGGTAAGCTGCTCTATGATCTGGACCGGGGCGAGGAGGCAATCGACTACCTGCGCGAGCAGGCCCGACGCTTCCCGGACAACCGCCGGCTGGGCACCCTCTACGCCCGTGTCCTGGTCAACGAAGGCAAGCTGCAGGCCGCGGAGGACGAATTCGAGGCGCTGATGGATCGATTCCCCGAAGCCACCGGCCTCAAGCTCTCACGGGCCCTTGTGGCACTGGAGAACGACCACCCCGAGACCGCCGAAACCCTGCTCAATGAACTTCTGGCGGAAGGGGTCCACACCAACCAGGCACACTTCTACCTGGGCCGGCTGGCGGACAGGCGCGACAACCCCAATGAAGCGCTGCACCATTACGCCCAGGTGGAGGGCGGCAACCATTTCTTCCAGGCCCTCGCCCGCGCCAGCTACATCCGGGCCGAGCAGGGGGAACTGGAGGCGGTGCGCAGCAACCTGGAGAATCTCCGCTCGCGGCTGCCGGACCAGAGCGCCCGGCTATGGCAGATGGAGATCAACCTCCTGCTGGATCTGGGAGACCCGGAAAAGGCGCTGGAGGTTGCCAGTAGTGCCCTCGAACAGAACCCGGACAACACCGAGATACGCTACACCCGCGCCATGCTGCGCGAACGCACCGGCAACATCGAGGGCATGGAAGCCGATCTCCGCCAGGTTCTCGAAGCGGAGCCGGAGAATGCCGTGGCGCTGAACGCGCTCGGCTATACCCTGACCGTGCACACCGAGCGTTATGACGAGGCGGAAAAGCTCATCATGCAGGCGCTCGAGCTGGACCCGGACAACCCCGCCATCCTCGACAGTGCCGGCTGGATCCACTACCACCGTGGCGAGCACGAGGAGGCCCTGGAATATCTGGGCAAGGCCTATGAACGCCTCCAGGACCCGGAGATCGCAGCCCACCTCGGCCGGGTTCTCTGGGCCGTGGACCGCCGGGAAGAGGCCCGCACCCTGTGGCGCCGCACCCTGGAGGAGACGGACAACACGGAGGCGCTGAAGCCGCTCCTCGAGATTCTTGAGGAACTGGACCTCGAACCGGAGGCCCTGTAATGAAACAGGCCCGATGCCTGCTGGGCGCGGTCGTCCTGGGCCTTCTGCTGCAGGGCTGCATGACCGCGCCGCCGGCGCCACCCCCTGACGACAGCCTGACCCGCGAACAGCCGGAAGGCTGGCAGGCCCGCCAGGCCGAACTGCGCGACATCAACCAGTGGACACTCCAGGGCAAGGTGGCCGTGCGCCACGAGCAGGGCAACGACTCAGCGGTCATCCGCGAATGGGTGCAGAACGGCGATCAGTTCCTGATCGAGATGTCCTCCGCCTTCATGGGCATGGGCAGCGTCCGCCTGGAGGGCTCCCCCACCTTCCTCACCATCACCGACTCCGAGGGGCAACAGTACCTCTCCGACGATCCGGACGCCCTGATCCGCGAAACCCTGGGCTGGTCACTGCCGGTGGAAGCCCTGTACGTCTGGGTGCGCGGCCTGCCACTGCAGGACAGCCCGGCCGATGTCTTCTTCGACGAACAGGGCCGGATCAGCCACCTGCGCCAACAGGGCTGGGAAATCCATTACAGCAACTACGCTACCCTGGCCGGCGTTGAGGCGGTGCCGCACAGCCTCACGGCGACGCGCGACGACCTGCGCCTGCGGCTGGTCATCACCCGGTGGACACCTGAAACCCCATGAACACCCTGGACCTGCCCGCTCCAGCCAAGCTCAACCTTTTCCTGCACATCACCGGGCGCCGGGATGGTGGCTATCACGAACTCCAGACCCTGTTCCAGTTCCTGGACCACAGTGACCGGCTGCGGATCACCCCCCGCAGTGACGGCCGGATCCGGGTGTATGGCCCGGAATGGCTGCCGTCCGGCGATAACCTCATCACGCGTGCCGCGGACCGTCTGCGGGCACGCACCGGCACCAGCGCGGGCGCCGATATCGAACTGACCAAGATCCTGCCCGCCGGCGGCGGCCTGGGCGGCGGAAGTTCCGATGCGGCAACCGCCCTTGTGGGCCTTAACCACCTCTGGGAAACCGGCCTGAGCCGGTCACAACTGGCCACCCTCGGCCTGGAGCTGGGGGCCGACGTGCCCGTGTTCATCCATGGTGTTGCCGCCTGGGGCGAAGGCGTGGGCGAACAGCTCACCCCGGTTCTGCCGCCCGAGCACTGGTATCTCGTGCTGGCTCCGGAGGTCGAGGTCAGTACCGCCCAAATCTTTGCTCATCCCGACTTGACACGGGACACCCCGAAAAGCAGAATACGCACCGCTTTTGAGGGTAGCGACGGGTTCCGCAACGACTGCGAACCCATCGTGCGTCAGCTTTACCCGGCCGTGGACCAGGCCCTGGAATGGCTTGGGCAATACGGTGAAGCCCGGCTCACGGGCACAGGGGGTTGCGTTTTCTGTTCTTTCGAGACACAATCCGCAGCCATTGACGCACACGCGGAGAAACCCTCAGGCATCAACGGTTTCATCGCCCAGAGCAGAAACCGGTCTCCACTGTACACGCAACTGGGTGAACTGGATTGATGCCGGATAAACGATCAGATGGGGTGTCGCCAAGTGGTAAGGCAGCGGGTTTTGATCCCGTCATTCGCAGGTTCGAATCCTGCCACCCCAGCCATCTTCCCCCTTCCGAACCGCACGAACGCTCAGACGAACCGCAGAGGGATTCAATCGTGTCCAACCTGATGGTGTTCGCGGGGAATGCCAATCCCCGACTGGCCCGCAATGTCTCAAAACGCCTGAATATCCCGCTCGGTGACGCCACCGTCGCGAAGTTCAGTGATGGCGAAACCACGGTCGAGCTCAACGAGAATGTCCGTGGCCGTGACGTCTTCATCCTGCAGTCCACCTGCGCCCCGACCAACGACAACCTGATGGAACTGCTGGTCATGGTGGACGCCCTGCGCCGCGCCTCGGCGGCACGCATCACCGCCGTTGTTCCCTACTTCGGGTACGCGCGCCAGGATCGCCGGCCGCGCTCCAGCCGGGTCTCCATCACCGCCAAGCTGGTCGCGGACATGGTCACCAGCGCCGGTATCGACCGCGTTCTGACGGTCGACCTGCACGCCGACCAGATCCAGGGCTTCTTCGACATCCCGGTGGACAACATCTATGCCACGCCGGTGTTGCTGGACGACATCGAGCGCCAGCACATCAACGAGGACTACGTGATCGTTTCCCCGGATGTCGGCGGCGTGGTGCGGGCCCGTGCCATCGCCAAGCTGCTGGACGCGGACCTGGCGATCATCGACAAGCGCCGCCCGCGCGCCAACGACTCGCAGGTCATGCACATCATCGGTGACGTGAAGGACAAGACCTGCATCCTGGTCGACGACATCGTCGACACTGCCGGTACCCTGTGCAAGGCCGCCAACGCCCTCAAGGAACACGGCGCCACCAGCGTACGCTCCTACATCGTGCACCCGGTTCTCTCCGGTCCCGCCATCGACAACATCCAGTCCTCACGCCTGGATGAACTCGTCGTAACGGACACGATTCCGCTGAGTGACAAAGGCGCTCAGTGTGATAAAATCCGTTCCCTCGATATGTCGGGCCTGCTCGCGGAATCCATCCGCCGGGTCTGCAACGAGGAATCCATCAGCGCCATGTTCGACTACAACATCGAGTGAATCGGTGCCGTGGTCGCGCGGCGTTATTGACTGTTAACCGGCCCTCAGGGCCGATTCGAACCCGTCCACGGACCAGAGCCTGGTCGCGGGCCCCGTGGATGCCCAGGAGGAACCATGGCACAAGCATTTGAACTTGAAGCATTCCAGCGCGACGTCAAAGGGAAGGGTGCGAGCCGCCGCCTGCGTCGCGTTGAGCGCAAGATCCCGGCCATCGTCTACGGCGGCGAAGGCAAGGATCCGATGCCGATCACGCTCTGGCACAATGACCTGAAAAAGGCGATCGAGAACGAAGCCTTCTTCACGCACATCATTTCCCTGAGCATCGACGGCAAGAAGGAAGACGTGATCATCAAGGATCTGCAGCGTCATCCCTACAAGCCGATCCTGACCCACGCGGACTTCCAGCGCGTCGAGAAGGGCCACAAGATCAACGTCACGGTCCCGGTCCACTTCCTCAACGAGGAAAGCGCACCCGCGATCAAGCTTGAGGGCGGTGTCGTCTCCCACGACGCCATGGAAGTCGAAGTGACCTGCCTGCCGGACGATCTGCCCGAGCACCTCGAGGTGGACATGAACGAGGTAGCACTCGAGCAGATCGTGCACCTGTCGGACCTCAAGCTGCCCAAGGGCGTTGAGATCGTTGCCCTGCAGCATGGCGAAGACCATGACCAGCCGGTGGTTTCCGTGCACAAGCCCAAGGGCAAGAAGGCCGAGGAAGCCAGCGGCGGTGGCTCCAGCGACGAAGAGGAAGGCGGCGAGGAATAAGCCGCCCTTTCAGGCCCCGCTATGGCATCCGACGTGGTCAGGCTCATTGCCGGGCTCGGCAACCCCGGGTCCAAATACGCCGGAACCCGCCACAATGCCGGGGCCTGGTTCGTCAGCATGCTGGCCCGGGACGCGGGCCAGCCACTGCGCGAGGAACGCAAGTTTCTTGGCTACCACAGCAAGGTGAACTGGCAGGGCCAGGATCTCCACCTGCTCTTCCCCACGACCTACATGAACCACAGCGGCCGCTCCCTGAAGGCACTGAGCGATTTCTTCCGCATTCCCCCCGAATCCATCCTGGTTGCCCATGACGAGCTCGACCTGCCCCCCGGCACGGCACGGTTCAAGAAAGGCGGCGGCCACGGTGGCCATAACGGGCTGCGGGACATCATCAGCCATCTGGGCAGCCGCGAGTTCTATCGGTTGCGGGTCGGCGTGGGTCACCCCGGTGACAGCAAGCAGGTCATCAATTATGTGCTCAGCAACGCCGGCAAGAAGGAAACGGATGCGATCGAAGCGGCACTGGAAGAAACCCAGCGCGCCCTGCCCGACGGCATCCGCGGCGACTGGAGCGCAGCCATGAACCGCCTGCACGCGTTCCGTTACGAGTAACCCTATTCATCACGACCTCCGTTAAGGATCACAGGCTATGGGATTCAAATGCGGCATCGTCGGACTGCCCAACGTCGGCAAGTCCACGCTATTCAACGCACTCACCAGCGCCGGCATCGACGCGGAAAACTTCCCCTTCTGCACCATTGAGCCCAATGCCGGCGTGGTCTCCGTCCCCGACCCGCGTCTCTACCGCATCGCGGAGATCGTCAAGCCGGAAAAGACCATTCCCACCACCATGGAATTCGTCGACATCGCGGGTCTGGTCTCCGGCGCCTCCAAGGGCGAAGGCCTGGGCAACCAGTTCCTGGCCAATATCCGTGAGACCGAAGCGATTGCTCACGTGGTGCGGTGCTTTGAGGACGAGGACATCATGCACGTCTCCAACAGCATCGACCCTGCCTCGGACATCGAAGTAATCAACACCGAGCTGGCACTGGCGGACCTGGCGACCATCGAGAACACCACCAAGAAGACCGAGCGTGCCGCCAAGGGTGGCGACAAGACCGCCAAGGCCCAGCTGGAACTGTTCGAGCGCATCAAGCCCGTACTCAACGAGGGCGATCCGGTGCGCTCCATGAACCTGTCTGAAGACGACCAGGCGCTGATCCGTGAACTGCACCTGCTCACGGCCAAGCCCACCGTCTACATCGCCAACGTCAACGAGGACGGCTTCCAGGACAACCCGCACCTTGATGCGGTGAACGCCATTGCTGAACGCGAAGGCGCCGGTGTGGTCGCGATCTGCAACAAGATCGAATCCGAGATCGCCGAGCTCGAGGACGAGGAAAAGACCGAATTCCTCGCCGAGATGGGCATGGAGGAACCGGGCCTGGACCGCGTGATCCGCGCCGGCTACAACCTGCTCGGCCTGGAGACCTACTTCACCGCCGGTCCCAAGGAAGTCCGCGCCTGGACCTTCCCCACCGGCTCCACGGCGCCCCAGGCCGCCGGCGTGATCCACACCGACTTCGAGCGTGGCTTCATCCGGGCCGAGGTCGTCAGCTACGACGACTTCATCGCCTACAACGGCGAGCACGGCGCCAAGGAAGCCGGCAAATGGCGGCTGGAAGGCAAGGAATACATTGTCCAGGACGGCGACGTGATCCACTTCCGCTTTAACGTCTAGCCCCCTCCACCGGGTCTGGCAGCATACTCGTTGTCAGTCCCGGTAACACTCTCCTGCCAGTCAGCCTTTTCTTTTCCGCCATTCCTTGCATTCCCTCTCGCTATAAGCTTGATTTGGCAGAGACATTGCTTATGCAGACGCATTAGCATGAACGCTCGCACACAAGCCAGCCGAGGACGACGACATGCAGATTGGGGTCCCGAAGGAGATCAAGAGCCAGGAGTTTCGGGTTGGGCTGACACCGGAGGCGGTCGGGGAACTGACAGCAAACGGGCATTCCTTGTACGTGGAGACCGGCGCCGGCCAGGGTATTGATGCCAGCGACGAGCACTACCAGCAGGCAGGCGCAAATATACTGCCGCATGCTGAGGCAGTATTCAGCACAGCGGAACTCATCGTTAAGGTCAAGGAGCCCCAACCCAGCGAATGTGACCTGTTGGGGCCACAGCACATACTGTTCACCTATCTCCACCTGGCACCGGATAAGGCGTTGACCGACGCCCTCATGAACTCGGGTGCCACCTGTATCGCCTATGAAACAGTTACGGATGACCAGGGCCGCTTACCACTCCTGCGCCCAATGTCACAGGTGGCCGGTCGGCTGTCCGCCCAGGCGGGAGCACAGGCTCTGGAGAGCATCTTCGGGGGCCGTGGCCTGCTCATGGGAGGTGTTCCCGGCGTGATGCCAGCCCGGGTAACCGTGATTGGCGGGGGCGTGGTTGGGCAGAACGCCATCCAGATCGCGCTGGGCATGGGCGCGGAAGTCACGGTTCTGGATCGCAGTCCGGAAGTCCTCGAGCGCCTGTCCCATCAATTCGGGCCAGCCCTGAAAACGCTCTATGCCACAGGAAGCAGCCTGGAAGGTGCCGTTCTGGACAGTGACCTGGTGATCAGTGCTGTCCTTGTCAGTGGCGCTGGCGCTCCCAAGCTTGTTACGCGTGATATGGTCAAGCGGATGAACAGCGGTGCGGTGTTGGTGGACGTCGCCATCGATCAGGGCGGCTGCTTCGAGACCAGTCAGCCCACGACCCATGCTGACCCCACCTACGTGATGGATGGTGTCGTCCATTACTGTGTGGCCAATATGCCAGGCGCCGTCCCCAGAACGTCCACACAGGCTCTTACCAATGCCACATTGCCACATGTCCTCAGCCTCGCTGACCAGGGCTGGCGTGAGGCATTGCGGGCGGACTCCAACCTGCGCAATGGCCTGAACGTAACGGATGGCGTACTGACCTGCGTTCCGGTGGCACAAAGCCAGGGGCGGAACGCCACCTCCCCTGAAGACATACTCGGCTGAAGCCGTCATTCCCATAGAAAAACCAGAACTGGAGGACTGCATGGAAACATTAATGACCGCACTGGAGAGCATAAGCAGCGTCGTGTGGGGACCCGCGATGCTGGTTCTGCTGCTCGGCACCGGCCTCTTTTTGACGCTGGGGCTGCGCGCCATGCCCATACGCCGCATCGGTTACGGCTTCAAGCAAATGTTCCTGGGCCGGACCTCCCAGGAAGAAGGCGAGATCACCCCTTTCCAGGCCCTTTCCACGAGCCTGTCCGCAACCATTGGTACCGGCAACATCGGCGGGGTGGCTACAGCCATTGCGCTGGGTGGCCCGGGCGCCGTGTTCTGGATGTGGATGACGGCGCTGGTGGGCATGGCCACGAAGTACGCGGAGGCCCTCCTCGCCGTGAAGTACCGCGAGGTTGATGAAGACGGGCGCTATGTCGGCGGGCCCATGTACTACATCAAGAACGGCCTGGGGGCCCGCTGGCACTGGCTGGGTATCCTGTTCGCCTTCTTTGCCATGGTAGCGGCTTTCGGGATCGGTAACACCGTGCAGGCCAACGCCGTGGCGGATGTGGTCGAAGCCAACCTGTCGGTACCCGCCTGGGTGACCGGAGTGGTACTGGCCGTGCTGGTTTTCCTCGTGATCATCGGCGGCATACGCCGTATCGCCCAGCTCACCGAGAAGGTGGTTCCCCTGATGGCCGTGATCTACATTCTCGGCGCGCTGGCCGTCATCCTCTGGAACCTGCCCGACGTGCCTGGAGCACTGGCCAGCATTGTAACCGGTGCTTTCACCGGAACAGCGGCCACCGGCGGCTTTGCGGGCGCGGCAGTATGGGCGGCGATCCGTTTCGGTGTGGCACGCGGTGTCTTCTCCAATGAGGCCGGCCTGGGCTCAGCGCCCATCGCGCACGCGGCAGCCCAGACCAACAGCCCGGTACGCCAGGGCACCGTGGGCATGATGGGAACCTTCATCGACACCATTGTGGTGTGCACCATGACGGCCCTCGTGATTGTGCTTACCGGTGCATGGGAAACCGGCGAGTCCGGCGCGGCCCTGACCTCCATGGCCTTCAACCAGGGCATCCCGGGCGGTAACTGGGTGGTCACCTTTGGCATGATCTTCTTCGCCTTCACCACCATCGTCGCCTGGAGCTATTACGGCGAGCGCAGTGCCGAGTTCCTGTTCGGCGTGAAGGTGATCATGCCCTACCGCTACCTGTGGGTCGTCCTGCTGGTCGTGGGCGCCGTGGCCAACCTGGAGCTGATCTGGCTGATCGCGGATGTGCTCAACGCCCTTATGGCCATCCCCAACCTGATCGCACTGCTCGCCCTCTCCGGCACGGTATTCGCTGTTACCCGGGAGTACTTCGCCAAGGAGAGTGCTGAAGGTCATTCAGGCTGATCGGCCGTTCTGGCCACAATTCCCGGGGTGCCTTGACACCCCGGGGAAAAATCCAGAGAATACGCGCCTCAACGCCGAAGGTCAGGCGTTGGACGGGTTTGCGGCAAGGTAGCTCAGTTGGTTAGAGCACGGCACTCATAATGCCGGGGTCGGCGGTTCGAATCCGCCCCTTGCTACCAGTATTCAAAAAGCCGCAGTGAACGCTGCGGCTTTTTTATGGGTCATCACGCCATGGACCTCTGGCAGATCATCGTACTGGCCATTATCCAGGGCCTGACGGAATTCCTTCCGATCAGCAGCTCCGCTCACCTTATTCTCCCCTCCGCCCTTCTCGGCTGGCAGGACCAGGGCCTGGCATTCGATGTTGCCGTTCATGTGGGCTCACTCTGCGCGGTACTCAGCTATTTCCGCCGGGATGTGTTCCGCATGGGAAACGCCTGGGTACGGGATACCGCCCGGCGGACCGTGACCGAGGACAGCCGTCTGGCCTGGGCGGTCATCCTGGGCACCATTCCCGCGGGTCTGGCCGGTCTGGTCCTCAACGATTTTGTCGAGGACGAACTCCGTTCTGGCTGGGTCATCGCCGCCACCACCATCGGCTTCGGCCTGCTGCTCTGGTGGTCGGATGCCGCCGGTTCGCGCCGGCGCCAGCTGAGCAGCGTTACACTCCGGGATGCCCTGCTCATTGGCCTTGCCCAGGCGCTGGCACTGATCCCGGGGACCTCACGCTCCGGCATCACCATCACCGCTGCCCTCTTCCTGGGCCTGCGGCGTGAGGATGCGGCACGTTTCTCCTTCTGGCTCTCCATTCCGCTGATCACGGCCGCCGGTGGCCTCAAAACCCTGGAGCTCATCGAACAGGGCGGCGCCACGGACTGGTACGCCATCGCCTGGGGCACCCTGCTCTCGTTCATCAGTGCCCTGCTGTGCATTCACCTGTTCCTGCGCTTCCTGGAACGGATCGGGCTGATGCCCTATGTCATCTACCGGCTGGCCCTGGGGGCGCTCCTGATCCTCGTCCTCTGGTAACGGATTCCAATTAACATCCCTACATGGGAGTGAATGCGCGGCGTTTTGTATTAGGCTTGTCAGGTGCATTTCCAACAACAAGCAAGAGAGGCGCCCCATGGCACAGCCCAAGACACTGCCCGCCGCTGAAAACGCACACAGCTACCCGCTTCTGATCAAACAGCTCCTGCTTTCCGGCCCGCGCTACAACCCGGACCAGGAGATCATCTACGCCAACCGCAGCCGCTACACCTACACCGACCTGGTCGAGCGTATCCATCGCCTCGCCCATGTGCTCACGGATGCGGGCGTCAAACCCGGGGATACGGTGGCCGTACTGGACTGGGATACCCCACGCTATCTGGAATGCTTCTTCGCCATTCCCATGATCGGCGCTGTGCTGCACACCGTGAACGTGCGCCTGTCACCGGAACAGATCCTCTACACCATGAACCACGCCGAGGATGACCTGGTCCTGATCCACGATGATTTCCTGCCGTTGGTGGAAGAAGTCAGCGACCAGCTGGAGACCGTCAAGGGCCACATCCAGCTCACGGACAACGACGCGCCCAAGAAGACTCAACTGCACAGCCACGGCGAATACGAAGCCCTTCTGGCCAAGGCCAAGCCCTGCTTCGAGTTCCCGGATTTCGACGAGAACGCCATCGCCACCACCTTCTACACCACCGGCACCACCGGCAACCCCAAGGGCGTGTTCTTCACACACCGCCAGCTGGTCCTGCACACGCTGGTGGCCACCGGCACCCTGTCGCACTTCGATGAACAGCCCCTGCTGCGTTCCAGCGACGTCTACATGCCGATCACGCCCATGTTCCACGTGCATGCCTGGGGCGTGCCCTACGCCGCCACCATGATGGGCGTGAAACAGGTCTACCCGGGCCGCTATGAGCCGGAACTGCTGGTGGAGCTTCTCAAGACCCACAACGTCACCTTCTCCCACTGCGTGCCCACTATCATGCAGATGCTGATGGGCACCGAGGGCATCAAGACCGCCGACCTGAGCAACTGGCATGTGCTGATCGGCGGCAGCGCCCTGCCCAAGGGGCTGTGTGACGCGGCCACGAAGATGGGCATCAGCATGTACACTGGTTACGGCATGTCCGAGACCGGTCCACTGCTCACGGCCACGCACCTCAAGCCCGCGGATCTGGAACTGCCGCCGGAACAGCAGACAGAAAAGCGCATCAAGACCGGTGTGCCGGTGCCCATGGCCGAGGTCGAAATCCACGACGAAGACGGCAACCCACTGCCGAAGGACGGCGTCGCCCAGGGCGAGGTCGTTGCCCGTGCTCCGTGGCTGACGGCGAGCTATCTCAAGAACCCGGAGAAAGGTGAGGAACTCTGGGCCGGCGGCTGGCTGCACACCGGCGACGTGGCCAGCATCGAGCCGGACAACACCCTGGTGATCAAGGACCGCATCAAGGACGTGATCAAGACCGGCGGCGAGTGGCTCTCCTCCCTGGACCTGGAAAACCTGATCAGCCAGCACCCCGCCGTCGCCGCTGCGGCCGTGGTGGGCCTGCCGGATGACAAGTGGGGCGAACGCCCGCACGCACTGGTGGTCCTCAACCCCGGGGAAAGCGCCGATGCCGAGGCCATCAAGAGCCATCTCCAGGGCTTCGTGGACAACGGCACCATCAATAAGTGGGCCATCCCGCAGGGGGTCGACTTCGTTGAGGACATCCCCAAGACCAGCGTCGGCAAGGTGAACAAGAAACTGATCCGGGACCAGCTCAGCAACGGCTGAGCCGGTCCGCCTAGAGCAGGTTACGGGGAATGGTGCGGTCGATGTTGTGGGAGTGCACACGCCGGCCACCCTCGTAACCGTCCATCTCCGCGTGCAGGTAGAAGTTGCCTGAATCCGAGGTCAGTGTCGTGCGAGTCTGTACCGCCACGGACCAGCCTTCCCGGGAGAGCGCCCGGTAATTCTCCGTCTCACCGGTTACGGAGTCGTAGTCGTTGCCCACATGGCTGTACCGCTCGACGGTGCGGATACCCATGGAGACATCGGCGTCCGGGATGTACACCGCTCCCTCGTCCTTTTTCACCTCCAGGGTGGAGCGATCCGCCGCCAGGTCCCGATTCACGTTCCAGCCGTAATCACGGGGGCGAATCAGCTCCGTATCACTGGGTTTCGCGCCCTGGGGTTCGCCCAGGGACTCCAGGTCATCCCAGGCATTGGATTCACGCACCGGCAGCTCCAGCCGGCTTCCGGAGAAATCCACCTCCAGCCGGGCCTGCTCCGGCGCCGGCCAGGCTACGGGCCAGTAGGACGTGGAAACCGATACCCGCAGGCGATGCCCGGCCGGGAAATGCTGGGCCACATCGTTGAGCTGGACACGCACCGTATAGAACTCGCCGGGTTCCAGTGGCGCCGGTTCCCCATGGCTTTCGCGATGGGTCAGGTTCAGGAGCCCGTAGGAGATCCGGGTAGCCTCCTGGTTCGGGGCCACATCCGACAAACGCACGGCCACCATGGCCGTGGGCCGGTCCGAGGACAGGCGCAGGGTGACCACGGGTGCCCCCAGGATCTCTACCGGGGAACTCAGGTCCTCGCTCTCGAACACCAGCGAGCCCCCGTCCTCCTCGCGCTGGTCATGCGGGAGATCCGGCGTGGCCGTGAAAGAGCACCAGCGCCCTGCGAACAGCCCCACGGACAGGGGCGACTGGATGGGCAGGGCCTCTTCCCCCCTGCTTTCACCCGGCGCCGCCACCAGGCCGCGACGCAGCGGGTAGCTCTGGGTGCGGATGCTCGGTGAGGGCCAGGACGGCTCGCCCACCCAGCGCCCCCGCCGGATCCGCAGGTTGGTGTCCGGCGGCGCGGTGTCCTGCATCCAGGCCCGCAGCATGGGTTCGGCATCAATGCCACTCTCAATGCCCTTGAGCCAGCGATCCCACCAACGCCTGGCCTCGTTGAGGAAATCAATGGCGGGCCCCGGCTGGCCCTGATGGGGGTACTTGTGGCCCCAGGGCCCGATCAGCCCCATGCGTGGACCCCTGAGGTTCGACAGCAGGCGGAAGACGGCGTTGGAATACCCGTCGGCCCAGCCGGATACAGCCATTACCGGTATGTTCACGCTGTCGTAGTGTTCATTGACGGACCCGTGGCGCCAGTAGTCATCACGGTGCTGGTGGCTCAGCCACTGCTCCAGCCAGAAACCACTGCCCTCCATGCGCCGGTGCCAGTCCTTGCGCCAGCGGTCCCCGACCAGCGCCGGATCCGGTGGCAGCGAGGTATGGCTGTACATGGCGGACGCCCAGGAGAGGTTGTCCGCCAGCAGGCAGCCGCCCATGTAATGCACGTCGTCTGTGTATCGGTCGTCCGTGGAACAGGCCGTAATAATCGCCTTGAGCGGCTCCGGCTGGCGTGCGGCCAGTTGCAGGCCGTTGAAGCCGCCCCAGGAGATGCCGATCATCCCCACCGATCCATCACACCAGCTCTGGCGGGCCAGCCAGTGGATGATCGCTTCCCCGTCATCAAGCTCCGACGGCAGGTACTCGTCGGTCAGCAGCCCCTCGGATTCACCACTGCCACGGATATCCACCCGGATACAGGCATAGCCCTGCCCCGCCATCCAGTGATGCATGACGTCGTCCCGTAACCGGGTGAACTCCCGCTTGCGGTACGGGATGTATTCAAGGATGGCCGGCACCGGATCACGGTCCGCGCCCTTCGGGATCCAGGCGCGGGCCGCCAGCCGGGTGCCATCCGGCAGCGGAATCCAGAGGTTCTCGATGTGCTTCACCTTGCTGGGAAACCGGGTTACTTCCTTCATCTCACCTCCGGTGCTTACCGCTCAAGCTCAAAATGCAGCCGACCCTTGACCTGCTCACTCTTTCGCTCGATCTCCTCGAGGCTGTCACCCCCGATGAACAGCAGCGCCGTTTCAAAGGTGTAGCTGTCCTGGTGGAACAGCGTGCTCAGCCGGTAGCCCTCGTGGGCCACGATCTGGATGCGCACGCCGGGAATGTCCGCCTCAATGGCGGCAATCTCATCGGCGGTGGGCACCCGCCGCACGTAGGCGTCCTCGTGTTCGCGCAGCATGAACTTGGTGGCCAGTCGGTAGTCGCCGCCCTGCTCGGGGAAGTCCGGCTTCCGGCCCAGCGCCACATCCACCATGGCCTGGGTATTGGAGGCACCGTCCACCATTTCGAACAGCGGACTGTGGGACTTGGAACAGCGGGTGTTGACCTCCAGCATCCAGAGCTGACCGGTGTCCTCCTCGTAGAAGAACTCGATGTTGAACGGCGAATCATCAAAGCCCACCTGCTTGAGGAAGTCGTGAGTGGCTTTGTACATCGCCTCCTGCACATCCACCGGCAGATCGGACGGATACTGGTAGCGGGAGAAGGAAGACCCGTGGACCCCCTCGCGCAGCGAGTCGATGGTGCCATAGATGACGATCTCGCCATCCAGGACATAGCCTTCAACGGTGCACTGGCGCCCCGCGGAGATGATTTCCTCGGCCAGGCAGTGCCAGCCGTCCACCGTCCGGACCTCCTCCGGCATTTCCGCATGCGTCATCAGCTCGTTGAAGGGGCGGGCCAGGAAGTCAATATTATCGCGGATCTCGGTCAGGCCATCGGCAAACGCCGAGCGGTCATTGATCCGGAACCCGAGCTGCGACGAGTGGGAGCGGATCGGCTTGATCCAGAACGGGTATGCAAGCGGCGCCTCGTCCGGGAAGCGCGAATCAAAGGGGTTGAAGGCGGCATAGGCCGGTGTCTGGCTGGGGGCGACCTTTTCCTGGTTCATCCGGAACCAGTACTTGTGTTCACACCGCATGACGCTCTCCACGGACGGTCCCCGCAGCCCGAACTCCCGGCGCAGTATCGGCAGCATGGTGCTGGTAGGGAAATCCCAGAACCCAACGATGGCATCGATGGAGCCGGGAAACGCCCGCAGCTGCCGCCGCGCCCGATCGAGCAGCGCCGGTATGTCGTAATGGCGGGTGTCCACTGCCGTTTCCAGATCCAGCAGCGAATGGAAACGCAGGTTCTCCACACCCTGGAGACGCTCCAGCATGGCGCGGTTGAAGTCGTCCAACGCCATGACGAACACATTCCTTATAGCCATAGTTCCAACCTCTCATCAATCGGATAACAGTCCCGACCTATATCCTCCTGATCGATTGATAATTGCTTTATACATTCAACTGAGGTCATTGCTGGGGAAGATCAAGGGCGGGACTGGTCGGCACCCCCTGACCTGGCGTATGGTCTCGTAGACAAACCCAAAACAGGGGAATTGAACATGACAGGCACATTGACCCGTGCGGGTATTCCGCTTGTTCTAACCGCATTGATCGCCACGCCGGCAACAGCGGCCATCCAGACCCAGGAGATTGAGTACAGCGTCCAGGGTCAGACCCACACCGGCTACATGGCCTGGGATGACAGCGTCAGCGGGGAGCGCCCCGGTGTTCTGGTGGTTCATGAGTGGTGGGGCCACGGTGAGTTCAGCCGCGACCAGGCGGAAAAGCTGGCGGAAGAAGGCTATACCGCCCTGGCGCTGGATATGTACGGCGAAGGCAAACACGCCGACCATCCCGAGAAGGCCAAGGAATTCATGGAGCAGGCCAGCAGCAACATGGACCTGATGCAGGCCCGGTTCCGCACGGCCATGAAGAGCCTTCAGGACCACGATACCGTCAACCCGGACCAGATCGCGGCCCAGGGCTACTGCTTCGGCGGCGCCGTGGTCCTGAACATGGCCCGCCTGGGCATGGACCTGGAGGGCGTGGTGAGCTTCCACGGCAGCCTGGGCAGCCCCATCGAGGCCGAATCCGGTGAGGTGGAGGCCGCCGTTCGGGCCTATACCGGGGGTGCCGACCAGATGGTGCCCGCCAAGCAGGTTTCCGGCTTCGTTCAGGAGATGCACAGCGCTGACGTGGACTACGCACTGCGCAGCTTCCCGGGCGTGCAGCACTCGTTCATGAACCCGGAGGCGGATCAGTACGCCAGGGAATTCGACATGCCCGTCGGCTATGACCAACACGCGGCGGAAACCGCCTGGGAAGGAACCCTGCGTTTCTATGACGGGATCTTCGACTGAGCACGCATGGCCCCGGAATGCCCATGGCCGGCACTGAACCGGGGCAGCTCCAGCGCGCCGACGACGGCCAGACGCTCCGGGCCACGGGTGACTGGACGCTGACCCATTACAGCGCCCTGCGCCGAAGCACAAGGGCCATCAGCAGTGTCCCCACCCAGGTGGTGCTCGACGGCATCCAGCATCTGGATACAGCGGGCGCCACCCTGCTGGCGGAACTGGTGGGCGGCGAGCGTCTGCGCCAGATCGCCGGGAACAGCCCGGAGCTCCCGGAAGCACGCCGGGCCCTGCTGATCACGGTGGCGGATGCCATGGCCGACTGTGGCACCCTGCCACCGGAACCCCGGTGGGGCCCACTGGAGCTTCTGGCACGCATGGGCGAGGCACTGACCGATGCCGCTGCCAAAGCGCGGCTGCTGATCGGGTTCATCGGTGCCGTTATTGCCTGCGCCGGCCGCTGCCTGATCTCGCCCCGGCGCTGGCGGTTCACGGCGCTGCTGCATCACATGGAGACCACCGGTCTCAACGCCGTGCCGATTGTCGCCCTGCTCACCTTCGCCGTGGGCGCGGTCATCGCCTACCTGGGCGCCACGGTGCTGGGCCAGTTCGGCGCCAGCGTCTACACCATCGACCTGGTCGCCTACTCCTTCCTGCGCGAATTCGGTGTCCTGATCACCGCCATTGTCATGGCCGGGCGCACCGCCAGCGCCTTCACCGCCCATATTGGAGCCATGAACGCCAACGAGGAACTGGACGCCCTGCGCGCCCAGGGCCTGGATCCAGTGGAGCTGGAGGTCCTGCCAAGGGTACTGGCCGTGGTACTGGTACTGCCCATGCTCAGTTTCATCGCCGTACTCGCCGGCCTTGGCGGTGGTGGCCTGATTGCCCTGACGGTGGTGGATATTCCGATGTCACGCTTCATCACGGCCATCAGTGAGGTCCCGCTCAACCACTTCCTTGCGGGCCTGGTCAAAGCCCCCTTCTTCGCTTTCCTGATCGCCGTCATCGGCTGTCTGGAAGGCTTCAAGGCTGGCGGCAGCGCCCGCTCCGTCGGGGTACACACCACCTCCAGCGTGGTACAGTCCATCTTTGTGGTGATCCTTCTGGATGCCCTCGCAGCCATGTATTTCATGGAGATCGGATGGTGATGGATACGGCACCCGCCCCCCTGGTCGAAGTCCGCGGATTGAGCAACCGCTTTGGGGGTCACAGGGTCCATGAGGATCTGGACATGGACCTGAACAGAGGGGAAATCCTGGGCGTGGTCGGCGGCTCCGGCTCCGGCAAGTCGGTACTGCTCCGCAGTATCATCGGGCTGCATGAACCCAATAACGGCCGCATCAGCCTGGAGGGCACCGCCCTGGACCACCGGGGCGCGCCGGATCCACGCCTGACCCGTCGTACGGGGGTGCTGTTCCAGCGTGGCGCTCTCTATTCCTCTCTGACCCTGTGCGAGAACATCTCGCTGCCCCTGCGGGAAAAAGCGGGCCTCGGAAAGGCCGATGCCGAAGCACTGGCACTTACCCGGATCCGGCTCACCGGCCTGGAAGCCAAGACGGCAAGGCTCTACCCGGAAGCCCTCTCTGGCGGCATGGTCAAACGTGCGGCCCTGGCCCGGGCGCTGGCGCTGGATCCGGATCTGCTCTTTCTCGATGAACCCACGGCCGGCCTGGATCCCATCAGCGCCGCCGCCTTCGACGAGCTGATCCTGACCCTGCGCGATGCCCTGGGCCTGACCGTGTTCCTGGTGACCCATGATCTGGACACACTTCACCGCGTATGTGACCGGGTAGCCGTGCTAGGCCAGGGTCATGTCATGACCATCGGTACCCTTGACGAGGTTGCCAACATGGACGATGAGTGGATCCGGGCCTACTTCCACGGGGCGCGTGGCCGGGCGGCCCTGCGCCAATCATCCACCAACCGGGAGAGCGCCTGAATGGAGACCCGTGCCCATCACATCCTGATCGGGCTGTTCGCCATCCTGATGCTGGCCGGTGCGCTGCTGTTCGGCTGGTGGCTGTCGGAAGGCGGCCTCCATCAGAAGCAGGCCGAATACCGCATCATCTTCAATGAGGCCGTCTCAGGGCTCACCGTTGGCAGTAACGTCAAATACAACGGCATTACGGTCGGTCAGGTCACCGAGCTTGAACTCGATCCGCGTGACCCACGCCGGGTGCTTTCCCGCATCGCGGTGGATCCAAGCACGCCCGTCAAACAGAACACCCATGCCCAGATCCAGCCCACGGGCCTGCTCTCCGGGACCGCCCATATCCGGCTCAGTGGGGGCACACCGAACAGCCTGGCCCTGGTGTCGGAACCCGGCACCACGCCGGAGATCCCGGCCCGTCCCTCGCCCTTCTCACAGCTGCGCGAACAGAGCGGTGATATCCTCGCCAACATCAACCAGCTGGTGCAGCGCATGGAATCCCTGCTCTCCAGGCGCAACCTGGAGAACATCGACCAGACCCTGGACGGCATGGCGGAACTGACCCGCAACCTGAACAACCAGCAGGAACGGATCAGCAGGACCCTGGAGACCTGGAACCGGACCGGTCAGCAAGCGCAGACAACCCTGAGCGAAGCACGGGGCCTGATCACGGATACCCGGGCGATCCTGGAGAAGGACGCGCCGCAGGCACTGGCGGATACCGCGGAGGCCGCACGGGCCACACGCCGGGCGGTCACGGAGGTCGAGGCATTGGTCAACGGCAACAGGGAAGCCCTGGAAAAGGCCATGCAGGGGTCCGCCAGCCTGGGCCCGACCCTGGAGGAAATGCGCCGGACCCTGGGCGCGCTGCGTGATCTCAGCCAGCGGCTGGAATCCGACGCGGCCGGCACCCTCTTCAACCGGGACAAACTCGAGGAATACCAGCCATGAAGCACAAGGCCCGCCTGCCGGCACGGCTTGTGACACTGCTTGCCCTCACCCTTGTGGGGGCCTGCAGCGTGCTGCCGGAACCCAACCGCTATGAGCTCTACCGGCTGCCGCCCTCCAGCCTGAACGAACAGGCTGCGGTGGCCGGCGCCACGTCACTGGAAATCCGGGCGCCCAGGGCAGACGACCTCACCAGCAGCAACCGGGTGGTCGTACTCCGCGAGGGGCAGCGCCTGAGCGCCTGGTCAGGCATCCGCTGGAGCGCGCCGGCTCCGGAACTCTGGCGGGATCAGGTGCTGGACGCGTTCCACAACACCGGCGCCTTCCACACACTGGGCATCCGGGATGACAACCTGAGCGCGGACCTGACCCTGAGCGGCCATCTGCGCGCCTTCCTGGTGGACCAGACCGGCGCGACGCCGCGAACCGTGATCCGGTTCGATGCGCAGCTGGTCGACAGACGGCAGGACGGCGCCAGGAGCACCCGCCGGTTCACTGTCTCCGAACCGCTGGCGGAAAACACGCCCACGGCCGCCGCCCGCGCCATGGGCACGGCTACCGACCGCATGGCCGAACAGCTTCTGGACTGGATGGCGACCGAACGCTAGCGCCCGAAGCCGAACGCCTCCCCGAAGCTGGAGCAGCGTTCATACCGGGCCACCTCACCACTTTCCAGTTCCAGCGCCACCCGGTGATGGGTTCCGGTGTGGGGCCCGAAGCGCACCTCGCCATTGCGTCCGGCACTGAGCGCCACAACGCCACTGGCAGAGCAGGGTGCCTGTTGCTCCACCAGCCCCGTGCCGGTGGCGATATCCACCCAGCCCCCGAGCTCGGAACTGAACAGGCGCCCCTCAATCGTGGTCACGAAACGCGTGTTGAAGGAGGCGAAGTCACTGTCGCCCTCCCCTTCCTCCGGGGTGATCTCATCACGCACCCCCTTGAGAGCGGTATAGGTTTCGCCCAGCACCATCTCCATACGCTCGGTGCTGCGCACCACACCGCCCTCGGCCGGGCGAAGGATGCGCTGCTTACCACGGAGGGCGATCGGCTGGCGCTGACCGCCCTCCCCCTGGTAGCCATGGACATCGAAGGATTCGATCACCTGCTCGCGCCCGACCATCGGGCGGAAGTCACGCCGGTAATGACCGTTGAGCGAAAGCAAGGGGCCATCACCAAAGTGACCACGGCACCCATCAAACTGGTAGAGCAGTTCCCTTGAACCCGAGCGTTCGCCATCCGTCCCCTGCCACTCCAGATGGAAAACACCGCCGTCCGGGCAGCGCCGGGTTTCACGGTCACCGCCTGAACCACCAAGATTCACGGCACCCTGAACGTGGCTGGCCACGGGCGCCATAAAGGCCCGCGAGCGCATGCGGTAGAACACCGCCAGTGCGCGGCCCAGCGCCTCCGGCTCATCCAGCTGCGCGGGCCCGGAGGCCTGCCTGCGTTTTTCAGTGAAGGAAGGTTTTGTCTCCCTGCCGCTGTCGTCCGCGTCATCCTCCTTTTCCGCGGAGGCCGGTTCACTGGCGGCCTCATCCGCGGATTCGCGGGACTGTTCGCTCTGTTGGGCCACCTCGTCCACCCGCACAACCTGGGGGTCAACACCCGGCGGGCGAAGGCTGCAGCCCGTCAGGCTCACCAGCACCAGCGCCGCCAGCGCCAGTGCCCGACTTCCATCTGTTTTCAACAAAGATTCAACCTCGATTGGCACCGGTGTCGCGGACCTGGTCCGCGTAACACACCGGTGAACTGGATTCATTAGGGCCCATGGTCTCGGCCCACTCCTGTGCCAGAACCTCCGCCAACACCACGGCCTGGTTGTGCTCGCGGTCGCTCGCGGAATACAGGAGGGTCACGCGGCCCTTTTCCATCTGTTCCATAAGCCGGGAGAGCGCTTCAGGGCACTGGGCCAGCTCATCCCGGTAGGCCTCCCGGAACCCCTGCCAGCGTTCCGGGTCATGCCCGAACCATTTGCGCAGTTCCGTGGAAGGCGCCAGCTCACGGCACCATTCATCCAGTGCCGCCGCCTGCTTGCTGATGCCCCGGGGCCAGACCCGGTCCACCAGCACGCGGTAACCATCGTCGTCGGAGACGGGATCATGGATCCGCCGGGTCCTGATCCGATCTGTCATTCCGAACCTCCTTCCGGGGATGCCGAGGCCCTGATCAACCCGTTGTCCTCACGGCCAACAAGCACCAGGGTTCCATCCGCTTCCATGCGAGCGTTCTCAATGCGGCTCAGAGCCCCCAGAAACCGTTGCTCGAAGCTCATGACGGAAGGCGGACAGGCCATGCGGGTGGTGGCTGCCCGCTCGATGATCAGGCGATCCCCGACACGCTCCCAGGCCGCCATGAAGTGGTTGCAGCCGGACCGACCCGCAAGACGGCCCTCCGGCATGAAGTTCAGGGTGACCGGTCGCGCCTGTCCCGGTACCGGCGCGTCTTCCACTGCCAACACCCGCCAGTCGGGGGACTCCAGGCTCGCCCGGTCCGTATGCCGGCATTGAGGGAGGCGCTCTCCGGCCAGGGTTACGGTAACCCGCTCGCCCTTGCTCCAGAACTCCGTGTCGCCGGAACGACTCCGGTACAGCGCGCCAGTGGCGCTCTCCTCACGCCTGAGCTCCCGCCTGCCATCCTCCAGGTGCAGCTGCAGCCGGTCCCCGGCAACACTGTACCCCAGATTGCGGTCACCACAGCTCAGCTGGTGATCCGCCGGCTCAGTCCCCTCCGGCATCAACTGACAGGCCGGCAACACCAGCATCAGAACCACAAGAGCAGGAACAGCCACGGGTATTCGCATGCACGGACTCCGGCAACCGCCTTTCAGAATGTGAAAACAGTATAAAGGCTTGGTCGCCGGTTGTGGGATTACCTGTGCGAGTAACCCCACCGCAGCGCCAGTGAGCGTGCGGCCGGAAGGCCGGAACAGTAGCCAAGCCGCCCCTGCTCGCTGCGCAACCCTGCGCGGCGGAGCTTCAGGATTATGCGCGCGGGCAGCCCGGCCAGAATCAGGGAGACGCCATCGTGGTGCATTTCCCGGATCAGGGTTTCCAGCGCCACGATGGCGGTGCCGTCCATGCTGGGCACATCGTGCATGTCCAGGATCACGATACGGATCCTGGGGTCCACCAGACGCAGGGAGGTCACAGCCTTCTCGGCCGCCCCGAAGAACATGGGCCCATCCACATCATAGACGGCCACCTCCGCAGGCAGCCCCTCCACCAGGGCATGGTCCTCAGCACTGACCTGCTCTACTTCCGTGAGCAGTGCCATGCGGCGGATGAACAGCGCGGCCGCCAGACCCACTCCCACGGCAACCGCCAGCACCATGTCGAACACCACGGTCAGGGTGAAGCACACCAGCAGAATGGTCACATCCCCCGCCGGCGCAGAGCGCAGTGTGCGCACGAAAAGCCGTGCCTCACTCATGTTCCAGGCAACCACGAACAGAAGTGCCGCCAGGGCCGCCATGGGCACCATGCCCAGAACCCCGGCCAATGCCACAACCGCAAGCAGCACCACCAGCGCGTGCACGACCGCCGCGATCGGCGAGCGGGCGCCGCTGCGGATGTTGGTCGCCGTGCGGGCAATGGCCGCCGTGGCGGTAATACCACCGAAAAGCGGCGCGGCGATATTCCCCAGCCCCTGGCCAATCAGCTCCGCATTCGGATCATGCCGGGTCCGGGTCATACCATCCGCCACCACCGAACACAGCAGGGACTCGATAGCGCCCAGCATGGCAATGGCCAGAGCCGGCCCGATCAGCGCCTGGATCAGCTGGAAATCCACCGTCAGCGGCTGGCCATCAGGACCCGGCAGGGACCACGGCGCCGCCAGGGTGGGCGCAATGGGCGGGATCCCGGTGCCGCTCTCGCCTCCCGATTCCCAGGTGAAGCGTGAGGCGATGGTTTCCACCCCCGCACCACCGGCGAACCAGTGATTGATGGCATAGGCCGCGGTCGCCCCGGCAACCAGCCCCATCAGGGGCGCAGGCACCGGCAGTTTCAGGCGCGGCCACATCAGCAGTACCGAAAGCGTCAGCACACCAATCCCCAGCTCGACCGGGTCAAGACGCGGCAGGGCCCCCAGTATCCGCCCCAGGTTGGCGAGAAAATGCTCTCCCATACTCACGCTGAGCCCCAGAAAGTCCGGCACCTGCAGTACCGCGATCACCACCGCGATACCAGCGGTAAACCCCAGGATCACCGGATAGGGAACAAACTCGATCAGCCGCCCCAACCGGGCCATGCCCAGTGCCACCAGCATGACGCCGGCCATCATGGTCGCGATGAGCAGCCCCCCCAGCCCATGCTGCTGAACAATCGGGAAAAGAATCACCGCGAAGGCCGCGGTAGGGCCAGACACGTTGAAGCGCGAGCCTCCGGTCAGCGCAATCAGCATGCCGGCAACAATCGCCGTATAGAGACCGTGCTGGGGCGCCACACCCGTGGCAATCGCCAGCGCCATGGACAGCGGCACGGCCACGGTCCCAATGGTGATTCCCGCCATCACGTCGTGGCGCAGATCGGAAAGGCCATACCCCTCCGCCCAGGCGGCGCGCAGGCCAGTGGCGATGCCGGGAACATGCCTCAGGAAGGATCGATCAGTCATGGGACAACAGACTCGCATGCAGGGATTTCATTCAATGTTAATGGCATTAACATATGATACGCATACTATCACTGGGGAGCCGGAGATTCACCTCGGCGGCAACAGAAGGGCGCAGTTATTGCCTGCTTAACGAGGCCATTGAGGAGCTGCAGGCACTCGGTTTCAAGTGGGCGGAAGTCCGGTTCTGACCTACTTCTCCTCGCCGGATACGGGGGTACGTGTGGGGTAGTCCACGCCATGGCGGGCGAGATAGTCCCGGATGAGCTGGCGCACCACCTGGGAGGTGGTCAGATCCTGGGAGGCACACAGGTTTTCAAAGGCCTTCTTCTTTTCCGGATCCACCAGAACCGTCAGGCGTGCAGTCTTCGTTTCCATAACCATCTCCCGGCACAACGCATTTACATGGAATTATAATCCATTACCCATGCAATGTTCATCAATGCCCCGGTATGCCCCGCCTTAACCACACCCACTGGATAGGGTTTCCTTTCTCTTTTGCTATCTATAGTTCGGGGTCTAATCTGTCTTAAAGTACAAGTGTTTTATGGGTGTAAGCGGATGAATTCCGAAGAAAACAATAAAGCCCTCTGGAAGGCCTGCCTGGACAATATCGGGGAAGCCGTCCTGATCACCGAGCCCAACCTGGAGCAGCCCGGGCCCACCATTGTCTACGCCAATTCGGCCTTCCAGACGCTCACCGGCTATGCGCCGGATGAGGTCATCGGCCGAACACCACGCCTGCTCCAGGGACCTGCCACCGACCCCAGTGAACTGTCGCGCCTGCGCTCTGAGCTGGAAGCCGGTAGCACCTTCGAGGGTGAAACCGTCAATTACCGCAAGGACGGCACCACCTTCCAGCTCCACTGGTCCGTAACGCCCTATCCGGGCGACAACGCACCAACGACCCACTATATCGCGGTTCTTCGCGATGTCACCGAGATGCGCCAGCTGGAGCATCGCCGCGCCCAGCTGACAACACTGGTCAACATTCAGCGTACCGTGGTCACCACCGGGCTGAACCTCGAGGCACTGCGCCGGAAGGTTGCCGATATCGCACTCAGCGCCACGGATGCGGATGGCGCTGCGGTCGAGGAAGCGGACGGCGAGGAAATGGTCTACACCGCAGTCAGCGGCACAGCCGAGGGGATGCTGGGGCTGAGACTGCCCGTCGCGAACAGCCTCACCGGCACCTGCTACCGGATCAGGGAGACCATTGAATGCGCCGATGTGCGCGAGGATGAGCGCGTCGCGCGGGACGCCGCGGAGCGTGTGGGCTTTCGTTCCGGCGTCCTGGTGCCCCTGATCCATGGCGATTACTGCTTCGGCGTTCTCAAGGTCTACGCGGACAGACCCGCCGCCTTCGACAGCAGCCATCAGGAGCTCCTGTCGCTTGCAAGCAGCGCCCTCGCCGCTGAGCTGCACGACGCCTATCTCTACGAAAGCACGCAACAGCGCCACCGCACTTTTGCCGACAACCTGCCGGTCCTCGCCGCCTACGTCGACCAGGACATGCGCTACCAGGAAGCCAACGCCTCCTACCTCGCCGCCGTGGGCTGCGCACGCGCCGACATCATCGGTCACCCTGTCACGGACATCCTAAGCGAGCCGGTTTTCAGTCGCACGCGCCCGCACATTGAAGCCGCACTGAACGGCGAGCACGTATCTTTCGAGCTGAGACTCCGATTCAATGAAAACGCGGACCTGAAGCCAACGGAGACCGACCTGATCCCCCACCGGGGCCCCAGGGGCATCACCGAAGGCATCTTCGTGATCGTGCGGGACATCACCGAACGACAGAATTCCGAACGGGATTACCTCACGGGCGTCTACAACCGGCGCGCGTTCGATGAACGCATGGATGCCCTGATGAGTACCGCCCAGCGCCACGGACGCCAACTGGGGCTGGTGTTACTCGACCTGGATCACTTCAAGGCCCTGAACGACCACTACGGGCATCCCGCAGGGGACACCGTGCTCAAGACCGTCGGCCAGTGGCTGCGCGACCATATACGGGCTGGCGATGTGGTCTGTCGCTGGGGTGGTGAGGAATTTGCGATACTGGCGCCGGAATCCGGGATCAACGAAACGCAGCAGCTCGCAAACAAGCTGAACCAGCTCATACGCAGCCAGGCCATTGTGCCCGTCGGCAACGTTACCGCCAGCTTCGGCGTCACGGAACTCCAGCTACAGGACTCCCCGGCCACCTTCGTCAGCCGCGCCGACGAGAACCTGTACCGGGCGAAGCGAGAGGGGCGCGACCGGGTCGCCGCCGACTGACCACGGAGGTCTACTGCCAAACCCTGCGCTACAACCCAAACACCCGGGCTGCATTACCGCCCAGGAACAGATCCCGGGTCTCAGCGTCCAGGGGCAGTTCATCCAGCCCCTCGAGACAGCGCGCCGGCGCGATCATGGGCCAGTTGGACCCGAACAGCACCTTGTGCCGCCCATGCCCCGCCATGAACCGGACCAGTTCCTGAGGATAGCGCTTTACAGTATAGGCCGAGGTATCGATGTAGACGTTCTCATGCTTGGTGGCCACGGCGACCATTTCCTCCGTCCACGGGTAGCCCACGTGACCACCCACGATGGTCAGCTCCGGAAAATCGATCGCCACCTGGTCAATGTGCGGAATCGGCCGGCCCACGTCGGAAGGCATCAACGGCCCTGTGTGGCCTACCTGGGTACAGAAGGGAACGCCCAGTTCACAGCATTCGGCAAAGACCGGATAGAACCGCGCATGGGTCGGCGGCAGCTCCCAGAGCCACGGCAGCACACGGATGCCCTTGAACCCCAGCTCCTTCACGCACCGGCGGATCTCGCGCACAGCCTCCATGGGTTTCGCAATATTCACAGAGCCGACGCCCGCCAGTCGATCCGGCGATTCACGCACGAAAGCAGCAACCTCATCATTGGAAATAAGGTCGCCGTGCGGTCCACACCAGGCCGAGATCAGGCTTCGGTCCACCCCGCCCTGATCCATGGCACCCGTGGTCAGGGAGACCGACAGCTCCTTATTTGAGGCCGTAATGCTGTCTCCCTGCTCCCGAGTCCAGCGACGCAGGGAATCCAGCATGGGGTGGTTGACCAGGCGGGTTGTGGGGTGCTGAGCCCAGGCGTCGATGATCATGATGGCGGTCTCCCTGTCTATGGTTCGGCATTGAACGATCACATTCTGATCAGGCCATAGATAGAAAGAATGAGCAAGTGTTCACTCCTTTACCCCTGCTTCCGGTACCTGTAGGGCGTCACTCCCGTCCACTGCCGGAAGGCCCGGATGAAGTTGCTCGGGTCCGAAAACCCCACGCGGTGCCCGATCTCCTCCACCGAATGCCGGGTGCGCGAGAGCAGATCAATCGCCAGGTCCCGCCGCAGCTGGTTGCGTACCTCATTGAACGTCAGCCCCTCACGCCTGAGCCGGCGCCGCAGCGTCTGCGGGTTAAGCCCCACCTCTTCCGCCACCTGCTCAAAGGTCGGCATCACCACCGGATCCCGCGCAATGATCCCCCGCACCCGCGCCTGCCAGCTCCCATGGTCGAACTGGCGCGCCACCATCACCAGGTTCGGGTTCTCCAGGAAGGTTTCCAGCGAGCGCCGGTCCTGGCGCACGGGCTCCTCCAGCATCGCCGCCGAAAACCGCATCCGCGTCACCGGCTGCTCACACCGCACCGGCGCATACCGGTACATGGGCCGGAACTCCTCCGCGTAGAACGGCGCCGGAAAACTGAAATCCACCCCAAGCACCGGAATGGAATAATCCACCAGCCAGCAGGCAAAGCGGTGGTAGTAGAAAAGCGTGGACACATGCGCGTAATGCTCGAGGGGGCGCTCCGGGTCCGTCGGTTCCAGGTAAAGGATCGCCTCGCCGTTCTCAACGCGAAGACGGGGCACCATCCCCCAGTCGAACAACCGAAAGAAGTGGCAATACCGCCGCAACGCCTCCCCCAGCGTCTCCGCCGTGATCACCGCATGGCACATCATCTTCCAGGTGCCCAGCCGGTGCGGCACCCGGGTGTAACCCAGCATCTCATCGCCCATGGCGATCATGATGTCCTGCAGAAGCCCCGAATACTGCTCCGCCGCAATCCGCACCTGCTTCTCTGAAAGCAACCCACGCGGCACCCCATGCTTGCGGAACAACGCCTCCAGCTGCTCATCACTGCCGTGATAATGCGCCAGCGCCGCCTCGATCATGCGCACGGAAACCGTAATCGTGCTCATACCCTGCCCACTCGGACACCCACCAAAGTGTCACATTATGACCATTTCAATGGGTCATTTGGCCAGAAAATACCGTTTTACCGCCATCCATGATGATCAGAATTGCCGATGAAACCTGTAGGAGCTTGATCGCAAGCGATCCGTTTTTCGCGAGCAAAGCTCGCTTCTCTAAAGCGGGCGTCAGGATCAACCCACGCCCGTTGATTCTGGTTAAGGATTGGGTTCGACGAGCTTTCAGGCTTCTCTTCGCGGTCTACGCCGCAGTATGGAATCGGAGGCCGTTGCCCTTTGATCTCCTACACGAGGTCAGCGCCTCAAGCGAGCCACGGGGTCAACAGCTCCGAACTCGTCCAACCCGGTTACCTGGTTACTGTCTGCGTTGCTTTGTCATTCGCTGATCCGCCC
>NZ_NSKD01000028.1 GCF_002286965.1 Halovibrio salipaludis | reverse complement strand
GACTCCTACGGGAGGCAGCAGTGGGGAATATTGGGCAATGGGCGCAAGCCTGACCCAGCAACGCCGCGTGAGGGAAGAAGGCCTTCGGGTTGTAAACCACTTTTGAGCGAAATTGACGGTACCTGAGGAATAAGCACCGGCTAACTACGTGCCAGCAGCCGCGGTAATACGTAGGGTGCGAGCGTTAATCGGAATTACTGGGCGTAAAGCGTGCGCAGGCGGTTTGCTAAGACCGATGTGAAATCCCCGGGCTCAACCTGGGAACTGCATTGGTGACTGGCAGGCTAGAGTATGGCAGAGGGGGGTAGAATTCCACGTGTAGCAGTGAAATGCGTAGAGATGTGGAGGAATACCGATGGCGAAGGCAGCCCCCTGGGCCAATACTGACGCTCATGCACGAAAGCGTGGGGAGCAAACAGGATTAGATACCCTGGTAGTCCACGCCCTAAACGATGTCAACTAGTTGTTGGGGATTCATTTCCTTAGTAACGTAGCTAACGCGTGAAGTTGACCGCCTGGGGAGTACGGTCGCAAGATTAAAACT
>NZ_NSKD01000027.1 GCF_002286965.1 Halovibrio salipaludis | reverse complement strand
CTTGGTTTCAACTAATAACTGCAGCACCACCCGTTTCCAGTGCGCCTGAGTATTCACCCCAGAACACTTCCGCCGGTGTGCGATAACCGAGCCGTTTCCGGGGTCGGTTATTCAGTTGCTTTACGGTGGCCCGGAGCGCTTTGTCAGAGATCTTGCGGAAGTCCGTGCCCTTCGGGAAATACTGGCGCAGCAGCCCGTTGGTGTTCTCATTCGTGCCCCGCTGGCTGGAGCGGTACGGATCGCAGAAATAGGTCTCGACACTGAGCGTTTGAGCGATCCTTTCATGGTCCGCGAACTCAAATCCGTTATCCAATGTCAGAGTGCGCACCGCGCCTCTTATGGGCCGGAACTGGCGGATGATCGCCTCGGCTGTCGGCCTGGCTTTGAGCTGTACAAGCCGTTCAGCCAAAAGGTAACCACTGCGCCGCTCCACCAGGGTGACAAGGCCCGATTGCTTATGGCCGTGGAGCACGGTATCACCTTCCCAATGGCCCAGCGTTTGTCGGCGATCGACCTCGCCGGGGCGCTGCTCAATGCCAACCCG
>NZ_NSKD01000026.1 GCF_002286965.1 Halovibrio salipaludis | reverse complement strand
ACTCCTACGGGAGGCAGCAGTAGGGAATCTTCCACAATGGACGAAAGTCTGATGGAGCAACGCCGCGTGAGTGAAGAAGGGTTTCGGCTCGTAAAGCTCTGTTGGTAGTGAAGAAAGATAGAGGTAGTAACTGGCCTTTATTTGACGGTAATTACTTAGAAAGCCCCGGCTAACTACGTGCCAGCAGCCGCGGTAATACGTAGGTGGCAAGCGTTATCCGGATTTATTGGGCGTAAAGCGCGCGCAGGTGGTTTCTTAAGTCTGATGTGAAAGCCCACGGCTCAACCGTGGAGGGTCATTGGAAACTGGGAGACTTGAGTGCAGAAGAGGAAAGTGGAATTCCATGTGTAGCGGTGAAATGCGTAGATATATGGAGGAACACCAGTGGCGAAGGCGGCTTTCTGGACTGTAACTGACGCTGAGGCTCGAAAGCGTGGGGAGCAAACAGGATTAGAAACCCTGGTAGTCCACGCCGTAAACGATGAGTGCTAAGTGTTAGAGGGTTTCCGCCCTTTAGTGCTGAAGTTAACGCATTAAGCACTCCGCCTGGGGAGTACGGCCGCAAGGCTGAAACTTAAAGGAATTGACGG
>NZ_NSKD01000003.1 GCF_002286965.1 Halovibrio salipaludis | reverse complement strand
AACTCAAAGAGCAGGAAAACCTGCAGGCGCTGAGCCAGCTGCGGGTCGGGCTTAAGGTGACCTTCGAGACTCGCGAGGGACCGGCGTTCGGCATCGTCACCAAGATCAACCGCAAGAGCGTGATCGTGCTCGCCGAAGACGGGACCAAGCAGTACAAGGTCTCGCCGGAATTACTGAAACCGCTTCATGAAGTGAAGTGATCAACTCGCTTGGCGTAGGTCTACCACGTCTTGGAATGAACGCTTACTTACGTGAGCCATTCAAACTCGCGGGGCCTTCACGGTGTGAGCTCGTCGAGGGAGCGGATTCCACGGTGTTGGTAGTCTCGAGATTCTCGAAGTCTGAGTTCAACCAAATAGCTTGCGAACTGCTTTCATTATGAATATCCATCATCAAGCCAAAGCTCTACACCAGCTGAGGCAGAATCGAATTCCCATTGTCCTGGGGCGGGTGCTACTAACTTTTCTATGCTTCTCGCAGCCAGCCATGGCTGAATTCGTAGTCGAGGGAATGGTTGGTGGTGCAGGTACCGAGAAGGCCTTTAAACGGGAGGAAAGCTTCTCGAACCTAACAACTGTAGTCGGAGCTCGACTTCTCGACGCGGCTACCGTTGAAGATGAATCTGATGATTCAATCGAGCCACACTACGGATTCGCACTAGGGTATGTGACTCAGGGGGGGGCTGGGAATACCGTCTTTCGTACCATGAATCTCGCGATATCAAAGGCAGTCGTCTTGAGAGCCAACGCTACTCAGATGGAACAACGGAGCAGCTTAGTGGGAAAGTAGAGAAATCCTTTCGAAGCTTGGCCTCAACTATTGGTTATCAATGGGAATTATCGCAACGGTCAGCGGTTGCTCTGAGGCTTGGTCCCAGTTGGAACAAGACCCAATCCAGTCTCCACGTTGGTTCTGGTGGCGCTTCGCCAACACTGGAGGTTATCAATGGGCAGGTGAGAAACGTCGGTCTCACGCGAACCGCTGAGGTCGGAGACGACAAAAAAGTAGGAGTCTATCTTGGCGCAGGTTACACGCGTTTCCTCGGTGAATCCTGGCATTTGAGCTTCAACGCTTCGGCCACGCAATTCGAGGGTGGAGTGATGCCCAGAGCAATGATTGGGGTGGGGTACAGGGGCCAGTGATGGCAAGTCTGACAAACAGCAATCAGCCCTGCCCGTGACATACCAGTCTACGACTGGATCGGGGGTCAGATCTGCAGGGTTTCAGTGTCTGCGTAGTCGAGCGCCGGGTAAGCGTCCAGGTGGGCGCGGATACTCCAATCTTTCGCATCTCGGTAATATATCCGCTCCATTGTCGATTTCCCCAATCTGGTGGCGTGAAAAATTGGGGGTATTTTTGGGGGTACTTTTTTGCTTATAGATTTAATAAATACTTCAAAAACAAATAGATGAAAGATTTAGTGCGTGGAAGCACCACCCACCATTATTCCCCCCTCTTGAAGACTCATTTTTTGGCACAGACAAGACTGGCCCTCTATCAGGCTCAGCGTCGTACGTCTGTCAGACTCTCAACTGTTTCTTTGGAACCGTCCGGCATCGCGGATTCAGCCGCTCCCGCGGATGATTTCCGTGGGAGCGGCCATGGCCGCGATTCAGGCGTGGCTTACTTGCCCACCAGGCTCTGCCCGCAGACGCGCACCACGTTGCCGTTGATGCCACGTGAGAGCGGGTTGCAGTACCAGGCGATGGTTTCCGCCACATCCACCGGCAGCCCGCCCTGGGAAAGGCTGTTCATGCGCCGGCCGGCCTCGCGGATGGTCACCGGCATGGCGGCGGTCATCTGGGTTTCAATGAAGCCGGGCGCCACTGCGTTGATGGTGATGCCGTTCTTCAGCTGCCGCGCCATGCTCTCCACATAGCCGATGACTCCGGATTTGGAGGCGGCATAGTTGGTCTGGCCGAAGTTGCCCGCGAACCCGGCAATGGAGGAGACGCAGACAATGCGGCCGTTCTCGCGCACCAGGTCCCGCTCCATCAGTTCCTCGTCAATCCGTTCCTCCGCCGTCAGGTTCACGGCGATGGCCATGTCCCAGAAGTGTTCCGGCATGCGGGCAAGGGTCTTGTCGCGGGTGACGCCGGCGTTGTGAACGACAATATCGATGCCGCCGAATTCATCCTCCAGGTGATCCGCGATCAGGCGCGGGCCGTTGTCTTCGGTGATGTCCGCCGCCAGTGGTGAACCGCCGATGTCCTCGGCCACGCGATTGAGGTCCTCCATGGTGGCGGGAATGTCCAGGCAGACCACGCGTGCGCCGTCCCGGGCCAGGGTGCGGGCAATCGCCTCGCCGATGCCGCGGCTGGCCCCGGTGACCAGTGCCACCTTGCCAGTCAGGGGGGCGTTGGTGTTCACGGCGGTGCGGCCCTTGGTGCCGCTGCCCTTGCCGATGCGCACCGGCTGGCCGTCCACGTAGGCCGACTTGGGCGAGAGGAAAAAGCGCACCGAGGACTCGATCTGGTTCTCGGCATTGGGGGCCACCCACAGCAGCTGGGCGGTGGCTCCTTTCTTGCCGATCTCCTTGGCCACCGACCGTACAAAGCCCTCCAGGGCCTTGTGTGCCGCCGCGCGCGCGGGGTTCTTGCAGGAGGCCGGATCCGTGCCCACGATCAGCACCCGCCCGCACTTGGCGATCTGGCGGATGGTGGGGTGGAAGAAGTCATACAGGCAACGCAGTTCGCTGGTGTCGCGGATGCCGGTGGCGTCGAAGACCAGTGCCTTGAACTTGTGTTCGGCGATGGCCTCGTCCTCCATGGTCAGCGTTTTGGCAACGCCACTTTCCACCAGTGCCGAGGATTCACCCAGCGTGGCGGGCCCTTCCGGGGAATAGAGTGTGGCCGGGCTGCCGCGCAGGGTTTCACCCAGTGCGGACAGGGCCCGCGGCCTGGGGCCGGCGCCCACCAGCACCTTGCCCTCAATGAACGACTGGTCGTGGCGCTTCCAGCGTTCCAGCTCAATGGGGGAGGGCAGGCCGAGTGAGGATGCGGCCTGTTTGCCCACAGATGTATTCACGAATTTGAGGTAGAGATCGGACATAGTAGTATCCCCTGGTCAGTCGGAATGGAACATTTTCAGATTCATAACGGAGATATGTTACATTCTGTGAACATCTGAATGGTAACGGATCCCCTGGAAAAGGGTCACAGCAGGGAGCTTCCCGGCCGTTTTCAGGTGGCTGTATTGGGCGCTTTCACCCCGTTGAATGCAATGAACCGGCTGTCACCCGGCAGCGTCACCTCAGCCAATGAGGCTTTGTGTGTAATCCGCACAGTATGCACCCGATTCTCTCCGCGTCTTGAAAGCAACAGGGATATAACGTCATGGCACAAGCAAAATCGACTTCCAGTAAGAGCAGACAGAGCAAGGGTAACGGGGCCGCTGCCACGCTGCCGCGCCCGGTCGCCATTCTCGGCGGCAACCGTATTCCATTCGCCCGGTCCAATACCGCCTACAGCAAGCTTTCCAACCAGGACATGCTGACGGCCGCCATCCGTGGGCTGGTGGATCGCTACGGCCTGGAAGGGGAGCGCCTGGGGGAAGTGGTCGCCGGTGCTGTCATCAAGCATTCCCGTGACTTCAACCTGACCCGCGAGACCGTGCTGGGCTCCGGGCTGGCCCCCGAAACCCCGGCCTACGATATCCAGCAGGCCTGTGGGACGGGTCTGGAAGCGGCCATCCTGGTGGCCAACAAGATTGCGCTGGGCCAGGTGGATGCGGGTATCGCGGGGGGCACGGACACCACCTCGGATGCCCCCATCGGCGTGAGTGAGGGCCTGCGTGAGCTGCTGCTGGATCTCAACCGGGCTAAGACCAACACGGAACGACTCAAGATTGCCGCCCGCTTCCGCCCGAAGCACCTGGTGCCGCTGATCCCGGAGAACAGCGAGCCGCGTACGGGCATGTCCATGGGGGAGCACCAGCAGGTGACCGCGCATGAGTGGGGCATTCCCCGTGAGGAGCAGGACCAGCTGGCGCTTGAGAGCCACCAGAAACTGGCCGCGGCCTATGAGGAAGGTTTCTTCAGTGACCTGATCACGCCGCTGGCCGGGCTTGAGAGGGACAACATCCTGCGTCCGGACTCCTCACTCGAGAAGCTCTCCCAGCTCAAGCCGGTTTTCGATAAGGAAAAGGGCACCATGACGGCGGCCAACAGCACAGCGCTGACCGATGGCGCGTCCTCCGTGCTGCTGGGCAGCGAGGAATGGGCGCAGCAGCGGGGCCTTAAGGTGCGCGCCTATCTGACCCATGTTGAAACAGGCGCCGTGGATTTTGTCGGCAAGAAGGAAGGCCTGCTGATGGCGCCGGCATATGCCGTGCCGCGGCTGCTGGACAAGGCTGGCCTCACACTGCAGGACTTTGATTTCTACGAGATCCACGAGGCATTCGCTTCACAGGTGCTGTGCACCCTGAGGGCCTGGGAGGATCAGACCTTCTGCAAGGAGAAGCTGGGCCTCTCGAAGCCACTGGGCAGCATTGACCGGGACAGGCTCAATGTTAAGGGCAGCAGCCTGGCGGCGGGCCATCCCTTTGCCGCCACTGGTGCCCGGATTCTGGCCACTGCAGCCAAGCTGCTGGAGCAGAAGGGCAGCGGACGTGCGCTGATCTCCATCTGCGCCGCTGGCGGCCAGGGCGTCACGGCCATTGTAGAGCGCGGGTAGGAGCGGCCATGGCCGCGATTCACCTTGATAATCGCGGCTGTAGCCGCTCCTACGGGGCCTGAAACCCGCTCAGCCCCTGTTCTTCCATCAGGCGTGCGAATTCGATCGTAGCCCGGTCCTGGCCGGGCGCGCCGATGATCTGGATGTTGAACGGCAGACCGTTCTCATCCATGCCAACCGGGGCCGACGTGGCCGGCAGCCCCAGAGTGGTAGCCAGGGCAATCCAGTGCATCTGGTCGGTATAGGGCCGCTCCCTGCCATCCACCAGGATCTTCCGGCGGAACATGGGCTGGCTGCGGTTGTGGGGGATGGCCGTGGTAGGGGTCACCGGGGTCAGCAGTATGTCGGCGTCGCCGAAGAGATCCTGCACAAGGGCCGCCCGGGCCTTTTCCCGCTGTTCTGAATACTGCAGCCAGTTCAGGACCGGCTGGTTCACGCCGAGGATGTACTGCTCCAGGCCAGGGGGCATCCGCATCCAGCGCCCGAAGAGCCGGAGCAGATAGCCCATCAGCCTGAGCTGGCGGCGCTGTTTCGGCCGGAAGCCGGTGCCCAGGAGGCTGCCCAGCAGGTTGTGATAGAGGGGCATCAGCTGGCGGTGATCCAGCCACTCATGCTCAGCCCGCGACACGCTGGTGCCGGCATCCGCCAGCCGTGTTACCAGATCCTCGTAATGGCGGGTAAGGGCATCGGCTACCGGGGAGGCTGGGTCATGGAAGCAGGTGGCGACCCTGACCTGATCCAGGCGGCTGAAAGCGGGCTCCGGCAGTGACAGCTGCCACTGTGGACCTTCGTGGGGCCTGGGGCCGGCGATAACCTCCAGCAGCAGGGCCAGGTCGTCCGCCGTGCGCGCCATGGGGCCGCCTTCGGCCAGGTCCGGCTGCGTCAGGGTCCCCGGAGGGCCGGGAATGTGGCCGCGCAGGGAGACTATGTCGCGGCTGGGCTTGTGCCCGAATACGCCGTTGAAGTGGGCCGGCGTGCGGATGGAGCCGCCCACATCCGAGCCTACCTCCAGTGGTGTCATGCCCGCGGCAAGGGCGGCTGCGGCGCCGCCGGACGACCCCCCGGGAGTCCGTGCCAGGTCCCGGGGGTTGTTGGTTACGCCAAACAGGCGGTTGTAGGTCTGGAGGTCCGAGGCGAACAGCGGCACGTTGGTCTTTCCAATGACGATGGCGCCGGCCTCCTCCAGCCGCTGGATGACGTCCGCATTGCGCCGGGGGCGGTGCGCCTGCAGCGAGGAGGAGCCGGCGGTGGTCGGCATGCCGGCCACCTCCCAGACATCCTTCACCGTCATGGGCAGCCCGTGCAGAGCGCCGCAGTGTTCGCCCTGTTCCCGTTGCCGGTCGCGTTCCCGGGCCTGATCCAGGGCCCGTTCACGGTCCAGGTGAATGACGGCATTGATGGGCGCGTTGCGCGCGTCGATGCGGGCCAGCAGTTCAGCGGTAACAGTCTCGCTGGTGATGCTGCCGGTACGCAGGGCACCGGCCAGGTCCCGTGCCGGTTGATCCAGCCATTCGCTCATGTTGATGCCTTCTGTTCCTGTTGGGTCGCTCTGTCGGCTGCCTTCTGCTCATCCTTTTCCGCCAGCGCTTCCTGCCACCGCTTGACGGCCACCTGGTCCTTGACCAGTTCCAGCGTCTCGATCACGCCCTGTATGACGGCCGTATTGGCTTCGGAATTCTCGCGTTCGTGGGGTGTGAGCAGCACATCGACCAGATCCTCCACGAAGTTGTGATTGTCGGGGGAACTCAGATCATTGAGGATCTGTTCAATCACCTCGGCGGTGATGTCGCCCACCGCGCGATCCAGGGTGCCCGAGGCCCAGCTGCCGAATACCGGCAGTTCACGGATACGGCCCAGGTCCCGGTTGCGGTTCATGGCCGAGATCACCCGGGCATTGAGGTAGGCGCGCAGTTCCTGCTGCCTGGGCATATAGCCTTCCCGCGCGTAGCGGGTGATCCGGGCGGAGAGAAAGTCCACGAGCAGATCCCGCCGGGGCAGAAGCACCTCTTCCTGGACGCGACGGACCAGCGGTGAGCCCCGCTTGACTTCCTCCTGGGTGCCGCTGAGCACCTTGATGACCACGCGGTCGGATAGCTCTTCCATGAAGGCGTCGTAGTAGAAACGCAGGAACTCGAAGAGGCGGGTGTTGGTGATATCGATGACGCCGTATTTCTGCAGGCGATAGACAATGCTGAAAACACGCAGGAAACGCAGCACCCGTGCCCCGGATGCGGGGATGCAGCCCAGCAGGTCGTACCAGTGGGCGATGGGATAGAAATACCAGCGCTGGTACTCCCGGCGGTAGGCCGCGTGGACCCAACGCACCGCGAACTCGCTCAGGAAAATTCCGATGAACATCAGGTCGTAGAACAGGAAGTGGCGATGTATGGGGTTGTAGAAAGCGGTGAAGGCCGGCATCTGTTGAGTGAGGAGGTCTCTCAGAACAACCACCGCGTACAGGGAATCAAAAAGGAGCCAGACAAGATTGATGACCAGCAGCACCAGCATCAGCATATCCAGTGCGAACCAGAGCGTCTGGTGGCTGGTGCGGAGGTTGCGGAGGTTGATGTTGAGCACACTGCATCCTTATGACGTGCCTGGAGGGGCCTTTATAGCAAAGGTGAGCCTGTCACGCATTGGTCCGGCGACCTGGCCGGCAGCGTGACCCCATTGGTGCTACGCTGGATGGACGGAGAGAGGAGGTGAATCATGGACCTGAAAAAAGCACTGGTTGACCCTGCAGCCGTGTTCACTACGCCGGACGAGGTTGTAACCGCCGGGGAACTGAGCACTGATGACCGCATCCGGATCCTGCGCCGCTGGGAGTACGACGCGCGTGAGCTGACGGTGGCGGATGACGAGAACATGCCGGGCGACAGCACCCCGCTCCTGGACCAGGTGCTGGCCGCGCTGAACAGGCTGGGGTATTCGCCTGATCCGGATCAGGAGCCGCCGACCAAGCAGGGTGGTGTCTGACTGTCGGGGTGTTAAATCAGACCAAAGTCCTACAGGGGGCCTTCTGTAACAGAATGTTTCAGGTAGAATACCGCTTCGCGAATGCAACCATCCCGGTGTTAATGCAAGGAGAAGGCTCCCGATGAAGCGAATGAGTGTGCTGGACTCGTCCTGGCTCAAGGTCGAGTCCGAAGACACGCCCATGCATGTGGGCACCATGCAGATCTTCTCGCTGCCGGAGGGAGCGCCGGAGACGTTCCTGCGGGACATGGTTGAGCGCATGAAGAATGCGGGTGAGATCCAGGCGCCCTGGAAGTATAAGCTGTTCAGTGGCAGCCGCTTGGGGCGCAGCCTGGTGCCGGCCTGGGTTGAGGACCAGGATCTGGACCTGGACTACCATGTGCGCCATTCGGCCCTGCCGAAGCCCGGCAGCGAACGTGAGCTGGGGGTGCTGGTATCGCGGCTGCATTCGCACCCGCTGGATTTCGATCGCCCGCTCTGGGAGTGCCATATCATCGAGGGGCTTGAGGGCAACCGGTTTGCGCTCTACACCAAGATGCACCACTCCATGATTGATGGCATCAGTGGTGTGCGCCTGATGCAGAAGATCCTGACCACGGATCCAGCTCGTACCAACATGCCGCCGCCCTGGGCAGTGGAGCCCAGCCAGCGCCGTTCCCAGGCAGGGCAGGGGGTCACCTCCGTTCAGGGGGCCTTCGAGCAGGCGCTTGAGGCGCTGCGCATCCAGGCCGGCTCGAGCCCGCAGCTGGCGGCGGCCGTGGGGCGCCTTGCCAGCGCCGCCTGGCGGCGCAAGGACAGCAAGCTGACCGCGCCCTTCGTGGGGCCGCAGTCCATCCTCAATAACCGTATTACCGGCCAGCGCCGTTTTGCCACCCAGCTCTATGAGTTTGATCGTCTCAAGACCATCTGCCGCAAGACGGATGCGTCGCTGAACGATGTGGTACTGCAGATCTGTGGCACCGCCCTGCGCCGCTTCCTGCTGGAGCAGGATGCCCTTCCGGAAGAGCCGCTGACGGCGGGGATCCCGGTTAATGTTCGGCCTGCCGATGACGAGGGCACCGGTACGGCGATCAGCTTCATGATCGCCAGCCTGGCGACCGATGAGCCTGATGCCATGGCGCGGCTGGAGCAGATCAAGGAGTCCACCCAGAAAGCGAAGGAGCATCTCCAGAGTCTGCCACGGCAGGTCCTGAACCAGTACACCATGATGCTGATGTCGCCCTACATCCTGCAGTTGGTCTCCGGGTTGGGTGGGCGCATGCGGCCGGTGTTCAACGTCACCATCTCGAACGTCCCCGGGCCGAGTGAACCCCTGTACTACGAGGGCGCCCGCATGGAGGCGATGTACCCGGTCTCTCTGGTGACCCATGGTGGTGCGCTCAACATCACCTGTCTGAGCTACGCCGGCTCGCTCAACTTCGGCTATACCGGTTGCCGGGATACCCTGCCGAGCATGCAGCGGCTTGCGGTATACACGGGTGAGGCGCTGGATGAACTCGAGGCACGGGTGGCAGCGCAGAGCTGAATCAGAGCGTGACGGGTGTCCTTTACAGTGCACAGATGTTCACTGTATTCTCAGGCCATGACCAACGTTGATTTCCACCCCATCGAAGAAATCTGGAACGCACTGACCCATGGCATGGGCACGGTACTGGCACTTGCGGGAACCGTGTTTCTGGTGGTGATGGCTGCCGTCCATGGCGATGTCTGGTCCATTACCAGTGCCACTGTTTACGGCATCAGCATGGTCGTGCTCTTCCTGGCCTCCACTCTGTACCACAGTGCGCGCCGGCCAACACTGCGCCGGGCCTTCAAGATGTTCGATCACTGCGCCATCTTCCTGCTGATAGCCGGCACCTACACGCCGTTTCTGCTGGTGAATATGCGCGGGACCCTGGGATGGACCCTGTTCGCCATTATCTGGGGACTGGCCGTGGTCGGCATTGTGTTCAAGCTGGTATTCGGCCATCGCTACAAAGCGCTGGAGGTGGCCACCTTCCTGGTGATGGGATGGCTCGTGGTCGTGGCCGCTACGGAACTGCCCGCGATCCTGGGGGTAACCGAGCTGGCTCTACTGGTTGCAGGTGGGTTCTCCTACACGGTTGGGGTGATCTTCTACCTGCTGAATCAGATTCCCTACAATCATGCCATCTGGCACCTGTTTGTCCTGGCCGGGGGCGCACTGCATTACTTCGCCGTCTATAACGGCTTTCTGACCGCCTGGCAGAGCTGACGAATTTACTGCGCTGAGCCCGTGGCTGTGCGCTTCGGGGCTGATATCATGCGCTGATGATGACCCCGAAAGCTCTCCGGCTTCTGCTTTTCCCGCTGTTGATCCTGGCCGTGGCCGGCGTCCGTGCGGCGGAACTTGAAGTTATTGTCCAGCCGGAAAACGATGCCCTCCAGTCCAACATCCGTGCCCATGTGGGTGCTCTCGGGGACCGGAATGCCGCCTCCCTGCGCCGTTTCGCCGCCCATGCGCGGGACAGTGCCGCGGAGGCCATGCGGGCACTGGGGTATTACGACGGTGACATCCGCTACAGGGTGGTGGAGGGCGATCCGCCCGTTCTGCGTCTTGAGGTGGCACCCGGCGAGCCGGTGCGCCTGACCAGTGTGCGCATTGACGTGCGTGGCGAAGGTGCCGACCTGGCGGCTTTCGAGGTGCCAGGGCGGTTGCGCCCGGAGGTCGGTGATGTCCTGAATCATGGGCGCTATGAACAGGTGAAGCGCTTCCTGCGGGGGCGTGCCCAGACACACGGGTTCTTCGACGGTGAGTTCGTTACCCGGGAACTGCGGGTGCGCCCGGATGAGCGCGAGGCTGAAATCCGGCTGCTGTACGACAGTGGCCCACGATACAGCCTGGGAGACGTCCATTTCCCCGAGGACAGCTATTTTGATCAGGTGCTTCTCAATCGTTTCGTGCGGTTTGAGCCGGGAACGCCCTATCATTCGGATCGTGTGATCGAGCTGACCCAGGACCTGAGAAGCGCTGGCTATTTCAGTGAGGTTCTGGTGGACGCTGATCCGGGGGCAGCCGAGAACCGTGAGATTCCGGTGGACGTCACCCTGGATGAACGCACACGGCATTCACTGGGAACGGGGGTGGGCTTCAGCACCGACGTGGGCCCCCGCCTCCGGGCCACCTGGGACCAGCACTATGTGAACCCCCAGGGTGACCGCCGCGGGATGGAATTCGAGGTTTCGCAGCCGCGCCAGAATGTCGGTGCCTACTATGAGCTGCCGCTCAACCCGCCCATGACGGATTCACTGCGCTTCACCGGCTCCTACCAGAATGAAGACATCGAGGACACGCGTTCCCGCCGGATCAGTCTGGGGTCCCAGTGGCAGAGTGAGCTGGATTCCGGGTGGCAGCAGGTGGTTTCCCTGCGGCGCGAGGAGACCCGCTTCCGCGTGGGTGATGATCCTGAACAGCGCACCGTCCTGGTGCTCCCGGGGCTGAGTTACAGCTATCTCCATCGCGATTCACCGGTGGATCCTTCCAGGGGCTATCGTTTCCAGTTTGAGAGTTCCGGCGGCCAGCGCGATATGCTCTCGGATATTGATGTGATCCATCTGGTCGCCTCGGCCCGGGGGCTGATCACCGTGGGTAACGGGCACCGTTTCCTTACAAGGGTGCGCGCCGGGGGCGTTGGAACCAACGACTTTGATCAGGTGCCTCCCTTCCTGCGTTTCTTCGCCGGTGGTGACCAGAGTGTGCGTGGTTACGGTTACCGGACGCTGGGGCCGACGGATGAGGACGGCGACAACGTTGGCGGGCGTTTCCTGCTCACCGGCAGCGTGGAATACCAGTACCCGCTGTCGAACAGCTGGCGCCTGGCGACCTTCGTGGATGAGGGCAATGCCTTTGATGATCTGGGGGATGCACTGAAAACCGGCGTGGGCGTGGGCATCCGTTGGGTGTCACCAGTGGGGCCCATCCGCCTGGACATTGCGCGGGCTCTGGATGAGCCCGAGAACTTCCGCCTTCACTTTTCCATGGGGCCGGAGCTTTGACGATGCGCCGTCGTGTTCTGCTGGGAATTGTCCTGTTGCCGGTGGTGGCCCTGCTCGCTGTGATGGCGGTGGCGGGTTGGCTGCTGTTCACCGAGAGCGGGGGCCGCTGGGCCATCCAGCAGGTCCCCGGCCTGGAAGTCGCAGGCTACGAGGGCTCGCTGGGCAGTGCCTGGCGAGCGGAGCGCGTTGTCTATGACGATGGCCAGGGAACAGAGGCCCGGCTGGAGGAAATGGAGCTCGCCTGGTCCCCCGGGTGCCTGTTCACACTGGAACTCTGCGTGGACCGTCTCCATGCCGGCCGGGTGGCGCTCTCCCTTCCCGAGGGCGAGGCCTCGGAAGCCTCCGGTGACGCCATTGAACTGCCCGCCATCCGGCTGCCGCTTTCCGTATCCATCACGGACCTGGATGTGGGGCGCATCAGCTGGAACGACACGCTGATCCTCGAGGCGATTGAGTCCAGGGCCACCTTCAGCAGCGGTACCCTCCAGCTGGATTCATTGCAGGTGACCCGGGAGGGCCTCCAGGCCAGTGCGGGAGGCTCCCTTGAAATGAGGGGAGACTGGCCGGTGAATATGGCGCTGGAGCTGGGTTACGACACGGGTACGGATTTCCCCGGAGAACTGAATCTGACGGCGGAGCTGGGCGGAACGGTCAGCGCGCTGTATGTGATGGCCCGTATGAGCCGCCCCTGGCAGGCGCGCCTGCAGGGGCGGGTGAATCCCCTGGAGCCCGGGGTCCCGGCCGAAGCCCGACTGACCGCCGAGCATTTTGCGGCAACACCGGATCTGCCATCGCACTACGCACTCTCGGATCTGGTGCTTGATGCCAGCGGTGATCTGGATGAAGGCTGGTCCGTGGCGGGCAATGCGGTACTGGCCACCCAACCCGGGCTTGATGTGTCCCTGGAAGGGCATACCACCACCGGGCAGGCACGCATCTCGCAACTCGCCATCTCGGATGGCCGGGGCCGGGCGCGTTCGCTGGTGCTCAACGGGGGCCGGGTGAGCTGGACTGACGGCCTGAACGCCAGTGGTTCTCTGGACTGGCACTACTTTCCCTGGCAACGGCTGGTCCCGGATCTGCCCGCGGTGCCGGTGGCCGTGAGCGATGCCGGTCTGGATTTCGCGCTTGAGGACGGTGAGTACAAAGGGCGCCTGGATGCCCAGCTTTTCACCCGGGAAGGGCCCGTGTGGCTGCGGACACCGGTTGAAGGCGACTTCGCTCGGGCCCGCCTGGAGGGGCTGGGTCTGGCCAGTGCGCTGGGGCGTGCCGCCGGTAATCTGGGGGTAGGCTGGTCCGAGGGCCTCGAGTGGCGCACGGACCTGGCACTGGAGAATCTGCTGCCGGGGCGGCGTCTGCCCGAACTGGATGGGGTTCTCCGTGGTCGCCTCACAAGCAGTGGCCGGATGGCGGATGACGGGCCAGATGGGGACGGCTCGCTGGAACTGGCGGGCAGCCTCCGGGGCCAGGCACTGTGGCTGAAAACAGGCATCCGTCTTAAGGGGGAACACTGGGAGGTCCCGGCGCTGGAGCTGCGTTTTGGTGACAATGGAATCAATGGCTCCGCCCGCCAGACGGAGCAGCTGCAGGCGGAGCTGGAATGGAACCTGCCGGTACTGGCCCAGTTCTGGTCCGGTCTTGAAGGGCAGCTTGAGGGGCGCGCCAGTGGTCGTCATCTGCTTGGCGATGCGAAGGGCAGCATGACCTTCAGCGCCGGGGACCTGGTGCTTGAGGAGCACGGCATCGAGCTCAGGCGGCTGCAGGGTGAGGCGGATCTGGCCGATGACGGCGCGGCCCGGGCCCGGGTGGATTTCTCGGAGCTGGAAGCCCGGGAACAGCGGCTGGAGTCCGGCCAGCTCCGTGTTGATGGGTCCCTGGCTGCTCATGAACTGGGCCTGTCCCTGCGGCACCGCGAGGGGAGTCTGCGCCTGAGCGCACTGGGCGCCTGGGGGCGTGAAGGCTGGGAGGCCACCTTCAACGGCGGTGGTATTGCGATTCCGGGCCAGCACTGGCTGATGGCGACCCCGGCCCGGCTGACGCTCGCGCGGGATGGCGAGGCTCATCTCGGGTCTCACTGCTGGCGGTGGGGCGGCGCCCGTCTCTGCACCGGTGATCAGCGACTCAATCCGGCGCCCTCGCTGAAGCTGGGTATTGCGGATCTGCCCACCCGGGCCTTCCGGCCCTTTCTGCCACCGACCTTGCGCTGGGAAGACACCCTGGATGCCCATGCCACGCTGGAACTGGATGAACAGGGGCCGCGCGGACGGGCGTGGATTGATGCCGGCAGCGGTCAGGTTGAATTGCGCCGTGAAGTGGATCCGGACAACCTCGACGCCCAGGTGGATGAGCAGGAGGGCGAGCAGGCCTGGCAGTGGCTGCCGTTTGAGTACAGTCGACTGCGGGTTGCCGCGGATCTTGAGCCCGAGCGTACCCGGGTAACCGCGGATCTCGCCGGACCGGAGATCGGGCAGCTTGATCTGGATACGGCCCTCAGGCCGCTGGAGAAGGGCATGCCAGTGGACGGCCAGCTCAATCTTGAGGCGCTGGACCTGGCCCTGATCCGTCCCTTCCTGGATCTGGACACCGTGGAAGGGCGGCTGGCGGGCGCGCTGGCTTTCAGCGGGCCCGTGGCATCACCCTCCGTGCAGGGAGAGGTGAAGCTGTCGGGTGGGGAACTCCGGGACCCCCGGCTCCCGCTCCCCCTGTCCGAACTGGATGCAACAGCCCGCATCAGTGGTACGCAGGCCAGGATCGAGGGGAACTGGCGCAGCGGTGAGCAGGGGCAGGGCCGGATCGAAGGTTCAGCCAGCTGGAACGATGGGCCAAGTGCGGAGCTGTCCCTGGTGGCGGAGTCGCTGCCGGTGAGTGTGCCGCCCTATGCAGAGCTGACCGTCTTCCCGGACCTGATGCTGCGTTACGGCACGGAGGGTGTGGGCGTCTCCGGTCAGGTACGCGTGCCCTCCGGCAGCGTGGTGATTGAATCCCTGCCGGAGTCGGCAGTCGGGGTCTCCAGTGATGCCGTGGTTAAGGGTGAGGAACCCGGCCCCGGCCCCATACCCCTCGCCCTGGATCTGGATGTGCTGATTGGTGAGGAACGTGTGGATTTCAACGGCTTTGGTGTGACCGGGAATCTCGAGGGTCGCCTGAATCTCGCGGACGATATGGTGGCCAATGGGAACCTGAACCTGCGCAATGGCCGCTATGAGCTCTACGGCCAGGATCTGCGCATCCGCCGCGCCACGCTCCTGTTCTCCGGGCCCATTGACCGGCCCTTCCTGGACATTGAGGCGGTGCGGATCGTGGACGATGTCACGGCCGGCATACGCCTCACCGGCCCTGCCGATGAACCGCGCTCCGAGATCTTCTCCGAACCCCCGATGAGCCAGCAGCAGGCGCTGGCGTATCTGACCCTGGGCCGGCCACTGGAGAGCGAGGGCGACAGCTACGCCATGGAGCGGGCTGCGATCAATCTCGGGCTGGCCCGCACCGCGCCGCTCACCCGTGAGATCGGCGAACGTGTCGGGATCGAGGACCTGCAGCTTGAGACCGAGGGACGGGGCGAGGAGGCGAGTGTAGTGGCCTCAGGCTACCTGACCGAAAGGCTCAGTCTGCGCTACGGTGTGGGTCTGTTCCAGCCTGTCAGCCGCATGGCCCTGCGCTATGACCTGACGCGCAGCCTCTATCTTGAAGCGGCCAGTGGTCTTGCCAGCTCGCTCGATCTATTCTATCGGACAGACTTTGGCAAACCGGGAGACTGAGCATGCTTGTCCACGGTGACCAGATCCGGCTCACGCCCCGGGAGCGCCGGGTGATCCGGCGCCTGACCGGAATAGACCCGCACTTCATCCACAACCGGGAAACAATGATCCGTTTCCGGGATCAGTATCTGCAGAGCTACCCCACCGACACCCCCCAGATCCGACTGGTCAAACTGCTGCTGCGTCGCAATCTCGTGTAGCGTCTTTCTGAATATTGATTTTTCGCAATGGCCTTGATAGCCAATGGTGATTAGATGGACTCACGATGCGGCAATAACAAACGAGGCCCTTATGACGGACCCGGCTCAGGTGCCTGAAGAAGACCGCAGGAAACACGAGATCGGGCTCTTCCTTTTCCTGATCGTTTTTCTGTTCCCACTGGTGACCTTCATGGTCGTTGGCGGCTATGGCTTTGGCGTCTGGATGTTCCAGGAGCTGATGGGCCCGCCCGGCCCTCCGGCAGGCTAGTGGGAACCCCGCCATGACAGACGAGATCCATATCGCGAGCCTGCTCGTTCAGGTGGCCCCGGAGTCCCTGGAAGACCTGAGCCAGTGGGCCGGGGCCCACCCTGAGGCGGAAGTCCGCGGCACGGACCCGGCCGGCAAGCTGGTGCTGATCACCGAAAGCGAGGGCCGCCAGCCGATTCTTGACCTGATGGATGCCTGCCGGGATCGCCCCGGCGTGTTCACCGTCAATCTCATCTACCACGAAATCCTCAATGCCCAGGAAGCGGATCAACCGGAGGAAATCCAGCCATGACCATGACACGTCGGGAATTCGCCAAGGCCAATGCCGCCGGGGCCGCTGCTGCCACGGCGGGGATGGCCATTCCGGCCGGCGCCAGCAACCTGATCACCAACCAGGAGCTGACCTCGCTGCGATGGGACAAGGCCGCCTGCCGCTTCTGCGGCGTGGGCTGCAGCGTCATGGTCGGCACCCGGGACGGGCAGATCGTCGCCACCCACGGTGACAACCAGTCCGAAGTGAACCGGGGGCTCAACTGTGTGAAGGGCTACTTCCTCTCCAAGATCCTGTACGGGAAGGACCGGCTGGAACAGCCCATGCTGCGTAAGCGCGACGGCCAGTACCACAAGGAAGGCCAGTTCGAGCCGGTATCCTGGGACGAGGCGCTGGACGTCATGGCCGAGAAGTTCAAGACAGCCATCCGTGAGCATGGCCCGGACAGCGTGGCCATGTTCGGCTCCGGCCAGTGGACCATCTGGGAAGGGTACGCCGCCTCCAAGCTGATGAAGGCCGGCTTCCGCACCAACAATATCGATCCCAACGCCCGGCACTGCATGGCCTCGGCGGTGGGCGGGTTCATGCGCACCTTCGGAGCGGACGAGCCCATGGGTGTGTATGACGACATCGAAGAGGCGGATGCCTTTGTTGTCTGGGGCTCCAACATGGCGGAGATGCACCCGGTGCTCTGGACCCGGGTCACGGACCGGCGCCTGTCCTTCCCGGATACCGAGGTCGCCGTGCTCTCCACGTTTGAGCACCGCTCCTTTGATCTGGCGGACAACGGCATGGTCATGCATCCCCATGCGGATATTGTCATCCTCAACTACATCGCCAACCACATTATCCAGTCCGGCAATGTGAACGAGGATTTCGTCAACAACCACACGAAGTTCGTCCGGAACGTGACCGATATCGGCTACGGCCTGCGCCCTGAGGATCCGCGCCAGCAGGACGCCGAGAACGCGGACAACCCCAACAGCTGGTCGGACATGAGCTTCGAGGCATTCCGCGAGCACGTCAGTGAGTTTACCCTCGAACGCGCTGCCCGTGAATCCGGCGTGCGGGAAAGCCAGCTCAAGCGCCTGGCCGAGCTCTATGCGGACCCTGACCGCAAGGTGATGACCTTCTGGACCATGGGCGTGAACCAGCACACCCGGGGCGTGTGGGTGAACAACCTGATCTATAACCTGCATCTTCTTACCGGCAAGATCAGCACCCCGGGCAACAGCCCGTTCTCGCTGACGGGCCAGCCTTCCGCCTGTGGCACTGCCAGGGAGGTGGGCACATTCGCGCATCGGCTGCCGGCGGACATGGTGGTGGCCAACGCCGACCACCGGAAGAAGGCGGAGAAGATCTGGAAACTGCCGGAAGGAACCATTCCCTCAAAGGTGGGGTTCCATGCGGTGGAGCAGAGCCGCCAGCTGCGCGACGGTAACCTCAAGGTCTACTGGACCCAGGTGACCAACAACATCCAGGCCGGCCCGAACTCAGCCCAGGAGACTTACCCCGGATGGCGCAACCCGGAGTCCTTCATCATTGTCTCCGACATGTACCCCACGGTGTCCGCCCAGTGCGCGGACCTGATCCTGCCCACCGCCTCCTGGGTTGAGAAGGAGGGGGCTTTCGGCAACTCCGAACGCCGGACCCAGTTCTTCTACCAGTTGGTGAACGCGCCGGGCGAGTCCCGCTCGGACCTGTGGCAGACGGTGGCGCTTTCAAAGCGCATCCGGGTGGATGAGGTCTGGCCGGAGGAGCAGCTGCAGAAAGCACCGGAGCTTCGGGATAAGACCCTGTTCGATGTGCTCTTTGCCAACGGCAATGTCGATGCCTACCCGCTGGATCAGATGCGGGAGGGCTACCCGAACCATGAGTCCCAGGATTTCGGGTTCTACATCCAGAAGGGCATCTTCGAGGAATACCGGAACTTCGGTGAGGACAAGGGTAAGGACCTGGCGCCCTTCGACACCTACCACGAGGTGCGTGGCCTGCGCTGGCCGGTGATTGACGGCGAGGAGACCCGCTGGCGCTACCGCGAGGGACTGGATCCCTACGTGGAGGAGGGCACCGGCTGGCAGTTCTACGGTAACGAGGACAACCGCGCCCGTATCTTCGCGGTGCCCGATGAGCCGCCGGCCGAGAGCCCGGACGATGAATACCCCATGTGGCTGTGCACCGGCCGGGTTCTGGAGCACTGGCACACCGGGTCCATGACGCGCCGGGTACCGGAGCTGCACCAGGCCGTGCCGGATGCTCTGGTCTACATGAACTTCGACGATGCCCGGGAGCAGGGCATGCGCCGTGGCAGCGAGGTGCGCGTGGTCAGCCGGCGGGGCTCCATCCGCGCCCGGGTCGAGACACGGGGCCGCGTGAATCCACCCAGGGGGCTGATCTTCGTGCCCTTCTTCGACGCGGGCAAGCTGATCAACAAGGTCACGCTGGACGCCACCGATCCCATCTCCAAGCAGACCGACTTCAAGAAGTGCGCGGTTCGCCTGGAACTCGTGAACCTGGCTTAAGGCACCGGCAAAGGGAGGCCCATTATGAAAAGCTTCATCACGACCGTCACCCTACTGGTGCTCACTGTTCTGGCCATGGGCGTGGCCGCGGAGAAGACGGACGCGCCCAGGCCGGATGGTCTGCGTGGTGCCGGCTACAGCGCGACGCCTGCCGCTCCGCCCATTGCCGGTGTCACCGACCGCAAGGGGCGCGAGGAACGCAATTACCCGGAGCAGCCGCCGGTGATCCCGCACAGTATTGACGGCTACCAGCTGGATAAACGCTTCAACCAGTGCCTGGACTGCCACAGCCGCAGCGCCTCACCGGAAAGCGGCGCCCCGATGGTCAGCATCACCCACTTCATGGACCGCAACAAGCAGGTGCTGGCGGCGGTGTCCCCTGACCGTTACTTCTGCACCCAGTGCCATGTGCCGCAGACTGACGCTGAGCCGCTGGTGGAGAACCGTTTTGAGACGGTTGATGAGGTGCTGCGTCGGCTGGCCGAGGACGGTGATGGCCAGGGAGGCGCGGAATGAAACAATGGCTGTGCTACTACTGGCGCCTGCTGTGGCGGCCAGCGGCCACCATCAGCCTGGGCGTACTGGTTCTGGGGGGATTCATTGCCGGCATCATCTTCTGGGGCGGTTTCAACACCGCGATGGAGGCCACCAACACTGAACAGTTCTGCGTTTCCTGCCATGAGATGAGGGACAATGTTTTTGAGGAGCTCAAGGGCACTGTCCACTACAGCAACAGCTCCGGCGTGCGGGCGACCTGTTCGGACTGCCATGTGCCCCACGAGTGGACGGACAAGGTGGCGCGCAAGATGGAAGCCTCGAAGGAGGTCTGGGGCTGGCTCTTCGGCACCATCAATACGCCCGAGAAGTTCGAGGCCAAACGTCGGGAGCTGGCGGAACGCGAGTGGGCACGCCTGGAGGCAAACGACTCACTGGAATGCCGCAACTGCCATGAATTCGATTCCATGGACTTCACCCGCCAGAGCCCCCGCGCTGCGGAAGCCCACTCCACCGCCCTGGCCGGCGATGAGGCAACCTGCATTGACTGCCACAAGGGCATAGCCCACGAGCTTCCGGATATGTCCGGGGTTCATAACCGTTGAACCCGAACGTCCGGCATGGAAGCGGGCATTCTGGGCGTCAGTCGCGCTTCGTGCACCCGGGGGGCATATCCCGGATCCGGGTGGAGAAACCGCTCTGCTATGGCCGGCCGGCCACTGATTGGTGACTGTAATTTGTGATGTGAGCTGAAACCGCATTAGAATCCGCGCCGACAGACACAACAAAGAGGTAATGATGCGTACAGTCTTTGATGCAAAAGGCGCAGTTGTTCTTACCGCTGCAATGATTCCCGGTATGGCCATGGCGGGTGGCTTCTCCCTGAACGAGCAGAGCGCGAGCGCCATGGGCACCGCCAATGCCGGCGCCGCTGCCAACCCGCAGAACGCCTCGACGGTGATCTTCAACCCAGCGGGTATGACCCAGCTTTCCGGTACCAATCTCTCCTTCGGTGCTGCGGTTCTGGATATCGATGCTGAAGCCGATAGTGCATCCGCAACCAATCAGCTCGGTCAGCCTGTTAGTGGTACGACCGGTGGTGATATTGCTGATCCCGCCTATCTCCCCAGCGCTTTCCTGACCCATGAGATGTCGGAGAATGTCGCTGTGGGTGTTGGTCTGCATGCGCCCTATGGTCTGGCGGCAGACTACGATGATGACTTTACCGGTCGCTACTTTGCGGATGAAACGGAACTCACCGGTATCGCCCTCACGCCTTCCATTGCAGTGGATTCCGGCAATGGGCTGTCTCTGGGTGTCGGCGTGAATATCATGTATCTGGACGGCAAGTTGTCCAAGTTCGCAGATACTTCGGGAGCGCTGTATAAACTGGAGCAAAAAGGGGCAATTAGCGCTCAAGAAAGACAACAACTCGCAGCAGCGCCGACCTATTCGAACGTTGAAGGTGACACCATTGAATACACGCTCCGCATCGGTGCCCTGTATGAACTCTCAGACAGGACACAGTTTGGCCTGACCGCTGAGACAGGCACAGGCTCTTCTTTAGAAGGTGACATCACCATCAGTGATTTCCCGACTCAAAACGGACTCACAACTCTTAAAGAGGAGGCGGAGGTTCCTCTCGATATCCCGCCGAGCGTAACCTTCGGTGCACGGCATCAGCTTAATGATGACGTTACCCTGCTGTTTGGCGCCACTTGGGCACGCTGGAGCGACTTTGAGGAGCTCGACATTTACTCCGGTGAGGGTGGTACAGGTGAAGTTTCCAGCGCACTCAGAGCCCAAGGCCAGGTTGGTAATCCGATCACCCATATCACCGAGAAGTGGCAGGACACCTGGCAGTACAACCTCGGTGCCACCTGGCAGGCGGACCCGCAGTGGAAGCTCAAAGCGGGCTACGCCTGGGACGAATCACCTGTGGACAGCTACACGACAGCACGCATTCCCTCCCAGGACCGCCACTGGCTGACTCTGGGTGCCCAGTTTGCGCCGGCCAATACCGACTGGACCGTGGATGCGGCCGTTGGCACGCTCATCTTTGATGGTGACGCGAAGGTCAACGAGCGGGAATACACCCATGCTCAGCCCACGACTGAAGATGGGAATGCCAGTTACACTGGCTCTTACGACCTGAGCGCATGGAGCGCTTCCGTGGAACTCAGTCGCTCATTCTGAACTCCATCCCCTCGGCTCCAGGGATGGAGCCGCCTCCCCGCAAGCCTAAGTAGCTGAAACCCTTTACGGGGTTACGGCAGCCACAGCTCGAATACACTGCCTCCCAGATCACCGCCATTGCGCAGGCGGGTGAAGCCCTGACGTTCGCCGGCGGTGTGCATCCCGGCCATGCGTTCGGCGAAATAGAGCCCGAGGTTGGTGCTGCCGGTGCTGAAGTCGATGCGCTCGGTGCCGGAAAAATCCACCGCCAGCATGTGTTCCGGGTAGCCCGGCCCATCGTCCTCCACGCTCAGTACCAGCCAGCCGTCTTCGGCACGGGCGTTCAGCTGGAGTTGGCTGCCGGCGTAGCGGATGGCGTTGTTGATCACATTGGTCAGGACGCCACTGACGAGCTGGGGATCAAAATAGCCTTCCTCCGCATCCGGCTCGGTGTGGACCTCCAGTGTGATGCCCAGCCCTTCCAGCAGGCGCCGGTGATGGGCCTGCTGCTCATCAAGAAAGTCGTGGACCAGCTGCTCCTCCACGGTCGCGGAAAGCTTTTCCTCGGACAGCCGGTAGAGACTCAGCAGCTGGACCAGGTCGCCATGCACCCGCTGGGCCTCATACTCGAGGGTGGTGAAGGGGCGGGCACCACGAACCTCCTCGCCGACTGAGTCACGCACCTCATCCAGTGAATTCAACAGCATCCCCAGGGAATTCTTCATGTCATGGACGGTTGAGGCGAGCACCGTGGAAAAGTCGAGATCATTGCTCATGTGTTGCTCCCGGATTTGAGATCCGCAATTTTCTTTTTCAGGAACTGGTAGCGTTTGTACTGCTTGTGCTGGGGCGGCAGGTGGCTGAGCTGATCAAGGCACCGCTCACAGCGGCGCAGCATGTTCGGGTCTGACCCTTTTCCTTCCTTTTCCGCATTCTTGAGCAGCACCTGGACCAGGTTGAGGTTCAGGGCCGGATGCTGGGGCACCAGCTCCAGAGTCTGGCTGAAGGAATCCGCGGCCTGACCCAGCTCGCCGCTCTCAAAGGCCTTGATGCCTTCCTTGTTAAGCGCCCGGGCCTGGTTCTTCTTGTGGAAGCTGACGGGCTCATCCATCAGTTCCTCGATGGCCTTCATGATTTTCGGGTCATCCTGACAGCGTTCGGCCAGCTGGTTGAGAACCCGCTGGGCAGCCCCATCCTCCTGCTGGGTGTAGAGCGCGCGGGCGTAATCCAGGGTCTCCTCCGGGCTCAGGGTCTCCGGATCCAGCTGGTCACTGATGCTGTCCAGCGCCTTGCGGCTTTCGTTCATCCGGCCCTGGCCGGCGTAGACCCGGGCGGCTACCAGCTGTTTCCGGGTTTTCGCGCTTTCATCGTCCTTGAAGCGGCGCTCCATGTTATGCAGCGTCTTGAGGGCCTCGTCCGCCAGTTGTTTGCCTTCGCTGGAGGTGTTGCCGTCGCTGAGTTCGGACAGGGAGCGGCCCAGGCCAAGGTAGTTTTCGGGATTGTCGTGGATGGAGTTGTCGCTGAGCTTAACGGTGGCGCGCCAGGCATCGGCGGCGGTGTCCATGTCCTGGTTACTGGCGGCGATGCCGGCAAGCTGTTTCTGGCGCAGGATGGCCAGGGGCGAGATCTCAACCGCCTTTTGCACGACCTCCTGGGCCCTGCGGCTGTTGCCCTTGCGCTGCAGTGCGTCCGCCAGGGCATCGTAGGCCTCGATGTAGTCCGGGTTGCTGTCGATCAGTGTCTCGAAATGGCTGATGGCTTCGTCCAGGGCGTTGCGGGCCAGTGCGGCCCGCCCCATGCCCATGCGGGCCCAGGCCAGCTCGCGGCCTTCCAGCACCTGTTCGTAGATGCCGCGTGCGGGATCTGGCGTGCCGCGCTGCAGGTAGAGGTCACCGAGGATCTGCATGATCCGGTTACGGTAGCGGGTCTTCGTCTGCAGGAGCTGCTCCGCCTGGCTGATGGCTTCCGGCAGGTCCTGCTGGTCGAGGGCATGGTTGATGGGGTAGAGGGCGTGGCGCTGGGCCATCAGGGCATCCATGCGTTTCTGCAGCACGGCCTGGGTAATGGGTTTGATGATGTAGGTATCGGGGTGGTATTCCCGGGCGCCCATCACGATCTCCCGTGAGGTTTCCGCGGTCACCAGCACAAACAGTGATGTATGGCGCAGCAGCCTGTTGTGGCGCAGCGCCTCCAGCACCTGCTGGCCGGTCTTCCCAGAGCCCAGGTTGAAGTCACAGATCAGGACGTCGTAATGGTCCTTGCTGCACTTGGCAATGGTTTCGTTGCCGTTGGCCGCCATGTCGATCTTTTCGGCGCCAAAGCTGCTGAGCATCTGACGCATGGACTTTCGGAAGTTCTCAAAGTCATCCGTGATCAGAAACCGCAGCTTCCGGTAAAGGTTGTAGCGCTCGTTCTCATCCATCGGCTCTGTGCCCGTATCAGTGGTGGCAACACTTGGGGGTGTTGTTCAAACTAGTCGACCCCCATCCATCCCTCAACAGATCATGCACCCCCGTGACATAAAATAACGCCATTGGCGGCGTTTCCCTGCTTTCAGGGCGGGTGGTAGAGTAGCGGCGAAGCCTGTTTCCAGTTGAGGGGCTGCTATGACCACGAAGGATGAGCGCCTTCAGTTCCTTGAGGCCATGGGGGACGTTGAGCCGATCCGCAAGCCGGATCGTGCGGATCTTGATGGGGGGCGTCAGGTTACCCCGGGGCAGCTGGAGCGCCAGCGGGCCGCCGTGCTCGAGAAAACCCGGGACCGTAACCCTCTGACCGCCACGGATGTGGCGTGGCTGGGCCCCCAGGATGAGCTGAGTTTCAAGCGCGACGGTATCCAGCATGGCGTTTTCAAGAAGGTACGCCTGGGGCAGTACCCCATTGAGGCACAGCTGGACCTGCATCGGATGACTGTGGATGAAGCCCGCCAGGAGGTGTTCAACTTCATCCGCGAATGCCTGCGCCGTGGTGTGCGCTCGGTGCTGATCAAGCATGGTAAGGGGGAGCGCAATCCGGACCGTATCGCTACCATCAAGAGCTACGTCAACCAGTGGCTGCCGCAGCTCGAGGATGTAATGGCGTTCCACTCCGCGCAGCCGAAACAGGGCGGCACGGGAGCGGTCTACGTGATGCTGCGCAAGAGTCCGGAAGAGCGGGAACGCAACCGAGAGCGGTTCAGTGGTTGAAGGGCCACTGTTACAGGAGTGAACAATGACAATAACGATCAGGGTGAATGGCGCCGAACAGTCGGTGGATGCCCCGGAGGATACGCCCCTGCTGTGGGTGCTGCGTGACTGGATGGGGCTTAAGGGCACCAAGTTCGGGTGCGGAATTGGCCAGTGCGGGGCGTGTACCGTGCATATTGATGGCAGTGCGCAGCGCAGCTGCATTACGCCGGTTGCCAGGGTAGCCGGTGGCGAGGTGTCGGTTACCACCATTGAAGGTCTTGCCAGCGAAGACAGCCTGCACCCGGTGCAGGCGGCATGGCTTGAGCATAATGTGCCCCAGTGCGGTTACTGCCAGTCCGGCCAGATCATGAGCGCTGCGGCGCTGCTTGACCAGGAGACGAACCCGGATGATGAGCGGATCAGTGAATTCATGGCCGCCAATCTCTGTCGCTGTGGCACCTATCCCCGGATCCATGCCGCCATCCGCTCCGTTGCGGATGGGGGTGCCTCATGAGTGGAGTATCCCGACGTGAACTGTTCCGCCTGGGTGCTGCTGGCTCCGGCGCTCTGGTACTGGGCATGGTGCTGCCCGGCTGCGCCACTGCCCCGGATGAAAGGGAACCAACCCGTGTCGGGGCCTGGGCGCCCAACGCCTGGCTTGAGATTGATCCTGACGGTGGGGTGGCGTTCACCCTGGACCGTGTGGAGATGGGGCAGGGGACAGTGACCGGCATTACCACCCTGGTGGCGGAAGAGCTGGATGTGGCCCCGGAGAACATTGAGGTGGTTTTCGCGCCGGTGGGCGATGCCTACATCAACCCCCAGTACGGCCTTCAGGTAACGGGTGGCAGCTCCAGTGTGCGTACCAGCTGGGAGCGGGTGCGCGAGGCCGGTGCCCGGGTGCGGGCGGTTCTTCTGGCCTCGGCTGCGGAGGTCTGGCAGGAGCCGGTTGCGTCACTGACCACCGAAGACGGCCATGTGCTGCACCCGGCCGGTACCCAGCGGATGGCCTACAAGGACCTTCTGGCACTGGCGGCACGCCAGAGCATGCCCGAAGAGGTCACGCTGCGTCGCCCGGAAGACTTCCGCTACATTGGTAAACATAACCGCCGCCTGGATGCCCTGGCCAAGGTTACGGGCCAGGCCCGCTTCGGTATCGATGTGGAGCTGGAGGGGATGCGCTACGCCGTGGTGGCACGGCCACCGGCCATCGGCGCGCGTCTTGTCGCCTTTGATGATGCCAGGGCACGGGAGCTTCCCGGTGTGATCGATGTGCTGGCCATTGAGCGTGGCGTTGCCGTGGTGGCGGAAAGCTACTGGCAGGCCATGAAGGCGCGGGGTGAGCTGAGCATTGAGTGGGACGAGTCCGATGCGGTGAAGGTCACCCAGGAGTCGGTTTTCCGCCAGTACCGTCAGGCGGCGGATGACAGCGCCGGTGATACCGAGCGCAGTGACGGGGATGCCGCCGGTGTGCTTGAGAACGCGGATGGGGTGCTGGAGGCTGAATACGAGGCGCCCTTCCTGGCCCATGCCACCATGGAGCCCCAGAACGCCACTGCCATGGTCACGGACCGGGGGCTGGAGGTCTGGGCTCCGACCCAGGGGCCCGATCTGGCACGGATCGCGGCGGCACGCACCAGTGGCTATTCCCCTGGTGAGATCAGGGTGCATACCACCTTCCTGGGCGGTGGTTTCGGTCGGCGCCTGACCCAGGAGTACGTGGAAGAGGTGGCGGAGATCGCCAGCCAGAGACAGGAGCCCGTCAAGCTGGTGTGGTCCCGGGAGGACGACATCCGGCATGACGTTTTCCGTCCGGCGATGCTGCACCGCTTCCGCGGCGCCCTGGCTGACGGGCGCGTTACGGCCTGGGATCACCAGATCACCGGCCCGCTCATCTTCGACTGGTTCGCCCGCAACGCGGCCGCCGCCCAGTACCCCTGGGCGCCACGCATGTTCTACAACACCCTGGCTTCGGTGGGGCGGATGACCGAGGACACCTTCCTTACCCCCAAGGACCATTCCGCCATTGAGGGCGCTGTGGATGTGCCCTACGCCGTCCCGGACCTCCGGGTGCGCCATACCCACGCCGATGCCGGCGTGCCGGTCAGCTACTGGCGTTCCGTTGGCCATTCCCACAACGGCTTCGCGGTGGAGACCTTCATGGATGAGCTGGCCCACAGGGCCGGTGAGGATCCGGTGGCGTTCCGCCTGCGTCATCTGGAAGACAGTCCCCGGCACCGCGCGGTGCTGGAACGGGCGGCGGAAGCCGCGGGTTGGGGCGGGTCGCTGCCCGAGGCCAGGGCGCGGGGCGTGGCCCTGCACCGCAGCTTCGGCACTTTCGTGGCGCAGGTGGTGGAAGCCAGTATTGAAGACGGCGCCATCCGTGTTCACCGGGTGACCTGTGCTGCGGACTGTGGCCGCATGGTTAATCCGGATATTGTGCGGATGCAGATGGAAGGCGGCATTCTGTTCGGCCTCACGGCAGCCCTCTATGGCGAGGTGGACTGGGATGACAGCGGCCGCCTGAAACAGAGCAACTTCCACGACTACACGCTGATGCGCCACGACGAGACACCGGAACTCAGCATTATCCTGGTGGAGAACGGGGAAGATCCGCAGGGTGTGGGTGAACCCGGAACACCGCCGGCGATCCCGGCCTTGGGCAACGCTCTGTTTGCACTCACGGGTGAGCGCCAGCGCCGTACCCCCTTCCGGGCAGGGAGCGCCGATGCCTGAAGCGAGTCAGGATCCGGCTTCTTCGGTCATAGAGCATGTCAGCCGCTGGCTGGCCCGCGGTGAGAGGGCCTGGCTGTGCACGGTTCTGCGCACCTGGGGATCCTCGCCGCGCCCACCGGGCTCCATGCTGGCGGTCAACGCCGCCGGTGAGTGGTCGGGCTCGGTCTCTGGGGGCTGCCTGGAGGAATCCCTGATCCGGGAGGTAGTGGAAGGGGGAGAGCCCCTGTCCACGGCCCCCAGGCTGGTGGATCATGGCGTCACCGAAGAGGAACAGGAGCGCTGGCGGCTGCCCTGCGGCGGCCGCATGCGGCTGGTGGTGGAGGTTCTGGAGCCGGATCGCCATGCCGGCCCGATCGCCCGGGTGCTGGATGACCTGTCCGAGCGCCGGGCGGTGACGCGACGCGTGGACTGGGCCAGCGGCGACTGGCAGTTCGCCGGTGCCTCGGTGCCTGAGCGCGTTGAAGAGCATGAACAGGAGTTCCTGCACACCATTGGTCCAAGCTCGCGCATGCTGATGATCGGGGCCGGGGAAGTGGCCCGCTACGTCGGGCGCATGGCCCTGATGAATGGGTTCAGTGTCGCGCTCTGCGAACCACGCCCACTGTTTCTGGAGGGCTGGGAGGAACCGGGCATCGAGTGCCACGCCTGCCTGCCGGACGATCTCATCCAGCGCGACTTCAATGACGCGCACTGCGCGATCCTGGCACTTGGTCATGACCCACGCATTGACGACATGGGTCTGCTGGCTGCCCTGGAGACCAATGCCTTCTACATCGGCGCCATGGGATCACAGCGCACCGCCGCCCAGCGGCGGGAGCGCCTGTACGAGCTGGGCGTCACTGATTCCCGCATGGGGCGTATCCATGCGCCCATTGGCTTCAGCATCGGCAGCAAGGCGCCCCCGGAGATCGCCGTGGCGACCATGGCGCAGGTCCTGGCCGAGCGCTACCGGCTGCTCCACCGGGTCAGCCGGTATGACGTTTAGGCCGCTGGCCCGCGTTCTCCTGCCGGTCCTCTTGCCCCTGGTCCTGGCGGGCTGCTGGTCGGGTGGGGAGAATGGTGCCCGGGCGGAGGCCTATGTTGACGCCCTTGCCGGGGCTTTCGGTGTGGCGCCCGAACCTTCCCGCATCCCCACGGTCGAGCCCCTGCCGCGCCCCCGTGAACGTCGGCTGGAACTGCCGGAACTGGACATGGGGCTGGTGGATTTCCTGTCTCTCTACGGCTGTGAACTGCAGGTGGTGATCGGTGAACGGACCAGTGTTCTCGGGCGTGTGGCGCATCCGGGCACGCGCATGGAATACCACCTGCGCTTTCTGGCCGCCGTGGATGAGTGTCTGCCCAGGATCGACAGCGACGCCCGCACCGAGGCCCTGAAGAAGGCGCGTGACGCACGGGCGGAATCACTGCCGCTGGCACTGTGGAATGGCGTCTGGGGCAGCGATGAGATGGCCCGGCTGGTCAGCCGTTCCGGTGGCCACGTGCCGGCGCCTGTGCCGGAAAAGTCGCTGGATCAACTCATTGAGAGCCTCCACGGGGTCGCCGCCATGCTGGCGTCCGCACAGCCGGGCAGGGTGCCTGAGGAGCTGGCGGCCATGACGGATCACTACCGCCAATGGCGCAGGGAGCCGCGCTTCGGGCAGCTGCTGCGCAGTGCTGAGGCCCTGCAGGCCCGTCTTGGCGATAGTGCCGGTATTCTGGACCGTGTCCTGGCTTCAGCGCAGGGCTGCCCCATGGATGCGGGGGCGGTGGCGTTCTACCGTAAGCATTATCTGGATGGCCTGGTACCCCGTATCCAGCAGGTGCGGGGATACGGTCGCCGCATGGCACGGGCTCTGGAAGCGCTGGTCGAGGCCACCGGCGCGCCGCCTCCGGATGCCATGACGCCCTTCATCAGCCGCAACCTCCGTACCCGGCACTCAGGCAGTGTCTGGCACGACCTCGACCAGGCGGTGGCCCGCCACGCCGGCGCCTGGAACCGCCTGCTCGAACGCTGTGACTGAGCCCGTGCCCGTAGTGTGAGCCGGTCGCTTTTGCCGCTTCCCCGATCCTGTTAAAACCGCCCCTGAACCTTCATGGAACAGGACGAACACCATGGAATCGCCTGCCAGGGCCGCACTGCTCGTGGCCGTGACGCTGGGGCTCAGCGGCTGCTTTGAGAGCCAGAGAGACGAAACCTTCAATGATACCGTCGCCGGAGATGACGTGGACGTACGTGTGCTCCATGCCGTGACCGACGCGCCCGCCCTGCGCCTGGAAGCGGATGGTGAGGTTCAAACAGAGACGCTGGATTACGGGAGGGTCGCCACCTTCAGCCTGCCGGCGAATCACTACCGTTTTGAGGCGGCAGGCTATACCGGCAGGGAGGCACCGGAACCCCTTCTGGATAACCTTGAGGGCAACCTGACCGAAGGCATGCGCCATGATCTGCTTCTGGCGGGATCCCTGGAGGACAGCGATGCCCGCGCCATCCTGCTTGAACAGGATGATGAGCCCTTCGAGCCCGAGGAGGAGGACGAGGAAAACGGGGAAGAGGAAGGTGACGGTGACGGCGATTCGGACGGTGATGAACCGCTCAGGGATGTCCGCTTCCGGGTGGCCCACCTTGCGCCGGATTTCGAGGCGGTTGATCTGTATCTGGGCGGTGATACCTCCGGCAGCCCGGATGTGACCCTGCCGTACGGTAACGCCAGTGAGGCCCTGCGGGTTGAGTCGGGTGTCTACCGGGTCCAGATCACCCCTGCCGGTGGCAGCAACGTGATCTATGACAGCGACCGCGTTCTTGGCTGGGATACCGGGGATGATCTGTTGCTGGCGGTGACACCTGCCACCGGTGTTCAGGGAGAGGGTGACCTGTCGCTGATTGAGGTTGATGGGGAGCAGAGCCGGCGGGTTCCGGATATGCAACAGGATGCCGGGTTTGAGTTCGTGAATGCATCAACAGAAAGCGTGGAGGTGGCAAGCGCTGAGGGCCCTATCGCCACAGACACTGTTGACCCTCTGGGCAGCAAGGCTCCTGAGGGGTATGAGGGTGTTGAAGCGGGGAGTTATACGCTGGCGATTGATTCCCAGGAGTCGGACGCCAGCGGCTCCTATGGTTTGAGTCTTGCCAGGGCGAAGGCAGGTACCGTTGTGCTGCGAGCCCTGCCTCCTTCCAGTTCAGATGAATCCACGCAGGCCAGCTTACTGATCAATGACGCCCGTCCTGTCGCGACGAATGCCAGGGCCCGCATTCTGAACACTTGGTTCAAAGATCCCGAAAATGATGGGCAAGCAGAGCCCGTGGACGTTTATCTTGTGGAAGGAAGCGGGTGTGAGAGCCCGTTATCAGGTAATGGTGTGGTGCCCGAGCCGGTTGTAAGCAACCTTTCCTATGGCAACAGCAGTTCGATGCTGCCCGTACAGGCGGGTGATTACCAGCTGGTCGTAACGGAGCCCGGTGATCCAGGAAACCGGCTGCTGTGTGACGATTCCGTGTCACTGAAGACGCAGGGACTCTATGAGCTGGTAGTTGCTCGGCCGCAGGGTAGCAGTGAGTCTGGCCTGATCCAGGTCAGCCGGGTCAGGTAGCCTGCCAGGGCTTCTTCGGGGTGTCGTGGACCAGCAGGCGCCCCGAACCTTCCCGGACGTCCCGCCAGGATCCAGCGTCAAACGCCATCCGGAAGACCGCACAGGTAGGGAGGTTATCGGTGTGCGGGCCGGCGAGCAGGTTGGCCAGATCCGTCAGGTCCGGGTTGTGGCCCACCAGCCAGACCTCCCGTGCCCGATCCGGCAGATTCCGGATGGTGCTTAACAGTCGCTGGGTATCCGCCAGATAGAGGCTGCGTTCAAAGCGGATGTCCGCCTCCGGAAAACCCGTGCCCTGTGCAAGCACAAGCGCTGTCTCCCGGGCGCGCCGCGCACTGCTGGCAATGAAGTGGTCCGGGTATTCCCCGCGTGCCGCCAGCCGTCGTGCCATTTCCGGTGCGTCCCGTTCGCCCCGTTCGTTAAGGGGGCGGTCAAAATCGCTCAGGCTGGGGTCGTCCCAGCCGGACTTGGCGTGGCGTATCAGCGTCAGTACCCGTTCCTTGCTCATGTCTCAGGACTCCCCGGACGGCTCCTCAGCGCGCCGGCGACCCTGTAGACCAGGAGAACCGCCAGAACCGATGCGCTGAGGAAAGTGGGCCATTCAAGCACCTTCTGCACCATGGCCTGATGGATGACGCCGCCGATGGCAGCGGCATAGACCAGCCTGTGCAGACGCAGCCAGTGTAACAGGCCCATCCATTCGCGCGCCTGCCGGAACGAAGTCAGAGCCAGGGGCATCAGCAGTACCAGACACAGGAGCCCGAGCTGCAGGTGGCGCTGCTCAGCCAGTTCCGAGCGGATCAACGTGGCATCGCCGCCCATGTCGAGAAAGCTCCAGGCCAGCGCGTGCAGTGCCAGATAGACGAAGGCCCAGAGTCCGGCCTGGCGGCGCAGAGCCAAGGGCAGGTGGCTGCCGGTCAGCCGGCTCAGCGGCGAAAGGGTCAGGGTCAGAAGCAGGGCGCCCAGTCCGAGGTTGCCCAGCCAGTGGATCAGTGCCTCTGAGGCCATAAAGCCCAGCTGCCCGCTCTCCCAGGCCCAGGCCAGTGCCACCAGTGGCACCGTTCCCGCTATCAGTCCCGTCAGCCTCAGGATGCCAGTCAGTTGTGGCATCAGAAGTGCTTCTCCAGGTCCATCCCCTTGTAGAGGTCCGCTACTTCCGATTCGTAGCCGTTGAACATCAGTGTTTTACGCCGCCCCGTTTCCCCGACCCGGCGCTCTGTGGCCTGGTGCCAGCGCGGGTGCTTCACGTTCGGGTTCACGTTGGCGTAGAAGCCGTATTCCTCCGGCTGAACAGCCTGCCAGCTGCTGGTTGGCTGCTCCTTCTGGAGCCGGATGCGGACCACGGATTTGATGCTCTTGAAGCCGTACTTCCAGGGCACCACCAGGCGTATGGGTGCCCCGTTTTCCTTCGGAAGAGTGTCACCATAGAGGCCCACTGCCATGAGGGTCAGCGGGTGCATGGCCTCATCCAGCCTCAGGCCCTCGCGATAGGGCCAGTCGAGCAGGTCCTTTTTCTGCCCGGGCATCTGTTCCGGATCATGGAGTGTCTCGAAAACCACAAACCGTGCTTCGGATGTGGGCTGCACGGCCTTGAGCAGCTGGCGCAGTTCAAAGCCGATCCAGGGAATGACCATGGACCAGGCTTCCACGCACCGCAGGCGGTAGATGCGCTCCTCGAGCTGGAAGCGGCTGATCAGGTCCTCAAGGGCAAAGGTGCCGGGCTTATCGACCAGGCCTTCCACGCGCACGGACCAGGGATCAGTCCGGAGCTGGTGGGCGTGTTGGCGCGGGTCCTCCTTGGCGGTGCCGAACTCGTAGAAGTTGCTGTAACCGCGTATGGCTTCCAGGGGCGTGGGTGAGAGGTCCTGCCCGAAATCCGTGTCCGTGACGCTGCCAAGTTCACGGGCCATAAGCGCCGGGCTTGAGCCGAGGCTGCCGAGGGCCATTCCGGCGGCCATGCCTTTCATCAGTGAGCGACGCTGCTCAAACACGTGCCTGGGCGTTATTTCGGAACTGGGTGGACGCGGATAGCGGTACATGAATGTTGACTTAAATCATGGTTAATCCTGGGGGTTCCGGGTTTGAATGAAACCATAGTCAAAGTGACAGATCCGGAGGGATCATGCAAAAGAAAACAGGACGCATTCTCGCTCTTGCAGCTCTGCTGGGCTGCATGACGCTGACAGGGCCTGCAGTGGCCAGTGATGGTTACGGTGACTACCGTGATCGCTTTGAGCCGCTGCCGGCACTGCCCCCGATCCCGGAGGACAACTCCCTGACGCCGGAGAAGGTGGAGTTGGGCAAGATGCTCTTCTTTGAGCCCCGGATCTCATCCAGTGGCGTGATCAGTTGCGCTACCTGCCACAACCCGGCGCTTGGCTGGACGGACCGGATTCCGCGGGCCACGGGGCACCAGGGGCAGGTGGGTAAGCGCAATACGCCCACGGTCCTGAACGCCGGGTTCCTGGACGCCCAGTTCTGGGATGGCCGGGCCGAGGATCTGGAAGAGCAGGCGCTGGGCCCCATCGAGGCGGATGTGGAGATGGCCATGGATCTTGATGAGGCCATTGATCGGCTTGAGAGCTTCGATGTCTACCGCACGCTTTTCAGTGAAGCGTTCAGTGGCGAGGAGCCGATCAACAAGGAGAACGTGGCCAAGGCCATTGCCTCGTTTGAACGCACCCTGAACACGCCCAATTCCCGGTTTGACCGTTATCTGAGGGGTGACCTTCAGGCTCTGAATGAAAAGGAGAAAGAGGGCATGAAGGCGTTCGTTGATACCGGGTGCATCGCCTGCCATCGTGGCCCGGCGCTGACGGACAGTAATTACCACCGTTTTGAGGTGCCTGGGTCCACGGATGAGGGGCGCTTTGTGGTGACTGGCAATGAGTCGGATAAGTTCAAGTTCAAGACACCCACGCTGCGCAACGTTGCCGTGACCTATCCCTACTTCAACAACGGCAGCGTCGAGGAGCTGGACAAGGCGATTGAGCTGATGGCGGACCAGATGCTGGACCGTGAACTGTCAGATGAGAAGGTGGAACAGATCGAAGCCTTCCTGCACACGCTGACTGGTGAAATGCCCGAAGTCAGCTTCCCCGCCCTTCCGTGAGAAGGCATTGCCGGAGCGGAGTCCGCTCCGGCCTTTTTGGTGAGCTGTTGTTACTTGCGGTTCTTGGTCATCCGGAAGACCAGTTCCGGTGAAACCCGTTTGAGCCACAGCGCCATCATTTCCTTGCCTTCGCCCACCGGGATTTCGCGCTTGCCCCGGCCCAGGCCATTGATGATCACTTCCGCGGCCTTGTCGGAATCCATGCCGCCGGCGTTGTCCTCGTCGGCCTGACCAAAGGCGCTGCCGTCCGCCGCCAGTGAGTTCTCCGCTACGGCGGTCGCCACGAATCCCGGCACGATGGTGGAAACCTGGATGCCTTCGTCTTCGACTTCGGCCCGCAGTGCATCAAAAAAGCCCATGACCGCGTGCTTGGCTGCACAGTAGCCGGTGCGCAGACGCACGCCGACCTTGCCGGCCACACTGGAGGTGACCGCGATATGGCCCCGGCCGCGTTCCAGCATGTGGGGCAGAACGGCCTTGGTCAGGGCGATCTGGCCCATGACATCCACATCCATCAGCCGCTGGTAGACGGCGAGATCCGTTTCCTGGCAGAGCGAACGCTGGGACACGCCGGCGTTGTTGATCAGCAGGTCGATCTGGCCGAAGTGTTCCAGAACCTGGCTGGTTTTGCCGAAGGCTGTTTCCAGTTCGGCGACATCCAGTGGCAGCACCATGATGGAGCTGCGGGAAAGGCCGGTTTCACTTTCACAGCGCCGGGCCACGCGTTCCAGCTCCTCCTCGCGCCTGGCGGAGAGCACCAGCCGCGCCTGCTGGCCGGCGAACGCCAGGGCCAGTGATTCGCCGATTCCGGATGAGGCCCCGGTGATCCAGACCACCTGATGCGTGAACATGCGTTGCTCCTGGTCGGTTGTTGGTTTCCAGTACAGGAGCAGTATGGATCAGTCCCGGACGGGTTGCTACGTGACGTTCCGGCCTGTATACGGGAGTCTCATATCCTGGGCATTCTGGGGGTGTCCGCACTGGTGCAGCCATTGCCACTGGCATCACGTATGGCGTGGTTCGATCAGTGGATCATGCTGGGTGCGGCGGTGCTGCTGACGCTGTTCCTGGTCAGCGGACGGCGATTGAGTCGCCTGGAGGGGGTGGTTCTGTTGATGGGGTATGGCGCCTACGTGGCCGTAGGCGTCACCCTGTAGGAGCGCGCTCCGCTCGCGATTCTTTCCAATCGCGCGCAAGGCGCGCTCCTACATCGGGAGGGATCCCGGGTTAACGGCGGCGCGGCGGGCCGTTACGGCCGGCGCCGGGGCGTCCACCGCCACCGGGGCGTCCACCACCGCCACGCTTGGGTGCGGGCCCGCTCTTCTGGACCGGCTCGAAACCGGCTTCCACGCCTGCGGGGATCTCCCGGCTGACCACCTTGCGGATGCTGTTGAACTGGCCCTTTTCCTGACCACTGACGAAGGACACGGCGGAGCCGCTTTCGCCACCACGGCCGGTACGGCCGATCCGGTGCACGTAGTCGTCCGGGTTGTCCGGCAGGTCGTAGTTGACCACGTATTCCAGCCGGTCGATGTCAATGCCACGGGCCGCCACGTCTGTGGCGATGAGGGCGCGAACGTTCTCGTGCTTGAATTCTCTCAGGGCCTTGTTGCGGGCACCCTGGCTCTTGTCACCATGGATTGCGGCGGAGCGGATACCGTCGGTCTCAAGCTGCTTGGCCAGTTGGTCCGCGCCGCGCTTGGTGCGGGTGAAGACCAGAACCGAACGCCAGTTCTGGGTGCCGATCAGGTGCGTCAGCAGTTCCCGCTTGCGGCCACCGTCGACCATATAGGCGCTCTGGTCGACCCTTTCGGCGGTGCCATTGCGTTCGCCGGTCTGGATCAGTTCCGGTTCGTTCATGAACTTCTGCGCCAGCTTCTGGATGGGCGCGGAGAAGGTGGCGGAGAACAGCATGGTCTGGCGGGCATCCGGCAGTGTGCGGGCGATTTTCTCGATCGCCGGCAGGAAGCCCATGTCCAGCATCCGGTCCGCTTCGTCCAGAACCAGCACTTCAATGTCGGACAGGTTCACTGTGCCGCGTTCCATGTGATCCATCAGGCGACCGGGTGTGGCCACGAGGATATCCATGCCGCTCTTGAGCTGACGGATCTGCGGGCCAATGCCGGCGCCACCGTAGATCGCGACGGAACGCAGGGGCAGATGACGGCCATAGGTGCGCACGCTGTCTTCCACCTGGGCGGCGAGCTCACGGGTGGGTGTGAGCACCAGGGCACGCGGCCGGCCGCCCTGTGACTTGCCTTCGGAAAGCTTCTGCAGCAGCGGCAGTGTGAAAGCGGCGGTCTTGCCGGTGCCGGTCTGGGCACTGGCCATCAGGTCGCGGCCAGCAAGCGCGGCCGGAATGGCCTGCTGCTGGATCTGTGTGGCCTGGTCATAACCCTGTTCCTTGATGGAACGGTTCAGTTCAGCCCGCAGGCCGAGGGAGTCAAAGGACATTCAGTCTTTCCTGTTCAATACGCCAGAGCGGGTGTTGCCCGATGCCCTGTAAACAGGGGAGGGCAGATTGTCGGCTTGTCGGGAATGGCCCTGGCAATATGCAGTCCGCGATAAGCGTGCGGAGACCAACCGGCGAAACTGGGGTCGTCTGAACGACCGGGGAAGGCGGAGGGAACAACGCAGGGCGGTACCCTATCATGGCTGCTGCTCAGTCGCCAGCCTTATTCTGGCTGCGGGTGAACGCGTGCATGATTCCAAGGGTGGTCTCGCTGACGTGATGCTCCATACCTTCGGCATCAATACGGGCTGTGGCGTCATCCACCCCCAGGCTTCGCAGAAACTGGAGGACCACGCCGTGGCGCTTGCGGGATTCCTCGGCCATGGCGCGGCCGCGTTCGGTAAGAAAGATCGAGCGGTAGGGCTCGTTGGTGACCAGCCCCTGATCGTTAAGCCGCCTTATCATACGGGCAACAGTGGCCTGGCGAACGCCCATGCGGGCCGCGATGTCCGTGGCCCTCGCCTCGCCGGCATGATCCAGTAGATCGCCGATGAGCTCCACGTAATCCTCGATCAGCTCGGTTTCATGAGCGTCTCTCACGGCGGCATACTGGCGCGCGTGCTGCTCGGGGGGCGGCAGGTTCGTGTCCTGTTCGGACGGGTCAGGGCCGTTGTCGGAGTAGGTTGGCATGGGGCCAGTCTAACCAACTACCCGGGCCTCCACAACAGCCATGCTGCACAGTTTAGCCTTGGCTAAAAAAGTTTGCGGCAGTGTCAAAAGTTTTTGTAAACTACAAGACAGTACGCAACCGGGTAAAGGAGCTCAGGGAATGGTGACGCAGGCAGCTCGACGATGGCTTGTTGCCGTCAGCTTCTCGGCGGTTCTCGTGATGGCCGCGTCCGGCGCGCGCGCCGCTGATGTTGTGACCACCACGGGGATGATCGCGGACGTGGCTGCCAACGTTGCGGGGGAGTGCCTCAGCGTGGAACCCCTGATGGGGCCGGGGATTGACCCTCATCTCTATGAAGCGCGCCCCAGCGATATCCCGCTGTTGCGCAACTCGGACGCGATTCTCTACAACGGCTTCAACCTGGAAGGTCAGCTCGGTAAGGTTCTCGCCAGAATGGCTCAAAGCAGGCCCACTGTGGCGGTGGGGCCTGAGTCGATGAAAGACGACGATCTGATCAAGGGGGCCGGGGGGTATGCAGTGGATCCACACCTCTGGATGGATGCTTCGCTCTGGGCGCGGATCGTGCCCACGGTGGCGGATGTCCTGGTCAGGGTTGCCCCCGACTGTGAAGCCGGCATACGCTCGCGTGCCGCGAACTACCAGCAGCAGCTGCTGACGCTGGATGAGTGGGTGAGTGCCAGCGCGGCCAGTGTTCCGGAACAGCAGCGCATCCTCGTCACCGCACACGACGCTTTCCGCTATTTCGGTCTGGGGTACGATATTGAGGTGGTCGGTATTCAGGGAATCAGTACCGACAGTGAGGCGGCGATCGCCGATATCCGCTCTGTCGTGGACAGGATCGTCAGCCGTAATGTGCCCGCTATCTTCGTGGAGAGCACCATCAGCCGCCGGACAGTGGAAACCGTGGTCGACGGCGCCCGGGACCGGGGGCACGACCTGACAATCGGCGGAGAGCTCTATTCCGATGCCATGGGAGCCCGTGGTACGCCGGAAGGGACGTACATCGGTATGATCCGGCACAATACCCGGGCCATTGTTGAATCCCTTGGTGGCTCAGTTGAGCCCTGGCCCGGGAGCCTGCCGTCCTTTGCGGGCAGCGGGCGCAGCAACGCAGCAGAATGAAACTGGAGTCGCCATGAAACGGGAGAAGCGCCACGAACCGGACCTGGCACTGCATATAGAGGACCTGACCGTTGCCTATGAGGGCAAGCCGGTTCTCTGGGACATTGATGTGAATATTCCCCCGGGGGTGATGGCGGCGGTCATCGGGCCCAACGGCGCCGGTAAGAGTACGCTGATCAAGACGGTACTCGGTCTGGTGAAACCCACAGCCGGCCATATCTGCATCCATGGTTACCCACCGCGTCAGGCACTGAAGCGCGTGGCCTATGTGCCCCAGCGATCCGCCGTGGACTGGGACTTTCCAACCACCGTTGTCGATGTGGTCATGATGGGGCGTTATGGCCATCTGGGCTGGTTCCGCTGGCCCGGGAAGCGGGAGCGCAGGCGCGCCATGGATGCGCTTTCAGCTGTTGGCATGGAGGCGTTCGCTAACCGGCAGATCAACCAGCTTTCCGGCGGTCAGCAGCAACGGGTCTTTCTGGCACGGGCGATGGTGCAGGACGCGGATGTGCTGTTCCTGGACGAGCCGATGGCCGGCGTGGATGCCACGACCGAGAAGGCGGTCGTGGCACTTCTGCAGGAGCTCCGGGATCAGGGCAAGACCATCATCGTGGTGCATCATGACCTTCAGACCGTGCGCGACTACTTCGACTGGCTGGTGATCCTGAATGTTCGGGTTGTAGCCCAGGGTCCGATCCCTGAGGTGTATACCGGTGAGAACCTGCGTAAGGCCTACGGCGGCCGTATCGCCCTCCTGGATCCGGATTCCTCTGGCGAGACACCGGATGCGGTACCGCGGGAGGTTGTGAACTGATGCTGGAGCTGCTCGGCAACCATACGGTCCAGACCGTCACGCTGGGCGCGGTGTTGCTGGGGATGGTCAGCGGGCTTCTGGGTTCCTTTGCCGTCCTGCGCCAGCAGAGCCTGCTGGGCGACACGCTGGCGCATGCGGCATTGCCCGGCGTCTGTATCGGGTTCCTGATTGCCGGCACCCGTCATCTGGGCTGGATCATGGCCGGAGCGCTTGTCACCGCCGTGATCGCGGCTCTGTTCGTGCAGGTGGTCACGCGCTACAGCCGGATCAAGATGGATGCAGGCCTGGGGGCGGCCCTGAGCGTTTCATTCGCGGTGGGCGTGGTACTTCTGACCTACATCCAGGGCCACGCCAGTGCCTCCCAGGGAGGACTGGATTCCTTTCTGTTCGGGCAGGCAGCGGCTACACGCCCGTCCGACCTGTGGTTCATGGGCGGGGTGACCCTTGCCGCCATGGCACTGGTCGCCCTGATGTGGAAGCAGCTCAAACTGGTGACCTTTGATCCGCTGTTTGCGGGCTCCATCGGATTGCGGGTCGGGGTTCTCGAGACGCTGCTGACGGCCATGATTGCCCTGGCGGTTGTGGTGGGGCTTCAGATGGTGGGGGTGGTCCTGATGACGGCCATGGTGATTGCGCCGCCGGTGGCGGCGCGCCAGTGGGTGTCGCGGCTGGAGCACATGGTGTTCCTCGCGATGTTCATGGGGGTGGTTTCCGGTGTGGTGGGCGTGCTGTTGAGTGCCGGTGTGCCCAATCTTGCCACGGGCCCGGTGGTGGTGCTGGTCGCCTCCGCACTGGTAACGCTGTCATTGCTGCTTGCTCCCGGGCGGGGCGTGCTCTGGAGCTGGTTGAAGCTCTGGCGGGAACAGCGCTCCATCGGCCAGCGCCAGATGCTGGTGACGCTGCATAAGCTGGCGGAGCATCACGAGGATCCCTATTACCCGGTGGAACGGAGCATGCTGGACAGCTTCTATGGTGTGGCCACCGGCCATATTCTCAGGCGCCTGCAGGCGCGGGGATTTGTTGTGCCCGCCAGCCATATGCGTCAGGAGGGGCCCCACTGGGCATTGACGGACGCAGGCCACAATGAGGCCCGGCAGGAGCTGGAGCGCATGGACTGGAACCAGGCGGGGGTATGATGCAGGCGTTTCTCGGTGATCCCATGGCCATGATCCTGCTGACCGGGGCCCTCGTGGCGACCTCCGGGGCCCTTCTCGGGACGTTTCTGGTTCTGCAGCGCCAGAGCATGCTATCCGATGCGATCAGTCACTCCATTGTGTTCGGCATTGTCGTGGTCTGGCTGCTGACGCATGCCCAGTCCGGCCCCCTCCAGATCGCCGGCGCAGCGCTGACCGGTGTGCTGACCGTCTTCCTGACCGAAATGGTGGCGCGCACGCGCCGGGTCAAGCGTGACGCGGCCATTGGTCTGGTGTTTCCGGCGCTTTTTGCAGCCGGCGTGCTGCTGCTCAACCTCTATGCCCGGGATATTCATATCGACAGCCACACGGTACTGCTGGGTGAGATCGGTTTCGTCTGGCTGGATACCATGCCGCTGGCGGGGTTTGAAGTGCCCCAGGCGGTGGTCTGGATGTCGGTAGCGACGCTGGTCAACCTGGGCTTCGTGCTTGCCTGCTACAAGGAGCTCAAGCTGGCGTCCTTTGACTGGCAGCTGGCCGCGGCACTGGGGCTGGCGCCGACGCTCATGTTCTATCTTCTGTTGGGGCTGACCAGTGTGACGGCCGTGGCGGCATTTGATGCCGTGGGCGCGGTACTGTTCATCGCCTTCGTGATCGTGCCGCCCGCGACGGCTTACCTGCTGACCGACCGGCTCTCACTGATGCTGCTCCTGGCGGTGCTGGTGGGCGTGGCGTCGACGCTCTGTGGCTACCCGCTGGCGGTCAGGCTGGATGTTTCCATTGGCGGCACCATGGCCTCCATGACGGGGGTCTTTCTGCTCCTGGCCTTCCTCCTGAGCCCACGCTACGGGGTGCTGGGACACTGGCGGAACCGGCGCGTGAAATACTCCGGCTGAGCTGATTCGCCAGAAGTCTCTGGTACTTGCCTGCGTTCGCCGGCGGCGTATAGTAGAGGAACGCGGCAGGACTGTGGCGCCGCGAGCACACGGAGGCGATAATGCCGAACGGCACCATAGCGCTTTTTCACGATGACCGCATGCTGGCGCATGAGCCGAATGTGGACGTTCCTTTCCTGCCTGGTCGCCTTGACCGGCGCATCCGCGAGATTCTCGCGGGTCTCAACGCCCAGTGGAAGTACCCGGAACACCCGGGGCGCCTGCGGGCGGTGATGGATCTGCTGTCAGCCCAGCCGATTCCTGGCCTTACCACGGAGACTGGCCGGCCAGCCACCCGGGAAGAGCTGGGGCGGGTCCATACCACCCACTATCTCGATTTCATCGAGGATCTTCGCGACAAGAACGCCTGGCTGGACGTGGACACCACGGCGGTTTCCACGGGCAGTGTGCTGGCGGCCGAGGTTGCCGCCGGTACCGCACTGGCGGCGGTTGAGTCCGTTATTGAGGGGCGCTATCGCCATGCCTTTGCGCTGGTCCGCCCGCCCGGCCACCATGCGGAGCCGGTACGGGCGCGCGGGTTCTGCCTGTTCAACAATGTGGCGGTGGCCGCGGCGCATGCACGCAGCGAGCTTGGCTGCGAGCGGGTGATGATTCTGGACTGGGATGCCCACCACGGTAATGGCACCCAGGATATCTTCTGGGCGGATCCCGACGTGATGTTCATTGATATCCACCGTGCGGCGCCGTTTTACCCCGGTTCCGGTCTGATGGAGGAGGTGGGCGTGGGCATGGCCGAGGGATCGACCGTGAATGTGCCGCTGCCCGGAGGCTCAGGGGATGTCGCCTACCTCAAGGCCATGCGCGAGATCGTGGCGCCGGCTGCGGATGCTTTCCGCCCGGACATCATCCTGGTCTCGGCCGGCTTTGACACCCACTGGTATGACCTGGCGCTGAATGTATCCTATGAGGGCATGTCGGTGATGACGGAGATCATCCAGTCCGTGGCGGAACGCCATTGCGACGGGCGGCTGGTGTTCGTGCTGGAGGGGGGCTACAACCTGGAGTCTCTGTCCCACGGAGTGCATACCGTACTGCGGACACTGGCTGGAGAGCGCTTCCCGGAACCCGGCGCTGCCGGCGTGGCAGAAGTCGAGGCTGCGGCCCGCTTTCACCGGAATGCATTCCTGGATCCGGATCAGGAATAAGCCATGGCCACCGACATGGGTCAGCTGCTCTGCCAGTGATCCGCGCCAATGAAGATCATCCGCAGGAAGCGGGTGGTCTGGCGCCTGATCCGGGTCAGCTCTTCCTCGTCCTCGGGTGAAATGCTGAGGATGTCGGTCAGGCTGAATGCCACCGTGCGCACCACCAGCTCACAGGCCATGTCCAGATCCTCATCACTGAGGTGGGTCAGCAGGCGCAGGTTTCGCAGATCGTTGGCCAGCTCGCTGGCGAAGAACTGCATCTCGTTGCGGATGCCCTGCTGGATCGCCTGACTTTCCCCCGCCAGCCCCTGTGCCATGAAGGTGAAGAAGTTGCGATTGGACTGGACGTGGTTCACGAAGATGGCCACCGATTCGTCCATGAGCTTGTCTGCATGCAGCACATTGGCACGCGCCTCCCGCATCATCCCGCGCAGAACCACGCCCAGCTCATCCACCAGCGTCAGTCCCAGATCGTCCATGTTGCGGAAGTGACGGTAGAAGGATGTGGGAACCACCTCGGCCTGCCGGGTGACTTCCCGGATGCCCAGGCTGGCGAAGTGACGGCCTCGGCCCACCAGGGTCAGCGCGGCCTCCATGAGCATGTCCCGGGTCTCGCCGGGGCGGCGTCGTTTCTGTGTCGTCATACCTTTACGGACGCGTTCGGGGTGATCCCGAGAGTGTACCGACCTGTCGTAGGAATCGAAACGTGTGATCCGGCTCAGATCACCTGTTGACACCCCGAAGCCCTGTGTGTACATTCGTGCACAAGATGTGAACAACCGTACACACGAGGCCTGTCATGCAGGAGTCAATGAACATGGAAAAGGGTGTTGATCGCGGCCAGGGCCGCTCCTACAGGGGCGTTCTGGCACGGGTCGGGCCGGGGCGTGACACCTGGCGCTGGCTCGGGCAGCAGCTGTTCAACCGGGAGAACCCGGCCATGTACTTCGATCCGCTGCTCGAGAGCATCAACCCGCTCTGGGCGCAGCGTTACATCCCGGCGCGGGTCGAGGCGATTGAATCGGAAACCCATGACAGCAAGACCCTGACTCTGCGCCCGGCACGGCGCTGGGGTGGTTTCCGGGCCGGCCAGCACCTGAATCTGGAAGTGGAAAAGGACGGTCGCTGGTACAGCCGGCCCTTCAGCCTCTCCTGTTCACCGTCGCACTGGGAACAGGACGGCACCATCACCGTCACCATCAAGAAAGTGGCGGATGGCGAGATCACGCCCTGGCTGCTCGAACACTTCGAACCCGGCGATGTGATCGGGATCAGCCGTGCTTATGGTGAGGATCACACCCCCGAGCCCGGTCATCCGATGCTGTTTGTCACCGGCGGCAGCGGCATCACCCCGGTGCTGAGCCAGCTGGAAGCCATGGCGGATCGCCACCTGCGCAACCCGGTCACGCTGCTGTATTTCGTGCGTACCGACGCGGACATCATCGGGGGCCGCAAGCTGGAAGCGCTTGCCGAGCGCCTGCCGAACCTGGAGCTGCGCATCGTGGCGGCGGAGCAGGATCCGCAGAATCCGGACCATCTCGGCCCGCATCATCTGCAAGCGGTTGAAGGGCTCACGGAGCGGGATTGCTTTCTGTGTGGTCCGCCCGGGCTCATGAAACACGCCCAGAATCTGCTGGCGGACGCCGGTGTGCCGGATGAGCAGATCAGCAGCACGCTGTTTGCGGTTGGCCCGGGCGTGGTCGTGACCGAGGACGCTGGCGGCACAGTCCATTTCAGCCGCAGCGACATCACGGTGGAGAGCGCTGGCGACCGCCGCCTGCTTGAGGAAGCCGAGGCGGCCGGCCTGAACCCGCGCTACGGCTGCCGGATGGGTATCTGTCACCAGTGCGCCTGCCGCAAGAAAAGCGGCATCGTCGTCAATCAGCAGACCGGCCAGCCCTCGGGCCATGGCGAAGAAACGGTCCAGCTCTGTATCTCGGTGCCCCAGGGGGCCGTAGAGCTGGAACTGTAACCCAACATCGAATCGACACTGCAAGGAGAATCACCATGCAGAAGCTCAGCGAAGAACAGCTCGAAAATCTTGCACAGGACCTGGACGCCATCCGTAATGAACAGATGGCGGATCTGGGCCAGAAGGACGCCGACTACATCCGCGGCATCATCCGCCTGCACCGGACGCTGGAGTTTGGTGGCCGGGCGCTGATGCCCCTCGGCTTCATCCCGCCGTTCTTCCTGGCCGGCATGACCTCCCTGGGGATCGCCAAGATCCTGGAAAACATGGAGATCGGTCACAACGTGATGCACGGCCAGTACGACTGGATGAACGACCCGGAGCTCAACTCCCAGACCTACGAGTGGGACACCATCTGCACCGCGGATTCGTGGAAGCGGACCCACAACTACGAGCACCACACCTACACCAACGTCATCGGCAAGGACCGGGACTATGGTTACGCGGTGCTGCGCCTGGAAGACGAGACGCCCTGGAAGCCGATGCACCTGCTGCAGTTCATCAACTTCATCAACCTGAGTATCTTCTTCCAGTGGGGCGTGGGCGTTCACGAACTGGAGTTCGAGAAGCTGCGCAGTGGTGAGGTGACCCTGCGAGAGAAGGCGGACCTGTTGAAGGACGTGGCTCGCAAGGGCGGCCGCCAGACGTTCAAGGACTACGTGTTCTACCCGGCGCTGACGTTCCCGGTGGCTCCGGTCGTGATCGCGGGCAACTTCGGCGCGAACCTGATCCGCAACCTCTGGGCCTCCAGCGTGATCTTCTGCGGCCACTTCACCGAAGACGCGGAAAGCTTCACCGAGGAAGAGTGCGAGAACGAGAGCAGTGGCCACTGGTACCTGCGCCAGCTGACCGGTTCCAGTAACTTTACCGGTCCGAACTGGGTCTACACCCTGAGCGGGCACCTGAGTCACCAGATCGAGCACCACGTGTTCCCGGACATCCCGGCGTATCGCTACCGCGAAATCGCGCCGCAGGTCCAGGCCATCTGCGAGAAGTACGGTCTGCACTACAACGCGGACAGCTTCCCGCGCCAGTACGCGACCGTGCTCAAGCGTGTGGCCGCCTTCTCGCTGCCGGACCGGATGCGTGAGCGGCTGTTCCCGGAGTTCAACGAGGATGGGGGCGAGCCCAAGCTGGAGAATCGGGGCAACAGCACCTCGCTGGTCAGCCGCCTGCGCAACCGCGTCAGCAGCACGCTTTCCGCGGCTGCCTGATCAGCGCAGCTCGCCCATCCAGAAATTCATCGGCTTGGCCGTCTCCTCGGCCTGGTCGATGTCCTTCCAGGGGTAATGGGTCCGCAGCTCCGGCACGGGCTCATACCCCCGCTTTTTCCAGAAATCATCCAGTGGCTGGTAGTCAGCCGGTCGTAACGGATGATCCGCTGGCCGCTCCACCGCACAGAAGCAGCAGTAGCGGAACCCGCCCAGTTCACTGGCGTGGGCTTCACGTTCCCCGAAGAAGCGTACACCGATGCCCTGCCCCCGGTATTCCGGCAGCAGCACCGATTCCCCGAAATAGAAGATCTCCGACGGGTTGTAGCCCTGGTCAATGAACGGCTGAATGAAGGCGTCCTCTTCGTCTTCCAGCGGCAGACCCGTGGCGGCACCCACAACGCGATCCCCGTCGCGGGCCAGGACGAAGACACTGCGCGGCGACTGGATGTAGGTTTCCAGGTATTGCTGCTCGTAATCCATGTCGCCGTCGTACAGGTAGGGCCATTCACGGAAAACCTGGATCCTGAGCCTGGCGACTTCGCTGACCCAGGGCCGGATTGTTTCACCGCTGACACGTTCAAGCGTTACTGTCATTCGCTGTTGCCTCCCGGAAGCGGATGTTGGCTAAAACGTTCTTCAGATCGCCCTCATTAGAGTACAGGGGCAGGGGAGTGACAATCCGGGATCAGCCGGAGGCAGCGGGGTAGTACTTGCAAAACGAACCGGATTGGCGTGACGTATGAAAAACAGAGGTCATCAAAAGCGGAGGGCAGCATGGCGGAATACTCCAGGCGCAGGGTGCTTGGCGGCCTGGGCGCCGCGCTGGCGGTTGCTGCATGGCCGGGCCTGGCGGCGGCAGCCGGGAAGGCATTGAATCGCGCAGCCCTGCCAGGCGGGGGCGGTTCCATTCCGGTGATCGGCATGGGCACCTGGCGCACCTTCAATGTGGGGGAAGACCCGGAGCTCCGCCAGGCACGCACCCAGGTGCTGGCGGCGTTCTTCGAGGAGGGCGGCGGGCTGATTGATTCCTCGCCCATGTACGGATCGGCCCAGTCGGTGCTCGGCCATGGGCTCGAAAAGCTGGGATACCCGGATTCGCTGTTTGCCGCGGACAAGGTATGGACCCGGGATGGCGGTGCCACGCGGAAGCAGGCGGCGGAGTCGGCGGCCAGCTGGGGTCTCGAACGGTTCGATCTGCTGCAGGTGCACAACCTGCTGGCCTGGGAGGCCCACCTTGAAACCCTCATGGCCATGAAGGAGGCGGGGGAGGTGGGAGCGATTGGTATTACCACCTCGCACGGGCGCCGCCTGGACCAGTTCGAGCGGATCATGGAGCGCCACGAGCTGGACTTCATCCAGCTGACCTACAATATCCGTGATCGCTGGGCCGAGGACCGGATACTGCCGCTGGCCCGGGAAAAAGGCATTGCCGTCATCGCCAACCGGCCCTACCAGGGCGGCTCCCTGATCAAGGGCCTGAAGGATCGGGGAGCGCCTCTTCCGGACTGGGCGGGCGAAATCGACTGCCGTACCTGGGCGGACTTTCTGCTTAAGTTCATTGTCTCGCACCCGGCGGTCACCTGCGCCATTCCCGCCACGACCAGCGTCGAGCATGTGCGCGAGAACATGGCAGCCGGGCGGGGCGCCATGCCGGATGCCGCGCAACGCCAGCGCATGATTGAAACACTGGCGGCGGCCTAGCCCATGCTGGGGTCGCTTGATACCTACGCACTGCGGGACTTCGTGCCGGTCACCCCTGAGGTGTGGGCCCGCCTGTTCGAGCGCCTCAATGAGCAGGTGTGGCCATGGCAGGGCCTGTTCCTCCTGCTCATGCTTTTCGCGCTCTGGCGGCTCTATCGGGGCGGCAGCCCCACGGCGGGGCTGGCGCTGGCGGCGTGCTGGTGCTGGTCCGCCGTTCAGTTCCAGTTTCTGCTGCATACACCTCTGAACTGGGCAGCCAGCCTCATGGGGTGGGCCTTTATGGTTCAGGCGGTGCTGGTACTCCTGGTGGGCCTTGGAGGTGGCTGGCGGTTCAGCGGCGGGTTGCGGGCGAAGCTGGGAGTCGTTCTGGTGCTGGCAGGCATCGTTGTACTGCCGGTGGCCGGCCCATTGACGGGGCGCAGCTGGGCGGCGTTCGAGGTTGCCGGCACGGCGCCAACACCCACGGCCCTGGTAACGCTGGGCATGCCGCTCATGGCACGCCCCATCAGCTGGGTGACGGGGGTGATCCCCGTGCTCTGGCTGGTCTACAGCAGTGTGATCTGGTGGGTCAGTGGCTGGCTGCCGGGAGCGGTCGTTGCTCCCCTGGCTATTGCCACTCTCGGGGTTGCCACGGGTGCCAGCCCCTGGTCCCGAGGCGGGGAACCGTCCTAGAACAACCCGATCTGCGGCGGTTCCGTGTTGATCGCGAGGTCCGCCAGCTCTGGCACCCGCTCCCTCAGCAGTTCATGCCAGAGTGCGGCCAGTGCCGGGGCATCGCCATTGTCCGGCATGTGCATGAATACATATGGATGCCGCCCCTCCGCAATCCATTCGCTCACCCGTTCCGCCCAGGGCGCCAGGAAAGGACGATTGCTCTCAAGGTCTGGATGGCCGATGTAGCGGACCACTGGTGGGGCCTCCACCGGCAGCAGGTGGATGGGAAGCCGGGGTTTGCGGCTCTGGGCTTCCCGTGTTGCCTCGGATTCCGGTGTGGCTGCAAACAGCGCCCGGGTATCAAAGCACACCCGGGCCAGGTTGCGCTCGCGCAGGCCCCGGTTCAGCGCCTTCTCGGCATCCCCTTTTTCGAAGAAGGCGGGATGCCGGACCTCGACCGCGCAGGTCAGGGGCGCGGGGAGAGCGTCCACGAAGCGCCAGAGGTTATCCAGCTGCTCCGGGCCGAAGTTCGGCGGCAGCTGGAGCAGAAAGGGGCCCAACACGTCTGCAAGCGGTTCAAGGGTCGCCAGGAACGCCCGGACCGCAGTCTCTGAGCCGGTGAGCAGCCGGTCATGGCTGATTTCACGCGGAAACTTGAACAGGAACCGGAAGTCGTCAGGCACCTGGGAGCGCCATTGGGCACATTGTTCCCGGGTGGGTGTGGCGTAGAAAGTGGTATTGCCCTCGACGCAGCCGAACACCCGGCTGTAGCGCGCAAGCGGCGTTGCTCCCGGTGGGAGCAGGGTGTTCCAGCTGGGATCCTGCCACTGTGGGCAGCCGAGGGCGTAGTGGGTCATGGCGCACAGGGTAAACCAGAACATCGCGGCCATCACGGAGGGACGCGGGGTACTCTGGCTTCTATACTGACGGTTTGAGGCTGTGGAGGCCCTTATGCTGGCGGACATGACAGCGCTTGAAATCGCCGGGCAACTCGTGGCGCTGATCTCGCTGGGCTTCTGCATCGCCGGGTTTGCCAGCACCCGGGATGATCGCCTGATGCTGCTGCTTATTGGCGCCAACGTGGCCTTCGCCCTCCAGTACGCGCTTTTCCAGAGCTGGACCGCCGCGGCACTGACGGTGCTGGTGATCCTGCGCATCCGTCTGGCACAGCGCTTTCAGGGCAATGTCGCCGTGATGCTGGGCATGCTGGCGGTCAGTGGCGTGGCAGCGGTGCTCACCTGGCAGAGCTGGATCGACCTGTTCCCCATGACGGCGATGGTGCTGGGCACCGTGGGCATGTTCATGCTCCGGGGCATTCCCATGCGGCTCTTTCTGGCCGGCGCTGGCCTGGCCTGGATGGGCAATAACATCGCCATCGGCTCGGTGGGCGCAACGCTCGCGGAGGCTCTTGTGGTGGCCACCAATTTTGTGACTATCCTGCGCCTGCAGCGGATGCGGCGGCGTTATCCGGAAGTGGAGTTGCCCTGAACAGTCAATAGTGCCCGCCAATCGCTGGTCCGTTTGTCAGCTTGATTTGGAACTGATCCCAAAGAGCCGTGAACCTCAAGTCAGAGCCAACCAATAACCATGTCGGCGATCAAGCAGGCCAGCATCGTATGCAATGAGAGCATGAATACCCACCCCAGTACTTTATCCCATACCTTGAAGCGAGGAAGAATCTCATTGGGTTCCAGCATGCTGCGTTCCAGCGCGCTGAAAGTATTCGTATTGAAAACGATGATCCAGCCGTACCAGACAGTTCGCATGCCCACACCATCCCAGCGGCACGGTCTGGGCTGACCGCTACTCGTGATCGCTTCCTCTATCCGCCATACAGAAAAGATCAGGAACAGCAGCCACGACAACGCTCCGAGCATCATTGAGGCGACAGCGACGAGCGAAAGCCAGAGTTCACCCGTCACGCAACACCAAGAATCCAGTCGATAATAACGCAAGCCAGTAACGTGTAGCTTGATACAAGAAGTATGTTGGCAAGAACCCTGTCAAATGGCTTGGTATAGGGCGCCAGGTCGTTCGGGTCAAGCATCCACCGCTCAAGGTCACTGAAGGATTTCGAGGGGAGCCCAATAGCCCATGCATACCACATGGCGCGCAGGCCCAAGCCATCCCAAGGGCAGGGCCTGGATTGACCGGTCTCCAGGATGCACTTCTCGATTCGCCATATAGAGAGCGTCAGGAAGAACAACCAGGATATACCTGCAACCAAAAGGGCAATAACGGCAATCAACGAAAGCCAGAATCCGTAATCCATGAATCAATCATCTCCAAAAAGGGCATCCCACTGTCTGCCTATGAATCGTTGGATACCTTTGTCCATCTGGTTGGAGAGTATTGCGCTGGTAACGATTGATGAGCCAATTAGAAAGGCCCACCCCCAAGGAGAGCCGATCATAACCACCCGACTCATTCCCATAACCAAGCGAGTGGTCGCTGTGCCTGTCACACCGGTGCCGAGCATACCTCCTGATTGCACAGCAATCTCGCGCTGCCAATCCTCTCCATCCTGGTATTTCTGCCGGACCTCATTGATACGCAAACCGCCATCGACTACGGCAACGCCTCTACCGGCGTAGTTCATCGCTCCGGATAGTTTGCTTACAGCCTTACCTTGGTCCATATCGAAAATATGAATCCGCCTTCCTCGAGGACGCTCTGCCAGCGTCTCACCACGTTCCGCGCTTGTTAGTGCCGATCCCTTGTTCTTGCCTCGGTGACTTTCCGGGATGAGAGTATTCAATTCCTGCCGGAATTTGGTATTCAGCTGTTCGTAGGCCTTATTGAGGTTGTTACGCAATTTCGCCTTGCGAGCGGTGTCTTTTACCCCGGAGCGAGTGAACTTATTGAGGGCAATCAGGGCTTTCTGATAGTCCCTTAACGCACCCTTGAAACTCTCGGCGCGACCAACTGCCACAGCTGCACTGGAGCCCAGCAGGCTATTGGCTTCCTTACCCAACTCCCACAGATCAACACCATCCAGGAACTTCTCGTGGAAACGGGCCAAGGCAACTGTGTCCTGGCCGAACTGGGCCGTGCATTCGGCGAGGTTGGCCCTCTGCTGGGGTGAAGGCCTGTTCAGGATGCGGGAAACGGCGCGGCTTGAGTGGCGACCGTCCAGCGATAGATCGTAGGCAAAACCAGGTTTCAGGGTGTCGTTACCATGGAGCCCGTTACAGTCTCCAAACAGCTGACGGAGACCAGGATCGGAGCCACACAGTTGAGTGGCATTTTCGGGTTTCGAGGGGAAATAGAATTCCGGCATGCGGGGAGCCTCCTTGGCGTTTTCCGTCCTTCCAGTGCCCGCCGGCTCTCATTGAGCCTGTCCCTGTTACGTCCCTGCGGGCTGACAGCAGGAATTATTCCAACCGGGCCGGGGAATTTCAACCGCTATTGGGGCGCTATGAGGCTGTCCGTTTCACCTTGCTGTACACCACCTGGCGCGCTCCCGCTTTAAGCGCTGCCGAAGAAGCGCTCCAGTACACCGGCCTGGCGTAATCCCGGTACCGGGAGGTTGGCATGTTCGTCCATCGCGCGTCGCCAGTAATGCTCGGGGTCGTCCATGGTGGCTGCCTGTTCCCGTTCGGCCGTGCTGAAGGAGTTGTGCTCGCCACTGAAGCCCGCCTCGATGAGGTCCAGGGTCCAGAGGTAGATCGTTGAACGGACCAGGCGCAGCAGGTCGGAGTAGGTCTCGCGGTTGATGGTGAGTGCCAGGTCGGTGGTCAGGTTAACCCGGGTCTGCAGTTCACGCATCGCCTCCGCGGAGAGGGCGTGCTGAATGTAGCTGTCCTTGCGGTAACGGAGGCAGGTTTTCTCCAGGCTGCGGACACCGTCCCTCAGATCCATATGCGCTTCCCTGCGGTTCTGTTCCTCGCTGACGGGGGCGGGAATCCAGCCGTACTGGGGCGACCGTGTCATGAGGTGGCCGGGGAGATTCTGCCGGTAGTCAGGCAGATCCGCGTCCTCGCTGTAACCGGCAAACTCGTTCTGGAGCCAGCTTCCCATCCTGCGATTGCGGAGCATCAGCGACAGAGTGATCGAGGCGGGCAGGACCTCCTCGAGCGGGTCCTGAGGGTCCCTTACGCGCTGTTCCAGTGCATCGACCGGTGCTCCCATGGTGCCTCTCCTTCTGGTTCCCTGTTTGTTGTTTTAAAGCAGACCTCTGACAGCGTCATCGAGCTTGATGAATGTCACAGTCTTCAAGCTAGGTTATCGGGGAGAAAGGTGCAACTGAACAGATGTTGAGCATCGGTAACACTGTGTCACCGATGCGTCGGGCGCTCAGGCGGAGAGGTTCCCGAGCGCGTCGGCCGCGATCCCGAATGAGTGCTTGCGGGCCTCGTGATCGTGGATCTGGCCGGTGAGGATCAGCTCGTCCGCGCCGGTGCGTTCCAGGAAGGCCTTCAGCCAGCGTTCCACCGTCTCCGGTGAACCGACTGCGGACTCTTTGAGGGCGTGACGGGCGGTGCCGAGTTCGGCCCGGCTGCCCAGGCTGTCCGGGTCATCCACGGGGGGCTGGAGTGGTCCGGGGGTCCCCCGCCGCAGGGCGATGAACTGCTGTTCCATGGAAGTCATGAGCCTGCGGCCTTCCATGTCCGTATCCGCGGCGAAGACGTTGGCGGCAGCCGCTACATAGGGCCTGGCCAGGCGTTCCGATGGCTGGAACTGCTCGCGGTAGACCCGGATGGCTTCGTCCAGCATGTCCGGTGCGAAGTGGGAGGCAAAGGCATAGGGCAGCCCCAGCGCCGCCGCCAGCTGGGCTCCGAAAAGGCTGGAGCCGAGGATCCAGACGGGCACCCGGGTACCGGCGCCTGGAACGGCCTGAACACGCTGGCCCGGCTGCACCGGTTCCAGGAAATGCAGCAGCTCCTGTACTTCCTGCGGGAAGCGGTTGGCCGCGGAGTGGTGATCACGCCGGAGAGCGCGCAGGGTCTCCTGATCGGTACCCGGGGCGCGGCCCAGGCCGAGGTCCACACGCCCGGGGTAGAGGCTCTCCAGGGTGCCGAACTGTTCCGCCACTACCAGCGGCGCGTGGTTGGGGAGCATCATCCCGGCGGCGCCCACTCGGATGCTGCTGGTATTGGCGGCGATGTGGCCCAGCGCTACCGGTGTTGCCGCGCTGGCGATACCGGTCATGTTGTGGTGCTCCGCCATCCAGAACCGGCTGTACCCAAGGGATTCGGCATGCCGGGCCAGGTCGGCGGCGTTGAGCAGTGCCTGCCGCGGCGTGCTGCCTTCATTCACGGGGGCTAGATCGAGCAGGGAATAGCGCGTCATGGTCGCTCCTGATGCGGGTTCAGGTCACACAGTAGCGAGCCGGCACCGTTGCCGGCAATACGGGGTTGCCGGCGGGCTTCGCAACGGCCTTCAGCGTCTGTAGTATGCCCCTGTTTCCAGCGTGGCCCGAGTGAGCCCCGATCGAACCGGCTTTAAGGAGTGCGTGCATTGGATTTCCTGCTGGAAGTAACCCTGTTCCTGCTGGCGGCGGTGATTGCCGTTCCCATTTTCCAGTGGCTGGGGTTCGGAGCTGTGCTCGGGTACCTGGTTGCCGGTGTCATCATGGGCCCGTCGCTTTTCAGCGTGATCGACGATGTCGAGAGCATGCTGCGCTTCTCCAAGATCGGGGTGGTGCTGCTGCTGTTTCTCGTGGGGCTGGAGCTGGCACCGCAGCGACTCTGGGTGATGCGCAAGAACATCTTCGGTCAGGGGATGGCTGGCGTGCTCGTGTGTGCCATCCCGATGGGCGTAGTGGCCTGGGCCGGTTTCGGTCTGGACTGGCAGACATCGCTGATCATCGCGCTGGGTCTGGCCTTCTCCTCTACGGCCTTTGCCATGCAGGTGCTGTCCGAGCATAACGAGCTGTCCTCGCTTCATGGCCGCAGCGCCTTTGCCATGCTGCTGTTCAAGTACATCGCGCTGCTGCCGCTGCTGGCGGCGATCCCGCTGATGGGCGAGGGCAGCACCACCGCCATGGATCCCCAGGAAATCGCCCGGGCCATTGCCAGCACCCTTGTGGTGCTCGTGGCGGTGATCGTGGGTGGCCACTACCTGCTCCGGCCGGTCTTCCGCACGGTGGCGCGCATCGGTGCCCGCGAGACTTTCACCGCCACCGCGTTGCTGGTGGTGCTCGGGGTGTCCCAGATCCTGAAGATGGCCGGTATGCCCATGGAACTGGGGGCCTTTCTGGCCGGCGTACTGCTGGCGGACTCCGAATACCGGCATGAGATCCATCTCTCCATCGAGCCGTTCAAGGGGCTGCTGATGGGGCTTTTCTTCATGTCCGTGGGCATGTCGGCCGATCTGCACATGCTGGCGGATATGCCCGGGCTGGTGTTCGGTATCACTGGCGGGGTGCTGCTGCTCAAGATCACCGTTCTCTATGCTGTCGGGCGGCTTGGTGGGCTCGATGACAAGGGCAGCAGAGCGCTCGCCGCACTCATGCCCCAGGGTGGTGAGCTGGCGTTCGTGCTGTTTTCCATGGCGATGACCTACGGGGTCATGAGCGAGTCCGTGACCGACGTATTGTTCGCGGTGGTGATCCTCACCATGGCCGCCACGCCCTTCACCTTCCTTTTCAATCGTCGGATTCTGGATCCGATGCTGGCCACCTCGGAGATCGACGATCGGCCCTATGATTCGGTGGGAGAGGATGAGGAAAAGCCCAAGGTGCTGATCTGCGGCTTCGGTGGCTTTGGCCAGATGGTGGGCCGACTGCTGCACAGCGCCGAGATCCCGTTCTCCGCGCTGGATGCCAACCCGCTGCAGGTGGATTTCATCCGCCGCTACGGGCACCGCATCTACTACGGCGACCCGGCACGCGTGGACCTGCTCACAACCGCGGGGGCACGGGATGCACAGGCGATCATCGTGGCCGTGGAGAATGCGGAGTACTCCATGCGGATCGTCGACCATGTGCGGCGCAACTTCCCGACGGTTCCGGTCTACGCCCGCGCGCGCAACCGCCAGCACGCCTGGCGCCTGATGGATCTTGGCTGCCGTGTGATTACCCGGGAGACGCTTTCGGGCAGCATGCACATGGGCGAGCAGCTGCTGCAGATCTTCGGCTGGGACGAGGACGAGGCCCGTGAAGCCGTGCAGGTCTTCCGGGATCACGACGAGGAGGAGCTGCGCAAGTACTACGCCATCCATCAGGAGAAGGGCAGCCGCAACCCCAGCGACCAGGAGATCATCGACGAGCTGGAGGGGCTGTTCCAGTCCGACGAGGCGGAATCCATTGATCCGGACAGTCTGCAGCACTCGAGCAGCTGATCCCGGCTGTCGACGTGTCTTGAATCTGTCGCTGCTTTCGTTCAGTTTTGCACAACAATAAAGACAACAACGAGGGTGCTATGGCTCAGGATGCGGATGTCATTGTAGTCGGTGCCGGTCTCGCGGGGCTGGTGGCGGCAACGGAGCTGGCCGATGCGGGCCGGCGTGTTCTGATTGTGGAGCAGGAGTCCGAACAGAATCTGGGCGGCCAGGCATACTGGTCCCTGGGTGGGCTGCTGTTCGTGGATTCGCCGGAACAGCGGCGCATGGGCATCAAGGACTCCCCGGAACTGGCCTGGCAGGACTGGCTGGGTACCGCCGGTTTTGACCGGGATGAGGACTACTGGCCACGCCGTGTTGCCGAGGCGTACGTGAACTTCGCCGCGGGTGAGAAGCGCGCCTGGCTGCGCGAGATGGGCCATCGCGTCTTTCCGGTGCTGGGCTGGGCCGAGCGGGGTGGTTATGACGCCTGCGGTCACGGCAATTCCGTACCCCGGTTCCACATCACCTGGGGGACAGGCCCCGGTATTGTTGAGCCCTTTGAAAGGCGGGCCAGGGAAGCGGAGGCCCGGGGGCTGATCCGGTTCTGCTGGCGTCATCGTGTGGACGAGCTGCTGACCACTGGCGACCATGTGGATGGTGTGCGTGGCAGTGTGCTGGCTGATGACCGGGCCGAGCGGGGCGTGGAGACCAACCGGGAAGAGAAGGGCGATTTCGAGTTCCGTGCCCAGGCCGTGATCGTGGCCTCAGGGGGTATTGGCGGTAATCACGAGATGGTGCGCCGCAACTGGCCGGAACGGCTCGGGCGCCCGCCCCAGCGTATGGTCAGTGGGGTGCCGGCCCATGTGGACGGGCGCATGATCGATATCACCGAGGCTGCCGGCGCGCGCGTGATCAACCCGGATCGGATGTGGCACTACGTTGAGGGCATCCAGAACTGGAATTCCATCTGGCCGAACCACGGCATCCGCATCCTTCCCGGTCCGTCCTCCCTCTGGTTCGATGCCACCGGCCGGCGTTTCCCCGCGCCCCTGTATCCAGGCTCGGATACCCTGGGGCAACTGGAGTACATCCAGTCCACCGGCTACGACTACAGCTGGTTCATCCTGGACCAGAGCATCATCAAACGTGAGTTTGCCCTTTCAGGTTCCGAGCAGAACCCGGACATTACCGGCAAGAGCTGGGCACAGACCCTGAAGCGGCCCTTCGGCAGGAAAGGTACTGGCCCTGTTGAGGCCTTCAAGGAGAACGGGGTGGACTTCGTGGTCCGGGACAATATCGAGGATCTGGTTAAGGGGATGAACGAACTCAGTGGCGACCACCTGCTGGACCCGGCCGACATCCGCCGCCAGATCGAGGCGCGCGACCGGCAGCTGACTAACCCCTTCACCAAGGATTTCCAGGTCATGGCCATGCACAATGCCCGGAAATTCTCCGGTGACAAGATGGTGCGCACGGCCAAGCCGCACCGGATGCTGGACCCGGCCCACGGCCCCCTGATCGCGGTGCGGTTGAATATCCTGACGCGCAAGACACTGGGCGGCCTGGAAACGGACCTGGAGGCCCAGGTTCTCAACGAACAGGGTGAACGTATCCCCGGCCTCTATGCAGTGGGGGAGGCGGCCGGCTTCGGTGGCGGCGGCATGCACGGTTACCGTGCGCTGGAAGGCACCTTCCTGGGTGGTTGCCTGTTCTCGGGCCGTAATGCGGGGCGGGCCGCGGCGAAAGCCGTCATCTGACCGGGAGGTCGCGGCACAGGCCGCACTCCCCCTCACTCTGTTCCTCGGTTGCACCACCGCTCTCAACATAGCGCAGGCGGTGGCGGGCCCGACCGCGATTGGCGCTTACCTGGTAGCGCCGCGGCTCGTGTCGCTGCTCCGCTTCATCCTGTTGCGCCGGTACGGCGTCTGTTTCTTCAGGTTCAGTCATCGTGGGTTTCCCTGATGAGAGTGCGCCGGAGCCAGGGCACGGCCATTATCACCAGAAGGGCGAGAGCGCTCCATTCCAGCCAGGCGGGAATCCATTCCTGAACCCCCTGGACCGAGCCCTGGATGTCCAGGTTAAAGCCGGCAATGACGGCGTCGGTCGCCAGCCCCGCTGCAACGGTGCTCACCACGATGCCGGTGAGGTAGAGGAGCAGTGCCCCGGTGCCCATTTCTCGCTGGAAAATGCTGAGCGTGGCCAGGCTGGTTACAGGGCCGGCGAGCATCAGAACCAGTGCGGTGCCGGGGGATAGCCCTTCCAGCATCAGGGCTGCCGCAATCGGGGTAGTTGCGGCGGCACACAGGTAAAGGGGGACGCCGATCAGCGCCATCAGCAGCATGGGGCCGATGCCGCTGCCCAGCACCGCCAGCCCCTGGGGCGGCGTCAGCGTGATCAAAAGGCCGGCCACGGCCAGGCCAATGGCAATCCAGACGCTGATGTCGTCGAGCATCTCGGTGAACGCGTAGCGCAGGCCGTGGCGCAGCCCCGGGGCTGTTTCATCGGCGTCCGCCATAACATCGCCGCCGTCACAGCCGGAGGAGCAGCAACCGGAGTTGCAGGCTGCCTCCGCGGGTTCCGCGGCGGTTGCACCGCCGTGGCTCAGGGCGGTAAGCAGGCCGGTACTGATCGCTGCGATAACTGCGCCCAGCGCCCTGGCCACCATCATGAAGGGACCCATCAGCACAAAGGTGAGTGAGAGTGAATCAACGCCCGCGCCCGGCGTACCCACCAGGAAGGAGGTGGTCGGGCCGCGCCCGGCGCCACCCCGGTAGAGCGCCAGCGCGGTCGGAATGGCGCCACAGGAGCACATGGGCAGGGGAACACCCAGAACAGCACCCCGCATGATGGGCCGGATGCCGTCGCCGCTGAGCCACTGCCGGATGCGCGCCCGGGGCACCAGGCCGGCACCAGCCCCGCCACCAGCAGGCCCAACAGCAGCCAGGGAGCGGCGAGCAGCGTCATCTCAACAATCGCGAACACAAGTTCCTTCATACCCACAGTATAGAGGTCGGCATGCCGTTATGGTGTAGCGCCTTTTGCAAATTGAGGCTCGACCCCCTTTCTGGTAGCCTGTCATCCCATCTTGAGGCGACGCCTCCCTCCTCCTCACAACTGGCAATCGGGCAGAATACGGGATTCGCATGACGCGCTATATATTTGTCACCGGCGGGGTTGTGTCCTCGCTCGGCAAGGGCATTGCATCAGCATCACTGGCCGCCATCCTCGAGGCACGTGGCCTCAGGGTCACCATCCTCAAGCTCGATCCCTACATCAATGTGGATCCCGGCACCATGAGCCCGTTCCAGCACGGCGAGGTCTTCGTCACCGAGGATGGCGCCGAGACGGATCTGGACCTGGGGCACTACGAGCGCTTCATCCGCACCACCATGAGCAAGCGCAACAACTTCACCAGTGGCCGGGTCTACGAGGAAGTCATCCGCAAGGAACGCCGTGGCGACTACCTGGGCGGGACGGTGCAGGTGATCCCGCACATCACGGATGAGATCAAGCGCCGCATTGTCGAGGGCGCCGGTGACGTGGATGTTGCCCTGGTGGAGGTTGGCGGTACCGTCGGTGACATTGAATCCCAGCCCTTCCTGGAGGCCACGCGCCAGCTGCGTGTCGAAGTCGGGCCCCAGCGTGCGCTCTTCATGCATCTGACGCTGGTGCCCTACATCTCCACTGCCGGCGAGGTGAAGACCAAGCCGACCCAGCACTCCGTTAAGGAGATGCGTTCCATCGGCCTGCAGCCGGACATTCTGTTGTGCCGCTCCGAGCATGAGGTGGACGCCAGCTCGCAGCGCAAGATCGCGCTCTTCACCAACGTCGAGGAGCGGGCCGTCATCCCGCTGTGCGATGCGCCCAGCATCTACCGTGTGCCGCGCATGCTCCACGAGATGGATCTGGACCAGCTGATCGTTGAACGCTTTAACCTAAACGTGGGTCCGGCGGACCTGTCCGAATGGGACCAGGTGTTTGAGTGGGAGCAGAATCCCGACAAGACAGTGACCATCGCCATGGTCGGCAAGTACATGGAGCTGCTGGATGCCTACAAGTCCCTGATTGAGGCACTGAGCCACGCCGGGCTGCACACCAGGACCGACGTTAAGATGAAGTACGTCGATTCCGAGGACCTGGAACGCGAGGGCGAGGCGGCGCTGGAAGACGTTGACGGCATCGTGGTACCCGGTGGCTTCGGCGAGCGGGGGGTGGAAGGCAAGATCAGCGCCGTGCGCTACGCGCGTGAGAACGGCATTCCCTACCTGGGCATCTGCCTGGGGATGCAGGTGGCCGTTATCGAATACGCCCGCAACATCGCCGGGCTTTCCGGGGCCCACAGCACCGAGTTCCGCAAGGACTCACCGTACCCCGTGGTGGGCCTGATCACCGAGTGGGTGGACGAACACGGCCAGCTGGAAACGCGCGGCGAGGATTCCGATCTGGGCGGCACCATGCGTCTGGGCGCCCAGGACTGTCGACTTGAACCGGGAACCACATCGCATCGGTGTTACGGCAAGGACGTGATCCGCGAGCGCCACCGCCACCGGTACGAGGTCAACAACCTGCTTCTGCCCAAGCTGGAGGAAGCGGGCCTGCGCGTGGCCGGGCGCTCCGGCGACAACAGCCTGGTGGAAATGGTGGAAGTCCCGGAGCACCCGTGGTTCGTCGCCTGCCAGTTCCACCCGGAATTCACATCCACGCCGCGTGATGGCCATCCGCTGTTCAAGGGCTTTGTGGAAGCCGCGCTGGCCCGCAGGGGCGAATCCTGAACCCGACTGCCGAGGGCGTTCACCATGGCGTATAGCACCATCGACATCGCTGACCTGAGCATCGCCAACGACCGCCCGTTCACGCTGTTCGGCGGCATGAACGTGCTGGAATCCCGGGAGCTCGCGCTGGAAGTGGCGGACGCCTACAGCCAGGTAACCGCCCGGCTGGGCATTCCCTATGTCTTCAAGGCCTCCTTCGACAAGGCCAACCGCTCCTCCATGCATTCATTCCGCGGCCCCGGCCTGGAAAAAGGCCTGGCCATCCTCGAGGAAATCCGCGACCGCTACGGCGTTCCGGTCCTGACCGACGTCCACGAACCGCACCAGGCGCAACCGGCGGCGAACGTCTGCGACGTGATCCAGCTGCCCGCGTTCCTGTCACGCCAGACCGACCTGGTGGTCGCCATGGCCCGGACCGGCGCCGTCATCAACGTCAAGAAAGGCCAGTTCCTCGCGCCCCACGAAATGAACCACATCATCACCAAGTGCGGGGAAGCCGGTAACGAGCGGGTCATACTGTGCGAACGCGGCACCAGCTTTGGCTACAACAACCTGGTCGTGGACATGCTCGGTTTCGGCGCCATGAAGAAACTCGGCGTGCCGGTGTTCTTTGACGTCACCCACGCCCTGCAGATGCCCGGTGGCCGTGCCGACTCCGCCGGCGGCCGCCGCGAACAGGTTACCGAACTGGCCCGCGCCGGCCTGTCACAGGGCCTGGCCGGCCTCTTCCTGGAAGCGCACCCGGACCCGGACCAGGCCAAATGCGATGGCCCGTGCGCTCTTCGGCTGGAACAACTCGAGCCGTTCCTTGCTCAACTCAAACAACTGGATGACCTCGTGAAGGGATTTAATCCTTTGGACACGGCGTGATCGGAGCGTTTAAAGAGGCGTGTCGGGCAGTCCTGTCCGGGATTGTCTGGAGCCATGGATGGCGGAAGACAAGCGTACAGGGACGTATTCACAGCGTATCCCGGACAGGACTGCCCGACATGTCTCCTGCAATGACTTCCAGACTTGATTTCATTTCCTGAATCAGAGACTGATTCAAAGATAAGAGAGGTTGAACGGATGACAACAATCGCCAACATCAAGGCCCGCGAAGTCCTCGACTCCCGCGGCAACCCCACCGTCGAAGCCGACGTGATCCTCGAATCCGGCCAGATCGGCAGCGCCTGCGCACCCTCCGGCGCCTCCACCGGCTCCCGGGAAGCGCTCGAACTGCGCGACAAGGACAAGAACCGCTACCTCGGCAAAGGCGTACAGAAAGCCGTCGCCGCCGTGAACGACCGCATCCGCGGCGCCCTCAAGGGTATGGATGCCGCCGACCAGCGCGCCATCGACAATGCCATGCTCGAGCTCGACGGCACCGACAACAAACAGAACCTCGGCGCCAACGCCATCCTGGCCGTATCCCTGGCCAGCGCCAAGGCCGCCGCCACCGCCCTGGGCAAGCCCCTGTACGAACACATGGCCGAAATCAACGGCGCCGCCGGCCGGTTCTCCATGCCCGTGCCCATGATGAACATCCTCAACGGCGGCGAGCACGCGGACAACAACGTCGACATCCAGGAATTCATGATCCAGCCGGTGTCCGCGCCGACCTTCCGCGAAGCCTTGCGCTGCGGCGCCGAGGTGTTCCATAGCCTCAAGAAGGTCCTCAACAGCAAGGGCCTGAACACCGGTGTGGGCGACGAAGGCGGTTTCGCGCCGGACCTCCCGTCCAACGAAGCTGCGCTCGAGGCCATCCGCGAAGCCGTGGAAGGCGCCGGCTATACCCTCGGCAAGGACGTCACCCTGGCGCTCGACTGCGCCTCCTCCGAGTTCTACAGCGATGGCGTCTACGACCTGAAAGGCGAGGGCAAGCAGTACAACGCCGCCGAGTTCAGTGACTATCTTGCCGGCCTGTGCGACCGCTTTCCGATCGTCTCCATCGAGGATGGCATGGACGAAGGCGACTGGGACGGGTGGAAAACCCTGACCGAGCGCCTGGGCAGCAAGGTCCAGCTGGTCGGGGACGACCTGTTCGTGACCAATACCCGGATCCTCAAGGAAGGCATCGACAAGGGCGTCGCGAATTCCATTCTTGTGAAGTTCAACCAGATCGGCAGTCTCAGTGAAACCCTGGATGCCATTCGCATGGCGCAGGATGCGGGCTATACTGCGGTTATCTCGCATCGTTCGGGCGAGACCGAGGACACCACGATCGCGGATCTGGCCGTGGCCACCAGCGCCGGGCAGATCAAGACCGGGTCCCTCTGTCGTTCCGATCGGGTGGCGAAATACAATCAGCTGCTGCGGATTGAAGAGCAGCTCGGGGATCGGGCCGAGTATCGCGGTCTGACCGAAATCAAGGGGCAGGGGGGCTGAGGCACCCCTGACGCGTCAGGGAGCGTCGTGCATGAAATGGTTGTGGGGCATTATGGCCGTGCTGACCCTGCTGCTGCAGGTCCGGCTCTGGGCGGGTGAGAACAGCCTGCCCCACGCCTGGGCCCTGCAGGAGCAGATCGATGAGCAGAAGACCATCAATGCCGGGCTCCGTCACCGTAACGAGGAGCTGTTCGCCGAGGTGAACAACCTCGGCGACGGCACCCGTGCGATCGAGGAGCGCGCCCGTCGCGACCTCGGCATGATCGGCGAGGATGAGACCTTTTTCCTGGTTGTGGAGCCCTGAACCGTATCCATGCCGCCCAATGCCGCCTCAGACGGCCTCCCCCCAGCCATTGTTATACCCGCCGCGGGCGTCGGTGCCCGTGTCGGGGGCGAGCGCCCCAAGCAGTACCAGTATCTCGGTAACGCCTTCCTGATCGACGTCACCCTTGAGCGGCTGGCCCGGGCAGTGCCTGGCGCAGCCCTCATGGTGGCTCTGGGGGCCGGGGATGGCTGGTGGGCGTCTACCCGCAGCGCGGCGGCAGACTGCGTCCGTACCTGTATTGGCGGCGCCACCCGTGCCGAGTCCGTGCTGAGCGCTCTGCAGGCGCTGGCACTTCCTGAGGAGCACCCCGTACTGGTGCACGATGCCGCCCGCCCCTGTATCACAGGAGGGGATATCCACGCCCTCATGGAAGGGGTTGGCAGCAGCGAGGCCGGAGGCCTTCTGGCCCAGGCAGTCACGGATACGATCAAGGAAGTGGATGGGGCCCGCCATGTGCTGGCAACCCGGGACCGGAGCCATCTCTGGCGGGCCCAGACCCCCCAGCTGTTTCCCGCCGGGGTGCTGGAACGGGCGCTGCTCAGGGCTGCGGCAGCCGGGGCGCCGGTAACGGATGAGGCCTCGGCGGTGGAATATCTGGGCCTGAAGCCGCTCGTGGTACCGGGCCGGGCGGACAATATCAAGGTGACCCATCCGGGGGACCTGGCCATGGCGGCATGGCTGATCGAACAACAGCAACAGGCCGGAGGGGCCGTAACATGATACGAGTCGGGCAGGGGTTCGACGTCCACGCCTTTGAGGAGGGCGATCATATCCGCATCGGTGGCGTGGTCATCCCTCATGATCAGGGACTGCGGGCGCATTCGGATGGAGACGTGCTGCTGCACACCGTCAGCGATGCCCTGCTGGGGGCCATCGCCCTGGGCGATATCGGCCACTGGTTTCCCGATACCGAACAGCGCTGGCGGGATGCGGACAGCCGTGCGCTGCTGCGCGAGGTCTATCGTCAGGTGCGGATGCAGGGCTACCAGCTGGTCAATATTGATGCCACAGTCATGGCACAGGCGCCGAAGATGGGTCCCCATGTGGATGCCATGCGCCACAACATCGCGGAAGACCTGGCGGTGAACCCGGAACGGATCAGCGTGAAAGCCACCACGACCGAACGGCTGGGGTTCGTCGGGCGCGCCGAGGGCATTGCGGCCCAGGCGGTCTGTCTGGTCGAAAGCCGTCGCAGCGGCGGGGGCTCGTGACGGGCTGGCGCCTGGACTGGCCGCGGGCCGGGGGAGAACCTGTCGGAACCGGCCGCATCCGTGTGGACCCGGGGGATTTCGGGGTCACTGAGAACCTGGGGTGGTCTCCCGACGGTGAGGGCGAACACCTTCTTATCCAGCTTGAGAAAAGCGGTGACAACACCGATTGGGTTGCCCGTGGGCTGGCGCGCGTCTGTGGCTGTCCTGCAGCTGCGGTGGGTTATGCGGGGCGCAAGGATCGCCATGCCGTCACCCGCCAGTGGTTCAGCCTGCCCTGTCCGCCCGGGAGAGCGGATGACGTGCTTCAGGCTGTTTCCGCGCAGTGGCGGGTTCTGTCGGTAGACCGGCATAGCCGCAAGCTGCGCACCGGCGAACTGGCTGGCAACCGCTTCCGGATCCGGGTAAGGGATCTTGAGGCGGACAGTGCCGCCCTGGCCGCGCGTTGGCAGGCGCTGGCAAATAGCGGCTGTCCGAACTATTTTGGACGCCAGCGCTTTGGGCGTGATGGGGCCAATCTGGAGGCTGCCGCGCAGCTGGACCCGCAACGCCTGAAGCGCCCGCGTGAGCGGGCCCGCTCCGGCATGCTGCTGTCCGCCGTGCGCAGCTGGCTGTTCAATGAATGGCTGGCCGGGCGACTGGCAGCGGGCGATTGGCGGCAACAGCGGGAGGGGGACCCGGAAACCTCTCCTTCAGGGCCGATGTTCGGTGACGACAGCTGCGGGGCCGAAGGGGCGCTGGCAGAGGCGGAACTGGCATTTGCCGGGCAGTACCCGGAGTTCATGGCACTTCTGCGGGCCACCCGCATGCGCCCGGCACGTCGCAGCCTCGCGCTGAAACCGCTAGACTGCGCTCTGGAGCAGGAAGGCGACAGTGCCGTTTTTGATTTCTTCCTGCCTGCCGGTGGCTTTGCCACGGTGGTACTGACTGAGATTCTGGATCTGGAGGACGGTTCCCGAACGCCATGAAATTGCTGCTTTCCAATGACGACGGTGTCTATTCCCCGGGGCTCAAGGCACTCTACGACGCTCTGGAGGACCTGGGGGACGTGCGTGTTGCCGCCCCGGACCGGGATCACTCCGGCGCCAGCAACGCACTGACCCTGACACGGCCGCTTTCCGCGACCGATGTACCCGGTGGTTTCACGGCCATCGACGGTACGCCCACGGACTGCGTTCATCTGGGCATCGGGGACATGTTCGGGATTGAATTCGACCGGGTCATCTCCGGTATCAATACCCACTCCAACCTGGGTGATGACATCCTTTACTCGGGGACGGTGGCTGCTGCGGTTGAAGGGCGTCTGCTGCATCATCCGCCGATTGCGGTTTCGCTGGCCAACCAGGGTAACTGGCGTTTCGATACGGCGGCGCGGGTGGTCCGCAGCCTGCTGCTGCGCCCGGATCCGCTGGCAGTGCCGCCCAGAACGGTCCTCAATGTGAATGTACCGGATGTGGATTGGCATGAGCTCAGGGGCTTCCAGATCACGCGCCTGGGCCATCGTGGCCGGGGGGAGCTGCCCCAGCGGGTCCACTGTCCGCGTGGACGCGAGCGGATGTGGATCGGTGCCGCCGGGGACGAGGATGATGCCGGCCCTGGTACGGACTTCCACGCCATCCGTGAGGGCTACGTGTCCATTACACCGGTGAAAGTGGACATGACCCACTATGATACGTTCCAGAACCTGAACGACTGGCTGAAAGACGGACTCTGAATGAATACCGAACTCCAGGGGATCGGCATGACCTCCCAGCGCACCCGGATGCGGCTGGTGGAGCGTCTCAGTGATGAAGGCATACAGCGTGTGGAAGTGCTGGACGCCATCGCGAATGTGCCCCGGCACATCTTCCTGGATGAGGCGCTGTCACACCGTGCCTATGAGGACACGGCGCTGCCCATCGGCTACCAGCAGACCCTGTCCCAGCCCTATGTGGTCGCACGCATGACCGAGATGCTGCTGGCTGCCGGCGCCACGCGAATCCTTGAGCTGGGCACCGGATCCGGCTACCAGGCGGCCATCCTGGCGTATCTCGGCAAGGAGGTTTACAGCATCGAGCGCATTGGTGGTCTTCATCGCCAGGCCCGGGAGCGCCTGCAGCGGCTGGGTTATCGCAATGCCCACCTGCGCCTGGGGGATGGCAGCCAGGGTTGGCCGGAAGCCGCGCCCTTTGACGGCATGATCCTGACGGCATCGCCCGGGGATATACCGGCAGCGCTGTACGACCAGCTGGCGGACGGCGGCAGCATTGTGGCACCGCTCGGCCGTGATACCCAGATGCTGACCCTGATCACCCGCAACGGGGACGAATTCGAGCGCCGGGAGATTGAGCCGGTGCGCTTCGTGCCCGTGCTCGGTGGCGTGGTGCGATGAACCGGACCCACACCCAGTCCGCTCCCGGTATTGTGGTGCGAGGTTGTCTCATGGGGGCTGCGGATATCGTGCCGGGGGTGTCCGGCGGCACCATGGCGTTGATCACCGGTATCTATCAGCGGCTGCTGGCCGCGCTTGGCAATATCCCAGCAGCGGCGCTGACCCTGGTGCGCGACCGCAGCCTGGTCCGGGCCTGGCAGACCATGGACGCAAACTTCCTCCTGCTGCTTCTGGGCGGCATTCTCTTCAGCGTTGTGACCCTGGCGCACGGTATCGGGACACTGCTGGATGAGCATCCGATGCTGGTCCGTGCTTTTTTCTCCGGCCTGATCATTGGGGCAGTCCTCCATGTGGGGCGGCAGATTCCCCATTGGTCACTGACTGCCGGGATGGGGCTGGGCCTGGGGACCCTCGTGGCCTGGGGCATTGCCCAGCTGACGCCCGCCACCCTGGCCCTGACACCGTTGATCGCTTTTGGGGCCGGATTTGTGGCCATCTCGGCGATGGTTCTCCCCGGTATTTCCGGCAGCTTCATCCTGCTTCTGCTCGGTCTCTACGAGCCGATCCTCGATGCCATCCGCGAGCCTGCTCTGGCAACGCTGGCGGTGTTTGCCGGTGGCTGCGCGCTGGGGCTGGTCGCCATGGCCCGCCTGGTGGCGGCGACCCTGGCCCGCTTTCCCGCTGTGACGCTGGCGGTTCTGACCGGTTTCATGGTCGGTTCGCTTACCAATCTGTGGCCCTGGAAGCGCGCAGTGGCCTGGCGCACCGGCTCGGGCGGGGAAGCCGAGCCACTGCTGTATGAGAATCTTGCGCCCTGGCGCTATACGGAGCTGACGGGTGCTGCTTCCCAGACCTGGACGGTGCTGGTGCTGGCGTGTCTGGGGCTGGGGCTGATCCTGCTGGTTGAGTGGTTGGGTCGTTGTGGCAAGTCGTAACTGGTTGCCTGGCCGTGCGGGGCATACACTTGAGACGGATCACGCGACAGTCGGAAGTAACGCACGGCTTTTGCGTGATCTGTTACGCCCACTGTTCCCACAGGTAACAGTTCGGGGTGGGTGGGTAACTGAATTCTGGGTAAAAATTATCCTGACAAAAGAGCAATTTACCCGCGTCTCCTCAGAGGCTCGTGAATATTCAGGATTTTTTTAGAATAAAAATATAGAATCAATAGCGGAAAGTTCTAGTACGGATGGAGTTCAAAACGGTCAGAAAGGCTGTACGGAACCAGGCGGGAACCGGGATTCGAACAATCCGAAAACCGCTCCTGGCCGTTCTGGTATTGCTTCTGGTTGGTGGCTGCAACTCCACGGATCTGCTCCTCGACAGTGATTACAACCCCAGAGTGAACTGGGGGCATCACCGTGTCTCGAAGGGTGAAACCCTTTACAGCATCGCCATGCGTTATGGCTGGGATTACCGCAGACTCGCGGCTGCCAACGATATCGAGCCCCCCTATGAGATCCATCCCGGTCAGGTGATCCAGTTCGACGTTGAGGCGCCGGATGACTTCAGGCGCTCCGGTGGTGGCTCGGCTTCATCCCCATCATCCGGCACCGCTTCATCGTCAACCGGACGGGCGTCCGGATCATCCGCGCAACCCGCAGACCAGACGCGGGCGTCACCCCAGGCTTCCCGGAGTAACAATGCGTTACCGGCATCTGATGAAGCGTCATCCGAAATCGATTGGGCATGGCCCCATTCTGGCCCGATTATTGCGAAATATTCATCCGACGGCTCCGATGTGAACAAAGGTGTTGATATCGGAGGTGACGCGGGAGACCCCGTCAGGGCCGCTGCGGATGGCAGCGTGGTTTACGCCGGGAACGGGTTGCTGGGTTACGGCAACCTCATCATCGTGAACCACAGCGAGACCTTCCTCAGCGCCTATGCCCACAACCGGACGATCCTGGTGGAAGAGGGTCAGAACGTTGGGCAGGGCGATACCATCGCCGAGATGGGGGATTCGGGCGCCGACAGGATCATGCTCCACTTCGAGATACGGAGACGGGGCGATCCGGTTAACCCGATGCAGTACCTTCCGCGTCGCTGATCCGGGACTTGCGGCCCATAAGAAGTCGAACAAGGCCGGAAGTGTTCAAGGGGTAGATCAGTTAACGCAGGGTGAAAGCTATGTCGGAAGAGATGGTTCAGGAAGCAGCGCTCGATGCATCGGCGGAAGAGGCGGTGATGGATCCGGAAGAGGCCGTGGCCGCCAGCGAAGAAGCCACAAAGCTGGATGGGGATGCGGCAGCGCTTGAACGTGCCCGCTCCAGAACGTCGCGTTACAGCTATACCAGCCGCCAGCAGCAGGCGGATGCCACACAGCTCTATCTCAACGAGATCGGGTTTTCACCGCTGCTCACACCGGAAGAGGAAAAGCACTACGCCCGGCTTGCACGTGATGGCGACGAAAGCGGCCGCCGGCGCATGATCGAAAGCAATCTGCGCCTGGTGGTGAAAATCGCCCGGCGTTACGTCAACCGCGGCCTGACGCTGCTGGACCTGATCGAGGAAGGCAATCTGGGTCTCATCCGGGCCGTGGAAAAGTTCGATCCGGAGCGTGGTTTCCGGTTCTCCACCTACGCGACCTGGTGGATCCGCCAGACCATTGAACGGGCCATCATGAACCAGACCCGCACCATCCGTCTGCCGATTCATGTGGTGAAAGAGCTCAACCTCTATCTGCGGGCGTCCCGTGAACTCAGCCAGCAGCTGGATCACGAGCCGACGGCCGAGGAAATCGCTGAAAAGTGCGAAAAGCCGGTGAAGGATGTGAAGCGGATGCTCGGCCTGAACGAGCGGGTTGCTTCCGTGGATACGCCCATCGGGCACAATGGCGACAAATCCCTGCTCGACACGGTACCGGACGAAGGTTCCGCCGACCCGGCTGCCCTGCTGCAGGAGAACAACATTAAGGGCTGCCTCGGCCAGTGGGTCGACCAGCTCAGCGAGAAACAGCAGGAAGTCCTGTGCCGGCGCTTCGGCCTGCGGGGGTATTCAACCATGACGCTGGAGCAGGTTGGCGCGGAGATCGGGCTCACCCGCGAGCGGGTCCGCCAGATCCAGGTGGAAGCTCTGCGTCGCCTGCGTGAAATCCTTGAGAAGGAAGGCCTTTCCGGGGATATGCTCTTCGAGGCCTGACGCCCTTCGCCGCCCGCGCTCGCGGGCGGTTTCCTTCAATCTCTGCCGAAGAGACTAGCGCCTTCGTGCTGCTGATTCGACGGCTCCAGCTCGAGCGTCGTGTGCTGAATGCCGAAGCGGCTGTCCAGCTCGCGCCTGATCTTTTCCTTGAGCGCGTGCTGTTCTTTCCAGAGCGAATCAACGACGACGATGTGGGTATCCAGAGCCGCCGCATTTTCTTCCATCAGCCAGAAATGGGCATGGTGCACGCCCTCGACACCATCGAATTCACGGATGCAATCGAGTACTGCATCCGTGTCGATGTCTGGTGGGCTGCCCAGCATGAGAACACGAATGACACCACCAACCTCGTTGGCGGAAAGCCAGAGTATGTAGCCTGAAATCAGTAGAGTGATCAGTGGATCAATCAGTCGCCAGTCGTACAGCACGATGAGCACCCCGCTGACTACAACTGCGACCGAGGTCAGCGCGTCACTGAGGTTATGAAGGAAAAGGGCGCGGATGTTGGAACCGCCGTGCTGGATGGACCCGGTGAGGACGGTGGTGAGTGTGTCCACAACCAGTGCCAGCACCCCGAGAGCAATGACCGCCATGCCGGCGACTTCGGTGGGATCCAGAAGGCGCATGATGCCTTCAAACCCCAGGTAAAGCCCGATCAGGATGAGGGATGTGTAGTTGACCAGTGCCGCCACGGTTTCCACCCGACCGTAGCCGAAGGTCATGGCTGGATCCGCCGGCCGCCTTGCAATGCGTCGTGCCACCAGCGCTATAACCATTGAGGCCATGTCCGAGAAGTTATGCAGGGCATCGGCGATAAGGGCAAGGCTGCCAGAGAGGATGCCTCCGACAACTTGAGCAAGAGTCAGTAAAAAGTTGCCTACAATCGCGATGCCGACCCGCCGGTCTCCTGCTGAATGATCATGGGCCATTTTTTGCTCCAGTCTGATTTAGTCGTTTAAGGGATTATTGTGGTCAGAGATTACCTGTGTAAAAGAAGCTTTGGTTTCCCATTTCCAGAGAAGAGTTTATGTTTGATTTGAACTCCTCACTGGAAGCGATAACCCAATAGCCGCATCGCGTTCACGGTAACCAGGACGGTGGCGCCGGTATCGGCCATTACCGCGATCCAGAGGCCGGTAATGCCCAGTGCTGTGGTCACCAGGAAAATCGCCTTGAACCCCAGGGCCAGCGCTACGTTCGTCTTGACGTTACGCAGCGTGGCGCGTGACAGGTCGATCAATTCAGCGATACCCGTGACCCGGTTTTTCAACAGGGCGGCATCGGCGGTCTCCAGCGCCACATCGGTGCCGCCACCCATGGCGATTCCCACATCCGCTGCGGCAAGCGCCGGCGCATCGTTGATACCGTCGCCGACCTTGCCGACGGGACCCCGGCCATTGGCCTGCCACTCGCGCAGTCGATGCGCCTTGTCCTCGGGCATAAGCTCGCCATGGGCCTCGATGCCCAGCGTCCTGCCGATTGCCGCGGCGGTGCGGGCATTGTCACCACTCAGCATCACCGCTTTGACACCCAGCCGCTCAAGCGAGTCCAGCCCCTCCCTGGCATCCGGGCGAGGCTCGTCGCGCAATGCGATGCATCCCAATAGCTGCTCACCTTCAAGTAGCACGGCCAGGGTCTTACCCTCGTTTTCCAGGGCTTCGAGTCGTGAGCAATGCTGCGGCCAGGCTTCAAGCAACCCGGCGATTGAGCGGGGACTCACCAGTTTCAGGGACCGGCCTGCAAGCCAGCCGGCCACACCGGAACCTGAGAGGGCATGGGCCCCTTCAATACTCGGAATTTCAAGATTCCGTTCGCGCGCGTGGGCCACGATTGCGGTTGCAATTGGATGGCTGGATTCCTGTTCGAGCGCGGCAGCTTCGCGCAGCACTGCCGATTCGTCATCTGCATCGGCCCAGACCTCAATATCAGTCACCTGTGGCGTGCCTGCGGTCAGGGTGCCGGTTTTGTCCAGGCCGATTGTCTTGAGTTTGCCGAGGGTTTCCAGCACGGCGCCACCCTTGATCAGCAGCCCCCGGCGAGCCGCGCTGGAGAGACCGGCGGCGATGGCCGACGGTGTGGAGATGACAAGGGCACAGGGGCAGGCGACCAATAGCAATGCCAGCGCGCGATAGACCGATTCGGACCAGGTCATGCCCAAGGCAAAGGGTGGAACGGTTGCCATCAGAACGGCAATGGCAACGACCGCAGGCATATACCACTGGGCGAACCGGTCAATGAACCGTGCCACCGGGGCCTTCGCCGCCTGGGCATCTTCCACGAGACGGATGATCCGAGCGATGGTGTTGTCCTCCGCGCCGCGCGTCACCTCTACCCTGAGCACCCCGTCGAGGTTGATGGTTCCGGCAAAAACCCCCTCTTCAATCTTCCTGTAGCGTGGCTCCGACTCACCGTTGATCGGCGATTCGTCCAGGTGGGAACCCCCTTCAACAATCGTCCCATCGCAGGGCACCCGGTCGCCGGGGCGCACCAGTACCCATTGGCCGGGCTTCAGGGTGCTGGCGGAGACTTCACGATGCTGCCCCTCCTCAAGCAATTGGGCTGTCGAAGGGGTAAGGTCAGCGAGCGCGGAAATACTGCGGCGTGCGCGGGCCGAAGCCACGCCCTCTAGAAGCTCGCCAACGGCAAACAGGAAGACCACGACAGCGGACTCGGCTGCGGCATCAATGAGCAGCGCCCCGCCGGCGGCGATGGTCATCAGCATCTCGATCGTGAAGGGCTGACCCACGCGCAGCGCACGCCAGGCCGCCTGGGCGATGGGAACCAGCCCTACCAGCGTAACAACGACAAACGGCCCACTGCCCAGGGCCGGCCAGATTAAGTGAAGAGCGAGGGCCGCAACCAGCAAGGCGCCAGTGGCGAGTACCAGCTTCCCTTTGGGGGTCTGCCACCAGGTGTCGGGAGCGGCTTTTGCTACTGACCCATCTGCATTACCCTCGGAAGCCAACGAGTAGCCGAGGTCACGAATGGCCCGCTCTATGGCCTGAGAGGAAGCAATAACGCCTTCTCGGGTGACGACGTCGACGGTCCCCACGCTGGCGTTGGCGTTGACCTCCGCTACATCGTCAAGCCTCGCGATGGCGGCTTCAACCTTGCGCTCGCAGCCACCACAGTCCATGCCTTCCACCCGGAAACGCTGGTGTTCACCGCCGGTCGCGCTCTGTGATTGATTGCTCATCGAAATCCTCCAGCGCATTGCGTTCATGAGTACTGACGAGCAGGATATTCCCTAAAGCCACTAGAGGTTCAAGCCATGGGATATGTATGAGGAGCCAGGACACTTCGAGCCTGTCCATTGGTGCGCTGGCCAAGCGTACCCACTGTAAGGTCCAGACGATCCGCTACTATGAGCAGATCGGCCTGATGCCGCCACCCGAGCGTAATGCCGGCAACCAGCGGCGCTACACGGAAGCTGCCGTCAGGCGACTGACGTTTATCCGCCATGCCCGTGATTTTGGATTCACCGTGGAATCAATCCGGGAGCTGCTCGACATGTCCGACCGGCCCGATATGCCCTGTGACCATGTTGACAGCTTGGCCCAACGTCACCTTCAGGAGGTTGAAACAAAGCTGGCGCGCCTTTCTTCGCTACGTGAAGAGTTGCATCGCATGATTCTGCAGTGTCAGGGCGACAGAGTTGGGGAATGCCGTATTATTGAAGTGCTCAGTGATCATCAATTATGCCGTTATCATGGGCAGGAGTGATCTATTCAGGATTTGTGCTGGTCTAGTACGCTGAGTATTGTGATTGGTTCTTTCTGTGGTAGTCTCTTTTTGGCTTTAAAACAGTCACACCGTATTGTAGTCCTCGAAGGTAACGAAAGCCGATGCATCTGCGAGCAACCTCAATGTTCGTGAACAATCAGCGATTAGGTCGTCGGCTCAGCGTAGTTCTGGCGGTTCTATTCGTGGCGCAGCTGTTGCTGGGGGCTGGACTTCACTTCCATCAGTTGGGAGATTACGGACTCTCCGACTCGGGCACGATCCACGCGGATTTCTCCCATGAGCTGCATGGGGACCAGAATGGCCTTGATACGGAGTCGGTAAGCCGGGAGCAGTCTGGCGACTGGTCTGTTGAACTGTTAGTTAATCATTGGCCACAACCTATCCTTTTCACCGCAGCCCCGGTCGACGTGGGCTCGCAGCTCGTACAGGCACCTCAGCCACCACCACGCTACACCCTTCCTCAACCCCGCGATCCACCCCACGCCTGAACAAATCCAGTCCGCGGTATGCGTTTTCCGCATGCCATATGAATGATTGCGTATTGGAGAAAACCCATGCGGCACATGGTGAAGTGTGTCTGCAATGTCAGGCGTTTCCCCTGGGCAGTGATCGCCGCCCTCACGCTGGTAGCAGCGGGCCGTGTCTATGCCGGAACCTGGACATTGCAGCAGAGCATTGAGCGGGCGCAGTCCGTCTCGCCCCTCATTGAACGTGAAAAGGCAGCCCTTGCCAGTGAAAAGGGTGAGTACGAGGAATCCGGCGTTTGGCCGAACCCTACCCTGAGTGTTTCGGCGGGCGATGCGCTTGGGCAGGAACTGCAGACCAACGACATCCGCGTTCAGAACGTACAGCTGATGCAGCCCATTCCCATTGGCGGTCGCACGATGGCGGATGCCGACGCTGCGAAAGAGTCCGTTTCGGCGGCGCGTTCCGGTGTGACCAGTGCATCGCTTGCCGTTGCTCACGATGCAGCTCAACTGTATCAGCGTTTGGAGCACGCCAACGCACAGATGACCATTGCAAAGCGCCAGACGCAGCAAGCGGATCGTTTCGAGCGCATTGCCCAGAAGCGTGCGGACAGCGGGGATATCGCGGTTCGCGAAGCCAGCCGCCTTTCGGTGTTGGCCGCGAAGGCGGAAGCTACGCTGTCCGACGCCCGTCGGCACCAGGCAATGGTACAGGAGCGCTTCCGGAACCTGCTTGATATCGAAAACACTGATGACCTTCAGCTGAGTAGCGCTCTGGCGTTGAGAGAGGTACCTGGACTGATGGCTCTGAAGTCCAGGCTTACGAGCCACCCGGCACTTCAACAGGCACGCCAGCAAACCGAGTCCGCGAGGGCGCGTGCGCGCGAGGCGAGTGCGTCGCGTATTCCGGACCTGAACCTGACGTTCAGTCACAAGCGGTTTGCACTGCGAGGTGAAGAGGAGAACGCCTACGCGGTAGGGCTGGGTCTGGAGGTTCCGCTTTGGACAACTTATGGAGGGCGTGAAGCGGCTGCCCGAGGCAGAGCTGATCAGGCTCAGCAGACCATGAGGGATCGGCGTCGTGACCTTGAGCGACAGCTAGCGACGGCGTATGCGTCACTCAGCCGTTTGATGACGCGCCTGGAGCGCCATGAGCAACAGATACTTGAACCCTCACGCAAGGTCCTCAGGCAGAGCGAGCAGGGCTATCGCGCCGGCAACGTCACGCTCACGGAGCTTATCGATGCCACCCAATCCGTCTGGCAGGCCGAACGCACGCGCGAGGATCTGCTGTTGGACGCACGTCTGGCGAAACTGGAATTGAAAGAGGCGGCCGGTCTGGCCCCTGGGGAGTCGTTGTAATGAACCACTGGAAAACGCTCATGATACTGATGCTGGCCGTATTGCTGACCGCGTGTGGCAATGGTCAGGAACAGAATGCCTCGCAAACAGGGCACAGTGAAAAAGGCCATGAAAACCATGCTCAGGAGGAGCAGGGCCATGACGGTCACAGTGAGTCGGGCCACAAAGACGGCGAAGGTCATGATGACCATGGCGGATCAGGCCACAAGGAGGGCGGCGAGCCTTCCGGTGAAGGTGATCACGGAAGCGCTTCGGAAGGAGAGCATACAGGCGATCACGGCAATCGGGAACTGGTCCTCTCGGATAAGGTGATCCGTGAATTCGGAGTCGAGATTCGTGAGGCCGGTCCGGACAAACTGGCACTCAAGCGGACGTTTCCGGGGGAGATCGTTTTTGATGAAAACTTAATCACCCATGTGACAGCCCGTGTATCGGGGCGTGCTGAAGAACTGCTTAAGCAGAGTGGTGAGAAGGTTGAAAAAGGTGAGGTTCTGGCGGTTCTCTCAAGTCGGGAGTTGGCCCGGGTACGCTCGGACTATCTCTCCGCCAAGGCCAGCCTTGAACTGGCTCGAGCCACGTTTGAGCGCAAGCAACGCCTGGCGGAAGATCAGATTGCATCCGAGGCAGAACTTCAGGAAAGCCGCCAGGCACTCAGCGATGCGCAGGTCAAGGTGGAGCTGGCGCGTCGCGAGCTTCGCACCCTGGGTATGACGGCACAGGGTATCGAGGCGCTGGACCTTGAGGGCAATGACAGTCTGGCCCGCTATGAACTGACTGCGCCCGTGAACGGCACGATCATTGAGCGGCACCTCACTCGTGGTGAAAGAGTGGATGCCCGTTCCTCCGGGGATTCTCCCTTCGTGATTGCCAGTCGTGAGCAGGTCTGGGGCCGGATCAGTATCTTTCCCCAGAGCATTGATGATGTCAGACCCGGCCAGAGTGTCACGGTCAAGGCGACCGATTCGAATGCGTCCGCGACCAGTCCCATTACCTATGTCACACCGTTGATGCATGAATCCACCCGTTCAGCGAAAGCCCGCGTGGTACTGGATAACGCCTCGGGACAGTGGTACCCCGGTCAGTTCATCACGGGCGCGGTAACGCTGGATACCGTTGATGCAGAGGTTGCTGTACCCAAGAGCGCGGTACAGAACATGGATGGTCAGCCCACTGTGTTCATCCGTACCGAGAAGGGGTTCAGGGCGAGTCCAGTGAAACTGGGGCGTGAGGCCGACGGCAAGGTTGAAATCCTGGAAGGACTCGCCAGTGGTGAGCGTTATGCCGCGGTGAACACCTTCACCGTTAAGGCAGAGTTCGGTCGGGATAAGCTTAAAAACGCAGGCCACTCGCATTGACCTGGCTCTCGATGGTCGCGGTTAAAGGAATTATTTGATGATTGAACGATTTATTGATCTGGCGTTGAGGAACCGCCTCTTGATGGTGGTCTTTGCTCTCATGTTGCTGGGGGGTGGAATCTGGAGTTGGGAGCGGCTGGGTGTCGAGGCCGTTCCCGATGTGTCACCCAAACTGGTTCAGGTGTTCACACCCACCGCGGGTCTCGCCCCGACTGAGGTGGAAAAGTACGTAACCTACCCGGTTGAGCGGGCGATGACTGGCCTTCCCAATGTGCGCGAGATCCGGAGTGTATCCAACTTCGGATTGTCTGTGGTCAGTATCTATTTCGAGGATGAGACGGACATCTACTTTGCCCGCCAGGTGGTGGGAGAGCGCCTGCCGAAAGCGAAGGAGGCCATTCCCGACGGCTTCGGTTCCCCACAGATGGGGCCCATCGCCACGGGGCAGGGGCTGGTGCTCTACTACTACCTTGATGCGCCGAGGGACGAATACAACCTGACCGAGCTCCGGACCATTCAGGACTGGGTTGTCAAGCCCCAGATGGAGACCGTAAAGGGGGTTACCGAGGTTCTGGGGATTGGTGGCTTCCAGAAACAGTTTCAGGTCAACGCCAACGCCAATGCACTCCAGCGTTACGACCTGACTCTGAAGGATGTTATTGAACGTGTTGAATCCAACAACCTGAACGTGGGCGCCCAGTACCTGGAGAAGAATGGCGAACAGTTCGTAATCCGCTCTGAAGGGCTTGCCCAGAGCATTGAGGATCTGGAGTCGATTACCGTTAAAACCCATGAGGGCAATCCGGTCCATCTTCGTGATGTTGCGACCATTGAAATCGGCGGTAAGGTCCGGCAAGGGATGCAGACCCTGAACGGCGAACAAGAAGTCGTCTCCGGGATGGTCGTGAAGCTCTATGGTACGAATACGTCTGGCGTCATTGAACGCGTTGAAAAGCGGCTGGAGAAGATTCAGAAGAGTCTGCCGGAAGGTGTCAGGATTGTTCCCTACTATGAACAGAAGACGCTGGTTCAGAACAGTGTCGATACCGTAACCAATGCATTGCTTCAGGGCATTGGCTTGGTCGTGGCTGTACTGCTCGTGTTCATGGGGGGCATCCGTCCCAGTGTGGTCGTTGCCACGGCTATTCCGTTCTCGGTCCTGTTTGCCGTGGTCGGGATGTATTACTTCGATATCTCAGCGAACCTCATGAGTCTCGGTGGGCTTGCCATTGCCATTGGCCTGATGGTGGACGGTACGATCGTGATGGTAGAGAACATCGACCGACATCTTCGTGAGTCCTCCCCTGAAGAGCCCCGCATTCATGTAGTGGGTCGAGCCTGTCGCGAAGTCGCCCAGCCTATCCTGTTCGCGATTGCGATTATCGTGATTGTCTTTATCCCCCTGTTTACCCTGACCGGCGTTGAGGGTAAGACCTTCCGGCCTCTCGCCTACACCGTCGCACTGGCCATGTTCGGGTCACTGATCTACGCCCTTTTCCAGACACCGGTTCTGAGTGATCTCCTGATGCGGCGCCCACGCGCTGACAAGGGAGACGGGGAATCGAAGGAATCGCCTCTGGTGCGCTGGATCCTGGTGCCTTATCTCCCAATGGTTCGGTTCTTCGTCCGCAAGCGATTTGCGGCGGTGACGCTGGCGCTTGTCCTGCTGGCTGCGGGGGCTGCCATTTTCCCGCAACTGGGGTCCGAGTTCCGCCCCAAGCTCAATGAGGGAGATCTGATCGTGAATCTGACGTTGGCTCCCTCCATTTCACTGAGTGAGGCCAAGCGTCAGACGATGCTCGCGGAAAAACGGATACTGTCCGTCCCCGGGGTGAAGAAGACCGTCAGTCGGATTGGTCGGGGCGAAGTTGGCGCTCATGCTGACCCGATCAACAGTGTCCATTCGCTGGTTGTACTGGAGGATCGAAGCCAGTGGAGCCAATACGGCTACGAGTCGCAGGCCGATATTGAAGAAGCGATCCGTAAAAAGCTCAAGGGCATGCCCGGCATCATGACCAATATGACGCAGCCAATCCAGCTGTCAGTGGATGAACTGGTGGGGGGCGTCAAGTCGGAGCTTGCCATAAAGCTGTATGGAGACGATCTCGGTATCCTCAAGGATAAGGCTGACAGGATTGCCAGTGTGGTACGTGAGGTTCCCGGTGCGGCTGACGTCCAGGCAGAGCAGGTCACCGGGGCACCCCAGCTGCGTATCAGGCCAGACCGTGAGGCCCTGGGGCGCTACGGCATCGACCTTCAGACGGTGCAGCATGTGATCCGGAATGCCGTGGGCGGCACGACAGCCGGCCAGGTCTATGACGGTGTGCGCCGGTTTGATATCTACGTGCGCTATCAGGAGCAATTCCGGGATGATGCAGAATCCATTGGCAATATTCTCGTTGAGGCGCCAGGTGGGCAGGAGGTACCGCTGAGTCAGCTGGCAACGATCGAGTCCATTGAGGGGCCACGGCAGATCAGCCGCGAGGATGCCCAACGATACATCACGGTACAGGCCAATGTGGTCAACCGGGATATGGGCGGCTTTGTTGAGGCAGCCAAAAAGCAAATCGACCAACAGGTAGAGATTCCCTCCGGGTATCGCCTGGACTGGGGGGGGCAGTTTGAGCTGCAGCAGAAGGCCAATGCCCGCTTTGCTGTCGTGATCCCGATTACGTTGGCACTGATCTGCCTGTTGCTTTATATGAGCTTCGGTTCGATCCGCAATACGGCACTGATTCTGCTCAATATCCCGCTTGCCCTGGTGGGCGGTATAGCAGCCCTCTGGCTTGGCGGACTGAATCTTTCGGTTCCGGCCTCGGTGGGCTTCATCGCCCTGTTCGGGATTGCATTGGAGAACGGGATGGTCCTGGTCACCTACCTGAACCAACTGGTCAGGTCTGGCGTGCCTGTGGATGAGGCATCAATACGTGGCGCCAAATTGCGTGTTCGGCCAGTCCTGATGACAGCCGTTACCAGTTCCCTGGGCCTTTTCCCACTGTTGTTCGCGACCGGAACGGGTAGCGAAGTGCAGCGTCCGCTGGCAGCCGTCGTGGTTGGTGGGCTGGTAACATCGACAGTGCTGACCTTGTTGGTGCTGCCGGCGCTCTATAAGTGGTTCTCGGCTCGTGTTGAAGTTGACGAGGGCTGATACTGGGAGGAAAAGCGATGAAAAAAATTGAAGCATTCATTAAAGAGGATCGGATTGAGCCGGTCGCCAATGCCCTTCGGGGCATTGACGGCCTTTCCGGCGTCACCGTTATTCACGCGGAAGGGTTCGGGCGGCGCGAGGCAGCCAACGAGCGGGAACCGAGCCCGGAGATGATTCATGATTTCAGGGGGGTTGGTCGTCTTGAGACGTTCTGCAGTGATGAGCTTGTTGAGAAGGTTGTCGAGACTTTGAGAGAAGCCGCGCATACAGGCTTGCGTCATGACGGCAAGATTTTTGTCCTGCCTGTTGATGATGCAATACGGGTCGCCTCAGGAAAGCGGGGACCTGACATTCTATGAGTGCACCTGACTATTAGAAGTGCATTTGGTGGATGCCCCTTGGTCGGGCATCCAATGTGAAACTTGCCCTGGCGTCCGGATCTTGTGGCCAAAAATGCCAACGCGTTGAGAACTGATGGACATTTAACGCGGATTGACGATGCTATGCTCCCCTCGGTCCTGCGTTGTGGCCGCCGGGCGCGAGGGATTGCCCGGCATCACCCGAAATCCGTAACAGAAAAAGAAAGGGGATCTTTCAATGAAATCTATGCTTTCGCTTGCCTTTGTCCTGCTGTGCGCACTGACGCTGCCGGTCCAGGCAGAGGGTATGACGGTTGGTGGGGTTGAGCTGCCCGGCACCATCAATGTGGAGGGCAACGACCTGACGCTCAATGGCGCGGGTGTGCGCTCCAAGTGGTTTATGAGCCTGTACGTGGGCGGCCTCTACCTGCCGGAGAAGATGGACGATCCCATGGCGATCGTTGAGTCAGACAAGCCCATGGTCATCCAGCTCGACATCATTTCCGGCATGATCGACAGCGAGAACATGACGGAGGCCACAATGGAAGGCTTCCACAGCTCGACCAATGGCAACATCGAGCCGATCAAGGCCGAGATTGACGACTTCCTGGGGCTGTTCGAGGAAGAGATCAAGGAAGGCGACCAGTTCAAGATCGCCTACGTACCCGGTGAGGGCATCGTCGGCTACAAGAACGATGAGCGCATCGGTACCGTTGATGGTGGTCTCGAGTTCAAGAAGGCGGTGTTCGGCATCTGGCTCGGCAAGGAACCCGCACAGGAAAGCGTGAAGACCGCGATGCTGGGCGGCGAAGGTTAATCCACCGCTTTCTCCTTGTACTCGCACAGATCCTCGATGACGCAGCTGCCGCAGCGTGGCTTGCGGGCCAGGCAGGTGTAGCGGCCATGGAGGATCAGCCAGTGATGCGCGTCCTTGAGGTACGCCTTCGGGACGCGCTTCATCAGCTTGTCTTCAACCTCCCGCACGTTTTTCCCCGGCGCAATGCCGGTCCGGTTCGCAACCCGGTAGATGTGCGTGTCCACCGCCATGGTGGGCTGATCAAAGGCGGTATTCAGGATCACGTTGGCGGTCTTGCGGCCCACGCCGGGTAACGCCTCCAGCTCCTTGCGGGTCTGTGGTACCTGCGAATCGTGCTTATCAACCAGCATCCGGCAGGCCTTGATGATGTTCGTGGCCTTGCTGTTGTAGAGCCCGATGGTCTTGATGTACTCCTTCAGGCCCTCTTCCCCCAGTTCCAGGATCGCCTCCGGCGTGTTGGCGACGGGGAACAGTTTCGCCGTTGCCTTGTTAACGCCTACGTCAGTGGCCTGGGCGGAAAGCGTTACGGCCACCAGCAGCTCAAACGGGGAGCTGAAGTTCAGCTCCGTGGTGGGCGCGGGGTTGGCTTCCTTAAGGCGGGCGAAGATGGCTTCACGCTTGGCGTCGTTCATGAGAATGTCCCCGTTACGCGGACCCGCTTGTGCCCGCTTTCCACGGGCGCCTGGCGGGCCTGCTGCTGTTGCTGGATATGGTGATCGATGCGGTTCCGGAGTGCGATGATCAGGCCCAGGCCGATGAAGGCACCGGGGGGAAGAACGGCGATCAGCGCCTGCCGGTAGTCCGGGAAGACCGTCAGTGTCCAGCCCCGGGCGGCCTCGCCGAAGAGCAGGTGGGCGTCCGCCAGAAGCGTGCCGTAGCCCACCAGTTCGCGCATTCCCCCCAGGAGCACCAGGACGGCGAGAAACCCGAGTCCGGTCATCAGGCCATCCAGGGTTGCCTTGGGCAGGGGGTTACGGCTGGCGAAGGCCTCGGCTCGGCCCAGGATGGCGCAGTTGGTGACGATAAGGGGAATGAAGATGCCCAGGATCTGGTAGAGCCGATAGGCATAGGCCTGCATGATCAGCTCGGTACAGGTCACCAGGGCGGCGATGATCATCACGAAGGCGGGCAGGCGCATGGAGTCGGTTACCCGGTTGCGGATAAGCGACACCGCCATGTTGGAGCCGGTGACCACCATCAGCGTGGCCAGGCCCAGGCCAATGGCATTGACCACCGTGTTGGTGACCGCCAGCAGAGGGCACAGGCCCAGCAACTGCACCAGCGCCGGGTTGTTGTGCCAGAGGCCGTCTCGGATGATCTGGTTGGCACCTGTACTCATGGTGTTCCGGCTCCCGTTTCCCCGCCTTCGCTGTTGAACAGACGGTCGTGATGCGCGGCCGTGAATGTAAGCCCGCGTTTGACGGCATCCACGACGGCGCGGCTGGTGATGGTGGCTCCGCTCAGGGCATCAAAGGCACCATTCTGGCCAACGCGCCATTGTTCAGGGTTTGGATTGTCCAGTGAGCGGCCATTGAAATCCAGTATCCAGTTGCTCTTCGCCACTTCGATGGCATCGCCCAGCCCCGGGGTCTCGTGGTGATCGGTGGCGCGTACGCCCGTGAGCGTCCCATCTGCCCGGATGCCGAGGATCAGCTCGATGCGGCCGGAGTAACCATCCGGTGCCGTGACCGGAAGGATCAGGATGGGATCGGCGTCGCCGGGAGTGACCCGTATGGCCTCGGCGCCTCCACGGATACCGGTCACGTCGTTCCGTGGCAGAGTGATCGGACGGGTGGCCCCGGCTGTCAGGGACACATCGTCCGGCAGCACGGCAGCGCGGGCCCTTGCGGTCGCCAGTTCGCGCTGCTGCTCGATGCGCTCGGCGGTGAGGATCTGGGTGACGCCAATGGCCCCGGCCGTCAGGGCCGCGAACAGGCCCAGTCCCAGGGCATTGCGCTGGATGGCCTGGAGTGCCTCGCTCATGACGGCACCCCCCGCCCCGCACGTTTATGGCCTCGTGTCCGCGGCCGGGTGTAATAGTCCAGGAAGGGCACGGCCAGGTTCATCAGCAGCACGGCGAAGGCGACTGCGTCCGGGTAACTGCCCCAGGCTCGGATGGTGTAGAGCAGCACACCAATGCCGGCGCCGTACCAGAGCTTGCCGCGGTTGGAGGTGGCGGCCGAGACCGGGTCGGTGGCGATGAAGAAGGCGCCCAGCATGGTGCCGCCGGCCAGCAGGTGCAGGCTCAGGGGCACGGACTGGTCCGGGTCATAACCGAACAGCAGGGCCATGATGGTCAATGCCCCGAGCAGACTGACCGGAATGTGCCAGGTGATGATCCGGCGCTGGATCAACAGCAGGCCACCGGCAAGAAAGCCCAGGTTGACCCATTCCCAGCCCAGGGCGACCCGATCGCCGTAGATGGGCGCGGTGGTAACCTGGCTGGCGATGGCACCGTCAATGGCATGCTTGTAGTCATCCAGGGGCGTGGCGCCGGTGAAGGCGTCCACGGAGGTCGAACCCAGGCCGGTGAACACGGACAGGCTGTCCAGGAGGCTGAGCGGTGTCTCCTGCAGTGACAGCGGCAGCGCCCAGCGCGTGCTCATGGCTTCCGGGAAGCTCACCAGAACCAGGGCGTAGCCCACCATGGCGGGGTTGAACAGGTTGCTTCCGAGCCCGCCATAGAGGTGCTTGGCCAGGATGATGGCACTGGCGGTGGCCACCAGCGCGATCCACCAGGGCAGCAGTGGCGGCAGGGACAGGCCCAGAAGCAGGCCGGTCAGCGCGGCACTGCCGTCCATGAGGGTGTGCTGGACCGGGCGGGCGCGAATCCAGAGGATCAGGGCCTCGGTGGCCATGGCAATGCCCATGCACCAGAGCACGTTGATCAGCACGCCCCATCCGAAGAAGTGGATGAGCGCCAGCAGGCCGGGCAGGGTGGCCGCCATGACCCAGAGCATGATCCGCTGGGTGGTCAGCATGCTCAGGTATCCTCCTGCGCGTCGCTGAGCGCTTTCTCGGCGGCGTCCAGGCGTTTCTGGTGCTTGTTCAGGGCCCGTTCCAGCTTGGGTACGGCTTCCGGGGTCTGTTCCCGGGCCTCGGCCAGTTGTGCCTGCGCCTCCTCGACCTTCTGTCGGGCCTGGTCCCGGCGCTGGATCAGGGTTTCACGGTCCGGGCCGGGCGCCGTCGGTGAGGTCGCTGCTGCGGTGGCGGCTTCGGATGCCTCTGCGGGCGCCACGTTGTGGCGCTGTTCCCGGGCCTGCTGGCGCGCCCGGCGACGTTCCTCGCGTTCCGCCTGTTCCCGTTCCAGTCGGGCCTGGCGTTCCTCAAACCGCTGGCGGGCATGATCCGCCTCCGCCTGCTCCTTCTGTTCCTGGCGCAGCACGCCCTTGCTGTGTCGGTAGTACTCCGTCAGGGGCAGGTGGCTGGGGCAGACCCAGTCGCAGGCGCCACACTCGATGCAGTCGAACAGGTCGAAGTGCTCGGCCTTGCGGTGCTCACCGGCGCTGGCGAACCAGTAGAGCTGCTGGGGCAGCAGATCCACGGGGCAGGCCTGTTCGCACAGGCCGCAGCGGATGCACGGCTGCGGGACCGGCGGGTCCGGGAATTCCCCGGCGGTGCCCGCGATCAGGCAGTTGGCGGTCTTGATCAGGGGCAGGCCGGTCGTGGTCAGGTCGAACCCCATCAACGGCCCGCCCATGATGAGCCGGTGCAGGCGCTGGGGATCCAGCCCTGCTTCGAACAGCAGGTGGTCCAGGGGCGTTCCGATGCGGGCCTCGATGTTACCGGGCCGGGCCAGCGCCTCGCCCGTGAGGGTGGTGATGCGCTGGATGACCGGTTCGCCCAGACGCAGGGAGCGGTCCACGGCGACCGCCGTGGCGACGTTCTGGCAGAGCACGCCCACGTCAGCGGGCAGGCCGCCGGAGGGTACTTCGAGGCCGGTCAGCAGCTGGATCAGCTGGCGCTCGCCGCCGGAGGGGTAGCGCGTGGCGACAACCCGTATCTCGACGCTGGTTCCCTCGGCCGACTGTCTGAGCGCCTCAATGGCATCCGGCTTGTTGTCCTCGATGCCAATCAGGCACCGGCCCGCCCCCACCAGTCGCCACAGGGCCAGGGCCCCGGCCACTACCGAGTCCGGCCGTTCACGCATCAGGGCCTGGTCGGCGGTGATGTAGGGCTCGCACTCGGCGCCATTGAGGATCAGGACGTCTGGCGCTGCCTCTGCGCTCTGGAGTTTGTCGCGGGTCGGGAAACCGGCACCACCGAGCCCAACAACGCCTGTCCGGTGCAGGTGGTCGTAGCGTTCGGCGGTACTGGCGCTGTCCGGGCAGGGCGCCAGCTTGTACCACTGGTCGCGGCCATCCGCCTCAATGAGGATACAGGTCTCTTCCAGCCCTGAGGCATGAGGCACTTCGTGCGACTTGATGGCCGTGATGGTTCCGGAGGTGGGCGCATGCACCGGAACCGAGCGTCCCGGCTGGCCTTCGCTCAGTGGCTGTCCGGTCAGTACGTGGTCACCAACGGCTACCACCACCCGCCCGGGGTCGCCGCGATGCTGGCGCAGCGGCACAGTCAACCGATCCGGCAGTGGCGCCTGGCGGATCGGTGTCTGCAGCGACCGAAGTTTGTTGTCCGGTGGATGAATGCCGCCGGGAAAGTCGAATTGCGTCCCCATCAGGCGGAGGCCTCCGCCGGACGCTGGTCCGTGGCGATCACAGGACCGTCATGGGTCAGTGGCCGGTCCGCGGGGTGAGGCGGCACCCAGTCATCGATGCCTCGGGCGACTTCAATCATGTCGATGCAGTCCACGGGGCAGGGGTCCACGCACAGGTCACAGCCGGTGCATTCGCTCTCGATCACGGTGTGCATGAACTTGGGCGCACCCACGATAGCGTCCACCGGGCAGGCCTGGATGCACTTGGTGCAGCCGATGCACTCGGCCTCGCGGATGTAGGCTACCCGTTTGGGCTGCTCCTCGCCATGTTCGGCATCCAACGGTTGCGGTTCCACATCCAGCAGGTTGGCCAGGCTCTGGATGGTCGCTTCGCCGCCGGGCGGGCACTTGTTGATGGCGTCGCCCTCGGCGATGGCTTCCGCATAGGGGCGACAGCCGGGGTAACCGCACTGCCCGCACTGGGTCTGGGGCAGCACCGCGTCGATCTGCTCCACCAGGGAGTCGTCATCCCGACGCAGGCGCACGGACGCATACCCCAGCAGGGCTCCGAAGGCGCCGGCCAGCAGCAGCAGGGTCGCGATGGCGAGGAGCAGGTTCATCCACATGCCGGTAACCCTCTCACACCTGCACCATGCCGGTGAAACCCATGAAGGCCAGTGACATGATGCCGGCGGTGATCATGCCGATGGCGGCGCCCTGGAACGGTTGCGGCACATCGGCGGCGGCAATGCGCTCGCGCATGGCGGCGAACAGCACCAGCACCAGCGAGAAGCCGGCGGCGGCGCCGAAGCCGTAGAGAATGGATTCGAGGAAGCTGTTCTTCTCCTGGATGTTGAGCAGGGCGACCCCAAGGACGGCGCAGTTGGTGGTGATCAGCGGCAGGAAGATGCCCAGTACCCGGTGGAGCAGGGGGCTGGTGTGGCGAACGGCCATCTCGGTGAACTGCACGACCACGGCGATGACGAGGATGAAGCTGATGGTGCGCAGGTATTCGACCTGCAGGGGTTCGAGGATCCAGGTGTTGACCAGATAGCTGCACACGGAGGCCAGTGTCAGCACGAAGGTGGTGGCCATGGACATGCCCATGGCGGTCTCCAGTTTGTTGGAGACGCCCATGAAGGGGCACAGCCCCAGGAACTGGGCCAGCACGAAATTGTTCACCAGGACGGTGCTGATCAGTATCAGCAGGTATTCAGTCATCGGCTTCAGCTTGGTCGTGGGGAGGGGGTCGGGTGGTTCCTTCCGGGAATCGCCACAAGTACGTCCCTGTAGGCTGCTATTCCGCCATCCATGGCTCCATAGCTTCCCGGAAGGAACCACCCGACCCCCTCCAATCGGGATCCGTCATGGGCTTCCAATTCAAAGAACTTATTGCTTATCTGTTTTCAGCAGCGCTGAGGCATCTTGCGTCAGCGACCCCGGGGCGTTGATCAGGTGGGGTGCCGGGAGGCCTTCACGGGAAGCTATGGAGCCATGGATGGCGGAATAGCAGCCTACAGGGATGTATTTACAGCGATTCCCGTGAAGGCCTCCCGGTACCCCGCCCCGCAGCCACCTCTAACTCCTGGGACTACATAACCCGCAACCCCGGCGTAGCCCCGGAGTCCGGCGCCAGCAGCCAGATATCTTCGCCGCCTGGCCCGGCCGCCAGAACCATCCCTTCAGAGACACCGAACTTCATCTTCCGTGGCTTAAGGTTCGCCACCATCACCGTCAGCCGCCCGATCAGATCCTCCGGCGCATAGGCCGTCTTGATGCCGGCAAACACCTGGCGCTGTTCCGCCCCGATATCCAGAGTCAGCTTCAGTAGCTTGTCCGCGCCCTCAACATGCTCGGCGTTCTCGATCTTCGCCACCCGCAGGTCGACCTTGGTGAAGTCATCGAACTCAATCTGCTCGGCAATGGGCTCCACGTCCGGGGTCTCCTTCTGCGATTGTGCGGGCTGTTGGGTGGTCTGCTGATCCTGGGCCACGTCTTCTTTCGAGGCTTCGAGCATGGCCTCGATCTGTTTGGAATCGATGCGCTTCATCAGCGGCTTGAACTTGTTGATTCCGTGATCCAGCAGATGATCCTCAAGCCGGCGCCAGTCCAGGCTGGTGTTGAGGAAAGCCTCCGCGTTGCGCGCAGTTTCCGGCAGCACGGGCGCCAGGTAGGTCATAAGGATGCGGAACATGTTCAGCGCATTGGTGCTGATGGCCTGGACCTGGTCGCGGGTGGTCTCGTCCTTGGCCAGGACCCAGGGCTTCTGTTCGTCCACGTACTGGTTGGCCCGGTCGGCCAGTTCCATCACACGCTTCATGGCGCGGCCGATTTCCCGTTCCTCGTAATAGCCCGCAATCTCTTCGGCGGCGTCGGTGAATTCCTTCAGGCGCTCCGGTTCGGTGATTTCAGAACCCAGGTGGCCGTCGAACTGCTTGGTGATGAAACCGGCGCTGCGGCTGGCGATGTTGACCACCTTGCCCACCAGGTCCGAATTCACTTTCTGGACGAAGTCATCCAGGTTCAGGTCCATGTCGTCCACGCCGGCAGTGAGCTTGGCCGCGAAGTAGTAACGCAGGTATTCCGGATGCAGGTGATCCAGGTAGGTGCGCGCCATGATGAAGGTGCCGCGGGACTTGGACATCTTCTGGCCGTTCACTGTCACAAAGCCGTGGCAGTTGATGGCCGTGGGCGTGCGGAACCCGGCCGTCTTGAGCATCGCCGGCCAGAACAGGGCGTGGAAGTTGACGATGTCCTTGCCGATGAAGTGGTAGACCTCGGCGGTGGAGTCTTCGCGCCAGTAATGGTCGAAGTCAATGTCGCCACGCTGGTTGCACAGGTTCTGGAAGCTGGCCAGGTAGCCCACCGGGGCATCGACCCAGACGTAGAAGTACTTGCCGGGTGAGTCCGGGATCTCGAAACCGAAGTAGGGGGCGTCACGGCTGATGTCCCAGTCGTGCAGGCCGGCGTCGAGCCATTCCGCCAGTTTGTTGGCCATGCCCGGCTGCAGGGCGCCGCTGTTGGTCCACTCGCGCAGGAAATCGGCGAAGTCCGGCAGTGTGAAGAAGAAATGCTCGGATTCGCGCTCTTCGGGCGTGGCGCCGGAGAGCGCGGATCTGGGTTCAATCAGCTCCATGGGCGTGTAGGTGGCGCCGCAGGCCTCGCAGTTGTCGCCGTACTGGTCCGGGGTGCGGCAGCGCGGACAGGTGCCCTTGATGAAACGGTCTGCCAGGAACATGCCCTTTTCGGGATCGTAGGCCTGCGTGATGCTGCGTGTTGCGATATGGCCGCGGTCGCGCAGTTTCTGGTAGATGTAGGAGGACAGCTCGCGGTTTTCCTCGGAATGGGTCGAGTAGTAGTTGTCGAATTCGACCAGGAAACCGGCAAAGTCACGCTCGTGTTCGGCCTGGATGCGGCTGATCAGCTGTTCCGGCGTAATCCCCTCGCGCTCCGCCCGGAGCATGATGGCGGTGCCGTGGGCGTCGTCCGCGCAGACATAGTGGCAGTTCTCCCCCCGCAGCTTCTGGTAACGCACCCAGATGTCGCTCTGGATGTACTCCAGCAGATGGCCCAGGTGGATGGGACCATTGGCGTAGGGCAGGGCACTGGTGACCAGGATGTCGCGGCGATGGGCGCTCGGCTCGCTCATGGGGGTTGGCTGGCTCCGTGATTGGTTTTGGAGGTGCCGATGATACCGCTCAGCCGCGTTTTTTTCATCCCGCCTGTCTGGCAGCCTCCGTTCTAAAAGACTTACCCAAACCTGATCTCCAAGCTCAGTGCTTTCTTCTGCATTCATCGATGCTGGTTGCCCGGCTCGCTAAGCGGCCCGGGCAGAGCCGTCATCTCCAGCAGCGTGTATTCCGACTGAACGAGCCGTATAGTGCTCCAGATTGATGCTGGCGTTGGCGTCACGGCACTGGCGGTGGCCGCATTCGCCGCAGTGATAAACCCGATCCGCCAGCGTGAGATCCGGTTTGTGAGAACCGCAGCCTGAGCAGAGCTTGCTCGATGGGTACCACCGGTCGGCGACCGTCAGCATGCCACCACGCCAGTCCATCTTGTACGTCATCTGCCGGCGGAACTCGAAGGCACCGACATCGGCGATGTGGCGGGCGAGACGCCCATTGGCCATCATGCCTTTGACGTTGAGATCCTCGATAACCACCTCACTGAAGTGGGTGCTCAGATAGGCGGTCAACTGGTGCAGCGTGTTGGCCCGGATATCGGCGATGCGCTTGTGCAGCCTCGCAATGCGCATCTTCAGTCTCCGGTAGCCGTTGCTCCCCTTGACCTTCTTCGCCAGCCGGCGCTGGTAGCGGGCCAGTTTCCTGAGCGCGTTCTGCAGTGGCTTGGGCGATTCCCACTCCGTTTCCGGACCCCGGGAGATTGTCGCCAGCGTCTTGATGCCGAGATCCACACCGCAGCGTGCTTGGCTTTCGCTTGGCAGCGGGCAGAGATCGACATTGAGTGAGAACGACACAAACCACTTATCCGCCTGGCGCGAGATGGTCATGCCGTTGATGTGGCCACCGTATTTCAGCGGCTCCGCCATGCGCACCCAACCCAGATTGGGAACCTTGAGCCAGTGACCGTCCACCTTGACCTGATCGCCGCCGACATAGAACGAGTCGGTGGCCTTGCCCTTTTTCTTGAACCGCGGCTGGCGCTTTTTCAGGTGCGCCGGCTTGGAGGATTTGAGGTCCTTCATCCAGTCGGAGAAGGCGCGCTGCAGGGCAATGAACGGTTGCTGGGAGGCGTACTTGGTGACCTCGTAGACCCACGGGTAGTCGGTCTTTTTCAGGGCATTGAATTGACGCTTGAGCGCCATGCCCGATGGACGATCGCCTTGTCCATCCCTGAACAACTCATACTGGCGGTTCCACTCAGCCAGCCCCCAGTTCCAGCAGAACCGCGCGGTGCCGCTGGCCCGGGCAAAGTAGGTCCTTTGCCGGTTGTTGGGGCGAAGCTGGGTCTTGAAAGCGATGTCCATAAGTCGAGTATAAACCGCATAACTGTATATGCAACCAGCTCTGGGCGCCCATTTTCGATTCTGTTGGGATCGACCGCCAGAGAGCCGCGCCGAGAATACGCTCATCAGTGTAAACACATCCTATGTGGGCTCCTGCTCGACACTCACACTCTGATCATCATTCAGGATAACCACATCCGTTCCCGCCCATTGGCGCACCTGAAAGATCAATTCGTGCCTGAAGCGCACCAGGCGATCTTTGTGTGTGCGCTACAACGTCGATACTTTCCGGTTGAGTAGTGCCACCAGCAGCCGCCGAATCCCGGTTTTTTTGCAGTTCAGCCCTGCACGAGGTCTTCAATCACGATATCCGAAACACCAGCCAATCGGGCTGCCTGGGAGTCCAGCTCGTTTGGTTGATCGTGCGACGAAACACGCGTATAGCCAACGCTGGAACGCACCTCTGAAAATCCCAATAAGTTTCGGGCCTGATCGGCAGAGACGCGCCGGTGGCCGCCGGGGGTGCGGAATGCTTCTCGTACCTTGTCGGATCGGCACCAGCGCCGGATAGTGACAAATGAAACGCCCAGTGCTGAGGCGAAAGCTCTTATGGAAAGGGGAGTGGCTGTGCCGGATCATTGGGGTACTCTCCAAATGATTAGGTTTAAACGGTTTTTGGAGAACTAGCTACTGCCCCCGCGCCGGGCGTATTATTGAAGCATTGGAATCCTTTGTTTCGGGAGCAGCATGACGGATATTGACCAGAGCGCGGTCGAACAGGCGATCCGCCAGTACACGGACCCCTATCTGAAGCAGGACCTGTTGTCGCTGGGGGCCATCCGGAATCTGTCCATTGAGGACGGTACGGTGTCCTTTGAGATCCAGCTGGGCTACGCATGGAATGGCATCGCGGGCGGTGCCCGATCGCTCCTGACCCATGCCATCGAGGATGTGGAAGGCGTCGAGGATGTGCGTATCACCACCAGTCACAACATCCATCCCCACAAGGCCCAGGGCGATCTGCATGCCATGGGTGGGGTGAGCAATATCATCGCCGTGGCCTCCGGCAAGGGTGGCGTGGGCAAGTCCACAACCGCCGTGAACCTGGCTCTGGCACTGGCGGGCGAGGGCGCGCGCGTGGGCATCCTGGATGCGGACATCTACGGGCCGAATGTGGGGCTGATGCTCGGGATCCCCGAGGGCACCCGGCCGGAGACGAAGCAGGAGAAATACTTCGTACCGATTGAGGCCCACGGCATCCAGGCCATGTCCATGGCGTTCATGATCACGGATAAAACCCCCATGATCTGGCGCGGGCCCATGGTCAGCGGTGCGGTGCAGCAGATGGTGGGCCAGACTCTGTGGGATAATCTGGATTACCTGGTGGTGGACATGCCGCCAGGCACCGGCGATATCCAGCTGACCCTGGCGCAGAAGGTGCCCGTGACCGGTGCGGTTGTGGTCACCACGCCCCAGGACATGGCGCTGATGGATGGCCAGAAGGGCATCGAGATGTTCCGCAAGGTGGATATCCCGGTGCTGGGCGTGGTTGAGAACATGAGCACGCACATCTGCAGCCATTGTGGGCATCATGATCCGCTGTTCGGCAGTGACGGTGGCGAGCGCCTGGCCGCGGACTATGATGTGGCGCTTCTGGCGCAGTTGCCGCTGCACCGCACCATCCGGGAGCAGACCGACGGGGGCAACCCGACGGTGGTGGCGGAACCGGACTCGGAAGTCTCGCGGATCTACGCCGATCTGGCGCGGCGGGTGGGCGCGGCGCTGTCGCAGCGGGAGCGGGATACCAGCTCCCCCATCGCCGCAATGAGTTCCTGATTACAGGCCGTAAACGAGTCTTAATGGCCTGGAGGGTAATCATTGAGTTATAAACGGTGCTCTTGCAGTCTCCAGCATCCATTGGCCAGGGGCGTATGAAACGATTCCCCACACTCCAGGCCCGTTACCGGGTCCTCCGGCGCCGCGGCCATAACTGGCTGGTGGGCCACCCCCGTCTGTGGCACCTGCTGTACGTGACCGGGTGCCTCAGAGGCGGCGTTGAGGCGGCGGCCCGTGGCGTCAGCGTCGGTCTGTTCGTGGGGCTGACGCCCACGGTGGGCTTCCAGACCGTGTTCATGATCATCGGCTGTGTGGTGCTGCGCGGTAACTTCCCGGCGGCCTTTGCCGTGTCCTGGCTGAGCAATCCGATCACCATGGCGCCGCTCTACTGGGGATTCCACGAGCTGGGTGAGCTGCTGACCGTGCTGCTGCCGGTGTCCATGGATTTCATCCCGCCATGGATGTTTGAGCAGGCAGGGGACACCATGACATTCACCATCATAGGGAGCCTGATCGTTGCCGTGCCTTTCGCGGTGGGCGGCTACCTGGCGACCCACGGTCTCTCCCGGTGGATTCTGGCCCGTCGCCGCCTGCGCAAGCAGCGCCGTAACGGAGCTGCGTCCGGTCCCTGACTTTCGGTGCCTGCGTCAGCTGCGGTATGATTCCCGGCTATCCCAATCATCCAATCGTGGGCGCTGACGCAGCATGAGCATCAAATCCGATCGCTGGATCCGCCGGATGGCGGAGGAACACAGCATGATCGAACCCTTCGAGCCGGGTCAGATCAAGGAAACCGCGGACAAGGGCCGGGTCATCTCCTACGGCACCTCCAGCTACGGCTACGACGTGCGTTGCAGTTCCGAATTCAAGATCTTCACCAACGTCCATTCGGCCACGGTGGACCCCAAGAATTTTGACGAGGACAGTTTCGTCAACATTTCCGGGGAATCGTGCATTATCCCGCCCAATTCCTTTGCGTTGGCGCAGACCGTGGAGTACTTCCGGATTCCGCGCAACGTGCTCACCATCTGCCTGGGCAAGTCCACCTATGCCCGCTGCGGGATCATCGTCAACGTCACACCGCTGGAGCCGGAATGGGAAGGGCAGGTAACCCTGGAGTTCTCGAATACCACCAACCTGCCCGCACGCATCTATGCCAACGAAGGGGTGGCCCAGATGCTGTTCCTGGAGTCCGATGAGGTCTGTGAGACCAGCTATGCGGACCGTAAGGGCAAGTACATGGGCCAGCGTGGCGTGACCCTGCCCAAGACCTGAACGCCGGGAGCGGCCCATGAACTCGAAGCAGTGGCAGCGGGAAATGAACCGCCTGACCGGCTGGCGCCAGTACGCTTTCATACTGGCGCTGGCTGAAAGGGCCTTCCCCAACTACGCGCTCTTTGCCGAGATCACCGAACCCGAGTGGGGTGACCGCTTCCGGGATGCCTTGGACTGGGGGTGGCGGATGCTGGCCATCAAGGACCATGACGTGGACCCCCTGAAGCAGCTCACCCGCCTGGAAGACGTGTACCCGGACCCCGCCGAGTATGATTTCTATGGTGTGGCGCCGGCCATGGATGCCTGGCACCTGCTGGAGCAGGCCTTCCTGTGCCATGTGAACCCGGAGAAGAAGCGCGCCTTTGACGCTGCGGCCCGCGCCCTTGAGACGGTGACCACCTTCATCGAGGTCACCGAGGGCGAGGGGCTGGAGGATGACGCGCTGGTGAAGCTGTTTGACGGGCATGAACTGGTGAAAGCGGAGAAATCGTTCCAGAAGACCCTGGCCGAGACGCTGCGTCGTGCCCCGGCACCGGATGGCGACACCCTGAATGAATTGCACGGGATGGCGCACAACGACGGTGTCAGCAGCCTGGGCCTGGAAGTCCCGGAGCGCTGGACGAACGCGAACCAATCCTGAACGGGAGCCTGCATGAAACTCTCATCCTTCGGTCAGAAGCTGGGCGAGGACGCCGGCATCAATTCGCTGATGGACGATCTGGGCGAGGCCATGGCCTCCGGTGGCGACGTGGTCATGATGGGCGGGGGCAACCCCGGCCATCTTCCGGAGGTGACGGACCGGCTGCAGGCGATCATGAAGGAGCTGGTGGACGACCCGGAGCAGTTCCGGCGCCTGACGGGCGTTTACGACCCACCCCAGGGCGAGAAGAAGTTCATTGCCAGCCTGGTTGAACTGCTCAACCAGGAATACGACTGGGGGCTGACCACGGAGAACGTGGGGCTGACCAATGGCAGCCAGTCCGCGTTCTTCATGCTGTTCAACATGCTGGCCGGTGAGCATCCGGACGGCAGCCACAAGCACATCCTCCTGCCGCTGGCGCCCGAGTATATCGGCTATGGCGATGCCGGGCTGACGCCGGGCCTGTTCCGCGCGGTGCGCCCTGAAATCGAGGAGCTGGGGGACAACCAGTTCAAGTACCGGGTGGATTTCTCGCAGCTCGAGATCACGGAAGACACCGCCGCCATCTGTGTTTCACGGCCGACCAACCCGACGGGTAATGTGCTTACAGACGGCGAGATGCTGGGACTCGAGGAACTGGCGCGTGAGCATGATATTCCGCTGATCGTGGACGGCGCCTACGGCACGCCCTTCCCGGACCTGATGTACACCGAGGCGTCCCCGCGCTGGACCCCCCAGCACATTCTCTGCCTGAGCCTTTCCAAACTCGGTATTCCGGCGGCGCGTACCGGTATCGTGATCGCGGACAAGCCGGTGATCCGGGCCCTGTCCGGCGTTAACGCCATCATGAACCTGGCTACCGGCAGCTTCGGCGCCATGCTGGCGGAGCCGCTGGTGCGCAGTGGCGAGATCATCAGCATGAGCCGGGATCTGGTACGGCCGGTTTACAGGCGCAAGATGGAGAGCGCCGTAACGGCCTTCCGGGAGGCCATGGGTGATGAGTGCCCCTGGCGGGTCCACAAGCCGGAGGGCGCCATGTTCCTGTGGCTCTGGTTCCCGGATCTGCCCATCAGCAGTCTGGAACTCTACAGGCGGCTCAAGGCCAGGGGCGTTCTGGTGGTATCAGGGCACTACTTCTTCCCGGGACTGCCGGACGAGGACTGGCGCCACCGGCATGAATGCCTCCGGGTAACCTATTCCCAGGATGAGGCGGATGTGGCCCGCGGTCTCCAGGCCATTGCCGAGGAAGTCAAGCGGGCCTGGGCTCAGGGCTGAATACGCTCGCCGTCCAGGGTGGCGCGCTTGAGATAGATCTCGAAATCCTCCCCATCCTCGTTGGTCTGCTCGAGCCGCACCAGCAGGTGATCCCATTCCGGGGCGAACCACATCAGGGTGGTGCGGGGTGAGTCCTCGTCCCGCACCCGTTTCACGACCACGGTTTCGACCTTGCCGAACTCGCGGGTATCCAGGGTTTCCTCACGCAGCACTTCGAACTGGTAATCCTTGAAGTCGCCCTCGTCCGGGATCACATATTCCATGGTCTCCCTGCCGGCGCGCAGGTCCACCCAGAGCTGGAGCTGGGCACCGAGCTGGTCCTGGACACCCGGGTGGTCGCTCATGTCCGTGCGGCGGTTGTTTTCCCGGTCCACAATGACGTTCTCATTCCAGTCGAAATCGAGTTTCCTGTAGCGGTTCGACAGGAAGAAGCCTTCCAGGCTGTAGCGGTACCGCTCCGAGATCACGGTCTGGTCCTCGAAACGGAACCGGCTGGATTCGCGGATATCCGCCACGAAGGAGTCCACGTCAAAGCGGTAGACCCAGCGGCCGGTGTCCGTGGGTTCCAGTGAGCGGGTGGCTTCCCCGCTGATGGTGATGCCGCGTTCAAGCTCCGCGCCATAGGTGGTGGTCATGGGGTAGAGGCCCACGTCCTGTGCGAAAGCGGTGGAAGGCAGCACAGCGGCGGCAGCGACTGTGAGGAACAGGCGTCGGATCGGGTCCATGTCAGCATCCCCTGTTGGATGGTTTGCTTCTACCCTATGAGAACCCTTTTACCGGCTCAAGCGTTTTGGGAGTCAATATCCACCGGTTCGTCCAGGGGCGTGCCGTCGAGCTGCGCCCGACCCTGCACCAGGCGCAGCCGCCCCTGGCAGAACCAGCGCACGGCCTCGGGGTAGATCCGGCGCTCCTGCACGCCCACGCGGCCTGCCAGGCTGTCCTCGTCATCGTCAGGATGCACCCGGACCCGTCCCTGGATGATGCGCGGGCCACCGTCCAGCTCCTCCGTGACGAAATGCACGGTGGCGCCGTGCTCCGTTTCCCCGGCCTCCAGCACCTTGCGATGGGTGTGCAGGCCGGGCCAGGCCGGCAGCAGCGAGGGATGGATGTTGAGCAGCCGCCCCTGGTAGTGCTGTACGAAAGCGTCCGTAAGAATGCGCATGAAGCCGGCCAGGACCACCAGATCCGGCCTGAACCCATCAATGGCGGCCATCAGGGCCTGGTCAAAGGATTCCCGGCTGTCATGGTCGCGGTGCGGAATCACCTGAGCGGGAATGCCGGCGCTTTCAGCCCGATCCAGGCCTTTTACGCCAGTGCGGTTACTGATGACACCGGCAATGGTGCCCTCCAGTGTACCGGCGGCCTCGGCATCAATCAGTGCCTGAAGGTTGGTTCCGCCGCCGGAAATGAGGACAACGATACGCGGCAGGGCGTTCGGCATCAGCGTTCGTCGTTGTCGGGGACGAAGCGGACACCAGCAGGGTCATCGGATTCCTGGATATAGCCCAGGAGCCAGGCATCCTCGCCCGCGTCATTGAGGGTTTCCAGAACCTGGTCACGCTCGGTCTCCGGAATGCAGACCACCATGCCGATGCCGCAGTTGAAGGTACGGAACATCTCGTCGGTGGCCACGTTGCCGGCGCGCTGGAGCCACTGGAAGACGTCCGGCCATTGCCAGCTGTGGGTATCGATGACCGCTTCCGTTCCCTCGGGCAGAACACGCGGCACGTTTTCCGTGAGTCCGCCACCGGTGATATGGGCCATGGCCCGGACGTCGAACTGGTGCAGTATCTCCAGAAGCGGCTTCACATAGATGCGGGTGGGGGCCATCAGGGCTTCGCCCAGGGTCTCCGTGCCCACGGACTGCTTCAGGTCCGCGCCGGTGTGCTCCAGGATGCGGCGGATCAGGGAGTAGCCGTTGGAGTGGGGGCCGGAGGAACCGAGGCCGATCAGGGCGTTACCGGCTTCCACGCGGCTGCCGTCGATCAGGCGCTTGCGCTCCACAATCCCCACGCAGAAGCCGGCAAGGTCGTAGTCGTTGCCCTGATACATGCCGGGCATTTCCGCGGTCTCGCCGCCAACCAGCGAGCAGCCGGCATTCTCGCAGCCGGTTGCAATGCCCTTGATGACATCGGCGGCGATGTCATTGTTGAGCTTGCCGGTGGCGTAGTAGTCGAGGAAGAACAAAGGTTCGGCGCCGGTGACGATAATGTCATTGACGCACATGGCCACCAGGTCGATGCCGATGCGGTCGTGGCGCTCCGTGTCCATGGCCAGGCGCAGCTTGGTACCGACCCCGTCGGTCCCGGAGATCAGAACGGGTTCCTTATAACCCTCGGGAACCGCGAAGGCCCCTCCGAAACCGCCCAGGCCACCCAGAACCTCCGGTCGCTGGGTGCGTGCAACGCTCTCGCCGATGCGGTCGACCAGTTCACTGCCGGCATCAATGTCGACTCCGGCGTCGCGGTAGGTCATTCCCTGGTTGGTGTCGCTCATGGGGCGTTCCTCGAAACGGGCATTGCGCGGATTCTAGCACCGTGGTCATCCCCGGCCAAATGCCGTGGGTGTCGTGGTCGGGGTGGTTGTTGTATCCTGAGCCGACCTTTGAGGGCGAGACAGTGGACAATGGGAGTTCGGGTGGCACAGCGCATTGATCGGTTCCGGGCAGGGCTGCTGGCAGGCGGTCTTCTGTTGCTGTTGATGCTGACCGGCCCTGCTCAGGCAGTGGTCGTGGACCGTCTGTACCAGGCGGTGGTGCCGGTCGAGGACACCGGGGCCGGGGCGCGGGATGAGGCTTTCCGGGAAGCGCTGCGCCAGGTGCTGCTGCGTCTCACCGGTGATCCCGCCGAGGTGCGGGAGCTGGTGCCGGCTGCCGAGGAGGACAGTGCCACCGAGCGCACCCTGGACGGCGATGCCGCCCGCTTCATTGATGCTTTCAGCTACCGGCGCAATGAGGGAGAGCTTGAGCTGCATGCCACCCTGAGTGCGCCGGCGGTCGGTCAGATGCTGGCTGAACGGGGTGTGGCGGTGTGGGGAGCCAACCGCCCCCGGGTTCTGGTCTGGTTCGCGGTGGATGATCGTGGTGATCGTGAGCTGATCCACCGGGAGAACACCCTGCCCCCCTTCCTGGAAGAACCCATGCAGCCTCTGGACAGGGAGGCCATTGCAGCGGAGCGGGGCCCCTGGAAGGAGCCACTCTGGGCGGAGTCCCAGCGCCGCGGCCTGCCGCTGGCATTGCCTTTCCATGATGAGCGGGATCGCGCGGAAGTCAGTCTGTCCGAGATCTGGGGACTGTTTGACAGGCCCATAAAACAGGCCTCCCGACGCTATCCCCATGACCTCATGGCGACGGTCAGGGTCAATCGGGCCGGTGGTGGCTGGCGGGCGCGCTGGCAGTTGTGGCGAGGGGATGAGCGGGTTGCGGATGGCGTCGTCCGGGAGAATGAGCGGCGCATGGTGGTGCAGCAGCTGGTGGATGCCTGGGCTGACCGGCTGGCCGAGCGTTATGCCGTGGCGCCACCCAGGGGCGGGGATCTGCGTTCCGCCCTTATGAAAGTGACCGGTGTGGAGACGCTGGCGTCCTATGCTGGTGTGCGACGCGCCCTGGCCGGGCTGGAGCCGATCCGGTCGGTACAGGTGAAGACGGTGCAGCAGGATCACCTGACCCTGGACCTGGCCTTCAACGGCGATCTGAGCGTGCTGCATGATTACATCGGGCTGGATGAGCGGCTGATGCTGGCGGGTGGGCCGCCGGACGGTGCGATTCCGGCCGATCCGGAGGATGACACGCTGAGGCTCTACTACCGCTGGGACGGTGAGCGGGGCAGCAGCATGCTGCCTGGCCGAGGTGAGGTGCAGGAGATTGTGCCCCTGGATTCCGCGGAGGATGCCGGAGGAAGCGGTGCCACGCTGCAGTAGAATGGGGCCATGACACAGACACCTTCCCAGTTTCCCCTGCGGATCCGGCTGCGGGACGAAGCCGGATTTGACAACTTCCATGCCGGATCCAACGGGGCCGTGGTCGAGCGGCTTCAGGCCTGGCCGGCATCGGCGGACGCCGGTTCCCTGGTGCTCTGTGGTGATGCCGGCGCAGGCAAGAGCCATCTTCTCAATGCCGTCTGCCTGGCCGCGGAGTCGACCGGCCTCCAGCCGGTGTCGCTCAGTCTGCGCGAGGCAGCGGCACTGGCGCCGGAGGCGCTTCAGGGGTTTGAGGGTTTCGATCCCGTCTGTCTGGATGATCTGGAAGGATTGCCCGCGGATCCCGCCTGGCAGGAGGCGTTGCTGCACCTGTTCAACCGTGTCCAGGATGCCGGCGGACGCCTTCTGATCGCGAGCCGACAGCCACCAGCGGCGCTGGACTGGGCCCTGCCGGATCTGGCATCACGCCTCAGGGCCCTGCCTGTCTGGCAGCTGGCCCTCCCGGACGATGATCAGCGTGCGGCCATGCTCAGGGCGCGGGCGGAAAACCGGGGGCTTGCCATGCCGGAGGAAGTGACCCGTTACATCCTGCGCCGTGCTCCCCGGGATCCGGGCCAGCTCCTGGGGCTTCTGGACCGTCTCGATGAGGCCTCGCTGCAACAGCAGCGGCGGCTGACGGTACCCTTCGTCAGGCAGGTGCTGGGCTGGTAGACTCCGGATCTACAGGGATTCCATCGATAACAGCAAAAACACAGGGGGAAAGCCATGCGCCGGGTTGTTTTCAATCAGAAGGGCGGTGTGGGGAAATCCAGTATCGTCAGCAATCTGGCGGCCATCAGCGCCAGCCGTGGTGTGCGGACACTGGTGGTCGATCTGGATCCACAGGGGAATTCAACCCAGTATCTGCTTGGCAGGCCCGCGGAAGAGCTGAAGGACACGGTGGCCGACCTGCTCGAGCAGTCCATCGCCTTCCGCATCTCCAGCCGCCGCCCCGAGGAATTCGTGCATGCCTCGGCGTTCTCCAACCTGCATGTGCTGCCCTCGAGCCCCGAGCTGGACTACCTTGAGCGCAAGCTGGAGGCCAAGCACAAGATCTACAAGCTGCGTGATCACCTCAGCCGCCTGAGCGATCTCTATGATGCCATCTACATCGATACGGCACCGGCGCTGAACTTCTACACCCGGTCGGCACTGATCGCGGCACAGCGCTGCCTGATTCCCTTTGACTGCGATGATTTCTCCCGCCAGGCGCTGTACAGCATCATGGGCGAGATCCAGGAGCTGCAGGAGGACCACAACCCCGACCTGATGATTGAGGGCATCATTGCCAACCAGTTCCAGAGTCAGGCCAGCCTGCCGCGCCGGCTTGTCCAGGAGCTGACGGACGAGGGGCTGCCGGTGCTGCCGGTGCGGCTGCCGTCCTCGGTGAAGATGAAGGAGTCCCACCAGGTGGGCCGGCCCCTCATCCACATGGCGCCGAAGCACAACCTGACGATGCGTTTCCAGGATCTCTACGGTCTGCTCAATGGTGAGACCGTGGACGTGGAACCGCTGGGAGCCTGAGGCGCATGGCAATGGATCGGGAACACGCGCGTCAGGCGCTGCCTGGCAGCATGAAACGTGTGGAGGAGGCACTGTCGGAGCTGGCACTGCGCAGCAGTACCGCTCCGTCGCCCGAGGCCTTTGCCAGTGTGCAGCCTTTCTGCGTGGATACCATGACCTTCCCTGAGTGGGTCCAGTTCGTGTTCCTGCCCAAGCTGGAGGGCATGCTGGAAGGCGGCGAAGCCATGCCGCCCTGGTGTGATGTGGCCCCCATGGCCGAGGAATATTTCCGGAACCTGGAACAGGATGGCAGCCTGCTGATCGAGGCGCTCCGGCGGCTGGATGAGCTGGTGACGGCGGCGCGCTAGGGGGCTGTTGCGCCGGCCTCGTCCGGTTCCTGGGCCAGTGGCCAGCGTTCCCGCACCCTGTAAACCGGGCCATGCAGGCCCGGTTCGCTTTCGTAGAGACAGACCTCGGCGACCGGTAGTTCCGCCTGCCAGGGAGTGGCTGTTATGGCGCGCGGCCTGCGGTCCCGGAAATGGGCGACCGTGATGTGTGGCCGCCACTGCTGTTCCTGCGGGGCATGGTCGAGTATGCCGGCCAGTCCCTCCCTGAGCGTGCGCTGGAGCGTCTCGATGGTCGGGGAGGCGTAGCCTTCCAGTACCAGGTGTCGGGGTCTGCCGGGGTCGGGGAATCCCGCCACCTGACGGAAGTGGATCCGGCCCGGGCGGGCGTCGGCCAGCAGCTCACCCACCCGGGGTATGACCTGATCATCCAGTACCCGCTGCGGGACGGCGCCGAGAAACACCAGTGTGAGATGCAGGTTCGCCCATGGGGTAACCCGCAGTGGCGGCAGGGCGTGGGTTGAGGCATTGACCGTGGCCATCAGGGGTTCCGCCACGGATTGCCCCACTGGCACGGCAAGAAAGCTTCGGATCGCGTCGGCCACCTTCGGATCCTCCTCTGTCGCAGGCAACCCGTCTGGCCATCACTATAGACGTTTACCGCCCGTTGTGCCGTTCAGGCCTCATCCCGTATGCGCAGCGAAAGGTCCACGGCCGTGACATCCTTGGTCAGTACGCCCAGGGAGATGAAATCGACGCCGGTTTCCGCAATGGCTGCCAGGTTCGCCTCCGTGATGCCGCCGGAAGCCTCAAAGCGGGCCTGCCCCCGGTAGCGTTCCACCATCCGCGCCATGCTCTCCAGCGGGAACTCATCCAGCATGATGCGTTTGGCGCCGGCAGCGATGGCCTCCGCCACTTCCGCTTCGGTTTCCGTTTCCACCTCCAGGGGCACATCCGGTGATGTCTGCCGGGCACGCTCAACGGCGGCGGTTATGGAGCCGCAGCTGGCGATGTGGTTCTCCTTGATGAGGATGCCGTCGTACAGGCCGATGCGGTGGTTGGCACAGCCACCACATCCGACCGCGTATTTCTGGGCGATGCGCAGTCCCGGCAGGGTCTTGCGCGTGTCCAGGAGCCGGGCCCCGGTATGCGCGACACGGTCTGCATAGGCGCGACAGCGCGTTGCCACACCGGAGAGCGTCTGGAGCCAGTTGAGCGCGATGCGTTCGGCGGTGAGCAGGGATTGGGCAGGGCCGGTGACGGTGAGCAGGTGCGAATCCGCCGCAACCCGCTCCCCCTCACGGCAGTGCCAGACCACGCTCAGGCGCGGGTCCACCTGTCGGAAGCACTCATCCACCCAGGGGCGGCCGGCGACCACCGCCTCATGACGTACAATGACCCCGGCCTCGACCACGCGCGCCGGATCAATAAGGGCTGCGGTGCGGTCACCGGAGCCTTCATCCTCGGCAATACTGGCGGCGACATCGCGTGTCACGGCCTGACGCAGTGTGGCAGCGGGGATCGGGTTCATCATGGTCTGGCCCTTGCTGGCGGTGGTCACAAAAGGTGACAAATTCTGACACAGATTGACGCGCTCCGACTCTATAGTGGAACCGTTGAAAATCCAACCGGCGTTTCGCTGAAGTTCGGGAGCCAGACAGATGAGTCGTGGAGAAAACGTAGTCACCCTGGGGCAGTCCGGGGAAGGGCGCCAGCTGCCAGCTCCGCTGATCAGCCTGCGCGACAGGGCGGCGGTCCGTTTCCGCACGCTGCTTGACGCTTTCTTCGACAGCGCCGATGACGCACTGTTCGATCTGTCCGAGCGCTCACGCTCCAATGCCGAGCAGACCACCTACTTTGATGCCATGCGTGAACTGCGCATGCAGCGCAAGTCCATGACCCTGGCCTTCCAGCAGTGGCTGAGCCGTGCCTTCAATGAAGGTGGTCACTTCGAGCCCGCGCCGGGCCGGCACAGCGAGGGCGAATCCGACCTGGAGTCGCTGTCGCTGGTTGAGGATGACGATCTGGAAGAGCAGGTGGCGGTGGACAACATGATCCAGCGCATCCGCAACCGCTACACCGACCAGGTGGAGCTGCTGCGCCAGCGGGTGGCGGAACTGCTGCGGAATCCGGATCTGGCGTCCTCGCGTAATCCGCTCGGGCCGGAAGTCATCTGTCACGGTCTTGCCGAGGCCTGCTCCTCGCTGTCCATCGATATACGCTCCCGGCTGGTGATCTACAAGCTGTTCGACAAGCTGCTGATCAACCAGCTGGACAACCTGTACGCCGAGGCGAACCAGCACCTCAGTGATGAAGGTGTGCTGCCCAACCTGAAGAACCCGGCAACCCAGCATCAGCGCCGCGACAGCAGCGAGGGCGCGCCCGCCGGCACGTCGGGCCAGGCCAGTGGCGGTCAGGTTTCCGGTGGCGAGGCCGGTCAGTCCAGTGGCACCGATATCCGTAGCCTGATTGAGATGATGCACTCGGGAGGGGGCCAGGGTGGCTCCGTATCGTCCGGGCCCATGGGGGCCGGTCAGGGCTTCCCGGTCATTGGCGCGGGTCAGGGTGCCGCACCGGTGCAGACCTCCGAGCTGGTGCAGATGCTCTCCGGTGTCCAGCTCTCCGCTGAGGCTGCCCAGGCGGGTGGTATGGTTCCTGTTGTTCAGGGACTGGTTAACAGCAATGACCGCAATGTGCGCCAGGTGGATTCGGACGTGATCAACCTGGTTTCCATGCTGTTCGATTTCATCCTGGAGGACCGCCGCCTTCCGGAGACGATGCAGGCACTGATTGGCCGGCTGCAGATTCCCATGGTCAAGGTGGCCCTGGTGGATCCGGCCTTCTTCGAGCGTGGCGGTCATCCCGCCCGCAAGCTGCTCAATGAACTGTCCTCAGCAGCGCTGGTGTGGAACGAGGGCAACGACAGCAGTCGTGATCCGCTCTATGAAAAGATGGAATCCGCGGTCAGCCGGATCCTGAACGAGTACAGCGATGATGTAAGCGTTTTTGAATCCGTTCTGGATGACTTCACGGCCTTCATGGAAAAGGACCGGCGCCGGCGTGAGCTTGTGGAGCAGCGCCTGCGCGATGCCGAGGAAGGGCGCGCCCGGGATGAGCAGGCAAGGGTCGAGGTAGAGCGGTTCCTGGGTCAGGCGCAGGCCCGGTACACGGTTCCGGAAAGTCTGACCGGCTTTCTGGAGAGTGCCTGGTTCCGTGTGCTCAAGTGGCACTACCTGCGTGAGGGCGACGAGGGGGAAGGCTGGAAGGCGCAGTGCGACCTGACCCACAGGCTGCTGTGGAGCCTGGATCCGGATCCCTTCCTGGCGTCCACCCGCTCCCTGCTGTTGCGTGAGATCCCCGGTATTGTGCGGAGCGTGCGCGAGAGCCTGGAACAGATCGGCTGGGATCCCTTTGAAACGGATCGCAGCCTGCATCAGCTTGAGCTGGTGCATGTCGACGTGCTCCAGCGGCTGAAGACAGCACCGAAGGAGGAAGCGCCGGAAGAGACTGCCGGTGGCAGCGAGCTGGATATCACCAGCGAGGCACCTCCGGGGTTGGCTGAATGCTCCAATGACGGGGGCGCTGCGGTGCAAGAGGTTGAAGCGCTCCCCGAGGCCATGCCCGAGCAGCCCGAGGAAGAGCCTGAGGCGGTGACGCCTCCGGACCTGAGTGTGGGCGCATGGCTCACGTGGCAGCCCCACGAGGGCAGTCCTGTCCGCTGCAAGCTGGCCGCGGTCATCCGTGCCACGGGCAAGTACGTCTTTGTTAACCGCAACGGTGCCCGGGTGGTCGAGTACATGATGCCGGAGGTCAATCGGGCCCTGGCTGATGGCACCCTCGAGATGCTGGACGATGGCCTGATCTTTGACCGCGCCCTGGAGTCGGTCATCGACAGCCTGCGCCAGGGGCAGACCGCCTGAGTCCGGCGGTTCCCTCTTGCAAAATATGGCCACTGTGCTTCACTGCCGCCTGAACCCGCGAGTGAGGGAAGCGCATTGGCCAGTGATCCTGTTGAATTCCTGACGCCTGACCCGGACGGATGGCTCCCGGCGGCGCGACCCATGCCCTCGGGCAACCATGATGCCCGGCCTGACGGCACTGCCGTCTCGCTGCTGGTGGTTCACGGCATCAGCCTCCCTCCCGGCGAGTTCGGAGGCGATGCCATCGAGCGCCTTTTCTGCAACACCCTGGACTGCAGTGAACACCCCTGGTTTGAGCGGCTGCGCAATCTGCGCGTTTCGGCACACCTTCTGATCCGGCGTGACGGGCAGCTGGTGCAGTTCGTTTCCCTGCTGGATCGGGCCTGGCACGCCGGGCGTTCCTGTTTCGATGGCCGGGCGGAATGCAATGATTTCGGCATCGGCATTGAGTTGGAGGGCACCGACGATACGCCCTACACAGAGGCCCAGTACGACTGCCTGATTCCGCTGACCCGTGGCATCATGCAGAGCTTCCCGGGCATTACACCGGATCGGGTCGTGGGGCATTGCGACATCGCGCCGGAACGCAAGACGGATCCGGGGCCCGCCTTTGACTGGCAGCGGCTCCGGCAGGGTGTTGAGCATGCGGCAGAGGAGCGGGGCTGATGCGTCTTCTGGTGATTCTTCTGGCCTGGATGCTGCGCCGGCAGCTGGATGCACGCGGCTGGCTGGATCCAGAGCAGTGGCAGCGGCGGCTCCTGGAGCACGCGCCCCCGGAGAAGGACGGAGGCCGTGCCACGCTGCGCTGGCTGCTGCCTCTCTACGGGTTGCTGGTTGTCCTCACCGGTCTGCTGTCCTGGGGAACAAGTGGCATCGCCGGCGGGCTCTGGGCCAGCCTGCTGGCGCTCGCACTGCTGGTCGCCGGTACCGGCATGCCGGGCTGGCGGGCACCGCTGAGGGCCTACAGTGCGGCCTGGCGCTCCGGGGACATGCAGGCGGCCTGGCATCATGTCTCGCCGCTGCTGCCGGCGGAACAGAGGGGCGCGGCACTGGCGCCGGAACAGCTTCACCTGAGCCTCTGCGGGGCTCTGATCCAGACCACCTTTGAGCGCTACTTCCTGCCGCTGTTCTGGTATGCCCTCCTGGGCCCCGCCGGGGTGGTGCTGATCCTGGTGGCCCTGATGCTGCGCGACCACTACCCCTCCACAGGGGTCCGCACCCTGTTCGGGCGCTGGGTCCACTGGCTCGCCATACCGCCACGCTGGCTGCTGTCATTCAGCTTTGCCCTGGCCGGGGATTTCTCCGGCTGGTCGGGCGAACCCCGCAACCGCCATCCCCGGCGCACGGACAGCTGTGGCGAGGTACTGCTGACCGCCGCCGGCAGCGCCCTTTCCAGCTACGCCCTGGATCCAGCCCGCTTCCAGGCCCACGACCCGGATGGCTGGCCGGATTACGGCCACAGGAGCCTTCTGGCCGTGCGCCATCTGCTCAACCGCAGCCTGCTTGTCTGGCTGGCAGTGCTGGCGATTCTCGCACTCATGGGAATTATGCCCTGAAGGCTCAAGATCCGCGGGAAAAAGTCGTTAAACAGCCCATGGAACTGACGGATCAGGCTTGTCCCGGTGCATATCTGACCTAGACTTCCGGGCACGGAATGATTCAGAGGCTACTGTGAATCGAATAACGCCGCATCGGAGTGCGGCACACAGGCGATAGCGCCGGCAGGATTCAGGGCCGGCCTGCCAGTACGACTGGTGTGTTTGAACGCTCGGAGGGCGTACCGTGAAGAAACTGCTGACCCCTGCCATTCTGCTGATGAACAGGCTGAAGTTTGTCTACAAGTTCAGCCTGATCAGTGTTCTGTTCCTGATCCCCATAGCGGGACTGGGGTATCTCCTGGTGAGCCAGCTGAATGCCTCCATTGATGACCTGAACAAGGCGATCGATGGTACAGAGGCGGTTGCCGAGGCCAATGACCTGGTGCGCAGTGCCCAGCGCTTCCGCGATTACCACACGGTGGTGCGGGTGCGGGAGCTCGAAGGCGGACTCCGGGACAAGTCGCAGCAGGCCAGGGCGGCCGTTACCGAGAAGCTGCAGGTACTGAGCGACTATGCGGATACCCTGGATAACGGGGATACCCTGAAGACGCAGCTGGATGAGGTGACCTCGGCCTGGACCCGTATGCTGGAGGAGGATCAGTACCTGCAGACCCCCGACCGTCAGTTCAATCTCTACGACCGTTTCTTCCAGAAGACACTGGCGCTGCGCAACACGGTGCTCCAGGTCAGCGGGCTGGGGCAGGATCCGTCCAACAGTGTGCAGATGCTGCTGGAGCTGGTCATCAATGGCATGACACCGGTCGCCAATGAGATGGGCCAGGCCCGTGCCTTCGGCCTTCATGGCCTCAATGAGGGACGGCTCTCGGGGCCGCTCAGTGAGCGGATGAACGGCATCTATGACAGCCTCACCAATGTCAGCAACCAGCTGCAGACGGCCTTCGACCTTGGTTTCGATGCGGCACCTGTCATCGGCCAGCGTTTCACACAGGACGCGGAGCGGCTCAGCAAGGCGCCCATCGAGATCCGTGACCTTATGGAAGAGGAGGTGATCACTCCCTTCAGGCTTGAGTTTCCGGCGGATGAGTATGATACCCGGGTCTCCGAGCCCATTGGCCAGCTCTATTCCGTGGGCAATGACATACTCGGCGCCATCCGGGGCCAGCTGCAGGCGCGTCTTGCCAGTGAACGCCAGCAGCGGACCATCATCTTTGCCTCCCTTGCGGTCGTTCTTCTGATCATTGTCTGGCTGTATACCGGTTTCTACTACTCAGTGCGCTCCTCCATCCGCAAGTTTGCGGATTCAGCCCGCCGTGTGGCGGATGGCGACATGCGGGTGCAGCTTGAACTCAACAGCCGGGACGAGCTGGGCGAACTCAGCACCGAGTTCAACGGCATGACCGAGAGCATCCGCGAGCTGGTGGAATCCGTGCGTGAGACGGTCAACCGGGTGGATCAGCAGGCACGGCGCGTAAACGAGACAGCCACCTCCAATTCGGATGCCGTCTCCCGCCAGATGCAGGAGACGGACCAGATCAATGATGCCATGAAGCAGATGGTGGATACGGTCCAGGAGGTGGCCCAGAGCTCCCAGCAGGCTTCGGATTATGCCAACGAGGCCGATTCCGAGGCGGATCAGGGGCGTGCCGTGGTAGGTGATACCGTGCAGACGATCAACCGGCTGGCGGATGAGATCAAGGGCTCGGCGGACGTCATCAACCGGGTCAGCAACGACAGCGACAGCATCAGTCAGGTGCTGGACGAGATCAAGGCGATCGCCGAGCAGACCAACCTGTTGGCCCTGAACGCGGCCATTGAGGCGGCGCGGGCCGGGGAGCAGGGGCGCGGCTTTGCGGTCGTGGCGGATGAGGTGCGTTCGCTGTCACAGCGCACGCACAAGTCCACGGAAGAGATCGAGGAGATGGTCGGGCGGCTGCAGTCCGGCGTAAAGGACGCCGTGAGTGCCATGAACAACAGCCATGAGGTGACCAACGAGACGGTGACCAAGTCCAGTGAGGTGACCGAGGCACTGGAGAACATCGTCAGCGCCATTTCCCGGATCGTGGATATGAGTCAGCAGATCGCCCAGGCGGCGGAGGAGCAGTCCGCGGTCGCCAACAACATCAACAGTAATGTCGAGACGATTTCCGAGGTGGGTCGCGAAACGGCGGGCAACGCCGAAGAGACCCTCTCCGCAAGCCGTGAGCTATCGGACCTGACCGCCTCACTGCACGAACAGGTCGAACGCTTCAGGGTGTAGGCTTGCTCATCTGCTGGTCCCAGAGCACTTCCGCCGCGCCCTCGCGGCGGGCCAGAACCCGGGAGGCGACGAACAGGAAGTCCGAAAGCCGGTTGAGATACTGGCGGGCGTCCGGGTTGATGGACTCCTCATGACCAAGCGCCACCGTAATCCGTTCCGCGCGGCGGCATACCGCCCGTGCCATATGGCACTGGGCCGCGGGCATGGACCCACCGGGCAGGATGAAGTTCTTCAGCGGCGGCAGGTCCTGGTTCCAGTGGTCGAGGGTGCTTTCGAGCCAATCGATGTGACTGTCCGCGACCACGCGACTCCCTGGAATGGCAAACTCGCCGCCCAGATCGAAGAGGTGATGCTGAACCCGTTGCAGCACTTCCTTCAGTTCCGTTTCCTCGCTGCCGAGTGACTCGATCAGGATGCCCATCTGAGCATTGAGCTCGTCCATGGTGCCCATGGCTTCGACCCGCAGACTGTTTTTGGCGATGCGGTTGCCATCGGCGAGACCGGTGGTGCCGTCATCGCCGGTGCGGGTGTAGATCTTGGAGAGGCGGTTGCCCATGCGTCCGTCCGTTTTCCGTTGTGACTGATTCCCGGTATACGCTGTCTTACAGTGCCCGGATCTGTTCCAGCTGCTCGTTCAGCCGCTGGCGCTGGCTTTCCGCATCCTCCAGCTTGGCCTTTTCCTTCTCCACCACCTCTGCCGGTGCCTTTTCGACAAAGCCGGCATTGCCGAGCTTGCCGCCCAGGCGCTGGATCTCCTTGTCGAGTTTTTCCAGCTCCCGGCTCAGGCGCGCGATCTCTTCATCCTTGTCGATGAGGTTGGCCATGGGCACCAGCACTTCCAGCTCGCCCACCAGCTGTGTGGCGGAGAGCGGGGCCTCGCCGTCATCGACCCAGTCGATGCTTTCAAGCTTGGCCAGGGATTTCAGGAAGGTCCGGTTGGCCTCCATGCGCTCACGGTCCTGTTCGTCGCCGTGGCGAAGGAGCACTGGCAATGCCCGGGCCGGGGAGATGTTCATCTCGCCACGGATATTGCGCACGGCCAGGATCACGCCCTTGAGCCACTCGATATCCGCCTCGGCGTCGGCATCTTCCAGGTTGCGGTCCGGCTCCGGATAGGCCTGGAGCATGACCGTTTCGCCGGTCACGCCGGCCAGCGGGGCCACGCGCTGCCAGATTTCCTCCGTGATGAAGGGCATCAGCGGATGGGCCAGCCGCAGTACCGTTTCCAGAACCTGCACCAGGGTCCGCCGGGTGCCACGCTTGTGCTCGGCGGACTCATTGTCGTCGTAGAGCACTGGTTTGGAGAGTTCCAGGTACCAGTCGCAGTACTCGTTCCAGAGGAAGTCGTAGATGCTCTGGGCAATACGATCAAAGCGGTAATGGTCGAAGAAGCTGTTGGTTTCTTCGATGCAGGTCTGGAGGCGGCTCAGGATCCAGCGATCGGCCAGTGACAGCTCCAGAGGCTCCCCCGAGGTGCCGCAGTCTTCGCCTTCCGTGTTCATCAGCACGTAGCGGGCCGCGTTCCAGAGCTTGTTGCAGAAGTTCCGGTAGCCCTCGAGGCGCTTCATGTCCCAGTTGATGTCGCGCCCGGTGGTGGCCAGCGCCGCCAGGGTAAAGCGCAGGGCGTCGGTACCGTGGGCCTGGATGCCTTCCGGGAATTCCTCGCGTGTATTCTTCGCGATCTTTTCGGCCAGCTGCGGCTGCATCATGTTGGCGGTGCGCTTGGCCACCAGGTCCTCGCTGCTGATGCCGTCGATCATGTCCATGGGGTCAAGCACGTTTCCCTTGGACTTGGACATCTTGTTGCCGTGCTCGTCCCGGATCAGGCCGGTCACATACACCTGCTGGAACGGAACCTGGGGCGTACCGTCCTCGTGCTTCATGAACTGCAGGGTCATCATGATCATCCGGGCGACCCAGAAGAAGATGATGTCGAAGCCGGTGACCAGCACCTGGGTGGGATGGAAGGTGCGCAGCCGCTCGGTATCTTCGGGCCAGCCCAGGGTGCCGAAGGTCCAGAGCGCGGAGCTGAACCAGGTGTCCAGTACGTCCTCGTCCTGTTCCAGAACCCGGTCTTCCGCCAGGCTGTATTTCTCGCGTACTTCCTGTTCGGTGCGGCCGACGTAGACGTTGCCCTCACTGTCGTACCAGGCGGGAATGCGGTGGCCCCACCACAGCTGCCGGGAGATGCACCAGTCCTGGATCTCACGCATCCAGGCGTAGTACATGTTGGCGTACTGTTCCGGCACGAATTCGATGTCGCCGTTCTCCACGGCCTTGATGGCCGGCTCGGCGAGGGGTTTTGTGGCCACGAACCACTGGTCCGTGAGCAGCGGTTCAATGATCAGTCCGGAGCGGTCGCCGCGCGGGACCTTGAGGGTGTGGGCATCCACGCCGTGGAGGCGGTCTTCCGCCTTCATGGCCTCGACGATCTTCTCGCGGGCATCAAACCGGTTCAGCCCGGCGAAGGCGGTTGGCATGGTGCCATCGAATTCGTGGTTGGGGGTGCCATCGGCGTTGAAGACCTCGGCCTGCTCACGGATGCTGGCATCCGGCGTGAGGATGTTGACCAGTGCCAGGCCGCAGCGCTGGCCCACGGCGTAGTCGTTGAAGTCGTGGGCAGGGGTGATCTTGACGCAGCCGCTGCCCATTTCCGGGTCGGCGTGCTCGTCACCCACGATCGGGATGTCGCGTTCCACCAGCGGAAGGCGCACGGTGCCGCCGATCAGGTGCTTATAGCGCTCATCTTCCGGGTTCACCGCCACGGCCGTATCGCCCAGCATGGTCTCCGGGCGGGTGGTGCCGACCACCAGGTAGTCCGCGCCCTCGGTGGTGGTCTGGCCGCCGTTGATCGGGTAGCGGAAGTGCCAGAAGTGGCCCTGTTCCTCGCTGTTCTCCACCTCCAGGTCGGAGATGGCGGTGTGCAGTTTCGGATCCCAGTTGACCAGGCGCTTGCCCCGGTAGATCAGGCCCTCGTCGAAGAGCCGTACAAAGACTTCCTGGACGGCGCGGTAGAAGCCGTCGTCCATGGTGAAGCGTTCATGGTCCCAGTCCACGGAGGTGCCCAGCCGGCGCATCTGACTGGTGATGGTGCCGCCGGACTGCTGCTTCCATTCCCAGACCTTGTCGATGAAGGCTTCGCGCCCGAGGTCATGGCGCGTCTGGCCTTCGTCACTGGCCAGGTTGCGTTCCACCACCATCTGGGTGGCGATGCCCGCGTGGTCACTGCCCACCTGCCAGAGGGTGTTGTCGCCCTTCATGCGGCGGTGGCGGATAAGCGCATCCATGAGCGTGTGCTGGAACGCGTGGCCCATGTGCAGGCTGCCGGTTACGTTGGGCGGCGGGATCATGATGCAGAAAGGATCGCCCTGGCCGGAAGGCGCGAAATAGCCACGCTCTTCCCAGGTCCGGTACCACTGGTTCTCGATCTTTTCCGGCTGGTAGGTCTTGTCCATGCTTGTTCGGCCCGGGTCTGCTGGTTTGGGTTGAGGCACTAAAGGTTAACAGACCGCCGATTATACATGGTGGCCCGTCACCGGCGAACCGTCAGTCCGGCTTGCGAAAATCGTGGACCTGCGGGGTGATACCCAGTTCGCGCAGCTGCCGGTACTGGGCGCGGGCATGCTGGAGGCTGTCGTCGTCATTGCTGGCGATCAGTGCCAGGCGGGCAAAACCGTCCGCCGTCGCGGGCAGGCTGGTTGCCACGATGATCAGTGTGTCCCAGTCACTGGTCGCGGGTTCGCACTCAAGCACCGCGATGGGTGCCGTGGGGCGCTGGTCGCTGCTCTGCAGCCGGTCATGGGGCAGGAAGGCTTCCGGGCGGAAGGACCACAGCATTCCGTCCAGTGCTTCGGCGGTGTCCGGGTCGTCGCAGAACAGGGCCACGCGGTCGCCATCCTGCCAGGCTTTTTCCGCCAGTCTCGCCGCGTGCAGCAGGCGGGCGTCACGGCCGGAGCCGGCGAGGATGTGGAACCAGTGACTCATGGTGTCTTCCGGGGTTGGCTGTCATTGCTGCCACAGGTTATCTAGAATGGCCCTTCCTGTCAGGCGATTGAGACGCTGGGGCTGCCCGTGTTCATCATTTTCCGGTACCTGGGCCGCCAGGTCCTGACCACCATGACCGCCGTTGCGCTGGTGCTGCTGCTTATCTTCATGAGCGGCCGCTTCCTGCAGTATCTGGCGTCGGCTGCGGAAGGCGAGTACGCGGCCAACGCCATTTTCATCGTCATGGGCTACCGGCTGCCGGAATTCCTTGAGCTTATCCTGCCGCTGAGTTTTTTCCTGGGCATCCTGCTGACCTACGGCCGCATGTACCAGGAAAGCGAGATGACGGTGCTGACCGCCTGTGGCGTGAGCGAGCGCCAGATCCTGTTCCTGACCCTGGGGCCCGGCCTCCTGGTGGCCGGCCTGGTGGGAGCCATGAGCCTGTGGCTGACTCCGGCGGGAATCCAGCAGGTGGACAGAATCTTCGCGGAACAGGCCCAGCGCACTGGCTTCGAGATGCTGGCGCCGGGGCGCTTCCAGGAGATGGGGTCGAACGACCGCGTCACCTATACCCGGGCCATGAGTGATGACAAGCAGACCCTGGAAGGGGTGTTCATGGCGGAGGGCGGCAAAGACGGGCGCTTCACGCTCATGAAGGCGGTTGAGGGTACCCAGATCGTGGAAGAAGAGGGTGAGCGTTTCCTGGTGCTGCACGAGGGCGTCCGTTTTGAGGGGCGGCCTGGCGGAGCGGAATTTGATGCCATGACCTTTGAGGATTACGGGCTCAGGATCGAATCACCTTCCGGCGTAAGCTCGGGAGGATCCCGTGAAAGCCAGCCCACGCTCGAGCTTATGGCGTCTGACGCGCGGGCCGATCAGGCCATGGTGCACTGGCGCCTGTCCCTGCCGCTGCTGGTTCTGGTGATCACGGTGCTCGCCATTCCGCTGAGCCGGGTGAATCCCCGCCAGGGTCGTTTCTTCCATCTGCTGCCGGGGATTCTGGTGTTCATCAGCTACCTGGGCGTGCTGATCCTGGGGCGGGATGCCATTGCCTCGGGTCAGGTGCCCGCGAGGGCGGGGCTCTGGGCTGTGCACGGCGCCTATCTGGTACTGGGTGTGGCAATGCTGGGGTGGCCGGCGATGCGGCTGCGCAGGGCTGCGGGGGTGCGTCATGCGTCTGATTGATGGCTACGTCATGCGGGTGGTGGCGGCTTCCATCCTGCTGGTGCTGCTGGTGGTCCAGGCACTGGATTTCGTGTTCGCCTACATCGCGGAACTCGAGGATACGACCAACGATTACCAGGCCTGGGAAGCCTTCCTGTTCATGCTCTATACCCTGCCCAGGCGGATCTATGAGTTCCTGCCGCTGGCGGCTTTCATGGGGGCCCTGGTGGGGCTGGGCCAGCTTGCCAACAACTCGGAGCTGGTGGTGGTCCGGGCGGCTGGCGTCTCGCTGGGGCGTATCGCATGGTCCGCCATGAAGCCGGCGCTGGTGGTGGTGCTGGTCAGCCTGGTGATCGGCGATTTCGTGGCGCCTCCTGCCGAGCAGGCCGCCCAGAGCAACAAGGCGGTGGCCCGTCACGGGGGGCAGGCAGCGGCAACCCATGGGTTCTGGCACCGGGAGGACGATGTCTTCATGCACTTCAATACGGTGCTGCCCAATGGCGAACTCCATGGTGTTTCCCTGTTCCGTTTCGGCGAGGGTGAGTGGCTGGAGGAGGCGCTCTATGCCGAACGCGGGGAGTATCAGGGCGATTACTGGCAGCTGCACGATGTGAGCCACTCCCGGATCCGGGAGCAGTCCGTGAGCACAGAGAAGCAGGAGACGTTCCGCTGGGAGAATGGCCTGTCACCGGATGTGCTCAGCGTGCTGACAGTGAGGCCGGACCGGCTCGCGATCAGTGGCCTCTATACCTATGCCACCTATATGGAGAGCCAGGGGCTGAATGCCAGCGACTACTGGCTGGCGTTCTGGAAGAAGACCCTGCAGCCGCTGGGGACCGCCGCCATGGTCCTGCTCGCCATTTCCTTCGTGTTCGGGCCGCTGCGCTCGGTCACCATGGGCTTCCGGATCTTCTGTGGGCTGCTGGCCGGGCTCGGCTTCAAGTACACCCAGGACCTGCTGGGGCCCATGAGCCTGGTGTATGGCTTCAGCCCCGCCCTGGCCACCATCGTGCCCATTGCGATTGCCGGGACCATCGGGGTGGTGCTGCTGCGCCGGGCCGGGTGACGCTGGTTACTGCTGTTTCTTCCTTTTCGCCAGCTGCACCGTGCGGCTGCCCGACAGCCGGTCCGTCCAGCTGCGATGCTGTGGATCCAGCCACTGCCACAGCCAGCCAAGCCCGAGGGTGGCCCAGCTCAGCGCGCCTGCAATGATCCTCAGCAGCGCCTGGGTCCAGCTGATCACGGATCCGTCGGTGTTCTCGATCCGGATTCGCCAGGTCTGCATGCCCAGGGTCTGGCCACCGCGGCGCCAGAAGACCCCGAAGAACAGCCACAGGCACGCAACCAGCACCAGGGTCAGGACCGGGTCGTAGCCAACGCTGCCCCCGGGTTCCGTCATGCTGGCGTAGCGGTCGCTGAAAAGGCCGATGCTGATCAGAAGCTTGTGCAGGCCGGTGTAGACCGCGGTGACCACAAAAACCAGCGCAATGCACAGCAGGCTGTCGTAGAGCATGGCAATGAGGCGGCGCCAGAGCGGGGCCGGCGTGTGTGTGTCGGAGGTCGCGGGTTCGCTGTTCATCAGGCGCACGGTTATTGCGGGAAGTGGCCACTATTGTACCGGCTCAGGGCCGGCGCCGCGAGATGGCCCATTGCCAGAGGCGTGACGTGCTCCCCGCATGGCGCGTTCCCCGGCTTTTTGCGGCTGTGTTAGAGTGTTGCCTTCAGAATCAATGCAATCCTCACCACCAAGAGAACGGGTCCGAGTCCGCTATGAAAACAGCCGAGCTGCGCAGTGCGTTTCTGGAGTATTTCCGTCAGAACGGGCACACCATTGTTCCCAGCAGTTCACTGGTGCCGGCGGACGATCCTACCCTGCTGTTCACCAACGCGGGCATGAACCAGTTCAAGGACGCCTTCCTGGGGCGCGAGGATCGGGGCTACACGCGCGCGGTTTCATCCCAGCGCTGCGTGCGTGCCGGCGGCAAGCACAACGATCTCGAGAATGTGGGCTACACGGCGCGCCACCACACCTTCTTCGAGATGCTGGGCAACTTCAGCTTCGGCGACTACTTCAAGCGCAAGGCGATCAACTTTGCCTGGACCTTCCTGACCGATCCGCAGTGGCTGGGGCTGACGGCAGAGAAGCTCTGGGTCACCGTCTATCAGACCGACGAGGATGCCTACCGGATCTGGAACGAGGAGATCGGGGTGCCCGCCGAGCGCATCGTTCGCATCGGCGATGAGGACGGGGTGCCCTACAAGTCCGACAATTTCTGGTCCATGGGCGACACCGGCCCCTGCGGTCCCTGCTCCGAGGTGTTCTACGACCATGGTCCGGACGTGGCCGGTGGCCCGCCCGGCAGCGAGGACGAGGACGGCGACCGCTACATCGAGATCTGGAACATCGTCTTCATGCAGTTCAACCGCACGGCCGACGGCGTGATGCACGACCTGCCGAGTCCGTCCGTGGACACCGGCATGGGGCTGGAGCGCATCGCGGCGGTGTTGCAGGGCGTGCACAGCAACTATGAGATCGACCTTTTCCAGTCGCTGCTGAAGTCCGTCTCAGAAGCGCTGGGTGGTGTGGATCCGGAGCAGGCCTCGGTGCGGGTGATCGCCGACCATATCCGTTCCTGCTCCTTCCTGATCGCGGATGGCGTCATGCCCTCGAACGAGGGGCGCGGCTTCGTTCTGCGCCGGATCACCCGCCGGGCGGCCCGGCATGGTAACAAGCTGGGCGCCACTGGCACCTTCTTCCATAAGCTGGTGCAGCCGCTGGAAGCACTGATGGGCGAGGCTTATCCCGAGCTGACGAAGGCACGCCCGCAGATCGAGAAGATCCTCAAACAGGAGGAGGAGCAGTTCGCCCGCACCCTGGAAAAGGGTCTCAGGCTGCTGGAGGATGACATTGCCCAGCTCAGCGGCAGTGAGATTCCTGGGGAAACCGTCTTCACCCTCTACGATACCTACGGCTTCCCGGTGGACCTCACCAACGACATTGCCCGCGAACGTGGCCTGACCCTGGATCTGGAGGGCTACGAAAAGGCCATGGAGGCCCAGCGTGAACGGGCCCGGGCAGCCAGCAAGTTCGGCATGGACTACAACGCCGGCCTCAGCCTCGAGGGCGAAACCGAATTCACCGGTTATGGCAACTTCGAAGACGATGGCGAGGTCCGGGCCGTGCTGGTGGAAGGTGAGCGCCGTGCGGCTGGCGTGGGCGAACGGGCCGTGGTGGTGCTGGATCGCACGCCCTTCTACGGCGAGTCCGGCGGCCAGGTGGGCGACACCGGCGTGCTGAGCTGGTCCGGCGGCCGTTTCGAGGTCGAGGATACCCAGAAAGAGGACGGCCACCACCTGCACATCGGCCGGGTCGTTGCCGGTACGGTTGAACCGGGCATGACCCTGCACGCGGAAGTGAACGGTGAGCGCCGGGCCCATACCGCGCTCAACCACTCCGCCACCCACCTGCTGCACGCCGCCCTGCGGACCGTGCTCGGTGAGCATGTGGCCCAGAAGGGCTCGCTGGTGAACGCCGAGCGGTTGCGGTTCGACTTCTCCCACTTCGAGGCGGTCACCGCCGAGGAGCTGGAGCGCATCGAACGGATGGTCAATGAGCAGGTCCGCGCCAACACGGCGGTGGAAACCCGCGTGACGGATATGGATACGGCGAAGACCATGGGCGCCATGGCGCTGTTCGGGGAAAAATACGGAGACACTGTCAGGGTGCTGTCCATGGGTACGGGGGGCTTCTCCATTGAGCTCTGTGGCGGCACCCATGTGGAGCGCACCGGCGACATCGGTCTTTTCCGCATTGTCACGGAGACAGGTATTTCCTCCGGCGTGCGCCGCATTGAGGCACTGACCGGCGACGCGGCCCTGGCCCATGACCGGGAGCAGGAGGCGCGTCTCGGGCGTATTGCGGCGCTGGTCAAGGGAGCGCCGGAGTCCGCCGTCGAACGGGTGGAATCCTTGGTGGAGCACAACCGCCAGCTGGAAAAGGAAGTGGAGCGTCTCAAGGGCAAGCTGGCCAGCGCCGCCGGCAGCGATCTCGCGGACAGTGCCGTGGACGTCAACGGCATCAAGGTGGTGGCTGCGGACATGCAGGGCGCCGACCGCAAGGCCCTGATGGAAACCGCCGACCAGCTCCGGAACAAGCTCGGCAGCGCCGTGGTCCTGCTGGGCGCCGCCGCCGAAGGCAAGGTCACACTGGTGGCCGGTGTAACAAAGGATCTCACTGGCCAGCTCAAGGCAGGTGACCTGATGCAGGCCATCGCACCCAGGGTCGGTGGCAAGGGTGGTGGCCGCCCGGACATGGCTCAGGGTGGCGGCAGCGACCCGGAGGGCCTGCCCGATGCGATCGCGGCCGTGGAAAGTTGGGTACGTGAGAACTCAGGGAGCTGAGGGTCTAAGGGCTATCCCTACCTGTACAGCTGGCCAAACAGGGCTATAATTCGTCCGGCGCTAGCAGTGAACCGGGATTCATTTAATCCGTACGGACAAGGAATACGCACGCATGGCGTTGTACGTAAAGAAATTCGGCGGCACCTCCGTGGGTTCGGTTGACCGGATCGAGGCGGTTGCGGATCAGCTCCAGGCGGCCCGTGAGAGCGGAGACGATGTGGTGGTCGTGGTCTCGGCCATGAGTGGTGAGACCAATCGGCTGATCGATCTTGCCAACCAGGTGATGGACGATCCGGATCCGCGTGAGATGGACGTCCTGGTTTCCACCGGCGAGCAGGTGACCATTGCGCTCCTGAGCATGGCGCTGCTCAAGCGGGGCGTGGATGCGCGCTCCTATACCGGCGGCCAGGTCCGCATCACCACGGACAGTTCCCACACCAAAGCCCGTATCCAGGACATCGACGAGCACAACATGCGCGGCGATCTGGACGCCGGGCGCGTGGTGGTTGTGGCCGGTTTCCAGGGTATGGACGAGGAAGGCCACATCACCACGCTTGGCCGTGGCGGTTCGGACACCACGGCCGTGGCCCTGGCGGCGGCGCTCAAGGCTGACGAGTGCCATATCTACACCGATGTGGACGGCGTCTACACTACGGATCCGCGGATCGTGGACGGCGCCCGCCGGCTCGAGACCATCACCTTCGAGGAGATGCTCGAGATGGCCAGCCTGGGCTCCAAGGTGCTGCAGATCCGATCGGTGGAATTCGCCGGCAAGTACAACGTACCCGTGAGGGTGCTTTCCAGCTTCAGGGAAGGCCCCGGAACCCTGATCACCTTTGACGATGAGGACGATATGGAAAAGCCAGTGGTCTCGGGCATCGCATTCAACCGCGATGAAGCCAAGCTGACGGTGGTGGGCGTGGCCGACGTCCCCGGTTGCGCCTCGAGGATTCTCAAGCCGGTCAGTGACGCGGGTATTGAAGTGGATATGATCGTCCAGAACGTCGGCTCGGATAACCGCACCGACTTCACCTTCACCGTGCACCGCAATGACTACAGGCAGTCTCTGGAACTTCTGGAGAACCTCGGGCGTGACCTGGACGTACAGGCTGTACAGGGCGACGAGCACATTGCCAAGGTATCCATTGTGGGCGTGGGTATGCGCTCCCATGCGGGTGTTGCCTCACGGATGTTCGATGCGCTTTCCGCCGAAGGCATCAATATCCAGATGATCTCGACTTCCGAAATCAAGATTTCGGTGGTGATCAATGAGAAATACCTGGAGCTGGCAGTGCGTACGCTGCACAGCGCATTCGGTCTTGAAGAGGCTGAAATCCGGGAAGAAAGCTGAATAATCATAACAAAACATGACTGGCGAAAACGCGTGTAGGCTCCAATAATTAGGAAGCCGAACTGAAAACGACACGGGGGAGCGTCTCGCGACTGAGCCGGAAGGGGCTGTGGGGCGTATAACCGGAAAGCGGTTAAAACGGAACAAGGAGTTTGGGAAATGCTGATTCTGACACGTCGCGTCGGCGAGACACTCATGGTCGGTGATGAGGTGACTGTGACCGTTCTCGGCGTCAAGGGAAACCAGGTGCGTATTGGCGTGAATGCGCCGAAGGAAGTGGCCGTGCACCGGGAAGAGATCTATCAGCGCATCCAGCAGGAGCAGGACGAGGACGAGCCGGAACGCGAGTGAATCCGGTCCTGTGCGGCGGCTGCCATGAATTTTCGCGTCAACCCTATGAAAACGCGTCACATGTGGTAGTATACGCCGCGTTCCAACGGAGAGGTGGGTGAGTGGCTGAAACCAGCTCCCTGCTAAGGAGCCGTACGCATTGCGCGTACCGAGGGTTCGAATCCCTCCCTCTCCGCCATTATCTGCGGCCGTAGCTCAGCTGGATAGAGCACGTGGCTACGAACCACGGGGTCGGAGGTTCGAATCCTCCCGGCCGCACCAGATTCAGGGCTGATACCAGAGCGGTATCAGCCTTTCTCAGAAAACACGCCTGTATAAGCGGCTGTAGCTCAGCTGGATAGAGCACGTGGCTACGAACCACGGGGTCGGGGGTTCGAATCCTCCCAGCCGCACCAATTCAAACCTCTGCCATGCAGCATCAGCACCTGTTCAGCCAGACTGGGCAGTAACGTATTGCTGGGCGGTGAGAGCGCTCTTTTGTATTTCCTGACTGTCATACGCCTGCCATCTTCCCTTCCGGTCCGCCTTGGCTGGAACGACTTGCTTTTTATCAATCCTTAGCTTGCAATCATCTGAATTTGTGGGTATAAAACGCGGCGCTGTGGCTGGGCGAGGGGGTTTTTCATTGCCCGCCGGAGCGAGAAACTGTAAATTGTGGCAGATTTTGCGAAGTCCGTGAGTCGGTTTCGCAACCAACAAATCCCGCTTGAAAGGTGATTTCCATGGATGAAGTGATGCAGGGGGCTCTGGACCTGATGCTGGTCGGCATGGGGTTCGTGTTTTCCTTTCTGGTCATTCTGGTGTGCGTCACCATGCTGATGTCCCGTATCGCGGGGCGTATCGCGCCTCCGGAGCCACCTCGCCCCCGGGGTGGGGCCCAGGGTGAGGCGGGTGCCATGCAGGACCCGAAACTCAAGGCGGTTATTTCCGAAGCCGTTGCCAGGCACCGGGCTCGTCGCCGGCAATGACTCGCCGCGCCAGAGGCGCGGCCGGGAACCCTACACGAGATAAAAAAGGTCAGAACGATGACAGACAGCAAGCAACCCCTGGGGATCACGGATCTGGTGCTGCGTGACGCGCACCAGTCCCTGTTCGCAACCCGCATGCGACTGGACGACATGCTGCCGATTGCCGAAAAGCTTGATCAGGTCGGTTTCTGGTCGGTCGAGTCCTGGGGCGGGGCCACCTTTGATTCCTGCATCCGCTATCTGGGCGAGGACCCCTGGGAGCGGATCCGGGAGCTGAAAAAGGCCATGCCCAATACCCGCCAGCAGATGCTGCTGCGCGGCCAGAACCTGCTGGGCTACCGCCACTACGCCGACGATGTGGTGCGCCGCTTCGTGGAGCGGGCTTCCGATAATGGCGTGGATGTGTTCCGGATTTTTGATGCCATGAACGATCCGCGCAACCTGGAAACCGCCATCCAGGCCACAAAAGAGACCGGTAAGCACGCCCAGGGCACCATCTCCTACACCGTAAGCCCGGTCCACACCATTGAGATGTGGGTGGATCTGGCCAAGAAGATCGAGTCCATGGGCGCGGATTCCCTTGCGATCAAGGATATGGCCGGGCTCATGAAGCCCTATGTCTGTTACGACCTGGTGAGTCGCCTCAAGAAGGAACTCGATATCCCCATCCAGTTCCATTCCCATGCCACCACCGGCATGTCCACCGCCAGCATCATCAAGGCGGCCGAGGCGGGTGTTGACCGGGTGGACACCGCCATTTCCTCCATGAGCATGACCTACGGCCATTCGCCCACGGAATCGGTTGTGGCGATCATGCAGGATACCGGGCGGGATACCGGTCTGGATATCGAGAAACTCGAGGAAATCGCCAAGTACTTCCGCGAAGTCCGCAAGAAGTACGCCAAGTTTGAGGGGTCGCTGCGGGGTGTGGATTCCCGCATCCTTGTGGCCCAGGTGCCGGGTGGCATGCTCACCAACATGGAAGGTCAGCTGAAGGAGCAGAACGCCAGCGACAAGATGGACGAGCTGCTGGCCGAGATCCCGCGTGTGCGCGAGGACCTGGGCTATATTCCGCTGGTCACGCCGACCTCCCAGATCGTAGGCACCCAGGCGGTGCTGAACGTGCTGACCGGCGAGCGCTACAAGTCGATTTCCAAGGAAACCTCCGCCGTGCTCAAGGGTGAATACGGCGCCGCCCCGGCGGACTGCAACAAGGAGCTGCAGCAGAAGGTGCTGGAAGGTGGCGAACCGATCACCTGCCGTCCGGCCGACCTGATCGAGCCCGAAATGGAGCGTCTCACCGACGAGCTCCGCCAGGAAGCGAAGGACAAGGGCTTCACCATCGCTGAGAACGAGGTGGATGATGTCCTGACCTATGCGCTTTTCCCGCAGATTGGTCTTAAGTTCCTGGAGAATCGTGGTAACCCGGACGCCTTTGAACCGGTACCGACTGGCGAGGAAGCCACCAGACCGGCTGCGCCCGGCGAGCCCGAGACCTATACGGTCACGGTGGAGGGGCAGTCCTACGTGGTGGAGGTTGCCGACGGTGGCGACATCACCAACATCCAGCCCGCGCAGGGCGGTGGCCAGCCCCAGGCTCCGGCCGGAGGAGGCCAGGCGCCAGCGCCCGCGGGTGGGGGTGAACCGGTTTCCGCGCCGCTGGCCGGCAACATCTTCAAGGTTCATGTGAGCCCCGGCCAACAGGTCAATGAAGGCGATGTGCTGATCATTCTCGAGGCCATGAAGATGGAGACCGAGGTGAAGGCGGATCGTTCCGGCACGGTCGGCTCCGTTACCGTCAAGGTCGGCGACAGCGTGGCCGTTGGCGACGAACTTCTGACTCTGGGATAAGAAGGGCTGTACGGCATGGACAACCTCATGACTCTATGGACCGGTAGCGGTCTGTACAATCTGACGCCGGGCGCGCTCACGATGATCGTGGTGGGCCTGGTGCTGCTCTACCTGGCAATCAACAAGAAATTTGAGCCTCTGTTGCTGGTGCCGATCGGCTTTGGGACCATTCTCGCCAACCTTCCGGAGGCGGGGCTGGCCCAGAGCGCGATTGAGGCGGCCATCTACAGTGAGTCACCCAGGGTGCTCGCGGCGCTTGCTTCGGTGATGGATGTCAGCTTCGACATGGGGCAGAGAGTAACCCCCGAGGTCGTCAAATCCTTCATTGAGGCCTACAAGAACATGGATGCTGAGACGGCTCTGAGCGCCAAGCAGGTGGCGACGGATATGGGCTATTCCCCGGGGATCATCCAGTCGTTCTACGCAGTGGCGATCGGCAGTGGCGTCGCGCCCCTGCTGATCTTCATGGGCGTTGGCGCCATGACCGACTTCGGTCCGCTGCTGGCGAACCCCAAGACAATGCTCCTCGGGGCTGCCGCGCAGTTCGGCATCTTCGCCACGGTACTGGGCGCGGCGCTGCTCAACTCCAGTGGCCTGATGGAGTTCTCCGTGGCCGAGGCTGCGGCCGTGGGTATCATCGGTGGTGCGGATGGCCCCACCTCCATCTATGTATCCAGCATCCTGGCGCCGCACCTGTTGGGCGCGATCGCGGTTGCCGCCTATTCCTACATGGCGCTGGTGCCACTGATCCAGCCACCCATCATGCGGGCGTTCACCACGGCCGAGGAGCGCAAGCTGAAGATGAGCCAGCTGCGCGAGGTCGGGAAGCTGGAGAAAATCCTGTTCCCGGTCTGCATCCTGATTCTGACAGGTATGTTCCTGCCGGACGCCACGCCGCTGTTGGGCATGTTCTGCTTCGGTAACCTCATGAAAGAGTGTGGCGTGGTGGAGCGCCTGAGCGACACGGTGCAGAACTCGCTGATCAACGCCGTGACGATCATTCTCGGTCTCGCGGTTGGCTCCAAGATGGCTGCCGAGGCGTTCCTGAACACCCAGACGCTGGGCATCCTGGTGCTGGGCATTGGCGCCTTCGCGGTGGGTACCATGTGTGGTGTTCTCATGGCCAAGCTCATGAATGCGCTGACCAAGGAGAAGATCAACCCGCTGATCGGCTCAGCCGGGGTCTCCGCGGTGCCGATGGCGGCCCGGGTATCCAACAAGGTGGGTCTGGAGGAGAACCATCAGAACTTCCTCCTGATGCACGCCATGGGCCCGAACGTGGCCGGTGTGATCGGCTCCGCCGTGGCGGCGGGTGTCATGATCAAGTTCGTCGGGGGCTGATCCCGGCGTGGCCGGCGCCCCTGGCCGGGGCGCCGCTTCCTTCCTGTTTCAGGCCTCGCCGGGCGACGGCGGTGGCCATCCTCCCAGAGACTTCCAGCGGTTCACGATCAGGCAGAACAGTTCGGCCGTCTTGTCCGCGTCGTACAGCGCGGAGTGAGCCTCTTTGTTGTCGAACTCAATCCCGGCCAGGCGGCACGCTTCCGCAAGGACCGTGTGACCCAGCGCGAGACCGGACAGGGCTGACGTGTCGAAGGTCGAGAAGGGGTGGAAGGGGTTGCGCTTGATGTTCTGGCGATCCGAGGCGGCCTTCACAAAGCCGAGATCAAAAGTGGCGTTGTGGCCCACCAGCACGGCGCGCTTGCACTGGTTGCGGCGCACGGCCTGGCGGATGGACTGGAAGGTGCCACGCATGGCTTCCAGTTCCGGCCGTTCATCGCGCAGGGGGTTGCCCGGATCGATACCCGTGAACTGGAGCGCGGCTTTTTCCAGGTTCGCGCCTTTAAAGGGCTGGACGTTGTACTGGATGCGTTCGCCCGGGTAGAGCCAGCCCTCGTCATCCATTTCCAGCAGGACCGTGGCGATTTCGAGCAGCGCGTCGGTGGCGGCATTGAAGCCTCCGGTCTCCACGTCCACCACAACCGGCAGGAATCCCCGGAAGCGCTGCTGCATCAGTGTCGGTGTTGGGTCATGGCTGCTCACTCCGGGGTCTCCCCGTCGTCGATCCGCCAGTTCAGGGCGCCGCCGGCATTCAGGGGCACAATGGGGTGACCGTCTTCATGAAGGACATCGGGAATCGGGTGCGGTTCCCGGCGCAGGGTGATGCGGCCGGTATTGCGCGGCAGCCCGTAGAAGTCCGCCCCATGCAGTGATGCGAAGCCTTCCAGGCGCTCCAGGGCGCCGGCTTCCTCAAAGAAATGGGCATAGAGCTCAATGGCTGCGTAGGCTGAATAGCAGCCCGCACAGCCGCAGCCCGTTTCCTTGCGGTGGCGGTCATGGGGCGCGGAGTCCGTGCCCAGAAAGAACCGGGGATCACCACTGGTGGCGGCTTCCCGCAGCGCCTGCTGATGACGCTGGCGCTTGAGGATCGGCAGGCAGTAGAAATGCGGCCGGATGCCGCCCACCAGCAGGTGATTGCGGTTGAACAGCAGGTGCTGGGGCGTGATGGTGGCCCCCAGGTTGCGCTCTCTGGATCTGACGAATTCAGCGGCGTCCGCCGTCGTAATATGCTCCATGACCACCCGCAGCTGGGGAAGCCGCTCGAGAAGGGGGGCCAGGACCTCGTCGATGAAGACCTTTTCACGGTCGAAGATATCAACCTCGGGCCGGGTTACCTCCCCATGGGTGAGCAGCAGAAGGCCCTCTTCCGCCATGGTTTCCAGAGCGGCATCAATGTGGCTGATGTCGGTGACGCCGGAGTCGGAATTGGTCGTGGCCCCGGCGGGGTAGAGCTTGCAGGCCACCACACCCGCACGGGCCGCCTCGCGGATCATGTCGGGTGTGGTATTGTCCGTGAGGTAGAGCGTCATCAGCGGCTCAAACGCGCTGCCGGCTGGCACAGCGCTCCGGATCCGTTCACGGTAATCCAGAGCCTGGGCGGCCGTGGTGACCGGCGGTGTCAGGTTGGGCATGATGATGGCGCGTCCAAAGCGTCGTGCCGAGGCGGGAACCACCTGGCGCATGAGGTCACCATCTCGGACATGCAGGTGCCAGTCGTCGGGTCGGGTCAGAGTCAGCGTGTCAGTCATGGCGCGAAGTATACCAGAAGATCCGGGGCTCAAGTTCCGGTGCTTGCTGCCGATACCCGGGGGTGAAGCGTCAGAACAATGGTTCCGATTACCATGAAATCACGTCACTGGATTGTCGCCGTGCTGGTCATGGCCGGGTTGCCCTCGGGCGCCCTGGGCACGACATTCTCCGCCGGCATCGAAAACAGCCGCTGGATCCTTTCGGATTCAATCTTTGCGTGCACGCTGACGCATCCGGTCCCCGGTTATGGCGAGGCGGTGTTCTATCACCGTGCCGGGGAGTCACTGCGCTTCTTTCTGCAGCCTGTCCGCAATCCCATGCGCGCGGGGGAGGCAGCGCTGGTGATTGAGCAGCCTTCCTGGAAAGCAGGCAAGCCAGTGGACGATCTGGGGTATGTCCGGGTTGAGGATAACCATGACCGGCCCGTGGAGCTTTCCTCCGGCACCAGTGAGCGGATGCTTGCGAGCCTTCGGGAGGGGCGCAGGCCCACCTTCACCCGCCGGGCACGTCAGAGCGACCGGCCGGTGCGGGTTCGGCTCAATCATGTCAACTATGGCAGTCCCCACCAGTCTTTCCGCCGCTGTCAGAGTGAGCTGCTGCCGGTGAACTACGATCAGGTTCAGCGCACCGTGGTCCTGTTCGATCTGGACAGGTCCAACCTCAGCCAGGAAGCCCGTGAGCGCCTTGATGACGTGGCCCTGTACGTGAAAGCCGATGACCGGATCACGCAGGTCTACGTGGATGGGCATACGGACAGTATCGGCACCCCTCTGCGCAACCGTGAGCTTTCCGAGGCGCGGGCGGAGGCAGTGGCCGGCTATCTCCAGGAGCAGGGCGTTCCGGAGGACCAGCTGGTGAAACGCTTCCACGGGGACCGCTATCCGGTTGCCGGCGTGGAAACACCCGGCCCGAGGCATCGCCGTGCCACGGTGCGGCTGGAACGGGAAAACGATGATGATGAAGCCGAACCGGTGGTGACCCAGGCCCAGCGCAAGGACCTGGTGATCGTCGACTGAACCCGGATTGGCTCCGGACCCCGCCCTTGCCGTAAAATACCCGCCACTGATCAGCAGGCCCGGGTGCCACGTGGCAGCCCGGCGTTCATGAATTCCGGATAAGGCGAAACAGCGATGTCAGACATCAACAAGGTCGTTCTGGCCTACTCCGGGGGGCTCGATACCTCCGTCATCGTCAAATGGCTCCAGGAAACCTACGACTGCGAGGTGGTGACCTTCACTGCCGATATTGGTCAGGGTGAGGAAGTCGAGCCCGCGCGTGAGAAGGCCAAGGGCCTGGGCGTGAAAGAAATCTACATCGAGGACCTGCGTGAGGAGTTCGCGCGGGATTACGTCTTCCCGATGTTCCGTGCCAACACTGTCTACGAGGGTGAGTATCTGCTGGGTACTTCCATTGCCCGGCCACTGATCGCCCGCCGCCTGGTGGAGATCGCCAATGAGACGGGCGCGGACGCCATCGCGCACGGCGCCACCGGCAAGGGCAACGACCAGGTCCGGTTCGAGCTGGGCGCCTACGCGCTCAAGCCTGGCATCAAGGTGATCGCTCCCTGGCGTGAGTGGGACCTCAACTCCCGCCAGAAACTCCTGGACTACTGCGACCACCACGGCATTCCGGTGGAAAAGCAGCAGGGCAAGTCGCCTTACTCCATGGACGCCAACCTTCTGCATATCTCCTATGAGGGTGAAGTGCTGGAGGACCCATGGGCGCAGGCCGAGGACGACATGTGGCGCTGGAGTGTCTCGCCCGAGCAGGCGCCGGATGAGCCCACGATTCTGGACGTCTCCTACGAGAACGGTGACATCGTGGCCATCAACGGCGAGCGCATGAAGCCCCACGAGGTGCTGTCGTACCTGAACAGAGTGGCGGGCGATAACGGCATCGGCCGCATCGACATCGTCGAGAACCGCTACGTGGGCATGAAGTCCCGTGGCTGCTACGAGACGCCGGGCGGCACCGTCATGCTCAAGGCGCACCGCGCCATTGAGTCCATCACCCTGGACCGCGAAGTGGCCCACCTGAAGGACAGCATCATGCCGCGCTACGCGGAAGTGGTGTACAACGGCTACTGGTGGGCCCCCGAGCGCCGCGCCATGCAGGCCCTGATTGACGAGACCCAGGGACCCGTCAACGGCGATGTGCGCCTCAAGCTCTACAAGGGCAACGTAGAGGTTCTGGGCCGTCGCTCAGAGGATTCGCTCTTCGATGAGAAGGTTGCGACCTTCGAGGAAGACGAGGGCGCCTATGACCAGAAGGACGCGGAAGGCTTCATCAAGCTGAATGCCCTCCGCCTGCGTATCGCCGCCTCCAAGGGCCGCTCCCTGTAGGGAGCCGCTCCTCCTACTTGATGCGTTCCGGGAAGTGCCTGCGCAGTTCCCGGGCGTTCATCTGGGAGAAATCCTTCCCGATCTCCTCCGCTATGATCGCCTTGAGTTCAGGCTTCATGTGCTTACGCAGTTCGCCCAGGAATCTGGGTGGCGCGGCAATATAGAGTTTTTCCACTTCCCCTTGCTTGCGGGCCTGCTCAAGGGTCTCTGCAAGCTCCTTGGCAAAGCGCTGAGCCTCCACCTCTTTCGGTTCGCTGTGTTCCTCCATAGCGCTGCGGCCACCATGCATGTCATCCGCCTGGCGCCCGGGCCGGTCGGTGGTCAGGTCGCCGTCGTGCAGTCGGGCCTCGGGGTTGAGCAGGGTGTCCACCTCTGTGAACTCGCTTTTGGGGGAGTCGGTGGTGAACAGACGCGCACGGCTGGCGTCGGCAACCACGATGCGAACCTTCGGCATGGTGAAGTGGGGGTTGTTCATGGAGCCTCTCCTCTACGGATCGGTGGGTGAAGAACTCCTTTACAGAACCACTGTGGGGGCTGTTTGGGGGCGGGGCAAGGGGCCTGGAAGCATCTCTTCCACCTTTACGCTGCTGCAGCAACGCGTGATGATAGGGTCGCGACACAAACAGAATGGGAGAAGGCATCATGAGCGACCTGACAAAGCAGACCTGTGAAGCCTGCAGCAAGGATTCGCCACTGGCCACGGAACAGGAGAAAAAGGAGCTGGGGGCGGAGGTGCCTGACTGGACCACGGTCACCCGTAACGGTGAGGAGCAGCTGGAGCGGACCTTCAAGCTGAAGAACTTTGCCGAGGCACTGGCCTTTACCAATAAGGTGGGTGAGCTGGCCGAGGAAGTGGATCACCACCCGATGATCACCACCGAATACGGCAAGGTGACGGTCACCTGGTGGACCCACAAGATCGGCGGGCTGCACCGCAATGACTTCATTATGGCGGCGCGTACCGACGAACTGGCGGGAGCCTGACGCCTGATCCTTCCGGGCCCCGTTCGGGGCCCATTCCGGAGACGCCGATTCCCCGGGGTCATCCTTTCTGTGGTATTATTGGCGGCTTTGGCGTGCCCGGGCAGCACGCCGCAGACCACCGCCAGAATACAGGAAGGATGACGTCCCGATGGGAGAGCTAGCCAGAGAAATCCTGCCGGTTAACATCGAAGAAGAACTCAAACAGTCCTACCTGGATTACGCCATGAGCGTGATCGTGGGGCGTGCGCTGCCGGATGTGCGGGATGGGCTCAAGCCGGTGCACCGCCGGGTGCTCTTCGCCATGGACGAGCTCGGCAACGACTGGAACAAGGCCTACAAGAAGTCCGCCCGTGTGGTGGGTGATGTCATTGGTAAATATCACCCCCACGGTGACGCGGCCGTGTACGACACCATCGTACGCATGGCTCAGCCCTTCTCCCTGCGCTACACGCTGGTGGACGGCCAGGGCAACTTCGGTTCCATCGATGGCGACAACGCGGCGGCGATGCGTTACACCGAGGTGCGCATGCGCAAGCTCGCTCACGAGCTGCTGGCGGATCTGGACAAGGAAACCGTCGACTATGTGCCCAACTACGACGGCACCGAGCAGATCCCCGAAGTGCTGCCCACCCGGGTTCCCAATCTGCTGGTCAACGGCTCCTCCGGCATCGCCGTGGGCATGGCCACCAACATCCCGCCGCACAACCTGCGGGAAGTGGTCGAGGCCTGCCTGGCACTGGTGGACGACGACTCGCTCACCGTTGATGACCTGATGGAATACATTCCGGGGCCGGACTTCCCCACAGAGGGTCTGATCAGCGGCCGCGCGGGCATTGTTCAGGCATACCGGACCGGCCGCGGTCGGATCTACGTGCGTGCCCGTCACGAGATCGAGCATGATAAGAAGACCGGTCGGGATGCCATCATCTTCAATGAGCTGCCGTACCAAGTGAACAAGGCGCGGCTGATCGAGAAGATTGCGGAACTGGTCAAGGAAAAGCGCCTCGAGGGCATCAGCGAGCTGCGGGATGAGTCCAGCAAGGAAGGCATCCGCATCGTGATCGAGGTGCGCAAGGGCGAGAACCCCGAGGTGATCGTCAACAACCTGTTCAAGAACACGCAGCTCGAGAATGTGTTCGGCATCAACTGCGTCGCCCTGGTCGACGGTGAACCCCAGACCCTGAACCTCAAGCAGATGCTGGAGCGCTTCCTGCTGCATCGGCGCGAGGTGGTCACACGCCGCACCATCTATGAACTGCGCAAGGCGCGCGAGCGCGGCCATGTGCTGGAAGGGCTCTCCGTGGCGCTGGCCAACATCGACGAGGTGATCGAGCTGATCAAGGCCTCGCCGGGTGCCGCCGAGGCGAAGGAAAAGCTTCTGGCCCAGGGCTGGCAGCCAGGGCAGGTCAACGACATGCTCGCACGTGCCGGCGCCGATGCCTGCCGTCCGGATGACCTGCCGGAGGGCTATGGCCTGCGCGATGGGAAGTACAATCTCTCCCCGGAACAGGCCCAAGCCATCCTCGACCTGCGCCTGCACCGCCTGACCGGTCTTGAGACCGAGAAGCTGTTCACTGAGTACAAGGAAATCCTCGCGAAGATCGAGGATCTCATCGATATCCTGAGCAATCCGGACCGCCTCATGCAGGTGATCCGCGAGGAACTCGAGAAAATCCGCGACGAGTACGGCGATGAACGCCGTACCGAGATCGTGAGCTCGCGCCAGGATCTGACCACGGCGGACCTGATCGACGAAGAGGACCTGGTAGTTACCATCTCCCACAACGGCTACGCCAAGACGCAGCCGCTGGAGGACTACCGGGCCCAGCGCCGGGGTGGCCGTGGTAAGTCCGCCACCAGCATGAAGGATGAGGACTTCATCGAGACGCTGCTGGTGGCCAACTCCCACGACACCATCCTGTGCTTCACGGACAAGGGTAAGGTCTACTGGCTGCGCGTGTTCGAGATCCCGCAGGGCAGCCGCAACTCCCGTGGCCGGCCCATGGTCAACATCCTGCCCTTGGACGATGATGAGCGCATCTCCACCTTCCTTCCGGTACGCGAGTACACCGAGAGTCATTACGTGTTCATGGCCACGGCCAACGGCACGGTCAAGAAGACGCCGCTGGAGAACTTCTCACGTCCGCGCAGCTCCGGTCTGATTGCCACCAATCTGGACGAGGGCGACCACCTGATCGGTGCGGTCATTACCGATGGCAGCACCGAGATCATGATGCTCGCCACTTCCGGCAAGGCAGTGCGTTTCACTGAGGACCAGGTGCGTTCGATGGGGCGGGCAGCCCGTGGTGTGCGCGGCATCCGGCTCAAGGCCGGCGAGCAGGTGGTCTCGCTGATCCAGCCGGATCCCGAGGGCTATATTCTCACGGCCAGCGAGCACGGCTATGGCAAGCGCACGAAGGTGAGTGAATTCCCGGCCTACAGCCGTGGCAGCCAGGGCGTGATCGCCATGCAGCGCTCCGAGCGCAACGGCGACCTGGTCTGCGCGCTGCAGGTGTTTGAGGGGAACGAGATCATGCTGATCACCAACCAGGGCACCCTGGTGCGCACCGGTATCGAGGATGTCTCGATCAGCAGCCGCAACACCCAGGGCGTGCGCCTGATCCGGATGACCGGTGATGACGAGCGCCTGGTGGGCATCCAGCGGATCGAGGACAGCAGTGACGATGATGACGAAAACGGGGAACAGGACTGACCCATGACACGAGCCTATAACTTCTGCGCCGGCCCGGCAGCGCTTCCAGAGGAGGTGCTGACGCAGGCGCGCGATGAAATGCTGGACTGGCAGGGCAAGGGCCTGTCGGTGATGGAGATGAGTCACCGCGGTGATGCGTTTGTCAGCATCGCACAGCAGGCGGAACAGGATCTGCGTGATCTGATGGGCATCCCGGATGATTACGCGGTGCTATTCCTGCAGGGTGGCGCCAGCAGCCAGTTCGCGGGTGTGCCGCTGAATCTGGCCGGGCCCAATGACCCGGTGGATTACGTCAATACCGGTGTCTGGTCGCGCAAGGCCATTGCCGAAGCGGGCCGGATGGCGGACGTTAAGGAAGTGGCCAGTTCCGAGGACGCTGGCTACACCCATGTGCCGGACCCGGCTGAATGGCGCACCCGCCCGGACGCCCGCTATCTGCACATCACGCCCAACGAGACCATCGGCGGGCTGGCGTACAGCCGCTTTCCGGAGGCCGGTGATGTGCCCGTGGTGGCGGACTGGTCTTCGGCCATCCTCTCCGAGCCGGTGGACGTGAGCCGCTTCGGTATGATCTACGCCGGCGCCCAGAAGAACATCGGCCCCGCGGGTCTGACCATCGTGATCGTGCGCCGGGATCTGATCGGCAATGCCCGCGAGGGCACGCCGGCCATGCTGGACTACGCCATTCACGACAAGGCGGACTCCATGTACAACACGCCGCCCACCTATGCGTGGTACCTGGCCGGACTGGTGTTCCAGTGGCTCAAGCGCCAGGGTGGTCTCCAGGCCATGGCGGACATCAACCGTCGCAAGGCCAACCGCCTCTACGGTTTCATCGATGAGAGCGACTTCTACGCCAATCCGGTGCAGCCGGAGTACCGCTCGCTGATGAACGTCCCCTTCACGCTGGCGGACGACAGCCTCAACAGTGCCTTCCTTGAGGGCGCCGAGGCACGCGGCCTGCTCAACCTCAAGGGCCACCGGTCCGTGGGCGGCATGCGCGCGAGCATCTACAACGCCATGCCGGAGGCCGGCATCGAGGCGCTGATTGACTACATGGCGGAATTCGAAAAAGACAAAGGCTGACCATGAGCGACGAAGAGGCGCGCCTGGCCCGGTTGCGCGAGCGCATTGACCAGATCGATGACGACCTGCTGCGGCTGATCAGCGAACGGGCCGAGTGCGCCCGGGACGTGGCCGAGGTGAAACAGGAGGCCAACCCGGGAGAAGAGGTGGCGTTCTACCGCCCTGAGCGTGAGGCCCGGATCCTGAGCCGCGTGCGGGAGCGTAACCCGGGCCCGCTGGCGGACGAAGAGATGGCGCGCCTGTTCCGGGAGGTGATGTCCGCCTGCCTGGCGCTGGAAAAGCCCATGACCATTGCCTTCCTGGGGCCTGAAGGGACCTTCACCCAGGCGGCGGCGCTCAAGCATTTCGGTCATTCGGTGCTCAGCACACCGCTGGCGGCCATCGATGATGTCTTCCGCGAGGTGGCGTCCGGCAACGCCCATTACGGAGTGGTGCCGGTGGAGAACTCCACCGAGGGCATGATCAATCACACCCTCGATATGTTCATGGGGTCGGCACTGAAGATCTGTGGTGAGGTGCAGCTGCGCATCCATCACCATCTTCTCAGGCGCCCGGACCAGGACGAGGCCGGCATCACGCGGATCTATTCGCACCAGCAGTCTTTCGCCCAGTGCCGCAAATGGCTGGACAGTCACTGGCCGGCGGTCGAGCGCATCAAGGTTTCCAGTAATGGTGAAGCCGCGCGCCTGGCCAGTGAGGAAGAGGGCGCGGCCGCCATTGCCGGCGACATGGCCGCCTCCCTCTATGGCCTCGAGCCCGCGCACAGCAACATCGAGGATCGCCCGGACAACACCACCCGTTTCCTGATCATTGGTACCGAAGCGGTGCCGCCCAGCGGGCAGGACAAGACCTCCATCCTGGTCTCCACACGCAACCGCCCGGGGGCGCTCTATGAACTGCTGGAGCCGTTCAAGCGCGAGGGGATCGACCTGACCCGACTGGAAACGCGGCCCTCGCCCAGCGCCACCTGGGCCTATGTGTTCTACATCGATTTCGTCGGGCACCGGGATGCGCCCGCCGTCCGGGCGGTGCTGGATGAGATCGAAGCCCAGAGTCAGGAGCTGAAGCATCTGGGCTCCTATCCCATGGGGGTGCTGTGATGAGCTGTGATTACGAGGCACTGGCCGCACGTGGGGTGCAGGGCCTGCAGCCGTACCAGCCCGGCAAGCCGGTGGATGAACTGGCCCGTGAGCTGGGTCTGGATCCGGCGCGGATCGTCAAGCTGGCCAGCAACGAGAACCCGCTCGGCCCCAGTGACCGCGTGACGGCGGCTGTTGAAAAAGCCCTGCCTGAAGTGACCCGCTACCCGGATGGCGCCGCCTACACACTGCGCCAGACCCTGGCGGAGCGCCTGAACGTGGCACCGGAGATGCTGACCTTTGGCAATGGCTCCAACGACGTGCTTGAGCTGGTGGCTCGCGCCTTTGCCGAGCCGGGCGCCGAAATTGTCTATTCCGAGCATGCCTTCGCCGTCTACCCCATCGTGATCCAGGCCATCGGCGCGGATCACGTGAAGGTGCCCGCCGTGAACTGGGGGCATGATCTGGACGCCATGGCGGCGGCGATCACCGAGCGGACCCGGGTGGTGTTCGTTGCCAACCCGAATAACCCCACGGGAACCGTCGTGGAAAAAGACGCGGTGTATCGCTTCCTCCAGCGGGTGCCGGAGAACGTGATCGTGGTGCTGGACGAGGCCTACTGCGAGTACCTGCAGGGGCCCCAGTACGCGGACGGCGTCCAGTGGCTCAGCGAGTTCCCGAATCTGGTGGTCTCGCGCACCTTTTCCAAGGCCTGGGGCCTGGCGGGGCTGCGCATGGGGTATGGCATCTCCAGCCCCGAGATTGCAGACGTTATCAATCGGGTCCGCCAGCCTTTCAATGCCAATGCGCTTGCCCAGGCGGCGGCGACGGCTGTGCTCGACGACCAGGCCTACATTGACCGGGCCATCGAGGTGAACCGGGCAGGGCTGGAGCAACTGGCAGGTGGCTTCGACCGGTTGGGGCTGGACTACATCCCGTCGGCTGCCAACTTCATTGCCCTGGATACCGGCACGGACGCCAACGAAGTGAATGACGCACTGTTGCGTGAGGGTGTCATTGTCCGCCCTGTGGGCGCTTACGGCATGCCCCGGCACCTGCGTGTGTCGGTCGGGCTCGAGCACGAGAACCGGCGCTGTCTCGAGGCGCTGGAGAAGGTGCTGGGCTGATGGCCGCCAGCGGCGCGCCTTTGTTCCAGCGCATGGTCGTGATTGGCCTGGGGCTGATCGGCGGTTCCCTGGCGCGGGCCGCGAAGGCCCGGGGGCTGGTGGCCTCGGTGGTGGGCTGTGACGAGCGCCCGGGCCCTCTGGAGGAGGGGCGCCGTCTGGGCCTGATCGATGAAAGCGAGACGGAGGCGGCGCGCGCGGTCCAGGGGGCGGATCTCGTGGTGCTGGCCGTGCCCGTGCGCGCCAACCGCGCCGTGCTGACGCAGATCCGTGATGCCTTGCCGGAGGGCGCGGTGCTCACGGATGTGGGCAGTGTTAAGGGCGGGTTCGTCGCGGATGTGCGTGGCGTTTTCGGCGAACTGCCCGCGAGAGTTGTTCCCGGTCACCCGATCGCCGGCTCCGAGAAGAGCGGGGTGGGTGCTGCTGATCCGGACCTGTTTCGGGAGCACAAGGTGATCCTGACCCCGGAACCTGAAACCGATGCCGGGGCGCTTGAGAAGGTGTGCCGCCTCTGGTCGGCCTGTGGGGCGGAGGTTCTGACCATGTCCGTCGCCCGGCATGACGAGGTCCTCGCCGCCACCAGTCATCTCCCCCACCTGATCGCTTTCTCGCTGGTGGATACCCTGGCCGGCGAGGACGACAGCCAGGATATCTTCCGCTATGCCGCCGGTGGCTTTCGGGACTTCACGCGCATCGCTGCCAGTGATCCGGTGATGTGGCGGGACATTTTCCTGGCGAACCGCGAGGCGGTGCTGGAAGCGCTGCGGCATTTCCGTGGTGATCTGGACCAGCTCGGTGCGGCCATCGAGGCCGGCGACGGCCAACGTCTGCAGCAGGTGTTCACCCGCGCCAAGGCGGCGCGCGAGCATTTTTCCCGAATCCTTTCCGGTGAGGCCTATCTCAACACCATGAACGACCAGACCGTAACCTACACCGCCCGGCCGGGCGGTCCCGTCCAGGGCGACATCCGCGTGCCCGGGGACAAGTCCATGTCCCATCGTGCCATCATGCTCGGTGCCCTGGCTGAGGGCATAACGGATGTCTCTGGCTTCCTCGAGGGCGAGGACAGTCTCGCGACGCTCCAGGCCTTCCGTGACATGGGGGTAACCATCGAGGGGCCGGATGCTGGCTTCGTGCGTATCCACGGCGTGGGCCTGAATGGGCTTCAGCCTCCCCATGGTTCGCTCTACGTGGGCAATTCGGGCACCGCCATGAGGCTTTTTGCTGGGTTGCTGGCAGGGCAGCGCTTTGATACCGAGCTGACCGGCGATGCCAGTCTCACGCGCCGGCCCATGGCACGGGTAGCGGATCCGCTGCGGCTGATGGGAGCGCATATTGATACGGCCGAGGGTGGTCGCCCGCCGCTGCGCATCGCCGGCGGCCAGCCGCTGAAAGGTATTGATTACGAACTGCCCGTGGCCAGCGCCCAAGTCAAATCCTGCCTTCTGCTGGCCGGACTCTATGCTGAGGGTGAGACCGTGGTGACGGAGCCGGCGCCCACCCGGGACCATACTGAGCGCATGCTCAAGGGCTTCGGCTACCCCGTGGTGCAGGACGGCCCGACCGCGCGTGTGACCGGCGGTGGCCGCCTGGGCGCCTGTTCTATCGATGTGCCGGCGGACATTTCCTCGGCCACCTTCTTCATCGTGGCTGCCGCTATTACGCCGGACTCGGACCTGTGGCTGCGCCACGTGGGCGTCAACCCGACCCGTATCGGTGTGATCAATATCCTGCGCGCGATGGGCGCGGCCATTGAGTTGCATAACGAACGCGAGGCCGGCGGTGAGCCGGTGGCGGATCTGCGGGTTCGCCATGCGCCGCTGAAGGGCATCCGCATTCCCGAGGACCAGGTCCCGCTGGCCATTGACGAGTTCCCGGCGATTTTCGTCGCGGCCGCGAACGCCGAGGGCAGCACCGAGCTGACCGGTGCCGCCGAACTGCGGGTCAAGGAAAGCGACCGGATCCAGGTCATGGCCGATGGGCTGGATGCTCTGGGTGTTGTCAGTGAGGTCCGGGAGGACGGGATCCTGATCCAGGGTGGTGCCTACGGCGGCGGGCGGATCAACAGCCACGGTGACCACCGTATCGCCATGGCCTTCGCGGTGGCGGCCCTGCGCACATCCGGGCCGGTGATCATTGACGACTGCGCGAACGTCGCTACTTCCTTTCCGGGCTTTGTGGCACTGGCCAACCAGGTCGGGCTGACGGTTGAATCTTCCGAGGAGACGCAATGACAGCATCTGAACAGGCACCGGTGATTGCCGTGGACGGCCCCGGTGGCGCTGGCAAGGGCACCATCACCCAGCTTCTGGCACGGCGTCTGGGCTGGCATCTGCTGGACAGCGGCGCGCTCTATCGCCTCACGGCACTGGCCGCCATGAAGCAGGCGGTGGATTTTGACGACGAGACTCTGCTGGCTGGGGTGGCGGCGGCGCTGGACGTGCGTTTTGAGCCCAGCCCGGGCGACGAGCCCGCTAGGGTCTTTCTGGATGGTGAGGATGTAACGGGCGCCATCCGCACGGAGGAGTGCGGTGACCGTGCCTCCCGCGTGGCGGCCATCCCGTCGGTCCGCGAGGCGCTCCTGCAGCGCCAGCGTGACTTCTGCCAGCCGCCGGGGCTGGTGGCCGACGGCCGCGATATGGGCACGGTGGTTTTCCCGGATGCGAGCCACAAGATCTTCCTTACCGCCTCGGCCGAGGAGCGGGCCCGGCGCCGCCACGAGCAGTTGCTGGCCCAGGGGGAGAATGTTAGACTCCCCGACCTTGTAAAAGAGATTCAGGCGCGGGATGAGCGGGACATGAACCGTTCCACAGCGCCGCTCAAACCGGCGCACGATGCGCAGGTTGTGGAAACAACCGGATTGTCCATTGACGAGGTGCTGGACCAGGTCCTGGCAGTAACGGGCCGTACCTGACAGCGCCTTTTTGTTATTGGAAAGTGCCGGCGGGCCGCGTGAGACCAGCATGGCGGTGCGTGGGTGTATGGTGAACAGACCCCGGAGGGCTGGCTCGCGGGGAGCTTGGTATTGATCACATAGGACACACAATGAGCGAAAGCTTTGCGGAACTTTTTGAAGAGAGCCTGAAAGACATTGATATGCAGCCGGGGTCCATTGTCAAGGCCACGGTTGTGGACGTTGACAGTGACTGGGTCACGGTCAACGCGGGACTCAAGTCCGAGGGCATCATCCCGGTTTCCCAGTTCTACAACGAGAACGGGGAGCTGGAAGTCGCGGCAGGCGATGAGGTTGACGTGGCGCTGGACGCCGTGGAAGACGGTTTCGGGGCAACCCGCCTGTCGCGCGAGAAAGCGAAGCGCGCTGAAGCCTGGAAGGAACTGGAAAAGGCCTTCGAGGCGGAAGATGCAGTCAAGGGTGTGATCAATGGCAAGGTCAAGGGCGGTTTCACTGTCGACCTCAAGGGCATCCGGGCCTTCCTGCCGGGCTCCCTGGTCGACGTCCGCCCGGTGCGCGACACCACGCACCTTGAGAACAAAGAGCTCGACTTCAAGGTCATCAAGCTCGATGCCAAGCGCAACAACGTGGTTGTTTCCCGCCGCGCCGTGCTGGAAGCCGAGAACAGCGCCGAGCGTGAGCAGCTGCTCGAGACGCTGACCGAAGGCATGGAAATCAAGGGTATCGTCAAGAACCTGACCGACTACGGTGCCTTCGTGGACCTGGGCGGCGTGGACGGCCTGCTCCACATCACGGACATGGCCTGGAAGCGCATCAAGCATCCGAGCGAGATCGTGAACGTTGGCGACGAGATCAACGTCAAGGTCCTCAAGTTCGACCGTGAACGCAACCGTGTATCCCTGGGTCTGAAGCAGCTGGGCGAGGATCCATGGGTCAACATCAAGGGCCGCTATCCGGAAAACACCCGCGTACCGGCCAAGGTTACCAACCTGACCGACTACGGCTGCTTCGCCGAGCTGGAAGAGGGCGTCGAAGGTCTGGTGCACGTCTCCGAAATGGACTGGACCAACAAGAACATCCATCCCTCCAAGGTTGTGGATGTAGGCGATGAGATTGAGGTGATGATCCTCGACATCGACGAGGAGCGCCGTCGTATCTCGCTGGGCATCAAGCAGTGCCAGCCGAACCCCTGGGAAGAGTTCTCCCAGAACTACAACAAGGGCGATCGGATTACCGGCAAGATCAAGTCCATTACGGACTTCGGTATCTTCATCGGCCTTGAGGGCGGCATCGACGGCCTGGTGCATCTGTCCGACATCAGCTGGAACGAAACCGGGGAGGAAGCGGTCCGCAAGTACAAGAAGGGCGACGAGGTTGAAACCGTCATCCTGTCCGTGGATCCGGAGCGTGAGCGCATCTCGCTGGGTATCAAGCAGCTCGAGAGCGATCCCTTCGCCGAGTTCACTCAGGTCAATGACCGCGGCAGCATCGTGACAGGCACCGTGAGCAGTGTTGATGCCAAGGGCGCAACCGTGACCCTGAATGAAGAGGTGGAAGCCACGCTCAAGGCCTCTGAAATCAGCCGTGACAAGGTTGAGGACGCACGCAATGTGCTCCAGGAAGGCGATGAGGTGGAAGCCAAGATCATCAGCGTTGACCGCAAGAACCGCGTGATCAACCTGTCGATCAAGTCCAAGGACGTTGAGGACGACAAGGAAGCCATGCGGGATGTGCGCGAAAAGGCTGACAACAGCAGCAGCGCCACCACCATTGGTGACCTGATCAAGGAGCAGATGCAGCAGAACGACAACGGCTGAAGCCGGTTCTGCCGCAAAGCATTAAAAAAACGGGCTGTAACAGCCCGTTTTTTTTGTCTTTTTCATCAGGTTCGCTAAACTTAAGGCGTTGCTGAACCTGTGAGGAAGGACAGGACCATGACGAAATCCGAACTGGTAGAAGTGATCGCCTCGAAACAGTCCCAGCTTTCCGGCAAGGATGTGGAGCTGGCGGTCAAGACGATCATTGATCATATGTCCCAGTCCCTTGCCGAAGGGGAGCGGATCGAGATCCGCGGATTCGGGAGCTTCTCCCTGCACTACCGGGCGCCGCGGGTGGGTCGCAATCCCAAGACCGGCGAATCCGTGAATCTGCCCGAAAAGTATGTTCCCCATTTCAAACCGGGCAAGGATTTGCGCGAGAAGGTCAATGACAGCATGAAGGCCGGCTACTGATCCGGCAGGGAGGGCCGGATGGCCAGGATACGTCGTATTGTTCTTGTTCTGCTGGCGCTGGTGCTGGGACTGGCGGCGATGCTGTTCAGCTTCAGCAATCGCCAGGAGGTGGTGCTGGATCTTCTGTTGGTGCAGACGCCACCGATAAGCGTGGCGCTGGTCCTGGTGCTGACCCTGATCGTGGGCGCCCTTCTGGGGGCGGCCGCCATGCTGGTACCGCTGATGCGGGCAAGGGCCGGGCGCAGGCGGGCGGAACGGAAACTTCGCAAGTCTGAACAGTCATCTCGTGGGCTGCAACGGGATCCAGTCAAGAGTATTGAATGAACACCATCCTGCAGTGGCTGTTGCTGGCGGTGGCTGTCGGCACCGGCTGGGCGCTGGGGCGTTGGCGGCTGCGTCGGCAGGCCTCACCCGCTCCCATTGATGATGAGGATCGGCTCCGGGAACGTCTCCAGTTCCTGTTCACCAACTATTCCGACGAAGCCATTGAATCCTTCCTGGACTCGCTGGATGTCAACCGGGAGACGGTGAACCTCCATCTCTCCATTGGTGCCCACTTCCGTGATCGGGGCGAAGTCGAGCGGGCAACCCTGATCCATCAGAACCTGCTGGCGCGACCGGAGCTGCCGGGCCGCTATTCCTCGCAGGTGACCTACGAGCTGGCACTGGACTATCTGGCAGCCGGGCTCCTGGATCGGGCCGAGGCGCTGTTGCACGAGCTGCTGGGCACCCGCTCCTATGGCGCCCGTGCGGCGGAGCAGCTGGTGCTGATCTATCAGCGCGAGCGGGACTGGGAGAAGGCTGTGGAGGTGGCGCGCACCCTGGTAGGTATCAACGATACCCGGGAAATCCGTAAGCAGCTTGCCCATCTTCTGTGTGAACAGGCCTCGGATCAGGGAGCGGTGAGCCGGGTTCCGGACCCACGGGAGCTCCTTGAGCAGGCTCTGTCGTACGATCCGGGCTGTGTCCGCGCCAGTCTGCTTCTGGCGGACCTGGCGCGTGAACGGGGCAACTGGCGCGAGGCCCAGCAGCTGCTTCTGAAGGTATTCGACCAGAACCCGGCCTTTGGTCCGGAGGCGGTACGACGCCTGCTCGGCCTGGCCCGGGAGTTCGGGGTTGAGCGAAAGCTTCGCCGGCGCCTGCACCGGATCTATCGGCATCATCCCTCGACCACGCTGCTGCTCTGCCTGGTAGAGGAGGAGGAGCGCTTCAACTCCAGGGACCAGGCACTGTACCTGCTCCATGGTGAACTGCAGCAGCGCCCGAGCCTTCGGGCCCTGATGCATCTGCTGGAAATGGAGGAGGGGCGGGAGCCGCGCCAGGGCACCACGCCCCATCTGGTACGTCAGGTCGGGCAGCGGTTGCTGGAGAAGCGGCCCGCCTATCAGTGCACCCGCTGTGGCTTTGGTGGCCAGCAGCTGCACTGGCTGTGTCCGAGCTGCAAGAACTGGGAGACCGTCGAGCCCTATCAGGGTGTCGAGGGCGAGTAGTTACGGGAGTCATTGATGGCATCGATTATTGTGGCGCTGGATTTTGCGGACCGGCTGGAGGCACTCCAGCTGGTGGATCAGCTGGACCCGGCCCGTTGCCGGCTGAAAGTGGGCAAGGAGATGTTCACCCGCTTTGGTCCAGGGTTCGTGCAGGCCCTGCAGGGGCGGGGGTTTGAGGTCTTTCTGGATCTGAAATTCCATGATATTCCGAATACCGCGGCCGCTGCTGTGGCCTCGGCGGCGGAGCTGGGAGTGTGGATGGTGAACGTCCATGCGTCCGGCGGACGCCGGATGATGGAGGCCTGTGTCCGCGAGCTGGCGAACTTTGGTGAGGATCGGCCGTTCCTCATCGGGGTGACGGTCCTCACGAGCCTGACCGATTCCGAGCTGAAGGAGATAGGTTGGGAAGAGGGTGCCGGTGCGACGGTGAATCGTCTTTCCAGCCTGGCCCGTGAGTCCGGTCTGGACGGGGTGGTGTGCTCCGCGGCTGAGGCGCCGTCGTTGCGTGACGCCATGGGGGCTGACTTCCGGCTGGTGACGCCGGGGATCCGGCCGGCCTTTGCGGCCCAGGGCGATCAGCAGCGGGTAATGACGCCGTCGAAGGCGGTTGCCGCGGGCAGTGATGACCTGGTGATCGGGCGACCGATCACGCGGGCGGAGGATCCGATGGCGGCGCTTGTGGCGATCGAGCAGGAGTTGTCGGAAAACGGGGGCGTCTAGCCGCCGGCTTTCTTCGCTTTCCAGCCTTTCTTTTCGAGTTCGGCAAGCAGGGTGTCGCGGTGGTCGCCCTGGATTTCAATGACGCCGTCCTTGATGGTGCCGCCGGTGCCGCATTTGGCCTTGAGGGTTTTGGCGAGGGCCTTGAGGTCTTTTTCCGGGAGGTCGAGACCGGTGATGAGGGTGACGCCCTTGCCTTTGCGGCCCTTGGTTTCACGCTGGATGCGGACGGTGCCGTCGCTGCTGGTTGAGCGGGTGTCGTTGCTGCACTGGCACTGCTCCAGGGGGTGGCGGCATTCGGGGCAGGTTTTGCCGCCGGCTTCGGTGGAGTAGACGAGACCGCCTTCGTTTTTCCTGCCCATCAGTATTGTCTCCAGATTGGTGCGCTTCTGCTGGTGACAGGGTGTGGTGGTCCTAATCGGGAAACGCCACAAGTACTTCCCTGTAGGCTGCGCGGTCGCCATCCCTGGCGACCGAGCTTCCCGCTTAGGACCACCACACCCTGTCCCCTGGAACGAGTTCGTATTCGCTCAGAGTGTACCAAGTACGCGTGCGATTGCCCTTGTGGCTTCCCTGAAAATCGTTTCGTCGAAGCATTCTTCCGGAGCAAAACCCTCACTCCGCCATTCGAGTGCTCCTGAAACAAAGGCTCCGCCACTGGCCTCAATCCCACAATCCAACATCAGGTTATCGCACAGGCCGAATCCTTCAACCAGGGTGTTGTTGGAGTCGGTCTCGGCGCCGCCGGAGACGCGTTGGTTATAGGGTGTGGCGCAGGTGGTGTAGGCGGCGACGGGTTTGCCCTGGGCGGTCATGTATCCAAGTTCGAAGATGGTGCCGGCGTCGGCGCTGGGCCCTCGGAAAGGGGTCAGGTTGGCAATGAGGCCGTCCGCCTGGTCCATGAGGGCGCGGTTGGCGTCATAGATGAGGCGGGCCGGGTGGTCGGCGTTGGCCAGGTCCAGATCGTTGTCGCAGGGGGAGAGGGCTTCGAGGTTGTGTTCCGCGAGGATGGCCTTCTTCGTGGCTTCGATGCGGTTACGGTTGGTTTCCGGGAAGAAGACGTCTGGTCCGGCGAGGTAGATGCTTGCCATTGGGGCCCCTGAAACAGAAAAAGCCGCTCCGTAGAGCGGCTTTTTTTATGTTTGGCTCCCCGAGCTGGGCTCGAACCAGCGACAACCTGATTAACAGTCAGGTGCTCTACCAACTGAGCTATCGGGGATAGGCGCTGCGTATATTAGGGGCGCTCGGCCCCTTCGTCAAGTCTTGAGAGCCTTCCCGAGTCGCTCGATGGCGTTTTTCAGGTTGTCCATGCTGGTGGCGAAGCTCAGGCGCATATGGCCCGGGGTGCCGAAGGCGGAGCCGGGAACCAGGGCGACGCCGGCGGTGTTGAGCAGGTGTTCGGCCATTTCCACGTCGTCGTTCACCCCCTCGGTCGCCTCGATGGCGCCCTGGAAGCCGGGGAAGGCGTAGAAGGTGCCGTCGCTTTCGATGCACTCCACACCGGGCAGTTCGTTCAGGGCCTTCACCACATAGTCATGACGCTCGTGGAAGGCCTTCAGCATCTCGGTGACACACTCCTGGGGGCCGTTCAGGGCGGCGGTGGCGCCGGCCTGGGAGATGGAGGCCGGGTTGGAGGTGCTCTGGGACTGGATCTTCTTCATGGCGCCGATCACATCCGCCGGGCCGGCGGCGTAGCCGATGCGCCAGCCGGTCATGGAGTAGGCCTTGGAGACGCCGTTGAGCACGAAGGTGCGGTCCTTCAGTGAGGGTGTGGCGTTGACGATGTTGACGAACTCGCCGTTCCAGAGGATGTGTTCGTACATGTCGTCGGTGGCGATCATGACGTCCGGGTATTCCTCCAGGACTTCGCCGATGGCCGCCAGCTCCCCGCGGCTGTAGGCCTTGCCGCTGGGGTTGGAGGGGCTGTTGATCACGACCAGCTTCGTGCGTTCGGTCAGCGCCCCCCGGATCTGGTCTGCAGTGACCTTGAACCCGGTGTCGGCGCTGCTCTCAAGGATGACGGGCGTGCCCTCGGCGATCTTGACCATATCCGGGTAGGAGACCCAGTACGGCGCGGGGATGATGACCTCGTCACCCGGGTTCAGCAGGGCCAGGGCCAGGTTGAAGAAGCTCTGCTTGCCGCCGCAGGAGACCAGAATCTGGTTGCGCTCGTAACTCAGGTTATTGTCCCGGCGGAACTTCTCGATGATGGCATCCTTGAGTTCGGGCGTGCCGTCCACCGGGGTGTACTTGGTCTTGCCGGCATTGAGAGCGTCCACTGCCGCCTGCTTGATGTGCTCGGGGGTATCAAAGTCGGGCTCGCCGGCACCCAGGCCGATGATGTCCTGGCCGGCAGCGCGCAGCTCGGCTGCCTTGCTGGTGATGGCGAGGGTGGGTGAGGGCTTGATCTGCTGGACGCGGTTGGACAGTTGCGCGCTCAAACTCGGGCTCCTGTTGAAAAGTCGGTGTGCCGGAACAACGTTGTGAACATGATAGCATGAGCTTTCCTGCCATGTGCGATCCCCCGGATCCGAAAGAGACGTAACCCTATGTCGAAAGACGACCTGACGTTCCGAGTGGCTTCGGATTTCGAGCCTGCGGGCGACCAGCCCCAGGCGATTGAGAAGCTGGTTGAGGGCATTCATGACGGCCTGATGCACCAGACACTGCTTGGTGTTACCGGCTCGGGCAAAACCTTCACCATGGCCAAGGTGATTGAGCAGGTGCAGCGCCCGACCATCATCATGGCCCACAACAAGACGCTGGCGGCGCAGCTGTACGGTGAATTCCGGGATTTCTTCCCGGACAACGCGGTGGAGTACTTCGTCTCGTACTATGACTATTACCAGCCTGAGGCCTATGTGCCGGCCTCGGATACCTTCATCGAGAAGGATGCCTCGGTGAACGAGCACATCGAGCAGATGCGGCTTTCCGCGACCAAGGCCCTGCTGGAGCGCCCGGACGCCATTATCGTCTCCACCGTGTCCTCCATCTACGGCCTGGGGGATCCGGAGTCCTACCTGCGCATGATCCTGCACGTGACACGGGGCGAGCAGGTGGACCAGCGCGACATCGTGCGGCGGCTGGCGGAACTGCAGTACACCCGCAATGAGACCGAGCTGCAGCGGGGTAATTACCGGGTGCGCGGCGAGGTGATCGATGTTTTCCCGGCGGAGTCCGAGGACCAGGCGGTACGTATTGAGCTGTTTGATGACGAGGTGGAGAACATCGCCTGGTTCGATCCGCTGACCGGGGAGATCATCCAGCGTGTGCCGCGTGTCACCATCTACCCCAAGACGCACTATGTGACGCCGCGCGAGAAAATCCTGAATGCGGTGGATTCCATCAAGGAGGAGCTGGATGAGCGCTTGAAGCAGCTGCGTGCCAACAACAAGCTGCTGGAGGCCCAGCGGCTGGAGGAGCGGACCCGCTACGACATGGAGATGATGCTCGAGCTGGGGTACTGCAACGGCATCGAGAACTACTCCCGCTACCTGTCGGGGCGCGAACCGGGGGCGGCACCGCCAACGCTCTTCGACTATCTGCCGGACAACGCGCTTATGATGATCGACGAGTCCCACGTGACCATTCCCCAGATCGGGGGCATGTACAAGGGCGACCGCTCGCGCAAGGAGACGCTGGTGGAGTATGGCTTCCGCCTGCCATCGGCCCTGGACAACCGGCCCATGCGGTTTGATGAGTGGGAGCGCATAGCGCCCCAGATGATCTTTGTTTCAGCGACGCCGGCCAAGTACGAGGCGGAGCATGCGGGCCAGGTGGCCGAACAGGTGGTACGACCCACGGGGCTGGTGGATCCGGAGATCGAGGTGCGCCCGGCCACGACCCAGGTGGATGATCTGCTTTCGGAGGTGCGCCGCTGTGCTGAGGCAGGGGAACGGGTGCTGGTGACCACCATGACCAAGCGCATGGCGGAGGATCTGACGGACTTCCTGGAGGAGCACAATGTGCGGGTGCGTTATCTGCACTCGGATGTGGACACCGTGGAGCGTGTGGAGATTGTGCGCGATCTGCGCCGGGGTGAGTTCGATGTGCTGGTGGGTATCAACCTGCTGCGCGAGGGCCTGGACATGCCGGAGGTCTCGCTGGTGGCGATTCTGGATGCGGACAAGGAGGGTTTCCTGCGCTCGGATCGGTCGCTGATCCAGACCATGGGGCGTGCCGCCCGGAATGTGAATGGCAAGGCGATTCTGTACGCGGACCGTGAGACGGGGTCGATGCGCCGGGCTATGGATGAGACGGAGCGCCGGCGCGAGAAGCAGATGGCTCACAACGAAGAGCATGGGATCACGCCGAAGGGACTGGACAAGAAGGTGGCGGACATCATGGAGGGTGTCCATGTCCAGCGTAAGCGTGGTGACGGGAGTCGTGAGGTAGCGGAGTCGTCGGCGGATTATTCAGTGGATGTGCATGGCAAGGATGCGGATCAGATGCTGAAGGAGATCGATCGGCTGGAAGACGAGATGTATAAGGCGGCTTCGAATCTGGAGTTTGAGAAGGCGGCTCGGCTCAGGGATGAGGCCAATAAGCTGAAGGAGGCGGCTTTGCGGTATGGCTGAGGTGTCGTCACAGGCTGGTTAATCGGCTGCCTGGCGTTCAGGGGAGCAGGGGATGCTCTCCGGGAAACGCTGTGAATACATCCCTGTACGCTGCTCTTCCGCCATCCATGGCTCCAGAGCTTCCCTCCGAGCATCCCCTGCTCCCCTGAACACCGAGACCGTGCTCACTGCATGCCTCTGGGACCATCACTCCCCTTGGTGGGAGTGATCAGTTCTGGTTCGGCCCGGTGCGGAATTCGTCGGCGTACCAGATGCGGATATCGCCGATCCAGGGCAGGTCGCTGGTGCGGGACTTGAGCTGGCAGGTCAGGCACTGCTGGTTGCGGGAGGCCTCGTTCACCGCGGTACGGCTTTCCAGGTAGAGCTCCACGGAGACTTCGTCTGAGAGGTAATGGAGTCGCGGGGGGCAGGTGTTGTGGAAGTTGATCAGGTCGCCCCAGCGTTCCTCCAGCTGGTTGGCCACGGCGCTGCGTGAGGGCAGGATGGCGGCGTGGACGTTCTGCTGGACGGCTTCGTCTTCGGCGTCGATGTGGAAGGTGACCTCGCGTACGTCCGGGACGGCTTCGAGGAGGCGGTGTTCGGCGCGTACGCCGATTTCGTGGCCTTCGGAGACGCTGACTTCGGGGTCCACCTGGAGGTGGATGTCGAGGAGGAAGTCGGAGCCCATGCGGCGGCTCTTGATGGCGTTCACCGAGCGGACGCCTTCGGTGGCTTCGGCGACTTCGCGCAGGTGGCGCTGTTTGTCCACCGGCATGGCGGTATCCACCAGTTCCTTGACGTTGTCCCAGGCGAGGTGCCAGCCGACACGGGCAACGATCACGGCGATGCCACAGGCGGCGACGGCGTCGAGCCAGGGATAGCCCAGCATGGCACCAGAGGCGCCGAGCATTACCACGATGGAGGAGAAGGCGTCCGTGCGGCTGTGCCAGGCGTTGGCCACCAGCAGGTCGGAGCGTATGGCTTTCCCCACCCTGAGGGTGTAGTGATAGATCCATTCCTTGCCGAGGACGGCAGCAGCAGCCACCACCAGCACAGGCCAGCCGGGTACGCCGAGATCAACGTGCATGACCCGCTGTACAGCTTCCCAGGCAAGGACGCCGGCGAGTGCGATCAGGGCGCTGCCGAGAATGACCGCGCCCAGGGTCTCGAAGCGTTCGTGACCGTAGGGGTGGTCTTCGTCCGGCTCCTCACGGGAGATACGGAACAGCACCAGTACCATGATGTCCGAGGCGACATCGGAGAAGGAATGGACGCCGTCCGCGATCAGGGCATAGGAGTTGTAGAAAAAGCCGATGATGACCTTCACAACGCCCAGCAGGGCATCGAGAACGAGCCCGACGAGGGTTACCCGGCGCGCGGACTGGAGTTCGCTTTCCGGCGCGTGATCAAGGGCTGTGTCTTCGGATGCATTCATAAACCGCACTGCTTCTCTCGGGCGCGCTCAGGATAACCCGGATATGGCGACCGGGGACAGGGCGCAGTGTAAATGGTCTGGCCAACCTTTTCATCCTTCAATGGTAAGGAATGGGGTTGATTTTATGCACAGAAGTGGTGCTGGGACCTGTTGTTCGCAAAATGCCGTCAAAAGCCGGACTTAGCGCACGGACTTTTATAAGTATCTGAAAAATAATAGAAAATTTATTGGTCAAAGAATAAACAATCTGTAGATTTCCGCCATTGGCAGGCGGTCTGGCGGTTTGCCACAAAAAAATTCACAGAGTTTTCCACAGATTCCGTGGAAAAGGTCATGGCGCTGTCATCGTTATGACACGGAAAGCCTTTCGCGGCCACCGCCTCCATTCCTGTATACTGCTGGCTTTACAGCAGAAAACCACCCCGGTGATTCCCCATGTACCAGGCCCTGCGCCCCCTTTTTTTCCGGCTTCCTCCCGAGACGGCCCACTGGCTCGCCCTGGAATCGGCCCGGGCGGTTGCGGGAAGCGGGCTGCTCGGGCGTCTATGGCCCGCACCCCCTGCTGCGCCCGTTGAGGTGATGGGGCTGACCCTGCCGAATCCGGTAGGGCTGGCCGCGGGCCTGGACAAGGAGGGGCGCTACATTGATGCCCTGGGGGAGCTGGGGTTCGGATTTCTGGAAATCGGCACGGTCACCCCGCGTCCGCAGCCCGGAAACCCGAAGCCCCGGCTGTTCCGGCTTCCGGCCCATGAGGCCATCATCAACCGCATGGGTTTCAACAACCATGGCCTGGAGGCCATGGCCGCCAATATCCGGGCCAGCCGCTACAGCGGCATACTGGGGATCAATGTGGGCCGTAACAAGGATACCCCGGCGGATCAGGCACTGGCTGACTATCTCGCCGGGATTGAGCGCATGTGGTCGCTGGCGGATTATCTCACCATCAACGTGTCCTCTCCCAACACGCCCGGTCTCCGGGACCTGCAGCATGGGGACGCACTGCGGTCGCTGCTGGCCGGGATCCGGGAGAAGCAGCTGGCGCTGACCGAATCCATGGGCCATTACGTGCCCATCGCGGTCAAGGTGGCGCCGGACATGGATGAAGCCGCCGTCCGCTTTATGGCGGAAACGCTGCGCGGGGTAGGGATGGATGGCGTCATCGCCACCAATACCACGGTGGATCATTCAGCGGTGCTGCGGGATCCACTGGGCGAGGAAACCGGAGGCCTGAGTGGTCGCCCACTGGCGGAACCTTCCACGGCAGTGATCCGCCAGCTCCGCGCTGAGCTGGGGGCGGATTTCCCCATCATCGGGGTGGGCGGTATTACCAGCAGTGCCGCGGCGCTTGCCAAGATCCGGGCGGGGGCTTCGGCGGTCCAGCTCTATTCCGGGCTGATCTATCGGGGGCCGCAACTGGTGGCGGAGTGCGCCCGCGCCATTGCGGGTGGTTCCGGGGCCTGAACGAAAACGGGCCCGCGCTAGCGGGCCCGTGGGGGACGAGTGGTCCCCCTTTCGCGTATGCAGAGATGGAGCCTCTGTATGTGTCAGGGGGCGAGTGGCCCCCTCAGGTCTGTAGCCCCTTTACGGTGGCATGCAGTGCTTTCAGGTTTTTCCGGGTTGGCCGCCTCGCGGCGGTCAGTTCACGCTGTCAGATACGGCATCTTGTGTATTGAGGAGACACCCTGTGTCAGTCCGCTCCAATGGTCTTCTCGACCTTCTCGCCACCCGTTCATCCATTCCTGTCGGGTTTCCGGTTTATCCAGTGGGCAGTTTTCCTTGGACCTGCCGGACAAACCTGCCATATAACCGCGTTTGTAGGCGCGGGCTGACATGTCTCGCTTCTGTTTTTTCATGCTCTCTACCTCATGTGGTCACATCGGTCATGAGCGTGCGCACGAATCCGCCACCCTTCACTGAGCACCCGTCGCGGTTGGTCGGCAGCGTGAAACCGACGGTGATCCGCTCAGGGGCGTTGGCGGATGGATCGATCCTGTCAGGGCCCTTGTCGCCCGATCTTCTCGGGCGGTGTCATTGACGCGTCATAGTCAGTAAAGCGCAAAATCTGAGCAGTGTATACCCAGATAAAACCAATCATGCCCGGGGTTCTGATTGGCGATGCCAATAACCCTTCTGTGACGGGCACAAACGCCAAGGATCCGTGGAATTGAAGACCGATGATTTTTTTGTAACCGCCTCATGGGGCCTTCTGGAACTGTTGGCGGACGAAATGGCCGCCTTTGGTATTGAGGTGACCGGGCGTGCGTCCGCCGGGCTCTGGGTGCGGACGGACATGGCCGGTGCCCGTGGGATATGCCTGTGGTCACGGCTGGCAAGCCGGGTCACTCTGCATCTCCACCAGGCGCCTGCGGACAGTGCGGACACCGTCCGCAGGGCGGCGAGAGCCATTCCCTGGGAGGCGTGGCTGCGGCCGGAGATGACGTTCCGGGTCCGTTTCCAGGGTACCCATGGGGACATCCTGAGCCCGCGTTTCGGCGCCCAGTGCGTCAAGGACGGGCTGATGGAGCGGGTCCGGAGCCAGGGGGGAGCGGAGCCGGTCATGACGCCCGATCAACCGGATCTGCCGATACAGGCGAGGCTGCGTCACGGCCAGCTTGAACTGGGGCTGGATATGGCCGGTGCCAGCCTGCATCAGCGCGGATACCGCAGCGAGGCCGGCGAGGCACCGTTGCGTGAAACGCTGGCCGCCGGGCTGCTGTACCGGGCCGGCTGGCCGGAGGTGGCCAAAGCGGGTGGGGACCTGGCGGACTCGTTCTGCGGCTCGGGGACCATTCTGGTTGAGGCTGCCATGATGGCGACGGATACCGCGCCAGGGCTGTTCCGTGGCTTTGCCTTTGAGGGCTGGCCGGGGGCGGTTACCGAGGGCTGGCCCGCGCAGCGGGCGGAAGCGGACGAGCGCCGGAAACAGGGGCTGGCGGACAGTCGTTCCCGCTTCCGTGGTACGGACATGGATGGCCGTGTGGTGGCGGCCGCCTGGCGCAACATTGAGCGGGCCGGTTTCAGCGACCGGATCCACGTGGAGAAGTGCGACGTGGCGGAGTGGCGTATGCCGGAGAAGGCCAGAACCGGTCTGATCCTGACCAATCCGCCCTACGGTAACCGGCTGGAGTCCCGGGAACGGGCGGCGGAACTGTTCCGGATCCTGGGAGAACGGCTCCGCAGCGAGGCTGTGGGCTGGCGTTTCGGGCTGCTGCTGTCGGAATCGGAACTCGGCCACCAGCTGGGCCTGCGCTCACGGCGCCAGTACCGGTTCTACAATGGCTCACTGGAAACCACGCTGCTGCTGTTCGACATCCGCGAGAGCGAGTTCCGCCAGCCGGAGCAGTCCCTGGAGGAACTGCGTACGGGCATTCCGGAGCCGGCAATCCACAATGAGGAGCGGGCTGCGATGCTGGCCAACCGGCTGCGCAAGAACCGGCGTCACCTGCGCCGGCGGATCAACCAGGCGCCTGACGAGTCCCACTGCCTCTATGATGCGGATATACCGGAATACGCGGTGCGCATCACCCAGACCGGGAAACAGTTGACGGTTACGGAGTACGCGCCGCCGGCCTCGGTGCCGGAGAAAGCGGCCCGCCAGAGGTTGGCGGAGGTGCTGGCGGTGGCGCCGGATGTGCTGGGAATTGATCCCGGGGCGGTCTCGTACGAGTACGTCAGGCGCTGAAAAAGCTGTTCAGAAGTCCAGCCGCAGGCCGACGTTCCACTGGCGGATCCGGATGCTGGTGGTGGTGTCCTGATGCAGCTGGCCGTATTCCACGAACAGGCTGGAATTGCCGATGAAATCCACATCCGTGCCCACCAGCCAGCTGCGGCTCATGCTGGTTTCGAGGTAGGGGGCCTCGGTCACGGTCACATTGCCGTCGTCATCCTCACTGGTGCGCGTGGCCGTGGTCTCCACGTGGCTCATGCCGAACTGCGCATAGGCGCGTGAGAACATGGTCCAGTGGTAGTAGACGCCGATGTAGGCGCTGGCGTAGTAGTCGATGTTCAGTTCCAGATCAGCGGTCTCTTCCTCGGGGGAGGGCGCTGCGCCCCCCCTTGCCTCAACCTTGATGTAGTCATTCAGGAACTTGCCGAGCACGATGCCCGAGGTGGTGACGGTGGCCTTGCCGTTGCCGTCACTGAGGTTCTTGTGCCGGAAGTGCGAGCCGGTCACGCCGAGATAGTACTCGCCGGCTTTGCTTTCAGCTTCCGGCTGCTGGGGGCGCTGCGGTCTCTGCTGGGCCATGGCCGGCAGGCTGGTGACCACCAGGAGCGCGGTGCAGGTCAGGAGAACGGGAATGCGGCGCATAGGCTGGCTTATCCGTGGCGCTGAATTGCCGCGGATTGTCACCCACCTGCAGCGCGCTGTCGTCGAAACCGGTCACAAAGTCCGCGTTCAGCCGGAAGAATCCGGATCGGTGAGGCCCTCCTCGCGTGCGAGCAGCAGCTGGGCATAGACTGCGTTCTCCGCCACACTGGCATCCAGCGTCTCGCGCAGGATGATGTCCTGATAACGGTCATTGAGGCTTTCAAAGCTCTCATGATGGAGCAGGGCGGTCATTGGGGCCAGTTCGAACCCGGCCTGGATGCCCAGGGCCTCGCAGAGGAAGTCCAGCAGCTGATCGTCCGGATCCAGGCCGTCCGAGAACACCGTGGTTTCCCCCAGGTCCTCGTTCATTTCCCGCAGCACATCCACCGGTGCCACGCCCCGGTCGCGGAAGAACTCATCGTCCAGCAGGCGCTCATCCAGGTCCTCTGCCAGCCAATCATCCTCCGGGCGGATGATGACGTACTTGATCCGGCCGTCACTCAGGGACCAGGCCACGGCGGTGGGGAACAGCTGCGGCCCGTTGTCGTCGTACTCGAATTTGAGAAACTGTGGAATCCGCATGGGGGTCTCATCCTGCGCTATGCTGTGGGAGCCCAATGGTAAACCCGCACACTTTCTGAGGCGAGACGCAGACGGGAGTCCGCATGGAACTGAATACTTTCAATGAGGGCCTGCTCGAATTCCTGGGGCAGTCTCCAACCCCCTGGCACGCCGTGGGCAACATGGCCGGGATGCTCGACGCCGCTGGATTCCAGCGCCTGGACGAAGGAGACCCCTGGTCCCTGGCGCCGGGGCAGGGCTATTACGTGGTGCGCAATGGGTCGGCGCTGGTGGCGTTTCACACCGGCCGGCGATCGCCTGCGGAGGCAGGCTGGCGCATGATGGGCGCGCACACGGACAGTCCCTGCCTGCGCGTGAAACCCAACCCGGAGATCCGCCGGAACGGCTGCCTTCAGCTGGGCGTGGAGGTCTACGGTGGCGCACTGCTCAATCCCTGGTTCGACCGGGATCTATCCATGGCGGGACGGGTGACCTATGAGGACGATCAGGGGCGGAGACGGGATACCCTGGTCGACTTCCGCCGCCCCGTGGCGGTGATTCCCTCGCTGGCGATCCACCTGGACCGGGACGCCAACAGCAGTCGCAGCATCAACAACCAGCAGCACCTGCCCCCGGTTACCCTGCTCACCGCCGAGCATCCGGATACGGATTTCGAGCAGCTGTTGGCGCAGCAGTTACGGGCCGATCAGCCGGGAATCAACCTGCGCCGGATCCTGGAGCATGAGATCTGTCTCTATGATACCCAGGCCCCGGCCCGGGTGGGCATGGCCGGGGAATTCATCACCTCCGCTCGACTGGACAATCTGCTCAGCTGCTGGCTGGGCGTGCAGGCATTGTTGGCCTCGGACGGTGCCCAGCCGGCCCTGGCGGTGTTCAATGATCATGAGGAAGTGGGCAGCATGACCGCTGAGGGTGCTCAGGGCCCGCTCCTGGAATCCGTGTTGCAGCGCTGGGTCGGGGGCGAGGATCGGCACCGGGCACTGGCCCGGTCGATGATGATGTCCGTGGATAACGCCCATGCCATCCATCCCAATTACCCGGAGTATTACGATGACGCTCATGGGCCGGTGATGAATGAAGGGCCGGTGATCAAGATCAACCGCAATCAGCGTTACGCCAGCAGTACCCGCACCAGTGGCCTTTTCCGGCACTTGAGTGGTGAACTCGGGGTGCCCTGCCAGACCTTTGTGGTGCGTTCTGACATGGGGTGTGGCAGCACCATCGGTCCACTGACCGCCGCAGGTATCGGGATCAGTACTCTTGATGTGGGTGTCCCCCAGCTTGCCATGCATTCCATCCGGGAGATGGCCGGAAGCCGTGATGCGCACTCGCTCTATCGGGTATTGCGGCGCTACTTTGAACTGGACAGTCTCTGGGACTGAAAGGCGGGAATTGGCTCCCCGAGCTGGGCTCGAACCAGCGACAACCTGATTAACAGTCAGGTGCTCTACCAACTGAGCTATCGGGGAGCTGCAGAAGAGGGCGAATACTACCCATCCTGGCGTGAGGCGTCAATCCGGGACAGGGCCCGGGCACGGCGGCGTTCCGCTTCCGAATCGAAATGCTCTGAACGCAGCCGTTCCAGCGCCTGGCGCCGGTCGGATTCGGTCAGGCTGTCATTGCTGCGGATGCGCTGTTTTTCCCGCTGGTAGCGTTCCAGCCGTTGCTGCCACCGGGCACGCTCCTCATCCAGTTCCGCCAGCTGGTCAGCCGCCTCCGCTCCGAGTTCGCGGCTGCGCAGGGCGTGGATCTCGGCGTCACTGGCCCCCTCCTCGCGCATCCGGCGCGTCTTCTCACGCAGGGTGCTGTAGGTCCGCGAGCGCTCCCGCACCTGCTGGACGTGTTCCGGCAGCATCTCTTCGAGATCCCGCAGGCGCTCGCGTTTCTCGTCGTCGCTGAGGTCCGGGTTGTTCTCGATCCGCTGGCGGGCCAGCTGGTTTTCGATCCGCTGCTGCTCGCGCCCGAAGAAACCCTCGGCCATGGCCTCGCCCAGGTGACTGCGGCGCAGCTGTTTCAGCTGGTTCAGCACGTGCCGGGTCTGCTCCGGGGTCACCTCGCCCATCCGGGTTTCCAGATTGCCCGCGGCCTCCCGGTAATCCAGGTAGCGGTCGAGCGCGTCCATAACGTCCTCGCGGATCGCCCCGGGAACCTCTCTCTCAACCATGGCCTGGCGCATGCGATCACGCATGGCGGCTTCGTCGTCCTGCGAGCGGGTCAGACCGATGAAAAAGTCCATGAACCGGCGCAGGTCCCGGTCAAAGACCAGGTTGCCGTTCATGTCCACCCTTATGGCCCCGTCAATGGCAATACCCTCGACGGTGTCATCCAGAGGCAGCGCCTGCTTCGGGGGGGCCTTGGCGGGACTGTTGCGGTCACTGGCGTCGGGGACGCCGTGTTCCAGGGGCGTCACCGAGCCTTCCGGGGAAGAGGGCCCCGGGTCTTCCGGTGACAGCAGGAAAAGACTGAATCCGAGCGTGGCGGTGCCGGCGATGGCACCCGCCAGGATTCCTTGTCTGATGCCCATGTCAGAGTACTCCTGTGCTCCCGGCCCAGAGGGGGCCGGGATGCTCTCTGGGATGCTGGATCAGAGTCCGGCCTGTTGCAGGCGGTTGGCCTGCTGGCGGTAGAGCTCCACCGGATCCGCCGCATGGCGGGAGGTGATGCCAAACAGGTGGTTCACCGTGTCCAGATGGTTGAGCTCATAACCGACACTGATGACCTTGCCCAGTTTCATACTGCAGGCGGGAACCAGTCCGTCGTTGGGCTCGTCAATGAGGGTGCCGGTAGCCGCCAGCAGCGGATCACTGGCATCCAGGAGGTTGGTCTTCACCACGTCCCCGCCCCAGGAGTAGTAGCGGATACCGTTTGCTTCCGCGGCACCATCGTTGCCGCAGTACTCCGAGGGAACACCGCCAGGGAAGTCCTGGTTGAAGGCAATGCTGCCCTGCGTGCTCAGTGACTGGATGGCGGCGCCGGTATCCTGGGGCAGACCGCCGCCGGAGGCACCGTCCACGATGCTGAATACAATGTCACCAAGGCCGTCGAGCTCGCCACTGGCCGTTGCGTCCGCCACGGGTGTACCCCAGTTGACGCCGCTCACGCTGGTCGCCGAGGCCACCAGGTCCGGCGCCACACCGGCCACGTAACGCACGGTGGGTCCGCCATGACTGTGACCGATCAGGTTCACCTTCTCGGCGTCGGTGGTGGCGACAATCTCCTGGACCTGGGCCAGAAGCTGCTCACCACGCACTGCTGTGGAGTTGGCGGCCGAAACCTGTGGCACGTAGACCTCGGCGCCATCCTCGGCAAGCGCTCCGGGGATGCCGTTGAAATAGTCAACAATCCCGAAGAGGTTATCGAAGCCGGAGAGCCCGTGGACCAGCACGATCGGGTGCTGGGTTTCGGTGTAGCCCTGGTCGTCGTTACCCCAGCTGAAGAGGCTGTCGAGTAAGCCGGCACTGGCACTGTGTGCCCCCAGGGTGAGGGCCAGGGCCGTGCCCGTGAGGACCGGTGCGGTATGTTTACGGAAGGTCATATCGATTTCCTTTTGTTGTTGGTCGATTAACCGTTTGTCAAAATCTGATCCAATCACAAAAAGTCGCGTCACGACATTGTTCGCGAAGGCATCTTTGTTGTTTCGCCCGGACAATGGCCAGGTGTTATGTAACCCGGTGACATGGATCACAGGGTTCAGCGGATCAAAAGCACTTCCGGAGCGGGCGGGCAAGCCGATACACTCGTTTCCCATGACGCAGAAAAACCGCAGTAACGAGCAGTTCCAGCCCCCGGTGTGGCTCCGTAACCCCCATCTGCAGACCGTCTGGCCCACGCTTTTCCGCCGGATCGACTTTGTGCCGGATGCCACGGAACGACTGGAGACGCCGGACAATGATTTCCTGGATCTCGACTGGTACCAGCGCGGCAACGGACGACTTCTCGTGCTCAGCCACGGGCTGGAGGGCTACAGCCGCCGCCCCTACATGCTGGGTATGGTGCAGGCAGCGCTTGCCTGCGGCTGGGACGTGCTGGCCTGGAACTTCCGTTCCTGCAGTGGTGAGATGAATCGCCAGCCCTGCTTCTATCACAGCGGTTCCAGCGACGACCTTTCGCTGGTGGTGGAGCGGGCACTGGCTGAGTCCCCGGCCTATGACAGCATCGCGCTGGGCGGTTTCAGCATGGGTGGCAACGTCACCCTGGTCTATCTGGGGGAACGTGGGGCGTCACTGGATCCCCGGATCCGGGGCGCCGCGGTTTTCTCGGTACCCTGCGATCTGGCGGGCAGTGCCCGGGAACTGGCGAAGCCCGCCAACCGCTTCTACATGAGCCGCTTCATGGATGAGCTGCGGGTCAAGGTCCGCGCCAAGCATGAGCTCTATCCCGATCTGATACCGCTGGAGGGACTGGATCGCATGAAAACCTTCGCGGAGTACGACGACCAGTATACCGCGCCCCTGCACGGATTCCGGGATGCCGAGGACTACTGGTACCGCTGCTCCAGCACCCGGTTTCTGGGGGGTGTCCGGGTGCCGGCGCTGATCGTCAACGCGGCGGATGATCCCTTCCTGAGCCCTGGCAGCTATCCCCATGCAGAGGTGATGGAAAACCATCGGATCAGGCTGGAGGTGCCCCGATACGGCGGCCATGTGGGCTTTGTGGGGGATGAACGCAACGGGCAGTACTGGTCCGAGTGGCGGGCGATGCGGTTCCTTGAGTCGCTGGACTAGTCCGTTTCCGCCAGCAGCGGCTGCAGTGCCTCCCATACGCGATCCCGTATGAGCGGCTGGGCTTTGGCCGTGGGGTGGATGCCGTCGTCCTGCATCATGCCCTCCCGATCATGGATCGCCTCGAGCAGGAAGGGAATGAAGGCCAGCTCCTTGTCTTCCGCAAGGGTTCTGTACTGCTGGCGGAACGCGTCCGTATAGGCGCGCCCGTAGTTGGGCGGGATTTCGATGCCCACCAGCAGGACCCTCGCACCGTCGGCGCGGATGCGTTCAACCATGCTGGTGAGATTGGCGCGGATGGTAGCCGGGTCCTTACCACGCAGCCCGTCGTTGCCGCCGAGCTCCAGTATGACCAGCTCCGGGGACTGGGACTCCAGCATCCGGTCGATCCGCCGCAGCCCGCCGTCAGTGGTTTCGCCGCTGATGCTGGCGTTGACCACGTCCCACTCCGGTGCCTCCTGCGTCATGCGCTCCTCCAGCAGGCTGACCCAGCCGTCCTCTTCAGCCATGCCGTAGGCCGCGCTCAGGCTGTCGCCGTAGACCACCAGGGTGTTGGCCTGCGCCAGTACGGGGAGGAGGGTGGCCATCAGAGCCAGCATCATGGCCCGCAGGAATGAACCGGGCAGGCTTTCGCGCGTATTAAGTGAGGGTATACCACGCCAGGTGTGGCGATTAGGATTTACAGCTGTCATAGACCAACCGGAGACCATGGGTGAGTGAGGCAACTGACGCAATCATAAGGGCACAGGACCTGAGTCACCAGGTGGAAGTGGGGGCGGAGACGCTGACCCTTTTGAGTGACATCAACCTCAGCGTCGCAGCAGGGGAATCGGTCGCCATCCTGGGCCGCTCCGGTTCGGGCAAGACCACGCTGCTGGGCCTCCTGGCGGGGCTGGACCTGCCCTCTGCAGGAACCGTGGACCTTGCCGGTGAGCGCATCAGTGCCATGGATGAGGACAGTCGGGCCCGGCATCGCGCCAACCGGGTGGGCTTCGTGTTCCAGTCCTTCCAGCTGCTGCCCACCCTGAGTGCCCTGGAAAACGTTCTGCTGCCGCTGGAACTTGGTGATGTACGTGATGCCTCGGGCCGGGCAAAGGAACTGCTGGAGCGTGTGGGGCTGGGCGAACGCCTGGGCCACACCCCCCGTCAGCTTTCAGGGGGTGAACAGCAGCGCGTGGCGATTGCACGGGCCTTTGCCGCCAACCCGGCGGTGCTGTTTGCCGATGAGCCCACGGGTAATCTGGACACGACCACGGGGCAGCAGGTTGCAGACCTGCTGATGGCGCTCAACGCCGAGCAGGGCACCACCCTGGTGCTGGTGACCCACGACGAGGAGCTGGCCGGGCGCTGCAACAGGCGCATCCGCATGGACGGTGGCAGGTTGCTCGACGCAGCCGCGGAGCCTTCCTCATGAGCGGTCTTCACCGGCTCGGGTGGCTCTCGCGGCGGGACTGGCGCCAGCGGGATGTGCGGGTGATGCTGGCCTCGCTAATGGTGGCCGTGGGGATTGTGGCGACCATTGGGCTGTTCGCGGACCACCTGCAGCGCACCATCATGACCTCGGCCACCAGTTTCCTGGCCGCGGACCGTCAGCTGGCGTCCTCCCATCCACTGCCGGAGGCTTTCCGGAGCGAGGCGGAGAAACGGGGGCTGGCCACCGCCCGCCAGATCTCGTTTGCCACCATGCTCCAGGGTGGGAAGGACATGGAACTGGTACGCGTGCGGGCCGTGGATGGCGATTACCCCCTGCGCGGTGAGGTTGAGATCCAGGATGCGCCCGGCGAATCGCGCCGTATGGTGGATCATGGCCCGCAGGAAGGCGGGATATGGGTGAACTCGCGCCTTCTGAGGCTGCTGGATGTGGCGCCCGGAGACCGCGTCGGTGTCGGTGACGTGCGCCTGCGTATTACCGGTGTTCTGGTGCGCTCCCCGGATGCCGGTTTTGACCTGGCAGCACTGGCACCGAGGGTGATGATGCATCACGCGGATGTTGAGGCGGCCGGGGTGGTGCAGCCGGGCAGCCGCCTGACCTATCGGGACCTTTACGCCGGTACGGCGTCGCAGCTCAGCGGCTTTCATGAATGGCTTGAACCGCAGCTCAGCGAAGGGCAGCGCTGGCGCAGTGTTGAGGATGGCCAGGCCGGTGTCTCGGATGCCCTGGACCGGGCGGAGCGCTTCCTGCTGCTGGGGGGCAGCCTGGCGGTGCTTCTGGCGGCGGTCGCGGTGGCTGTTGCCAGCCGCCAGTATGCTCTGGGCCAGCGCGACACCGTCGCACTGCTCAAGACCCTGGGGCTGGACGGACGTACCATCGGCCGGCTCTACCTGTTGCGCCTGGGGCTCTGGGGTCTGGTTGGTACTGGCCTCGGCCTGTTACTCGCGTTGCCGCTGTTCGCGGTTCTGGCCCATATCGCCAACCGCTTTCTCGAGGAGCCGGTGGCCTGGCAGGTGAGCCCGGCGGCACTGCTGCCGGCGCTGGTCACCGCCTTCGTGGCCCTGTTCGCCTTTGCCTGGCCGCCCATACGGCGCCTTCGTCGCGTTACCGCCATGCAGGTGCTGCGGGCGGCGCCGGGGGAACAGGGACGCTGGGTAGTACTGGACCTGACGGTTGCGGTGGTCGCCATATTCGGTCTGCTGTGGTTCTACAGCGGTGAAGTCTGGCTGGTGCTGGCGCTGCTCGGGGGGCTGGCTGCGTTGCTGGCGGTGCTGACACTGCTTTCCGCGGGCATCGTCAGCATTCTCGGGCGCATCCGCGGTGGCAATCGCGCCTGGCGGCTGGCACTGGTGGCCCTGTACCGCCACCGGCGCTCCGGTCTGGCCCAGATGTCGGTCTTTGCCATGGTTCTGATGCTGGCGGCGACACTCTTCCTCACCCGCTCCGCGTTGCTGGAGGACTGGCACCGCCAGCTTCCGGAAGACGCGCCCAACCACTTCCTGATCAATATCGCGCCGGAAAAAGTGGATGCCGTGGGCGACTTCCTCGAAGCGCATGGCATGAGCTTTGAGGCCCTGTACCCCATGGTCCGCGGCCGACTGGTGCGGATCAATGGCGAGCCGGTGCGCCAGGCCGTCTCCAAACACGACGAGATCGGCGCTCTGAACCGGGACCTGAACCTGACCTGGATGGCTGAGCTGCCTTCGGACAACCGTCTGGAGCGGGGTCAGTGGTGGGATGACACCGGTGGCGAGGGCGTCTCGGTTGAGGCTGAGCTGTTCGAGGAAATGGGGCTGTCGATGGGCGATGAGCTGACGTTCCGGATCGGGGGACAGCAGGTCACGGCGCCGGTACGCAGTGTGCGCAGTGTGCAGTGGGAGAGCATGCGGCCGAACTTCTTCATGGTGTTCGCGCCGGGCAAGCTGGATAACCTCTCCGCCACCTGGCTGACCAGCTTCCACTTGGAGGAGGGGCGGAAGGGTCTGCTCAATGAGCTGGGTCGCCAGTTTCCGGCAGTGTCGATCCTGGAGGTGGACCACTTCATCGAGCGCATCCGGAGCATCATCGCCCAGGTGACGCGGGCCATGGAGGCCCTTTTGAGCATGATCCTGGTGTCAGCGCTGCTGGTGATGGCGGCCGTGGTCAGTGCCACCCTGGGCGCACGCCAGCGCGAGGGCGCCCTGCTGCGGACCCTGGGTGCGCGGCGGGGACTGCTGGTGGGCAGCAGCATGCTGGAGTTCGCGCTCATGGGGCTGATTGCGGGATTCCTCGGGGTCCTGGCGGCGGAGCTGGCGGTGTGGGCGCTGCAGTACCGGCTGTTCGAGGGCAGCTTCCGGCTGCACGCGGAGCTCTGGCTGGTGCTTCCGGCGGTCAGCGCGCTGGTTCTGGCGCTGATGGGGCGCTGGCAGCTGTCACCGGTGCTGAACGTCTCGCCCATGCTACTGTTACGGCGACTGGAAGACTGAGCCCGTGGAAAAACGGCGGGCGAGCCTGCATACTATCAGGGTTCCTATCCCCAAATTCCCGGAGGGAGAGATTCGATGAACAACGAGCAGCTTCAGGCTCTGAAGGAGAAATACGTTGCCGCTGGCGGTGCCAGCCCCAACAAGCAGTTCGCCGATCACGCGGAAAACGCCGTGCTCTGGGACGCGGACGGCAAGCGCATGATTGACTTTGCCGGGGGCATCGGCGTCCTCAACCTGGGGCATCGCCATCCCCGGGTGGTTGAAGCGGTCAAGGGCCAGCTCGACAAGCTGATGCATACCTGCCAGACCGTCATGCCCTACGCGCCCTACGTGCAGCTGGCCGAGAAGCTGAGCAACATCGTGCCGGTGCGCGGCCACGGCAAGGTCTTCCTGGCCAACTCCGGAGCCGAAGCCCTGGAAAACGCCGTCAAGATCGCGCGTTCCAGTACCGGGCGCAGCAACGTCATCTGCTTTACCGGCGGCTATCATGGGCGGACCTTCATGACCATGGCGATGAACGGCAAGGTCCACCCCTATCAGACCGATTTCGGCCCCATGCCGGGCGGTGTCTTCCGCGCACCCTATCCGGTGCCGTATCACGGCGTGAGCGAAGAGGAAGCCCTGCGCGGCCTTGAGGCCACCTTCAAGGCGGACTCCGCGCCCCAGCACACCGCTGCCATCGTTATTGAGCCGGTTCTGGGCGAGGGCGGTTTCTACGCCGCGTCGCCGGAGTTCCTGCAGAAGATCCGCTCCATCTGTGATGAGCACGGTATCCGCATGATCGTGGACGAGGTCCAGTCCGGTTTCGGCCGTACCGGCAAGATGTTCGCCATCGAGCACAGCGGTGTTGAGCCGGACATGATGACCATGGCCAAGAGCATGGCCGACGGCATGCCGATCTCCGCCGTGGTGGGCACCGACCACATTATGGACAGCTCCGGCGGCAACTCCCTGGGGGGCACCTACACCGGTAACCCCCTGGCGTGCGCGGCGGCCAACGCGGCTATTGATGTGTTCGAGGAAGAGGACATCCTTGGCAAGAGCCGTGCCCTGGGCGCGCGCCTCGAGGAGCGCTTCAACGACTGGCACCGCCGTTTCCCGCACGTGGACAACGTGCGCCGTGTCGGCGCCATGGCGGCCTTCGAACTGGTGAAGAGCCGCGACAGCCACGAGCCGGATGCCGAGATGGCGGCTGCCATCGTGGGCAAGGTCAAGGAGAAGGGCCTGATCCTGTTGAGCTGTGGCATGTATGGCAACACGCTGCGATTCCTGATGCCGGTGACCATTGAGAACGAGGTTCTCGAGGAAGGTCTGGGCATGATCGAGGAGGCGCTGGCCGAAGTTCACGGCTGAGCACCTGCTCCAGGATCGTAAAAAAGGGGCTCCCACGGGAGCCCCTTTGTCGTTGCGGGTCCTGTACCCGCGTTACTCCACTTCGATCCGCCGCGAGCTTCCGGCCTGTTCCGGATCACGGCCAATGGTGATGGTCAGTACACCGTTGCGGAACTTCGCCCGGAGGTCATCGGCTCTGGCGTCCGCGGGCAGATCCAGGATCCGCTGGAAGGCGCCGTAGCGGCGCTCGACGAAATGGTAGTTGTCGTCGCTGTCGTCCCGTTCCTGTTGTTTCTCACCCCGGATGACGAGGACGTCCCCCTCCAACTCGACTTTCACGTCATCCTTTTCAACACCGGGCATATCCACGTGCAGGGTGTAGTGTCTGTCGCTCTCCTTGATGTCCACCGACGGCCGGAAGAAATCCTCCGTGATGCCGCCACCCAGCGCTGGCCACTGGGAAAGGCCGAACTGGCGGTAGAAATCATCAAAGAGGCGATCCATCCGGTCGTGCAGGCTTGTGACCGGATCACTGCTTACGGGTTGTGATCCGCCTTCCCGGGTGGCCGGTACAGCGTTCATGTTCTGTTGTTCACGGGCCTGCTCCTGTTCCTTCCGGAACCAGTTCCACGGGGAGATTTTTTTCAGGTCCATAGCGTCACCTCCTCTGACTCTGACGGATTCATCATGACCTTCTATTTTTGTAGATGCAGGGCGGAAACCGTGGTTTCAAGAGGCGGCCTGTACACCCGCCGCCTCAGCGGTTAAGGTTTCAGACCGTCTTGTAACGCCACTCACTGGGTACCGCAGGAGGATTCCGTGACAAGCTGGCTGATGGCATTGATGGCGTTCGCCGTCTTTTTCCTGGGTTACCGCTATTACTCCCGCTTTCTTGCTGAACGCCTGTTTCAGCTGAGCCCGGACTACCGCACTCCGGCGCGTCGCTATGAAGACAGTGTGGATTTCGTCCCCACCAACAAGTTCATCCTCTGGGGCCATCACTTCACGTCCGTGGCGGGTGCCGCGCCCATCATCGGGCCCGCCATTGCGATGATCTGGGGCTGGGGACCGGCCCTGGCGTGGGTGCTGATCGGCACGGTATTCATGGCCGGCATCCATGACTTCGGCACGCTCTGGGCATCCGTCCGAAACCGCGGCCAGTCGGTGGGCGTGATCGCCCGCAATGTCATCAGCCCGCGGGCGCTGATGCTTTTCCTGCTGATCATCTTCTTCCTGCTGTTGATGGTGAATGCGGTCTTTGCCGTGGCCATCGGCACGCTTTTCTCCACCTTTCCAGAGAGTGTGCTGCCGTACTGGCTGCAGATTCCGATCGCCATCACCATTGGTGTCCTGGTCTACCGTCACAACTGGCACATCCTGCTGCCGTCGCTGGCCGGGCTCATCCTGCTGCTGTTCCTGGTTTACGCCGGCACACTCGCGCCGCTGGGGCTGCCCGAGCAGATGGGGGGCTATTCCAGCACCGCCTGGTGGGTGCTGATCATGCTGGGTTACGGCGCCATTGCCTCACGCCTGCCGGTCTGGCTGCTGCTTCAGCCCAGGGACTTCATCAACTCGCATCTGCTGTTCATCTGCCTCGCGCTGGTCTATCTGGGTGTGTTCATCGGGCAACCCGAGATTGTGGCGCCGATGTACAACACGGCCGTTCCCGATGATGCGCCACCGCTGCTGCCGCTGCTGTTCGTGACCATCGCCTGTGGTGCGATTTCCGGGTTCCACGGGCTGGTCAGTTCCGGCACTTCCTCCAAACAGCTGGCACACGAGACGGATGCCCGGTTTGTGGGCTACCTGGGGTCCACAGGCGAGGGGCTGCTGGCGGTTGCGGCCATCCTGGCAACGGCTGCCGGCTTTGCCACCGTAGGGGACTGGAACGAGCATTACGGTTCATGGGCCGAGGCCAGCAGCCAGGGGATTGCGGCTTTCGTGGAAGGGGCCGGTAACCATGTGAACCAGCTTGGTATTCCCGTGGAAGTGGCGACCACCTTCATGTCCATGATGGTGGTGGCATTCGCTGCGACCACCCTGGATACCAGCATGCGCCTGCAGCGGTTCATCCTGGGTGAAATCGGTCGCCAGTACCGGATGCCAGCCCTGGGCAACATCAACTTCGCGACCGTTCTGGTTTTCCTGAGTTGTGCTGCGTTGGCGTTCTTCGCCGATCCCTCGAATCCAGGGGCCGGGGGTATGGTGCTCTGGCCGCTGTTCGGCACCACCAACCAGCTCACAGCCGGACTGTCGCTGCTGGTCCTGACGCTCATCCTCTGGCACCTGAAGCGTCCCATCATCTACAGCCTGGTGCCGTTCCTGTTTGTGGGCGTGATGACCATCTGGAGCATGATCATCAACATCGGCACCTACCTGCGGGAGGGCAACATGCTGCTGGTGGTGATCGGTGGTTTGATCTTCGTGCTCAACATCTGGCTGATTCTGGAAGGGATCAACGCGGTGCGCCAGAAGCGCGATCCCTCCGAACTACTGGATACGGACAATGATTAGGGAAGGGCTGCGGCGCCTGTTCGCGTTCTACGACGAGATGTACCAGGCGCCGTATCGCCGGATTGAACGCCGTGCCCAGCGCCGCAGGGACGATCTGTTCCGGCTCATGGTGCTGTCCGAGTCACTGGGCGTGCCCAATCCGGCGGCCTTCTACACCCTCGAACTGGTGCCCTTCATGCTGGAGGACTTCCATGAATGGCACCAGCGCATGGGCATGGAGCATTCCCCGCTGGAGGGCTTCCGTTGCTGCTAGGGCGCCTCTTCGGCCGTAAAGCCGCACCGGTGGATACCGGCGGGGGCGCGCGGCTGGTGTTCTTCGGCGGCAAGGGAGGCGTGGGCAAGACCACCTGTGCGTCCGCTTATGCCCTTGCCAGGGGGCGTGAGGGGGAAAGGGTGCTGGTCATTTCCACGGATCCGGCCCACTCCCTGGGGGATCTATGGCTGGTCTCCCTGGGACCATCCCCCAAGCGGGTCGCCGAAGGCGTGGAAGCGCTGGAGCTGGATCCCGCCAGGGCCCTCGAGAATTACATCAGTCAGGTGCGTGAGAACCTGCGCGACCTGGCCAGCCCGGAGGTGCGCGAGGCGGCGGAACGCCAGGCTTCGCTTGCGGCCGGGGCGCCGGGTGCCGAGGAGGCGGCCCTGCTGGATGAACTGGTGCGCCTGACCCTTGGGAATGAGAACCGGTACGACCGGATCGTGTTCGATACCGCGCCTACGGGCCATACGCTTCAACTGTTGCAGTTGCCGGAGGTCATGCGCACCTGGACGGAGGCGCTTCTGGAAAAACGCCGGGAGGCGGTGGATACCAGCAGTGCGCTGCAGGGGTCGGAGGGAAGCCCTGAGGATCGGGCCGCGCGGATTCTGGCGGAGCGCCGGGATCGCTACATGGCAATGCGGGATCGCCTGAGGGATCCGAACCGGACCCGGTTCATTCCGGTCCTTAATCCGGATCGCCTGTCACGGGAGGAAACCCGTCGCATGGTGGCGACCCTGGAAGAGGTGAACGTCCGGGTGGATACGCTCATCCTCAACCGCGTCCTGCCTGAAAGCGCGGACGGCGATTTTGCCCGCCAGCGCCGCGAGTCCGAAGCGGATCACATCGCGGCGACACGTCAGGCCTTCCCCGGCATGACCCTGATCCAGCTGCCCCTGAATGCGGCCGACGTGAGCCGTGACCAGGGGCTTGAGGAACTGGCCGGGGCGCTTTAGGCCCAGGCCTTTTCCAGCACCGCCCGGGCATCCTCGAGCGAGGCTTCCTTCGGATTGAACATGATGGAGCCATCGTCGATGGTCATCTGTGCGATCCGGTCCAGCTGGCTCTTCTCGACCTTGCCGGTTTCCTGCAGGGTGCGCGGCAGCCCACAGTGGCGATGGAGGTCGTCACGCAGCTTGCGGATGGTCGCAATGGACTCCTCGGCACGCTGGCTCCTGGGCGTCATGGCGTAGATCTCGGGGCCGGCCAGGTGCAGCAGCAGCTCGCTCAGCGGCTCACGGATCTCTTCCAGGTTGTATTCCAGCACGTAGGGCAGGAACAGGCTCATGCACAGCCCGTGGGGCAGGTGGCAGGCCGCGCCCAGTGAGTGGCCAAGGGCGTGTACCAGGCCAACCATGGAGTTCGAGAAGGCGATCCCCGCCATAGTGGAGGCCTGGGCCAGCTCGAGGCGGCGCTCGGCGTCGTCCGGCTTTTCCATCACCTTGAGCAGGTTGTTGCTGATCTTCTTGATGGCTGCCGCCGCGTAGGCGTCACTCAGCGGGTTCTTGGCCAGGCAGGTGAAGGCTTCCACGGAATGGGTCATGGCGTCCATGGCCGTGGCTGCGGTGATCTGTGGCGGCAGGGTGAGCGTCATGCGTGGGTCAATGACAGCAGCGTCCGGCAGCATGAAGCCAGAGGCGAAGGGCAGCTTGACCTCTTTCTCGGTATCCGCGATCACGGCCACGTTGGTGACCTCGGAACCCGTGCCGGCCGTGGTCGGGATCACGAAGAATGGCTTCAGCGGGCGCTTGAGCACGCCGGAGCCGGCGTACTGGGCAATGTCATCACCGCCTTCGGAGACCAGGATGTTCACCGCCTTGGCCGTGTCGATGGGCGAGCCGCCGCCGATGGCGAGAATACCGTCGCACTTCTGTTTGCGGTATTCCTTCGCGATCGCCGTGACCGTCTGCTTGGAGGAGTCAGCGGGCACGTCGTCATAGACCACGGTGATGTCCATGCCGCCTTCCTCGCAGGCCGACAGGACCTTGTCCAGAAGGCCCGCGTTACGTACGCCCTTGTCGGTGACCACCATGGGCCGTTCCACCGCGCGGGAACTGAACTCGTAGGGCAGGTGTTCCAGTGCTGCCTGGCCGGCAATGACCTTGACCGGGCAGAAGAATTCGTAATAGCTCATGATGACCTCACCGTGTCCACAAAATTCATTGCCACTTTCAGATAGATGCGGGCCGCGCTGAAGACTTTCTCAGGCAGGCCCAGATTATCCGGGTATTCCTTGACCGCGCGGGAGGCAACCAGCCGCGGCAGGATGAAGGTCTCGAGGCGGTTGAGTACGCGCGTCATGCGCACCGCATAGCCCAGGTCGCCGTCCACCAGCATGCGGTCATTGGCGAAGGACTGGGCGGTTTTCTCCTGGAACGACAGGACCAGGAAAGCGTGATGCAGGTGCTTGAACTGGATGCTCAGGTCGGGCCTCTGGGCCACGCCGCCGCCCAGATACTGGAGGCTGCCGTCGCGCTGCTTGCGGATGAACAGGGCCGGGCCCTTCGGCATGACCTGCATCGAGAAAAGGAAGCCATCCGGGAGGACGGCCACTTCGCCGCGGACTTCATCGTCCACCTGGCTGATGGCTTCCAGGGAGCGACCGACCACGTCCAGCATCAGCTGGACATAGGCGCGCTTGGCCTGTGAAGCCAGGGGTCTCAAACGTTCTCGAATCATCGTGATCGATTCCCTGAGTAGAGAGCGGTTTCGGGTTGAACGTGATAGGCTACGCGACCGTGCGCAGACCCACCTGAATTGTCCGACGCCTTTTGTACCATAGCGCCGGAACCGATGACAGGGTGGCAGGTTATCCAGAACGGGAGGACATGGCATTGGCACAAACGGCACCCGCGCCCATTCCCGGATTGCAGTACTGGGAGCGTCGCACCTCCGCGGGCCATCTCGTCACAGGCTGGCGCTCACAACCCAGTGGCCGACCGGTGGTGCACTTCATCCATGGCAACGGCTACAACAGCCTGGTCTATCTGCCCCTCCTGGAGCGCCTTGCCTTGGACTATGACCTGTTCCTGAGTGATGTCCAGGGCCATGGCGCCAGTGAAGAGAACGGCGAATTTCTCGGCTGGAACCGGACCTCCGAGCTGTGCGAGGAAACCTGGCGGGCATTCGCCCATCTCTGGGAAGGGCAGCGCCATTACGCCATGGGCCACAGCTTCGGTGGCATCATGAGCCTGTTGATGATGGAGCGGGACCCGGACCTGTTTGACCGTGCCGTTCTGTTGGACCCGATCATCTTCTCCAGGCGGATGCTGTGGGTGATGCGCATTGGTACCTGGCTTGGACTCTGGCAGAACAATGGCTTCTCGAAGAAGACGCGGCAGCGCCGGCGTGAGTGGCCGGATCGTGCCACGGCTCTGGAAAGCCTGGAAGGGCGAGGCATGTTCCGGGGCTGGACCCCGGAAGCGCTCCAGGCCTATGTGGACCACGCGCTTGAGGAGCAGGACGGGCAGGTGGTGCTGCGGTGCCCGCCGGAACTGGAGGCGGCGATTTTTGCCGGCTACCCACGTGGATTGTGGCGCGCCATGAAGCGGCTGCAGACCCCCACCCAGGTGATCCACGGCGACACCACCTACGATTTCGTACGGGATTCCGTGGCACGATGGGTTGCCTTCAACGGGCATGTGGGCGCGGAGACGCTGCCCGGGGGGCACTGCTTCATGCAGCAGGCCCCGGTAAGCACGGTGGAACGGGTGCGGGCAGCGCTAGCCGCCGCTCAGTGACTCCAGCCGCTGGCGGGCAATGTCGCCAACCCTGCCTTCGCCCTGGGCCGCCTTCTGATAGTACTGGCGGGCTTCGCTGGTACGTCCCTGCCCGGAAACCGCATCGCCGAGCCCAAGATAGGCGATGCTGGTGGGAACGACGTCCAGCGAGGCCTTGAAGTCCTGCTCCGCGGCATCAAAGTTCTCCAGCTCCTCATGGGCCAGACCCCGTCCGATGCGGTAACTGAACATCTCCGGGTAGAGCTCCACCGCCCGGTTGTAGTCCGCCAGTGCGGATTCGGTCTTCCCTTCCTGCATCCGGATGTCGGCACGCAGCTCCCGGAACGCGGCCTCGTCAGGCACCTGTTCAATCGCCTGTTCCAGAAGTGCCAGCGCCTTTTCGGACTCTCCTTCGCTCGCGGCCTTACGGGCCCGGTCGTAGGCTTCGTAGGCATCCGCATCCTTGCGTAGTCCGGCCATCATGCGCTGATAGCGTTCTTCCCCGAAGGTGCCTTTGCGCCCCAGTTCATCCGCAATCCGGCGGTTGGCTTCCACACGTTCCTGGGACGGTGGGTGGGAACGGAAAAGCCCGGTTACGAAGTTGCTCTGCTCGTTTTCCGACAGGCGCACGAAAACCTCCTGGAGCTGGACAGCGGCTTCCGGGTTGTAGCCGGCCTCGGCCATGTACTGCATGCCGTAGCGGTCGGATTCCAGCTCATGGCTGCGGCTGTACTGCGCCATGATCAGCTGCGAGCCGAGGGCGGCGCCGCCCATGATCAGTCCGGCGTATTCATTGCCGTTCAGTGCCAGGCCCAGGCCTATACCGGCCACCCCCAGGTTGATAAGGGTGCCGCGCTGCATGCGCTGCGCACTGTGGCGGGCTGCTGCGTGCACGATCTCATGCCCCATAACGGCTGCCAGCTGGGCTTCGTTTTCAAGCTCCGTGAGCAGGCCCCGGTTGATCGCGATCTTGCCCCCGGGCAGGGCCCAGGCGTTGGGTACGCCGCTGTTGATCACGGTGAACTCGTAGGGGAGGTCGGTACGGTCGCTGACGTCCGCCAGTGACTGACCCACCTCGGAGATGTAATTGTTGAGTTTCTCGTCGCGGTAATAGCGCCCGCCCTGGGTCTGGATGGTGGGCTGGTACTGCTCCTTGCCGATCTGTAGTTCGTTGGACTCGGAAATCAGGCGCAGCTCACGCTCACCGGTGACCGGGTTGACGCCGCAGCCGCTCACGAGAAGGGTTGTGAGGATCAGGGCCGGAAGGGCGTGAAGGTGTTTCAGGCGCCGCATGGGTCAGGGTACCTCGTCTGTGAAAGGGAGTCAGTTTCCGTTATAGTGCGCCGGATTCCACGCAGATTGCAAAGCCGCCATGAATGATGAAACCCTGCTCGCACGGGTCTCGCGCTTCATCGGGACCCTGCGTCACTGCCAGCATCTGGGTATCCGGGCTGTATCCGCCACGGAGAATGAGCTGGTCGTTGAACTGCCTTATTCCGATGCCATCGTGGGCAACCCGGAGACCGGGGTGATCCACGGCGGGGCGATCACCACACTGATGGATACCGCCTCCGGCACGGTGGTGATCTGCGCGCTGCCGGAGTTCGAGCTCTGCCCCACGCTCGATCTGCGGGTGGACTACATGCGGGCGGCTGAGCCGGGGCATCCGGTGTACGCACGGGCGCGGGCCTACCGGGTAACCAGTAATATCATCTTTACCCGCTGCGAGACATTCCAGGAGGATCCGGAACAGACCATTGCCCACTGTGTGGGGACCTTCATGCGGATCGGCCCGGAAGCCACGCCCAAGGCCTACCGCGACCTGATCACGGGAGGGGATGACGAATGAGCCTGTCCGGTGAAATGCGCAGTGCCCTGCAGGCCGGGGATTACCAGGCCCTGATCCGGGCCGTGCCCTACGCCCGAACCCTGGGCATGGAATGCGAGACCTTCGGGGAGGAGGTGGTGTTCCGCCTGCCGCGCAGCGACGACAACCTCGGCAATCCCATCCTGCCTGCCATCCATGGTGGCGTGATTGGTGGCTTCCTTGAGATGTCCGCCATGATCTCGCTCATGATGTCCCAGGAGACCCCCCGGCTGCCACGGATTGTGGACTTTTCCCTCGACTACCTGCGTGCCGGGCTGGACCGGGATACTTTCTGCGAGTGCCACCTGACCCGCCAGGGCAACCGGGTGGCGAACGTGATCGTGACCGCGTGGCAGCAGTCCCGGCGCAAGCCCATAGCGACAGCCCGCGCCCACTTCATCATGGACTGATACTGCCCCCTTGAAATCCCGCGCACTGCCCCAAGATTGCCAGCTGACAACAGGTTCAAGCAGGCAACAACCATCAAGGAGTGCGGCGCATCATGACTGCCGAAGCACAGAAAGAAACCCTCGGCTTCCAGACCGAGGTCAAACAGCTCCTCAACATCGTGATCAACTCCCTGTATTCCAACCGGGAAGTCTTCCTGCGGGAGCTGATCTCCAACGCCTCCGACGCTGAGGACAAGCTTCGTTTCGAGGCCCTGTCCAATAACCAGCTTCTGGAGGAGGATCCGGATCTGGCCATTCATCTGGGCTACGATTCAGAGGCCGGCACCATCACCATCCGGGATAACGGCATCGGTATGACCCGGGACGAGGTGATCGAGAACCTGGGCACCATCGCCAAGTCCGGAACCTCCGACTTCCTCAACCAGCTCACCGGTGACCAGCAGAAGGACGCCAAGCTCATTGGTCAGTTTGGTGTGGGCTTCTATTCCTCCTTCATCGTTGCCGACCAGGTGGAAGTGACCACCCGCAAGGCTGGGACGGGCTCCTCTGAAGGTGTGCACTGGGTCTCCAGTGGCGACGGTCAGTTCACCATTGAGCCTGTTGAAAACGCGCCGCGGGGGACAACCGTGGTCCTGCACCTGCGTGAGGATGCGAAGGATTTCGCGGATGGCCACCGTCTGCGCCATCTGGTGAAGAAGTACTCCGATCATATTTCCTTCCCGGTCCGTATGCCCCCGGAGCCGACCGGCGAAGAGGAGGAGAACCAGGAGGACCAGCCCGCCGAGGAAACCGTCAACGAGGCAACGGCGCTGTGGACCCGGCCGCGTAACGAGGTTTCCGAGGACGAGTACAAGGCGTTCTACAAGCACATCGCCCATGACTTCGAGGACCCGCTGACCTGGTCCCATAATCAGGTGGAAGGGACGCTGAACTACACCAGCCTGCTTTACATCCCGGGTCGTGCGCCCTTTGATCTTTACAACCGGGATGCCTCGCGCGGCCTCAAGCTTTACGTGCAGCGCGTCTTCATCATGGATGACGCCGAGCAGTTCCTGCCGCTTTACCTGCGCTTCGTGCGCGGCGTTATCGACAGCAGCGACCTGTCACTGAACGTCTCGCGCGAAATTCTTCAGAACGACAGCACGGTTAACAGTCTCCGGACCGCACTTACAAAACGGGTCCTGGACATGCTCAAGAAGCTGGCCAACAACGACCCGGAGAAGTACCAGCAGTTCTGGGATCAGTTCGGTCAGGTACTGAAGGAAGGCCCTGCGGAGGACTTCGGCAACCGCGAGAAGATCGCGCCGCTGCTGCGGTTCGCCTCCACGCACACCGGCGAGACCACCCAGAACGTGTCGCTGGACGACTACGTGGCCCGCATGAAGGAAGGCCAGGAGAAGATCTACTTCCTGACATCGGACTCCCATCAGGCGGCCAAGAGCAGCCCGCACCTGGAGATCTTCCGCAAGAAGGGCATCGAGGTGCTGCTGCTGTCCGACCGCATCGACGAATGGATGATGGGCTACCTCAGTGAGTACGAGGGCAAGCATCTGCAGGACATCTCGCGGGGCGACCTGGACCTGGACGAGGTCGAGTCCGAAGAAGAGAAGAAGGAACAGGAGCAGGCCTCCGAGGAGCACAAGGATCTGGTCGAGCGTATCCAGGGCGTGCTGTCGGACCGGGTGAAAGAGGTGAAGGTCACCAAGCGCCTGACCGAGTCGCCGGCATGCCTGGTGGTTGGCGATTACGACATGGGCCAGCAGATGCGCAAGATCATGGAAGCCGCCGGCCAGCCGGTTCCGGATGCCAAGCCGATCTTTGAGATCAACGTGGATCATCCGCTGCTGCAGCGGCTTGAGAAGGAGCAGGGCGAGGAGCGGTTCTCGGATCTGGCCCAGGTGATCTTTGACCAGGCCACGCTGGCCAGTGGTCAGGAGATCGAGGATCCGGGCACCTACGTCTCCCGCCTGAACCGTCTCCTCCTGGAACTGGCGGAGTAAACCGGAGGTGCCATGGCCGGGGAGTCAGTGATCGTGGATGTGGTGATCCACCGGGATGACTGGCTCCGGGTCTATGAAGGGACCGCCTGGCGCGTCTGGGTAAGGGCGCGTGACGGGCGGTCCGTTGTTTTTCCCGCCCGTATTCTCCAGCCGTGGATGGAACATGAGGGAGTCTTTGGCAGCTTCATGATCCATTACGATGGCGAGGGGAAATTCCATTCCGTTGAAAAGATCGGCGATGTGCCGCGCGATACGCCACCCTCTCCCATTGGGTAGTGTAGCCTTTCGGCTTTTTTAACGGTTTACATGGAAGTACTGTTCGAGCGCATTGAACACCCGCTCGGCGTACCAGGTTTTGCCGACGCTTCCGTTGTACCGTGCAAGGGCTTTTGCGAGATCCCCGTCTTCCCTTTCCAGGTAGTGCGCCAGAATGGTGGTGCCGTAGACCAGGTTGGTCTCGATCTTGGTCAGGTTGTCGTCCGGGCGGCCGATCTCCTTCTTCCAGAAGGGCATGACCTGCATCAGGCCCTGGGCGCCTACGGGGGAGATGGCGAAACGGTCAAAGCCGCTTTCCACCTGGATGACGGCCAGGACGACTTCGGGGGAAAGATCGCGGCGGGTGGCCTCGCGGTGCACCAGGCGGAGTATGTCCAGGCGCCGGTCGTGGTCGTCGAGCCAGCGTTTGGTGCGCCCGGACATGTCCACCAGCCAGACCTCGGCATCGTAACGGTCATCAAAGCTGTCGGAGGCCCTGACGGCCTCACGGAGCTTGGACCGCAGTTCCGGATCCGGTTGGGTAGTGGTCGCGGTATGGGCCGGGCCTGCCAGCAGCAGGGCAAGCCCGAGTACAGCGATGCTGACGGCGGTTCGCATACCCCGGAGTCTAGTCCGCGATCACCCTGGCCGCCAGGAAGCGGATGATGTCATCGGTCGCCACATCCTGTTTGTCCGCATCGGTGCGGCCCTTGTATTCAAGGGTGCCGGCTTCCAGGCCGCGGTCACTGATGACCACCCGGTGGGGGATGCCGATCAGCTCCAGGTCCGCGAACTTCACGCCCGGGCGCTCTTTGCGGTCATCCAGCAGTACGTCGTAGCCGGTCTGGCGCAGCTGGTCGTAGAGTTTCTCCGCGGTCTGGGCCACCTTCTCAGATTTGTGGCCATTGAGCGTGACAATGGCGATCTCGAAGGGGGCGATGGCGGTGGGCCAGGTGATGCCGCTGTCGTCATGGTTCTGCTCGATGGCCGCGGCCACCAGGCGCGAGACGCCAATGCCGTAGCAGCCCATGTCCATGGGTACGGACTTGCCGTTCTCGTCCAGCACCGTGGCGTTCATGGCCTCGCTGTACTTGCGGCCCAGTTTGAACACATGGCCTACCTCGATGCCACGCTGGATGCCAAGAACGCCATGGCCGTCCGGGCTGGGATCGCCTTCCTCAACCTCACGCAGGTCGGCGGTTTCGCCCAGGGCAACATCACGCTCCCAGTTCACGCCGGTCAGGTGATAGCCGGTACGGTTGGCACCGCAGACAAAATCCGCGAGATGCGCGGCGGCATGATCCACGATCATGGGCACCTTCAGCCCGACCGGGCCGATGGAGCCGGCGTCCACGCCCAGCGCCTTGCGGATCTCCTCGTCACTGGCCATGGTAAGCGGCTCGGCGACGTCCGCACGCCGCTCCGCCTTGAGGTCGTTCAGGGTGTGGTCGCCACGCAGTACCAGGGCTACCAGCGGCTGGTGGCTGCTGTCCTCATCCTTCGGGGCATGGACCAGCAGGGTCTTGAGCACCCGGTCCGGTGTGGTATTCAGGAAACCGGCGACCTGGTCAATGGTGTTCTGGTCCGGGGTGGCCACTTCCTGCATGGTTTCGGTGGCGGTGGGGCGCTCACCTTCCGGCGCCAGGGCTTCGGCCAGCTCGGTGTTGGCGGCGTAGTCGCTGTCGGAGCTGAAGGCGATGGCGTCTTCCCCGGAGCTGGCCAGCACGTGGAATTCCTGGGATTTGCTGCCGCCGATGGCGCCGGAGTCCGCCTCCACGGCCCGGAAGTCCAGGCCCAGGCGCCGGAAGATGGCGCTGTAGGTTTCCACCATGAGCTGGTAGGTCTCGTTCAGCGATTCCGGGCTGGCGTGGAAGGAGTAGGCGTCCTTCATCAGGAACTCGCGCGAGCGCATCACCCCGAAGCGCGGGCGGCGTTCATCCCGGAACTTGGTCTGGATCTGGTAGAAGTTCGCCGGCAGGTCGCGGTAGCTCTTGAGCTCGTTGCGGGCGATGTCGGTGATCACTTCCTCGTGGGTAGGCCCGTAGCAGAAGTCACGCTCGTGACGGTCCTTCAGGCGCAGCAGTTCGTCCCCGTATTCCTCCCAGCGGCCGCTCTCCTGCCAGAGCTCGGCCGGCTGAATGGCCGGCATCAGCACTTCCTGGGCGCCGGAGCGGTCCATCTCTTCGCGCACAATCCGCTCCACCTTGCGCAGCACGCGCAGCCCCAGTGGCAGCCAGGTGTAGAGGCCACCGGCGAGGCGCCGGATCATGCCCGCGCGCAGCATCAGCTGGTGGCTGACGATCTCGGCGTCCGCGGGGGTTTCCTTGAGGGTGGCGATCAGGTACTGGCTTGCACGCATAGGTGTCGGTCCGTCAGGGCTGTGGCGAATGTGACTGTTCAGTAAGAGAGGGGTTATTCTACGAAGTCCGTCCGCCAGGGTACAGGGTGGTGGTCACGCCAGCAGTAATCGGGAGACAGAGACAGCATGAAATTGAGTGCCGAGGAAGTGCAGCAGCTGATCCGGGAAGGCGTTCCCATGGCCGAGGATATCGACTTCCGCGTTGAGGCAATCGAGCACCACGCGGCCACCGCCCGGGTGCCGTTCAGCGAGCGAATGGTTCGGCCCGGCGGCACGCTTTCCGGCCCGGTGCAGATGGCGCTGGCGGACGCCACCATGTATGCGGCGGTCCTGGGGGCGCTCGGTGAGGTGCAGATGGCGGTCACCAGCAACCTCAACATCAACTTCCTGCGCAAGCCGGGTCGCTGCGACCTGATCGCCCGTGGTGAGGTTCTGAAACTGGGCAGCCGCAACGCCTTCTGCGAGGTGCAGCTGTTCTCCGAGGGCAGTGATGAACTGGTGGCTCATGTCAGCGGGACCTATTCCCTGCCATGAGACAGCCGATCACTGGTTATCACCGGGATGAGGAGGGTCACTGGGTGGCGCAGCTGGCCTGTGGTCACAATCAGCACGTACGCCATGATCCGCCATTCATCAATCGCCCCTGGGTGGTTACCCCCGAGGGGCGTGATTCAATGCTCGGCACGGCGCTCGCATGCAAGAAATGCGATGACGGCTCACCGCCGGACGAGCAGCCACTGCAAACCTGAGCCCGCCTTCAGAGGTATTTCAGTGGCAGCTCCGTGTTGTCGATTACACGCCGCATCACAAAGCTGGAGTGCACGCCGCTGACGCCGGTGATGCGGGTGATCTTGTTGAGCAGGAACTGCTGGTAGTGCTCCATGTCCGGCACTACCACCTTGAGGATGTAGTCCGCCTGCTGTCCGGTGATCAGGTAGAGTTCCTGGACTTCCGGGTAGGTGGCGACCTGGTCCTCGAATTCCTGGAACCGCTCCGGGGTATGGCGGTCCATGCCGATCTGCAGGATGACGGTGAGGGAAAGCCCCAGCTTGCGCCGTTCCAGCAGGGTCTTGCGGCCCAGGATGATGCCGGCCTCCTCCAGTGCCTTGACGCGACGAGAGCAGGGCGAGGGCGAGAGGCCGACGCGCTCGGCCAGCTGCTGGTTGGTGAGGCCGCCATCCTTCTGGAGATGCTCCAGGATCTGGCGATCAATGCGGTCGATCCGGACCAGTTCCGAGTCTGTTTTTGCCATGGAATAACGCCGTTTTTTGTGGGTGAGCTATTAAATGCCAACTAATGGATTAATGGTAGCAGAATATTGCCTAATAGTCGGAAATAACCACAAATTCGCAAACACATTGCTCGGTATTTTGGTTACCTTGGACATGTCCCCGGGAGGTGAGCCGGCGTTACCGCGCCGGGCCAGGCTTCCGGAAAGACGGCCCCGCACCAGGGGCCGTCGGTGGCGGTCCGCGACGCCACCCTGGACCGGGTGTCACAAGCACCCGAAAGCGGAGCAGACGGTGTGATCCACCCTCCGCAGCGCAGGCGCGGCGGCAGGGCAGGCCCGGGGGCTTGCCCCACGCTTGTGCCGATGGGGCTTCGCCCCCAGTTCTGATAACAGACAGAGGCATCCGGGAAGCCGCGCGGACGGGTTCCCCGATGCCTTGATCCATTTCAGGCACAGCAGGCAACGCAACAGGGAGCAGATCATGGCCTTTGACCATCGCAAATACCGGCCCTTCAAGCCACTCAACAAGACCGACCGGCGCTGGCCGAACCAGGTCATCGAGAAGGCGCCGACCTATTCCGCCGTTGATCTGCGTGACGGCAACCAGGCGCTGGTCAAGCCCATGAACATCGCCCAGAAGCAGCGGCTTTTCGACCTGCTGGTCAAGCTGGGCTACAAGCAGATCGAGATCGGCTTCCCGGCGGCGAGCCAGCCGGATTTCGACTTCTGCCGCAAGCTGATCACGGAGAACCGCATCCCTGAGGACGTGAGCATCCAGATCCTGACCCAGGCACGGCCGGAGCTGATCAAGCGTTCCTTCGAGGCGCTGGACGGCGTCCACAGTGCGATCGTGCATGTCTACAACTCCACCTCCACCGCCCAGCGCGAGCAGGTGTTCGAGATGGACATGGAAGGCGTGAAACAGATCGCGGTGGACGGTGCCAAGGAAGTCCAGCGTCATGCGAAGAACTATCCCGATACTGAGTGGATCTTCCAGTATTCCCCGGAAAGCTTTTCCGCCACCGAGGTGGATTACGCCGTGGAGGTGGTGGACGCGGTCAACGACGTCTGGCGCCCGGATCAGGGCCAGCAGGTGATCATCAACCTGCCGGCCACGGTGGAGATGGCCACACCCAACGTGTTTGCGGACCAGATCGAGTGGTTCTGCGACCATGTGCGCTATCGCGATCACTTCAGCCTGAGCGTGCACACCCACAACGACCGGGGCTGTGCCATTGCGGCTGCCGAACTGGCGGTGATGGCTGGCGCGGACCGGGTCGAGGGCACGCTGCTGGGCAACGGCGAGCGTACCGGCAACATGGACCTGGTGACCTTCGGTATGAACCTCTACTCCCAGGGCATCGACCCGGAAGTGGATCTGTCCGGTATGGCCGAGATCGTGGACGTGGTGGAAGCCTGCACCGAGATCGCCACACACCCGCGCCATCCCTGGGCGGGCGAGCTGGTGTTCACGGCGTTCTCCGGCAGCCACCAGGACGCCATCCGCAAGTGCATGGCCAAGCACGGCGAGAACGACATCTGGAACGTGGCCTACCTGCCCATTGATCCCCAGGACATTGGCCGGCGCTACGAGGAAGTGGTGCGCATCAACAGCCAGTCCGGCAAGGGCGGCGTGGCCATGGTGCTGGAGCGCGACTATGGCATCAGCCTGCCGCGCTGGCTGCAGATTGAGTTCGCCAAGGTGGTCCAGAAAGAAGCCGAAATCACTGGTGGCGAGGTGGATTCATCCACCATCCATAAGCTGTTCGAACGGGACTATCTGCAGGTGCCGAAGGGTTGGACGCTGCACACCTACGACCTGCACCGCACGGATGACGGCGTCCAGGCGTCGGTTGTGGTGGGCAATGGCGAGCGTACCGAGCTGAAGGGCGGCGGCCAGGGCGCGGTTGAGGCCGTGGTTGACGCCTTGCAGCGGCGCCATGATGTGAGCGTGGCCGTCGAGGCGTATGACGAATTCGCGCTGGGAGAGGGCACCAGTGCCAACGCACTGGCGTGCATCCGCATCCAGGTGAACGGCGAGGTCTACAGCGCGGCGGCGCTGGCCGAGGACACCACCTCAGCCACGCTCCAGGCGCTGCTGTCGTCTGTTGCGCGGTGTGTTAACGCCAATGCGGTGGATACCGCAGCCGTCCTGTAGAACATGTAGGAGCGAGCTTGCTCGCGATCGAGACCTGTCAGAAGGTCAATCGCGAGCAAGCTCGCTCCTACAGGGGGAGAGATGGCGGTTTTCGATCGCCATTATGGTGTGGTCAGCCGACCGTCTTGACCGGAATGATGTTCGGGTCCGGCTCGGCGCCCGGTACTTCCGGTGCTTCCGAGAGCCCCAGGTTGTTTTTCTCGAACACCCGGTCCGCGCGATAGCTTGAGCGCACCATGGGGCCGGAGGGCACTTCCAGGAAACCTTTTTCCAGTCCTTTCTCCCTGTACCATTCGAATTCTTCCGGCGTCACCCAGCGTTCCACCGGCAGGTGGTTACGTGTGGGCTGCAGGTACTGGCCGAAGGTGACGATGTCGACGCCAATGGCACGCAGGTCGTCCATGGTTTCCAGGATCTCTTCCTCGGTCTCGCCCAGGCCCAGCATCAGGCTGGTCTTGGTGATGACCTTCGGGTTGTGCTTCTTGGCGTGTTCCAGCACGTCGAGCGTCTTTTTATAACCGGCGCGCGGGTCACGGACACGCTCGGTCAGCCGCTCCACGGTTTCCACGTTCTGCGCGAAGACTTCCAGTCCGGAGTCCACGACGGTCTCAACGTGTTCGTTGATGTTGTCGAAATCCGGGGTCAGCGCTTCCACGGCCACATGGGGCGTACGGCGCTTGATGGCGCGCACGCAGTCGGCATAGTGGCCGGCGCCGAAGTCGTCGAGGTCGTCCCGGTCGACGGAGGTGAGCACGATGTAGCGCAGGCCCATCATTTCCACGGAGTGCGCGGTGTTTTCGGGTTCGTCCTGGTCGAGCCAGCCCTTGGGGTTGCCGGTGTCGACGGCGCAGAAGCGGCAGGCGCGGGTGCACACGGAGCCCATGACCATGATGGTGGCGGTGCCGTTGTTCCAGCATTCGCCCATGTTGGGGCAGTGTGATTCCTCGCAGACGGTGCTGAGGCGGTGCTCGTGGACGTTGCGCTTGACCTGTTCGAAGCGCTCGCCGCCGGGCATGCGGGCACGCAGCCAGGAGGGCTTGCGGGTGCGCTCGGCTTCCTGGGCGCGTGAGGCTTTCTGGCCGTCTTTGATGGCGGCGATGCCGTGTTCGCTGCGGAACTTTTCGCCGCTGCGGGGTTTCTGGCGATCACTCATTGTGGTGTTCGGTCCCCTGGTCAGGTACCCGCCTGTGAGATGGCAGCCTGGAAAGGGTCCGGCGGCCTCTGCCGGGAATCGCCACAAGTACGTCCATGTAGGCTGCTCTTCCGCCATCCATGGCTCCAGAGCTTCCCGTCAGAGGCCGCCGGACCCTTTCCGGTCCAACGTGTTGCAGGCCGGTACGGTTAGCGATTGGTCACCGATTATAACGGATCTGGCGCGAAAAATCGTGGGTCGCTGGACTCAGCCCCTCGCCAGCGCCACAATTCCGCCCATTAAAGCCACCCGTTATGGATTGTCTGCATGGATTACGACGCGCTTGTTCCCGAGGTTCTGGCCATTGCGGCGGATGCTGGTGAGAAGATCATGGCGTTCTATCGCCAGGACTATGAGGTGACGCAGAAGCAGGATGACAGCCCGCTGACGGAGGCGGATATGGCGTCCCATCACCGTATCGTCGAGGGCCTTCGGTCACTGTCGCCGAAGCTGCCGATCCTTTCCGAGGAGGAAGAGGTGGCCTGGGAGGAGCGCCGTGACTGGGACCGGTTCTGGCTGGTGGACCCGATCGACGGCACCAAGGACTTCATCAAGCAGAGCGGTGAGTTCACGGTGAACATTGCGCTGATCGAGAACGGGGTTCCCGTGATGGGCGTGGTGACGGTGCCGGCGCTGGGCATTGAGTACTGGGGCACGTGCAGTGGTGGTGCCTTCCGCCGGAAAGAGGGCGAGACGGTGCGCCTTCAGGTGGCTGAGCCGCCGGAGGAGAAGCGGGTGGTGGCGAGCAAGAACCATATGAACGCGGAGACGGAGGCGTTCATTGAGAGTCTGGGGCCGCATTGTCTGGTGCAGGCTGGGTCGTCGCTGAAGTTCTGCCGGATTGCCGAGGGGGAGGCGGATATCTACCCGCGGGTGGGGCCGACCTGTGAATGGGACACCGGTGCCGCCCAGGCGGTGCTGGAGGCGGCCGGTGGTCGCGTCCTGACCTTTGAGGGCGAGCCGCTGCTCTATGGTAAGGAAAGTGTGTACAACCCGCATTTTGTGGCGGCGGGGCCCTGGTTTACGCCGGTCTGAGCCGCTTCAGTATTGATCCGGTGATTAATAGCGGCTAGGGTTTCGCGGTTATACAAAGGTTTCAGAAACAACAGAAGAAGCGGGAAGGGCTCAACCATGAATGAGAAGCGAAGCTCGGTCCACGGTGAGTGGTCCAGTGGTCTGATTTTCATCCTTGCTGCCACCGGTTCCGCCGTTGGCCTGGGCAATCTGTGGCGTTTCCCCTATCTGGTGGGCGAAAACGGCGGTTCCGCCTTTGTCATACTGTATCTCGCCTGCATCCTGCTGGTTGGCCTGCCGATCATCATCGGTGAGGTCACCATCGGTCGCAAGGGCCGGCGCAGTCCCATCAACAGCCTGCGGCTGATTGCCCGGGAGGAAGGGCTCAACCAGAAATGGGCCCTGGTCGGTTGGATGGGCGTGATCGCCGGTTTCCTGATCCTGTCCTTCTACAGCGTCGTCGGCGGCTGGTCCCTCTATTACGGCTATGAGGCCCTGATCGGTGGTTTCGCCGGCATGACCTCGGATTCCGCCGAAGGGATGTTCAATGGCCTTGTGAGCAGCCCTTCCGCCGTACTGGGGTGGCACACGCTCTTCATGCTGATTGTGTTCGGCATCGTGGCTTCCGGTGTCAAGAAGGGCCTGCAGCGGGCGGTGACGCTGCTGATGCCGTTGCTTTTCCTTCTGCTGGTGGGGCTGGTGATCTACGGGATGACCACCGAAGGCTTTAGTGATGCCATGACTTTCCTGGCCACCCCCGATTTTGGCGCCCTGGACGGTGACACCGTACTCGCGGCCCTGGGGCAGGCGTTCTTCACGCTGAGCCTCGGTATGGGCGCGATCATGGTCTACGGCGCTTACCTGCCGCAGGAGAACTCCATTCCGGTCAGCACCGGGTGGATCGTGGGCATGGACACCCTGACGGCGCTGCTGGCCGGCTTCGCGATCTTCCCGATCGTGTTCACGGTGGGCCTTGAGCCGGGCGAGGGCCCGGGCCTGGTGTTCCAGACCCTGCCGATTGTCTTCGGTGAGATCACCTTCGGTGCGCTGCTTGGTGTTGTCTTCTTCGTGCTGTTGTCGGTGGCGGCCATCACCTCCGGCATGTCGCTGCTTGAGCCCGCTGTCGCCTATCTCTCCGAATCCTTCGGCGGAGGCCGGGTCAAGGCGGCGGCCATCATCTCCGCCCTGATCTGGCTGCTTGGTGCCGCCTGCGGCCTTTCCATGAATGCCTGGTCCGGCTTCCACCTGCTGCCGGGCATGACCATCTTCAACACCATCGAGTTCATTTCCAGCAATATCCTGCTGCCGCTGGGCGGGCTCTTTGTGGCGCTGTTTGTGGGCTGGAAGATGCGCACCACGACAGTGGCCGCGGAGCTCGATACCCACAACCACCACAACCTCTTCCTTCTGTGGTTGTGGGTGACCCGCATTGTGGCGCCGGCGGCGGTGCTGTTCATCTTCCTTAACGCCACTGGCCTGCTTTCCTTCATCACCGGGGAGTGATGCCATGGCCAAGCTGACGCTCGATCTGCATCCCATCTTCAACAAGGGGGATCGGATCGAGCAGGCGCTGGAGGACATCATCGACGAGGCGGAGCGCAAGCGCGTTCCGACCGTCGAGATCATTCCCGGCAAGGGCAGTGGTCAGCTCAAGAAGCGCGTCCTGCGCTTCCTGGATCGCAAGGACATCAAGCAGCGTTACCATCGCCTGGACAAGGACCGCGATAATCACGGGCGGCTGTTCGTGTATTTCCGTTTCAGGGGGAAACAATGACGGTGCGCGTGCTGGTGCCCATTGTCATGGCCGTGATTGCTGGCTGCGGCAGCGTTCCCGGGGAGGGCGCTGGCGGCTCCGTTACCCTCTGCCTGCCTGCTGATGAGCGCCTGATTCCGTTGGAGGCGGAACTTGCCGTTACGCCCTCTGCCCGGCAGGAGGGGTTGAGTGGTCGGGAAACGCTCTCGCGTCGTGCCGGTATGCTGTTTGTCTACCCCCGTGAGCAGGGGCCGGATAACAGCTTCTGGATGCACCGGACGCGCATTCCCCTGACCATCCTCTTCCTGGATGACCAGGGTGTAGTGCGTTCCGTACAGGATATGGATCCGTGCCTGGAAGCGTCTGGATCCGGGTGTGCCAGCTATCCGGCAGGGGTGGATCACTGGATGGCGCTGGAGGTGAACCAGGGGCTGCCGGCGGCGCTGGGCATCAGCGAAGGCGACCGCATCCGGCGCTCAGGGGCTGGTGACAGGGCCACCTGTGACAGCGCCGGGAAGCTGACGCCCGGGACACTTCCGGAAGCTCACTGAGCGGCTTCCAGCTGGCGCTCGATGAGGGCTTCCAACTGGGCCCAGTTGGCGCGTCTCAGGGGGATGTTGTCCACCATCACCGTGGGGGTGCTGGTCACCCTCAGATCCTGTGCCAGGTTACGGCTCTCCTGGACTTCACGCTCAATCCGGTCCAGCCTCATGCAGCGTTCGAAAGCCCGTCTTTCCAGCCCGAGAGAGGCGGCATAGTCGCTGAACAGGCTCTGCGGGCTGTCCGCGCTGCTCCAGTCATCCTGGCGCTCGAAGAGGCGGTCGTGCATGGGCTTCCAGGCATCCTGATCCTCGGCGCAGCGCGCCGCTTTGGCCGCTGGAACGGCATTCTGGTGCTGGCGCAGGGGCAGGTCGAAGAATACAAAGCGGACCTTGCCCGGCTCCACGTATTCCGCCATCAGCCGGTCATGGTTCCCGGCGAAGTCAGCGCAGGCCGGGCACTGGAAGTCGGCGAATTCGCGCACAACCACTGGTGCGTCGGGATCACCGATGCGCACACCAAGGCGGTCCCGCTCTTCGGGGAAGGGGGGCTGATCTTCCGCCGTGGGCAGTGAGGACGGCCCGGACAGGGATGGGTTGGTGAGCCAGAAAACGCCGCCGATCACGGCCAGCAGGGCTGCGGCGAACAGGCTGCCGCCGATCAGGCGCTGGCGGCGGCGTTTGCGGCTCAGCGGGCTGGGTTTTCCGGTCTTCTGGCGGTTCTTTGCTTCTCCCATGATGGGCGTCCCCGTTCCCTGTTCGTTATGATGGTTGAAAGTTCCCAGAGAGTAGCGCTGTCCCTCTGGGCTGACAACACCATGGCGGGAGGTCATCATGGGCAGCCAGAAGAGCCGGTTAGTGGTTTACTACGATGGCTCCTGCCCGGCCTGCATCCGGGACCGGCAGTTCTATGAGCGCCTGGCCGGCAAAGGGGGCCGGCATGTGGTCTGGTTTGACATCACCGGTCAGGAGGGCGCCCTGCGTGAGCGGGGGATCGACCCGGATCAGGCCCTGCAGGAACTCCATGTCGAGGATGCGGATGGGCGTATCCACAGCGAGATGGCAGCCTATATCCTCCTGATGGGGCGGGTTCCGGTGCTCAAGCCGCTGGCCTGGCTGCTTTCCCTGGGGCCGATCAAGCGTCTTGTGTCCGCGCTCTATCACCGCTGGGTCCAGCGTCGGCTGGCGCGTGAGGGCCGTCTTCCAACATCCAACCGGGAACCGTAACCATGAGTGATGATGACCAGGAGCTGGACCGCGAGATTGAATCGCTCGCGAGTCAGCTCGATGACGACAAGATGGATGCCATCGCGCGCCGGCTGGGGTTGCGGGATGACGAACAGGTCCACCGGACGCAGGCGGATGGGCAGTGCTCATTCTGCGGGCGCCCTCAGGCCGAAGTGGGGGCGATGGTGAGCAATGGCGCCGGGGCCCGTATCTGTGGTGAGTGCCTGGCGAGCTTCCGCTCCTCCTGAGCCGGGGCATAAAAAACCGCGACCGGAGTCGCGGTTTTTGCCTCATTGCTGGGCAGGGATCAGGAGGCGGTGGCCGCCTTCTTCTTCCCGCCCTTGCTGCCGGAGTCGGCCGGCTTGATACCGCGCTTCTCCATGGCCAGGGTGCGTACCCGGTCGAAATCCTCGTCCGTGTACACGCCGTTGACCCCGGAGATGGACGCCAGTTTCATGCCGTGCTTGAGCCCCAGCTTGTAGATCTCGCGGACCTTTTCCCACTCGATCTCACGACCCACGGTAAAGGTCTCGTAACGCCCTTCCAGCGCCAGAACAATGGTTTCCGCCAGGCAGGCATAGGCCACTTTGGGCGGCAGACCAATGTTCTTCATCTTCACGTCGCCAGGCAACTCGACCTCACCGGATTCGATCACCAGTACGTCCGGGCGCTTGGCCACGTCCTCCGGCGGGATATCCAGTGGCCTTGCCACGTCGGTGATCACGCAGCCCGGTTTGACCTCCATGATATCGAGGATGCGCTTGCCGGCCCCCGATGTAGAGGTCACGATCATGTCCATGTCCCGCAGGTACTTGTTGGGGTTGGACGTGACGTGGATCTTAGCCTCCGGCGTCTCCTTCATGATGGATTCCTTGAGCGCCAGAAGCCGAGCGGACTCGCGGGCCACGATGTAGACCTCGTCCACGGCCTTCGCCAGCAGGCGCGCGCAGACCGCACCGATGGAGCCGGTGGCGCCAACGACCATGGCCTTTGCCTTGGCCTTGTTGTTCTCGCCAATCTCCACCAGACCCAGCTTTTTCAGCGCTTCGTGTGCGGCCCAGAGGGCACCGGAGGCGCTGTAGCTGTTGCCGGTGGTGATCGGCAGTGGTGAGCGCTTGGAGACCGTCAGGCCAGCATCGCCGACGACCTTGGTGAAGGCGCCGAGACCCATGATCTGAGCGCCCAGGCGCTTGGCCAGCCGCGCCGCTGCCAGCAGGCGCCGGTAGGTGAATTCCGGACTGTGCGCCATGATCTCCTTGGGCGTGCCCCCCACGGTGATCAGCCAGCCCTCGGCCTCTGCGCCGGTGGGGGATTTGATCCCCGTCACCCGTGAATAGACGAAGGGTGGCGAGTAGGCCATCACCTTTTCCACCGTATTCATGAAGGCCTTGGGCGCGTAGTTTGCCACCGTGTCCAGCGGTTTGGCGTTGCGGAAATACTGCTGTGACAACGGGTGGATCACGAAGGCGAAGCGGCTGATGCGCTTGTACCCGGAGGGATACAGGATGCGCGGCTCAATGCCCTCGTTGGTAATGATTTCCAGGTAGTCGTCATGGGTGATCTCGGCCGGCGAACGCTCGAGCGCGGCCAGGATCATCGCCTCGACCACGTTCACGCCCACGGTCTCATTGAAGATCTGGGGGGTGTAGTCGATGACGACGTTGACGCCACGATCCCCCAGCTCCTTGAGGCGTTCATCGGAGATGGAAGCGGTAAGCACGGTCTTGCCAGCGAGCTCTTCCAGGCCCATGGCCTCGAGCTCGTTGTAGCGGGCCGCGATGACGTCCGCGTTCTGGGCACCCTTGCGCAGCACGTAGTCGGTCACGTTCTTGGCAACCGGCAGCCGGCCAACGGTGTCGCCGATGTGCCATGATTGGATGGGACCGGTGCCGGCGGCGTAACTCTCAAGCTGGCTCAGCGAGGTGAGCATCTTGGGTACGCCGAGCTGGGTCACCGGGTCGGCGAAGAACAGGTTCTCGGTGTATTCGCTGAATACACGGGCCGGGCGGTAGTTGGCCTGACCGTTCAGGAACAGCACCTTGGCGTTATTGAAGCATTCCTCCAGCTCCAGCTGGGTATGGCGCACCGCCCAGTCCTGGAGGATGCTGCGCAGCGTCGCCCCTGTGGTGACAGGGACTGACTGAACGGCCTCCTGCAGCCGCTTGGTGTCTTCGTGAGTAATGGTATGGGTGCCGACCTGGTAATGGTCCTGCACCATGCCGAGCCCGACTACGTCGGCTTTCGGCTCCCACTCACGGATGGCGGTTTCGGCGCGATCCATGCTGCCATCCGTGCCGATCCGGATGACGCGTATGGTCTGACCAAGAAACTCGGTCTCAAGGTCATAATCGAGCCTGGCGGGCCCCAGGCTGATACTGACAACCGTCTTCATGGACTTCTCCCCTTGGTATTCCCGTTCTACAGCATGGTCCAGAACCTGTTTCCCTTCAAAGGAACCGTCAGGCTGCTGAACTCCGTTCTGATGGCCGGCGGACTCTGTGGTTGGCGTTATACGCCGGCGGACGGGATTGTGATTATGAATGCAATCGTCTCAGGCTATGTGGTCGATTGTCGGGCAGAGTATAACAGGGGGAGGAAAGGGGTCGGTACAGGGTGGAATATGATTTTTACAACAAAAAAAAGCCCGGCTCGATGAGCCGGGCTTTTCGACCTGCGGTCGCTTTACACGGCGGTTACGTTTTCCGCCTGCGGGCCTTTCGGGCCCTGCGTAATAGCGAACTGGACTTCCTGCCCCTCGGTCAGCGTCCGGAAACCGGTTCCGTTGATCGCACTGTAATGTACGAATACGTCAGAGCCGTTTTCGCGAGCAATGAAACCGAAGCCTTTTGCTTCGTTGAACCACTTGACGCGACCAGTATTGAGATCAGACATGATGCACTTTCCTTAAAAAAACACGATTTTCTTTCACACCCACCGTATTGTGGATGCTTTGAGCTGGGACGCTTGAAGGCCTTTCGGTGAGGAACGAACGAGGAGTCCTGATGCAGGTCGTCGTAATGCTTTCACTTACAAGAGCCGCTTAACGTGTGCAGCAGATGCAGTATCGGTGCTGTGGGGAGTCACGTCAAGCGTTTTCATCATCTGTGTTCACGTTCTCGACACGGCAGTCCAGAGTCCCTTCTCCGAGCCGCACGTGGACAGCGTCTCCGGGGGTGCGCTGTCCGGCGTTTCTCAGGATCCTGCCGCTGTCGTCCTCAGCAATGGCGTAGCCCCGGTTGAGGGTGGCCAGCGGGCTGACCAGATCAAGCTGCGCGCTCAGGCTGCGGGTGCGCTCCTGGTCCCGTTCCAGGCGGCCGCGCACGGCCCGTTCAAGACGTTCCCGGCTTTCCGAGACGCGTTCGCGGGCCAGGTGCAGGCGGTGTTCCGGGCGGACAGCGGCCAGGCGCCGCCAGTACTGGCGCAGCTGCTCCTGGCGCTGGCTGAGGTGGCGGCGGGTCTGCTGGTGCAGTCGGGCCTCGAGTTCATCCAGCCGCTGGGCCTGCTCCTGGAGCTGCTGGCGGGGGTGGCGAAGCCGCTGGTGCAGTTCGCCGAGCCGGTCCCCGCGCTGCTGGAGAAGCTGGCGGGCGCCAAGGATCAGTCGCTCTTCGAGCCCGCTCAGCCGGTCCAGGAATTCCTGGCGGTTGGGCGAAATCGCTTCGGCAGCTGCGGATGGGGTGGGCGCTCGCTGATCCGCCACCAGGTCAGCGATGGTGACATCCACTTCGTGGCCAACCGCGCTGATGATGGGGATGCGGCTGCTGAAGATGGCCCGGGCCACCGCCTCCTCGTTGAAACACCAGAGATCCTCGAGTGAGCCGCCGCCCCTGCCCACGATCAGGGCATCACAGCGGCCGTGTCGATGGGCGCGCTCGATGGCGGCGACAATGCCGGCGGTGGCATCGGCGCCCTGTACCGGTGTCGGGTAGAGGGTGATCGGAAGCCCCGGGAAGCGGCGGTTCAGTACCGTGAGGATGTCCCTGATGGCGGCCCCGGTCCCGGACGTGACAAGGCCCAGGTGTTGTGGCGGAACCGGCACCGGCTGCTTGTGTTCCATCGCGAACAGGCCTTCGCGCTCCAGGCGGGCCTTGAGCTCCTCGAAGGCCCGCTGCAGGGCGCCTCTGCCGGCCGGCTCGATGGCCTCCACAATCAGCTGGAAATCACCCCGCGCTTCGTAGAGGCTGACTTTCGCCCGGATCAGAACCTGTTCGCCGTCCGCCGGGGCCTGCTTCAGGAGCCGGTTGCGGTTGCGGAACATGGCGCAGCGGATCTGGGCGCGTTCATCCTTGAGCGTGAAGTACCAGTGACCGGACGCCGGGCGGCTCAGGCCGGAGATTTCACCTTCGACCTGAACCTCCATGAAACTGGTTTCGAGCAGGCCTTTCACCTGGCGTGTGAGCTGGCTGACGGAGAGGGCGCCGGAGGCGCTCGCGGCGGGGCTGTCGTCTTTACGCATTCAGTCGTCGCAACGTATAATGTTCGTTTACTGAAACCGGCGCCACAGGCGCCCTGAAGGGGTTTTCCGAAGTGTGTCTGCCGAGGTGTGCGCAGCACCGGAGTGAACCAGAGAGAATCCCGGAAGGCAAGTTGATAAGGCGGACCCAATGCTGCGAATCGCGGAAGAAGCGCTTACCTTCGACGATGTACTCCTCGTCCCCGGCTATTCCGATGTCATGCCGAATGAGGTGGATCTGCGAACGCCCCTGACCCGGGGGATCCGGCTCAATGTGCCGCTGGTCTCGGCGGCCATGGATACGGTGACCGAAGCGGATCTGGCCATTGCCATGGCGCAGGTCGGTGGCATCGGCATGATCCACAAGAACATGACCATTGAGCAGCAGGCCGCCGCTGTCCGCAAGGTGAAGAAATACGAAAGCGGTGTGGTCAAGGACCCGGTGACCGTGTCCCCGAACACCACCGTGCGCGAGCTGGTTCAGATCACCTCGGCCAACCGGATCTCCGGGCTTCCGGTCGTGGACGGCCGCGACCTGGTGGGCATTGTCACAGGCCGCGATATCCGGTTTGAAAGTGGCATGGATACACCGGTGTCGGAGATCATGACCCCGCGCGAGAAGCTGGTGACCGTGCGCGAGGGCGAGGACGTCCAGAACATCAAGGATCTGCTGCACCGCCACCGCATTGAGAAGGTTCTGGTGGTCAACGATGACTTTGAGCTGCGTGGCCTGATCACCGTCAAGGACATCCAGAAATCCGAGGATTACCCGGACGCCTGCAAGGACGCCCAGGGGCATCTGCGCGTGGGCGCGGCCGTCAGTACCGGCGGTGACACCGAGGCGCGGCTGGATGCGCTGGTCGAGGCCGGCGTGGACGTGGTTGTCGTGGATACCGCGCACGGTCATTCCCAGGGCGTGATCAATCGCGTCCGCTGGGTCAAGGAACGCTACCCGGATCTGCAGGTGATCGGCGGCAACATCGCGACCGCAGAGGCAGCGATCGCACTGGCGGATGCCGGCGTGGACGGCGTCAAGGTCGGTATCGGCCCGGGTTCCATCTGCACCACCCGCATCGTGGCGGGCATCGGCGTGCCCCAGATCAGCGCTGTATCCAATGTGGCGGAGGCGCTGCGTAACCGGGATGTTCCGGTGATCGCCGACGGTGGCATCCGCTTTTCCGGGGACATCGCCAAGGCCATTGCGGCGGGGGCCCATACCGTCATGGCGGGCAGCCTGCTGGCGGGTACCGATGAGGCACCGGGCGAGGTTGAGCTCTACCAGGGCCGTACCTATAAAGCCTACCGTGGCATGGGGTCACTGGGTGCCATGGGTCAGGGTTCCAGCGACCGCTACTTCCAGGATGCCGCCGAAGGCATCGACAAGCTGGTGCCGGAAGGCATCGAGGGTCGCGTGGACTGCAAGGGCCCGATGAAGTCGATCGTGCACCAGCTGATGGGCGGCCTGAAGGCGGCAATGGGCTATACCGGCTGCGCCGACATGCAGGAGATGCGCACCAAGCCGCAGTTCTCGCGCATTACCAATGCCGGTGTCCGGGAAAGCCACGTCCATGACGTGACCATCACCAAGGAAGCACCCAACTACCGCATCAGCTGAGTCCGCCACAACCAGAGGCCCGCATGACCCGGAACATCCATGATCACCGCATACTGATCCTTGATTTTGGTTCCCAGTACACTCAGCTGATTGCCCGCCGGGTCAGAGAGATCGGCGTCTACTGTGAGATCCGGCCCTTTGATGCCACCCCGGAGGAGGTGCGTGAGTACGCGCCGAGCGGGATCATCCTGGCCGGAGGACCTGAGTCCGTCACCGAGATGGGCAGCCCCCGGGCACCCGCCGGGCTGTTTGAACTGGGCGTGCCGGTCCTGGGCATCTGCTATGGCATGCAGACGATGGCCGAGGAACTGGGGGGGCGTGTTGCCGGCTCCGACAAGCGGGAGTTCGGGTATGCCCAGGTCCGCGTGACAGCGGAGAGCGATCTTCTGCGTGGCATCTCCGATCACGTAACGGATGCCGGTGAGCGCCTCCTGGATGTCTGGATGAGTCATGGTGACCAGGTTGTCGAGACACCGGAGGGCTTCGAGGTCCTGGCAGCGACCGGCAGTGCCCCCGTGGCCGCGATGCAGAACCCGTCGCATCGGCTCTACGGCGTGCAGTTCCATCCGGAAGTGACCCATACACTCCAGGGGCAGCGCATTCTCTCCCATTTCGTGCTGGACATCTGCGGCTGCGAGGCGCTCTGGACGCCGGCCGAGATTGTTGAGGACGCCATCCAGCAGATCCGCGATAAGGTTGGCAGCGACAAGGTCCTGCTCGGCCTTTCGGGCGGCGTGGATTCCTCCGTGACGGCGGCGCTGCTGCACCGGGCCATCGGCGACCAGCTGACCTGCGTGTTCGTGGACAACGGCCTGCTGCGGCTCAACGAGGGCAAGCAGGTGATGGATATGTTCGCTCGCAACATGGGCGTCAACGTCATCCACCACAATGCCGAGGATCGGTTCCTGTCCCGTCTCGAGGGCGTTCAGGATCCGGAAGAGAAGCGGCGCCTCATCGGCAATACCTTCATTGAGGTCTTTGACGAGGAGGCGGCGACCATCACGGATGTGGACTGGCTGGCCCAGGGCACCATCTACCCGGATGTGGTTGAATCCGCCCAGTCCCGCAGCGGCAAGGCGACGGTCATCAAGTCCCATCACAATGTGGGCGGGCTGCCCGAGACCATGAAGCTCAAACTGGTGGAGCCCCTGCGCGAGCTGTTCAAGGACGAGGTCCGGAAGATCGGGCTGGAGCTGGGGCTGCCCTATGACATGGTCTACCGGCATCCGTTCCCGGGGCCGGGGCTGGGCGTCCGGATCCTGGGCGAGGTGAAGAAGCATTACGCGGATATGCTGCGCGAGGCGGACGCGATCTTCCTTGAGGAACTGCACCGCTATGACTGGTATCACCACACCAGCCAGGCCTTTGCTGTTTTCCTGCCGGTCAAGTCCGTGGGCGTGGTGGGCGATGCCCGCCGCTATGAATACGTGATCGCCCTGCGCGCCGTGGAGACGCTGGATTTCATGACCGCCCGCTGGGCGCATCTGCCCTATGAGCTGCTCGAGACGGTCTCCAGCCGGATCATCAACGAGATTCCGGGCATCTCCCGGGTCACCTACGATGTATCCTCCAAGCCACCGGCGACCATTGAGTGGGAATAACCGGGTCCATCCATGACCACCGAAGGGGCTGACGAAGCCTGGATGGCCCGCGCGCTGGCGCTCGCGGAACAGGCGGAAGCGCTGGATGAGGTGCCCGTGGGGGCAGTGATCGTTCTCGACGGGGAGGTTGTGGGCGAGGGGTTCAACCAGCCCATTTCCGGCCATGACCCGACTGCGCACGCGGAGGTTCGGGCGCTCAGGGATGCCGCGCAGCGGATCGGTAACTATCGGCTGACCGATGCCACCCTCTATGTGACCCTTGAACCCTGTACCATGTGTGCGGGCGCTCTGGTGCACGCCCGTATTGGCACCCTGGTTTTCGGCGCCCGTGAACCCAAGGCCGGTGTCATCCGTTCCCGGGCCCGGATGCTGGAAGCGGAGCATCTGAACTGGCAGGTTGGGGTGCGAGAGGGCATCCGGGAACCGGAGTGTCGCGACCAGCTTACGGCCTTCTTTGCCCGCCGCCGGGCTGAGAAGAAAAAACGCCGGAATGATTCAGAAGGAGAGGATGAGTGACAGACAGGGTGTTGGTGACCGGCGGGGCCGGCTACATCGGAAGCCATGTGGTACGCCAGCTGGGTGAAGCGGGTTACGACGTGGTGGTGTTCGACAACCTCTCAACCGGTCATGAATGGGCCGTTACACACGGGGAACTCGTGGTGGGTGACCTGGCGGACCCGGAGGCCCTGGAGGCGCTCTTCGCGGCCAATGAGTTCGACGCCGTGCTGCATTTTGCGGCTCACATCATCGTGCCCGAGTCGGTTGCGGACCCGCTCAAGTACTACCGCAACAATACCCGTAACACGCTGAACCTGCTGGGGGCGATGAGCCGCCATGGGGTGAACCGCATCGTCTTCTCGTCCACCGCGGCTGTCTACGGCATGCCGGATCAGCAGGTTCTGACCGAGGACCTGCCATTGGCGCCGATCAACCCCTATGGCGCCTCCAAGATGATGAGCGAGCGCATGATCATGGATCTGGCGAGCGCCAGTGATCTGGACTATGTGATCCTGCGCTACTTCAACGTCGCCGGGGCGGACCCCCAGACCCGCCTCGGCCAGGCCACGCCGGAAGCCACGCACCTGATCAAGGTGGCCTGTGAATGCGCCACCGGCGCGCGGGGCGGCATGCAGATCTTCGGAACGGATTACGGCACGCGGGACGGTACCTGTGTCCGGGACTACATCCATGTCGAGGACCTGGCCAGTGCCCACGTGCGGGCCCTGGAGCATATGCAGCAGGGGAACGGCTCCGAGATCCTCAACTGCGGTTATGGGCGGGGGTTCACCGTGCGTGAGGTCATTGATGTGGTAAAACGTCTCTCCGGCGTCGACTTCCCCGTGACGGAGGCGGAGCGCCGTGCCGGTGATCCGGAGGCGCTGATGGCGGATAACCAGAGGATCCGCCGGCGCCTTGACTGGGTACCGGCCTACGACGACCTGGACACCATCGTGCAGACCGCGCTTGACTGGGAACGCCACTGGCAGGCGCGCCAGAACAACCCAACGGATCAGTAAGGAACAGCAGCATGCGCATCACCATTTTCGGAACCGGCTATGTGGGCCTTGTCACCGGCGCCTGCCTGGCCGAGGTGGGGCATCACGTCATGTGCATGGACGTGGACCAGGCCAAGATTGATCGCCTGCGCGAGGGCATCATCCCCATTTACGAGCCCGGCCTGGAGCCGATAGTCGCGCACAATACCGCCGCGGGCCGCCTGCAGTTCACCACGGATGTTGCTGAGGCTGTCGATTACGGCGAACTGCAGTTTATTGCCGTGGGCACTCCCTCGGACGAGGATGGCTCCGCGGATCTGAAGTACGTGCTGGCGGTGGCGGGCAGCATCGGCGAGCACATGAACGACTATAAGGTTGTGATCGACAAATCCACGGTGCCGGTGGGGACCGCGGACAAGGTGCGGGAAGCCGTGCGTGGCAAGCTCCTGGAACGGAGCGCCGACATCGACTTTGATGTGGTCTCCAACCCCGAGTTCCTGAAAGAGGGCGCGGCGGTTGATGATTTCATGAAGCCGGACCGCATCATCGTGGGCACCGACAGTGACCGCCCGCAGGAGCTGCTGCGTGAGCTCTATTATCCGTTCAACCGCAACCATGAACGTGTCATCTTCATGGATGTGCGCTCGGCGGAGCTCACCAAGTACGCCGCCAATGCCATGCTGGCGACCAAGATCAGCTTCATGAACGAGGTGGCCAACCTGGCCGAGCGCCTGGGGGCGGATATTGAGCATGTTCGCCGTGGCATGGGCTCGGACCCGCGCATCGGTTACCACTTCATCTACCCGGGCTGTGGTTACGGCGGTTCCTGCTTTCCCAAGGATGTGAAGGCGCTGGCCTGGACCGCCCGGGAATACGACTACGAAGCACGCCTCCTGGATGCCGTTGAGGCGGTGAACAGTGCCCAGAAGCATGTACTCTTCGACAAGGTCAGCCATTACTACGGCGGCGATCTGGCCGGCAAAACCGTGGCGCTCTGGGGACTGTCGTTCAAGCCCAAGACTGACGACATGCGCGAGGCGCCCAGTCGGGTGCTGATGGAGAAGCTCTGGGCGGCCGGTGCCAGTGTGCAGGCATTTGATCCGGAAGCCATGGAGGAGACCCAGCGCATCTATCCGGACCAGCCCGGCCTGCAGCTGTGCGGGACCAAGGAGCAGGCGCTCAAGGGCGCGGACTGCCTGGTGATCTGTACCGAGTGGAAGGAGTTCCGGTCACCGGACTTCGCCCAGATCGCGGCCGCCATCCGCTCGCCGGTGGTCTTTGACGGGCGCAACCTGTACGACGAGAAAATGCTGGGGCGTCACGGGCTGAGTTACTACGCCATCGGGCGGGGGCTCAACCAGTTCGGGACACGCTGAAAAACGCGTTTGCGGTGACGTTCAGGTTTCAGCCATGGTCTGGGCGCCAACCAGCACCATCCTGAGCTGGATCTTGAGCTTCTCCTTGAGGTTGGCGCGCTGCTTCGCCGGCGCGTCCAGCGCTTCCGCCCCCAGGTGGAAGACCAGCACCACCATGGATTCGGCAACTAGGTGAGGGTCGGACAGGGGGCGCTGCTTGCCCGTGGCCAGCTTCTCCAGATCCTCCGCCAGCTCCGTGACGAAATGATCGATCTCGGCCTGAACCGCCGTGCGGAAGATGCGTGATACCCCGGTGCGCTCGCGCAGCAGAAGGCGGAAGAGGTTGGCGTTGTCCGTGAGATACTCCATGAAGGTTTCCACGGACGTATTGATGGCTCCGCCCTCGCGCTCGATGCGCTTGCGGGCCTGGCGCATGAGCTGGCGCAGGGCCACGCCGGCCTCATCCACCAGTGCCAGCCCCAGTTCATCCAGATCCGTGAAGTGGCGGTAGAACGACGTGGGCGCAATGCCGGCTTCGCGGGCGATCTCGCGCAGACTCAGGCTGCCGAAACCCCGGTCGGCACTGAGCTGGCGCAGCGACGCGTCCATCAGGGCACGGCGGGTCTTGAGTTTCTGTTCGGCGCGGACGGACACCCTTGAACCTCTCTTTCAAATGGGATGAATCGCCGGTAATGGTAGCCGTTGCGGGGCCCTGCGTCACGGATACAGGAGCGCTGGCTGTGCGCGTGCACCGGATCACGCTGTCATGGTCTGACTTCACGGCCTGATGCCGTTATAATACCGGCCTTTTAACCACATCGGCGGAAGCCCCAGGCAAACAGGAACCATTGGGTATGCGCAGTCACTATTGCGGCGGAATCAACGAATCCCACATTGACGAGACAGTGACCCTCTGCGGCTGGGTCCACCGGCGCCGGGATCACGGTGGCGTGATCTTCCTCGACCTCCGGGACCGGGACGGCATCGCGCAGGTGGTGTTTGACCCGGATACCCCGGACAGCTTCGCCCAGGCCGACCGGGTGCGCAACGAGTACGTCATCCAGATCACGGGCCGTGTGCGCCGGCGCCCGGAAGGCACCGAGAACGATCATATGGCCACGGGCCAGATCGAGGTGCTGGGCAAGGAGCTGACGATTCTCAATGAGTCCGCCACACCGCCGTTCCCGCTTGATGAGTACACGGAAGCGGGTGAGGATGTGCGTCTGCGCCACCGCTACGTGGATCTACGGCGCCCGGAGATGGCCCAGCGGCTGCGCTTCCGTTCCCGCGTGACCAGCTACCTCCGCAACTTCCTGGACGGCGAGGGCTTCATGGACGTGGAGACACCCGTTCTGACCCGCGCCACGCCGGAAGGCGCCCGCGACTACCTGGTGCCGAGCCGCACGCACGCCGGCAGCTTCTTCGCGCTGCCGCAGTCGCCCCAGCTGTTCAAGCAGCTGTTGATGGTCTCCGGCATCGATCGCTATTACCAGATCGCCAAGTGCTTCCGCGACGAGGACCTGAGGGCGGACCGCCAGCCCGAGTTCACCCAGGTGGACGTCGAGGCCTCCTTTGTCACCGAAGAGGACATCATGAACGCCATGGAACGTATGGTGCGCAACCTCTTCAGTGACCTGCTGGGCGTGAACCTGCCCGAGTTCCCGCGCCTGCCGTATGCCGAGGCGATCCGCCGCTTCGGCAGCGACAAGCCGGACCTGCGGATTCCGCTGGAACTGGTGGACGTTGAGGACCTGGTCCAGAACGTGGACTTCAAGGTCTTCTCAGGCCCGGCGAAGGACCGGAAAGGTCGGGTTGCCGCCCTGCGCGTGCCGGGGGGCAGCGAGCTGACCCGCAAGCAGATCGACGACTACACCGAGTTCGTCGGCATCTACGGCGCCAAGGGTCTGGCCTACATCAAGCTCAACGACCGCTCCGCCGGTATCGAAGGCCTGCAGTCGCCCATCGTCAAGTTCCTGGGCGAAGAAGCGACAATGGCCATCATGGACCGGGTCGAGGCCGCCGACGGCGACCTGGTCTTCTTCGGCGCCGACAAGGCCAGCGTGGTGGACGAAGCCCTGGGCGCGCTGCGTGTCCGCCTGGGCCATGATCTGGGCATGGTGGAAGGCGAGTGGGCCCCGTGCTGGGTGGTCGACTTCCCCATGTTCGAGGAAGACGACGACGGCAAGCTGCACGCGCTGCACCACCCGTTCACCGCACCGGTCTCCGCGGAGGAGCTGCAGAACAACCCGGCGGGTGCATTGTCGCGGGCCTATGACATGGTGCTCAACGGCACCGAGCTGGGTGGCGGCTCCATCCGTATCCACGACGAAGCCACTCAGAACGTGGTCTTCAACAGCCTGGGTATCGGCAAGGAAGAGGCACGCGAGAAGTTTGGCTTCCTCCTGGACGCCCTGCGCTTCGGCGCGCCGCCCCACGGTGGTCTGGCATTCGGGTTGGATCGGCTGGTGATGCTGATGACCGGTGCCGGATCCATCCGTGACGTGATTCCGTTCCCGAAAACCCAGAATGCGACCTGCCTGATGACAGATGCGCCCGGCGAGGTGGACGAGAAGCAGCTGCGTGAGCTGCACATCCGCCTGCGCCGCAGCGCCAAGAGTGATCAGGACGACAGCAACTGAGCGAGGCAGGGCATGGCCGGACACAGCAAGTGGCATAACATCCGACACCGCAAAGCCGCGCAGGATGCGAAGAAGGGCAAGATTTTCACCAAGCTCATCAAGGAGCTGTATGTGGCCGCCAAGGAAGGCGGGCCTGTCCCCGAGGACAACCCGCGCCTGCGCAGTGCCATCGACAAGGCACTGAGCAACAACGTCAAGAAGGACAGCATTGACCGGGCCATTGAACGGGGCGCCGGCAACACGGATGGTGAGAACTACGAGGAACTGACCTACGAGGGCTATGGGCCCGGCGGGGTTGCCATCTATGTGGAGGCCATGACGGACAACAAGAACCGCACGGTTTCGGATGTCCGTCATGCCTTCAGCAAATTCGGCGGCAATCTGGGAACGGATGGTTCCGTGGGCTTCCTGTTCAACCGGCAGGGCACACTGAGCTTCAGCCCGGAGTACGACGAGGACACCATCATGGAGGCGGCCCTTGAGGCCGGCGCCGAGGATGTCCGGGTCAACGATGACGGCTCCAAGGACGTCATTACCACGCCTGAGCAGTACATGGACGTGAAGGACGCCCTGAAACAGGGCGGTCTGGAACCCGACCATGCCGAGGTGAGCATGGTGCCCATGACCACGGTGGCGCTGGAAGAGGAAGGCGCCGAAACCAACCTCAAGCTGATCGACTGGCTTGAGGACCTGGATGACGTCCAGAACGTCTACACCAACGCCGACTTTCCCGAGGCGGCGCTGGAGCGCTTCGGGTACGCATGACCATTATCCTGGGCGTGGATCCCGGCTCGCGGATCACCGGCTACGGCGTGATCCGCAGCAACGGCCGCCATCTGGAATACCTGGACAGCGGCTGCATCACCATGGGCGAGAAGGCCATGCCGGAGCGCCTGCAGACAATCCATGCCGGACTTGCCGAGATCATCCAGACCTACCGGCCGGAAGAAATGGCCATCGAAAAGGTCTTTCTATCCCGTAATGTCGATTCCGCCTTAAAACTTGGACAGGCGCGGGGCGTGGCCATTGTCTGTGGCGCCAACGCGGGGTTGCCCGTGGCTGAATACTCCGCCCGCCAGGTCAAGCAGGCAGCGGTGGGCAAGGGCAGTGCCGATAAGCACCAGATCCAGCACATGGTCCAGGCCATTTTCAAACTCACCCGCCAGCCCCGCGAGGATGCCGCTGACGCCCTGGCCATCGCCCTGTGCCATGCGCATCTGCGCCAGGGGCTGGCACGGACAGGCGCGTCCAGCAGCCGCAGCGGGCGCGCACGCTGAAGGAGACTCGCCATGATCGGTCGCATCCGCGGCATCCTGATCGAGAAACAGCCCGGTGACGCCCTGATCGAAGCCGGGGGCGTGGGTTACGAAGTGGACATTCCGTACACCACTTTTTTCCGCCTTCCGGATACGGGCCAGGAGGCTGTGCTCTACACCCACCTGGCCGTGCGCGAGGACGCCCAGCAGCTCTACGGCTTCGCCAATAAGGGCGAGCGGGAACTGTTCCGTCTGCTGATCCGTACCAGTGGCGTCGGGCCCAAGCTGGCGCTGGCCATCCTCTCCGGGCTGGAGGCGGATGCCTTCATTCGGGTGGTGGAGGACAACGACGTGGCCGCCCTGGTCAAGGTGCCCGGCGTGGGCAAGAAGACCGCCGAACGGCTGCTGATCGAGGTGCGCGACCGTATACGCCAGCTGGAGAAGAGTCCGACGGGCACCACGCGCGAGGAGGCGGTCAGCGAGCTGCCCGGTATCGAGCCGGTGTCCGCGAGCCCCATGGAAGAGGCGGAGGCGGCCCTGATCGCACTGGGATATCGCCCGCAGGAGGCGGGCAGGGCGCTGCAGGCGGTGGCCGAAGAGGGCATGACCAGCCAGGAGCTGATCCGTCTGGCGCTGAAGAATATGATGAACCGTTAACCCCCTTTAATTCTGGCTCCACAGCTGACATTCACGTAACGTGACCGTCTGATCAAAGTTTGTAAAATGCAGGCGCTGAACAGGGCGGCCTGGATGGGCTGAAAGGCGTTATGATTGAATCCGATCGATTGATCTCCGGCCAGTCTGGGCCGGGCGAGGACAACCAGGACCGGGCGATCCGTCCGAACACACTGCGCGAATACGTGGGTCAGCCCACGGTCAGCGAGCAGATGGAGATTTTCGTCGGCGCCGCCCGTGGTCGGCGCGAGGCACTGGATCATGTCCTCATCTTCGGGCCGCCCGGCCTGGGCAAGACCACACTGGCCAATATCATCGCCAATGAGATGGGCAGCACCATCAAGGCGTCCTCCGGGCCCGTGCTCGAAAAGGCCGGGGATCTGGCAGCACTGCTGACCAACCTGGAAGAAGGCGATGTGCTGTTCATCGACGAGATCCACCGGCTCAGCGCCGCCGTTGAGGAGGTGCTGTATCCGGCCATGGAGGACTACCAGCTGGACATCGTCATCGGCGAGGGGCCGGCGGCGCGTTCCATCAAGCTGGATCTGCCGCCCTTCACCCTGGTCGGGGCCACCACCAGGGCCGGGCTGCTGACCTCACCGCTGCGGGACCGTTTCGGTATTGTCCAGCGCCTGGAGTTCTACAGCACCGAGGATCTGACGCATATCATTGAACGGTCGTCGGCGCTCCAGTCCATCGAGATCGAAAACGGCGGTGCCCGCGAGATCGCGCGCCGCTCGCGGGGGACGCCGCGCATCGCCAACCGCCTCCTGCGCCGTGTGCGGGACTTTGCGGAAGTCCGTGCGGACGGCCGGGTTACGGAAGCCATTGCGGATCAGGCGCTGAACATGCTCAAGGTGGATTATCAGGGCTTTGATCACATGGACCGGCGCCTGCTGCTGGCACTGATCGAGAAGTTCGGCGGCGGGCCCGTGGGAGTGGAGAGCCTCTCGGCGGCCATCAGCGAGGAGCGGGGCACCATCGAGGACGTGCTTGAACCCTTCCTGATCCAGCAGGGGTTCATGATGCGCACACCGCGGGGGCGCATGGCGACCCAGCACGCCTATCTCCATTTCGGCTTTGATGCCCCGGAAGGGGAGGCGGCCCGATGAGCGGTTTCCGGTGGCCGGTGCGGATCTATGTGGAGGACACGGATGCCGGGGGCATCGTCTTCTACGCCAATTATCTGAAGTATTTTGAGCGAGCGCGTACTGAGTGGGTGCGCTCGGAAGGTGTGGCCCTGCGTGGGCGACTGGAGAGCGAAGGGGTGGCCTTTGTGGTACACAGCCTGAACGTCCAGTACCACCAGCCGGCCTTCCTGGATGATGAGCTGATGGTATCAGCGGATCTCATTGCCGGTACTCGAACGGCCATGACATTCCGCCAGCAGGCGCACCGGAAGGCGGATGACGCACTGCTGGTCGACGGTGAGGTCAAGGTGGCCTGTGTCCAGCTGCCGTCCGGGCGGCCGCGGCGCATGCCGGAGGACATCCAGGCCCTGGTGAACAGGACACTGCAACCCAACAACGAATAGGAGCATTCCGTGGAGGGAGATCTTTCGGTCTGGTCGCTGATCGCCAATGCCGGGATCATTGTGCAGCTGGTCATGCTGCTGTTGCTGCTGGCGTCCATCGGATCCTGGGGGCTGATCTTCCAGCGTATCCGGATCTACCGCCAGTCCCGGCAGGAGCAGGCGGCGTTTGAGGAACGCTTCTGGTCCGGCATGGATCTGGGGCAGCTCTACAAGGAGGTGACCGGAAGTCCGGCGCCCCATGGTGGCGTGGAGAATGTCTTCCGGGCGGGTTTCAAGGAGTTCACCCGGCTGCGCCAGCAGAGCCACGATGCCGAAGCGGTGATGGATGGCACCCAGAGGGCGATGAAGGTGGCCCTGGCCCGTGAGCTGGAGCGCCTGGAGGCCAATCTGCCATTCCTGGCCACCGTTGGCTCCACCAGCCCCTACGTGGGTCTTTTCGGCACGGTCTGGGGGATCATGAACAGTTTCATCGGGCTGGCGCAGGTACAGCAGCCCACGCTGCAGACGGTGGCGCCGGGTATCGCCGAGGCGCTGATCGCCACGGCCATGGGCCTGTTCGCAGCCATTCCGGCGGTGGTGGCCTATAACCGTTTCACCGCCCAGACGGATTCGCTGATCAAGAACTATGAGACCTTTGCCGAGGAATTCGCCAGCATCCTCCATCGGAGAGTGCACAGCCACGGAGCCAGCGGTTGACCGCCGGGAGGTGATGCCATGGATATGAGTCCACGCCGTTCGCGCCAGGCGCCGATGTCCGAAATGAACGTGGTGCCCTACATTGACGTCATGCTGGTGCTGCTTGTGATCTTCATGATCACCGCGCCCATGCTGACCCAGGGGGTGGACGTGGATCTGCCGAGCACTGAGGCGGAACCACTGCCGGTGGATACGGAAAAAGAGCCGGTGATCATTTCGGTGGATTCCAACGGTGGTTATTTTCTGGAAGTGGGGGATGACCGGGGAAAGCCCAAGTCCCTGAGTACGGTTGTGGACGAGGTGGCCGCCATTCTTGCTGAGCGCCCGGATGCGGACGTCTTTGTGCGCGGTGACCAGCATGTGCGCTATGGCACGGTGATCCGCCTGATGTCGTCCCTACAGAGTGCCGGGGCAAGCCAGGTGGGGCTGATTACCGAGCCACCGGAGGACGAGTGATGGTCGGATTCGGTCAGGGCGGTGCGTCAGCGCGATGAAACGGGACTGGCAGCGCATCATCCAGGCCGCGGGCGCTCTGGGAGACCGGGCGATTCCGCTGTGGAGCCGGCTTCTGGGGATGAACGAGGCCGAGCTCCGGGAGTGGAAATGGCCCTTTATGGGGTCCGTTGGGCTGCACCTGCTGATCGTGCTCCTGGCCGTGGCCGGTTGGGACTGGCGGACCCAGGAGCCGGAATTTCAGCAGCCCCAGGCCGTACAGGCCAGGGTTGTGCAGGCCCAGCAGCAGGAACCGGAGCCTGAGCCACAACCGGAGCCTGAGCCGGAGCCAGAACCAGAGCCGGAGCCGGAACCGGAACCAAAGCCAGAACCGGAACCAGAGCCAGAACCGGAACCAGAGCCAGAACCGGAACCAGAGCCAGAACCGGAACCAGAGCCAGAGCCGGAACCAGAGCCAGAGCCGGAACCAGAGCCAGAGCCGGAACCAGAGCCGGAACCGGAGCCTGAGCCTGAGCCGGAAAAGGAACAGCAGGCGGACGAGCAGCGGGCTGAGCGTGAACAGCGTCTGGAACAACTGGCGCAGCAGGCCGAGGAGGCTGAAGCCCAGAAGGATCAGAAGCCGGAAGAGGGGGCTGACGTTGAGGCCTCGAGTATGGAGGGCGTTAACATTGCCGATGAACGTAAACGCTTCAACGCCCTGATCCAGCAGGAAGTACAGAACAGCTGGTATATACCACCGGGCAATGAAGACCGGGTGGTCCGACTGCGGCTTGAGATCCTGCCCACGGGCGAGCTGCGCTCAGTGGAACTGGTGGAAGGCAGTGGCAGTCAGCAACTGGATGAATCAGCGATGAGTGCAGTCAGGCGGGTGGACAGTTTCCCGACACCGGATGACTCAGCGCTGTTCGATGAACTGTTCCGTGGTGGTATCACGATTGAATTCAGCCCCGAGGAGTAGGCGAGCATGACCAGGATCCATTGCCGAGCCGGCCAGGTGCTGACGCTGATCGGTCTGATGCTGGCGGCCCTCGTCGCGCAGGCCGACATGGTGGTGCGCGTCACCGAGGGTGCCGATCGCCGCATGCCCATCGCGGTGGTGCCTTTCGGGACCAATCACTCCCGGGATGCCCCGGAGGATCTCGACAGCATCATCCGGGATGACCTGACCATGAGCGGTGATCTCAAGACACTGGAGCCGTCCCGCATGCTCAGCCTGCCAACGTCCGGGGATGACATCCATTTCCGTGACTGGCGGGTCCTGGGCCAGCAGTTCGTACTGGTCGGGGAGGTGGATTTTGACGCGGAACGTAACCGTTACATTCTCAGCTATGAGCTTTTCGATGTCAGTCAGCAGGAACGGCTGCTGGGCTCGCGGGCGTCCGCCGCGCCCTCGGAGCTGCGCACGCTGGCCCACCACGTGAGCAACCGGATCTATGAGCGGGTGACGGGCATTCCCGGTATCTTCAACACCCGACTGGCCTTTGTGACGCGTACGGGCAGCGGCAACGATGTGGAATACCGTCTCAAGGTCAGTGACGTGGATGGGTACCGGGATCAGGTCCTGCTGCGTTCCAGTGAACCCATTCTTTCCCCGGAATGGTCCCCCGATGGTAAAGAGCTGGTCTACGCGTCATTTGAGGGTGGCCGCCCTGCCATCTACCGGCAGGTGGTGAGCAGTGGTGAGCGGCGCCGGATCGCTCACTTCAGGGGGCTCAATTCGGCGCCGGACTGGTCGCCGGACGGGGAATCGCTGCTGCTGACGCTGTCGAAGGACGGGAGCGCGGATATCTACGAGATGCCGCTGGATACACTGGAGCCCCGCCGGCTCACCCGTCACTATTCCATCAACACGGAGCCTAGCTGGTCACCGGACGGTGAACGCTTTGCCTTCACTTCCGACCGCTCGGGCAATCCCCAGGTCTACATCCAGTCCCTGGGTGGTGATCCCGAACGCCTGACCTTTGAGGGCAACTACAACGCCCATCCGATCTATGGGCCGGAGGGCGAGGAAATCTTCTACATTCACCAGGCCGACGGGCGTTTCCTGCTCGGCTCGGTGGATCTGGAGACCGGCGAGGAGCGAGTGCTTGCCGGCTCCGAAATTGACGAGGCACCGGCTATGGCGCCCAATGGGCGCCTGGTGCTCTACGTCACCAATGCCGGCGGACGGCAGGGCGCATTGGAGATGACCACGGTGGACGGGAATGCGCGTTTCACGCTGCCTGTCAGACACGATGGCATCCGTGATCCCGCCTGGTCGCCGCTGGCGGAGTAGGTCCTGATGTTTGCAGTATTATCAGGAACATCATACATTAAACGTAATCCAAAACCGGAAAACCAAAAAGGAAGGCCAATGACCGATCTTCTCAAGAACCGTGTACTGATGCTGGGCTTTGCCCTTCTCTTCGTAGCGGGTTGCAGTTCAACGGCAACCGAACCGGAGGGCTCCGGGTCCAACGGTATGGACGAGACGGATATGGAGCAGCAGAGTGATTCCGATGCTGACTCCAGTGATGCCTACGGTGCTGGCGACGGCAGCGGTGTCTCTGAAGAGGACATGACCTCGGAAGAGCGCGCGCGGAAGTCTCTGGAGCAGGCGAAGGAAAAAGCCATGCAGGCTGCTTCCACCATCTATTTCGATTTCGACAGCTCCGAGATCCGTCGCGAATCCCAGTCCATCCTGGAAGCTCACGCCGCTTACCTGGCTGAAGACGGCGATGCCAGTGTCGTACTCGAGGGCCACACCGACCAGCGTGGCAGCCGTGAGTACAACATGGCCCTGGGTGAGCGCCGTGCGGAATCCGTGGCCCGCTTCCTGCGCGTGAACGACGTCTCCGAAGACCAGATCGAGACCGTCAGCTACGGCGAGGAGCAGCCCGCGGTTGAAGGCAACAGCGAAGAAGCCTGGGCTGAGAATCGTCGGGTTGAAATCAACTACGAATAAGCCCATGCGGAGTCTGTTGAAAGCAGGCCTGATTCTGGCAGTGGTCGGAGCCTCTCCGGCCATTGCCCAGAATGAGGGCGAGGCACCACTGGTGTCCGGGAATAACCCGGAACGTTCAGGGGGGAACTCTGCCGGCGAGCTGTTTTTTCTGGTCGAGGAGCTGAGAGCGGAAGTGCAGCATCTGCGCGGCCAGCTCGAGGAAACCAGCCATCAGGTGAAACGCCTCAGGCAGCAGGCCCGTGAACGCTACATTGATCTCGATGAGCGACTGGTTGATCTCGATTCACGCCTGTCCGATCTGGAGGAATCCCCGGAGAAGACCAGAAGCGGTGAGAACACCAGCGACAGCGCTGAGGAAAGCAGCAACAGTGGCAGCAGTGGGGAATCCACGTCCTATCGCCAGCCTGATGAGGCTGAGCGTGAAGCCTATGCCTCGATCCAGTACCTGATCCAGGAAGAGCAGGACTATGAGGCCGCCATCGACGAGATCTACAGTTTTCTGGAGGAATACCCGGAAGGGGATCTGAGCGTTAATGCCTATTACTGGCTGGGGGAGGTCTACCTGAGTCAAGGCAAGCATGAGCAGGCACAGCAGGCGTTCACGATTGTCACCTCAAGACACGCATCCCATCGTAAGGCACCGGACGCGCTGTTCAAGCTGGCGGTTGCCCATGATCGTGCCGGTGACGGCGAACAGGCACGCAGTATTCTGGATCGGCTCGGAGAACGTTACCCGGAATCCGAAGCGGCTGCTCTCGGGCGTGAATACCGCAATGAAATGGGTTGATTCGAACGGGTTGCGAAAACCGAAAATTTAAGTACCATATGCGCCTCGTTTGGGTCGTTAGCTCAGTTGGTAGAGCAGTTGGCTTTTAACCAATTGGTCGCAGGTTCGAATCCTGCACGACCCACCACTATTATTTCGCTTCCCGGTTTTGTCAGGGGTCGTTAGCTCAGTTGGTAGAGCAGTTGGCTTTTAACCAATTGGTCGCAGGTTCGAATCCTGCACGACCCACCATTCCCACCCCCGCTTTAACCCCCGCAGCCCGGCCGTTTGTATCCGACCATTGAAAAATGCGGGTGACAGAGGCATAAACGGGTAGGAGACAACCTTTAAACGGCTTACTCAAAGGGTGGTCAGAGTCCATGACGTACAGGCAGGACCGCATTCTGGTTCAGGAACATCTGGCGCACGAGCAGGAAGCGCCAACGCTGGGCAGTGCCGAGGCGGAGGAACTGCGCGCCGCGATCCGGCGTGAGCTCGAGGCGCAGGATGCGGTCCTGGTAGCCCATTACTATACCGATCCCCTGATCCAGTCGCTGGCGGAGGAGACCGGGGGCTGTGTCGCGGATTCGCTGGAAATGGCCCGTTTCGGCAACGAGCATCCCGCCTCCACGCTGGTGGTCGCGGGGGTCCGCTTCATGGGTGAAACCGCCAAGATCCTGAATCCGGAAAAGCGGGTGCTGATGCCGACCCTGGAAGCCACCTGCTCACTGGATATCGGGTGCCCCGCCGACGAATTCGCGGCCTTCTGTGACCAGCATCCGGAAAGAACCGTGGTGGTCTATGCCAACACATCAGCGGCGGTCAAGGCTCGGGCCCACTGGGTTGTGACCTCCAGCTGCGCGGAGGCCATTGTCGACTACCTGGACTCTAAGGGTGAGACCATCCTGTGGGCTCCGGACAAACATCTGGGGGCCTACATCCAGCGCTCAACCCAGGCGGACATGCTGCTCTGGGACGGCTCCTGCATCGTGCACGAGGAGTTCAAGGGGCAGGGCGTGGAGGATCTGCGGGCCACCATGCCCGGAGCCGTGGTCCTGGCCCATCCGGAATCGCCGGCGGCCGTGGTTGAGCAGGCGGATGTCGTCGGCTCCACGTCCCGGCTGATTGAGGCGGTACGGACCATGGACGCTGAGGACTTCATCGTGGCCACGGACAGCGGTATCTTCCACAAGATGCACGAAATGGCTCCGGGGAAGAACCTCATCGAAGCCCCCACCGCCGGGCAGGGGGCAACCTGTCGCAGCTGTGCCCACTGCCCCTGGATGGCGATGAACGGGCTGGATAACGTGCTGCGTGTGCTGCGTAAGCAGGATGAGGAAATCCATGTGGATGCCAGCACGCGTGAGAAAGCGCTCATTCCGCTGCAGCGCATGCTGGACTTTACGGCTGACCGCCAGCTTAAGGCGGCCGGCAACGCCTGAGGACTGTTTCAGCGCTGACGGTTGGCGCTGACCTGCCGGTTGGCCTTTTCCAGTCGGTCCCTGAGCAGCGCCTTGCGGCTATGGTTGGCCGGCGCCCGCTCCAGTGCCTGTCGGAACTGGCGTGCCGCCGCCTCCGCATCGCCCAGAAGCAGCAGGCGTTCGCCCCGCGCACGATGGACCTCGATCAGGTCCCCCGCCCGCCCGGCGGCCTCTGAAAGGTCATTCCAGAGTGTTGCATCAGCACCGTAATCCCGGGTGAGTTTCTCGTAGAGCCGTGCCGCGGCTTCCGGCTCATTCAGCTCCATCCGGGTATCCGCCAGCGTCCGGCTCAGGGTCAGGTTGCCGGGGTGGCGCCGGAGGTGGCGTTCAAGCAGTTCCGCGGCGTCACCGGCCTGGTCATTCCCGCGCAGGGCCCTTGCCAGTTCCGCCACCAGGAAGATGTCGCCTTCGTAGTCCTCCAGCAGTTCCCTGAGATGGGGAATGGCCTCGCCCGCCCGGTCAGCGGCAATCAGTGCGGCTGCCAGGCCGTGGCGTGCCGCATCCGCCTCAAGTCCGGTCTGTGCCGCCTGTTTTTCCCGGAAGCGGGATATGAACGCTTCCGGATCCTCGCCGTGGTGCAGCCGGACCCGGTTGCGCACCAGGTGGTAGGCGAGCCGTTCGTCGTAACGGTCCCTGTCCCGGAATTCGGAAACCCGTGCCCGCGTATCCGCAACCCGGGATTCGGTCAGCGGGTGGGTGGAGAGGTATTCCGGTGGGCGGTTTCCCTGCAGACGGGCCTGGCGCAGCATGCGCTCGAACATCGCCGGCATGCCCGCCGGGTCGTAGCCGGCCCGGGCCATGATCTCGATGCCCAGGCGGTCGGCCTCCTGCTCGTGGGCGCGGCTGTGGCGCAGCATCTGGTCGATGGCCAGTGCCTGGGTGCCGGCAATGGCGGCAATACCGGCTTCCGAGCCCGTCGCGGCGGTGAGGATGAGCCCGGCCAGCATCCCGGCAATGGTCAGGGGGGTGCTGCGTTCCTGCTGCTCCAGGCGACGGGCGTAATGGCGCTGGCTGAGGTGGGCGATCTCGTGGGCCACCACACCTGCGAATTCATGTTCCGTCTCGGCGGTGCGAAGCAATCCTGTGTGGATCCCGATGATGTTGCCGGGGACCGCGAACGCGTTGAGTGACGGTTCGTTAATGATTAAGGGCGTGATTTCCCTGTCCTGCAGGGGAGCATAGGGGATCATTCGGTGCAGGGTATCCTCGAAGTACTCCCGGAGCATGGGGTCCGATACCAGGGGGGCGTTGCGACGCAGCTGGGTCAGCACCTGTTGCCCTATGGCGCGCTCCTGCTGGCCCGCAATCAGCCCGCCACTGCCGATGGCCGGCAGTCTGTTGTCCTCGGCCGGAAGAGCCGGCAGGGCGATCAGGCAGAGGATCAGGAAAAAGACAATGGCGCGTCGCATGCTTTAACAATGCCAGATCGGAGGGGGTGGGTACAGGTGGTCACCCTCCGGTTTCACGCTCCATCCATGCTAGGATGGCGGCCAGCGTCAAACCGAACGGAACCAGCCCATGAGCGACAGCGTGGACCAGCATCTTGATGCCAGCGGTCTGCAGTGCCCAATGCCTCTGCTCAAGACCAAACTCTGTCTCAATGGCATGAGTCCCGGTCAGTGCCTGCGGGTTGTTGCCACGGATCCGGGGTCAGCCCGGGATATCCCCGCCTTTCTTTCCCTTTCGAGCCATCAGCTTGAACATCAGGAGGAGGGCGACGGTCAGTGGGTCTTCCTCATCCGGTGTGGTCACGCCAGTACAGGGGGGCAGGGCTGATGGTCCGGATGCTGCGTGATTTCACGGCCCGTTATTTCTCGAATGAAGAAGCCATCATCATTGTTCTGCTCCTGGCAGCATCCTTCCTGGTGGTTGCATTCCTCGGGCGGGTTCTGGCGCCCTTCATTGCCGGCATCATCATTGCCTACATCCTGCAGGGACTGGTCGCCAAGCTCTGTCGTCTGGGGGTGCCGCATCTGCTGTCCGTCACCCTTGTGTTCGTGTTTTTCATCGGCCTGTTCATCGCCTTCATCCTGGGTCTTCTGCCCCTGGTCTGGGGGCAGGTGTCCGGCCTGGCGTCGGAACTGCCCCGGATGATGCGGGCAGCCCAGCAGTACATTGAGACCCTGCCGCAGGAATACCCGCAGCTGGTCTCCATGGAAGAGGTCAACACGCTGTTCCGGCAGGTGACGACGGAAATGGGCCAGATCACGCAATGGCTGGTGTCGCTCTCGCTTGAGAGCATTCCCGGGCTCATTACGCTGCTGGTGTATCTGGTGCTGGTGCCGATACTGGTGTTCTTCTTCCTCAAGGACCGGCGGCTGATCCTGGAACGTCTCGGCAGCTTCCTGCCCCAGCAGCGGCCGATGATGGATCGCATCTGGCGGGAGGTGAACATGCAGTTCGCCAATTTCGTCCGGGGCAAGGCCATAGAGATACTGATCGTGGGGGGCGTCACCTACTTCGCCCTCAAGGTGATCGGGCTTGAATACGCCGCCCTCCTGAGTCTGCTGGTTGGCTTTTCGGTGGTCATTCCCTATGTGGGCGCCGCCGTGGTGACCATCCCCATTGCCATGGTGGGGCTGTTCCAGTTCGGTTGGAGCGACGAATTCTTCTGGCTCATGCTGGTCTACCTGATCATTCAGGCTCTTGACGGCAATGTGCTGGTACCGCTGCTTTTCTCCGAGGTCGTGGACCTGCACCCGGTCACCATCATGCTGGCGGTTCTGGTGTTCGGGGGCATCTGGGGCATGTGGGGCGTGTTCTTCGCCATCCCGCTGGCGATTGTGCTCAATGCCATCATGAAAGCCTGGCCGGTCCATGAAAGCCCCGGGACAACAGAAACCTGATGGGGCGGCGCGGCTCTTGTCTCGCCCTGATGCCGCGATTACCATTGCCCTTTTAACCGGTTCGGAGCGGATATGATCACTGGGAGTCTGGTTGCGCTGGTAACCCCAATGGACGCCGAAGGGCGTATCGACTGGGAATGCCTGGATAAACTGGTGGACTATCACGTCGATGCCGGTACGAGTGCCATTGTGGCCGTGGGTACGACCGGTGAGTCCTCAACGCTGAATCCGGATGAGCACATCTGTGTGATCCGCCGGGTGGTGAATCATGCCAATGGCCGGATTCCGGTCATTGCCGGCACGGGTGGCAACTCCACCCATGAGGCGGTGGATCTGACCCGTGAGGCGGCCCGGATCGGTGTGGATGCCTGCCTTCTGGTGGTGCCGTATTACAACAAGCCTACCCAGGAGGGGCTCTATCAGCACTTCCGTACCGTGGCCGAGGCAGTCGACGTCAACCAGATCCTTTACAACGTGCCCGGCCGCACCTCCTGTGACATGCTCAACGAGACCACGAACCGCCTGGCTGATATTCCCAACATCGTTGGCATCAAGGATGCGACGGGTAATGTCAGCCGCGGCGAAGAGCTGGTTCGGATGGTGGGTGACCGCATCGCGGTCTACTCCGGGGACGACGGGACCTCGCTGGAACTGATGCTGCGCGGTGGCAGTGGCAACGTCTCGGTAACGGCCAATGTCGCACCAAAGCTGATGGCACAGACCTGTGCCGCCGCGGTCAGCGGCGATGAGGCGGAAGCCCGCCGGCTGGACGAGATCCTGACCCCCCTGAACCGCAAGCTGTTCCTGGAGGCCAACCCGATTCCGGTTAAGTGGGCCATGTGCGAGATGGGGCTGATCGGACCGGGCATCCGCCTGCCCCTGACGCCGCTGAGCGAGGAATACCGCGAGGATGTGCGCGAAGCACTCAGGGCTTCAGGATGCCTCTGAATCAGACAAACCGCCGACTGCGCCTGACGGCCGCCATCGCCGTTCTGCCACTTGCGGGTGGCTGCGGGCTGTTTCCGGATCGGTCGCTGGATTACCGCGAGGAACCGCTGGGCGAGCCTCTCAAGGTGCCGGAAGACCTTTCCAGGGCGTCTTTCGACAGTGAGTACGTGATCCCCGAGGTCCGTGGTGATGCCACCGTGGAGCAGGACGGGAAGTTTGAGATCCCGCGCCCGCCGGATCTGACCGGCCAGATCATGGAGAACAACTACCAGGTTTCCCGCTCCGGCGATCTGAGCTGGTTGATCATCAATGATGTACCGGGCCGCGTCTGGCCTGCCATTTCGGATTTCCTGAACGACCGCGGAGCTGAGGTTGCCCATGGCGATCCGCGCGCGGGCGTGCAGCAGACCGGGGTTCTCAACCGCTCGGCCCGGGTCCGTGAGTGGATCGGGATTGATCGTCTGGACCAGGAGCGCCCCCTGATCCTACAGGTGCGGGTTGCGCACGGTGTTCAGAGCCGCAGCACCGAAGTCCAGGCCCGGCTGCGGGTCGTGGAGGATGGTCCCGGGGAACGCCTCGAGTGGCGTGAAGACGTTGAGTACCCCGAGCGTGAACAGAGGGTGCTCAAGGACCTGGCGGACTATCTGGAAGCCAACGCTGACACCAAGACCTATTCCCGTGTGGCGCTGGATCTGCCCCGTGATGAACGCGTCAGTCGTGAGCGAGACGGCGGGGAGACACAGGCGCTGGCGCTTGATCTGGCCTTTGACCGCAGCTGGGCCGAAGTGGAGCAGGTTCTGGGCAGCATGGAGCTGACCGTGGTGGACCGTAACCGCAGCGACGGCGTCTGGTATCTGGATCTGCGCACCGAGGAACAACGCAGTCGTGGCTGGTGGCTCTGGCGTTATCAGGCGAAGGCCGAAATCAATGCGGAGCTGCGGCTACAGCAGAGCACAAGGGGTTACCGGCTCACCCTCGAGCCCCGTGAGACCCTGGAACAGGCGGATCGCCCCGCGCAGGTGCTCGACAGCCTGTACGAAAGCCTGCGCTGAGCAGCTGCCCCCTCAGCCTGTGAGGCCTGCCTGGAGGCCGGCGACCGCAAGGCCGGCCACCAGGGAAAGGCCCATGGGGACTGCTACCCGGGTGCCCAGGGCCGCTGGGCCGATGACGCCCGCCATTCCGGATTTCACGATATTGTTCACGGCCGAGGCCAGAACGATGCCGATCACAGCGGTTTCCGCCGTGATGGCCGACTGGGACATACGCGTCAGTGACAGGGTGATGGCGTCCACATCCGCAATGCCCGAGACGGCGGCCAGCGCATAGACGCCCGCATCACCGAACCATTCCTTGAACCACTGCCCGACCAGCAGGATCAGTGTGAGCAGGATGCCGAACAGCAGTGCCGGCTTGAGGTCCAGCGGGTTGCGGTTGAGGATGGGCTGGTCCACGTTCAGCGCGGCCCGGTTGCGGTGCCAGATAACAACAGCTGGAACATAGAGCAGCAAGGCCATGGCCAGAACGGGCTGGACCAGGCTCGGCAGCAGGGCTGGGTTGATCACGGCGCAGTAGACCAGAATCCGCGGAAACATGGTCCCGCAGGCGATCAGGATGCCGGCGGCCAGCTGGGGGGCAAGCATCTGTGCGTCCCGCGCCTGGCGGGCGAAGTGCAGTGTCAGTGCCGTGGATGAACTCAGGCCTGCGAAAAGGCTGGTAAAGAGAATCCCCTTACCGGTGCCGGCCACCCGGATGGCGAAGTAGCCCACGAAAGAGATGCTGGCAATCATCACCACCAGCCACCAGATTTCGTAGGGGTTGAGCACGCCGCCCGGGCCGAAGCCCTCATTGGGCAACAGCGGCAGCATCACCACGGAAATCAGCAGCAGCTTGAGCCCGGCATCCAGCTCACCGGCCTGGAGTTTGCCCAGAAGGCCGTGGATTTCCGCCTTGTTATCCAGAATGAGCGTGGTGACCACCGCTGCTGCGGCTGCCAGAGTGATATCCAGGCTCACGGCCATGACCCCGAAGCTGAAGGTCAGCATCAGACCGATGGCACCGGTGATGCTGTAATCGCCGCTGCGCGGTGCCCGGACCCAGTAGGCCAGCAGATTCAGTGCCACCAGCCCCAGGAAAACTGCGGGCAGAAGCCAGGGCGAAACCTCCCGGGCAAGCAGTGCGGTGATGCCGCCGAGCAGGCCAGTCAGCGCATGGGTCCGGATGCCGGCGATACGCTGGCCGGGGTCCCGGTCCCGAGCCTGCCAGCCGCGCTGAAGCCCCACCAGCATGCCCAGCAGCAGCGCCACCCCCAGGTGGAGGGCATCAACATTGGCCGTGATAAACTCGTTGAACAGTGACTGCATGCGGATCCTCCCTGCATGCAGAGTATAGGGGCCTGAGCGGTTACGCGCATTGAGCAATCATGGCGTCAACTGGCGCTGATCGGCTATCATTCGCGCGTTCAGGGCCGGGTGCCGGCCCCGCAACCGCAATCTGGGAGAGCGTGATGGAAAAAGGCAGCGAACTCTACGCTGGCAAGGCGAAATCCGTATACCGGACGGACGATCCGGAGCGTTTCATACTGGCGTTCCGGGATGATACGTCCGCCTTCGACGGTGGAAAGGTCGCCCAGCTTGATCGCAAGGGTAGGGTCAATAACCTGTTCAACGCCTTCATCATGCAGAAGCTGGAGGACGCGGGCATCCCCACCCATTTCGAGCGTGTCCTGGCACCCAATGAATCCCTGGTGCGCAACCTTGAGATGCTGCCGGTGGAGTGCGTGGTACGCAATTACGCTGCGGGCAGCCTGTGCCGGCGCCTTGGGGTTCAGGAAGGCCAGGAACTGTTGCCGCCGACCTTTGAGCTGTTTCTCAAGGACGACGCCCTCCACGACCCCATGATCAATGAATCCCTCGCGGAGACCTTCGGCTGGGCTGGTGCGGACGAGCTTAGGGAGATGAAGGAACTCACCTACGCGGTGAATCGTGTGCTCAAGCAGCTGTTCCAGGATGCGGGCATGCTGCTGGTTGATTACAAGCTGGAGTTCGGGCGTGCTGGCGGGGGCCTGGTGCTGGGTGACGAGTTCAGCCCGGACGGTTGCCGCATCTGGGATGCCGAAACACGCCGCAAGATGGATAAGGACCGCTTCCGCCAGGACCTCGGTGATGTTATCGAGACCTATGAGGAAGTGGGGCGGCGCCTGGGGATCGACTTTGAAAGTGTCTGACTTCAGGTCGATACTGGGTGTGACTTTCTTCAAACGCCGACAGCAAGAGGATTCCGCAATGAAGACAACAACAAAGGCTGCTCTCGGAGCCCTTCTGATGACCAGCGCCGGTGCTGCCAATGCGGTGGTGCCGCTGGTGGATGTGGACGTGACAGCGGGCTACTGGAATGCCGATCCGTCAGGGACCATCCAGTCCGGTGGTGATCCGATCGATGTGGAGAACGACCTCGGTTACGACAGCGAGGGGCACAACAACTTTGCCATCCGCTTTGCCCATCCGATTCCGGTGATTCCCAATCTGCGGCTGCGGTATAACGATATTGAGCACAAGGGTACTGGTACTGTTGTCCTCAAAGAATTTGAAGGTAAGACTTACGCTGGGGATGTCAGCAGCCGGACTGACCTGACGCACTATGACTACACCGCGTTCTATACGGCACCGATCCCAGTTGTAACGCTGGATCTGGGTCTCAACGTCAAGCATTTTGACGGTGAAGTCTCTGTAAGGGAGCAGAGTTCTGGCGGTAACAGTGAAACAGTCGAAGTTGATGAATTCCTCCCCATGGGGCACGTCCGAGCCGATGTGGATCTCCCCCTGACCGGCCTCGGTGCGGGCGCGGAACTGAACTACATTTCCTATGACGGCGACTCGGCAACCGATGTGGAAGGCTACATCAGCTTCAACGCCGATCCGGTCTATATCCAGGGCGGTTATCGTCAGTTTGATGTCGACGTGGATGCATCCGGTGACCTCAATGTGGACACCGAACTGAGCGGCCCCTTCGTGCGCCTCGGCGTCGGCTTTTAATCAGGGAGAACGGAATTGCGGATACTGGTAACGGGAACAGCTGGATTCATCGGTTCACACGTGGCCCATCGCCTGCTGGATCGCGGCGATGAGGTTATTGGCGTGGACAACGTCAACGACTATTACGATGTGTCCCTCAAGGAAGCCCGGCTGGCCCGGCTGACGCCCCGTGAAGGGTTTACGGAGATACGGCTGGACATCGCGGACCGTGAGGGCATGGCCCGGGTGTTCAGCGAGTACCAGCCACAGCGGGTGGTGCACCTTGCCGCCCAGGCCGGTGTCCGCTATTCCATTGAGAACCCCAACGCCTACGTGGACGCCAACCTGGTGGGCCACATGAACATTCTGGAAGGGTGCCGCCACAATGGCGTGGAGCATCTGGTCTATGCCTCCAGTAGTTCGGTCTACGGGGCCAACGAGAGCATGCCTTTTTCGGTCCACGACAATGTGGATCATCCGCTCAGTCTCTACGCGGCCTCCAAGAAGGCCAACGAGTTGATGTCGCACACCTACAGCCATCTCTACCGGCTGCCTACCACCGGGCTGCGGTTCTTCACCGTCTATGGCCCCTGGGGCCGTCCGGACATGGCGCTGTTCATCTTCACCAAGCGGATTCTGAACGGCGAACCCATCGACGTGTTCAACCACGGTCATCACCAGCGGGACTTCACCTACATTGATGACATCGTGGAGGGCGTGATCCGCACGCTGGACCATGTGGCCACACCGAACCCGGAATGGAGTGGAGCAGACCCGGACTCCGGCACCAGCAATGCGCCCTATCGGCTCTACAACATCGGCAGCAACAATCCCGTGGAGCTCTCAAGGTTTATCGAGGTTCTGGAGGAGTGTCTGGGTCGCAAGGCGGAAAAGAACTACCTGCCCATGCAGCCGGGGGATGTACCGGCCACCTATGCCGATGTGCAGGATCTGATCGATGATGTGGGGTACCGCCCGGAAACACCGGTGGAAACCGGGATCCGCAACTTCGTGGACTGGTACCGGGATTTCTACCAGGTCTGAGCCACTCAGTAGCCGGTGACCCATCCCAGCACCGGCGCTGCCACCAGCCATACCCAGAGCGCGATCAGCAGCAGTGTGATGCCACTCAGCCAGGCGCCCGCATGGGCCATCTGCCCGACACTGATGCGCTCGCTGCTGAAGATGATTGCGTTGGGAGGCGTGGCGACCGGCAGCATGAACGCACACGAGGCAGCCATAGCCACAGGCACTGTCAGGTGGATCAGCGACAGATCCTGAGCAAGCGCAAATGAAGCGGTCAGAGGCAGCATGGTCGCGGCCGTGGCGGTGTTGCTGGTGACATGGCTCAACGTCATGATTAATGCCGCCACCGCGAGCATCAGCAGCAGAAGCGGCCAGTCCGCCATCCCGGAGAGCAGTTCCGCGGCCGCGGCTGCCAGCCCACTGGACTCAATGGCCGATCCCAGAGCAAGCCCGCCTCCCACCAGAATCAATACGCCCCAGGGCAGGTTGCGTGCCTGTTCCCAGCTCAGCAGAAAGCTCGGGCGGCGCCAGTCAGACGGTATCAGGAACAGCAGCAGGGCGCCGGTGATGGCGATGCCCGCATCCGTGAGCTGTAGCGACTGGAAGAGACTGTCGAGAAGCGGGCGCGTGAGCCAGGCCAGCGCCACCAGAAGGAACACGACCGCAACCATGGCCTGCGGGAACGTCATTGGGCCGAGGCTGTGGCGCTCCCGGTCCAGCAGGGATTCAAGCCCGTCAATGGGAGTGTGGCCCGGCTGGTAGAGCTTCCGGGTGAGAAGCCACCAGGCGGTCGCCAGCAGCGTGAGCGCCAGAGGCAGGGCAACGGCCATCCAGGAGAGGAAGGTGATATCCAGATCATGGCTGTCCCTCAGGTAACCCGCCAGCAGGGCATTGGGCGGCGTACCGATGAGCGTTGCCATGCCCCCGATATTCGCCCCCATGGCGATGCCGAGCAGCAGCGCCACGTTCAGGCTCTGATGGTTATGCTCCTGATCGCTTTCTTCCACCAGGGTCAGCACAGAGAGCCCGATGGGCAACATGAGTGCGGCGGTGGCGGTATTGCTGACCCACATGCTCAGCAGGGCCGTGGCCGTCATGAAGCCGCCAACAACCCGATCCGGGCGGGTTCCTGAGAGACTGAGTACGAGCAGTGCCAGACGCCGGTGGAGATTCCAGCGCTGGATGCCCTCCGCCAGCAGGAAGCCACCGAGAAAGAGGAATACCAGAGGGTTGGCATAGGAAGCCGCCGCCTGATCAATGGGGGCCACATTCATCAGGGGGATCAGGGCAACAGGGAGCAGGGCGGTAACGGCAATGGGCAACGCCTCGGTCACCCACCAGATGGCCATGAGCAGGGTCAGGGCGAGCACGCGCCAGCTGGCCATATCCATTGAATCCGGCGGCCCCGCGATGAGCAGACCCGCGAACACCAGCGGACCGAGCACAAACCCCAGCTGCAATCGCCAGTGACTGAGCCGCGCCAGAAGCGTGGGTTCCGTGGAGGTGAGGGCCGTTTCAGAGCGTGAGAACCAGTGTTTCATGGCGCCATTGAAGCGCATCACACCGCCGGACGCCAGCGCAATCAGCCGTCATGGTTGACCAGCCCGGCCCGGATCGCTATATTACGCACCCTGTCGCGCACAGCAGGACCGTAGCTCAGTTGGTTAGAGCGCTGCCTTGACATGGCAGAGGTCGGCGGTTCGAATCCGCCCGGTCCTACCACCTGATTCTGAAGGGGTTTCGGTTTTCCGGAGACCTCTTTTTCATTTCTGAAAGTGCAACTCGTTTCCAGTCTGACTTCAACCAGCCTTGAAGCGAATCCTATGGAATACCTCTACCACCACACCTAAGCCAGCCAGATTACTAGCGCTGACGCGAAGGACTGGAGGCGGGTAACCTATCCCAGAATATACCCGGTGCCATCGCATGAACCTGATCGGTAGTCAGTAGTGTCGGCAGGTTTAACAGCCAGCTATACCCTTTCAATTTCATTACCACATAGGAATTCCTCGGTCTGCCGGCGCCTTGCCAGCCTGGTGGTCAGGTGAGCAAGTACTGGCGCAGTCCTATTACTTCACGCCTTCTAAAAAGGTGGGAAGGGCGCAGCTCAATCCCAGTAAGGGGGATCACCAAAGTAGCCATCGATAAAGTCGATAAAGCTGCGGACCTTGCTCGCCAGAAGCTGTCGGTGGGCATACACCGCATAAAGCGCCATTGGTTCAGGTTCATACTCCGGAAGAATCACCTGCAGCTTGCCTTCCTTGATGGCGGAACCCGAAATAAAGGTGGGCTGAAGGGCAATCCCCGCCCCGGCAATAGCCGCTTCAACCAGCACATCGCCGTTGTTACAGATCAGGTCGCTGCTGGGGTCGCGACCACTGCTTTGCAGCCACTGGTGCATCGCCTGACCGCCTTCCTGTTCCAGATAGCTGTAGCGCAGGTAGCGATGGTCCCTGAGATCTTCCGGGCATTGCGGTGTGCCATGCTGTTCCAGGTAAGACGGTGAGGCGCATATCACCAGCCGTGCCGGCGCGATCCGTTTGGCGATCAGCGACGAGCTTCTCAGGTGACCTACCCGCAGCGCGATATCAAACCCTTCCTCGACGATGTCGACCTTGCGGTCGTTCAGCTGCAAATCGATGCCTACCGCGGGATGGGCCTTTTGGAATTCACTCAGTAATGGCGCCATGTGGCGGATGGCAAAGGAGACTGGGGCACTGATGCGCAGCAGCCCCCGGGCTTCGGTTTGCAGGTCACCAAGCTGATTCTCCGTATCATCAATGTCGTTGAGTATCTGCCGGGCTTTGTCGTGATAGCTCGCTCCCGCCTCGGTCAGATGGATCCTGCGGGTGGTGCGGTTGAGAAGGCGCACCCCCAGGTGTTGTTCAAGTTGGGATACATACTTGCTGACCAGTTGCGGGGACATCGCCAGCCGGTCGGCGGCATGAGTGAAGCTGCCTTCACTCACAACAGTGATGAACGCTCGCATGGCATCAATGCGGTCCATGGGGCCTCCAGGCGCTGAGATCACCTCTGAATATCAATATATTATTGATAATAAGCAAAAATTTGTCACCTTAGTTTCCTGGTAGGGCGATAGTACAGTATTCATATCTTCTGGGGATGGCTCCGGAAGCAAACTCACAGAGAACGATTCGAGGTGACACTCATGAATTCCAGATTCGCGCAGACATTGTTCAACTCCAGCGCCGGCGTTGCCGCACTGGTTCTCCGGGTCCCGGTCGGGCTGATTCTGGCCGCCCACGGCGCCCAGAAACTCTTTGGCTGGTTTGGCGGCTATGGGCTGACCGGAACCGCGCAGTGGCTGGCCAGTATTGGCCTGGAGCCGGGCTACCTCATGGCGCTGATGGCGGGGAGTGCGGAGTTCTTCGGTGGCTTGGCACTGGTGGTTGGGTTGCTGACCCGCCCGGCAGCCGTGGTTGCGGCCTTTACCATGCTGGTGGCCATTTTCGCGGTGCACATTGGGAATGGTCTGTTCATGGCCAATAACGGTTATGAGTATGCCCTGACGCTGTTTGTGGTCACCCTGACATTGGCGATTCAGGGAGCTGGGCGGTTTGCACTGGATAACCAGCTGCTCAAGCGTCTCTGAAGGAGCGTTCATGATGAGCAACCATACAGATGTTCTGTTCATCTCCCATGGTGGCGGCCCGATGCCATTGCTGGGCGACCCAGACCACCAGGAAATGGTGGACCGTCTTGCGGAAATCGCGGCGACGCTGCGTAAGCCCTCGGCCATATTGGTCATCAGTGCCCATTGGGAGGAAGCGGTGCCGACGGTTACGTCGGGTGCTAACCCGCCGCTGATCTACGATTATTCCGGCTTTCCGCCGGAGGCCTACGAGATCCAGTATCCCGCGTCCGGTGAGCCTGAGCTTGCCCAGCAGGTCTTCCAGGAGCTGGATAAGGCCGGGATTGCCGCGCGGCTCGATAATCAACGGGGCTTCGACCACGGCCTGTTCGTGCCGCTCAAGCTGATGTATCCAAGCGCGGATATACCCTGTGTGCAGCTGTCATTGATGAACAGCCTGGATGCCAGTGTGCATCTTGAGATGGGGCGTGCGTTACAGGCACTCGACTACGACAACCTGCTGGTGATCGGCTCTGGCTTCTCCTTCCACAACATGCGTGCATTCTTTGCGCCGAACAGCCCGGACATTCAGGCGCGCAACGAGGCCTTCAACGACTGGCTGGAACAGACCTGCAGTGACCCCGAGATGGCGGAATCAGAGCGCGCCGACCGTTTGATTCACTGGGAGAGAGCACCCCATGCCCGATTCTGTCATCCGCGTGAGGAGCATCTTCTGCCGCTGCATGTGTGTTATGGACTGGCAGGCAGGGCTAGTGATACACACCTTTCGGCAACGATTCTTGGGAAAAAATCGGGGATGTTTTACTGGGGCTTGCCAGTACGTAGGGGGTAAGGGGATAGGTGAGAGGTTCAGAGCCCGGAAAGACGATCTGCTGGTGGTAAAATACAGTAGCCAAGTTGGTGATTGGGCGTGCTGCAAGGGTCTTTAGTAAAGACCGTCACCATTGTTCGGATGCTATAATAGCGCCACCGTCAATGTAGAGTAGGAGGCCATGTGGATACCAACACAGCGCCTTCCTCTGATATCGAGGCCCGATGAACCAGACAGATATCGCCATCGTCGGCGGCGGACTGGCCGGCGTCGCGCTTGCTGAACAGCTTCAGCGCGAAGGCGTGGATTATCAACTCTTTGAAGCCCGCGACCGGCTTGGTGGCCGGATCGAGTCCACAGACTATGATGGGGCCCGTTTTGATCTGGGGCCTGCCTGGTTCTGGCATGTCCAGCCCCGGCTCATGGCCGCCTGCGAGCGACTGGGCGCTGGCATCTTTGAGCAGTTCAGCGAGGGCGAACTGCTGTTCGAGGATAGTGTAAGACAGGTCCATCGTGGTGTCGGTTTCGCCAGCATGGCCGGTTCTCTTCGCATTGAGGGCGGCGCTTCCGCATTGATTGATGCCTTTGCCCGCGACCTGCCGAGGGCCCGGCTGCATCTCGACGCAGCGGTGCAGTCCGTGTCGGATCGGGGCTACCTGCAGCTGATGAACGGCAGCGTCTGGCAGGCACGACGGATTGTCCTGGCGATTCCGCCCCGTATTGCGGCTCAGCTGTGATTTGACCCGGAACTCACCGCTGACCAGCAACGACGGCTCACGATGACGCCAACCTGGATGGCCGGACAGGCGAAACTCGTTGCCATCTACGACGCGCCTTTCTGGCGTCAGGATGGTCTGTCGGGGGATGCGATGAGTCAGAGCGGCCCGTTGGTGGAAGTCCATGACGCCTCACCGGCGGCCGGGCGTCCAGGGGCACTGTTTGGCTTTTTAGGTGTGCCGGCATCGGTCCGCAATGCCAACCGGGAAGCGCTGGTCTCGGCCTCGCTGGCACAGCTGGGGCGTCTTTTTGGCAATCGGGCGGAAGAGCCCGTCAAAACCGTTATAAAAGACTGGGCAACGGAACCTGAAACCGCCACCGACGCCGACCAGGCATTTGCCATGGAGCACCCGTCTGCCGAGATCACAGGCAGCATTCAAAGCATCTGGCACGGGAAGGTTCTTTTCGGCGCCTCAGAGATGGCGCCCCAATTCGGCGGCTACATGGAAGGCGCCCTGGAGCAGGCAGAGCGGGTCGCTCAAGACTTGCTCGGCGATACAATGGGAAAGACTTCACGAACGCCTCAGGAACGCGCCTGAGAAATCAGTGTGGGAACTGGTGTTCAGTCAGGCCGCGCCAATCCATCCACTCAACCGGGAGATCTTCAGGAATGCCGTCACTGCAGGATCAATTGCTGAAACAGGGACTGGCCGATGAGAAACAGGCCAAGGCTGTTAAAAAGGAAAAGAAACAGCAGCAGAAGCAGCGCAAGCAGCAGCCCAAGGGAACGCAATCGGTCAACGAAACGCGTGAGCGGGCCCGGCAGGCACGGGAAGAGCAGGCTGCCAGGGATCGGGAACTGAACCGCCAGCGCGAGGAGGAATCGCAACGGCGGGCGGTCCAGGCACAGATCCGCGAGCTGGTGGAAACCAATCGTTTGAGCCGGGAAGGCGCTGAGACTCCTTACCAGTTCGTGCATAACAGCAAGATCAAGAGGCTGTATGTGGACGAACAGACCGTGGATGCCCTGGCCCGGGGGCAGTTGGCGGTCGTCTGCCTTGAAGGCACCTACGATGTGGTTCCGGAAAACATCGCCCGCAAGATCCAGGAGCGTGACGAGTCAGTGGTCGTTGTCCTCCATCAGCGTGCTGAAAAGGACGATGACGGGGAAGATCCCTACGCGGGGTTCGAGATCCCCGATGACCTGATGTGGTAGTTCCCGCGCCTGACTGCAAGGCGGCCCCGGAGCGTTACTTGCTTTCGTTCAGGCTCTCGTCCTGTCGCTCCGTTGTGGCGGCTTCACGTGTTATCCAATCCACGAAATCACGAACAGCAGGCCGGGTGTTCTCCCGATAGAACAGCCAGTACCCACGTTCCGTGTTGACCGGATTATCAAACAGGGTAACAAGAGCTCCTATGGAAAGCTCCCGGTCGATAAGCAGAGGCGGGCAAAGGGCAACGCCCTGACCGGAAACCGCGGCTGCACTGAGAAGGTTGAAGTCCTGAAACACCACCCCGTCCTCCAGTCCCTGTGGGTTAAGCCCGTGTTCCCTGAACCACTGATACCAGGGATCCAGAAACTCATCATGTAGGATTTCCATTCGGGTCAGGGTTCTGGGTTCAATCGGGCCGGGGAAATGCTGCAGGTAGAGCGGGCTTGCTACTGGCCAGGTGGCGCCAGAAAACAGGCAGACTTTCTGCTGCTCGGTCGTGGGAACGCCATCGTGCCAGGTGATCTTGATATCAGCGTCTGTAGGGATCCCCGGATCCAGAACCCCCGTGTAGCGGAAGTCAATCCGGTAATCCGGGAACTGTTCCCTGAAGCCGGCCAGTCTTGGGATGAGCCAACGCACAGCTACTGAAGGAAGGCAGTTGATGTGCAGAACCTCCCGTTTCTGGTGAGTCACCGTCTCCTCAAGCGCTTTATCAATTTCAGAAAAACCCGCCTCCAGTCCTTTCGCCAGTTGTTGTCCAACGGCTGTCAACTGCAGGTTTCTTCCGGATCGGTTCGTCAGCGTAACGCCAAGACTGGATTCCAGCTGTCTGAGCTGGTGGCTGACGGCGGACTGCGTCTTGTGAAGCGTCTCGGCGGCACCGCCGAGACCGCCATGGCGGGCAACCTCCAGAAAAGTCTGTAGTGATGTCAGAGAGGGGCGAGCCATATTTGAATTTAGTTCAAGTGAATGGGGAATAATCGTCAATTTATTTGAGTTTGATGTCAAACTAGAGTTCAGGTGTAGGCATAGCGTCGGCGACTCGCGGCGGAATCCCTCGGACAACAAGCACAAAAAGCGCTTGAGGAGGCACCATGAGTACACCTGTCCTCGTCTCATTTGGACTCTATCTTCTGCTGATGTTGATCATCGGCATCTATTTCTACCGCACCACCAGTGATCTCTCAGACTACATACTTGGTGGCCGTAATCTTCCCTCGGGCGTTGCCGCGCTCAGTGCCGGGGCATCAGACCTCAGTGGGTGGGCTTTGATGGGGCTGCCCGGAGCGGTATTCTCCGGCGGTCTCTCAGAGGCATGGATTGCGGTTTGGACGCTCGTTGGCGTCTACTTCAACTGGAAGGTGATTGCCGAACGGCTGCGGGTGTTCACCGAAGCGGCCGGCAACGCGCTGACCGTTCCGGACTACCTTGAGGCACGCTTTGTGGATAGCCAGCGGATTCTGCGAACGGCCTCGTCTGCAGTGATGCTGCTGTTCTTCACTTTCTATGTATCCGCCGGCCTTGTGGGCAGCGCAGTTCTTTTCGAAGGCGTGTTCGATGTCAACTACAGCCTGGCGCTGTGGGTGAGTGCCATTGTCATCGTGAGCTACACATTCCTGGGCGGATTCCTGGCGGCCTCATGGTCTGACCTTATCCAGGGGGTGATGATGGCGGCTGCGCTGGCCAGTGCGGCGCTGATGACCTGGTTTCTGCTCTCCGGTGACAGGGCACCTGCTGTTGCCAGCAGCAGTGATCTGGCTTCACTGGGCGGCTTCATGGAGGGGATGACGGTGGTCGGCATGCTGTCCGTTGCCGGGTGGGCGATCGGTTACTGCGGCCAGCCCCATGTTGTGGTCCGGTTCATGGCGGTGCGCAATCGTGAATCAGTCAAGGTCTCGCGCCGCATTGCCATGGTCTGGTCGTCGATCACGATGATCTCCGCCGTGGCTGTTGGGGCGCTGGGTTACTACTGGTTTGGGGGAGAGCTTGAAAACAGCGAGCGGGTTTTCATTGAACTCGTTAACGTTATGTTCCATCCCTGGGTTGCCGGGTTCGTACTGGCGGGGGTATTGGCGGCGATCATGAGCACCATCGACTCCCAGCTGCTGGTCTGCTCCAGCGCCATCTCCGAGGACATCTATCGAGGCTTTATAAAGCCCGATGCCAGCCAGAGTGAACTGGTGTGGCTGAGCCGGGGCAGTGTTGTCGCCATAGCGCTTATAGCCGCAGTTCTGGGCATGGATCAGGACAGCACTATTCTGGATCTGGTCGCCTACGCCTGGGGTGGCTTTGGGGCCGCATTCGGACCAGTGATCCTGCTGTCACTGTTCTGGGCCAACATGAGTCGCAATGGCGCCATTGCCGGTCTGATTACAGGTGCTGTGACTGTTGCCGTCTGGCGGCCGCTGAGTGGCGGGCCCGCGGGGATCTTTGACATGTTCGAGGTGGTCCCTGGCTTCTTCCTGTCACTGCTGGCAATTGTTCTGGTGAGCAGCCTGGGAGACAGCCAGCGTGAGCGTTCCAGGTTCGGTGAGCTCATGAATGTCTGGGATCGGCCCTGAGCCGTGGGCCCAGTAATACAGGAGAGAGAAATGTCGAACGTTAAAGCGGCTTATCAGGCAACCAAAGGCTCAATGCTTGAGGTTGACCGGGAATTCTACGATGGCCTCAGGGCCTCAGCCGGAGAGCGCACTCTGGTGGCCTCCCATACGGTTCCTATCCGCAGCGGTCTCGCCTGGGAGGTACCGGCAGGGCATGTGTTCCGGGTGCGGATAACCGAAGGGCCCCAGGTCGGTGACTTCAACATGTGGAACCTGCACAACCCGCGTGAACGGATGTGGGCTTCCCGCACAAGACAGCTTCAGAGGGCGCATGTCAGCAACTACGACCGCCTGTGGTCGACTCTGCCGTATCTGCGTCCAATGGCGACGATTATTGACGATACCCTCGCTGACTATGGGGAGGATTCGGAAGGTGGGCGTGTCCATGACCTGCTTGGAACCCGCTGCGATCCTTACGTGAATCGGCTGCTGACCGGTGAGGACTTTGATTTCCACTGTCACTCCAACCTGGTTCGGGCGGTCGAGCCCTGGGGCCTGCACGAAGGCGATGTTCACGATGTTCTCAACATCTTTCAGTGCACAGGGCTGAATGATGACGACCAATATTTCATGAAAGCCTGCCCAGCCCGCCAGGGGGACTATCTGGAGTTCTTTGCGGAAACGGACCTGCTTTGCGCGCTGTCCTGCTGCCCCGGTGGCGATCTGTCGGTGGATCTGTGGGGTGAAAACGCCCGGGATCCTCTGGAGACGTGCAACCCGCTGGGTGTTGAGGTCTATGCCGTTGAGCCGGAGCGCCTGAAAGGGTGGCAACAGCCGGAGACCGCGAAATACCGCGGACAGCATGGGCGTCGTCCTCCCGGGATTGATTGGGAGCAGCGTAAACGTGAACAGATGGGGCAGTAAGGAAGCCAGTACAGGCATGGCGCCACTGCTTCTCAATGCGGATATGGGAGAAAGCTTCGGCCCCTGGCGTATGGGCTGGGACGAGGCACTGATGGCCGTGGTGGATCTTGCGAACGTGGCTTGTGGCTTTCACGCTTCTGATCAGGATCACATGCGGAAAACCGTCAGGCTTGCGGCCGAGCATGGCGTTACCGTCGGAGCGCATCCAGGGTATCCAGACCTTGTTGGTTTCGGGCGGCGCTCCCTGAGGTGTTCAGCAGATGAGGTCCAGAACCTGGTGCTGTATCAGGTAGGCGCGCTGGCCGCTTTCTGCCGGGCCGAGGGCGTCGCCCTTCAGTATGTAAAGCCCCATGGGGCGCTCTATAATGACATGATGCATCGTCCGGAGGTGCTGGAAGCGGTGCTGGATGCTGTCCGCAGCTTTGATCCCCAGCTCAGGCTTATGGTCATGGCAACAGGGGATAACCGCCGGGTTCAGCAGCTTGCCGGCGCCTACGGTGTCGATATCTGGCTCGAGGCGTTCGCCGATCGTGCCTATGACTCAAAGGGTTACCTGGTCAGCCGCAGTGAACCCGGTTCGGTTCATTCCGGGGAAGAGCGTATCCTGGAACAGGCCAGTCGGATTGCCCGTGGGGAGCCAGTGAGCGCTTTTGATGGGTCTTCGGTAACTCTGGATGCAGACGTACTGTGCGTGCATGGCGATAATCCCGAGTCCATCGCTGCCGTAAGGCGGATACGCCGGATCCTCAACGGTGGAGTGAACAGGGGAGTGCAATGACCCCAGAGCTGCAGAACGCGGGCATAGACGCCTGGCTTGTCAGGTTCTCAGACGGGATCGATCCGGCGGTTCAGCCGTGGATCAACGCCTTCTGCCAGGACTGTCGAACCGCCTTTGGCGGACTGCTGGTGGAACTGGTGCCGTCCTACACCACGGTCCTGGTGCAGTACGATCCCTGGCAACTGGATGATACGGGCGCCCGACGGGTGATTGAGCGGGTTCTTGACCAGATGGTGCCTGATAGCAGTGGGGGCGGCGGGCGTCTGGTGGAGATCCCCGTCTGGTATGACCCCAGCGTGGGGCCGGAGCTTGAGCTCATCGCTGCCCGCCACGGCTGGACACCCCAGCAGGTGGCTGCGGCCCATGCCGCCAGCGAGTATCAGGTATTCGCGCTGGGGTTTGTTCCGGGATTCGCGTTCATGGGCATGCTCTCACCCGAACTGGCCATGCCACGGCTGGCGACTCCCCGGAAAAAAGTCCCCCGAGGAAGTATCGCCATCGCCGAACGCCAGACGTCGGCCTACCCCCAGCAGACACCTGGCGGTTGGAACCTGATTGGGCGCACCCCCGTCGTGCTTTTTGATGCCAACCGAACCCCGATGACCACACTGGAGCCCGGGGATCGGGTCCGGTTTATCTCCATCAGTCGTGAAACCTTCATCAAGCTTGGTGGTGATGCCAGCCCAGTGGAAGAGGTAGCCCCATGAGCGTTGTTGCAACACTTCGCGTCGAAAAGGCGGGGCCCCTGGCACTGTTGCAGGATGGGGGGCGATTCGGAGTGCGTCACCTCGGCATTACTCAGGGCGGGCCCATGGATTGGCATGCCGCTGGTTGGGCCAATGCCCTGTTGGGTAACGATCCCGGTGCGGCGGTTCTTGAAGTGGCCATCGGAGGCCTGAGGCTTGTCGCGGAGGCGGAGCTGACCCTGTCGCTGTGTGGCGCGGACCTCAGCGCCAGTGTTAATGGCCAGCAGCTGCGCCCCTGGCAACGGTTCACCCTCCGGGCAGGGGACCGATTGGCCTTCGGGATGCCGCGTTGCGGCGTTCGCGCCTACCTGGGGGGCTGTGGCGGCTGGCGGGGAGTGCCCGCTTTGGGCAGTGTGGCCTGTGTTGGGCGTGAGGGCTTTGGTGGGCACAAAGGGGATGGGCTCCCACTGGACGATGGCGACCAGCTCCAGCCAGAAGTCCGCTCACAGCCGTTGCCTTCGTATTCGTATGTGCCACCGGAATACCAGCCCGACTATGGCCAGCCCGCGGCGTTGGGCGTGATCCCCGGGGGCCAGACCGCTTTCTTCGATGGGGCCAGTCTGTACGAGGCGTTCAACGCGCCCTGGCAGGTGGACACCCGCGCTGACCGGATGGGGATACGGCTTCTCGGCCCGGAACTGGTCTGCCACCATCCGGGCATGGTCTCCGAAGGCCTGGCCGCCGGCGCCATCCAGGTGCCGCCCGACGGCCAGCCCATCTGTCTGATGAACGATCGCCAGACCATTGGTGGCTATCCCAGGCTGGGCACCCTGACGCCACTGGCCCGTGCAAGGCTTGCCCAGTGCCAGACCGGGGAAACCGTCCGGCTTCGAGCTACTGGAATCGAGCGGGCACGCCACGAGTATTTTGGGGCCCAGAAGGCGATAGGCTCCTTTCAGGGCCAAAAAACCTGTGCAGCTGGGAGGGGTTAATCCATCTCGATATAAAGGATCAGCAGCCCGCTAAAGACCTGTAGCTTTCCAGGTACTCCGCTGCCCGGTCCTCCAGCGGCATTGATTGCCAAGCGGCCGACTGGACACGCCATGCCTCGCCCAGATCCTCGACTGCCAGTCCTACAGCCGCCAGTGCGTCAGAGTCGCCTTCCAGGTATCGCGCAGCCGCCTGGTAAACGGCTTCAGCACCATGTGTATCAATCGCTTGGTCTACCTGCATGGTCATTCCTCTCTATTCACTGATCCGACCATTGTGGTCCACGCTTTTCGATAAAAGCACTGATGCCTTCTTCCGCGTCATGTTTCATAAGATTATCGACCATGACCCTGGAGGTGTATTCATACGCCTCGGCGAGTGACATTCCCTGTTGCCGGTAAAACGCTTCCTTGCCGGTTTTCAGGGTCATGCTGGATTTCGAGGCAATCGTCTGTGCCATCCCCTGGGTGTAGTCACTGAGCTGTTCATCCGGCACTGCCCGGTTGATCAGGCCAATTTCCGCAGCCCGTTCCGCATCAATCATCTCACCCGTCAGAAGCATTTCCATGGCTGCCTTGTTTCCAACGTTCCGGGAAAGCGCCACCATCGGGGTGGAACAGAAAAGGCCAATCGTGACCCCCGGGGTTGCGAAACGGGCCGAGGGGGAGGCGTAGGCCAGGTCGCAGCTGGCGACCAACTGGCACCCGGCAGCCGTGGCAACGCCCTTAACCTCGGCGATTACCGGTTTGGGGGTGTTTACAATACCCTGCATGACGCCACAGCAGGCGGCCATCGTTTCCTCGAAGAAGGTCCGGCCGCCATCCGGTGCCTGGCGTGCCTGTGTCATCTCACGCAGATCGTGACCGGCACTGAATGCGCGACCGTTCGCTGCGAGGATGATAACGCGGACGGAGGTATCCTCTGCGGCTTGTTCCAGAGCCTTCCGCAACTGTCTCAGCATCTCCATGGAGAGGGCATTGCGCCGTTCGGTGTCATTCAGGGTCAGACGCAGGATGCCCTCGCTGCTGGTCTCCCGCAGAAGAATGGGATCAGCCAGTTCGATCTTGGGGCACCGGTCCATTACAACCTTCATGCCGCCCTGTTCAGCAATGCGTTCAGCCTTTTCATCGTGGATTCCGAGTTGTGCCCAGAATACATTGGCTCCGATTTGCTGAGCTTCACGGACGATCCCCTCCAGCTCACTGGAGGGCCGGAAGACGTCCACCATATCGACGGGCCGATCGATGGATTGCAGTGATGGATAGACTCTGAGGCCGCAGATTTCAGTTACATCCGGCCGGGGATTGACCGGAATCACCTCGTATCCGACTCCAGTCAGGAACTGCAGCACCTGATTGCTTGGCTTGCCCGGGTCTGCGCTGGCACCCACCATGGCAATGCTTCGGACTGATCCCAGAAGCTGCTGAATATAGTCATCTGAATACTTGGCACCGTATCGGGTATTCGTCATAGGTTCTCTCCCACCGCTCATTGCCCGACCTTAGCCCTATGGTAGGAACGCCACAAGGTCAGTGCCTGCGGAAGCTGGGTTCCAGCATGGCGGAACGCCGAACCTTAGCGCTCCGCCACCCCGGGCGAACGGGTGGATGGGTGATCCGTTGACTATTTTTCCGCGACGTAGTGCACCCAGCCGATGCTGTCGGCGTCGGCCTGATCCACCCAGAACTGCAGCGCCTGTGAGGTGGCATCGACGACGTCCCGGCCCACGCGGTGTTCGAATTCTTCGCGTCGGCGTTCCAGCTCGGAGCGCACCCAGCCGTAGGAGAGGGCGACGTTGAGCGACCAGTCCTCGTGGCGCTGAATGGTAAAGCCCAGGTCGGTCAGGGCGTGCTCGTAGTCACTGTCGTCCCACATTTCAGGTGCGCCCACGCGCTCGTAGATGCGCTGGCGGTCGGTTTCCGGCGTCCCCTTGCGGACCAGAAGCTCTGAGAACACCAGCTTACCGCCGGGTTTCAGGACGCGATGCGCTTCCTGCAAGACCCTGTATTTGTCGGCGGCATGTAGAAAGGCTTCCTGTGACCAGTAGACGGAGAAGCGCTCAGCGTCGTAGGGCAGGGCATGGAAGTCCGCCCAGGCGAAGTCGACCTTGCTGTCGAAACCGGCTTCACGGGTAAGCTCACGGCCCCATTCGAGTTCCCTGTCGGAAATGTTGGTGGCGAGCACGGAACAGCCGTATTCGCGGGCCAGATAGCGCGCCATGGCACCGTAGCCGCAGCCTACGTCCAGAACCTGATCGGCGGGGCCAAGCCCAAGGTTTTCGCTCATGGTGCGGTTGGTGCGTTCCATGGCTGTGGGCAGGTCCTCATTCGCGTCCGCAAACAGGCCCATGTGGATGTTCTCGCCCCAGATGTCCTTGTAGATGGCGTTAGCGGCGCCGTCGTAGTAGTTGCGCGTCTGCGCTACCACTTCGTCAATGGCAGTGTTCATGGTGATCCTCCAGGTTGGTCGGATTGATGGGAAGCTCCGGGGCGCATGGGCCCGCGGCAGTCAAAGCGGAAGTGTGTTCAGACTTTCGGCTTGATCGCCGCCTGCTGGAGGAAGTCGGGTGTGTACTGGCCGTATTGGTTGCCGGTTCCGAGATTCTGAATAGTCATTCTGTCTCCGTTGGTTGCGACGGTTCCTCCGTCAACGAGGTGTAGTCTGGCGGGGATCCGGATATCATTACAGATTCAATGGATGACTGATGTATCGGTACAGTTTCGCTGAAGGCCAAGCTGTACTGATTGGAGGAGGCGAAAACTGCCATGACCGATGCAACCGGACCCTGGCGCTACGAGACAGTGGCGAATGCCCTTGAAGCCCAGATCGAGGCGGGAACCTGGGGCGCTGGAGCACGGCTGCCAGGGATGCGCAAGCTGGCAGCGCAGTTCGGAGTCAGTGTTTCCACCATCGTTACCGCAGAGCAGCTGCTGGAGGACCGGGGGCTGATCGAGGCGCGCCCGCGCTCAGGCTACTATGTGCGGGAACGCCCCTGGCAGCCGCCTGAGGCGCCGGAGCGCTCCACTCCGGAGACCACGCCCACGGCGGTGACCGGGCAGGATCTGGTGCTGCAGGTGGTCAAGGCGGCCAATGCGGCGGACCAGGTACGTCTTGGCGCGGCAGTGCCACACGCTGACTTTCTGCCCGCCCATGCGCTGCAACGCTGTTTCGCCGGGGTGGCGAGGAACTGGGGCGATCGTGCCCTGGAATACGCCTTTCCGCCCGGACCGCCGGAGCTGCGACAGCAGATTGCCCGGCGCATGGCCGATGCCGGCTGCCAGCACGCGCCCGAGGAGATCATTGTCACCAATGGAGCCCAGGAGGCTATTGCTCTGTCGCTGCGGGCTGTGTCCAGGCCCGGCGACGTGATCGCCATCGAGTCACCCACTTTCTATGGCCTGCTCCAGACCATCGAAGCCCAGGGGCTGCGGACGCTTGAGATTCCCACGGATCCCGACGAGGGCATTGCGCCTGACGCACTCGCGCTGGCTCTCGATCAGTGGCCGGTAGCCGCGGTGCTTGTGATGCCCAATTTCGGTAACCCGTTGGGGCATCGTGCCTCGGACGAGCGCAAGCAGGCTCTGGTAGAGCTCTGCGAGGCCCGGCAGGTGCCGCTGATCGAGGACGACGTTTACGGCGATCTCAGCTTCGAGGCACCGCGCCCCTGGGCGGCTAAAGCGTATGAAAACAATGATGGGGTTCTCTACTGCGGGTCCTTTTCCAAGACCCTCTCGCCCGGGCTGCGGCTGGGGTGGGCGGTGCCCGGACGTTTCCACGACCGGCTGGAGTATCTTAAGTACGCCCACAGTGCGGCAAGTCCCGCCTGGCCCGGTTTCGCCGTGACGGATTTCCTGGAACGCGGTGGCTATGATCGCTACCTGCGCCGCGTACGCAGCGACTATACAAGGGCAGTGGAGGCCATGCGCCGGGCCGTGGCGCGCTACTTTCCGGCAGGTACGCGTACCACCCGGCCCGTGGGTGGTTTCGTGCTCTGGGTGGAGCTTCCCGAGTGCGTCGATGCCATCCAGCTTTACCGCCGAGCGCTTGCCGAGCGTATCAGTATCGCGCCCGGGCCCATGTTCTCGCCCACGGGCAGGTTCCAGCGCTGTATTCGGCTCAATTGTGCGCAGCCGCGGGATGCTCGTCTGGAACGGGCTCTGGCGCGTGTCGGTGAACTTGCCAGTGAGTTGCACACAGGGTCCTGAGTCCCTTAAGACCGGCTTCTGCTGCTACACTTGCCTGGAGGGTGGGGAGGCGCTCAGACAAGAGGCGAATATATGGCAGATCCCTGGTCGATCCTGGTGTTGGAGGATGATGTCTGGATACAGGAGCTGATTCATACGCTGCTGGAAGCCACCTATCCGCGGGCGAGGATTCTGATGGCCGGGTATCTGGAACAGGCTGAGATATACTGGCACTCCCATCAGCCTGCTCTGGCGATTGTGGACTGGAATCTGCCGGATGGGTATGGCACACAGCTGATCCGTACCATCCGGAAAACCGATAGGGATACCCCAGTGATCATGCTGACCGGACGTTCGGACCGCGAAAGCGTGTCAAAGGCCGCCAGACTGGGGATTCAGGGCTTTATCGCGAAGCCGTTTGATATTGAGGCCCTTAAGGATCGACTTGAGTCCATCCTGCCGCCTCCGGAAGACAGTGCTTTCGCCTCCGAAAGCGGCCCTGACCTTGAGGTTATGTTCAATGAGGCTTGGGAGCATGGTGTACGCCTCCCGGGTGGAATGGATCCGGTAGAGCTCTCGGAACTGCTGAACAAGTCGGAGTCGTTGTCCATCAATGACCTGGCCGTGCGTTGGGGCGGGCACCCCCAATTGGTGGCGGTGCTGCTGAACGCTGCCAACTCCGCCAGTCTGCGGCGTTCGGGGCAGGCGTGCAGCACGCTCAGGGAGGCCCTCGCGGTTCTGGGGGTCCAGATCAGTCTTGGGCATGCGTCTGCATTGGCGCTGGACGTCCGCGGTGCCTTACGCGATTCGCGGTTGCTGGCGCGTGCGGACGAACTCCTGCAAAGAAGCGCGGATGTTGGTGCCTGGGCAAGCCGCTTGGCCCGGACAGTCCGAGGCAAAACCGCCCTCTGTTTCACGGCCGGGCAATTGTATTGCCTGGGGGAGTTTGCTGTGCTGAGCGTGTGTCAGCGCTTTCTGGATGCCGGCGGCGAGCTTGTGGACGAGCATCTGGAGAGCGTGCTGAGTGAGTGGAGTCCCGCGCTCGGCAATCGATTGAAGGCGGACTGGCGCCTGCCGCTTGAGCTCAGGGACATGATCGGGGCGACCCACGTTCTGAGTGGCGGCCATCAGCCGGCGGACCGCCTCGTTATGAGGTCCGCGCTGCTGCTGGGAACGGGGCAGCAGGATCAGCCCGAGCTGGACAAGCTTCTTGGTCGGCTGGGTATTGATAAGGATGCGCTACTGGCTGCCGATCAGGCTGGATAGAGGCAGGGTGATCCAGAAGTGTGCCCCCTGCTCATTGTAGAACCCGATATCCCCATCCATACCCTGGATGAGCTCCTGGCTGATTGCCAGGCCGAGACCGGTGCCGGAAGTGGCGCGGGTGGTGCCCCCATCGGCCTGGGCGAAGCGCTCGAAGATACGGTTCCGGAACCAATCGGGAACTCCGTTGCCCTGGTCGCGTACGGTGATGCAGGCTTTTTCCGGGGCTTCTTTGCGCGCATCGACTTTGACCTCGCCACCTTTTGGTGAATGCTTGATGGCATTGCTGATGAGGTTGTCGAGAACCTGACGCAGGGCCTGGGGGTCCGCATTCACGTACAATCCAGTGGGGGCATTGGGTACCAGGTGTACCTGGTACATCCTGGCCATGCTCTGGTTGCCCTCGATCGCATTGTGGACGCTTTCGTCAACAGAGCAGCTCTCAATCCGGAATTCCCGCTTACCCGCGAGCAGTTTGTTGAAGTCAAGCAGGTCCCGGATCAGGCCGTTCAGCTGTTCACTGTTGCGCAACGCGATACGGGCCATGGAGAGGGCTTTGTCAGGAAGTTCCCCGCTGACGCCGGCAACCATCATCTTCAGGCTGCCTTCAATGGAGGTGAGAGGGGTGCGCAGTTCGTGGCTGACGCTGGATATGAAGTCGTTCTTGAGTTCATCGAGCTGGTGTCGCTCGTGTGAGAGACGGTTGAAAGCGATGGACAGTTCACGGATTTCCCTGGGCCCCTTTTCGGGGAGAGCCTTGCTGCTTTCTGGCGCCTCAGCCATGGCGTTAATGGTGCGGGTTGCTCTGGTGAGAGGGCGTGTCAGCGAACGTGCCGCAAGCCATGCAATCACCAGCAGCAACAGGGTGACGCCAGCGCTGATGAACAGGAAGTGGTTCAGCGATGCGATGAGTGGCGCCATAGCCTGATCGTAAGGAGCAGCGCGGGCGAATACCCAGTTGAGCCTGTCAACGGAGTCTGTGGCGAGCAGGTATTGCTCTCCCTGGTAATCAATCACCCTGGTTTGACTCCCTTTTTCCAGGATCGCGTCGACCAGGGAATCCTCTCCGGCGGGAGGCAGGGGTTGGAGTTCATTACCGGGCTTTGAATCCGGTGACTCGATAAAGAGCCGGTGTTGTCTGTCAAGAATCAGCGAAAGCGTGCTGTCTGGTGAGTCGTCGCGCCCGGCCCGCGGCGGCAGAATGGATTCGTCTCCGAGCTTGATGATGCCTCCGATACTGCCAATCATCCTGCCTTCGTGATGGATGGGCACCAGGAATGAGAGCAGCGGAACTTCCGTGGTCCTGCCCATGATGGGCTCGGAGATCACGGGGTCGCCAGTACTGTGCAGACGCTTGAAGTGATCGCGATCGGCGTAATTGGTACCGATTCGACCGCTCACATACGTGTTTTCGGCGATGGCGGTATCCTGAGCGTCAAAGACCAGGATGCCGCCGGGAAACGCACGGTTCAGGTAGTCCTGCTCTCTGATCACGCTTTCGAGTGCCTCTGGCTCAAGAAGCTGCCCGTTACGGGTAAGCAGCGGTCGGGCCACCGACAGGACCATGACTCGCTGCCGGATGTTCTGGCTGACCTTTTCCGTCAGGCGCTCGGTTTTGAGCTTTTCCTTCTGAACGATCAGCTTGCGTTGATCTTCCCCCAGCGATTGGTAGGCAGTGATGGTGATGGCAAGAACTGTGAGCAGGCTGGTCAGGGTAACAATGGCGATGACGCGATTACGCAGAGAGTTCATTGTTTGGGCAACCATAGCCAGAATGTGGATCCATTTCCTTCGACCGATTCAAAACCTGCATCCCCACCCATCTGTGTCATCAGTTCCCTGGTGATGGCGAGACCGAGACCGGTCCCTGGTTGTTGGCGGTTGTCGGATGTGTTGGCCTGGCTGAATCGCTGGAAGAGCCTGTCCCGGAAGTGTTCCGGAATGCCCGGTCCCTTGTCGTGTACCCGGAGTGCGATCCCCGCGCTGTCCGAGGTGAAGTCAATCCAGACGCGTGATCCAGCCGGTGAAAACTTGATGGCATTGGAGAGCAGGTTCGACAGCGCCTGGTTCAGGCGCTGAGGGTCGACGCTGGCATAAAGGGGGGTCTCCGGCTCATCCACCGCCAGCGTGACGCTTCTCTGATCCGCAAAGGCGGTGTGGTTGTCCAGGGTTTCCCGCGTGATACCCCGGATATCCTCCCGTCTCAGGTTCATTCTGATTTTGCCTGATACAAGCTTCTCCATATCGAGAAGGTCATTGACCAGAGCGCTCAGTTGATCGGTGTTACGGTGCGCCACGTCGGCCATCTTCTGGGCTTTTGCCGGGAGGTCACCGGTAGCGCCCTGGGTCATAAGCCCCAGTGCGCCGGCTATGGACGTGAGCGGGGTCCTCAGTTCATGACTGACGGTCGAGATGAATTCGTTCTTCATGCGGTCCAGGCGTTTGCGTTCCGTAATGTCCTCAGCGATACCGAGGTAGCCGGTGAGCTGGCCGGATTCCGAGCGCGTCGGCGTTATGGTCAGCCAGACGGGAATGCGCTCGCCATCTTTACGGATGAAGGTCCATTCGCGTGCGTCAAGACCGTGTTCCGTGGCGCGGGCTACAATCCTCTGGAACACATCCTGATTATGAGCCGAGGCGTGGGCCGGATCAGGGTCAGGGATATCCTCGGGGGCGTGGAACAGTGCCGGCGTATCGTCCTCATCGAGATCGTCAACGCTGTAGCCGAGTAGTTTTTCAGCGCCACTGTTGAACAGGATGATCCGGCCCTGCAGGTCGGTGGCAATGATGCCGAATTCCGTGGCCGCCTCAAGCACACTGCGCAACAGGCGCGCGGTTTCATCCAGCTCAAGGGTGCGTTCTTCCACCTGTATCTGTATGGCTGCTCGGGATTGGCGAAGCTGTGCAACGCTATCGCTGAGCCTTTTTGACATGGCTGCCAGCGTTTCGCTCAGGTGGTTGAATTCAATAATGTTGCTGCCTGGGAGTTCGATGGTTTCCTGGTCGGCTATCCGATCATCCAGCGTTTCGCTGGCCCTGGTGAGGGCCCGGATGGGGGTGGTCAGCCAGCGACTCAGAGCACTCGTGGCAATCATACCCAGCAAGAGTATCAGGGTCAGAACCGTGAACAGCGTTATGTACTTCTGCTGGACGGCATCGATCACAGGAGCCGCCGGGACCTCGGAAATAATGGCCGTAATGTCGCTGCTGTTATCGACCGGCGTACGGTAAACATAGCGCCCCTCACGCCAGCGTTGCGTCTGGGACATCTCACCCGGTGGCAGCCACACGCCGAAATGGCCATCAATGCTACGGAACTCTCCTTGTCCAGAAAGGGATTTCAGGGTCCCCGTCCGAAGAAGCGCTTCTCTCTCTCCAGTCAGCAAGGCTTGAGCGAGTGTATCCCGGTTTTTGGTGGTCCAAAAGCGGTGGTACCCCAGTTGCCGGTCATCAAGGTGAGCGGCGAGTCTCCGGTTGTCTTCGCTCAACTGTTTTGAGAGGCGCTCCTGTTCTCCCCACAGCTGGGCATGGGCTTCGTAGACAATCGGGGCGGCTCCTGCAATGAGCACCAGTGAGAACAGGGCATGGAAGAGGATTTCCTGGGTTTTGACTTCCCTCTGTGACAGTAAGCCACTGCCGGCGCCTGTGAGTTGAGCAACCAGTATCAGGAGGGACGCAATAAGGGCGTTGAAAATGCCGTTGAGGGGCTGCTTGAAAAGGATGGTCCTAACCGCTTCCGTGGGCATGTCCATTACGGTGCTGTAGAACACAAACGCCAGGGGAGCGCCCACGATAAGCCAGAAAGCTGCGTCCGCAATGACCGGGTTGAGCCCTTTGTGGCGGTAAAGTAAAGCAACAGTGACGGCTTCGGCTGCAAATATCACCATGGCATAGGGGTGACCCCAGAGCAGGAGCGTGTAAACGCTGCCGATAAGCGCCACGATAACGGCCGGCACGACACCGAGCAGCATGGCGGCGAGGATAACGGCGATGGACCCAAAGATCAGGTCCACCCCGAAGAAAAGCGGGACGCTTGCCATGTTGCCGGCGAAGGAGGCAACGGACAGAAAGATGGTAGCGAGAAGGAAATACCCGTTGGATCGGATCATTCAGAAAGTGGGCTCAGCTATCGGTAGCACAATGGTAAAGGTTGCGCCCCCACCCTCACGTGCCTGGTAGTGGATCGAGCCGCCCATCTGTTCCACCAGCTCGCGGGTGATGGCCAGCCCGAGGCCGGTCCCCGGTTTTTTGCGGTTGGAGGCTTCCGCCTGGGCAAAGCGGTCAAACAGGTTGTACTCGAACTCTTGTGGCACGCCCGGTCCCCGATCTTGGACATGGATCGCGATCAGTTGATCATCGCATGAACATCGGATCTCGACGCTGCTATGGTCCGGCGAGAACTTGATGGCATTGGAAAGCAGGTTGGACAGCGCCTGAATCAGGCGGTCGCGGTCCACGTCAACGGCAAAGTTGGCCGTACAGGCTTGATACGCGAGGGTAATGCCCCGTTCTGTTCCCAGTTCTCTGTTGGCTTCAAGGGCTTCGTCGATGATCGGGTTGAGGCGTTCAATCCGCGTACTGATCCGTAGCTTGCCGGAAACCAGCTTTTCCATATCCAGAAGGTCATTGATCAACTGCGCCAGACGCTCACTATTACGCTGGGCGATGGTCAGCAGATTCCCGGCCTTTTCCGGCAATTGTCCGGCAGTGCCAGAGTTGACCAGTTTCAGTGATCCCATTATGGCGGTCAGAGGGGTTCTCAGTTCATGGCTGACAGTGGCGATGAACTGGTTTTTCATGTTCTCGATCTGTTTGCTCTCGGTAATATCCTCAATGAGCGACCAGATCAATGGCTTGCCATTGGCGTCCCTGATTTGCATGCCCTGAAGGCGCACCGGATACCGGCTGCCATCTTTACGGATGAACTCCTTCTCATACGGACCATAGCGTCCAGTGGTCCTCAGGGTTTCCAGGGCCTTGCGCTCCCGGGGTTCGTACTCGATGGGCGTGAGTTCCCAGTGGGTCAGCTGGGGAAATTCCTCCCGCGTGTAGCCTGTAGGTGCCAGCAGAGCATCGTTCAGTTCAAGAAACCGGCCTGTTTCAAGGTCATTCAGGGCAATGCCGATGGGGGAAAACTCAAACAGACCGCGCAGGCGTGCTTCGCTGGATTCAAGTGCCAGTTCGGCCTGTTTCCGCTGGTGTATGTCGCCAAGAAATCCGTGCCAGAGCACACTTCCATCAGGTAGCTTCTCGGGTACGGAGGACCCCTTCATCCAGCGGGGTAAGTCATCATCCCTTTGGGTGCGGAACTCAATGTTCCATGGCTCAAGCGTCTCAAAAGAGCGCTGAATCGAGGCATTAATGGTCGGCAGATCCTCGGGATGGGTCTGGGAGAAAAGACTCTGCGCGTCCCGCATGGCCTCGTCAGGCGTCACACCATAAAGTGCCTCCACACCGCTTGACATGAAGGGGAATGCCATCGTGCCATCCGGCCAGAGCCTGAACTGATAGATTGCGCCTGGAATCTGCTGGAGCAGCTTTTCGAGTTCGTGTTGACGGTTGTGGTGAATGAGCTGGTGGCTGACCCACTGGCCCAGAAGCCGAATGAAAAGGCGTTCACTGTCATTGAATGGCTCTCTCGGCTGGGGCGATGAGAAGTTGACGGTGCCAAAAACGTCATCCTGTGTTTCCCCTTCAAGGCGTGTTCCAATATAGGCTTCCAGCTGGAACGCCTCATAGCAGGGGTGAGCGCTGGCGTCCGAATCTTTCATGCTGCTGATGGCCAGTTCCCGCTTTTGCGATAGAGCCATGTCGCAGTAGGTGTCGCCGAGGGGAAACTGCTGGCCCGGCTCCAGTGGCACTCCGTCAGTGGCATCACACCAGCGGACCGTGTACCAGCCACCGGTTATGTCACTGACAATGCCGATATCCAGTCCCAGGAACTGCCGTCCAAGGGCCAGTGCCTGCTGGATCTGTTCATCCAGGCTGCCCTGCAGCTCGAAAGCAATGTCATTGAGCAGCGCCAGGGCACGGTTGGTGCGCGCCAGCTCAAGTTCCCTTTGCCGTTGTGCTTGGTCCAGGGAGCGGGCCTGGCGCTGGTCCTGGCGTATGCTCTCTTCGGCCAGGTCTGCCAGGCGCTGCAGGCATTCCATTTGGGATTCATCAAACGTCCGGGGCTGAGTATCGATCACGCAGAGCGTACCCAGGGGGTACCCGCTTTCATCATGAATGGGTACGCCGGCATAGAAGCGGATGCCAGGGGAGCCAGTTACCAGTGGATTATCCGCGAAACGCTCGTCTTCAGTGGCGTCGGGGATGAGCATTGGGGTATCCCAGTAGATTACATGGCCGCAGAATGAGATCTCGCGGCTCGTTTCCGGTACGTTCAGTCCTTGGCGGGATTTGAACCACTGGCGCTCGTTATCGACAAGGGTCACCAGAGCGATGGGAACGGAAAGACTGAACCGGGCGACTTCAGTTAAGCGGTCAAGCCGGCTGTCCGCTGGCGACTGCAGTAGGCCGGCCCCCTCCAGGGCCCGCTGGCGGGCGCTCTCGTTGCAGGGCTGGCGGGGGGCTTTCATGAGGTACCTTATTGCGCCGGTGCGACGGAGACGCAGTTGCGTCCGTTCTGCTTGGACGTATAGAGCGCGGCGTCAGCCAGTTCCAGCAGTTGTTCTCCCATCAGACCGGGAAAATTGCGTGTGTCCGCTATACCAGCGGAAAGGGAGCAGGAGAAGCTGGTTTCCCGGTCCACGAACTTGATTTCCGCGAACGCTTCACGGAGCCTGTTGACGAGCCTTTCTGCAGCGTTGGCGTCACAGTTGGGTAATACGGCAACGAATTCCTCGCCACCATAACGTCCAAGGCGGTCGGAACGTCGGAAGTGCTGTGTGAGCAAGGTTCCAACCGTGCTGATGACAACATCGCCCAGAGCATGTCCATAGGTGTCGTTCACATGTTTGAAATGGTCGATATCGAGCATCACAACGGACAGGGGATTGCCGCTTCGGGCTGCACCCTGAAGTTCGGTTTCAAGGGCATCTTTAATATTGGCGTGCCTTAAAAGGCCGGTAAGACCGTCAAGGGCAATCGCCTGTTGCATGTCCCGCAGCCGCCTGACCCTGTTGCGGCAGGTCTTGATCAGGAATTCTTCGCCTACCGGTTTGTTGATGAAGTCATCACCGCCGCGCATCAGCGCGTGCGCGCGCTCCTGCTGATCCTGCTCCTGGGTCAGGTAAAGAATGGGCAGGTTGTTCCATTTTTCGAACTGTCTGAGCATGGCCGCGAGCTCATCCCCTGAAACCTCCGGCATATGCAGGTCGAGCAGTACCAGTTCTGGCTGGAAAGAGGACGTCCTATCAAGCAGGTGGGAAGGGTCCTGGAGGGTTTCCACGGTCATCCCCGCGTGGGTCAGGACGGTGTCAAGGTATGCCAGAAGATCTACATCGTCATCGATGATCAGAACCCGCTCTTCCCCCTGGCGGCGTTTACGAATTGAGCGGGTGATTTTCGCGGCTACATTGGGAATATTCAGGGGTTTGACGAAGTACCCCTCTGCGCCGGCCCGTACCGCTTCCAGGCGCACCTGGAAGTCTTCGTGTCCGCCCATGAAAATAACCGGGCATGCCACCTCTCTGAGCAGAGCCTTCCAGTGGTCCGTCGGTGTTGCGGCGACTTCGGAAGCGCCGGCGCGATGGTCAAGTAATAAAAGGTCCATCCCGCCCTGGTCGTTGTTGAGCAGCTCATGGGGATCCTGGTAGCTCTGAACCCGGAAGCCGAAGCTTTCAAGCTGGTGGGCGATGTAATCCGCCAGGATGCTGTCGCGTTCGATCAGGGCAATGGCGGGGGAGTTTGAGTCAGCACTCTGTTCCGTGCTTTCGACGCCCACGGCGGAGGACATGGCTTCATCCGAGCCCAGGTGCCTGGCAAGATCACTCAGCTCTTTGTTGAGTTGCTCCAGCTCCTGTGGTTTTACCGGTTCCGATTGATTGATCCATCGCTGGACCTGCTGCTCCAGGTACCGTGCATGATTACCCAGCTGGTGAAACCCGAAAGTGCCGGCAGAGCCCGCCAGTTTATGCAGCCTGTGGCGCAGCTTTGCGAGTGCTTCTCCACGATCGTCGTGAGTATGGGCCTCTTGCGCCTGTTCGCTGATCCGCTCCAGCTCCTCGTTCAGCCGGGACCGGTAGGCTGACCTCAGCTTGTTCAGTTTGGAATTCACTTGGCTATCGGATGAGCTGTCAGTCATGGTAGCGCTCCCAGATACGGGCTATCTCCTCGGAGACAGTCATGGGATCGAAGGGTTTGGGAATCACGTCGACTACGCCCATCTCCCTGTATCGTGCCATCTCTTCAGGATGGACCTTGGCAGTCATCAGAATCACCGGAACCCCATCCAGTGCTCCCTGATCCTGCAGTCTGTGGAAGGTTTCGATGCCATCCATGTCGGGCATCATGACGTCGAGCAGGATCAGGTCCGGATTGAAAGAGGCAACGCTATCCAGGGCCTGTTGGCCGGATTCGCAAAGCATGACCTCATATCCGCCAACGTCTTCCAGTGCCAGCTGGGAAACCTGTCGAATGTCGTCATCGTCTTCGACGTACAGAATGCGGTTGAGTTCGGGCATCTATCAGCTCTTGGTCAAGGATACGCAAAGTATAGAAAAGAAGGGGCCTGGCTGCGATGTTTCAGAGGCGCTAATGAAGTTTGGCCGATGTTTTTGAGGCAAAAGCAGGCAAGGCCGCGGCTTCGTCAGGTCAGCGTTTGGGGCTGGGGTGGCAGCTTATCAGCGCGGTTCTGGTCCAGCGCCCCCTGATCCGACAGTAACACCCTGCACGTAGTATTTTAGAGGCAGAAAAGGGGCAGTCATGAAAAGAATCGTTGCAACCATACTGGTTCTGGCAGCAAACAGTGCTTGGGGTTGCCCCGGCTATCTGGATCAGACGTACCGACAGCTTCATTCGAAAGACAGCATCAACCTGTGTGAGGCTTACGAAGGGCAGCCAATGCTGGTCGTCAATACGGCGAGCCATTGTGGCTTCAGGGGGCAGTTCGGGGAGCTCGAGGAACTGTATCAGACCTACCGGGACCGGGGCCTGGCCGTTGTGGGTTTTGCCAGTGATGATTTCAATCAGGAGGCGGATACTGAGAAAGAGGCGGCTGACGTGTGCAGGGTGAATTACGGGGTCAGCTTCACCATGATTGCTCCCATGCCGGTAACCGGAGACAATGCGAATCCGCTTTTCAGCATGATCCGATCCGAGGGAGAAGGGCCGGAATGGAACTTCTACAAGTACGTCCTCAATCCGGAAGGGGAGCTGACGGCCAGCTTCCCCAGCCGGGGTTGCGCCCTCAGACGCGGAACTGGTCGGTGCTGTTGAGTCAGTTCTGAAACAGTCGTTTCTGAGCAGGATGCCCTCTGCTGATCGGTGTCTGACAGGGTCTGTTACAGGATAGGGAATAGCTGTCGTGTCAAAGTCAGAGTCTCTCACAACGCTTCTTGATACCCTGCCTCAGGTGGGAGAAGTCGGCTGGATCGGCATTCGTCCGGCCAGAGGCGCGCCGATGGAGTCACTGGAACGGGTAAGAGTTCACAAGGGCAGTGGCCTTGAGGGCGACCGGTATAATGGGCGGGCAACCAGCCGAAGGCAGGTTACCCTGATCCAACAGGAACATCTTCCGGTGATCGCTTCGTGCGCAGGTCACGAAAGCGTGGAGGCAGCAGCTTTGCGGCGTAACCTGGTGGTCTCGGGCATCAACCTGCTGGCCCTGAAGGATAAGCGGTTCCGCGTTGGTGAGGTGCTTCTTGAATATACAGGGCCCTGTGACCCATGCAGCAAGATGGAAGCCCTTCTGGGAGCAGGCGGATACAATGCCATGCGTGGTCATGGTGGTATTACAGCCCGGGTGCTGGAAGAGGGCGAAATCGCGCTCGGCGATGCCGTATGGCAGGCTGGTTCATCGCCTACCTGAAAGAGATCCTTGTGCCATTGGCCAGGAGTTCTTCCTGGCTTTGCGCCTGGCCCTCAATGCCAATCATTTCGTCCCCACACTGGTCGCGCCACGTCAGCACCCCGTGGGTCAGCCCAATGCTCCCGAGCAACTCCCGAATCTTGCCTGTGCCGTGAAACGTCAGAGTGCGACCCTGGTCGTTGCTGAGCTGCGTATTACTCTCACCATCATGCAGGCGTACGGTATAGATGCCATCCATTGACTGAACCTCAACAAGAGGCGCTAGTCCATTGCTCATCGCCTGGGACAGTTCCTTGAGGGTCGCATGATCGCCCAATTCATATTTGTGAATTGCCATGGTTGTGCCTCAGCTGATTGTTATCGGGTAGACCTGATTGCACAGGCCTATTTATTCATTGTGGACTGGGATCATGATTTCATTCCGCCGTAAGAACCAGGGTGTGAATGGCGGATTATAGCGCGCCCACACTGGCTCGCCCTCAATCTCCAGATTCTCCTCAGCGATCCACTCCCGGAGTTTTTCAAGGTGGCGGCGGTAGCGTTCTCCCGTCCAGGTTCCCGAGTACTCGATCACTGCGACACGGCGTGCGGGAACAACCCTCAGTGTCACCTCCGGGTTAGTGGGTTCCGGCAGGCTTTCAAGGGTGTAGGAAGCTGGCATCACGAATGACACAGCCCAGCCTGTGCCCGCTTTCCGCTGTTCCACTGGCGCGGTCATATCGATTTGCACTGGATTCGCGGACTGCGTGACCGGTGCCGTCATTGAAATATCGGCGCGGGCCCTGTTGTCGCCGGATATGTAGCCGAACAGACGCTCGAATGCTTTGCCTCCGGCCTCTTCAAACGGAGTATCGACGATGGTTTCGGCGACGATGGTGCTGTCGTAGTCTCTGACCTGAAAGTCGCCCTTTCCCTGTACAACCCTGTAGGCGGGCTGATCCACAAACATTGAACACCCAGAGCCACAGGTAACAATCACGCCGAGTAGTAGAAGTTTTGAAACGTATCTCAAGGCCATTGAATCTTCTCCAAGAGTAAAGGTGAATACGTGGCCTGAGAGAATGGCGATCATTACGAATCCGGCCAATTGATCACTGGTGATATCCGTTTCTGTTGTGCACTATCGGTTGCATACCACTCCGACCCATGAGGTCTCCATCCAAGGGGCATGCCATGTTGAAAGAAAGTGATACCCAGCACCTGAACCGATGCATTGAACTGGCCCGGGAAGCGCTCGAGGCGGGGGATCTGCCTTTTGGTTCAGTCCTGGTCGATGGCAGGGGCACTGTGCGGGCAGAGGCCCGAAACCAGAGCATTACCGGTGATCCCACGCGGCATCCGGAGTTTGATCTGGCTCGCTGGGCGGGCATCAACATGACGGCTGAGGAGCGGGCGGAAGCTACTGTGTACACTTCGGGAGAACATTGCCCCATGTGCTCAGCCGCGCATGCGTGGGCCGGCCTTGGGCGGATTGTCTTTGCCAGTTCCGGGGAGCAGCTGAAAGGGTGGCTCTCGGATCTGGGTGTTGAGGCATTCCCCGTGCATCTCCTGCCGGTTCAGGACATTGCCCCCGGGGTTCGGGTGGACGGGCCGGTCAGCGGACTGGCAGAACAGGTCCGTGAGCTCCATTACCGATGTCATGAGTAAAGGCTGGATCAATGGGGGTTTAACGGCCCTTGGGAATGGAGGGCAGATGCAGGCCGCGGCGGATCGCGACCAGACGCAGAGCAATCACAACCACCACACCGGCGGAAAATGCCAGCGTTCCCGGAGTGGATAGTGCCAGCAGTGTGAGATACACCGCGATCCCTGCGATCGCGGCAGTGGCATAGATTTCCTTCTGCAGGACCAGGGGCACACGGGCTGTAATCACATCCCTGAGCATCCCGCCCATGACGCCTGTCATTGCGCCCATGATGACCACAATCAGCGGTGAATGACCCGCTTCCATGGTCAGCTTTGCCCCGGACATCGCGAAAATGGCCAGTCCAAAGGCATCGGCAACCAGAAAGAGGAACCCGGGAGGCGGTCGCCTGGCAAGATACAGAACCGTGGCTGCAACAGAGGCCAGTATCGTAACCAGGTACCACTCGTTGACCACCCAGAAGATCGGATGGTGCCCGAGGATCAGATCCCGGAGTGTGCCACCGCCAATCGCCGTCAGTGTGGCGACAATGACCACCCCGAAAATATCGAGGTTACGGTCACGGGTTGCGAGTACGCCACTGGCAGCGAACACGGCAACGCCGATCAGGTCCAGGTAATAGAGAAGCATGGGATCATCTTAATGAACTGGAAAACGTGGTTAGTATAATGCGCTCAGCTGTCTACTGTATCAGGGGGCTGGCAGTGTTCTGTTGGTTACAGGAGAAGTAAGTGTCCGAGATCGAGATCCGTCAGGCTACCATTGAAGACTCGACCCTGATCCTGGGGTTTGTCAGGGAACTCGCCATTTATGAGAAGGCGGAGCACGAAGTATCGGCAACGGTAGCCGATATCGAAAACGCCCTGTTCCGCAGTGAAACAACCACGGAGGCCGTGATCTGCAGCATTGCTGGCAGGCCCATCGGCTTTGCGGTCTATTTCTTCAATTTCTCGACATGGCTCGGCCGGCATGGTCTGTACCTTGAGGATCTGTATGTGTCTCCTGAGTACAGGGGCAGTGGCGCCGGGAAAGCACTGCTCAAGCACCTTGCGCGGTTCGCCGTATCAAGGGGCTGCGGCCGCTTTGAATGGACGGTTCTGGACTGGAATGAACCGGCAAGACGGTTCTATGAGTCCATTGGGGCGGAACCACAGGGTGAGTGGGTGAACTACCGCCTGGCAGGGCAGGCACTGGCGGACTTCGCCGCCAGCCCATAGGCCTGCAGTCAGGGCTACTGGTTGAGGGGCCTCTGGTGTTTCAGAAGATGCTGTTCCAGACGGCGGAAGCCATAGACGATCAGGAACGTCAGGGCCATATAGACCAGGGCGACCGCAACGAACGCGGTGAACGGCGCATAGAACCGTGAGTAGATATCCCGTGCGGCACCGGTCAGATCCACAATGGTGACCACGCTGGCGATGGCGCTGGCGTGGAGCATGAAGATGACCTCGTTGGAATAGGCCTGGATCGCCCGGCGGAAGGCGCTGGGCAGGACAATGCGGCGCATGCGCAGGGCCCAGGACATGCCATAGGCCTTGGCCGCCTCGACCTCGCCCTGGGGCGTTGCCATCAGGGCGCCGCGGATGATTTCCGTGGTATAGGCGGCGGTGTTGAGGGTGAACGCCAGCAGCGCCGGGTAGAATGGATCCCGGAAGATATCCCACCAGAATGTTTCCTGGATGCCCTCGATCTGCCCGATCCCGTAGTAGATGATGTAGAGCTGGATGAGCAGCGGCGTGCCCCGGAAGATGTAGGTGTAGAGCCAGACCGGGCCCGAGACGAACGGGTTCCTGACCGTGCGCAGAATCGCCAGCGGGACCGCCAGAAACAGGCCGATGACCAGCGACAGGAACACCAGCTGAACCGTCGTGACCAGCCCGCCCCAGTAGTGAATGACCGTGGTGGCGTTGAAGATCTCGTTCTGGTTGAGCAGCTCCGCGAGGAATTCGGGCATGGCTCAGATGCCTCCCACGACGCCGGCGTTGGCGCGCCGGTTAAGCCACTTGATGGCCAGTTCGGTGATCGCCGTCAGTGAGAGGTACATAACGGCAACCGGAATGAAGAACTTGAACGGGGCGTGCTCCGCCTTGCTGGCCTGCTCGGCGATGCGGACCATATCCGACAGGCCGATGACCGAGACCAGAGCCGTGGTCTTGAGCAGTACCTGCCAGTTGTTGCCGATGCCCGGCAGGGCATGGCGCAGCATCTGGGGGAACATGATTCGGAAGAAGACCTGGAAGCGGTTCATGCCATAGGCGCGCCCCGCCTCGATCTGCCCCGTCGGCACGGCAAGAAAGGCACCCCGGAATGTTTCCGTCATGTAGGCCCCGAAGATCAGTCCGATGGTCAGTACACCGGCCATGAAGGGGTCGAACTGAACGAAGAAGTCGATCCCGTGGTTGTAATAGAGGTAGTCCGACAGCTGATTCATCAGAACCTGGCCGCCGTAGTAGAACAGCATCATCATCACCAGGTCGGGGATGCCGCGGATCACCGTGGTGTAGAAGGTCGCGGCGCCCCTGGCTGCCCGGCTGCCGGAGAGCTTGGCGGAAGCACCAAGCAGCCCCATGGCGAGGGCCAGCGCCAGGGAGGCGAAGGCCAGCTCCGTGGTGACGATGGCACCGCGGAGCAGCTCCGGGCCATAGCCGTGGAAATCAAGCATGGACGCGGCCATCCGTTACTACATCTTGATGCTGTAATCGAAATAGCGGTTCATGATGGTGTCATAGGTACCATCGTTCTTCAGCGTTTCCAGTGCCTTGTTGATCTCCTTCGCCAGCTCCCTGTCACGCTTGCGCATGGCAACCGCCACGCCCTCGCCAAGCTTGACCGGTTCGCCGATTTCCCTGAAGTTGTCCTTGGTCAGGAAGTATTCCTCGCCCACGGGGTAATCCACGAACACCAGGTCGAGCCGGTCGCTTTCAAGATCCAGCCTCATATCATCGGCGGTGGTATAGCGCTTGACCTCAACAATGTTGCCCAGGTTCTCGGTCACGTAGTTATCCATGGTGGTACCGCGCTGCACACCGACAACCCTGCCTTCCATCGCAGAGCGGTCGGTAACGTCCACGCTGGTGCTTTTCTTCGCGAACCAGCCGCCCGGCGTCCGGTAATAGGGCTCGGAAAACAGCACACGTTTCGCGCGCTGCTCGGTGATGGACATGGAGGACATGATGGCGTCGTACTTGCGCGCCATAAGGCCGGGAATCATGCCGTCCCAGGCCTGAACCACGAAGTCACACTCACGGTTCATCTCCTTGCACATGGCTTCTGCCAGCTCCACTTCAAAGCCGGTCAGTTCGCCCTCCGGCGTCCTGTATTCAAAGGGTTCGTAGGGAACGTCAAACGCGATGCGGAGCGGGCGCTCCTGTGCCTGTGCAACGCCGGTCACCATGGCAAGGATGCAGCCTGCGGCGATCAGGAATTGTTTCATGGTGGTGACTCCGTGGTTCTGTGATTGAGATGTTGAGCGATCGTTCGAAAAACGCACAGGATGATAGCAAGGATCAGGTCAGCCCGGGAAACATCAGAACCTTGATCTCTGGAAGTTGGGTGCCAGGAACTGCTTTACGCGCTCCGACGATGGGTTGTTGAAGACCTGTTCCGGGGAACCCTGCTCCTCGATCCGGCCCTGATGGAGGAACATCACCTGGCTGCACACATCCCGGGCAAAAGCCATTTCATGGGTGACCACGACCATGGTGCGGCCTTCCTCGGCCAGCTTCTGCATCACCCGCAGGACATCCCCGACCAGTTCCGGATCCAGTGCCGAGGTAGGTTCATCGAACAGCATGACCTCCGGCTCCATAGCCAGGGCCCGGGCGATGGCGGCCCGTTGCTGCTGCCCGCCTGAGATCTGGGCCGGGTAATAGTCCTTGCGTTCACGGATGCCCACTTTCTCCAGGTAGGCTTCCGCGCGTTCAATGGCTTCCTTTTTCGGCACTTTCAGAACGTGCACCGGCGCTTCGATGATGTTCTCCAGTACGGTCATGTGGGACCACAGATTGAAATTCTGGAACACCATGGAGAGGCGGGCGCGGATCCGCTCCACCTGGCCCTGATCCGCCGGGACCCGGATACCCTTGCGGTTCTCCCTGAACCGGATGGGCTCCCCGTGGACGATGACCTCCCCGGAGGTAGGTGTTTCCAGCAGGTTGAGGCACCGCAGGAAAGTACTCTTGCCAGAGCCGGAGCTGCCGATCATGGAGACGACATCGCCTTTCTGCGCCTCGAGATCCAGACCTCTGAGAACCGGCGTGTCACCGAAGGATTTATGGATATCGCGGCAGACGAGAGGGGCGCTGTCATCGGCCATGTCCGAGCTCCTGGGTTCGTGGTAGGCGCTTTTTACGGACTGTGGCGGTAAAAATCAATAGTGCCTTGGCGAACGGATGATGAGCGTTTCCCCGTCCCGTATCGACGAGGTCAACCGTCAACTGGAGAACGTGATCGGCATAGGCATCTGGATCCAGGTCTTTGCGTGCCTCCAGCACCGCACAGGACACTAGTCCTTCTAACCATCAACCACCAGCCATTGCCTTTATGTGGGTGTCATTACGCGCTTTGAGGGAATATCGACCATTGGTGATCGGTCCGCTGTTTCGTCGCTTGCGCACTGTGGCCAGTGCGGACACTGTTGGAGTGATTCAGGTATCCTGATCAGGAATATTGCCGTCCTGGAGTCTATCCTGTGAGCAGAACTCTCCGTTCACATGGATAGCCGAAATGCGGTTTGCTCTTCTGGTTCCTGCTCTGGTGCTGGGGGCGATTTCCAGCCCTGAGTCGAACGGTGATTTCGCGACCGACCGGGTGGAAGTCGCCGTCATCGAGGATGTGCCCAGTACCTGTGCTGCACTGCGCATTGTGAAAGCAGCGTATCAGCAGCTGGGGATCAGTGTGGATACGCTGCAAGTGCCTTCCCGGAGGGCACTTTTTCTTGCCGAGCAGGGACGGGTTGATGCGGATCTGTTCCGGACTCCTATGGTCGGGGAGGAAAAGGAAAACCTGATCCGTGTTCCCTATCCCTTACTGCAGGGCAGGCTGATGGCGGTATTCCCGGAGGCGGATGTGGGAGATGAACCAGCGTTTTCCGGCAAAAGGGTTGCGGTCCGGCGCGGTGTGCTGATTGCTGAACGAACCGCGGAAAGGCTCGGTATGGACCTGGCGCGGACCAGGAACTATGAACAGTCGCTTAATCTGCTGGAGCATCGCCGAGTGGATATGGCGCTGGTATCGCACATAGAAGGGGGATCCCCCCTGGGCGAGAGCAAGTGGGCCAGGTTCCATATCCATCCTGAGCCCGTGGCCCGTTTTACCCTGTACCATTATGTGCATCGCCGTCACGCGGATCTTGTAGAGCCCCTGGCGGAAATTATGGAAAACCAGTCTGTTAGAAGGGAGTGCCTTAACAGGGACAGCGTGGGTGATCAGTCTTCCCCGTGACCAGCTGCATCAGGTGCACAGTAAAGCTCGTACAGGCGGCTCATCAGCGCCACGATCCTCGGGTCCTGGATCCGGTAGAGCACCGACTGTCCCTCCTTCCTGAAGGTGACAAGGTTTTCATCCCTGAGACGTGCCAGATGCTGGGAGAGCGCTGACTGGCTTAGTGGCACACTGCTGTTGATGGACCCCACGGACTTCTCGCCCCCGGTCAGCGTGCACAGGATCATCAGCCGGTTGGGGTTGGCGATCGACTTCAGGACCTGGCTCGCCTCGGCCGCGTGCTCAGCCATTTCATCCGGGGTAAGGGCGGATGTATCGCTGAACTGCTGCAGGGTAGTGGCGTAGTCGTCTGGTTCCATCTGTTGCTCCCCGGTTTTGTCATCCAATTATACTGCGTTGAACGGCTCTTGTATTTGCACTGGATATTCTCCAGTCTTTATATTAGAAATACTTAATATAGAGGCAGGGGGAAAACGATGATCAGGAATCGCGTGATGAAAGCAGCACTGCCCGTCGGGCTGGTGCTCAGTCTCAGTCTGGGGGCAACAGGCTGTGCCCATTTCCAGGCCGATGAGGCTGAAAGTCATCAGGCATCCGTAACGGAAAAGGCCGCGCAGCGGGGGCTGCCTTTCGATATCAGCCGTGATATTGATCTGGCGCCATACGGTGATGAAATGACCCAGGCGGTGGGGAACTACAACCGCCCGGCACCGTTCATCGGAACCGGCGGTCAGCTGGGCGATGGCGCGCTGGAGGAACTGAAGGGCATGGGCTTTACCACAGTTGTGAGCCTGCTCAAGCCCGAGGAGGGGCTGGAGGCGGAGCGCGAAGCCGCCCATGAGGCCGGGCTGAATTTTTTCAGCATCAGTATTTCCAGCAAGGCCCCTACAGAAGAACAGGTTGAGGAGTTCGCCAGAATTGTTTCAACGACTGGCAACTATCCCGTTCTGGTGCACTGCGCCAGCAGTAACCGGGTAGGTGCCATGTGGGCCCTGTATCGCCATCAGATGGGCGTGCCCGCCGAGATCGCTCTGGAGGAAGGCAAGGCCGCCGGGCTGAAGACCAGCCGGGAGCCGGCCGTGCGGGAACGTCTGGGCCTGGAAGAATCCCAGTAGCGGCCTTAAGAACGCAGGGGGCGGCGGAGCATGGGACAGGATCAGGGATAACGGCCTGACAGGCGGTTTTCCACCAGCTTCTGGAGAATGGTATTGGTCAGGCGCATGATGGCATTGCCATGACGGTGTCCCTCGCCTATGAGTATGCGGGGCACAATATCCGCGTGAACGCGACCGCACCGGGAGGAACGGAAGCCCCTCCAAGGCTGACGATGCGGCATACCGAGTCAGGCGGTGAGCAGGAGCAGGCCTGTACCAGACCCTGGTGGATCAGAACTGCCAGAGCAGTTTCATGAACCGCTATGGGACCCTTGATGAACAGGTGGGTCTCATCCTTCCCGTTGCCGGTGGTGACAGCGGCTAGGGGAAGGGCCCATCTCTAGGCAGGGCCAACGGGGCGATCATCAATCGCCGTGGGGGCCTCGTTGACCTGGATGCTGTGGTTAATGTTAGCAGTGTTGCGCTTCATGGCGTCATCTTCCGGGGGTGCTTTTGTCCTGGGATTCGATCCTGTTGCGTCCGTTGGCTTTTGCCATATAGAGCATGTGATCAGCCTGTCCGATCAGTTCGTCCATGTCCGAATCCGTGGTGGGGACCATTGATGTCAGGCCGATGCTGGCTGTGAGGTATTTGCCGGCAGGCGAGTGTATGTTGAGCATTTTTGCATCGCTCAGACTCCGCAGGAACTGGTTCAGCAGTTGTCTTGCCTGTTCCAGTGACGTGTCGCCCCAGATCAGGGCGAATTCCTCACCACCGTATCGCGCACAGAGATCACTGGGTCTGTTCACGGTTTCCTGCAGGAGGGAAGCTGTCTGGCGCAGGCAGTCATCACCCAACTGGTGACCATAGGTGTCATTGAGCATCTTGAAATGGTCCAGATCCACAATGGCAAGGCAGATTGGTTTTCCGAGCCTCATGCACCGGCGGCACTCCTCATGAAGGAATTCGTCAAAGGCGCGGCGATTGGCGATGCCGGTAAGCCCGTCGATTCTCGCGAGCGCGCTGACTTTTTCCTCGGCGAGTTTCCGTTCAGTGATGTTTTTGTGGACGATCACGAAGTAACCGGCCTCGTTCAGCTGGAGTGGCGCGACCCGCATCATGAACCAGCGTTTTTCATCAGGACTGTGGCAGGGGTACTCAAGATAGAATTCAGACTGGCTGCCATTCAGGACACTCCGTATGCCCGAACCGGCGTTCGTGCCGAACTCATCACCCATGGCGGATGCCTTGTCGCACTCCGTGAGGTAATTCAGCGTGTGCCAGTCGTCACTGGGTATACAGGCATTGTTGGTGTCACCGTACTCACTCCAGGACCGGTTCACGTACTGGATGTTACCGACTCCATCAATAACGACGATGCTCTCACTGATGGAATCAAGTATCGCGCCCAGGAACCCTGGTGAGTATGCCAATATCAGCACCCTTTACGACTTGGAGGAAACAGCGGATCCTGACAGCATTGTCGCTCCCATTACTGGCCAGCGCCACCCGGACAGGACCGCCAGCATCCTTTGTTGGTGGATCGGCGTCAGAGACTACATGTGGCCATTCATCCGGAAATGCAACAGGAGCGCTCCGATGAATCATCTGGCCCACCTCTTTCTGGCCCCGGATTCCCCTGAGGCCAGGGTCGGCAGCATTCTCGGTGATTTCTGCCGGGGCGTCAGGGTGCAGGGCCTGCCTGAGCAGGTCCAGTTGGGCGTGCGGCACCATCTCTCGGTGGACGGCTACACGGATCGCCATCCCCAGGTCCTGGCGAGCCGGCGCCTGTTCTCTTCGCGGCGGCGCCGCTTTGCCGGTGTGGCCCTGGACATCCTCTATGACCATTACCTGCTCAGGTACTGGCCGGAATTCAGTGGCCGGGATCCAGATGCCTTTATCCGGCAGGTGTACCGTGAACTACGGGAACATGAACACCTGATGCCGGATCCCATGATCCGCGTGACGCGGCGGATCACCCTGGACGACTGGTTCGGCCATTACCGGGATTTTGACAGCATCGGCTATGCGCTCGACCGGGTTGCGGGGCGTATCCGGTTTCCTAACCGGTTCGAGGGCATCATCGAGGAAATACACCACCACAACGAGGAACTCGAGGCGCGCTTCCTACGGTTCTTCCGGGAGCTGCAGCGTGACCTCGGGGTCTGTACTCAAGCTACCCGAGTCTGAGCCCCGGCTATTAGTTGCCTTGATGTCCTGTAAGAGTGCAACCGGGCCGCAGCCGCACTAAGAAAGAACGTTTTGAGGCCAATTCCTCCCAGGTGGGGACTGAGGCATTCCGTGCGCTTGTAAACTCTCCTTTCTTTGAAATTACTTCAATATCAATGATCTGCGTTTTCCCGAAAAAGGGTGGATGGTAGGGCGTCCTTTTTGGCAAAGCTTTTGCATTCTTTAGAGGAAATTTTATTTCCCATAGAGAAACGAAAAAGGAGATCCGTCATGCAGAAGATGACCCATTTCCCCGGCGCCTCCGAGCGCAGTTTTCCCAGTATGGAAGTGGAGGGGTGCAACGCCTGGCTCGGGGACGTCGCGGCTTCCGACGATCCTGACAAAACCATTGTGAGTGGTTTCTTCCGTATGGAGAAGTCCGACAAGCCGCTGGTCTACGACTACACCTATCACGAGATGAAGTGCATTTTTGCCGGCGGCTTCACCATCACGGATGAGACCGGCCAGAGCGTTGAGGCCCGCCCTGGTGATGTCTTCTATTTCCCGGCGGGCAGTCAGATTACCTTCGAAACCGATGATTTCGGTGTTGGGTTTTTCTGTGGCCAGCGCCGGGAAGGTGAAGGGTAACGCGGCTGACCGTGACGCAGGAGGTTCGGCATGTCGATACCAGGCATCAAGAGCAAGCCAGTCTATACAGGGCTTACGCCTGATCCGGGGGGCTGCCAGCATGTGCTCGCGGGCGAAGGCCCCGGAGCGGAGGCACTTTTGCGGCTACGCCGCGAATTGGCTGAAGGGAATGACGGCATGGCGCCGGAGGCATCCGCCGTGGCTCTCTTCTATACGGCAGGCGCTGGTCCCGACCAGGGTGAAGAGTTGGCTGAGGGTGGCCGTGATTTTCCACAGCCCTGGCGATTCCCTGATACCGAGGGCCTTTGCAGTGCACTGGGTGACTACCTTGCTGACTCGGGTATGGGAGTACGGCTGTACGTTGCCGGCAGTGAAGCCTTTCTTTGGCGGGTTGTGGCGACCGCCCGCGATGGGGTGGGCATATCGGAGGCGGCCATCCAGATGGAACGGTGCGGTCCGCCGGCGCGGCCAGTGTGCTGTATACACTGCAAAACGACCGATCCTGCCGTGTCCACCACCGTATACCAGTGTCCTGGCTGTGGCCTGAACCTTTTCGTCAGGGATCACTTCTCACGCCGGCTGGGTGTCTACCAGGGGGTTTGTGTGGACGCCGAGGCGCCGGGTGACGTGCCTGAGCCGGAGGAGCTTGATTCATGATCACCTCACAGCAACCCAGTATCCCGGTGCGTGTGACCGGAATCGATCAGGTCACACCCTCGGTGAAGACCTTTACCCTCGAGCACACTGAGGGCATTCCCCTGCCATGTTTCTCCGGGGGCAGCCACGTGGTTGTCACCATGAAGGATGCGCAGGGGCAGGTCTGCCACCGCAACCCCTACTCACTCACCAGTCCGCCGGATGACGGCCGCTGTTACCGGATCTCGGTGCGCCGTGACGATGCGGGGCGGGGCGGCTCCCTGTTCATGCATGAGCGGGTCGGTGAGGGCGATTTCCTGGATATATCCGCGCCCGTCAACCTGTTCCCGCTGAATGTCCTTGCCCGCCGGCATGTGCTTATCGCTAGCGGTATCGGGATAACGCCGTTTCTCGCGCAGATGCACGAGCTGCGTCAGCGCGGCGTGCCCTATGAGTTGCATTACCAGTTCAGGGATGACGACGGCGCTCCCTACCGGGATGCCATTGCGGCCCGGGAGCCAACCGCCAGCTTCTACGAAAGTGATCAGGGCGAGTACCTGGACCCGCTCGCGATTCTGCGTGACCAGCCGCTGGGCACCCATGTCTACGTCTGTGGCCCTGCAGGACTGATCAACGATGTGAGCGCCGCTGCAACGAAGCTTGGGTGGCCGCCTCGCCATGTCCATTCCGAAGCGTTTACCGCGCCCCCTGTCGGGGAGCCATTCACTGTGGTCTGTCACAGAAGTGAGCGGGAGATCGAAGTGCCCGGCACCGCCAGCGTCCTGGAGGCCCTGGAGGGAGCGGGACTGGAACCAGCATGCTCCTGTCGGGGCGGGGCCTGCGGTGAATGCGAAACCAGGGTGCTCGAAGGTGATATCGAGCATCATGACCACTTCCTATCCGATGACGTGAAAGCGGCGAACAGCCGGATGATGATCTGTGTATCCAGGGCTCGCACGTCACGTGTTGTTCTCGATCTATAGGCCAGCGGCATCTGGCTGCGGTCAACGCTCAGGAGTCGAATCATGACCATGCAAGCAGAATCAACGGTTGCAGAGCCTAGAGTGAAACCCGTGGAAACGTTCCGCGATGATTTTACCTATAGCAACAGCCCGGAAGCCATCCGGCGCTTCCCCTTCCCGTTCCCAGAGGACAGCTATATGTACTCGGTCAACATTGAGCCGCACAACGGGGGGCCACCGGGATCGGCTTACGCGCCGGCCTTCGACATCGACGAACATTACCTGTCGGAGATCGAGGAGCGCCGGAAGGTGCTGGAAGAGGATCCGAGTCGCTGTACGGTATTACCGCACATGATGACGGCCCAGTGGGATACGCTCGAACTTCTGATGGAGTCACTCTCCACGGACTACCCGCAGCACTTCTCCCTGACCCGGGAGGGCGATCGCTGGACCTGGGAGAACCGGTTACTCGGCATTCACGATACCTTTACGTTCGGAGACCCGGAGACCCTGCCGATGGAGCCGTTCGAGTACATCACGCGTCAGGTCCAGGGGGATTTCACCCTTCACGACCAGCGTGACGACATGCTCTACATGGATGGCGGTATGCTCACCTGTCAGGCGGACTGGTCACTCCAGTTCGATCTGGGTATGAACTTCTATGAGTGGCACGGGCCGGTACCGCGGGCCCATGAAATGGGAGTGTTTGACCGCGCCCTGAAGTATCTCCTGAATCTGCAGGTTGGTCATCCCGTACGGCGCCTGAATTGGACCATGACCGTCAACCCGCGTATGGATACCTCGCCCGAGAATTACCATAAGTGGGGCATTGACCGTGCCACGGTGACCCCCGAGAACGTCGGCGATAAGGCCCACCTGCGTGTTGAACTCCAGGCTCTGTACCGCTTGCCGCGCAGTAACGCCGTTCTTTTCAGTATCCGCTGTTACCTCATCAGTGTGAACGAGCTCGCTACTATTCCCAAATGGGCCAAGCGCTTCCATCGGGTCCTTAAGACGCTTCCCGATGACCTGGCGGACTACAAAGGCTTCATCGATTACCGTCCCATTGTCGTGGAATACCTGTCGCAGTTTGACGACGGGGAGGAGCTGGCCTACGGGGCGGCGCCCGAGTAGTGGGTCCTGCATGAGGGAAGGATATCGGTTGGGAACGCCGATCCTGTTCTATGGAATCTGAAACTGCAATAGAGGGAAAAGCCATGACTCAACGTGTTGCGATCATAGGTGCGGGTCCCTGTGGCCTTGCTCAACTCCACGCCTTTGAAGAAGCACGCAAACAGGGAGCCGAGACGCCCGAATTGGTGTGTTTTGAAAAACAGGAGAACTGGGGTGGTTTGTGGAACTACACCTGGCGCACGGGGCTGGATGCCCACGGGGAACCAGTACATGGCAGTATGTATCGGTATCTCTGGTCGAATGCGCCCAAGGAACTTCTTGAATTCGCCGACTACTCCTTCGACGAACACTTCGGGGGGCCGCTCCCATCATTCCCACCCCGCGAGGTTCTCTTCGATTACATCATCGGCCGTGCCCGCAAGAACCAGGTGGAACGCTTCATCAAGTTCGGTACCGTCGTGCGCTGGGTTGAGTACGACAACACCAGGCAGTGTTTTCAGGTCACCATTGAGGCGCTGGATACCGGGGCGAGTCGAACGGAAACCTTTGACCGGGTTATTGTCGGCACCGGTCATTTCTCCATACCCAATGTCCCCGAGTTTCCGGGCTTCGAACGTTTCCCGGGTCGTATCCTTCATTCCCATGATTTCCGGGATGCCCGGGAATTCTGCGGTAAGCGCATACTGGTCATGGGCAGCAGCTACTCGGCCGAGGACATCGCGCTCCAGTGCCGCAAGTATGGTTCAGGCCCAATCACGATCACCTACCGCACTCAGCCCATGAACTTCGATTGGCCGGAAGGCATCGAAGAGGTCCCTCTGCTCACGCACATGGATGGGTCGACAGCTCACTTCCGTGACGGGAGTACCCGGGGGATCGATGCCATTATCCTGTGCACGGGATATCAGCACAGCTTCCCGTTCATGGCGGAAGACCTCAAGCTCACGACCCATAATCGGCTCTATCCGGATAACCTCTACAAGGGCGTCTTCTGGATGGATAACCCGGACGTGATGTATCTGGGCATGCAGGACCAGTACTACACCTTCACATTGTTCGATGCCGAGGCCTGGCTGGCCAGGGACTATATCCTGGGACGCTACCAGCTGCCGACCCGCGCCGAGCGACAGGAGGATCTGGATGCTTGGCGGACACGCGAGGAGGCCCTTGGTAGTGCCTTTGAGGATATAGACTTTCAGGCTGATCACCTGGCGGACCTGGTCAGGCTGACGGATTATCCGGCGTTTGATATCGACCTGACCCGGAGCATTTTCAAGGAATGGGAGCACCACAAGGACGAAGACGTTGTGACTTATCGGGATCGCCATGGATTCACCTCCCCGGTTACCGGTACGCAATCGCTGCCCCATCACACCGGCTGGTGGCATGCGCTGGATGACTCCATGGAGACTTACATAGGCAATAATGAGTCCCACAGCCAGTCCGCCTGACGGGCCCGGGGTGGGAGACAGTACTCGTCAGGGGGTGGCATGGAGCAGATGGCACGGAGACATGGGACTGAACCGGACCCGTACATCCAGAGCCCCGGTGAGCCCACTTTGCCGCGCGGGATGGAACGCTATCCGGTGAACGGCGGTGGTGCCACTGTTTTCCCCGTATACGGTGGAGACCGGCTCACAGTGGTGGATGTTGAGGGAAGCCAGGTCGCTGAGGTCACTGGCTTTATCCGGGGGCGGGGGGATGCGGGCCTGTTTGCGCTTGAGCCCAATGGTTGGGCTGGTGGCCTGCGTTCTCTGCTTGCATCGCGGAGTCCACGACAGTCCCGGCTGCGGGAACGGGTTCTGGGATGGGGGCTCGATCCGACCGATGCCCGGTCCATCCGTCTGTTTACAGAAGGCAGCAGTCCGGGTCAGGAGTCCCGCCTTATGGCCATGGCCGATGGCGTATGCGTGGTTGTTGCCGCGGGGGATGGGGCCAGCTCGGTCCACGATCAGGCGTCGCCCACTGACCTGACTGTCTTTGTCGAGCGGGCGAGCCCTGAACGGGTGGAGCGTGAGAAACCAGGTCTGCCTGAGCCACTGGCCGAGCCGCTTGAGGAGCTGCGGGTAGAGCGGGCTACCGCCAGAGCCTATACCGTGAAGAGCGGCCAGTGGATCCAGGTCATCGACGTGGAAGGACGCCAGTGCTCGGACTTCCAGGCTTTCCGGATGTCCCAGCTCGAGCGGGGGGTGGAGCGGTGCCTGGACGTTACCACCACCCGCACCCTCATGGGGCAGGGATCCCCCCACCCGGGGCTCCACTCCAAGTACTACGATGTGGATTTCCAGCCCCTGGTCCAGATCGTCCAGGACACCTGCAACCGCCACGACGCCTTCGCCCTTGCCTGCAACCCCAAATACTATGAGGAAATGGGGTATTTCGGGCATCGCAACTGCACGGACAACTTCAACGCCGAACTGGATCCCTATGGTGTCACTGCCCGGCGTGGCTGGATGTCCATGAACTTCTTCTACAACACGGCGATCGACGATCACAACGTGTTGACTCTGGACGAGCCCTGGTCCCGCCCCGGCGATTATGTATTGCTGCGCGCTCTTACGGATCTGGTCTGTGTGACCTCGGCCTGCCCCGACGATATTGACCCGGCTAATGGCTGGAATCCAACGGATATCCACGTCCGGGTCTATGACTCTGATCTGAATGCCCGGCGTTCAATTGGGTTCCGTCAGCGACCTGATTCGGAGGTGGAAATGACCCGGGAAACCGGTTTTTACCCGCGCACGTCCGCGCTTACACGCAATTTCACGGAATACCACGGTTTCTGGCTGCCCACGGACTATCCCCAGCATGGCGCGATTGATGAGTATTGGGCATGCCGGGAGAAAGCGGCTGTCATTGACCTCTCCGCGCTGCGCAAGTTCGAGGTAATGGGGCCGGACGCTGAGTCACTGCTGCAGTACTGCCTTCCACGTGATGTCCGCCGTATCGCGGTGGGCCAGGTCAGTTACTCACCCCTGTGCCATCACGATGGCGGCATGATGGACGACGGAACCCTTTTCAGACTGGGACGGGATAACTTCCGCTGGGTCTGCGGCACTGACTACGCCGGTGACTGGCTGCGTGAGCAGGCAGAGGCCGGTGGTTACAGGGTGGTTATCAAGTCCGCGACCGACCAGCTCCACAACGTAGCCGTCCAGGGGCCGAACAGCCGGGCGATCCTGCGGCGTATTGTCTGGACCCGTCCGGATCAGCCCACCGTGGATGAGCTCAAGCTCTTCCGCTTTTCGATTGCGAGGCTTCATCACGAGGATGGGCCGCCCCTTATCGTCTCGCGTACAGGGTATACGGGCGAGCTGGGTTTTGAGGTGTTCTGCCATCCGGATGATGCCGTCATGTTGTGGGATGAGCTCCAGAGCGCCGGCGCGGACCAGGGGCTGACACCCATGGGACTGGAGGCGCTCGATATGTTGCGCATCGAGGCCGGGCTGGCCGCGGCGGGGCACGAGTTTGACGACAGTACGGATCCGTTTGAGGCTGGCATCGGTTTCACCGTGCCGCTGCGGTCAAAGGAGGATGCCTTCATCGGCCGCGACGCATTGATGCGTCGGCAGACCAGCCCCCATCGACATCTTGTGGGTCTTGAGATCAATAACGAGGAGACCGCGGCCCACGGAGAGGGTGTATTCGTAGGTCGCCATCAGGTGGGGGTTGTGACCAGTGCTGTGCGGTCACCAGTGCTCGGTCGCAGTATCGCGCTCTGTCGGCTCTCTCCGGAGTATGCTGGCCCGGGCACCGAAGTGGCCGTAGGGAAGCTCGATGGGCTTCAGAAGCGGCTTTCGGCACAGGTGGTTTCCGTGCCCCATTTTGATCCCGGAAGGGAACGGATGCGTTCCTGAGAGGCCAAGTGGGAAGGCTATCCAGACTGGCACCGTATTAGCATTATCCCGTCTGCTATTGGCTACCAGTTCGCCATGAATCCATAAAGGAACAGGTCATGCTTTTGATTCCCTACGCATCGCGATGGAGCTGGAGCGTGCCCATCGTGCGGAAAGCCGTTGTTTCGGTATTGTTTGAGCTCCGCATGAACTCCACCCGGTATGAACGCTCATGAAGGAGGACCGACTGGGGAGTGTCGTTGTTGTTCTGGTGGGCTGTCTGTGGGGCACTTATTGGTTTCCGCTGCGCCAGATCAATGAAGCCGCGCCCCTTGGTTCCTGGTCAACCGCCTGCGCGCTGTTCTTTGCGTTTGTGTTGCTCGCGCCCTGGGTTATTGTCTCGCTAAGGCGGATCCGGTCAGTGGGGCTTGGTACACTGATGGTCACCGGGGCGGGAGGTGGCGCGTTTGTCCTGTACTCAAACGCGCTGCTTTACGGACAGGTAGCGGTTGTCATCCTGCTTTTTTACCTCACACCGATCTGGAGCACCCTTATTGGCCGGCTCTGGTTCGGATGGCCGATCACGCCATGGCGTGTGGCTGCCATTGCGCTGGGATTCCTTGGGATTGCGCTGGTCATGGGACCATCCAATGGAGGCGTACCCTTACCCAGTGGGATTGGTGACTGGATGGCATTGATATCCGGTCTTCTCTGGGCGATCTCATCGACCGGAATCCGGACCCAGCCGGGGCTGAACGCGGTGGAGTGCAATTTCGTGTTCTGCCTTGGGGGGCTTGCCACCGCACTTCTTTTGGCCATATGTCTGGATGGGATGATCGTACCCGCTGTGAGTACTCGTGATCTGGCCGGAGTTGTAGTCTGGTCCCTGTTTCTGGGTGGGCTCTGGTGGGCATTGGCGCTCACGGCCTTTCTCTGGAGCACGCAGCGGATGGAGCCGGCACGTGTGGGGATTCTTCTCATGGGTGAAGTGGTCGTGGGTATGGTTTCAGCAGTGCTGGTTGCGGGGGAACATCTGGGAGGCTGGATGGCTCTGGGCGCTGTCATGGTGGTGACAGCGGCCGTTATCGAAACCTGGCCCCGTGAAGCAAAGGTCCATGCAGCTGTGGAAATCCGTCCCTGAACGTGCGCAGAGCTGGGGTGGCAGTTGCGTGTGCTTTACCTGGTCAGCCCTGTGCACTGTCCTGAATGGTTCATGCCCCAAAAACGCCCGTCATTGGGGCATGACTGAAGGATAAATCCCTCCAGCATTCCCTTGGATCCCCGTATTTATTTTCTGCAACGCATTGATATTCCGGTTAATTAATCAAACCCTGACTTCCTTCTGGCTCTGAGTGGCCTGCAGCTTGCATGCTTTATAACGGTGAAGAAACATAGTTTCTTTGTAGTAAATGAAGTAACTGTCAACTGCGGGAGTGAGGCTGATGGAAGAGCAATTGAGCCAACTGCAATCGACGGTGGAGCTTTTAAGCGCCATCGAGATGGAGATGTATTACTGGTGGTGTACCGCCATCATGGTTCTTATTCACGCCGGCTTTCTTGCCTATGAAATGGGGGCATCCCGGGTTAAGAACTCGTTGACGGCGGGCGTCAAGAATATACTGGCGCTGGCCTACCTGATCCCTGCTTTTTATTTTGTAGGGTGGTGGATCTACAACGCCTTCCCTGGTGGTTTTACGATTACTGAAGGTGCTTCGGCCGCTGCCCCTTGGAGTTCGAGCATGGGGCCGAATCTCTCCGATAAGGGCACCGGTATCTTCTGGGCTGCCTTCACACTGTTTGGTGCCACGACCGCCTCGATCCTCTCCGGGGCGCTGATCGAACGGATCCGGCTGAGCGCCTACGTGATCCTGGCGTGCGTGCTCGGGGCCGGCGTCTGGATTCTGGGCGGTGCCTGGGGCTGGCATCCGGACGGTTGGATGCTGACAGAGCTGGGCTATCACGACATCGGGGCCGCTGGCGTCGTTCACACCGTGGCCGGCTTCTTCGCGCTGGGTGTTCTGATCAACCTTGGAGCCCGTGTGGGCAAATACGGGCCCAACGGTGAGATCCACGATATCCGCCCTCATAACCTGCCCATGGCGTTGATCGGCCTGATGTTGATCATCGTCGGTTTCTTCGGCTTCCTTGGGGGCTGCATCATCTACAACGTTGGCGGCGACTGGACCACCATCTACGGCAATCCCTCCAATCTGTCCGCCTTCGGGTTCAATACGCTTATGGGCTTTGCCGGTGGTGTTATCGGTGCCTACGCGATCAGTCGCGAACCCTTCTGGATGATGTCCGGTGCGCTGGCTGGGATCATTTCCGCAGCGGCCGGTCTGGATGTCTATTACCCGCCGGTTGCCTTCCTGGTCGCCTTTGTGGGCGGTTGCATTGCACCGATTGGCGGTCGGCTGCTTGAAAAAGCCGGTATTGACGATGCCGTGGGCGCGGTCTCGGTTCACGGTTTCGCTGGTGTCTGGAGCCTGATCGCATCCGGGATCTTCCTGCATGGTTACCCGAATGTGGGAGACCTGCCCGACGTTACCTTTATGGGGCAGGTGATCGGTGCTGCGGTAATGATGGCGTTGGGCTTTGTTCCGGGATATGGAATTTCTCTGGCGATGAAATCCATGGGAATCCTCAGGGTCCCCGAAGAAGTCGAGACGCTTGGCCTGGACGCAGTGGAAGTTCCGTCCGTGGCCTATCCGGAATCCTCCATACCAGCCCGTGCGAATCAGTGAGCTGGAGGATGCTTCAGGGTCGCCCTAATCGGCGACCCTTCGTATCAACCTGTGAAAGAAGGAGTTGAACTATGGATCCGAGTACATTTGCTGCGTGGGAAGGTGCCAGTGCCGTATTCACCTTCGGGCCCGGATCAGCTGGAATGTGGCTGTTCCTGCTGGGTGCCATTGGTGTCGGTCTGGGCGTTCTCGGACGGATGATCATTCAGGAGAACCAGACGTTCCGGTCCCTGGATCCGGACCTGGTCAAGGAAGGAGGCCTGCGGGGCGCCAACATTTGACCCCGCAGGACCATGGACCCCCTCCGGGAGGCTTTGTGCATGTTGAGCGGCACAGACTTCCCGGGGCACTCGAAGCCCTGGAGTTCCCAGGGCTTTTTTTATTTTTATAGGTGGATACGCCCTCTGAACAACACCGCTTGCTGCACGTGAAGACCCGCCCGCATTTCTTTCAGGCAACTGTTTGCTTCTACCCGATTACAGTCCGGAACGCCGGACTGTTTCTGTATACCGCCGGAAGGGTGAAGGGGGACGCGCTTTTTTGGATCAGTAAAAAAAGAGTCGCACAAAGAAAGTGCAGGAGGCGATGAGGTCGGTTTCCTTCTTTGTTCTATAGGACTCTGAATAAAAAGATTTTTCTATTTCTCTGAAGGGCGGTGTGGCGACGGTTTGAGTTGGCAAGGGGATTGCATTCCTTTAATGAAACAAAGTTGATCACAGAGAAACTATCATCCAATGAATCGCAGCTACCGCCTCATACTGTCCTGTCCCGATGACCTGGGAATCGTGGCCGCCATAACGGATGCCGTCGCCCGGCATGGCGGATGGATCACGGAGGCCCATCAGTTCGCGGATCCGGATCACGGCTGGTTCTTCATGCGTTACGAGGTCAGTGCCGACAGTCTGCCATTCGACGGTGACGGCTTCCGGGAAGTTCTGTCTCCCATCGCCCGCCGGTTTTCCATGCAGTGGCGCGTTACCGATTCCGAAAGGCGTCAGCGCGTGATCATTATGGCCAGCCGCGAGTCCCACTGCCTTTCGGACCTGCTGTACCGGTGGCGCAGCGGCGACATGGCCTTTGATATTCCCTGCGTTGTCTCCAACCACCCGGATCTTCGCGATTTCGTGGAATGGCACGGGATTGAGTTCATCCATCTGCCGGTGGATCCGGAAAACCGGGAAGCGGCCTTTGAAACCCTGGACAGCCTATTCCAGCGCATGGACGCGGACACGATTGTCCTTGCTCGATACATGCAGATCCTGCCGCCTTTCCTGTGCGAGCGCTATAGGGGGCAGATCATCAACATCCATCACAGTTTTCTGCCTTCCTTCGCCGGTGCTAACCCCTACCGGCAGGCAGCTGAGCGAGGGGTGAAACTCATCGGGGCCACCAGCCATTTCGCTACCCCGGATCTCGATGCCGGCCCGATCATCGAGCAGGACGTCGTGAGGGTCAATCACCACAACACGGTCGCGGACATGGTCCAGCTCGGCCGGGATGTGGAGAAGACCGTATTGGCCCGGGCACTGCGTTATCAGCTCCAGGATCGGGTCCTTATCCACGGCAACAAGACCGTTATTTTCCAATAGGTGTGCTATGTCATTGCATCTGCTGAAACTGGGACTGAAAGGAACGGACGATGAACCACGGTTCTTCCCTCAGCCCGGCGAACTCAAGTCCCGATACGATGTGGTCATCATCGGCGGCGGCGGCCACGGCCTGGCCTGTGCCTACTACCTGGCGCGGGATCATGGCATCCGCAATGTCGCTGTTCTTGAGCAGGGGTATCTGGGCGGTGGTAATACAGGGCGGAACACGACCATCGTGCGTTCCAATTACCTGACGCCCGAGGGTGTCCGCTTCTACGATGCCAGCCTGCGTTTGTTCCAGGATCTTTCCGAGGATCTGGACATCAATCTGTTCTACTCAACGCGCGGCCATTACACCCTGGCACATTCCGATGACGCCATGCGCACCATGCGCTGGCGGGCCGAAGTGAACCGGCATCAGGGCGTGGAGAGCTGGATGGTGGACAGGGACCAGGTGGCCGAGGCCGTTCCGGGACTGGACCCTGACTGTGGTGGATCACGCCCGGTGATGGGCGCTCTCTACCACGCGCCGGGCGCCGTGGCACGACACGACGCCGTTGCCTGGGGATACGGGCGGGCCGCGGCTGCCCGGGGCGTGGAGCTGCACCAGAAGACGCGGGTCACCGGCATACAGCAGTACGGGGGCCGTGTTCGGGGCGTGACCACGGACCGGGGCACGATTGAATGTGACTCGGTGATCTCGATGGTGGCCGGGTCGACTCCCACCATTACCGACATGGTGGGCCTGCCCACACCGATCGAGATCTTCCCGCTCCAGGCGTGCGTCACCGAGCCGGTCAAGCCATTCCTCAACACCATCGTGGTCTCCGGCAGCCTGCATCTGTACCTCAGCCAGAGCTCGCGGGGCGAGCTGGTCATGGGGTCGGCGGTGGATCCCTTCGTGCTCCATTCGACGCGTTCCACATTCGATTTCGTGGAAGGGCTGGCGGATAACATCGTTGACCTCATGCCGTTCACCGCCCGTCTTAGGGTTGTTCGCCAGTGGGCCGGCATGAGCGATCTCACCCCCGACTTCGCGCCGATTATGGGGACCACGCCGCTGTCCGGGTTCTATCTGGATGCCGGCTGGGGAACCTGGGGCTTCAAGGCGACGCCGATCAGCGGCAAGACCATGGCCGAGACAGTGGCGACCGGTCGCAATCACGAGCTTATCGAACCTTTCCGTTACACACGCTTCCGCGACTTCGAACTGGTCGGGGAGAAGGGTGCGGCTTCAGTGGGGCATTGACGCTATGAGAATCATTGACTGTCCGCTTATCGGGCCGCGCCCCGTTGCGGAATTCAACTACGGCGGCGCGGTGGGCGAACCGCCAATCGTGGACCCGACACCGGACCAGCTTGCGGCGCAGGTCTTCTACCGAGCCGGCGCCCCGGGGCTGCTGCGCGAGTGGTGGTACCACCGGCCCACCGGGCGCTGGTTTGTCCTGGAGCGGGATACGGCGACGGACCGGGTTCACAGGATTGTAACGCCAGAGGAGGTAGCCCATGCCATTCCGATGCTCTGACGTACGCGCTGGAGAGTGGATTGATCGGTCACGCACGCTCCGCTTCCGGTTCGAGGGCCGTGTTTACAAGGCCCATCCGGGGGATACCATTTCTTCGGCGTTGCTGGCGAATGGAGTTTCTCTCCTCGGCCGCAGTTTCAAGTATCACCGGCCGCGTGGCGTTGTCAGTATGGCGAACCATGATGTCAACGCGCTCTTTGCGACCGGAACGGATACCAATATCCGCGGCGACATCACACCCGTGGAAGACGGTATGGAACTCCAGCCGGTCAACGTACGAAATGGGTTGGAGAAGGATCGTGACCGCTACCTGGACTGGTTTGGCCGCTTCATGCCGGTGGGGTTCTATTACAAGGCCTTCCATCGCCCCCGGTTCCTGTTTCCATTCTTCGAGCGGCTGATCCGGCAGCGGGCCGGCCTCGGCCGGGTTGATCTGAGATGGCCGGCGCGGCGGCGTCCCAAGCGTTACGGGCACTGTGACGTCCTGGTGGTCGGCGCCGGCCCAGCCGGCATGACGGCCGCGTGTGATGCGGCCAGGCGTGGCTGTGAAGTCATCCTGGTGGATGAGAACCCGTTCCCGGGCGGGAGCCTTGGGTACCAGTGGAGCGGAAATGCGGACGCCCTTCAATGGCGTCAGCGGCTGCTCGACGAACTGGAAGCCCATCCGGGTATCACTGTGATGACCTCGTCGGTGGTGCTGGGCTATTACGACGACCACTGGCTTCCCGTGTCGACCCCGGATGGCATAGTCAAGGTACGGGCTCGGGGGGTCGTCGTGGCGGCGGGGCTGATTGAGCAGCCTGCTGTTTTCCGCAACAACGACCGGCCAGGCGTGATGATGGCCTCCGCCGCACAACGGCTCCTGGAGCACTTCGGTGTCCTGCCCTGCAAGGCGGCGGTCGTCCTGGCCGCCAACCCGGAAGCCTACGCGGCTGCCCGTCAGCTGCAGGCCTCGGGGGTGAGTATTCGCGGTATCGCAGCCTGTGGCGAATCCGGCCGCGAGGGCGAGGACGCCGCGGCTCTGGCCTCCGGGGGCGTCCCGATCTGGCCCGCGACCACCATCAATGAGGTCCATGGAACCAATGCCGTTACCGGAGTATCCCTGATTGGCACGGGAAGCGAAGTGGCCGCTCAGGAGCGTATTGATTGTGACGGCATCATTGTCAGTACCGGCTGGGCACCGGCGGCCCACCTGCTGTATCAGGCAGGGGGCAGGCTGCGCTACGACGACACCCTGGAGATGCAGGTGCCTTCCGAATGGCCCGATACGGTGGTCCCCGCGGGACGTCTGAACGGGGCCTTTACGCTCGATCAGCAGCGCGAGGACGCCCTGGAGGCGGTGCGCTGCCTGATTGCCGCCATGGAGGGGGAGTCGGAACACGAGGCCCGCTCATTGTTCCGGGACACGGTGGCTCATGGTGCGGCCTGGCCGGTGTCCCGGCATCCGCGTGGTCGGAATTTTGTCGACTTTGACGAGGATCTCCAGCTCAAGGACCTGGAACAGGCGGCGCGTGAGGGCTTCGATAACGTCGAGCTGCTCAAGCGCTACTCCACCGTGGGCATGGGGCCGAGCCAGGGCAAGCATGCCAACGTGAATGCGATCCGGATCCTGGCGCGGTATATGGGTCAGGGGATGGATGCTACCGGTACAACAACGGCACGTCCCATGTATCACCCGGTCCGCCTGGAGGATCTGGCAGGCCGGCGTCTGCGGCCAACCCGTCTTTCCCCTTTGCATGATCATCACCGCGCCCTCAGCGCCGAATTCATGGAGGCTGGGGAATGGCTCAGGGTCGCCCATTACAGCAGCCAGGAGTCGCCCAGTGCGGCCATTGCCGACGAGGTCAGGGCGGTAAGGCGTTCCCTGGGTCTGATTGACGTCTCAACTCTGGGCAAGATCGAGGTCGTGGGCCCGGATGCCGCAAGGTTGCTCGAGGGCTCCTACACCATGCGGATGGGCAACCTCAAAGCCGGCATGACTCGGTATGGCCTGATCGTTGATGAGTCCGGTGTCATTGAGGATGACGGGGTCGTCGCCCGCCTGGCGGAGGATCGCTTCTACCTGTCCGCAACCAGCGGGCACGCGGCCGCGACCTATCGGATGCTGCAGCGCCATGTCCTCGAATGGGGACTGGACGTGCATGTGATCAATCGCACCGGTCAGCTGGGAGCCATGAATCTGGCGGGCCCGGAAAGTCGGCGCGTGCTGGAGAGACTGGTGGATATCCCTCTCGACGAGGACGCCTTCCCCAATCTGGGCGCGCGTGAATCGCGGATTGACGATATACCGGTGCGCCTTCTGAGAGTGGGGTTCGTGGGCGAGCTGGCCTACGAGATCCACGCCCCCGTTTCCGCGATGGGCAGGATCTGGGATGCGCTCATGGAGGCGGGCGCCAGTGCCGGCATCCGACCCTTTGGTGTGGAGGCCCAGCGCATCCTGCGCCTGGAGAAGGGCCACATCATCGTTGGGCAGGATACCGATGGACTGACCACACCCTTCAATGCGGGTATGCCCTGGGCGGTTCATCTCAAGAAGCCCTTCTTCCGGGGGCGTCCGGCGCTGGCTCACCTGAAAGGGCGAGAATCCCAGAAGCTGGTTGCCTTTGCGCTACCGCCGGACTCCCCTTTGCCACGCGAGTGTCACCTGATCATCGAGGAGGGCGATATTGCCGGCCGCGTCACAAGTGTGGCCAACAGCCCGACTCTCGGCCACCCAATTGGGCTGGCAATGGTGGAAAGCGGGCTGGCCAAGCGTGAAGCCCTCCTGCAGATACGGATTGACGGTGGGCAGATGGTAAGCGCCCGGCGCATGGCCACTCCCTTCTATGACCCGGAGGGTAAACGTCAGGTCGCCGGGTACCCGGAGAGCCGCGAGGAGAGTCACCAATGAGTACACGGATAACCGAGGAACACAGGCTTGCGCTCCACCAGCTGGTGGGCCCAGGCGCTGCCGAGGCGCTTGCGGACAGTGGGCTGCCCCAGCCCCCCGGCGAACTGGAGGCGTTGCCTCACGACCAGGGGTTCGTCGCGCGAACCGGTGCACGGGAGTATCTGGTGGCACACCGTCTGGGCTGGACGCCCGACGTGACCATGCCGCCCTGGTGCTTTGAGCGCTGCGACCGGCTACTGCGGCTCCAGGGGAAAACCTGGTGTGAGGTTATGAGCGAGCTGTGCTCGCACGACATGCGGCGCATGAGCCCCGGAGACTGGTTCATGGGCAGTGTCGGCGGCGTTGATGTGTGGCTTTACGCCATGGGCGGCGATGGGGACGGAGGCGTCCTGATCGGGTGTGATCCGTCACTGGGGGATTACCTTCGGCGTGTTCTGGATGCGGTCATCGCGGACCGTTATCAGAGATTCAATTGAGTGAGAGGAGTAGGACCATGCTGCAAAGAGAAGCTGAAACACTGTTGTCAGAGCATGACATCCAATACGTTCTGGCGCAGTTCGTGGATATCCATGGTGTGGCCAAGACCAAGTCCGTACCGGCGAACTGTCTCATGAACGTGGTCGAGGATGGTGCCGGGTTCGCCGGGTTTGCTGTCTGGGGCCTGGGGATCGAGCCCCATGGTCCTGACTTCATGGCCCGGGGAGACCTGAATACGCTCACCCCGATCCCATGGCAGCCCGGCTACGCACGCCTGGCGTGCACGGGCTACGTCAATGATGAGCCCCACCCCTACGACTCCAGGTACGTTCTTCAGCGACAGCTGGAACGCCTGAACGAACGGGGCTGGACCTTCAATACCGGGCTGGAGCCGGAGTTCTCGCTGTTCGTGCGTGGTGACTCGGGGCAGCTGCAGCTGGTGGACGACACCGACAACCTGGATAAGCCCTGTTACGACTACAAGGGTCTTTCCCGTGCCCGTTCCTTCCTGGAGGAGTTGGTGTCCAGCCTCCAGGAGGTGGGCTTTGAGGTGTACCAGATCGACCACGAGGATGCCAACGGCCAGTTCGAGATCAACTACAAGTTCAGTGATGCCCTCACGTCCGCCGACCGTTTCGTGCTGCTTCGGATGGGGGCGGGGGAAATCGCCAACCGGATGGGGATGGTCTGCTCGTTCATGCCCAAGCCCATGTCGAACCGCACGGGCAATGGTATGCACTACCACATGTCCATCACGGATGAGCAGGGCCGCAATCTGTTCGGTGACGACAGCGACCCCCAGGGGCTGGGCCTGTCACCGCTGGCGTACAACTTCCTGGGCGGTTTGCTGCACCACGCGCCCGCGCTTTGCGCCTTCGCCGCACCCACCGTCAATTCCTACAAGCGACTGGTGGTAGGCGGCTCCAGTTCCGGGGCTACCTGGGCGCCTGTGTACATTACCTACGGCGACAACAACCGTTCTGCGATGGTGCGGGTGCCCTACGGCCGGCTGGAGTTCCGGCTTCCGGACTCCGGCTGTAATCCCTACCTGGTGACCGCCGCCATGATCGCTGCGGGGCTGGACGGGGTTGAGCGGGGCCTGGACCCGGGCAAGGCCCAGAACATCAATCTCTACGACCTGTCGCCCCAGCAGCGCGAGGAAGCCGGCATCGGGCTTCTGCCGCAGAACCTCAACGAGGCTCTGGATGCCCTGGAGGCCGATCCCCTTTTCAAGGAGACGCTCGGGGAGGGCGTGGTCAGCGAATTCCTGCGGATCAAGCGGGATGAGTGGATTGAATACAGTCGTCATGTCTCTGACTGGGAAGTCGCGCGTTACGCGGAGTTCTTCTGAGTCGGTGATGCGAGGAGATCAGGACTATGTGTGGAATTGTTGGATTGTATCTGAAGGATCCGTCGCTGGAACCGCGGCTCGGTGAACTGTTCGAGCCCATGCTGCTGGCCATGGCGGACCGTGGGCCGGACAGTGCCGGTTTCGCCATCTATGGGGATGAGGTGCCGTCAGACCAGCTCAAGTTTACGCTCCAGAGCGCGGAACCCGGCTACGACTGGGAGGGGCTGGTCACCGCCATGGAACGGGACCTTGGCGGCCAGCTGGACTGGTTCCGCAACGCCACGGCGGTTGTGATCAAGACCGACTCCGGGGAGGAGCGGGTGCGTGAGTGGCTGGCCGGGAACGCACCGGCGGTGAGCCTCATGAGCGTTGGCCACAGTATCGAAATCCTCAAGGGAGTTGGGCATCCCAGGCTGGTGGCGGACCGGTTCTCCCTCAGCGGTATGCAGGGCTCGCATATCATCGGCCATACCCGTATGGCGACCGAGAGTGCGGTCAGCATGGAGGGCAGCCACCCGTTCACCACGGGCCTGGATCTCTGTCTGGTGCATAACGGGTCACTGTCGAACCACAACCGGTTGCGGCTGGAGCTCGAGCGTCAGGGGATGACGTTCGAAACCGAGAATGACTCGGAAGTGGCCGCGGCCTATCTGACCTGGAAGCTGCGCGAGGGTGAAACCCTGACCCAGGCTCTGGAGAGCGCCATCCAGGATCTTGACGGTTTCTATACCTTCACCATTGGCACCCGGGATGGGTTCGCCGTACTGCGTGACCCTATTGCCTGCAAACCAGCGGTGCTCGCCGAGACGGATGCCTATGTGGCAATGGCCTCGGAATACCGGGCACTGGCGCGTCTGCCGGGCATCTCCGGGGCGCGCGTGTGGGAGCCCGAGCCGGGACGGGTTTATGTCTGGGAAAACGCCCAGCAGGCCAGCGAGGAGACGGGAACATGAAAAAACTGAGTCTTGCTGAGCATTCAGTGCGCGAGCTGAACTCAGCGCTTCACGATCCCCAGGCCATGGATGGAGGTACCGAATGGTATGTCAGTGACCCGGACGGGCGCCATGCGCTTGCCTGCGGCCTGAACGACGAGCTGCAAGTGACCATTGACGGCCATGCCGGGTATTACTGTGCTGGCATGAACCAGCACGCAACCGTTGTGGTCAACGGAACCGTGGGCGTGGGGGTGGCCGAGAACATGATGTCGGGCCTTGTGCGGGTGCGCGGCAACGCGTCGCAGTCCGCCGGTGCCACCGGCCATGGCGGCCTGCTCGTCATTGAGGGCAACGCCTCTGCCCGCTGCGGGATCTCGATGAAGGGGATCGACATTGTCGTGGGTGGTGACGTGGGTCATATGAGTGCCTTCATGGGGCAGGCTGGAAGGCTTGTGGTGTGTGGGGACGCGGGAGAAGCCTTTGGTGACTCCATCTACGAGGCCCGTCTGTATGTCCGGGGGCAGGTGGAATCACTTGGAGCGGACTGCATCGAAAAGCCCATGCGTGACGAACACCGGGAGGAACTCAGGGGCCTTCTGGCGCATGCCGGGATGGATTTCGATCCCAGCGAGTTCCGCCGTTATGGCTCCGCCCGGGAGCTCTACAACTTTCACGTCGACAATGCCGGTATCGAACAAGGAGACAGCCATGAGTGACCGTACCGAAGACTGGGGGCTGCGTGAATCCGCCACCTTTGACCGGCGCACGATTCATGAGATTCAGCGCGCCGCGGATACCGGCATCTACGACATCCGCGGTTTCGGGGCCAAACGCCACCTGCCCCATTTTGATGACCTGCTTTTTCTCGGGGCGAGCATGTCCCGTTATCCCCTGGAGGGCTACCGGGAAAAATGCGCCACAGACGTGGTCCTGGGGGACCGCTACGCGAGCCGGCCGCTGCATCTGGATATTCCCGTAACCATTGCGGGCATGAGTTTCGGGGCGTTGTCGGCCAATGCCAAGGACGCTCTCGGACGCGGCGCCTCGGCGGTGGGGACCAGTACCACGACCGGGGATGGGGGCATGACGGATGAGGAGCGTGGTCAGTCCCGCACCCTTGTCTACCAGTACCTGCCCTCACGCTACGGTATGAACCCCGATCACCTGCGCATGGCGGATGCCATCGAGGTGGTTCTGGGGCAGGGCGCGAAGCCGGGCGGCGGCGGCATGCTCATGGGCCAGAAAATCAGTGACCGTGTTGCCGAGATGCGCACCCTGCCGGCAGGCATCGACCAGCGCAGCGCCTGTCGTCATCCCGACTGGACAGGCCCCGATGACCTTGCCATCAAGATTGAGGAACTGCGCGAGATCACGGACTGGAAGACGCCGGTCTACATAAAGGTGGGCGCAAGTCGCACCTACTACGACGTCAAGCTGGCGGTGAAATCCGGTGCCGACGTGGTGGTCCTCGACGGCATGCAGGGCGGTACGGCGGCCACCCAGGAAGTGTTCATCGAGCATGTCGGTATCCCGATTCTTGCTGCGATTCCACAGGCGGTCCAGGCCCTGCAGGAGATGGGTATGCACCGGCGTGTACAACTGATCGTTTCCGGTGGCATCCGAAGTGGCGCGGATGTTGCGAAGGCCATGGCGCTGGGGGCGGATGCCGTCGGCATCGGGACCGCGGCCCTGATTGCCCTGGGGTGCAACCATCCGCGCTGGAGCGAGGATTATCAGCGGATTGGATCGGAAGCTGGCTTCTACGACGATTACCAGGCAGGCCAGGATCCCGCGGGCATATCGACCCAGGATCCGGAACTGGCGGCCCGCCTGGATCCGGAGCAGGCGGGGCGGCGACTGGCCAACTACCTCCGGGTCATGACCCTTGAGGCCCAGACGATCGCACGGGCCTGCGGGAAGTCGCACCTGCATAACCTTGAGCCCCAGGACCTGGTGGCCCTGAACATGGAGGCCGCTGCCATGGCGCGGGTGCCCCTCGCTGGTACGGAATGGGTTCCCGGATCGACACCTGGTTGACCGCGCCCCCTTGCTATACTGATTCTTCATGCCCGGGGTTACGGGAGGTAGCCCCGGGATGAACGTCGATCAGAAGAAGGTACCGGTTGCCGTGACGAAAGATCCTTATGTGCCCAAGACACTGGCGACTAGGGTCGTTGACGAGGACCGCCAGATGGGGCTTGAAAGCTACATCGGAACGGTGCTTCGCCAGACCCGCATCAACCAGGAGCTCACGATTGCGGATGTAGCGGAACTGGCGGGGCTCAGCCGCGGGATGGTCAGCAAGATCGAAAACGGGCAGGTGGCCACGAGCCTGGATTCACTGGCCCGCCTCACCAGTGTACTGGGGCTGACTCTGTCCCAGCTGTTCCGCGATTACGATTCACCGGAAGGCGGTGCCCAGCACGTCAAGGCCGGTGACGGGCTTGAAGTGGTGCGTCGGGGCACCAAGAAGGGGCACACCTATCATCTGTTGGCGTACAACCGTGGGCATCAGCGCAATTTCGAGCCCTTCCTGATTTCCATGGACGATGAAAGCGAGGCCTTCCCCACCTTCCAGCACGAAGGGGTGCAGTTTATCTACATGCTGGAAGGGCAGATCGATTACCGTCACGGTCAGCATGTCTACACCCTGGAACCGGGGGATTCATTCACCTTTGACGCTCAGGTTCCCCACGGGCCCGAGCGGCTTAACCGGGTACCGATTCGCTTTCTCGCCATGACCGTGTTCTCCCAGAAGGAGTGACGCGATGCGTGTGGCAGCCAACTTGCATGGCCCAGAAAGGGAATGCCGTTGACAGGGGGTAAAGATGAAGGGCTATTCGGTCGATCTTGGCGCGCGGCGCTACACCTTTCCGGATCTGGCCACGTTGCTGGCCCGGGCGAGTCCGCTCCGATCGGGTGACCAGCTGGCGGGAGTAACGGCCGAGTCAGCCGAGGAACGGGTGGCGGCCAGGATGGCGCTTGCTGATGTGCCGCTCTCGCGGTTTCTTGAGGAACCGATCATTCCTTATGACGAGGATGAGGTAACCCGTTTGATTCTGGACCAGCATGATGCAGGGGCTTTCGGCCCGATTGCGCACATGACGGTGGGGGAGTGGCGGGACTGGCTCCTGGGCTACGAGGCCGACGGTGAGGCGCTGGCCCGGCTGGCGCCGGGACTGACCCCGGAAATGGTGGCCGCTGTCAGCAAGCTCATGCGGAACCAGGACTTGATCCTCGTGGCCAGTCGCATCCAGATTGAGACCCGGTTCCGTAATACCATTGGTGGAGAAGGGCGGCTCAGTTCCCGCCTCCAGCCGAACCACCCCACTGATGACCCGACGGGGATTGCGGCCTCCATTCTCGATGGGCTCCTGAACGGTTGCGGCGATGCCACCGTGGGCATCAATCCGGCAACGGACAATGTCCAGTCCTACATCGCGCTGACGCAGTTGATGGATGATCTCCGCCAGGCCTACGCCATTCCCATGCAGTCCTGTGTCCTGGCGCATGTCACGACGGCGATTGAAGCCATGAAGCGCAATGCGCCGGTCGATCTGATCTTCCAGTCGATCGCCGGAACCGAAGCTGCGAACAGCGCCTTCGGGATTGATCTAGCGCTGCTGCGGGAGGCCCATGAAGCAGCGCTTGAGCTCGGGCGCGGAAGCATTGGCCAGAACGTTATGTATTTTGAGACCGGACAGGGCAGTTCCCTGTCCGCAGACGCGCATCATGGCATTGACCAGCAGACCTGCGAGGCACGTGCCTATGCGGTTGCCCGCGAATTCGACCCACTGCTCGTTAACACGGTGGTCGGGTTCATCGGCCCGGAGTATCTGATGGATGGCAAGCAGATCACCCGTGCCGGGCTGGAGGATCATTTCTGCGGCAAGCTGATGGGGCTGCCCATGGGGTGCGATGTCTGCTATACCAACCATGCCGAGGCGGACCAGGACGACATGGATGGCCTGCTGACACTGCTGGCAACCGCTGGGTGCCAGTTCGTGATGGGAGTGCCGGGAGCGGACGACATTATGCTCGGCTACCAGAGCACCTCCTTTCACGATGTGAATTACATCCGCCAGCTGCTGGGCAAACGCCCGGCGCCTGAATTCGAGCAGTGGCTGCAGGCCATGGGCGTATTCGACGCCCAGAATCGGCTGCTGTCCCCGAGCGGGGACCAGAAGTTGCTGGCGCACGCCCGGCAGCTCCCGGCCGCCGCCATGGAGGACCCGACATGAACCGGGAACTGCCACCCGCCTACCGCCGCCTGCGTGAACTGACCAACGCCCGGATTGCCCTGGGCACTGCAGGCTCAAGCCTGGGCACCAGGGAATTGCTGGCCTTCCAGTATGACTGGGCCCGAGCCCGTGATGCGGTCTACTACGAACTCGACTTCGGCGCCCTGAAGGCGCGTATCGAAGAACTCGGGTACCCCTGCGCGGAGGTCGCCAGCGCTGCTGACTCGCGTGAGATCTACCTGCGGAGGCCGGACCTGGGCAGACAGCTGGCAGAGGGTGAGAACCAGCGGCTTGAGGGAATGGAAGGGGCCCCCTGGGATGTCAGCATCGTGGTTACGGATGGTCTGTCCGGCCTGGCGGTTGCGGAGAACGCGGTTCCGCTCATTCAGGCCTTTGGCAGGCTTGCTGCCGGGGAGGGGTTGAGTCTCGCGCCCATCGTCCTGGCCCGCCAGGGGCGCGTGGCCATTGGTGATCCGATCGGCGCCGGCCTTGGTGCGAAACTGGTGGTCGTACTCATCGGGGAACGTCCGGGGCTCTCGGCGGCTGACAGCCTGGGTGCCTACCTGACCTATGGCCCGCGCCCGGGTATCACGGATGCCGAGCGAAACTGCCTTTCGAATATCCGGGATGGTGGCCAGGCGCCGGAGGTGGCGGCAAACACCATGATGTACCTGGTCAAGGGCGCACTCCGGGTCGGCCTGACGGGCGTCTCGCTGAAGGATGAAAGCCAGTTGCTCGAACAGGGCGAGCCGGGGATCGAGGGTTACTGAGGTGTTTCGTCGGCGTTGATGTTCTCAACCAGGAAATCCACGAACTGGCGTACCTTGGGAGACACGTGCCTATGCCGGGGGTAAACGACCCAGACAGCAGTGTGGGTACACATACAGTCATCGAGTACTGAAACCAGCTCTCCCGTCTCCAGGTAGGGCTGCACGTAGTAGTCCGGCAGCTGTGCCAGGCCGATCCCCTTCAGAACCGCATCCAGAAGCGCCTCCCCGGAATTGCCCCGCCAGTTGCCGTGGACCCTGAGCGTGCGGTGCTGCTGCGCGACGTCAAAGCTCCAGTAGTCGTTGGAGCCCACCAGACAATTGTGGCTGGCGAGATCATCAAGCGACTCAGGTCGTGGTCGCTGCCTGAAGTAGGCTGGAGAACCGACAACGTATTCACGCCTGTCACACAGTCGACGCCCGATCAGCGATGAACTGGGCATGGAGCCGGCACGCACCCCCACATCGAAGCCCTCATTGACGATATCCACCCAGCGATTGGTGTACTCCTGGTCGACAGTCAGCTGGGGATGGCGGAGCAGGAAGTTATTGACCAGTGGCGCAATGTAGCGCTCCCCGAAAGTGGCGGCACAGGTGAGACGCAGGACACCGCTTGGTCGTTGCTGGTAATCGCCGATGGCGTTGAGGGCCTCCTGGAAACCATCGAACAGGTGCGCACAGTGGTTGAAGTACACTTCGCCCGCGTCTGTCAGCCCCAGCTGGCGGGTGGTGCGGTACAGAAGCTGGGTATCAAGCTGGGTTTCCAGCCGGGTTACCAGGCGGCTGACATGGGAGCTTGAAACCCCCAGGTGACGGGCGGCGTTGGCGAATGACCCCTGTCGCACCACCTGGACAAAGGCCTCGATCCGGTCCCAGTGCTGCATTGTTGCTCTCCAGCAATAATCCTTTGTCGTATGGTGCATTAAAGCGCTGGTCGTAGATACCTATACTGCGCCATACCAATCAATAAACCCGCATACCGTTTCCGGAGGATTCCGATGAAATCACGCGCTGCACTCGCCATGGAGGCCAACAAGCCCCTGGTACTCGAGGAAATCGATGTGCAAGGCCCGAAGCAGGGCGAAGTCCTGGTGCGCATGGCCGCAACAAGTGTCTGCCACACTGATGCCTACACACTCTCCGGCGCGGATCCGGAGGGGCTTTTTCCCTCAGTGCTCGGCCACGAAGGCGCCGGTGTGGTGCAGGAAGTGGGGCAGGGCGTGACCAGCCTGCAGCCCGGCGACCATGTCATCCCGCTTTACACCGCGGAATGCGGCCAGTGCAAGTTCTGCCGCTCCGGCAAGACGAACCTCTGCAGTTCCGTGCGGGCCACCCAGGGGCAGGGCGTCATGCCGGACGGCACCTCGCGTTTCTCCCTCAACGGCAAGCCGCTGCACCACTACATGGGCTGCTCGACCTTCAGTGAGTACACGGTGCTGCCCGAGGTGTCGCTGGCCAAGGTCTCGAAGGAGGCACCGCTGGACAAGATCTGCCTGCTCGGCTGCGGCGTGACCACCGGCATTGGCGCTGTTCACAACACCGCCAAGGTGGAACCGGGCTCGACCATTGCGGTATTTGGTCTCGGCGCCATCGGCCTGGCCGTGATCCAGGGCGCGCAGATGATCGGTGCTGAGCGGATCATTGCCATCGACGTGAACCCGGAGAAGTTCGACCTGGCCCGCCAGTTCGGCGCCACCGACTTCGTGAACCCGAACGATTACAACGATCCCATCCAGCAGGTCATCATCGACCAGACCGACGGTGGCGTGGACTACTCTTTTGAGTGCATCGGCAACGTGAACGTCATGCGTTCCGCCCTGGAGTGCTGCCACAAGGGCTGGGGCGAATCCATCATCATCGGCGTTGCCGGTGCCGGCGAGGAGATCAGTACCCGGCCCGTGCAGCTGGTGACCGGGCGCGTCTGGAAAGGTTCCGCCTTCGGCGGCGTGAAGGGGCGCAGTGAGCTGCCCACCTATGTGGATGACTACATGAAGGGCAAGGTGAAGATCGACGAGTTCATCACCCACAACATGCCCTTCGAGGAAATCAACGAGGCGTTTGAGCTGCTGCACCGCGGCGAAAGCATCCGTACCGTCCTGCACTACTGAGGAACATACATGACCGACACACTGGAACTGGTTTCAGAGAACAAGAGCTTCGGCGGCTGGCTCCGGCGGTACCGCCACCGCTCGGAGGTCCTGGACTGCGATATGGTTTTCGGGATCTACCTGCCGCCGCAGGCGGAAACCCAGTCCGTCCCGTTGCTCTGGTGGCTCTCGGGCCTGACCTGCACGGACGAGAACTTCATGCAGAAGGCCGGTGCCCACCGTGTGGCGGCTGAACTGGGCATGGCGATCATCTGCCCGGACACCAGCCCGCGTGGCACGGACCTGCCCGGTGAGCACGACAGCTACGATTTCGGATCGGGCGCGGGGTTCTACGTGGATGCGACTGAGGCGCCCTGGAACCAGCACTATCACATGTACAGCTATGTGGTGGATGAGCTGCCGGACCTGGTGCACAACGCCTTCCCGCTCAGTGGGCAGGAGGCCATTTCAGGGCACTCGATGGGTGGCCACGGCGCCCTGGTCTGTGCCCTCCATAACCCGGAGCGCTACCAGTCCGTCTCGGCCTTTGCACCCATCTGTCATCCCCTCAACTGTTCCTGGGGCGAAAAGGCGTTCGGGGGCTACCTGGGCGATGACCGTGACACCTGGAAGGCATGGGATGCCTGCGAGCTGATCCGCGCTAACGGGGCACCGCATTCGCTTCTGGTGGACCAGGGGGGTGCGGACAACTTCCTGGAAGCGGGTCAGCTCCAGCCGGAGGCATTGGAAGCCGCCTGTGGCGAGGTTGGTGGCGACCTGACCTTGCGGCATCAGCCCGGGTATGACCATTCCTACTTCTTCATTGCCAGCTTCATCGAGGACCACCTGCGGTTTCATTTCCGCCACCTGTGATTGGTGGCGGTTATTTCCGTGTCAACGCCTCGAACAGTCCCCTGTGCTCCGGGAATCGCTCCCGGAGCATATCCATATTTGCCCAGCATCATGATCGAAGCTGGGAGAGATGGTTTCGCTGATCAGGCCTGGATAGCCTCCCCCTGCGCGGACGGTGATACCTGTGATGCGTTTTCCAGGCGACTGGCAATGACTTCCACGATGTGGCGCGCGTCCTCACCCACGGAGGCAAACCGGCCTGAGCCCCAGGTGTGGAGCCAGGGGAGGCCGAGGAAGTAGGCGCCCGGCGTTGGCGTAACGCCACGCTGGTGCACTGGTTCCCCGGCGCCGTCGAAAACCGGAAGCTGGACCCAGCTGAAATCGCTGTGGAAGCCGGTGGCCCAGATGACGCTGGTGATGCCGGTGTCCGCGATGTCCAGTTCCGCCGGCTCACGCTCTGGTTCCCAAACGGGGCGGTACTCGGGCTCTAAGGGGGCCTGGATATTGTTCTTTTCGATGTAGCGGTCAATGCTCTCCCGGATCCGGCAGTAGGTGTCGTCCGCCGCGTCCAGGTTCTGTCTGAGATCCTGCCCGAAGATCAGGTGGGTACCGTTACGGATGTCGGCAACCCGACCATAGAGTTGCATGCCTTCCAGGGCGAACCGGCGCAGGTCGATCTCGCGCCCGCCGTCACGGCCGGTCATGTAGTGGTTGGCCTTGTGGCGTAGATCCCAGGCCGGTTCCGGGTGTTCCTCCACGCTCACATCGTAGGTACCCATGCGTTCCAGCCAGTCCACGGAATCACGGCCCCGGTACCAGCGCGGCGCCCGGGGTGCCCGGCCGACACAGAGGTGAACGCGGCGTCCGGCCAGGTGCAGGTCCTCCGCGATCTGGCACCCCGACTGGCCCGTGCCGATGACCAGGACCTCGCCGGCAGGCAGCGTTTCGGGGGACTTGTAGTCGGATGAATGCAACTGCCCGATGGACGTTGGCAGGCGTTCGCTGAGCCTTGGCCAGTTGGGGACGTGATAGCCGTTGACCGCCATGACCACCTGGTCTGCGGTAAACCTTCCCTCGGTGGTTACCAGCTCGTAGCCTCCGGAGTCGTGCTGTTGCAGGGTCTCAACCGTCACACCCTGAAGCAGGGGCGGTTTGACGAAGGCGGCATAGCGTTCGATGTAATCAACGATGGCATCGCGGGGCATGAAGCCGTTCGGGTCATTGCCGTCATAGGGGAAGCCCGGGAGCCGGCACTGCCAGTTCGGCGTTACCAGGCAGAAAGAGTCCCAGCGGTTGTTGCGCCAGGCGTGGCCCACCGAGTGTTTTTCCAGCACCAGGTGCCGGATGCTGTGCTGCTGGAGCCAGTAGCTGGCGGAAAGGCCGGCCTGGCCGCCGCCGATAACGATGACGGGCCAGTGGATCTGGTCATTTACGGGGGCAAAGGGCGTCTGCCGAGTCATGATTCAAACTCCTCCACACGGATCATGGCATCCGTCTGATCAACAAAGGGTTGGGCGGTGATCTCCAGTGTTTCGAGCTGGTCCGCCGCACTGCTACAGGCATAGCCGTATTTCTGGCGAACACGCTCACCGGCCTGCGTCAGCGCCTGTCGGCTGCGTTCCAGAAAATCGGTAACGGGGTAATCAGTGTGCGGTGCCAGGTAATCCCGGATGGCCGTCGATGGCGAGTAACACCGGGTCACGTGGTTATCGGGCCAGCGGACGTGAAACCAGACCTGGGGCATGGTTAGGCTCCTTGTTCGGGGGTAACGGTTGGACACCCCGTAAGAGGTGTCTGGTGGAAGTCCCAGATCCCACGCTCACCCTCGTTGTTTCGAAGCCGAACGGTTCGGGTGGCGTCACAGGTGCCGATACGCGCACACGCAATGTCCCTTTCAGCGAAACGTTCGATCACGGCTTCCTCATGTTCCGGGGCCACAGCCAGAAGAAAGCCGTAGCTCGGGAAGGTGTGTACGAGCCAGCGTATGGGGTCCGTGGATTCCGGCATCGGGATATCGTCGATGTAGAGGGTGGCGCCAACGCCTGAGCTTTCGAAAAGCATGAGGGCGGTACCGATCAATCCGGCCATGCTGATGTCCTTTGCCGCACGGCACAGGCCGGCTTCCGCGATCTCCGGCAGCAGGGCGAGATCCTGACGCAGGCGTTGCGGGTCCTGGCCTGAGCTGGCATCCCAGTTGGGCCAGGGTTCGTGGTAGTGGCCCCGCAGGTCGATGGCGGCGAGCAAACGGTCGCCGGGGGCAGCATCAAAGCTGGTCAGCAGTTGGCGGGCCCGGCCGATGATGGCCACTGCCAGCTGTTCCCCGTCACTGGCCGTGCTGCTGTGGCCGCCTACGACGGGCAGGTTGTAGACCCTGGAGGCCTCCATCATGCCCTCGATAATGGGCGTCATGTGTTCCTGGTCCCGGCTCCAGATGGCGTCGGCCACGGCGGTGGGGCGACCGCCCATGGCAGCGATATCGCTGATGTTGACAAGGACCCCGCAGTAGCCAGCGAAATGGGGCTCTTCCGCAACCAGGGTGTTCAGGAAGCCTTCCATCGCGAACAGCAACCAGCCGTCGCCATCCGGAATCGCCGCGCAGTCATCACCGAGTCGGATAGCACCGGATTCGGCGCCATGCGGGGCGAGCCGCTCCATCACCGGCGCGATGTCGGCCTTCCCTGCGATGCCAGGGCTGGCATGTACGGCCTCAACCAGCGCATCAAGCATCAGGCGACCCGGTGGCTGGTGGTGACAATGCCCAGCTCGCTTTCGGCGCAGGGCGGGTACTGGGCCAGATCAGCTTCCATAAGGGCGTGGGGCCGACCGCGTACATCGATGGTTTCAAGTGCCTGCCAGTGCAGGGACTCGAACAGTGGCACATTGCGCTGCTGGACCTGGGCCAGAAAGCGAGTGCAGCCCCGCGCATGGGCTGTACCCACCGCAAGCCGGATGAGTTCGGTGCCAAGGCAGGCCATGCGGCGGTAGCCTTCTGCCACAGCCAGCCGCGAGCCGTACCAGAGACCGGGGCTGGCCTCGTGGATTCTGACCGTCCCCACGACCTGGTCCGCCATACCGGAGTACCAGGAAAGGGCTACGATTGGCTGGGCGTGGCGGTCGACTTCATCCCTGTCGGATTTGCTGAACAGACCCTGCTCGACACAGAAAACCTGGTGTCTCAGGGCCAGCGCATGATCCCGCTCCCAGCCCCGGTTGGCCAGCCTGACGGTATAGGCGCCGGGGCGGAAGGGAACCACCGTGTTGTCGGGGGTATCAGGTAACATCGCTGATCGACTCCTCTTCATAGGCGGACAGTGATGAACAGGCCCCACACCGGCCGCAGCCGGCCTTGATCTCGCTTGAATGGAGACCAGCCTCAGAGAGCATCCGGCCCAGGGGCTGCAGTAGTTCGTGCATGAAGGTCGGGTCCGGTGACGGGTGATCCTCAAGTGGTGTGCCCGTGATCGGAACAAATGGCACCACGAAGGGGTAGACGCCGATCTCGATCAGTTTCTGACTCATTTCGAGAATGGCCTCGCGGCTGTCACCCAGGCCCGCAAGGATGTAGGTGCTCACCTGGCCGTGCCCGAATACCGCTACGGCTTCCCGGAAGGCCTCCAGGTACTGGTCCGGTGTGACCTGGGCCTTGCCTGGCATGATGCGTTCGCGGACCTCGGGTGTAACGGCTTCCAGGTGCATGCCCAGCGAGTCGACGCCTGCGGCCTTAAGGCGGCGGAACCAAGCGGGGTCATCCGGGGGCTCGCATTGGGCCTGGATGGGAATGTCCACGGCGGACCGCACTGCAAAGGCGCTCTCGCAGAGTACGCTCGCGCCCCTGTCGGTGAAGTTGGGTGTGCCGGTCGTCATCACCATGTGTTGAACGCCGTCCAGGTCCACTGCTGTCCTGGCCACTTCCGCCAGCTGCTCCGGGGACTTGCGCTTTATGGTGCGGCCCTCTTCGAGGGATTGGCCAATGGCGCAGAACTGGCAGGAGGTGCTGCGCTGGTTGTAACGCACACAGGTCTGTAGAACCGTCGTCGCCAGGACATCACTGCCGTGGAGCTGGGCGATTTTCCAGTAGGGAATACCGTCCTCAGTCTGTCGCTGGTAGAAGAGAGGTTCGTGGGCGAACTCAATGGTCTTCAGGGATTCGCCGTCGCGCGTCAGGTTACCGTCCCTGTCCGTAGCGAAGGGGGATTCCCGGGCCAGCTCCGTGTGTATGGGAACCATTACGGTCTGGCCGTCCACCGTTACCGCCTTGTGGTCCGATGGGCCGGCACCACCACGGCGGCTGGGCGCCCCGGTCTCCGTTTCAACCAGGCGCAGGCCCTGTGACTGTAGTTCCGTCAGGAGCTTCTGGTTCGGATTGCTCATGGCGTGTTTCCTCCGGAATCGGATGGTGGTGTGACGCCCCGGTTACTCCACGGGTCACGGTGTCCTGGCAGCAGTCATTCATCCAGAGCTGCAGCAGCTCGGGGCGTGCGTAGTGGCCAACGGAGTCCATCATGCGCTTGCGCTTGGTGATCAGGTCCAGGTTGATTGTTGCCGTTACCCGGCCGGGTCCGTCGCGCAGTGGCTCGGTGGCATGAGAGCCGTCGGGCTGGATGATGGCGGTGTAACAGCCACCGGAAATGCCTTTCTGGAGTTTGGCGTCCTCGGTGACGCTGGCGATCTGGTCCGCGTCCAGCCAGGCTGTGGCATTAACTACGAAGCATCCGCTTTCAAGGGCGTGGTGGCGCAGGGTCACTTCCTGTTGTTCGGCGAAGATGGGGCCGACAAGCGACCCCGGAAACTGGCTGCAGTGGATCTGCTCGTGATCCGCCATCAGGGCATAGCGGGCGAGCGGATTGTAGTGTTCCCAGCAGGCCAGTGCCCCAACACGCCCGACGGTTGTGTCCACTGCGTGAAGCCCGCTGCCATCACCCTGACCCCAGACCATACGTTCGTGGTAGGTCGGGGTGATCTTGCGGCGCTTGAGTGCGATACGCCCATCGGCATCAAACACAAGCTGGCAGTTGTAGAGGGTGCCGTGGTCGCGCTCATTGACGCCCAGAACGACTACGATGCCGTTTTTGCGGGCAGCGCCGGCCACCGCATCGGTGACCGGGCCGGGGACCGTGGGTGCGTGCTCATAGAGGGCCAGGTGCGCTGGTCCCATGGCCATGGGAGGCATCACGAAGGACCAGTAGGGGTAGTATGGGACCGCTGTTTCGGGAAACACGATCAGTTCCACCCCATCTCTGGCGGCTTCGGCAATCTCTCCGAGCACGCGTTCCACTGTCCCGTCCGGTGAATCGAGCACCGGCTGCAGCTGGACGGCGGCGACGCGCACGGTCTGCGGTTCGGCCATCGTCTTGCTCCTTTGCGCCTACATGGTCCAGGTGTGGACGACGTAGGCGTTTTCGTTACGGTGAATCAGCTGGAGATCGAGCACATCCAGGGGATTGATGGGACGGATTCCCTCGACCAGTGCAGGTTCCCCGTGGCCGTAGAGGGCCTGCAGCGCAAACCGGCAGGCATAGACCTTGCCCCCTTCGGACATGAAGGACTTGAGCTGTTCCTCGTAGTTCTGGTGCCCGGGAAACGCCTCGTCACCGATGGTGGGAAAGCCGCGCTGTACGCCCAGGGTGACGCCGGGGCCGTAGAGCAGGATGCTGGTCTCGAAGCCCTTGCGCTGGAGGCGTTTGGCCTGCAGCAGGTTCACGAGGCCAATGGAGCCTTCAAAAGCCACCGTATGAAAGGTGACCAGGGCTTTCTCGCCGGGTTCGGCCTGGACGTCCTCGAAGACTTTCTCTTCGTAGTCGACGTAGAAATCACCCTTCTGATAATTGGGAGCACTGACTTCGGGCATGATGGATACTCCTGATAGCGGTCATGGCTTAATGGGAAGTCCGGAATGGCATGGCGCCGACCGGCTTCATCTTTAGGGATTCAATCCTCGTGCCAATCATTGCGATCGATATGCGATCATTGACCCATCAATTGCTGTAAGTATAGGCTGCGTCGGAAACAAGGAGTTGTGTGCAGATAGCCTCGCCAGTGTCCTGCCGTAAACGGGCGCGGGGTTGTAGTGCACCCCTTGGAAGCAGGAGTTGTCAGCGTTGAACCAGAGTGGAGCACAGGGATGGGTAATGATCTCAGCCGGTGGGCGAACCGGATTCACCGCAGTGAACGGCCCACCTACCATGCGATCGCTGATGCGATCGATGAGGACATACAATCGGGCCACCTGCGATCGGAACAGAAACTTCCCGCCCTGAGGACAGTGGCGAGGGCCCTGGACATCAATTTCACCACGGCGGCTCGTGGCTATGCGGAAGCTGCGGAGCGGGGGCTGATCCGTGGCCGCCCCGGCAGTGGCAGTTATGTCAGAGGGGAAGTCGCGGCCACGCCGGTGAAGCGCAGCAGCCCCATCGGTGTCATTGACATGTCCATGAACATGCCGCCGGAACCCCATGATCCCGATCTGATCAACCGGTTACGGTCGGGGTTTGCCAGCCTGGCCCGGGAGGAGGATCTGTATGGGTTGCTCCGTTACCAGGAATTCGGTGGAACCATGGCGGATCGCGAGGCGGCGGCGAGCTGGCTGTCCAATCGACTGACAGGCGTCGATCCGGCCAATGTGCTGATCTGTCCGGGCGCGCACGGTGCACTGTTGGGGTTGTTCGCAGCGCTGGCCCGCTCTGGTGACAGCATTGCCTGTGAAGCCGTCACCTATCCCGGCATCAAGGGAATCGCGGCACATCTGGGGGTGCGCCTGGTGGGCCTGCCGACAGACACCGAAGGCATGGATCCGGAGGCATTTGCCGCGCTCTGCGCCTCGGATCCCCCGAAGGCGCTTTACATCAACCCCACGCTGAACAATCCGACGACGGTGACCATGCCTATGGAGCGGCGCCGGGCAATTGCCGAGGTCGCCCAGCGCTATGGCATCCCGATCATCGAGGATGATCCCTATGGGTGCCTGCCCGAAGAGCGTCCGGCACCGATTGCTACCATGGCGCCGCAGCTGACGTTCTACGTGGCGGGGCTCGCCAAGGTACTGGGCCCAGGGATGCGTATCGGTTTCCTGGTTCTTCCCAACGTCCGCTATACAGCACGCCTCAACTCAACCCTCTCGGGACTGGTGGTCATGGCGAACCCGGCCATGATCCGGCTCGCCACACGCTGGATCGAGGATGGAACAGTACGTGCTATGACCCGGGCCATCAGGGAGGAGTCCCGAGGCCGGCAGATGCTGGCCCGGGAAGTGCTGGAAGGGATGGATTATCGAGCACAGCCCGAGGGCTTCCATCTGTGGCTCCAGGTGCCTGCGCCCTGGACCCGGGTTGAGCTGGGCAACCGGCTGCGGTCCTGCGGTGTGGCAGCGGTGGTTTCCGATACCTTTACCATGCGCGGCCCGGCCCCGGAGGCGCTACGGATCTGTCTGGGCGGTGCCAGCAGTCGTACCGAGTGTCACCGTCACCTGGAGATCGTTCACGACGCGATTGAGTATCTACCGGGCGTTGCCGCCGGTACTGAATGACCCGGTATGCTTTGTGTTCTTCGGGGCCCGCAAGCGAGGGTGATCCTGGCCGGCGGCGAAGCGGCTGGCGACCAGGACTACATCAAGCATCTCCATCCGGAGGACAGCCCCGTTGTGTTCAGTGCCCCAGCACCATCACCGCCTGGCCGGCATCAATCTGTTGTCCTTCGTCCCGGGCAATATGGACCACCTTGCCGGATTCAGTGGCTGTGACCTCGATCTCCATTTTCATGGACTCCAGGATTGCTACCACCTGGCCCTCCGTCACGGTGTCGCCTTCGCTGACCAGCAGCTGCCAGATATTGCCCGCCGTGGGTGACTCCACCGGTGTGCCCTCGGGCAGCTCATCCGCCTCGTGCTCGCCCAGGTCCTGCTGGGATTCGTAGTTGATGGCGCCGCTGGCGACCCAGCGCTCCAGTTCCTCTTCGAAGGCCTGGTTGCGGGCTTGGGTGAAGCTCCGGATGCTTTCGGCGTTGGCCTCCAGGAACTGCTGGTACTCGTCCAGGTCGAAGGTGGTTTCCTCGATCTGCAGCGGAAAGTCGCCCTTGGGGTGATCCCGCCGGATCTGCTGCAGCTCTTCCGAACTGACCTCGTAGAAACGGATCTGATCGAAGAAGCGCAGCAGGTGCGGTTCGGTGAAGTGGCGCGTGCGGCGGTAACGGTTCCAGACCTGCAGGGTACGGCCCACGAACTGGTAACCGCCGGGGCCTTCCATGCCGTAGACGCACAGGTAGGAGCCACCAATGCCCACGGAGTTCTCCGCCGTCCAGGTACGGGCCGGGTTGTACTTGGTGGTGACCAGGCGCTGGCGGGGGTCGTAAGGGGTGGCTACCGGCGCGCCCAGGTAGACGTCGCCCAGGCCCATGACCACATAGCTGGCGGAGAACAGGATCTCCTTGACGTCATCGATGCTGTCGAGCCCGTTGATGCGCCGGATGAACTCCAGGTTGCTGGGGCACCAGGGCGCGTCGCTGCGCACCGACTGCATGTATTTGCGGATGGCCTCGTGGCAGGCCTCGTCATCCCAGGACAGGGGCAGCCAGACAATGCGCGAGGCCACCTTCTGTTCCTTCTGTTGCTGGAGGTGTTCTTCCGCCTCCTTCAGAACCTGCAGCAGTCGCTGGCGGTCCATGACCAGCGGATCAAAGTGGATCTGAAGCGAGCGGATGCCTGGAGTCAATTCCAGAACACCCTCGAAATCCTGCTCCTGGAGCCAGAGCATCAGCGCATGGGCGCGGAAGCGCAGGCGCAGGTCCAGCTCAATGGGCCCGTATTCCACCAGCAGGTAGCGGTCGCCGCAGGGCCGGTAGGTGACGGCCAACCCCGCTTCTTCAGCGCTCAGGGACTGGAGGATGGGGGAGGCAGGGCGCCATGAAGTGACCGCCGGTGCCCGATCCTCAAGCGCCTCGATGCTCTGGTTACGGGCCTCGGTAAGGCGGTCGGCATCGTCCAGGCTCACAGGCTCGAAACGCACGGTGTCGCCGGCCTTGAGCTGCCCGAGTTTCCAGAGGTCCGTCTGGATGACGGTTGCCGGGCAGACGAAGCCGCCCAGAGAGGGGCCATCCGGCCCCAGGATCACCGGCATGTCGCCGGTGAAGTCCACGGTGCCGATGGCGTAGGCGTTGTCGTGGATGTTGGAGGGATGCATGCCCGCCTCGCCGCCATCCCGACGGGCCCATTCCGGCTTGGGACCAACCAGGCGGATGCCGGTGCGGTTGGAGTTGTAGTGGATCTGCCAATCCGCGCTGAAGAAGGTCTCCATGTCCGCTTCGGTGAAGAATTCTGGCGCGCCATGGGGCCCGTAGGTGCAGCGCAGGGTCCAGTGGGTGGTGAGCCCGGGCGTCATGGCGTCCGGCAGGCTCATCGCCTCGGGTGCGGAAGCCTCCGCATCCAGGTGCAGCACATCGCCGGTGCGCAGCGCCCGCCCGCCATGGCCACCGAACTGGCCGAGCGTAAAGGTGCTGCGTGAGCCCAGGTGGGGCTGGCACTGGATGCCCCCGGCAATCGCCAGGTAGGCGCGGGCGCCGTCGCCGGTGACCTTGCCCAGCTTCAGGGTCTGGCCCGCCGTGACCGGGACGGTGCGGTTCAGTGGCAAGGTGTCGCCGTCCAGGGTGGCATTCAGGTCCGCGCCGGTAAGGGCGATGGTGGTGGCGCTGTTGAAGCGCAGGGTGGGGCCGTTCAGCGTCAGCTCCAGCCCGGCGGCGCCCTCGTCATTGCCCAGCAGGCGGTTGGCGAGTCGGAAGCTGAGGTTGTCCATGGGCCCGGAGGGCGGGATGCCCACCGGCCAGTAACCGATGCGGCCGGGGTAGTCCTGCACCGTGGTCATGGTGCCACTGGCCAGCACGTCGATGGTTGCGGGCTGGTAGCTGAAATCGTTCAGGTAGCGGGTGGTCATGCGGCCCCGGGCGAAGACCTCGTCCGCGAGGATCGCGGATACATACTCCCTGTTGGTCTCAATACCTTCGACGATGGTCTGCGCGAGTGTCTGCTGCAGCGCTGCCAGAGCCTGATCACGGCCGGCCTCGTGTACGATGATTTTGGCCAGCATGGGATCATAGAGCGCGGAGACCTCCAGCCCGGCCTCGATCCAGTGGTCAATGCGCCGCCGGTCGCCGTCCGCCTCCGGGAATTCCACATGGGTCAGCAGCCCGGCACAGGGCTGGAAGTCCTTGTTCGGGTCTTCCGCGTAAAGGCGGGCCTGGATGGCGTGGCCGGTGGGTTTCAGGTTAGCGGCAAGCTGTTCGATGTCACCCAGTTCACCGGCGGCCAGCTTCACCATCCACTCGACCAGATCCACTCCATAGACCTGCTCCGTTACGCCGTGCTCCACCTGCAGCCGGGTATTCATCTCCAGGAAATAGAAGCGGTGGGTGTCCTGGTCCATGATGAACTCGACCGTGCCGGCATTGCGATAATCCACGGCCGAGACCAGGCGCGGGGCCGTCCCGTGGAGAGTGGCACGTACGTCGTCGGGCAGGTTGGGGGCGGGTGCCTCTTCCAGGACTTTCTGGTGACGACGTTGGGCGGAACAGTCCCGCTCGCCCAGGGCCACGGCTTTTCCGTTGCCGTCACCGAACACCTGCACTTCGATGTGTCGGGCATTCTCTATGTATTTCTCAAGGAAGACGCTGTCGTTGGCGAAGTTGTTGGCGCTCAGACGGCGTACGCTGTCCCAGGCCTTGTCCAGAGTTTCCCTGTCATGGCAGATCTGCATGCCGATGCCGCCACCGCCGGCGGAGCTCTTGAGCATGACCGGGTAGCCGATCTCCTCGGCGGCCTTCAGGGCGTTGGGCTTGTCGTCCAAGAGGCCGGTTCCCGGGAGCAGGGGCACTTCGGCTTTTTCGGCGATTTCGCGGGCGGTGTGCTTGAGCCCGAACTCGGTCATCTGGTGCGGGCGCGGGCCGATAAAGGCGACGCCTGCGGCTTCGCAGCGTTCGACAAAGTCGGGGTTTTCGCTGAGGAAGCCGTAGCCGGGGTGGACGGCGTCGATGTTAGCGTCTTCGATGATGCGGAAGAGCTTGTCCTGGTTGAGGTAGGTTTCGGTGGCGCTGCCATCGCCCAGGGGCCAGGCTTCGTCGGCCTCGCGGACGTGCAGGGAGCCGGCGTCGGCTTCGGCGTAGACGGCGACGCTGGTAATGCCCATTTCGCGCAGTGTGCGGGTGATGCGGCGGGCGATGGCGCCGCGGTTGGCGATCAGTACCTTGTTGAACATGATCCTGTTCTCGCTTTTGCGGGTCGTCCCGCCTGGTTGTTCCGGCCCCTTCGAGGTCGTCCCCGGGTGGCGTTCAACGGTTCTTCAGCTGTCCCAGACCGCAATCTCCAACGGCGTGGGATCAAAGCCACTGCAGGGATTGTTGAGCTGCGGGCAGTTGGAGATCAGGACGATCACATCCATCAGCGCCTTCATCTCCACGTACTTGCCCGGACCAGAAATCCCATCGGCAAAGCTCAGTCCACCCTCGGGGGTGATGGGCACGTTCATGAAAAAGTTGATGTTGTGCGCGATGTCGCGCTTGGTGACGCCCAAGTGCTCGTTCTCCTGGATCGCGTTCATCCAGTTGTCCCGGCATGAATGCATGCAACGGCGGTCGTGGGCGTAGCGCACGGTGTTGCTCTCGGAGGAGCAGGCACCGCCCAGGGTGTCGTGGCGGCCGCAGGTGTCGGCGATGATCTCCAGCATCGGGTTGTTGCGGTTGGAGCGCAGCACGCTGCCGGTGCCCAGGTAGACATTGCCCTGTTCACGCACGGTGTCATTGGCGCTGTAGCGTTCGGCCGGGTCCAGAGCGCTGTAGAAAAGGGTGTCGGCGGCTTCGTTGCCGTCCACGTCGGTGATGCGGACGGTCGAGCCCGCCTTGACGGTGCGCATGAAGTAGTCGCCGGCGCCGATGCGCTGGCTGTAGCGGGCATCATGGGTCTGGCGGAAGCTTTCGGTCAGCATCAGGCACCTCCTGCATCGGTCAGGCGGACGGGGTCGTCCAGGTAATAGAGTCGGGTGTTTTCCATGGCCCGGCGGCTGGTGGCGTGGGCGTTCACGCATTCGTCATCGGGCGTGACCGGGTCGGTCTTCAGGAATTCCACCTGGATGGGCTTCTTCGGGTACTTGGTGGCCGGGTTCAGCGGATGCGGGCTGGTCGCCGCAATCACCAGGGCATCCATGTCGAAGCGCAGGGTCACGCTGGCGCCGGGGCGGTTGTGGCTGTCCACGTAGCGCATGTTGCCGGCGTCATCGGTTTCCACCCGGCTGAACAGGTTGAGGTTGGCATGCAGGTCGCGTTCGCCCAGACCGTACTTGGTCAGTTCGGTGAGGAAGCTTTCCTCGCCGCTCAAACACCATTCATTCATGTATTCCTGGAAGGACCAGCGGCCAAAGCGCTCGTAACAGGCACCCCGTGCCAGGGTGCCGCAGGCGGAGTCGTGGCCGCCGAAGTCGTCCTCGACGATGGAGGCGATACAACGCCCCATGTCGGAATAGAGGCAGTGGCCCTGGGTCAGGCGGAAGGTCTCCTGGGCCTTCATGGTATCGGGCGCGTTGTAGCGCTCCATGAGCATTTCCGGGTTGAACACGAGCAGGGCCAGGTTGCCGCCGCCTTCCACGTCCGTCAGGCGCAGGCCGGTGTTGCGGCGCATGCGGAAGGACCAGTGGTGGCCTCCGGGCAGGGTGTAGTCGTAGAGGAGTCGACTCATGAGTGTTCTCCTGTCGGTTGCGGGGTTTGGGTGTCGATGGTTCGGGCGGTGGCATCCACGTCGGCATTGATGTCGTCCAGCACGCCGGTGTCGTCGCGGCCCACGGCGAGGTCGTAGGTGATGCGGGCGCCGTAGGCTTCCGGCGCCTGCGGGTCCAGGCGTTCCTTGTCGAAGACCCAGAGGCGGGTGCCGAGCGCGAAGCCTTCCTCAATGTCGTGAGTGATCATGAAGACCGTGAGCTGTTGCTCGCGCCACAGACGGCTGACCAGTTCGTGCATGTCCCGGCGGATGCCGGGGTCCAGGGCGCCGAAGGGCTCGTCCAGAAGCAGGATCCGGGGTTTCTTGATCAGTGCCTGGGCGAGGGCCAGGCGCTGCTGCATGCCGCCGGAGAGTTCGTGGGGGTACTTGTCGAGGGCGTGTTCCAGGCCCACCTCTTTCAGCATGGCGATGGCGTCATCCCGGAGCCGGCGCCGGTGGGCGCCGAAGACACGCCCGAGCCAGCGGCTGGCTTCCAGCTCGCCGGCGAGCATGACGTTGCCGGTGGCATCCAGGTGCGGCATCACGGAGTAGCGCTGGAAGACGATGCCGCGTGTGGCGTCCGGCTCTTCCGGGATCGGCTTGCCATCCAGAAGCAGCTCGCCGCGCGTGGGCGTCTCGGTGCCGAGCAGCATTTTCAGGAAAGTGGTCTTGCCGCAGCCGGAGGCGCCCACCACGGTGACGAACTCGCGTGCCTCGATGGAGGCGTTGAGCCGCTCCAGCACTACGTCCTCGCCGAATTCCTTCCACAGGTTGCGGATCTCGATCATGGCCATGGTTGCGCCCCCTATTGGCCGGTTGCGTGGAACCAGGGGTAACGCCACCTGGACCAGCGGTTGAGCAGGAAGTCGATCACCAGCGCCAGCAGCGTGATCCAGAGGACGTAGGGCAGGATCACGTCCATGGAGAGGTAGCGCCGCACCAGGAAGATGCGGTAGCCCAGCCCCTCGGTGGCGGCGATGGCCTCGGCGGCGATCAGGAACAGCCAGGCGGTGCCCAGGGCCAGGCGCGTGGTGGCCAGCAGCCGTGGCATGATCTGGGGTAGCATCAGGCGGGTGATGGTCTGCCAGGTGTTGGCCCCGAGCGTCTGCATCTTGATGATCTGCTCCTCGGGGATCTCAAGGGTCCGCTGTTGCATGTCCCGGATCATGAAGGGTGTCACGCCAATGATGATCAGCATGACCTTGGCCAGTTCCTCCAGCCCGAACACGATGAACAGTATCGGCAGTATGGCCATGGGGGGTACCAGGGAGACGCCCACGACCAAAGGCGAGAGCGTTGCTCGCACATAGGGAATGGCGCCGTTGGCGATACCGAATATCAGGGCCAGCGCGGCGGAAAAACCAATGCCGATACCAAGCCTCTGAAGGCTCGCCAGGGTGTCCTGGAGCAGCAGGTAGTCGCCGGAGCGCTTGCTGGGTTCAAACGCCATGCGTTCGACCGCCTCAGCCATCTGGGTCAGTGAGGGCAGCAGGGGGTCATCCGGGTTTTCCGCCAGGCGCGCCGAGGAGGCGCCGATGTAGATGGCCAGAAGCAGCGCAAACGGCAGCAGCCCCAGGAACCAGCGGGCATAGCGATTGGGTTGCCGGTTGATCAGTTTCTTCATGGGATCAGCCCGTCAGCGGGAAAACGGGCCGGCTCCGGAGAGCCGGCATGCGTTGGAGGCGGTGGGGTCAGAGTTCCCCGTCCGCGGCCTGCTGCATGTACTTGTCCGTAAAGCGCAGGTTCACGTTGCCTTCGTTACCGTAGGTCCCGGACGGTGTCTCGATGCCCACGGCTTCCGCGCTGGGCGCACCCTGGCCGAGCAGACCATGACGGAAGGAGAACTCGGCCACGTTCTGCATGGTTTCCAGCAGCTGGTCACTACGGGTGAAATCCACCGCTTCGGAGGGGTCATGGAACATGTTGGTCGCCTCCAGCTGGGCCTCGTAGCCCTCAAGATCGGTGCCCGCGGCATTCGCCATATGGGTACGGGCCTCAATGGCCGTTTCGTCATCGCCCTGCATGCGGGCCATGATCTCGTACCAGGCGCCGGTCAGGGCCTTGCCGAACTCCGGGTTGGCTTCCAGGGTTTCCGTGTTGACCACCATCAGGTCCATGATCTCGCCCGGGATCTGGGAGGAGTCGAAAACCAGGTTGGCATTGGGCTGTTCCAGCACGGAGCTGAGCTGCGGGTTCCAGGTAACCACGGAACTGACGTCGGGCGTGGCGAAGGCTGAGACAATATCCGCGTCGGCGGTGTTGACGACCTCGATATCACGCTCGGACAGCCCTACGGACTCCAGGCCCCGCGCCAGCAGGTAGTGGGAGACAGAGAGTTCCACCAGGTTGACGCGCTTGCCCTCGATCTCGGCCAGGTCATCCTCGTTCTTCATGACGATGCCATCATTGCCGTCGGAGAAGTCGCCCACCAGCAGTGCAGTGGAGTCGACATTGCCCGAGGCCGGGATGGTGAGCGCGTCCATGTTGGTCATGGTGCAGCCGTCGAAGCGGCCGGAGGTGTACTGGTTGATGGACTCGATGTAGTCGTTGATCTGGACCACGTCGATTTCGATGTCGTACCTGTCAGCCCATTTATCAACGATGCCTTCGGCATCGCCGTAATCCCAGGGCATCCAGCCCACATAGATGGACCAGCAGACACTGAATTCGTCTTTTGCAAGGGCGGTGCCGGGCAGCATGCCGGCGGCGGCAATGAAGGGGAGTGCGGTAAGCAGCTTGGATCGCATGTCGAGCCTCCTGACGGTGGACTGGGAGGAATCAGATGGCTGTTCAGCCTGTATCCTCCCGGGCTTTTGTCCCGCCGTGTAACCTTCAGAAGGTCGACCGCTCTCGGACCAGACGCCACGTCGGTGTGGCCGGAACCCTAGCTGTCCATTTGAGATTGTCTTGGAACGGACCGGGCAGCACAGCGCCGCTCAGTCATCTGATTCCTGTATGTTAGATTGCAACCACAGTGCCACCTATGGAAAAACCTTTAATGACAGTAGCCTGGGGGATCTGATGCTGTCGTGGTCGGGAATCGGGCGCGCCATCTTGGTGCAGCTTAGAGGGGTGTGCCCCGGTTGGGGGCAGATTGGGCCTGAAACCTAAGGGCAACCTGGTTCCCGGCGCCGATGCTGTTGCGAGACCTCCCGGATGCGCTCCAGTGAGATGCCCTTGACGGCCTCCTGGCTGGTACGGATATGGGCGGTCATTTTCTCCGCGGCCTCACCGGGATTGTTGGCGATCAGTGCCTGCAGGATTTCGGCGTGTTCCCGGTAAGTGGCATCGATCCGGTCGGGCCGGGTGAAATCAAGCCGCCGGACGATGCGCAGCCGGTCCGTTATCCGCTGGTGGACCTGGGTCATTTCGTCGTTGCCGGCTGCCGCCACCAGCTCACAGTGGAAGCTCTCATCCAGGGCGCGCACCGTGCTGCCGAAAGCCCTCTCAGAAGGGGCATCCGGGTTCCAGATGTCGTTGAGCAGCCGCAGCGCGGGCGGCGGCTTATCCAGGCGGCAGATCTTGTGCATCGCGGCCCGTTCAAGGGTAATGCGCAGGTCGTAGAGCTCCTCGATCTGCTTGAAATCCAGCTGCCGTATCTGCCAGCCACTGCGGAAAAGCACGTCCACATAGCCTTCGCGCTCCAGCCGGTACAGCGCCTCGCGAACCGGCGTGCGGCTGGCCGAAAGCCGCTGCGCGATGTCGGATTCACTGAACTTGTCGCCAGGGATCAGGCGGAACTCAAAGATATCCTCCTTGAGCGCCTGATAGATCCGGTCGGCCATGCTTTCGCGCTGTGTGGGGGCGCCGGATTCCGCCATTGGGGGTCATCGCCTGCTCAGGAATCGGTTTTAATGCTCACCAGAGGGGCGCCCGGTGAGACAGCTTTACCCGGCTCACAGTGTATCGCACTGATGCGGCCACTGTCGGGCGCCGTCATCTCGAACTCCATTTTCATGGCTTCCACAATGACCACGGGATCCCCCAAGGCAACGGTATCCCCGGGCTGCACCAGGCACTTCCAGATGTTACCCGCGATCTCGGCGCTCACCAGTTCGCCAAGCGCCTCCAGCTCATCCGTTGCCGGGCGGTTGTTGGCGTCATGGAGCGCTTCCACGGCCCGGTCCTCGCTTTCCTTCCAGCGGGCGACCTCCTCATGGTACGCGGCCCGCTGGTGTTCCCGGAACTGAGCGATTGAATCCGCGTACTCTTCCAGGAACGCCTTGTGCGAGACGAGCTCGAAGGTTTCCTCCTCGATGGGGATGGTTAGCTCGCCGGCGCGGAACTGATCCCTCAGTTCATGCAGCTCCTCCTCGCTGACCGGGTAGAAGGAAACCTGGTCGAAGAACCGCAGCAGCCAGGGCTTGCCGGCTTCGAACTGGGGATTTTTGAGGTGCTTGTTCCAGATGGGCAGGGTGCGCCCAACCAGCTGGTAGCCCCCGGGTGAATCCATTCCGTAGATGCACATGTAGACACCGCCGATGCCCACGGTTCCCTCTGCTGTCCAGGTCCGGGCCGGGTTGTACTTGGAGGTCATGAGCCGGTGGCGGGGATCCAGTGGCACGGCGCAGGGGGCGCCCAGATAGACGTCTCCCAGGCCCAGCACCAGGTAGCGTGCGCTGTAGAGCACCTCCCGGACTTCATCCCGGTGTTCCAGGCCATTGAGGCGCTGGATGAAGTCCACGTTGTTGGGCAGCCAGGGCGCGGTATCACGTACGGACTGGCGGTACTTGTCCACGGCCTCCAGGGTAGCGGTATCCTCGAACGCCATGGGCAGGTGCAGCACCCGGCTGCGGACCGTAAGTTCATCCGTTGCCGGCAGTGTCTGCTCAATGTCCAGCAGTGTCTGGATCAGGGATGACTGCGGCAGACGGTGCGGGTCGTAGCGCAGCTGCAGGGAACGCACCCCCGGTGACAGTTCCAGGAGGCCTTCCAGGGCCCGATCCTCCAGCGCTTCCATAAGGCCGTGAATGCGCAGGCGGAAGCCCAGGTCCATAACGTTGGGCCCGTACTCCATCAGTATGTAGTTGTCGCCGGCCTGGCGGTAGCACACGGCGGGCCCGGTATCGGACTCCGGCAGGGAGGCCAGGATGGTGGCGGAGGCTTCCTTTTCGGGCTCCAGCCTCGGGGGCTGCCACGCCGGCTCTGGCTGGTGCTGTAGAGTCGCTATGGTGTCTTCCCGCTGCTGGGTCAGGGCCATGGCGGTATCCATGTCCATGGCGACGAACTGGATGGTGTCGCCTGGTTTGACCTGACCCACCTTCCACAGTTCCGCGCTGGCGATGGTGACCGGGCAGACAAAGCCGCCCAGGCTGGGCCCGTCCCGCGTCAGGATCACAGGCATGTCGCCGGTGAAGTTGATGCTGCCGATGGCGTATTCGCAGTCGTGGATGTTGGAGGGGTGGAGGCCTGCTTCGCCGCCGTCGGTCCGGGTGAACTCCGGGCGAGGTCCGTTCAGCCGGATGCCCAGCCGGTTGGAGTTGTAATGGACTTCCCAGGCGGTATCGAAGAAGCGGGTGATGGAGTCCCGGGTAAAGAAGTCCGGTGCGCCATGCGGGCCGTAGAGCACGCCGATCTGCCAGTGGTCGGGGTACTCTGGAATCAGCGCGGGATCCGCCGGGGCGGGCGCGGTTTCGGGCGCGGCGGTGGTGCAGGCAGGCAGTTCCGGCTGGTTGAGCGGGACGGTATCCCCGGTGCGCAGTGGCCGGCCCCCGTGACCGCCGAACTGGGCGAGGGCAAAGGTGGCCCGGCTGCCCAGGTATTCGGGCACGTCGAAGCCGGCACGCACGGCCAGGTAGGTGCGGCAGCCCGTGGTCGCCCGGCCCACGGTCAGGGTCTGGCCCGCCGACACGGTTACCGGTTCCCAGAAGGGACAGGGGGTGCCGTCGATCTCCGCGTCCGTGCTGGCGCCGGTCAGGGCAATGACGCTGTCACGGTGAAAGGTCAGGGTGGGACCTATGATGGTGCACTCCAGACCGGCTGCTTCCGGAGCATTGCCCACGATCCGGTTGGCCAGGCGGAACGCGTAGTCGTCCATGGGACCGGAAGGCGGTACGCCGATGTGCCAGTAGCCGACACGCCCGGGGCAGTCCTGGACGGTGGTATAGGTCCCAGGTTTGACCACCTCGACCACGTTGGGTCTGTATTCGAAGGTATCCAGTGATGATGTGGCGACCTCGCCGGCACTGAAGGCCGGGTCCGCCAGAACCTGGCGCAGGTAATCCAGGTTGGTGGCAATGCCCAGCAGGCGGGTTTCGTCCAGTGCGGTGCGCAGGCGTGTCAGTGCGTCGGCGCGGTCACGCCCGTGTACGATCATCTTGGCCAGCATGGGGTCGTAGTGCGGCGAGACCTCGGTGCCGGTCTCAACCCAGCCGTCGATGCGCACACCGTTTTCCGGCCAGTGGACATCATTGAGTTCGCCGGGCGCTGGCTGGAAGTCCTTGAGGGGGTCTTCGGCGTAAAGCCGGACTTCCATTGCCGCGCCCTCGAACCGTGGCTCGAACGCATCCAGATCCGGGGACTCACCCGCACCGATGCGCAGCATCCATTCCACCAGGTCGATGCCGGTAACGCATTCGGTTACGGGATGCTCCACCTGCAGCCGTGTGTTGACCTCCAGAAAATAGAAGGCGTCACGGTCCGCGTCGTAGATGTACTCAACCGTGCCAACCGACTGGTAGTTCACCGATTCGCCCAGGGCCACGGCGGCGTCCAGCATGGCGCGGCGGGTTCCGGCAGGCAGGTTCGGGGCCGGTGTTTCCTCGACCACCTTCTGGTTGCGACGCTGCAGTGAGCAGTCGCGTTCGCCCAGCGCGATCACACGCCCCTGCCCGTCGCCGACAATCTGGACCTCCACATGGCGGGCGCGGGCGATGTAACGCTCCAGAAAAACGCCGCTGTCATTGAAGAAGCTTTCGCCAAGACGCTGCACGCTCTCAAAGGCCAGGCGCAGTTCATCCGCGGTGTCGCAGCGGTTGAGGCCGATACCGCCGCCTCCGGCCGTTGACTTGAGCATCACCGGATAGCCCAGCTGGTTGGCGTGCGCCAGCGCCTCTTCGGGGCCGCTCAGCAGGCCCGTACCCGGTGCGAGGGGGACGCCGGCATCTTCGGCCAGAGCCCGCGCGCGGTGCTTGAGACCGAACTCACGGATCTGATCCGGGGTAGGGCCGGCGAAGTGGATGCCAGCATCCGCGCAGGCCTCGGCAAAGTCGGCGTTCTCCGAGAGGAACCCGTAACCAGGGATAATGGCGTCAGCGCCCGATTCGCGCGCAATGGACAGAATGCGCTCTGTGTCGAGATAGGTCTCGGCGGCGCTCTCACCGCTCAGCGGATAGGCCTCATCGGCGAGTGTGGCGTGCTGGCTGTGGCGGTCCGGATGGGAGTAGACCGCAATGCTGGTGATGCCCAGCCGCTTGAGGCTTTGGATGATGCGCACCGCAATCTCGCCCCGGTTGGCCACAAGAACCTTTGAAAACATGGCGTTACTCCTTTCCTTATCCCTGTTGTTCCCGGAGGGACTGGATATAGGCGCGCCAGCCCCCCAGATGCGTGATGTCCGTGGCTCCCTCGAGCCCCGCTTCCTCACAGATGAAGCCCTTGGCCCAGGTGCCGTCCGCCAGTTCGACGGTGCCGATGCCCAGTGGGTGGGGAATCAGGTCGACGAAGGATCCGAAGTGCTCCGTGGGCATCGCCCATACCTCGACGTCCAGGGCGCCGCCGGTGGGGTCCCGTCGCAGGCCGGGTTTGGGCGGGGTGGTGCCGGCCAGGGCATACAGCCGGTAACAGGGGGCGGTTGCTGTGCTTTTCAGCAGCCGTGCACCGCGCCCGGTCAGCTGGTCATTCAGTGGCATGCCGCTGAGATGGGCGCCCGCCACGGTTACCTGGACCGTGCCGGCAGAGGGTTCTGGTGGCGTCTCCGGTGGCCGCTCCCGTCCGGTGGCGCCTAGTGGTGTCGGGGCGTGGTTGAGCCATTGCGCGCCCAGTTCCTGAAGATCCCGGTCACGCCAGGCGCCACTGATCAGGGTGATGCCGAAAGGCAGGCCGTCTCCGCGGAACCCGGCCGGTAACGCCAGCGCGCAAAGGTCAGCCAGGTTGACGAAGTTGGTGTAGCGGCCAAGGCGGGCGTTCAGGTGCACAGGGTCGGCCTCGACCGCCCTGAGGGAAGGGGTGATGGGCGCGGTCGGCACCAGCAGGGCATCGATGGCCGCCAGCTCCTGGTCCAGGGCATGGCGCAGCTCATGCTGCTGGTAGAGGCCGTTGAACGCATTGGTAGCTGTGAACCCCTCCGCCTGGCGGATGATGTCCCGGACTACCGGGTTCATGGCCGCCGCATTCGCCTCCATGAAGGTGCTGATTGCGGCGTGACGCTCCGCGATCCAGGGGCCTTCATACAGGAGTGCGGCCATGGCGTAGAGCGTTGTGAAGTCCCGCTCCACCACCTCAGCGCCCAGGGACCGCCACTGGCCCAGGGCCTGCTCCCATGCATCGCGTTGCTGCTCGTCGCTGTACCATTCCGGATCCCTGGGAATGGCCAGGCGTCGTATCGGGCCCGGTGCCCTCAGTGCACAGTCAGGGTTGGATCCGTATTCCAGGCGGGAGCGGCCAAAGGGGTCAGTGCTCTCGCCCGCTTCCAGGCAGCTCTGGATTACGCCGGCATCAGCCGTGGTCAGGGCGAAAACCGAGACACAGTCCAGACTCCGGCACGCCGGTACCACGCCGCGGGTGCTGATGGCCCCCCGGGTTGGCTTGAGGCCCACGATATTGTTCAGTCCTGCCGGTACACGTCCGGAGCCGGCAGTGTCCGTACCCAGGGAGAAGGGGACGGTGCCGCGGGCCACGACCGCGGCGGACCCGGAGCTCGACCCTCCCGCTATGACGGCGTCATCGAAGGTGTTGGGGACGGCGCCCCAGGGAGAGCGTGTCCCGACAAGCCCGGTAGCGAACTGGTCGAGGTTGGTCTTGCCGATCAGTACGGCGCCCGCTTCTTTCAATGCCTTGACCGCTTCCGCATCGCACTCGGGCCGATAGCCGTATTCCGGACAGGCCGCAGTGGTCTCGAAACCGAACGCGTCAATGTTGTCCTTGATCGCAAACGGCACCCCGTAGAGTGGTTGCTCCGGGGAAAGGGTCGCGATCTGGGCGGCCAGCTGTTCCCGGCTCGCCAGGCTGATCCAGGCGGGGTCGCGTGGGTCCTCGGCCTCCAGCAGCGCTTCCAGAAGCGCCTGGGGTGACTGGCCATTACGGTACGCCTCCTGCCAGTCCCTGATGGTCCATCCGGTTGTTGAAGCCATGACGAGTCTCTTGGTTGCAATCTTGTATACAAGAATGTGTTAGCAACCGGTGTGCCATCCCTGTAAAACGCCATAAAAAGCGGTAATAACAATGAGATGAAATAAATTTTCGGCGTTGATCGGATTGGCTTTGGGCCGGACGCTGCCCTGATATGGGGAGCTGTGCGACAGAACGGTGCAGTTGTGGGGCGAAGGGGCTTTGGTGTCTGCGTGTGGCTATTAAATGTCAGCTAATACAGTTATCTGCGGACTATCTCTGTTGTTGTCGAAGCTGCAGGAAGCTTCCAGTGCATGCCTGAGGATGGTGCACCGGATCTATAACGTTCTTTTTCAGTTTTTCTTGTATACAAGACAGGTTGCTGTAATAGAAGGAATTCCGGGTTGGCTGGAATGGCGTCTGCATTGGGTCGGGTGCACAACGATGCGTAGGCTTTCAGCCGGACCACAAGGAGACTGCAATGAAGACGCGTGGATCAATCAGAAAGACCGGCCTTGCGTGCCTGGCCCTCGGTGGCCTGCTCGCCTCCGGTGTCGCCCAGTCCGAGGACAACCCCATCAAGGTGGGCATCCTCCATTCCCTTTCCGGGACCATGGCGATCAGCGAGACGTCACTCAGGGATGTTGCCCTGATGACCATTGAGGACATCAACGAACAGGGAGGGCTTCTTGGTCGTGAGCTGGAGCCAGTGGTCAAGGACCCGGCCTCGGACTGGCCCCGCTATGCCGAGCAGGCGCGTGAACTGATCGAACGGGACGAGGTGGATGTGATTTTCGGGGCCTGGACCTCCGTCTCGCGTGAATCCGTTCTGCCCGTACTGGAAGAGCTTAACGGGCTGATGTTCTATCCGGTCCAGTACGAGGGCGAGGAGTCCTCACGGCATATCTTCTACACCGGCGCTGCTCCCAACCAGCAGACACTGCCGGCGGTGGACTATCTGATGAGTGAACGCGGTGGCGGTGCCGAGCAGTTCTATCTGGTGGGTACGGATTACGTCTTTCCGCGTACTACCAACCGCATTGTGCGCGCTTACCTCAATGCCAATGGCATTGAAGACGACGCCATCCGCGAGGAGTACTTTCCCTTCGAGCACTCGGATTTCCAGAGCCTGGTCTCGGACATCAAGCGGTTCTCCCAGAGCGGCCAGACCGCTGTGATCAATACGATCAACGGTGATTCCAATGTCGCGTTCTATCAGGAACTCGCTAACCAGGGCGTTGACTCGGTGGATGTGCCGGTAATGGCAACCTCCGTGGGCGAGGAGGAGCTCCGGGGTATGGACGCGGGACCGCTTGTAGGCCATCTCGCCGCCTGGAACTACTTCATGTCAGTGGACTCTCCCGAAAATGAGGCGTTCACCGAACGGTGGGCCGAATACGTGGAAGAGAACGACCTTTCCGGCGGCAGTGACCGGGTCACCAACGATCCCATGGAGGCCACCCATATCGGGATCCGCATGTGGGCCCAGGCCGTTCTGGAGGCCGGCACCAGCGACCCGGATGCGGTGCGCCAGGCGGTACCGGGGCAGTGCGTGGACGCGCCTTCGGGCTACGAGATCTGCATGGATGAAGAGAACCATCACCTGCATAAGCCCGTGCTGATTGGCGAGATCCAGCCGGACGGCCAGTTCGCCACTGTCTGGGAGACCGACGGCCCGATTCGTGCCGAACCCTGGAGCAAGTATCTGGAAGGCAGCGAGGACAAGAAGGCTGACTGGACCTACCCCTGGGTCTGCGGTGACTGCGAGGAACCCAGATACGACCTGGAACTCTGAAGGGAATGACGGATTGGCCCGGCCTCTGGCCGGGCCAGCTGGATCAGGAGTGTTCAATGCGTGGACTGAGTTGGAAGGGTGCAATCCTGTTGGGATTGTTGATGGTTCCAGCGGTTGTCGTCGCCGACACGGACGGGATGTCCGCCGATGAAAGGGCGGAAAAGCTGGCCGAACAGCAGAAGAAGCAGACTCAAACCCGTACGGAAGGATTATCCGGCGAAGCGGCATCCATCGTTGAGCGCCTGGCCACGGATGACTGGCAGGCGATCAATGATGTGGTGGAGGAGCTGGAGGCGCTCGCAGCGCCCGAGACCCTCCCGGTACTGCAGGCGCTGAGTGACCGTCGCCTGTATTTTGATGAGCAGGGACGGGTTCTGATTGAGGATCCGGCTACCGGCGAGTATTCGGATGCCATTACGGGGGAGACCGTGGAGGTGGCCTCGGAGAATCTTTCCCAGCCTACCCTGACCAATGCCATACGCCGAGGCATACGCCCGCTGATCGGGCAGCTTCAGCTGTTTTCCGACGACGTGGCCACCCGGCGGGCGGGTGCGGAGGAGCTGGCCGACCGCCCCAGGCCGGAAATGCTTGGCCGACTGAAGGAGCTGCGTGCTGAGGAGTCGAATCCTGAGGTGCTGCGCCTGCTCAACATTGCCATTGCACGTCTGCAGCTGGATGCCTCCGATTCTGAGGAGCGGCTGGAAGCGGTTGAGGTGATCGCGGACGTTCGATCGGCCCGGATGAAATCCGAGCTCGAGTCCCTGCTGGAAACCGATGCCCAGGGCGATCCGGTTGAGCCGGATGCGGCGGTCCGTGAGGCGGCCCGTGACGCCATTGAGGCTATCGAGGAACGCCAGAGTACGGCGCGCTTTCTCAGTGACCTGGTTTACGGACTTTCCATGGGCAGTGTTCTGCTGCTTGCCGCTCTTGGCCTGGCGATCATCTTCGGCCTGATGCGCGTGATCAATATGGCGCACGGAGAGCTGCTGATGATCGGCGCCTACACCACCTTCATTGTCCAGAACCTGTTTGCGCTCATGGCGCCCCAGTGGTTCAGCTTCTACCTTCTGGCGGCCATCCCCGCTGCCTTCGTGGTAACCGCCCTGGTGGGCATCCTGATGGAGCGGGGCGTGATCCGCTTTCTCTACGCCCGCCCTCTGGAGACCCTGCTGGCGACCTGGGGCATCAGCCTGATCCTGATGCAGACAACACGGGTGATCTTTGGCGCCCAGAACGTACGGATGGCCAGTCCTGAGTGGTTCTCCGGCAGCGTTCAGCTCATGCAGGGGGTATCACTGTCCACCTCGCGTGTGGGTGTCATCGCTTTCGCGTTCTTTGTGGTTGCACTGGTCTGGTTCGTGATGAACCGGACACGGCTGGGACTGGAGGTGCGCGCCGTGATGCAGAACCGTGAGATGGCAGCGGCACTGGGTGTCTCCGCCAACCGGGTGGACATGTGGACCTTCGGGGCCGGGGCGGGTGTGGCCGGCCTCGGGGGTGTGGCGCTCTCCCAGATCGTGAATGTGGGCCCCGAGCTCGGCCAGAACTACATCGTGGACAGTTTCATGGTGGTGGTGCTTGGGGGTGTCGGAAACATTCTCGGATCCGTGTTCTCAGCGCTGGGGCTAGGGGTGTTCTCGAAATTCCTGGAGCCGGTGGCCGGCGCGGTTCTCGCCAAGATTCTGCTTTTCGTTGCCATCATCGTGTTCATTCAGTGGCGGCCACAGGGCATTTTTGCCCTTAAGGGCCGGGCTGGCGACGACGACTGACAGAGGAAGTGATGTTGATGCGACAGCCTTTCGTAATGCGTCTTGCCCGTCTGCACTCCGGGTTCGGGTGGGCGGTTCTGCTGTTACTGACCGCGCTTGCGCTGGTGGTGGTACCGCTGCTCAACCAGTTCGTGACGCCGGACTCCGCCCTGTACATCCCCGACTGGCTGGTGACCCTGACCGGGCGCTTTCTGTGCTTGGCGCTGGTCGCTCTGGCGCTGGATCTGATCTGGGGGTATACCGGGATCCTGTCACTGGGGCACGGGGCTTTCTTTGCCCTTGGCGGTTACGTCATGGGCATGCACCTGACCCATAACCGCATGGAAACGGGCACCATTCCCAACTTCATCCAGTTCCTCGGCCGGGATGACTGGCCCTGGTTCTGGGTGCCGTTCCAGTCCTTCTGGTTCACGGCCGTGATGGTGTTTCTGGTGCCCGGGGCACTGGCTCTCGTTTTCGGATTCTTCGCATTCCGCTCCCGGGTGCGTGGCGTCTATTTCGCCATCATCACCCAGGCGCTGACCTTCGCCTCCATGCTGTTCTTCTATCGGACCGAGACCGGCTTCGGGGGCAACACTGGCCTGACGGATTTCCGTGAGCTGCTCGGGTTCTCGGTACGTGAGGCCGATACCCGGCTGGTGCTGTTCATGCTGAGCGCCGTGGCGGTGATGCTGTCCTACCTGCTGTGCCGCTATATCGTTACCTCCAAGCTGGGGCGGGTACTGGTCGCCATCCGTGATGCCGAGAGCCGTGTCCGGTTCACCGGCTACAATCCGCTGCGCTACAAGCTTTTTGTGTGGACGGTTTCCGCCATGCTCTGCGGGCTGGCCGGGGCGCTCTATGTGCCCCAGACCGGGGTCATCAACCCGGGAGAAATGGCTCCGGCCAATTCCATTGAAATGGCCGTCTGGGTTGCCCTGGGTGGGCGAGGGACCCTGGTCGGAGCACTGGTCGGTGCCGGTACGGTCAACGGGCTCAAGACCTGGATCACGGCAGCCTACCCGGATCTGTGGCTGTTTGTCCTGGGTGGCCTTTTCATCGCGGTAACTCTCTTTCTCCCCAAAGGGCTGATGGGGCTGCGTCAACAGATGGCAGGGAGGTCGAAGCAATGAGCATGATGGATACCCTCAGGGAGCTGGGCAAACGCGAGGAGGTCTTTTCCTTCCTGCAGCACGCCGCGCCCAGCCCGGCGTTGGATACCCGGCATGGCCCCATCCTGTACGTGGAGGGCGTGACCAAGTCCTTTGATGGCTTCAGGGCGCTCGATGACCTGACCCTTTATATCGATGACGGTGAACTCCGCTGTCTGATCGGGCCTAACGGCGCCGGCAAGACGACCCTGATGGATGTGCTCACCGGCAAGACCCGCCCGGACACGGGCCAAGCCTGGTTCGGTCAGCGGCTCAACCTGCTGGAGCTCCCAGAGCACGTGATCGCCCAGTCCGGGATCGGCCGCAAGTTCCAGAAACCCACGGTTTTTGAGCAACTGACCGTTTTCGAGAACCTGGAGCTGGCGATGCATGCCTCCAGGGGGCTGTGGACGAGTCTGCGCTGGCGTCTTGACGGTGAACAGCAGGACCGCATCGATGAGGTGCTGGCACTGATCTCCCTCACGGAGCAGGCCCATGCGCCGGCGGGCGTCCTGTCCCACGGCCAGAAACAGTGGCTGGAGATCGGGTCGCTGCTGATGCAGAACCCACGCCTGTTGCTGGTGGATGAGCCGGTGGCCGGGATGACTGGCCAGGAGAGCGAGAAGACCGCGGAACTGCTGACGTCATTGGCGGGAAAGCATTCCGTGGTGGTGGTCGAGCACGATATGGACTTCGTGCGCTCCATCGCGCGGACCGTGAGTGTGCTGCACCAGGGATCGGTGCTTGCCGAGGGCAGTATGGACGAGATCCAGTCCGATGCCCGCGTCCGTGAAGTCTATCTGGGGGAATGACATGCTTGAGATTACCGGTCTTAACCAGTACTACGGCGATTCACACACACTGAAGTCCGTTGATCTCCGGGTGGAGACGGGGTCCCGCACCTGCCTGATGGGCCGTAATGGCATGGGCAAGACAACCCTGCTCCGGTGCATCATGGGGCTCCTCCCGGTAGCTTCCGGAAGCATCCGCCTGCAGGGGCGGGAACTCAACGGCCTGCGTGCGCAGCAGCGGGCGCGCCTGGGAGTTGGCTATGTGCCCCAGGGCCGTGACATCTTCCCGCAGTTGACTGTTGAGGAGAATCTCAGGGTGCCGCTGGCGGGCAAGCGTTCAAAGGGCATTCCGGAGCGGGTCTACCGGCTGTTTCCCGTGCTTCGGGATATGGGGCGCCGCCGGGGCGGGGATCTTTCAGGCGGTCAGCAACAGCAGCTGGCGATTGCCCGGGCACTGGTGCTGGAACCCGAGATCCTCCTGCTGGATGAGCCCACCGAGGGTATCCAGCCCAATATTGTGCGCGAAATCAGTGATGTGATCCGCCGCATCAACGAGGAAGAAGGCATGACGGTGCTGCTGGTCGAGCAGAAACTGGCGTTCGCCCGCAGCACCGCCGACTGCTTTTCCATCATGAACAACGGCCAGAGTGTTGCAAGTGGTCCCATGGATGAGCTCGGGGACGACATTGTGTCACAACACCTGACCGTATAGGCATGGACACTGAGCCTCCTATGGGGTCAGTACCGCCGCACCGGCGAACCGTCCCTCCCTCAGGTCCTCGAGGGCCTGGTTGGCTTCGCTGAGCGGGTAGGCGTGCACCTCGGTCCGCACCGGGACTCTGGGTGCAACCTCAAGGAAGGCACGGCCATCCTCGCGCGTGAGGTTGGCGGTTGATTTCAGGCTGCGTTCTTCCCACAGCAGGCCATAGGGAAATGAGGGAATATCACTCATGTGAATGCCGCCGCTGACCACGCTGGCGCCACGATCCACGTGCTTCAGGGCACTGACCATCAGCTCTCCCACGGGGGCAAAGACAAGTGCGGCGTCCAGAACGTCCGGTGGATCCTCCGTGCTCGCGCCCGCCCAGACGGCACCCAGGTCCCGCGCCAGCTTCTGCGCCTGTTCATCGCCGGGTCGGGTGAATGCGTACACGGACTGGCCGTACCAGCAGGCGATCTGGCACAGAATATGGGCAGCGGCGCCAAAGCCATAGATACCGAGACGCTGGATGGTCTCGCCACCTGCAAGGCGCCATGTGCGGAAGCCGATCAAACCGGCACAGAGCAGGGGCGCAATATCCAGCGCTTCGGCTTCCGGCGGCAGGGGGTAGCAGTAGGGTGCGTAGGCAAGGGCGTATTCGGCATAGCCGCCATCCAGGGTGTAGCCGGTGAACCGGGCCTGTTCGCAGAGGTTTTCCTGGCCCCGGCAGCAGTAACGGCAGGTGCCGTCGGTATGACCGAGCCAGGGAACACCCACGCGATCGCCCACCTGGAGGCCGCTGACCTGGTCACCGGCCACCACCACGGTACCCACGATCTGGTGGCCCGGAATCAACGGCAGGGAAGGGTCGGTGAGTTCGCCGTCCAGGATGTGGAGATCCGTCCGGCAGACACCACAGGCCTCCACCCTCAGAAGTACCTGGTCCGTCTCTTCAATTTCCGGAAGGGGCACCTGGCGGTGCTGTAGCGGCTGACCCTGCTGTTCCAGCACCATGGCATTCATGGTGCCGGGGAGATGATCGTCATGAACCATGCCTTTTCCTCATTCAGGATGCTTCATACCCATCTCTAAAGAATGCGCCTGGATCGGTCAATCGCGCTCAGTCGTCCAGAAGCTGCATCAGAGAGGGTTTCACGGGGCGCTGGGACTCCGGAGGGGGCGTCGCCGGCGTCAGGCGGCCGTCCGCCTCCAGGATCATGCAGGCCTGTCGCTCGCCGTAACGGGCGGTCAGCCGCATCCGACCAGCGTCCTCTCCTTCGCCTTTCTCCACGAGCGTCCGCACTGCACCGGACTCAATGCCGTGGGTCAGTGTCTCCAGATCGATATTCAGCCATTCCGCAAGCGTGGCCGCATCAATGACCGCATCGCCGTTATCGATGCTGATGGAAGCGCTTTCGTGCATATCGGGGTCCTGTTCACGCCGATCTTGGTTTGTGATTCCAATTCAATAGTGCCATTGGAACACAGCCCCGCGAGTCGATGCAGGATCTCGGGGCAGTCAACGCACATTTCTACTGTTTTTCTGAGCCCACGTGCTCGCGTATCAGCTCCGCCAGCTGCCTGGCCGGTTCCGACGGACGCCCAGGGGCGCGGTGCAGTGCAATCTCCACCGAGGGAAGCGCTGGGAGCCCGCTTTTCTCGTCAAGGGCTCTGAGTTGTGGATTGAGCATGTCGCGGGTGATCAGAACCACCGCCAGCCCTGCCACGACTACGGGCATCAACCCCGTCATGGACTGGCTCGAGTAGGCGAGGCGCCAGTGCCGTCCGGCGGAGCCCAGTGCGTGTTCGGCCACTTCCCGGAAAACATCTGCACCGGGGCTGTACAGGGCCAGGGGAAGGGGATCCACCAGCGACGGCTGCTGGTTGGCGCCCACTGCCCAGACCAGGGGGTCCCGGCGGATTACTTCGCCCCCGGGTGAGTGAGTCTGGCGGGTGACAACGGCAAGGTCCAGCTCGGAGGCCTGTACCTGTTGGACCAGATCCGTGCTGGCACCACAGATGACCTTCAGCTGCATGGCGGGGTACATCTGATGGAAATAGGCCAGGGCGGGCGTGAGTAGAAAGGCATAGTCCTCGGGAATGCCGAGGGTCAGGCTGCCGGCGACCTGGCGCGCCTTCATGTCGTTCATCGCTTCATTGTTCAGGGTCAGGAGTCGGCGGGCATGGCCCAGGAGCCGCTCGCCCTCGGGCGTGAACCGGATCCCCCGACCCTCCTTTTCATGCAGCGTTACACCGAGCATGGCCTCCAGGCGGTGGAGCTGCATGCTCACTGTTGACTGGGTATAGCTGAGCCGTTCGGCCGCGGCTGTCACAGTACCGGTGTCGGCCACGGCCAGGAATGTCTGGAGCAGGTTGAGATCAAGTACGGGCGTTCGCATATATCACAAACCGTGATGGGATCATTCAATTAAAATCGATTTTGTGATCATTATGCTGGTTATAGACTGCACCTGTCATTGAGAGGGGTTTAAAAGACAAAGGAGGTAGCCCGTGCAGGTAGTGAGCAGTCAGAGAATGCCGTTGCCCGTGGGCCCGCTTGCGGGCCTGTTCGCTGTTGTACTCTGGGCATCAGCACCGCTGTTGATTGATCTGGCGACGACCATCCCGCCACTGCGGCTGACGGCCATCACACTGCTGGCTGGCGCACTGGCCGCCCTCCCGCTGAGCCTGGGGAAGAACTTCAACGCCGAAATCCCACCCGGGTTTGAGGCGGTCATCTATGGGGTTATTCCTCTGCTGGTTCTGGGTGCGGTTGGCTCCTACCTGGTCGGGCTGGGAATGGCGCCGACCGCGGAAGGCGCGCTGATCACCTACACCTGGCCGGTCATGTTCGTGCTGATCAGCCAGTGGTTCACTCAGGGCCGGCTGTCGGGGCCGGTGGTTGGAGGGGCGGTTATCGCCTTTGGTGGCGCGGCCCTGCTGCTGGCGCCAGAGGCGCTGAGTGGTGGGCTTTCCGGCAATCTCGCCGGCTATGCCTTCGCGTTGACCGCCGGCTGCTGCTGGGCGCTGTATTCCTGGCTGTGCCAGAACACGCCGGTAACGCTGACCCCGTTCATGCCCACCATCTTCATGATCGCCGCCATGGTGGCTGCCGTCATGGGTGTGGTCCTTGAACCGGAACCCGTGGCCTTTCCCTACAGTGGCATTGCCGCCGGCGCGGCCCTGGGGCTGGGGCCTTACGGCGTCGCCATGGTTGCCTGGGATGTGGCCATCCGCAATGGGCCCACAGGGCTGGTTGGCAGCCTGGCCTACGGCGTGCCCGTTCTGGCTGCGTTTTTCCTGGTAGTGGCGGGTTTTGCAACGCCGAGCTGGGAGCTGCCTGTTGCGGCACTGCTGGTGGTGTTGGGTTCAGTTGTGGCGCGTAAGGGCAGGTGAAACCAGCCGGGTTCAGTGGGTTCGGTAGCGCAGTGCAAAGACTGCGGCGAGTACTGGAACGCCTACCCCTGCCCAGGCGATCAGGTTCCACGCACCTTCCCCCATCAGGGCTGACGCCAGCCCGATGAGGCTGGCCAGCGCGATCCAGGTGGGGGCCGCGAAGATCGTCCAGAGGGATCGGCGGTTGCGGTTTGCGCCTGACGGGCTCATGGCGTTGCGGTAACTGAGGGTGAATTCGCTTCCTGTGACGCCCGGACCTCACTCGTCACGGGGCGCCGCCGGGAGGCCCAGAGGTAGAGCCCGCTGCCGAGCACTACGATGGTGAGTACATCGAGTACCGCCCACAGGATTTTCAGCGGCAGCCCGCCGTAATCACCGAAATGCAGGGGGCCGGACAGGGCCAGTGTCTTCACGTACCAGGGCATCTCCCGCATGGCGGCGAACTCACCCGTGCGGGCGTTGATCAGCGCTGGCGTGATCAGGTGCTGGGTCAGGGAGGTGTTGCCGTGCAGGAAGACCGCGTAATGGAAGTCCGTGGACCACATGCCGCCCGGGAAGGCCACGAACTGCAGCGTTCTGTCCGGCGCGGCCTTAACGGCCTCGTTTACTGCTGAGTCCAGAGAGGCCATCTCCCCGGGCTCCGGCACGCTCTGGTCGTCGTAGCCCTGCGCCAGGTCCGCGAGCGACTGGTCCCGCCAGGTATCCAGTATCGGCGTTGACAGGGTATTGACCACACCGGTCAGGGTCACGACGGCCAGCCAGGCGATGGTGATCACCCCAAGCAGGTTGTGGTAATCCAGCCATTTGATGCGGCGCGTTTTGCTCTTTCGGACGGTGCCGAAATCCAGTTTCCGCATGAACGGCGCATAGAGTACGACGCCTGAAACGATGGCCAGAAACAGCAGAATGCCCATTGCGCCCAGAAAGAGCATGCCTGGCAGCCCCAGGAACATGTCGGTGTGCAGCTGGAGGATGAAGTCCATAACACCGTTTTCATGGGCAGGGACGGTTTCCCCGCTGGTACGGTCATAGGAGGCGAAATGCATATCACCGGCAGCCGCATCCGGGGCTGGACCGGTGGTGACGTTCACCACAGGCCTGTCCTTGTCGAAGCTCATGAAAAGGGGTGTGCCGCCGGGCTGGTTCTCCAACGCGATCGACAGGATCCGGTCCAGTGGGAGCAGCTCGCCGTCGGGGTTGGCGGGCTGCCACTGCTGGGTGTCCAGTGCCTCGTCGATCTCATCATGAAAGATCAGTGGAAGCCCCGTGATGCAGAGCATCAGGATGAAGGCGGTGCAGATCAGGCTGGTCCACTTGTGGATGCCTGACCAGACGCGGATGGTCCGTTGCTGCATGAGCGGCTGGATCTCCTAGAAATCGACGGTGGCTGACACCATCAGGGTCCGCGGGGCGCCCACGGTTAGGTATTCATAGTTCGCGACTCCACCTGCAGAAGCCCAGTAGTCACTGTCCGCCACATTCTCCACCCGGGCACGCAGTGTGAGCAAACGATCCTCGCCCATGGGCACCAGGTAGCGGGCGCCGATGTCGAGGCGGGTCCAGGAAGGGACCTTCTGCTGGTTGGCCGAATCAGCGTACTGGGAGCTGGTGTAGATCACACGGCTGTCCAAGGCCAAGTCGGGTAGGGCAGGGACGTCGTATTTCAGGTTGAGATTGGCCTGGGTATCCGGGGCGCCGATGGCCTCGTTACCGTCCACTTTCGAATCCAGAAAACTGACGCCGCCGAGGACCGTCAAGTGGCTGGTGGCCTTGCCGTAAGCGTTCAGTTCGACGCCCCGGTTTCGCTAATAATCCGAGATACGAAAGACGTTGTTGCTGTCCAGTTCGGCGCTTGGCTTACGGCTGTAGTAGACAGAGGCACTGCCGCCAAGGTTATTCCCTTTGTACTTGAACCCGAGCTCACTCTGTTCGGTGGCATAGGGTTCGAGCGTTTCACCAAAGTTGACCGCGTTCTGAGCGCTGACCGTGTCTCCTTTCTGCAGCCCCTCAATGTAACTGGCGTAGGCGGAAATCTGTGGCGTATAACGGTAAACGACACCGAGGGATGGCGTAATATCACTCTCGTCATAGTCGCCATTTTTCGCACCTGTTTGTGAACTGAAGCTTTCAGTTTGGATCCGCTGGTAACGTGCCCCAAGCGTCAGAAGAACCGTTTCGTCGAGGAAGGAGAGCTTATCGGCCAGCGCAACGCTTGAGAGCTCTGTGCGTTCCGTAACGATTGGATTGTCTAGGTCTCCAAAAGATGTGCCCGATGCCAGAGCAGGCGCAGGCCTGTCCTGCGGGTCGTAGAGGTTGCTGTTAATCGAGGTGCCAAAAACAAACGCATTCTTAGATTCAAGCTCGTAGGTCGAGCCTGAAAGCGTCAGCTCGTGTCCGATAGTCCCGGTCTGGAAACTGCTTCTGATACCAAGCTCTCCGGTCTGTATATCGTCTTCCCGTGTGTTGTCGAAGCGACTTGCAGAGAAGTCACCATTGCTCTGGGTAAATTCCGGGTTGGCGAAAGTCGCTTCCTCCTCGCCACGGCGCATGCCGAAAGCCAGCCAAGTCGTTATGGCGTCGTTGAGGTCGTACTCGCCTCGGATGGTGCCAAAAACATCCTCGGATTCCGAAAAGGTCCAGGGTTGGGCAACGCTTTCAGAGGCATCGGGTGCATCCGGAACAGCGACTCCATCAGCAAGCGTGATGTTCGGCTGGCTCGCGTCCATCAGGTGGTCCTGATACCCCAGATCCGCCGAGAGGCGCAGGTCATCCCCCCGGTAATCTAGCCCGATATGGCTCATCGACAGTTCACGGGATTCACCGTCAACGGCCGTGTCCCCGTCACGGCGAGCGGCGTTGACGCGTACACCGTAACGTCCGTCCTCAGAGCGCCGTGCCACATCCGCGGCTGCGTAGGCGTGGCCACCGCTTTCTACACCCGTGGTGACCTGGGTGAGCGGATAATTCGGTGCACGCTTGGGAACCACATTGACCGCGCCACCAAGGCCACTGCCGCCAGGGGCAGCGCCCTTGAGGAAGGTATTGGCGCCACGGAAGACCTGCACCCGCTGGATAAACTCGGAAGCCAGGTACTGCCGGGGGAGCAGCCCGTATAGGCCGTTGTAAGTCATGTCATCCGAGAACACCGGAAGGCCGCGCACCAGGTAGACCTGCTGGAAGTTCCCGAAGCCCCGGGCCACGCGGACGGCCGGGTCGTTGATCAGCACCTCGCCGACACTGGCTGCCTGCTGGTCCTCGATCAGGAGTTCGGTGTAGTTGGTGAAGTTGTAAGGCGTCTCCATGACGTCCTGGTTGCCAAGCAGCCCCAAACGGCCTCCTTCGGCTACCTGGCCACCGGCAAAGGCCGGGCTCAGGCCTTCTTCCGAGGCGTCCGCACTGGACTGGACCTCCAGGGTCGGCGCCGAGAAGGTGGTCTCATCGCCATCGCCGCTCTGGGCATAGGCCCCGCCTGCGAGGCTGAGAGTGAGGATGGCGGCGGCGAGAGGCGAATGCCGGAAAGGATGACTGCTCATGGTTTGCGCCTTCGGTCGGATCCAGAATGAACGGAATATTAAAGACAATACGAATTTTTCTCAACCAAGGGCGTTTTCAAACGTTATCGGATTACGAATGCCATGGAATGGAGCGCAGGGGATGGCCGCCGACCCGGAAGCCGGGGCCATGAGGGGTAAGGGGCGTGTTACCAGCTGTACTGGTAGGCGAGGGTGGCCATCCAGTCCATGCCGAGCTGGACGCCGTTTACATCCTGATGGATGGGAGAGACCAGCTCCGCGCCGAGGCGATGACCCCGGAGCGCCGGAGACTGGCCGGCCAGGTTGGCGCCGATTCCAAGATCAACGCGCTCACCCCCGTAGTTGTTGGGGTCCGCGGTCTGAACCGGCGCCATGATCCGCTCATCACGCCCGTCGATGTCTTCCCGGCTAAGGGCGCTCAACCTCAATGACGTGCTCAGCCAGGGCGTAACCCGCAAGGCCCCCCAACCGGTCACCTCGTGCTCATCCCCCAGGGTGTAGCCCTCGTCGTTCTCGCCGGTGCGGATTACACCCGAGTACTGGGCACCCCAGCTGATCCAGCCGTAGTGGCCGTTATACGTCAGGCCCGGCAGAAGGTCGTAGGTACCGGAGCCCAGCTGCATGCCGTAGGGAAGGCGCATCTTCTGCCGGGTGTTCATGGGGGTCAGCACCTGGTCCGATTCGTCCGTGCTCCCGGTGGGTAGGCTGATGCCCGCGTTCAGGTGCAGCTCATGGCCGGTCCAGCTGGCAAGCCCGACCAGGGCGCTCAGCTTGATGTCGCCCCAGCCTTCATTCCGGGTTTTGAAGGTGCCGAGGGTATCCGTGCCCGTCGGGCCCTGGTAGGTGGTCAGGGTCATTTCCTTTTTCAGATAATTGGCCATCGCCATGAGCGTAACGCGGTCCGTGGGCGCAACCATGGCACCGACCATGTGCATGTCCGTGCGCATGTCCCGGGGTACGACCCGCAGTGTTGGCGGCTGCATGGGGTTGCCCGCAAACCGGTTGGGGATCGCTGTGGCGATGGTGTCATCGCTGATCGAGCTGGTGCCCTGCTGGTTGTCGGACATGCTCATGGGCATGTAGCGATAGGAGATCATCCATTCGCCCGCGCTGTGGCGGTGGTCGCCCATGACGCCCATGGGCGCGTGGCTGTCCGGGCGTGGTCCCGCCCATTCGCCGTCGGTGTAGGGACCGTGGGCAAACGCGGGAACGAGTGAACTCAGGCCGAGCGCGCAGGCGCCGGCAATAAGGGAACGATGAAACATCGTGGCCTCCGGTAGTGAGGGTCGGTTGGAACCAACGATTCATGATCTGGTCCGGGTTATTGAACGGAGGGATCAGACCGGAGGGGCGCGCGTGCGGCCCGCGCGGGGGTAAGGTGCCTTGTAGAGGGGCTGGGTGAGCGCTCGGGTGTCCGTGGGGAGCGCCGGCGCGCCGAGGGAGGAAGCCACGGCCTCGGTCGGGGCATTCAGAGTGCTGAAGGAACCGAACTCGCATGCCTCGAAGGCGGCGTGGGCACTGTGATCACCATGCTCGTGGTGGGCCTGCTTCCCGGAAAGCCCCGCAAGCCATTCCGCACTGGTTGCGTCGCTCGGGCAGGGAACCAGCCAGGCGGCACCGTGCCCGCTGACCGGGGCTGGCATGAAGCCCGCCGGCACCGCGATGCGGAAGGCCAGCGCAAGCAGGAGCAGTACGTTGATTGCTCTGCAGGCGTAACGCATCAATGGTTGTCGCGGCGGCCGGTGATCTGCTCGAAGATCTTCCTCGGCAGCGTCTCGAACGCCGGCATGATGGGTTCCTCGTAATTACTGTGGATTACGCGCCCGTGCTTGGGCCGGCGTTCGTGGGCGGCGTACTGCTCCAGGCGTTGTACGAGTTGCTCCTGCCGGTGGAGTTCCCAGGCCACGGCGCCGAGAAGAACGAGCAGGATGCCGCCAAGCAGCAGGTTGAGAATGGTCATTGCAGCTCCTACCGGTATTCAACACTGATCTCGGACTCGATCCCCCGTTCGGACAGGGCCTCGTCGAGTTCCGTGGTAAGTTGCCGGAAGACGATGCGGCGGACCGTCTCCGGCATGTAGTCCCCCACCAGTCGAGCGCCGGCGGATTCCCGGCGCGCCACCTCAATCGGGTTGAGCACCCGCACTGTCATCAGCATCTCGGGTGGCGGCATCTCCGGGTCCGCCACGCGTGCCAGCGCGTGTTGCACCCGCTGGTGCTGGGCGCGCAGGCGGATAAGCGTCCAGGCACTCAGCGCGATCAGGATCAGCAGGGCAAGGGCGGTCAGAATCGCCATTAATGGTCCTCCCCGGGGGTAGTAGTGCCACGATCCGGGCCGAAAGGCTTCGCCATCAGGATCAGCCTCGGCAGCAGGGTCAGCGCGCCGAGCAGGGCAATGGCCATGGCCAGGGCGGTGAACACCCCGAAATAGATGGTCGGAATGAAGTTCGACAGCGCCAGTATCGAGAAGCCGACGATGATGGTCAGCGAGGTGTAGAGCATGGCACGGCCGATGGTCTGGTGGCTGCGGTGCATGGCGGCCTGGTAGTCACCATCGCGCCGGATCTCTTCGCGGAAGCGGTAGATGTAGTGAATGGTGTCGTCCACGGCAATGCCCACCGTTATGGCTGCGATCGTTATGGTCATCATGTCCAGCGGAACGCCCATCAGCCCCATGATGCCGAGCACGGTGCCTGCTGCCAGCAGATTGGGCACGATCGCCACAACCGCCACCCGCAGGGACCGGAACAGGACCAGGAACATGGCCATGATGGCCACGAACACGGCACCCAGCGTCTTGATCTGGGAGCTGAACAGGCTCTGCAGCATATTATTGTAGAGGACCGCCATGCCGGTGAGATTGACCTGGTCGTCCTTGAGGCCCATTTCTCTGGTCAGGTCGGCGCGGATCCGCTCAAACAGGGCGTCCCGGTCCAGCTTGGGAGAGGTTTCCAGAAGGCGGATGCTGAAGCGCGCCTGCCGGGTCTCCTCGTTCACATAGGGATCCAGCAGCAGGCCCTGGAGATCCTCCGGGAAGGCACGGCCCATCAGCCCGAGCTGCAGCGGGTTCAGCTCGCCCTGATTGACGCGCTCCGCCAGCCGGATGGTGGTGGCCAGGGAAATGACCTTGCCGGTCTGCGGCTGTTCATCCAGATAGTCGTGGATGTTCTTGACCAGCTGCGCCCCGTCGGTACTGAAGAAGCTGTCGATCTGTTCCTGCGGCTCGCAGTCCGGGTCCACGAAGGGGTCGCAGTCTTTGCTCAGTTCACCGTCGTCCTCTTCAAGGCTGATGATCACGTCCAGCGGGGTCGTGCCCCCGAGTTTCTGGTCGATCACCGTCATGCCCTGGTGGATCTCGGTGTCGGACTTGAAGTAGTCAATGAAGCGGTTCTCCACCGAGAGCCAGGACACGCCCACGGCACAGACCACCGCCAGCGCGGCGCTCACGGTGACAATGGTGCCTCGATAGTTGTCCGTGATGCGGGCAAGGTACTCGGTAATCGGAGTGCGGTGCAGTGCGCCGCTGGGCTGGGCCGCACGCGGCATCAGCATGAGCACGGCCGGCAGCACCAGGAAGACCACGGCGTAGCCGATCAGGATGCCCACGGTCATCATCAGCCCGAAGTCGATGACCGGCCGGATATCACTGAAGAACAGCGACCCGAAGGCCACCACCGTGGTCAGTACCATGTAGAAACAGGGCCGCCCCATGGCGCTGACCGTCTCCGAGACCAGCTGGTAGCGGTCGGCATCGGGCTGCAGCTGCTGGTATTCGCGGTGCCGGACGATCAGGTGGATCGTCAGCGACATGGTGATGATCAGCAGCAGTGAGACGAAGTTGGAGGAGATGACGGTCACCGGCCAGTGCACCCAGCCGAGGAACCCGAGCGTGATCCAGACAGTCAGCGCGCAGCACGCGAGCGGCAGCAGAACCCATCGGGGCTGGCGGAATATGATCCCCAGCATCAGGATGATGAACGCCAGTACGCCCAGGCCGAAGGTCACCAGATCGCTTTCAACAAAGGCCATCATGTCGGCGACGATCATGGGCACGCCGCCCAGGTGGATCCGGGCCTGGTCCCCGTAATTGGCGAGCACGCCGCGCACATCCCGTATGATCCGGTCCTGTTGCGCGCTCACCGCTTCCTTGCGCTCGCGGTATTCGGCCCGCACCTGGGCCAGTTCGCCTTCCTCGGCCCCGGAAAGGCCTTCCTCGCGCTGTTTCTGCTCGAGCTCGTCCCGCCGGTCCCGCAGTTCGTAATAGCGTTCGTTCGAGGGCAGCAGCAGCTGTATGGCAGTCGTGGTGCCGTCGTTGCTGATCAGCATGTTCTGGTACAGCGGGTTCTCCATCAGCGCCTTGCGGGCGGTGTCCAGCGGCACGTCATTCCCTTCCAGGGTCTTCATGTGCTTGCTCACCGTCATCAGGGTGATGTCGGGGCTGTGCAGAAGGGGCACGTTGAGGATGCTGTTGCTCTCGTCGATGCCGTCAACGTCTATCAGGTCATCACGCAGTTCCGTCAGCCGATTGATGACGCTGTCGCTGAACAGCTCGTCTTCCGGCTGGTAACTCACCACCAGGAAGTCATCGGTGGTTTCGAACCGCTCATAGGTCTGCTGGTAATACTCGAAAGACTCATCGCCTTCCATCACCAGGGTGTCCGGAGAGGCGTCCAGCTGGAATTGATCCAGGCGCAGCCCGGCTATAACAGCGGCGACGAGCACCAGGAGCAGGGTAAGCACCGGATGGGACAGAACGGTTCGATCGTAAAGATGGAAAAGGCGGTTACCCAAGGCTCTACCTCTCTGATGGGTTGAACGTGAGGGCCGTGAAGCGTTGCTGCTCATCCAGGGCCAGATGGATATCGGATGCGGGCGGCGATTCAAGCAGCCGCCGGGTGATGCGTTCGTAATGCGCCATGAAGGTGGCGAAGGCATCGCCTTCGTCCAGGTGGGCGCGGTAGCTGTCGCTGCGGTTGCGGATCAGCTTCGCCTCCTGGAGCAGCCGCCAGCGCTGTACGGCATCCCAGGAAGGCGGCTGCAGGAACAGTGAACGGTCGAAGCGCTGGAACAGGTCCTGGTAGCGCCCGGCCAGCTGTTCGTTCACATAACGCCGCCAAAGTCCATCCGGATCCTGTTCAGCCTCCAGGCTGTTGATCGGTTCGTCCAGTTCACGCTCATCCACGGCCCGGGCGCCCAGGCACCAGCCTTCCAGCAGGATAACGCCGGGCCGGCCCTGGAAGGTATGCCCCTCGGACGCGGGCCTTTGGTCATCCGCGCTTTTATCGAAGCGGGGCAGGGGCGTGCGGGTATCAGGGCTGGCATCGCGCAGCCCTTCCACGCATCCCAGCAGCGCCTCAATGTCATGGGTTCCGGGAACACCCCGGGTCGCCAGCAGTGGGTGGACGGAGTCCGCCAGTTCACGGCGTGAATGCCGGCTCAGGTAGAAATCGTCCAGGCTGAGTACACAGGCGGAGACGGCAAAGCAGTGATGCAGAACCAGTCTCAGCGCCCGGGACAGGGTGGTCTTGCCGCTGCCCTGGCTGCCGCCAATGGCCATGACCAGAGGGCGGCCGAGCTGGCGCTGTTCAGTGAGCAGCCACGCGGCCATGGGAATGACCAGGCGCGGGAAAACACTCATCCACCCCTGAGGGAGCTGTTCATCGGCAAGGAACCGCTGCAGCACCAGTACCGCGTGCTGTCGGGCCTCGGCGATGCTCCGGGCCGGGAGAGGGCTGTCGTTGGGCCAGCTGGCCTCCGGAAGGATGACCGTCCCTGGCCTGTATTCTCTGCCTGCCGTGTGTTCCGCCATGCGCCAGCCTGTGTTCCCGCTCAGAGGTTGCGTTCGCCGCGGCGATAGACGTTTTCGTAGACGTGGTTGGTCGCCTCGACAAAACCGTCAATGCTGCCACAGTCAAAACGCCGGCCCCGGAACTGGTAGGCAAGAACACAGCCGTTCTTTGCCTGTTCCAGCAGGGCGTCCGTGATCTGGATCTCGCCACCCTTGCCGGGCTTGGTCCGCTCCAGGATGTCGAAGATGTCCGGTGTCAGGATGTAGCGTCCGATGATGGCCAGATTGGAGGGGGCCTGATCCTTTGGCGGCTTTTCCACCATGTCGGTGATCCGGTAAAGGCCCTCCTTCATGGTTTCACCCTCGATGACCCCGTATTTGTGGGTCTCATCCACTGGCACTTCCTCGATGGCCACGATGCTGCACCGGAACTGGTTGTAGAGCTTCACCATCTGCGCCATGACGCCGTCGTCATCGTCTCCGGCAACGCAGAAGTCGTCCGCCAGGATCACCGCGAAGGGGTTGTCACCGATCAGGTTGCGGCCGGTGAGGATGGCGTGGCCAAGCCCTTTCATCTCGTTCTGTCGTGTGAAGGCAAAGCGGTGGTTTTCGATCAGGTTGCGGATGCCCTTGAGGTTATCCTCCTTCCCGGTGCCCGCGATCTGGTGCTCGAGTTCATAGCTGATGTCGAAGTGGTCCTCAATGGCACGCTTGCCACGGCCTGTGACAAAGCCGATGTCATGGATGCCCGCCTCGGAGGCCTCCTCCACCGCGTACTGCACCAGCGGTTTGTTGACGATGGGCAGGATCTCCTTGGGCATGGCCTTGGTGGCCGGCAGAAAGCGGGTGCCGTAGCCGGCGACCGGGAAAAGGCATTTGCTGATCATGACTGGCATTCCCTGTTGTGTGTTCGCTGATGCACGGATGATTCCAGAAGCCGCCAGTGTAAACAATCCGTTGCCTGAAAAAGAGGGCGCGCGTAGTGGTTCCGTGATTTGCGCTGCCCGCGGCGATTGCTCATGCTGTAATCATGAACCCAAACGATACCACGCCCTTCACCCTGGTTCTGTTCGGTGCCGCCGGCGACCTGGCTCGGCGGCGTCTGGTGCCGTCCCTGTATGCGCTCTGGTGTGACGGAGCCCTGCCGGAGCACTGGCAGCTTCTGGGTGTGAGCCGCAGCGCCCTTACCAGCGATGAATGGCGCGCGGAGCTGGCCGATGCGCTGGAAGGTGAGGTCGCCGATGACTTTCTGGCCCGGGTGGGGTATGTCTCCGCGGATGCCACAGACCCGCAAGCGCTGGGGAGCCTTCGTGAGCGCCTGGAAGGGCAGCGCTGTATCTTCTATCTCGCCACCCGCGCCGATCTGTACGCCGGCATCACCCGTGCGCTGGAGGAGGCTGGCCTGATCAGCGGGCAGTCCAGGATGGTGCTGGAGAAGCCCATTGGGCTGGATTACGCCTCGGCGGAAGCAATCGAGACCAGCGTTCGGGGGTGCTTCGATGAGCGCCAGATTTTCCGCATCGACCATTATCTGGGCAAGGAGACCGTCCAGAACCTGCTGGTACTGCGCTTTGCCAACTCCATCTTCGAGAGCCAGTGGAACCACCGCTACATCGACCACATTCAGATCACCATTGCGGAATCGGGAAGCGTGGCAGGCCGGGGTGCCTTCTATGACGAGGTCGGGGCCCTGAGGGACATGGTCCAGAACCATCTGCTCCAGCTGCTGTGTATGACGGCCATGGAACCCCCGAACACCCTGGATGCGGATGCGGTGCGCGATGAGAAAGTGAAGGTGCTGCGTGCGCTGAGGCCCATGGAGATCACCACTATAGCCGAAGAGGTGGTGCGGGGGCAGTATACCGCCGGAGCGAACGGCGAGGCTGGCTATACTGAGGACGCCGGTGTCCGTGATAGCGCCACGGAAACCTTTGTGGCGATGCGTGTGGCCATCGACAACTGGCGCTGGGCGGGAGTGCCGTTCTACCTGCGCACGGGCAAGCGCCTGCCGGAGCGCACCTGCGAGATCGTGGTCCACTTCCGACCCGTGCCGCATTCGATCTTCCCGCAGCAGCGCGCGAGCATGGCCAACCGTCTGGTTTTCCGCCTGCAGCCGGATGAGGGCATCCAGCTCTCGTTCAGCGAGAAACGCCCCGGGGCGGCCATGGACATTCGCATGTCCGAGCTCAGCCTGAACCCTCAGACCCTGAGGCGGGAGCGGGCACCGGATGCCTATGAACGGCTGCTCAGTGACGTGATCCAGGACAACCAGACGCTGTTCGTGCGCCATGATGAACTCATGGCCGCCTGGGATTGGGTGGATCCGATCCTGCAGAACTGGCGGGATTCCGGTGTCCGTCCGGAGCCCTACAGGGCGGGAACCTGGGGACCTTCGGCGGCAACCATGCTGCTGGCCCGTGACGGCCGGCTCTGGGATGAAAGGGAGACAGATGATGCACCCGACGGTTGAGGCAGTCACCAGGCGCATACGCGAACGCAGCGCCACCAGCCGGGACCGCTACCTGGCGCTGATGGCCGGCGCCCGGGGTGACGGGCCCCAGCGCGAGACCATGAGCTGCACCAACCTGGCGCATGTGATGGCGTCCAAGCCCGATCCCGACAAGCTGATCCTGCGCCAGACGGAACGCAGCGCCAACGTCGGCATCATTTCTGCCTACAACGAAATGCTCTCCGCGCATCAGCCCTACGGCGACTTTCCGGACCAGATCCGGCGCACCGTGGCGCGCACCGGTCACGTAGCCCAGTTCGCCGCCGGCGTTCCGGCCATGTGCGACGGCATCACCCAGGGCCAGCCGGGCATGGAGCTCTCTCTCTTCTCCCGGGACCTGATCGCCCAGGCCACCGCCATCGGGCTCAGCCACAATGTTTTTGACGGTGTACTCTGCCTCGGCATCTGCGACAAGATTGTGCCCGGGCTGCTGACCGGTGCTCTGCGTTTCGGGCATCTGCCGACACTCTTCGTGCCGGCGGGCCCCATGCCCTCGGGCATGTCCAACGCCGAGAAATCCCGCATCCGGGAGCAGCACGCACGTGGTGAGATCGGCCGTGATGAACTGCTGGAGGCCGAATCCCGCTCCTACCATTCACCGGGCACCTGCACCTTCTATGGCACCGCCAACTCCAACCAGGTGCTGATGGAGGTCATGGGCCTGCAGCTTCCGGGCTCTTCCTTTGTGAATCCCGGAACGGACCTGCGCGAGGCCTTCACCCAGGCCGCGAGCCGCCGGATTACGGAGGTCACGGATCTGGGGGATGACTATCGGCCCCTGTCCCAGGTGGTTTCCGAAAAAACGCTGGTCAACGCCATGGTCGCGCTTCTGGCCACCGGCGGCTCCACCAACCACAGCATCCACCTGGTGGCCATCGGCCGTGCTGCCGGCATCCGCATCGACTGGGAAGACTTCCACGAGCTTTCGCGGGTGGTGCCGCTGTTGTGCCGTCTCTATCCCAATGGCGAGTCGGACATCAACGACTTCGACCGTGCCGGCGGCGTACCCTTCCTGGTGCGTGAGCTGCTGGGTGCGGGCCTGATGCACGAGGATGTGAGCGTCATGTTCGGCGAGTCCATTCACGACTACACCCGAGCTGCAAGCCTTGATGGGGCCGGGCGCCTGGTGTGGGATCCGCCGCGGGAAGCCTCCGGTGATACACGCTGCCTGCGGGCCGTGGACGATCCCTTCGTGGCGGACAGTGGATTCCATCGCCTTGAGGGCAACCTCGGCAGGGCCATCATCAAGACCTCCTCGGTGCCAGAGGACCGCTGGTGCATCGAGGCGCCAGCCCGGGTCTTTGCGGATCAGCAGGCGGTGATGGATGCCTGGTATGCCGGGGAGCTGACGCAGGATTTCGTGGCCGTACTGCCGGGCCAGGGCCCTGGCGCCAATGGCATGCCCGAACTGCACAAGCTGATGCCGGTGCTCGCGAACCTGCAGAGCGACGGCCTGCGCGTGGCGCTGCTCACGGACGGGCGCCTTTCCGGCGCCTCGGGCAAGGTGCCCAGCGCCATCCACGTTTATCCGGAAGCTGCCCGGGGTGGTGCCATTGGGCGCATCCGTGATGGCGATCGCGTCCTTATTGATGCGACTGCCGGTGCGCTACACTGGGAGGCAGGGCGTGACCATGGCCAGCCGGTGCACTGGGGCCGGGGCAACGAAGGGCTCGGGCGCGAACTTTTTTCCGGGTTCCGGGAACAGGTTACCCACGCCGAGGCCGGCGCCACCATCTTCCGCTGGGACGACTGAGGAGACCCCATGCCAGAGATCCGCCACTTCCTGCCGGACGACTGGTCCGAGCTCTGGGCCATGCTGGAACCGGTATTCCGCGCTGGGGAGACCTATGCCGTCCCCATGGACATCAGCGAGGACGACGCCTTCACCTTCTGGGTGGAAAAGCCGGACTGCACCTATGTCATGCTGGATGACGACGAGACCTACCTGGGGACCTACTTTCTCAAGACCAATGCACCCGGGCCGGGCAGCCATGTCTGTAACTGCGGCTACATCGTGGGAGAACACGCCCGTGGCCGGGGGCTGGCCAGTGAGATGTGCCGTCATTCCATGGAAGAGGCGAAACGGATGGGTTACCGTGCGATGCAGTACAATCTGGTGGTATCCACCAACCTGGGAGCCATCAAGGTCTGGGAGCGCAACGGCTTCGAGGTTACCGGCACCCTCCCAGGCGCGTTTGAACATCCCGAGTACGGATTCGTGGATGCTCATGTCATGTACCGCTGGCTGAGCTGAGCCGCCGGAGAAATGGAGTTCCGATGACCACAACCTACGCCTTCACCCACTATGGGACCGAGTTTTCCCTGTACAGTGGCAAGACCCGTTCCTACCTGCGCTACAAGGGCATTCCGTTTGAGGAGCGCATGGCTACGCGCAGTGTCTACCGCCGGGTGCTGATCCCGAAGACGGGCGTGGCGATGATTCCCGTTCTGGAAACCTCTGAGCACGAGTTCATTCAGGATACCGTCGAGATCATCGACACCCTGGAGCAGCGCTTTCCCGAACGTGGCATCTACCCGAGCACACCGAAGCAGCGGCTGGTATCCCTGCTGATGGAACTGTACGCGGATGAATGGCTGCTGCTGCCGGCCATGCACTTCCGCTGGAGTTTTCCGGAGGAGAACCGGCGTTTTCTTTACAGTGAGTTCGGCAAGGTCGTTTCTCCCTGGCTTCCGGGGCCGCTGCGCCGGTTAGCCGGCAGCCGCCTGGCGAAGCGTTTCTCGGGCATGCTGCCGATGCTGGGCATCACGGAGAGCACCGCCTCCGCCATTGAGAACTGGTACTACATGCTGCTGGATCAGCTCGAGGCGCACTTCAGCCAGCATCCCTACCTGTTGGGCGAGCGCGCCAGCATCGGGGATTTCGGCCTGATGGCGCCGCTCTACGCCCATCTCTACCGGGACCCGGCCCCCGGTCGCATCATGAGGCGTCGAGCGCCGCACCTGGTGGAGTGGATCGAGCGCATGAACACCCGCAAACCCCGTGTGGGCGACTGGCTGGCGGATGACCAGGTGCCCGAGACCCTCTACCCGCTGCTCAAGCATCAGTTCGAGAGCCAGTTCCCTGTTCTGAGCGAGACCGTGGATGCCGTGGCGAAGTGGATTGATGAGCACCCCGGGAAGAAGGTGCCCCGCAGGCTCGGCGAACACCAGTACCGCCTGAGTGGGGTGGATGAAACCCGGGCCCTGATGAGCTTCCCCCAATGGAAGCTGCAGCGGCCCCTGGATTTCTACCAGGGGCTGCCGGAGGACCAGCGCGGGCCCGTGGATGAATTGCTGGATGAAGTCGGCGGTCGTGAAGCCATGAACATGCGTATCCCGCGCCGGGTGCGGCGCGAGAACAACCGCCTGGTGCCGGAAGACTGAGGCGTCAGTGCAGCTTCATCTTGGGCTTGAAAGCCCGGTGCAGGCGGTCCGTCAGCGCCATTAGCAGCCCCCGGAACCAGCCGAAGACCGCGATCTGGTGCATCCGGTACAGTGAGATGTAGACCAGCCTTGCCAGCCTGCCTTCCACGCGCAGGCTGCCCCTGGAGGTGCCACCCATCAGGGTGCCCACCGCTGAGTACTGGCTCAGGTTCACCAATGACCCGTAATCCTGGTACTGGAAGGCCTTGAGTTCGCGCCCCTGCATGGCCCGGCGCAGGTTGCCTGCAAGGTGGTCCGCCATCTGGTGGGCGCTCTGGGCCCGGGGTGGCACGAAGCCCTGTTCCTGGGGGCAGGCTGCGCAGTCACCCAGCGCGAAAATGTGCGGGTCGTCCACCGATTGCAGCGTGGCCGCCACTTTGAGCATGCGGTTGGGTTGCAGGCTCAGGCCGTCCAGGTGTTCCATCAGCGTTGGGCCCTGGACGCCGGCGGCCCAGACCATGATGTCACCAGGGATCTCGTGCCCATCCTGATCCACCAGGGCGTCGGCCCGTGCTTCGGTGATCCGGGCCTCAAGGCGTACATCCACGCCAAGCTCCTTCAGTTCGCGCAGCGTGTCCCGGGAGATGCGCTCGGGCAGGGCGGGCAGCAGGCGTGGTCCGGCCTCCAGCAGGGTGATTTTCAGCATGCTGCGGTCCGCCTGGGAGAACCCGTACTCGTGTACTGTTTCCGAGGCATGCACCAGCTCGGCCGCCAGCTCCACCCCGGTGGCGCCGCCGCCTACAATAGGAATGCGGGCGCAGGCATCAGGGTCGGTCCGGCGCTGGCTGTTCACCCGCATCAGCGTATTCAGGAAGTTCTGGTGGAAATGCTGTGCCTGCTCGGGCGAGTCGAGGAACTGGCATTGGCGGCGTACGCCGGGAATACCGAAGTCATTGGTGATGCTGCCGATTGCCAGTACCAGGTAGTCATAAGAGAGTTGGCGCTCGGGCAGAATCGTTTGCCCGTTCCCATCGATAATGGCGTTCAGAGTGATGGTCTGAGCCTCGCGGTCCAGGCCGGTGAATTCACCCAGAACGAAGTGGAATCCCCGGTGGCGGGCTACAGCCCGGTAGCTGATCTGGTCCACCGAGGAATCCATAGCGCCGGAGGCCACCTCGTGGAGAAGCGGCTTCCAGATGTGGGTCGGGCTGCGGTCGACCAGAGTGATGCGCGCCTCACCCCGGCGCCCCATGCGGCGGCCCAGCTTGGTGGCCAGTTCCAGCCCCCCGGCACCGCCGCCAACAATGACGATCTCCGCTGTCATGACGGCTCCGCTGTGTTCGTTAGTGTGCGAATCGTAACACAGCGCAGCCGCCCATCCGCAGGCCCTGTTTACTGGAAGTCGCTGAACTCGTGTGGTTCCGCCGCCAGTGCCAGGCACAGGCTGCCGGGGCCGATGTAGATGGTACTGGTGATGCCCATCTGGGAGAGCAGAAGCTCCACGCCATGGGCTCTGCAGGCATCGCGCAGCCGCTGCAGGCCGGGCAGGGCTTCTATCTCATCCCAGCTCATGCCGCAGGAGAGCGAGACATAGGGGGTCAACAGTCCCGCCTCCACGCGGGCTACGGCGTAGTTCATCACCTTCTCGACGGCCGGCTCAAAACCGCGCGTTTTGGTGACCGGTTTGCCCTCGGCGCCCTTGCCGAAGATTACCGGCGTGATGTTCAGTGCCTTGCCGAGGAAGGCGACCAGCCCGGAGACGCTGTTATCGCCCCTGCGGCGGGCCCGTTCACGGATGTAGTGGAGGTCCCTCGGAATCACCACGCCGTAGATCTTGTCCGCGAAGGTCTCAATCTCGTGACGCAGCGCGTTCTTGTCCAGGTTCTGCTGCATGAGGCGGATGGTGTGGGCAGCCAGCAGACCCTGGCCCGCAAAGATCTGTTTGCTGTCGACCACCCGCATCGAGAAGTTGCCTGTTTCACCGGCAGCGTCGCGCTTGCGGCGGTATTCGGCAAGCACGGTATTCATGGCGACGCTGGCGTTTTCGTAGATCTTGCTTCGGGCGCGGGTGACCGTCTCGCAGATCGCGACGTCGTAGTGATCCACGATCTGCTCCATGAACAAGTTATGGATCTGCTCCGCGGAGAACGGTTCTGTCTCCGCGTGGTGCCCCTTCTCGAGCAGACCCTGCTCGTAGAACTCCTGGGTGAGTTTGGGATCGTGGGTGTCGGTGTAAGTCTGGTCATCGATGTGTGCCGTCACCGGCAACACGAAGAGCCCGTGCTCCTTGCTGAACTCATGGGGTATGTCGCACGCGGAGTCGACGATCAGCCCTGTCTTCATGCTCAGCCTCCTTTATATCCGCACTGCATTTTGCGGACTTTTGTCATCCAGTGTCTGGTGTAACATGAGCAAATGGTAAGTTTCCGTGGAGCAGTTCCGTTTTTCAAGGAAGTTCGCAAAGCTAACCGGAATCGGGAACACAATGGCCTGTGAGGCCAACCGCAGTGTGGAATTTCCGGCGCGCCTTGACGCCAATGCAGTGACGCCCAATGATGAGCCTCGTCATCCCGTAACCCACAACGGAACAGGAGCATCCCTGATGAAAACGGTCACTGTCACCAGCCCCGGCGGGCTCGACAACCTCAGGGTCACCGACCAGGCCGAACCCGGCAACCCCGGCCCCGGCGAGATCCGCGTGCGGTTGCACGCCAACTCCCTCAACTTCCATGATTTCCTCGTTGCCAACGGGGGTATTCCGACCGAGGACGGCCGTATCCCCATGTCTGACGGCGCCGGTGTCGTCGAGGCGGTAGGCGAGGGCGTTGAGGAATTCGCGGTGGGCGATAACGTCGTCTCCACTTTCTTCCCGCCCTGGCTCGACGGTGCTCCCCAGGAGGGCAACTTCACCAACGTTCCCGGCGATGGCCTGGACGGTTATGCCCGTGAGCAGGTCGTGCGCGCCGCTACCAGCTTCACGCACGCCCCGGAAGGCCACAGCCACGCTGAGGCCGCTACGCTGACCACCGCCGGCCTCACCGCCTGGCGTGCGCTGACTGTGGACAACCATATCAAGGCCGGCGATACCATCCTCATCCTCGGTACCGGCGGCGTCTCCATCTTCGCCCTGCAGTTCGCGCGCAGCATGGGCGTGAACGTCATCGCCACTTCCTCCTCCAACGAGAAGCTGGAACGGCTCAAACAGATGGGTGCCCAGCACACCATCAACTACAAGGAAGACCCCAAGTGGGGCAAGACAGTTAAGAAGCTCACCAACGGCCAGGGCGTGGACCAGGTGATTGAGGTGGGTGGCCCCGGTACCGTGGCCCAGTCCATCGAGGCCATCCGCGTGGGCGGGCTCATCTCACTGATCGGCGTACTCACCGGCAGCGGCGGCGAAGTGCCCACTGCCAAGCTCATGGCCAAGCAGGCACGGCTCCAGGGCCTGCTCGTCGGCAGCCGCCGCCACCAGATCGAGATGGTGCAGGCCATCAACAGCACTGGCCTCAAGCCCGTGATCGACCGCAGCTTTAAGCTGGACGAGATCGCGGACGCGTTCCGGCATGAGGAAGCCGGGAAGCACTTCGGGAAGATCTGCCTGGAGTTCTGAGCGGGTCCTTCCCCTGGTTCAAGGAGCAGCCCGAACGCTATCCCAGGAGCGCCGGCAAGTTCTGGCCGGCGCTGCTGGGACGAACGCCGGACTGAGGTGCGGGCAGAGATGGCATAGGCGAGGATTGGATTGAACGGCCCGGGCCCTGAGAATCCGCTGGACGTCTTCCCGGATGCGCGTGATGGCCTCACCCGCACCGAGCGGATCATCCTTTATGTGCTGCATGAGACCCAGCGTGAGCTGGACGGTCGCAATGTGCCAACCGCCATGCTCTACGGCAGGGTGGTGGAATACGTCAATCTCACCGAGGCGGAACTTCACGATTACCTGAACCGGCTGGGTATTCAGTCAGCTTGAGTGGGTCGAATCGGAAGTACCCGCTCAGCGTCTCATAGACCTCTGGCTGTTCTGCCTTGAGGTGTCTCGGTTGCTGGAAGAAGGTTTCCGTCAGCACGGCAAAGAACTCCGCCGGCTCCGTCGCCCCGTAAGGGTCAAGCCATGGCTTCTCGTGGTGGCGGAGTGAGTCGCGCAGGTGCTCGTAGGCGCGGGTCATGGTCTCCTGCCAGTGCCGGGCCTGTTCGCCGCTGAGCGTTGGCGCGCCGTCGGCTGTGCCGTCCAGATAATCCAGCTGGTGGGCGAACTCGTGAAGGATCACATTGTGCGCGCCGTGTGGATGGAGGGCGCCTTGCTCGCATTCGGTCCACGCCAGTACAACCTGACCCAGGCTGGAAGCTTCCCCGGCGCGGATCTCGTTGCTCTCGCTGACCACCAGCCCGTCGCTTTCCAGGTCCCGGACGCGATACCGGTCGGGATAGACCAGGATACTGTTGACCCCGTCGAAATCGGAGAAGTTACGGCCTACGATAAGCAGGCAGGCGTGCCCGGTAATGGTGAGGCGCACGGTGTCGTCCACCTCCAATCCGTCGCAGCCATAGAAGGGTTTTTCCGCCAGGAACAGCTGTACGTGTTGTTCAAGCTGTCGTTTGAGATGGGCGGGCAACCGGCTGTAGAGCGGCACCCGTTTTTTGAGCATTTTCCGCCAGTGTTCCGGGAAGGGGTGCTGGAGCTGCCTGTTGCGCCACCAGCTGCGATAGAAGAACAGGTAGAAGATGAGGGCGCCAATAAGCACCAGGACGCAGAGCAGGTAAATAAGCATGGATTAGGCCACCTGTTTTTCGTGAACTGCTCCGGTTCCAAGGCATCCGTTGTGCCCGGAGCCCCGTGTGCAGGGGAATGATAGAACATTGGGCACGAGGAGAGAGATAGCAGATTGGGAGCGGTCATGATAGATATACGGCAGACATTGAGGAAACCCGAAACTGGACGGGGCTGCTGCTTCTGGCCTAGGCTGCTCACCCTTTTCCACATCCGGCCCGTGAGGAGTTCCAATGGCAGGTGCAACGGCTCTCGTGATGCTCGCGTCCCTCTGCTGGGGGCTCTCCGGCGGTATTGGCGGCATCCTCATGGCGGATGGCTGGGATGCGTTCGTGGTCTCGTTCTACCGGGGGGCGATTGGTCTTGTGTTCGTCCTGGGCTGGCTGGCGATCCGCCCTGGCAACAGCGGACTGGCCAATCGCAAGCTGTGGTTCTGGTCAGCCATTGCCGGGCTGGGCGTGGCCGGCAACTTCTCGTTCTACTTCCTGAGCATCTCCGAGGGCAGTGTCGCGGTGGCCGCGACGCTGATGTACTGCGCGCCGGTGTTCGTCTACCTGCTGTCTTTCGCGCTTAAGCTGGAAAGCCCAACGCCGCTCAAATGGGCGGCCATCGTGATGGTGATGGTGGGGATTGTGCTGCTCACCCGCATCTATGACGTCAACGCGGGCGGTGTTACGGCGCTTGGCGTTGGCGCGGGGCTTCTGGCCGGGCTCTCCTATGCCATCTTCATATTCGGCTTCAAATACGCCGCGCCCCATGGCACCCCGCAGGCCATTCTCACCATCGCCTTTACGGCCCTGGTGATCATCCTTGGTGCCTTCGGGGATTCCAGCGAAATCGCCATTGCCCTGAGCACGCCGGACTGGCCCCTGTTCGTCACGCTGGGAATACTGGGCGCGGGGCTGTCGTTTATCTTCTACATCATCGGCCTGAATCACACGGCCCCCGCCGTCGCCTCCATTGTAGCCATGGTTGAGCCGGTCACGGCCTCACTGTTCGGCGTGGTTGTCCTGGAGGAAACGCTGGTTGCGCTGCAGATTGTAGGGATGGCGCTGATCCTGGCTACAGTGACGGCGTTGAGTGTCTTTTCCGGACCCCCGGCGGCGGCGCTGCCAGAGCCTGAGGGCGCAGGAGATGGAGAGCAGGCCGATTAATCAGGCTTCCGGGTCAAGCTTCTTGGCCCGCTTCATCCCTTCGTCAGTATCACCCATCTTCCAGTAGCAACTGCAGTACATGGCATGCTTGTCGATGCCGCTTTCGTCCCGGAAGTAGCGGCGCATGCTGCGCATGGTACTGAACTCGCCCGCGAACCAGGGGTAGGGCGTGCCCGGCAGCCAGGGCAGGGCGCGCACCCGTTCGTCCAGAAGGGCGTTGGGTCGCCCGGTGTCCGGGTTCACGAGCCATGTCAGCTCAATGCCCTCGGGGTGTTCGATGGTCTGCCTGTCGTCCTCTGAGAGCACTTCGATCAGGGCGTAACCGCGCGCGTCGGGAGGCAGGTTCTCGAGGTTCACGGCCAGCGCCGGTAGGGCGCTCAAGTCACCAGCCAGGAGGAACCAGTCGGCGTCAGGGGCGGCCAGTTTTGGTTCACCCGGGCCCCGGATGGTGATGGGGTCGCCGGGGCGCGCTCGGCTCGCCCAGGCCGAGGCCGGGCCGCCGTCGCCGTGGTCCACGAAATCCAGCGTCAGTTCCTGCCGTGCCGCATCGAAGGCACGGATGGTGTAGGAGCGCAGGGTCGGTTTGCCGCCTTCCTCCGCCGGGTCAAAAACCAGCTTCACGTAGCCGCCTTTCTGGTCTGCCGGGAACCCGGCCAGTTCCGGCCCCTGCAGCACGATCCGGCGCATGTTCGGTGTCAGGCGGTTATTGCTGAGTACTTCAAGATCGTATTCGGCTGGCATTGGCCTCTCTGACAGTCTGGCGTTTGGGGCTGAGCTGAGATATTCCCATCTTCCCGGCTTTTCGAAAAGGCCTGGTGTTGCAACGCTGGCTGGGTGCGTTATGATCCCGGTTATGAAGACATTAACCGCAGCATCCACCTCAATGACCCCAATGCCTGCCGGTGTTCCGGCTGGCTCGGTGGCTGCTGTGTATTTCCAGTGGTTTGGCTTTGGCTATTTCTATAGCCATACGCCGGGCCACGTCTGACACCTCACACCCCAGGAGGCGGCCCGGCAGAAAGCCAGGCTGCCACCGGATGAAGAACCCCGACTGGCAGCCGCCGTCGGGGTTTTTTTATGGGAGATCGATTATGGCTACAGCAATGACGGACTCACAGACGACCAGTGAACAACCACAGCCCGTGCAAGATTCCGCAGCGCTCCAGAGCCTGCCAACACCAGCGGAACTCAAGCAGCAGTTACCCTGTCCGGACGAACTGCATAAGCAGGTGGAACAGCACCGGGAGGCGGTCCGCGCCATTCTCAGGGGCGAAGACGAGCGCCTGCTGGTGGTTGTGGGGCCCTGCTCCGCGCATGACGAGGTAGCGGCACTTGAGTATGGCGAACGACTCGCGGAACTCGCCGCGACCCTTCAGGACCGCTGCCTCATCGTCATGCGGGCTTACCTCGAGAAGCCCCGGACGACCGTGGGCTGGAAAGGACTTCTGTACGACCCTGAGCGCACGGGAGAAGGGGACCTGGCCCAGGGGCTGGTCCGAAGCCGGCGCCTGCTTCTGAATCTGGCGCAGCTGGGACTGCCGCTGGCGACCGAAGCTCTCAACCCGACGGCCGTGGATTACCTGTCCGATCTGGTGAGCTGGACGGCGGTCGGGGCGCGGACCACGGAATCTCAGCTCCATCGTGAGATGGCAAGCCAGCTGCCCATGCCGGTGGGCTTCAAGAACGGTACCGATGGCAGCCATGGAATGGCACTCAATGCCATGCGGTCGGCGGCTTCTTCCCATTACAGATTGGGCACGGACGTTCACGGTCGGCCGGCCATGATGCAGACACCTGGCAATCCGGATACACATCTGGTGCTGCGCGGTGGTCGCGGCGTTACCAATTATGACGAGGCCAGCGTCACGGCGGCCCAGCAACAGCTGAGGGAGAACGGGCTGACCCCTTCGGTGATGGTCGATTGCAGCCACGACAATGCCTGCAAGGAGCATCAGCGCCAGACCGGGATTGCACGGGAGCTGCTGCGCCAGCGCCGGGCGGGTAACCACCGGATCGTCGGTATCATGATTGAGAGCTTCCTGGTGGACGGTAAGCAGAAGGACGAAGGCGAGCTCACCTACGGCCAGTCCATTACGGACCCCTGCCTGGGATGGGATGAGACGGCGCGCCTTCTGCAGCAGATGGCCTGAAGTGCTCTGAATCTCTATCATATGCGCGACATGATGATCGCGCAGGGTAACGGGGGGAGTCGTTACCGCTATCGGGATACCGGATGGGGTTCAGGGTATGGGCGCACTCAGGGCAGGCCTGACACAGGCGTGGCATCGTTTCACTCAGAAGATGTCACCGCCGGTCTTCATCGGCTCGGCGCTCTGCGTCATTGGCTTCTGTATTTTTGGCGGCCTTTTTACCGCTACGGCGAGTGACGCATTCTCAAGCGCGCAACAGGCGATTTCCCGGACTTTTGGCTGGTATTACGCGCTGATTGTGACCTTATTCGTTATCTTTGCCTTCTGGCTGATGGTCAGTCCCTACGGCCGGTTACGGCTGGGACCTCCGGATTCACGGCCTGAGTTCCGCTATCACGCCTGGTTCGCCATGCTGTTCAGTGCCGGCATGGGAACAGGTCTGGTGTTCTGGGGGGTTGCCGAGCCCCTCTATCACCATGCGGACCCGCTGTTTGCCGAGGGCGGCTCACCTGAGGCAGCGAAGGAGGCCATGCGTTACACCTTCTTTCACTGGGGGTTGCACCCTTGGGCCATCTACATCCTGTTCGGCGCCTCCATTGCCTATTTCCATTTCCGCCATGATCTTCCGCTCGCGCCCAGATCCATTCTGCATCCGCTGATCGGTCGTCATATCTGGGGGCCGATTGGCCACGGTGTGGACATTCTCTGCACGGTGGGGACCCTGCTGGGGGTTTCCACATCACTGGGGTTGGGCGCGATGCAGATCAACAGTGGCCTTGCCCAGTACATGGACATTCCGCTCCAGACCAACGTCCAGGTGGGAATCATTGCCCTGATCACGCTGGTCGCCACCATCTCGGTAGTATCCGGCATCAAGTCGGGTATCCGGCGACTGAGCCTCATCAACCTGGCGCTGGCGTTCGGTCTCATGACGTTTGTTTTCGTTGCCGGGCAGACGGTCTATATTCTCGAAACCCTGGTGGGGACCCTGGGCATCTACATTCAGCAGTTGCCTGAAATGAGTCTCTGGGTCGAGTACACCAGCCACACCGACTGGCAGGCGACCTGGACCATGTTCTATTGGGGGTGGTGGATTTCCTGGTCACCGTTTGTGGGGGTTTTTGTGGCCCGTATTTCCCGGGGGCGCACCCTGCGTGAGTTTGTTCTTTCAGTGATGCTGGTCCCTACGCTGGTTACGTTCGTCTGGCTGTCGGTTTTCGGTGGTTCGGCGCTGCACATCGAGCTTTTCGGCAGCGGGGGGCTGAGCGCGATCGTTCAGGACGATGTGTCGCTGTCTCTGCACGCATTGCTGGAAGCGCTGCCGCTGGCAGGTGTGACCATGATGTGGGCCACCCTGGTGATCGTGATTTTCTTCATCACCTCTTCGGATTCAGGATCGCTGGTCGATGACATGGTCACCTCAGGAGGCCACCCGAATCCGCCGCGCGCGCAGCGCGTTTTCTGGGCTGTGTCCGAGGGCTCGGTTGCGGCCATCCTGTTGATCGTTGGTGGGTTGCGGGCGATTCAGGATGCTTCCATTTCCCTTGGTTTTTTCATGTCCTTCCTTCTGTTGGCGATCTGTCTGAGCCTTTACAAGGCGCTGCGGTCTGAGCGTCACATGACTCAGGGCGCCAGTCAGGAGGCATTCAGGATACTGCCCTGGGCCAAAAAGCAGCCCGTACCGGAATAGGGCTGATCCTCAATCGGGGATTGCACAGTGATTATACTGGGTGGGTTATGCCACTTCGTCAGGTATATGGCTCCGAAACGGTCATATTCCCGTCCACCCCCTGTGTGACCCGCTCTACCGAGGTGATCCGCTGGTGATGCCGGTCCCAGAGGTTGTTGCGAAGTGCCTTCGGGACATCGCGCAGTGAAATCCGGGTGACGTCCTCAAAAAGGTGCGCGTAGGTCCTGTGGCATTCAGCCAGCCGATAGTTGGGAATTGAGGCGGACAGGTGGTGAACGTGGTGATAGGCGATATCCGCGCTAAACCAGTTCAGCCACGCAGGCAGAACCAGGAAACTGGTGCCTTCGATCGCGGCGCGGTTGTAATCCCAGTGCTCCTCGTCGGCTGCCCAGGAATCCTCGAAATTATGCTGCACCGTGAACAGGATGATGCCTCCCGCACCGGCGAAGGAGAGGCTGATCAGGTAGATCGTGAAGAACAGCGCCGGGCCGATGGCCAGACTCATGAGCACCCAGATCGTTAGCAGCACCAGGTTGTTGGCCGTCATGTGCTGGTAGTCCTTCCAGGTTTGCCAGTAGCGCGGCTGAAAGTCATTCGCGATTGAACGCAGCGACCGTGAAGGCGCATGCCACTTATGCCTGGCCACAAATGCCAGCAGTGCCAGACTGCCCTTGATCCAGGTAAAACGCGGATTGAAGATCAGGTAGAGGAAGCCGCCGATCGGCGCCATGGTGATGTGACGCAGCACCCGGTAGCGGATCTGCTGTGCCGGGGTCAGCTCGTTGAACTCCTCAATGGAAAGCGTCGCCAGCGGCCCCCGGTAGCGGTCCCAGTTGCCGTTGGTGGCATGGTGGAACGCGTGGTTCTTCGACCAGACGTACTGCGGCATACCGCAAAGCACGCCCAGGAAAAAGCCGGCTGCGCGATTATAGGAGGTCTTGGCGAACAGGGAGTTGTGCCCGCAGTCGTGCATCAGCACGAAAATTCTCAAGAGGAACAGGCACAACACCGCAATGCAGACGGCTGTCAGGCCCCATGCGGCCAGAGCATTCTCCAGCGAGGCGCTTTCAATCGCCAGGTACCAGACCAGTGCGAAGGGAATCAGTGTCGTAGCAATCTGGCGGCATGCAATGGCGTTATTCTTTCTGGCAAAGCGGGCGGTGATCTCTTTTTTCTGGTCAGCGGATAGCCCGGAATCGGTCATAACGTCCACTTCTATTTATTATTCTAATTGTCCCTGCGAGTAAGTTGGGTACCTCCTCCGTCCCGTGGAGACCTTTTCTGTTCAGTAATACACTGCTGAACGGATAACCTGATCAAGCGTCTGGACGTTACCATGAGCTGCTGAATAAATGTCAATTGCAACATTTTTCAAAGTGTTTCCAGTCATGATCTGTATCGTCTCTATGGTGGAAAGGCTTCGATATGGAAGTGAGTCCTGCCTACATGGGGATGAGGACGCTGATGGGTTCAATATGACTATCACCATCGGTGTCAGTGAATTTTCGGAATTATGACAGTCACTATGGACCGGTCCTTCGGCGCGCCGATTAGGCCCCGTATCAAGGCAAAGAATCCGCTCGAAATCGGATTGTCTGCTACCCGTCGTTTAACACCGATTCCGGGTAAAAATGCCCCCCCTGGAGTCGAGGGATCCACAGTCCGGAATGGTGTAAACCGAACAGCTTTGCTCCACCAGATTCCCGCAATCCCCATCTCCGCTTTAACGTGCTTCCCTGCAAACGCATTCTTTGTTTTCAAAGGTTTTTATTTATTTACGGAATTGGCTGGAATCGTTTTCGATTGCGAACTAACCTGATCATCAATTACTCAACGACCACTTTGCAGAGAAGGTCACGCCTATGTCTGTCAGGGAAGCGCGTCCGCAATTCTGGCAGGTTCTAAAACGAAGCTGTCAGATTGCGGGATCGGTTGACGTTGGGTTCTTCTTTATTTTCCACCTCCTGGGCTCTCCTATCCTGGCCTGGGTCAATGTGGTCAGTGTTGCCATGTACGCAGTGGCTTACCGGGCGATTGGCAGGAAGCAGAATGGTCTGGCCATCTGGCTGATCTGGCTGGAAGTCATTATCCACGCAGGCCTCGGCACCGTTCTCATCGGGTGGGACAGCGGCTTTCACTATTACGTGCTGATGTTTATTCCGGCCGTGTTCGTCAGTATGAGGTTGCGCGAAGCCGTCGTGGCGTTGGTTGGGCTGTGGAGCTATTACGTTGCGCTGTACATTTGGATGTGGTCTACAGAGCCACTCCAACCCATCGCGCCTGACGCCCTTCTTGGGGTTTATCTATTCAACCTGAGCGTCGTGTTCGCCATGTTCGGTTACCTATCTTTCTTCTATCTCAACATAGTAACCGAGGCGAGCAGGAAGCTGCGTCGAATCGCGACCACGGATTCGTTAACTGGCCTCCTTAACCGTCGACATATGACCCATCTTTTGGAGAGGGAGCTGGCCCGCTTTCGACGACAAGGTCACCCGGTGTCTTTTCTCCTGTTCGATATTGATTATTTTAAGGAGATTAATTACGAGCACGGTCACGAAACCGGTGATAGGGTTCTGGAAGATGTCGCCGCAATTATCAAGGATCAATTGCGTACCCAGGACCTGATTGCCCGGTGGGGTGGGGAAGAATTCCTGGTTGTACTTCCGGACAGCGAGTTACAGAGTGCCCGGGCGATTGCGGAGAGGGTCCGGGAGGCGCTGATGGCGCGTGAATGGCAGGGATCCAATGGGCAACCAATCGCTGTTACCACCAGTGCTGGCGTCAGCGCATTCTCCCGGGACGACGACCGGAATTCGGCCATCAGCAGGGCGGATCGCGCGCTCTATCGTGGCAAGGAACTTGGACGCAACCGGGTAGAGCTGGAAACCTAGCCAGTGCTCCCCGTCTTTCAGATCAGTCTCGATTTGTGTTTTCGCTCGAAATCTTCCAGTTCCACGTTGATAGCATTGTTGGAAATCACGATTTCCCAGAACGAAAAAAGAAGCGACAGTGACAGCAGAATCAGGCTGCTGCCGAAGCTGACCGTCCCGACCGTCTCCCAGCCCAGAAACAGTGCGAACATGGATAGTGTGCAGATCAGGAAGCTCAGGACCCCTGTAGCCTGCATGCGCTTGGTGAGAAGGATGCGCTGGCGCAGCATGCCCAGCTGACGGGCAATCAGCGGGTAGTCGTCCTGCGTTTCCATGTGCTTGAGCTGGCGGATCAGTTGTGCCAGTATCAGGAACCGATTGGTGTATGCCAGCAGGAGTAGCGAGATGGCGGGGAAAAGCAGGGCGGGAGTGGAGACTGTCAAACCACTAGACTCCCAGGCGTTGGCGCGGCCATTGGCAGAAGGCAGTTAGCAGAGCCGGAGAATTCCCGGGAAATCTCCGGCCCCCGCAATGAGCGCTTCAGGACTGGCTGCTAGAAAATGTAATCCGTCGTCAGCACGCCAGAACGACGTTCCCTCACGATGCTGTTGACCAGGTTGCGGTTGCCTTCGGTTGACTTGGTTGCGACCGTCGTCCGGATGGAAAAAACGCGGAGCGCGTCCGACACAGACAGGGTGCCTTCGGCTGAATCCTTGCGTCCGTTGAACGGCAGAGTGTCCGGCCCTCTCTGGCATTGGCCGTTGATGTTGATCCTGCCAACCTGGTTTGCCAGCACATCGATCAACGGACCCATGGTGTCCGCATTCTGGCCAAACAGGCTCAACTGCTGACCAAAGTTGGACTCGCGAACCTGTTCGATCACCTCGTTTTCATTGCGAAAGACACTGATCGGAATGACGGGGCCGAACTGTTCCTCTGAACAGGCTCTCATATCCGACGTTGCAGGATACAGAACGGCAGGGTGGAAATAGGTACCGTAAACCTGTGCGCCGCCATCGTTCACCACGCGCGCGCCTTTTGCCTGGGCGTCCTCAACGAGTGCAGTAAGGTAGTCGGTTTTACCAGGCTCGGGGAGTGGTGTCAGCTTGGTTGTTGGCTCCCAGGGCATGCCCGGCATGAGCTTATTGACCTCGTCCACCACTTTTCCGGCAAACGCCTCGGCCACGGACTCATGAACGTGCAGGAGCTTGAGGGCGGTGCAGCGCTGGCCGTTGAACGATAACGCGCCTGCCACGCATTCCTGTGCCGCGAGATCCAGGTCCGCGTCCGCCAGGACAATGCCGGGGTTCTTGGCGTCAAGCCCCAGGGCGGCCTTCAGGCGGTTGGGCTTCGGGTGCATCTGTTTCAGTGCCGCCGCGCCCTGGTGCGTACCGATGAAGGCGAACATATCAATATCGCCGCTCTCCATCAGGGGCGGAATGGTATCCCGTCCATTCCCGAAAATGATGTTGATCACGCCGGGTGGGAAACAGTTCTGGAAAGCCTCAAGCAACGGACCAACCAGAAGTACGCCGTACTTGGCCGGCTTGAAGATCACTGTGTTACCCATGATGAGGGCCGGGATCAGCGTGGTGAAGGTTTCGTTCAGCGGGTAATTGTAGGGGCCCATGCACAGGGCAACACCGACCGGAAGCCGGCGCGTCTGCGCTATGACGCCGCCAACCAGTTCGAACCTGGAGGAGCGGCGGTCCAGGGCCTTGAGTTCTTCAATGGTATTGCTGATGTAATCGCAGGTCCGGTCAAACTCCTTACAGGAATCCGTTTCGGTTTTTCCAATCTCCCACATCAGAAGTTCAACTACTTCGTCCCGGTGCACCTGCATCTCATGAAGGAAGCGTTCAACATGCTCGATCCGCTCACTGACTGACAGAGTCGGCCAGACGCCGCTGCCCTGGGCGTAGGCCTCCTTCGCCGCGGACAACGCCTTGAGCGACGCTTCGTGATCCATAAGGGGGGTCCTGCCCATGCACAGAGGCTCCGGATGGGACGCTTGACCTTTCTCAACGCATATCGGGCTTAATACATCGGCGTAAGCGCCCTCCCATTTCTCCAGCTTACCGTTGATCAGGGTGTGCGTGATGGAAGCGCTCTGTTCGTTCTTGAACTTAGCGGGAATACTCGCTTCATCCGGAAAGAAATGGTTATCGAGCTTATAGCTGGCTGACATAGTTTACTCCTTCGATTGTTTTATTCGCTGACGAGGGCATCTGCCGTCTCTGCCAGTGATTCAGAAATTTGAATGAATTCGTCTGCCTTTAATGAGGCGCCCCCAATCAGGCCCCCATTAACATCGGCGAGGTTGAAGATCTCTGCCGCATTGCTTGAGTTGACGCTGCCCCCGTAAACAATGCGCAGTCGCTGACTGGGATCCTCTTTTCTAGAGGGTGCGCTGGAGGACAGGAAGGCACGGATCGACTGGTGGACGCTTTCGATCTGCGAGGCCTGCGCGACCTCCCCCGTGCCAATGGCCCACACTGGCTCGTAAGCAACAACCGCTTGTTCGAATCCGGCAAGACCGACCTGGTCAATAACGGCTTGCAGCTGTTGTTCAATGACCATTGCGGCCTGTCCAGACTCACGCTCCTCGAGGGTTTCGCCAACGCAGAGAACCGGGGTCATCCCCGCGTTCTGCACCGCTTCAAACTTGGCGGCGACAGCCGCGCTGGACTCTGCGTACTTAAGGCGCCGTTCAGAATGGCCGACCAGTACAAAGCGGCATTTCAGTTCACTGAGCATGGACGCACTGACCTCTCCGGTGTGCGCGCCTGATGCATGCTCCGACACAGTCTGGGCCCCCGTAACAATGCCTGTGCAGGCGAGCGCATCGCAGACCTGAAACAGGTAGGGGGATGGTGGACAGACGGCGATATCGATATGTTTCTGAAGCTGTTGCAGCTTTGGAATGAGCCGGTGAAGCAACTCCTGATTGAGTTGCAGACTGCCGTTCATTTTCCAATTGCCGATAAGGAGTGGTTTTGTCATTGTCGTTCTCCTGGCTCTGCTCGTTCAGGTGCACAACGCGCAAGGCACTGCTCGCACGCTGGGGTAATTCGAGCGGGTGGCAAGGTGACATCAATCGCTATATCACCTAAATTTTCGTTTTAGTAGTCTATAACGAAAATAAAAGAAAAAAAAGGAGCGTCTTAGAACATTTTATGATTTGAAAACGAAATCTCGCCCCCTGCACGTATCGCGTGCTGGCGCAAAAGTGGCGAGAGAGGATCGAAGCGGCGGAGCGACAGAACGCCGCTCCCCGGGAAGGGGTTGCCGGAACGTGTCAGAGCTTTTGGACGGCGCGGAGCCAACCGCCATAAAGGCGGTCTCTTTTGTCTTTGGTCATCACCGGTTCGAAGGTGCGATCGCAATGCCACAGTTTCGAGAGTTCGTCCAGCGAGCTGTACACGCCCGCTTGCAGTCCGGCGAGATAGGCGGCGCCAAGAGCCGTGGTTTCGATCATGTCGGGGCGATCGACCCGTGCACCAAGAATATCTGCCAGGAACTGTAGCACCCAGTTGTTGACCACCATGCCGCCATCAACGCGCAGAGTGACGGGCCGGATGCCGTCCTTTTCCATCGTCTTCTGGAGGTCTTTGGTTTGATAGCACACCGACTGCAGGCCGGCCGTCACAATTTCCTTGATGCCGGTATCCCGAGTCAGGCCCAGAATCGCGCCGCGTGCGTTCGGATCCCAGTGAGGTGCACCAAGACCGGTAAACGCTGGCACCAAGTAGACGCCATGATCCACCGGTGTGCCTTCGGCCAGTGGTTCCGTTTCGCAGGCGTCCCGGATCAGTCTTAAACCATCTCTCAGCCACTGAATGGTTGCGCCCGCAATGAAGATGCTGCCTTCAAGCGCGTAGGTTGGCTCACCATTGATGCGGTACGCCACTGTGGTGAGCAGGCGGTTCTGGGACTGCAGGGCCTCATCCCCGGTGTTGAGCATCAGGAAGCATCCGGTGCCATAGGTGCTTTTGGCCATCCCTGACTCGAAGCATGTCTGCCCGACCATTGCTGCCTGTTGATCACCTGCAACGCCCATGATGTGAGTGCCGTTTAACGATTCAAGGCCGGTGATGACCCCGAAATGATCCGCGGAATCCATGACTTCGGGCAACAGGGATTCGGGGATCTCGAACAGCTTGAGCAATTCCGGGTCCCATTGCTGGGTATGGATATTGAACAGCATGGTCCTGCTGGCATTGGAGGCATCCGTGCGATGCTCCCGGCCGCCAGTCAGGCGCCATAGCAGGAAGGTATCAATCGTGCCGAAAGCGAGTTCGCCACGCTCCGCCCGCTCGCGGGCGCCGCTCACGTTATCGAGGATCCAGGAGATCTTGGATGCTGAGAAATAGGGGTCGAGGAGAAGCCCGGTCCTGTTGGCCACCCAGGGTTCCAGGTTGTCGGCCTTCAATGATTCGCAGTAGGAGGCCGTCCTACGATCCTGCCAGACAATCGCGTTATAGAGGCACTCGCCGGTCTCGCGATCCCAGACTACGGTGGTTTCACGCTGGTTGGTAATGCCGGCCGCAACGACGTCATTGGGGTGGACCTTCTCGCCGGTCATCAGGTCGTCAAGGGTGCTTATCACCGTTTTCCAGATGGCCTCGGGATCGTGCTCGACCCAACCGCTTGCCGGATAATGCTGGGGAAATTCCTGCTGACGTGTTGCGACGATTTCGCCCTTGAGGTTGAACAGGATGGCCCGGGAGCTGGTGGTGCCCTGGTCTATGGAGAGTAGATACTGGCTCATGATGTAGGCGCTCCATTTGCTTTGTTGTTTGTTCGCATTTTTGCGTTTTTCAGTAAAAATGCCAATCATTTTTTCGAAAACGTACACTCTAATTACCCTGGAGCGCCGCAGGTGGCTGAAAAAGATCGCCACCACCGGTAGACTGGCGTCATCTGAATGCCGAGCATAGACTCCGCTACGACAGAATCGAACATCAATGACAGAGGTGGTCTGAATGGCTCAACGTCGCCGTCAGGAATTGATCATGGAGCTGATCCGTAAGAATGGGTTTGTAACCACGGAGCAGCTTGTGGAGCAGTTCAATGTGACACCGCAAACCATCCGCAGGGATCTTAATGAGCTCGCGAAAAAGAATACCCTGAGACGGCATCATGGTGGTGCGGGTATCGACTCAAGCACCGTCAATACGTCCTATCAGACGCGTAAAATTCTGGACCTGGAAGCCAAGGAGCGCATTGCGGAGGCGCTTGTCGAGCTCATTCCTGATAATTCGTCGATCTTCATCAACATCGGAACCACCACTGAGACCATCGCCAAGGCGCTTCTCAGAAAAAATAACCTTCAGATCGTCACCAACAACCTGCATGTCGCCTCGATTCTCTCAGCGAGAGAGGATTGCCATGTCATCATCGCAGGTGGCGAGGTTCGTAATCGCGACGGCGGGATCGTCGGTGAGGCCACGCGGGACTTTATAAACCAGTTCAAGATGGATTTCGGGATCATTGGCATCAGCGGCATCGACGGTGACGGTTCGCTGCTTGATTTCGATTACCGTGAGGTCCGCGTGGCACAGGCAATCATCGCGAACTCGGCGCAGGTGCTGCTGGCAGCGGACCATTCAAAGTTCGGTCGGAACGCGATGGTCCGACTCGGGAACGTAACGCAGGCCGACTACCTCTTTACGGATCAGGAGCCACCTGTCGAGCTTCGACAGCTTCTTAGCGAGAACGACGTTGACCTGCGCGTGGTGTGACATCCTGTTCTGTCGAATTCTGAAAGTTGGGTTGTAGCTCACGGTTTCGTGTTTTTTCGAAATTTTCCTTTACGAATAAAAAAAGCTTTCGCATACTGCCGTATACCGTACCCGAGAATCGGAAAGGGATCATGACCCTCAGTGTCCCTTTGAACTGCGTCAGGAGAAAGCGATAATGATCACAGGCCATGAGAAGTTTGACGTTGTTGTCGTCGGCGGTGGCGTCAATGGTGCTGGCATTGCCATGGACGCAGCCGGCAGGGGCCTGCGTGTGTTGTTATGTGAAATGAATGACCTGGCATCTGCGACGTCATCGAACAGCAGCAAGCTGATCCATGGTGGGCTTCGGTATCTTGAGCACTATGAATTCCGGCTTGTCAGGGAGGCGCTGGGAGAGCGGGAGTCACTGCTTCGCAATGCGCCGCACATCATGTGGCCATTGCGCTTTCACCTTCCGCACCGCTCCCATCTGCGTCCGGCATGGCTGATCCGGTCTGGGTTGTTCCTTTACGATCATCTGGCCAAACGCGAAATGTTGCCGGGGTCGCGTTCGATCAGGTTCGGGAGCTCAGATCCCCTTAAGCCCGACATTGTGAAGGGCTTCGAATATTCTGATGGTTGGGCCGACGACGCACGCCTCGTGGTACTGGCCGCCAAGAAAGCCGAGCAGCATGGCGCCAAGATCATGACCCGCACCAAATGCGTCCAGGCGGACCGTGGCGAGCGCGAGTGGCAGGTCACGCTGCGTGACAGGTGCAGTGACGACGAATGGGTGATCTCAAGCAAGGTGATCATCAACGCCGCGGGGCCCTGGGTGAGCAGTCTTTTCGGGGATTCACTGGGTATGAGGGCGCCGAAAACGATCCGGATGGTTAAAGGCAGCCATATCGTGGTGCCCCGACTTAACAAGGATCAGGAAGCCTATATTCTCCAGAATGAAGATGAGCGCATTGTATTCGTCATCCCCTACGAAGATGAATTTTCGCTGGTCGGCACAACCGACGTTGAGTACGAGGGTGATCCGAATAAGGCCAGGATCTCGAACGAAGAAATTGAGTACCTGCTGGCGATCGTTAACGACCATTTCAAGCGCCAACTGAAGCCTGAAGAAGTCATCTGGTCCTACTCAGGCGTTCGGCCGTTGATGGACGACGAGGGAGGCGATGCTAAATCGGCGTCCCGGGACTACAGTTTTGAAGTCAGCCAGGAAGAAGGCCTGGCCCCACTGATTTCGGTCTTCGGCGGCAAGCTGACGACCTACAGAAAGCTAGCGGAGGCCGCAACCAACAAGCTTTGCGAATTCTTCCCTCATGCAGGGACGGCCTGGACCAAGATTGCCAGCCTTCCCGGAGGGGAATTCAGTGGGCATGAAGCGCTTGAGCGAGAGCTCAAGGCGGATTTCCCGTGGCTGAATGAAGGGCTGGTCCGTCGTTTCGTGCGAACGTACGGCACCCTTTCCTACTCGATACTGAAAGGCTGCGAACAGATGGGCGATCTGGGACGCTGTTTCGGGGGGAATCTGTATGCCGCTGAAGTGGATTACCTGGTCGAGCACGAGTGGGCGATGACCGCAGAGGATATCCTCTGGCGCCGCACCAAGCAGGGGCTCTTTGCCTCAGAGCAGGATGTTGTTGGCCTTGAATGGTACCTGAGTGATCGCCAAAATGGCGCTATGAAGGGCGTTGCGGCCCCTCACCGCATCGTCTGAATTCATTGTGGGTAATTCGTGGTCCCAGTCTGACAATCATCACCCCCCCCCTGTACCGGAACAGCCGTGGCTAATATCTGGCGAGGCATGCCCGGCACGCGCACAAAAAACCCGCGACCTTGGTTGCGGGCTTAACAGGCTGCCCCTTGCCTGAAGGGGCAGATCATTCAGGCCATTTAAAAGTTAAACTGCGAGCCAACGATCAGCGCCTGGTACTCACGCTGAGGCATGAGTGCACCACCACCCTCGCCAACGTAATCCTGCACCTCGACCATCAGGGTCAGCTGGTCAGTAACGCGATGACGGGAGAACAGCATTGTCAGCTCGTTGGTGCCGGCGGCGTTGTCTTCTTCACCCTCACCATAACTGACACCAAAGGTGTGGATGCCGGCATCAAAAGTACCCTCGGCGTACCACTGCTCATACTCTTCACCCGGCGCGGTAGTGAAGATCACCGGGCTCGTATTCTCGCTGACGGAGTAGTTGGCGCGGGCATTGAAGTTACCCGCGCTGAGCGAGCCCCCGACGTCGATGGTCGACATGGTCTCGCTGTCATTGCCGCTCAAACCGGTGTCATCGACATCCTGGAAGCCGCCGCTGGTCCAGATACCGAAGTTGTCGCTGGCATAATCCAGTCGATATTCGATGCGGGGGGTCTCTTTGGTGCCCTCTTCGAGGTTATTTGTCGTTCCGGCGAAGGCGCCAGTGCCACTATCCGGGTCAACTACTGCGACAGCGAACTGAACGCCGCCAGAACGTGGCGAGAAATAGGCAACCCGAGGCCGGAAGTCCGCATACTTGTAGCCGACGCCGATACGACCGTTCGTGGCGAGAGAGTCGACACCCTGGTCCGGCATGATACCCACACCCATGGCGCTGCCCGCGTCACCGATAGCAGGGGTGCCGACCAGGCCGAAGCCCTGACCTATGCTGGCCGTACCGAAATCACCTGCGACGTCAATTTTGGCAACACGGCTGCCAAACCCACTGGTGTTGTTGCCGCCTATACCCACATGATTGTTGATCTGAAGGTGACCGGAAACGTCGAGGCCGTTCTGCGTTGGTGCGGAGAACGAAAGGTTCAGGCTCGCTGGGTTAAAGCCGGACCCGACGCCAATATTCTTGTCTCCGCCGTCTTCGTCCTCAGCAACGAGGAATACCGGGATGTAACCGCCAGCGCCGAATGTCCAGCCGCTGTCGGTTTCGTAAGACAGGTCGGCCATCGCCGGGGACGCCATGCCGCCGGCGATCAGCGACAGTGCGGCAGCCAGAGACGTTTTGCGAAACGTGCCGTTACTGGAAGTGTTGTTGTTTTCGAACATGATTGTTTCCTGTTTTTGTTAGTACTTGATGCCGGCCGCGCCCTCTACCCTTTCGGTTTGATCCTGCGGGGTGGAGTGGAGCAGCGTTTCAGACGAAATGCTGAGCCAACCATTCGAATCATAGGCTTTGAAGCAGTTCGTGTAAGAAAATCGTAGCTCTGAAACGAACAAATGAAAAGCCTTAAAATGGAAAATATTTTCCTAATTTTCGGTGTGGGTTGCGCATAAAAACATTTATGCACATAAATTCATGATTTTAAATAGTTGTATAGTTGTTGTTTGGTTTTCGTTGACGAACATTTTGCTTAAGGATACCGTTGTCTGAAGAAACTCAGGGCGTAACTGCAGGTCGGGCAATCAAGCAAGCCAACGCAGTCTTGCATTTCATCGAATAACAAAGGGAGCAGCCCTATGCTAAGACGAACCAAGATAGTCGCGACGCTCGGCCCGTCCACGGACACGCCGGAGTCGCTTGCTGCGATTGTGGAAGCCGGCGTTGATGCGACGCGGCTCAATTTCTCCCACGGCAGCGCGCAGGAGCACATTGACCGGGCAAACAGCGTTCGTGAGATTGCGCGTCAGCAGGGTCGGTTTGTTGCGCTGCTTGCGGACCTTCAGGGCCCCAAGCTGCGGGTTTCGAGATTCATTGAACATAAGGTGACCCTTGTGGCGGGCCAGGAATTCGTCCTGGATGCTGCAATGGATAAGGATGCCGGCACTGCCGAATGCGTAGGTATCGACTATGAGCAGTTGATTGATGATGTTTCAGTCGGGGACGTGCTGGTTCTGGATGACGGGCGCATTGAGATGGAGGTGACATCCGTTGGTGAGCGGAGCATCACCTCCAGGGTACTCATCGGTGGCATCCTGTCGGACAACAAGGGGCTGAACAAACGCGGTGGCGGCCTGTCTGCAGAGGCGCTCACCGACAAGGACAGGGAAGACATCATCACCGCGGCCCGGCTCGGTGCAGACTACGTTGCGGTGTCGTTTGTCCGCACCGCCGAAGACCTGCACAAGGCCCGCCGGCTGCTCAGGGATGCGGGTTCCGGGGCGGGCCTGGTTGCCAAGATCGAGCGCGCCGAGCTGGCTCACGACAATGCCGCCCTGGATGCCGTCATTGAAGCGGCTGATGTGGTCATGGTGGCGCGTGGTGACCTGGCGGTAGAGATCGGCGATGCTGAACTCGTTGGCGTTCAGAAGCACATCATCGAGCGTGCCCGGGTGCTGGACCGCAGCGTCATTACTGCCACCCAGATGATGGAATCCATGATCACGGAGCCGATGCCGACCCGTGCCGAGGTCTCCGATGTGGCCAATGCGGTAATGGACTACACCGATGCCGTTATGCTCTCGGCCGAGACGGCTGTAGGTGACTACCCTGTGGAGGCCGTGCGGGCGATGGTGCGAATCTGTCTGGGCGCCGAAAAGCACCCGTCAATGCACCAGTCCCAACACCGTATCCATGAGAGTATGGAACACATCGATGACGCTATTGCGTTGTCCGCGATGTACGCGGCCAATCACCTCAGTGGTGTCACGGCAATCATCTGTATGACCGAATCCGGAGCGACGCCACTACTGATGTCCCGGATCAAGTCAAGCCTCCCGATTTTCGCTTTCTCGCGTCACCACTCCACCCAACACCGTGTTGTCCTGTTTCGGGGCGTCCATACGGTCCCCTTTGACAGCCTGAAAATTCCCAATGATCAGACCAATGCGCTTGCTGTCTCTGAGCTGGTGAGTCGCGGAATGGTTCAGGAAGGGGATCTGGTTGTGATGACCAAGGGAGACTATGTTAATGCCCAGGGTGGCACCAATACCATGAAGGTTGTCCGTGTGGGGGCTGAAATCCAGTGAGCTCAGCCTCCACATCGACCCGCATCCCTGAATACCCAATCCCTGCCAACAACACAGGAGTGCACGCCCCATGAGTCAGGACGATGATCCGGTCGAAACCCGGGAATGGCTGGAGGCACTGGAATCGGTTATCGAGTACGAGGGGGTTGAGAGGGCGGAGTACCTGCTGTCCAAGCTCTCCGACAGGGCCACCCGCGCGGGCACGCCCATGCCCTACGCCATCACCACCCCCTTCCGCAACAGCATCCAGCCCACGGACGAGGCCCGCATGCCGGGCGACATGTTCATGGAGCGCCGCATCCGCTCGCTGATCCGCTGGAACGCGCTGGTCATGGTGATGCGCGCGAACATGAAGCCGGGCGATCTCGGTGGTCACATCTCCACATTCTCCTCTGCCGCCACCCTCTACGATGTCGGGTTCAACTACTTCTTCCACGGCGGCGACGAAAGCCGCGAACCGGACCTGATCTATTTCCAGGGCCACGCCGCGCCGGGCATCTACGCCCGCTCCTTCCTGGAAGGGCGGCTGAGCGAGGAGCAGCTCGACCACTACCGCCAGGACACCCTGAAAAACGGCATCTCCTCCTATCCCCACCCCTGGCTGATGCCGGACTACTGGCAGTTCCCGACCGTGTCCATGGGGCTGGGGCCGATCCAGGCCATCTACCAGGCCCACATCATGAAATACCTGCATAACCGGGAGCTGGTGGAAAGCGGCGACCGCAAGGTCTGGTGCTTCGTGGGCGATGGCGAATGCGACGAGCCCGAGACCCTGGGCGCCATCGGCCTGGCCGGGCGCGAGAACCTGGATAACCTCATCTTCGTGGTCAACTGCAATCTCCAGCGTCTGGACGGGCCGGTGCGCGGCAACGGCAAGATCATCCAGGAGCTGGAAGGCATCTTCCGGGGCGCCGGCTGGAACGTGCTCAAGGTGGTCTGGGGTCGCCACTGGGACACCTTGTTCGAGAAGGACACCGAAGGTGTACTCCAGGAGGCGCTGGATCGCACCTGCGACGGCGAACTCCAGAATTACCTGAGCCAGGGGCCGGCCTATACCCGCAAGCATTTCTTCGGGCAGAGCCCGGAGCTGGCGGAGTTCGCCAAGGAGCTGACCGATGACGACATCCTGGCACTCAACCGCGGCGGCCACGACCCCTACAAGGTCTACGCCGCCTACAACGAGGCGGTGAACAACAAGGGCCAGCCCACGGTCATCCTGGCGCACACCATCAAGGGCTATGGCTTCGGCAAGGGGGCCGAGGCGCAGAACATCGCCCACCAGGTGAAGAAGCTGGACAAGGAGGGGCTCAAGGCCTTCCGGGACCGTTTTGGCGTACCGGTCAACGACGACGAGCTGGAAAACCTGCCCTACTACCGCCCGGCCGCCGACAGCCCGGAAATGCAGTACATGCAGAAACGCCGGCGCGGGCTCGGCGGGTACCTGCCACGCCGGCGCCGGGATTCGAACCCGCTCAAGATTCCGGAACTCAAGACCTTCAGCAAGCTGCTTGAAGGCACCGGGGAAAAGGAGATGTCCACCACCATGGCGTTCGTGCGCATGCTCACCACGCTGCTCAAGGATAAGCAGGTGGGTCAGCGCGTCGTGCCCATTGTGCCGGACGAGGCCCGCACCTTCGGGATCGAGGGCCTGTTCCGCCAGACCGGCATCTACACCTCCGAGGGCCAGAAGTACACGCCCGAGGACCGGGACCAGATCATGTACTACCGGGAGGACAAGAAGGGCCAGATCCTCCAGGAAGGCATCAACGAGGCGGGGGCCATGTCCGCCTGGATCGGCGCAGCCACCGCCTACAGCAACCACAACTATCCGCTGCTGCCCTTCTACATTTTCTACTCCATGTTCGGCTACCAGCGGGTGGGCGACCTGTGCTGGGCCGCCGGCGACATGCGCGCCCGCGGCTTCCTGCTGGGCGGTACGTCCGGGCGGACCACCCTCAACGGTGAAGGCCTCCAGCACCAGGATGGCCACGGTCTGATCCTGCACAACGTGGTGCCCAACTGCCTGACCTACGATCCCACCTATGCCTACGAGGTGGCGGTGATCATTCAGGAAGGCATGCGGCGGATGTATGCCGAAAACGAGAGCATCCACTACTACATCACGCTGCTCAACGAGAACTACCAGCACCCGCCCATGCCCAAGGGCGCCGAGGAAGGCATCCTGCGGGGGCTCTATCAGCTGGAAACCGTGAACGTCGCGGGCAAGGCGAAAGACAAGGCCCCGAGGGTCCAGCTGCTGGGCAGCGGCGCCATCCTCAACGAGGTGAGGGCGGCCGCGCAGATGCTGAAGGAGGAGTTCAAGGTGGGCTCGGATGTGTGGAGCGTGACCAGCTTCGGCGAACTGGCCCGTGACGGCCAGCACGTGGCGCGCTGGAACCGCCTCCACCCGGATAAGAACCCCCGCACCTCCTGGGTGCACGACCAGCTCAAGGACCAGAAGGGGCCGGTGATCGCCTCCACGGACTACATCCGGCTGCAGTCCGAACAGATCCGCGCCTTTGTGCCGGCGCCCTACCATGTGCTGGGCACCGATGGCTTCGGGCGTTCCGATACCCGCTGGAACCTGAGGGCCTTCTTCGAGGTGGATCGCTATCATGTGGTCGCAGCCGCGCTTAACGCGCTGGCCGAAGAAGGCACCGTGGAGCACGCCACGGTCATTGAGGCCATGAACCAGTACGGCATTGATGGCGACAAACCCAATCCGGCGTCCAGCTGATCCGGCGGCAGAAGGAGACACGGCACTATGAGTGAACAGGAGATCCGGGTTCCAGAGCTGGGCGGTGCGGAATCGGTTGAGATTGTGGGGGTTCTGGTGAGCGTGGGTGACTCGGTCGAGGCCGAAGACCCGCTTCTGGAGCTGGAATCCGACAAGGCCACCGTGGAAATGCCGGCACCGGCAGCTGGCAAGATCACCCGTCTGGATGTGAACGAAGGCGATTCCCTCAAGGAAGGGGATCTGGTCGGCATGATGGAGACCGCCGAGGCCGGCGCCTCCGGTGACAGCGATCAGTCCGAAGGCGACGAGGAATCGGTAGGAGCGAGCCCCGCTCGCGATGAGACACAGGAAGCGGATGCCGCAACCGACTCGCAGTCCGGGGATACGGCTTCCGAGGCACCCGGAACTTCCGGCGGCGAACAGGCCATCCAGGTCCCCGAACTCGGTGGCGCCGAATCGGTGGAGATCGTCGGAGTCCTTGTCAGCGTCGGCGACTCGGTGAACGCCGAGGACCCACTCCTCGAGCTGGAATCCGACAAGGCGACGGTCGAAATGCCATCTCCCGCCACGGGAAAGATCACCCGCCTCGACGTTAAGGAAGGCGATACCCTCAAGGAAGGCGATGTCGTCGGGATGCTGGAAGTCTCTGGCGGAGGTGCTCAGGCATCAAGCGAACAGACGTCGACAGGGAAAAAGGAGCAGGCTGATTCTGTAGGAGCGAGCCCTGCTCGCGATGATGCCCAGCAGACCCAGGGCACCACCTCCAGCACCGCCGCCAAACCTGAAACACCCGAGACTCCCTCCGGCAAGCGCGTCCACGCCGGCCCCGCCGTCCGGCGCATCGCCCGGGAATTCGGCGCTGACCTACAACAGGTCCAGGGCAGCGGGCCCAAGGGGCGTATCCTCAAGGACGACGTCCAGGCCTGGGTGCGCAAACAGCTCCAGTCCGGCTCCAGTGCGCCTGCCGGTGGTGGTGCTGGTATCCCCGAGGTGCCGCTGCCTGACTTCAGTCAGTTCGGTGAGGTCGAACGCCAGTCCATGACCAAGATCCAGCGGCTGACGGCCCAGGGCATGCACCGCAGCTGGCTCAACGTGCCGCATGTGACCCAGTTCGAGAAGGCGGACATCACCGACCTGGAAGCCTTTCGCAAGGACCACAAGGCTGAGGGCGAGAAGCGGGGCGTGAAGATGACGCTGCTGCCGTTCCTGATGAAGGCCTGCGCCCATGCGCTCGCCACCTACCCGCAGTTCAACGTCTCGCTGGATATGGCGAATCAGCAGATCATCCAGAAGCACTACTGCCACATCGGCATCGCTGTGGACACGCCCAACGGTCTGGTGGTGCCCGTGATACGGGATGTGGACCGCAAGAGCATCTGGCAGCTCGCGGAAGAGGCCCAGGAACTGGCGGGCAAGGCGCGGGACAGGAAGCTCACGAACAACGACATGAGTGGTGCCTGCTTCACCATAACCAGTCTGGGCGGTATCGGTGGCACCGCGTTCACACCCATCGTGAACTCGCCGGAAGTGGCGATACTGGGCGCCTCCAAGGCGGCCATGGAGCCTGTCTGGGATGGTGCGCAGTTCCAGCCACGGCTGATGCTGCCGCTGTCGCTGTCCTACGACCACCGGGCCATCAATGGTGCGGATGCGGCGCGTTTCACAACACTTCTGTCGAAGACGCTGGGGGATCTCCGGGAACTGGTGATGTAAGTGCCCCGCAGGTAGCTGGTTTCAGATTCTGAAGCCTGCAACCGTTAAAGCCGGCACTCCAGAACGCCCGCCAGCTCGGCATCGGTCAATTCCAGCGGATTGGTTTTCATACTGCTGCCCCGGGCCCCAGCACAGACTCTGGGGATGTCTTCTCCCGCCATGCCATAGGCGCCGAGTCGGGGCAGATCCAGTTCCCGTACCCAGACCCGCAGGCATTCAATCAGGGCGTCCCCCGCCTCCGTATCGCTCAGGGTCGACTGGCCTGTCATCAGACGTCCGACACGGGCGTATTTGGGGAGCGCCGTGGAATCCGGACTCCGCGCTCTGAGGGCATGGATATTGGTGGCGGTGGCTTCGGCCAGCAGGGTTCCGCACACAACGCCGTGGGGCATTGGGAAAAAAGCGCCCAGGGGTGAAGCAAAGCCGTGGACCGAGCCGAGTCCCGCCTGGGCCAGCGTGACGCCGGACATCAGGGAGGCGTAGGCGAGTTGCGTATAGCCCGATGACGCGTTTGTGTGGTCGCCTTCCCACGCGGCCCAGAAGCCTGCTTTGAAAGCCTCCATTCCAGACCAGGCCAGGGCGTCGGTTACCGGGTTGGCTCGGGTTGAGACATAGGATTCGAGCAGCTGCGTCAACGCATCCATACCGTTAGCGGCGATCTGGGATCTGGGGCATGAGGCCAGCAGATCCGGGTCGACAAGGGCAATCCGGGCGATAAGCTGGTTGTCGCGGAATGACTTTTTGAACCCATCCTCGCCCTGCACGCTCAAGACCGCGTTTCGCGTGGCTTCGCTGCCGGTGCCGGCGGTTGTAGGTACGGCGATCAGGGGGACGCTCGGGCCAGTGTAAGGCAGGTTGTTGCCAACACCCTCCAGGTGGTCCATGACGGATGTGCCGGTGCGCAATAAGCCGGCAATGGCCTTGGCGGCATCCAGGACACTGCCACCGCCAATGCCTGCAACGACATCAATGCCGGATTGTCGGTGTTGCGCCACCGACGCGTCCACAAGCTGGGGTGAAGGCTCACCATCGACCTGTATCCAGTCCCAGGTGATGCCCAGTGCCTCAAGCCCTGTCTTCAATACCGACCAGGACGAGGTGCTTATGAACGCGTTCTGGCCGGTCACTATGAGCGCGTGTTGACCCCTTTGCTGAATGATCTGCGGCAGCTGTCGGATCTGCCCCTGGCCAAACTGGATTTCCGGCAGGGCAGCCACCTGGAATGGCGATAGGGTAGGGGTCTCGGATACCAGTGACATCTGTACTCCCGGAGCAGAGGTGAGTAATTGAAAGAACAAACATTATAACCCGGATCGATCGCGCGGGTCTGGTCTGGCTGCACGGTGTTCCGTCTTGAACAAAGCGCCGGAGCAGCGGAGCGTAACAGTGAAGGGTTGGGGCAACTGGCTGAGGAAATGCGCCCTGTAGTCGGCAGCTTTCGGATTTGATTAGACGTAAAAAAGCCACCCCCTGGGGGTGGCTTGTAACATTACTAACACGTCACATCGTTTCTGATGGGATCGTGCAGGAACGGAGACTTTGCATGATCCCGATTCAAGCGGCTTTAGCTGCTACCCGCTTCCTGCCATTCCTCCATCATTTCGTCGTATGGCATGGTCTTGCCTTGCGGCATCTCATTGTCCAGACGCTGCTTCGGCGCACCGTCCTTTTTCAGCCAGTATTCGGGATCACGCTTCTCGTTCATAACTGGCGCGTATTTATCGAATACGTCAGCACGGGCCAGACGGCTCATGATGTTATCCAAGGCTTCGGCCAGGTCATCCAGGCCTTCTTTAGGTGTCACCTCGCGACTCATTACCGGCGCCAGATTCTGCCACCACAGCGGTGCCATGCGAGGATAGTCTGGTACGTTGGTGCTTGAGGGGGTCCACCAGCTTTCGTTCTCGCTGCGGTAGAACTCCACAAGACCGCCGAGTTGCGGTGCCATTTCCGTCATCTTTTCCGACTCAATGTCAGAACGACGGATGGGCGTCAGACCTTCAATCAGCTTCTCGAGAGACACTGACTTAGCGGTCGTGAACTGCGCGAAGAGCCAGGCTGCGGTGCGACGATCCTCGGGCGTGGAATCAAAGAAGGTCCAGGAGCCAACGTCCTGATAACCAACTTTCATGCCCTCTTCCCAGTACGGCCCACTCGGGGAGGGCGCCATGCGCCACTTGGGGTTGCCTTCGTCGTCTGTTACTGCTACCTCAGGGTCGACCATATCGGCGGTGAACGCGGTGTACCAGAAGATCTGCTGTGCGATGTTGCCTTCAGCCGGAACGGGGCCGGCTTCCCCGAACGTCATTCCCGAGGCTTCCGGCGGGGCATAGGCGTGCAGCCAGTCAACCGCTTTGGTCATTGCAAACACGGATGCAGGTGAGTTGGTGCCACCCCCGCGGCTCACGCTTGCTCCAACCGGATTCGCATTTTCGTCAACGCGGATACCCCAGTCATCCACGGGGTTGCCGAAAGGAAGGCCTTTGCTGCCCATGCCGGCCATGGAAAACCATGAGTCATGGAAGCGCCAGCCCAGTGATGGATCCCGGCGGCCATAGTCCATATGCCCGTAGATCTTTTCACCATCAATTTCTCCGACGTGTTCCGTGAAGAACTCGGCGATCTCTTCATAGGCGGTCCAGTTGGTCGGCACACCCAGCTCATAGCCGTAGATCTCTTTGAACTGCTTCTTCAGCTCCGGATCTGTAAACCAGTCGTACCGGAACCAGTAGAGATTGGCGAACTGCTGGGTCGGCAACTGATAGATGTCGCCACCCGGGCCCGTGGTGTACTGGATACCAATGAAGTCGTCCAGATCCAGCATGGGGTTGGTAAAGTCAGCCCATTCGTTGTCCATCGCCTCAGACAGGTTGATGGTGGTGCCGTAGCGGATGTGGGTACCGATGGCATCAGAATCGTTGACGTAGCCATCGTAGATATTCCGGCCAGTCTGCATCTGGGTTTGCATGGTATTGACTACATCGCCTTCACCGATAATGTTATGGGTAATCTCGATGCCAGTAATGTCCTCAAAAGCCTCAGCCAGTACGTCACTCTCATATTGGTGAGTGGTAAGGCCTTCAGCTACTGTTTTGATTTCCATGCCCCGGAACGGCTCGGCCGCTTCGGCAAACCATTTCAACTCCTTGATCTGTTCTTCACGTGACAGCGTTGAATGCTCGAATTTGTCCACCCAGCGCTCAATTGCCGCCTCTGCGTCGTGCGTGTTGGCGTTCAGTGTGCCGGACGCGAGCATGACGCCACTCGCCAGTACCGATAGGTACAACGTCTTGTTGTTTTTCATGCTTACCTCGTCGCTCATTTTATCGTCCCTGGTGTTTACGTCGTCCCTGAATTTATTTGCTCAGCCCCAGCGCATCAGCACCACCATCCAGGCGATGCTTGCCACCAATGCCAACCAAATACTGATAGTCGTGAAGCCAATGACGCCCAGGTGGATATAGGCGGACGTCAGAAGGCCAATAAAGAAGCGGTCCCCGCGGGTCGTGGGAACAGGAAGAAAGCCTTGGCGTTCAACCGTTGGTGACACGATCTGCCATACCGTCATGCCGGCAAGCAGTGCGGCTATGGTGGCGAAGAAGACCGCTGTCGGTACTGTCCAGACCATCCAACTCATGATCAATCTCCCCTTAGTTAGGTGCGGCCGAGGGCAAAGCCCTTGGCGATGTGATTACGCACGAAGTAGACCACCAGAACGCCCGGCAGTATGGTCAGTACACCGGCGGCGGAGAGCGTGGACCAATCGATGCCGGAGGCGGTGGAGGTCCGCGTCATGATGGCGCCAATGGGTTGTGCGTTCGTGGCAGTCAGGGTCTGGGCGAGTAGTAACTCCACCCAGGAAAACATGAACAGAAAGAACAGCGTCACGCCCACACCGGAGCGGATCATCGGAATGAAAATCTTGATGAAGAACCCGGGGAAGGTATAACCGTCGATGTAGGCGGTTTCATCCACTTCCTTGGGAACACCGCTCATGAAGCCCTCCAGAATCCATATCGCCAGGGGCACATTGAACAGGCAGTGTGCCAGCGCGACTGCGATGTGGGTGTCGAACATGCCCACGGTGTAATAGAGCTGGAAATAGGGCAGAAGGAATACTGCGGGCGGCGCCATCAGGTTGGTGAGCAGCCAGAAAAACAGATGCTTGTCGCCAATGAACTTGTAGCGGCTGAAAGCATAGGCTGCGGGCAGTGCCACGCAGATACTGATCGCCATGTTCATGGCAACGTAGGTGATGGAGTTAACATACCCCATGTACCAGGATGGATCCGTGAAGATCTTGATGTAGCTACCGAAATCAAAATCCTGTGGCCACATTGAAAACGTCCCCAGGATTTCCTGGTTGGACTGTAGCGACATGTTGATCAGCCAGTAGATCGGCAGCAGGGTAAAGAGCAGATACAACCCCAGCAGGACTCGGTTACGACCCGAGGCAGTCCCTTTCTGAGCGCTTACTGGACGGGTCAGTGAGGCACTGTCCGCGCGTTCCTGCGCCTGGTCCTCATTGTAGGTGGTTGCAATGGTCATCTCAGGCGCCTCCTTGGGTGTTAACTTTATCTTTCTGCATATTCATGATCGCGATGTAGAACACGTAGCTCACCGCCAGGATGATAAGGAAGTAGATGATGGAGAAGGCGGCGGACGGCCCCAGGTCCTGCTGGCCTATGGCCATTGACGTTAGTGACTGACTCAGGAAGGTGGTGGAACTGCCCGGCCCGCCACCAGTCAATACGAAGGGCTCGGCGTAGATCATGAACGAATGCATGAAGCGCAACAGAACGCCAATGACCAGCACATTGGTGAGCTTTGGCAGCTGGATGTAGCGGAAGACAGCCCAGTTTGACGCTCGGTCAATCCGAGCTGCCTGGTAATAGGCTTCAGGGATGGCACGCAATCCGCTGTAGCACAGTAGCGCGATCAGGGGCGTCCAATGCCAGACATCCATCAGAATGATCGTCACCCACGCATCAGTGGCATTGCTGGTAATGCTGTAGTCGTAACCCAGCGCGTTAATGCCATAGCCCATGAGCCCAATGTCGCCCCGGGTGAAAATCTGCCACATGCTGCCAACCACGTTCCAGGGCACCAGCAGTGGCAGGATGACCAAGATCAATACGGCGGACGCTTGCCAGCCTTTCTTGGGCATCAGCAGTGCAATGGCAATGCCCAAAGGCACCTCAATTGCCAGAATGGTAAAAGAGAATGCGAACTGACGAAGCAGGGCCCCCTGCAGGTCCGGATCATTCAGCGTTTTCTCAAACCATTCCGTCCCAACGAAAAACGCTGAGTTGCCCAGAATATCTTGGATCGAGTAATTCACTACGGTCATCAGGGGAATGACGGCCGAGAACGACACAAGGACGAGCATGGGCAGGACGAGAAACCATGCTTTATTGTTTTCAACCTTATTCATTGCCCACCTCCACGCGGTACTCGTCGATGTACAGTGTCAGCCATTGCTCGGGAAAGCTCACGTACGCTTTCTTCTGGGGGACACGTTGATCCTCGTGCAGACGGGCTCGAAGCAGGGAATCGCCGAAATAGAACGACATGATGCGGTAGGTGCCCAGATCTTCCACATCCTTAACGTTAACCTCGAAGGCCTCATCGTTCCTGTCGTCCCAAACGTGAACGAATTCCGGGCGGATACCCAGTTTGATGTTGCCGGAGTCCGAGGCCTTGGCGATGGCGTGCTGATGGGGATTGATCGGGATGGCGATATCGCCATATTGAGCGCCGCTGTCGGTAATGGCGACTTCCAGGAAATTCATACCTGGACTGCCAATGAAAAAGCCAACGAAGGTGTGGGCAGGGCGTTCGAACAATTCACGCGGGGACCCGAACTGCACCATCTTGCCCTCGTACATCACTGCGATCTTTTCAGCGAAGGTCGAGGCCTCAAGCTGATCGTGAGTGACATAGATCATTGTGATGTTGAACTGCTCGTGAATCTGCTTGAGTTTCCGCCGCAGCTTCCATTTGAGTTGCGGGTCAATCACGGTCAGTGGTTCATCGAACAGAATGGCGGAGACGTCATCCCGGACCAGTCCCCGCCCCATGGATACCTTCTGTTTTTCGTCGGCATTAAGGTTCTTGGCTTTGCGCTTGAGTACGGAAGTCAGCTCAAGAATCTCTGCGACCTCATGGACGCGCGGCGCAATTTTGTGTGCCGGCGTTTTGATGTTGCGCAGCGGGAAGGCGAGGTTCTCAAACACTGTCATTGTGTCGTAAACCACTGGGAACTGAAAAACCTGAGCAATGTTGCGCTCTTCGGGTGAGAGATCGTTAACGATGCGGGAGTCGAAAATGACATCCCCTTCGGAGGGCTGTAGCAGGCCGGAGATGATGTTGAGCATGGTGGACTTGCCGCAACCCGACGGGCCCAATAACGCGTAGGCGCCGCCCTGGTGCCAGACGTGATCCATCTTACGGATGGCGTAATCCTCGGGGGAGGATGGATTGGTTTCATAGGTATGAGCCAGTGAGCTCAGTGTGATCTCAGCCATGTCAAACCCCTCCCAGACGTGTTGGTACGTGGACTGTCGATCCGGCCATATCAAAGCCGTATATCTTGTGGGTGGGGAAATACACCTTGATCTGCTCATCCACGTCGTATTCGTGGACACCGGATAGATGGAGCACAAGGTTAAGTTCACCGTTGTGCACATGCAGGAACGTTTCCGAACCACTGATCTCGGCAAGATCGACGTTCATGGGGAGCTCGAGATCATCGTCAGCATGGGGCACAAGGCCGATGTGGGACGCTCTTACGCCGAACTGGTAACGCCCGGGGGTCAAGGACTGGAGATCGGAGTTGAGCTTGAAATGCACCGTCTCATCAAAGGTTACCTCAGACTCTGTAACCAGGGCAGGGACCACGTTGATGGGAGGTTCTGAGAACATTTCAGCGCTCAGGATATCCTTGGGCTTGTGATACACCTCGGGCGTGCGGCCGTACTGGAGAAGTTGCCCTTCGTGCAGGACCGCCGTATTACCGCCCAGCGCCAAAGCTTCGTTTGGCTCAGTGGTTGCGTAGACGGCAATGCAGTTCCGGGTCTTGAACAGTTCGCGCAGTTCCTCACGGAATTCTTCACGCAGCTTGTAATCGAGATTGACCAGAGGCTCGTCAAACAGAATCAGATCGGCGTCCTTGACCAGAGCGCGAGCCATCGCGGTGCGTTGCTGCTGGCCACCGGACAATTCCAGTGGGTAGCGATCCAGCATGCTTTCGAGATGCAACATGTTCGCCGTCTCCCGCACCCTTTTATCGATGACCTCTCGGGGCATCTTTGCGAGTCGCAGCGGAGAGGCGATGTTGTCGTAGACGGTATGAGCGGGGTAGTTGATGAATTGCTGATAGACCATGGACAGGTTGCGTTTCCTCACGGAAACGCCCGTGACATCAACGCCATTCATGAGCACACGGCCGCTGGTTGGCTGGTCGAGACCGGCCATAAGACGCATCAACGTCGTTTTCCCAGCCAGCGTCCGGCCCAGAAGGACGTTAAAGGAGCCCGGCTCCAAATTCAGGTCGATATCAGTTATCCAGTCCTGACCGTCAACAGCTTTGCTGACTTTTTCAAGAGTTAGAGACATTGTTGGTTCCCTGACTTGTTATTGTTATGCGGACTTGCTGAGCGCAAGGCAAAACGCATTCGGTAACCATACAAGTCTGATGCCAGGATTTTTCGAATTCGCGTATAATTCCCTATATTTTTGATTTTAATAAAAAAAAGTACCAAATACGATTTTCTGTGATTGTTTTGGCCCATTCCGAATGTTCGTAAATGTTCAAAATAGTGCAAGGTAAGTGTTCACAAAGTGTTCACGAAGTGTTCAGATGAGTGTTCACTAGGTAGTCAGAGACGGTTCCGGCGCTGGTGCTCCCTTAGGGGTAATCAGATAATCGGCTGAAGTGCATATCGCAGTGCGGCGATCAACAAGAGGTGCAATTCATTGGTGCAGGACAACAACAATAACCCCGGCGACCCGGGGGCGGATCCAGTCGCTGATGCGGACCAGACGCACAAGGAAGTCATTGAAAACTCGTGGTATCGATGTGAGAGGTATGGCTTGGCCCATGGCGCCCCGCCAGACTTTGGTGATGTGCGGAGAGGTGATGTCAGCGCGCTTGTGGACCAGCATCATGATCTGATGCACACCACGGAAAACGAGGTGTTGCCCTATTACGAGAATATCCTGTCGAACTCGTCCTGCCTGATTGTTCTGGCGGATAATCAGGGTCATGTACTCAATACCTGGGGTTCGCCCCGGTTCCAGGGCCTTGGAGAGCATGGCCTCGTCCCCGGCCATCAGTGGCATGAGAGGGGGGTGGGCACCAACGCGATCGGAACCGCCTTGGCTGCGGGGCACGCGGTACAGGTCAGCCGTGATGAACATTTTCTGCGCGCCAACCGGTACATGGTGGGCTCGGCATCGCCAATCTACGACATCAGGAAGGAAATGATAGGGGTTCTGGATATTTCATCCGACGCCTATCTGCCGCAGGACCATACCCTGGGCATGGTCAAGCTGATGTCGTTGAGCGTGGAAAACCAATTGATTCACGCGGCTTTTCAACAGGACCATCACATCATTACCTTCAGTACCGATATCAGTGGTCTGGACAGCCATTGGGCCGGGCTGCTGGTTCTGGACGACCAGGGTATTGTGATCTCGGCGAACCGACGGGCCTGGGCGTTGCTGGCGCAGGACATTGCGCTGATGGATATTGAACAGATATTCGGTTTTAAGTTCCATGAACTGCGTCAGCAGCCCCCGAATGCTCCGCTCACACTATGGGTATTTGGACGCTACCGCATGTGGGTTCGTGTTCAGCCGCCATTGGCGCCATCGCTGAAAGTCGCGGATTTTCGCGTGAAAGGCCAGGCGTCCGGGCAGGGCGCTCCGGAGCCCAAGCCGGAACCGGCCGCCGGTAACAGTGAATTACCGGAGGATGTAGTGCCTTTCGATGAACTGGAGCATGGTGACCGGAAAGTACGCCAGGTCCTCAGTCAAGCCAGGAAGATCATCGAGAAGGACATCCCCATCCTTATTCATGGTGAGACGGGTGCTGGCAAGGAAATCATGGTGCGCTCACTGCATTTTCACAGCAGTCGGCGGGAACAGACACTGGTGGCAGTCAACTGCGCGTCGATCCCTACCGAGCTGGTTGAGTCAGAGCTGTTCGGTTATGAAAAAGGCGCATTCACCGGTGCCAGCAGTAAAGGGTCGGTGGGCCTGATCCGCCGTGCCCATGGTGGCACCCTGTTCCTTGACGAAATCGGTGAAATGCCGTTGCACGTGCAGGCACGGTTGCTGCGAGTGCTTCAGGAGCGCGTGGTTGTGCCTCTGGGCTCAAGTGAGGTCTTCCCGGTGGATATCCGTCTTGTTTCCGCTTCGAACCGGAATCTCAAGGCGGCAGCGGATGAAGGATCTTTCCGTCAGGATCTCTATTACCGTATTTCCGGCCTGAACATCGAAGTGCCGGCATTGCGGCATCGTGAAGATAAAGCGGCGCTCATCAAATACATGTACGACCGACTGCAGGTGGATGAGGGGCGGGTTCTAATGAGCCCAGAGGTGGAAGATCTGCTGGTCAGACACCCTTGGCCGGGGAATATGCGGCAACTGGCGAATGTACTGAAAATAGCGCATGCCATGGCTGATGATGGAATCATGAAGCGCGAACACCTGCCAGCGGATTTCTACGATGACCTGAACAGGGTGATGGAGTCATCGCCCGCGGAGGGTGCCGGGGAGAGTGAGCTGCCCGAGCCGGCTGTGTCCCGGGAAACCGCGGGAGCGCTGGAGAACCGGATTCAGGAACTCTATCGGCAGGTGGGTGGTAACGTCAGCCGAACCGCACGACTCGCGGGCGTTAGTCGTAATACGGTGTATAAGTACGTTCGTAGCGATTCGCCAGACGAGGGCCTGCCTAGGGCTTAAAGGGCCTACAGAGAACTAGCAGGCCCTCTTGAGTTGTTCCAGGACAGCATCATCGTTTCCGCAGGTGCTGGATTAGGGACGGCTGGAGGTCTTCCCGGCGATCCCTTGCGAGCCCGGGAGCGTACACGATCAATATTGATGGGGTTGCAGGGAGAACGATCATGGCTCAGAAAAACAGCAAGCCGCTCAAATGGGGTTTTCTGGCCGTCGCCGCGTTTGCGCTCAGCCCGGTGTTGGCCATGGCGGAGCCTAAGCCCGGTATTGAGCGGGTCAAAGACAACGTCTATCGCTTTTCCTATGAGCATTACCATTCGGCCTTCATGGTGACCGAAGAAGGCATTGTGGTAACCGATCCCATTAACGAGGAAGCGGCGGGCTGGCTGAAAACGGAGCTTGCGGAGCGGTTTGATGTGCCCATTCGCTACATGGTGTACAGCCACAATCACATTGACCATGTGATGGGCGGCGACGTGCTCGATAGTGACGAGGTCACGGTGGTGGCCCACGAGTACGCGGCGCAGGATCTGGAGTGGACCCGGGCGCCCACGGCAATGCCGGAGCTGACCTTTCCGGATGAACTGACACTCCGGTTGGGGGAAAGCCGCGTGCAGCTGCGTTATCACGGCCCGAATAACGGTCGGGGCTCGGTCAGCATGCGGTTCCTGCCGGCAAACGTGATGTACGTGGTCGACTGGGTCGTGCTCGGCCGCATGATGTACAGGGACCTGCCGGGTTACGACATCCACGGCGTGATTGCTTCCACGCGGGACCTGCTGAGTGGTGAGCCCTTCGACCGGTTTGTGGGCGGTCACGGTGAGATGGGCACCCGAGAGGATGTGGAAGACTATCTGGCCTACACCAAGGCCCTCTACAACGCCGTGCTGGACGGCATGCTGGCTGGCAGGGACCTGAAGACCCTGAAGCAGGAGATCCGTCTGTCCGAGTACAGCCATCTTTCCATGTACGAAGAGTGGCTGCCGATGAACGTGGAGGGTGTTCATCGCACGCTGATCGACCAGTCCTATATAGATCGGCGTCTGAATACCGGGAACTGAGAGCATGCCCCCTATAAGGGATGCTTATTCCGGTGTCTGAAATGGATTCATTGGTTTCATTCCGTAAAGGCTCTTAGGCTGAACGCAGGATCCGGCCATTTGGCCGTCGATCAGGCTGAAAACCAGGGAGCCGTCCGATGCCGTTTTCTTCTGTCCTCATCGCCAACCGCGGTGAGATCGCCATCCGTATCGCGCGGGCCTGCAATGAGCTGGGTATCCGGTCCGTGAGCGTGTTCGCGGAAGATGATGAGGCGTGCCTGCATACCCGTAAGTCCGATGAGGCCGTTGCACTCCGGGGGCGGGGCTCCAAGGCCTATCTGGACATGGATCAACTGATTGCCATTGCCCGGGACCGGGGGTGCGATGCCATCCATCCCGGCTATGGGTTCCTGGCGGAGAACGCGATGTTTGCCCGCAGGTGTGCGGAAGCCGGCATCGTATTCATCGGGCCGGCGCCGGAGGTGCTGGAACGTTTTGGCGACAAGTCAGCGGCGCGGGCGCTTGCGGAGCAGAATCATGTGCCGCTGGTTGCGGGGATCAACCGGGCCATAACGCTGGACGAGGCCAGAACCTTCTTCAGCGAGCATGGCCCGCTGATGCTCAAAGCAGCCGCGGGCGGCGGTGGCCGTGGCATCCGTGCGGTTGCCTGTGAAAGCGAGCTCGAGGAAGCGTTCACCCGTTGCCAGTCCGAGGCGCAGTCCGCCTTCGGTGATGGCGCGCTCTACGTGGAGCGGCTCATCGAGCGGGCGCGCCACATCGAGATCCAGGTGCTGGGGGATGGCACCGGCGCGGTCAGCCACCTTTGGGAGCGCGACTGCAGCCTCCAGCGCCGCAACCAGAAACTGCTCGAGATGGCGCCCAGTCCGAGCCTGGAGGCCGGAACCCGTGATGCCATGATCGAGTGCGCACTGGCCATGGCGCAGTCCGTGAACTATCACGGCCTGGGCACATTCGAGTTTCTGGTCGATGCGGATCAGCCGGAGCGGTTCGTCTTTATGGAAGCCAATCCAAGGGTTCAGGTGGAACACACGGTGACCGAGGAGGTGACCGGCGTTGACCTGCTTCAGACCCAGCTGGAGCTTCTGGCGGGCCAGACCCTGGCGGACCTGGCGCTTGAAACGGCGCCGACACCACGAGGCTTTGCCATCCAGGCGCGCGTCTGCGCCGAAACCCTGCAGGCGGACGGTAGCGCTATGCCGGCCGCTGGCACGCTCACCGCCTACGAGCCACCCAGCGGTCCTGGCCTCCGTGTGGATGGCCACGGCTACGTGGGCCTGCCCATCAGTCCGTCCTACGACTCACTGCTGGCCAAGCTGATCGCTCATGGCAACAGCTACAGGGCAGCCCTCAAGCGCCTTTATCGTGCCCTCTGTGAATTCCGGCTTGAGGGCGTGGCGACCAATATGGGCCTGCTCCGGAACCTTCTGCAGCGGCCGGAAGTGGAAGGCTATGACGTCACGACGCGCTTTTTCGAGGCTCACCTGGAGGCGCTGATCGCGGCCGACGATCAGGCTCACCCGCACCTGCATGTAGACGCCGCCGCGCCGGCGTCCGTGGATCCCGTGGCCAGTGTTGAGGCGCCGGCTGGCACCGTCGGCATCGAGTCGCCCAGCGCGGGCCAGGTGGTCAGCGTTGACGTGGCGGAAGGGGATGCCGTGGCCGCTGGCCAGGTGATTGCGGTACTGGAGGCCATGAAGATGGAGTTCGTGGTCAGGGCGAGCCAGTCCGGCATCGTGCGTGCGCTCGCCGTGCAGCTCGAGGCCATGGTGGCGGAAGGGCAGGCGCTGCTGTTCATTGAGCCAGCGGAGGTGGATGATCAGCAGCTCCAGACCGAAGAGGCCGTGGATCTTGATCACATCCGGGCGGACCTTGAGGAGGTGTTCGAACGTCACGCACAGCTCACGGACGAGCGCCGCCCGGCGGCGGTGGAGAAACGCCACAAAGCCGGGCAACGCACTGCCCGTGAGAACGTTGAGGATCTGCTCGATGAGGGCAGTACCAACGAATACGGTGCCCTGGCGGTGGCCGCGCAACGCCGCCGCAAGTCCGTGGAGCAACTGGCGGAGCTGAGCCCGGCGGATGGCCTGGTTACCGCCATCGGCACGGTGAACGCGGATGTGTTCGGCGCTCCGGATTCAGGCTGCGTTACGCTGGCCTACGATTACACCGTCTTCGCGGGCACCCAGGGCATGGCCGGGCACAGGAAGGCGGATCGGATGCTGGCGCTGGCGGAGCAGTGGCGGATTCCCCTAGTGCTTTTCGCGGAAGGCGGGGGAGGGCGGCCCAACGATACCGATGCCAACGGTGTGTCCTTCCTGGATTGTCATAGTTTCGCGGCAATGGCTGCACTTTCCGGAAAGGTGCCGACCATCGGCATTGCCTCGGGCCGGTGTTATGCCGGTAATGCCGCCATGCTGGGCTGCTGCGATGTCATCATCGCGACCCGCGGCACGACCCTGGGCATGGCCGGGCCGGCCATGATCGAAGGGGGCGGACTGGGCAGCTACAGCCCCGAGGAAGTCGGGCCGACCTCGGTTATGGGGCCGAATGGCGTGATCGACGTACTGGTCGAGGATGAAGCGGAAGCGGTCCAAACCGCCAAGCAGTACCTGGCCTATTTTCAGGGGCCGATTGATGACTGGCAGGAACCGGACCAGCGCCGGCTCCGCCATCTGATCCCGGAAAACCGCATGCGCGTCTACGACATCCGGGACGTGCTCGGGACCCTTGCAGACGAGGGCAGCGTGCTGGAACTGCGCCGGGAGTTCGCGCCCGGGCTGGTTACCGCACTGGTGCGCATCCAGGGGCGGCCCTTCGGGCTGATCGCCAACAACCCGGCGCACCTCGGCGGTGCTGTGGATGCCGCCGCCGGCGACAAGGCCGCGCGCTTCATGCAGCTGTGCAACGCCCATGGTTTGCCCATGGTGTCACTGTGCGACACACCCGGTTTCATGGTGGGCCCGGAAGCGGAAAAACAGGCCACCATCCGCCATGTGTCACGCATGTTTGTGGCGGCGGCCAACCTTTCGGTTCCCTTTTTCACGGTGGTGCTGCGCAAGGCCTATGGGTTGGGTGCCCAGGCGATGGCCGCCGGCAGCCTGCATGCGCCGTTCTTTACCGCCGCCTGGCCGAGCGGGGAGTTCGGGCCCATGGGCTGGGAAGGCGCCGTCCGGCTGGGCTTTGCCAAGGAACTCGCGGCCCAGCCCGATGAGGCATCCCAAAAGGCGATGTTCGATACCCTCGTCGCAAAGGCCTACGAGCAGGGCAAGGCCCTCAACGTAGCCAGCTACCTGGAAATCGACGCCGTCATCGACCCGCAGGATACGCGGGCCTGGCTGCTACGCGGGTTGAACGCTGCATCCATGGGCAGTCATGGGGATCCTGGGCCGGGCGGGTTCGTGGATACCTGGTAGCTGCTTTGTGTGGCCACGGCGGCGCCCGTGACCCATGACGAAAGGAAGAGGCGTCAACGCTCCTCTTCCTGTTGCCTCTCTTCTTCCTCGAGCTCCGCCTTGCGCTTGCGGATCCTTTCCATCTGCTCACTGGACATATTGAGATTGCGGGCACTGTCGCGCAGCCAGAACAGTCCTCCGAGCATGGAGCCGATAACAAGAATGAAAATGATCCATTCGGTGGCGGACATGAGCGCTCCTCCGGACTGGTGGCACGGCAGGGCCGGAACCCTGCCTTAACGGTACCACTGTTTCAACTTGCCAGGTATGAATGGCGGGAGCGTCGAGTCTCTTTCAGGCAGCCCTCAGCGGGCGAGCCGGGCCGAAGTGCTCGTAGTGGCGCCGGCTCTCGCTGACCCCCAGTGCTTCGAGTGCGGCATCCACTGTCTGCATGAAGGCTTCGGGACCCACGAAGTAGCAGCGTGCGGCTGGATCCGGCAGGTGCTGCGCCAGCAGGGTCTGGTCCACCATGCCGATCGCGTCCGCGCCGTCGGCTTCCCCGCCTTCCTCGTAGATCACGACCGGATTGAAGTAATCCTGGTACTGCTCCCTGAGAGCCTTTATCTCCTCCGAGAAGGCATGGTGCTGACGGCTGCGTGCCGCGTGCAGGTAGGCTACCGGCCGCCCCTGTCCCAGCGCCTGCTTCGCCAGGGGGAGCATGGGCGTCTGGCCAACACCGCCACTGACCAGAAGCAGTGGCTCCTGGCCGGTCAGCGTCAGATCGCCGGACGGTGGTAGCAGTTCCAGCTCAAAGCCGTTTGCTGCTTCGTCGTGAAGGAATCGGCTGACATGGCCCTCCGGCTCGCGCTTCACGGAAATCCGATAGGTGCGCCCGTTGGGCCCATCGGAAAGGCTGTAATGGCGGTAGACCGGCTCGCCGTTTATCTCAAGCCGCACACCGATGTACTGGCCCGGCTGGAAGTCCGCGACCGGCTCACCGTCCATGGGCTCCAGCTCAAAGGACGTGATGACGGCGCTTTCCTGGCGGCGGTTGCGGATGCGGAACGCGCGCCGGCCCTGCCAGCCACCCGGGCGGTTTGCGAATTCGTGGTAATGGCTCTGTTCAACATCGATCAACAGGCCGGCCAGTTCATCGTAGAGAGCCTGCCAGGCATCCGCCACATCGGGTGTAACGGCATCGCCCAGGACCTCACCAATGGCCGCCATCAGGCATTCGCCGACAATCGGGTAGTGGTCCCGCTGGATGCCAAGCGAGATGTGCTTGCCAATGGCGGTGGAGAGCGCGGCACGTGCTTCTGCCGGGTTATTGCGCAGCTGCACGTACTGCAGAACCGCTCCGGCGAGGGCGCGTGCCTGATTGCCGTTGGCCTGGTGGCTGGCGTTGAACAGCGCGTTGACCTCTGGATAGCGGTCAAACATCAGCGGGTAGAAGCGGGCGGTAATGGTTTCCAGGTGTTGCGCCACGACAGGGGCGGTCTCTTCGATGATCTGTTCCTGCTTCGAACTCAGCATTGGTACTCCTTGAAGGTGAGCGATTCGGCGCGTGAGGGGTCAGCGCCTGATAAAGCAGTACATATAATACATGTTATTTGATGGATGTAAAAAGGATGCATCAAATGTGGCGCAGGCGTGATGACAGAAGTAATGACTGGCCGAAGGCTACCTGAAAAGCCGCTTCAGTCTGTCCCCATGGAATGGTTGCAGGTAGTACGGGGCGAGGAACATGGCTACCAGCAGAATGGCACCTGAAACGGTAGCGGCCACTCGAGAGAGTGGCCCTGATGGTTTAATGGGGAACCTGTCTGTAGGGAAAGATGGGATCTTTCAGTTCCAATTGATTTTCGGCGTTTACAAGGCCTACCACCTTGTCACTTTCAAACAGCTGAGAGGCGTATTGAGCTAGTTGATCGGCGGTTATGAAGGCGCTATCTGGGAATAGGCCCTCGCCGTCAATAGCTCCCTGCTCGGAAGAATGCGCTATAAACTCGCTTTCGGTCGGGCCTGGCGCCAGGACCTTGGCTCGCATTTGCTTGCCTTGATCCTGCAGGCTCTGCGCGATCCCTTCCGTAAATGAAGCGACGTAGAATTTGGTCGCACAGTAAGTAACCGCAACATCAAACTGAGTGTACCCTCCGATTGATGCAACATTGAGCAGTGTCGCGTTGGTGTCTGAGTAGTCCCTGGCGTAACGTAAGGATAGAGTGGTCAGGGCCTTAACGTTCAGGTCCACCATCGTCTGAGCTTTGACCAAATCCGTTTCCCAAGGCTTTGCAAAGTCCCCGAAACCGGCATTGTTGATCATTGCTTCAATGTCAAACGCTTCCAGCTCGTCGTAAAGACGGTCAGCGGCGTTTTCGGCTGCCAGATCAAAGGGTTTTACGATAACCTGAACCGAATAACGGGATTCGATATCCTGCTTCATCTTATCCAGTTCACTCTGTCGTCTGGCGGAGATGACAAGGTTGTGGCCATTGGAAGCAAACTGGTAACTCAGTGCTTTACCAATTCCTGAACTGGCACCAGTGATCAGCACGATTTTCATATCTGTTTTCGTCATTTTGTTCTCCCGTATCTATTTTGCTCGCACGCTGGCTCAGGCCATGTGCTTGTTGAAGAAGTCGAGGATCTGTTCAGGGTGTTTCCCAAAGTGGTTGTAACCGTCCTGGAATCGCTTGGTCGTGTTCTCGATCCAGTACAGCCTCTTGTCCTCGCTGCCGAGACGATCAAAGATCCTCTGCGCGTCTTCGGGATTCCGGGTCCAGGCATCGTCCAGAACCTGGTGCATGAACACGGGCATGGTTACCGCCGGTGCGAAGTGACGGGGTGTCATCTCGGCCGTGGTGAATGCACCCATTTTCAGCAGTTCCAGGTCGATCAGTTCCTGGTACTCGCTCACGCCCATCAGCTCGGAGAAGGCTGAGAAGATCGCTTCCATGGAGACAACCATAGGGCTGGCCATGCATCGGACGTCTCCGAAAAGCTCCGGCCGCCGGTAGATGGCCTCGTATTGCGCGTTGCCACCCGTGCACTGACTGTACAGACCCACCTTCATCTGGCTCAGCCTCGGGTGGTTATCCACGTACTTCTTAACGCCCACGCAGTCGCGCCACTCGTAGCGACCGATGCCGCAGATCCCACCATTGGCGGCGCTGCTGGTGCCGTGGTTCCGCAGGTCGTAGGCCAGAACGTTGTAGCCGGCATCCGTGAGATGCTTCATCTGCAACACGAAATCAATCTCGACGGCATCGAAGTTGCTCCAGGGTTCACCCAGGTGACCCGGAAAGCCGGCACGGGACATTGGCAGGGCGTGGTTGAAGATGATGAGCTGATTGGTCTCGCCGCCTTTGGCGGGGATGTACCAGCCCTCAAGCGGCGTTCCGTCGTCCGACTGGAAGTAGATGTCCTCCCAATCGGTCATGCCATGGTCGTCCGGGGTCTTGTGCAAGACGCTGCGCAACGGTTTCACGATACTGGCCAGGTTCATGACCTTCTCGTGATCCTTCGGGGCAATCTGTTTGAGTTGCGCCCGGGCTTTGTCCATTCGTTCCGGCGGCATTCTGCTCATGGTTCACCTCGTTCTGTCCGGTTTCCTGATATTGCGAGACAAGGATGCTGGGAAGGGCGGGCTGGACGTTATCTTAAATCTCTTGGGTGATTGCCTGATTCTCCAGAATCCTCTGTACATTGAGTGCCTGAAACGGAAAACTGGTGCCTGGGATCTGTTCTGGAGGAAACCGCATGGCCGGTATAGCCGAAGTGAAAGATTTGGTTGAACGACACACGAACGTGGAGGGTGTGTGTACAACAGCCATTCCGCGTCTTTCGCTGTATCGTTTCTCCCGGATGTTGGAAGCGCTGCACGGGGTTTACGAGCCATCGGTCTGCATTGTGGTCCAGGGGCGTAAGCGGGTCATCGCCGGTGAGCACCTATGCACTTATGATGTTGAGAATTATCTCCTCGTATCCGCTGATGTGCCGGTAGTGGGGCAGGTTCTGGAAGCCAGCCGGGATCACCCCTTCCTTGCTATGCTGATGCATCTGGATGCCGCTACCCTTGCGGAATTAATGCTCGAGACTGACGTTGAAGAACCCAACCACGGCATCACCGGGTCGGCCTTGGCGGTCAGCACGGTGGAGCCGGATTTGCTCGACGCCTGTGCCCGGTTGCTTCGGTTGCTTGATTCTCCGGAAGATGTGCCCGTTCTGGCTCCACTTGTGGAGCGGGAAATTCTCTATCGATTGCTGCGTGGTGGGCAATCCCAGCGCCTCAGCCAGCTGGCGACCACGGAAAGCAGGCTTCATGACATCAAGCGTTCAATCGGCTGTATCCGGGAGAACTACCGGGAGCCACTTAGCGTTGAGGCACTGGCATCGGAAGCGCGCATGAGTACGTCTGCGCTGTACCACCACTTCAGAGCGGTGACAGGATTGAGTCCGCTTCAGTACCAGAAACATCTCCGTCTGCAAGAAGCAAGGAGGCTCATGTTAGGCGGGGAGATGAACGCCGCCACCGCTGGGTACTCGGTGGGCTATGAGAGTCCCTCTCAGTTCAGCCGTGAATACCGGCGCCTGTTCGGTGCGCCACCAGCGCGAGATATCGCACGACTTCCTTTGTCGAGCCTTGAGCCTATTTGAAGAACCGCTTCAGCCTTTCCCCGTGAAACCGCTGCAGGTAGTACGGGGCGATGAACATGACCACCAGCAGGATGGCGCTCGCAATGGCGGCGGCCACCGGGTGAACCTGAAAGCTCTGGCCCAGGGTGACGAAGACGACCGTCATCGGGAGCATGCCCAGATAGGTGGCGAGGGCGTAGCGCCAGGTGCTGATCACCGTCAGCCCCGCTGCATAGCTCACCAGTGCGAACGAGAACAGTGGTACCAGCCGGGTTATGAAAACGCCCCAGAAAAGCACTTTCTGGGGTGCCTGTTCCTGGAAAAGCGGGTTTTCGCCCAGTTTGCGGCGCACCAGATCGCGCGCGATAAAACGGCTGATGCCAAATGAAGTCAGGGCGCCGGCCAGGGCGCCTGCCGAGGCCACCAGCGTGCCACCCACCACACCGAAGGCCATACCGGCGGCTGCACTGACTGGCAGAGTCGGTATGGGGCCGATGACCACGGCCATGACCATAACGAGCATCAGCAGCAGGGGCCCGGCGGCACCCTGGGCGTTCAGCCACGCTGCCATTCCGCCAGTGGAAAGATTTCCGGGCATGCCGAGCTCCCGGAGCAGGAGCCACAGGCCCGTCAGCGTGATACCCAGTATCACCAGTAACAGCAGGCGGTTGAGTGTTCGCGGGTTTTTCACAGGGTATTGCTGCGGATGGCTGTCATGGCTGAATGATGACCGGGGAGCCTGGTGAGTTCAAATCGCCAGGGTCATGCAAAGTGCCGGGCTGGTCTGTATCCTCAGGTATTCGTACGCAGGTGTACCCTGCTCCTGCAGTAAATGAGGGGAATCGCTATGGATGTGGACCTCACCAAGTGGGATCGCAGTTTTCGGAGCGGGTTACTGGCCGCGGCATTGATATTCGGTCTTCTCGATTATTGGTTTGGGGGCGGCAACATCTGGGTGCGTGCCGGCTTCGTGATCACGGTTGCGGGCCTGGTCGGGTACTTCACCAACTTCCTCGCCATCAAGATGCTGTTCCAGCCCAAGCAGGGGCAGGTTCTGGGCTGGCAGGGGCTGGTGCCCAAGAACAAGGACCAGATCGCGCGCAGCCTGGCCGAGAGCGTCCAGGAGCAGCTGCTTTCGCCGGAAATCATCCTGGACTACATCCGCGAGCGGCAGTTGATTGAGACCGGTACCGAGACGATGGCCGGGTGGATCGATGACCACCTTCAGGACCCCGACGTGCGCAAGCGCATCACGGAAGTGGTGGTGGACCTGATGCGCGAGCGTGGCCCGGAGGCGCTGACCCGTTCACTGGACTTCGTGGAAGCCGCCCTCAAGGACCTGGCCCGCGACCCTGAGAACATCGACCAGTGGTGGGCGCAGATCCGATCAACCCTGCACAGCTTCCTGCAGTCCAAGGAAAACCGGGAATGGCTGGCGGACAAGACACGCCACTGGCTGCAGCAGGAAATTCCCCGGATCTCGGAGTGGCTCAATAACGCGCTGGAGGATTACCTCAGGCAGAAGCGCCGCATGGGGTCGCTGGGGCTTGGCATCAAGAACATCTTCTCCTTCGATCAGGACGCCATCAGTCAGGTACTGGATCGTTTCATCCGGGATCCGGATGTGACTGACGATTTCATGGAGATGCTGGATGCCGTAGTGGACGGGATCCAGCAGGAAATGGAAAAGCCCGAGGTGCAGTCACTGATCCAGGCGCGCGTGGGCGACTGGATCGAGGCGGTGGGGACTACGACGCGCGACCGCATCCTGCCGGTCCTGATCCGCCAGACCGACCAGTACCTGAACGACGAATCCAACTGGGAGCGCATTGAGCAATCCCTGATGAGCGCCCTGCAGTGGTTCAAGAAGCAGGGTCTGCAACTGCTCCAGTCCGACAAGGGGCGTGCCTGGGTCAGCCAGGGGATCGAGCTGGCGGTCAAGCGCCTGGATGTGACCAACGTGGTGGAGCAGCAGGTGCGCCGGCTGGACACGGACGAGCTGGAGAAGATGGTCCTGGATAACACCGGGGGCAACCTGACCGTGATCCAGCTCCTGGGGGGCTGCCTGGGCCTGATCCTGGGTACCGTCCAGGTGCACCTGGCCTTCGCGCTGCCGATCGGCGTCCTGCTGGTGGTGGTGTGGCTTGCGTGGCAGTTGAACGAGCGCCGTAACGCCCGGAACGCGGCTGGCTAGAGGCTCTGCAGGCGCTCGTACCCCTCGCGGGTCAGCAGCACCAGGTGCCGGGAAGTCCGGTAGACTTTGCCGGCGGCCCGGAGCGTCTCGATCCATTCCCCGTATTCCGAAGCGGGAAAGTAGAAAAAGTCCCGCCCCTCCTGCAGGGCATCCCCCGAATGCTTGAACAGCCGGAAGGTGGTGCCCTTGGTGAAGCCGTTCATCTCATCCGCCTGGCGGAAGCTCAGGGTTGGTGTGCCGTTGTAGTCAATCGGTTCCAGGGTCACAGTCCGCCGTTAGTGATTGTATCCTCCACGAACAGGGTGGCCCCATCGCGGGTGTACTCGATATAGTTCACGCCACCGATGGTTGTGGAGCCGTTATTCGTCCAGCCGCCGCTGTCTGCGTCGGTTACCGTGTCATTGGCACCACCCCATACGAAGAGCTCGGAACTTTCACGGGTAATGGCGAGTACCTCCCTGGCGGTCACTGCCAGGGTGTTCCCTTTGTTCGAAAGGTCGATCACTTCCACGTCCCGGAACTGGTGATAGCCAAAGTTGGTCAGATTCAGGGTAGTGGAACTCATGTCCAGTACCAGAGCATCAGTTTGCCGGCCCGCGTCGATCCGTCTGAAGTTGAGGTCGGAGATAGAGATTGCATCCGCGCCAGCACCCGATGCGACTGTATCGGCACCCTCGAGGGTGGCGATATTGTCATCGCCATCCGTCCCCACAATATGGTTAACGGCGTTGTTACCGGTCAGCCCTCCATAGCTCTTCGCCTGGAAATCGCGCCCCCAGATGACGTTGACTTCGCCTGTATCCGTGCCGTTATCTTCGCCTTCCTCGGAGGTCAGGATCAGGTCCTGGTAGCCATTTCCGTTGATATCGGCCAGGGCGCAGTTTTTTCCGAATTCGTCGTGGTCCTTGTCGCCAATAATCTTGAATCCTTCCGCGCCACTGAGCGAGGCCAGATCGATCATGGTCCGGGAAGTCCCTTCTTCCCCGTAAATGACCCAGGCGGCACCAGCCGTAGTACCCCCCTGGGCATCTTCCCAGCCGGTGACCAGCAGGTCGTCGATGCCGTCAGCGTCCATGTCCCCGACACAGGCATTATGGCCAAAGAAGTCACCCGCCGTTTCGCCCTGGATAACAAACCCCTGTGGGCTGGACAGGCTGTCCACATCGATGTCCGGGTAGGGGGCACTTCCGGCTCCGTAAATCACGGCGGTCCGGCCCGCCTCGGTGCGTCCGTTGGGGCTGGCCCATGACTGGCCGACGACCAGATCGGTACGGCCATCCCCGTTTACATCACCGCCGTGAACCCTGGAGCCCAAGCGACTGTCGGAAACACTCGTGGTAATGGCGAACCCGTCGTTTCCGTCAAGACCGGTTACATCCACGTCGTTGAAGGTGGAGCCGCCATGGCCGAAGACCACGTAGGCACGCCCCGCGTGTGATACTTCGGTGTCGGAGCCCACTTCGCCAAGGAAAATGTCGTTGTAGCCGTCAGCATTATAATCGCCAATGAACTGAACGCTGTTGCCGAGAAAGTTATGATCTGTGTTGTTGGTTAGCTTGAAGCCGTCTGACCCGAGATTGCCCAGGTCTACGTCAAGACGGGTGTCGCCGCTTTGCCCGAAAACCAGGTAAACCACACCGCTTTCGGTGCCACTGTGGTCGCTCAGGGAATGGCCGATCAGCAGGTCATTGATGCCGTCGCCATTGAAATCGCCGCTAGCATCCAGGAAGTTGAACGGCTGGTCGTTTTCGAGATCCGTTTCTTCGGAGTCACCCAGATGATTGTTGTGTTCATAGCCGGTGATGCGGAAGCCATCGTTGCTGTCGATGTTTGATACGTTGATATCAGACCGGGTGGCGCCTGACTGACCCCAGATCACATAGACGGTGCCGGAGTGCGTCGCCCCGCTGTCATTCTGGCCCGCAGCGACGACGATGTCGTCATAGCCGTCTCCATTAAGGTCGCCAGTGAGTGTGGACGCTGAACCGAGGCGGTTATTGCTGTCTTCCCCGAAGATCGCGAAGCCGTTGGAGCTCTCGACCGTGCTCTGGACTGTCTGTAACTCGATATCAGAACGGGTTTCGCCGGGTTTTCCAAATATCACGTAAGCAGCGCCGGCATCGGTATCGAACTGATCGTCGTCGGTCAGGCCGACGATGAAGTCCTCATATCCGTCACCGTTGATATCGGCGCCCCCGCTGATGGATTGGCCGAACTCTGCGTTACTGTCCCAACCCCGCACGAAGAACCCATTAGCGAGGCTCAGCCCCGTAATATCCAGATATGGGGCATCCACTACGAGGCTCTTGTTATCACTGAGTGAGCCGGCTGCTCCCGGTGCTGGCAGGTTTAGGTCGGCGTTGGCGAAGTCCGTGCTGCGGATGGCACCGCCGTTGCGTCTGAGGGAATCGGTGTCCACATAACCCAGGTCGTTGCGGGTGTCGCCGGGCGTTACTTCATAGGCGAAGGTGAGGGTGTCGGTGCCGCTTCCGGCGGTGTAGTTGATGGTCTTGCTCCGGTCATCCAGGCCAATCTGGACCTGGGGGAAACCGGTGACATTGACGGCTTCACTGAAGGTGACAGTGATTGCGATCTCGTCACCAGAAGCATAGGTGCCATCAGCGGTGGACGAACTGACATCAGTCACCTCCGGTGTGGAGGCATTGGTGGTACGGAAGTTCAGGGAGGTTGGATCGGAGATGCCCTCGTAGAACTCGCCATTACCATCGGAGAAGGCATTACCGTCGATTTCCACGTAATAGTCCGTGTCAGGCTCAAGAGTATCGCTGAAACTGACGGTTATCGTGTCGGTTCCCTTCCCCGAGACCTGACCGGAAGTGGCGGCAACGGTTTCAAAAAGACTATCGTCACTCGACCTGTAGAGCCGGATGTCACCCGTTTCAGCAACAACATTCAGGTTGAAGGTCAGGCTCAGGTCAGTGTTTAGCATCACGCCCGTTGCGTCATCCGTGGGGGTGGCGTTGTCCAGAAGGAGGGGGGTCTCGGTAGAGAAACTCCAGGCGGTGGAGTTGTTGATGCCGCTATAGGCATTGCCGACAGCGTCTGCCAGGGCGCCGTTGTCCAAGTTGACGTAATACCCGGTGCCGATCTCCAGGTCGGACGACGGGGTGATCGTGATGGTGTCTGTCCCGCTGCCGCTCACATTGCCGTCCGTGACCGGAAACTCTTCGAATACCGAGTCATCCGCCGAACGCAGGATGGTGATATCACCGCTCTGGGCGATAACGTCCTCGCTGAATACCATCTCCAGATTCGAGCCTAATGCAATGTCCGTGGCGTCGTTGGCCGGCGTCAGGCTGGAGACCGTGGGCGCTGTCGCATCGATGGTAATCGCCAGGGCGGAGGAAAGGTTCGAGGTGTTGCCGGCATCGTCCGTGGCCCGGGCCGTGATGGTGTAGTCGCCCTCTGCCAGGTTGGTACCGGTGTGATTAAAGCTCCAGTTACCGCTGCCGCCGGCGGTGGTGGTTCCGATGGAAGTGCTGTCGATGAAGACCTCGACACTGGCGTTGGCCTCGCTGGTGCCATCGAAGAACAGGGTGGTATCACCGGTGATCTGGTCCCCGTCAGTGCCGGTGTCCTCAGTGATGCTGGTGACGGTCGGATCAGCGATGCTGGTGTCAACGGTGACTGTAAAGGCTGCGGATTCGTTGGACGTGTTACCGGCGTCATCCGTCGCCTGGGCCGTGATGGTGTAGTTGCCGTCGCCCAGGGTGGTGCCGGTGTAATCGAAGCTCCAGTTACCGCTGTCATCGGCGGTGGTGGTGCCGATGGTGCTGCCATCGAGGAGGATGTCGACGCTGGTACTTGCTTCGCTGGTCCCCTCGAAGATCAGAGTATTGTCGTTGGTGATGCCATCATTGGCACTGGCACCGGTGTCACTGGTGATGCCGGTGACGGCCGGATCGGCGATGCCGGTATCGACGGTGACCGCAAAGGCTGGGGATTCGTTGGACGTGTTACCGGCGTCATCCGTCGCCTGGGCCGTGATGGTGTAGTTGCCGTCACCCAGGGTGGTGCCGGTGTAATCGAAGCTCCAGTTACCGCTGCCGTCGGCGGTGGTGGTGCCGATGGAGCTGCCCTCCAGGAATACCTCCACGGCGTCTTCCGGGTCACTGGTACCATGAATGACCAGGGTTGGATCACTGGTGATCCCGTCCCCGCTTACGCCGGTATCCGTGGTAATGCCAGTCACGCTCGGAGTGGCAATGCTCGCATCGACGGTGACGCTCAGGGCTGTCGAAACGGCAGAGGTATAACCTCCCAGATTGGTCGCCTGGGCGGTGAAGTTGTAAGAGCCGTCCGCCAGGGTTGTGCCGGAATGGTCAAACGTCCAATTGCCCGCGCCATCCGCCGTGGTGGTGCCAACGGAAGCGTCGTCCTGGAATACTTCCACATCGAAGTAGGCGCCGGTGGTTCCCGAGAACATCAGGCCCGTGTCGCTGGTGAGACCATCCCCTGTCGTGCCGGTATCTTCACTGAAATCGTCCACGGAGGGTGCGGCCGGGGCCTCTGGCTGGGACAGGCTTTGCTCGACAAACAGCGAGACCTCATCCAGGTCATAGCGGTTGTAGGTAATAGTGTCCCGGGTCACTGTGCCGTTGGCTGTCCAGCTTTCTCCGCTGTCGGTGACCACCCAGTCGCTTCCATCGCCCCGGACATAGAGCGTGCGGACTTCGTCGGACAGAGCCAGGAGGGATGATTTCGAGACGGTAAGGCTGTTGCCCAGGCCGCCCAGGTCAATCACCTCCAGCCCCCGAGTCATGTCATAGGCAAGTGTGCGCAGGTCGAGTGACAGTGACGAGCCGGTCAGTTCCAGAACATCCGTTCCGCGACTGCCGTCAACGCGCAGGAAGTCCAGGTTCGCGACCTGGATAATGTCGTCGCCCGCGCCCGCGGTGATACGGTCTGCGCCGCCGCCGCCAGTCAGGGTTTCACCGTTACTGGTCCCTACCAGCGTATCCGCACCGGAGGTGCCGTTGAGGTCCGTGTCCACCACGGACAGGAAATCCTTGCCCCAGATAACGTTGGTCTCTCCCGTGTTCGTGCCATTCTGGTCGCCGAGGGGAGAAGACACGATCATGTCCTGGAAACCATCACCATTCAGGTCGCCGGCAGCATTGGTTCTTCCGAAATAATCCGTCGCCTGGGCGCCGATGATCTTGAAACCATCTGAAGAGGTCAGGGTGTTGAGCTGGATATCCGAGCGGGAGGTGCCGGTCCTGCCGTAGATCAGCCAGGCGGCGCCGGCGTCGGTGCCGCCTTCATCGTCGACCCAGGTGGAGATCAGAATGTCGTCAATACCGTCACCGTTTACATCGCCAGCACCCTCTACGGCATGGGAGGCAAAGTTGGAGACGCCTTCTCCGGCAATCGTGAAGCCGCTTCCAGTGGGAATGCTGTCAACGCTGAGATCCGGGTAGTTCGCGGCAGCATGTCCGTACACCGCAACCGCGGAGCCGCTGTCACCCGCCGATTCATCGGCCGCCACATTCCCAATCAACAGGTCAGTGAGCCCGTCACCATTGATATCCGAGGAGCCGACTGATCCACCAAGCCAGCTTGTCGATTCGGTCGTTGTAACAGCGAATCCTTCGGTATCCGACATGGCCGCCAGGTTCACATCACTGTAAGTCGGTCCCTCGTGCCCAAAGACCACATAGACCTCTCCCGTACCTCCGGAGCGGGGAGCGCCAATGGTCAGGTCGTTTAAACCATCGCCATTAAAGTCGCCCATGAACTGGACACTGTGCCCCATGTAATCACCACCGGTACCACCCGTGGTAACCCTAAAACCATTACCACCAATAGCCGACAGGTCGACATCACTACGTGTGGAACCGGTCTGACCGAAGATGACGTAGGCCTGACCGCTATTGGTGCCATCGTTGTCGCTACCGGAGTGCCCGATAACCAGATCATCAATGCCATCGCCATTGAAGTCGCCGTCCGTATCAAGGAACTGGGCATTCTGGGGATCAATATTCATGGCATTGCCAAGCAAATCGCCGGATTCATGGGGCAATATCCGGAAACCATCCGACGCCGCCAGGGCGGAGACATCCACATCGGCCCTGGTGGACCCGGACTGGCCCCAGATCACGTAGACCATCCCGCCATTGGACACGGAATCATCGCTACTGGAAGCTATGACGACGGCGTCATCGTAGCCATCGCCATTCAGGTCCCCGGAGAGGTCCACCGGCATACCCAGATGATCGCCACCGGCGGCTCCCCTAATCAGGAACCCATCCTCACCGGCCAGTCCGTCCGCAAGGAGATCCGCCCGGGTCGCACCGGGTCTGCCAAAGATCACGTAGGCTGCCCCGGCATCTGTGGCATCCATGTCACTCCCGCTGACACCAACTACGAAATCCTCGTAACCGTCGCCGTTGATATCCCCGCCGCTGCCCAGGGAGCGGCCAAAGTAGTCATCTGCCTCGTAGCCCTGAACCCTGAAGCCATCGTCTTCAGTGAAGTTGCTCATATCGAGGTCGGCCGCGATAATCTCCAGGTTCTTGTTATCACTGAGGGAGCCGGCGTTTCCGGGTCCGGGCAGGGTCAGGTCCGCGTTGGCCTGGTTGACGCTGCGGATACTGCCCCCGTTGCGTTCAAGGGCGGAAGTGGAGGTATAGGCGAGCTCTGGAGTGCTGTCGCCGGTTCTCACGTCGTAGTCAAACTGAAGGGTGTCAGTGCCGGAGCCACTGGTGTAGGAGACGTTCTTGTCCGTTCCATCGAGATCGACCTGCAGGCGCGGTGTCCCGGTCACATTGACTGTCTCGCTGAAAGTAACCTGGAGCGGTATGGTGTCTCCGCCCCGGTATGTGCCATCGGTGGCAGAGGAGGTTACATTGGTGACCGTTGGTGTTGGCACGTCCGCGGTCGAGAAGTTGAGTTCGGTTGAACCTGTGATGCCCCCGAAAGCCGCGCCATTGGCATTTACAAAGGCACCGGCGTCCGTTTCGATGTAATAGGAGGTGTTGGGCTCCAGTGTATCGGCCAGGGAGGCTTCAAGGGTGTTGGTTCCGTCCCCGGTAAGACTCGCCGTCGCCACATCGATGGTCTCAAACAGGCTGTCATCGCTGCCCCTGCGAACCTCAATGTTCCCGGCATCCGTGAAACCCGGCTCATTGAAAACAAAGGTCAGGGGGGTATCCAGCGCCACACCAGTGTCTTCATCCGCCGGTGTGGTGCCGGTCAACACAAAATCCTCGGTGGTGAACGACCAGTGGCTGTTGTCGGGGTAGCCGGCAAATCCGTTACCTGCCAGGTCCTGGAATGCATTTGTGCTGATCTCGACATAATACTGGGTGCCGCCGACCAGGTCGGAAGCCGGGTCAACCGTCAGTGTGGTTGTCCCATCGCCGGTAACCCGGGCATCGCCGACAGGAATGCTTTCAAACACCGAGTCATCGGCGAGCTCCCGGATGATCACGTCGCCCGATTCCACATGGACCGTTTCACTGGCATTGAACACCAGGTTCTGGCCCAGGGTGACGCCGGTTGCCCCGTTGGCGGGCACCAGGCTGTCCGCGGACGGGGCGGTGGTATCCACGGTTATCGTGAAACCGCCCGATACCCCCGAGCTGTTGCCGGCGGTGTTGGTGGCTTCCGCGGTAACGGTGTGATCCCCTTCGGCCAGGTTGGTGCCTGTATGGTCGAGGCTCCAGTTACCACTGCTGTCAGCGGTAGTTGTGCCGATGGTACTGCCACCGAGGAAGACCTCGATGCTGGTATCGGCCTCGCTGGTCCCCGTGAAGACCAGGGTGTTGTCACTGGTGATGCCATCGCTGCCGTCGGGGCCCCTGTCCTCGGTGATGCCGGTGACAGCCGGGGTTACCGGTGTCGACGTGTCCACGGTCAGGTTGAAATCACCGGAAAGGGCAGAGGTATTGCCTGCCGTGTCAATGGCCTGTGCCGTGACGGTGTAGTTTGCGTCAGCCAGGGTGGTGCTGGTGTGGTCCAGGGACCAGTTGCCGCTGCCGTCGGCAGTGGTCGTGCCGATGGGGGTGCCATCGATGAAGACCTCGATGCTGATGTTGGCCTCGCTGGTGCCATTGAAGGTCAGGGTGTCATCGCTGGTGATGCCGTCGTTGCCGTCGGAGCCGGTATCGTCGGTGATGCCGGTCACGGCCGGCGCTGCCGGAGTCGAGGTGTCCACGGTCAGGTTGAAATCCCCGGAGGGATCGGATGTGTTGCCGGCGGTGTCGGTGGCTTCTGCCGTAACGGTGTAGTCGCCGTCACTCAGGCTGGTGTGGCTGAAGGACCAGTTGCCGCTGCCATCGGCGGTGGTGGTGCCGATGGAGGTGCCATCGATGAAGACCTCGACGCTGGCATCGGCTTTGCTGGTGCCGTTGAAGGTCAGGGTGTTGTCGCTGGTGATGCCGTCGTTGCCATCGGAGCCGGTGTCATCGGTGATGCCGGTGACAGTGGGGGCGGCGATGGCAGTGTCGACGGTGATCACAAGGCCGGCGGAGACGCTGGAGGTGTTGCCGGCGTTATCTGTTGCCTGAGCTGTGACGGTGTGGTCGCCGTCCGGCAGGGCGGTGCCGGTGTGATCGAAGCTCCAGTTGCCGCTGCCATCGGCGGTGGTGGTGCCGATGGAAGTGCCATCGATGAAGAGCTCGACGCTGGCGTTCGCTTCACTGGTGCCGTTGAAGATCAGAGTGTCGTCGCTGGTGATCTGGTCCCCGTCCGTGGCGGTGTCTTCGGTGATGCTGTCGACGGTTGGATCAGCGATGGTGGTGTCGATGGTGACCGTCTGAGCGGCGGAAACGCTGGAGGTGTTGCCAGCGGTGTCGGTGGCTTGTGCCGTGACGGTGTAGTCGCCGTCAGCCAGGGGGGTGCCGGTGTGATCGAAGCTCCAGTTGCCGCTGCCATTGGCGGTGGTGGTGCCGATGGAGGTGCCATCGATGAAGACCTCGACGCTGGCATTGGCCTCACTGGTGCCGTCGAATATCAGGGTTGTGTCGTTGGTGATGCCGTCGTTGCCGACAGTGCCGGTGTCATCGGTGATGCCGGTGACGGTGGGCTCCGGAGTGGTGGTGTCGACGATGATCGTCAACCCGGGGGAGACGCTGGACGTGTTGCCGGCGTCATCCTCGGCCTGGGCTGTAATATTGTAGTCGCCGTCCCTCAGGTCGGTGCCGGTGTAATCGAAACGCCAGATACCGCTGCCATCGGCAGTGGTGGTGCCAATGGAGCTGCCGTCCATGAAAACCTCTATGGCGACGTTGGCGTCACTGGTGCCGGTAAATTCGAGGGTGTTGTCGGCGGTAATCCGGTCACTGGCGCTGAGGCCGGTATCCATCTCGATACCGGAAACCACCGGTTCCGCTGGAGCCTGTTGATCAATCGTAAAGCTCTGCCCACCGGACAGGCCGGACGGGTTGCCCGCTGGATCCATGACCTCGTGAGTCAGTTGATAGGTGCCCTCGCCCAACGGGGTGTTGCTATGGTCCTGCTGCCACTGGCCGGAACCGTCGGCCAGCGTGGTTCCGATGGAGTTTCCGTCAATGAAAAGTTCCACCTGGGCGTTGGCTTCCGTTTCGCCAGAGAACGTCAGTTCGCCTGAATTAGTGAGCCAGTCGCCGTCGGTGCCTGTATCCGGCGAAAGCTCAAGGTTGGTTGAAACAGAAGGTGGCGTCGTGTCCACGGTCACGTTGAGGGGGGCGTCCGACTCGGCTGTGTTACCGGCCAGATCCGTTACCCCGGCGGTATAGCTGTAGTTGCCTTCGGGCAGGGTGCGCCCGCCGCCATCGAAGACCCAGTCCCCGTTCGCATCAGCAGTGACTGTTCCTTCAAGGGTTCCGTCGCGGTAGATGTCGATCGTCGTGTCGGGCTCTGTGTTACCGCTCAGGGTAACGCTGGGGTCATTGGTGGTACCGTCATCCGGTTGGGTGCCCGTGTCGTTCACCAACTGCATGGTGGGTGATGCGATGCTCGAATCCACGATGACCGGGTAGATCACGGAGGTGGCACTGCTATCGTCCTCCAGGAGGGTCTTGGCATGGAAATCATAGATGCCATCCCCCAGCGCATTGTCGGAATAGTCCAACGCCCAGTTACCGTTGTCATCGGCCTCGACCGTCCCGATGCGGCTGTCGTTGATGAAGACCTCCACGGGCACCGTAGGCGTGGCTGTACCGCTCACCGTGAGTTCGCCGGAACGGGTAATGCCGTCATCTGCGCTTGCCCCGGTATCCGGAGAGATGGCCAGGATTTCCGGCGCCTCGACGGCGGCGGGGAGGTAAGTGAATTCAAACTCGGATTCGGATTCCATGCGTAGCCCATCCGATCCCACGGAAGCGAGCGTTACCTGATGCTGTCCGGTTTCAATAGGGACGCTCTGGTAATCAAAGGTCCATTCGCCATCGCCACTGGTAAGGGCGGAGCCGATAAACAGGTCATTCATATACAGTTCCACGGAATGCCCTGCCGTAGCCTGGCCCGTGAACCCGATGGTGCCGTCCTTGATAACGCCCGATGGCACCATGCCGCTGTCCGTCATAACACCCTGAACTGCTGGAGGGTGGGGCGTTTCCGGGTCTTGCTGTTTACGGGCCGAGACTTCATCCTGGGTATCCGTTTCCGTGGCGGATTCGCCGTCCGTTTCCGAGGATTGGCTCTGATGCTCGGAGGCGGTCTGTGTGGTTCCTGAATCGTCGCCCCCACCACAGGCACTCATCAGCAGGAATACGACCAGGGCCGCGATGGTTCGGGATGCTTTGCGTGTGGACGAGATGCTGAGGAGCTTATCGCGGGGGCTGAGAGTCATGAACTTCCTTATCTAGCGGCAGGGCACAGCCATGTAGTCGTGAATTAACACACTGTCATGGAATGTAGGCTATCTTGGTATTCAACACCGCCTGTGAATTGTAAAGATTGTATAATCAGGGAATTTGCGTGATGCGTTTCACATTTTTGCGCCACATCTCTTACGCTTTCGCTCTATTGATGGCAGGGGGCGGGGCAGTAGCAGCGCCTGAGGGCGGTGACGTGGTCCTGGGTAGGGGATCCATCGACTCCCAGGGTGGCAATACGCAGATTACCCAGTCTTCGGACAAACTGGCCGTGGACTGGGACAGCTTCAGTATCGCCGATGGGGAGCGCGTTGAGTTCTCCCAGCCGGAGGCCATGTCCGTGGTCATGAATCGCGACTTTTCCGGCAGTGTCAGTCAGATTATGGGTGATCTGGTTGCGAATGGGCAGGTTTTCCTTCTCAACCCGGCCGGAGTGGTTGTCGGCAATACCGGAATGGTTGATACCGGGGGGCTGTTGCTGTCGGACATGACCGTGTCGCTGGAGGATTTCAGGGATGACGCTTTCACGCTGTCGGCGAGTAGGCGTGGTGGTGTGGTTAACCGGGGCGATATCCGGACCGGTCAGGGCGGTCTCCAAGTGATTGCCGCTTCCGTGGACAATCAGGGCGGCATACGCAGCTCCGGGGGCGATATCGGCCTGACCGTTGGTGACGAAGCGGTGGTTTCCCTGGGCAGTTCAGGGCGTCTTGGGGTGAAGGTAAGGGCCCCCCTGAGCCGGGAACCGGAAACGCTTTCCGCACTGATCAATAACACAGGGGACATCGTGGCGAGTGGGAGTGATGTCCACCTGACGGCGTCCTATCTCGCCAATCTGGACGTCTCGGCGATCAATAACGACGGGTTGGTCAACGCGATTGCTGTTAACGGTAATGGCGGCCGCATTTTTCTCACGGATCGCCCCGTGAATATCCCGAGAGAGCGCGAACAGCTCGGTGAGAATGTGCTAGCGGACCTGGATGAGGAAGTGGACGGAACCCAGGCCGGGGAAGCCTCGGCCATGGGCCGGGTACCACGTCTCGATGATCTGGTGGCGGACTGTAATCCGGAAGATCAGAGTGTTCAGGACTGTCGGCGGGAAGACGCCATCAAGCATTATCTCGGGCGTCTTCTCATCAATGGGCGTCTCCCCCCGCAGTAATCTGGTAATTATTGCGGCCTGCCCCCTTGGCCCTGTATACCGCCAGGTCCGCCTTTTTCAGCAGGTTGCTGCTGTCGTCGCCCGGCTGTGACAGTGCAACGCCGATACTGGCCAGTATAGGCCGCTGGCCCCCGGACCAGCTGAAGGAGGGCTGGAACGCTTCAAAGATCCGTTCAGCCACCTCCTCGGCCTCTTCCCGGTCCCTGAGTTCGCGGATAATCACGGTAAATTCATCACCGGCGAGCCTGTAAGCCTTGCCGGACCTTGGCATGGCGGCCGTAAGACGCTGGGCACAGTCCTGCAGATACTGGTCGCCGATATCGTGGCCGAGGGTGTCATTGACTTCCTTGAAGCGATCCAGGTCGATCAGCATGACCCCGACACGATGGTTGCCCCGTTGCGCCTGTTTCAGGGCACTGTCCAGGTGTTCACTGAACAGCCTCCGGTTGGGAAGCTCGGTCAGGGGATCGAAGTAAGCCAGGTTGGTCAGCGTTTTCTTGTCCTGTTCAATGCGGTTCAGCATGGTATTGAAGGCCGTGACGGTTTCGCCCAGCTCATCCTCGTTGCTTGTGGACGCGCGGAAGGAGTAGTTGCCTTCATGGGTTATGTGGTGGGCAACCTCTCCCAGCTGTACGATGGGCTGGTAGATCGCCCGCTGGAGCCGCAGGGTCAGCAGCAGGGCGGTCAGCAGGGAAACGACCATGATTGTGATGTTCGCCAGCAACTGCCCGCCCAGCCGGGTGTTGAGATCCGAAAGATCGGTGCGCACCAGTACCGTGCCGATCTGTTGGTCATTGAGTTCAACAGGCTTCGCCACATCCAGGTACCCGTCGTTGAAGTGCTCTCCCAATGGGCGAGGTGATTCAGGGCATGGATCCGATGCGCCTGAACCACCACTGGCCTTCACGAACACATTGCCAGAACCATCATATATGCAGCCCGCGGTCACCGAGCGGCGAAGCATCAGGGATGAAACGTTTTCCTTTGCCCGGGGTTCGTCGTTGAAGCTGAGGGCAGCCGCACTGCGTGAAGCGATAACGCGCGTCAGGATGCTCATCTCCTGGGCGAGGATCTCACGCTGCTTGAAATAATCGTAGGTGATCATGCCGACTACAGAGACCAGAAGGCCCAGGCTGGTAGTCAGGATGACCGCCAACATCAACTTGTGTTTGATACTCAGCTTCTGAAAACGGACCATCGCTTCCCCAAATGTCGACCGGATTACCACGCCGCTAGGCCTGAAGGCTGCCAGATCGTGCCGAATAAGCCTATGTTATAGAAACGCAATCAGCCAGTCGCGGCCCTGGTGGCCTTAAATGGAAACAGTATGGCCGGTTTATCGAGTCATGAGTTGTCTGTTCGGCTATCGGTTTGTAGGAGACCGTCTATACTCCTTGGTTGTTACGTGGGATTTGCCCTGAATCCATTTGAAGACTGCCCGGGCGATTGTTGTTGTCTGATTCCATTACATGCTGCTTTCGGGGTCTCTTCCTGCTGCTGGTGGTTACCGTCTGTACGGTGGCTACTGATGCGGTAGCAGGGAATGGGCTGACGTTTGAGCTGATTCCGCCAGAGCAGATCGAGGAGCTGGAGGAGGAACGTGGGGTTATCGAAGATGGTAAGCTCGTTGTCAGGCGGGTTCATTTAAAGGGAAAGCGGTTACTGTTTCCGGAACGGGACATCACACGCCCTTATCTGCAGGAAGTGGTTGTCAACGAATACATCCAGCGCGGTCCCCTGCTCTCTGTCAGCGAGATCCATAACCTGGCCTACGCGCTGACCCGGGCTTACCGGGATAAGGGACTGGCATTTGTCGAAGTCTATGTCACACCCCAGGAGGTAGTGGCAGGCGAGGTGGTACTGCGGGTGCTGGTGGGCAACCTGTCGGAGGTTCGGGTTCTGGGGGCATCCCACTATACCGCCGAGCAGCTCATCGAACCTTTTGAATCCCAGTTCAGTGTTCCGGTCTATGTTCCGGAGGTCGAAAGAGGCATTGACCGCATCAATCGGTTGCCCGGACTGGAAGTTTACGGTGTCTTTTCCGCCGGGCGTGAAAGGGGGGAAACCCGCCTCAATCTCCGGGTGACCGAGGAGAAAGCCCGTCAGACCCGCGTGGTATTGGACAACCATGGCCTGGAGGAGACCGGGCGGCACCGGCTTCAGGTTCAGCATCAGGAAAACAACCTCTGGGGCATGGGCGAGACGCTGCGGGTTACAGCCACCGCGACGGAGCAATCAGGGACCCTGATGGGCAGCTTCGATTATTCACGGCCCCTGGCTTACTCCCAGCGGTGGGGTCTTGGTGTCAGTCGCAGTCAGTTCGAGGTGGATGGACAGTTTGCCGCACTTGGGCTCAGTGGTGAGCTGGATACGGTTTCCGGGCACTGGTCCATGGAGCCTGAAACGGACGCGCCAACCCGATGGTACACTGCATTGGCCTACAAGCGGGCCCGCGTCGACAGCGACAGTTTCCCTGGCCTGCTGGGACAGACCTCGGACTATGTGACCGCCCTCCTGCGTTTTGACAAGGGTTTTCAGACACAGCTCCCGCACCTGGTTCAGTATTTCGATGTGACTCCGCTCGTGGGCCAGACCGTTGAGACGGAGAACACCAACCTGGATGGTGCTTTCTTCACCCTGAAAACCGGCTATTCCCTGCGTTACGACTGGCAGGGTGCATCACTCTATCCCAGCAGGTTCATCCTTAAAGGGCAATACAGCCCCGATCCGCTGCCATCCTCCGAGCGCATCAACCTCACCGGCGCAGGCGCGGTACGTGGGTATGAACCGGGCCGGTTCAACGCGGAGACTGCGCTCCGGGCTACTTTTGAACAGCAGCTGTATGAATTCAGGTGGGGCGGTGGCTGGCAAGTGCGCCCCATGATCTTCACGGATGTTGCGCGTGGCTGGCAGGAGAATGCGGGAAACAGCCAGGCTCGCTTCTGGGGTGGTGGTGCTGGATTGGATCTGAGTTACGGGGAGAGCCTTCAGGCGGATATCAACTGGGCTATACCGATCGATCAGAAGAGTCCGACAATGAACAGGCCGGAAAACAATAGCCTGATTCATGGATCACTGAGCTTCTCATTCTGATAGGGGAGGAGCACCAATGAACATGAGAGCTGCAGCAGGCCGCCTGTTGGTTATTGGCGCCCTGATCATGGTGTTGGTCAGCGTGCCGGCTCAGGCGCGGATCGAGGATCCGGATGGCGTCAAGGAGTTCCAGGTCAAGGCTCTGTTCCTTTATAACTTCGCCAACTTCGTGGAATGGCCGGAAAGAGCCTTTGACGGACCCGAGGCGTCACTGCGCATGTGTCTTTATGGAGCCGTGCCTTTCGGCAGTTTCCTGGACTCAGTCAATGGCGTCCGTGTCCGCGACAGGACCCTGGATGTTATCCGCACTACCGATAGGAGCGACATCGAGCAGGGTTGCCACATTCTGTTTGTGGGCATCGACCAGCTCGATAAACTCGAAGAATTTTTCTCTGATATCAACCATATGTATGTTCTGAGTGTGGGCAATACCGAAGGGTTCGCGCGACGGGGCGGTGTTATCAACATTTACCGTACCCGTGATGAGCGCAAATTCGAGATCAACCTGTCTCAGGCGATTGAAAACGGCCTGTTAATCAGTTCCGATCTGCTAAGTCTGGCCCGGATCATCAATAAGGATTAAGGCTCCTTCTTAGGAGCCGTTTTCCAGTTCGCTCAGCAACATCAGGAACTGCTCCCCGTAACGCTCCAGCTTCGCCTGCCCGATGCCCGGCACCGTGGCCATGTCATCCAGCGTCTTCGGTTTGGCGTGGAGCATCTCCTTGAGGGTGGCGTCGTGGAAGATGATGTAGGGCGGCACGCCCTCTGCGTCCGCAAGCTCCTTGCGGAACTGGCGCAGGCGTTCCCACTGCGGGCCGTCCGGTACATCCGGCGGCGCCTTGCGGCCCGAGCCGGCGGCTTTGCGTTTGCTGGATGAGGGCAGGATGTCTTCGCGCAGTTCCAGTGACGCCTCGCCGCGCAGTAGTTCCCGGCAGCGTGGGGCGAGCTGGAGGCCGCCGTGGCCCTCGGGGTCGCTCTGCAGGTGGCCGTGGGCCAGGAGCTGGCGGAGGATCGAGTGCCAGGCCTGCTTGGAGAGATCCGTGCCGATGCCGAAGGTGCTGAGCTGGTCGTGGCCCAGACGGCTGAGGCGGTCGTTGGTCTTGCCCATGAGCACGTACGTGACATGGGCCGCCCCGAAGCGCTGGCCGGTGCGGTAGACGCAGGAAAGCGCCTTACGGGCCGGGTCGGTGGCGTCCCAGGTCTTCGGGGGCTGCAGGCAGTTGTCGCAGTTCCCGCAGTGGCCCTCGTGGGGCTCGCCAAAGTATTGCAGCAGCACCTGCCGGCGGCAGCCCGTGGCCTCGCAGAAGGAGAGCAGGGCCTCCAGCCGTTCGCGCTCCGCCTTCTGCTGGAGCTCACCGGCGCTGGACTCCGCCAGCATCTGGCGCACCTGGTAGACGTCCTGCAGGCCGTAGACCATCCAGGCCTCGGCGGGCTCCCCGTCACGCCCGGCGCGGCCCGTCTCCTGATAGTACGCCTCGATGCTCTTGGGCAGGTCCAGGTGCGCCACAAAGCGTACGTCCGGCTTGTCGATGCCCATGCCGAAAGCCACGGTTGCCACCACCACGAGCCCATCCTCGTGCAGGAAGCGCTCCTGGTGGTGCTGGCGGGTCTCATTGTCCAGCCCCGCGTGATAGGCCACCGCCGGCACCCCCTGGCTGCTCAGGTACTCGGCGGTGGACTCGGTGCGCTTGCGGCTCATGCAGTAGACAATGCCGGAATGCCCCGCATGGCGCTCCTGGATGAAGGCCAGAAGCTGCTGGCGGGCGTTGCCCTTGAGGCCGACCCGGTAATGGATGTTGGGCCGGTCGAAGCTGGCGATGTAAGTCTCGCCGCCATCCGGCAGCAACTGACGTCCGATCTCCTCGCGCGTGCGCTGGTCCGCCGTGGCGGTGAGGGCGATGCGCGGCACCTGCGGGAAACGCTGGCGCAGAACATCCAGCTTCATGTACTCCGGCCGGAAGTCATGCCCCCACTGGGAGACGCAGTGCGCCTCGTCGATGGCGAAAAGGCCGATCTGCGCCCGTTCCAGCAGCCCCAGCATGCTCTCGGTGAGCAGCCGCTCCGGTGCCACGTACAGCAGATCCAGCTCGCCTTCCAGCGCGGACTGCTCAATATCCCGCTGCATGACCGGGTCCAGGCTGGAATTCAGGCAGGCCGCCCGCACCCCGTTGTGCTGCAACGCCTCCACCTGGTCCCGCATCAGCGCAATCAACGGCGACACCACCACCGCCAGCCCCGGCCGCAGCAGCGCCGGAATCTGGTAACACAGCGACTTGCCGCCGCCGGTGGGCATCAGCACCAGCGCATTACGCCCCTCAACCAGCGACTGGATGATCTCCAGCTGGCGACCCCGGAATTGCTCGTAACCAAAGACATCCCGCAGGGTACGGTGCGCGGCCTGCTCGAAATCCGTTTCCGGGGCGGCGCTGTGATCGGGCATGAAGAGGCGACTCCATTCAGTGGGATTGGACGGGGAAAGGGTACTTGGTTCGGGGGTGTGGGGGAAGGTGGTGCGGGTGATGGAAAGACCGTGAGCGGGGTCGCAGAATGAGGTTGATAAGCGGTAATCTGCAGAGCATGCCGGAGCAGACCCTGATAGGGTGGTGAGTGATATTGAGAATTCAGGATATTGCGGCACGAAGCGGGTGTGCTTTCGCAACAATTTGAAAATGATGGGATTTTGCGTTCTGCATTATTGGCGCTATACCGAATTCAGGGATATTGATATCGCTGCGTTCTAGATATTATCTGTTAACAGGCAAGATAAGGACATGGAGGGGTAGTTGCTTACTCGGGACGAAGCAGACGAAGCCTCGGAAGTTATTCTGGAGCCTGAGCGTGAGCGGCTTGCCAAGAAGCAACGAAGAAAGCGTAGATGGTGGGCTTGTTTTCAAAAATTCCAAGTAGCTCTTATAGGTTTCATCGTTGGTAGTGTGCTTGGCGATTACTTCTTTTCGGATGTTTATCCGTGGAATGTGGTGGGCTTGGTTATAGGTCTCTTCCTTGGAGTAATACTCCAGCGCTTTCCTGTGCCAGTTAACAAGTAGCTCCAGTACGTTCCGGCCCTGGCGGGCCTCCACCGGACGCGCTAAAGCGCGCCGCTGAGCAAGTCGTTAAAAGTATCCAGAAGGTATGGAAGATATGCCTGAGCAGCCCAATCACCAAAATCGGAAAGCCAAGCTTTGGCTACTTTTGGTGATGTTGGTCGCGGCCGGTGCTCTGGCCTTAGTATCCGGACCTTGGGTGGCCCGTCAGGTAGAAATTGACCGGTGCCTAGACCAGGGCGGAAGGTTTAACTATGAAGCCAACAGATGTGTGGGTGGCCGCAGTGAGGAATAGGTTTACGCCCGAGCAAACTTTTAACAAATGCAGGCAAGGGACGCCCCTGTCGTCGCGCCCCTGCTGCTGGCGTTATGTGTATTTATACAGGCTGTATGCTTGAACAGTTTTCAGCCAGAGTGTACGCTGACTTAGTGTACAGAAATCGTACACCAATCGGTCAGGGTAATCCTGGAATACTCGCACCCTTGAGGAGGGTTCAAGATGGCTGTCAAGCACACACCAACAGGTGAGGTTCACAGCGGTAACAAAGGCGGTAAAACTGGTTGCGGTTTCGATACCCGTGACAACCCCAGCCACTGGGTTTCATCGCATGAAAGAATCACGTGCGGCAAAAACGGCTGCAAAAACTGATTCTTACATGGTTTGCTTCCGTTGCGGTTGGCCTGAGATCAGGTCAAACGGGGGCAAACCACATAACCAGTCAATTAAGTACGTTCCGGCCTGCGGCCTCCACCGGACGCCCCTGTCGGGCCGCCGCTTATTTCAGCGTTATGAGTACAAAGGTTTAGAAGGATGACAGGTACTTATAGGTACGCAAAAGATCGAGCCGAGGAAGAGTCCGCCTCAGGAGTATCAGGGGTTCTGTGCAAGGACTCGGAAGGGAATTATTTCTTCAGGGTGTATCACTCTGGTGATTCCTTCACAGACTATGAGCTGCGCCACGATGATTTGCCGGTCACTATTGATAAAGATGCTTTGGCCTCGTTTTATCGGCTTCACGACCATAATGTTCTTGATCACAGCCCACAGGTATTACGGCTGGAGCGTGATTGAAAGGAGGCAGCATGAATCTACCAAAGACTCATAACCAAGCGAAGCATTACACAGCCCTCGCCTGTCGGACGCTCGCAAGCTCGCACTGGTGTGCGCGGCGTTATGCAGAAATGAAACTGAGAGTGGTTCGGAGAATTCAGCGTGAGTGATTTGCTGGAGCGGTTGCAGGTACTGGTTGAAGGGGGGGAGGTTCGGGTATCGGAGCACGGATACGATGAGCTGGCAGATGATGGGGTCACGGCTCGTGAGGCGGTCACTGGGGTATTCGAGGCAATAGTAGTAGAGGATTATCCGAACTATCCGAAGGGGCCAAGCGTGCTACTGTTACAGAAGGATAGAGGCGGTGCTCCGATCCATGTCGTATGGGGAATCCCCAAAGGATATGATAAACCTGCCGTTTTGGTTACCGCATATAGGCCGGATCCGGCTCGGTGGGATGAAGAGTTCATGAGGAGGAAGTAGCCATGGCACAGCGCGTTAAGACAAAGTATGTGCACGAGGGCAAGTATGTTGCTGAGGTAGAAGTAGCGCTGATTGAGGACAATACCCAGTGGTCTCCCTACCTCAGCGTCGATGACGCATACAAGCTGGATGATGTGCGTGATGCCCTTCGCGAAGGCGATCTCGATGCAGCCGCGCGGTATGGGCGAATTTACGAGATGCGGCCAGTAGCCTCCCAGTAATTGCATAACCTGGCGCTCGAAGCGACGCTCGCAAAGCTCGCGCACCTCAGCTTAGCGTTAGCCGTCAAAGGGAAACCATGGACCCGTTCGCTGATTCACAAGCACTTGCCGATTGGACAGCCACTATTTTGCGAGCCGGTAGGATTGATGAAATTGCTAGGTGGCGCATGGTGGAGTATTGGTTCCAAGTTGAACTCTTTCGCGCTGCGCAATCTGGAAAAGCGGGAGCCTGGCAACATATAGGTGATTTTGAGCATCCGTATCATACCAATTTGCCCCGTTCCGGGTCTAAAACTAACACCAAATGGATTGATTTATTGTTTGCGGAGCCCAATCCTGAATCCCCAAGGAGAGTGGTTTGGTGCGAGCTTAAAGATATCGGCCGTAGTCAAGGTACAGCAGAAAACAACGCGAAGGGTCTCGGGCATGACCTAGCTGCGCTCTGGGCTATTGATCCCAAAAAAACAAAGGAACTCTGGTTAAATCCTATGCCACACTCCATGGATCGTGGGCGATTAGACGAATGGAATCGCTTTGGGAATGGCATTGATGGTGCCACTCAGATGATTTCGCAGATTGTGCTGTGTCATAAGTCCCTTTGCGCTGCTCTACCATTGGAGAGAATACAAGAACTTTGGCAGGAAGCCTTCGCCTCAAAATCGAGGCTCTCGGAAGTTATCAAGTCGTTTCCTATTGCAGTTTCTGAGACCGATGAATTTGCTGTTCTTACCTTAGTGGCCAAACCAGCGTATGACGGCTAACAAAAGCGTCAACGCGGACGACTTGTTCGCCGGCGCTCCAAAGCCGCCCGGTTACGCTAATCGTTAACCGTCCGGAGGGAAATAGTGAGAGACTTTACAAATACTTATGCTGCAATTCGCCACTATAGTGCACTGCGATTTGCAATGCTATCGGTATTCGCCTTCATAACTGGCGGTCTCTTAAACGCAAAATACAGTACGGATTTTAGCGGGCATGATGTTGAGGTATGCTTGTGGTTAATTGGAAACGTGCATATTTTTAATCTTATTGGAGTTTGGGTGGCGTCTGTATTTCTTGTTTTTGAGATTGCGCTCAACTTTTATCTATGTGGGCTTTGGAGAGAGGTTCCTACCCCTAATGTAACGCCAGTTTATAGGAAAAGCTTTATAGTGTGGCCGGTTCGGTTAGCCGCTGTTTCATTGCCTTTAGGAGCTATCATTCTGTGGACAACAATCTAAATGGTTAACAAGCTACTCAAATCTATTCCAGCGATGAAGTGTGGCCTACACCGGACTCGCTAACGTTTGCCGTTTCAGGGGGCGTTCCCCGGGTTAGGGAGAACTCTGACGACGTAAAATGAAATAGCCCGGCATCATGGAAAAAGCCATCGTAATCAGGGCTCCCAGCCCTCCAAGCCAGGGAGAAGCAGGGAGTCCCAAAGCGCCGCTGTTGAGGGCCATAAACACGAAAAGCGTCGCTACGCCCCCAACCACCATGTATAGGGTCTCAAGAAAGCCTACCAGTAGTCTAAAAACCAACGACTTCATGTTCCAGCTCGCGCACTTTTCGGTCGAGGTGTTTAGCTAGAGGGGAGCAGGTCAATAAGCGCATAAAAGCTGCTGAGTACACCGTTACAAAGGGTCGTTTTAGTCACTGTTGCTACCTTTATAAGTGCGTGCTTTGAGCTGAATGCCTAGACTCTCGATCTTTTCGCTGGCGTCTCCCTGCATGAGTTTCAGCAATTGGGCCCTGGCAGTTTTATTGTCCATTCCACGGCTTTCCAGGTGGGCCAGCAATTTACCGAATACCTGGCGTCGTTTCAGTCCCGACCGGGATGTATCTCGCCGGTCTGAGAAAAAGTCCATCAGGGTTGAACCACATACACAGTTGCGAAACAGTTCAACCATGGGGCGTTCGTCATCGTCGTAACCGAGCTTGAGACCGGATCGGCCAGCAATGTCATCTGACTGTTGCACAAAATCCTGCGGTGACCGGTAAACGCGGCCGCAAGTGGCGCATTCCTTTGGAAAAGAACTGTCAGACAGGGCTTTGAGCCCTTCGAACAATTCCTGCTGTTTGGAGAAGGTGTTGCTCATAATGATTATTCTCCACGCCCTCGGGCTTTTTGGCGTTGATGGGCGGAAAAGCCCGAGTGCTACAGGGATGATTATTCTCAGTCTAGCATTGGCTCGTAAACAGGAAAGAAAGCGCCAGCGGGCCGCCGAGCCGATGGCGCTGACCATCAATGGTCGCTTTCTGGTGCGCAACGATCGCCTCCATGTGCCGGCACCAGAGGATGACTGACCACTCGGCATGGAGTCTGCTCGCACTGGGATGGTAGTTTTAGGCAGTGGCGAGTTCTCTCCATGGCGTCTATGGGCTAAAGGCACCTGGACGCCTATGGCATTTAAGGACGTTATGGATCAGAAAGGAGTCCAGCATGAGTAACGAACCTCAGGGATTTGAGCCTCTTTCACGTACAAGCCCGTTCACGGATCTGCTTGGCCCGATTTATCAGAAAAAGGATCCCTCCGGTCTGATCATTGGCCTCAGGGTTGAGGAAAAACACTGCAATGCCCGCGGCATCGCTCATGGGGGCGTACTGGGCACGTTGGCAGACATTGCGATGGGCTACAGCGCTGCATTCTCGACGGAACCGCCGACGCCGATTGTGACGGCAAGCCAGACCATGGATTATGTGGGTAAGGCGGAGAAGGGCGATTGGGTTGAGGTCCATACGGACGTCCAGAAAGTCGGCGGCAGCATGGCGTTCGCGAACTGCTATTTCCATGTCGGCTCAAAGCGGATCGCGAGAGCCAGTGCTGTATTCAGCGTCATCGCCTCGTGATCAGTTTGTCCAGGTCCGTTCACGGCTTTGCCGGCGTGTTGCTGCGCGTTTTGTTCTAAGCACAGCGTGACCCGTGACGCCCCAGAAGGTGTTATTTGTGCCAACCAGGGAGGCATTTATGCATTATGGAAGCTGCCTTTGCGGCAATGTTCAGTACCGGTACTCCGGGACCATTGATGAGGTGTCCCGTTGCCACTGCACGGAGTGCCAGAAGTCCTCGGGCTCAGCCTTCGTCGCCGTGGCTCCGATCGAGAGTCAATACTTCGAGATCCTGAAGGGCGAGGAGTTCCTGAAGGAATTCAGGGCTACGCCCCAGAAAGTCAGGGTGTTCTGCAGTGCCTGCGGTTCGCCACTGTACAGTGCCCGCGATGATGCGCCGGAGACCAAGCGTCTGCGGGTAGGCACTCTGGATGCGGCGCTGAAGCCGTCACACCAGTACCAGGGGTTTGTTTCAGAAAAAGCCTCCTGGTACGAGCTGTCGGATGCCTGGCCGCAGTATGAACGGTTTCCGGGGTAGGGGGACTCTACAGCCTGGGGAGTGAGGCTGGAGAGCACGCCGCAAAAGCGCGCGCCATTCATAACGTTCGTCTTGACGTACGTACCACTGGGCGTACACTGGTTTAAAAGATGAATGCGCAAGGGGTGCGTCATGACCGGAATCACAGCAACTGAGGCGCGCAGCAACCTTTACCGGTTGATTGATGAAACAGCCGAGTCCCACCAACCCATCATTATTACGGGTAAGCGGAACAGTGCCGTTCTGGTATCCGAGGAAGACTGGTCGGCCATTCAGGAAACACTCTATCTGCTCTCCGTACCCGGTATGCGGGAGTCTATTCGTGAGGGGATGGAAGCCCCCGTGGATGAATGCGATGAGGAGCTGGATTGGTGACATGGAAGTTGGTTTACACCAGGCAAGCCCAGAAAGACGCAAAGAAGTTGGCCTCCAGCGGCCTTAAACCAAAAGCCCAGGAACTGTTCGCGCTGATAGCGGAAGATCCCTACCGCAAGCCCCCTCCGTTTGAGAAACTCATCGATGATCTTTCAGGGGCCTATTCGCGCCGCATCAATATTCAGCATCGTCTTGTCTACCAGGTGCTCGAGGACGAGGGCGTGGTGAAAGTTCTCAGGCTCTGGAGCCATTACGAGTAACGTATCGCTGCGGAATCCCTGAATGAGCAACACCCTCCCCAAATTGATGCCCCCGGTCCGGGCGCGTAACACCATTCAGGTGAACCACCCAGAGCGGCGGTGACTGTGCTTGGGCCGGTTACAGCACCAGCGTGGAAGCCAGGAACAGCATCAGGCCCATGCCGATGATGTCGGTGAAGGTGGTCAGGAAAATGCTGCTGGCGGTGGCGGGATCCGCGCCGAAGCGCTGCAGCAGCAATGGCACGGCAACGCCGAAGATACCGCTGCCCATACAGGCGCCGATCATGGCGATGAAGATGACGAAACCGAGCATGGCCGGGTTGGCGGAATCGGTGGAAACCGCATAGGCAAACATGGCAACGCCGGCGATCAAGCCCACGGCGGCACCGTTGAGCGCGCCCAGGAGGATCTCCTTACGCAACAATCGGCTGATGGGGTAGTCCTGTATCTTGCCGAGGGTGATGCCGCGCAGGGTTATCGCCAGCGCCTGGCAGCCGGTGTTGCCGCTCTGGCCCGCGAGCACGGGCAGGAAGGCGGCCAGAGCGACGATCTGTGCGATGGTGCTCTCAAACATCCCGACCACGAAAGCTGCGGCAAAGGCGGTGATCAGGTTCACCTGCAGCCAGGGGTGGCGCATGCGGAAGGCGGCGAGCACCGGTGTATTGATCTGCTCTTCCTTCGCCACACCATACTGAGAGCCGGCCTGGGCGCTGAGTTCCGAGGCGAGGCGCTCATACAGCTTCCAGCCACGCACCTCGCCCACCACGCGCTGCTGCTCGTCCACCACAGGGTAAATGCGGTAGTGGCGCTGCTGCACTTCGTCGATCGCCTCATCGAGTGGTGTGTCCTGTCGGAAGGCGAAGGGGTCGCCGACCATGATGCTGGCCAGGGTCTCGGAGGGTTTGGAGAGGATCAGGTCGCGCATGCCCACAACACCCACAAGGCGGTCCGCCTCGGTCACGAACATGTAGCTGATCCCGGCGACGTCGGAGCTTTTCACCATGAAGGTCAGCGCCTCGGCGACGGTGTAGTCAGCCGGCAGCGTTGCCGTCGGCGGTGTCATCAGCTCTCCAACGGTCTCCTCCATGCCGGAGAGAACGGCGCGGGTGGCCGCCTCGCCCGGCGCGGCCGCTTCGCCCATATGCGAGGCTATGGTTACAGCCTGTTCTGGAGGCAGACCCGAGAGGATGAACTGGATATCGTCCGCCGGCAGCCGAACCAGTTCCTCGGCGGCGTCCAGCGGGGTCTGCTCACGGATATGCTCAACCCGCTCGTTCAGATTCATACTCTGCGACATGTCTGGCTCCGGCTTGTCAGTCTGTGAACAGACTATAACAGGCGGACCATCGTTGTGTTTGAAATCCCGGGCGCCCGCAGACCCAGCTGCATAGACCGCTGTGACCGAACTCATTGTCAGTTCTGATTTGAGACGCCGTTCAGGGGCAGGTATAAGGCGCAGAGGCATTAACGGGACAATCAGGCTAATCTGTCTCGATGCCGGGGTAATCATTCAGAGAGACGCTTCAGTGGGGCGCGGCGCATGCTGGCCCCAGGGATCGGAAACCGGGAGGTCAGTCAGGTCAATGCTTTCCTATCTGGCAATCAGTGGTCGTACAGTGCGTTACCGCTATGGGGAGCTGCCTGTCGAGTGGCAGGAGGCGTTCCATGAGTATCAGCGGGTGCTGGCGCGGCGCTTCGCGGTTGTTTCCGCCCTGATGGGTTTGATCATCTTTCCTTTCTTTCAGGTAGTGGAGCTGTGGCCGCAGCTGGGTTTGCTGGGTCACTGGTGGAGCCATCTTGGCTGGCGGATGCTGCCCGTGGTAACGGCCATTGGCATCCTGATTCTGCGCTGGCGCGTTCCGGATGGGGTATGGCCACGGGGCATGCTGGTCCTGTATGCGCTATCGGGCATGATCATGATGAGCGGCATGGTCGCCGAGCATATGACGGAACCGGGAGGACCCCATGACTTCCTGAGCAAGGGTTTGGTCGTTGTTATCGCACTGGTTGCGGTACTGGCAACAGCAGGCGCGCGGGATCTCATTCTGGTCTATGGCGTTCCGCTCGTGCTCATGTCAGTCGTCGTGATTCAGGCATCAGTGCCGCTGATCGGGGTGTTTCTTCTTCTTGTGCACCCACTGATCATGATGGTGATTGGTCTGGTGATCTCGGAGGTTCTGTATCGGGTTCGGCTTGAGGCTTTTATGGCGCGTCAGCAACTCGAACAGAGCGCCAGTACGGATGTGCTCACCGGTCTGGCCAACCGGCGCGCCTTTGATGCCAGGCTCGAAGCGGAGCATGCGCGCTGCCTGAGGCAGGGCGCCTCCTACGCACTGATCATGGCGGATCTGGATCATTTTAAGCATGTTAACGACACCCATGGCCATGATGTTGGGGATGAGGTACTCACCGAGCTGGCGCGGCGGCTGCAGGGCGCTCTGCGCACCGAGGATGAACTGGGACGCTGGGGCGGTGAGGAGTTCATGGTGCTTCTGCGTGACGGCGGGCAGCATGAGGCCGAGCCGGTGGCGGAGAAGCTGCGACTGGCCGTGGCGGACACGCCTTTCCACACCAGTGCCGGGCCACTGTCGATTACCACCAGCCTCGGTATTGCCGTATTCAACGGCGAGGAGATGCCGAGCATGGTGGCTAGACGTGCGGATCTTGCGCTGTATGCCGCCAAGGAGAATGGCCGGAACCGGTGTGAGTCCGCCTAGTTGTTGATGCTGATAGGGTTGAGTAGGTTCAGTAGGCCCGGGCGCGGTATGGTGTATCGAAAACAGGTTGTCTGGACAGGGTTATTGGTGTTCCTGCTGGTTGGTATCGCGCCGGCACAGACGCCACAGGCACCGATTGACCAACTCGGCCTCACGGAGCTCACCCGGGCAGCATCCGGGCTGGACCGTATCCGCAGCCTGGTGATCGCCAGGCAAGGGGAAGTGGTCGACGGGCGCACCTTCCGGGGTCCGGCCCTCGACCAGCCCGTGAACATCAAGTCCCTGAGCAAGACCGTGCACTCCGCCGTGGTGGGCATCGCCATTGATCGGGGCGTCTTTGAGGGCACCGATCAGCCCATCACGGACCTTCTGCCCGCCCCTGAAGGCGCCAGCTCCAGGCTCAGCGAGGTGACGGTCGGCAATCTGCTCTCCATGCAGGCCGGTCTCCAGCGGACCTCGGGGCAGTATTACGGCGCCTGGGTGAGCAGCGACAACTGGGTGGACTACGCCCTCAGCCGGGAGTTCGTGGCGGAGCCCGGTGGGCCCATGCTGTATTCCACCGGCAGCTATCACATCCTGGCTGCAGCGCTGGTTCGGGCTACCGGGGACAGCCTGCTGACACTCACCCGCCGCTGGCTTGGCAACCCCCTCAACATCCGCATTCCGGATTGGCCCACCGACCCCCAGGGCATCCATTTCGGCGGTAATGACATGCGGCTCTCCCCGTTGGCGTTACTGCAGATCGGTGAGCTCTACCGCAATGGCGGCCTGCATGAGGGCGAGCGGGTGCTGTCGGCCAACTGGATCGAGCGTTCCTGGAAAGAACGGGGCCGATCACGGTATACCGACGACCGCTACGGTTACGGTTGGTTCACCACCACCCTCAACGGCTTTCAGGCCCACTACGGTCGCGGCTATGGTGGGCAGATGCTGTACGTGGTTCCCGGGCTGGATCTGACCGTCGTTGTAACCGCCGACCCGACGCCCCCCTCAAGTCCTGGGTTCACTCAGAAACTGGACCGCCTGCTGGAAGCGCACGCGCTACCGGAACTGGAGAATGCCGGTGTCGATCCTCAGCCCTGAAAGCTGGACGCTGCTTCAGAGCATTATTGTCTTCAGTCTCTGTGCCCTGGTGATTGCCATTGCGGGCACGCGCATTACGCGGGTGGTGGACCAGCTGGCCGACCGCACCGGCTTGGGCGAGGCGACCGCCGGTGCGGTGTTGCTGGGCGCCGCCACCTCACTGGCCGGCTCGGTACTCTCGGTGACAGCCGCCTATCGGGGGCACCCGGAACTGGCGGTGAGCAACGCCCTGGGTGGCATCGCGGTCCAGACCTTCTTCCTGGCCATTGCGGATATGGTCTATCGCCGCGCCAACCTGGAACACGCGGCCGCCTCCGCCCCGAACATGATGCAGAACGGGCTGCTGATCGCGCTGCTGGCCCTGATCCTGCTGGCACCCACCCTGCCGGATGTCTCGCTCTGGCAGGTCCACCCGGTGACCCCGATCCTGATCGGTTTCTACCTCTACGGCACCCGGCTGATCCAGGGCGCCTGGGAGTCGCCCATGTGGCGGCCGTCCATCACCCGGGATACCCGTGAGGACAAGCCCGAGGCCCTGAACCGGATACCACCGCTTGCCCGCCTCTGGACGGAGTTCGTGGTGTTGATGGCAACACTGGGCGCGGCTGGCCTGGTACTGGAGCCAGCGGCTACGACCATCAGTACCGAGGCCGGGCTGAGCCAGACGGTGGTCGGTGTGCTGCTTACCGCGATCAGCACTTCCATCCCAGAACTCGTCACCTCAGTGGCCGCGGTCAGGCGCGGGGCGTTGACGCTGGCTGTGGGCGGCATTATCGGGGGCAACGCCTTCGATACGCTGTTCATGGCCGCCTCGGACATTGCCTACCGGGATGGCTCCATCTACCACACCATGGACGCTGACACGGAGCGCTGGGTCACGCTGACCCTGCTGATGGCCGCCATCCTGATCATGGGGCTGATCCGCCGGGAGCGCTACGGGCTGGGCCGCATCGGCGCGGAAAGCCTGGCGATCATGGTGCTCTATATTCTGGGTGTTGCATTGATGTTCAGTGGCTGATCACCGGAATTAGCGCTGCGTTGTGTCAGCCTTTGGGAAAGACCCTGTCCAGGGTGTAGTAGAGCGGGCAGAACCCGGTGAATGCGCTCTGCAGGAGTGTCAGGCCCAGCAGCGCCGGGACCATGAGCCAGAGTGGGTCGCCGTAGTGGCCAAGGCCTACGGTCAACGTGATGATCAGGCCGACAATGCCGTCGTGAAGTTCGCGTTTGCTCATGATGCAGCCTTTAGTGGAAATATAGGGCAGTGTACGGTAACTGCTGCGGCACGGTTCAACCCCGCTTCTGCAGGTTCTGCGGAATGACTTTGGCCCCAGGGGCAACGGTTCGGTTGCGGGAAGGGAAACTGTGGCGCCTGCAGTGCTGCTGACACCTGATCGTATTCGTAAGGCCTTTGAGTCAGCATAATGGTTGCTGATCTTTGAATGGAGGTGTTGTATGACTCGACCGGAGTCAGAGCCACGGGGCATGTTCCGCTCCGTAATGTCCCTGGGCCACATCCGGGGCATCCGTATTGAGCTTCACGCGAGCTGGCTCGTCATCTTCGCGCTTCTGCTCTTTACCATGACCACGGGGCTGAGGGATCAGTTCGCGGCCTGGTCGTTCAGCCAGGCCGTGGTCACGGCTCTGTTCACCTCGCTTGCGTTCTTTGCCTCCATCGTTGCTCATGAATTGGGCCACAGCCTGGTGGCCATCCGGCGGGGGGTACCGGTCAGGGCGATCACACTGTTCATATTCGGCGGCGTTGCCCAGCTGGATAAGGACAGCGAGAACGCCGAGGATGAGTTCTGGATCGCGATCGCCGGTCCGGCCGTGAGTTTTGTGCTGGCGCTGGCGTTCGGGATTCTTTCAGGGCTGGCCGTGTCCGAATCCTGGGCCGTGGGACTTGGTTGGCTTGCCGTGATCAACTTTATGGTGGCGGTGTTCAACCTCGTTCCCGGTTTCCCGCTGGACGGCGGCCGTGTCCTGCGGGCGCTGGTGTGGAAATTCACAGGTGATGCCGGCAAGGGCATGCGTGCCGCCGTGGCCGGCGGCCGACTGGTGGCCTATGGCCTGTTCGCCTGGGGGCTCTGGCGCATTCTGGTTGAGGGCAATCTGCTCGGTGGTTTCTGGCTCATGCTGCTGGCCTGGTTCCTGCTCAACATGGCGGAAGGCCATGGCCAGCAGTTCAGCCTTCAGAAGCAGCTCCGCGGGATCCGGGCAGGGGCGTTAGCGACTCCGGATGTGCCGCGTGTGGCGCCCTCAACCACGGTTGAGGAGTGGGTCCACAACCGCGTTCTGCCCGAAGGCCAGCGTTCCTACATGGTGGATGACGGGCACCGTGTGCTGGGGCTGGTCAGCCTCAGTGACACCAGCGCCACGGACCGTGAACGCTGGTCCGAACTGCGGATCGCGGATCTCATGACGCCCATCGAAAAAGTCGTGCGTGTTGCCCCGGAGACGGAAGCAACCGAGGTACTGGCCACCATGACCGAACACAACCTGAACCAGCTGCCGGTCATGGAAGGCGATCGTGTTGTGGGCTGGATAGACCGGGAGCGTCTGCTCAGGACCGTGAACCTGCACCTGGAACTCAAGGCCTGAGCGGGGCGCTCAGGCGGTTCCGGTGTATCGCCGTATGGTGCCCATCAGGTCCTCCAGCACCATGTAGAAACAGGGCACCAGGAAGAGGATCAGGGCCGTGGCGAAGATGATGCCGAAGCCCAGTGAGACCGCCATCGGGATCAGGTAGGTGGCCTGAAGGGAGGTCTCCAGAATGATGGGCGTCAGGCCGCCGAAGGTGGTGATGGTGGTCAGCATGATGGGGCGGAAGCGGCGCACGCCGGCCTCATAGATGGCCTCGAAGGCGGTATGGTCGCCACGCCGGCGGTTGGCGTAGTCCACCATGATCAGCGAGTCGTTCACCACCACGCCCGAGAGGGCCACAATGCCCATCATGCTGACCAGCGAGATATCCAGCCCCAGAATCATGTGCCCGATGATGGCGCCCACGGCCCCAAAGGGAATGGCCAGCATCACGATGACGGGCTGGATGTAGCTGCGGAAGGCCACGGCCAGCAGGGCGTAGATCACGCCCATGGCGAGCATGAAGGCGCCGTAGAGCGTGCTGGTGGACTCACGGAGGTCCGCCTGGCTGCCCTCGAAGCTCCAGGTGATGCCGGGGAAGTCCGCCCGCAACTGGGGCAGGATCTCGGACTCAATGGAGGCCAGCACGCGGGCAATGTCACTCTTGGGTTCCACATCCATGCCCACGGTGATGACACGCCGCCCGTCACGCCGGTCAATGGAGCGGAAGGCCTCACCCATGGAGCTGTCCGTCACATCCAGAAGGGGCACCTCACCGCCTTCCGGCATCTGGATCACGAACTCCTGTAGATAGCGCAGGTCCTGGCGCTGTTCCTCTGGCAGGCGTACGCGGATCTCGTTCTCGTTGGTGCCCCGAAGCTGGCGCAGGGCCACCGCGCCGTAGAAGGCATCCCGCACCTGGTCACCCACCTCCGCCGGGCTGAGCCCCAGTGCCCGGCCCTGGGCGTTGAGCGTCATATCCAGTTGCGGCTTGCCGGCGGCGTGGCTGTCCGAGACATCACGAGTGGCGCTGAATTCCTTCATGCGTTCCTTGAAGGTCTCGCTGGCCTGAGCCAGGACATCAATGTCCGAGTGGCTGAGGTCCACGGCAATATCATCCCGCCAGGAGCCCGGCCCCTGTTCGGCTTCGAAGGTGATCTGGTCGATGCCCTGGAAGTCCCCGATTTCGCTGCGCCACAGATCCACAATCTCCTTAACGGTCATGCCGCGTTCGTCCTCGGGTTTCAGGACAATCTCCACGTCGATGGCGCGTTCGCCGCGCACGTTGGTCTTGATGCCTTCGGCGTGCTCATTCAGGTTATGCTCATCGAAAAGGCGCTGGGTGGATTCGGTGATCTGCAGGGCGATCTCGCCGGCACGGCGCGTGGTCGTGCCCACGGGCAGCTCCACCCCGGCCTCGATCTCGTCGGCGGGCACCTCGGGCATCATGATCATGCCCATGTGATCGCTGATGGCGTAGGCCCCCACCACCGACATTACCGCAACGGCAATACAGAGTGTGACGTAGCGGAAACGCAGACTGAGGTCGAGAAGCGGACGGTAGAACCGCTCGATCACCCCCTGGAACCCACGGGAGAACACGCGCTGGACGCCGTGCAGCCAGTGGCCATAGACGGTGACCGTGCCCTGGCCGCTGTGCCCGAGGTGGGCGGGTAGCACGAACAGGGCCTCGAACAGGGAGATGGCGAGGACGACGATCACCACCGCGCCCATGGGCCACCAGAAGCTGCCCATGACCCCGGGTATGAACAGCAACGGCAGGAAGGCGACGATGTTGGTGAGGATGCTGAAGGTGACCGGACCGGCGATGTCCTTGGCGCCCTGGATGGCGGCGGTCATGAAGTCCATGCCCTGTTCCCGGTACTCATAGACGTTCTCGCCCACCACGATGGCGTCGTCCACCACGATGCCGAGTACCACCAGGAAGCCGAACATCGAGATCATGTTGATGCTGACGCCGATCACGGGCAGGAACAGCATGCCGCCGACGAAGGAGATGGTCATGCCCATCATGATCCAGAACGCCAGGCGGTACTCGAGGAAGAGGCTGAGGATGACCAGCACGATCACCATTGCCAGGATGCCGTTCTCGAGGAGCATGGTCATGCGGTCCTCGAAGTGTTGGGCCCGGTTGCTGTCGATACGCAGGCTGACCCCGTCCGGCAGGGTCTTGTCCAGCTCCGCCATGACGTCCTTGGCGGCGGCGGAAACGGTCAGTGGTGACTGGGTGCCGGTGCGGAACAGCTCGATCTCGACCGAGGGCACGCCATTGAAACGCGAGTGGAAGCCGGTTTCGTTGAAGCCATCCCGGACCGAGGCAATGTCGCCCAGGGTGACGGTGCCGCCGGCGTCATCGCTGGTGATGACGATGTCCCGGTAGGCCTCCGCCCAGAGGCGGCGTTCCTCCATGCGCAGGAGGATATCGCCGCCCTCGGTGGCGATGGAGCCTGCCGGGATGTCCTTTGCGGAGGCCTCAATGCGCTGGGCGATCTCCCCCAGGGTCAGGTCGTATTCCCGGAGCCGGTCCTGGGGGACTTCCACCTGGGTCAGGTAGTCCGGTACGTCGCTGATCGTGGCCTGGGTGATGTCGTCCTCGGCCAGCAGCCGGTCACGGACCTGCTCGCCCAGCTGGCGCAGGGTCCAGATGTCCACGTCGCCGTAGAGCACCAGTTCCAGTACATCATGGGAACGGTTCTGCAGATTGACCCGGGGTTCCTCGGCCTCGTCCGGGAAGGTGCGGATGCGGTCAACTTCCTGTTCAATGTCCTGGAGCGCCTGCATCCGGTTGGCGCCATTGACCAGTTCCAGAGTGATGGTGCCGGTGCCCTCACGGGCGGTGGAGGTCATCTCCTTGATGTTCTCAAGCCCCTGGACGGCCTCTTCAACCGGCAGCAGGATGCCCTGTTCCACTTCCTCCGGGGCGGCGCCGGGGTAGGTGACGGAGACCTGGACGATGTCCGGCTCGAATTCCGGGAAGACTTCCTTCTGGACCTCGAACGCCATCCAGGCACCCCCGGCCAGAAGGAGGATCATCAGCAGGTTGGCGGCGATGGAATTGCGCGCCATCCATTCGATGGGGCCCATCCAGCCGCGGTTGTTCGGGCCCTGTTCGTTGCCGGAACTCATTCGCGGTCCTCTTCGGTGCGCAGGGCCGCGCCTTCCACAACGGTGGCAAGATCGCTGGTGATCACGGAATCACCGGCCTCAACGCCGCTGGCCACATAGGCGTATTCAGCGTCCTGGAAGGCAATCTCCACGTCCCGTATGGAGAGTTCGCTGTCTTCCATGACCCAGACTGTATCGTCGCGGCGGATGTGGTTGCGGTTAAGGCGAACCACGTCCTCGAGTTCCCGTCCCTCGATGGTCGTGTTCAGGAAGGAGCCGATCAGCAGCGGCGGTTTGTCGCTGGTTTCGGACTCGAGCGCGAGCGGGTCCTCAACCGTGATCAGCACACGGGCGAGCCGCGAGGTTTCGTCCAGTTCTCCTACCAGGCGTTGCAGACGGCCTTCGCGATGCTGGTCATCGGGCCAGGCGGTGTTGTTGCGGATGGTGGCCGGCGCTCCGTTCTCCCCGCTGCGTTCGTCGAACCGGAGCCAGTGCAGGTGGCTCTGGGGAATGGTGGCTTCAACCCAGTATTCTTCCACCCCCACCAGGCGTCCCAATGCTTCACCGGTGCTGACCTGGGTGCCCACGCTGATCTCTCGGCTCAGCACCCGGGCATTGAAGGGGGCGGTGACACTCGTGCGGTCGAGGTCCAGTTGCGCCTGTTTAAGGGCGGCTTCGGCGGATTCCACCGAGGCGCGGGCCTGTTCCAGCTGGGGTTGGCGCAGAACCAGGGCCTTGTTGGTGCCCTCCAGGTCCTCGCCCAGCAGCTCGAATTCCTGCTCGGCCACGTTCTGGCGGCCCTGCTCAATATCCAGATCCGAGCGCGCCTGGCTCAGCTCGCTGCGGCGCTGCTGTAGGGTGGCTTCGTAATCAGCCGGATCAATCTTTACCAGCATCTCGCCTTCATCGACCATCCCGCCGGGCGTGAATTCGGACGCCCGATCGATGATCTGGCCACTCACCCGGGGCCTGAGGGTGAGTTCCCGGGCGGCGCGCACACGCCCCATGGCGGTGATGGTCGGACGGTAGTCCTGTCTCTTGGCGGTGATGACATCCACCAGCATGGCGGTTTCCCGGGCGGTATCCGGGCCACGGGTGGCTGTGGGTTCGGAAAGGAAGACAAACCACACCAGCACCGCCCCCGCCAACAGGATGGCAAGGGAGATAAACGCGGTCTTGATCCGGCCGGCGCGGCCGGTCTCCGGGCGTGCTGCGCTGTCGTCGATCGGTTCGTTCATCCGTTTTCGCTCACAAAGTCTTTGCGGGGATCAAAACCGCCGGCCAGTGCCCGGTAAAGGGCGACCCGGAACTCCAGCAGCTGGCGCCGGGCGCTGATCAGGCTGCGCTCCAGGTCTTGGCGGTCGGTGAGGGCGGTCAGCACGTCAATGTAGCCAACCTGCCCGTTGAAATACTGTTGCCGGAGCTGTTGATAGGTGGTCTCGGCGAGCTCCAGCTGGCGCTTGATGCGCTCAATGGCCTGGCGCTGCTTGCGCTCCTGGACCAGCGCGTCCTCCACCTCCTGGAAGGCGGTCAGCACGGTCTGGCCGTACTCGTACAGGCGCTGGCGCCGGACCGCGCGGGCCTGGCTGACCTGGGCATCGCGCTGGCCGGCGTCGATCAGTGGTGCCACCAGGTTGCCGGCCAGGGCGGTGGCCCAGTTGTCGAAGAGATCCTGAACACTGTTCTCCTGGGTTGAGGCGGAGGCCGTGAGCGTCAGGCGTGGGAACTGGTTGCTGATGGCGGCGGCCAGGTCCGCATCGGCGGCCTGGAGCTGGTTGAAGGCCTGGCGCACGTCCGGGCGGCGCTGGACCAGTTCGGCCGGCACACCGGTCTCCGGCAGTGGTGGCAGTTCCGGCAGGCCCCGGGCTTCTGGGAGATCGGTATTCCGGGGAGTGCGACCGAGCAGGACGGCGAGCTGGTTCTCGAGGACCTGGAGTTCCGATTCCGTGCCCAGCCGCTGTTCCTCGGTGGATTCCAGCAACTGGCGCTGGCGCAGCACATCCGCGCTGCCGGCCTGGCCGCTGCCGAACTGGGTCTCCAGCAGCTTGACCACGTTGCGGTTGGTCTCGATCTGGGATTCGGCAAGATCGAGCTGTGCCCTCTGGGCCCGCAGCTGGTACCAGGTCCGTGTTACTTCGGCACTCAGGGTGAGGGCCGTGGTGCGGTAGTCCGCCCGGGTGGCAAGGGCCCGGTACTGTTCCGCTTCCACCTGGGAATTGATACGACCCCAGAGGTCCACCTCGTATTCGGAGCTCAGGCCCAGGGTCAGGGTTTCCTCGGTGTCACTGCTGTCGCTGTTGCTGACCTCGGCGTTCGCCGTGGCATCGAGGTTGGGATAGAGGTTGGCGGACTGCTGGTTCACGGCGGACCGGGCTTCACGCAGGCGCTGCCAGGCCGTGAGCAGATCCAGATTGGCATCCAGGCCATCCTGAACCAACTCGTTCAGTCGTTCATCACCAAAGCTGCGCCACCAGCGCTCCGGCGCCGGCTCTTCACCGGAGGCGGAGAACGTTTCGGGGACCGTCACCGGTGGAGCCGGTTCCTCTTCCGGCTGGGAGGCGCAACCGGTTACAAGGCCGGCGAGCAGCAGTGCCGTCAGGCGTTTGGGCATGGGTGCCTACGTTTGTTTCCCGGGTTATCGCGACCTTGGCAACACTATCAGGCTGCTCCGGCCATGACTATTACAACGCCGGCTATCAGGGTCATTCAAATGCTTTACTGATCACATCCCGATAGTTCCGGATCCGCTGGACGTAGTGGACGGGCTCGTATCCCCGGGCATAACCGTAACGGGTGCTGGGGTAATAGCGCTTGTCCGCCTTCAGGGGCAGTACCTCGCTCATGTCCTTCCAGGAGTCCGGGTTCCGGTCGAGATCCCGGGCCAGCTGGCGGGCGTCCAGGAGGTGGCCGCGCCCGATGTTGTAACTGGCCAGCGCCAGGAAGGTCCGGTCCGGCTCCGGGATGGTCTCCGGCAGGCGCTCGTGCCGGTCCGCCAGGTAGCGGGCACCGCCGTCGATGGCCTGCTGCGGATCCAGCCGGTTTTCAACGCCCAGCGAGCCGGCCGTGCGCCGGGTCAGCATCATGATACCGCGTACTCCGGTGGGCGAGACCGCGTCCGGGTCCCAGTGGGATTCCTGGTAGGAGAGGGCAGCCAGCAGCTCCGCCGGCATGCCGGTCTTCTCCTCGGCCTTGATGAACTCGTCCTTGAATTCCGGCAGCCGTTCCTCGATGCGGCGGGTCAGGGCCCGGAGGTCCACAAAGTCGAATTCACCGATGTAGGAATAGTACTTGTTTTCCATGGCGGTGATGGCTTCATCGCCGGCGCGGCTGTTCATCCATTCGCGCGCGGTGCCGGCAAGCTCATCAGCGCCCGCAGGCAGGTACCAGCCCAGGTTCTGTCCCTGGGTCAGGTTCATGGCAACTTCCAGGTGGGGCCAGTGCCTGCGGGTGAGCTGGACGATGTTGGAGTCCGCAACAGTGCAGTCAAACTTCTGTTCGGCGACCTGTGACAGCAACACCTCCGTGGTCTGGTCGCTGGTGCTGAAGGTGATGCCCTCATGCTGATCCGCCAGCTCATTGAGGGTCTCCACATAGCTTGAGCTGTCGGTAACGCGGACCTCAAGGCCGGCGATGTCCTCGGGCAGCCGGGGCAGTGGGCGGCCCTCCCGGTGGCATACCAGCTGTTCAGTGACTTCGCTGTGAGCGGGACCCTGCGTAAAGCGTTCCGTGCGGGAGGGGCGGTGGGTCAGCCCGGACGCTGCCAGGTGGGCGGTACCTTCCTTCAGCGCCTCGATCACGGCGGCGGTTGATTCGTGCATGGTCCACTCCACGTCCCAGCCCTGTGCCTCTGCGAATTCACTGACCAGGTCGTATTCCGGTCCAGCAGGCTGCTCGTGGCGGTTCAGGTAATAGGTGGTGGCGCCGTTACGGGTTGCCACCCTGAGCACACCGTCCTCCTCCACGGATTCCATGGAAACGGGTTCGTGGGGGCTGTCGCCGCAGGCTGCCAGCAGTGCGGCTGCAACCGGCAGCATCAGGGCGGGAAGGAAACGCATCCAGAACTCCTTTATCATGGCATCGACATCATTGTAGTTATTGGCTGAGTACGACGGGCCCGCGATTCCGGATTGCAACAGGGGATGTCCGGCGCCTCCGGGGGCGCTAGTATTGGCTGACCCCGCATCGAGGAATGGCGGGCTGGCCTCGGCAAGTCGGTGGCATCATGCTGGAGTACCTGGATTACGAGGAGGGCAGGGCCCTGCGCCTGACCCCCAACCGCTCCCTGAGCTGGAAAGGGAACATCATCTTCTTTGGATTGATCGCCGTTGTCACCCTGATGGTGGCCGTTGGCTGGTCACTGGCAGGGGCATGGATGATCCTTCCGTTCGCCGGCCTGGAGTTGGCAGTGGTGGCCTATGGGCTGTACTACACCTCGCGCCAGTGTTACCGCCAGGAGGTTCTGGTACTGACGCCGGACACCGTGAGACTCGAAAAGGGGATCAACCAGAAGGATTCCGAATGGACCCTGCCGCGGCACTGGGTCCGGGTGATCATGGAGATGCCCCGTCATGGTTTTGCGGTGCCCAGGCTGATGCTGGCCTATCACGACACGCGCGTGCCTGTTGCCCGTTTTCTCAACCCCGAGGATCTGGAGGCGTTCGTTGACTTTCTGGAAAACGCCGGTATCCGGGTTGAGCGCCATCACCCAGAGGGGGTCTGGTGGTTATAACATAGAAAAGGCCGCCCCCTGCGGGGCGGCCGTGGCGGCAGCCTGAATCCATCAGGTTCGCCGGCGCCGCATGCCCAGGCCGAGCAGGCCAGCGCCGAGCAGTGCCAGTGTGCCCGGTTCGGGGACCGTAGCGTAGGCGTGGTTGTCGCTTTCGAACGCGTACTGCGTGCTGCTGAAACTGACCGTGTCGAAGAACTCGGAGCCGAAGTGGAAGTTCACATAACGGTTATCGTCGAACGATTCCTGGTTACCGCCTGATGGCGGCAGGACGTCGTTACCGCTATAACTGCTCCCCACCTGTGAACCATCCAGGAAGAAGCTGATGGTGTTGTAATCGTCAATGGAGCCCCAGTACAGGCCAAAGTAGTTGGCGGTTGTCCCCAGTGACAGCTCTGCCGAGCCATTGCTCTGCTCATAGGGCACGGTCAGGTACTGGTTGTTCTCCGGGAAATCGTGGGGCTGGGCGTGCTGTCCGCCAACGGTTCCCTGAACAACGTTATAGTCGCCGGAGCAGGTCGCGGAGCCACAGTCACCGCTCTCAAAGTCGATTTCGGTAGCGCCGCTGACCTGGGTGTTGTAGACCCCGGCAGCTTCAATTGAAATGGAAGCACCCGAGGCCGCGGTTGCCGCGCCTGCCGCCAGGATGCCCAACGCGATGGCTGATTGTTTGATGGTCATTTCTTCGATTCCCTTGCCAGTAGTGGGATGGGGGCGGTCCGTCGGTGAGACCGTGCAGATCCAAGCAAAGGGGGTCCATTGCATCAAAACCTCTTCGGATCCGTAGCCTTGCGACAGATTGTCGCGGGGAGTGGCGCGGGGGAACCCTGGAAAGTGTAAAGCTGTTCGACGCTGTTTTCGCTCGGGCACGCGGAAACATGGCACAATCCGAAGCATGCGGGAGCCGGCCAGGCCATTCTGGGCCGCCACTGCTTTAGATGAGTCAGAAGTCATTCACAGGAGTGAGCTGGTATGGACGTGCTACGTCTTATTCTTTCCATTTTGCTGCCACCACTGGGAGTGTTCTTCCAGGTGGGCATTGGGCTTCAGTTCTGGATCAACATCGTGCTGACGCTGTTCGGCTACCTGCCGGGCATCATCCACGCGGTCTACATCATCGCGAGGCGCTAGAATCCGGGGGCTGGAAGTGTTCGTCCAGCCGTTCCACTTCCGCGTCAATGTCGTCGTCCAGGCCGAGCTCGGTATTGTCCAGCCGCTGCTGGGCCGTGGGCAGCCGGATCTCGAACTCCACGCCATCGATGGCCAGCGGCTCGAAGCTGAGCCGGTGGGCGTTGCGTTTCGGGGTGAGGCTCAGGCGCCACCGGGGGCGTTCCGGGTGACCGGGGTCGAACCGCTGCTGCTTGCCCTTGGCCTCGAAGTCCGCGAGGCGCTGGGTGGGCTGCTCGCGGTCGTCGGTGGTGGTGACCTCCACGCTCTCAACCGGCGCTTCGAATGTCCATTCCATCTGCCCCTGCCATTCACCCTCGGGTGAGCGGCAGCTTGGCTTGCCGGATTCCACCGCCACATCCACGAGTTCCGTGACCACGTTGCCGTCCGACAGGGCTACGCGCACCGCGTACTGGGTGGCCGGTGTCTCGATGTTGTGCACCGTGATCTGCCCCTCGTAGCCCTTCACGATCTCGTTGACGAAGTACAGGCCCAGGCCGCGACCCTGGTGTTCCCTGGCGCGGCGGGTGGAGAAGCCGAGCTGGAAAAGGTTGGGACGGTCCTCGTCACGGATGTGCGGTCCCCGGTTGTAGACTCGGATCAGGGCGTTGCCCCGTTCCTCCCTCAGCTGCAGGGTGACCGGGGCGAAGGGGCTGCTGTAGCCGCGCTTGCGGGCGTGGAACTGGGCGTTCTTCAGCAGGTTCTCGAGCAGCAGCACCAGGTGGTTCTCGGTGCCCAGCAGCGTGCCCGTGGGCTGGAGGTCCGCGTACCACTGGCCGTCGTTCAGGGCCCAGGGGGTTCCTTCGGCGGGTTCCTCCAGCGGTTTCTGGCTTACCTGTCCGAGCGCCCGCCAGGCGGCGCGGCCAGGGTCGTAGACCGGGGGCGGGGGCAGCTCGTCCGCATTGCCATCGTCTTCGCCAAGCATGCGCTGGTAGTAGTGTTCCTCGCACTCGCACAGGCGGTTGCCGATGTGCAGGGCCAGGTTGTCGGCGGTGGAGAGATCCAGCAGGTCCCACAGGTAGCGCATGGCGTCTTCGGCGGCACGCAGCGGTTGTGCGCGCGCTTCGTCCGCGGCTTCTTCGGCGTCCGTGAGCGCGCCCTCAAGCGCGGTGCGCACCCGGTCGAAGCTGATTACGCCGTTGTGGCGCACCTCCGCCGCGATGCTCTTGAAGTGCAGGAACTTCTCGTCGTACTCGATGTATTCCAGCAGCTTGTCGCTGATGAAGCGCTTGAGCTTGTCCGCGTGGTCGGAATAGGTGTGGGCCTTGAGCTGGAGCTGCTTGCGGTCCTGCCAGAGGCTGTGGACCTGCGCGCGCAATGCCTGCAGGTCCGCGTCCTGCTGGCGGCGCTCGCGGTGGTAGCGGCGCATGTCCGCGAGGATCAGGGCCACGAACAGGGCCAGGGCACCGTAGCGCCACTCGGGTTGGAGCAGCACTGATGGGACGCTGTAGAAGGAGGCCACGGCGGGGTCCAACAGCAGCAGGAGCCAGCTGATGGCCAGCAGGCCACCGAGGGTGCCCAGGAAGGGGAAACGTACTGGCTGGATGCGGTCGTTCGGGCGGTCGTCGCGGTTATCGGCCATGGTCAGTTCGACTCCGTGGTGCGCGGCGTGCGCCAGCAGTAGGCACCGTCATCCCCGAACGCCACCAGTCCCTCGCCCTCGCGGCACCACTCAAAGAAGCGCTCATCGCCGCCCATGGCCTGGTCGATGGCCCGGCGCAGGGTGCGGATGTGCTGGCGGTAGTTGGCCTGGGAAAAGCGCTCGGGGTCCGCGTCCAGCTTCTCCGCCACCTGCAGCGTGGACAGCGGCGCCGGCGAGGCTTCCACCAGGTAGCGCAGGATCTTGCGCGGCGTCGGGGGCAGGGGGCGCTTCGGGTTGTTCGGGTTCATCAGTTTTACGCCCTGCCAGTAGGCCTCCCAGGTGACGGTGTCCAGGCTCAGGCCGCCGCTCTGGAGCCGGCCGCTGCTGTTCTTTTCCCGGGTCATGGACTGCTGGCGGAGGGTGGCCCGGATGCGCCAGCACAGCACCTGTTCGATGTTGCGCTGGTGCTTGGCGATGAAGTCCTGGGCGTTCTGCTTCTCGATGGCTTCCTGCTCCACGCCCGTGCCGCTGTACTCGGAGAGGTAGACGATGGGCAGCTCCGGCCACTTGCGCAGCAGGGTGCGTGAGACCGAGAAACCGGCCTGTTCGTTGCCGTTCATGTTGGCGTCCAGCAGGGCCAGGTCCGGGGCGTCGCCCGCATCGGCAAGCTTGATGTGCTGGCAGGCGGCCTCGGCGAAGCGGAAGACCTGGACCCGTGTCGGCTGGTTGTCAAAGGTCGTGGCCTCAAGCACCGGCTTGAAGCGGTCAATCCAGTGTGACTGGTCCTCCACCCAGAGAATCGTGGCCATGGGGCGCGGTTCCGACGGAAATCTGTTGTGAGTGTAGCAGCCGGCCCCGCAGGAAAGACGATGGCTACACACTGATACAAAGTTCGCATTTTCCGGGTTGGCGACTCACGGATTATTCACGCGCGTCGGAAAGACTGCAGGTGTCGGGGCGGCGGCCCAGTCCGCCGGTTCACCAAGCAACCTGGAAGAGGAGACACACCATGTTCTCAGAAATACTCACCATCTGGTCCGATTCGCCGGCGCTGTCACTGGCCATCTGGCTGGTCATCGCCATTACCCTTCTCTACGCGGGCCGGCCGCACGCGCACCAGCTCCTGCGCAATACCGGCCGCTCTTTCTACCGCAGCCTGCGCCTGGCCGGCGCCGGGGTGCGCCAGCTGGAAAACCGTGTCAGCCATCGCAACCGGGACGTACTCCTGGCCGCCGGGCGCGAGGAGGCGGAGAACGCCATCGAGCGCGAGTTCGCGCGGGTATCGGAGATCGTCGAGCGCGACCTGGGTCAGTACCCGGTCCTGCATCGGCGCCTGAACGAGACGCTGGAGAAGATCGAGACGGACTACCACAACTCGATCGAGAACAAGCCCATGCCGCGGGCCTGGCAGGAGCTGATGGACACCATCGGCAAACTGCCCACCTCCGGCGACCCGGCCGTGAACAGCATCCTGGAGAACATCCGGGACGTGGTGCAGAAGTCCCACGATGAAACCCTCGAGGCCTACCAGTCGGACATCAACGAACGCCACGGCATCCTCAAGGGCATGCGCCCGGACTGGCGCAACCTCGGCCAGACCATGGGCAAGGTGCACGAGACCATTACGGGCCTGGACGAGCGCTCGAAGTCCATTGACCGGCAGATGGCCGAGTACGAGCGCATGCGCAACAGCGATGACGAGGCGGTGAATACCCTCATGGCCTCGTCGCTCAAGCAGTTCTTCATCTCGAGCCTGGTGCTGACCATCGCGGTCTTCGGCGCCATCGTGAACTTCCACCTGATCGCCATGCCCATGTCCGAGATGGTCGGGGGCACCAGCTCCATCGGCCCCATGGCAGCCTCCGACGTTGCGGCGCTGGTCATCATCATGGTTGAGATCACCATGGGCCTGTTCCTGCTGGAATCCCTGCGGGTAACGCACCTGTTCCCCGTGATCTCGCGGCTGAATGACCGCATGCGGCGGTACCTGATGATCGCCTCGCTGGTGATCCTGGTGATCTTCGCGGGCATCGAGTCCTCGCTGGCCTACCTGCGCGACATGCTCGCCGCGGACCAGGCGGCGCTGGCACAGCAACTGACCGGTGAGGCCACCGGTGGCACCGAGTTCGGCTGGATCCCTGCCATGGGCCAGATGCTGCTGGGCTTCATCCTGCCGTTCGCTCTGGCGTTCGTGGGTATTCCTCTGGAGTCCTTCGTGCACTCACTGCGCACCGTACTGGGCGCGGTCACGCTCGGCCTGCTGAGGGCCCTGCGCGTGACACTGCGGGTGACCGGCGGCCTAGCGAATCACCTCTGCGCCATGCTCATCAACCTGTATGACCTGCTGATCATGGTGCCGCTGAGCATCGAGCGGATGGTGTGCTACCGCATGGAGAACCGGGAGGCAGCTCCGGAGTCCGCCTCTCCGAGCGAGCCTGAAACCGTTCAGACGGAAGCCTCAGAGCCGCCGCCCGAGATACAGGAACAGGCGCCTCGCAAGCGCAGCCGCAAGCGCGCGGAACCAACTGCCGCTGAAACGCCGGCTGATGCCGACGATCTGCCCCTCACAACACAGGAGGCCTGAACCATGAGCCGTACAGCAACCACATTCCGTAACCGCGCAGCCCCCCGGGGGCTGCGCCTCGCACTCGCCGCGCTGCTGAGCCTGTTCCTGATCGGCTGCAGCGAGGCGGCCAGCAACAACCGGGCGGTCTTCGTGCTGCTCGATATCTCCAACGGCTATGCTCAGGAGCGGGAGAAGGTCCAGCAGCTCAGCGCCTACTTGCTCTCGGAGCTGGGCGCCGGTGATTCGCTGGCGGTGGCTTTCATCGACAACTCCAGCTTCACCGAGCGCAACATCATCGCCCAGACCACCTTCGACGCGCGCCCGAGTGTCGTCGGGCAACAGAAGCGAGCCGTACTGGGTAAGGTGCAGTCGTTCATGGAGGGGTTCGAGACGCCGAGCTATCACAGCGACATAACCGGCGGCATCCTGCTGGGGCGCGACTACCTGCATGGGACGAACGCGGAACGACAGCACCTGTTCGTGCTATCCGACCTGCACGAGGACCTGCCGCCGGAGCTGAACCGGGACATGGCGCTCGACCTGGCGGGTATCCGGGTGGTTGCCCTGAACGTGCTGCGCCAGCGCGGTGACAACAACGACCCAGCCGCGTACCACGAGCGGCTGGCTAGCTGGAAAGCGCGCGTAGAGGAAGACGGCGGTCGCTGGCAGGTGATCAACGAACTTGAGCGCTTGCCCCGGCGGGTGGCGTTGCGCTGAAACCGCGAGGGTATACGTGGCGCGGGTCTGTTAGAGTGTTAAGCGGAGTGAAACGGCTGGATGGGTACATCCGTTACACGCAAGACACCCGCGCCACTAGCGCATCCGTCATCAGTCTGATGCAGGTTCGAACTGCTTCCTCAGCCAGGCGTTGATGTCATCGGATTCGTACAGCCACTGCTGTTCGCCATCGTCGTGTTCAATCAACAGACAGGGCACCTTGACCCGACCGCCACCGGCTTCGAGGGCGGCCCGGTGATCCGGATCATTCTGGGCGTCGCGGGTTTCAATGGGCAGCCCCAGGCGTGATATCTCCTTGCGGACCTTGATGCAGAAAGGGCAGGCGTTGAACTGATAGAGCGCCAGTTTGCCTGCGGCGTGTTCGACGCGCGCCTGGTCTTCAGAGCTTCGGGATACCGCCCTGGGGCGGGTCAACTTTTCGTTGATCAGGACGATGGGGGTAAGGATCAGGCGGAGTGAGCGGAAGAAATAGCGGATAATGACGCGCATAAAAAGCCTTGTTCCTTGAGAAATGATGGCCTCTGAAATGGTGTACCAGCGTAGCATTTCTGAGACCCTGCGTAAGAGTCGGGTCTGGTAGACTCTGGCCTGCTATCAGCATTGTTGGGAGAGTTAGCGTTGCGTCGTGCTGCTCAGGTGCCGGTTTGGCTGGGTATTCTGTTGCTTGCCGGAGGGTCATCCCTTGTCGGGGCGGATGAAATCCGGGTTGCTGTGGCCAGTAATTTCGTCGGAGCAGCCAGAGTGCTGGCTGATCGGTTCGAAGCAGCTACTGAGCACAGCGTGGTTCTCGCCTCCGGCTCAACCGGCAAGCACTACGCCCAGATCCTGCATGGTGCGCCTTTCCAGGTCTTTCTTGCCGCGGATGAGCGCCGGCCCCGGCGTCTGGATGAATCCGGCAGGGCCGTTGAGGGAAGCAGGGTGAGCTATGCCCGTGGCCGGCTTGTCCTCTGGAGCCCCAGCGAATCACTCGTGGATGCGGAAGGCCGAGTACTGGCAACGCGGGATTTCACCTATCTGGCGATGGCCAATCCGCGTCTGGCGCCTTATGGCAAGGCGGCAAAACAGGTTCTTGAAAACCGGGGGCTCTGGGAAGCCCTGGAGGGAAGGCGTGTGATGGGGGAGAACATCGCCCAGACCTTCCAGTTCGTGCGTACGGGGAATGCACCCCTCGGGTTCGTGGCGCTGTCCCAGCTGGAGGCGCCGGGGCGCAGCGTGGGTGGTTCACGCTGGCTGGTTCCGGAGGCGTTGCATGAGCCCATCGAGCAGCAGGCGGTGCTGTTGGTGGATGAACCGGCACCCCGTGCCTTCCTGGAGTTCGTGACAGGGAATCAGGGGCAGGTGATTCTGCGTGACCATGGCTACGAGGTGCCCTGATGCCGGGCTCTGCTGATCTTACAGCACTCTGGATCACCCTTCAGCTGGCGGCCGTGAGCACCCTGATCCTGCTGGTGCTGGGCACGCCGCTGGCCTGGTGGCTGGCACGCACCCAGTGGCGCTTCCGGTTCGTGGTGGAGGCGATGGTGGCGCTGCCGCTTGTCCTGCCGCCCACGGTCCTGGGGTTCTATCTTCTGATCGCGCTCGGGCCGGAAGGGCCCATCGGGGGGCTGATGGAGGCCCTGGGCGGCCAGCCGCTGGCGTTCACTTTCAGCGGGCTGGTGATCGGTTCGGTGGTGTACTCGCTGCCGTTTGTGGTCCAGCCCCTGCAGAACGCCTTTTCCGCTGTCGGCCGCAGGCCCATGGAGGTGGCCGCCACGCTGCGGGCCTCGCCCCTGGATCGCTTCTTCACCGTGGCGGTACCGCTGGCCGCGCCCGGTTTCCTGACGGCGGCCGTGCTTGGCTTTGCCCACACCCTGGGGGAGTTCGGCGTGGTGCTGATGATCGGCGGCAACATTCCGGGCAGCACCCAGGTGGTGTCCATTGCGGTCTATGACCATGTGGAGGCGCTGGATTACACCAGCGCGCACTGGCTCTCCGGTGGCCTGCTGCTGATGTCCATGCTGATGCTGATGGCGGTCTATGCGCTCAACCGGCGTTTCCTGGTGGTGCGGCTATGAGCATTGAGCTGGCGTTCCGGCTCGACCGGGGGGATTTCAGCCTGGACCTGTCACTGGCGCTGCCTGGGGCAGGAGTGAGTGCGGTTTTCGGGCCCTCCGGCTGCGGCAAGACAACGCTGCTGCGGATCATGGCGGGGCTGGAACGCTTGGCTGTGGGTCACCTGCGCGTGGGAGGCCGGACGTGGCAGGACGTCAACCAGTTCGTGCCGCCGCACCAGCGTGCCGTGGGCTATGTGTTCCAGGAGCCCAGCCTGTTCCCGCACCGCAGCGTGGAAGGCAACCTGCGCTACGGGCTGCGCCGAAGCCAGGGCAGCGGGGACAGCGCCCGCCTGGAGCAGTCCATTGAACTGCTGGGGATCCGCCATCTGCTTGCACGGCGCCCGCACCAGCTCTCCGGTGGCGAGCAGCAGCGTGTGGCCATTGCCCGGGCCCTGGCGATGGAGCCCGCGCTGTTGCTCCTGGACGAGCCCCTTGCGGGCCTGGACCAGGAAAGGCGCGGTGAGATCCTGCCGTACCTTGAGCGCCTGCACCGCGAGCTGGTGTTGCCGATGGTCTATGTCAGCCACTCCCGGGAGGAAGTGGCGCGCCTGGCGGACCACCTGGTGCTTATGGACGCGGGTCGGGTACAGGCGGAAGGCGCCCTGACCGATGTGTTCGCGCGCCTGGATCTGGCCATCGCGGGCCAACCGGGGGCGGAGACGGTTCTCGAGGGTGTGGTTGACGACTACGACCCGCGCGACGGCGTGGTGCGGGTGAACTCGGACGCAGGACCGCTCCATGCGGTACTGGGGCAGATGGAGACCGGGCAGCCCGTGAGACTCCAGGTCCAGGCACGGGACGTGAGCGTCGCCCTGACGGCGCCGCAGGACAGCAGCATCCTGAACGTGATGCCGGCCCGCATTGAGGACCTGGCGGAACAGGGGACAGGGCACGTTATGCTGAGGCTGCGGGTGGGTGACACGGTGCTGCTGGCGCGTGTGAGCCGCCGCTCCGCCCGAGAACTGTCTCTGGCACCAGGTCTGGAGGTTCACGCCCAGGTCAAGAGCGTGGCGCTGCTGGGGTAGGCCCATGAATGGATCGCGCAACCTCTATGAAACACTTCCCGCGCCGGGTCTCCTGGCAGACCTGGTGCTGTTGCTGCATGCCCTGATCTTGGCGTTTGTCGTGGTCGGTCTGGTGCTGTTCATCATCGGCGGGGTTCGCGGCTGGCGCTGGGTCCGCAATCCCTGGGTACGCTGGCTGCATCTGGTGACCATCGGTTTTGTGGTGCTCCAGGCCTGGCTGGGGCGCCTGTGTCCGCTTACCATCTGGGAGCATGAACTGCGCCGTGCCGCTGGTCAGTCCGTGCACGATCAGGGCTTCATCGAATACTGGGTCAGCGCCCTCATCTTCCATGACCTGCCTGGCTGGGTTTTTGTGTTCGGTTATACCGTTTTCGCGGTGTTGGTGGCCGCCACCTGGTGGTGGCTGCCGCCGCATCAGCGCTCATCCTCGCCGAAGGACTCCGTCCGGTAGCGCTTGATGGTCAGTGAAGGGGACCAGTAATCCGATGGCAGGCCCGCCTTGCGTTTGAGCTGGCGGACAAAGTCCACGGGCTCCGGCAGCGACTCCCAGACTGCGGGGAGAAAGGTTCCCCGGTGGACGCCGTCCTCAAGAATGAGCCCATCCTCGCCGGGTTGGAGAGCCGCGAGCAGTTCCGCTTCCGAGGCCACAGGCAGCGGTTCGGGCCGGGACAGGATCGAGAGTTCCAGGTGCACCTCCTCCAGTTCATGGGCCGCCAATGGCTGGAAGCGCGGGTCGCGGAAGGCGGCGGCATGGGCATGCTCCGCCACATCCGTCACCAGTGGCTGGCGGGCCTCAAGGGTGCCGATACAGCCGCGCAGGCTGCCATCCGGGCGCTTGAGCGTGACAAAGCTGGCGCCCTCACGCTGAAGGCCCTCCGGCCATTGCGCCGGATTAACCGGCAGGGGGCGACCCGTCTCGAATCCCTGCCGGATGCTGTCCCGGGCCAGCGTGAGCAGCATGCTGCGGTACTCGGGTGTCATCGCGCTGTCAGTGGAAGACATAGGCGCCATACCCCACAACGCTGTCCCTGGGGGCTCCGGCGTCCCCCGAATTGCGCAGATCCAGGATGCGGCCTTCCAGGCCCTTCTGCCGTGCCAGCCACAGCAGCCCGTTGATGGGGTGTCGGCCGCAGGCATCGCCATCCCGGACCTTTTCCCATTCCAGGTTCTCAATGGCCTCGGACGTGGCCCTGTCCCGGCGCACCGCGCTGTCGTAGTCCATGAAGTGGCTCAGGTCCGAGCTGATGGCGATCAGCGTCTCGGGGCCGCTCCAGAGTTGATCCAGCAGTGTTCCGACTTCCTCCGGGGAGGCGTCGCCCACGACCAGCGGCACAACGCCGAAGTCCTCCAGAAGGGCCTGAAGGAAGGGGAGATGCACTTCAAGGCCGTGTTCGCGTTCATGGGCGTCTTCCCGGTAGACCACGTCCTGGCGCTGGGCTACCAGTTCCGCCTGGGTGGCCTGGTCGACGCGCACATTGCCCATGGGGGTGGCGAAGTAGTCCGCTCTGCTGGCCGCGATGCCCCGGAACGGGATGCGGTGACTGGGCCCAAGCAGCACAACACGCTCGATGCGATCCGCGATGGCGCGCACCGGGGCGTAGGCTTCCCCGGCGACCGCTCCCGAGAACGGGTACCCGGCATGGGGGGCGATCACTGCCTTGGGCGGCGTGACGTCATCGGTACCCGCCTTCTCCAGGAAACCGGCGACCTGCTGTTGCAGCACACCGCGCTCGGCGGGATAGAAGAGCCCTGAAACCGCCGGTGGCCGAATCGTGTGTTCCATGGCGCACCTCCCTAGAGGTCTGTTTTCTGTGCCTTTTGTATGGGGGCGATCGGCGTCTTCAACAAGGCTGGGCAACGGCCCGATTGACGCCCTATACTCGGAGTATAACGCCAGCACCGGGAGGTGAGACCATGGGCGTGACAATCTCCAGTGATCGTTTCCCGACCGCCTACTGGCACCAGCTGGACGACGGCCGCATCCAGTGCGACCTGTGCCCGCGTGCCTGCAAGCTGAAGGAGGGCCAGCAGGGCCTGTGCTTTGTGCGTGCCCGGCATGACGACCAGATCGTGCTCACCACCTACGGGCGCTCCAGTGGGTTCTGCGTGGACCCGATCGAGAAGAAACCCCTGAACCATTACCTGCCCGGAACGTCGGTGCTGTCTTTCGGTACCGCCGGCTGTAACCTGTTCTGCAAGTTCTGCCAGAACTGGGATATGAGCAAGTCCCGGGAGATGGACACGCTGGCGGACCAGGCCGAGCCCGAGACCATTGCCCGCGCGGCCGAGGACCTGGGCTGCCACAGCATCGCCTTCACCTACAACGATCCGGTGATCTTCCACGAGTACGCCATTGATGTGGCCCAGGCCTGCCACGAGCGTGGCATCAAGGCGGTGGCGGTGACCGCCGGCTATATCTGCGAGGAGCCGCGCAAGGAGTTCTTCCGTTACATGGATGCGGTCAACTTCGACCTCAAGGCATTCACGGAGCGTTTCTACCGCAAGATCACGGGCAGTGCGCTGCAGCCGGTGCTGGACACGATCGAGTACGTGCACAATGAGACGGATGTCTGGTTCGAGCTGACCAACCTGCTGATTCCCGGCGAGAATGATTCCAGCGAGGAGATTGAGCAGATGAGCCAGTGGGTGGTGGAGCACCTGGGGCCGGACATTCCCATGCACTTCACCGCTTTCCATCCGGATTTCAAGATGATGGATCATCCGCGCACGCCGGCTGAGACGCTGACGAATGCGCGGGACGTGGCCATGAGGAACGGGATTCGGTACGCCTACACCGGTAACGTGCACGATGAGGCCGGGGGTAGCACCTACTGCCATCACTGTGGGCAGAAGCTGATCGGGCGTGACTGGTTCGTGCTCAGTGACTGGAACCTGACCCACGATGGGCACTGCACCAGCTGTGGGACTCGGTGTGCCGGGGTGTTTGATGGGGATCCCGGGCGTTGGGGGGCTCGGCGTGTGCCTGTGCGGCTGGCGGAGTGGCGTTAGCGGTTGTCCCAAGACTGAGGTGCTTCTGCAGGAGGGGAGGCGGGGAACGCTCTCCGGGAATCGCCACAAGTACATCCATGTAGGCTGCGCGGTGGCCATCCATGGCCACCGAGCTTCCCTCCGAGCGTTCCCCGCCTCCCCTCATCAAACCCTGATGATGTCGCTAACACGCAATCACAGCGTTGCCTTTTCCTCCTCGCTCCTTGCTTCTCACTCAACCAACTCGTCGTGCATCCGGATCTCGTTCTTGAGGGTCTGGTGTACCGGGCAGCGGCCGGCGATCTGGAGCATGCGCTGGCGCTGGTCCTCAGTGAGGTCGCCTTCGATGGTGATATGGCGGACGAGTTCATCCACCTTGCCAGATTTCGTTTCGCATTCCTCGCAGTCTTCCGCGTGGACCTTGCGGTGGGAGACTTCGCAGGTGACGCGTTCCACCGGGAGTTCCTTGTGGCGGGCGTACATGTTGATGGTCATGACGGTGCAGGCGCCGAGTGAGGAGGCGAGCAGGCCGTAGGGGTCGGGGCCGCGGTTGGTGCCGCCGCTGGATTTGGGTTCGTCGGCGACGAGTTCGTGCGGGCCGGCCTGGACGCGGCAGAGGAAGCCGTCTTCGGTGCGGCCGGTTACGCGGGCGCCTTCCGGGGCCGGGGTGGTTTCGGGCTCGAGGAAGCGGGCGGCCCAGGCGGAGACGACCTGGGCGGCGTATTGGGCGTCGGAGCGGCGCGAGAGCAGGTGGTCGGCGTCGTCCAGGCTGATGAAGCTCTTGGGGTGCAGGGCGGCGGTGTAGATCTGCTCGGCGTTTTCGATGCCCACGGTGCGGTCGTGCGGCGCGTGCATCACCAGCAGGGCGCGCCGGAGCTTGTGGAGGCGCTCGGTCAGGTCGTGGCTGCGGGCGTCGTCGATGAAGTCCTTGCGGATGCGGAAGGGGCGGCCGGCAAGGTCGACCTCGGCGCTGCCGCTTTCCTCGATCCGCTCCAGGTCCGTGCCGAACTGCTTGAGGATATGGTCCGGGCTCGCCGGGGCGCCTATGGTGGCGACGGCGCGCACGCTGTCCAGGCGCTCGGCAACGGCGAGGGCCGCGGAGCCGCCGAGGGAGTGGCCGAGCAGCAGTTGTGGCGCGGCGTAGCGCTGGGTGAGCCAGGCGGCGGCGTCTTCCAGGTCGTCCAGGTTGCTGGAGAAGTTGGTATCCGCGAATTCGCCTTCGCTTTCGCCCAGGCCGGTGAAGTCAAAGCGCAGCACGGCGAAGCCGGTGCCGGCCAGGGCCGAGGTGATGGTGCGCGCGGCGCGGACCTGGCTGCCGCAGGTGAAGCAGTGGGCGAAGATGGCCGTGGCCCGCCAGATCCCGCCCGGTGGCAACTCGATAGTACCCTTGAGCGTAAGGCCGTTGCGGGACTGGAATTCAATGGCGGGCATGGTGGATCTCCTTGCGGCTCAGGATGGCTGTCCCGCAGCAGAAACGCACAGGCCCTCTCTGTTTCAGGCAGTGGGCTGCGGGATGTACTTGCGCCCATACAAGGTTAACAGAAAGCCGAAGAAGAACATCAGCACGCCGTAGACCGCCGAGGGGACGGACATGGTCTCTGACTGCAGCAGGTTGAGGGTGACCAGCAGCCCGATGGTGCCGTTCTTGATGCCCAGTTCCACGGCCACCGCCATGGATTCGCGCTGGGTAAGCCCGGTCATGCGGCTGATGCCCAGTCCAATAGCAATGCCGGCCAGATTCAGCGCAATGGCGGCCGGGCCGGCCTGACTGAGCAGTTCACCCAATTGGTCACGCACGCCGTAGACCAGCGCTACCACCAGGGCCGCAAGCACCACGCCGCCAAAGATGCTGACAATGCCTTCCGCCTTCTGTGCTTTTTCCGGGAAGTAGTTGCGCAGGACCATGCCGACGGTGATCGGCAGCAGCACGATGAGCCCCAGCGTCATGATGGTGCGTTCCACCGGCAGCCGGATGGCTTCGTTCTCGCCCATGTACAGGTCCAGGGCCAGGTTGGTGAACAGCGGCAGCGAGACGATGGTAATCAGGTTGGCGAGCACCGTGAGCACGATGGACAGGGCCACGTTGCCCCGGGCCATGAGCGCGAACAGGTTGGAGGTGGTGCCGCCTGGGCAGGCCGCGATCACCACCAGGCCGACCGCAATCATCGGCGAGAGGTTGAACACGGCGATGATCAGGAAAGCCAGGGCGGGCATGACCAGGATCTGGGCAATGGTGCCGACGATGATGCCCCGGGGATACACCGCTACCTGACGGAAGTCCCTGGGCGTCAGCGTCATGCCAATGCCGATCATGATAATGAACAGCGAAACGGGCAGTCCGATGGAAATCAGCGGGCTGGCTTGCATGGGGCCGGTCCTTCTTGACTTTTGTTATTGTGAATCGGGGTTCAATAATGCCGGAGGACGGCGTAAAAGCCAATCTCGCAGGGGAGGGAATTGGAAAGGGAATGTAGTTCCGCAGGGAAAGAGGGCATCCGTGCCCTCCGGCGATAATGCTTACGCGTCCTTATCGTCACCCTCGGGCTTTTCGGAGCCCTGGTGACCCAACGGTGAGGCGGTATCCAGCCGCGGGTGGTTATCCATGAACTCGCGGTGTGGGTCCTTCAGAGCATCCAGCTTCTGCAGCGTGCCCTTGATGGCATGGATCGCTGCCAGAACATCCTGGGTGTTCCCGGATTCGGAGATGGTGTGCATGTTCCGGATCGGGAAGCCGATCGAGGTGGCCGCGCAGTCCACGCTCGCCAGCACGCCGGCCATGCCGTCGGTGCCGGTGTCCGGGCCGACCACGTCACGCTGGAAGGGGATTTCCCGCTCGCGTGCCGTGGTCTCGAAGAACCGGTTCAGCTGCTCGCTGGCGATGGCCCCCACGGACATGGTGAAGCCCTTACCCATTTCCTGCGGGTTCATACGGCGGTCGCCGATGCCGGGCGCGGCCTTGTAGTCGTGGTTCACGTCCACGCCGATCAGCGCGTCCGGCTTGAGTTCGCCGGCCAGAACCCGGCTGCCGAAGCGCCCGATCTCCTCGTAGGTCGCCATGGCGTAGAGCACCCGGATCTTCTCGGTGCCGCCGTCTTCCGCCATAAGCCGGGCTACTTCCGCAGTAGTGAAGCAGCCCAGGCCGTTGTCCAGGTAGGCGCCGTAGAAGGTGTTGGGGCTGAAGCCCTTGCGGATGGGGCGGTTGAGCAGGATGGAATCACCCGGGCGCACGCCCAGGTTCTCGACCTGCTGCTTCTTGTTCTCGCCGTGGATCTGCAGCTCGAGGTAGAGCTGTTCCTTCTTGATGCCCTTGTCGCCGCTGCGCACGTTCGCATCCGCGAAGTGGATGGCGCCCAGGGCCTCCACGGTGCCGCCCTCGATCACGCGGTAGCTGCCGGGGTTTTCCGGGTCCTCGCTGAACAGTTTCACCTCGTGGCCGATCAGCGTGGTGGGCAGGAAAGAGTCGCTGTTGATCCAGATCTTGCCGTCGTCGCCGATGCTGCGCACCTGCATCCGGATCTTGTCCGCGTGGCCGATGATCATGACCTTGAACATGTCGTCCCGCCCCGGGTGACTGTCCAGCACAATGCCCGCATGGCCCTTGAACTGGTGGATGTGCCAGTCCTTGGGCGACACGCGCTCGAGGTAGGGCTTGAGCACGCCATAGGTCATGGCCGCCTCAATGCCGATCGGGCTGGGCGCGGCCAGGATGTCGCGCATCAGCTCGAACTGGTCATCGGGCATGGGGGTATTCCAGGGCTGATTCGTTTCGGTCATCGGAGTCTCTGTCCTCTGTGTTCCTGGGTTCGGTGCGTCAGCTGGAAAGGATACCCCCTGATCCCGGGCTCTGGCTATACGCTCATTCCACGGTCAGAGCGCCGGAATGCTGAGTCGGTTCACAGCTGAGCCGGAGAAGTTGATGGACTGGCTCTGGACTCCGTCCGGACCCGCGTACAGCAGGTCCTTGCCATCCACCACCAGCGCCACTCTGTGGCCGGCTGGAACGTCATAGCCCGTGGCTACCAGGTCCAGGTCAAGCTCAAGCGGTTCGCCCGGTGCGGCATCCGGCACGGTGATGGGTGCATGGGTGATCAGCCGGCCCTTGCCGTCCGGTGACAGGTCATAGAGGTAGGCAACAAGCTGCAGGGCGTCGTCACGGGGTGTGACGTTCAGGGTAACCTCGGGAATGCCGCGGATGCGCAGGGGCTCCTGAAGGCGCTCCGTCCGGTACCAGGCGCTGCGGCTTCGGCCCAGGAGAGGCACTGGTGCGGTGACCGGAAGGTTCACCTGATCGAAGATCTGTGAACCCAGCGGAATGCCGGTGGAGGCCAGGGTGTCTCCCCAGTCGCTGAAGGAGTTGGTGCGGCTGCCCCAGCCTTCCCAGGCGCTGTTTTCCAGCTTGCCGTTGCTGAACCAGCTGCGCGGGTGCAGGAACCAGTGGCGGGTTTCGGCCTGGGGAACGGGGAAGGTGCTGAAGCCCTCGAAACGGTCTGTCAGGCGCACCTTCATCTGGACCGGCTCCTGGTCCTCGATGGCCGTGGACTGGCCTTTGAGGTGCTGGTCGAACCAGCGCCGGGTGTTGTTCCAGATGCGGGTGTCGCCGCCGCCAATCATGCCGATCAGCTCCGTGCTGGCATGCATCCCGGCCTGCAGGTTGATGGCCTTGGGCCCATCAAGTTGCTGGTACATGTCGAGCACCGAATTGGCCTGGAAGAGGTTGTCGCCCCAGTTGTTGGCGAGATAAACGGCGGTACCATTCTCATTGAGCTGGTCCACGTAGTTGATTGGAGAGCGTTCAAGCGCCCATTCGGTAACGTCCTCAATGTTGCGGTGGTTTTTGACGTTGTCCCAGTTTTCCTGGATTTCCTGTGATGGGTTCCCCAGGAGGTCGCCGGTGAACGTCAGAAGTTCACCCCATACAAGGCGTGGCGTCCGCTGGGCGTACAGGGACTCAACCAGGCTGCCCCAGCCGCTCATGGCGGAGACGGCCTTGATGCGTTCATCGTGGGCCGCCCCCAGCATGGCAATGCCGGCGCCGTAGGAAATGCCGCTGGCGCCGATGCCGTTGGGGTCAACTGGGGCATTGGTGATCAGCCAGTCCACCACCGTGCTGAAATCGCTCACATCCTTTGGTCCGGCAGTATTGATCTCGCCCCCGGACTCGCCCCAGCCACGGGTTGAGTAGCTCAGCACCACATAGCCACGTTCGGCCAGCCGGCCGGCTTCCGTCAGGTACTCGTATTCGTTCAGGCCCCAGCTGTTGACGAAGATCACGGCCGGGTAGGGGGCGCTGTCTTCGGTGGGCACGAAGATGTTGGCCTCCAGGTTCACCCCGTCGGCGGCGTGGATGACGATGTCGTCATTCGTGGTGTAGGCGGGGGATTCCGGGAAAAGCGGCTCGTTCAGAACACCCGCTACCAGGGAGAGCGCGGGGAACAGGGGGGAGTCGGTGGTCGCCGACTGGGCGTGACCGGCCAGTGCCAGTAAGAGCACCAGAAGGAAGGCTTTGGGTATGAGTCGCCCTGAAAGGGATCCGGGATTCATGTTCAGGCTCCTTTTATACAGTTCTGCTTGTTTTTGGTTGCGCTACGCCGGCGTCATGCGGCAGTAACCTGGACACGCTAGGCCGATTACAGGAGCACTCCCATGTCTTAAATGACCGGATGATTGACTATCCCGGCCATCTTGTTGGAGCTGTGACCGAGATCGCACCCTGTGTAGCCGCTTTTGTTAATCATGGAATAACTGTTCATCCGTTGGAGTACTGAAAGCTGATGCTTGATACCTTGCTCCAGGGAGCCCGTGCCGGGCGGGATCACCGACTGGGTGCCGGAAGCCTGCATCTTATGCTGTCGTACGCGCAGGAGTACGGGATTTCACCCGCTACCTGCCTGTCAGGAACCGGGCTTACCCGCGATATAGCTGTAGACCCGGAGGCGGTCATTGAACCCGAGCAGGAGCTGGCGGTCATCGCGAGCCTGGTGGATCACCTGGGCGTACCCTTCCAGAATGGATTCAACCTTGGACTGCGTTATCATCTGACCGCATTCGGTCCCTGGGGGCTGGGCCTCATGAGCAGCGCCAGCGCCAACGATGCGATGATTCGGGCGGTACGGTACCTTGGTGCTACCTATACCTTCATCCGCTGCCGGCTGCGCTTCTCCCCGGCGGGCCCGCGCCTGGAACTGACGGTCAACCATCTGCCAGTGGGACTGCGGGAGTTCATTGTCGCCCGGGACCTGGGGTCGATGCTTGCGATCCATAACGATCTTCTTCCCGGCCAACCCCTAGGCGTTTCCCGGATTGCACTCGAGTTGCCCCGGTGCAGCGGCATGGAATGGGTGGAAGAGCAGTTGGGGGTCTCCATCGAGACGGGCCAAAGCCATTCAGAGATCGTTATCAATCCCCGGATCCTCACGCAGGCCCTGCGGTGGGGTAACGAGGTCACAGCCCGTCAGTGCGAGAATGATTGTGAACAGTTGCTGGACCGACGAGCCCTGACCGCGTGCCCCGTGAGGCAGGCACAAATGCTTCTGAGGGACAGTGACCTGCCGCTGCCCGGCCCCGAGGCTCTGGCACGGCGCCTCAATATCTCGGAACGCCATCTGAGGCGGCGCCTGAACCAGGCTGGAACGGGGTGGCGGCAACTGGTGGAGGAAGTGCTGGAGCACCGTGCCCGTAACAAGCTGGCGACCGGTCGTTATTCCGTGCAGGAAGTTGCTTTGCAGCTCGGCTATTCCGAGACGGCCAGTTTTTCGCACGCATTCAAGCGCTGGACGGGGCTGTCGCCGGTCCGTTTCCTTGGGCAGGTGCAGCCTTTTGATCCCGAGACGTAATGCGGCTTAAAGAAGGTCATCGGGGTTGTCCACGTCCCTGACGATTCCGACATCGTCCACGGGCACCTGATGCTCGCCGTATTGGCGCAGAAGAGTACGCCCGCCGGTATCACCCTCAAGTGACATGAGTCCGTCCCAGAAGGCACGCCCGAAGATCACGGGGTGACCGGGGGTGCCGTGGCTGGTGGGGCGCAGGATCCTGCTTTCCGAGGCTGCGGCGGTCAGCCGTGCCAGCGTATCGTGCCGGATCCATGGCATGTCTCCGAGGCAGATGGCTGCCGCTGCGACCCCGGACAGCTCCGGGTCCCGGTTCAGGGCCAGCGCGGCATCGGCGATGCTGCTTCCCATACCGTGGGCGGCATTGACCGACCGAATCACTCGTATATCCGGGGGCAACCCGAGGAGTTCCGGATCGTCCCCGGAACGGATCACCACTCGGACATCATGGAACCCCTTGCGAAGGCTCTCGACGGTGGCCGCAAGCAGAGTACGCCCATCGGGAAGGGCGGCGACACGTTTGTCCGCATCACCAAAGCGCCGGGAGGCGCCCGCCGCCATCACCAGGGCGATTACGCCGGTGCCTGCGGGCCCGTCCCTGGGCGAGCGCGGCTCCGGCATCAGCCGGCCAGTTGATCCGCCACGGGAAGCTGGCGGATGCGCTTGCCAGTCGCGGCGTAGATGGCGTTGCACACCGCTGGCGCCACGGGGGGCAGACCGGGTTCACCCACGCCGCCCATGGGCAGCTCGGGATCATTGTTCACCAGATGGGTGCGCACCTGCTTCGGGGCATGCTCCATGCGCGGCACATTGAACTGGTGGAAGTTGTTTTCCTGAACACGGCCTTCCCGGAAGGTGATCTCGCTGTGCAGCGCGATGCCGATGCCCATGACGCAGGCGCCTTCCAGCTGGGAGCGGATGCGTTCCGGATTCACCTGGAAGCCGCAGTCAAAGGCGATGTCCGCGTTGTGGATGGTCACGCTGCCGTCGTCGCCCACTTCCGCATCGATGACGATGGCGGTGTAGGACTGGAAGCTGTGGTGGAACGCCAGTCCCAGCCCACGGCCTTCCGGCATGTCGCGACCCCAGTCCGCCTCGGCCGTGACCTTCTCGATGACATTGCGCATGCGCCCAATGTCGATGGTGTAGACCGAGGGGTCCTCGTCGTAGTTCCACTTGTCACCAAAATCCCGCGGATTGATCTGGCGTGCGGGGCCCAGCAGCTCCAGCAGGTAGTCCCGGTGATCTTTGCCGGCCGCCTCTGCCATCTCGGCGGCGAAGCTCTGGATGGCGAAGGCGTGGGGCAGGTTGTAGACGGAACGGAACCAGCCGATCCGCGCATGGGAGGCGGCTTCCGGGTTCTCCAGCTGGATGGCGGGGATGTCGAACGGCATGGTGTTGAAGCCCATCCCCAGTTCGAAGCCGCCCTTGTGTTCCGGATCCTCCTGGAACAGGGAAGTGATACTGGGGGACAGCGTCCGGTGGCGCCAGCCGGTGGCCTTGCCGTCGGCGTCCAGGGCGCCTTCCAGCCGGTCCACGGAAAGGGCGTGGAAATAGGCGTGGTGGACGTCATCCTCACGGCTCCACTGAACCTTGACCGGGCGCCCGTCGGCTTCCTTCGCCAGGAGACCGGCCTCAAGGATGTAGTCCGGCTTGGACTTGCGGCCGAAGCCGCCACCCAGCAGGGTCACGTTGACGGTCACGTTCTCTTTGTCCAGACCCAGAACCCCGGCAAGGCCTTCACGGGCGGCGCGTGGGTGCTGCACCGGAGCCCAGGCTTCCGCCTTGCCGTCTTTTGCTCGCACCACGGCTACTGGCGGCTCCATGGGTGCCTGGGCCATGTGTGGCATGTAATAGACGGCTTCCAGGGTCTGTTCCGCGTCGCCCAGTGCATTACCAATGTCGCCGCTGCTGCGGATGACCTTGCCCGGGGACTGGGCGGCTTCCTCGAGGGACTTGCGGTATTCGTCGGTGTTGTAGCGCGCGTTGTCGCCGGCCGCGTCCGTGTCCCAGTCAATCTTCAGGGCATCGCGGCCCTGCATGGCGGACCAGGTGTTGCTGGCGATCACCGCCACGCCGCCCATCGGCTTGAAGCCGGCGGGTTCGCTGTTGGTGTCCAGGGTGACCACTTTCTCCACGCCGGAGACCTTCAGCGCCTCGCTGTCATCCACACTGGCAACCCTGGCACCCAGTACTGGCGGCCGGGCGATCACGGCATGGACCATGTCATCGAACTGGATATCCGCACCAAAGGTGGCGCTGCCTTCGACTATCTCCTCGCCGTCGATGGCCATGGGGCGCTCAATGCTGTTGGTGTCGCGCCCGCGCACCGGTCCTGCCTCCTGGCCGATGTAGCGGTGGGCGTCGATGGGCTTGAGCTGGATGGCGCTGCGCTCGGGCACATCCAGTTCCCGGGCTGCTTCCGCCAGTTCGCCGAAGCCGAGGGTGCGATTGGAGCCTTTGTGGCTGACTTCATGGACGCCCGCCTCGCACTCGGAAGCCGGAACCCCCCACTCATTGGCAGCGGCCTGCTCCAGCATCATGCGCGCTGAGGCGGCCGCACGCCGCATCGGGTCGTACCAGTGGCGCATGCTGCGGGATCCGTCGGTGTTCTGGTTGCCGTAGAGGTCCTGGTCGGCCCGTGCCTGCTGCACGGCCACCCGGTCCCAGTCGGCGCCCAGTTCGTCCGCGGCCACCATTACAAGGCTGGTGCGGATACCCTGACCCATCTCGGAACGGTGGTTGACGATGGTCACCGCGCCATCGGGGTCGATCTGGATGAAGACGTTGGGATCATCCACCCAGCCACCGGGCATGCCCGCGGCGCCATACTTTTTCTCGTCGTCGCTGGCCAGGGCCATGTCCCAGCGGGCCGCCAGCACCAGTGCGGAGGCACCGGCCATGCCGCCGAGAAAGCGCCGGCGGCTGACGTTCGCGATCATCAGTGAGTCATTTGATTCCGTCATGATCAGGTGTCCTCCTGCACCGCGTCGGCGGCGTAGTGGATGGCGTGCTGGATACGGTTGTAGGTGCCGCAGCGACAGATGTTGCCGTTCATGGCGTCCTGGATCTCAGCGTCGGACGGGTTGGTGTTCTGCTTGAGCAGGGCGGTGGCGCTCATGATCTGGCCCGCCTGGCAGTAGCCGCACTGGGCCACGCCCAGATCGAGCCAGGCGTTCTGTACCTCCCGGCCCACGGGGTCGTCGCTCATGGCTTCAATGGTGGTGATGCTGCCGCCGTCCGCGTTGCCCACCGTGGTAGTGCAGGAACGGATCGCCTCGCCATCCAGGTGCACGGTGCAGGCGCCGCACAGCGCCATGCCGCAGCCGAATTTGGTGCCCGTGAGCTGGACGATATCGCGGATGGCCCAGAGCAGTGGCATGTCGTCCGGGACATCCAGCTCGTGGGTGGTTCCGTTGATGGTCAATGTGGTCATGGCATTGTCTCCGCCGGTCGTATTGGTGTCTTTACGGCGTAAAAAGGGACTGGGATTGCCGCCCCAGTATAGTCATGAGAACCACCCTGAGCCCAGTAGCAGCTGTATAAGGGTGGCATTGGCAATATCGATCAGGAAGGCGCCCAGGAGAGGAATAACCAGATAGGCCTTGGGGCTGGCGCCGAAGCGTGAGGTCAGGGTGTTGATGTTGGCGATGCCCACAGGGGTAGCGCCCAGGCCCATGCCGATGAAGCCCCCGCTGATACAGGCGGCGTCATAGTCCCTGCCCAGCAGCGGATAGACCACGAAAACCGTCAGGGCCGTGATGACGCAGGCCTGGATAACCAGCACAACGCCGATCAGGCCGATGGCGTCCTGCAGCGACAGCAGGGGCAGGCTGATCAGGCTCATGCCGAGGAAGAGCTGAAGGCTCAGGTCGCTGGCGAGCTGGATGGGCGCCGGGTCTATGGGGCGACGCAGCAGTGCCAGCCCGTTGGAAAGCGCAATTCCCAGGAGCATGGCCGTGAGGAAGGCCGGCACGCGGATGCCCATTTCCCCGAGCCCCTCGTACATCCAGGAGCCCAGCGCGAAGCACAGAGCAATCAGCAGGACCGCCTGCAGCAGGCTGTTCATGTCGATCAGGTAGGACGGTGCATTGCCCGGTGCCAGGCTGGCGACGCGCGGTTCCGCTCCACCAGGGACGAGCCCGTGGCGCCGGATCAGCCAGGCACCCACAGGAGCCCCCACCAGGCCACCCAGTATCAGCCCGAAGGTGGCGAAGGTCATCCCCAGTGTGCGCGCGTCGGAGAGCCCGAAATGATCCTCGAAGAGCTGCCCCCATGTGAGCGCCGTGCCATGGCCGCCCGCCAGTGAGATGCTGCCGCCCACGAGGCCGTAAAGCGGGCTCTGTCCGCTGAGCCAGGCCACAAGCGTACCGGCCAGGTTCTGGAAAACCAGCAGGACCACGGCCAGGCCAAACAGGAGCGCGAGCGCGCGTCCCCCCTCGATCAACTGCCGGAGCTGCGCGGACAGCCCGATGGTGGAGAAGAACACGATCAGCAGCAGGTCGTGCAGCTGCAGGTCGAAGCGGATATCCACCTGCGTCACGCCCTCTACCAGCGCGACCAGGCCGCTGATGGCGAGCCCGCCACTGACACCCGGCGGCACATTGTAGCGGTGCAGCACCCCGGTCCAGAGGTTGAGGCGAACACCAAGCCACAGGGCCACGATCGCCAGTGCCAGGGTGACGGGGGTACTGAGAGTCAGGAGTGTGGGGTCGGTGGCTGTTTCCATGGGGTCCAAGAATACGCCAGTTGTGGGTAGGGGAAACAGTCCGACGTTCACAGTGACGGCCCGGTGCTGACGCGCGGGTCTGGCCTCGCGGGCGTGGATTGGCTAGGGTCTGGCGTCTTCATTCACGGACAGAAAAGGTATTTCCATGGCTGATCTGATACTGCATCACTACCCCATGTCGCCGTTTTCGGAAAAGATTCGAGCCATGCTCGGCTATGCCGGCCTCGGCTGGGAATCCGTAACGGTGCGCGAGATGCCGCCGCGCCCGAACCTGGAAACGCTGACCGGCGGTTATCGAAAGATTCCGGTGGCCCAGGACGGCGCGGACGTGTTCTGCGATACCCGCGCCATTGCCCGGGAGATCGCCGCCCGGGCCAACCGGCCGGAACTGGTGCTGGAGAACAGCAGCGAGGCGGTGCAGGCATTCGTCCGGGAAGCGGATCTGGAGATCTTTCTGGCCTGTGTCATCGGGGCGAGTGGGCCGGGGATGATGGTCAAGCTGGCGAAGAGTACATCCACGCTCAACGCACTGCGCTTCCTGAAGGACCGGATATCAATCGGGCGCACCGCCAGGGTATCAGCCATGAAACCGAAGCAGGCCCGCGCGAGGATCCGCGAGCACCTGGACCGTATGGAAGGCATGCTGGATACGGCGTTTCTGTTCGGCGACACGCCCTGCATCGCCGATTTTTCCGCCTACCACGGTCTCTGGTACGTGCGCGATCTTGCTGAACACTCGGTGATGAAGGGGTACCCGAAGGTGAATGCCTGGATGGACCGGATCCAGGCGTTCGGCCACGGTACGGTACGTGAACTCAGCCAGGAAGGTGCCCTGGAGAAAGCCCGGGCAGCCGAACCCCGGCCGATCGAGACGGAAGGGGACGACCCAATGCTGGGCAAACAGGTCTCCATCGCCCCGGATGACTACGCCCGGGATCCGGTAGTGGGCACCCTGGTGGCGTCCAGCGCGCATGAGACCATCCTCAGGCTGGAACACGGGGACACGGGTGTGCTGCACCTGCATTTCCCGAAGGCTGGGTTCCGGGTGTGGTTGCCCTGAGTGCATCGCAGTGCCAAGGGTAGGGCGGTCAACGGTCATCCATTTTCGCCCTGCGCCAGCTCGATTTCCCGCTCTGTGTAGTGTCCCACCATGCGGGCCAGCCCTTCCACCAGTTGATCGAAGGTGATGGGAGGGCTCGGGTCCGACAGATGACGGACCACCGCAAAGATCCCGCCGTGGATCATGATGTAGCTCATGGTCGAGATGTCGCGCACCCGCAGGGTATCCGGGTGGTTCATCAGGTACTGCGTGACCAGTTCCGACAGCGTCTGCTGGAGTGGGTCGATGTAGCGCTCGAAATCCAGCGTCATCGCGTACTGGATGCAGCTCAGATAGCGCCCGTCGTTTTCCTGCAGGAAGGTACGGAAGCTGTTGAGCATGTGGTAGACCGCATCCTTGATCGACATCCGAGCAAGCGTCCCCATCTGTGACCGGATCAGCGTTACCGTGTCCGCTACGAAGCGCTCCGACATGGCGCTGAAGATCGCCTCCTTGTTCTCGAAATATTCATAGAGTGAACCGACGCCAACCCCGGCTATATCCGCAATCTGGCGGGTTGTGGTGCCGGCGGGGCCGTGTTGGGCCATGGCGATGAAGCCTGCCTCCACGATGGCGTTAACAGTGGCCTGGGCGCGTTGCTGCTGGGGCTTTCTGGGCATAGGGGTATCCGAATTGAATCCGAACAAGCGTTCGCTTTATTGTCCATTGACGTGATTCAGTTATCAATAGGACGGAACGCTGTGTTTGATTTTCTTGCCTCACCCAAGCGCCTGAGCCAGAGCGCCAACGCCGTTGTCACCGGCGCGGGCTCCGGCATCGGCCGAGCCTTTGCCCTCGAGATCGCCCGGCGTGGCGGTGCCGTGCTCTGCTCGGACATCAACGAATCCAGTCTCAACGAGACCGTGAACACGATTGTGCAGGAAGGCGGCGAAGCCTTTGGCATGACCTGCGATGTCAGCAAGCTTGGCCAGGTCCAGCAACTGGCGCGGGAGGCTGGTAATGCACTCCCCGGGCCGGTGGACCTGGTCGTCAATAACGCCGGCGTGGGCATCGGCGGCCAGGTGATTGGTGAGACGCCGATCAAGGACTGGAAGTGGACCCTCGGCATCAACCTCTGGGGGGTGATTCACGGCTGTCACGTCTTTGCGCCCCTCCTCAGGGCCAACGGGCGTGGCGGCATCATCAACGTGGCCTCCACGGCCAGCTTTTCCGCCGCGCCGCTGATGGGCCCCTATAACGTCAGCAAGGCCGGGGCGCTGGCGCTGAGCGAAACGCTGGCAGCGGAGATGGCTGGTACCGGCGTGTCCGTAACGGCGCTCTGCCCCACGCTGGTGAAAACCAACATCAATGCGAATGGCCGCATCCGCGGCGAGTCCTCCTCGCTGCTGGACCGGCTCATGGACCGCTTCGGCATGGCACCGGAACGGGTCATCCGCGATGCCCTGGCGGCGCTGGACCGGGGCGAGCTCTACGTCATGCCTCAGGCCGACGCCAAGCTCATCTGGGTGGCCAAGCGCTGGACCCCGCGTGTCTACGCGCGCGGCACCGCCCTGGTCAGCCGCTACGCGAGCCGGCGGCTGAGCGCGAACCCCGACACACTGAATTCCTGAAAGGAGCGCATCATGGCTAATATCGACCTTAACGAGATGCTGGACAAGGTCCGCAACAGCCAGTGGGCACTGGCGGACATCGACTGGGATAAGCCCGGTGCGGACCGGATCAGTGCTGAACAATGGCCCAAGCTCAAGGACTTCATGTCCGACCTGATGTGGATCGAGCACGTGGGCGCGCGTGGCTTTGCGGCGCTCTCAAAGAACGCCGAAGACCCGACCCTCAAGGAAATCTACGCCTACTTCCACGCGGAGGAACAGCGCCACGCTAATGCCGAGATGGCGCTGATGCGGCGTTGGGGCATGCTCGATGGCGACGACCTGCCGCAACCCAACGTCAACCTGCGCCTGACGATTGAGTGGCTGGACCGCTACAGCGATGACATGCCCCTGGAGGTCCTTGGGTCCGTCATTCCCATGCTGGAAATCGCGCTGGACGGGGCATTGCTCAAGTTCCTGCTGGAAGAGGTGGACGACCCGCTCTGCCACGAGGTCTTCGAAAAGATCAATGCCGATGAAGCCCGGCACCTGGGCGTGGACTTCCACGTCATGGAAATGCTCGGCAAGGGCCGGATGCACCAGCGCATCATCAAGACCGTGGGCACCGTGGCCAATCCCAAGCTGATCCTGGGCGTGCTGGCGTACGCGCCGCTGCTCAACCGCATGCGCGACAACATCGTGGCCATGGGCCTTAAGGAAGAGCGCCTGTACGAGGCCATGGGTAAGTACGAGCGCATTGGCGGGCGCACTGACGAAGGCCGACGTAACCCCTGGTTCCAGATCATCAGCCGTCACGGCAAGATGGTGGTGGACCGGAATCACATCTACCACAAGCCGGTGGATGCGCTGGTGAAGGCGAGCAACTACATTCCCACCCGCCTGCTGGGCCCGGTGCCCACCTGGGTGGAGAAACTCACCTGGCGCCCGACGGCCTGAGGAGGTTCCGGCTATGGCAGTAACTGATACTGAGACCCCGATCCACCGCGTCCTGATCGTCGGCGCTGGCTTCTCCGGGCTGGGGACCGCGCTGCGACTGCAGCAGGAGGGCATTGACGACATCGTGATCCTGGAGCGTGCCTCGGAGATCGGCGGCACCTGGCGGGACAACACCTATCCCGGCGCGGCCTGTGACATCCCTTCCAACCTGTACTCCTTCTCGTTTGCCCAGAACCCGGCGTGGTCACGCAGTTACGCCGGCAGCAATGAGATCATGGAGTACATCCACTGGCTGGCGGACGCGTACGGCCTGCGCCGCTACATCCGTTTTAACCAGCGCGTGCAAGGGCTCAGCTACGATAGCGAGGAGGGCATCTGGACGGCGACAACCGAGCAGGGTGAAACCGTGCGGGCCCGCCAGGCCGTCATGGCCCAGGGGCCGCTGTCCAATCCCAGCTACCCCAACATTCCCGGGCTGAACGACTTCCAGGGCAGGGTTGTGCACAGCGCGGACTGGGATCATGACTACGATTTCAATGGCAAACGCGTGGCCGTGATCGGTACCGGTGCCAGCGGGGTGCAGATCGTGCCGGAACTGGCGAAACAGGCCAGCAAGCTGCGCGTTTTCCAGCGCACCCCCTGCTGGATCATGCCGCGTCTGGATTTCCGCAAGCCGGAGTGGCAGAAGACCCTGTTCAACAAGGTCCCCTCGGCCCAGGCGGCGATCCGCAAGGGCCTGTTCCTGGCGCACGAATCCATGGCCACCGGCATCATCTGGGACACCCCCGTGAACAATGCGCTGGAGCGCCTGGCCCGGGCGCATATCCGCCATCAGGTGAAGGACCGCTGGCTGCGCCGCCAGGTCACGCCCGAGTTCAAGCTCGGCTGCAAGCGGGTGCTCATGTCCAGTGACTATTATCCGGCGCTGCAACAAGACAACTGCGAGCTCATTACCTGGCCCATTGTCGCCATCAATGAGAACGGCATCCGCACCGCCGAGGGCATTGAGCACCAGTTCGACTGCCTGGTGTTTGCCACTGGCTTCAGCGTGCCCAAAACCGGGACGCCGTTCCCGGTCTATGGTGAAAACGGGCGCGAGCTGGGCAGCGAATGGGAGAAGGGCGCCCAGGCCTACAAGAGCATCAACGTGGCCGGCTACCCGAACCTGTTCATGATCTTCGGGCCCAATTCCGGGCCGGGGCACAACTCCGCGCTGGTCTATATCGAGGCCCAGATCGAGTACATCGTGAAATCGGTCACCACCCTGAGGAGCCTTGGGGTGAAAGCCATGGATGTGCGCGAGGATGTCCAGAAACGCCATAACCAGCATCTGCAGAAACGTCTGGCGAGGACCACCTGGAATTCCGGCTGCAACAGTTGGTACCTCACCGAGGATGGCTTCAACGCCACCATGTACCCGGGCTTCGCCACCCAGTATGCGCGGCAGATGAAGCAGGTGCGGCTCGAGGACTACCGGCTGGTTTCCAGTACCGGTCAATAAGGCCGTTGTGTTGACGTTTTCCGTGGTTCAGGTTGATGCTGTAGAGCTATTGCTCTAGCGTGCGTTAGGCCATAAAAGAAAACTATTGGAATGGTCAACAAATGCAACTGAATAGACTGGGGCAATCCACCCGTTGTTTGTCGTATAGTGATGCAAATAGCGATGGCGCCGGATCCGCTTGCTGAAGTGGACGGTGCCGTTCGTTCTTTGCGACCCGTCAATCAACATCAGCGTTACGATCGGAGTTTTTATGAGCGGAAACGACAGTGCCGGGAAGTGCCCGGTGATTCACGGGGCCAACACCGAGGTTGGCAATGACGTCATGGAGTGGTGGCCCAACAGCCTGAACCTGGACATCCTTCACCAGCACGATCGCAAGACCGATCCGATGGGCGACGATTTCAACTATCGGGAAGAGGTTCGCAAGCTGGACTTTGACGCACTCAAGCAGGACGTCAAGGACCTGATGACCGACAGCCAGGAGTGGTGGCCCGCTGACTGGGGGCACTACGGGGGCCTGATGATCCGCATGACCTGGCACGCCGCCGGCAGCTACCGCGTGGCCGATGGCCGTGGTGGCGCCGCTACCGGCAACCAGCGCTTCGCCCCGATCAACAGCTGGCCGGACAACGGCAACCTGGACAAGGCGCGCCGTCTGCTGTGGCCGATCAAGAAGAAGTACGGCAATAAACTGAGCTGGGCCGACCTGCTCGCGCTCGCCGGTAACGTTGCCTATGAGTCCATGGGCTTCAAGACGTTTGGTTTCTCCTTTGGCCGCGAAGACATCTGGCACCCCGAGAAGGATACTTACTGGGGCAGCGAGAAAGAGTGGCTCGCCACCAGTGACAACGAGAACAGCCGCTACGACAAGAATCGCGATCCCGAGTCCCTCGAGGACCCGCTGGCGGCCGTCATGATGGGTCTGATCTACGTAAACCCGGAAGGCCCGGATGGCACCCCGAACCCGCTGGAAACCGCGAAGGACCTGCGTGTGACCTTCGGTCGGATGGCGATGGACGATGAAGAGACAGCCGCGCTGACCATTGGCGGCCATACCGTGGGCAAGTGTCACGGTAACGGCAATCCCGACAATGTTGGCGAGGCGCCCGAAGGGGCCGATGTCGAAGAGCAGGGTCTTGGCTTCAACAACAAGGTGACCCGAGGTATCGGTCGCGATACGGTCACCAGTGGCCTTGAAGGGGCCTGGACTGCGAATCCCACCCAGTGGGACCACGGCTACCTCGAAATGCTGCTCGATCACGAATGGCAGAACGTGAAGAGCCCGGCTGGTGCCAACCAGTGGGAGCCGGTGGACATCAAGGAAGAGGACATGCCGGTGGATGTGGAGGATCCCTCGATCCGCCGCAAGCCGATGATGACCGACGCGGACATGGCGATGAAGGTGGATCCGGAGTTCCGCAAGATCGCGGATAAGTTCCGTGCGAACCCCGAGCTGCTCGATGATGCCTTTGCCCGTGCCTGGTTCAAGCTGATCCACCGTGATCTGGGCCCGAAAGAGCGCTACATCGGCCCGGAAGCACCGACCGAAGACCTGATCTGGCAGGACCCGGTACCCAAGGGCAGCACGGACTACAACGTGGAAGCGGTCAAAGAGAAGATCGCTGACAGTGGTCTGAGCATCAGCGACATGGTTGCGACCGCCTGGGACAGTGCCCGCACCTTCCGCCAGTCCGATAAGCGCGGTGGCGCCAACGGCGCACGCATCCGGCTGGCACCGCAGAAGGACTGGGCGGCCAACGAGCCGGAACGCCTTTCCCGTGTACTGAAGGTTCTGGAGCCGATTGCGGCTGAAAGCGGCGCGAGTCTCGCGGACGTGATCGTCCTGGCCGGTAACGTCGGCATCGAGAAAGCGGCGAAGGCGGCCGGTCACGACATCGTCGTACCGTTCACTCCGGGTCGTGGCGATGCCTCCGAGGAAATGACCGATGCGGACTCCTTCCAGTGGCTCGAGCCGCTGTCGGATGCCTATCGGAACTTCCTCAAGAAGGATTACAACGTCCAGCCGGAAGAGCTGATGCTGGATCGCACCCAGCTCATGGGCCTGACCGGTCCCGAAATGACCGCGCTGATTGGCGGCATGCGGGTTCTGGGTACCAACCATGGCGGAACCAAGCACGGTGTGTTCACGGATCGTGAAGGTCAGCTGACCAACGATTTCTTCGTGAATCTGACCGACATGGCGTACAGCTGGGTACCGACCGGCAACAACCTCTACGAGATCCGTGACCGCAAGACGGACAAGGCGAAGTGGACCGCGACACGGGTTGACCTGGTGTTCGGTTCCAATTCGATCCTGCGGTCCTACGCAGAGGTCTATGCCCAGGACGACAACCAGGAGAAGTTCGTTAAGGACTTCGTGAAGGCCTGGAACAAGATGATGAACGCGGATCGCTTCGATCTGGAATGATCATCCCAGCCTGAGCTGAGACGTGAAAAAGCCGGGTGTGGCGTGAGCCGCACCCGGCTTTTCTGTTTCAGGGCCCCCGGTCAGGGCGCTTCGGCGCCTATATCTTCCGCACCAAACCGCTTGTGGGTGCCATCGCAGTAGGGCGCGTTGCTGGTGTGTTTGCAGCAGCACAGCGCCGCGTCACCACTTTCCTCAGGGGTGAGCTTCTGGGGCGTAATGCCTGTGCCCTTGTGGGAACCATCGCAGAATGGCTGGCTGTCAGACCGGCCACAGGCGCAGAACATGTAACTCTCGCCAGCCGTAAGGCTGACCTTCATCGGCTTGTTATCCGCAACAACGGGTTGGGTCATGGTGATCCTCTCTTCTTCTCTGGGTTTCAGGGCAGCTCCGTGCACCTTCTGTGTAACGCGTACGAACGCATGCCGTCCAGAGGTCATCCCGGCGTTGTCTGCTGGTGGAAGAGAATGGTCAGAAGGAAGGGAAGAGGAGGAGGGAGCAGGAACGGGAGCCGGCTCCCGGGGTCATCCAGGGATGCGGTGGAAACGCCGCTTACTGCTGGACTTCCCGGCTGGCTTCCAGAACGGATTCCACACGGCGATTCCGGGCACGGCCTTCAGCGGTGTCGTTGTCAGCAACCGGCTGGGATTCACCGTAGCCTTCAGCGCTCACCCGCTCCGCGTCGATGCCCATTTCCTCCACGAGGATCTGCTTGACGGCTTCCGCGCGGCGCTGGGAAAGGGCCCGGTTGGCCTCGGCGTTACCGACGCTGTCCGTGTGGCCTTCGAGTACCAGCGTACTTTCGGGGAACTCACGCATGGTTTCGGCCACTTCGCGGATCTCCGGCAGTGAGTCGTCGGTGACGTTGGCGCTGGCGGTTTCGAAGCGCACGTTCAGGGTTTTACGCACGTTTTCCTCAAGGGTCTCGTGGCAGCCCTGATCATTGACCTTCGCGCCTTCCTGCGTATCCGGGCACTGGTCATTGCGGTCGGTTACGCCGTCATTGTCCGAATCACGCTCAATGGCGCAGCCCGCGTCATTCACCGGGGTGCCGGCGGGTGTGTCAGGGCAGTCGTCACGGCTGTCGGGGACGCCATCATTGTCTGAATCCTGCGGCTGTTGCGGCTCGGCGGGCTCCTGCTGGGGCGCAGGCGCCGGATCGTCACCGCTGGTGCCAAAGGCGTAGTTCACACCCAGATAGACCTGCGTATCCTGGCGGCTGTTATCAAGGATGAAGTCATGGCGTGCGCCCACATCGATGAACACATTGCTTGCGACCGCACGCTGAACGCCCACACCAATGCCGGTGAGGGTTTCAGTGTCGTCGCTGCCGAACTCATGATGCCCCACGGCAACTCCGGCGTAGGGCTCGAATCCGGCCAGGTCAAAGCTGCCGAAGTGACGCCGGCCCTCGATCAGCGCGGTGTCCAGGTCGACGTCGCCGCCACCCTGTTCCCAGTCCAGCTCGCCGGTTTCGTAAAGCGCCTGCACAGACCAGTCGGACTGGAAGCGGTAGCCGATCTGGAGACCGGGCAGCAGGGCGCTGTCGAGATCGGCGCTGTCCTGGCGCTGGCCGTTGGTGTCATGGAAGAACTGGGTTCCGTGGATGCCCAGGTAGGCATATTCTTCGGGCAGGTCTGAGTCAGCTGTAACGGCTCCGGCGGCTGTCATCAGCATGATGCCGGCAATGGCTTTTTTCATCGGTGTTTGTGTCCTGTGGTTTAAAGATGCCCTGGCACCCTATCAACCGTTAAATGGATCACAAAACATAACCGCCGCTACCAGATCCGGCTACCGCCCTCACCGCCGGAACTGATGGAAAGCAATACCTGATAATCGTCCAGGGAGTCGCCGCGGTTGAAGCGGGACTCGTGGCGATCAGCGCTGAAGCTGAGGTTAACGTCCAGGCCCGTACGGTTGTGGGTGGGGGAGAGCGCCTGCCATTGCAGTTCGCCGCCCAGGTATTGGCGGCGCCTGTCCCGGATTTTCAGGGAGTCGCCTGGCTCCCGGGTGCGGCTCAGCTTGAAGGTGTTGCGGTACACAAGTTTGTCCGGGATCAGCCAGGCGTCCGCAGTGAGGCGGAACAGACTCTGTTGGCCTGTCATATCCAGATCTCCGTACTCCCGGTGCTCGAACTCACCGTAAGGCTGCAGGCTGAGCCAGCCCCAAGGGGAAAGGGTCAGCCCCGCAAAGAGTTCATTGCCATGGCTGGTGACCCGGTGCGGGCCATAGCGCTCCTCAAGCTGGCGGTAGCTGTAGCCCAGGGAGCCGTTGTCAAAGGGGGTCAGGTTGAGGAATAGCCGCTCTGAGGAGTGCGCCCCTGTCATGGCCGGGTTGCCAGGCGTATGGAAGGCGTCGCCCACATGCTCTGCCTCCGCACCGAATTCCCAGCCCAGAAAGGGCAGGCGCGTTTCCGGGCGGTACCGGAGGGCCGCCGTGTGCGCCGTATCGGAGACTTTCTGGTTCCGGCGTTGTTCAAGCGTGGAACGTCGGCTGGTTGCCCGTTCCAGTGTCAGTCGCAGCCGGTCGTCGTTCCAGCTACTCTGCATGCCGACCGAGTAGCCCTGCTGGTACGCCAGGGAGCTCCGGGAGCCGGTGACGTAGCCGGCCCAGACGGTTGTATCGGAGCCGGCAATGGGCAGGGTCGATTCCCAGACACCCCCGGTGTACCAGGGCGCATCGCCGGAGAGCCGGATCTCACGGGCGGTGTCGGGTGCTTCGCCGGTACTGACCGCAAAAACCGAGATGTTGCTGTTCAGAGGGTCAACGTCACTTGTGGCGGAGAGCCCCCAGTCCGTATCCCCATCGAAGAGAAGGCCCTGCCGGGCCGCCTGGTGGTGGCCAAAGCGGATGCTGACGTTGTCCATCCGGCCAGAGAAAAGGAAGCGATCCAGGTTCAGTTGGGTTCTGGAATCTGCTCGGGCGTGACCCTTTTCCGGCGCATCCGCCGGGTCGAGTGCCCCATCCATCGTTAAATGGAAGTTCCACTGCCTCAGGCCTCCCAGCCCCAGATCGCCGTTGGAGGCATTGAGGTTCAGCTCTCTGGACTCCCCGGCCCAGGCAAATGCTGTGGCCGCCATCAGGAGCAGAATCAGGGTTGTGGCTGAGGTCTTCCAAATCATCAATTGCCCGCAGCGACCGGGAAGTGGGCTGGCATCAAGCCATAAAAGTTAGAGGGAGTATAAACTATATCCCGGAGAGCGTTGATTACGAAATACAATTCGCTACAGACGGTAAGGTTATGAAGGGAATGGATACTTAATCAGAGAAGTAGTCCTGCATCCAGTCAAATAATGTATCCGCGCCCACTTCGGTCAGGGGGATGCTCCGGAAGGGGCCGCCGGGTTCCTCGTCAAGGCCTATGAACTCAAAGAGCAGGGTGCCGGGCTGCTCATCGTGCAGTATCAGTACAATGCGCCGGCGGGTGCGCAGACAGTCAATGGTCATCACGTCCGCGGGGATACCACTGTTCCGCATACCCTGGCGGACCTCCACGACCGGGTTGATGTGCTCATGCGCCTGTTGGATACGGTTATGGGCTTCGCTGGCCAGATCGGACAGGACTTTCAGAGGATCCTCGGACATGGCGTTACCTTACCTAATGGACACTTCGCGCAGAATAGCAGATGCACGTAGCCTGACGCGCACACCTGATCCAAAGGTCACTCTTGAGCGATTGCTCAACAAAGACTTCCCGCTCACTCAGGCGGTGACCTTCACGAAAAGGTGGGTGATCGGGGAGTCCGGCTGGGGTTTCTTTTCATCCACGGTGATGTAGTCGAGCGATTTCATCAACTGCCCCAGCTTTTCATACCCGTAGTTGCGGGAGTCGAACGAGGGGTACTTCTTGTTGAGGTATGAGCCCACTCCGGAAAGCGGCGCCCAGCCGTCGTCCTTGGAGACGGTGTTCACCGCGGGGATGAGGATATCCCGCAGGTCACTGGTCTGCTCGGTATCGACGGGCTGAGGCTCATCCACATCGGTCCGGTTCTTCAGGATCTCGGTGTATATGAACTTGTCGCAGGCGGAAACGAAGGGCTCCGGCGTCTTGCGTTCCCCGAACCCGTAGACCGTCAGACCGGACTCGCGGATGCGTGTGGCCAGGCGGGTGAAATCACTGTCCGAGGAGATCAGGCAGAAGCCATCCAGCTTGCCCTCGTGCAGCAGGTCCATGGCATCGATGATCAGTGCGGAGTCCGTGGCATTCTTGCCGGTGGTGTAGCTGAACTGCTGGACCGGCTGGATGGCGTGTTTGTGGAGGTGTTCCTTCCAGCCCTTGAGGTTGGTCGTGGTCCAGTCGCCGTAGGCGCGCTTGACGCTGGCAACGCCGAAACGCGCGACTTCCGCGAGCAGTTCGGCGCAAAGGGAGGCCTGGGCGTTGTCCGCGTCGATCATGACAGCGAGGCGCTGGTTTTCAGTATCAGCCATTGGGGGTCCTGGTAAGGTGTGTCCGTTGGAACGAAGGATGGTTGCGCGATCATAGCATCCGGCAGGGAGTGCTGATCTACTGTTGCTGCAACTTTGCCTGAAGCCGCGCTATGCAGTCGGTGAATATCCGGCTGATCCGGGTCTGGTCGCGGATCATCGGGATGCGTGGCCAGGTGGCGCGCTCGCCCATCCGGATGTACATGGCCAGATCCCGTTCATCCGGGTTGGACAACACCTTGCGGTAAAGGCCGGGGTGAGCGGGGAACTGGATATTGATGTCGCCCAGGTAGGGCTGGGTGGCAACCGAGTGGGCCTGATCCAGCAGCGGCCGCAACAGGGAACGGGACCACACATTGCGGCTGACCTGGAGGGATGTGGAAACCTGAGCCTTCAGCACGGAGGTGGTCGCCTGCTTGAGCGAGGCCCTGGCGCCACTGCTCTCATGGTGGTTGATGAAAGGCAGTACATGGGGGTTGGCCTGGCTGACAATGGTGCGATTGACGTTGTTCAGACGCGCCATGCGCATCAGCGGCAGGTCCCCGTGAACACTGCCATCAATCCAGCGCTCGGTGCCCATGTAGGGCTTTTCCGCGCCGCGCTCGCCGTTGGGTTCCCGCGCCCGGAGCGTTACCGGCGGATAGATCCCCGGCACCGCGCAGGAGGCTAGAACGGCGGAAGAAACCAGTACGTCCGGAGCCGCCAGTGCATTGAGAAGTCGTGGCTTCTGACGGGTGCGGGTGGGTGAAACGGAGATATTCAGAGTGCGCCCGCTGTGTTCGGCCGCTTCCCGGAAACTCATGTCGCCGACATTGCTCCGGATGTGGTGAAGCAGCTGCTGCGGGTCCATGAGATGGCGGTGTCGCCAGATCTGGCCGGGGTCCAGCCACCGGAAGGCCTCCAGGTGGATATAGCCGGGCTCATAGAAAAGCCGTTCCAGTTCCTGGTCATTCCGGGAGCACACGCCACCGGCAACAATCGCGCCCATGCTCGACCCGGCAATAACCTCCGGGAGTAGGCCCTGTTCCCAGAGGGCACGTGCAACGCCGATGTGATAGATGCCGAAAGCAGCACCGCCGCTGAGCAGCAGTGCCGGCCGCCCGAATACCCGCTCGGCCTCCTGGAAAAGCTGCAGCTTGTGCGCCTCTGAAACGCCCGGCATGGGGTGGTCGCAGATGAAGTTCATGGCGTTTTCCACTTCATCCAGGAATTCCGTGGCCAGTTTTGTGGTGCCCGTGCGGGCCACGGTATAGAGCTCGGGGTTGGACAGTTCCCCCAGATGCCGGTAAAGACTTTCCTGAAGAACCCGGTTCAGCGCCGCCACATCGCCTTTTTCGCGGTGAACGCGCATGGCGTAGAGGTGCTCGCGGATCAGCTTTTCATGCAGAAGATCCGAGCCGGGCCCCTCACGCCAGTCCAGCAGGCCCTCGGCTTCGTCCAGGGCTTCCGCGGCGGCGAACCATTGGTCGTAGGTTTCAGCGCGGGCCAGTTGTTTCTGCAGATGTCTGTGATGGGTACTGGTTCTGGGCATCTTTGCTTACAATGAGCGGCTTTGTGGCAACCACTGATGATGGTTGTCTGAGTTGATTGTGCTTCCAGTCAACGCATTATGCCACAAGGTCCTTGGTTTCCTCGTAGGTGGCCTATGCTTAGAATATCGAACACCGTTGAAATCGCTGACTGGGAGATCGAAATTACCCAGATCCGTGCCCAGGGGGCGGGTGGCCAGAACGTCAACAAGGTTGCCTCGGCGGTGCACCTGCGTTTTGACATCCCCAACTCCAGCCTGCCGCCGTTCTATAAGGAACGGCTGATGGCGCTCTCCGACCAGCGCATCAGTAAGGAGGGCGTGGTGATCATCAAGGCACAGTCCCACCGCACCCTTGAGCTGAATAAAGACGATGCGCTGGAGCGCCTGAAGACGCTGATCCAGGGCGCCGTGAAGCAACAGAAGGTCCGCCGGCCCACCAGACCGACCAGGTCAGCGCGGCGACGCCGCGTTGACAGTAAGACGCGGAAAGGCAAAACCAAGGCTCTGAGGGGCAAAGTCGACCCTTGACGGTGGGGTAGCGATGGCGCTGACGCAGGACATGACATGCATCAAGTTTGCCTATAGTCTAGCGTTAAGACATTAATGGGTAGACCGTCACGTGCGATGGCAGTGGTTCTTCCTTTTCTTTCTGATCCTTCCGGGCCCGACAGCGTGGGCACTGGCTGAATCAGCTCAGAAAGGCGGGGAGGGTATACCGCTCATTGATGCCCGAGCCGACTACCAGAGCGCGATGGTTGATCGGCTGGCCTATCTCGTTGAACAAGGAGACAAACTCTCCGTTAGCGAGGTTCAGTCCCTGATTGGGGACGATCCCGCCGTCCTGAAGCACCCTGCAACCAGCGTTCTGGCCAATGGCATTGATTCCGGTGCGGTCTGGCTGGTGGCCACGGTGCTCAACCCGACCGATGACGCCATTATGCGGCGTCTCTCTGTTCGAACAGGCTGGCTGGAGCAGGTCGATTTCTTTCTCCTGACAGCAGACCAGCCACCAATCCACTTTGTCGGCGGTGATCGCGTTCCGGTGCATGAGCGCTCGCTCCCCGAACGGTTGCCCAGTGCCGATTACCCGTTTCCGCCCGGGGAGACACGCCTGTTGCTGCGGGTTGAGACCGCGGACCCCATGGTGGTGCCCTTCGGTTTTTCCAGTATTGCTACCAACCATAGCCGGGAGCAGTCAGAGACGGCTTTCTACAGCTTCGTCTACGGCGTCATGTTTGCGCTTTCAGCCTATAACCTGATGCTGTTCGCCAGCCTACGGCAGCGGCGTTATCTGTTCTACTCGCTCTACACGGCCAGCTTCATCGCCATGACGGTCTCCTACAACGGTATCGGCATGGCCCTGCTGTGGCCCCAAGCGGTGGCGTGGCAACAGTGGGCGCCACCCCTGCTGATGCTGTGTTTCACCAGCTCCGGGTTGGCATTCGGAACGAATTTCCTGAGGACCAGGCGCCACCGGCCATGGCTCCACAGAAGCATCCAGATCCTCTGTGTGGCGTCGTTCGCGCTCCTTGGTGTCTGTTTTGCGCTGGACGAACAGGGCCTGGCGCTGCGTCTGGCATTCCTGTTTGTGCCGGTATTCACCGTACTGATGCTCTACATGGGCGTGTCGAGCTGGATGAGTGGCAACGAGTCCGCGCGCTATTTCATGCTGGGCACATTGGCCTCCGCGATTGGCGCCTCGATCACGGCCCTGACGGTGACCGGCACCATCACCTACACCCGGCTTGGCTTCTACGCCGTGGATATCGGCATGGTCGTGGATGCCATGCTGTTGATGCTGGCGCTGGCCGATCTGGTTCGTAAAAACGAAAAGGGCCGCGTGGCGGCCGAGCGTACAGCCCAGATTGATCTGCTGACCGGCCTGGATAACCGGCGGGGTTTTCTGCCTGTCGCTGAATCATTCTGGAGTCTGGTCACCCGCAAACAGAGGGACGTCTGCGTGGCGATGATCGACATTGATCATTTCAAGGAGATCAATGACCAGTATGGCCATGCCACCGGTGACAGGGTGTTGAAGGAAATAGCCGGCGAGCTTGACCGGTCCCGGCGCCATGGCGATCTCCTGGCGCGCTGGGGTGGTGAGGAATTCATCCTGTTGTTGCCGGAAACGACCGACGCGGAAGCCCGGACGGTCGCCGAGCGTCTCCGCTACAATATTGAGCGACTGAGGATCAACGACCGGAACAGGACGATCCGGTGCACCATCAGCATCGGTATCGCCAGCCGCCACTCCGAGCATGTCACACTGGACCACACGATTGCCGTGGCCGACGAGAAGCTCTACACAGCCAAAGTCCAGGGGCGCAACCAGGTCTCCATGGGCCGCACGTCGGACGGGCTGCAGCGGTCCTCTTCAACGCATACCGCCTGACTGAGATTCCCGTTGCCGGGTCGGGGTGTGAAACCTCAGTAAATGGCTGTTTTTCGACCGTCCCCTTCGACGCTCCAGCCGCGATACATGCCCTCGCAGTTGAAGGGCGTCGTGATGGCACCGTTGCGGTCCACCGCGATGATGCCCCCGGTCCCGTTCAAGGCCGTAAGCTCGGTCATTATCACGTCCTCGGCGGCGAGTTCCAGTGACACGCCGGTGAGCCGCATGCGGGCGTCGATCTCATGGGCAGCACACAGGCGTAAAAAGGCTTCGCCATCGCCGGTTGCGGATACCGCGCAGGTGGCGTCGTCGGCATAGGTTCCGGCGCCGATAACCGGGCTGTCGCCGACGCGACCGGACCGCTTCGCCGTCATGCCGCCGGTGGAGGTCGCCGCTGCAAGATGGCCGTTCCGATCGCGCGCCACAGCGCCGACGGTGCCGTGACGGCGGGAGGGATCATCGTCGAGCGTCCCTTCCGCCTCCATCTTCAGCGTTTCCTGCAATGCGTCCCACCGTTCCTGTGTGAAGAAATAATCCTTATCTTCGAAATCAAGCCCGGCGGCGCGCGCGACGGCAAGCGCGCCCTCGCCAATCATCAGAACGTGATCGGTGTGTTCGAGAACGCTACGGGCAGCCAGTACCGGGTTCTTCGGCCCGAAAATGCCGGCGACGGCGCCCGCCTGGCGATTGCGGCCGTCCATCAGGGCGGCATCCATTTCCTGCTGCTCATTGCGCGTGAAGACGGCGCCGCGACCCGCATTGAAAAGCGGTTCGTTTTCAAGGGCGCACACCGCCTGCGTCACGGCGTCGAGCGCGGAACCATCGGCGTCGAGAACGGCTTCACCGGTGCTCAACACCCGGTCCAGGGCGGCGTGATAGTCGGCCTCACGCTCCGGCGTCATCTGATCGCGATGCAAAACGCCTGCGCCGCCGTGAACTGCGAGACTGAAGCCGCCCATCATGTCCCTTCTCCAGAAGGTTCAGGTTACCTGTTACGCATTCGACACACGGGGGGAGCCCCGGCACTGGGCGATTTCCAGTCTGTGTCGGCGCTGCAGCGACAATGAGATTCAAGCACCGCCGGCAACCAGTGTGCTATACATATAGATGTATAATTCGGCGGACATCGTCATTTTGGGGTTTGGAGTGCAGTCAATGAGTACACCCGCCAAGAGTACCCCTGGAGGGCCGCTTGTCGCAATTGGCGGCGCGGAGGATAAGACCTCCGAGGCGGAGATACTGCGCCGTGTCCTGTCGTTGTCGAAAAAGGAGGCGCCTGTGGTTGGCGTCATCACGACGGCGAGCAGCGTTCCCGACGATGTATTCGGTGAGTATCACGAGGTGTTTTCGGGCCTGGGCGCGTCGGAGGTTCTGGACATCCGGATCCGCGAGCGCAGCGACGCGGCGTCGGAACAATTCGTTGAAATGATCCGGAACTCGGACATTGTTTTCATCTCCGGCGGCGACCAGATGCGGCTGACGAATATTCTCGGCGCTTCGCCCGCTATGGAGACGATCCGTGCGGGGCATCAATCGGGCACCGTGATCGCAGGGACGAGCGCGGGGGCGGCCTGTCAGTCCCAGACGATGGTCTATGGCGGACCGGCCACCGATTCCCTGCGCAAGGGGGCGGTACAGATGGCCGCCGGCTTCGGTCTGGTTGATGGCATCATCATTGATACCCACTTCCTTGAGCGTGGACGCTTTTCGAGATTGATGGAAGTCGGCGCCACCAACCCCGAATACCTGGGCGTCGGCCTGGGCGAGGATGCGGCGGTCCTGTTCGAGGGCGATGTCATGCGGGCTTTCGGGCCCGGCCATGTCATCATCGTGGACAGTTCCCAGATATCAGGCTCGAATGTGTTCGAGCTTTCGGATGGTGAAGCGGTCACCGTACACAACGTCATCATGCACGCGCTGGTCGATGGTTATGGGTTTAACCTGAAGGATCGGCGGGTCCTGGGCCCCGAAGAGCTCAGGACCGAAGGGCTGGAGCATTGGGTTGCGAATTCTTGAACACCGGGCTCTGCGCGGGCCGAATTACTACAGCCGCTATAAAACCATCTATATGCGGCTCGCTATCGACGAACTGGAAGAGCGGCCGAGCGACAAGGTTCCAGGGATAGCTGACAAGCTTGAGAAGCTGATGCCCAGCATCCACGATCATCGTTGCTCGGTCGGGGAACCGGGGGGCTTCCTGAAGCGGCTCAGGGCTGGTACCTGGGCCGGGCACCTGGTCGAGCATCTTTCGATCGAGTTGCAGAATCTGGTCGGCTTTTCGGTTGGCTACGGAAAAGCCATCGACAGCTATGACCCCGGAATCTACAACGTCGTCTATCGCTACCGGGACGAAGCCACGGGCCTCGCCGCGGGCGAAGCTGCGGTCGAGATCGCCCAGAAGCTCTACGACGGCGAGGACGTGGACCTCGGCCCCACTATCGATCGTCTGAAAGAGGTTCGCGACGCCAATGCCCTCGGCCCCTCCACCGGGTCGATCGTCAATGCCGCCAAGGCTCGAAGCATTCCAGCCTATAACCTCACCGAAGGCACCAGCTACACGCAGCTTGGCCACGGCGTCAAACAGCGGCGGTTCCAGGCGACGGTGACGGATTCATCCGGGATCATCGGCCACTCGATCGCGGATGACAAGCAATGGACCAAGCAGATACTGGACAACGCCGGAGTCCCGGTGCCACGCGGGCAGATCTGTTATTCCTTCGAGGAAGCGAAAAGCGCGGCGGACTGGATCGGCTGGCCGGTCGTCACCAAACCACTGTCCGGTAATCATGGACGCGGCGTAACGACCGGCATCACCTCAATCGACGACCTGAAGTCCGGGTACGAAGCGGCCCATGCGCGGCACGAAACCGTGCTTGTGGAGCGCTACATCAAGGGCGAGGACCACCGGATTCTGGTGATCGGCGGCAAGCTTGTGGCCGCGGCCCGGCGCCGGCCCGCTCATGTGACGGGTGATGGAACGAACACCATCCAGCAACTCATTGATATCGAGAATTCGGACCCGCGCCGTGGCGTGGGTCATGAAAACCTGCTGACCCAGATCCATGTGGACGAACAGACCCACCGGATGCTCGAGCAGGTGGGCTATACGCTGGATACCGTGCTGCCGGAAGGCGAGGTCGCATATCTGAAATCGACCGCCAATCTCTCAACGGGTGGTACCGCGACGGATCTGACCGATGACGTACACCCGGAAGTGCGGTTCACGATGGAACGGGTTGCCCGGCTTGTCGGGCTCGACATCATCGGCATCGATCTTCTGGCCGAAAACCTGGTCTTGCCGTTGGACCAGCAGTCGGCCGGTGTCGTCGAAGTCAATGCCGGACCGGGTTTCCGCATGCACATGGCGCCGACCCATGGCACGCCACGCCCCGTGGGTGAGCATGTGGTGGATATGCTCTTCCCGGATCCGACCAGCAACGGCCGGATTCCGATAACCGCGATCACCGGCACCAACGGCAAGACAACGACGACGCGCCTGACCACGCATATTCTCCGCCAGGCAGGGCATTCCGTCGGCATGGGCTGTACCGGTACGGTCGAGATCGACAATCATGTCATCCTGCGTGGTGACTATTCCGGTCCCGGGGCAGCGCAGGCCGTGCTTCAGGAGCCGACCGTCGAGCATGCCGTGCTCGAAGTCGCGCGTGGCGGCATCATGCGTCGTGGGCTTGGTTTTGACGAGAGCGATGTCGGCGTCCTGTTGAATATCGCCTCAGACCACCTGGGCGAGCGCGATATCCATACGCTGGATGAACTCGCCCGCTGCAAGACCGTCGTTGTCGATTCGGTGAAGAAGGAGGGCGGGTACTGCGTTCTCAACGCCGACGATCCATTGGTGATGGAGCACGGCACCTACTGGGCACGCGGTGAAATCATATACTTCACCATGGACCCCGATAATCCGGAGCTGACCGAGCACCTCAGTGACCACCGCATGGTGCTGTCCGTGAAGAACGGGAAGATCGTTCTGCTGAAAGGCCAGGTCACGGTCGACATCGTCGACGTCAACGATGTGCCGATCGCCTTCGAGGGCCATGCGCTGTTCAACGTACAGAACGCGATGGCCGCGGCCGGGGCCGCCATCGGCCACGGGGTCGAGATCGACGACGTTCGGGCGGGGCTTCTGACCTTCCATCCGACACCGGCGCAGATGCCGGGCCGCACGAACTATTTCGAGGCGGATGGTGTGAAATGCCTGATCGACTACGGCCACAACGTTCCGGCGCTGGAAGCGCTTGAATCGCTGGTCAGGGGGCTGGCCACGAAGCGCCGGATCGGTGTCGCCACGGCCCCAGGAAACCGGCGGGACGACGATCTACGGGCCCTGGGCGGGCAGCTCGCCAGTATGTGCGATCGTCTCTATGTCTATGAGACGGACGCCCGTGGGCGTGAGACCGGCGAGACGGCGAAGCTCATTCACAGCGGTGCCACGGATGCCGATTCGTCCGTTCAGGTGGAAACGATCATGAGTGAACAGGAGGCAGTGGCAAAGGCCATCGCCGAGGCGGAGGAGGGCGATTTCCTGCTGCTCCTCGTCGATGACATCGAAGGCACGACGGAACGTCTCAAGGGTCGAAGTTTCCCGACCCAGGCCGAGATCGCCCATCGGTAATCCTCACCAAAGGCACTTCGAGGACATGCTTGAGTGATAAGCCTGCTCTCCCTCAGTGCTTAATATCGATGACGAGCCGTGGTGGACTACTCAGCTCGCGGACCTGATAGCGGTTCGGCGATTCGACGCCGAAGACCCATGTCACGACGCCCTCGAAGTCGCACGTGAGTTCCAGCTCGGAAAGCACGGGCAGGTCCGGTGTACGCTCACGTTCCGCAATCGTCGACTGGCCCTCCCTGGTATGCGTCTTGGCTGGCGACATCCGGACCTCAAGCCAGCCGTCGCCAGCCATCTGCGTGACCTGGCCGGAGCCGCACTTCCGCACCGGGCTGTCGATATATTCCACATGATACCCCGGGAGCCGCTCACCAAACTCGAAAACGGTCCGGTCGAAGCCATCGTGGGAGCCGGTACGGACCGCGACCAGCGTCGCGGCAGGTGCATCGGGCTGTGGCCGATCGACGATGCCGGCTGTCCACGCCGGGGCCTGGGCGCTCTGCACAGCCTGGGCCTGCGGCGAGTGGTCTGGCTCGTTGTCAGCTCCAGGGGCGCATCCGGCCAGGGCGGAAGGGACGATCACAGCAAGTGCTGCAGTGCGGAGTCGGGTTCTCGCCATCCTTTTTCCTCCACGTTCGAGGAACCTGACCGCGCTACTCGGCCAGCCGGATAATGTCATCGTATTCCCGCGTCTGGACCCCATGCTCGCCAACCGGTTCCGAAGCCAGGCCGCAGGCCTCGTTGACCATCGCGCTGGCGACCGTGCTCGCCTCAATCCCCCGGTACTTATCGAGAGGCCCAAGAAGTAGACGGTTGACCAGCGGCATGGCCTGTATTCCCAGCGCCTCGGCGGTGCGGTGCTCCTTGCGGTCACCGAGCAAAAGGCTGGGGTGGTAGATGGAGAGGTGAGGGTAGCCGAGGTTTTCCAAGGCATCTCCGAGTTCGCCCTTTACCCGGCTGTAAAAAATAGTCGACGACGATGAGGCACCGATGGCCGACATCAGAATATAAGCCCTCACGCCCTGAGCGCGGCCGAGTTCCCCCGCTTTCAGGGGATAACTCAGATCGACCTTGCGGAACTGCTCCTTTGAACCGGCCTGTTTGATGGTGGTGCCCAGGCAGCAGATGATGATGTCGACATCGAACAGGTCGGTATGATTCTCCAATCGATCGAAATCGACTTCGTGCTGAACCAGTTTTTCGGAAACAGTCGGCAGTTTGTGGCGCACCAGCGCCACCACCTGGGATACTTCCTCCCGGGCCAGCAGGCCCTGCAGCACCCAGCCACCGGTCAGCCCCGTGGCACCCAGCAACATAACCCTCATAACAACAGTTCTCCTTTGGCCCCCCACAGCCACATCAACGGGATGTACGGAACCCCTCCGGGTGTTTCAGTGCCGCATACAGCACAAGAATAAAGCAGGCCAGGACAAAGACCTTGTTGACGAACCAGTTGGTCCGCCAGATCGACCATTCCGGGTCGGCCAGGAAGGTTGCGAACAGCGTGACGATGATGACGATTTCCACCACCGCCATACCAATCGCCAGCGCGCGGGTATAGCCCGGGCGCGCCAGCAATGCCCAGCCCAGCCAACCATGGGCGATGGGCCATAGGTCCCAATAGATGTAGGCGTGCCAGTCTGTGCCCTCAGCGAGGGCGAACGCCAGCGGGAACAGGTATTTGATGAATACCGTCCAGGCGGCGAGCAGAAACAGCATGTGGGCCAGGAACACCGGCCAGGAAACGCGGACCATTCGATGCCCCTTCTCGAGCAACCAGGTTTTACATCAGATCCAGCGCCTTACCCGGGCGGCGTACTCGTTAAAGGGTTGGCCGAACAGAGCCCGCATGTGACGTTCCTCGGGCAGGATCTGGAACCGGTTGATGTAGACGATGAATCCCGGGATAAGAAGCAGCGACAGGGCATTGGTCAGGTACAGGGCCCAGGCCAGCAGCACGACAGCAATCCCCAGGTACATCGGGTTGCGACTGAAGCGGTAGATCCCGTGCTCTACCAGCTGGGCGGATTTCTGGGGCGTATGCGGATTGATCGTGGTACTGGCGCGCCAGAACTGCAGGATACCGGTCAGGGCAATGCCGATACCAACCGCTGCCACCACAATGGCCAGCGTCGCCGAACGCGGGAATGGCAGGGCCGCGCCGGGAACGAGTTGCGCGATACCCCACATCAGCACAGCGACTGTCAGAGCAATCAGGGGTGGGGGGATTGTCAGTTCAAGTCCTTTCTTCATGAAGCCTCCTTCGCATGAGCCTATCGTAAACCTGAACCTCCTCCAAGCGTATAGCTGAAGGGGGGTTGCCAGTTTTGGGTTCTTGCCATCCTTGTCCTCATCCGGGTGTTCAGAAAGTCCCGATAAGCGTAGGTTGAGGACCATTCAGTACGAGTGAACACCCGGAGTTCGTGAGCCTATGGATTACCCACAGCGCATTGTCTGCCTGACCGAGGAAACTACTGAGACGCTCTACGCCATTGGTGCCGAGGATCGAATTGTCGGTATATCCGGCTTTACCGTGCGCCCCGAACGGGCGCGGCAGGAGAAACCAAAAGTCTCCGCTTTCACTTCCGCCAAAATTGGGCGGATTCTTGAGCTGGAGCCGGATCTGGTGCTGGGGTTTTCGGACATGCAGGCCGATATCGCCGCCGAACTGGTGCGCGCCGGGGTCGCCGTGCACATCTTCAACCACCGCACCGTTGACGGCATTCTCTCCATGATCCGCACCCTCGGCGGCATGCTGGGCCTGCATGATGCGACCGAACCCTACGCCCATGAACTGGCGTCACGAGTGGAGGCGATACGGGCGAAGCAGGCTCAGGGGCCACGACCGCGTGTTTACTTCGAAGAGTGGGGCGACCCGATGATTACGGGTATTGGCTGGGTCTCGGAGCTCATCCATATCGCCGGTGGCGAAGACGTCTTTCCCGAGCGGGCCGCAGAGCCCGGTGCCAAGGAGCGTATTATCGAAGATCCCAACGAGGTTGTGGCGCGCCAGCCGGACCTCATTATCGGCTCCTGGTGTGGCCGCAAATTCCGCCCGGAACAGGTGGCGGAGCGACCGGGCTGGGATGCCATCCCCGCCGTTGCCAGCAACGCGCTTTACGAAGTGAAGTCACCGTTGATTCTTCAACCGGGGCCTGCGGCGCTCACGGATGGGCTGGATGCGCTCTGTGAGCTGATTGATCGGCACCGGGAGGGGTAGAAAGGCTGCAAGGCACGCCGGAACCGTGGGGTCATTACACAAGCCCGATCACGAACCCGACGATCGCTCCCAGTACCATGGCGGCAACCAACGCGAGGAGACTCCTCCACAGATAGGCCCACCAGACTTTCACGACCCGTTGCCAGGTGACATCCAATTCCATTAAGTAGCCTCCTTTCTACTGGCTTATTGATTTTAAGCTGGTTCCGGTAGCCCGCTTCGTGCAGCTGAATGGCCACCAGAGCATTCATTATGATGGTTGGGCATGTGCAGCGACAAGATCCTACTCACCCAGTCGATGCCCTCAGCGAGGCCGAACGCCAGCGGGGAACAGGTATCCTCCAGGCTTCTCCTGATGAACGCGCTGATATTGCACACCAACGTGAAATCGATCACTTGAACCCCTGAAACTCAGCCAGTAACCTTCTGAAATGACAGGCAACTCAGGGAAGGAGAGAGACGCCATGGAGTGTACTCCCGTCAGAAACCTCAAGCTCGACAGCAAAGATCGGGAAGCGCTTAAGACCATCCGAAAGGCTCAGCGAAACGGGAAGATGTTGGAAGTTGTGCTGCCCGCCGGCGTCATGGCGAGCATCTTCCTGGGCAACAACAGCGCGGAAGCCGCATTCAACATCAAGTCGACTGACTGGGTTCGGTTTGCCAAATCCATGCAGGCGATTGGGCCCATGGTGAGGAAAACCATCATCAAGGTCGCGAGGATGCAGCTTCTCAGGCACGAGCTGTCCCCAAAACAACGCCAGTTCTGGAAGAACATCGAAAACGGCTGCGAAGGAGCGCTGCAATGAGTTGGTTTACACGTACTGCGATATGGATTTGCGCTGCCGTTTCAGTATCACCGGCGACAGCCTCCGAGGCACGGACCTATCTTGAAAAGCGGGTAGAGGCTTATGAACAGGCGATCGAGCGGTGTGAACAGCAGGTCAGGGAACGTGCTTTTCCCGGCGATGAGTTGTTGGAACAGTTGAGGCAGCATGAACTCAAGCAGGTGAGGGTATTCCTGATCGCTCGTGCCCAGCAACTTGAAAGCCAGTGTGAGCGACCGGAACTGACGGAGCTCTCATATACCATTGGGATGCTCAAACGGCTGGACCTTTCTGAAGAGACCGCAGAGAGGCTGAAAGCAGTGGAAGATTTGCTGTATACGCCGTCGCCCTGGCGATTCAGGGAACGCTACGAGTCTCTGCCTGAATCAATGCGGGAGGCACTGGAGAGTGAGGCTTATTTTCAGGAGCCGTTTGATGGCGTTGCCGTTCTTGAGGCGATGAAAGCTCAATGATCCTATAAGCTCTAAAGCCAACCCCCGAGCTTGGCGGAAATTACGGCGCAGCCGTTTTTACCGCCAGCGCGAAGGGCCGGAGATTGCCTCACGAATTAGAATAAGTCATCTCCGTAGTAATGCCGTTGATACTCCTGAGTCGCTTCGATATCGTTTAGATACTGTATCAACTCTTCAAGGATGATGACATAAAACTTGGTAGTTCCTGAATTCAAAGAGTGGGTAAGCCCGTGAAAGTCTCTTCGATGTAGATTGTTTAGATCTAAAAATGAAATAATATCATAGTTGCGTTGCCACTCAGTTCCCATCTTCCAGGCAACAGCTAAATGAATATCTTTTTCATTTTTATATTCGCTTTCGAACTCGTGTATTAGTGCATCTAGGTTGTACTTGTATTCAAGTATCTTGGGTGCACTAGCGTATGCCGTGTCAAAATGAAGCTCTTGGACGCCTAGAGGGTTTTTTTCTTTTTCGAAAACATGGTTGTCTAAAGGTTCTTTTGCGATAAACCTGAAAACCCCATCATATTGTTTTGATTGACTCGTAGCAAGTAAATGGATGCCTCTTATTACTCCGCCAGCAATTAATTGGTTGAAAAGTACAATGACATCTTGCTCAGATTGAGGTTCTGAAATTATAGAAATTTCATTTATAGGCTGAAAAAAGTTTTTGTTGGTTATTTGTAGTGGTTTTTGGGTCTCATGATTTTCTTGTTCTTTAATCCAGTCATGAAGTTCTATTTCTTTTGAGATTTCTTCTTTTGCGCCGCTATCAGATTTTAATAATCTTTTCCATTTCTTAAATCTGTTTACTATCGAAACTGCTATTTTTTCGCCTAGCTCCTTAAGTTCAGGTTGAAAGCCTTTTCTTCCTAAATCTAGATCAGCACCTTTGAAGTGAACAATAATATGGCATTGATTTTGTAGTCCAATGTTAGACGTTAGAGGTATAGCAATTAGTTCCCCTTGAGGCATGTTGTTATTTGCAAGTTGCAACCCACCTCGTAATACTCGGTATCCCTTTCTAAGGTTTGCTAGATCATCGTTGAATTGATCCCAAACTGAGGTTGAATATGTAAAGTAACCATATGCTTCAACGGAGTACTCGTTTATTAGCGACTGATCTTCATCGCCTCTTATGGACTGAACTTCGGATGTGTCGAAGAACTCGTAAATCCCGTTAGATTTGTTGAATCGTGCAGGAAGGTTTGAAGGGTCTCCTCCGCTTCTTATGACGCTGTCTTGATACTTGAAGACGTCTTTTAGATTTAAGCTGGCTTTTATTTTTTTGTGAGGGAAAAGATACTCTGCATCTTGGTCGTCAAGGGTCCTTTTCTGGCCATATTTGTCTTTAACTGTCAGGTTAAACTTGATGTTTTTTCTTGATGTATCGGGAGAGTTTATTGATCCAAGAGGGGTTTTTATTAGAAGGAGGTAGAGCCATTGCTCTGGAGTTGTTGCGGAGTACCATGAAAGATCTTTAGGGCGGGTTGACTTACCTCCAAAACATATTTTAAATGTCGAGCCACGGTCGATTTCTGAAAAAGATTCGTCATAGTTTTTAGATAAGTTAACTACTGGCCGGGTTACTACACCTCGAAGGTCTTCAACCCATTCTCTGCCATTCTCTAGTTCACCTACAAAATTGTGGCCGTTTCCTTTAGTTCCAAATTGTAAGAAATTAAATCCATATGCTATGTAGGTGGCCCCAACCCCCTTGTTGCCTCGTGCATTTTCTCCGTCTTTGAAGCTGATGTTCGGAGCAAGAAATGCCTTGAACTCCCGTTCGTTGAAGCCAATGCCGTTATCAGTGATGGCGAAAGAGTTTTCTTGTAAGTCAACCGTTAGCCATAGTTTTTTTTGGTAATTACTGTTTTCTTCGAGTTCTCTTTTGTCTACTGCGTCCATTGAATTTTGAATCAACTCTGAAAAAGAGTCGTACATGCCCACATAGGACTTGAGGATGTTTTTTATTTCTCTTTTTTGAGCGGCTGATACTAGCTCAGCGTCGGCGTCGCTACTTGTAAATAATGGGTCCCACGGTTTTTGTTCCATGATTATCGCCTCGAGCTTTTATGTTTAGGGGAATAGGAGAGTAAACAAGCGATAGGTCACTATGAGACAAGTATGGTTTCACCATAGTGTGAAGGAATGCTCATTGTGAATGAAGATGTGCAGTGACCCCCTGGCTCGCACCGCAGGGGGTCTTTTTATCGGCTCAGCCGCATTTACTTTCGCCGCAGGCAAGGCAGGTTTCGCACCCGTCCATCATCACCATGGCCTTGGTGTGGCATTTGCCGCAGACCGTGGCGTTGGATGGGTAGCTGCCCTCGGCGTTGGTGGCCGGTTCGCCGTTGCTCTCAAAGGCGGCTTTCTTCTCGGCGATCATCCGCTGGGTGAGTTCACTCATCTCCTCGGTCTCGATCAGGCCGATCGCCTTCATGTGCTTCTCGATCACGTAGCCGATCTCGGCCACCAGTGAGGGCATGAAGACGCCGCCTTTCTTGAAGTAGCCGCCGCTCGGATCATGCACGGAGCGCAGCTCTTCCACCAGGAAGGTTACGTCGCCGCCCTTGCGGAACACGGCGGAGAGTACGCGGGTGAGGGCGATCACCCACTGGAAGTGCTCCATGTTCTTGGAGTTGATGAACACCTCGTAGGGGCGGCGGGTTTCGTGGTCCGTGCCCTCGTTGAGGATGATGTCGTTGATGGTGATGTACATCGCGTGATCATCAATCGGCGGCTTGATCTTGTAGGTGGTGCCGAGCAGGAACTCGGGCCGCTCGATGTGCTCGTTCATCACCAGCGGCTGGTTCTCGGTGCTGGCCTGCTGCGCCTCATTGGCGGCGTTCTCTTCCTTGAGAACGCGCTGGTCGACGATTTTCTTCTCGATTCGGACGGTCATTTTCTCGGGTCTCCGTAGTCTGGATTCGGTTCAGTACTTGCCGTAGGTACCTTCCTTGAGGGCATCGAAGAGGTTGGCGGCGTTGTGGAATTCGCCGTCGTATTCGATTTCCTCGTCGCCACTGACCTGGACGGTACTGCCATCTTCCAGCGTGAACTCGTATTGGGTGCCTTCAAGGTCCTTCTGCTTAACCAGCACGCCCTGGAAGGCCTCGGGGTTGAAGCGGAAGGTGGTGCAGCCCTTCAGCCCCTGCTCGTAGGCGTACATGTAGATGTCCTTGAAGTCCTCGTAGGCGAAGTCCGTGGGCACGTTCGCGGTCTTGGAGATGGACGAATCCACCCACTTCTGGGCCGCGCCCTGGATGTCCACGTGCTGCTTCGGGCTCACGTCATCCGCCACGGTGAAGTAGCTCGGCAGCTGCTCTTCCGGGTTCTCGGAGTCGGGCATGGCCTTCTCGTTCACCAGCTCGCGGTAGGCGAGCAGTTCGAAGGAGAACACGTCCACTTTTTCCTTGGACTTGCGCCCCTCGCGGATCACGTTGCGCGAGTAGTGGTGCGAGAAGCTGGGCTCGATGCCGTTGCTGGCGTTGTTGGCCAGCGACAGCGAGATGGTGCCCGTGGGCGCGATGGAGGTGTGGTGCGTGAAGCGCACGCCTTTCTCGGCGATCTCCTTCACAAGCTCCGGCTCCGCCTCGCCGATCTTCTGCATGTAGCGGCTGTAGCGCGCGTGCAGGATGCGCCCGGGCACCTTGTCGCCGGCGGTGTAGCCGTCTTCACGCATCTCGGGGCGCAGTTCGAGCATTTCCTCGGTCACTTCGAACTCGTCGTTCATGATCGGGGCCGGGCCCTTTTCATCCGCCAGGCGGAGGCCTTCGCGCCAGCCTTCCAGCGCCATTTCCTTGGTCACTTCCTCGGTGAAGGCGACGGAGTCCGCGGAGCCGTAGGGCATGCGCAGCATGGCGAGCGTGGAGCCCAGCCCCAGAATGCCCATGCCGTGGCGGCGCTTGTATTCGATCTCGTGGCGCTGCTTGTCCAGCGGCAGGCCGTTGAGCTCGACGACGTTGTCCAGCATGCGGGTGAAGATGCCCACGACCTTGCGGTACTTGTCGTAGTTGAAGCGCGCCTTCTCGGTGAAGGGGAACTCCACGAAGCGGGTCAGGTTGATCGAGCCCAGCAGGCAGCTGCCGTAGGGCGGCAGGGGCTGTTCGCCGCAGGGGTTGGTGGCGCGGATGTTCTCGCAGAACCAGTTGTTGTTCATCCGGTTGACCTTGTCGATCAGGATGAAGCCCGGCTCGGCGTAGTCGTAGGTGGAGGACATGATCTTGTCCCAGATCGCACGCGCCTTGAGCGTGCGGTAGATGCGGCAGGCGACCTTGCCCTTGCCGTCGGTCACGTAGCCGTCCTTGACCGGGAAATCACGGTAGACGAACTGTTCCGGGTCGTTCAGGTCCAGGCCTTCCTTCTCGGCTTCTTCCTCGGAGACGGGGAAGGAGAGCTGCCAGTCCGCGTCGTTCTTCACCGCCTCGATGAAGTCTTCGGTGATCAGCAGCGAGAGGTTGAACTGGCGCAGGCGCGCGTCTTCGCGCTTGGCTTCGATGAAGTCGATGATGTCCGGGTGGTGCACGTCGAAGGTCGCCATCTGCGCGCCACGGCGCCCGCCTGCTGAGGAGACGGTGAAGCACATGCGGTCGAAGATATCCATGAAGGACAGGGGACCGGAGGTGGTGGCGCCGGCGCCCGCCACATAGGCGCCCTTGGGCCGCAGGGTGGAGAACTCATAGCCAATGCCACAGCCGGCCTTGAGGGTCAGGCCCGCTTCGTGGTTCTTCACCAGGATGTTGTCCATGGAGTCATAGACGGTGCCGGAGACGGTGCAGTTGATGGTGGAGGTCGCCGGCTTGTGCGCTTCCGCGCCCGCATTGGAGGTGATGCGCCCGGCCGGTATCGCGCCGTTGCGCAGGGCCCAGACGAAGTCTTCGTGCACGGCCTTGCGCTTCTTGGCGGTCTCCACGGAGGCCAGGGACTCCGCGACGCGCTTATAGGTGTCCTCGATTTCCCGGTCGACGGGCTCACCGGCCTTGGTCTTGAGCTGGTACTTGCTGGCCCAGATGTCGACCGAGGTTTCCTGGAAGGGAATGTTGTTGGTCAGATCCTGAGTCTTGGCGTTCATGAGTGGCGTTGTCCCTGGTTGTTACTTGGATACCGGTTGCGCAATGCAACCACCATATCTTGTGTTTGCGTTTTGATCAGCCCGTGGCTCAGCCGGACCCCGCGGAGAGGGTGAAACGGGGCATGGCCCCGGCTGCAGGGCCTAACAGGAGAGCAGGCGGAGGCAATGCCTCCGGCCTGTTGACATGCGATGTCATTTTTGATTAACCCCCAATATATCGATTTTTTATTGTTGTTGATGCCCGTATATTGTGGTTTTGGCCTCGCGGGTGTCAAGTGAACATGGCGCCCGGATGGGGTGGGTGCGGCAGAATCCGCCCATGGCAGGGATTTCGGCGGAAAGCTCGTTTCAGGGCGGGAAACCGTAGCATGCGATGTACTAGATATAGTATTGGGTGAAGACTCCGGAGCAATGGGTTATCCTGCGGTTTTCGGACGATGGATGCCTTCATGCGGATCAGGATTCTGCTGTTGCTCACTGTGGTCGCTGCTGCACTGCTGGCGACCGGCTGCACAACCACGGACGTGGCGATGGAGCAGCAGGCTGCTCCCGAACCGGTCACCGATGATCGGCCCCTGCCGAGCTGGAATCGGCTGATGCGGGAGACACTGCCGGTGGTGAAGGCGGAGCTGGCCGCCGAAGGCGAGCGTTTCCGCCCACGGGCGTTTGTGCTGTCCCGCCGCGGCGGGGTCCGTGGGGTGCATATTGATCCCGCTTCCGGGGCGGATGACAGCGAACGTATTGAGCTGATCTTTGAGAGCTTGGAGGCGATTCTCCGGGGGGATGATGTTGTGGCACTGGTGGTCTATGCCACCGGCGAGGGCGAGCTGCTCGACAGCCGGGACCGCAGCAACATGGTGGTGGCTCACCTTGAGCATTTCTCCGGCCGGGCATTGCTGCGGCGCCTGAGTTACCAGCGGGAAGGCGATGAACTGACATTCGGGCCCGAGGACGTGGACCGCACCGGCGCCCTGGTCATGGGGGAGAGGAATCAATGAACGTCATCTGGCTGCAGCGCCCGGAGCCCGTGGGGGCTCTGGAGTATGGCGAGCTTGACTCGCCCTGGGGGCGGGTCTGGTCACTGTGGCATGAGGATGCGCTGACCCAGCTAGCGTTCGTGGACAGCCCTTCGGATCTGGAAAGCCGTTTCAACCGGGCGGTCAGGATCTGGCGCCGGGAACCCGACGCGATGCCGGAAGACGACGATCGGCTCATCGGCCTCAGCGCCATTCTCCACGCCTGGCCCCATGGGGTGGCGGTCTCCATGCCGACGCTTGAGATGGTGGGGTCCGCGTTCCAGCAACGGGTCTGGCGTTATCTGTTGCGGCTCGACCCGGGGCAGTGCCTCACCTATGGCGAAGTGGCCCGTCACATTGGCCAGCCCGGGGCCGCCCGGGCAGTGGGCGCGGCGGTGGGCGCCAACCCGGTTTCCGTTCTGGTCCCGTGTCACCGTGTACTGCCGGCTTCCGGCGGAACCGGACACTACGGCGGAGGTGAACGGCGCAAGCGGTGGCTGTTGAGCGGCGAGGGCGTGGGCCTTTGACGGCCTACTGGGCGTTCTGCGGCGGCAGGCGGTAGCGCATGCGCTTGCTGATGCCGCGGAACGCAAGGTAGAGCAGGTAGATAAAGGCGATGACCAGCGTCAGGGCGCCCAGGGCCAGCCCGCCTTCCCGCAGCAGCAGGTTGGTGTTCCCTTCCGAGACCAGAAGCGCAAACGCCCGAACGCCATGGTACTGGAGCAGGTAGAACGTGATTCCGCCCCCGAGTACCGCGGAGATGAACTGGCTGAAGACGATCAGCAGTGAGGGAATGGTCGCTGTATGGCCACAGTGGCCGCACTGGTAGCGGTCGGTGTACTCCGGCTCATCCTCGCTCCGGATGGGATCCATAAGCCCCTGTCGGCAGTTCGTGCACACCAGCATGCGGCTTGGTCTCCGGCATATTGCGTCAGTGACTGACTGTATAGCGTGTCAGGCGCCACAGCACAACCCCGATGGCGGCATCAGTGCTGCGTCTGGGAGCGCCCCTCGTCCGGCAGCACGGAGGCTTCCCCGGCCGTCTGCAGTCTGACCCTGGCACCGACTTCCAGCGGATCGTGGTTGGGGACGATGGCGCAGTATCGGCTGTCACCCCGGGCGAGCAGGTAGAAATAGTCATGCCCCCGGAATTCCCGGTCCACGATGATGGCGCTGTCCGGATCCTCAGAGCGCACCAGGGCGAGATCCTCGGGCCTGAGCGAGAGGGTCACGGGCCCGTGGGCCTGGGTGTTGAGTGAGATGGGGCCCAGGGCGGTGGCAGCGGAAAGCCCCGCTGCTTCGCCTTCCAGGAGGTTGGTATGGCCAAGGAACTCGGCCACAAAGGCATCGGCGGGCTCACGGTAGACCGCCTGGGGCGGGCCCACCTGGAGCAGCCGCCCCTGGCGCATGACGCCGATGCGGTCCGCCATCGTCATGGCCTCGGCCTGGTCGTGGGTGACCAGGATCACGGTGGTGCCCGTTTTCTTGAACAGTTCCCGCATTTCCTTGCGGGTGCGCTCACGCAGCCCCGCGTCCAGGTTGGAGAAGGGCTCGTCCAGAAGGACCAGCTCGGGTTCCGCTGCCAGGGTTCGTACCAGGGCTACACGCTGCTGCTGCCCGCCGGAGAGTTCCTCCGGGAAGCGCTCCCCGAGCTCCGCCATGTTCACCAGTGCCAGCCATTCCAGTGCTCTGGCATGGCGCTGTTTGCGGGGCAGGTGGGTCATGGCGAAGGCGACGTTTTCGGCAAGCGTCATGTGGGGGAAGAGCGCGTAGTCCTGGAATACCATGCCGATGCGCCGCTTCTGGGTGGGGACATTGGTGATGTCGCGCTCACCCAGCAGGACGCTGCCGCTGTCAGGGGTCTCGAAGCCGGCAATCATGCGCAGGGTAGTGGTCTTACCGCAACCGGAAGGCCCCAGCAGCGCCAGGATCTCGCCGCGGTAGAGCTCGAAGCAGACGTTGTCCACGGCAGGACGGTCCGCATCGCGGAAACGGCGGACAAGGTGACGGGTGCTCAGCAGGGGAGTGCTGGCAGGGGCGGTGCTGTGAATGGGTGAATACTCCCGCATCAGTGTCGGTCCCCTTCACGGTTCAGGATCAGGGCAACGGAAAGCCCGGAGAACAGCATGATGGCAGCGGCAAAGGGGGCGGCTTCCGCCATCATACCTTCTGAGGTGCGGCTGAATACAGTCACGGCCAGCGTGGTGTAGCCGGTGGGCGCCAGCAGGAAGGTGATGGGCAGCTCTTTCATACAGAACAGGAACACCAGGGCCAGGGCGGCCAGAATGCTTTTCCTGAGGTGGGGAAAGACCACGTTGAAAAAGGTGCTGGAGGGGCCATGCCCGAGTGAGTGGGCGGCTTCTTCCATGCTGGGGCGCATCTGCATCAGGGTGCTGCGCAGTGGGCCCATGGCCAGCGCCACTGTCGCCAGCGCCCAGCCCAGGATCAGCAGGGCCAGCGTCTGGTAGAGAACAGTGACCGTGTTCAATGCCAGGAACACCAGTGCCAGGGCCAGCGTCAGCGGTGGAATGGCATAACCGATGTAGGCGGAACGCTCCACGGCGTTGGCCATCCTTGAGGGATGGCGCACGGCCAGATAGGCCACCGGCAGGGCCATGGCGGTGGCCAGCAGTGCCGCGGGCATGGCTGCCACGGCGGAGCGCGCGAAGACCAGCGGTACTTCCAGGAAGAAGGACAGCGGCGGCGGCGCCATGAGCAGCCAGTAGGCCAGGATCACCACGGGCAGACCCAGCGAGGCCAGTACCACGACGCTGACGAACACCCACGCTGGAATCCGCCATTTCCCCAGCTGGTGGGGTGGGGCATGGCGTTCCACACCCCGACCCGTGCTGGCCAGTCGCCGGCGGCGCAGGATGACGCTCTCGCTCATCACGAACACCAAGGCGATGGCCAGCAGCATCAGAGAGAGCCAGGCCGCATAGATGCGGTCGAAGGCGCCGGAGTACTGGTTGAAAATGGCATAGCTGAAGACCTCGTAGCGCATGAGCGCCACCACCCCGAAATCCCCCAGCGCGTAGAGCCCAATGACCAGCCAGCCTGCCATGAGTGACGGCATGAGCTGGCTCAGGATGATGCGCCGGAAGATGGCCGTCTCCGAGTGACCCATGCTGCGTGCGCTTTCCTCGAGGCTGGCATCCAGTCCGAGCAGCGCTGATCGCAGGTTCAGGAACAGGTACGGGAAGGTATAGAGACTCAGGCCTGCCACAGCCCCCCAGTACCCCTGGATGCGTGGCAGCTGCCAGTCGAAGAGCTGGGCGGTGATGCCGTAGTGCCCGCCAATACCGATGAGCGCATAGGCCATCACATACCCGGGCACCGCCAGTGGGACCACACCCAGAATGGTGAGCAGGCGCCGGTGGCCCATGTCCGTGCGTGTGACCAGCCATGCCAGCGGCAGGGCGATGATGGTTGTAACCACCAGTACCCCGAAGCTGAGTTTCAGGGTGTTGATCAGGAGATGGAGGTTGCGCTCCCGGAAAACCAGGTCCATGACGGTCTGGGGATCCGCCTGGAAGGCGCGCAACCCCAGGTAGCCCAGCGGTACCACCATGGCCACCGCCACCAGCAGTGCGGGAGCCAGAATGTGCAGTGGGGCGCGCTGGGCCATGGAGTCTCCGGCGTTGGTGCGGGAGGAGTCAGATCAGGTCCGCTTCGCGGAGCAGGTCCAGCGTGCCTTCCAGGTCCTCGAGTTCGTCCAGGTTGATCTCTGGAGCTGCGTTCACCAGCTCTTCCAGGGGCTTGAGCTGCGGGTTGCGTTCCACGTCACTGCGCACCGGGTACTCGTGCACCTCCTGTGTGAAGTACTCCTGGGCTTCGGGGGACAGCAGGAAGCGGATGAACTCAACCGCCTGCTCACGGTTCTCCGTGCCCTTGATGATGCCGGTGCCCGCGACGTTTACGAGGTTACCGATGTCGCCGGACTCGAAAAAGTCCTGTTCCGCAGGGTATTGCTCATCGTTCGCCTTGTAGCGCGGCAGATAATAGTTGTTGACCAGGCCAAAGTCGATCGCGCCGTCGGCTACTCCCTCCACCTGGGAGCTGTTGTTGCGGAAGGCTTCCACGCCATTGTCATCCATGGCCTCGAGCCATTCGAGGGTCCGCTCGTCGCCGTGCTCATGGCGCATGGCTGTAACGAACGACTGGAAGGAGCCATTGGTCGGCGCCCAGCCAACGCGGCCTTCGTACTGTGGCTCGGTCAGGTCGAAGACGCTTTCGGGCTTTTCGCTCTCGCTGACGCGCTCCGGGGAATACACGAAGGTGCGGGCGCGGCCGGTCACGGCAACCCATTCACCGGTGCGGCTGCGGAAGATGGGCGGCAGGTCCGAATAGAGGGACTCGGGCAGCGTCGCCAGGCGGTCCGCCTTCGCCAGCGAGCCCATGGCGCCAGCGTCCTGGCCCCAGAAAACGTCGGCCGGTGTCTGGTCGCCTTCCTCCTGCAGCAGTACGGCCAGCTGGGCGGTGTCGCCATAGCGGACGTCCACATTGATACCTGTCCGGGATTCAAAGCGCTCGATCATCGGGCGGACCATGGACTCACCCCGACCGGAATAGAGCGTGAGCGTGCTGGGCTCGTTAACGGCTGAGATGCCGAGATAACCACCGGCGGCGATCAATACCAGCACGATGAGACCAATCAGTTTGTTTTGCATCCGTTTCTCCCTGGAGTGATGATGGCGATGGGATCAGTATTGTAATGTAAATGATTCGCAACTACTAGCTTTCAGGCTGCAGGCGTGGCGGAAGCTGCTATGCTTGCTCCGGACAGCATCAAGGGTGGAACAGGGAGTATGCCTGAGCAGCGGCGTTACATCCGGACGAGCATGAGTGTGCGCATCATGGTGCGCCACCGCGATATCGGCGAGCACGTATTCACAATGCGTGATCTGTCCGATGGCGGTATCTTCGTTCTTGTGGATAATGAGCCTTTCCCCGGGATTGGCAGTGAGGTGGAGGTCCAGGTCCAGGGGTTGCCCGTACCCGCGCCCGTGCGCCGGATGCGGGTGGTGCGCGAGGCCAGTGATGGCTATGGCCTGGCGTTCATGGATACGCAGACCGAGCAGGGAGAAAGCCTTTGAGAACTGCTACTGGCGCCGTGCTGGTCCTGCTGCTGGCAACGGGGCTTTCCGGCTGTGCCACACAGCGGACCCATTATTCCGCCATGACCGCCGAGAACTCCGCCGGAGAGGAGCGGCGTGTGCTGCTGAAATGGAAAACCGCGCGCTACCCCGCCTGGCACTGGCGCCAGGACAGCGCCACACCGGTGACCGTGACGACCCAGTGCAGCCGGCGCGAGTGGAAACTGCGCGACCCCGGAATGGAAGGCACCTGCTCGGAGGATGCAATTGCGGCCTGTGGTGACCCTCGGCTGGATGCCGCGAACGGCGGCTCCCCGGTAGACGCGGGGCAGGTGTGCATGCAGCTGACCGACGCCGGGGGCAGCACGCGGGTTCGCGAGCTTGGCAACCGCGTTGAACTCAGCGTCAGCTGTTCCCCCCGCCAGACGGGTGTGGACATGGGCGACGAGGTGGTCAACGTTGACTATCCGCGTGCCTCGTCTGTGCCCTATATCTTCCGGGTGCGCACTGTGCCCACCGGCAGCCTTACCCAGCGCCCGCCGGAACTCGATGACCGTGTCTGTGACGAGGAGTGATCCCCGCCCGGAAAAGTCCTGTAACATTTCGCCGCATTTGCGGAACGAATCGTCACAGTCGGCGCGTTGCTTCTTATTTCAATTTTGAAACAATGCAAAAAAGAAGAAGCAACACAAAGAAGTCATTCCGGGCGTCGAGGACGAATCCATGGGTGTACAGCGGCGAAAGATCTCCGTAAAGGAACTCGAAATCGGCATGTTCGTTGCGGATCTTGATCGGCCGTGGCATGAGACGCCGTTCCCCATCCAGGGGTTCTACATCCGCAACCAGCAGGAACTGGATGAGCTGACCCGGCACTGCCGCCATGTTCACGTGGATGTGGCGGAGAAGCGCGAGAGTAAGGCCGCCGACTCCTCGGGGGCCGCGGCCCGGCGTGACAGCAGTGATGGCAAGGTGATCAAGCTGCCGGCCATCAAGGTCCGCAATCCCCATCATTACGAGACCACACGCCCTCTGCGCAAGGAAATCCGCGACGTTCAGCCGGTTCTGGACGGCGTTGAGAAAGCCCTGGACAAGGTCAATGAAACCCTGGCTGCCGGCGAAAGTGAGGTCGACGTGGCAGAGGTTTCCTCTGTTGCCCGCACGATGGCAGAGAGCGTGGCACGTAATCCCGATGCGCTGCTGTGGCTCAGCCGCGTCCAGAGCCGCGATGATTACTCCTATCGCCATTCCCTCAACATCAGCATCTGGGCCCTGCTTCTGGGGCGTCAGCTCGGGCTGGACCCGGACGTGCTGCACAAGCTTTCGCTGGGCGCGTTGCTCTCGCACATCGGTAAGGCGCGTCTGCCCGAGGGCATGCAGGTGCCCGAGCGTGAGCTGACCGCTGAGCAGTGGCAGACCTACTGCCGCTACCCGGAGGTCGGGGCCCGCCTTGCGGCGGCTTCCGGTCTGCCGCGCGTGGTGGTGAACGTGATCCGTTACCACCGGGAACGCCATAACGGCACCGGGTTCCCGCAGCAGGTCAACGGTGAGCATATTCCCCTGCTGGCGAAGCTCGTAGGGCTGGTTGATTACTATGAAACCCTGATTGAGCCCAGGGACAGGCGCAGCCAGCTGACGCCGGCCCAGGCTGTCTCCAGGCTCTTTGAGTGCCGCAACAGCCAGTTCCAGGAAGATCTGGTTGAGCAGTTCATTCAGGCGGTGGGGGTCTACCCGACGGGCACCATCGTGGAACTGGCGACCCGCGAGGTGGCCGTGGTGGTGTCACACACGCCGAAGCGCCGCCTCTGGCCCAGCGTGATGGTGCTGACCGATACCGATAAGAAGCCCCTCCAGCAGGGCCACATCGTGGATCTGGCCAAACAGAATGAGGAGGCGGCGGACGCCAACGCCCGCATCGTGGACTGCAAACCCTTCGGTTACGGGGGCATTGATCCCTCGCAGTACGAGGTGACCGGCGCGGCGGCACGCCAGCGCTCCCGCTGGAGTCTCAAGGGGCTGTTCAGTTGACTTCCACCAGCAGGTTCTTGCGGAACCAGCGGTAGTTGTCGAACCCCGGGTAATCCACCTTGAAGTTCACGAGTATCGTGCCGCTTTCCGCGGGGCTGCTGGTATTCCGGTAGAATTCCACGGTGCCTTCCTGGCGGTCCACGCTGTGGACCGCCCAGCCCGTACCCTTCGCTTTCGCCTCCAGCCGTTTCAGTGAGAAGCCGGATGAACCGGTGCGTTTGATGGCCACTGTTCTGATGCGGCCATCTGAGGGGCTGATGGTCAGGGTGCCGGGATCAAGGTAGAAGGCGGTCGCCAGGTCGTTCCTGAAATCCAGCGTATCCTGGGAAAGAAACTCAATGGCGTTGCCGGTGGTGGCCCCCTCGAGTGTGCGGCGGGCATTGAGGATGTTGGATCGTTCATCCGACAGCTCTTCCTGCTGCTCACCGCTGGCATTGTCGATCTCGGACTGGGTGGGCGGGGCTTCACAGAGCTCGTCGCCTTCCGGCTCGAAGCAGATGCTGTCCAGCAGGCGGTTGGCTGGTGACGGGTCGATCAGGTCACCCGTCTCGGGGTCCCGGTTGTCATTCGAGACGTTATCCGGCCTTGAGAACGATTCGGTGGAAACACTGAAATCAATGCGTGGATTGCTGTCATCGGCCAGGTAGCTGTTGAGCTGATCGATGGTCCGTTGCGTGATTTCGAGAGTTTCCTCCGAGGAACCCGGATTGTCCTGCTCCGCGAGTGCGGAAAGCAGGCGCGTGATGTTGATGGCGATCGCGTTGTTTTCCGCCAGATCCTCTTCAATGCCGCGATGGGTTTCCAGGTTTTCATTATCGGTGCCGCCGCTGTGCAGCTGCCTGCGGGCCTCCGCCGTGAAGTCGACGGGCGTGAGGAGGGGGGCGGCGGGCACGTTTTCGGCGAGGACAAGGTTGCCCACCCGGAAGGTCAGTGTCTCGCCGGGGCGGTAGCGGAATTCGCCGTCCTCATTGGTGGTCCCGGACTGGCTGCGCGTTTCATAATGGAGGTTCTCGACGCCCTGGGTGAAAAGGGTGCCCGTGCGCAGGTCGCCGTTCCCGTCGCTATCACTGCCGCCGCAGCCGGCAAGTGCCAGCAGGCATCCCGTGGTGAGAAGGGTGGTTATCATCCGTGCTGCGTATCGCGGGGTCTGGGTGGTCATTGCTCGTCCATAGGCCCTGAACTGTTGCGTTTCGGCATTGTAGGAAGCTGCAGCCGGTTCTGATCTGACACAGGTCGCAGATTGGGCAATGCCCTTGCATCAGGGCACGTGATCCCCATAATCAGCGACGTTGATTCGATAAGAGATCTCTATGGAATACGCACTGGATATTCGCGGATTGCGCAAGACCTTTCCCGGCGGCCTTGAGGCCCTGAAGGGGATTGATATGCAGGTCGAAGCCGGTGACTTCTTTGCCCTGCTGGGGCCGAACGGGGCCGGCAAATCCACCACGCTCGGCGTGCTTGCCTCTCTGGTGCGCAAGACGTCCGGGCAGGTGCGGGTGTTCGATGCTGACCTGGATACCGATCCCGCGCGTCTCAAGACATGGCTCGGTTTTGTCCCCCAGGAGTTCAATTTCAACCAGTTCGAGAAAGTGGGTGACATCGTGCGCACCCAGGCCGGCTATTACGGGATGGCGCCGGCCCGGGCGGCGCTCAATGCCGAGCGTTACCTGCGCGAGCTGGGCCTTTGGGACAAGCGCAACTCTCCGGCACGCATGCTCTCCGGGGGCATGAAGCGCCGGCTGCTCATTGCCCGGGCGCTGGTGCATGAGCCCCGGGTCCTGATCCTGGACGAACCCACGGCGGGCGTGGACATTGAGCTGCGGCGTTCCATGTGGGGATTTCTTGAGCGCATCAACCGCGAGGGGGTCACCATCATCCTGACCACCCACTATCTGGAGGAGGCGGAAGCGCTGTGCCGCAACATCGCCATCATCGACGGTGGCCGCATCCTTCAGCACACCTCCAAACAGGCCCTGCTGCAGCAGCTGAGCATGGAGCATTTCATACTCGATATCCGCAACGATCCCGGAACCCTGCCGCAGCTTGAGGGCTATCACTGCTTCCGCAATGACGAGGGGGCACTGGTCGTCGAGGTTGAAAAGGAGGACGGCCTGAACGACGTCTTCCGCCAGCTCGGTGAGCAGGGCTGGGAGGTGACCAGCATGCGCAACCGTTCCAACCGGCTGGAGGAGCTGTTCATGAGCCTGGTGGGGCGTTCGCTGCCGGAATCCGAAGAGGAGGAGAGCGCATGACGCCGTACCAGATCTGGATCGCCTTCATGACCATCGTCGTGCGCGAGGTGCGGCGCTTCACCCGCATCTGGCCGCAGACCCTGCTGCCGCCAGCGGTGACCATGACCCTGTACTTCGTGATCTTCGGCAACCTGATCGGAAGCCGCATCGGGCCCATGGAAGGCTACGACTACATGGAGTTCATTGTGCCGGGGCTGATCATGATGTCGGTGATCACCAGCTCCTACGCCAATGTGGTGTCCTCGTTCTTCAGCATGAAGTTCCAGCGCAGCATTGAGGAACTGCTGGTCTCGCCCACGCCCAACTGGGTGATCCTGACTGGCTACCTGGCCGGTGGCATGGCGCGCGGCCTGATCGTGGGTTTCGTGGTCATGCTGGTGTCACTGGCGTTCACCACCCTGGAGTTCTACAGCCCGGTCCTGGTGGTTACCACGGCGCTGCTCACGTCGCTGGTGTTCTCTCTGGGCGGGTTCATCAACGCCATGTTCGCCACCAAGTTCGATGACATCTCGATTGTGCCGACCTTTGTGCTGACGCCACTGACCTATCTCGGGGGCGTGTTCTATTCCATCAACCTGCTGGATCCGTTCTGGCAGGGGCTCTCCATGGCCAATCCGATCCTCTACATGGTCAACGCTTTCCGCTACGGGGTGCTGGGGGCTTCCGACGTTGGACCGGTCTGGGCCATTGGGATGCTGTTGGTGTTCTCGGTGGTATTGTTCACGGTGAGCCTGCGCCTGCTTGACCGCGGCAAGGGCATCCGCAGCTGAGGAGGCGACATGGAACTGGATGATGCACCACTGGGCCGGACCAGCGCCTACCCGGAGCACTATGATCCGGCGCTTCTGTATCCCGTGGCCCGGGCGCAGGCACGGGAGCCCCTGGGGCTGGCTGACGGCTGGCCCTGGCAGGGCGAGGACCGCTGGCAGGCCTGGGAACTGAGCTGGCTGCGCCCGGATGGGGTGCCCCGGGTGGCCACGGCCGAGTTCCGGGTGCCCGCGGATTCGCCCAACCTGATTGAATCCAAGTCGCTCAAGCTGTATCTCAATGCCTTCAACAGCACAGTGTTCGAGGGCGTGGAGTCGGTGCGCACCACCATTGAGCGGGATCTGTCCGAAGCCGCGGGCGCTGCGGTCTCCGTGGTGCTGGGGGATGTGGACGCGGATGCCGGGCTGGTGGCTCGGCCTGAAGGGGCGCACCTGATTGATAACGTGGAAGGCGTGATCATGCCCGACGATGGGCCTCTGGCCTCACTGCGTTCGCTGGATGGCGATGTGGTCACCGAGACCCTGTGTTCGCACCTGCTGCGCAGCCTCTGCCCGGTGACGGGCCAGCCGGACTGGGCCACGCTTGTGGTCCACTACACCGGGGCCCGCATACGCCCGGAAGCGCTGCTGGGCTATGTCATCAGCTATCGCGAGGCACGGGACTTCCACGAGGCCTGTGTGGAGCGGATCTTCACGGATCTGAGGAATACCCTGACGCCGGAGCGGCTGAGTGTGGGGGCGTTCTATACCCGCCGTGGTGGGCTCGACATCAACCCCTGGCGCTCGACCCACCAGGGGGATGCGCCGGCCCCGAGGCTCCTGCGCCAGTAGGCGCTACTCGTCGCGCAGGCGCCGGGCCGCCCGGTCCAGCGCCTGGATGATGTGCTCGCGCTCACCCTCGCTGACCTTTTCCGAGTCCAGGTACATGGCGAAGCCGTCACCCTCGTGTTCGAGGAAGCTGCGCTGGTCGCCCACATCCTGGCGCAGGTCGATGACCTGGTAGATGGGTACCGGGCGTGCGAAGCCCTTCACGGTGATCTCGCCCTTGTCACGGCACAGGATGCTGTCCTTGATCAGTGAGAAGGTCTCATAGGACACCAGGATCTCGCCGGGATCCGCCAGTTCCTCCAGCCGGCTGGCCAGGTTCACTTCCTTGCCAATGATGGTGTAGTCCATGCGGTTGTCCGCGCCGAAGTTGCCCACGGTGCAGAAACCGGTGCTGATGCCCATGCGGATCTCCAGGGGCGTGCGGATGCCCTGGCTTTTCCATTTCTGGCGAAGCACCGTCATGTGCTTGCGCATCTCGATGGCCATGGACACACAGGCCTGTGTGTCCTTCTTCGCGCCCTGGCTGGTGGGGTCACCGAAGAAGATCATGATGCTGTCGCCCACGAACTTGTCGATGGTGCCGCCATACTTCAGCGCGATCTGGGACATCTCGGTGAAGTAGGTATTGAGCAGCTCCGTCAGCCCTTCCGGTTCCATCTCCTCGGAAAGCTCGGTGAACCCCTGGATGTCGGAGAAGAAAACCGCCAGTTTCTTGCGCTGGGTTTCCAGCCGCACGTCGCGTTCACCCGTGAAGATGGACTGCCACACCTGGGGCGACAGGTACTTGGCCAGCTTGTGCGAGAGGGCGATGGACTGTTCACGCTGGTACTGGATCTGGGACTTGGCCGCCACCAGCGCGCGCGCCTGGAGATAGGTGTAGAAGGCCATGACGCACACATAGAGGGTGGTCACCACGCCGCTCACCACGGTGAGCGTGGGCGGAGCCCATGGTTCGAAGCTGGCACCGGCAACCGGCAGTGATGAGAGCACCCCAACCGCCAGCGCGGCAACGTTCAGCGCCCAGGCCCTCAGCCCCCCGACAATGATGCCGCTGAAGCTGATCATCAGCAGCAGCATCATTGACGGCATGACGCTGAACTCGATATAGACCGTTAAGGAGCCGATGAGGAAGCCGTCGAGCAGCAGTATGCGCTCGCGGATCTGTGGTGTGCGTTTGGGGAATATCGCGCGGGAGAGGAAGTAGAGAACGTGTGGCCAGATCAGGGCCAGTGGCACGAACCAGATCAGGTAGTCATGGAAGTGATCGAGAAACACCCCTGTGCCGAGAATGGCCGCACCGGCCATGTAGCCGAGTACCCGCGCATGGTAATCCGGCATGGGCGGAATGGCGCTCGGCTTCTGCTTGGGGTCCATGGCCGTCAGGCTCGAAGGCATGAGGGGTACGTTCATCATTGTCCAACGATCGCATCCATGTTGAGGGAACGTTACCAGCAAACGCCCGGGCTCACAATTGACCCCGAAGACAGCGGTTTCCGGCACTGGCACAGGTTTGCCGCTATTGCACCCGTATTTTTGCCGTTGCGGCGTTAATGCCTGAATACAAAGGAGTGTAGCACTTTGGCACCGCTATTGCTTAATACCGACAAAGCCCGATTACCCGGCAAAAAGGGGCCAGTCATGACCACGATCAGCTTTGACAACGCATTCGGCATTCACGACGACGCAATGCGGTTGCGCTCCCAGCGCTCCGAAGTGCTCGCCAACAACCTCGCCAATGCCGATACGCCCGGCTACAAGGCACGTGATATTGATTTCCAGGCCGCCTTGCAGGAGGCCCAGGGCCAGCAGGAAGGCATGGCGATGACAGCCTCGGATTCCGGGCATATGACCGGCGAGGGTGGCGGTGGCGGCAGCCCGGAGCTGATGTACCGCAACCCGATCCAGCCGTCGATCGATGGCAATACCGTGGATACCCAGACGGAGATGTCGAAGTACATGCGCAACTCCATGGAGTTCCAGTCCAGTTTCCAGTTCCTGAACAGCAGTATTAAGGGACTCAAAGACGCACTCGCGGGGCAGTAAACCATGTCACTCAATCAGGTCTTTGATATTGCCGGCTCTGCCATGTCGGCCCAGTCGATCCGGCTGAACACAACCTCCAGCAACCTGGCGAACGCCGAGACGGCCAGCTCCAGTACCGACGAGGTTTACCGGGCGCGCAAACCCATCTTCTCCGCCATCCAGGCAGACATGATGGGCCAGGGCGGTGGTGCCCAGGAAGCTGGCTTCTCGCGCAATGAGCTGGAATCCGCCGGGGTTCAGGTGGATGCCATCGTGGAAAGCGATGTGGAGCTGGAACAGCGTTATCAGCCGGATCATCCCAAGGCGGATGACAACGGCTATGTGTATTACCCGAACGTCAACGTGGTGGAGGAAATGGCGGACATGATGTCGGCGTCGCGCTCCTTCCAGACCAATGTTGAGGTGATGAACACGGCCAAGAGCATGATGCAGCGTGTGATGACGCTGGGTCAGGGTCAGTAAACGGGAGCGGGGGCAGCAATGATGGACGGCGTTAACGGCTCAAACAACTCGGCTTCCGACATCCTCAAGGAGTATCGGAACGAGAATCAGAAGGGTCAGAGCGAGGGCGGCAAGAAAGCCTCGGATATGGGCCGCAATGAGTTCATGGATCTCATGATGGCCCAGATGAAGAACCAGAACCCGCTTGACCCGCAGAAGAACGAGGATTTCGTGGCCCAGCTGGCCCAGTTCTCGTCCCTCGAGGAAATGCAGAGCATCAATACCTCCGTAGAGGATGCCATGGGCCAGTTCCGCTCAACCCAGGCGCTGCAGGCTTCCGCCATGGTGGGGCAGCAGGTCCAGGTGGAGGGTAACATCGCCAACCTTGGTCCTGAGGGCCAGGTGAAGGGCGCGGTGGACGTGCCCAATGCCACCTCGAATCTGCGGGTCAACGTGTACAACCCCTCCGGTGAACTGGTTCGTCAGATGGACATGGGCCCCCGGGGCAGCGGCACGGTGGATTTCAGCTGGGACGGTGAGAACGGCAACGGCGACCTGATGGAGCCAGGGGATTACCGGGTTCAGGCGGAAGCCCAGTACGACGGCGAGACTCAGGAGTTGGCCACCCGGCTCAATGCGAACGTGGACAGCGTCAACCTGGAGAACGGGGGCGTGACGCTGAATCTGGCAGGGCGCGGCTCAGTGCCGCTGGACCAGGTCAAACAGATCAACTGATAACAAGTAGTGGGCGAGGTGTCACATGGCGTTCAATATCGCACTCAGCGGACTCAATGCGGCCCAGACGGATCTGGACGTGAAAGGCAACAACATCGCCAACGCAAGCACCACGGGCTTCAAGCGCTCGCGGGCGGAGTTCGGGGATCTCTATTCCTCGGGGCTCCTGAATCTGGGCAGCACGGATACTGGTGAAGGCGTCAGGGTCCAGAATACCCGGCAGCTGTTTCAGCAGGGCAACGTCACTGCCACCAGTAATGGTCTGGATATGGCGATCAATGGTGAGGGTTTTTTCGTCGTCAATAACGGGGGGGAACAGCAGTTCACCAGGGCTGGTGAGTTTGGTGTCAATCAGGAAGGCTTCATCACCAACAACCAGGGTGCACGTGTTCAGGGCTTTCAGGCTAATGAGGATGGCGAAGTAGGCGACGTGCGGGGTGATCTGGAGGTCAATACCGAGAACCTCGCCCCCAAACGAACGACCGATGTGGATGCCAACCTTAACCTGGATGCCAGGGAAGAAGTTATCCGGGAAGAATTCAGGGATTTTGATGCAGCAGGCGATGATATCAGTCAGGTCGTAGCTGGCAGCGACAGTTTTGACGCGCAGGGTGACGATTACTGGGAAATAACACGCCCGGATGAATCGACTTACACGCTTGGTGAGGAGATACCGGAAAACTCCTCAGCTGCGACTATTGCCCAGCGCTTGACTCAGGAAGACGGGCTGAGGGTGGATGCGACAAACCAGGTGAGAATAACGGACCTGACCAACATTGCTGCGACTGATGAGATTACGATTGGGACTCAGACATACACCATGGATGGTGTTAACAACCTTGATGATTTGCGGGATAAAATCTTGGATGAAGGGGCGCCTGATGGAATCAGTGTCGATCCTGACGTCTCAGGTGAGGTTCTGCTCAAAGAGAGCGAGGGGAACAACATCAATGTCAGTATCCAGGGGACTAACTTCCAAGCTGAGCTGGATGCACCAAATAACAGCGGTCCCGTGAATCTCGATACCACAGGCGCCAACACCGAGGCAACGGCACGGGGTACGCTCAACTTCCAGGTTGACCGCGGTTACGAGATCGCAGCTGGTGATACCAAGATCCTAGATGGAAACGAATTCGACGGTACCGATCTGACCACGAGGAATCCGTTCAACCCTGACGACCCGAATACCTACAACCACTCTACGTCCACTACGATCTACGACAGCCTCGGTAATGGGCATGAACTGACACAGTATTTCGTCAAAGAGCCCTCAACAGGGACCAACCCTGAAAATCTCTGGAAAAGCTATGTCCAGATCGATGGTGAGAATGTTGGACCTGATGATTCTGATGGCAATCCAACGCTGGCTGAATACGAATTGAGGTTCAATGACGATGGAAGTCTGAACGGCAACCTTTCGGACGAGGTTCTGATTGATAACTGGACGCCGCTGGATGCCGGTGGTAATCCGAATGGTGCTGCGGGACCTAACCCGGGTGGTGAGGCCCCCATTCCAGAACCGCCACAAAGCTCCAATTTTGTGATTGATTATGGCAATACCACCCAGGTTGGCGCTGAGTTTGCGGTTAATGATCTGCAGCAGGATGGCTTTTCCACTGGTCGGCTGACAGGTCTGGATGTGACCGATGACGGTGTGATCCAGGCCCGCTTCAGCAACGGTGAATCCGAAGCCATCGGTCAGGTGGCGCTTGCGAATTTCCGGAACAATGAGGGGTTGGCTCCGGTAGGTGATACCGCTTGGGTTGAGACCTTCGAGTCTGGTGATGCTGTGATCAGCCGACCCAATACCGGTCCTCTGGGGGCAATCCAATCGAGCTCCGTTGAGGAATCCAACGTGGATCTCTCCGAGCAGCTGGTGGGCCTGATCACCGCACAGCGGAACTTCCAGGCCAACTCCAAGACCATTGAGACTTCGGACCAGATCACCCAGACCATCATCAACCTGCGGTAAGGCCGCGGGTTGAGGGGCTAATTGAGCACAGGAGGGTTCCATGGACCGCTCGCTCTATCTATCCATGACCGGCGCCAAGCAGAACATGTACGCGCAGCAGGTCAACGCCAACAATCTGGCGAACGCGGATACCACCGGGTTCAAGCAGGACTTCGCCAATGCCCGCAGCATGCCGGTATACGGCGAGCACCACCCGTCCCGGGCCTATGCCATGACGGAGAACCCGGGGGCGGACCTGAGCCACGGCCCGATGAAGCAGACCGGCCGCTCCCTGGATGTTGCGATCAAGGGCGACGGCTGGCTGGCGGTGGAGCCGGAACCCGGCGACGAGGCCTATACCCGTGCCGGAAGCCTTCAGGTTGATGCCAACGGCATCCTGCGTAACGGCGAGGGGCTGCCGGTCATGGGCAACGGTGGCCCGGTTGCCGTGCCACCGGCGGACAAGATCGAAATCGGTGCCGACGGAACCCTCTCAGTGGTGCCGGCCGGGGCACCGAGTGATCAGCTGGTGGAGGTGGACCGGCTCAAGCTCGTGGACCCGGGGGAAGACCAGATCCAGAAGGGGGATGACGGTCTGTTCCGTCTCAAACCCGATGCCGACCAGCAGGGCCCGCTGCAGCCGGATGGCGATGTTCAGGTGGTCAGCGGCTTCCTTGAAGGCTCCAACGTCTCCCCCGTGGAATCCATGATCCAGAACCTCCAGCTTTCCCGCCAGTACGAGATGCAGGTCAAGGCCATGCAGACCGCGGACGAAAACAGCCAAAGTGTGGCACGCCTGTTGCAAGACCTCTGATGGAAACGTCATGGGTGACGGAAAAGCGGCAACCCGATGCCGCCCGCCCGGAAGGGCGCCTCACCCACGCGATCGGAGGACAGAGCAATGCATCCAGCACTTTGGGTCAGCAAGACCGGCCTCGCCGCTCAGGACAAACAGCTGAGCACCATCTCCAACAACCTTTCGAACGTGAACACCACGGGGTTCAAGCGTGACCGGGCCAATTTCCAGGATCTGATGTACCAGACGGAGCGCCAGCCCGGCGGCCTGTCTTCCCAGAACACGGAATTGCCTTCCGGGCTGCAGCTGGGTACTGGTGTACGCGTTGCGGCAACCAGCAAGGAGCATACCCAGGGGGATATGAAAGTCACGGATCAGTCCCTGGATATGGCCATTGATGGCAAGGGTTTTTTCCAGGTTCTCAGGCCCGACGGTGAGATCGCCTACACCCGCAATGGTGAATTCCAGCTCAATTCCGAGGGCGACATCGTCACGCCCAACGGCAATCCGCTTGAGCCCAATATCAACGTGCCGGAAGACGCAACCTCGGTCACCATCGGCCGGGACGGCACCGTCAGTGCCAAGATCGCCAATGAACCCGAGCCACAGGAACTGGGCCAGATCGAGCTGGCGGACTTCGTGAACCCCCAGGGTCTTCAGGCTATAGGCAGCAACCTCTATCAGGAGACCGCGGCCAGCGGGGACCCGCTGATCGGGGAGGCCGGCATTGACGGCATCGGCACCATCGAGCAGGGCATGCTGGAGGGCTCCAACGTGGAGGTGGTTGAGGAAATGGTGAACATGATCACCACCCAGCGGGCCTATGAGATGAACTCCAAGGTCGTCTCGTCTTCGGATCAGATGCTCCAGTTCATTACCCAGAACCTGTAACGCGTCGGGTAGGGGGAGAACCGTTATGACCAAGCCGTCCATACTGCTCAAAAGGGCCGCGCTGCTGATTCTGATGGTGACGCTGGCGGGCTGCCAGGCGATGACCCGGGAGCGGGCCAAGCCCGGTGACCCGGCGTTCGCGCCGGTGGAGCCGGAGGCCATGATGGCGGATCAGCCGGTCAACGGCTCCATCTACCAGAATTCCCGCAGGCATAACCTGTTCAGCGACAGTAAGGCGCTGAATGTGGGCGATGTGGTGACCGTGGAGCTCCAGGAAAGCACGGCTGCCTCCAAGACCTCCAACACCAGTATCACCAAGGACAGTGAGACGGATCTCGAGGCCCCGTCGGTTCTCGGGCAGGACGGTCTTGATGTAGGGACCGATGTGAGCCAGGACCGCCAGTTTGACGGTGAGGCCGAGGCGGACCAGAGCAATCAGATCAGCGGCAGCATCACGGTCACTGTGGTGGAGGTGATGCCCAACGGTGTGCTGCGGGTGCGCGGCGAGAAATGGCTGGAGCTGACCCAGGGCAAGGAATACGTGCGGGTCTCCGGGCTGATACGCCAGCAGGACATCGGCTCGGATAACCGTGTGAATTCCCGCCGGATCGCGGATGCGAGGATCTCCTATGGCGGCACGGGGGACTTTGACCAGGCCAACCGCATGGGCTGGCTGACCCGCTTCTTCAACAGTGAATGGTGGCCGCTGTGAGCAGCCGGTCAGGAGGACGTGTCATGTTGAATCGGATTGCTGCTGTATTGGTGCTGGTTGCGCTGGTGGCAGGTCCGGTGCAGGCCGACCGGCTCAAGGACCTGACCTCGGTCAAGGGCGTGCGCGATAACCAGCTGGTCGGCTACGGCCTGGTGGTCGGGCTTGATGGCAGTGGGGATGGCGCGCCCTTCACGAACCAGAGCCTGCGCAACATGATGGATCAGTTCGGGATCACCATTCCCCCGGGCGTTGATCCCGGGGCGGACAACGTGGCGGCCGTCATGGTCACGGCGGATCTCCAGCCCTTCGCCAGCCCCGGCCAGGAGATCGATGTCACGGTCTCGTCCGTGGGGGATGCTGACAGCCTGCGCGGCGGCACACTGCTGATGACCCCCCTCCAGGGCGCGGATGGCCAGACCTATGCCATGGCCCAGGGCAGCCTGGTGGTTGGTGGCTTTGGTGCCGAGGGGCAGGATGGTTCCTCCATCTCTGTGAATGTGCCCAGCGTTGGGCGTATTCCGCAGGGGGCGACAGTGGAGCGTCAGGTGCCCACGGCCTTCTCGGAGGGCGACACCATCACCCTGAATCTCCGCAATCCGGATTTCACCACGGCGCGCCGGGTTGTGGAGGCAATCAACAACAAACTCGGCTCCGAGACAGCGTACGCGAAGGATGCCTCGTCGGTTCGGGTGCGGGCGCCGCGGGATGCATCGCAGCGCGTCAGTTTCCTGTCGATTCTCGAGAACATCGAGATCACCCCGGCGGAAGAGTCCGCGAAAGTGGTGATCAACTCCCGCACCGGCACCATCGTGGTGGGGGAGAACGTCAAGGTCAGCCCGGCGGCGGTCACGCACGGCAACCTGAGCGTGACCATTACCGAGAACCCGGAGGCCGTGGCCCCTGGTCTTTTCGGCGACGGCGACCCGTTGGTGGTGCCGCAGACGGATGTGGCCATCGAGCAGGAGGAGGCCCGCATGTTCAAGTTCGGGCCGGCGGTCACGCTGAACGAGATCGTGCAGTCCGTGAACCAGGTGGGCGCGGCTCCGGGCGACATCATGGCCGTGCTGGAAGCGCTCAAACAGGCTGGCGCGCTGCGCGCGGAACTGATCGTTATCTGAGGTTGAAGCCATGATCCAGTCATCTGCAGGTGGTACCAGCGACGCACACGTCTACACCGACATGAGCGCCATGAGCGATCTCAAGCGGTTGGCTGATACCGACCGGGACAAGGCGCTTGAGAAGGTTGCCAAACAGTTCGAGAGTCTGTTCCTGCAGCAGATGATGAAGTCCATGCGCTCGGCCAACGAGGTGTTCAGTGAGGGCAACTACCTGAACAGCCAGGAGACTGAGCAGTACCAGGACATGTTCGACAAGCAGCTGACCCTGAGCCTGACCCGGGAGCGCAGCATCGGCATCGCGGATCAGCTGGTGCGCCAGCTCGGTGGGGGTGAGCAGGGCGCTGACCGCCCGGATGCCCGAACCAGCATCACGGAATACAGCCGGGATCTGCCGGCGCCCGACCCGAAACTGGCGGAGCGTGTGGACGAGGTCCGCCAGATGATGCCGGAAGAGGGTAATGCCGGCTCTGGCTCAGCTGATGGCGGCGGCAAAGAGCTGCCGGAACAGTTCAACGGCCCGGAGCAGTTCGTTCAGGAGCTCAGCCCCATTGCCCGTGATGTCAGTGAGAAAACCGGTGTGCCGGCCCAGGTGATGATCGCGCAGGCCGCTCTGGAAACCGGCTGGGGGCGCAACATGATCGGCGGTGAGCAGGAGCCCAGCCGCAACCTGTTCGGCATCAAGGCGGATGAGCGCTGGAACGGCGATAAGGTCGAGATCACCACCACTGAATACCGTGACGGCCTGCCCCTGAAGGAAAAGGCGGATTTCCGCGCCTATCCGGATTACGCCAGCAGCTTCGAGGACTACGCCAGCTTCCTGAACGAGAACCCGCGCTACCAGAAGGTACTGCAGCAGGCGGATGATCCGCAGGCCTTCGCCCAGGCACTTCAGGATGCCGGCTACGCCACCGACCCGGGCTATGCCGACAAGATCCAGAACATCATGGAGCGCCCCACGCTGGGTGCCGTGATCGATGACGGGACGGAAGGGGAGTAAGCTGCCATGAGTCTGCTGAATACGGGCCTGACCGGCATCCTGTCCAACCAGAAGGCGCTGGAGACCACCAGTAACAACATCACCAACGCCAATACCCCGGGCTACAGCCGGCAGCGGGCGGATTTCCAGTCCAACCCTTCCCAGGCCACTGGCAGTGGCTACATCGGCCAGGGCGTGAATATTGCGGACATCCAGCGCCTTAACGATGAATTCGTCAATACGCAGCTGCGCTCGGACACCACGCTGCATTCGGAGCAGACGGCGTTGGTGGAGAACCTGAATGGTATGGATGACCTGCTCGGTAATGAAAATACCGGTCTCAACCAGGCCCTGACCCAGTTCTTTGGCACACTCCAGGATGCAGCGGAGAGCCCGGCCTCCAGCTCACTGCGCGAGCAGGCGCTCAACCAAGCGGATAATCTGGTGGCGCGATTCAAGTCCGTGGACAGTCAGTTGCGCTCCCGGGAACAGACCGTTGATGATCGCATCTCCGCGAATCTGAGCGAGATCAATTCACTGGCCGATGGCATCGCGGAACTCAACGTCAAAATTGCCGAGTCGCCGGGCCGTGCCAGTGGGCGTGATGCAAACGAGCTTCTGGATAAGCGGGATGAGAAACTGCGCCAGCTTTCGGAGCTGGTGCAGGTCCAGACCAATGAGAACAATGACGGCACCGTCGATGTGAGCATTGGCAAGGGGCAGGGCATGGTCAGCAAGGGCACCAGCGCCACGCTGCGCCTCTCCGGCAGCACCGAGCAGGCGGGCCGGCGGGAAGTGCTGTTGGAAGGCGTCGGCCGGGATCGGGCCATTACCCATGAGATTACGGGGGGCGCCCTGGGCGGCAACCTGACGTTCCGGGACGAGATCCTTGAGCCAACGCTCAACGGCATCGGCCGGATCGCCATAGGCCTGTCCGAGCGCATGAATGAGCAGCACCAGCTGGGTCAGGACCTGAACGGCAACCTGGGCGGCAACTTTTTCCGCGACATCAACTCGGAATCCCTGGCGCGGGGGCGGATCACGCCGTCCGCTGAAACCGCTGAAAACGGGAACCGTCAGGCCCGGGTGGACATCACGGACAGCAGCAAGCTGGATACCCGTTCCTACACGCTGGAATTCACGGGCCCGGATGACCAGCAGTATCGCATTCGTGACGCGACCACTGGCGAGCAGGTCAAAAGCGGCAGCATCAGCAGCACACAGCCTTCGACCATCACTATGGATGGATTCGAGATCGAACTGGAGTCTGGTGACTTCCAGCAGGGCGACGAATTCAACATCCGACCCACTTATAACGGTGGCCGGGACATGGAAAGGGCAATTTCCAGTGGCGAAGAGATAGCACTGGCCGCGCCCATCCGGGCTGAGGCGGGCAGCGGCAACCAGGGCACCGGCCAGATAAGCCAGGGAACCATGCTGGATGTCCGCGATCCGGATACGGGGCGGCGACTGGACGCGCTGGATGAAAACGGCAACCTGGATCCGCCCATGGAGATTCGGTTCCTCTCCGAAAACCGGTATGAGGTGGTGGACGTTTCCGATCCTGCCAACCCCAAGCCGCTGGATCCGCCTATGAACAATGTGCGGTTTGAGCCGGGGAAGACGAACACGGTGTTCAGTGGGGATCCGGGTAGTCGGAGCTTGACGGCTTCAGGTCCAGCCGCCAATGGCCCTAGCGCTGATCCGGATTCTATTTATGGGGAGCAGGACATCACTATAAGGACCCGCGATCCGGAAACAGGGGTGGTATCAACTCAGTCACCGATCACTATCAATGAAGACGGTGATAAAGAATCAGCTCAGTCAATTGCTGACAAACTCAACAACCAGAGAGGCGTTGAGGCAACGGCTTACACGGAAGTAACGCTGACTCCAGATCCTTCTGATTCGGGGAATACGGGGAACAACCCGACAGTTGAGGTGGCTTTGGCAGATGGTTCGGATGTCACAAGAAATGTAAGCTTGGATGTTGATGGGCCGCTGACGGCGGACAGCCTTAACGAGGCTATGCAGGAAAATTCAGACTTCCAGTCACTGGGGCTTTCAGTCATAAACGACGGAAACAGTGTGAAGCTGCGCTCGGAACGTGGTGAAGATATTCGTATCTCGCTCGACGCGCCTAATGGCGCTCAGCTCGGTGTTGGGAAACCGATTCCCTATGAGGGTGGAGGGACTGCTGGATCTCAAACTCTCAATGATGGTCAACAGAGGACTGTTGGCGGCTATGTGGATACCACGCTTGCTGCTGGTGTGCGTCTTACGGCGACTGATGCAGCAGCATCTGGGGAAAATTTCTTTGAGCGGGCCCCCAGCAGCGACCCTGCCTACAAAGGTTTTCAGTTCGAACTCAGCGGCAACCCCGAAGCCGGTGACAGCTTTCGCCTTGAAACCAATGAGGGTGGCACCTCCGACAACCGAAACGGCCTGGCTCTGGGGGACCTGAACGCCAAGAATTACCTGGACAACGGCAATTTCAGCTTCACCGATGCCTATGGTTCCGTGGTTGAGGACGTCGGATCCCGGACCCAGACGGCCCAGGTGGACCAGGAGGCGGCCGGAACGCTCAAGGAGCAGTCCCAGAAGCAGTGGGAAGAGCAGTCCGGCGTCAATCTCGATGAGGAGGCCGGCAGGCTCATCGAGTTCCAGAACGCCTACAGCGCCTCATCGCAGGTGGTCTCGGTGGCCCGGGACCTGTTCAATACCCTGCTCGGCACCTTCAACTAGGGGAGGGTGATCATGCGTGTCTCCACAAGTCAGATCTTCAATCAGGGGATCCAGCAGTTCCAGAACCTCAACGCCCAGCAGGCCCGTACCCAGGAGCAGGTAGCGACGGGCAAGGAAGTGCTGCGCCCTTCGGATGATCCGGTGGCGTCCACCCGGATCGTCCAGCTCAAGGATGATCTGGCGCGCAGTGAACAGTACCAGGATACTCTGGATATGACGCAGACCCGCCTGGAACGGGAGGACGGGGCGCTTTCCAGCTATACGGATGCGCTGGCCCGTACCCGCGAGTTGATGGTCCAGGCTGGCAGTGGTTCTCTGAGTGAGTCGGATCGCGAGTCCATTGCCCAGGAGCTTCGGCAGGTTAAGGACCAGATGGTGAGCATTGCCAACACCCAGGGTCCGGAGGGGGAGTTCCTGTTCGCTGGGTTCCAGGGCGGTGAGAAGCCGTTCGGGGAAGACGTCTCCGGTAATATTGAATACCGGGGGGATTCCGGTGAGCGCTCGGTGCAGATCGATGACGGCGTTACCCTCAAGGTTAACGACAACGGCCGCGAAACATTTGAGGCGATTGACAGCGACCGGCCCACATTCAATACGCGGGCGGATTCCGGCAACGGGGGCAGTGGCCGAATCAGTACCGGGGTTGTGACGGACCGGGAGGCGTTTGAGTCGTTCTACCCGGACGATCTGGTGGTGGCGTTTGAGGAAAACGGCGGGGATACCCAATACACGGTCAAGTCTGAAAAGACCGGGGAAGAGTTCATTACGGATGAGGACTACACCAGCGGCAGTCCCATTGAAGTGAACGGTATGCGTTTTGAAGTGAGCGGTGAGCCGGAGGGTGGAGATTCCTTCAGGGTCGAAACCGGTGACCAGCAGAGCATCTTCGGCACCATGGAGAAGATGATCGAGGGGCTGGAGACTCACCCCAACACCCCGGAAGGGCGTGAAGCGCTTGAGGATACCATTGACCAGGGACTGGCCAACCTGCAGAACGCGGAGGATCGCGCCACGGAGATCCAGTCCGGCGTGGGCACACGGCTGAACACCGTGGAAACCACACAGGAGTTCCTCAAGGACAGTGATCTGCTGGCGGAGGAAACGCTCTCGGATCTCGAGGACGTGGACTACGCTGAGGCCATCAGCCGCCTCACCCAGCAGAACTTCACCCTCCAGGCCGCCCAGCAGTCATTCGCTCAGATTTCGCGTCTGTCGCTGTTCGATGCACTGTGATTGACGCGGCACAGACCGCGCGTATAATCCGTCGGTCACTGCCCAGCGCAGTGAGCCAGCCTTACCGGGAGTGGCGGAACTGGTAGACGCGCTCGACTCAAAATCGAGTGGCCTTGTGCCTTGTGGGTTCGAGTCCCACCTCCCGGACCATCTTCTGAAACACGCCTATCACACGTCCTGCATGCGTCCGATTTCCCGGGCGATGCGCATGGCTTCGTGACGCTCCAGGTTCAGCAGATTCTCCACCATGTCCCGGGCCTCTGGGATCTCGGCGCGATCCTTGAGATTCTGGTAGAGATCGATAATCTGGTCGTGGAAGTCAAAGATTTCCTTGGCAATGCCGTTGAAATCCAGTTTCGTGTAGGGCGAATCACAGGTGCGATGGGTTTTGATGGGGTTGTGTGAAAGGTAGTCATAGATCCAGGTTTTCAGGGCCCGGGCATCGCCCTCAGTTTCGAATCCTTCGACCGTCTTCTCCAACTCGGCTTCATGGGTGGCAAGGTAGTCCAACAGGGCGCGGGCCCGTTCCTCTTCGTGTTCTGTAGCGCAATGCGCCAGGCAGGTTGACGTCTGGTGGTGCAGGTTGCGCGTCCAATCGATCAGGTCTCTGAACGTTTTGATTTCCATTGCCGGGAAACTCCTGTTTCGGTGGTTCGTTGATAATACCAGTATGCCTTAAGATCGGTGCTGATGATCATGATAAGTGTCATCGATAAACGCTGACGTCATGTAAACCATCAGCGTAACTCCGGAAGCTGAATCGGGGCTGACTGATTGCAGTTGCGTTTGTCAGCCCTGAGTCAGGTTGGTATGTAATTCTTACCAGAATCAAGTTGCCAAGTGGCGAAGAAAAAGGCTGTATATGGTCAAATCCAATTGGGCTGTTATCAGAGAATGTTGCGGTAATGTTTCTGAATTCTTGCCCTGCCTGGATGTAAAGGTGTAGATTACACGCATGTTTTATTCCTTTAAAGCAGTCGTGCCCATATTGCTGATTCTCGTGGTTGTCCTTTCCCCGTTGGTTGCCGGTGCGGCTATGGTAGCTGATTGGGGGGATGACGGTTCCCATGGGCATCAGCTTATGGAAGACGATCTCGCAGGCCTTCCGACAGAGCTCGGTGGTAACACTGTTGATGACGACTGCTCCGGTATGGACAGTGCTGCTGATCACTGTGCCAGTTGCGTTGGCTGTGCCCTGCTTTTTTCGCTTCCCCTTCATGAGGGCCCCGTATCCCTTGCAATCCAGGGACGCCCCTTTTACCACTCCCGGCCCGATCTGGACTCCGAAGTTCGCCCTCCCAGAAACCACTCCTCGTAATCGATAACGACGCCTCTGCATGGACCCCTGTGTCGGCGTTAACCGTTATCTGTCGTCGCTCCCGCAATCCTGCTGAAACGCGGGGGGATCTGACGCTCGGAGGAGTACCACACCATGAAAGAACGATCTATCGGCCGCGCCTGGCTTCTGTTCGGGCTGATCGGTATGGCCAGTCATGTCCTGGCCGAACCGCTCACTCTTACGGAGGTTGAGCAACGCGCCGCCCGGGATCCGGGCATTGAACGATTCCGGCTTGAAGCCCGCGGCCATGAGGAAGAGGCCGTGGCCGCGGGCACGTTGCCGGATCCACAACTGATGACCGAAATCATGCAGTTTCCCCTGGATCGCCCCGGCTTCCAGGAGGATGAAATGACCCAGCTGCAGCTGGGCCTGCGCCAGACGTTTCCACGGGGAAGCACGCGCCACTACCGCAGCCAGAAGCAGCAGGCGCTTGCCAGTGCTCAACAGGCCCTTGCCGGCAATCGGGAGAAGGAAGTCATCCGCGAGGCGCGCAGTGCCTATCTGCAGTTGTTGCTGGAGCATCAGCGATTGGGGGTTCTGAAGGACAGCCGTGAACTGTTTGAGAACCTGGTGGCCATGACCGAGCGCAGCTCGGCATCGGGTCTGGTCTCGCGACAGGACGTGATGCGGGCGGAGCTGGAAATGGAACGCCTGGAGGACCGGATCCTGGAAGCCCGGCAACGTCATGATCGTGCCCGGGCCTCGCTGGCGCGCTGGATCGGGGACGCCGCCTACCGGCCCCTGCCGGAAGGAGGCTTTCCGGAGCTGCCGGACTGGAAGGATCAGGACCTGACGGATCACCCGCGCCTGGCGGCGAGCCGCGCGCGGATGCGGGCGGGCGACCAATCGGTTGCGTTGGCGGAAGAGGCGTACAAGCCCGAGTGGAGCGTCCAGCTTGGCTATGGGGTGCGCACGAATACGGCCGTGGCCAATCGCCATCGCCTGGGCGCCATGATCTCGGTAGACCTGCCCCTGTTCACCGGTAATCGTCAGGACCGGCGGCTCGCCGCACGCCAGTCCGAGCGTGATGCGGCCGTCAGGGAACGGGACGAAATACGGCTGGCACTGGAGCGTGAGGTCAACGCCGCCATGGCCGACCTCGAGCAGCTCCGTGAGCGCGACGCCCGTTACCGTGACCGACTCCTGGAAGTGGCCAGCGCCAATGCCGAGGCCGCCGAAAAGGCCTACAGCGCCGGCACCACCGACTTCACCGCCCTGATGGAATCCCGCCTGCTGGCGCTGGAAACCCGCCTGGAATCACTGCGCCTCACCGCCGAGCTCAAGCAGGCCAGGGCCCAATTACTGTATCTGCTCGGGGAGGACACCCCATGAAAGTATCGCTCTTTATTCTGGCGCTCCTGATCGGTGTTACGGCCGGTGGTGGAGGCACCTATCTCTGGATGCATGGTTCCACCGGAGCTGACGGCGGTGACGGTAAGGGAGAAATCCTCTACTACCGCCATCCCATGGACTCCTCGATCACCTCGGATACCCCGGACAAGGACAGCATGGGGATGGATTACATTCCGGTCTACGCCGATGAGGAAGGGGAAGGTACGAGCGGGATGGAGGAAAGCCCCGGCACTGTTCGCATCAAGCCACAGGTCACCCAGAACCTGGGCGTGCGCACTGCCATGGTGGAGCAGGGGGACCTCACCACTCGCATCGACGCCCTGGGCTTTGTTGATTACAACGAGTCCGCGCTTGAGCACGTTCACGTCCGGGCCGAGGGCTGGGTGGAGGACCTGCGGGTTCGGACCACCGGTGAGGCGGTCGAGGAAGGCCAGGTCCTGTTCCGCGTCGATTCACCCCGGCTGCAGAATGCCCAGGAAGAGCTGCTGCAGGCTGTGAGGCGCGATTCAGGGGTTGGCTCGGCCCGCCAGCGGTTGCGCTCACTGGGCATGGCCGATGCGGATATCAACCAGGTGGCCCGTGAAGGCGCGATCATGAGGCTGGTTCCGGTACGGGCTCGCCAGGACGGAGTGGTCCGGGAACTGAATTTCTCCGAGGGCATGCATGTCACCTCGGCCCAGACACTGATGGTAATCGCGGATCTGTCCTCGGTCTGGGTCATGCTTGACGTTTTTGAACCGCAGATGCGCGTGCTCCGTGAGGGGCGCTCGGCCCGTGTCTCACTCCCTTTCAGGCCGGACTGGGAGCGGCAGGCGGAGCTGGACTTTGTCTATCCGGAGCTGGAGACCGGTAGCCGTGTCCAGAGGGCGCGCCTGACCCTGGATAATCCGGAAGGCGAGCTTCGTCCCGGCATGTACGCCCAGGTGACCCTCGACACCGAGACCATCCGCGATGCCGTGCATGTACCCGCCGAGAGCGTGATCCGTACGGGCAGGCAGGACCGCCTCGTTGTTCTCCAGGAAGAGGGGCAGTTCCAGGTACGGGAAGTCCGCCTCGGCAACCGTGTCGGGGATCGCATGGTAATCCGGGAAGGCGTGGAGCCCCATGAATCCGTGGTGGTCTCCAGCCAGTTCCTGATTGATTCGGAGTCTTCCTCTGTTGCCGAGCTGGACCGGATGAGCAGCCACGAGGAGCACGACCATGATTGACCGCATAATCCACTGGTCCCTCGAGAACCGCCTCATGGTCCTGGTCCTGACGGCGGTCCTCGTGGCGTACGGGATCTGGTCAACCCGCCAGATGCCGCTCGATGCCATACCGGATCTCTCCGACATCCAGGTGATCGTGCAGACCCCCTATCCGGGCCAGGCGCCGCAGGTGGTGGAGGACCAGGTCACCTTTCCGCTATCGACCACGTTGATGTCGGTCCCCGGGGCACGGGATGTGCGGGGCATCTCCATGTATGGCAACTCTTTCCTTTACGTGCTGTTCGAGGAGGGCACGGACCCTTACTGGGCACGTTCGCGCGTGCTGGAGCAGCTCAGCCAGGCCGGGGACCGGATGCCGGATGGCGTCACGCCCCAGCTCGGGCCGGATGCCACCGGCGTGGGCTGGGTCTACCAGTATGCGCTGGTGGACCGGACCGGCAACCATGACCTTTCCGAGCTGCGTTCGCTCCAGGACTGGTTCCTGCGCTTCGAGCTGCAATCCGTGGATGGTGTCTCGGAGGTGGCCACGCTGGGGGGCATGGAACGCCAGTACCAGGTCGTTCCGGACCCGGATCAGCTGCGTGCCCACGGCATCACCATGGGTGAGCTGCGCACCGCCATCCAGCGGGCCAACGATGAAGCGGGCGGTTCCGTGGTGGAGATGGCCGAGGCCGAATACATGGTTCGCTCGAAGGGCTACCTGACCGGCCTGGAGTCGCTCAAGCTGGTGCCGGTGGGTCTCTCCGGGGACGGCACGCCATTGATGCTGAAGGACATCGCGGAAATCCGCCTGGGCCCGGCGCCGCGCCGTGGTATTGCCGAGCTCAACGGCGAAGGCGAGGTTGTGGGCGGTTTCATCGTGATGCGCCATGGCGAGAACGCCATGCAGACCATTGCCAACGTCAAGGAACGGCTCGAGGAGCTCAAGGCCGGCCTGCCCGAAGGGGTGGAGGTGGTCGAGACCTATGACCGCTCCGGCCTGATCCAGGACTCGGTGGACAACCTCTCCAGCAAGCTGGTGCAGGAATTCCTCATCATTGCCCTGGTCTGCGCCGTCTTCCTGCTGCACCTGCGTTCGGCACTGGTTGCCATCGTGGCTCTGCCCATTGGCATCCTGGCGGCGCTGATCATCATGCGCTGGCAGGGCATAACGGCCAATATCATGTCCCTCGGCGGCATTGCCGTCACCATCGGGGCCATGGTGGATGCGGCCATCGTCATGGTGGAGAACCTGCACAAACGGCTGGAGAAAAACCACCCCGGCGAAGGGCACTGGCACTCGGTCCTGATTGCCGCCCGTGAGACCGGCCGCCCCCTGTTCTTCGCGTTGCTGATCATCACCGTCAGCTTCATTCCGCTGTTTGCACTGGAGGGACAGGAGGGGCGGCTGTTCCATCCGCTGGCGTTTACCGGCACCTATGCAATGGCCGCGTCGGCGGGGTTGGGCATTACCCTGATCCCGGTGCTGATGGGGTACCTGGTGCGGGGGCGCATCCGTCCCGAATCGGCCCACCCGATAAGCCGGCTGTTGATCGCGATCTACCGGCCGGTCCTTACGGGACTGCTGCGCCACCCCTGGGCGACGCTCGCGCTGGCCCTGGCGTTGGGCATGACGGCGTTGTGGCCGAGCTCACAGGTGGGTACGGAGTTCATGCCGGATATCGACGAAGGCGACCTCATGTATATGCCCACCCTGGATCCGGGGGTTTCAGTGGGCAAGGCACGGCAGGTACTGCAGCAGACCAACCGGCTGATCCGGGAGGTGCCCGAGGTGGAGCAGGTCTTCGGCAAGGCCGGTCGTGCTCAGACTGCCACGGACCCGGCACCGCTGGGTATGTTCGAGACCCTGGTCCGTTTCAAGCCGGAAGACGAATGGCGCGAGGGGATGACCCGTGATGACCTGATCGAGGAGCTCGATCGAATCGTTGACCTGCCGGGTGTCTCGAACGTCTGGGTCGAGCCCATCAAGACGCGCATCGACATGCTCTCCACCGGCATCCGCTCACCCGTGGGTGTGAAGATTGCCGGGGAAGACCTGGATACCATCCAGTCCATCGGGCGTGAGATCGAAACGGTGCTGGAAGGGTTGCCCGGTACCGCCTCGGCGCGCGCGGACCGGACGGTCTCGGGCCGCTACCTGGAGATCGATATCGACCGCCGGCAGGCGGCGCGCCATGGCATGTCCGTGGCGGACCTGCAGGAGACGGTGCGGATGGCGATTGGCGGCGTCTCCATCGGGGAGACGGTCGAGGGTCTGGAGCGCTATCCCATCAATGTGCGCTTCCCTGAAGCGTGGCGGGATTCGGTCGAGCACATTGAATCGCTGCCACTGGTCACGCCCTCGGGGGACCAGGTGCCGATAGGCGCCCTCGCCGATGTGCGCATCGAGGACGGCCCTGCCATGATCCGCTCGGAGAATGCCCGCCGTAATGGCTGGGTGATCGTGGACGTGCGTGGCCAGGACCTGGGCTCCTACGTGGCCGCCGCGCGCGAGGCCGTGCGTGAGCAGGTGGACCTGCCCGCCGGGTACTCCATCGGCTGGTCCGGCCAGTACGAGTACATGGAGCGGGCCCAGGAACGGCTCAGCTACATGGTGCCGTTCACCCTGGTGGTGATCTTCCTGCTGCTGTACCTGTGCTTCAAGCGCATTCCGGAGACCCTGATGCTGATGGGCGCATTGCCGTTTGCTGCCGTCGGGGGCATGTGGCTGGTCTACGGCCTTGGCTATGACCTCTCCGTGGCCGTCGGTGCCGGTTTCATACTGCTGATCGGGCTCGCGGCGGAGTTCGCGGTGGTGATGATGATGTATATCGGCGACGCGGTGGATCAGCGCAGCCCCGGAAACAGGGACCAGCTGCGGGAGGCGATCATGGAAGGCGCGGTTATGCGGGTCCGGCCCAAGGCCATGACCTCCGCCACCGTGGTACTCGGCCTGACGCCGCTGCTGCTCGGCGGCGAACCCGGCTCCGAGGCCATGCAGCGCATCGCCGCGCCCATGGTGGGCGGCATGATCACGGCACCGCTGGTGTCACTGCTGCTTATCCCGGTGCTGTACTGGCTCTGGCACCGGCGGGATCTGCCTGAAGGGGATTCGGTTTAGCGCTCGTGTGGCTCGTCCATGAGGGAGACGCAATCCTGGATCGGCAGGAACAATTGGAGGGCGTCTTCCTCGACTCTTATGAAGCCGTACTTTTCGTAAAAGCCGGCGGCACGCTGGTCCTTGGCGTCCACCACCAGGCCGCCAATGGCGGTGAATTCCCGGGAGATGGTTGCGGCGTCCTCAATTGCGGCGAGCAGCGCCAGCTCACCGAAGCCCAGGCCCCGGACGCTCAGGTGCGAGGCAAGCCGCGTCATCCGCAGGAAAGGGACGGGGTGCGGGTAGTTTTTCCAGGCCCGTACCCCAGTCGGCGGCGTAATCTCACAGGGGGCGGTTGAATAGTAAGCAAGAATTTGTTCAGGCTGCTCGGCATCGACAAGTACCATCGTTCGCACAAGATGGCGTTCGTCCTGTCGCCGCGCTGTCTTCTGTAGGAAGGTGTTGAGTTCCTCAACCCCGCAGTCAAAATCCGCGCGATCGTGGTTCCTGCTCAGTTGTTCTTTCCTGATTCGAGGCATCCACCTGTTCCCTGTAGCGCCGTGCCGCCTGCCTCAGACGGGGCAGGGGGCGTGCTGGCTGGTCCAGTGCCACCATCATGTTCTCGAAGGCTTCGCGGCTCGTGCTGATTCGTGTGGCCCGTTCATTGACCTCACTGGCACGTTCCAGTGCAGCATCCAGAAGGAACTGGGAAACCGTCGATCCCTGCAACTCCGCCGCCTCCGCGATCCGTTGATGGATCTCGGCGCTGGCACGGGCAACCAGCCGTTTTTCCTGCTCTCGTTCAGTTGCCGCTGTCATGGCGACACCTCATTCGTTCGTTGCCAACCCTTGTCTACCCAGCTTGTGGTTGGATGGTGCCAGAATGGCACACACGGCGGAGGGCGTCAAGATATGTTGCCATATTGGCACACATCCGGGGTAGATGCCTTTCTGTCTTCAGAAGGAATAGCTCTGGAAGACGTCGGTCTCGCCATCCGCCGTGAAGGCGAACACCTTGTAATCGTCCTGCCGGCCGGTTTCCATGCCGGGACTGCCGTGGGGCATCCGGGGTACGGCAAGACCGAGTGTGTCCTCACCAAAAGCGCGCTCTTCCGCATCCAGGAAAGCATGGATGTCTTCCGCCGGCACATGCCCTTCAATCACATAACCATCGATGAGGGCGGTGTGACAGGAGGCCATTTCCCGGGGCAGACCGTTTTCCTGCTTGATGGCATTGATGCGGTTTGTGTCCTCGACCCGGGCCTTGAAGCCGTTGTTCTCGATGTGGTCGACCCAGTCATCGCAGCAGCCGCAACTGGGGCTTTTATAGACCGTTATCACGGGCTTACTCCCATTGGCTTCGGATTCAGCGGCAATCACCGGTGCCCCGATGGGTGTTGCAGCAACAAAAAAAGCTGCAATGCTCAAGGAACGGAATCGGTTCATGGAATAATCCCTCTGTTCTGTTTGAGTGAATGGCTCAGTGGTGATGATGCTCATGGTCGCCGTGCGTTGGCGCATCCGGTGACTGATGGCCCAGGAACAGGCTCTCCGACACCAGTATCGCGGCCATCGCCAGTCCCGCAACACCCACGACCAGTGGGTCCGAAAACAGCTTGACCCAGAGGAAACCGGCCAGCACCAGCCCATCCAGCACAATGGCCGTGAGCAGGATCCCGGGCCTTGCGGCAACTTCATGGCGCAGGTAACGGAACACGCCCCAATGGATCGCAATGTCCATGATCAGGTAGAAGATGATGCCCAGTGCCGCGATCCGGCTCAGGTCAAAGAAGGCAGTCAGGATCAGGCCCAGGACCACGGTGTAGACCAGGGTATGCTTCTGGATGTCCCCCGGCATGCCGAAATGGCTGTGCGGTACAAGCTTCATTTCCGTGAGCATGGCCAGCATGCGTGACACGGCGAAGATACTGGCGATGATGCCGCCGGCAGTGGCGGTCATGGCGAGAACGGCCGTGAACCAGACGCCGTAGTCCCCCAGCGCCGGACGGGCCGCGGCCGCCAGGGAGTAGTCGCGGGTCTCGATGATGGCCGGGATGGAGAGATTGCTGGCCACGGCAAAGCCGACCACGGTGTAGATCACCACGCAGGCGGCGATGGAGATCACGATGGCTCGCCCCACGTTGCGGTGGGGGTCCCGGATCTCGGAGCCGCTGTTGGTGATGGTGGTGAAGCCCTTGAACGCCAGGATGCCGAGGGCAGTGGCGCCGAGGAAGCCGGCCAGTGTTGGCTCTGGCTCCGAACGGGTGAAGTCGGCCGCGATCGAATCGGCCACCCAGATCCCCACGAACCCGAACACGATGATCCCGCCCAGCTTGATGATGCCGATCAACGAGGCTGTGCCCTGAATCAACTGGTTGCCCGACAGGTTGATGAGAAAGGCGGTGAGCAGTAGCGCCACACCCAGAACCGGGACCAGGATGGCGCCATCCTCCACCCCGAAAAGCTGCAGCGTGTAGTTGCCGAAGGTCCGGGCTAGGAAGCTCTGGGCGATCACCATGGAGAAGTACATCAGCAGGGCGTTGAACGCCGTTGGCAGGGTGCTCCCGTAGGCCTTGTGCAGGTACATGCCGATACCGCCCGCCGAAGGGTAGGCATTGGACATGCGTACATACGAGTAGGCACTGAATGCGACAATCAGTGCGGCGGACAGGAAAGCAAGGGGAAAAAGGGCGCCGGTCATTTCCGCCATCTGGCCCGTGAGGGCAAAGATGCCGGCACCGATCATGACGCCGGTGCCGAGCATCACGGCACCGGTCAGGGTCAGGCTGCCTGAGGCGTATTGGGGGGTTCGATCGTCCTGTTCAGTCATGGTCTGTCCGTCTTTGTCTGGTTTAACGGATTTGTGCTCAGTCTATTGTAACTCCGGAAACTGAATCAGAGCTGATTTCCCAGTGTTGCAATTGTCAGCCCTGATTCAGGTTGGTGTGCAATTATGATGGAAACGGGAAGTCCCCAAATCGCCAAGTTGCTTAATGGTGGCTCGGCGGGTCAACAGGAGGCTGTGATATGGCTAAACCCCACCGGGCTATCATCAACGAATGCTGCTTTGTTACCCGACACCTCAAGCTGGACAATCTGGATCATGAAAGAACGGAGGTTATCGGACAGGCAATCGACCAGATTACAGGGGTCGATATGGTGTCGCTGAATGAGGATAAGTCCATCCTGAATGTCGCCTATGATGCGGGAAAGGTGAACATAGAGGACATTGAAGCGGTTATACGCAAGCATGGGGCCGACATTGCCCAGGGTAGGTGGACGCGCTTCAAGGAGAGCTGGTATCGCTTCAGTGATGACAATATCCGGGAAAATAAGGAACGCACGCCATGGAGTTGTCACTGACAGCAGGGATTCACTAGACCCTGAATCCCCGGAAACAGGATCCTGGAGTTCCGATATATGCTGAAATGGCGTGGGTGGCTCTATTCTCCCGAGTTAAATATTATCCTGTTCGCCTTCCTGCTCAATTACCCATGGGAATTTCTGCAGGTTCCATTCTACCGGGCTATGCCCCAGGCCGCTCACTGGGATGCCATTCTTTTCTGTTCCCGAGCTACGGTCGGGGATGCGCTGATCGCCCTGGCCAGCTTCTGGTGGGTCGCTCTCATGTCGAGGAGCCGCCGTTGGGTTACCCACCCCTCGCCCTGGCAAGTCGTCAACTTCTCGGCGTTTGCAGTGGTGATCACCATAATCCTTGAATGGCACGCGACAGTAGTTGCCGGGCGTTGGGCCTACGCAGAACAAATGCCGGTACTTCCGGTTATCGGAACCGGACTGCTGCCGCTTTTGCAGTGGGTCATTCTGCCGCCGTTGATTGTCTGGTTGGTGTCTCGACAGATTCGTTAACAACTACCCTGCGGATTTCTGCTTCGTACTCACACCGGAAAGACGGGTGCGAATCCACCTCCTGGCGTACGAAAGTTGGTTGTCTGTCCTTTGTAGAGGCGCGCGGCAGTAAGTAGCCGTTTCCCAGCATAGGTGTACAGGCGAATGTCGACCTTTCTGGTCGTTACTGCATCGTCAATTCTGATACTTCGTTCTCCGGCGGGAACGAGCTGCTGCGCGATGTAATCGTCCTCAAGAATGCTTTCAAAAACACGTCGAGTGATTTTGCTACCCCGGTAGACGCCTTTGCTGCCGTGCCCGGCAACGGGTTTAAAGAACAGTTCGCGTCGAGCACCCCATAACTCAGTCGCATCTTCTCGCGAGACCATTCGAGTCTTTGGCACCGCCCGCTCCAGATATTCCACGTCCGCCTCATTCAATCCCCAGTCGCGCAGAGTTTGCGAGGCTGACAGCAGGGTCAGGTTTCGTTTGTTGGCGAGTAGGGCGTGCACCCGTGGATTGGGAGTAACTACTGCCGCACCGTCGAGATACGCACGCCTCAACGTTGCATGGGGTGGGGTTTCCAGTGCGAAATCCACCAACCGGTTGTAAACCATGTCAATGGATTTGCCGCCCCCCGTCAGTTTGCCATTGGCATACTCAAGTTCGGAGGGGTCGACGATCAGGGTCTCAAGTCCCCGAGCCGACAGTAGTCTCTGAGCGATCCGGAACTCGGGGAACATAAACTGGTTCTGAGGGGCGTCATCCACAATGGCCAGGCGGCGGGGTGTTGTCGAATCGCCGCGCTGCTTTTGCCATTCGTGTTCGAACATGGCGAACACCGCGTCCTGGAATCCTTCGAGCCGTTGATGGCTCGAAGGGTTCTGCTGAGCCGGGGTGCAGCATTGATGCTGGGCCCGGGCAAGTTCAGCGTTCAGAAAAGCGCCGCCGGCATTGGTATTGATCTCGATCAGCTGCGGGCCGTTGGGGCCAAGGTGAAAGTCATAGCCCATTAACGCCCCTATTGGGCCCGGGTCGAAATGTGCGATGGCCGGTGCCCAGGACAGGGCGTGTTCCTGATACGCGGGAAGTTGGGTGGCCGACTCGATTGCCTGAACGGTTCGCTCCATCGTCGAAACGTCAGCTTCTGGGATGAACACGGCTGTATTTGAAAATAGATGATGGAGCTCGGGGATCACTGGCGATTCATCGTCTGTGTCCCGGAATTGGTCCTGAAAGCTTTGTTCGAGGGCTTTCTGGTCAAGAGTGATGCAGTGGCATTCACGGTTGAGTCGATCTGCGTGGGAATTGGTCATACTGTCGGGAATCTCAGTATTCCGGTTTGAACCAGTGGGCCCATAAAAGCGGCTGCTTACTCGCACTGACATGGATGCACGGCTCGCTTGCCTGTATCCCGGGACATTTCCCGGGTCAGCCAGAATCCTGAGCCCAATAGCAAAGCACCGCCGTAGATCATGCTCGCGGCAGGGATCTCACCGAAGATCAGGTAGCCCAGGGTAGATGCCACCACGGGCGAGACGATGATGTCCACCAGGGCGTACACATTGGCATTCAGGGTTTTCAGCACGATTGAGATACCGAAATAGGCGAAGCCGGTGGAGACCACGCCCAGACACAGGGCCCAGAGCATGACCGGCAGCTCCATGCCCAACGCTTCGTAATGGATCATGCCTGTTGGATCACCGGCGCCGAAGACAAAGGGGAAGGGCGAGAGAAAGATCGCGGCGGCCAGCATGGACCAGGCGATATCGTTGCCCGTCTCTGTTTTCCCCTCATGGCGCATATAGGTGACCATGGCCGCGTAGACCGCACCGTCGGCCAGCGCCACGAGGTTACCCAGCATGGATCCTCCTTCCAAGGGTTTTGCGATCACTATGGCCGTGATCGCCAGCGCGAATATGAGAACATAGTTCAGGCGCGCCTTCTCGCCGATAAATAGCCAGGAGAAGATGAAGGTGAAAAACGGCGCTATGCTCCAGAAGATGACCACATTGGCGATGGGGGCAACCGTCATGGCGAAATTGAAGGCACTGATCTGAAGCGCGATCAGCAGTCCGATAATGGCCGTGTCTTTCAGGTTGTTTTTGGGAAAACGCAGACGGTTTTTGCTCGCCAGGGGCATGGCGAGCATCAGGAAAACGGCGGCAAAAGCCAGGGCATAGAAGTTCAGCGTCTGGATGGGAATCCTTCCATCGGTGAGTTTCACGAAGACCCCGATGGTTGCCTCGGAAAAGGTAATCAGGGTGAGAAGGAGCAGAGTCCGCATCAGTGGTGCCCATGATTGCTGGTGCGGGTTACATCAATAGCCTCGGCGCCTGACTCATCCAGGCATATGTTTTCCACTTGAAGTGTAACGAAAAAGAATCCGAACTGGGTCTTAAGCATGTCGTGGGCTTCCTTGAGCACTGCTTGTGGATCTGCCTCCTTGCTGGTTCGCAAGTGGCTCGAAAATACGTAACGCCCGCTGGTCAGCGCCCACGCATGCGCATGATGGGCGTTGGCTACGCCATCCAGCTCCTCCAGTGCGCGAACCACTTCGGTGAGGCTGATATCCGTGGGGGTACCTTCCATGAGCAGGTGCATGGCGTCACGGAGAATGCCCCAGCTGGCCCAGAGCAGGATAAACCCGAAGCCCATGCCCAGAATGGGATCAATCAGCAGGAAACCGGTGAAGTGAATGACCAGAGCCGCAACGATGATGATCAGGCTGCCCACGAAAGTCTGAATGATATGCCAGAGTGCGCCCTTGACGTTCAGGTCGGTGCGGCTCTGTTTCCAGATCAGGCCCAGTGAGATGAACTCGGTGACCAGACCACCCGCAGCTGCCCAGAGCATGGGGCCTGGCGGCAACTCAATGGGTTCGGCCAGGCGGAACGCCCCCATGACGATCACGATCAGGGCCATGCCCAGCAGGAAGCCGCCGTTGACCAGTGCTCCGATGATCTCCGCGCGGTACCACCCGAAACTCCGGTCCTCGTCAGCCGGACGGCGCGCCAGGCGCGCGGCCAGAATAGCCACCAGTACACCACCCACAGCGGAAAAGGTATGGAAGGCGTCCGAAATGACGGCAATGGAACCGGTCCATAGCCCAATGCCCATTTCAATGACGAAATAGATGCCAGTGAGCCAGGCTGAAACAGCCATGCCGAAGCCACTGGAAGGCATATGGCCTGCGTGTCCGGCGTGATTCGAACTCATACCTTCTGTCCTGGTCCAGTCTGCGATGTGAAAACTAGAAAACGGAAGAACCCGCCGTTGTGGGTTTTCCGTCGCGGCCCATGTATGTCAAAGACTTTAATGGATGAAACTGAACTGACACTGACAATAATCGAGCGGCTGCGTCAGTTCTGTGTCAGCTTTGTGTGCAATGCTCCCCACTCGAGTATCGTCAGCCTGGATCAGAATAAGGCGAGTGAGGAAGTTTGAATATGAACAATCATCATAGCGGCCGGCGCTCACTTTCGCGCCGGGACATAATCAGGGCCGGGTCTTCCATGGGCCTGATGGTCGGGCTCGGCACCCTGCTGCCCGGCTATGCCTTCGGCATGACCGGTAACCAGCAACTCACCCGCAGGACCGAGGGCAACTCGGACATCTACGAACTGACCATTGACCGGACGCCCCTGACGATCGATGGGCGCGCGAGTAACCAGCCGATCACGATCAATGGCTCACTGCCCGCCCCGTTGATCCGCCTTCGCGAGGGCCGTGAAGCCGTGCTTCGGGTGACCAACAAGCTTGATGAGCCCACATCCATTCACTGGCACGGCATCCTTCTGCCGTTTGAAATGGACGGTGTTCCGGGCGTCAGTTTCCCTGGGATTGCGCCGGGAGAAACCTTCGAATACCGCTATCCAGTGCGCCAGAGTGGGACCTACTGGTACCACAGCCATTCCGGTCTCCAGGAACAGCTGGGTCATTACGGCCCGCTGATCGTGGATCCGGCGGAGCCCGAGCCGTTCGAGTATGACCGTGAATACGCGATCGTTCTTTCCGACTGGACCTTCAATGATCCAGCCGAGGTCATGCGTAACCTCAAGGTGGCCGAGGGGTATTACAACTACAACAAACGCACGGTTTCTGACTTTTTCGAGGATGTTGCCAGCATGGGCTGGAGTGCCGCCTGGGAGAAGGCCGGCATGTGGGGTCGCATGCGCATGACCCCCAGGGACATTCTTGATGTGACCGGTGCCGAGTACACCTACCTGATGAATGGCATGTCGCCCGATGACAACTGGACTGGTCTTTTTGAGCCGGGCGAAAAAGTACGTCTGCGCGTGATCAATGCTTCGGCCATGTCCATCTTCGATGTTCGCATTCCGGGGCTGGCGATGACCGTGGTCGAGGCCGACGGTCAGAAGGTTGAGCCGGTTGAGACCGATGAGTTCCGCATCGGGGTGGCCGAGACCTACGATGTCATCGTGGAGCCACAGGACGAGGCCTACACCCTGTTTGCCCAGTCCCAGGACCGCTCCGGCTTCACCCGTGGCACCCTGGCCGTGCGTGAAGGTATGGAAGCGTCCGTGCCGGAACTCTATCCGCGCACCGAGCGCGGCATGGCAGCCATGGGCATGGCGGGTCATGGCAGTGATGGTGGCATGGACCATGGTTCCATGGAGGGGATGAACGGCATGCACGATGGCGGTGGCAGCATGGACGGGGCGATGCAGGGAGATGGGGATAACCCCCCGGTGGCGAACCGCCAGATCTCGCACGGTCCGGACAATCACGGCGCAGGCGCCGCCATGGTGGCGATGAACCCGAGGCCGAGACTCGATGACCCCGGCGTGGGCCTCGAACACGTGGATCACCGGGTCCTGACCTACGCTCAGCTTCGGGGCCTGCATGCATGGCCGGATGAACGCGAACCCCAACGTGATGTAGAGCTGCATCTGACCGGGAATATGGAGCGCTACATGTGGTCCTTTGACGGCCAGAAATTCTCGGAGGTGGATGGCCCTGTCGAGTTCCGTCATGGCGAGCGGCTGCGGCTGATCCTGGTCAACGACACCATGATGGATCACCCGATCCACCTCCATGGCATGTGGATGGAACTGGAAACCGGTAACGACGGCTACCGGCCCCGCAAGCACACCCTGCTGGTCAAGCCAGGGGAAATGATCTCCGCGCAGATCACGCCCGAGCATCAGGGCGACTGGGCGTTTCACTGCCACCTGCTCTATCACATGAAGGCGGGCATGTTCCGCGTGGTATCGGTGCAATGAGTCGGGAAACAGCGAGGAATACAATGATGCGCATGACTGCGAAACAGGTTGCTGGGCTGAGCGTCGCATTGGGTACTGCGTTGGCCAGTTCCGGCCTTGTGGCACAGGGAACGGGACCCTTCGCCGAATCGGGCTGGGACCTGCCCGTGCACGACGATGAGCCTTACGCCCAGCTTCTTATGGATCGGTTTGAATACCAGGATTATGAGGATGAGGAAGCCTTTGCCTGGGAAGGCAGCGCCTGGTTCGGAACGGATCGGCACCGACTGCTGGTTCAGTCTGAAGGCGAAGCCGAGCTCGGGGATGGTGATGGCGGCGAGGTGGAGAGCCTCGACGTCCAGTACGCCAATCGTATCGGTGCCTACTGGGATGCCAAGGCGGGACTGGGCTACCAGACCACCTTCGGTCCCGGCCCGGATCGTGACAGGGCCTCGGCGCTGGTCGGTGTGCAGGGGCTGGCCCCCTACTGGTTTGAGGTGGATGCCAACCTGCGCGTGAGCGAGGATGGTGATACGGTCGCTGAATTCGAGGGCGAGTACGACTGGTTGTTCACCCAGCGGCTGATCCTTCAGGGTCGTGGCGAGACCAGCTATGCGTTTTCCGAGGTGCCCGAATTCGGGGTGGGTGAGGGCATTAACGGCCTGACCCTCGGCCTGCGGCTACGCTACGAGTTTCGGCGTGAGATCGCACCCTATGTGGGTGTACGTTGGCAGAAGGATTATGGAGATACCGCCGACCTGACCCGCGCTGAAGGGGAAGACACCGAAAATTCAGCGGTTGTGGCCGGGGTCCGCTGGTGGTTCTGAGGGATAGCCCATGCGACTGCTATTGGTCGAGGACGATGCACTGCTGTGTGACAGCCTGAGCCGCCAGCTCGAGGCGGCGGGCTTTTCCGTGGACGCCATTGGTACTGCCAGCGGCGCCCGGCACCTGGCGGCCCGGGAGGATTACCGCGTGGTGGTCCTGGACCTGGGGCTGCCGGACGGCAATGGCCTGGAACTGCTGCGGGACTGGCGCCGGCAGGGCGTTGCCTGGCCGGTAATGATCCTGACGGCACGGGATGAATGGCAGGACAAGGTCAGCGGCCTGAAAGCCGGTGCCGACGATTACCTTGCCAAGCCATTCCAGGTGGAGGAGCTGGTGGCGCGCCTGCACGCCCTGATCCGCCGCAGCGAAGGGCGGGTGGACTCGCGTCTGGTTGTGGGTGGCTTCGCTCTGGATGAATACCGCCAGTCGCTGACCGCCCCCGATGGCGAGACCCATACCCTGACCGGTACGGAATTCCGCCTGCTGCGGTGCCTGATGAGTCGCCCGGGCCAGATCTTCTCCAAGGACCAGCTGCTGGAGCAGGTCTACAGCCTGGACCACAGCCCCTCGGAAAACGCCATCGAGGCCTACATCCGCCGCCTGCGCAAGCGGGTCGGGCAGGACACCATTGTAACCCGGCGGGGCCAGGGCTATGCCTTCCATGCGCCGGATTGATCCACGCGGCTCGATCCGGGGCCGTTTGCTCAGTCTGTTGTTGCCGGCGGCGGTGGTGCTCATGGGGGCCGCTTGGGTGGTCCACGAACTGTTGCTGCAGCGGATGACGGATCAGTTTCTTGGGCAGCGACTGCGGGATGAGGTGGGATTCCTGGAGCACCAGCTCAGGGCCAGTGAGGGCGATGGGGAATCACCGGTGATCAGCACTGGGACCTACTTCGAGCAGGTGTTCCACCATGCCTTTGCGATCCGGATGGGCGGCAGCGAAACCGCGGAACCGGAACGCTGGCGCCCGGCGCTGCGCACCATGCTTGAGCGTGATGAGACAGGCCTGATCACCCACGACGTGGCGCAGGATGGCCGGTCGGGGCAGCTTCTGGGCTATCGGAGCCAGGTTGCGCTGGAGCAGGGTATGGCAACTATCGTGGTTGCCGAGGATGTGTCCGCCCTGCAGGCGAGTCGGCAGGCCTTACATTGGTGGACCGCCGCCGTCTTCGCGGTTCTACTGCTTCTGCTGGTGCTGGCCATCTGGTTTGCCATACGTCAGTCGCTGCGCTCCGTGGATCATCTCGGTCAGGCCCTTGAGGAACTCCACCAGGGCCAACGGGAACGCCTCGATGTCACGCCACCGGAAGAATTCCGGCCCCTGGTGGCCCAGATCAACCAGTTGCTTGAGACGCTGGACCAGCGCCTCAAGCGCTCGCGCGAGGCCCTGGCGAACCTCTCCCACAGCCTGAGAACACCGATCACCGCCGTCCAGCACATCCTTGAGGATTCGGACCGCCCCCTGGATACACCAACGCGCCAGCAGCTTGCCCAGAGGCTAGGAAGCACGGTTCATCAGTTGGAGGCGGAGCTGAGGCGCAGTCGCTATGCCGGCGCGCAGGCCGGCAAGAGCGCCCTTCCGGTACCGCAGGCGCGGGACCTGATCTGGATGCTGGGCCGGCTGCATCCGGACTGCGCGTTCGAGCTGGATACCCTCCTGAATGAGGAACAGCGTTGGCCGATTGAAGAGCAGGATTTCAACGAGATCCTCGGCAACCTGCTTGACAATGCCGCCAAGTGGGCGCACCGCTCGGTCCGGGTCAGCCTCACGGAGACCAACGACTGGCTGGAAATGGCCGTCCTTGATGATGGGCCGGGCGTGGCGCCGGAAAACCTGCCCGAACTCGGTACCCGTGGTCTCCGGCTGGACGAGCAGACCCCGGGCCATGGTCTGGGGCTGGCAATTGTGCGCGAACTCGTGAGTCGCTATGGCGGCGACGTGCGCTTCGAAACAGCTTCCACGGGCGGTCTGCTGGTGCGGCTTTGGCTGCCGCCGGTTATTCAGGTTTAAGCGTACCAAACACGGAAAAGGAGGTTAATTATGAGTAACCAACCACAGGCAACTACTGGATTGCGGATTGGTCCACTGGGCAACAGCCTATCACTGCTGCTGGCCATCAGTTACCTGCTCTGTGTGGGTTTCGGCCTGATAGCGCCGGAGTCCATGCGCATGTACGAGGCGTGGGCGCCGTTGTTACCCGGCTTTGAATGGCTGAGTCTGTCCGGCTTTATCATCGGCTTGGTTGAGGCCTACCTGTATGGCTGGTACCTGGCGCTCCTGTTTGTGCCGCTGTATCGCTGGTTCAGCCGCTGAGTTCCCCAGACGGGATGCTAAAGCGGATGTCGGACCGTCCCCCTTCAATTAAGCCGGAGGCAGGGGAATCAGGCGCCAGCTTCAGGGCCCACCATGGTCATCGGGGAAGTGTCGAGTTTACTGGAATGGGAATGATGCCATGAACCATCACCACCACGAGGGGAGCCCGCACGGGCAAGACCAGGTCAAACCATCAGCGGCACGTTTCTGGCCAGTGCTGGCAGTGTTTCTGGGAATTGCCTTATTCCTGCTCTGGGAAGAGCATCAAGCCCACATTATAGGCGCTCTGCCCTGGGTGCTGATTCTGGTGCTCTGCCCGCTCATGCACCTTTTCATGCATGGCGGCCATGGTAGGCATGGTCGTCATAATGATTCAGACAGGGAGTATTGATCATGCATGAGGCTGGCACGGCTTATGGTCTCTGGGGGTTGGTACTGCTGAACTCCTTTATCTTCATATTCTTCGCCTTCAGTTTCTTCAAGCCCAGGACCAGGCGCGACTGGCGCAGCTTCGGCGCGTTTTCCGCGTTTCTGGTGGCGCTGTTCACCGAGATGTATGGCTTTCCGCTGACCATCTATCTGGCTTCCGGTTGGTTGCAGAGCAACTATCCTGGCGTCAACTGGCTGTCCCACGATGCCGGCCACCTGCTGGAGATGCTGCTGGGGTGGGAAGCAAACCCGCACTTCGGGCCGTTCCATCTGCTCAGCTTTGTCTTTATCCTCGGCGGCTTTTCGTTGATTGCGACGGCCTGGCGGGTACTCTACACGGCCCAACACTGCGGTGAGCTGGCCACAAGTGGTCCATACGCCCGTCTGCGCCATCCTCAGTACCTCGGCTTCATACTCGTCATGTTCGGGTTTCTGCTGCAGTGGCCGACCCTTCTGACCCTGGCCATGTTTCCGGTACTGAGCTATATGTACGTGCGGCTCGCACGGTATGAAGAGCGCGAGGCCGAGGAGGAGTTTGGCACTGCCTGGCGGACCTATGCTGCTGAAGTACCGGGTTTCGTGCCACGCCTGGCCGCCATCCGGCAGACGTAGGAAAGCCTGGTTTGCGCGCGTCGGGTGGTCTGAGCCATGGGTGTCCGTGACCCTCTGTTGATGGTCTTGGTCGCCTTTCTCTGGGCGATCTGCTTCCCGCTCATTCAGGTCGGACTGGAGGGAGCTCCGCCGCTGGTCTTCGCCGCATCCCGAGCGGCGCTGGCGGGCGCGTTGGTGCTCGTGCTGGCTGCCTGGCTGGGTCGTCCTTGGCCGCGCGGATGGACCAATCTGGCCATGATCGCTGCCATTGGCCTCTCTTTCACGGGGTTGGGGCTAGGAGTCTGCGCGGTAGAAGGTTTTGAGCCCCGTTTTTGTCGGAACGGGGCAGCGTCCAGCCGGAATTGCTTCGAGCAACGTCGGTTGGGTTAAGACACCGATTTTTAGCCGGGTGCGCTGAGCTTGTCAGCTAATAGGCCCCTGAGCTGGGGCCACACCAGCGTTCCCTCATCCGGCCTACGCCAGGCTCATCCGGGAACTCATACGCCGGAGATTCAGCGCCAGACAGACCAGGTCCCACTCCCC
>NZ_NSKD01000025.1 GCF_002286965.1 Halovibrio salipaludis | reverse complement strand
GAAGGAAGGCGGCGCCAAGGAGCGGATTCCGCGCGGTGTCTATCACACCGAGAATCCGGAAGACCCGGTCGGCCGCATCCTTCATGCCCTGCGCGTGGCCCGTGAGACCGAGCCGGCACGCAAGCGCATCAACGATGCCATCCGAAAGTCGGACCCGGACGAACTCCAGGACATTGAAATGCTGCTCGGTCACCAGCGAGAGGAGCTGCTTGACTGGGCCCAGGAGCGGGATCTGCTGGACGACTCCGAGCGCCAGAAGGTCTCCGAGGCCATGGCCGCGATGTATGACACGATCCGTGTGGATGCGTTCTCCAAGGAGAGCATTGAGGCACTGGCTCAGGACTCCATTGGGCGCCTGGAGCTGGTGGAGCGGCCTAAAGCGGAGGATGAACCGACCAACTAGGTGGATTATGCCTCTGTAGGAGATGGGATAAAGCGGGCAGGCCTTGATCGGGCCGGAAGGAAGAGGACAACCTCCGCCAATGAGAAACGAGGTCACCCGAAGAGCCTCAGCAGAAGAGGAGGTTGTCCGATGAATTACGCTGGCATCGATCTGGCTTCCAAATCAAGTGCTGTTGCCGTTGTGGATGAGCAGGGCAATGTCATGGAACAGCGGGAAGTGGCCACCGACGCCGGGCAGTTGGCCAAAGTGCTGGCCCCGTTTAC
>NZ_NSKD01000024.1 GCF_002286965.1 Halovibrio salipaludis | reverse complement strand
CTCAAATCCGTTATCCAATGTCAGAGTGCGCACCGCGCCTCTTATGGGCCGGAACTGGCGGATGATCGCCTCGGCTGTCGGCCTGGCTTTGAGCTGTACAAGCCGTTCAGCCAAAAGGTAACCACTGCGCCGCTCCACCAGGGTGACAAGGCCCGATTGCTTATGGCCGTGGAGCACGGTATCACCTTCCCAATGGCCCAGCGTTTGTCGGCGATCGACCTCGCCGGGGCGCTGCTCAATGCCAACCCGATTTGGGATGCGCCCAAGCCCGGCACGCTTGGCCAGGTGACGCTGATAGCGCCGACGCCCCGGCTGGCGGCAGTAGCGCCAAAGATCGCCGCCCGCTGCCTTGTCCCGATAGATCAGCTCATAGATCCATTGATGCGAAATGAGCCAGCTTCCCACCCGGCGCATGAACCCGATGATCTGGCCGGGACTCCAGTATTCACGCAGACGTTTGCTCACCCAGATCATCAACGACCACGCCCGCTTGCTGGCCTTGTGGGCCTTCTGGCGACGGTTCGCGCTGGTGCGCTGAGCCTGTTCCGGGCAGTAGCCATGGGCACTGCTGTTGCGCCGGATCTCACGCGAAACGGTGCTATTGCTGCACCCCACAAGCTGGGCGATCGCACGAAGGCTGCAGCGGTGCTGCAAACCAGCCTCAATCTGGTATCGTTGTCGTTGGGTCAGTTGTCGGTATCCCATCTGCTCTTCACTTTGGTCGGTAAAGGCGGTGAGGGTACCGGCGGCGGCCCTCCTTCCTCTACCCGGCTAAACCAAAGTGCTGCAGTTATTATCTGAATTCAGG
>NZ_NSKD01000023.1 GCF_002286965.1 Halovibrio salipaludis | reverse complement strand
CTCAAATCCGTTATCCAATGTCAGAGTGCGCACCGCGCCTCTTATGGGCCGGAACTGGCGGATGATCGCCTCGGCTGTCGGCCTGGCTTTGAGCTGTACAAGCCGTTCAGCCAAAAGGTAACCACTGCGCCGCTCCACCAGGGTGACAAGGCCCGATTGCTTATGGCCGTGGAGCACGGTATCACCTTCCCAATGGCCCAGCGTTTGTCGGCGATCGACCTCGCCGGGGCGCTGCTCAATGCCAACCCGGTTCGGGATGCGCCCAAGCCCGGCACGCTTGGCCAGGCGACGCTGATAGCGCCTTTGTCCCGGCTGGCGGCAGTAGCGCCACAGATCACCGCCCGCTGCCTTGTCCCGGTAGATCAGCTCATAGATCCACTGATGGGAAATGAGCCTGCTTCCCACCCGGCGCATGAACCCGATGATCTGGCCGGGACTCCAGTATTCACGCAGACGTTTGCTCACCCAGATCATCAACGACCACGTCCGTTTGCTGGCTTTGTGGGCCTTCTGGCGGCGGCTGAAACTGATGCGCTGAGCCTGTTCAGGACAGTAGCCATGGGCGCTTGTGTTGCGCCGAATCTCTCGCGAGACCGTGCTACTGCTGCACCCCACAAGCTGGGCGATGGCACGAAGGCTGCAGCGGTGCTGCAAACCGGCCTCAATCTGGTATCGTTGTCGCTGGGTCAGTTGTCGGTATCCCATCTGCTCTTCACTTTGGTCGGTAAAGGCGGTGAGGGTACCGGCGGCGGCCCTCCTACCTCTACCGGTTCACGCCAAAGTGCTGCAGTTATTATCTGAATTCAGGTTT
>NZ_NSKD01000022.1 GCF_002286965.1 Halovibrio salipaludis | reverse complement strand
ATTACTCGATAATCTTGGTCACCACGCCTGCGCCGACAGTCCGGCCGCCTTCGCGTACCGCAAAGCGCAGCCCGTCTTCCATCGCGATCGGCGCGATCAGCGTGGCTACCAGCTTCACGTTATCACCCGGCATCACCATCTCGACGCCTTCCGGCAGCTCGCAGGTGCCGGTCACGTCCGTGGTCCGGAAGTAGAACTGCGGGCGATAGCCGGTGAAGAACGGCGTATGACGACCGCCCTCGTCCTTGCTCAGAACGTAGATCTCGCCCTCGAACTTGGTGTGAGGCGTGATGCTGCCCGGCTTGGCCAGTACCTGGCCACGCTCAACGTCGTCACGCTTGGTGCCACGCAGCAGCGCGCCGATGTTCTCACCCGCACGACCCTCGTCGAGCATCTTGCGGAACATCTCAACACCGGTGCACACGGTCTTCTGCGTCTCGCGCAGACCCACGATCTCCACCTCGGAGCCGGTCTTGACCACACCGCGCTCAACACGGCCGGTGACAACGGTACCGCGACCGGAGATCGAGAACACGTCCTCGATCGGCATCAGGAACGGCTGATCGATGGCGCGCTCGGGCTCGGGAATGTGCGCGTCCATTTCCTTGATCAGGTTCGCCACCGCGGTGGTGCCGTAACCGTTGTCGTCCTTGCCTTCCATCGCCATCAGCGCGGAGCCGGTTACGATCGGCGTGTCGTCGCCCGGGAAGTCGTACTCGTTCAGCAGCTCCCGCACTTCCATCTCAACCAGCTCGAGCAGCTCCTCATCATCGACCATGTCGGCCTTGTTGAGGAACACCACAATGTGCGGCACGCCAACCTGGCGTGACAGCAGGATGTGCTCGCGCGTCTGCGGCATCGGGCCGTCAGCGGCGGAGACCACCAGGATCGCGCCGTCCATCTGCGCCGCGCCCGTGATCATGTTCTTCACATAGTCAGCGTGGCCGGGGCAGTCAACGTGCGCGTAGTGACGGCTCTCGGAACCGTACTCCACGTGCGAGGTCGCGATCGTGATCCCGCGGTTTTTCTCTTCCGGCGCGTTGTCGATCTGGTCAAACGCACGCGCCTCACCGCCGAACACTTCCGCACTCACGCGCGTCAGCGCCGCCGTCAGCGTCGTCTTGCCATGGTCCACGTGACCAATGGTGCCCACGTTGATGTGCGGCTTATCTCTTTCGAATTTTTCCTTAGACAC
>NZ_NSKD01000021.1 GCF_002286965.1 Halovibrio salipaludis | reverse complement strand
TGTAGGAGATGGGATAAAGCGGGCAGGCCTTGATCGGGCCGGAAGGAAGAGGACAACCTCCGCCAATGAGAAACGAGGTCACCCGAAGAGCCTCAGCAGAAGAGGAGGTTGTCCGATGAATTACGCTGGCATCGATCTGGCTTCCAAATCAAGTGCTGTTGCCGTTGTGGATGAGCAGGGCAATGTCATGGAACAGCGGGAAGTGGCCACCGACGCCGGGCAGTTGGCCAAAGTGCTGGCCCCGTTTACGCCGGTGTCGGTTGTGGTGGAATCCTCACCGCTTGCCGAATGGGCCTGTCAGGTGCTCGAAGAGGCCGGCCACCAGGCGCAGATCATCGACGCCCGGGCGGCGAAGCATCTGATGGATGCCCGCAAGAAGACCGACCGGCGTGACGCCCAGACGCTGGCTCAGATCGTGCGTTCAGGGTGGTTCCAGCCGGTTCACCGTAAAAGTGACTCGGCGCGGCTGGAACGCACCCAGCTGCAGGGGCGCCAGGGGCTGGTCAGAACCTACTGCAGCATCGACAGCCAGGTCCGCGGGCTGTTGCGAGCCCACGGGATCTGCCTGGGACGCGTCAGCAAGAGACGGTTCCCGCAGTGGGTCCGTGAACGGGCCCAACAGCACAGCGAGGCGCTTGTGGCGGTGCTGGAGCCCTTGTTGGCGGTGTACGAGCACAGCCTGGAACAGGCCGAGGCCATGAAAAAGCAGATGCAGGCCCAGCAGCGCGAGGATGAGCTCCAGCAACAGCTCCAGAGCGTGCCCGGTGTGGGGCCGCTGACAGCCAAGGTTTTCGCCTCCACGGTGGATGACCCTCAGCGCTTCGCCAACGGTGAGCAGGTGGCGGACTACGCGGGCCTGACGCCTGGGGTGACCCAGTCGGGAGAACGATGCGTGCGTGGCTCGATCACCCGCCAGGGCGATCACCTGCTGCGCTGGCATCTGGTGGAGGCTGCCCATGCGATGATCCGCCAGGGCGGCGACTGTCGACTCAAACGCTGGGCCCGCCAATTGGCCGAGACCAAGGGCGCGGCCAAGGCCCGGGTGGCGCTGGCGCGCAAACTGGCCATTGTGCTGTGGCGGCTGTGGCTCAAGGGCGAGCGCTTCGAGCCCGAACACGGCACTGTGGCGGCAGCGGCCTGAGAAACGATAGGAATCAAAGCATCACTGACAAGGGCGGATCAGCGAATGACAAAGCAACGCAGACAGTAACCAGGTAACCGGGTTGGACGAGTTCGGAGCTGTTGACCCCGTGGCTCGCTTGAGGCGCTGACCTCGTGTAGGAGATCAAAGGGCAACGGCCTCCGATTCCATACTGCGGCGTAGACCGCGAAGAGAAGCCTGAAAGCTCGTCGAACCCAATCCTTAACCAGAATCAACGGGCGTGGGTTGATCCTGACGCCCGCTTTAGAGAAG
>NZ_NSKD01000020.1 GCF_002286965.1 Halovibrio salipaludis | reverse complement strand
GTAAGCGTTCATTCCAAGACGTGGTAGACCTACGCCAAGCGAGTTGATCACTTCACTTCATGAAGCGGTTTCAGTAATTCCGGCGAGACCTTGTACTGCTTGGTCCCGTCTTCGGCGAGCACGATCACGCTCTTGCGGTTGATCTTGGTGACGATGCCGAACGCCGGTCCCTCGCGAGTCTCGAAGGTCACCTTAAGCCCGACCCGCAGCTGGCTCAGCGCCTGCAGGTTTTCCTGCTCTTTGAGTTCATCGGTACGCTGGCAGATAGCCTCGTTAAGCTCCAGCAACTGATCGAGGGTCATCTCATCAATGCGCATCGGCGACAGGCTCCGGCTGTCTGTGCGGGTGGCGTGGGTCGATCAGCGAGCGTAGCGGTTGGTCAGCGTAGTGCGTCTTCCACCGCCGCGGCGTCAGTTTCGCCGCCTCTCGGGCCGGATGCTGGCTGATGCGCTGCAACACGTCCACCAGATAAGTGTACGGGTTGATGTCGTGCAGTTTGCAGGTGCTGATCAGGCTCTGGATGATGCCCAAGTGTTCGGCACCAAGTTCCGTCCAGCAGAACATCCAGTTCTTTTTGCCCATGGGGATGGGGCGCAGCGCCCGCTCCAGGTGGTTGGTGTCCGGTTGTACGTCTGGATCTTCCAGGAACACGGTGAGGCTCGCTTCACGGCTGATGACATAGTTCACGGCCTTGGTCAGCGCATCACTGGGAAGCAGGCCACCGCATTCCAGCTGCTCCCGGGACCACTGGAAGAACGCGTCGACCACGGGTTTTGAGTGCACCAGCCGGTACTGGCGCTTCTTCTCGCCAGTGAGCTGTTCAGCGCGGATCGTGTCTTCGTTGTGATACAGCTGAGCGATCTGCTGCAGCGCCTCGGTGGCCTTCTCCGGATGCTCTTTCTGGGCGGCGATGAAGTAACGCCGGGCGTGTACCCAGCACTGGGCATGGGTGACGCCTTCCTGTGCTGCGGCATAGCGGGCGTAGGCGGCGTACCCGTCGCTGATCAGCGTGCCGGTGAACTGCTCGGCCAGCACCCGTTCGATGTGGCCACGCCCACGGCTGTTCGAGTAGGTGAACACCACCTCATCCTCATCGCCGTATAACGGCCAGAACCAGCCGGATTTCATTTTGCCCGGCTTGGCGCCAGCCCGGCCCTGGTGGCCGGCCTTGATCGGCGTCTCGTCCATGGCCAGCACCCGGCTGCGCAGCACATTATCGGTCTGGGCATCGACGATGGGGCGCAACAGATCGATGGCCCGCTTGACCAGGTTGGTCAGCGTGCTGCGGCTGACGGTGACCCCGGCCTGTTGGATGCGCTGGTGCTGGCGGTACAGCGGCAGGTGGAACTGGAACTTGTCCACCAGCAGCCCGGCCAGCAGGCTGACATCGGCCAGGCTGTTGTCGAGCACATTGGGCGGCGCCGGGGTGGTTACCGGCTTCTCGGTGCCTTTGCGGCGGAACACCGGGCGTTCGCACTTGAGCACCACATAGCTGGCCGATCGCTGGGCCAGCCGGTAAGTGGTCTTGGTTCCAAGGATCTCGTACCGATCGGCGTCCGGGCCGGTCAGCTCCGGCGGCAGCTGCTCGATGACTTCCACCGGCACATCGGCGCTAAAGCGCAGGCCACTGTCGTTGAGGCAGTCATCATCGCGCTGCTTCTTGCCGGTGCCGCGTTGATAGGCCCGGACCGTGCGCTTGTCATCGTCCAGCGCCTTCTCCGGAACGGGCGTTTCCTCCGGCTGGAACAAGCTGTCCTGCCCGGGAAGGTCGTAGACCTGTTTCTCGGACTTGGGGCCGAATAACTGTTTCTTGAACCAATCCAGCTGACGCTGCATCCCCTGAACCTGCTCGCGCAGCAGCGCGTTTTCCTCGGCCAGGGCCGAGCGAGACGGTGCGTTGGGTTCGGGTGTGCAAGCGGTTGATTTCATGGGCGTCATTATACCGGAACCCAGTCGCTTACGCTGCTGAAAAACGCTTGAATTGGCGAGATTTTTCCACCTCGATGCCATCGATCAGCAGCTGCAGATCCGCCAGCGTCAGCGCTCGCTGGCCAGACGCTGACGGACGCACCTGGAACTGGCCGCGCTCAAGACGCTTGGCCCACAGGCAATAGCCGGTGCGGCTGAAGTACAGCATCTTCATCTGGGTCTTGCGCCGGTTGATGAAGACAAAGTACTGGCCGCTCAATGGATCGTGGTTGAGTTGATTACGCACCAGCGCACTCAGCCCCCGGAAGGACTTGCGCATGTCCGTGGGCTCGGTGCACAGCCAGATCCGGGCCTGGCTATCGAGCCCGATCATCCGTTCTGGCTCAGCCGCAGTTCGACGCCATTGCCCAGGCTCAGCACAATATTCCAGCCCGAGCCGGAAGATGACGATGCGCCCATCAGTGATGATAGATCCACAAAACTCGCCTCAGCGGCAGCAGCGGACTCGCCAGCCTGCGCATCAGACAGGCGCTTGCGCCAGTTGCAGAAGCTGGCATAGCCGATGCTCTGCTGCTTGCAGAACTGCATGGCTGACAAGCCGCTGTCTCGCTGTTGATCGACCAGGGCCTGCCATTGTTCGGGAGTGCGGCGTTTGCTCATGGGAGTAGTAACCTCGTATTGGAGAATTTGAGGCTACTGTAGGGCGCTATTCGCTGGAGTGGCAGGGTGTCTTAGAATGAACGCTTAC
>NZ_NSKD01000002.1 GCF_002286965.1 Halovibrio salipaludis | reverse complement strand
TAACACCCCAGCGCATGCTCCGGATCAACGCTTGAGCCAGCGCCACGCAACACCAGACTCCATTGCCTGCCACACCCTTTTTTGCCTGACGACCACAGCGGGCGGGAACCACCTGATCCCATGCCGAACTCAGAAGTGAAACCGCCCAGCGCCGATGGTAGTGTGGGAGATCCCATGTGAGAGTAGGTCATCGTCAGGCTCCTATACCCAAAGCCCCGCCCGGCTACGCCGTGCGGGGCTTTTTTTTGTCCTGCCAGCCGTGATTATCTTCACGGATTAATAAATGGTCACCTGGACTGGTCCCGCTGCATGATCAGGGTCACAGTACAGCCTGTGGTGAAGGGCTAGATTGGCAGCATGACAACCGCCATTCACCGTTCAGGCATGAGACTTCCAATGCGTATCAGGGAAAGCGTCATTGGTCTGCTGCTGATTGCTCCCGTCCCGGCGGTTCACGCCGAGATGGAGCCCATGAGCAATCAGGAGATGGGAGACGTCACCGGTCAGTCCATGCTTGCCCTGGATGTAACGGAATCCGGGGATATGGATTTCACCCGCTATACGATGGGTCTGGAAGCCGATTTCCAGATGAACATGGAAGAACTGGCTGTTGGTGAGACCACCAATGGTACGGATGTCGCCGTTAACAACCTTTCCTTCGGTCATATTGCGCGAGAGTCGGGTCAGCAGTTTGACGGCAGCACCTACGATGCCGGTGATATTGTTCCGTTCATTGGCCGCGATCCCTATCTGGAACTCGCGGATGACGAGAACGGCGATGTCGTTGGTTTCCGGGTCGGCTTCACGGAATCCAGGGGGACACTGTCCGGTGATATCAGTTCCCTCACCGGGCGGCTGGGCCTGGAGCTGGAAGACGGCAGCGGCAATGTCCAGCAGGGGCAGCTTCTTGATGACAGCGGCGCTGCCACCAGTCAAAGGGCCACCCACTATGGTCTCCCCGATTCCGCGGACTGCAGCGCAGGTGGCGCGGACTGTGCGGCCCTGAGCGCATTCGAGACCCTGGAGATCGGCGACTATGTGGGTGACGATAGTGCCGCTGACTTCACCAATGACTTCTTCATTTCCTTCCAGAATCAGGCGGTGGAGTGGGATACACCCGGGGCTGACGGCTCAGTCCAGGCGGATGCCGGCGTCTTCATGAACATTCCTACCGCCATGCGTGTTCAGCTTCAGGAGCTGACCAACGATGTGGTCTCACCTCGTGCCCGTACAGAATATATCGACCGTGGTGAGGGACTGTTCTGAAGCCGCCATTCTTCCTGGGTATGATCCGGTGTTATCCTGAGCGGTTGCTGTACTGAGCAGGAGAAACTGGTTTGCAGTCCTTTTTCTGGCATGACTACGAGACCTTCGGGGCCGACCCGGTGCATGACCGCCCCGCGCAGTTTGCAGGTGTGCGCACGGATCCGGAGCTGAACATCATCGGGGAGCCCGTCACCCTCTATGCGCGTCCTGCGGAGGACTATGTCCCTGATCCGGTGGCGACGCTAGTAACCGGTATCACGCCCCAGGACTGCCTCAACGAGGGGCTTCCGGAAGCGGAATTCATCGAGCGGATCAATGAGCTGTTCATGGAGCCGGGCACCTGTGCCGTGGGCTACAACAGTCTGCGTTTTGATGATGAGGTGACCCGGCACACGCTGTACCGTAACCTCCGGGATCCCTATGCCCGCGAGTGGAAGAATGGCAACTCCCGCTGGGACATCATCGACATGGTGCGGCTCGCCCATGCGGTCAGGCCCGAGGGCATCGAGTGGCCGACCCATGAGGATGGACGGCCGTCATTCCGCCTGGAGGATATTACCCGGGCGAACGGGATCGAGCATGGCGAAGCCCACGACGCCATGGCGGACGTGTACGCAACCATTGAGGTCGCCCGGCTCATCCGGGATCGCCAGCCGAAACTCTTCGACTATGTGCTGCAGCATCGCGACAAGCGTTCGGTGCTCTCCATGCTGGATACTTCAAAGGGTAAGCCGGTACTGCACGTGTCCTCCATGTATCCGTCGGAACAGGGCTGTTGTGCCCTGGTCGCACCAGTGGCTGCGCACCCGGTGAACCGGAATTCGGTGATCGTATTCGATCTCAGGCAGGATCCGCGGCAGCTCGAGGGGCTGTCTCCGGAGCGCATCCGGGAGCAGCTGTTCAAACCCTCGGAGGAACGCACGGACAGCGACGGGCCAAGGCCGGCTCTCAAGGAGATCCGTGCGAATACCTGCCCCATTGTGGCTCCGGCCGCGCTGCTGAAGGAATTGCCGGAAGAGCGCCTCCAGCGCTTCGGGCTCGACCGGGAGGCGCTTCGGGCGAACCTTGATGCCCTGAGGGGGATGGAGGGGCTGGCCGAGCGTCTCAGAGTGGTTTACGGGGAAAGCCCGGAAAGTGGTGAGCGGGATCCGGATGAGGCCCTCTATTCCGGAGGTTTCATAGGGGATGCCGACCGCCGCCGTCTCCAGGAGATTGTGGAAACACCACCGGGGATTATGGGTGAGCTGGAACCGGCCTTTGAGGATCCGCGTCTGGCAGAGCTGTTTTTCCGGTACCGGGCGCGCAATTACCCGCAGAGCCTCAGTGCCGAGGAACAGGAGCAGTGGGAGCGGTTCCGTTACCAGCGCCTCATGGAGCCCGGGCCAGGGTGGCGCAGTCTTCCGGGCTTTTTCGAGGATCTGCAGCAGCGTATAGCCGACTCTTCCCTGAGCCGGCGTGACCAGTTACTGCTGCAGGATCTCCAGTTCTACGGCGAGTCGCTTATTCCGTCCCTGTGACGGTCCGGGGGAAGCTGCCGTCGTATTCCAGGCTCTGGAGTGACTCAGCCTCACGGGGGACATCCCGGTGGGCGTTGATCAGCAGGGCCCTGGGGTCTTCAAGAACGGCATTCCGGTAGGTGGCCATCAGGGCCTCGTGGTCGATGGCCTTCACGGCTTCGATGAGCTGTTCGCGGTTGTCAAAGTCGTGGTTCCCCCGGTCGATTTCCTGCCAGTAGCGGTCGGCTACTTCACTCAGACGGGTATCGTCCTGCGCCAGACGGCTGACCACGGCCTGCTTCTGCCGTTCCAGTGTTTCCCCATCAAGGTTCGCCAGCCGCTTCTCCTGCTCCTTCAGGAAGGTGGTCACGCTCTCATCAATACGCTCGAAACGGTTTTTGGGGGACTGGACGATGAAGCCGATTCCGGGGGCCTCGAGCATCGGGTAGTAGGTGCCCTGGACGATATAGCCCATCTGCTGGTTCGTACGCAGCCTTTCATAGAAGGGCGAGGACAGAAGCTGGGCCAGGAGGCGGAACCGGGCCTGGGTGGCATAGTCCGAATCCGCGCCCTGGATATAGCGCAGGTAACCCTGATCCGAGTGCCGGACGCTGACATCCAGGGTCTGTTCTTCCGCGGCCAGTCGCCGGACACGGGCACGGGGCACCTCCGTGGGTTCCACATCCTCCATGACCAGGCTGGTGACCCGTGAGCGTATATTGAGTGCCGCCGCACGTGTCATGTTGCCGTGAACGAGCATGACCGGATCCAGGGCGCTGTAGAAGCGGGCAGTGTGATCCGCGAGATCCTCCGGAGCCAGTTCACGGGCTGCCTCAAGCCGTGTGGCATGGGGGTAGACGTTATCAAGCAGCTGCTCGTGGATGGCCCCGGAGGCGATCTCATAGGGCCGGCGCTCGGCCGCGTTGGCGAGGTCATCACGGATCTGCTGCAGCCGTGTGCGGACAGGTTCCGGGTCCAGCTCGGGGTGGCGCAGCCGCCCAAGGACATCCTCCATGAGACGGGGCAGTTTGTCGCTGTAACCGCTGAGCTTGACGGTAATGCCCCGCAGGTGGCTGTAGACCTGGTAATCCAGCCCCGCGATCCGGGCCGGGTAGGCCAGGGCGTTGAGCTCATCCCGGACGGTTTCGGCGAGCAGACGCGTCAGAACGACATTGCGCGCTGAGCCGGTGGCCGCGGGGGAGCGCAGGGACAGGTAAACGTTGGCACGCGGTGCCTCAAACCGGGTGTCGCGGGCGTACCACAGTTCCAGCGGCCCATCGCCCATGGCACGGGGCCGGGGCATGTCATCGCCGGCGACCAGTGACAGGTCCTCCGGGATGAAGGGGTTGGGCTCGGGAAGTGTGAGCTGCTCGCTCCGCTCGCTTCCGCTGACAAGTTGCTCCGCCTCCAGATCCGTCAGCCGGTAGGGCGTGTCGTAATAGGGCGTGGTCTGCCAGTCATCCGTTTCCTCCACGGGTGCCAGCAGGGACACCAGGACGTTGTCCGGCTTCAGGTGGTTCATCAGTTCCCGGTATACGGAGGGCTCATAGGTCTCGTAGAGCCAGGGCGCGATCACCACATCATCCGGCGCCACACGGTGCAGGCGGCTCGCCAGTGAGCTGGCTTCGTGGATCGGTTTGTCCCGCTCCCGGAAGCGCAGCTCGATGTCGTTGAGCTTCTGCTGTTCCTCGAAATACACCTGGCGGATGCCGTTCTCCCGGATCAGGTCCAGGTAGTCAAACGTCAGGCGCACCACCTCCCGCCACTGGTCGCGGCCTTCCGGCGTCAGTGACATGCTGATGTTCATCATGGCCTGGTCGCCGGTGTCCATGCTCTGGCCGGCGGACAGCTTATCCACAAGACCGGCCTCCTTGAGGACGGCGTGCAGGCTGCCCTGGCCTTCATGGCCAATCAGGTGGGAGAGGTAGGAAAGCGGCTTGTTGCGGTAGTCCTCTTCCGTGGAGGGAATCGGGAAGGTCAGCTGCAGCTGGCGTGTGTCCCGGATCGCATCCACTTCCAGCAGGCGGGGCATCTGCTCACTTTCGAGGAAGGGCTGGGTGTAGCGTGGCGCGCTGTGGCCACGGTTGGCGACCGGTGAGAAGCGGGGCACCACCATGGATTCCAGTTCTTCCAGTGGCTGCGGGCCGATCACCACCAGTTCCATGAGGTTGGCGGAATAGTGTCGCTCGTAGAACTCGACGGTTTCAGCGCGCAGCTCGCCGTCCTCGTTGGAGAGTGTTTCCAGGTTACCCACGGTGAAGCCCGCCAGGGGGTGGCCGTCGGGGAAGGTCTGCTTGAGTGCCGACCAGAAACGCCGCCCATCATTGCGCCGGTGCGCCGAGAACTCGGAGTTGACGGCATTGCGTTCGCGTTCGATCAGCTCAGCGGCGAAGGTCGGCACCCGGAACTGCTCGGAGAACCGGTCGAGAGCCGGCTCCAGGAACCCGGGCTCGACATTGAAGAAGTAGTTCGTGTCCAGGGCACTGGTGAACGCGTTGTGCGAGCCACCATGGCTGTTGATGAAGGACTTGTACTCGCCCGGGTCAGGGTAGGTCTCGGTGCCCAGGAACAACATGTGCTCGGTGAAGTGGGCCAGCCCGGCCCGGTCTTCCGGGTCGGCTCCGGCGCCGACATGCACATCCAGCGCGGCGGCGGCCTTGTCGGCACGGGGGTCGGAGACCAGCAGGGCGCCCAGCCCATTCTCCAGTGTCAGGTAACGGTACTCCGCGGTGGCCCCGGGCCCGGTTTCCGGTGACGTCCGCTGAACGACATCAGCAGCAGCGGACTGTGCGGTGAGGCCCAGTACGGTCCCCATTACAAGTCCTGCCAGTCGTGCGGCGGGACGGGGGCTGAATCGAGCGGTCATGGTCGGGGCTCCTTGTCAGTGCAGGGGATCATCCTGATCGCGTTCGGTGCTTTCGGCAACCGCGGCCTCCGCCAGTTCCACCATCTGCTGCGCGCTCAGGTCGCCACTGGCGATTCGTTGTAGAATGGAGTGGTAGTCCCTGAGTTGCTGGCGGTAGGGCTCAAACTGTTCCTGGAAGGCTTCGTCGATGGCCTGATAGACCATCTGGATCTGTTCGGCGCGGTCACGCCCGTCGTCAGCTGCCTGGTTGATGGCTTTGAGGCAGGCTCTGGCAATGGCAATGTAGGCGTCATTCTGCTGGTCTTGCATGGTGGTTTCGGGTCGCTTGCTCATTGGATAAGGACAGGGTGACGGATTCGACATTAATGCCAAACCGGCCCATTTTCAAAGGAAACCGGCTGCTGTGGCAGCCAATTGTGTCACGTTATTCGGGGAGCATCGCTATGGCGGAACTTGAGGAGATGGTCGGCCGGGTGGAATCTCTGGTTGCCGCGAAGGACTGGGCTGCTCTGGCGGAACTTGATGACGAGGTCCGCCGGTGTGTGGACGAGGCTGTTGCCGATGCCGGGGAACTCGGCCAGGAGCGGGTCAGGGCCGGGGTGGAGCGGCTTCAGGCCCTCTACGACCAGGCCCGGGAAAGTTCCGAGAAGGAACGTGATGAAGCGGCTGAAGCGCTGCGCGCGAACAACCGGACCCAGAAGGCGGCAAAGGCCTATCTGGACAATCAGTAACCAGGATGCGGCAGGATATTCATAAAAACAGCGTCATAAAATTGACTCCAGCGGTCTCAGCGTCTTAAATGCGTGACAATCCCATGACGAAGAGTTCATGGAACTGTCATCAACGCCTGACCCGAGGCTGCTGGTCCGATGTCCGAGACTGCCACTGTATTTCTCGTTGTGGACGACGAACAGCGTCGACACGATCTCCGCCTGATCCTGGAATTCATCGGCGAGGAGGTGTGCGCCGCCGATCCCGAGCAATGGGTCACTACCCTGGAACAGACGGAAACACTGGGCGCGGTGGTCGTCGACGGCGAGAGTGACGCCGCGGTCGGGCACCTCAATGAACTGGCTGAGCGCCAGTCCGGTGTACCTTTCCTGCAGATTGGCGAGCACAGTCTGGAAGGGCTCAGCGCGGAGGCGGAATCCCGCATCATAGCCCGCATCGCCTGGCCCCCGAACTATACCAAGTTCGTGGATTCACTCTACCGCGCCCAGGTGTACCGCGAGCAGTATGCCCGTAATGGCCAGCGGGCCCAGCAGCGCGAGGTCCAGCTGTTCCGCAGCCTGGTGGGTACGAGTCGGCGGATCCAGCACGTTCGCCAGCTCATGTCCCAGGTGGCGGACAAGGAAGTCAGCGTTCTGATTACCGGCGAGTCGGGCACCGGCAAGGAAGTGGTGGCACGCAACCTTCACTACCACTCTCCGCGTCGCGACAAGCCCTTTGTTCCGGTCAACTGCGGCGCCATTCCCGGCGAGCTTCTTGAGAGTGAACTGTTCGGGCACGAGAAGGGCGCCTTCACCGGCGCGATCAGCTCCCGCGCCGGACGCTTCGAGCTTGCCGAGGGCGGCACGCTCTTTCTGGATGAAATCGGTGATATGCCGCTGAGCATGCAGGTCAAGATCCTGCGTGTGCTGCAGGAACGCACCTATGAACGGGTGGGTGGCAACCGCACCATCAACACGGACGTGCGAGTGATCGCGGCCACGCACAAGAATCTCGAAACTATGATCGAGAATGGCGAGTTCCGCGAGGACCTGTACTACCGCCTCAATGTCTTCCCGTTGGAAATGCCGGCCCTGCGTGAACGGGTGGAGGATATTCCGCTTCTCATCAATGAGCTCATCTCCCGTATGGAGAAGGAAAAGCGTGGCTCCATCCGCCTGAATTCCGCCGCCATCATGAGCCTCTGCCGCCATGACTGGCCGGGTAACGTCCGGGAACTGGCGAACCTTGTGGAGCGCCTGGCCATCATGCATCCCTACGGTGTGGTGGGGGTTCAGGAGCTGCCCCGCAAGTTCCGTTACGTGGACGATCTCGATGAGTCCCATGAAACCGAGGACTCCGGCATGCCTGCCGGTATTGAGGGCATCAGCAATCTGGATGCGCCGGCGCTGCTGCCGGTGAATGGCCTGGACCTGAAGGATTACCTGTCCAATCTGGAAAAGACCCTGATCGAGCAGGCGCTCAACGAGACGGATGGCGTGGTTGCCAGGGCCGCCGAGAAGCTGCGCATCCGCCGTACCACCCTGGTGGAGAAGGTCAGGAAGTACGGTCTCCGGGAAGAGACCGAGTCCTGAAACGGCGACAAAAATTTGGCTTCCGCTTCCGGGCCTTTTGCGCAAGCCACTGATCAACCAATAAAAAATCAGGATGGCATGAAACCTGCTGGTATCTCCCTGAACTGAACAGAACCCGCGCACGGGGCGCGGCGTCGGTACGGGAGAAGCCCATGAGCCAGCAGACATCCGAGCGGAACGAAGCCGCGTCCCACGACAGTGCGGCCGCGGATGCCAACGATAAGGTGACCTCCCTTTTCGGTGCCCGGCAGGAGCCGGAGACCGGACCAGTGGATGAAGCGCTGGAACTGTTCAACCAGATGTCGCGCCAGATCACGGATTCCTACCGGACGCTGGAGGAACGGGTGAATGATCTCGCGGGGCGTCTCAGCAGCGAGGAGCGTCGCCGCCGCGATGAGCTGGAAGAGCGCGAGAAGGTTGCCAACCGGCTCTCGACCCTTCTGGACGTGCTGCCGGCCGGCGTGGTGGTGCTGGACAGCCAGGGCGTCATCAGCCAGTGCAACCCGGCGGCGGTTGAACTGCTGGACGAGCCCCTGGAAGGCCAGCGCTGGGTGGACGTGATCCAGCGGGCCTTTGCGCCGCGGCGCGATGATGGTCACGAGGTCTCCCTCAATGACGGCCGCCGGGTGAACATCGAGATCCGCTCCATGGATAACGAGCCCGGCCAGCTGATTCTCCTTACCGATCTGACCGAAACCCGCGAACTGCAGTCGCGCCTTGCGCGTTCCGAGCGGCTTTCCTCCATGGGCCGGATGGTAGCCTCACTGGCCCACCAGATCCGCACGCCACTGTCGGCCGCCATGCTCTACGCTGGCCACCTGTATGAAGAGGACCTGGATGCCGAGATGCGCGAGCGCTGTGCCGGCAAGCTGATGGCACGTCTCCAGCATCTGGAGCAACAGGTTCGCGACATGCTGATTTTTGCCCGGGGGGATATCCGGCTTGCCGAACAGCTGGGCATTGGCGAATGGATCCAGGCGGTTGTCCAGAACGCTGAAACGTCACTGCAGACACGCCGGGCCACCCTGACCACCCCGGAGCGCTGGCCCGAAGGGGCCATTGCCTGCAACCGGGAGGCGCTGGTCGGGGCCTGCCTCAACCTGATCAACAACAGTCTGGAAGCCGGCGCGGATGAGCTGGCGCTCGAGGTTTCCGGGCAGGACGGCGAGGTCCGTTTCTGTATCACGGACAACGGGCCGGGCCTCTCTCCGGAAGAGGCCGAGCGCGTGACCGAGGCGTTCGTGACCACCAAGTCCCACGGCACGGGCCTGGGCCTGGCGGTGGTCAATGCCGTGGTTCAGGCCCACAAGGGTCGTTTTGAGCTGGTTTCGGATGGTCACAGCGGCACCAGTGCCATCATCACGCTGCCGCTGGCCGCGCCGCACAATGGATGATCCCGGGGATTCATCGGAGAGGTAGTCATGGCGAAACAGAAGATACTGATTGTTGAGGACGACGGGGAACTCCGCGAGGCTCTGGTCACCACCCTGGAAGTGAAACGCTACCGGGTCAGCGAGGCCGCCAGCGGTGAGCAGGCACTGGAGAAACTGGCGTCGGCCCCGGTGGACCTGGTGATCAGTGACGTGCAGATGCCCGGTATGGACGGCATCAGCCTGCTCGCGGAGATCCAGCGCCATCATCCCGGTATCCCGGTACTGCTGATGACCGCCTACGGCCGCATCGAACAGGCGGTTTCCGCCATGCAGGCCGGGGCCGTGGATTACCTGGCCAAACCGTTTGAGCCCCAGGTGCTGACGGACATTGTCTCGCGGGTTCTGGGAGGCCCTGCCTCTACCAGTGCCAACCGCGCCATTGCCGAGGATGCCGCCAGCCGGCGGATGTTCCAGCTGGCCCGCAAGGTGGCCGCCACGGACTCCACTGTGCTGATCTGTGGCGAAAGTGGCACGGGTAAGGAGGTGCTGGCGCGTTACATCCATGACGAATCCAGCCGCGCCTCACAGCCCTTTGTGGCCCTCAACTGCGCCGCTATCCCCGAGAATATGCTGGAGGCGATCCTTTTCGGTCACGAGAAGGGGGCCTTCACCGGGGCACACCAGACGTCGCCGGGCAAGTTCGAGCAGGCCAATGGCGGCACCCTGCTTCTGGATGAGATCTCGGAAATGGAGATCGGGCTTCAGGCCAAGCTCCTGCGGGTCCTTCAGGAGCGCGAAGTGGAGCGGGTGGGTGGCCGCCGCAGCATCCAGCTCGACGTGCGTGTGATTGCCACCACCAACCGGGATCTCCAGGAGGACGTGGCCGCGGGCCGCTTCCGCGAGGACCTCTATTACCGGCTGGGCGTGTTCCCCCTGCAGTGGCTGCCGTTGCGCGAGCGCCGCGACGACATCCTGCCGCTGGCGGAGCATCTGCTGGAAAAGCATGCCCGCCAGATGCACATGACCGGGGTGACGCTGGACCCCAGTGCCCGCCGGGTTATTTACCAGTACGACTGGCCGGGCAATGTGCGGGAACTGGACAACGCCATCCAGCGGGCCCTGATCCTGCAGCAGGGGCAGGTCATTACGGACCGGGACCTGAGCCTGGACCAGAGCATCACCGGTGCCGCACCGGCACCACGCTCGGCTGCTCCGGAACCCGATACGGATGGGCCTGTTGACCCCGGCACAGTGGCTGAGGTGCCTGAAACCGACGCCGCTGGGACTGATGAGGCCCAGGATGCCTCTCTGGGGGATGACCTGCGCCAGCGTGAGTTCCGGATCATCCTGCAGACCCTGCGTGATGAGCGTGGCCGCCGCAAACAGGCCGCCGAAAGGCTGGGGATCAGCCCCCGCACCCTGCGCTACAAGCTTGCCCAGATGCGGGATCATGGCATCAACCCGGAAGAGGAGCTCGCGTTCGTCTGACGTTCCTTCCTCCTGCCTGCCCGGGCCCCGGCCCGGGCTTTTTTGTGTCAAAATCACGTCAGAGTGCTTTTCCATCCCGAGCCCGTTAGCCAGATCAGCCTCTGAAATCCTCTCAACATCCTGTAATGGAATGGAAAATTCATCCTGGCCCGACGTTTGCTTATCTGTCGTCCAGATGAATCTGCCATGGCAGAGCCCTGAGCGTTGGGAGAGGAACAATGGTTGAACGAGCTGATGTGAACTCCGTGCTGTCCGATATCCGCGCCCTGCGCGAGCAGATGCAGCAGCGCCAGCAGATCCAGCCGGACCAGTTGCGGCCGGAGCAGATGCAGCCTGGCCAGAAGCCGGGGGAGGCCCAGCAGGGCGAGGGCCCGAGCTTCACGGAGACACTGCAGGGAGCGGTCAATCACGTGAACGAGCTGCAGCAGACCTCCTCGGATCTCAAGACCCGCTATACCCAGGGTGATCCGGATGTGGACATCACCCGGGTGATGGTCGAGAGCCAGAAAGCCTCGGTCGCATTCGAGGCCACGACCCAGGTGCGCAACCGCGTCGTGCAGGCCTATGAGAAGATCATGAACATGCCGATCTGATTCGGTTCAACGGGATATCCGCCCGCGGGCGGTGTGCGGTGACAGGAGCGCACAATGGCCAACGTACCGGCTGAAACGGAACAGACCAACCCGCCGGCCAGCGGTGGTGGCGGCGGGAGCGAAAGTGAGGCCAGCGGAGGCGGCAGCAATCTGCTGATGGGCGTCAACCGGCTGACACTGTTGCGCCAGGTGGGGCTGATCTTCGGCCTTGCCGCCAGTGTGGCACTGGCCGTGGCGCTGGTGCTGTGGGCCCAGGGCTCGGACTACAAGCCCCTGGTGGGCGACCTGAGCGAGTATGATCCCACGGAACTCACCAGTGTGCTCGACAGCGCCGGCGTGGATTACCGGATTGAGCACCGCAGCGGTGCCCTCCTGGTGGCCTCGGGCGACATCCATGAAGCGCGCCTGGCTCTGGCCCGGGAAGGTGTGACCGAGGACCAGGGCATGGGCTTTGACATCATCATGCAGGATCAGGGCCTGGGTACTTCCCAGTTCATGGAGAAGGCCCGCTTCCACCGCAGCCTGGAAGGTGAACTGGCCCGCACCATCAAGGCCATGGGTAATGTGCGCAATTCCCGCGTGCATCTGGCCATCCCCGAGGATTCCGTTTTTGTCAGTGACAACCGCAACCCCTCAGCCTCGGTCATGGTGGATCTGGGCTCCGGCAGGCGCATGAATGAGACCCAGGTGCGCTCCGTCATCAACCTCGTGGCCGGCAGTGTGCCCCAGATGAGCCGGGATGACGTCACGGTCGTGGACCAGCAGGGCAATCATCTGTCCGCCAATGTGAATGACGAGGACGCCCAGAAGATGGCGCAGAAGCTCCAGATGCAGCAGCGCATGGAGCAGCGTCTCAAGGAGCGGGTCGCCGGGATCCTGGCGCCGATCATGGGGCGTGACCGCTTCAACGCGGAAGTCTCGGTGGATATGGACTTCAAGGCGGTGGAGCAGGCCGAGGAGATATTCAACCCCGAGCAGCAGGCCCTGCGCAGCGAGCAGACCGTGGAGGAAATCAACCGTCAGGGCGAGGCCGGCGGTATTCCGGGCGCGCTCTCCAACCAGCCTCCCGGCGAAGCCGAGGCACCGGAACAGGCCGGTGGTGAGGGTGGCGGCGAAGGGGGCGGCTCCCAGAGCTCACGGACCTCCTCGACCCGTAACTATGAAGTGGACCGGTTGCTGAGCTTCACCCGGGAAGAGCCGGGCTCGGTCAACCGCATGAGCGTGGCGGTGGCGGTGGATGATCTCAAGCGCACCAACCCGGAGACCGGGGAGACCACCAGCGTCGAATGGCCCCAGGCGGAACTGGAGCGCCTGACCCGTCTGGTCCGGGACGCGGTGGGCTTTTCCGCCGCGCGGGGAGACAGCGTGACCGTGGTCAACACGGACTTCGCCGATCAGCAGGAGCCCGAGATTGAACCGGTACCCTTCTATGAGCAGTCCTGGTTCCAGGACAGCATCCGCCCGGTGATCGCGGGCCTGGTCATCATTGCTCTGGCCCTGCTGCTGGTCCGGCCCACACTCAAGACCCTGGCCTCCGGCGGTGGTGGGGGCAGTGGCGAGTCTGGTGAGTCGGACCTTGAAGGGCTTGGTGGACTGGACGATATTGAAGGCAGTGAATCAATCCGCTCGGCCATGGCCAGTGGGGACGATCGGCTTTTGCCGGACAGCGCTGAAAGCTATGATAGGGAACTGAACGCCGTTAAAGGCCTGATTGCGGAAGACCCCGCACGGGTGGCGCAGGTGGTCCGTCAGTGGGTGAACGCGGATGAGTGAGGAAGAGAACACAGCCGGCCGCGCCCAGCCCTCGCGCAAACTGGGCCGCATCGAGCAGGCCGCGATACTGCTGATGACCCTGGGCGAGGAGGATGCTGCGCAGATCCTCAAGCACATGGGGCCCAAGGAGGTCCAGCGGGTGGGGATGGCCATGTCCCAGCTGCAGGACGTGCCCAAGAACGACGTGAGCTACGTTGTGGGTGAGTTCTTCGAGGCGGTGGGCGGCCAGACCGGTCTGGGCGTGGGCGCCGATGACTACATCCGGTCGGTGCTCACCAATGCCCTGGGCGAGGAGAAGGCCGGCAGCCTCATTGACCGGATACTGATCGGCGGCAACACCACTGGCCTGGATACCCTCAAGTGGATGGAACCCCGGGCGGTGGCGGACATCATCCGGTATGAACATCCCCAGATCCAGGCGATCGTGGTCTCCTACCTGGACCCGGACCAGTCCGCCGAGATCCTGGCATCGCTGGATGACAAGGTGCGCCTCGATGTGATGATGCGTGTGGCTTCGCTGGAATCCATCCAGCCCCAGGCCCTGCAGGAACTCAACAACATCCTCGAGAAACAGTTCTCCGGCGGTGCCGGTGGGCAGGCGAGCCGCATCGGCGGCATCCAGCGCGCCGCGGACATCATGAACTACATGGATCGCAGTATCGAAGGTCAGCTCATGGATTCGGTGAAGGATATGGATCCGGATCTGGGCAGCGAGATCGAGGACCTGATGTTCGTCTTCGACAACCTCAAGGACGTGGACGACCGGGGCATCCAGGCGCTGCTCCGCGAGGTTTCCTCGGACGTCCTGGTGGTGGCGCTCAAGGGCGCGGAGGACGAAGTGAAGGAGAAGATCTTCAAGAACATGTCCAAGCGTGCCGGCGAACTCCTGAAGGACGACCTGGAGGCCAAGGGGCCGGTCAAGGTCTCCGAGGTGGAAGCGGCGCAGAAGGAAATCATCACCGTTGCCCGGCGCATGGCCGAAAGCGGCGACATCGTGCTGGGTGGCTCCGGCGAGGAAATGCTCTAGATGACCCGCCACTCGCATCGCGACCGGATCCCTTCCGGCGACCTTACTGCCTATGAGCGCTGGGAAATGCCGCTGCTCGACGAGAACGGGCAGCGCCGAGCGGGCGTTGAGGACGTGGAGCAGGAAACGGTCCAGCCGCTGACCGCGGAACAGCTGGAAGCCATCCACAACGAAGCGCGTGACGAGGGCTACAATGCCGGCTTTGAGGCCGGCAAGACCGAAGGCATGGACCAGGGCGCCCGTGAGGGCTACCGGGTCGGCTATGACGAGGGGCAGGCCGCCGGGCGCGAGGCCGGGGAACAGCAGGGTCTGGAGGAAGGCCGCGACCGGGTCCGGCAGCAGGAACAGCGGCTGCAGGAGCTGATGGAGGCGCTGACCCACCCGCTGCGCCAGGAGGAGGACGCCACCGAGGCGGCAGTGCTCAACCTGGTCATGGCCCTGAGCCGGTCCGTGATCCATCGGGAACTCCAGCTCGACAGCTCCCAGATTGGCAGCATCGTGCGCCGGGCCATCCAGACCCTGCCTGACAGCGACAGTGACATGCGTATCCGTGTGCATGCGGACGACGCGGAGATGGTGCGCCAGGCGATTGACGGTGTCGCCGGTCATGCCACGGTGGCGCCGGATGAACAGATTCTGCCGGGGGGCTGTATCGTTGCCAGCAGTCGCAGCCTGGTGGATTACACCGTGGAGAAGCGTTTCCAGAAGCAGGTCCAGCGGATGCTCGAAGCCCAGCTCAGTGACGGCGGGGATGGGGATCACGCGGAACTGGACGCGGTCATGGGCGAAATGAGCGATTACCACCGGGACGTGCTGGAATCAGGCGGGGAGCCTGACGACGGAAACGGTGACGGCGATGACACTCTCTGATCGGCTGGGCCGGTTTGCGCAGGCCCTGCCTGAAGCCAGTGCTCCTGAGCTGAGCGGGCGTCTCACGCGCATGGTGGGGCTGACCCTGGAATGCGTGGGCTGCCCCATGGAAGTCGGCGACCGCTGCCTGATCCAGGCCGAGGACGGCAACCAGGTGGAGGCCGAGGTGGTGGGCTTCGAGAACGACCGGCTCTACCTCATGCCTCTGACCGCCATCAGTGGTCTGCGGCCCGGCGCCCTGGTCACGCCCATGGAAAGCGCCAGCCGCGTGCCCGTGGGAGAAGGGCTTCTGGGCCGCGTTGTGGACGGCGCCGGAGAACCCCTGGACGGCCAGGGCCCGCTGGAGGCCACGCACTATGTGCCCTTTACCGGCGCCGTTATCAATCCCCTCAACCGCACGCCCATCCGCCAGCGCATGGACGTCGGCATCCGAGCGATCAACGGGCTTCTGACCGTGGGCGAGGGCCAGCGCCTGGGGCTCTTTGCCGGCAGTGGCGTGGGCAAGTCCGTGCTGCTGGGCATGATGACCCGCTTCACGGAAGCGGACATCATCGTGGTCGGCCTCATCGGTGAGCGGGGCCGTGAGGTCAAGGAGTTCATCGAGGAGATCCTCGGTGAAGAGGGGATAGCGCGCTCCGTGGTGGTCGCTGCCCCGGCGGACGATTCGCCGCTGATGCGCCTGCGTGCGGCCATGCTGACCACCCGCATCGCCGAGTACTTCCGGGACCGTGGCCGCAAGGTGCTGCTGCTGATGGATTCACTCACCCGCTATGCCCAGGCGCAGCGGGAGATCGCACTGGCGGTGGGCGAGCCGCCTGCGACCAAGGGCTATCCGCCGTCGGTGTTCGCGCGTATTCCCCAGCTGGTGGAGCGCGCCGGCAATGGCGAGCGTGAGGGGGGCTCGATCACAGCCTTCTATACCGTATTGACCGAAGGCGATGACCAGCAGGACCCGATTGCGGACGCGGCCCGAGCCATTCTGGATGGCCATATGGTGCTTTCCCGGGAGCTGGCCGAGGAAGGCCACTATCCGGCGATTGACGTGGAAGGCTCCGTGAGCCGGGTCATGCCCCACGTGGTCTCCGCGGACCATCTGCGCCAGGCGCAGCGCTTCAAACAGCTTTATTCACGCTACCAGCAGTCCCGGGATCTGATCAGTGTCGGTGCCTACCAGAAGGGCGCGGACCCGGAGACGGATCTGGCTATCGACAAAATGCCGGAAATGCGTCAGTTTCTACAGCAGGGACTGGATGAAAGTGCGGGCTTCACGGAAGCCGCACAGGCTCTGGAGGCGATTGTTGGCGGGCAGGGGAATGGCAACGGTGATGCGGCAACAGGTACGCAGTAATGGGTGATTCATGAAGCGGCGTTCGCAGCGGCTGCAGGTGGTGCTCGATATGGAGGACCGGCAGGAGCAGGCGGCCCGGGAGCGGTTCCAGGCGGCGCAGCAGGCGCTGGCTGAGCAGCAGCAGCGGCTCGACGAGCTGGAACGCTACCATGAGGAGTACCAGCACCAGATCCGTGCCGAGGCCTCGGGAACCACTTCCGCGGCCAGGCTCCAGGCGGGGCAGCAGTTCATCAGCCAGCTGGTGGCGGCGATTGCCCAGCAGCAACAGCAGGTGGACCGTTACCGGGCCACGGCTGAGGAGGCCCGGGAGCAGTGGCAGGCGGCGCGCCAGCGGCGTGAGGGCATGGCGCGCTACATTGAAACCTGTCGCCGGCGTGAGGCGCGCGAGGACGAGCGCCGGGAACAGAAGGCGCTGGACGAGGCCGCCAACCAGCGCTTTGCCCGTGCCATGCAGCGTCAGGGATAGTGGCAATCGGTCACGTGACATCAGGGTATGTTGATCTATGCTCTGATGGATGACGTGGTCGTGCACGACAGGGGGAACAATGTCGATTACCACAGAACGTTCCGGGGATGGTTCCGAGCTGACCATCCGGATTGAAGGGCGGTTTGATTTCAGCTCACATCAGGCGTTCCGTCATGCTTACGAGGGCGAGGGGCAGGGCGTTTCCCGGTACGTGATCGATATGCGGGACACCACCTACCTGGACAGCTCGGCCCTGGGCATGCTCCTGCTGCTCCGGGACTATGCCGGTGGTGAGAAGGCCGATGTCCGGATCATCAACTGCAACGGGGATGTGCGCCGTATCCTGACGGTTTCCAACTTCGAGCAGCTTTTCCAGATTGACGACTGATGCCGGTTCCGTAACGCCGCTCAGGATACTGATCGCGGACGACAACCAGACGGATCGCATGATCCTCAACGCCATCCTGACCCGGCAGGGCCATGAGGTGATCATGGCCGAGGATGGTGCCCAGGCGGTTGAAGCCTTTGAGCAGCAGCGGCCGCAGATGGTGCTTCTGGATGTGCTCATGCCCAACATGGACGGTCTGGAAGCCGCGCGGCGGATCAAGGCGGCTGCCGGTGAGGATCTGGTTCCCATCATTTTCCTGACCTCCCTCAGTGACGCCGAATCACTGGCTTCCTGTCTCGAGGTCGGGGGCGACGACTTCCTTTCCAAGCCCTACAACCGCGTGATCCTCCGGGCCAAGATCAATGCCTTCCAGCGCATGCGGGATCTGCACCAGAGTCTGCAGCAGGAGCGTGACCGGACCGATCAGCGTAACCGCCAGATGATGCGCGAGCAGGCACTGGCCCGCCGTGTGTTCGATAACATTGCCGATCGCGGCTGCCTGGGAGCGGACAACATCCGGTTCGAGGCCTCCCCCATGTCCATCTTCAACGGGGATGTGCTTTTCGCCTCGCCCAAGCCGTCCGGTGGTATGCACCTCTTCGTGGGGGATTTCACCGGTCATGGTCTGCCGGCGGCCATCGGCGCCCTGCCCATGTCCGAGATCTTCTACGGCATGACCGCCAAGGGGTTCGCCATCGGCGACATCCTGAAGGAGATCAATCGCAAGCTCTGCAACATCCTGCCGACCGGTTTCTTCTGCTGTGCGGCAATGGTGGATCTCAACCTGCGGTCGGGCCACGCGGAAGTCTGGAACGGAGGCCTGCCCACGGCCTGGATACTGCGCCATGATGGCACCCGGGATGAGCTCCGGTCGCGCCATCTGCCGCTCGGGATTCTTTCGGCGGAACGCTTCTCCGCGGCCTGTGAGCGCCACACCCTGGCGCTGGGTGAACACATGCTCCTGGCCACGGATGGAGTTATTGAGAGCTCCAACCGCGAGGGAGAGCTGTTCGGGGAAGAACGGGCGATTGCAGCCATCAACCAGCGTTCCGGGCCACACGGCGGCTTTGAGTGCCTGCGTGAGGCGGTGCACCGTTTCGGGGAAGGGGTGGTGAGCGAGGACGATATCACCATCCTCGATCTGGCGATGGTCCCGGAGTCGGCGCTGAACACGGTGGAACACGAGGTGCTTCCGGACACCGGTGCCGGCCCGGAACAGTGGCGACTCCAGTATGACCTTGAGGATCGGACGCTGGCCCGGTTCAACCCCGTGCCCCTGCTGCTTCATGTGTGCATGGACGTGCCGGGGCTGCGCCTTTGCAGTGGGGATGTCTATACCATTATCGCGGAGCTTTTCACCAACGCCCTGGAGCACGGCGTCCTGCGCCTGCCGTCGGGGCTCAAGGATTCGCCCAGTGGTTTCTCGCGCTACTACAGCGAACGGGAACGGCTCCTGGGGCAGCTTGCCAGCGGCTGGGTCTCCATCACCCTCTCCCACAGGCCCCATGATGACGGTGCCGGCGGTACCCTGCTGGTCACGGTTGCCGACAGCGGCCCCGGGTTTGATCCGGGTGAGACCGCTTCCTCGCTCGATCATGAGCGCCTTTCCGGGCGCGGCATCGCGCTTGTGCAGACGCTCTGCCATGACGTACGCTGGAACAGTACCGGCAACCGCGTGGAAGCGGAATACATCTGGCGTGCCGGGTAGGTCCCTGGCAGAAGCTGATCACGGTAGCCGCAATGAGTGAACACCAGCACATTGACCATGATGCCCTCGCGGAGCTGCGGGATGTCATGGAGGATGAATTCGTCATCCTCGTGAACACCTTCCTTCAGGATGCGGATGACCGCCTGGAGCAGCTGCGTGCGGGGGCCGCCTCGGAGGATGCCGAGGAGGTCCGGAAGATGGCGCACAGTTTCAAGGGCAGCTGCATCAATATAGGCGCGCCGGAACTGGCCGAGCGCTGCCGGACTGCGGAGCAGCGTGGCCGTTATGGCGATCTCTCCGACATCCATGACTGCATCAGTGCGATTGAGGCGGAACTGGGAGCAGTCCGCCAGGAACTGGCGCATTTCCGGGATGGATAATACCCCCGCATTTCCAATCTGGCCTCCAAATTGCTTGCATGGCGTTAAGTCTTGAACTGATCCATTCAGGAGGCAAGGTTCTGCCATGCAAATGCCCGATATTCTCTCCCCCGAGACCGCGTCCGTTTCCGGCCGCTCCGGTAATGGTGCCGATGGCAAGGGTGCTGACGCATCCGCCTTCGGCGAACTCCACCGTGACCTCATGGGCAGCGGCGGCAGTGAGGGCCTGAAGCCCGGCGACGTGCTGCGCAACGCGGAAGGCAATGTTGTGGGCCGTATTGTCAGGGGCGACGGTGGCGACCTGCGCCTGGCACTTGAGGGCCGCGAAGGGGAAGGGATTCCCCTGGAGAAGCTGTCGAGCCTTCTGGAGAATCAGGAGGGCAGTGGCCTGGAAGCGCTGCAGGCGCTGTTCTCGGGCGAACTGGACGTCAGCCCCGATTCCGGGGGGGAGGCGGATTGGCTGCAACAGCTTGAGAATCTGACCAGCGGCGAGCAGCAGGGCATTCTGGCGGCGCTGGCCGGGGTCAATGGTCTGCAGGGCGGTAACCAGGCCAAAGGCGGGGGCAATGCTCCGGGCAATGGGGGAGGCAATGGGTTGCCGCTGGGTGAGCTCCTGGGGCAGGGGACCGGTGCACCCGGCTCCGGTGATGGCAGTCCCCGCAACAGCACCAGCAATTTCCTGCAGAACCTGCTGTCCGGCATGGCACTGAACGGCCAGAATACGCAGGGCCCTGAGTCCGGCAGCACCGATCTGCGTTTTGAGGGGCTGCGCCTGGTGGCCGTGGAGAACAGTGGTGGCCAGGAGTCAGGGAGCCGCGGCAGTGAGACGGCGGGGCTGACCCAGCAGACCTTTACCCGTGCCGAGGCGGCCCGTGATGCCACCCTGCGGCAATACACCACAACCGTGGAAACCCCGGTGCAGAACCAGAAGCAGTGGAGTGAGCAGGTTGCCGGCAAAATCGCCTGGCTGGCCGGGCGCAGCATCCAGTCCGCGGATATCCAGCTGAATCCGCCGGACATGGGGCCGATCGAGGTCCGGGTCTCGGTCCAGAACGATCAGGCCCAGGTGACCGTCAATGCCCAGAACGCCCAGGTACGGGAGATGCTGGAACTCAACAGCAGCCGGCTCCGGGACATGCTTGAACAGGAAGGGCTTAATCTGGCCGACTTTGATGTCTCCGGCGAGGCCGCAGGGGGTGACGGTGAAGAAGCCACGGAAAGGGAGTCCGGTGAGGGCGACGGCTCCGGTCCGGCCAGCGGCACGGATGAGAATGTTGTCACCGGTGAGTCCACCATCACCCTCGACGACGGCATTGATACCTATGCGTGAGACCGGGGCTGGCCCTGACCCGACCCGGTCAACTATATTGATGGCACACGAATTGCTGCCCCTGGGCAGCTGTCACTGAGCGACGGGATTACGGCATGGCCGGGAACGGTAAAGGCGGCAAGCTCAAAACCATTATCATCGCAGTTCTGGCTGTGATTCTGGCGGTTGGTGTGTCGGTAGCCGGTACCCTCTGGTTTCTGGGTGAATCCAGCTTCGGGGGCGCCAACGGTGAGCAGGAGCAGGAAGAAGTCCATACGCCGGCCAGCTATTTTGAGCTTGAGGATCCGCTGGTGGTGTCGGTCAGCGGGAATCAGCAGCGTTATCTGCAGCTGCACCTGGCGTTTGTCATGCGTGGGGAGGATGTATCGGACGCGCTTGAACGCCATCGCGCGACCGTACGCAGCCGGCTCAGGGGGCTGCTGCAGGAGCAGTCCTTCGAACAGCTCCGGACCCGCGAGGGCAAGCAGGCACTGCTCGAGGATATGCGCGATGCCGTGAACGGGGTGCTTGAGGCTGAGAACGCGTCCTCGATCGAGCGGGTACTGTTCACCAACTTTGTCATGCAGTGACCCGGGGATACGGACCCGGGCTGGGGAATAATCATGCAGGATCTGCTGTCGCAGGATGAAATCGACGCGCTGCTCCACGGTGTTGACGACGGCGACGTGGACACCGATGACGAAGAGGATACGGGGGAAGCCAAGACCTTTGATCTGGCGACCCAGGACCGCATCGTCCGCGGTCGCATGCCGACCCTGGAGATGATCAACGAACGGTTTGCGCGCTACACCCGGATCAGTCTGTTCAATCTTCTGCGGCGCAATGCGGATGTGGCGGCCGCCGGCATCCAGATCATGAAGTTCGGGGAATACATCCACACCCTGTTCGTGCCCACGAGCCTCAACCTGGTCAAGATGCGCCCCCTGCGCGGGACGGCGCTCTACATCATGGACGCCAAACTGGTGTTCAAGCTGGTGGACAACTTCTTCGGCGGTGAAGGGCGCCACGCCAAGATCGAGGGCAGGGAGTTCACGCCCACCGAGACACGCATTGTGCAGATGGTGCTGGAGCAGGTATTCCAGGACATGAAGGAAGCCTGGAGCGCGGTGTTCAAGGTGGACTTCGAGTACCTGTCGTCGGAGGTGAACCCCTCCATGGCGAACATCGTCAGCCCCAGTGAGGTGGTGATTGTCAGCACCTTCCAGATCGAGCTGGATGGCGGCGGTGGCGAGATGGATATCGCCATTCCGTATTCAATGGTCGAGCCCATTCGTGAGCTTCTGGACGCCGGCGTTCAGAGTGATGTGGACGAGGTTGATGAACGCTGGGTCAACGCCCTGCAGGAGGACATCAAGGAAGTCGAGGTGCCGGTGAACGTGACCGTGGCCGAGCGCCAGATTTCCCTGCGTGAGGTCGCGCAGTTCGAGGCGGGGGATATCATCCCCATCGACATGCCCGAGGACGCCACTATGACCGCCAACGGTATTCCCATCTACAAGGGGAATCTGGGCACCCGTGACGGCAATTTGGCGCTGCGGGTCACGGAACAGATCAAACGGCCCGAGACCACCAACAAGCTGAAGGTTCAGGACAATGGCTGAAGACGAACACAACGGCAACGGCGAGGAAATGACCGAGGATGAGAAGCTCGCCGCCGAATGGGAGCAGGCCATGGGTGACGCCGGTGAAGGCGAGGCCGCAGGCGGTGAGGATGACCGGGGCGATGAGTGGGCGGCCGCCATGGCGGAAGCCGGTGGCAGTGACGAGGGCGGTGCCAGTGGCCGCGGAGAGGATGTGCGTCAGGCGCCCATGCAGGACTTTACCCATGAACCCGAGCCCGGTGGGGAGCAGCACCCGGATCTGGATGTGATCCTGGATATTCCGGTGACCATCTCCATGGAAGTGGGTAATACCAGCATCCCGATCCGAAATCTTCTCCAGCTCAACCAGGGCTCGGTGATCGAGCTGGACCGGCTGGCCGGGGAGCCGTTGGATGTGCTGGTCAACGGCATGCTGATCGCCCATGGTGAGGTGGTGATGGTGAACGAGAAGTTCGGTATCCGCCTCACGGATGTGATCAGCCCCTCCGAACGCATCCGCAAGCTGTCCAAATGAAGGGCATCCCTGTTCCCGGTCGCTGGGCACTGGTGCCGCCTGGTCTGATGCCACTGCTGGTTTCGGCCCAGGAGGCCCAGCAGGAGAACGGTGGTGGCATCGGCGCCAGCACGCCGGACACCATGACCACCGCGCTCACCCTGGGGGCCGGGTTGATCGTGGTGCTTGCGTTCATTCTCTTCAGCGGCTGGATCGCCCGTCGCGTCCAGGGGCTGGGCGGCGTCAATACTCAGGCGCTGAAGGTGGTCGCGGTCCTGTCCGTCGGCCAGAAAGAGCGTGTGGCGCTTGTTGAAGTTGGCGATAAACAGATACTTATAGGCATTACGCCACAATCGGTACGAACCCTGCATGTCTTTGATGAACCCGTTGTCACCGGGTCGCAATCCGCGGCCAGTGGTGACTTCGCCCGTAAGCTCCAGCAGGTGATGGGGCGCGGCGCAACGGGAGGTTCCAATGACGTGTAGGGGGATCATCCATGACATCGAGGTACGCCTGGATAACGGGGGCACTGCTGCTGTTCGCCCCCTTACTGGCTCAGGCCGCGCCTGAGGGCATCCCGGCGCTCTCGCTCACCACCACCGAGGACGGCGAACAGCAGTACTCCGTAACCCTGCAGATCGTGGCGCTGATGACGGCGCTGAGCTTTCTGCCGGCGGCGCTGATGATGATGACGTCGTTCACCCGCATCATTGTCACCTTCGCCATTCTGCGCCAGGCCATCGGGCTCCAGCAGACCCCCTCCAACCAGATCCTGATCGGGCTCGCGCTCTTTCTCTCGATCTTCATCATGTCGCCGGTTTTCGAGCGCGCCAATCAGGAGGCGCTGCAGCCCTATCTCAGTGGGGACATGGCCGCGATCGAGGCGGTTGAGAGCGCCAGCCAGCCCTTCCGTGAGTTCATGATCGGCCAGACCCGGAAGACGGACCTGAATATGTTCGTCCGGATCGCGGGGGAGGAGGACAGCTACGAAGGGCCCGAGGACGTCTCCTTCTGGATCCTGATGCCGGCCTTCGTGACCAGTGAGCTCAAGACCGCGTTCCAGATCGGGTTCATGCTGTTCATTCCCTTCCTGATCATCGACATGGTGGTCGCGAGCGTGCTCATGGCCATGGGCATGATGATGCTCTCGCCGATCATCATTTCGCTGCCGTTCAAGATCATGCTGTTCGTGCTGGTGGACGGGTGGGCCATGGTGATGGGCACGCTGGCGGCCAGCTACGGGCTATAGAGGGGAGGCGCTGATGACACCGGAACTGGTTATAGAACTGATGCGGGATGCCCTCTGGCTGATCGTGACCATGGCACTGGCCATTATTGGCCCCGGCCTGCTGGTGGGGCTGGTCGTGTCCACCTTCCAGGCCGCGACCCAGATCAACGAGCAGACCCTGAGTTTCCTGCCGCGGCTGATCGTGACCCTGCTGGTGCTGATCGTGTGGGGGCCCTGGCTGCTGACCCTGTTACTTGATCACACCAATGAGTTGATCAAGAACATTCCGAACATGATCGGGTAGGGCCATGCCGATAGAACTGGGACCGGATGCAATCGGGCAGTGGCTGGGGCAGTTTCTCTGGCCGCTGTTCCGCATTGGAAGCTTCCTGATGGTGATCCCCATCTTCGGGACCCAGCTGGTCACCGCCCGCATCCGGGTCGGGCTCGCGATCGTCATGACCATTCTGGTGATGCCCATGCTGGGGGACGTACCGGTCCTTGATTCCATTTCTCCGGAAATGGCGGTGATCTCGATCCAGCAGGTGCTGATCGGCAGCGCCATGGGGTTTGCGGTCTACATGCTGTTTCAGCTGTTTGTGGTCGCGGGCCAGATGATCGCGATGCAGATGGGTTTGGGGTTCGCTTCCATGGTGGACCCCGCCAATGGCGTGAACGTGCCGGTGCTCTCCCAGTTCTATCTCAACGGCATCACACTGCTTTTCCTGGCGATGAACGGGCACCTGGTGCTGTTTGATGTGCTGGTCGAGAGTTTCAACACCATACCCATCGCAACGGACGGCCTGGCCATCGAGTCCTTCCGCCAGCTCGCCCATCGCATGACCTGGCTGTTCGCCAGCGCCATGCTGCTGGCACTGCCGGCGATGGCAGCAGTGCTGATCGTCTATATCTCGTTCGGCGTGATGACACGTGCGGCACCCCAGATGAACATCTTCGCCATCGGCTTCCCGATCGCGCTGCTGTTCGGGCTCTTTGCCAACTGGGTCCTGGTGCGGGATCTGGCCCCGCATTTCCAGGAATTCAGCCGCGAGACATTCATCTTCCTGCGTGAGATGCAGCAGACCTGATCCGGAGGGCACGCCATGGCGGAAGGTGGTGGCGACGACAGCCAGGAAAAAACGGAAGACCCGACGCCCAGGCGGCTTGAGAAAGCCCGGGAAGAAGGGCAGGTTCCCCAGTCCAAGGACCTGGGCACCGCACTGGTTCTGATGGCCGGGGCCACCGGGCTGCTGCTGTTCGGTGGTGCCATCGGCGGGGAACTCAAGCAGATGTTCGAGTTCAATTTCGCGCTGGAGCGGGGTCAGATTTTTGACACCTCCCAGATGCTCCAGCACCTGGGGCAGTCCGCCACCACCGCCGCGGTCGCACTCACGCCGCTGCTCCTCGCCCTGGGCGTTGCCGCCTTTCTGGGCCCGATCATGCTCAGTGGCTTTCTTCTCTCCGGCAAGGCGGTGGCGCCGCAGCTCAGCCGCATGAGCCCGATCAAGGGGCTGGGGCGGATGTTCGGCATCCGCTCCCTGGTGGAGCTGGGCAAGAGTGTGGCCAAGGTCTCGCTGGTGATTCTCATTGCCGTGGCGATCCTGGACCTCCGCACGGAGGACCTGCTCGCCATCTCCAGCGAATCCCCGAACCGCGCCACCGAGCACACGCTCTGGACGCTGGCATGGAGCTTCTTTCTGCTGTCCTGCTCGACCATCATCATCGCCGTGATTGACGTGCCCTTCCAGATCCACGACCACCAGAAGAAGATGCGCATGTCCAAACAGGAGGTGAAGGACGAATTCAAGGAGACCGAGGGCAAACCCGAGGTCAAGCAGAAGGTCCGCCAGCTGCAGCAGGAGATGACCCAGCGGCGCATGATGGAGGATGTGCCGAGCGCGGACGTGGTGATCACCAACCCGGAACACTACGCCGTGGCCCTGAAGTACGACGGCAAGAGCATGGCGGCGCCAGTGGTCGTGGCCAAGGGGGCGGACGAGATCGCCACCAAGATCATGGAGATCGCGCGGGAACACCGGGTGGATGTGCTGCGCACACCGCCGCTGGCGCGGGCCGTTTACCACAATACGGAGATTGGCGATAACATTCCCGAAGGCCTCTACATGGCCGTGGCCCAGGTTCTGGCCTACCTCTTCCAGCTCCGCCAGTACCGTCGCAATGGTGGTAAGAAACCGGTCATGCCGAAACTGCCGATTCCCGATGACCTCAAACGCGATGAATGACCGATGTGGTATGGCGCTTGCACTAACCATTCTGTAACCCGGTTTGGCGCCAGAAAAACGGCGCCCTGATCATTCATCAGTGCTTGGAGGTACCGGACGGTCATGGATCGGGCGGTGGCAATCGACCAACTCAGGGGCCTGAAGGGCATTCTGGACGGGAACGTCGCGATCCCGTTCATGCTCATGGTGCTTCTGGGCATGATGACCCTGCCCATTCCGGTCTTCCTGCTGGACGTGGCCTTCACCTTCAATATCGCCCTGTCGCTGGTGATCATCCTGGTGGCGATCTACGCCATGCGGCCCATGGATTTCGCGGCCTTCCCAACGGTGCTGCTGGTCGCCACACTGCTGCGGCTGGCGCTGAACGTGGCCTCCACCCGGATCGTGCTGCTGCACGGGCACGAGGGCGGTGCAGCCGCGGGCAAGGTCATCGAATCCTTCGGTGAAGTGCTGATCGGCGGCAACTACGCCGTGGGCCTGGTGGTGTTCGCCATCCTGATGATCATCAACTTCATTGTGGTGACCAAGGGCGCCGGCCGGGTCTCCGAGGTCAGCGCCCGCTTCACCCTGGACGCCATGCCCGGCAAACAGATGGCCATCGACGCCGACCTCAACGCCGGCCTGATCAGCCAGGACGAAGCCCGGGACCGCCGGGCCGAGGTGGCCGGTGAGGCGGATTTCTACGGTTCCATGGACGGCGCGTCCAAGTTTGTGCGTGGCGACGCCATTGCCGGTCTTCTGATCCTGTTCATCAACATCGTCGGTGGCGTCAGCATCGGCATGTTCCAGCACGGGCTGGTTTTCGGTCAGGCGGTTGAGAACTACGCGCTGCTGACCATTGGTGACGGCCTGGTCGCCCAGATTCCCTCGCTGCTGCTCTCCGCCGCTGCCGCCATCATCGTGACGCGGGTGGGCAAGTCCCAGGAGATGAGCTCCCAGGTCGTCGAGCAGATGTTCTCCTCTCCGAATGCCATCGGCATTGCCGGCGGCATCCTGATTGGGCTCAGTCTGATCCCGGGCATGCCCACGGTGGCGTTCATGGGCCTGGGGGGCATGGCGGTGGCTGTCGCCTGGTTCATCTGGAAACGCGGCCAGCAGGTTGTTGAGGAAGGTGCCGGCGCCGCGCCGGTGGCCCGTCAGGCCGCCGGCGGCGAGGGTGGCGGCGCCCAGCAGCGGACCATCACCGAGGACCAGCAGCAGGCACTGCCCGGTGGTGGAACCGGGGAAACCAAGGAGCTGGCCTGGGAGGATGTGGTCAGCGTGGACATTGTTGGCCTTGAGGTGGGCTACCGGCTGATTCCGCTGGTGGACAAGAACCAGGGTGGTCAGCTGCTGGCGCGGATCAAGGGCGTGCGCAAGAAGCTTTCCCAGGATCTGGGCTTTCTCATGCCCTCGGTGCACATCCGCGACAACCTGGATCTGATGCCCAATGTCTATCGCATCACCCTGATGGGTGTGACGCTGGCGGAGGCCGAGATCCACCCGGACCGGGAGCTGGCCATCGACCCCGGCCAGGTGTTCGGCAAGGTCGAGGGGATTGCCGGCAAGGATCCGGCGTTCGGCCTGGACGCCACCTGGATTGAGCCCGCCCAGCGCGATCAGGCGCAGACGCTTGGTTACACCGTTGTGGATGCTTCCACCGTGGTCGCAACCCACCTGAACCAGGTGCTGCAGGAGCATGCCCATGAGCTGCTGGGCCACGAAGAGGTCCAGAAGTGGCTGGATCAGCTCGAGAAGGCTTCTCCGAAGCTGGCCGAGGAACTGGTGCCCAACACCGTCTCCATCAGCCTGCTGCTCAAGGTGCTGCAGAACCTGCTGCTGGAGGAGGTGCCAATCCGGGATATGCGCAGTATCGCCGAGGCCATCGTCAATGTTCAGCCACGCAGTCAGGACCCGAGCGTTCTGACCACGGCGGCGCGCAAGTCGCTCAAGCGCATGATCGTGCAGAAGCTGGTTGGCAATGAAAACGAGGTGCCGGTGATCACGCTGGATCCGCAACTGGAACAGATGTTGCTTAAGTCTGTACAGCAGGGTCAGCAATCCGGCACGGCCGATGACATCGGCATGATCCTGGAGCCCAACATGGTCGAGAAGCTCCAGCGCTCACTCTCGGATGCGGCCCAGAAACAGGAGGCGGTCGGCAAGCCCGCCATCCTGCTGGTATCGGCTCCCCTGCGGCCGGTGCTGGCAAGGTTTGTCCGGTACGGGGTGGAACGGCTGCACGTTCTTTCCTACCAGGAGATACCGGAGAACAAGCAGGTCACGATTGTGTCGTCCATAGGCCAATAAACTGACGGCGGCGGAGGTTCCCTGCCATGCAAGTCAAACGCTTTTTTGCTCCCACCATGCCCGAGGCGCTGCGGATGGTCCGCAGTGAAATGGGTGATGACGCGGTGATCCTCTCGAGCAAGCGGGTGGAAGACGGCGTCGAAATCGTGACGGCACTGGATTACGACGAGGGTGAGGTCCGAAGCCAGCTGGGCGTGGCCGACGAGGACAAGGCCAATGCCGCGCGCCTGGCCGAGCTGCAGGCGGAGAAACACCGCAAGCTGGAGGAGGCCATGGCGAAATCCCGGGCCCACATCAGCGAGGTGCAGCAGCGCTCGCACCACGGCCAGGAGCCGGTCGGGCCGGCGGCTGTTGGCAGTGCCGAGCCCGAGGGGGAGCCGGAAAACACTCCATCGCCGGGCGGGGAGGGCGATGCGTTGAGCTCCATGCGGGCCGAGATCCATTCCCTCAGGGATATGCTTCAGCAGATGAACGGCCAGCAGGGCACCACGAATCCCGGTGAAAAGACCCAGGGCGTGGTCGAGCAGCGGCTGTCGGACCGGCTCCAGGATCTCGGGCTGCCGCGCGATCAGGGCCGCGAACTGGCGGCTGAACATGGCCAGGGGCGGCTGGACGCCGGATGGAAGAGCGCGCTCAAGGCTCTGGCGGCCCGGGTGGAAACCGTGCGGGAGAACCCCCTGGAGCGTGGCGGGGTCTATGCCCTTCTTGGGCCCACGGGCTCCGGCAAAACCACTACCATTGGCAAGATGGCGGCGCAGTTTGTACTGCGTCACGGTGCGGAACAGCTGGCGTTGGTGACCACGGACCGCTATCGTGTGGCTGCCCATGAGCAGCTTTTCGTGTTCGGGCGCATTCTGAATGTGCCGGTGCGGGTGGTGGACGAGGCCAACAGCCTGGATGCCATTCTGGATGATCTGTCGGACCGCAAGCTGATCCTGATCGATACGGCCGGGCTCACGGCGGCGGACCGTGGCTGGCAGGAGCAGATCGAAGAGCTGGTCAGCAGCCGCCACCCGGTGCGGCCCTACCTGCTGATTTCGGCGACAAGCCAGCCGCGCATTATGCAATCCACGTGGCATTGCTATAATGCCGTTGGGCTGGCGGGCTGCATCCTGACCAAGACGGACGAGGCCCTGACTCTTGGCGAAGTGGTGGGCTTTGCGGCGCAGAGCCGGCTGCCGGTCGCGTTCTACACCAATGGTCAGAAGATTCCCGACGACCTGCACCGCGCGGGCGCCGGGGATCTGGTCAAGCAGGCGGTGCGCCGTCACCAGGCGCTCAATCGCGGTGAAAGCGCCATGGCCGAAGGCGCCTGACATGGGATCGGGCGTCTCCTCACAATGCAACAGCAACAGGACGGGAGAGCCCATTCCGCATGAGTAAACCGGTACAGGTGATCGCAGTCACCGGGGGCAAGGGCGGTGTCGGCAAAAGCAACGTCTCGGTCAACCTTGGTATAGCCCTCTGTGAGATGGGCCAGCGGGTTGTGGTACTGGATGCCGACCTCGGCCTGGCCAACATCGATGTGCTGCTGGGCATCAGTGCCACCTACAATATTTCCGATGTGCTCGCCGGGGAGTGCGAACTCAGTGACATTCTCGTCGACGGCCCCGGTGGGATCCGTATCGTACCCGCCTCTTCCGGCACCCAGCGCATGACCAACCTCAGCCACATGGAGCATGCCGGTCTCATTTCCGCCTTCAGTGAACTCGGTGACGATGTCGACGTACTTATTGTGGACACTGCAGCGGGAATCTCGGAGGCAGTGGTCAGCTTTCTGAGGGCGTCCCAGGAAATCATGCTGGTGGTGAATGATGAGCCCACTTCCATCACGGACACCTATGCCCTGATCAAGCTGATGAACCGGGACTATGACACCCACCGGTTCCGGGTACTGGCAAACATGGTGCGCACAGAGCAGGATGGAAAGGCTCTGTACGACAAGCTTTACCGGGTCACCGAGCGCTTTCTGGACGTTGCCCTGCAGTATGTCGGCAGCATTCCCCTGGATGAACAGGTGAAGAAGGCGGTGCGACGGCAGAAGGCGGTCATGGAACTGTACCCGAATGCCAAGGCATCCCAGGCATTCCGGGATCTGGCGAAGAAGGTGGACCAGTGGCCGCTGCCCTCATCGCCAAGGGGGCATCTTGAATTTTTTGTTGAACGGCTTGTGCAGGACTGACAGGGCGTTCCATCCTTTGAGCAGGGGCTTACGGGAGTGGCCAAACCATGACGCAGTCCGGGCCGCTGGATCTCTACACACAGACGCGCCGGGCGGATGTGGATGAGCTCGTCGAGACCCACATGCCGCTGGTCAAGAAGATCGCGCTGCACCTGATGGCGCGCCTGCCGGATCATATCCAGCTTGAGGATCTGATGCAGGCGGGCATGATCGGGCTGCTGGAGGCGGCACGTCGCTATGAGTCCGGCCAGGGCGCGACCTTCGAGACCTATGCGGGCATCCGGATCCGGGGCGCGATTGTGGATGAGATCCGGCGTGGCGACTGGGTGCCGCGCTCAGTCCACCGCAATGCCCGCCGTATTTCCGAGGCCATCCAGACGGTTGAGGCCCGGGAAGGACGCGATGCGAAGGACGCCGAGATTGCCGATGAGCTGGGCGTGTCCCTGGACGATTACCACAGCCGTGCCAGTGACGCGACCACAGGCCGCCTGTTCAGCCTGGATGAGCTGACGGAGAAGAACGAACACATCAATGACCAGGCCCCGCAGGAAGGACCCGAGGGCGAGCTCCAGGATGCGGATTTCCGCCGTGCCCTGGCCGGTGAGATTGATCAGTTGCCGGAGCGCGAGCGGCTGGTACTGTCGCTCTACTATCAGGACGAGCTCAACCTGAAGGAGATCGGTGCCGTGCTGGAGGTCAGCGAGTCACGGGTGAGCCAGATCCACGGCCAGGCCGCGGCCCGCTTGCGGGCCCGTATGCTCGAGCGTACCGGTGGCTGACTGGTGAGATGGGAACAAACGTCTAGACTGTGGAAGTAAGTGTTGGTGCACGGGCCGGTCAGGCAGACGTGACAACAACCGGAGTGTTTGGAGGCTGTTTTGGACAAGAACATGAAGATTCTTGTTGTGGATGATTTCTCCACGATGAGACGGATCGTGAGGAACCTGCTGCGCGACCTCGGCTTCAACAACATCGAGGAGGCGGATGACGGTAATACCGCGCTGCCGATGCTGCGCAATGGCAAATTCGACTTCCTGGTAACCGACTGGAACATGCCGGGAATGAGTGGCATGGAGCTGCTCCAGGCGGTCAGAGCGGATGAGAACCTCAAGCACCTGCCCATTCTGATGGTGACCGCTGAGGCGAAGCGGGACCAGATCGTGGCCGCCGCCCAGGCGGGGGTGAACGGCTATGTGGTCAAGCCGTTCACGGCCGCGGTGCTCAAGGACAAGATCGAGAAAATATTTGAACGCGTCGAGTGAACCAGGTGCAGACGGCATGAGTGAGCTCAACCGGGAAGACATTACCGAGGAAGTGGCCGAGGAGCTCAAAGCGCACGCCACTGGCCTCAAGGAAGCCCTCGATCAGGGCAACATCAGTGATGCCATGCAGCGCATCGCTGAGCTGGGCGAAGTGCGTGACCGCAGCCTGTACCGCGAGGTTGGCCGCCTGACACGCAGCCTCCATGAAGCCCTGCGCAATTTCGAGATCAAGGCGGAGAACCGCGAGCAGCAGGAAGAGCTCTCCAAAATGGCGGATGCGTCGGACCGCCTGGATTACGTGGTTCAGCTGACCAGCCGCTCGGCCAACAGGACCATGGACCTGGTTGAGGACACCATGCCGGTGGCCTCCAACCTGCGCGAAGAGGCCAATGCCATCCGCGAGGACTGGGGAAGGCTGCGCCGCCGTGAGATGAAGCCGTCCGAGTTCCGGGAACTCTACCAGCGGATCGATGCCTTTCTGGATCGCATTGTCTCGGACTCGGACCGGCTGCATGGCAATCTTTCCGAGATTCTTCTGGCACAGGATTTCCAGGACCTCACCGGCCAGGTGATACAGCGCGTGACCTCGCTGGTGAAGGAAGTGGAGGATCACCTGGTGAAGCTGATGGTCATGGCCAGTGATGTGGACCGGATTACCGGTGTGGTCCACGATCAGGGCGAGGGCAGTCAGGAAGATGGTGTGAGCAGCAGAGGCGAGGGTCCCCAGATCGACGACTCGCAGCAGGATGTGGTTTCCGGACAGGACGAGGTTGACGACCTGCTGTCCAGTCTCGGCTTTTAAGGAGACGTTGCATGGCGTTGGATGCGGACGAAGAGATCCTCCAGGACTTCCTGGTTGAGTCCGGTGAGATACTGGAGCAGCTCTCTGAACAGCTGGTTCAGCTTGAGAACAACCCCCATGATATGGATCTGCTCAATGCCATTTTCCGGGGGTTCCATACCGTCAAGGGCGGCGCGGGCTTTATGCAGCTGGACGCCCTGGTGGACTGCTGTCACAAGGCCGAGAACGTCTTTGACACACTGCGTAACGGCGAGCGCACCGTCGATTCGAACCTGATGGATGTGGTGCTCAAGGCGCTGGACGTGGTCAATACCCAGTTTGACGAGGTCCGCAGCCGCGAGGCGCCAACACCCGCCGATCCACAGCTTCTTGAGCAGCTGGCCCGGCTGGCGAAACCGGAAAGCGAGGATACTGGTGGTACCGGATCCGCCCAGCCGACCGGGGGGCAGCAGGCAGGCCAGCAGGCCGAGGGCCAGGAAGGGGATATCACCGACGCTGAGTTCGAGCAACTGCTTGATGCCATTAACCCCGGGGACCAGGAGGCTTCCGGCGATGCCCCTGCGGGTGAGTCCCGCGGGGCGGGAGATCCAGGCTCATCGGACGATGATGACGAGATCAGCGAGGATGAATTCGAGGCCCTGCTGGATCAGCTTCACGGTGAGGGTAAACATGCGGGGGCGCCGCCGGACCCGGAGGCTGTCAGCAGCACCGGGGGTGGCGGTGCTGAGGCCGGCGGGGAGTCAGGAGCGGTAGACTCGGCCCGGTCCAGCGGCGATGACGATGAAATCAGTGAGGATGAATTTGAATCCCTGCTGGATGAGCTGCACGGTCCCGGCCAGTTCAAGCCGGATACGGCGGAAACCGCCGGCCAGGGTGGCGCCTCTGGAAGCGAACCGGAAGCGCCCGCCTCGGCGGCTCCCGAGAGAGCGAACGCCGCCCCTTCAGCTGATAATCGCCAGCCGGCCAATGCCGGGAGCGCTGAGCCGGCGGCACCGCCGGATGAACCGGCCCGGTCCGCGGGCGGTGGCGCCGGCGGGGGGCAGAAAGGCGGAGACCAGAAGCCCGCTTCCGGCGGTGGTGGGGGTGGCGGCAAGGACCAGGCCGCTGTTGCCGCCGAGTCCACTGTCAGGGTTGATACCCGCCGTCTCGATGACATCATGAACATGGTGGGTGAGCTGGTGCTCATCCGTAACCGGCTCAAGCGCCTCAGTGATGAACTGGAAGACGGGCGCGTTCAGAAGACCGTGTCCAATCTGGATGTGGTTACCGGGGACCTGCAGTCCTCCGTGATGCAGACCCGGATGCAGCCGATCAAGAAGGTGTTCGGGCGCTTCCCCCGCGTTGTCCGGGACCTGGCGCGCAGCCTCGAGAAGGAAGTGAACCTCAGCATGAGCGGCGAGGACACCGATCTCGACAAGAACCTTGTCGAAGCCCTTTCCGACCCGCTGGTGCACCTGGTCCGCAACGCCGTGGACCATGGCGTCGAGATGCCGGATGAGCGCGAGCGCAACGGCAAGCCGCGCGTCGGTCGAGTGGCGCTGTCCGCGGAGCAGGAGGGCGATCACATCCAGCTGGTGATCGAGGATGATGGCGGTGGCATGGACCCCGAGGCCCTGCGCCGCAAGGCGGTCGAGAAGGGCGTGTACGAGCAGGAAGCGGCTGACCGCCTGACGGAGAACGAATGCTACCAGCTGATCTTCGCCCCGGGTTTTTCCACCAAGACCGAGATTTCAGACGTCTCCGGGCGTGGTGTGGGCATGGATGTGGTCAAGACCAAGATCAACCAGCTCAACGGCTCCATCGATATTGACTCGGAGCTGGGCCGGGGGTCGCGCATCGTGATCAAGGTGCCCCTGACCCTGGCGATCATGCCGACGCTGATGGTCAAGCTCGAGGATCAGCCGTTCGCGCTGCCCCTTGTGAACGTGGTGGAGATCTTCCATCTGGACCTGAGCAAGAAGAACATCGTGGACGGGCGTGAGTGCATCGTGGTCCGGGATCACGTATACCCGCTGTTCTACATCAAGAAATGGCTGGTCGAGGGCGCCTCCGTGGAGGCCGACGATACCGATGCCCATGTGGTGGTGGTTGCGGTCGGTACCAAGCGAGTGGGCTTTGTGGTTGATCAGCTCATCGGTCAGGAGGAAGTGGTCATCAAGCCGCTGGGCAAGATGCTCCAGGGAACGGCGGGTATGGCCGGGGCCACCATCACCGGGGATGGTACGATCGCGCTGATTCTTGACGTGCCCAGCCTCCTCCAGCATTACGCCTGACAACCGGTCCGCCTCACCGGCGCAGCAGCACCGCGGGCCGGACCCAGTGATTGGAGTCTTGGATGACGGTTTCCGTCCTTGTTGTTGATGATTCCGGGTTTTTCCGAAAACGCCTGAGCGAGATCCTCTCCGCCACCGGAGAGCTTGAGGTCGTGGCCACTGCCACCAATGGGCAGGAAGCCCTGACCCTGGTTGAGAAGCACCGCCCGGATGTGATCACCATGGACTACGAGATGCCGGTCATGGACGGCATCACCGCAGTCCGCAAGATCATGGAAAGCCGTCCCACCCCGGTTCTGATGTTCTCCTCGCTGACCTACGAGGGCGCGCGCGTGACCCTGGACGCGCTTGAGGCGGGGGCGGTGGATTTCCTGCCCAAGAACTTCGAGGAGATCGCCCGTTCCTCGAGCCGTCTCCAGGAGATTCTGCGCAAGCGTCTGCTTGAGGTGGCCCGGAGTCACCCCGGCCGCGGGGGACGTCCGAGTACCGGTTCGGCACCGGCGAGCGGGAGCAGCGGTACCACCGCCCCCGCGGCCCGCGAACAGGCCCCCAGCCGGCCGGCGGCGCCGGAACGGCGGGAGCGGCCTGAGTCCCGCCAGTCAGGTACCGGGGCTGGCGAGCCCGCCGAAAGCAGTGGTGGCAGCCAGCGTCGCACGTCGGCACGTCATTACGACGTTGTGGCCATAGGCACCTCCACGGGTGGCCCCATTGCCCTCCAGAAAGTGCTGGCCGAGCTGCCCGCCAGTTTTCCGGCGCCCATCATCCTGGTCCAGCACATGCCGGCCAGCTTTACGCTGGCTTTTGCGGACCGGCTGGACAAGCTCTGCCGCATCAAGGTGCGCCAGGCTCAGGATGGCGATACGCTTGAGCCCGGCGTGGCGCTGCTTGCGCCGGGCGGCCAGCAGATGCTGGTCGAGAAGAAGGGGGGAACCGGCCGCATCCGGGTGATACCGGACGATGGCCGCCTCAACTACAGGCCATGCGTGGATGTCACTTTCGGTTCCATCGCGCGTGGCTATCCCGGAAAGACCCTGGCAGTGATCCTGACGGGCATGGGCGCGGACGGTAAGGAGGGCTGCCGTCTGATGAAGCAGTCCGGCTCCGTGGTGTGGTCCCAGGATGAGAAAACCTCGGTGATCTACGGGATGCCCATGGCCGTGGCCAAGGCGGGGCTGACCGATGAGGTGCTGCCGCTGGACCGGATCGCGGCGCGGCTGATCGAGGGTGTCACCTGATGGATCCGCTCAGCCTGCTTGGGGTCATACTGGCCTTTGCCGCGCTGCTCGGGGGGACTGTCCTCGAGGGTGGCACCCTGGGCTCGCTGATCAACCTGCCCGCCGTGGTGATTGTCATTGGCGGCACGCTGGCGGCCATCACCCTGCAGACGCCGAGCGGTGTGCTGCGCCGGGCCACGGTGCTGCTGCGCTGGGTCTTTTCGCCCCCGGACGTCAGTATGGGCGACGGCGTCGAGAAAGTGGTCGGCTGGAGCATGAAATCGCGCAAGGACGGCATTCTCGGCCTTGAGTCGGTGGCCGAGCAGGAAACCGAGCCCTTTGCCCGCAAGGGGCTGCAGCTGCTGGTTGATGGCCTTGAGCCGGAAACCATCCGCTCCATGCTTGAGACCGACCTGGAATCCCGGGAACAGGGCGACCTGGAAGCCGCACGGGTGTTTGAGTCCATGGGGGGATATGCGCCTACCATCGGCATCATCGGCGCGGTCATGGGCCTGATCCAGGTCATGACGCACCTCGAGGATCCGGCCCAGGTGGGAACGGGGATCGCCACCGCCTTTGTGGCCACCATCTACGGCATCGCACTGGCAAACCTGCTGTGCTTTCCGGTGGCCAGCAAGCTCCGGAGCCTGGTCCATTACCGCAGCCGCTATCAGGAGATGATGATCGACGGCCTTCTCAGTGTGCTGGAGGGAGAGAACCCGAACACCATCGAACTGCGGCTGCAGGGCTTCATGCACCGCTGAGGAGCCCACCATGAGACGCCGCCGCAGTGACAGCGAGGGACCAAGCAACGACCGCTGGCTGGTGTCCTATGCCGACTTCGTCACGGTGCTTTTCGGTTTCTTTGTCTTTCTCTATGCCATTTCCACCGCCGAGCAGGACCAGGTCCGGAAGCTCTCTGATGCGGTCCAGGGTGTATTCACGGGAACGCCACGGACCGTGAAGCCTATTCCCATCGGTGAACCCATCACCGCCCCGGCTGGATCGGACAGCACTGACCAGGGGTTCTCCGACCCGGGGCTGCGCGAGGAGCTGGGCAGTGCGCTGGAAGGGCTGGTGGGAAGCGACCAGATCCGTTTCCGGGAAGGCGCGAAGTGGATGGAAGTGACACTGCCCGGGGATCTGGTGTTCCGCAGCGGCGGCGTGTTGCCCGGCCCCGAGGCGCAGACCGCAATTGTGCGTATCGCCGGCGTGCTGGCATCGCAGGATAATGCCATTGTGGTTGAGGGCCATACCGACAACTTGCCGATCCGAACCGGCCGGTTCCCCTCCAACTGGGAACTCTCCGCAGCGCGTGCGGGGGCCGTGGTGCGCCTGCTCGAGGACAGCGGGATCGACGGCGAACGGCTGGCAGCGCTCGGTTATGGCGACAATCATCCGGTGGCGCGCAATGACACTGAACGCGGGCGGGCGCGTAACCGCCGTGTCACCCTGGTTATTGGCGCGGAGGGGAGTATCCCGGCGGCACCGGGGCAGCGCTGAAGCTGGCATGGAATCTGCTTTTACGTCGTCAGCAGTCAAATGGACGGCGACGCCCGGTAATGAAGGGGCGGCGTCGGCACGGAGCCGCCGCAGCGGGTTTCCGGCGGCAAGGGTTGGCCGCGGCAGGACCATGAACGTCAGGGGAGTAAAGGGTGCGAATCTGGACAGTGGCGAATCAGAAGGGTGGCGTGGGCAAGACCACCACCGTGGTTGCACTGAGTGGATTGCTTGCCGATGCGGGGCATCGCGTCCTGATGGTGGATCTGGATCCCCATGGCTCGGTGACCACCTATTTCGGCCATGATCCGGATGCGATTGAGCATTCGGTCTACGACCTTTTCCAGAACGAGGGTAAGGTCGCGCCGGGGCTGCCAGCGCAGCTGATCACCGAGACCGCCCACCCGGGGCTGCACCTGATGCCGGCCTCCAGTGCCCTGGCCACGCTCGAGCGCCGCAGTGTTGGCGTTTCGGGCATGGGGCTGGTGATCTCCCGCTCGCTGTCCACACTCTGGGACGATTACGACTATGTTCTGCTCGACAACTCCCCCTCACTGGGGGTACTGATGATCAATGCGCTGGCGGCGGCCCAGCACCTGCTGATGCCGGTGCAGACCGAGTTCCTGGCGCTCAAGGGGCTGGACCGGATGCTGCATACGCTGCAGATGGTGATGAAGAGCCAGAAGAACGAACTGGGCTATACCATCATTCCAACCATGTACGACCGGCGGACCCAGGCCTCGGTTCAGAGCCTGAACCAGCTGCGACGGGATTATGGCGACGAGCTGTGGCGGTTCGCCATTCCGGTGGACACACGCTTGCGGGATGCCAGCCAGAAAGGCGTGGTGCCGACGGCTGTCTCCCGGGATTCCCAGGGGATACGCGCGTATCGCCGCCTGCTTTCCGATCTGCAGGAGAAGCTGGGCGATGACGGGCGTAGCCGCCAGAGCGCGGAGGCGCGGTAGATCCGCGGAGGAGACCGGACAGTGGCAGGGCATGGCAGTAACAGACCGGATTCCATCATCGGGGATTACCTTGATGAACTCCTGTCGCCCGGTGATGACAGCCCCTGGGCAGAGGAGGGTGATGGGGGTGCCCCGGAGCGGCGGCGGGCCCGTGCGCGCCGCGCCCAGCCCAGCTCCCGGCAGTTGGCCGAGGCGGAGAGACCGGTTCTCAACCAGGCGCTGGTGAGTCCGGTCATCCGGAGTCTTGAGCAGACGCCCGAGGACCCCCCGGAGCCAGAACCGGAACCGGACGTTGAAGCACTGTCCGAACCTGATACGCTTCCCGAGCCCGAGCCCGAGCCCGAGCCCGAGCCCGAGCCCGAGCCCGAGCCCGAGCCCGAGCGGCAGCAGGTCGTTTCCGAGGCGGTGGAGGCCCCCTCTGAACCCGTGGCGGAGACGGGGGCATGGCGTAATGGCCGTCCGCCCTGGGCCCAGGAAGGGTTTGAATGCCTGATTTTCCGGGTGGCAGGGCTTCAGCTGGCGGTGCCGCTGGTGCTGCTGGGGCAGGTACACCGTCTTGAGCGGGAACTCACCCCGTTGTTCGGCCGGCCGGACTGGTTCATGGGGTTGCTGCGCGTGGGCGGGCATACCATCAGGGTTGCGGATACAGCACGCTGGGTCATGCCGGAACGCTACCGGGATGAGTTCCGGGACGGCTACCGCTTCGTGATCCAGCTCGGGGACAGCGCCTGGGGGCTGGCCTGCGACGACGTGGCCCAGTCCTTCCACGTCCAGCCGGACGAGGTGAAGTGGCGCAGTGAGGGTGGCCGTCGGCAGTGGCTGGCAGGCACCATAAAGAAGGAAATGTGCGCCCTGTTGGATGTGTCCCGGATGGCGGCACTCCTGCAGAAAGCGGAAACCGAACGCAATCCGGATCTCGACCGCTGAGATCAGCGGGGAGTGGCACAGTTTGTGCTCTGTTCTATAGTGCAGGGTGCGCAGTGATGAAATATTGACAGTTGCCCGGACAGAGAGGCGGATATGGCGACCCAGAGCATTCAGAACGCGGCCCAGCAGAGCAGTGATGACCCGGTGCTGCAGTATGTAACCTTCCGGCTGGCGGATGAGACCTATGGCCTTAACGTCATGCAGATCCAGGAAGTGCTGCGGTATACAGAAATCGCGCCGGTGCCCGGGGCGCCCGATTACGTGCTTGGCATCATCAACCTGCGCGGCAATGTCGTGACGGTGATCGATACCCGGCGCCGCTTCGGCCTGCCGGACGGTGAAGTCACGGATTCAACGCGCATTGTGGTGCTCGAAGCCGAGGAGCAGGTGATCGGCATCATGGTGGATGCGGTGGCCGAGGTCATCTACATCCGCCAGAGCGAAATCGAGAGCGCACCCAATGTGGGTAACGAGGAGAGTGCCCGCTTCATTCACGGTGTCTGCAACCGTGAGGGTGAACTGGTGATTCTGGTGGCATTCGAGAAAATGCTGACCGACGAGGAGTGGGCCGAGATCGAGGCGCTCTAGGCGGTCAGCGACAGGAGGCTGGCATGGACATGATCGACACACTTCTTCCCTGGGCTGTTACGGCTCTGGCCATTGCACTGGTGGCGGCGCAGGGCGTCGCCAACCGGGTCCGGATGAATCGTATGGAGGCACACTGGCGTCAGCGCTGCGATGACCTGGGCCGGGAGCTGCACGCAGTCAGCAGTGGCAGCATGGGGGTAGGGCGTCGTCTGGTGGCCTGTGAGCAGTCTCTGCACCGCCTCAGTGGTGCCCTGGAGGAAATGCGGCTTAATGACCCTCTGCGGGTGCCCTATGACGAAGCCTCCAAGCTGGTGGAGCTGGGTGCCGGTACCGAGGACCTGATGAACTCCTGCGGCATTTCCCGCCCGGAGGCGGAGCTGGTGTCGGCTCTGCGCAAGGGCCAGACACGGGGCCATGAGCATGCCGGGACAGACGAGATCGTCTAGCCTTTCCGCCTCCCATCCTGGAAATCCTCCGGGGTGAATCCCTGGAGGTAGAAGCTGTAGGCCAGGATTTCGGCAATGACCCGATAGAGGGTTTCGGGAATCGCCTCACCGAGATCCAGCCGGCTGAGCAGTGCCGCCAGGTCCGGATCCTCATAGAGCGGAACCCCATTCTCCTGCGCGACGCGGATCATCTCCCGGGCGAGTTCGTCCTGGCCGGTGGCCGAGACCGTAGGGGCGTTCGCACCGTCATAGGTCAGGGCGATGGCCGCCTCGTGATCGCTGTTGTCAGGCATGTTCGTCCACCAGTTGCTGTGTCAGTCGGGTGATCCGGGCCGGCGGTTGCCCCTCCCTGCATTCCACCGGTGCCACGTCCAGATCCAGTTTCGAAAGCGCTGTTTCCAGCCGCTCCCGGGTGTTTTCGATCAGCTCAGCGGTGGCCGGTTTCTCGGCCCAGACCTGGGTTCTGAGCTGGCGCCCACGGAGGTTGATCTCAAAGTACAGCGGGCCCGTGGTCTCGAAGGACAGGGCCAGCGTCAGCTGCCATTCCCGCTCCAGGGATCGGCTGTCGCTGGCCTCGTCCGGGTCCGTATCCCGTGGCCCGTACTCCTCCAGCCGCCCCTGAAGGATCCGCACTTCCTGGTTGCCTGAAACCCAGGGCAGTTCCAGTATCCAGGTCTGGTTGGGCGCATTGGCATCGGCCCCGGTGCTGGCGGCCTGCGAGTGGAGCTGGTTCACCGTAAGCCGATTGATCATGCCCGCCAGAAGCCGGAGCATCTCCCCGGCTCCCATGGAGCTGCTGTTGCCTGCGTTGCCCGCACTGGCGCTGGAGGTGGAGCTGGTGGGCGGCGAAGTCGGGAAGCGCAGGGTCCCGGTGTCGTCCGTTGACGAAGTGGTCATGGCCCCGAACCGGCTGACCAGGCGGTGAAGGCTGTCGCCGCTCTGTTCGGACGAGGCGCCGGTCACCCGTGGCAGAAGCTGGGCGGCCAGCTGGATCAGCTGGCTCTTGAGGTCGGCGCGGGGTTGGTTGGGGTTTTCCGTGGCACCTGATGGGGGCTGGCGCAGCATGCCGGCCTCCCGGAAGAGCCCGCTCTGGCTTATCCATTCACGGACCTGGGCGCCGCTCATGCTGTCCAGGGCCGGGGGCGGTGCTGAGGGGACATTCAGACCGCTGCTGCTGTTCGGGGCGGAGGTGATGGAACCGTTGGGCTGAGCCAGTCCGGCTGGCGTTGGGGATGGGGTCGCCGGTGTCGGGGCGGCGGGCATCAAGCGTGTCAGCTGGGCCAGCCCCTGACGGATCTGCTGGGGCAGGGCCGGGTCATTGGTCTGGGCGGCGAGCCGGCTGAGGCCCTGCCCCAGGTCATGCTGGAACGGAATCCGGTTGGCCAGTGACTGGCTCAGGGTGCTGCGGGAGGGCTGTTGAAGGCTCTCCAAAAGGCGCAGTTCATTGCCAGCCCGCATGACCTTCACCATGGTGCCCGTATCCAGCGGCTGGTCGCTGCGCACGGGCAGCTTCTGGCCTCCCACCTCCAGCAGCAGGCGGGTGCCGGGGGCCGTCCGGGTGCCGTCACCGGCGGCCCGGCTGCCACCCTCGGCCTGCAGCAGCCGGGCAAGTCGGGGCTCGCCCTCGCGCAGCCCCGCGCGCTCGAGCTGTGTCGCCAGACGGGCGGGGTCGGCTCCGGTGGGCTGACTGCTGCTGGTTCGAGTGAGCAGCGAAAGAACAGGCACTTTCACGACGGTATTCCCCGTGGCCGTTGAAGGCGGCAAAAGCCGGCCGTTTTCTATATAATAGGCGCCCGCCGGGGGCAGACCCAACCCGCAGAACCCACCGGCCGGATGGACCATGACCAGTACCCTGCTCGAAGCCCGGCAGATCCACTGTGAACGCGATGATCGCCCGCTGTTCAGCGGCCTTGACTTCAGGGTCGGCAGCGGTGAGCTGTGGCGGATCGCCGGCCCCAATGGTGCGGGCAAGACCACGCTGCTGCGGATACTGGCAGGCCTGAATCCCGCTTTCGAGGGGGAGCTGCTCTGGCAGGGTGAGCCCGTGCACCGGGTCAGGACCCAGTACCAGGCGAATCTGCTGTTCCTGGGGCACAGTGCCGGCGTTTCATCTTCCCTGACTGCCTATGAGAATCTCGCCGGATGGCAGGCCATGCGCACGCCCGCGGTGCCCGAACAGGTGATGGCGGCGCTGGCGGATGCGGGGCTTGGCGGGTACGAGGATCTCCCGGCGGCGCAGCTCTCCGCGGGGCAGCAGCGGCGGGTGGCACTGGCGCGCCTGTATCTTTCCAGTGCCCCTCTTTGGATCCTGGACGAGGCCTTCACGGCCGTGGACCGGGAGGCCGTGGCCCAGCTCGAGGCCCTGCTCGCCAACCGGGTGCGGGCCGGGGGGGCGGTCATCCTGACAACCCATCACAGCCTGGCGCTGGAGGGGGTTCGGGTACTGACACTGGGGGAGGGCCATGATGCGCTCTGAACCCAGAGTTCCGGTAAGTTTCCAGGAGCAGGAGGGCGGCGGCTGGCTGCGCGCGGCTGTCGAGACCGTGCGCCGGGAGTGGCTCATTGCATTCCGCAACCGCCAGGATCTGATCAATCCGCTGGTGTTCTTCGTGCTCATTGTCTCGCTGTTCCCGCTGGGGGTAAGCCCGGAGCCGGAGTTCCTGCGGCAGGCCGGGCCGGGCATCATCTGGGTGGCGGCGCTGCTGTCCATCCTGCTGTCGCTGAACTTGTTGTTCCGCAATGACTATGCGGATGGGCATCTGGAACAATGGGTGCTGTCACCCCAGCCGCTGGCGCTGCTGGCTCTCGCGCGGGTTGGCGCCGTATGGGTTACCACGGTGCTGCCGCTGGTACTGCTGGTGCCCGTTCTGGCCGTCATGCTGCACCTGCGCCCGGGCACCGGGCTGGTTCTGGTTCTGACGCTGCTGGCGGGCACGCCCGTTCTGGTTCTGGTCGGGGCCATCGGTGCCGCGCTGACGGTGAGCCTGCGTGGCAGTGGCGTGCTGCTGGTGCTGATCATGACCCCCTTCTATGTGCCGGTCCTGATCTTCGGCACCGGCGCGGTGACGGCCGCCGTGGAAGGCGCTTCCATCACCGGGCATCTGGCGCTGCTTGGGGCCATGCTGTCGCTGGCGGTGGTGCTGGCACCGCTGGCCATCGCCGGAGCGCTGCGCATCAGCGTTTCCAATGGGTGAAATGAACTGAGGATCGCCACATGTGGCAATGGTTTCACAAGCTGGGCTCCCCCAAGTGGTTTTTCGGCATCGCCGGCCGGCTGATGCCCTGGCTGGGGTGGTCGGCACTGATTGTCCTGACAGTGGGCGTGGTCTGGGGGCTGCTGTTCGCGCCCGCCGACTACCAGCAGGGTGACAGTTACCGCATCATCTTCATCCATGTGCCCTCGGCCTATCTCGGGCAGTCACTCTATGTGGCCATGGCTGTCGCCGGGGTGGTGGGGCTCGTCTGGCGGATGAAGATGGCGGACACCTTCATCGCCTCCGCCACGGCGGTGGGCGCGGCCATGACATTTCTTGCGCTTCTCACCGGGGCGGTCTGGGGCAAGCCCACCTGGGGCACCTGGTGGGTCTGGGATGCGCGCCTGACCTCCATGCTGCTGCTGCTGTTCCTGTACCTGGGGGTGATGGCGCTGCGTGGTGCCATGGAGGATCCGGACGTGCGTGCGCGCGCCAGCGCCATCCTGGTGATCGTGGGGGTGGTGAACATCCCCATCATCAAGTACTCGGTGGAGTGGTGGAACACGCTGCACCAGCCGGCAACCATCAAGGTGACGGAGGCGCCCTCCATGCCGGCCAGCATGTGGGTGCCGCTGCTGATCTGCCTGCTGGGATTCCACCTGCTTGTGGCCTGGCTGATTCTCTGGCGGATGCGTAATGACATTCTGTTAAGAGAGCGGCGCGCACGCTGGGTTCGGGACTGGGTTCTGGCACAATAGGGGCCTCGGAGGCGATATATGCAGTTCGATTCATTCCAGGCACTGATCACGATGGGAGGCCACGGGGCCTACGTCTGGTTCAGCTATGGTGCCTTCCTGCTGGTGACCCTGGGGCTGGTTCTTGCCACCGTGATCCAGCGTCGGCAGGTCATCGCCCATCATCGCCGCCTCATGCGCAGTGAGGCACAACGCCATGGCAGTGGAGGAAAGACACACAATGCATCCGGTGCGTAAACGCCGTCTCGCCATCATTCTGGCCCTGTTCGCGGGCTTTGCCGTGGCCGTATCGCTGGCGATGGTCGCCCTGCAGGAGAACATGAACCTTTTCTACAGCCCTGCCGAGATTGAAACCGGCAAGGCGCCGGTTCAGCAGCGGATCCGGGCCGGGGGCCTGGTGGCGGAGGGGAGTCTGGAACGGGATCCGGACTCGCTGAAGGTCCGCTTTGTCATCACGGACAACCAGGGTCGGGTACCGGTTGAATACAAGGGCATCCTGCCGGATCTGTTCCGCGAGGGGCAGGGCGTGGTGGCCCTGGGCGAGCTGAACCAGGATGGCATGCTCAGGGCGGACCAGGTGCTTGCAAAACATGACGAGGATTACATGCCGCCAGAGGTCAAGAAGGCCCTGGAGAAGTCCGGACGCCTTAAGGAAGGAGGCGATTACCCGAATGAAGGCATTGATCACGGTAACGGTGACAGCGGCACCTGAGGTGCTGGTGGCAGTGACTCTGACGCAGGAGAGATAATGGTTCCTGAACTCGGCAATTTCGCGCTGATCCTGGCGCTGCTTCTGGCAGTGGCACTGGTGGTGGTGCCCATGATGGGGGCCACCATCCGTCACCCGGGCCTGATGGCCTTCGACCGGCCACTGGTGGCGGGCATGTTCGTGATGCTCGTGCTCAGCTACGCCTGCCTTACCTGGTCCTTCATGGTCGATGATTTCTCTGTGGGCTATGTGGCCAACAACAGCAACAGCATGCTGCCCTGGTACTACAAGTTCAGCGCCGTCTGGGGCGGCCACGAGGGCTCGATGCTGCTCTGGGTGCTGATCCTGGGAGCATGGACGCTGGCGGTCGCCCTGTTCAGCCGCAATCTCCCGGACGAGATGCGGGCCCGCGTGCTGTCCATCATGGGGTTGATCGGGGTCGGCTTTATGCTGTTCACCCTGCTCACCTCCAATCCCTTTGAGCGCATGTTGCCGAATGTGCCGCAGGATGGCGCTGACCTGAACCCGCTGCTGCAGGATTTCGGTCTGATCGTCCATCCGCCGATGCTCTACATGGGCTATGTGGGCTTCTCGGTGGTATTCGCCTTTGCCATCGCCTCGCTGCTGGGCGGTCGCCTGGATGCCGTCTGGGCCCGCTGGTCCCGGCCCTGGACCACCGTGGCATGGGCCTTTCTCACCCTGGGCATTGCCCTGGGCAGCTGGTGGGCCTACTACGAGCTGGGCTGGGGCGGCTGGTGGTTCTGGGACCCGGTCGAGAACGCCTCGTTCATGCCCTGGCTTGTGGGCACGGCCCTGATCCATTCACTGGCGGTGACCGAGAAGCGTGGTGTCTTCAAGAGCTGGACGGTGCTGCTGGCCATCATGACCTTCGCGCTGAGCATACTGGGGACCTTCCTGGTGCGCTCCGGGGTGCTGACGTCGGTGCATGCGTTCGCCACCGACCCGGAGCGGGGTTTCTTCATACTGATGATGCTGGCGGTCACCGTGGTCGGCTCGCTGTCCCTCTACGCGATCCGGGCGCCGGCGGTGCAGGGCCGTACGGGCTTCACCCTGTTCTCCCGGGAGGCGCTGCTGCTGCTGAACAACGTCTTCCTGGTGGTGGCGACCTTTGTGGTTCTGCTCGGGACGATTTTCCCGCTGATCCAGGATTACATGGGAGGCGGGACCCTGTCCGTGGGGGAACCCTACTTCAACATCACGTTCGTACCCATTGCCCTGATGACGGGGGTCATTCTGGGCTTCGGGGTGGTGACACGCTGGAAACGCACGCCCGTGGACACGGTGCTGCGCAAGCTGCTGGTGCCGGCCGTGCTGAGTGCCATCGTTGCGGTGGTCACGCCCCTGCTGATGGTGGGGGAGCTCAGTGCCCTCAGCGTCATTGGCCTGATGGTGGCGGCCTGGGTTGCCTTCACCACGCTCAGGGACGTCTGGGACAAGACCGCCAGCCGCCAGGGCCGCTGGCATGGCCTGCGCCGGCTCTCGCGCAGCTACAACGGCATGGTCCTGGGCCACGTGGGCCTGGCCATGTCGATCGCGGGCGCCACCATGGTCTCCATCCACGGGGTGGAGCAGGACCGGCGGATGGCTCCCGGGGACCGGCTCGAGATAGCCGGCTATGAGTGGCATTTTGCGGACCTGGGGGAACGCCAGGGGCCGAACTTCACGGCACAGCGGGCAACCTTCGACATCTACCGGGAGGGTGAGAAGGTGACCACCGTCTACCCGGAGAAGCGCCACTATCCGGTTCGTGACAGTGTCATGACCAATGCCGGCATCAGTGCCGGGGTCCTGAAGGATCTGTTCGTGGCTCTGGGCGAGAATGTTGAGGGGCAGACGGCCTGGAGCGTGCGCATCCAGTACAAGCCCATGGTGCGCTGGATCTGGGGCGGCGCCATTTTCATGGCGCTCGGTGGTGCCTTTGCGGTCAGTGATCGGCGTTACCGCGTGCGCCAGAGGCAGACGGTCACCGTGGCCGAAAAGCCCAGGGCCAGCCAGCCCGTGGCTGAAGGAGCGGCGTCATGAACCGGATCTGGCTTTTCCTGCCGCTGGTGCTCGCGGTCACACTGGGCGTGGTTTTCTATTGGGGCCTCGGTGAGGATCCCAGTGAGCTGGATTCCGCGCTGGTAGGCCGGGAGGTGCCGTCCTTCGATCTGCCGATGCTGGGTGATAAGGAGGCCTCTGGCGGGCCGGAGATCCTGAAGGGCAAGGTGCAGCTGCTGAATGTCTGGGGCACCTGGTGTGCCGCCTGCCGGGTGGAGCATCCCCACCTCAACCGGCTCGCGGAGCAGGGTGTTCCCATCGTCGGGCTCAACTACAAGGATGAGCGTGGCGCCGCCCTGGAATGGCTGGAAGAACGTGGCGACCCCTACACCCGGGTGATCTATGACCCGGAAGGCAGCCTGGGGTTTGATCTGGGCGTCTACGGGGCGCCGGAGACCTACCTGATCGATGCCGAGGGCATCGTCCGCCATCGCCATGTGGGCGTGGTGGATCAAGACGTCTGGGAGTCTGATTTTGAGCCGCTCTATGAACGCTATCGTAAAGACGGCTGAGGCCGTACTGGTGCTGTTGGCGGTGGCGCTGTTTGCCATGCCGGCTACGGCCCAGGAGCGCTTTGAGGACCCGCAGCTGCGTGAGCGTTTCAGTGAACTCACGCGGGAGCTGCGGTGTCCGAAGTGCCAGAATGAATCCATCGCCGAATCCGGGGCTCCCATCTCTGCGGATATGCGCGAGCGCGTCCGGAAGATGATGCGTGAAGGCGCCACGGACGAGGAGATCCGCCAGGCCATGGTGGATCGTTTCGGCAGTTTCGTGAGCTACCGGCCGGTGTTCGCCCCGCACACCTGGGCACTCTGGATCGGGCCCTTTGTGGTGCTGGTGATCGGCGTCGGGGTGGTGCTTGCCCTGGTGGCGCGTAATCGCGCGCGCCGGGAACTTGATTCAACCCCGCTGTCCGAGGAAGAGCGTCGCCGTGCGGAGCAGTGGCTGCGCGATGAATGAATCCCAACCCGAGTGAGCTTTCATGCCCCTGAATTTCTGGCTTGCCGTCCTACTTCTGATCATCCTCGCGCTGGTCTTTGTCATCTATCCAATGCTGTTCGCCCGCCGCTCCAGGCCCGTGGTGCAGTACCGTGAGCAGAACCTGGCCACCTACCGGGCCCGCCTTGCCGAGCTGGAACGTGAGCGGGATGAGGGTGCCCTGGATGAGTCAGGTTTCGAGTCCCTTAAGGATGAGCTGGAAATGCGTCTCCTGCGCGATGTTGAGTCGGAAGACACAGCAGGTGAGGCCAGCTCCGGAGGGCGCGCAGGTATTGTGGTCACAACGCTGGCTCTGGTTCTGGCGCTGCCGGTGGGGGCTTTCCTGCTCTATGATTCGCTGGGCGCCAGCGATGAGGTGGCGCAGTTCCGTGAGCGTCAGCAGATGATGCAGGACGGTATGGATGCGTCCGATGTGGATGCCATGGTCCAGCGCCTTCAGACCCGACTGGAAGCGGACCCGGATAATCCCCAGGGGTGGGCCATGCTGGGGCGCAGCTACATGCAGCTCGAGCGCTTCCGGGAGGCTGCGGAAGCCTATGGCGAACTGGCCCGCGCCATTGAGCGTGCCGGTGATGGGAACCCGGCGTCGGCCCTGGGGCTGCGTGCCCAGGCCCTGTTCATGGCCAACCGCGGGGAGGTGACCGCTGAAGTGGATAACGCCATCAGCCGCGCCCGCGAGGGTAACCCGGATGAGGTCAACAGCCTGGGCCTTCTCGGCGTTGAGGCGTTCCGCAATGGGGACTACCGCGAGGCGCTGGATTACTGGGAACGCATTCTGGAAATCGCCCCGGATCACCCGCAGGCCGAAAGCATCCGGCGGGGGGTGGCGGCAGCCTACTCCGAGCTCGGAGAGCCGGTGCCCGACGACCTCCTTGAGGAGGGCGGCGGCCAGAGCGGCGAATCCGGCAGCTAGGATCCGTTGCGGGGGCGGCCGGCGAGCCGCCTCAGTACGCCCACCAGTTCATCCCCTTCCCACACCTCGCGTTCATCCGGATTGGCAAACAGGTGGCGCTCCAGTGCCTGGAGCTCCCGGGTGAGCTGAGGGTCATTCAGGTAGGCGGTGACATCGCCCACGGTTCGCAGAGAGGGGCGGTTGAAATGCACTGCCGCCCAGTGGGGCAGCAGTGTCAGGGTATCCGCTTCACCCCTGCGGGCGTGCTCGCACAGGGCGTGGAAACGCTCCCGGTTGGCTCTTTCCTCGGTGCTCAGTGCCAGCGTTTCGCTCCTGGTGTGGCGGTTGCGCCACCAGGCGATGCCCGTGATCAGCCACCCGGAGGCGAGCACCACCGCCAGCCAGAACCACAGCGGCGGCAGGGTGGTACTGCCGGGGCGGGAGAGGTTGATCCTGGAGAGCGCCTCCCTGACGTCCTTCTCGGCACTTTCGTTGCCTTCGGCGCCGGCAGCGGGCTCAACCTTCATTTCATGGGCCTGCAGCACAGCCTCGCGCTGCTCATTCGCCTCCACGTCCCACCAGGGAATGCGGACTTCCGGCAGGGTGATCCGACCCGGCTCAATGGGAACCAGGCTGGAGCGCTTGCGCAGCCGTCCCTCGATGCTGTCTCCGGTGAGCCGTGATTCCGATTTCCAGGGGCTGGGGTACTCCCTCAGGCTGTCCGGGTAACCGATGGTGAGCCGGGGCAGGGACTCGGGAGCCACGCCCACGGCCCGGATCTGGATGTCACGGCGTATGCTGTCGCCGGCGCGCACCGAATCCGGGGAGTCTGACCACTCCTCGGTGAGCTCCAGGTTGCGCGCGGGCAGCCAGATGTCGCCGCTGAAGGATTCCGGTGGTGGATTCACCTTGATGCGCTGGGAGGGCGCGGTGGCGATCACGGGCACCAGGTCGCCGCCTTCGGTCTGTTTGCGTGCCTCAAAGCGCTGTTCGGGAAGGATCAGGGTGCCTGCGGACTGGGGAACGATCACAAAGCGCCGTTCCGCCACCTGCCATTCACGGCCGTCCCTTTCGGCCCGGTATTCGCGCTGCTCACCCAGGGGCTTGACCATGGCATCGGGAATCGTGGGCGAGGACAGGTTCGCCTGCGCCAGGGGCGGCTCATAGTAGACGCGCTGGGTCAGGATGATCTGTTGCTGTACATAGACTTCATCCTCACTAAGGCTGACGTCCAGCCGGGCTTCCGGTTCGGCGCGTTCCGCGGGCGCTACGCCGGGCATGACGGTGACATCGATGGCGCTGCTCTGCATGTCCTGGAACCGCAGCGCGGGAATGGTCAGTTCGCCGGCTCTTCGGGGAGCCAGGAGAAAGGTCCAGGTGACCTGGCCCCGGTTGACGCCGTTCTTGGACTGGATGGCCATGCGCTGGTGGCGGTCCAGAATCCGGAAGTCATCCTCCAGCGGGTCTGTATCAGGATGGGGGATGTCCATCTCCGTGGGATTGAGCAGCGAGCCCAGACTGAAGTCGAGTTCGGTTTCGGTGTCGAGGGTGAGGGTGATCAGTTCATTGGCATAGAGGCGTTTGGGATTGGCCGAGGCGGTAAGGTCCGCCAGCGCGGTACTGCTCCAGCCGCCCAGCATCGCCAGCAGGGCAAGGGTGCACAGGGTAATCCGACAGATCCGCATGACAGCGCAGTTGCTCCTGGTCCGGGTGGGCAATCCGTGTGACATCCTCGCGCACCCGGCGGCGCGGCTCAAGCCACGGAACGGGACACAGTTCCGTATCAGGCGGGTTATTTCCAAATCGTAATTGAATGCGGCCATCCATAAGGAGTTACCGCAAATCCATGGGCCATAGGGCGTGGTTTTGTCTATGCTGAGGGAACGCAGACCGACGGCCACAGGATGCCATCATGAATGAGGAAACCTTCTCCACCATGGCGGAGTTCCAGCAGAAGCTCGACGGGGCGCTGAGAGAGCGTCTTCCAGCAGACCAGGCGGATCGTATCAGCGACTTCGCCCAGCGCTATTTTGAACACATGCCCTTCGCTGAGCTCGTCCAGCAGCGCTTCCTGGATGCCTACGGAGCTGTGCTCTCAGCCTGGGAGTTCGTCCAGCAGGGTCCCGGCCAGGAGTCGCGGGTCTGGGTCTTCAATCCGGATCTCGAGAAGGATGGCTGGGAGTCCAGCCATACGGTGATGTTCGTGCTGCATCCGAACATCCCCTTCCTGATCGACTCCATGCGCATGGAGGTCAATGCCCGGGAATTGAATATCCATACCATCCATTACACCATCCTCAATCCCGAACGTGATGGGAAAGGCGATCTGGTGCGGCTCAACGAGGCCGTGAAGAAGCCGCTCGAGCCGGGCGAGGAAGCCCTGATCGTGATGGAAGTGGATCGCCACTCGGACAGCGCCGCCCTGAGTGCCCTGCGTGCCGACGTGGAGCAGGTACTGGGAGAGGTCCGGATTGCGGTGTCGGACTTCCCCCATATGCGCGACAAGGCAACGGCGATACTGGATGAGCTGGCGGACCCGCCGAAAACGCTGTCGTCGGAGGAGGTCAGCGAGGCCAGGGCCTTTCTGGAATGGCTGGTGGATGACCGTTTCACCTTCCTGGGCTATGACGAGTACGACTTCGTGCGTGAGAACCGGCGCACGGAGATCCGGCAGGTGCCGGATTCCGAGCTGGGGATTCTGCGGACCTACAACGAACGGCCCAGCAGCATCCGCATGAAGGACATGCCGCGCCAGACGCGCGAGGCCATGACCGACAGCAGCAGTCTGTTCATTTTCGGCAAGTCCGCCCAGCGCTCACGTATCCACAGGCCGGCGTATCCGGACTACATCGCCATCAAGAAACTGGATGAGAAAGGGCGTGTCGTGGGGGAGCGGCGCTTCCTCGGTCTCTATACCTCGCGGGTTTACCACGAGCGCCCGGATGAGATTCCGCTGCTGCGGCGCAAGATCGAATACGTGCTCAGCCAGTCAGGGTTCCCGCGTGAGGACTACGCGGGCAAGGAACTGGATCAGATCCTGACGGTCTATCCCCGGGACCAGCTGTTCCAGATCGGGGGGGATGAATTGGTGGATGTGGCCAAGGCCATCCTCTATATCCAGGAACGGCGCAAGATCCGGTTGTTCATGCGCGAGGACGTCTATGGCCAGTTCGTGACCTGTCTGGCATTCGTGCCGCGCGAACTGTATTCAACCCAGCTGCGGGTGAGCATGCAGAATGCCATCGTGCGGGCGCTGGATGCCGAGGGCATTGATTTCACCACCTATTTCTCGGAATCCGTGCTGGCGCGCACCCAGTTCACGGTACGGGTTCAGCCCCAGGAGAACCGGGTTCTGCCGGTGGAGGAACTGCAGCAGAAACTGGTGGAACTGGCGCGCTCCTGGCAGGACACCCTGCAGGAGGCTCTGGTCGAGCACCACGGTGAAGAGATCGGGACCCGGCTCTCCGCCTGCTATGAGAATGCCTTCCCGGCGGGCTACCGGGACATGTTCTCGGCACGGCGTGCCGCGATTGACGTGGAATACCTGGACCGGATCCATGAAACCGGCCGGATGGCCATGAGCTTCTACCGGGATCCGGAGGAGAGCGCCAACACGCTGCACTTCAAGCTGTTCCATCCGCATCAGCAGCTGCCGCTGTCCGACGTGATTCCGGTGTTCGAGAACATCGGTTTCCGGGTGATCGGCGAGCATCCGTTCGAGATCACGGACCGCAGCGGCAATACCCACTGGATCCATGATTTCGCGCTGCGCTCACGCTCCGGCGAGCCCATCGACATCGAACGCATCAGGCCCATCTTTGAATCGCTGTTCACCCGCGTCTGGCATGGCGAGGGGGAGAACGACCACTTCAACCAGCTGCTGCTGGCCGGCTACCTGGACTGGCGTTCCATCTCGCTGCTGCGGGCCTATGCGCGCTACATGCAGCAGATCCGCATCAGCAACAGCCAGACCTTCATCGCCGGAACCCTGGCACGACATGACAAGCTGGTATCACTGCTTCTGCAGTTCTTCGATGTGCGCTTCAACCCGGAGCGTTACCAGAGCGAACGCCAGTGCGAGGCGGCCCAGAAAAAGATCGCCATTGAGTTCGGCAGTGGCCTGGATGAGGTGCCGAACCTGAGCGAGGATCGGGTTCTGCGACTGTTCCTTGAGCTGATGCAGGCCACAACCCGGACCAATTTCTACCAGGAGGGGAGCAACGGGGACGGCAACTGCATCAGCCTGAAATTTGATCCTTCCCAGCTTGCCGACCTGCCGCGCCCGCGGCCGGTCTATGAGATTTTTGTGTACTCGCCCCAGGTGGAAGGCGTTCACCTGCGCGGTGGCAAGGTGGCACGCGGGGGGCTGCGGTGGTCGGACCGGTTCGAGGATTACCGCACCGAGATCCTGGGGCTGGTGAAGGCCCAGCAGGTCAAGAACGCGGTGATTGTGCCCGTGGGGGCCAAGGGCGGTTTCGTCGCCAAACAGATTCACCGGGACGCTGACCGCCAGGAGGTGCAGGCCGCCGGGCGTGCCGCCTACAGCTGCTTCATCCGGGGGCTTCTGGATGTGACGGACAACTTTGTTGATGGCGAAGTGATCCCGCCCAAAGGTGTCATCCGTCACGATGAGGACGACTACTACCTGGTGGTGGCGCCGGACAAGGGAACGGCGACCTTCTCGGATCTGGCCAACGAGATCTCCAACGAATACGGCTTCTGGATGGAGGACGGCTTCGCTTCCGGGGGCAGCTATGGGTATGACCACAAGAAGATGGGGATTACCGCCAAAGGGGCCTGGGTGTCCGTGGAACGCCACTTCCGCGAACTGGGCGTGAACACCGATACCGATGAGTTCAGCGTCGTCGGGATCGGTGACATGGCCGGCGACGTGTTCGGTAACGGCATGCTGCTGTCCAGAAAGATCCGTCTGGTGGCGGCCTTCAATCACCAGCACATCTTCCTGGACCCGGATCCGGACACCGAGGCGAGCTTCCGTGAGCGTGAGCGCCTGTTCGCACTGCCGGGCTCCTCGTGGGAGGAGTACGATACCGGGGTGATTTCCGAAGGCGGTGGCGTGTTCAGCCGGGCCTCCAAGTCGATTCCGCTGAGCCAGCCGGTCAAGGAGATGCTCGGCACCCGTTCCGATCACATGCCGCCGAACATGCTGATTTCCCACCTGTTGCAGATGCGGCATGACCTGCTCTGGCTTGGTGGTATCGGCACCTTCGTCAAGAGCCGCCAGGAATCCCATGGTGATGTGGGCGACAAGGCCAACGACGGACTGCGTGTGGACGGGGCCGAACTGGGCTCGCGTGTTGTGGGCGAGGGCGGCAATCTGGGCATGTCCCAGGCCGGGCGCGTGGAGTTCGCGCGCCATGGCGGTCGCTGCAACACTGATTTCATTGACAACTCCGGTGGGGTGGACTGCTCCGACCGGGAGGTCAATATGAAGATCCTGCTCAACCGGCTGGTGGCCCAGGGAGACCTGACCTTCAAGCAGCGCAATGAGTTCCTCACCAGCATGACCGAGGATGTCTCCCGCCTGGTGCTGGAGAACAACTACCGCCAGACCCAGGCGATTTCCATCGCTAACTCGGAGGGGGCCGAAAGGCTTGAGGAGTACCGGCGCCTGATGGTCCGTTACGAGAACCGGGGCCTGCTCGATCGTGGGCTCGAGAATCTGCCCGACGAAGAGGCGCTGAGTGAGCGCCAGCTTAACGGCCAGGGGCTGACCCGCCCGGAGCTGTCGGTGCTGATCGCGGTGGTCAAGGCGGACCTCAAGCAGGTGCTGGTCGCCAGCGATCTTCCGGAGGATCCCGGGATCAAGCCCATGATCCGGGAGATGTTCCCTTCACAGCTGGTGGAGCGTTTCGACCAGGCGCTTGAGCAGCATCAGCTGCGGCGCGAGATCATTGCCACGCGGGTGGCCAATGACCTGGTCAATCACATGGGCATGACCTTTGTGGAACGGCTCCAGCAGTCCACCGGCGCGGCGCTGCCGTCCATTGCCAGGGCCTATCTGATCTCCAAGAGGATCTATCGCCTGGATTACTGGTGGCAGCAGGTGGAAGCGCTGGACTACCGTATTCCGAGCGGCCTCCAGATTGAGCTCCAGAGCGAGCTGATGCGGCTCGTGCGGCGGGGCGCGCGCTGGCTGCTGCGCAACCGGCGGAGTGAAATCGACATGCCGACCCAGGTCGAGCGCTTCCAGACCCGCCTGGATGCCATGGCCGCTGACCTGAAGTCCTACATTGGTGAACGGGCGCTGGATGTCTGGCAGCAGGAGCGCGACCGGCTCACAGGCGAGGGCGTTCCCGAGCCACTGGCCGGGGTTGTCGCCGGCTCCGGCCACCTGCTCTCCGGGCTTGGGATCATCGATGCCCGCGAGGAAACCGGTCTGGACCTCAAGGAGGTGGCGCATCTCTATTTCGCCGTGGGCGACGAACTGGAACTGGACTGGTTTGCCAATGCCATATCCGCGCTGGTGCCACGCAGCCACTGGGAGGCACTGGCCCGGGAAAGTTTCCGCGAGGACCTGAACTGGCAGCAGCGGGCGCTGACCACGGGGATACTGCGGTCACGCACAGCGGATACGGATCTTCAGACCACACTCCAGGCCTGGGCCAGTGAGCATGCCGGTCTGATCGAGCGCTGGCACGGCATCATGGGTGAGCTGCGCAGCCAGAGCACGCCGGAATACGCCATGTTCTCAGTGGCCCTGCGGGAACTGCTGGACCTGGCGCAGAGCACCGTGCACGTGGGCGTCAGTGGCTGACCGGGTGCGGGTTCTGTGCAAGAGCGATCTGATTGCGGCCATTGTCCTTGGCCGCATAGAGTGCTTTATCGACCTGTGACAGCCACTGGTGGTGATCGGCCATGGTGCTGCTCACCTGGGCGACGCCGAGGCTGATCGTGCATTGAACAATGCCGGCCTCGGTTGTCACCTCCATGGTGCTGATCGACTGGCGCAGCCGTTCGCCCAGTATCTCCCCGCCCCCGATATCCGTTTCCGGCAGTATCACGACGAATTCCTCGCCTCCGTAGCGACCCGCGATGTCCGTCTGTCTTAGGCGCTCCGATATCATGGCCGAAACGGCACGGATCACATCGTCACCGACCTGGTGTCCCCAAGTATCGTTAATGGGCTTGAAATGATCAATGTCGAGCATCAGCAGCGTTCCGATGCTTCCGTAGCGGCGGAATCGTTCAAATTCGCTGGCCAGCAGTGACTCCCAGGCACCGCGGTTGAGCAGCCCGGTCAGGCCGTCGCTCTGGCTCTGCTGCTGCAGGCGGGCGTTGGCGCGTTCCATCCGGAGGCGTGCCGTAGCACTGTCCGTCACGTCGTAAACCACCAGGCAGACATGGTCCACCGCCCCTGACGCACTGGTGAGGGGGCTGAAGGTGATGTTCTGGTACATATAGGGCTCGGTGCCCGTAATCGGTCGCGCGTTGCGGAACGGGAAGGGATGGGGACGCTGCTCCCAGGTCGAGAAGGTGCGCATGTTCAGGGTCAGTGCCGTTTCCACCTTGCGCCGGAGCCAGCCTTCGGGAATATCCGGGAAAACCTCGAACAGGGAGCGACCCTGGAGGCGGGTGGCACTGAGCCCGCTGTGGTTTTCCATGAAGCCGTTCCAGAGCTGAATGCCAAACCCGCTGTCCAGAACAACCAGACCGACCTCGATGGTCTGGAGCATGTCCATGATCCAGTGGAACTCATGCAGTTCATTCCGTGATTCCGTCATGCTGAAACTCCTGGTGTGGCGTCGGAAAGCCAGCTCAGGGCTTCGCGCAATGGGGGGATGGACTCCTCACTGAACAGCAGGAGCAGGTCGCACTCGATATCATGGGACTCAATGGTGTAGGTGAGCTCAATGGCCAGGATCTGCTGCCAGGTATACTGGCTTCCGTCCAGAAGGTCGCTGATGTCGAGGTGCGTGCCCAGAACAACCGGGTGGCTCAGTCCGAACTGCCTGTCCATCTGCTGCCCGAAGCCGCGCAGGAACGCGCCCACCATGATGCTGGACAGATCCATTAGAGGTTCGGTGTTGTTGCGGGTGCTGGCCTCCTCCGGCTCACCCAGCAGTTGGGACAGTGTCTCCACGCGGGCATTATTGAAAAGCAGCAGGGCCTCACCGGCGATACCCGCCCCGTTGAACCCCTGGCACACGCCCGACCAGCTGGAAGTGGAGTCCGTGATGTTCAGCGCCATCCGCAGCTCCGATACCGCCAGCGTGTTGACGCGTGGCACGGGAAGTCTGATGAAGACATTCAGCAGCCGTGCCAGAAGGTCACCGGCCTGGCCCATGGCGATATTGGCGATCTCCTGAAGCGCGTCCTGCCAGGGCACTTCCTGATCGGAGCCAGCCGCAGCCGGCGCTGGCTCCACTTCCGGCTGATGCTCCGAGGGACTGTAAAGTCCATACGCCTTCAGGGTCTGCGCCAGAACCTGCGGATCAATGGGTTTGCGGATGAAGTTGAGAGCGCCCAGCCGGAGGACCCGCCGGTAAGCCTCGGGCTGGATGTCCCCGGAAACAACAAGAACAAGTGCGGGCAATTCTTCCCGGTGCACCTGCTCGAGCACCGTGTATCCATCGGAGCCGGGCATGTTGAGGTCCAGGAAGACGACGGACCCCCTGCCGTCACGGATGGCCTCAAGGCAGGCATCGCCGTCCTCGACAAAGGTCAGCGTGGTGTCCCAGTCCGCGGGCAGGGCCCGGGCCATCTGTTTGCGTGCCATGGAGGAGTCGTCGCAGATGATCACGCCTGTGGACATCGATGCTCCGGAAAGTTGTGTTGGAGAGGTATCAAGCCTGAACCAGTGACATATCCCAGAAAGGTAGCAGGCGCAACGGATTTTTCACGTGGATGGGGGCGGGGAAGTCAGCAGGGCCTGTTCGTGATAGTATGGCCATACGTGATTGCGCGGGAGAACCGCAGATGGCGGATGCCGACAGGTGTTCACTGATTCGGGAAAAACTGACCCTGGCGGGCCAGCTGGTGCGTCTCTCGGAGGACTCCGGTTCTCCGAAAACAGTGGTAACGGGCGAGGCACTGCTTCAGGGCGCTGTGGCTCTGCTTGCCGAGGCCAGGGGCATCCTTCTGAAGCTGGTGGCTGAAAGCGCCAGTGATGAGGCGGGTGATGTCGATTCCCTGGCGACCCTGCGCGCTAGGGTTGGCGACCAACCCGGTGAGGTTCAGGTGCTGTCAGCTGCTGCCGCGGACGGTAACAGCTGGTGGTCGAGGCTGGAAGTACTGCTGACGCGTCAGCAGGAGCCCGGCAGGCGTGCATCGCGACCGCGTGACGAAGCACTGATCGCTGTTGCAGCGGCAGGGCCGGACTGCTCTCCCGACGCCCTTCGATCACTGATCAGTGACTTCAGGGATTATTTTGAGACGTTCGTGGAACGTCATGACCAATGGTAAAAGGCGTTGTCTATGCCCACATCCTTTCTGGAAATCATTCAGCTGCCCACCGGTGAGTACGCGCTGCGCCGGGCGGATGATGAAAGTACCCCCCTAGTGCGGATCCGTTTCTCAGACGAAGCCAAGGAGATGCTCCAGGACAATGACCTGAACGTGGCCAAGGCTATGATCACCGCCGGCCTGGAGGCAGCGGGGTCCACCACCGATGACATCGGTGACATGGAGATGGAAGAAGAAGACACCATGCCCCCCGCCTACAACCAGACCGTTCACTGAGAACGCGTCTGTCTCTGCCGCAGTATGACTCCATGGCTGTGACCGCGTACGGAGGCGTTCTCCAGGCGGCCATAGCTGTGGCGGCTCAGCCCCGAGGTCCACAGCACCACGGCATGGCAGGTTCCCGCTGACAGCGCTTTTTCCGCCAGCGTCTCGGCGCTGTGCTGGGCCGAGGAGCGCAGGATCAGCAGCTGGTGCTGGATGATGCCGTGATGCTGCTGCCACTTGCCGACCAGTCCTGCCGGTGGATCGATCCAGGCCAGCCAGCGTTCCTCCTGGTTGAGCTGGGTCAGCATCGGCAGAAGCAGCTGGAAATTCTCGATCTGCTCCTCCGGCAGGATGATCTCCGTCACGTTGGCCTCCGGGGCAGGACTCCCGCCGCCTTCGCCGGTCCCCGAGACGGTCTCGGTGGCAGGGGTAGTCCTCTGTTCCTGTGGGGTGAGATCCAGTTGTTCCATGATGGGGCTCCTGTCAGCTTCTGTGGGGTGGGTCAGTGCAGATCACCGCGGCGGATGACGCCCACGCCCAGCCCTTCGATATCCAGCGGTGTGTCAGTTAGATCCACCTGGATGGGGTCGAACTCATCATTCTCGGCAATGAGCCAGACGGTACTGCCCTCCCGGCGGAAGCGCTTGACGGTGACCTCATCCTCCAGCCGTGCCACAACGATCTGGCCATTGTGGACGTCCGTGGTGCGGTGAACGGCCAGCAGGTCGCCATCGAGGATGCCCACATTCTCCATGCTGGTCCCGCGCACCCGCAGGAAATAGTCTGCTGCCGGGGTGAAGAATCCGGGCTCCAGAGTGCAGTGATCCTCGATGTTCTCCTCGGCGAGGATGGGGTTGCCGGCGGCAACCTGACCGACGATGGGAATGCCGGGGCTTTCCTCGACTTCCGGGAGCCGGATGCCGCGGCTGGCGCCCTTGACCATCTCAATGGCGCCCTTGCGGGCCAGGGCCCGGAGGTGTTCCTCCGCCGCGTTGGCGGACTTGAAACCCAGGGTGCTGGCGATTTCAGCCCGAGTGGGCGGGTAGCCCGTGGAATGCACGTGCTCGCGGATCAGGTCGAGAATCTGTTGCTGTCTTGGCGTCAGGTTCATAGTCAGGGCCACTGTTGTTCCGTACAGGTACTGTTAATGTATACAGTCTGCGTGGCCCTGTCAAAGGGGATCAGCCGATGGTGAAAGTGCCCGGGGGCTGGGCGTCACTGGGGTGGGTTTCAACACGGCTTACGGAGGCGGCGGGTGGGCCCTGGTGGAGCCAGTCCACGAGCTGGTTGACGGCGTTCTCGCCGCCGCAGGCAAGTACTTCCACACTGCCGTCAGGCTGGTTGCGGGCGTAGCCGGTGACGCCCAGCCGCTGCGCCTGGGCGCGGGTGTTGTCACGGAAGCTTACGCCCTGAACGCGACCCTCCACCCGGGCCAGGATACAGGTCTCTGCCATAGCGTTGTCCTCCTACCAGCGGGCCTTGTCCCACATCTCGGGATTGGCCCAGTTCTCCGGATTATTCCATTCGCGCACGTAATTGTAGGTATCCAGGTCATAGGCGAACAGTGTGGCATTCACGGGATCGGTGTAGTGGTAGAGGCGGGTGAACCCCATGCCGATGAAATCCTGGAATCGCCAGGGGCTGCCGTCGCGGACATAGACGGCGATCCGGGTAGCGCCCATGTTCCGGAGCTGGCCGAGCAGCTTCTGGCCCTGCTGCTGGGGTAGTTCCTCCAGTGTGTCGGTGACCAGGGCCAGGTCGAACAGCCTTGGCAGCGGAAAGGCACTGTTGGGGTCTTCGAAGGGAAGACGCAGGCACTCGGCCTCTGCCGGTCGCTCCGGCCATTCCTGCAGGCACTGTTCGGCCAGACCGGCGCTGTGTACGACGGACGTGGGCTGGTAATGCGCCAGGATCATGGTCAGGTCCTGTTCGGGATTGTAGCCGTTGGCGTCGGTGGCCATGGGCGCCTCGCGGAAGTCGGGAATTACTGGAAGTCTCGGCTTCTGACGTTGAGCCTGTCAATGAGATGGCTGAGGTCATCCAGGCGCCCGGCAATCACGTGGATAACCCCTTCCTGACGCTCCAGGGTGCCACGGACCTGCAACAGCCGGGCGTTGAGCAGGGGGCGGCGCTGACAGCGGGCGGTGTCCCGCCAGACGATCACATTGATGTTGCCGGTCTCGTCCTCAAGGGTCACGAAAGTAACGCCGGCGGCGGAACCGGGGCGCTGTCGGCCGGTGACAAGTCCTGATACAGCCACGGGCCGGCTGCTTTCGGCGTTCTCCAGATCCACGGCCCGAAGGCAGTGACGGAGTCGGCCCCGGTCCCGCAGCTGGGCCAGTGGATGGCGTTCCAGTGTGAGCCCGAGACTGGTGCAGTCCTCGAGCGTCCGCTGGGCCTCGTCGGGGGCCGGCATGCGGGAGCGGGAATCCCGCGGCGGTTGCCCTCCATCCCCCGCCAGTGGCAGGGGATGATCCGGTTCCAGCAGGTCCCAGCGGGCCTGGTGGCGGTTGCCGCTCAGTGGCTGCAGGGCACCGCTGGCGGCCAGGGCTTCCAGATCGGGGCTGGCGAGCCCCGTACGCCGCCGCAGCTCCTGCAGGCTGGTGTAACCGCCACAGGGGCGGCATTCAACCACGCGCAGGGCGGCGTCCCGGCCGAGGCTGTCGATCAGCCTCAGGCCCAGACGCACGGCGGGGGTGTCGCCGTCGTCCTCCAGGCGGTGTGCCTCATGGCTCTGGTTGATGTCCACGGGCCGCACCTCGACGCCTTCCCGCCGGGCGTTCTGGACCAGCTGCGATGGCGAGTAGAACCCCATGGGCTGGCTGTTGAGCAGGGCGCACAGAAAGGCCGCCGGGTGATGGCACTTGAGCCAGGCGCTGACGTAGACCAGCAGGGCGAAGCTGGCGGCGTGGGATTCCGGAAAGCCATAACCGCCAAAGCCCTTCATCTGACGGTAGAGATTTTCCGCGAATTCAGTGCTGTAATCGTTACTGTTCATACCATCGATGAGCTTTTCCCGGAACCGGGAGAGGTCGCCGTGACGCTTCCAGGCGGCCATGGCCCGGCGCAGCTGGTCAGCCTCACCGGCGCTGAAGCCGGCTGCCACCATGGCGAGCCGGATGACCTGTTCCTGGAAGATGGGCACCCCCAGAGTGGGCTTGAGCACCTCGCGGATGCGGTCGTCCGCGTAGGGCACGTTGTCCGGCGCATTCCGGCGCTGCAGGTAGGGGTGCACCATGTTCCCCTGTATGGGGCCGGGGCGGACGATGGCGACCTGTACCACCAGGTCGTAATACTCGCGGGGCTTCAGGCGCGGCAGCATGCTCATCTGGGCCCGGGATTCCACCTGGAATACACCCATGCTGTGCCCTCTCTGGAGCATGCGGTAGACCGCCGGGCATTCCGGCGGGACGTCGGCCAGGCTGGCCGGGCCGCCACGCTCGCCCACCATCGCCAGGGCCTTGCGGATAACCGTGAGCATACCCAGGGACAGCACATCCACCTTGAGCAGGCCCAGGGCTTCCAGGTCGTCCTTGTCCCACTGGATGACGGTGCGCCCGGCCATGGCGGCGTTCTCCACCGGGACCAGATCGGCGACCCGTTCCGAGGCGATGACGAATCCCCCTACATGCTGGGAGAGGTGGCGCGGGAAGCCGATGAGTTCGCGCGCCAGTGGCAGCAGGTGACGGGCAGGGCCCTGATCGTCCAGCAGGCCCTTGCGGCGCAGCTGCTGCTCCCAGTCATCCTCGCCGTCGCGCCAGTCGATACCCTGGACCAGCTGTTCGATGTGCACCGGATCCAGTCCCAGGGCCTTACCGGCATCGCGCAGGGCGCTGCGCGGGCGGTAGCAGATGACGGTAGCGGCCAGGGCGGCGCGTTCGCGCCCGTACTTGCGGTAGATGTACTGGATGACCTCCTCGCGGCGCTCATGCTCGAAGTCCACGTCAATGTCCGGGGGCTCGTCGCGCTCTTTCGAGATGAAGCGTTCCAGCAGCAGGTTGATCTGCCGGGGGTCCACCTCGGTGATGCCCAGACAGTAGCAGACCACGGAGTTCGCGGCCGAGCCCCGTCCCTGGCAGAGAATGCCGCGCTCGCGGGCGAACCGGACGATGTCATGGATGGTCAGGAAGAAGGGCTCGTAGGCCAGTGACTCGATCAGCTCAAGCTCATGGCTGAGCTGGCGCTCAATGGTATCCGGAACGCCGTCCGGGAAGCGCCAGTGACGGCCCTGTTCAACCAGTTCCCGCAGCCAGGTGGTGGGTGTATGGCCCTCGGGCACCAGCTCGCCGGGGTATTCGTAGCGCAGTTCGTCCAGACCGAAACGACACTCCCGGACCAGGTTCAGGGTTTCACGGATCCAGGCAGGGGGGAACAGGCGCGCGAGTCGCTCGCGTGGGCGCAGGTAGGCTTCGGCATTGCCCTGCAGGTGGTCGGCGGCCTCCGGCAGGGGGCGGCCCAGGCGGATGGCGGTGACCAGGTCCTGCAGGGGTTTGCGCCGGCGCCGGTGCATCAGGACATTACCCGTGGCCACCACCGCACACCCCAGTCTCACCGAGAGCTGTTCCAGCCAGTGCAGGCGCTGGCGGTCGTTCTGGGCCAGGGGGCGTTCGGCCATCAGCCGCAGGCCGGGAAACAGCGCCATGAGCTGGCGGCCGTGCTCGTCGTCCGCCTGGTTGAAGCCGGGGCGCCACAGGGCCAGGCACTGGTTCCGGCAGAGTTCCAGGTCATCGGACCAGAGCCGGTAATGGCCCTTGTTGCTGCGCCGGCGCCCGCGGGTGATGAGCTGGCTGAGCGCGGCGTAGCCCTGGCGGTCCGGGGCGATCAGCACCAGGGTGCCGGGCAGGTCCTGCAGCTGTATCTCGCTGCCGACCAACAGGGTCAGCGCCAGTGAACGGGCCCTGGCATGGGCCCGGACAACGCCGGCCAGTGAGCATTCATCGGTCAGCGCCAGGGCCTGATAGCCCAGCCGGTCGGCTTCCTCGACCAGTTCCTCCGGATGGGAGGCGCCGCGCAGGAAGCTGAAATTGCTGAGGCAGTGGAGTTCAGCGTAATCAACCGTCATCCGAACCAGCCGTGAATGAACCACTGATCCTGCTGGTTGCGGAACAGCCAGGCGCGCTGACCGTTGTCCAGCAGGGCGATGTAGTAGTCGCGGCGTACATAGTCGCCGTCCCACCAGCCGCCCTGGATGCGCTCGGGGCCGTTGAGCCAGCGGACCGGGGGGTGCTGCAGGGGTTTTGGTGGCTGCTGGAGCCAGAAGGGGCGTGCTGGGCCTGAACGCGGGGGTGTGCTGGTGCCCCGTTCCCGGGCGGGCTGCCAGTGGGCGCAGCGTTCCGGGCGCGGGTCCGGGTTCCGGCCAGGGGACTGGATGCTGTCCCGCCCCAGCCGGGCCCGCAGCCGGTAGAGCAGGGTTTCACGGGCGCTCTGATGGCCTCCACCGCTGTCGAACAGGTCACGGCTTTCGGTGGCATCCAGGGCAACAGTGCGTTCTGTCGCCAGCGACAGGGCATTGACGTCGTCGGGCAGGCGGGTCGCGGCCAGTCGCAGCAGGGCCAGCTCCAGGAAGGCCTCTGCCCTGATCTCTCCCCGGCTGGTTTCCAGCTCCAGGGAGGTGGGTGCCCGGTCGGGGTGGTGAAGGGTGAGGCTGAGCCGGTCACAGCGGCACTGGCGCTGGCGCAGAAAGGCCTCGAGGGCTTCCAGAAGATGCGACAGTGGGGCCTTCAGATGGTCGGTATTCCGGGTTTCCCGGGTCAGCGCCAGGCTCTGATGGAATGTTGCCGGGGGATGGAACTCCTGAACGGGATCGCCGGATCGCCCGAGTATCCGCTGCAGGTCCTCGTACAGTTCCGGTCCCAGGCGGGTGGTCAGCTCCGCGGGGCAGCACGCGAGCAGATCCTCCAGGTGCTGCAGGCCCATTCGGGTCAGCCTCTGGCGGACCCTGGCCGGCCAGTCCGTGGCCGTGACCGGCAGGCGGCGCAGGGCATGGTGCATGGTTTCCGGATCGTCCGTGCATACAGCGCTGCCGTGGCGAGCCAGAAGCCGGGCCATGCGCGGACTGGTGCCGGTGGCCATGTGGCCGTTCAGTCCATGCTGTGACAGGTGCTGTGCAAGGACTGTCGCCAGATCCTGTGGTTGCGGGTAGAGGTGGCGCAGCCGGTCGGCGTGGATCAGAAGGCCATCCGGTGGCCACAGGGCCAAGGGGGAGGCCAGCTGGTAGAGTGCCGTTGCCAGCTGCTCCAGCAGTTCCGCCTGGCGGGCGTCGCTGAAGGGGATCAGAGCGAGTTGCGGGCACAGAGCACGGGCTGTGGCCATGGACTGGCCTGCCTGGATACCCGCCTGTCGGGCCTGTTCGTCCGGCTGCTGGATCACCGGGGGTGTGCCTGTGCTCAGTGCCACCGGCACATCGTCGCTTCGGTGGTGATCCAGCAACAGCGAGGGCAGATGGAGATACAGCCACAGCACTGGATCACACCGTCTGACGGGGGATGACGGGAGGCAGTGTCAGGGTCCGGCTTCCCGCCTGACCGCCGCGCTGGCGCAGCAGTGTCACCCGCAGCTGGTTTGCCCCGGGCACCGCTTCAAGGCTCAGGCGCATGGGGGCGGGGGAGGCCTGGCTGGTGCCTGTTTCCGGGGTGATCAGGACGCCCAGGGTGCGGCGTTCTTCCAGAGCCAGCTGAAGTCGCCGGAGTGCGGCGGGATCACGCCGCCGGCTCCACCCCATCACCATACCCACCGCATTGTTGCCCAGGAGCTGCTCCAGGGCCCAGAGGTGGTCCGAGCGGCTGCCGGTGCGCACCAGAAAGCAGTGCTCCGGAGGCAGCCCCATGCCTTCCAGGGCCGGCGGGTAGGGCGCATGGGGAGGATCCACCCAGAACAGGGCTGTTTCATTGCGCACGCACTGGCGCATGGCATGGGCAAACAGCTGCAGTTCGCCAATGCCGTTGAGGGCGCTGTGGCATTCAATCAGAGCTCCCTGTGGCCAGCCGCTGGTGGCCAGCAGCTGGTCGAGGGCTTCAAAACCGCTGGCAACCCCCTGGGAGTGGCCGGTCTTCTGCTGGCTTGCCCGCCACAGGCGGGGATCCTGTTCAAGCTGTGTGCGGGGATGAACGGACATCGCCACCTCGTAACTGTTTATATATACAGTATAGGAGCTGTGGCGATGCCCGGCAATGCGTGGGCTGTATCAGCCCGGGACAGGAATCGATGGATCCCCTGAGGGCTGGACGTAATCCGGGCTTCCCAGGATCCCGGTGCCGCGCAGCAGGCTCCAGGCCACCTTGAGGGTGCTGGTCTCTCGGGTGGCCAGATACCACCGGGATTCCTCACCGCGATACCGGGTCTTGTGGTAGGCCAGCGACCGGAAGGCATAGAGGCGGTTGCCATGTTGGTACAGATACTGGGCCACACGCCGTATCAGCGGATTGTCGCCGGGGACGGCCTCGATGTTGTGCAGGGGGGATATCCCAAGGGACAGGTACTCGATACCTTCCCGGTGAAAGCACTCCATGGCCTCCAGGATGATGAAATCGAGCAGACCGCTGGGGCTCTGCTCCATGTCCTGGCGCAGGATGTTGGCGGTGTATCCAACGACGTTACCGTTCTCGAAGAAGGGATCAAAGAAGACGTAACCAAGCAGCCGGTCGTCCCTGTCGTAGGCGTAGAAGCGGCGCACCCCCCATTCGTCACTGAACACCGGCGGTCGCGTGAGCAGCCGGAGCTCGTGGTTGCGCACCCGCTTGTGCTGGCGCCAGTGCCGGGAGATGCGTTCCATCTGCCGGGTGTCCACCTCGCGGGCCTGCTGTTCCCGCACGCGCAGCTGACAGCGCCTGCCCAGATTGCCGGCGTGGCGGAGCTGCTTCTTGTCGCGCCCCACGGTGTCGAATGCCGGGATGCGTACCCGGAACTCCGTGCCCATGGCATTGATGGTGAAGCCCAGTGCCTCTAGATCGCCGGTCACTCTGTCATCGATGCCGCTGAACAGAAACTGGCCCGGCACCTGCTCCAGGCACTGCTTCAGAAGCAGTGGCTGTATGGAAGGCGCGCAGACGGGGTTGGCAAAGACGATGTTGACGCGCCCGAACAGGGTGCTGACGGGCGCATAGGCGACAAAGCCGAGTCGCGGGTCCCCGAAACGGCGCACGTCGGACTGGAGATTGAAGTAGGCGCTGGACTGGCGCCCGTAATGCTGGATCAGCGGGCGACACTGCGCGGCGCTCAGCCCTTCACGCCAGTCGCCCAGGAATTGCTGTTTCATGAGAATTGTCATCGCCACTGATCCCCGGTTGCGGTATAAAGAACAGTCTGTCCAGACTCATCATGAGCGGCTTTCGTGAGGGTTAAGAAGGGGCTGATGATCAAATTGTGATCCAGGCCTTAAGCTGGAGTCGGGATCCATGACCGGTCTCACAAAATGTCTCTAAACAGCTGAAATTGAAGGACATTTGATTGTTCTACACTGTTCAGTAAAGGCTTATTTTTTGACTTTTCCGGTCCTTCATTGAGGATCCCCGAACCGGTTCCATTCAGGCGGTATCAGTGGAGCAGTCTATGCGGGAGTGGGTCGCCAACCTGGTTTTCCGGATGATGGCCCTTGTCGGCCTGAGAACCTTTAATGCCCAGTTTCTTGTTTCCTTCATCCTGATTTTTGTGCTGCTGGCGGGGCTGGCGGTGGCTCTCTGGCGCAATCTCGTTCCGGAGCCCGGGGCCATTGCCGCCGCGGAGACCGCCCAGCAGCAGCTCACGGTGGCCAATCAACGGGTTTCCGGTGGTGGTGGCGCGGGTGAGCCGCTGTCAGAGCTGGAGCGCACCCTGGGGCCACTGATTGACAACCGGGCGGCGTTCAGCGCGCTTGAGGGCCCCTGGCAGGATTACCAGCGCCTGGTCGGGCAGGCCGGTAGCGGGTCCGCTCCGGAAGCGGCGGCCGTCATGCAGGCCTCGGACAGAATGCGGAATGCCCTCATCGAGGGCGTGGCCAAGGTCAGGCAGGCCGATCAGAGCGCCCGACGGCAGGCCGCCATGGCGGGCATGATTCTGCTGGTGATGATGGTTGGCATGCTGGCGATCGGCCGCATCTACGGCAATTTCCATTTCATGGAGCAGGTGGAACGGCTGCGGCAGAAACTGCGTCAGGTGGCTGACGGCGACTTCTCGGAGACTCTCAGTATCGAGATCCGCGAGAATGAAGTGGGTGAGATGCTGGAGGCCTACAACCTGATGGTGGCCCATGTAGGCGATCTGCTGGGCCAGATCGATGCGGCGACGGCCTCGGCGGAGAGCAGCGTGCAGCAGGTGCTGGATGTCACGGCCAAGACCCACGAGGGAGCGGACCGCCAGAGCCGCGATGTCAGCGAGGCGGCGACCGCGGTCAATCAGATGGCTTCATCCATCCAGGATGTTTCCGGTAATGCCCAGAACGCGGCCAGCCATGCCCATGAAGCGGCGGATTCCGCGAACGAGGGGGACAGCGTGGCACGCGAGGCGCGCCAGCGCATCGATCACCTGGATACCCGGTTTGCGGAGACGGCACGCACCATGGAGAGCCTGGAGCAGGACGCCCAGGACGTGAGCAAGGTGCTCGGCATGATCCGGGAGATCGCCGACCAGACCAACCTGCTGGCGTTGAACGCCGCCATCGAAGCTGCCCGTGCCGGTGAGTCGGGGCGCGGTTTCGCGGTGGTGGCGGATGAGGTCCGCAACCTGGCGCAGCGGACCCAGGATTCCACCAATCAGGTCCAGGAAACCATCGAGCGGCTCCAGCAGCAGGTCCAGACCCTGGTCAGCGAGAGTGAGGCGAGCGCCAGTGCCAGCCGGGAGAGCGTTGCCTCGGTCAACCGGACGTCCGAGGCCATCCACCGTGTGATGGAGGCCATTGGGCAGATCCAGGGCATGAACGACCAGATCGCGGCGGCTGTGGAGCAGCAGAGCCAGGTGTCGGACGACATCAGCCGGCGGATGGAAACCGTTTCAGAGGTGGCTGAACAGACGGATACGGATGCCGGCCACACGGTTGAGGCGGCCCACGCCATACAGGCGCAGATGGATCAGCTGCGTACCACCATGGGGCGTTTCCGAACTCAGTGACCCAGTACCCGCTTGCGCAGGCGACGCCAGCGGGTGATCAGCCAGTCCATGACAGTGGGCCGGTCATCGATCATCTCCGCTTCCTCGTGATGGGGGCGGGTGGGATCGCTTTCATCCTCGCCGGTTTCCACCTCCACGCCATAGCGTTCGCTGGCGTGTTCCCACTCTTCCCAGTCGTGCGGCGTACCGGCGTTCGGCTGATGGAGACGCACCGCCCGTTCCCAGGAATTCTCGCGGAGTGAATGCTCCCGCTCCTGGTCCGAGGGCTCGATGCCGTATTTTCTGAGGAACTCGTCGGGGTTCATGGGCGCCTCCGGCTGCCGTTCACCGTGAGTACCAGTGTAACGACAACCGGCGGCGCTGCCATCATTATCGGATCACTGTTCCACGAAGGCGCGTTCAATCACGAAATGGCCCTGGTGGCCCTGTTTGGCTTCCTGGAAGCCGCGCTCGGTGAGGATGCGCACCATGTCCTTGAGCAGGCCCGGGCTGCCGCAGATCATGAAGCGATCCTCTTCCAGGCTAAGGTCGGGCATGCCCAGGTTCTTCGTCAGCTCGCCGTTTTCGATCAGGTCCGTAACGCGGCCCTGATTGTCGAAGTTCTCACGCGTGACCGTGGGGTAGTAGGTCAGCTGGTCCCGGATCATGTCGCCCAGGTACTCGTGCTGCGGCAGTTCGCTGGTGATGGCCTCGCGGTAGGCCAGTTCATCCACGTAACGCACGCCGTGGACCAGGATCACGTTCTGGAACTGCTCGTAGATTTCAGGGTCCTTGATGATGCTCAGGAAGGGCGCCAGGCCGGTGCCGGTGCCAATAAGGTAGAGGTTACGCCCCGGCAGGAGGTTGCCGCCGATGAGCGTCCCCGTGGGCTTCTGGCCGACCAGTACCTCGTCGCCCACCTCCAGGTGCTGCAGGCGCGAGGTCAGGGGGCCGTCCTGGACCTTGATGCTGAAGAACTCGAGGGTGTCCTCATGGTTGGCACTGGCCATGCTGTAGGCCCGCATCAGCGGCTTGCCGTCCTCCAGCTGCAGGCCGATCATGGTGAACTGGCCGTTCTTGAACCGGAATGCCGGATCACGGGTTGTACGGAAGCTGAAGAGTTCGTCCGTCCAGTGGTGAACGTCCAGTACGGTCTCCACATTGTATTTGGCCATTAATGCTACCTCGCTGATGGCTCACCGGGTGAGTGGGCGCAGGCAGTTGCCTGGACGATACCCAGTGTTTAACGTATGTATTGGTTGAATGGATTATCAGGCTATGTTTTATCGGAACACTCGATTATGAAGTACACGCTGCGCCAGCTTGAGGTCTTTCTGGCCACGGCCCGTAATGAAAACATAACCCGCGCGGCCGATGAGCTGGCCATGTCCCAGTCCGCTGCAAGCGGTGCGCTGCGCGATCTCGAGAACCAGTTCAGCGTTCAGCTTTTCGACCGCATGGGCAAGCGCCTGCAGCTCAATGAGCTGGGTCGGCTGGTACGCCCGAGGGTCGCTTCGCTGCTTGATGAAGCCCACGAGCTGGAACATGCGCTGGCGCGTCATGCCGAGGTGGGGCACGTCAAGGTAGGTGCCACACTGACCATCGGCAACTATATGGCGGTGCCGATTATGGCACGATTCATGAGTGAAAACGAGGGCGCCAACGTGTCCCTGGAGGTGGCCAACACCCGCACCATCGGGCGTAAGGTGGCGGATTTTGAACTGGATGTGGGTCTGATCGAGGGGGAGATCCATTCCCCGGAGCTGGAAGTGATCCCCTGGCGGGGCGACCGGCTGATGGTGTTCTGTGCCCCGGGACATCCGCTGGCAGAGCGGGAGGCGCTGACCGACGAGGACCTGCTGGCCGCCACCTGGATTCTGCGCGAGGGCGGTTCCGGAACGCGCCAGACCTTTGACCGCGCCATGCACGGTCTGCTGCCGGATCTCAACGTGCTTCTGGAACTGCAGCACACCGAGGCCATCAAGCGCGCCGTGGGTACCGGTATGGGCGTGGGCTGTCTGTCCGAGGTGGCCCTGAGGGACGCCTTCGACCGCGGTGACCTGATCCCGCTGCCCGTGCCTCACAGGGATCTGGCCCGCTCGTTCTATTTCATACTGCATCGCCAGAAATACCGCAGCGCTGGCGTGGATCAGTGGCTGAAGCTGTGCCGTGAAACCACCGGACTCAATGGAACCATGGAGGCGGCCGATGGGGAATGAGCTGCAGAACCGGGAGATCCGGCTCGCGTGGCTGGGATTCATTACCGCATTACTGCCGATACTGACCTTCCACACCACCTATCTGCTGTCCGCGTGGAATGGCTATGTGCCCTGGTGCGTTCCGTACTGGGATGCCTGTACCTCCATCAGCGCCACAGGGCGCAACGGCCTGGCCTATTTCATTTTCAAGGGCGCGATGATTCCGGCGATTACGCTCCAGGTCCTGTTCTGGGCGATCAATCACCGCTGGCTGCAGGCGCTGGGGTACCCGCGAGGTAAGGCTGTGGGCTGGCTCGGGGCGCTGGCGGCGGCTTTTCTGTTGCCCTATGTGCTGAGTCTGGGCCATGCCGGAGATGCTTTCGCGCTGGCACGGCGCATCGGCACGGCCGGCTACGTGGGGGTGACGGGCATCGTCCAGATCCTGCTGGGCAGTGTACTGTGGCGTTCGCGCTATCCGTTGCTGCAGCGTGGCGGCGCCCGGTTGCTGGCGCTGAGTGGCGTTACCCTGGGTATCGCCATCCTGACGCTGATCCTTCAGTCCATTCCGGCGGTTGATTACGACAGCATCAAGTATGCCTTTGACTGGATCCTGATTGTGCTCCTCAACATCCACGGCGTTGGCGTGGCCGTGCTCTGGTGGCGGGCAGGCCTGGCGGTTACACTGCCGCGCACCCTCAATCTGGAGTAGCGGCGGATGCATGTGGCGGTCCTGGGTGCCGGTGTGATCGGCACCACCACAGCCTGGTACCTGCGTGAGGCCGGGTATGATGTGACTGTGGTTGAACGCCGGGCTGGCCCGGGCGAGGAGACGAGCTTTGCCAATGGTGGCCAGATCTCGGTCTCGCACGCCGAGCCATGGGCCAGCCCGGGTGCTCCTGTCCAACTCCTGCGCTGGCTGTTCCGCCCTGATGCGCCCCTGCGCTTCCGGCCGCGCCTGGACCCTCACCAGTGGGCCTGGGGGCTGCGTTTTCTCAGTGAATGCCGCAGTCACCGCTATGTACGGAATCTCGAAACCGTTGTGCAGCTTGGCCTCTACAGCCGGCAATGCCTTTCCGAACTGCGTGAACGCACGGGGATCGAGTACCACCAGCGCCGGGAAGGTATTCTCCACTTCTATACGGATCCGGGCGTCTACGCCGCTGCCCATGACCCCGCCGCCCGTATGCGGGCCCTCGGTTGCGAACGCGAGGTGATCGATGTGGCGAAGGCTGTAGCCAGGGAGCCCGCGCTTGGCACGCTGCAGCCAGAGCTGAAGGGCGCCACCTGGACGCCCGGGGATGAATCCGGTGACGCCCATGTTTTCACCGCCCGACTGGCCGGGATGGCCGAGGCGGCAGGCGTGCGATTCCTGTTCAACAGCCGGGTGATGGGACTTGAAACCGAGGCTGGGGCGGTGCGGCGGGTCCGTCTCAACCAGGCCGGGGCCTTTACCCATCTGGAGGCGGATGCCGTGGTGGTCGCATTGGGCAGCTTCTCGGCGCCCCTGCTGCGGCCCCTGGGCATCAACCTGCCGGTGTATCCGGCGCGTGGCTATTCCGTGACGGTACCGGTGCGGGATCCGGAGCAGGCCTACACCGTCAGCCTGATCGATGATGAATACAAGCTTGTCTATTCCCGTCTGGGAGATGAGCTGCGCGTGGCGGGTATGGCGGAGATTGACGGCTGGCGCCAGGATATTGACCCGGCCCGTTGCCGCCAGATCCTGGACCGGCTGGCGCACTGCTTCCCCAAGGCGGGGCACTGGGACCAGGCCCGGTTCTGGGCGGGGTTGCGGCCCGCGACGCCTTCGAGTGTGCCTTTCGTGGGTACGACCCCCTGGCCGGGTCTCTACCTGAATACCGGCCACGGCACCCTGGGCTGGACCAACGCCTGCGGTTCGGCGGCGCTCCTGAGCGATCGGATTGCCGGAGAAATGGGCCCGTTGGATCTGGATTACCATGGGCGCTGAAACACCCCGGCTACTGTGCCTCTCCGCCTACGAGGCGGCCAGCCATCGACTCTGGCGGGAGCGGCTGGGGCAGGGGTTGCCGGATTATGACTGGCAGGCCCTCACGCTGCCGGCGCGTCATTTCCGGTGGCGCATCCGGGGCAATCCCCTGAGCTGGTACGACGCCCCGGAACTGCAGCGGGCGCCGGATCTGGTGCTCGCGACCAGCATGGTGGACCTGGCCGTGGTCCGCGGCCTTAACCGGGGGCTCGCAGCCGCGCCCACCGTGGTTTATTTCCACGAGAACCAGTTCGCCTACCCGGAGCAACATGAGCGGGTGGCCAGTAACGAGCCCAAGGTGGTGAATCTGTACACGGCCCTGGCGGCCGACCAGGTGCTGTTCAACAGCGAATGGAACCGGAGGAGTTTCCTGAAAGGGGCCCGGGAGCTGCTCAGGCGCATGCCGGACCGCAAGCCGGAAACCGCCGTGGCCACCATCGAGGCGCGTTCGCGGGTGGTGCCGGTGCCGATCCCCGATGAGCGGTTCACGGCGCTGCAGCGGGACTGGCCCGCGGTCCCCCATCTCCTGTGGAATCACCGTTGGGAATACGACAAAGGCCCGGAGCGTCTGCTCGCTCTGCTGCGGGCCCTGCGCCAGCGTGGGCAGCCCTTCCGGCTGAGCCTGGTGGGCGAGGGATTCCGTCAGGCGCCGGAGGCGTTCGCGCGCATCCGGGAGGAATTCGCCGGGGAACTGGTCAACCTGGGCTACATGGAAAGCCGGGAGGCCTACGACCGGCTTCTGGAGGAGGCGGACATGGTCCTGTCCACTGCGCTGCATGACTTCCAGGGGCTGGCGGTGCAGGAGGCCATGGCGGCGGGCTGCGTGCCCATTGTCCCGGACCGTCTTGCCTATCCGGAGTATGTGCCGGCGGACTTCCGTTACCTTTCCCAGGAGGCCCCCGAACGGGAAGGGCAGGCGGCGGCGGAGCGGCTTATGGCTGTCCTGGCGGAACCGCGGCCCGGGCCGGAGACCCTGATGCCGGAACGCTACCGCCGGAACCGCGTCATCCCGGAATACCGGCAGCTGTTCGAGTCACTGCTTGGAGGGACAGGCCCACGGCCTCAGCCACGCCCGTGAAATCCCCATCCGGCGTGGTCTGGATCTGAAGCGGTTCGCCTGTTACCGGATGCTCGAAGGACAGGCTCACCGCGCACAGCATAAGGCGGTTGAGCCCGTACTGCTCCCGGAAAAAGCGGTTATGGATGCCCTTGCCGTAGTTCACGTCCCCGATCAGGGGATGGTTGCGGCTCTTGAGGTGACGCCGGAGCTGGTGGCGGCGCCCGGTGACCGGACGCAGGCGCACCAGACTGTAGCGGGTATGGGTATAGCGCCCGTCCACGGAGATCGGGATCGAGGTGCAGGCCAGGCGATGGTACAGGGTCATGGCCGACTGTGGGGCCTTGCGGCGTTTGCGCTTGCGGCTGTCCGGGTCGCGCGGGGCCAGGGGCTGGTCGATGATGCCGCCCAGCGGTGGCCAGCCGCGCACCACCGCCAGGTAGTCCTTGCGGACCCGGTGAGCCTGGAACGCATTGGCCAGCTCACGGGCTGTGTCCGGGTCCAGCGCGAACACCAGAATCCCCGAGGTGGGCTTGTCCAGCCGGTGGACCGGGTAGAGATGCTGGCCGATCTGGTCGCGCAGCAGGGGCAGGGCGATGCGCTGTTCGTGGCGATCCACCTTTGTGGGATGCACCAGCATGCCGGAGGGTTTGTGCATCGCCACCAAATGTTCATCCCGGTAGAGGATGCTGAGTGGTTCGCGCTCCTGAGGCTCTCCGGTTATCATCGTTGCCATGGATCAGGGCTCCCGCACAATCACTGAAATCAATCGGCCCGTGCCGGGTGAAGCCAGCCACCGTGCTGTAAACCCGGGGCGGCCTATGAAGGGCGGAGAGGATACCACAGGCGGGTGTGCCGGCCGGAATCCGGGTCACTGCTCCGGCTGGGGATCCGCCGTCATGCCCGCCTGCTGACCGGGAGCTCCCATGGGAAACAGGACGTCCATGCCCCGCCGGCTCTGGTGGCTTGTTCTCGGGCTCAGCCTGGCGCTGCACCTGCTGGTTGTCAGCCTTCTCCCTCCCATTCTGCCCCGTATGCCGGAGGTGGAGCCCCTTCAGCGGGACGTACGCGTTTCCTTTCCGCAGCCTGAGCCCGAACCCCCACCGGAGGAATCCGAGCCGCCTGAGCCGGAACCTGAGCCTGAGCCCGAGCCCGAGCCCGAGCCGGAACCGGATGAACAGCACATGCCCCGGGATACGGATGAGGTGACGGACCTGGATGGCACCCGCATGGATGCGCCCGAGGCCGAGGAGGAACCAGCCGCCGCACCGGAAGATCCCGGTGCCACAGGCGACGCGCCCAGCCCGGAGACCTCTGAGCCCCCCAGCCGCCCGGAATCCCCGGAGGACACTCGGGAGGGGGCGGATGAACAGCCGTCGCCGGACAGTGGCGCCCCCAGTCCGGATGCAGCGACTGAGGGCGAGGCCCGGAGCGAACCGGATCCGGCCAGTGCCAGCATGTCCCTGGGCCAGGAAGAGGTGGAACCGGAGACGGCGCCGGAGACCGGGAAGGGGCCGGAAATCGGCGCTGATACGGGCATGGAAGCGCTGGATGAGGGGGAAATGGATGCCATCCGTGGCGAGTCCATGGTCAGCGAGATCGAGGAGCGCCGTATCCGCATGGCGAATGAGTATCTCGCCCGGATGAAGCGCCAGATCATGGCCCGCTGGGAACAGCCCGACGGGGCGGAGGCGCGTCACCGCGGCGAGATCCGTTTTTCCGTGGACGCACAGGGCTATCTTCAGAGCTCCCGCGTCCATCTGCCCAGCGGCCACAGCCGTCTGGATGAAAGCGCACTGCGTGCGGTGCGCTCCGTGGGGCGGTATCGTGTGCCGGACTCCCCGGCCATTGTGCGCCGCTATTACCAGAATCTCCGATTCACCTATTCGGGAGAACCCCTGAACAATGATGACTGAAGCCAGCCCGGCGCTCAGCATTCTGGAACGCTCACTGGACCGGCTGGGGGAGCGCGTCTGCCTTGTCGGCCATGATGGCGCCATGCCCCACTGGACGGGATGCCGGCTGCACGCGCTGACCACCCATTACGGTGTTTACGGGCACGGTGGCGGGGCTGACGGAGGCATGCTCTTCGGCTATGACGATCCGGAGACACCGGATGCGTTTGACACCATCGTGATCCTGATGCCCAAGGCGCGCTCGGAGTTGACGATGCGCATGGCCTGGGCGGCTGCCCGGCTGGCCGCGGGCGGAGAACTGTGGCTGGTAGGGGCGAAACGTGAAGGCATTGCACGGGGCAGCCGTCAGTTCCGGGAGCGCTTCCCCGGTGCCTTCCGGGTCGACAGTGCCCGGCACTGTCAGCTCTGGTGCGCGACGCTGGAGACTCCGGCGGCGCCTTTCCGTGTCGGGGACTGGCTGGAGCCGGTCACGGTGGCGGCTCCGGGCGCCGGGTTGGAGCTCTACAGCCTTCCCGGCCTGTTCAGTGAGGGACGGCTGGATGAGGGTACCCGCCAGCTGCTGGCAACGGTAACGGAGAAACCGGCTGAGCCGGTGCTGGATCTGGCCTGCGGCAACGGCGTGATCGCCGCCTGGCTGCGCCACCAGTGGCCGGAGCTCACTGTCACACTGGCCGACGTGCACTGGCAGGCTCTGTGCTGTGCCCGAGCGTTTTTCGGGGAAGGGCAGGGTGTGACGGTTGTCGCGTCAGACGGTCTTGCTGGTATCACAGGCCGTTATGCCAGCGTCTTCAGCAATCCGCCTTTCCATCAGGGTCAGAAGAAAAATCTGGATCCAATCCATCAGTGGTTCCGGGTATTGCCGGAGTTCCTGAAGCCGGGGGCTGAGCTCAGGCTGGTGGCCAATGCTTTTCTGCCCTACCAGGAGCCAATGACCCGCTCCATAGGCCCGGTTCGGACCCTGTCGGACGATGGCCGGTACCGGGTCTATTCAGTCCGCTACAACATTCACGGAAAGAATGTCGGGAATTGATTGCATTGATTTTAATTATGATATGAATCCGGATAGAATACGCCAGCGCTCGAGGCACGACTCCTCGTCACAGGGGAGCCGCCGACCAATCGTGTTGTTCCACTCCCGAAGCATAGGTGAATCATGTCGAACTACATGAAGGACATTGAAGAAGCAGCTGCACTGCGCAAGTCGCAGGGCGGCAAATGGGACCACATTACGCCTGAGTATGTGGCCCGCATGCGCGCCCAGAACCGGTTCCAGACCGGCCTGGACATCGCGCGCTACACCGCGAAGATCATGCGCGAGGACATGGCCGAGTACGATAAGGACCACAGCAAGTACACCCAGTCCCTGGGTTGCTGGCACGGGTTCATCGGCCAGCAGAAGATGATGGCCGTCAAGCGCCACCACGGCACCACCAAGCGCAGCTACCTGTATCTCTCAGGCTGGATGGTCGCCGCCATGCGTTCCGAATTCGGCCCGCTGCCGGACCAGTCCATGCACGAGAAGACCGCGGTACCGAGCCTGATCGAAGAGCTCTACACCTTCCTCAAGCAGGCGGATGCGCGTGAACTCAACCATCTGTTCCACGATCTGGACGCAGCCCGTGAAGCCGGTGATGACAAGAAGGTCCAGGAGCTGATCGACAAGATCGACAACTTCGAGACCCACGTTGTGCCGATCATCGCCGACATTGACGCTGGTTTCGGTAACGAGGAAGCGACCTACCTGCTGTCCAAGAAGATGATCGAGGCGGGCGCCTGCGCCATCCAGATCGAGAACCAGGTGTCCGACGCCAAGCAGTGCGGTCACCAGGCCGGCAAGGTCACCTGCCCCCACGAGGACTTCATCGCCAAGATCAACGCGGTTCGCTACGCGTTCCTCGAGCTGGGTGTTGAGGACGGTGTCATCGTTGCGCGTACCGACTCCCTGGGCGCTGGCCTGACCCACAAGATTCCGGTCTCCCAGGAGCCGGGCGATCTGGCGGCCACCTATACCAGCTTCCTGAAGACCGAGCCGGTCAAGTCCGCCGAGGACGTTCAGGAAGGTGACATGGTCATCAAGAAGAAGGGCGAGCTGCACAAGCCGATGCGCCTGCCGAACGGCCTGTACGAGTTCCAGGAAGGCACCGGTGAAGATCGTGTTGTGCTGGACTGCATCACCAGCCTGAAGAACGGCGCGGACCTGCTGTGGATCGAGACCGAAAAGCCGCACGTCGGCCAGATCGCGGGCATGGTCAACCGCATCAAGGAAGAGATCCCGGACGCCAAGCTGGTCTACAACAACAGCCCGTCCTTCAACTGGACCCTGAACTTCCGCCAGCAGGTGTTCGATGCGTGGAAGGAAGAAGGCAAGGATGTGTCCCAGTACGACCGCGCCGATCTGATGAACAGCAAGTACGACGATTCCGAGCTTGCTGCGGAAGCCGACCGCTGGACCCAGAACTTCCAGAAGGATGGTTCCAAGCACGCGGGCATCTTCCACCACCTGATCACGCTGCCGACCTATCACACAGCGGCCCTGTCCACGGACAACCTGGCCAAGGGCTACTTCGGTGAGGAAGGCATGCTGGCCTATGTGCGGGACGTCCAGCGCCAGGAGATCCGTAAGGGTCTGGCGTGCGTCAAGCACCAGGATATGGCCGGCTCCAACATCGGTGACGACCACAAGGAATACTTCGCGGGCGAAGCAGCCCTGAAGGCCGGTGGTAAAGACAACACCATGAACCAGTTCTAAGACCGGTTCCGGTGTTGCGGCCCCGCGGGGTCGCGCCGATACAGAACCCCCTGCCGGATTCCGGCAGGGGGTTTTTTGTGCGTGTCTGTCCGTTATGCTTGAAGCATTACTGGATTATGGGAGGTCCGGACATGTGGCACCTGTTCAGCAGGGAAAAAATGCGGATGGTGACGCCGGAGGAGGCGTTGGCCGGGCGTTCTTCCGGAATGCCCGTCAGCAATCGGCATGCGGTGCTGGGAGCCCCTCTGCTCCCGCCTTTCCCGGATCACTGCCGGGAACTGATTGTGGGCATGGGCTGTTTCTGGGGCGCCGAGCAGTGTTTCTGGCAGCTGGAGGGAGTCCATACCACAGCGGTGGGCTATGCCGGCGGTTATACGCCCAACCCCACCTATGAAGAGGTGTGCACGGCACGCACAGGCCATACGGAAGCGGTCCGGGTCATTTATGAGCCGGAGGTGGTGTCGCTGGAAAGGCTCCTTCAGGTCTTCTGGGAGTCCCATGACCCTACCCAGGGCATGCGCCAGGGCAACGATGTGGGAACCCAGTACCGTTCCGCGCTCTATCTTCCGGATGAGCAGAGCCTTGGGATCGCGCAGGCCTCCATGGAGGCCTATCAGAAGGCGCTGGATGCCGCCGGACAGGGGCATATCACCACCGAACTGGCGCAGGCCGTGACCTTCTATTACGCGGAGGACTGGCACCAGCAGTATCTGCACAAGAACCCCGGGGGTTACTGCGGGCTGGCGGGCACGGGCGTGCGTTACGCATAAAAAACCCCGTGCGCAGGGCACGGGGAGGAGGGGTAACCTGTGTGAGTCAGGCAGGGGTTACTGCTGCGTGTCAGCGCTGTCGGAAGCCGCGGAGTGGAAGCGCTCGCGCATGCTGCGCAGCTGCTGCTTCAGGGCCGTCAGCCGCTCGCTCGCCTGCTGGCGGTAGTTGGCCATCAGCGGCTTGAGATCATTGGTGTAGGAGGCTTCCACCCGGTTCATGAGGTAGGCGGACGTCATGTGCGCGTTCCACGACAGGCGCTTGCGTGTGTCGTAGGTGGCGGCGTCCAGGCTGAACATGAACTCCCGGAATGACGGGTTCTTCTCGCGGATATCCCGCACCATCTCCTGGAAGGACTCATTTTCCGCATCCCGCGCACCGAGATCCCTGAGCACACGCTGCAGTTCCTGGTTGGCCTTCTGCCATTGCTGGCTGGTCTGTTCCTGAATCCTGCGTGTGAGATCGCTCATGGTTTTACTCTGCCTGTCTGCGGACTTCTCAGCCATGGGTCACCTCCATTGCTGCCCTTGAGTTCTGAAACCAGATTAGGGTGAAAAATTAGAATAATCACCCTAATCCGAGTAAAGACTCTAGTCCCGGTAAGCCTCCGGGCTCGGGCAGCTGCAGATCAGGTTCCGGTCCCCGTAGACGTTATCCACGCGGTTAACCGTCGGCCAGAACTTGCCGTCACGCACCGCCTGGGACGGGAATACCGCCAGATCACGGCTGTAGGGGCGGTCCCACTCATCCACCAGATCGCTCTGGGTGTGAGGGGCCTTGACCAGTGGGTTGTTGTCCGCCGGCCATTCGCCATTGGCCACCCGGTCAATCTCCCTGCGGATGCCTTTCATCGCCTCGATGAACCGGTCCAGTTCCTCGATGGACTCGGATTCCGTTGGCTCGATCATGAGCGTACCCGGAACGGGGAAGGACATGGTCGGCGCGTGGAAGCCGTAATCCATCAGGCGCTTGGCCACATCTTCCTCGGTGATGCCGGACCATTCCTTGAGCGGGCGCAGGTCCAGGATGCACTCGTGGGCCACGCGGTCATGACGCCCCTTGTAGAGCACGTCGTAGTCGTTCTTGAGGCTGTTGGCGATGTAGTTGGCGCCCAGAATGGCGACTTCCGTGCTGTGGCGCAGGCCATCGCGGCCAAGCAGGCGGTTGTACATCCAGGTGATCGGCAGGATGCCCGCCGAGCCAAAGGGTGTGGACGCCACCGCGCCTTCAGCGACGCCGCTTTCATTATGGCCGGGCAGGTAGGGCGCGAGGTGTTCGCGGACACCAATGGGGCCCATGCCCGGGCCACCACCGCCGTGCGGGATGGCGAAGGTCTTGTGCAGGTTCAGGTGGGATACGTCGGAGCCCACCAGCGTCGGCTGCACCAGGCCCACCTGGGCGTTGAGGTTGGCGCCGTCCATGTACACCTGACCGCCATGCTCGTGCACGATGCGGCAGATCTCCGGCGCGCCTTCCTCGTACACCCCGTGGGTGGAGGGATAGGTGATCATGCAGGCGGAGAGGTGGTCCCCGGCCTTTTCCGCCTTCGCGCGCAGGTCCTCCAGGTCCACGTTGCCTTCATCGTCGCAGTCCACGATGACCACCTTCATGCCCATCATGGCGGCGGAGGCCGGGTTGGTACCGTGCGCCGAGGCGGGAATCAGGCAGACATTACGGTGCGTTTCACCCTTTGCTTCCTGGTAGCGGCGGATGGCCAGAAGGCCGGCGTATTCGCCCTGGGCCCCGGAGTTGGGCTGCAGGGAGAAGGCGTCGTAGCCGGTGATCTCCCGCAGCTGCTCATCCAGCTCTTTGAGGAGCTGCTGGTAGCCCTGGGTCTGTTCCCGGGGGGCGAACGGATGGATCTCCGCGAATTCGGGCCAGCTGATCGGTTCCATCTGCGCGGCCGCGTTGAGCTTCATGGTACAGGAGCCCAGCGGGATCATGCCGTGCACCAGGGAGAAATCGCGGTTCTCAAGGCGCCGGATGTAGCGCAGAAGTTCGGTTTCGCTGTGGTACCGGTTGAATACCGGGTGGGTCAGAACCGCATCGCGCCGGCGCATGGCATCGGTGATGCCGGTTTCGGCACCGTTGGCAATGCGTTCATCCAGTTCCGCAACGGACTGGTGACTGTCCGAACCGAGCACGATCCGCAGCAGGCATTCAACGTCTTCTTCGGTGGCTGTTTCGTCTAGGCTGATGCCGGTACGCCCATCGCCCAGAATGCGCAGGTTGCAGCCCTCGGCGTGGGCCCGGTCGTGAACGCCCTCATCAGCCCGGAAGCTCAGGGTGTCGAAATAGCGCTCCTGGGGTTCCACACCGCCGGCACGCAGTCCTTCCGCCAGGATGGCGGTCAGGCGGTGTACGCGCTCGGCCTGGTTCCGCAGGCCTTCCGGCCCGTGGTAGACGGCGTAGAAGGCCGCCAGGTTGGCCAGCAGTGCCTGGGCGGTGCAGATGTTGGAGGTGGCCTTCTCGCGGCGGATGTGCTGTTCACGGGTCTGCATGGCCATGCGGAAGGCCGGCTGGTCACGGTTGTCCTTGGAGACACCGATGATGCGGCCCGGCACCTGGCGCTTGAGGCTGTCACGGGTGGCAAAGAAGGCCGCGTGCGGGCCGCCGTAGCCCATGGGCACGCCAAAGCGCTGGGCGGAGCCCAGGACCATGTCGGCACCCAGTTCGCCGGGGGAGCGCAGCATCATCAGCGCCAGCAGATCCGAGGCCACGGCGGTCATGGCGCCCTGGTCGCTGGCGGTGCTGATCAGCTTCTCAAGGTCCGGGATGCTGCCATCGGTGGCCGGATACTGGAAGGCGGCCCCGAAGGCTTCGTGTTCGCCGACCGATTCGGCCGGGGCGACCACCAGCTCAATGCCCATGTAGTCGGCCCGCGTACGCAGCACATCCAGGGTCTGCGGATGCAGTTCCTCTGCCGCAAAGAACACATTACTCTTGCTCTTGCGGTTGGCCCGCCGGCACAGCGCCATGGCTTCCGCCGCGGCGGTGGCTTCGTCGAGCAGCGAGGCATTGGCCAGATCCAGGCCGGTGAGGTCCATCACCATCTGCTGGAAGTTGACCAGGGACTCCATGCGACCCTGGGAGATTTCCGGCTGGTAGGGCGTGTAGGCCGTGTACCAGGCCGGATTCTCCAGCACGTTGCGCTTGATGACCGAGGGAATGCGAGTCGGGTAATAACCCTGGCCGATGTAGGAACGGAACACCTGGTTGCGCTGGGCCATGCCGCGCAGTTCGGCCAGCGCCTCGTGTTCCGCGCGGCCGGGGTCCAGGGCCAGCTCACCGGGCATACGGATGGACCCCGGAATGATCTGGTCCACCAGTTCATTCACGGATGACAGCCCCAGAGTGGCCAGCATGGCCGACTGATCATCGGCGTTGGGGCCGATGTGCCGGTCGCTGAAGGGCCGGTCGTTCATCTGGGCCAGTGTCGCATTGGCCAGGGAAGACTTCGCATTCATGAGCTACCTCCTGGGTCAGGCTTCGTCGGCAACGAGCTCCTGATAGCGCTCGGCCGACAGGAGTTCAGAGAGTTCGTCCGGGTTGTCCAGCTTGATGCGAACCATCCAGCCGTCCCCGTAGCAGTGCTCGTTCACGGTCTCGGGGGCGTCCTCGAGTGCCTCATTCACGCTCTGGACGGTGCCACTGATCGGGGAGTAGATGTCGGAGGCGGACTTCACGGACTCCACAACCGCCAGCTCATCGCCCTTGGCAAAGCTCTGGTCGGCTTCGGGAAGTTCGACAAAGACAACGTCGCCGAGCTGGTCCTGGGCGTGGTCGGTGATGCCCATGGTCACGGTGCCGTCGCCGTTGTCACGGATCCATTCGTGGCTGGGGGTGTAGAGAAGTTCCTCGGGCGTCGCTGTCATCGCTCCGTCCTCCTGCTGCAGGGTCATGTGGTGGTGGTGTTGTCTGTGTTAGATTAACAACGGATTTTCCCACAAACAACGTAAATTTCCTATAGGAAACACGCGAATCATGTCCGAGGACAGCGAGAACATGCGGGAGCCGCTCCACGAGACCCTGCAGGTCCAGCGCGGTGAAACCGAAGCCACACTGCAGCCCCTGCGGCTGGGTGAGCGTGTCCGGTCCCTGCGGCTGGGCCAGGGGCTGACCCTGGAAGAGGCCAGCAAACTGACGGGACTTGCGCGCTCCACGCTGTCGAAGATCGAGAACGAGCAGATATCACCCACCTTCTCGGTGGTGCACAAGCTGGTCAACGGGCTGGGTATCGACCTGCCGCAGCTGTTCTCAGAGCCCAGCAACAGCGCCCAGCCTTCGGGGCGGCGCGATATTACGCGCCGCGGGGAGGGCAAGCCCCATCCCACCGCTACCTATGAGCACGAACTGCTGGCCACGGATCTCAGCCACAAGAAGATGGTGCCCTTTACAACGCGTGTGCGCGCGCGTGCGTTCGGGGACTTTCCGGAATGGATCCGGCACGATGGCGAGGAATTCCTGTATGTGCTGAGCGGGGCCATCCTGTTCTATACGGAGTTCTATGAACCCGTGCGCCTGGAAGCCGGAGACAGTGCCTATTACGACTGCACCATGGGGCATATGCTGGTTTCCGTGAGCGAGGAGGATGCGGAAGTTCTCTGGGTGACGGCCTGACAGGAAACTTTGTTTCCAATCGGAAATACGGCATCATAGGGCAACCCAGTCCAGCGGGAGCCGCAGGTACAGGTGGCTCCGAAACAGCAACAGGAGAGACAGGCTCATGGCGAACGATCAGGCAATGCTTACAACCCCGCTGACCGCCCTCCACGAGGAACTCGGTGCGCGCATGGTCCCGTTTGCCGGCTACAGCATGCCGGTGCAATACCCTGCGGGGATCAAGCAGGAACACCTTCATACCCGGGAAGGCGCAGGTCTTTTTGATGTCTCGCACATGGGTCAGGTATGGCTCAGCGGCGAGGGCATCGCGGAAGCGCTGGAGGCCATGGTGCCCTCTGACCTGGTCGGGCTGGGCATGCACCGCCAGCGTTATGGCCTGTTTACCAACGAGGACGGAGGGGTACTGGACGACCTGATGATCAGCCGCCATGAGGATGGCTTCTATCTCGTCGTCAATGCCGCCTGCAAGGCTGAGGACATCGCGCACCTGCGTGCCGGGCTCCCGGCCTCCGTCACGCTGACCGAGATGACCGACAGGGCGCTGATTGCTCTCCAGGGACCCAAGGCAGAGGAAGCTCTGGCGAAACTCCAGCCGGAAGTCCGGAAAATGAAGTTCATGGACAACTGGCCCATGACACTGCTCGACAGCCCGGCGATTATTTCCCGCAGCGGCTACACCGGCGAGGATGGGTACGAGATCTCGGTGCCGGCTGAGGTGGCGGAGACCCTGGCCCGGCGTCTGCTGGAGGATGAGCATGTGGAGCCGGTGGGGCTTGGTGCCCGGGATTCATTGCGTCTTGAGGCCGGGCTCTGCCTTTATGGTCATGACATCACCACCCGGACGACCCCGGTTGAGGCTTCCCTGGGCTGGGCCATCGGCAAGGCCCGCAGGCTCGGCGGGGAGCGTGAGGGCGGCTTCCCGGGGGCGCAGCGGGTTCTGCAGCAGATGCGCGACAGCGCGCCGGAGCAAAAGCGCGTCGGGCTCGTTGCTGAAGGCAAGGCGCCGGTACGCGAGGGCGCCGTGCTCTACGCGGAAGGTGGTGATGAGCCCATTGGGGAAGTGACCAGTGGCAACTTTGCCGCCAGTGTCGGTGCGCCCATTGCCATGGGGTATGTGCGCGCGGACCTGGCGGAGAAAGGCACCACCGTTGAGGCGGATGTGCGCGGCAAGCGCCGCAGCATGACGGTTTCCTCGATGCCCTTCCTGCGCCCTGGCTACCAGCGCTAGAAACGGCCACCGCGGGGTCAGTCGGCCCCGCGGGGTGCCAGGTCCAGACGGTTCAGGGTATCGATGATCGTCTGGGTCTGATGGTCGATCTCAATGTTCACCTGATCCCCTTCATCGAGCGTACCGAAACGCGTGGCCCTGAGCGTTTCGGGGATCAGGTAGACGGCAAAGCCGTCGCTGGTCAGTTCGGCGACGGTGAGGCTGGCTCCATCCACCGCGATGTAGCCCTTGCTGATGAGGTAGGGGCGCCACGCAGGGGGAACGGAAAAGGCGATCCGACGGTTGTTCTCGGGCTCCTCGATCGAGCTGACCCTGGCCATGCAGTGGACGTGACCTGAAAGCAGGTGGCCACCGATTTCATCGCCGATCCGAGCGGCGCGCTCGACGTTGACCGGACTCCCTTCCTGCAGCTCCCCGAGGGTGGTGACCCTCAGGGTTTCCATCATCACATCAAAGGCTGCCAGATGGCGGTCCGGCCAGGCGTCGGTGACGGTCAGGCAGGCACCGTTGATGGACACCGAGGCGCCGATCGCAATGCCGTCAATGAAGTTTTCCGGAAAACGCAGGCTGATACGGTGAAGCCCGGCCAGCCGCTCAACGGTGGCTACCCGGGCGATGCCCTGTACGATTCCTGTAAACACGCTGGCAACCTGTCAGATGTGGCCGTGGCCACTGTTGCGTACACGGCTCAGGGCCCGCAGTACATCGCCCCGGGTGATGACCCCGATAACCCGGCTGTTGTCGACCACGGGGTAGATCTTGGGCTTGGCGCCGATCATTTCCTCCGCCAGATGGGTTACATCCTCGTCCGGCCCCACGGATACGGTCCTGCGGGACATCACGTCGCTTACCAGCTGGTGTTCCTGGGCGTAATAGGAGTCATTGAGCATTTCCTTGATGCAGTCCTGCTCGGTCACAAAGCCGATGAGCCGTTTGTGTTCGTCCAGGACCGGTGCGCCCAGCTCCTCCTGCTTGACCAGCGTGGCCGCCACCTTCTCGATCGGGTCGGAAGGTGAGAACCAGAGGGACAGTGAACGCATGTAGTCGCGTACCAGGATCTTGGGAGTGGTGGTCATTGGAGCCTTGCCTCTGTAAAAGTGTGTTCCACAGCCGTCAGGGTGAATCAGAATACGCTACGCTGCCAATACATGCCAGAGCATGGGCGGCGGGCATTCAAGCCCCTTGAGGATCAGCCGTTAACCAGTGATGGTACAGGTACGCGGAGAGTGGGATGGCGCAGCATCAGCCTGAACGGCCCGAGGAACCGCGGGTTCACCCTGGCGGTCGATTGGAGCCGGTTCCCGAACCGGAAACCCCGGCAGAGGATCCGTCGGTGGTGTCCGGGAGCCCGGGGAATGGCCCGGACGGTGAGCCGTCCGGGGGGCGGGAGGCGTCAGCGGATGCGGACCCCGAGGCCGCCCACCGGGCGGCGCGCGAGGCTGAGCGTAAGCGCCAGCAGCGCCGACGGAAGCTGCTGCACGACTGCGAGCGTCTGCTCCTGCTCGACTTTGATACCCTGGCCATGCCCGGCTGGCCGGATCACCACCAGCTGCACCTGGCGCGGCGCCGGCGCGACAGCTGGCTCCTGCTGCTGAGCGTGCTTGCCGTCGTGGTTCTGGCCGGCATGGGCAACCTGGTGCCGGCGCTGATCGGTGGGGTGGCGTTTGGCGCCCTGGCGCTGGCCGCTCTCTGGGGGCTGCCGGGTGTGCGCCATGTCTTCACGCACCAGGCCTCCCATATGGAGCTTCTGCTGAAGCGGCGGCGTCTGCTGCACCGTGCCCGCAAACACGTTGAGCACCTGGAAGGGCCGATCGGGCTGGCGGCTGCGTGCCGCCCGCTGGCCGAGTATAATCCGGCGTTGCGTCGCAGCCGTTACACCAGCCTCTACAACCTTTCCGAGAGAGGGCAGCTGGTAGACAGCATCCGCAACCGCTCCCAGGCCCAGCTCTATCTCATTTTTGCGCTGGAAGCGGAAAAGGCCTATAACCGTCTGCGGGAGGAATACCTGCGGACCCATGAGCAGATGCTGGATGAAGGGGACGCGGAGCCGCTGGATGCGGCTGCCCGGGCCAGCGACCCAGGCGTGGTGCCAGTGCCCGAGTCGGATCCGGGGCCCGACTCCCAGGAATCCGGTGCGGCCGGAGGTGACAGCGTCACCGCGCACTCGCCTTGACACCTTTCCGTCTCAAACGTATGTTTCAAACAATTGTTTGGTCAAACGTTTGAGCGGGATTCCATGGCGCAGTCGGATACAGTGGACAGGATTCTGGATGCGGCGGAGGAGCTGTTCGCCGAAAGAGGCTTCTCCGAGACCTCTCTTCGCATGATCACCGGTAAGGCCGGCGTGAATCTGGCTGCGGTCAATTACCATTTCGGTTCCAAGAAGTCGCTCATCCAGGCGGTGTTCGCACGTTTCCTGACGCCCTTCTGTATCGCGCTGGAGGCGGCCTTTGACCGCCTTGAGGCGGAAGCGGCTCCGGAGCCGCCTGATCTGGAGTCAGTGCTGCGGGTGCTCACCAGTACCCTGGTGGAGATGCCGCGCCAGCACGACCGCAGCATCGCCATCTATATGCGCCTGCAGGGGCTCGCCTATACCCAGTCCCAGGGGCACCTGCGCCGCTTTCTGGAAGCCGAGTACAGCCACACTTTCGACCGCTTCATGCGGCTTCTCAAGAACGCCACCCCGGAGCTGTCCGCCGTGGAGCGCTACTGGCGCAATCAGTTCATGCTCGGTGCCACGGCTTTCACTCTTTCCAGCAGTGATGCGCTCACCGAGATCCTCTGGAACAAACTGGGGGTTGAAACCCCCAACGAGGAGATCGTGGATCACCTCGTGCCCTTCCTTGCCGCGGGAATGCAGGCGCATACTGTTGCCCATGGCAACAGAGGGAATTCCGACAGCGGTGCCTGACGGCGCTAATCCGATCGAGCGGATCGAGGTGGACATGGCCCGTCAGGTCATGATCCTGCACGGGCGCGCTGGCCCATGGCTGTGTTACCGCATTTCCACGGCCGCTGCCGGTGCCGGTCAGCAGGACGGTTCCGGTGGGACGCCGCTGGGGCGGCACCGGCTCCGTTCCTGTATCGGGGCCGGCCAGCCCCGGGGGGCGGTGTTCCGTGGCCGGCGCCCCACCGGCGAGGTCTGGAGCCCGCAGCTGCACCGTGAACATCCCGGGCGTGACTGGATACTGACGCGGATTCTCTGGCTCTGTGGCGAAGAGCCCGGGTATAACCGTGGAGGCGCTGTTGATACCATGCGGCGGTTCATCTACATCCATGGCACTCCGGATACGGAACCCATGGGGCAGCCGCTGTCCCACGGTTGTATCCGGATGCGCAATGATGACATTCTTCAGCTCTGGGAATGGGTACGCCCGGGTACGCCTGTCTTTGTTCAGTGAGGCGGGCCCGGGCTGTTCTTGCGTCGTTTAGGGAGGCCCGGTGAGCGGACCATTGATGATCGATCTCGAGGGGCCACGTCTCAGCGCCCCCGAGCGTGAACGACTGGCCCATGAGGCGGTGGGCGGGGTGATCCTGTTCACCCGCAATTACGAGTCACCGGCCCAGCTCCGGTCCCTGGTGCAGTCCATCCGCCAGATCCGCCCGCGCATCCTGATTGGCGTGGACCAGGAGGGTGGCCGGGTACAGCGTTTCCAGTCCGGGCTCACACGCCTGCCACCGATGCGCAGCTTCGGTCTGGCCTGGGAACGGGATCCCGAGAATGCCCGAGCCATTACCCATGCCGCGGGCTGGCTGATGGCGTCCGAGCTGCGGGACATGGATGTGGATTTCAGTTTTGCACCGGTTCTGGATCTGGATCACGGGGTTTCCAGTGTGATCGGTGATCGCAGCTTCCATTCGGACCCCCAGGTGGTGGCCGAACTCGCCGGTGCCTGGATTGGTGGCATGCATGAAGGCGGTATGGCGGCAGTGGGCAAGCATTTCCCCGGCCATGGGGCCATTGCTGCGGACTCCCATCACGAACTGCCCAGCGACGGACGCACCCTGGAGCAGATCCTGGAGCACGACGCGGTGCCTTTCCGGGAGCTGGCGGAGACTCTGGATGCTGTCATGCCCGCCCACGTGGTCTACCCGGGCGTGGATGAGCAGCCGGCCGGTTTCTCTCCGTTCTGGCTGAAGAATGTGCTTTCCCGCGAGGTCGGGTTCCGCGGCGTTGTGATCAGCGATGATCTCACCATGGCCGGCGCGGCTGTGGCCGGCGAACCGCCGGAACGGGCACAGGCTGCACTCGATGCCGGCTGTGACCTGCTGCTGGTCTGCAATGACCCTGAGGCCGCCGATACCGTGGCCGCGGGCCTGAGCGAGGCCGGCGCGCGCGCCTCGGCCGGGTTGGTGTCGCTGCGGGGTAAGCCACTGCCGGGGCCCCGGGGTGCCTTCCGCAGTACGGCCCGGTACCGTGATACCCGTGCAGCCCTGCTGCGCATGCTGGATGAGGCACCCGCATGACGCTTGCCCGCCTTGATGATGTTCTCTCTGGTCTCGGGATCGCCCCGGAATTCCGCGGGCTGCTCTGGGTCGGTGTGATCCTGGTGGTCACCTTCGTGGTGGCTTTTGTCGTCTGGTGGGTGATCCGGGCGGTTGAGAACAAGCTGCGGAACAACCGCAATCTCTGGGACGACGTCCTGATCCACGCCATACGCCGCCCGCTGTACTGGTACATCTGGCTTCTGGGCCTGTATTTCGCCTCGGAAGCCGGCGCCCGCTTCTATGAGATCGATCTGCTCAACCTCAATGGGCTGGGCCTCAGGTTCGGTTTCATACTGCTGCTGGTCTGGGCGCTGCTGCGCTTCATTCAGGGCACCGAGGAGCTGCTGGTCTCGAGCCGTGTTGCCGAGCCCATGGATTACACCACGGTCTCGGCCATTGGCAAGCTGTCCCGGGTCTCGGTGTTCGTCATCGCCGCCCTGGTCATCATCCAGAACCTGGGGTACAGCATTTCCGGGGTGCTGGCCTTCGGGGGCGTGGGCGGTATTGCCGTCGGCTTCGCGGCCAAGGACATGCTGGCGAATTTCTTCGGTGGCGCCGTTGTCTACATGGACAAGCCCTTCAAGGTGGGCGAGTGGATCCGCTCTCCCGACGCAAGTATTGAAGGGGTCGTCGAACACATTGGGTGGCGCGTGACCCGGATCCGGACCTTTGAGCTGCGCCCGCTCTATGTTCCCAATGCCATTTTCACCACCATCTCCGTGGAGAACCCGTCCCGGATGATGAACCGGCGGATCTACGAGATGGTCGGGGTGCGCTACGGCGATGTGGACATGGTCGCTCCGATTGTGGCCGACATCCGCAGCATGCTGGAGGAGCATGAGGACATCGATGCCAACCAGTTCCTGATCGTCAACTTCACCACCTTCAATGCTTCCTCCCTGGACATCATGATCTATGCCTTTACCCATACGCGTCAGTGGATTGAATACCAGAAAGTGAAACAGGACGTGATGCTCCGCATCAGCAGCATCATCCGCGAGCATGGGGCGGAAGTGGCCTTCCCGACGCGCACCCTGCACATTGCGGGCGAAGGGCCCCAGGCTCTGCTGGGCGAAGGCATGGCGGCGGAGGGCGAGCAGCCCGCAGCGACAGGTGGAGGAGCCAATGGGCAACAGTGAGCCGGTATGGGGCATTATTGGCGGTACAGGGCTGACCGCCATTGATTCACTGATGGTTGATGACACCCTTGAAACCGAAACCGTGTGGGGGGCGCCCTCCGCGCCTCTGCGGATCGGTCGACTGGGTGGCCGGAAGGTGGTCTTTCTGGCCCGCCATGGCGATCCCCACCGGATTCCGCCCCACCGGGTCAACTATCGGGCCAATATCGAGGCGCTCAGGCGGGCCGGCGTTGACCGGATCATCGCGGTCAATGCGGTTGGCTCCATCCATCCGGCCATGACCCCGTCCAGCCTGGTTCTGCCGGATCAGATCATTGACTACACCTGGGGGCGTGCGCCCAGCTTCCATGAGGAGAACCTGGAACACGCGGTGCACGTGGACTTCACCTGGCCATACTCAGAGTCGATACGCGATGCCCTGCGGGCGGCAGCGGCGGAGGTGGGCGTGGCGTGCCACGACGGCGGTGTCTATGCGTGTACCCAGGGGCCGAGACTGGAAACTGCCGCGGAGATCCGGCGCCTGGAACAGGACGGTGCGGATATCGTGGGGATGACGGCCATGCCCGAGGCGGTTCTGGCCCGGGAGGCGGAGCTGGATTACGCCTGTCTTGCCCTGGTGGTGAACTGGGCGGCGGGCAGAACCAGTGAGGTCATCACCATGGATGACATCCGTTCGAACCTGGATGCGGGCATCGGACGGGTGCTGCAGGTTCTGGAAGCCTGTCTCCGGGCGGATTGAGCGACGCCTGGCGCCGGTCAGCCCTCTTCCTCTTCCTCCTCGTCTCCGTTCTCTTTGGTAATGGGGTGGAAATAGACCACCAGACCGAAGGTGGGCGCGTCGAGGTAATGCACCTCCTCGCTGCGCATACGCCGGTTCTCGGTGAGCCGGGTTGCTGTTTCCCTGAAAGCCGGGCTTTCGGGAGCCAGGTAACGGGGCAGGGGCAAGATCAACCCTGACGCCACCGGAAAGCGGGGAATCGGTGTCACGTCCAGTGCGGGTTCATTCAGGCGCGTGTCATGCAGCGAGGCCCGCACATGGAGATAACGCCGGCGTTCGATCTGCAGGCTGCCCTGGATCCGCTGCTTGCCCGCCTCGTCCGCCGCGAGATCCACGACCAGTGGAGCGGTACGGTAGCCATCCGGGAAGGGGTTCTGCCATCCGGTGAAAGCCAGCAGGCGGTAACCGGAATCGTTTTCCAGCGCCCGGGCGATATTGTTGAGCCGGAGTTCTTCGCGCGGCAGAGCCAGGATCTCCGGAACCCGCTCCACGGGCGCATCGGATTCCGTGTCGGCATCGACAGCGCTCCGGGGCTCCGGCATCCACTGGCTGTCCACCCACAGCGGCACACCCCTTTCCGGCAGGGAAACGGCGGTATGGGGATCCGGGAGCTGTTCGGGCTCTCCCAGCAGGCGTTCGAACAGCAGCAGCTCCACCCGGTACAGTTCCGCACCCGCTGCCGGCATGGCGGTGGTGCAGAGCAGCAGCATGCTGACCAGGATGCGACGGGTTCCGCGACTCGGCACGGCGGTCTCCTCTATTGGGTTCCTTTGCTCTCCGTGGCGCGTTCTTCCAGAAGCGTCAGGAAGCGGTCAAGATCATTGAGTCTATCATCGGCGGTTTCCCCGTTCAGCCGGAACTTCAGCTGGTCACCACTTTCCAGCGCGTAATCCGCGGGGGAGCTCTGGACCAGTTCCACCAGCACCAGTGGATCCACCCGGGTATCGGCACTGAATGCCATGGTGGCGGAGGAGCCTGCTGCATCCACCTTGCTGATCCCGAGCGCTTCGGCCCGGATGCGCAGGCCGGTCTGGCGCACCAGGTTCTTCAGCGGCTCTGGCAGCAGGCCGAAGCGGTCGATGATTTCCACCTGGAGTTCCTTCAGCTGTTCCTGGCTCTGGGTGCTGGCCAGGCGCTTGTAGAGGATCAGGCGCTGGTGGACGTCTGGCAGGTAGTCCTCGGGGATCAGCGCCGGGATGCGCAGGTTGATCTCGGTGCCGTGGCGGATGGGCAGGTCCGCGTTGGGCGTGCGCCCCTCACGGATGGCCTTCACGGCCTCGTCCAGCAGTTCCATGTAGAGGGTCAGGCCCACGCCCTGGATCTGGCCGCTCTGGTCGTCGCCCAGCAGTTCGCCGGCGCCGCGGATCTCCAGGTCGTGGGTGGCGAGCATGAAGCCGGCACCCAGGTCCTGGGCGGCGGCGATGGCATCCAGGCGTTTCTCCGCATCGCCGGTGATCTTCTTGCCTTCCGGTGTCAGGAGGTAGGCATAGGCCTGGTGATGGGAGCGGCCGACCCGGCCCCGGAGCTGGTGCAGCTGGGCCAGGCCGAAGCGGTCCGCACGCTCGATGAGGATGGTGTTGGCGCTGGGGATGTCGATGCCGGTCTCGATGATGGTGGTGCAGACCAGGACATTGAAGCGCTTGTGGTAGAAGTCGGACATGATCTGTTCGAGCTCGCGCTCACGCATCTGCCCGTGAGCCACACCCACCCGGGCCTCCGGAACCAGGGTCCGGACCTCTTCGGCCAGCCGCTCGATGGATTCCACGTCATTGTGCAGGTAGTAGACCTGGCCGCCACGCAGGATCTCCCGGAGTATCGCCTCCTTGACCAGTGCGTCTTCACGCCGGCGCACGAAGGTTTTCACGGAGAGTCGCCGTGCGGGCGGCGTGGCGATGATGGACAGGTCCCGCAGGTTGCCCATGGCCATGTTCAGGGTCCGCGGGATGGGCGTTGCGGTGAGGGTGAGCACGTCCACCTGGGCGCGCAGCTGCTTGAGCTTTTCCTTCTGGTTGACGCCGAAGCGGTGTTCCTCGTCGATGATCGCCAGGCCCAGGTCGGGGAAGTTGAGGTCCCCCTGGAGCAGCTTGTGGGTGCCAATGATGATGTCCGCCTCACCCTCGGCGGCGCGGGCCATGGTCGCCTGCTGCTGTTTCTGGCTGCGGAAGCGGCTGAGCAGTTCCACGCGCACGCCGGTTTCGGCAAAACGGTCGCGGAAGGAGTCGTAATGCTGCTGGGCGAGCAGGGTGGTGGGCACCAGCACCACCACCTGTTTGCCGGCATGGGTCGCCAGGAACGCGGCACGCATGGCCACTTCCGTCTTGCCGAAGCCCACGTCGCCGCAGATCAGCCGGTCCATGGGCTGCTCACTCGCCATGTCGTTCTCCACGGCCTCGATGGCCGCCATCTGGTCCGGTGTTTCCTCGAACGGGAACTCGGCGCAGAAGGAGCGGTAGGCGTCATCCGGCTGCGGGAAGGCGTAACCCTGGCTGGCTTCGCGCCTGGCGTACACGTCCAGCAGCTCGGCGGCGGTGTCACGGACCTTCTCCAGTGCTTTCTGTTTGGCCTGGTTCCATTTCTCCGAACCGAGCCTGTGCAGGGGCGCGGTGGCATCGTCCACGCCGCTGTAGCGTGAGATCAGGTGCAGGTTGGAGACCGGCACATAGAGGTTGGTGCCGTTGGCGTACTGCAGGGTCAGGAACTCGGTGGGCTGGCCGTCCACCTCGATGGTCTGCAGCCCCTGGTAGCGTCCGATGCCGTGGTCGATGTGCACCACAGGAGCGCCGACGCGCAGCTCGGAAAGATCCCGGATGCTCCCTTCGGTCTCCGAGTCCGTGGCGCGCTGGCGCCGCCGGCGCTGCATCACCCGCTGGCCGTAGAGCTCCGCCTCCGCGATGACGCAGAGCCCGGCGTCGTTGAGCCAGGCACCATGTTCCAGTGGGCCCGTGCACAGTCCCATGACGTCGCTGCCGGTCTGGAACTGCTGCCAGTTATCGACTTCCCTGGGGTTCCAGCCGTACTGTTTCAGCTGCTCCAGAAGCGCCTCGCGTCTGCCGGCGGAGTCGGCGGCAAAGAGCACCCGGGGCGAGCGCTGCTCGATGAAGTGCCGGAGCTTTGCCGCGGGATCCTCGGCGCGCGCGTCGAGTGCTATGTCCGGCAGCGGGGTGCAGGGCATATTGAGCACGCCGGCCCCCTGGGGCTGTTCCCCGGCGAACCAGGTGACCCGGGGCAGGTGGCGGATGTGCCGGAAGCATTCCTCGGTCCGCAGAAACACCTCTTTCGGAGCCAGTAAGGGCCGGTAACGGTCGTATCGGCGCTCCTCGTAGCGTTCATCGACCTCTGCCTGGAAATGATCCAGGGCAGCCTGGAGCTCGGGGTCCGTCAGGACCAGCGACTGCCCCGGCAGGTAGTCGAACAGGGTGGCGGTTTCGTCGAAGAAAAGCGGAAGGAAATACTCGATCCCCGGAGGCCGGATGCCGGCCGCCACGTCCTGGTACACCGGAGCCTCCCGGGGTGCCTCGGGGAATGCCTCGTTCCAGCGGTTGCGGAAGCGCTGGCGGGAGCGTTCGTCCCAGGGGAACTCATGGGCCGGAAGCAATTTGATGCGCTCGACCTGATCAATGGAGCGTTGGGTCTCCGGATCGAAGGTGCGGAGCGTTTCCACTTCGTCATCAAAGAGTTCGATCCGGTAGGGGAGGTCGGCACCCATGGGGTAGATGTCGAGGATCGAGCCGCGTACGGCGTATTCGCCGTGTTCCTGGACGTTATCGGCATGCCGGTAGCCCACAGCCTCCAGCCGCTGGCGCCAGTCGTCGATCGGCAGCGGATCCCCGGTTGCCAGCATCAGGGTGTTGCCCTCAGTGAACGAGGGCGGCGGCAGCCGGTGCATCAGGGTCCGGGCCGGCAGCACCAGGAGACCGCGCTGCATCCGTGGCAGCTGGTGCAGAGTCCGTATGCGCTGGGAAATGATCGCCTCATGGGGCGAGAACATGTCGTAGGGGAGTGTCTCCCAGTCCGGCAGTGAGAGCAGGGCATCGTCCTGTTCATCATCACGGTAGAACGCCAGTTCCTGCTCCAGCGCCTGGGCTTCGTCGGTAGTGCCGGTAATCACCAGTGTAAGCCCGGGGAAGCGCCGGCTGGCTTCCAGTATGGCCAGGGCGCGTGCGCTGCCGGGGAGCGATCCCCAGTGTCGGTGATCGCCGCCGCGTGTGGGTGGATCGGCGGGCAGGAGCGGGGACTGGGTGCTGGTCTGGTTCATCAACGCTGCATGGTTGGTGTGCGGAGGCGCCATTCTAAGCCCGAGGCGCCGCGCCTGCCACCCCGACGCGGCGGAGTCGATTGCGCCGGGGCGCTTTAAGCTGGATAATACGCCGGCCCGCAAGGGCCAGAGGCCATGACCCGACATACACCCTGTTTCAGAGGACCCTGATCGTGAGCCAGGAGCAACTCAACCGCTACTTTTCCGACTGGACCGAGCGTGAAGCCATCGCCGAAGCCATGATTCCGCTGATCGGCCGTCTGTACCGCCGCAACAATGTGGTGACGTCCATGTACGGCCGCGCGCTGATCAACCAGTCGGTCATCAACATCCTCAAGGCACACCGATTCGTGCGCCAGATCGAGGCGGAAGAGCTGGATGTCCACGATACCTACCCGGTCCTCGAGACACTGGACCGGCTGAACCTGGGCCAGGCGCACATCGACATCGGCAAGCTGGCGAACCAGTACAACCAGGTGCGTGACGAACAGAGCCTGGAGGACTTCCTGCGTGAAGCGGTCAATCCGGTTGTTGACCGGTACGACGAGGAGGCTAAGGCCGCCAGCGAGAGCGAGACCAAGGATATTGTCCTTTACGGTTTCGGCCGGATCGGGCGCTATCTGGCCCGCATCCTGGTGGAAAAGGCCGGCGGCGGGAACAACCTGCGCCTGCGTGCCATCGTCGTCCGCAAGGGCGGAGCCGAGAACGACCTGGAAAAACGGGCCAGCCTGCTGCGCCGTGACTCCGTGCATGGCTCATTCCGCGGCACCATTACGGTGGACGAAGAGAACGAGGCCATCATCGCCAATGGCAACTACATCAAGGTCATCTACTCCGATGGCCCGGATCAGGTGGATTACACCCAGTACGGGATCGACAACGCCATCATCATCGACAACACCGGTAAATGGCGTGATGACGAAGGCCTTGGCCTGCACCTCAAGTCCAGGGGGGCCAGTCGTGTCGTCCTGACGGCGCCCGGCAAGGGCAACATCAAGAACATTGTTCCGGGCATCAACAACGATCTGTACACGGACGAGGATCGCATTCTCTCCGTGGCGTCCTGTACCACCAATGCCATCACCCCCGTTCTCAAGGCGGTGAAGGAGCAGTTCGGGATTGTTGATGGGCACATGGAGACGGTCCATGCCTACACCAACGACCAGAACCTGATCGACAACTACCACAAGGGTGAGCGCCGGGGCCGCAGCGCGCCGCTGAACATGGTCCTGACCGAGACCGGGGCGGCCAAGGCGGTTGCCAAGGCCCTGCCGGATCTGGATGGCAAGCTTACCGGCAATGCCATCCGGGTGCCCACGCCCAACGTGTCCATGGCCATTCTCAACCTGAACCTTGAGAAGGCGGCGACGCGTGATGAGATGAACGAGTTCCTGCGGGATGTGGCGCTGCACTCGGATCTACAGAAGCAGGTTGATTACGTGAGTTCCCCCGAGGTGGTGTCCTCCGATTTTGTGGGCTCCCGCCATGCAGGGGTTGTGGATGGCCAGGCCACGATCGCCAACGGTAACCGTGCCGTGCTCTATGTCTGGTATGACAACGAGGCGGGCTACAGCGCCCAGGTCATCCGGCTGGTGAGCGAGATGGCCGGCATGTCCTTCCCCATCTTCCCGGAGCGCGGCACCGCTGCGGATCACTGATCAGCTCCACGGCACGTGGCCGGCCCGGGCGCGTCTCCCACCTATTGGGTAGTCGCTCCGGGCCGGTTCTGTGTGGAATCCTGGGCCTGGTATCTCTATAATTGGGCCGGTTTTTCACTCCATCCAGTTCTGATTGGGCAAAGCGAATGATCAAGATCAAGAAAGGCCTCGATCTTCCGATAACTGGCGCGCCCGAACCGACCATCGAGCAGGGACGGCCGGTACGGCATGTGGCCCTGACCGGTTTTGACTACATCGGCATGAAGCCGACTCTGAAGGTTCGGGAGGGCGACCAGGTCAAGCGGGGGCAGCTCCTTTTCACGGACAAGAAGAACGAAGGCGTTGTCTACACCGCTCCGGCCGGCGGCACCGTCCGGGAAATCAACCGCGGCGAACGGCGCGTTTTCCAGTCCCTCGTCATCGAAGTGGATGAGAACGAGGAGGCGGAAACCTTCAACCGTTACAGCGCTTCCGAGATTGATGGGCTTGCCCGTCAGGACGTGGTGGACAGCCTTGTCAATTCCGGCATGTGGACGGTGATCAGAACCCGTCCCTACAGCAAGGTGCCGGCGATTGACGCACCGGAGCCTCACGCGATTTTCGTCTCCGCGATGGATACCCATCCGCTGGCGCCGGATCCTCAGACCATCATCAATGAGGATCCCGAGGCATTCGAGAACGGTCTGCGCGTACTCTCACGGTTGACCAGTGGCGCCGTCCACCTGGGAAGCGGCCCGGATGCCCGGATACCGATGCCCTCCGGCGACCAGTTCCAGCAGCATACGTTTGATGGTCCCCATCCCGCCGGCAACGTCGGCACCCATATCCACTTCATTGACCCCGTGGGCGGTGAGAAAGTGGTCTGGACGGTGGGCTACCAGAATGTGATGGACATCGGCCGCCTTTTCACCACCGGCATGCTGCCCACGGAACAGATCGTGGCCATCACCGGCCCCTGTGCCGCCAGGCCGCGTCTGCTCCGCACCCGTATCGGTGCCAGCCTCGAGGAGCTGCTCGAAGGAGAGCTGGAGCAGGGCGACATGGATATCCGGCTGGTGAACGGCTCGGTGCTGGGCGGGCGTGCCGCGCGCGGGCCCGTCAGCTACCTGGCACGCACGGCCACCCAGGTCACCGCCCTCGAGGAAGGCTATCGCCGGCACTTCATGGGATGGCTCTCGCCTGGGTCCAACCGGTTCTCCCGCCTCAACATCTACCTTTCCAAGCTGATGCCGGGCAAGCGGTTCAACTTCACAACCACCACCAATGGCTCAGAGCGGGCCATGGTTCCGATCGGAGTCTACGAGGAGGTGATGCCCCTCGACATTCTGCCCACCCAGCTGCTGCGTTCGCTGATCGTTCAGGACACCGAACAGGCCCAGCAACTCGGGGCACTGGAACTCGACGAGGAAGACCTTGCGCTGTGCACCTTCGTGTGTCCCGGCAAGTATGAGTTCGGGCCGATTCTCCGACAGAACCTGACGCGCATTGAGATCGAGGGCTGATTCATGGGGCTGAGACAGATATTCGACCGGATTGAGCCGCACTTCGAGAAGGGGGGGCGCTTTGAGCGCTGGTATCCCCTGTACGAAGCGGTGGACACCATTTTCTATACGCCGCCATCGGTGACACGAACCAACGCCCATGTGCGTGATGGTATTGATCTCAAGCGGATCATGATCACCGTATGGTTCTGTGTCTTCCCGGCCATGTTCTTCGGTATGTGGAACGCGGGGTACCAGGCCAACACCTACCTGGCCGAGCAGGGCATGGCCATGGCGGACGAGGGGCTGCGTGCCGCCTTCATCTCCGCGCTCGCAGGCAATGACCCCGGCAGCATCTGGGACAACATCATCTTCGGTGCTGCCTATTTCGTTCCCATCTACTTCGTGACCTTCGTGGTTGGCGGTTTCTGGGAAGTTCTCTTCGCGACCGTGCGCAAGCATGAGGTCAATGAAGGCTTCTTCGTCACCTCCATTCTGTTCGCGCTTATCCTGCCGCCCACCATTCCCCTGTGGCAGGTGGCGCTGGGCATCACCTTCGGTGTGGTTGTCGCCAAGGAGATCTTCGGGGGGACCGGAAAGAACTTCCTGAACCCGGCACTGACCGGGCGGGCCTTCCTGTACTTCGCGTATCCAGCCCAAATCTCGGGCAATGAGGTCTGGACGGCCGTGGATGGCTTCAGCGGTGCGACCGCACTGAGTGTTGCAGCTTCCAGTGGCATGGAGGGGCTGAGTAACCATCTGACCTGGTTTGATGCCTTCTTCGGGTTCATGCAGGGGTCCGTCGGTGAGACGTCGACGCTGATGATCCTGATCGGTGGGGCCGTGCTGCTGTTGATGAAGATCGCCAGTTATCGCATCGTATTTGGTACGCTGATTGGTCTGATCGGTACGGCGTTGCTGTTCAATGCCGTTGGGTCCGACAGTAATCCGATGTTCGAGGTGCCGCCTCACTGGCACTTTGTGATTGGCGGTTTCGCGTTTGCCATGATGTTCATGGCGACCGACCCGGTGTCCGCGTCCATGACCAACACCGGGCGCTGGGTGTTCGGCATCTTCATCGGTGTGATGACGGTACTGATCCGGGTAGTGAATCCCGCATTCCCGGAGGGTGTGATGCTCGCTATCCTGTTCGCGAATCTGTTCGCGCCCTTCATCGACCACCTCGTCATTCAGGCGAACATCAAGCGGAGGCAGGCCCGTGTCGCAGTCTAACGATACCGTCAGCAAGATCCTGATCGTCGCCGTCACGCTCAGCATCGTCTTCTCCGTGATTGTCTCCGGCGCGGCGGTCACGCTGCGACCGGCGCAGGAGCGTAACGAGGCGCTGAGTACCCGTTCCAACATGCTCGCCGCAGCCGGGATCATTGAGGCGGACGCATCCAATGATAAGGTTGCGGAAACCTTTGACCGTTTTGAGGTGCTGCTGGTGGAAATGGGAACAGGGGAGACGGTTACGCCCGAAACAGCCAAGGCGAAATCCGCGGAATCCTATGACCAGCGCCGGGCTTCCCGTGATCCGGATATCTCCCGGGGGCTTCAGGACGATCCGGCCGGCATCAACCGGCAGGCAACCTACCGCAAGGCCTTCGTGCTGAAGGAGAATGGGTCGGTTGAGCGGGTTGTTCTACCGATTCACGGGTATGGCCTCTGGTCAACAATGTACGGGTTCCTTGCCCTTGAAGGGGATGCGAACACCGTTGCCGGCCTGCGTTTCTACGAACATGGCGAGACCCCGGGCCTGGGCGCAAAGATCCAGAGCCCTGACTGGGTTGCCAAGTGGAAGGGCAAGAAAATCTACGAGCCGGGCAACTGGCAGAACCCCAACTTCCGCCTGATCAAGGGCGGTGTGGGCGAGAACACCGAGGGTCGCGAGCACAAGGTTGATGCGCTTTCCGGAGCGACGCTGACCTCCCGGGGTGTTGAAAGTACGATCAATTTCTGGCTTGGCGAGCGGGGCTACGGGCCCTTCCTCGCCAGGGTGCGCAACGGGGAGATCTGATCCATGGCGGAACTGAAAACCAAAGACGTCCTGTTTGGACCCATACTGCACAACAACCCGATCGCACTTCAGATTCTGGGCATCTGTTCGGCCCTGGCCGTTACGTCCAGCGTCACGGTGAGTCTGGTAATGTGCGCCTCCGTGATCGCGGTGACCTGTGCCTCGAACTTTGCGGTATCGCTGATCCGCAAGCAGATCCCGAGCAGTATCCGGATCATTGTCCAGATGACCATCATCGCCTCCCTGGTCATTGTCGTGGACCAGTTCCTCAAGGCGTTCGCCTACGAGATCAGCAAGCAGCTCTCGGTGTTCGTGGGCCTGATCATCACCAACTGCATCATCCTCGGCCGGGCCGAAGGGTTCGCGATGCAGAACGGGCCCTGGCTGAGCTTTGTGGACGGTCTGGGTAACGGCCTGGGCTACAGCCTGATCCTGATTGTGGTGGCCACCTTCCGCGAAGTGCTGGGCGCCGGAACCTGGATGGGATATACCGTGCTCCCGCTGGCCAGCGAGGGGGGCTTCTACGTGCCGAATGGCCTGATGCTGCTGCCGCCGAGTGCTTTCTTCCTGATCGGCTTCTTCATCTGGGCCGTGCGGATCTGGGATCCGGACCAGATCGAGGAAGAGGAGTTCGAGATGCAGCCCCATAAAGTACGGGAGGCATTCTGATGGAACACTATATCAGCCTCATCCTGCAGGCCATCTTCGTCGAGAACCTGGCGCTGGCCTTCTTCCTGGGGATGTGTACGTTTCTGGCCATCTCCAAGAAGGTGGAAGCCGCGCTGGGGCTGGGGATCGCCGTGGTCGTGGTGCTTACCATCTCGGTTCCGGTGAACAACCTCATCTACAACTATGTCCTGCGTGACGGCGCCCTGTCCTGGGCGGGGCTGCCCAACATGAACCTGAGCTTTCTCGGGCTTCTGACCTACATCGGTGTGATCGCGGCTCTGGTACAGATCCTGGAGATGTTCCTGGACCGCTATGTACCGGCGCTGTACAGCGCGCTGGGGGTCTTCCTGCCCCTGATCACGGTGAACTGTGCCATCCTGGGTGCGTCGCTGTTCATGGTCGAGCGCGACTATGCGTTCGGTGAGAGCGTGGCCTATGGGTTCGGTGCCGGCGTTGGCTGGGCACTGGCCATCGTGGCCCTTGCGGGCATCCGCGAGAAGCTCAAGTACAGCGATGTTCCGCCGGGACTGCGTGGGCTCGGTATCACATTCATCACCGTGGGGCTGATGTCGCTCGGTTTCATGTCCTTCTCGGGCATATCGCTGTAAGACGGCGTATTCGGATTCAAGGCAGAAGGCGGAGTCATGGTTACAGAAATCATACTGGGCGTGGTGATGTTCACCGTGATCGTCCTGTCGCTGGTCGCGATCATCCTTGGTGCGCGGGCGCGACTGGTCAGTTCCGGTGACATTGAGATCGAGGTCAACGGCGACCCGGAACACAGTTTCACGACACAGGGCGGCGGCAAGCTCCTGGGCAAGCTCGCCGAACAGGGCATCTTCCTGTCCTCCGCCTGTGGCGGCGGCGGCAGCTGTGGCCAGTGCGTGTGCAAGGTTCACGAGGGCGGCGGTGCGGTGCTGCCGACCGAGAAGAACCATTTCACGCCGCGGGAGCAGCGTGAAGGCTGGCGTCTCTCCTGCCAGGTGCCCGTCAAGCAGGACATGAAGGTGGAGGTTCCGGAGGAGTTCTTCGGCGTGCGCAAGTGGGAGTGCACGGTCCAGTCAAACCACAACGTGGCGACCTTCATCAAGGAAACCATCCTCAACCTTCCGGAAGGCGAGGACGTGGACTTCCGTGCCGGCGGCTATGTGCAGTTCGAGGCGCCGCCGCACGAGGTGCACTTCAAGGACTTCGATGTGGAGGAGGAGTACCACGAGGACTGGGACAAGCACGGTCTCTGGGACATCAAGTCAGTGGTGAAGGAAGACATCGTGCGGGCCTACTCCATGGCCAACTACCCGGAAGAGAAGGGCGAGCTGCGCTTCAATATCCGGATCGCAACGCCGCCGCCCGGGACCGACCATCCGCCGGGGCAGATGTCCTCCTACGTCTTCTCCCTGAAACCGGGCGATAAGATGACGGTAATGGGTCCCTTCGGCGAGTTCTTTGCCAAGGATACCAATGCCGAGATGTGCTTCATCGGCGGTGGTGCGGGTATGGCGCCGATGCGCGCGCATATCTTCGACCAGCTCAAGCGTATCAACACCAACAGGAAGATCACCTTCTGGTATGGCGCGCGCAGCAGGCGTGAGATGTTCTATGTGGAGGACTTCAACCAGCTCCAGGAGGACTATGACAACTTCAACTGGCATGTAGCGCTGTCCGACCCGCTGCCCGAGGATGAATGGGAAGGCGACGTCGGGTTCATCCATAATGTCCTCTATGAGAACTATCTGAAGCACCATGAGGCGCCTGAGGACATTGAGTACTACATGTGCGGGCCACCCATCATGAATGCGGTGACCATCAAGATGCTCAAGGATCTGGGCGTCGAGGATGAGAACATAGCCCTGGATGATTTCGGGGGCTGATCCCGAGAACACCCGGCCAAGGTCGGGTGTTTTTGGTTGAATCCACTGGCGCCCGGGCGTCACCATGGCAGCAGGTGGGTCCGTTAATGGAGGTAATGATGTTTGAGACATTTGTTCTGGCAGTGGTCCTTGTGATGGTGCTGATCGCCGGCATGTCGATTGGTGTTATCTTTGGCCGCAAGCCGATCAGCGGCTCCTGTGGGGGCGTTGGCAACCAGGTGGGCGGCGGTAGCGGCTGCTCCGTCTGCGGGCGGTCCTCGGGAAGCTGTTCCGACGATGACGAGGCGCCGGACGCTGGAGAAGCGGATAACCTGACCTACAATGCAGACAGCGACCGGCGGGCCTGAGTAGCACCGGTTACGGAATTCAGGTAAATAGAGGAGTGAGTGAGCGGATGTCGGATCAGCATTTTGATGTTGTGGTAATTGGTGCCGGGCCTGCAGGCGAAGGGGCCGCCATGAACGCGGCAAAGCACGGTCGGCGGGTTGCCATTGTGGATGACAAGCAGACGGTTGGCGGCAACTGCACCCACTGGGCAACCATCCCCTCCAAGGCGCTGCGTTACTCGGTCAAGCAGATCATCAACTTCAACACCAATCCGATGTTCCGTGATATCGGCGAGCCACGCTGGTTCTCCTTTCCCCGGGTGCTGCAGAACGCCGAACGCGTGCGCAACAAGCAGGTGAAACTGCGAACCGGTTTCTACGCACGCAACCGGGTACAGCGCTTCCACAGTCGCGCGCGCTTCCTGGACCAGAACCAGCTGGAGCTGCACGACGAGGAGACCGGTGGTCAGCGGATTACGGCGGACAGCTTCGTGATCGCCACGGGGTCCTCGCCGTACCTCCCGCCGGATGTGGATTTCTCCCACGACCGGATCTACAACAGCGACTCGATCCTGACGCTTTCCCATACGCCGCGCACCATCACCATCTATGGTGCGGGCGTGATCGGTTGCGAATACGCCTCCATCTTCTGCGGTCTGGGCGTGAAGGTGGATCTGATCAACCCTGGCAGCCGCCTCCTGTCATTCCTGGATGATGAGATCTCCGACGCCCTCAGCTACCACCTGCGGAACAACGGCGTACTGGTCCGTCACAACGAGAAATACGAGTCGGTGGAGGGGGATGACCACGGGGTGGTGCTGAACCTTGAATCCGGCAAGAAAGTGCGCTCCGATGCCTTCCTCTGGTGCAATGGCCGAAGCGGCAACACCGGCTCCCTGGGCCTTGAGAACGTGGGCCTGGAGACCAACTACCGTGGCCAGCTTGCCGTGGATGATCACTATCGGACCCAGGTCCCGAACATCTATGCGGTAGGCGATGTGATCGGCTGGCCTGGCCTTGCCAGTGCCGCCTACGACCAGGGCCGCTCGGCCTCCTCGGACATCATGGCGGACCGGTATTTCCGTTATGTGGATGACGTACCCACTGGTATCTACACCATTCCGGAAATCAGCTCCGTGGGTAAGACAGAGCGCGAACTCACGGAAGCCAAGGTGCCCTATGAAGTGGGGCAGGCCTTCTTCAAGGACCTGGCCCGGGCGCAGATTTCAGGGGACCCGGTGGGCATGCTCAAGCTGCTGTTCCACAGGGAGACCAAAGAGCTTCTGGGCATCCACTGCTTCGGGGACCAGGCGGCGGAGATCGTCCACATCGGGCAGGCGATCATGAACCAGCCCGGTGAGGCGAATACGCTCGATTACTTCATCAACACCACCTTCAACTACCCCACCATGGCGGAAGCCTATCGGGTGGCGGCCCTCAACGGTCTCAACCGGATTTTCTGAGAGACGGATCCGGGTCTGTGTCGGTCTCCGGGCCGCGCAGGCTCTCCACCTGATGCCCCAGCCGACGCCGGTTCTCGAAGTAGATCAGGGCGCTGGTTGGGTAGTCCGTAATCACGGACGCCACGCCCATTTTCTCCAGCATCAGCATGTCGTGGATCCGGTTGACTGTCCATGTGGACACGCTCATGCCTTTGTTGCGGGCGTCGCTGACCAGGCCCGAGCTGCAGATCCGGTGATTGCAGCACAGGTACTGGCAGTCAAGACTCCTGGCCTGTCTGACCGGGGAGGGGAAGCGGCGTTCCGCCACATAGCCCAGGCTCACCCGGCGATCCAGCCTCCTGGCCGAGCGCAGGAAACCGGTATTGCTTGAGGTCAGGGTGATCCGATCGTAGAGGTTTTCCCGCTGGATCCACTCGACCAGACGGTTGCAGAGCCGGTTGAGCCGGCCGCGCTCGTCGGACTTCACCTCCAGCTGAAGATGCTGGTAGTCGGGGCAGGCCCATACCACATCATCAAGGCTGGGAATGCCGGTGGCATGGTGCCAGTTCGCGGTGTTCTGGCGGGCGTCCAGGGTGCTCATCTCCAAGGCGGACACCGAGCTGACAGCCCGGTCACTGCCCGTGGTGCGCAGCAGGGAGCGGTCGTGAATGACCACGGGGACGCCGTCCTGGGAAAGGATAATGTCCATCTCAAAGCGGCGGATGCCATGGCGGTAGGCGTGCATGAAGCCGGCAAGGGTGTTCTCGGGTGCTTCGCCTTTGGCGCCGCGATGGCCGTAGATCAGCATGGACGCGGATGCCTCCTTCATCCGTTATCGGTGTAGAGAGCGCGCCGTTTGCGGTACGTCTCGTGGCAGAGTTCAACGTCTTTAAGGAACCGGGGCAGATCCCGGGGCAGCATTGCCTGGGGGCCGTCCACCAGGGCTTTTTCCGGGTTCGGATGGAAGTCCGCCAGGATCATGTTGGCCCCGGCGATCACCCCCTGGGCAGTGGCGTGGACGATATCGGACATTCCATCCGGTGCCCGGTCGCGGACACCCACGGAGTGGGAAGGATCAATGCACACCGGCATGCGGGTCAGGCGCTTGACCACCGGAATGTGGGCGAAATCAACGAGGTTACGGTGTGGGTTGCCGGCCTCGGTTTTCATGCCCCGAAGGCAGAAGATCACATTGGTGTTGCCCTCGGTGGCCAGGTATTCAGCCGCGTTGAGGGATTCGTTCAGGGTGATGCCGAATCCGCGCTTGAGCAGCACCGGAAAGGTGCTCTGGCGGCCCAGGGCCTTGAGCAGCTCGAAGTTCTGGGTATTGCGGGTCCCGACCTGGAGCATCACGCCGGTCGGGTGCCCGGTCTGCTCAAGGGCCTGTTCGATCTCCTGCACGTGGTTCTCATGGGTCACCTCCATGGCGACTACCCGGATGTCGTACCGGCCCGCAAGTTCGAACACCCAGGGCAGGCAGTCGGCGCCATGGCCCTGGAAGGAATAGGGGTTGGTGCGGGGCTTGTAGGCGCCCATGCGGGTGCACTGCTGGCCATTGTCCTTCAGCGCCCGGAGCATCTCCTCCACGTGAGTGGGATTGTCCACCGCGCACAGGCCGGCAAAGACATTGAGGTTGTCCTGGTCAAAGTGGATGCCGTTGTAGTCGAAGCCGGTCTGGCGTTCGGCGTCACTGTGCCTGCCCAGAACCCGGAAATCGTCGGAAATGCGGATGACCCGCTCAACGGCGGGCAGCGCTTCAATCTCCCCGGCGTCGAGGGCCTTGGTGTCGCCGATCAGGTAGACCTCGGTCAGTGTCTGCTGGCTTCCGAGCACGTCATGGACACGGACCTCGACATTGCTGAGCTGATCGAGGAAGTTCATGGTCTCGCGGTACGCTTCGCTGTCGCGAGCCGTATCCGGGTGAAGTATCAGTAGCATGGGCCCTCCGGGTCTCTGTATGGCGTTCAGGCGGCCTGGATCCAGTCTCCCAGATTCTTCTCCAGCTGACGCTGGTCGGCGGCAAAGCGCCGGATGCCATCAGCAAGCTTATCGGTGGCCATGGCATCCTCATTGAGGTGCCAGCGGAAGCCGCGCTCATCCAGCGGGGGATATGTTTCCGTTTGGCTGGCGTTTCCGGGATCCAGGCGACGTTCCAGGGTGCCGGTATCCTGTGACAGCGATTCCAGCAGCTGCGGGCTGATTGTCAGCCGGTCGCAGCCGGCCAGGTGCTCGATCTCGCCCTGGTTGCGGAAACTCGCCCCCATGACGATGGTGCGGTAGTTGTGCGCCTTGTAATAGTCGTAGATGCGCTGTACCGAGCGCACACCGGGATCCTCGCCCGGCTCAATGGCATCCAGGCCCGCCTGCGCCAGATGCCAGTCCAGGATGCGCCCTACAAAGGGCGAAATCAGCGTGGCGCCGGCATCGGCGCAGGCCATTGCCTGGGTGAATGAGAACAGCAGTGTCAGGTTGCACGCAATGCCTTCGCGTTCCAGAACCCGGGCTGCCTGGATGCCTTCCCAGGTGGCGGCGATCTTGATCATGACCCTGTCGGTGTCCACGCCCCGCTGGCGGTAGAGCTGCGTAAGCTCGCGGGCACGGGCAATGGTGGCATCACGGTCGAACGACAGGCGCGCATCGACCTCCGTGGAGACCATGCCCGGCACGCTCTCCAGGATCTGTTCTCCCGCCAGTACGGCCAGGCAGTCCCCGGCCAGAACCGGGTCCGGAGAAGCGCTCCGGTCCTGTTCCCGGGCCCAGGCCAGTGCCTGTTCCACCAGGCTTCGATAGGCGTCGGAGGACACGGCCTTGAGCAGCAGCGACGGGTTGGTTGTGGCATCCCTCGGCTGCCATTGGCGGATGGCGTCCAGGTCACCGGTGTCGGCGACCACGGTGGTCATTTGGCGGAGCTGATCAAGTTTGGAAGTCATCGGCTGGTTGCGTCCATTGTGCATCCGGGTGTCTGGAACCCTGAAGGGTAACCCGAGTCACGATAGCGCGCTGTCGCCGGTGTCACAAGCGCGGAATCCGCCTGTCAGGCGGCATCGGCCTTTTCCTGGACCAGCGCCAGCGCCTCCCGGACAACCCCGGTGCCGGCCCCGGCGCGATGGGCGTTCTCGCTGAGATGGCGGCGGAACTGGCGGCCGCCCGCACAGCCGTGGAAGAGGTTCATGATGTGGCGGGTCATCGCCTGCAGGGGGACGCCCTCGGCCAGACGCCGTTCCAGATAGGGGATGAACCGCTCGATGGCCTCTGTGCGCGTGATGCTGGGCTCTGGCGTGCCGTGGATCTCCGGGTCCACGCGGCTCAGCAGCCAGGGCTGCTGGTAGGCGGCGCGCCCGATCATGACGCCGTCCACGTGCCTGAGCTGCTCGCGGATGGCGTCCATCTGCCAGAAACCGCCATTGATGATGATTTCCAGCTGGGGGAACCGTTCCCGCAGGGCATGGACCCAGTCGTACTTCAGTGGCGGCACCTCCCGGTTCTCCTTGGGGCTGAGCCCCTGAAGGATGGCGATGCGCGCATGTACGATGAAGGTGCGGCATCCGGCCTCCGCGACCCGCTCGATGAAGTGGACCAGGTCCTCCCACTGCTCGTGGCCGTCGATGCCGATGCGATGTTTGACGGTGACGGGCAGGGCCGTGCTGGCCTTCATGGCGGCCACCGCATGGGCAACAGTGTCCGGCTCTGCCATCAGGCAGGCGCCGATACGGTTGTTCTGGACCCGGTCGCTGGGGCACCCCACGTTCAGGTTGACCTCATCATAGCCCCAGGCCTCGGCCATGGCCGCGCACTGGGCGAGTTCCGCAGGGTCCGCGCCCCCCAGCTGCAGCGCAACGGGATGCTCCTCCACGTCATAGTCCAGGAAGCGTGCCCGGTCGCCATGGATGAGGGCACCAGTGGTTACCATTTCGGTGTAGAGCAGGGCATGATGGGTCAGACCCCGGACGAACCAGCGGTAGTCCCGGGTGGTGTGGTCCATCATTGGTGCGATGCTGAATCGGCGATCCGGTTCGGGGCGCTGCATGCCGGTCTACTTTTCCTCGGACTGTTGTTCGGGGCGACAGCGGCTCACCGCGTCCGCAAGGGACTCCAGGAACGCTGTATAGCCGCCCACGGCGATCGGGATGTCACCCCCGATTGGGTCCCAGCGGCTGACGGCGAGGGGCTGGGGCACATCCAGGCCCCGCCACCAGTCACCGCCGAGTTGGGTTTCCATCATGATACAGGGGAATCGTGCCGCTTCAAGGGACTGCTGGAGGCCAGCGATGTGCCGCGCGCTGGGGCTGCGCTCCGGGTTGCTGGTGAGCGTCCCGGCGATGGTCAGCCCGAAGTGATCCGCGAAATAGTGGAACGCATCGTGATAGGTGAACAGGGTAATCACCTGCAGAGGCTCAAGCTGTGCGCGGATGCGCTCCGTGGTCTCAGCAAGCTCCTGCTCAAAATGTTGGTAATTGCGTTCAATGGCCTGGTCGTCCACCCCGTCCAGTGCGCCCAGGGTTTCCCGGGCACGCCGGGCCATGGCAAGGGCCCTCTCAGGAGACAGCCAGACATGGGGATCCTCGCCGGTGCCGTGATGGTGCCCATGATCATCATTTTTCGCGGGCTCTTGGGGTGCCCCGACCAGCGTCCGGGTCTTGCCGGCCAGCGTGCTGTCACTCATGGTCCCCTGCAGGTAGGGTTCCAGCCCGGCCCCCAGCCAGTAGATGCGGTCCGCCTCCGCGAGGCTGCGGCGTTCGGAGGGCCGCATGCTGTAGTGGTGGGGGCTGACATCCGCGGGCACCAGCGCCCGGACATCCGCCTGCTCGCCAGCCACTTCCTTGACGATCAGTGCCAGGGGGTGGGTGCTGGTGACAATGAGCGGGCGCTCCGCCCAGGCGGGGGACGAAGTGAAGCCCAGAAGGAGTAGCAACAGGCACAGCAGGCGTCGTCTTGTCATAGATCGTTATAACATAACATGTTGGTGGAGGCGCCATTCTATCCAATCATGGCCGGATCGACCATAGGGGAGGATACGGAAGGACGACCCGGCCCGGTGGAGGCGTTATAATGCGCGCTTTCATCGAGCCGATGCCGACCTATTCGAGGAGCCAGGAACCGACATGACCGTCAGAACCCGAATCGCCCCTTCGCCCACCGGCGACCCGCATGTGGGTACGGCCTATATCGCGCTGTTCAACCAGTGCTTTGCACGCCAGCACGGCGGGCAGTTCATCCTGAGGATTGAGGATACCGACCAGGCCAGAAGCACACCGGAATCCGAGCAGGCGATCCTGGATTCCCTGCGCTGGCTGGGGCTGGAATGGGACGAGGGGCCGGATGTGGGCGGCGAATACGGCCCCTACCGTCAGTCCGAGCGCCGCGACGAGTATCGTGCCTATGCCGAACAGCTGGTCGAGAGCGGTCATGCGTTCTATTGCTTCCGCAGCCCCGAGGAACTGGATGCCATCCGTGATGCCCGCCGGGAGCAGGGCCTCAACCCGGGCATCAAGGGGGACCTGGAGCTGTCCGCGGATGAGGTTAAGCGTCGTATGGACGCCGGTGAGCCCTACGTGATCCGGATGAAGGTGCCGGAAGAGGGCGTGTGCGAGATTGAGGACATGCTGCGGGGCACGGTCACCATCGACTGGACCCAGATCGACTGTCAGATCCTGCTCAAGTCCGATGGCATGCCCACCTACCACCTGGCGAACGTCGTCGACGACCACCGTATGGGCATCACCCATGTGATCCGGGGCGAGGAGTGGATCAACTCCGCGCCCAAGCACAGGCTGCTGTATGACTACTTCGGCTGGGACATGCCGACGCTGTGCCACATGCCGCTGCTGCGCAATGAGGACGGCACCAAGCTCAGCAAGCGCAAGAACCCCACCAGCATCGATCTGTACGAGCGGCTCGGTTTCATGCCCGAGGCGGTGCTGAACTTCCTGGGGCGCATGGGCTGGTCCATGCCGGACGAGCGGGAGCGGTTCACGCTTGATGAGATGCAGGCGGAATTCGATATCCATCGCGTGTCACTGGGCGGGCCCGTGTTCGACCAGGCCAAGCTGCGCTGGCTCAACGGCCTGTGGATCCGCGAGACACTGACCGACGAGGCCTTCATGGACCGGGTGGGGGACTGGTGGTTCAGCCGTGACCAGCTGGCGCCGCTGGTGCCGCACCTCAAGAGCCGTGTTGAGACCTTTTCGGACATTGCCCCGATGGCGTCGTTCATGTTCTCCGGGATGCTGGATGTGCGCCCTGAGGATTTCCAGCACCGCAAGCTGGAGGAGGAGACCGTGCGGCGGATTCTCCAGTTCGCCCTGTGGCGGCTTGAGGCGGAGCGTCACTGGAGTCGGGATACGGTCTTTGCCGATCTCAAGGCGCTTGCGGGTGCCATGGGACTCAAGATGGGGGAGTTCATGTTCCCGATTTTCGTGGCTGTGGCCGGGACGCCCAACTCCTGGTCAGTGGTGGACTCCATGGGGCTTCTTGGCCCGGACGTGAGTCGGGCGCGTCTGCGCCACGCGCTGAATGTGCTGGGCGGTTTCTCGAAGAAACAGGCTAAGAAGGTCGAGAAGGAATACGCGGCACTGGAGACCGGCGAATAAAGGCGGCAATCAGGGGTTGACGCGCCCCTGGGTCGCCACTAATATACGCACCCGTTGGACGCAGTGGGGCCATAGCTCAGCTGGGAGAGCGCGGCGCTGGCAGCGCCGAGGTCGGGAGTTCGAGCCTCCCTGGCTCCACCACTTTTTCAGTCCCGTTCGTCTAGAGGCCTAGGACACTGCCCTTTCACGGCAGTAACAGGGGTTCGAGTCCCCTACGGGACGCCAGATACAGAAAAGCCGGCCACTTGGCCGGCTTTTTTTATGTCCGGATTCCGGCTCAGCCCTCCGCTATAGCCCCCTTGTTCACCCCTTCAAAGGCGTGTACCTCAATCCGGCTTTCCGGTTCCAGTTTCCGCGTTTCATCCCACAGGTAGCAGGCAATCCATTCCACGGTGGTATCAGGCCCCATGATCTCCGTACGGGCCGCAGGCAGGGCGATTTCAAAATGGCCCTGGTCCGAGTCGTAGCTGAACCGGTGATAGGAGATGCCCGCGTCGTCGAAGGTGTCGTTCCGGTCATCCGCCGTTGCCAGGTAGATATCACGCCAGCGCTCGCCCCAGTAGTGCTCCAGGTCCGGGGCACGCTCACCGTTGCGCAGGATCTGGATGCGGGAACGGTGGCCGTGGGCGATGCGCTGGCAGTTGCCGTCGTGTTTCTTGAGCCCGTGAGCGTAGTGGTACCAGGCGCCCTCGATCTGCTCCAGGCGCAGATTGATGCGTACCTCGTGGACATTGTCCGGGAGGACCCGCTGAAGGCTTTCTGACAGCCGGGTGGCTATGGCCTGGCGTTCAACGGCTTCTCCGGGGACGGTGGCAACGGCCTGTGCAGGGGATCGGTGCTCGATCCAGGTGCCGTCCTCCAGGTGCCAGCGGAAATGGCCGGGGGACTGCGGGTCCAGCCATTGCAGTCGGGAGTAATCCGCAGGGATCAGCAGCCGGTGATCCACCTGGTCGTCAATGTGCGCCTTGATGGTGCTTTTGACATGGCCGAAGTCGAACACCATGCCGGCATCGTTCAGTTCGCCGGCGAGTTCAATGTCCACGATCCAGCTTTCGCCGACCAGGCCGCGGTGACGGTCCAGGTAGGCAAAGTCAATGACGGTCAGGTTATCAACGAAAAGACGGTTCATGATGCGGTGGCTGCCTGCGCTGTGAAAGGCCGCATGGTAGCAGATCACCCCATGCGGCGGGCAGCCGCTCAGCCGATAAGCCCGCCCAGCCAGGCAATGCCGAGACTGAAGATGCCCAGGCTGACGGCCAGTGCCATGGTGTAGATCCGTGCTGCCGTGGTTTTCTGCTCACGCCGGTAGAGATCCAGGGTGCGCTGGGCGACCTCCTCGGAAGTGTCCCGCGCGATGTCATGGGCCTGCTGGACCGCTTCCGACTGCAGGGACTGCCAGAACTCCGTATCCACCGTCTGTGTCGCTGTCAGGTGATCCTTGAGTGCGTTCAGGTCGCTTTCCGTCAGTCCCTGTTGGGTCTGCTCCCGCATCTCCCGGCGCAGTTCGCTGAGTTCATTGCCCAGGTTAAGGGTGACTTCAGCGGCTACTTCATTCTTCAGCGCCTCCAGTCGGTTTTCCACCAGTTCGCGGAAATCCGTGGTCTGCTTTTCAATCGCCTCTTCCCGGCGGCGCTCACTGTCCTCGATCAGGCGGCGGACATGGTCGTGCTGTTCGTCGAAGAGACTGGAAAGCAGCTCATGCAGCCGGTTGTGGATGTGGGTCTTCACCGCTGAACGCGCGATCTGTTCGATCAGCTCCGTGGTCAGGGGAACGGTGTCCCCCTCGGTGCCCGTGCTCTGGGGGCTGTCCGCAAGCCGTACTCTGGCCCCGGTCTCAAGGGGCTCGGAGTCCTCCGGTGGTTCGGCCACATCCTCGGGCGCCGGTGGTTCGGGCAGGGTACCCTGGTTCAGGTCCTGGGTGAGTGCCGTGAGGATGCTGTCGAGCCCGTCGGCCTGCGGGGGCTTGGTGAGGATGTTGTAGACCCCATAGCCCTGCGCTTCCTGGATGAAGTCATCCGATTTCTTTGAGGTGCACATGACCACCGGGATGGAGGCGGTTGCCGGGTTGCGCTTGATGGCCTTGGTGGCCTCCACGCCATTCATGCCCGGCATAAGGTGGTCCATGAAGATGACGTCCGGCGGCTGTTCGCTGTTCAGCAGATCCAGAGCCTCCTCGGCAGAGCCCGCCATGCTCACCTCCATGTTCCGGCTCTCAAGGAGTTTGCTCAGGGCGAAGCGGGCGACCTTGGAGTCGTCCACCAGCAGAGCGGTATTGATGGTCATCTGGCTTCCTCTTGCGTACTGCGTTGTTACCGGATGGGCTGACATGGGTCACCACGCCTCCATGGATGGACACTGGGTTTCCCGGTAGCTGCCCTTGCGGTAGCACACTCCCGGCTCCGAAGTGCGGGCGATGAAGACCTCGCCCTCCGGCGTCGTCATGCGGACCTCGCCGTAGGGTTCGCCTTCCCGGAACGTGCTTTCAATGCTGGCGCCGCTGGGATGACGGATCTCGCCCTGACCGTGGAAACGGCCATCGACAAACTGGCCACGGTACTGGCGGCCACTGCTGAAGGTGCGGACACCCTCGCCATGGAAACGGTCGTTGGCGAAGTCACCACGGTAATAGCCGCCGTTGGGATAGGTCAGGCGGCCCTCGCCGTGCAGCTCGCCGTCCCGGAAATCCCCCACGTACATGAGTCCATCGGCGGTGGTGAGGGTGCCGTGTCCATTGAGCTCGCCGTCCTCCCAGTTACCGGTGAAGGTGTCGCCGTTGCTGGCGGTGAGTGTGCCGCGGCCATGGTACTCACCGTCCTGGAACTCGCCCTCATAGACATCCCCGTTGGGGCGTTGAAGGCTGCCTTCACCATGCATGGTGCCCTGCTTCCACTCGCCTTCATAGATGCGCCCGTCCGGGAAGTGGGCCGTCCCCTCACCGTGGAACTCGCCGTTGCGGAATTCGCCCTCATAGGTGAGGCCGTCGCTGTCGCGGTAGGTGCCTTGGCCGGTTTTAACGCCGTGTTCCCAGGTACCGTCGCGGTAACGGACAGTGGTGTAGCGCTCAAGGCGCGCCATCAGCGTGGGAGAGTCGCCAGCATCCAGATGGACCTGCTCGCGCCAGGTACTGTGTTTCGGCTTGCTGATTTCGATGGTATAGGTTCCGGGCTCCAGCTCCAGGTCCATGGCGGTGGAGCCTCTTGGCTCGCCATTGATCCGTACCTGGTCGTCGTAGACGTTGGAGCGCAGTGTCAGTCGTGCCTGTGTCGGCTGCTGCTTCTGTTCCGGCGACGGCTCTGTGGTCGTGGAGGGCTGGGGGTCAGCTGCCGTTTGGGCGCTGGCGGTATCCGGAGTGGTTTCGGGGCTGCTCCCGGTATCAGGTACGGAAACGGCCGGGATGACCCTGGGGATCCTGTCGGTACCGGCCTGGGCGCTGTCTGCCGGGGTGCGTTCATCGTCCGCGCTGGTTTGCGTCTCCCCGGAAGAGGAGGGGGAAACCGCCGGAATGCGTGAGCCCACCAGCTCCGGAGAGCGCTGGATGGTGGCAAAACCGGCCGTCACCAGCAGCATGATCGCGAGAAAATTCGCAAACAGCAGCGGTCTGTAGTCGATCATTGCATGCCACTCCGTTCATTCCGGCACAGCGGGTCAGGCAGGGGGCAACGATGCCCACCTGTTCAGTCTGACTTCATGTTATCGGAGAACGGGCACCGGCTGCGTGAAGTGACGCACTTTTCAGGCGTTTTCCGGGCGACTCTGCTGCTGCAGTTCCTCCCAGGCGCGCATGTGCACGTCCGCTTCGTACTCGTAGGGCGACTTGAACGGCGTCAGGACCAGGTCAAAGACCGCGAAAAGCAGGCCCACGGAAAGCCAGGACAGTACCAGCGTCTCCAGGGTGGTGGCCTGGACCTGGGCGGTTGCGTCCACGAAACGCTCCAGGTGGGGCAGGGCATTGTCCACCAGCGCCACGGGATTGAAGCGGGCGAACACCAGCGGAATCCAGAATCCCAGAAATACCGGGAAGAACCCGAAGGACCAGAGGATCCGGCGGATCAGATAGATCGCCAGTGCGTTGATGTATCGCCGCCGCAGTTCCGGTATGCCCCGGATCTCCTCCAGGTAGCGCTTGCGCTCGACCCAGTAGGCCTCAACCCGCGGACGGGTCCCGGACGTCTCGGTATGCTCGTTTTGGCTGGTCAATGATTGTCCATGCATAGGTTGCCCAGTGTCCCCTCACTATAAACAAGATGTGAGCGGTTGCCAGAGGGCACCCCGCTACGCCTGTGGGAACACGGGCGCGCAACCGCTAGAATGGCGGCACATTCATCGGACAGGACGAGAGCATGCTGGATCAGGCGGAACCGCAGGTTCACCCGGCTTTCGAGTGGGTACGCAATCACCGGATCGAGACACTTCACCTGGAGGTGGAGGAGTACCGTCATCGGGCCACCGGGGCATGCCATCTGCATCTCGCTTCAGACAACGACGAGAACGTTTTCCTCGTGGCGTTGCGGACCTTCCCCATGGATTCCACCGGGGTCGCGCACATCCTTGAGCACACGGCCCTGTGCGGCAGCGAGAACTACCCCACGCGCGATCCTTTCTTCATGATGATCCAGCGTTCGCTGAATACCTTCATGAACGCGCTGACCAGCAGCGACTGGACCGCCTATCCGTTTGCCAGCCGCAACCGGAAGGATTTCGACAACCTGCTCTCGGTCTATCTGGATTCCGTGTTCTTCTCCAACCTGGACCCGCTGGATTTCGCCCAGGAGGGCCACCGGCTGGAGTTCGAGACCCCGGATGACCCCAGTACGCCGCTGGTGCACAGGGGCGTGGTCTACAACGAGATGAAGGGCGCCATGAGCTCCCCGGTCTCGCAGCTCTGGCAGACGCTGTCGAAGCATCTGTTTCCGACCACGACCTATCACTACAACAGCGGCGGCGAGCCGGACCATATCGTGGACCTGAGCTATGACCAGCTGGTCCAGTTCTATCGCCGCCACTACCACCCCAGCAACGCCATCTTCGCCACCTTCGGCGATATTCCGGCGCGCGAGCACCAGGAGCGTTTCGAGTCCCTGGCGCTGAACCGGTTCCAGGCGGCGGAGATCGACCTGCCGGTGCGCAATGAGAAGCGCTACTACGCCCCTGTGAGGGTTCAGGAGCATTACGGCGTGGACCCGGACGAGGGCACCGACAACCGGACCCATGTGGTCATGGGCTGGCTGCTGGGGGAGAGCTTCGACCTGGAGAAGAACCTTGAGGCGGAGCTGCTCACAGCCGTTCTGCTGGAAAACAGCGCCTCACCGCTGCTTCAGGCGCTGGAGACCACCAGCCTGGGGCAGGCACCCTCGCCGCTGTGCGGGCTCGAGGATTCCAACCGGGAAATGACCTTTGTCTGCGGCATCGAGGGCACGGAGCCGGAGCAGGTCGGTGAGGTGGAGAACCTGATTCTCGGGACACTGGAACAGGTGGCACGCGAGGGTGTCGCCCATGAGAAGCTGGAGGCCATCGTGCACCAGCTGGAGCTGCAGCAGCGCGAGATTTCCGGCGACGGGTTCCCCTACGGCCTGCAGCTGATCATGCAGGCGCTTTCGCCCATGGTGCACGGTGGTGATCCGGTGGACCTGCTCGACCTGGAGCCCGTACTGGAACGCCTCCGTGAGCGCATCCGTGACCCGGAGTATGTGCCGGGGCTGATCCGGCGCCTGTTGCTGGACAACCCACACCGGGTACGCCTGGCCCTGGCGCCGGACACCGGTCTCAACGAACGCCGGGAACAGGCGGTGCGGCAGGCACTGGACGAGCAGAAGGCGAGCCTGACCGAGGACGAGCAGCGTACCCTGGTCGAGCAGGCGCAGGCCCTTCAGGCGCGCCAGAACCAGGAAGCGGACGACAGCATGCTGCCGCGCGTGGGCATCGAGGATGTGCCGGCGTCGCTGAAGATCCCGGAAGGCGAGTCCGACGCGTCCGGGCGCATCACCCGCTATCACATGGGCACCAATGGACTGGTGTACCAACAGCTTGTGGCGCCGCTGCCGGATCTCGCCCCGGAGCAGCGCCAGCTTCTGCCCATCTATTCGAGCATGCTGAGCGAGGTGGGCGCGGGCTCGGATGACTACCTGCGTATGCAGGACCGCATCTCGGCAGGCAGTGGCGGTATCAGCGGGGCGGCCACGATCAAGGGCAACGTCGACGACGTCCAGTCCGTGCGTGGCTACTTTACCCTGGGCGGCAAGGCCCTGGCGGCGAACAGCGACGATCTCGCCGGGCTTCTGCACGACGTTGCTTCGGCCGCACGTTTTGACGAAAAAGAGCGGGTGCGCGAGCTGGTGGCACAGATGCGCGCCCGCAGGGAACATTCCATCACCGGCAGCGGTCATGCATTGGCCATGGGCGCGGCTTCACACGGGGCCAGCCCCGGTGCCCGCCTGACCTATGAACTCGGTGGGCTCGAGGGCATCCGCCAGCTTGTGGCGCTGGATGACCGCCTGGACGACAGCGCCGAGCTTGACCGGTTCTGCCAGCGCTTGTCGGAGCTTCATGAGCGGATCCACGCGGGCGGGCCGGACTTTCTGCTGATTGGCGAGAGCAGTGGACTGGAAGGCTCCGAGGCCGCCGTGCGAGGCCACTGGTCCCTGGACGGGGATCGGGCTGAAGGTGGCTTCCATCTGGATCCGGTGAGTGAACAGGTCAACGAAGGCTGGCTGACCGCGACCCAGGTGAACTTCTGCGCCCGGGCCTTTCCGACGGTGCCGGTGGAACATCCGGATGCGGCGCCTCTGAGCGTTCTGGGTGTGCTGCTGCGCAATGACAACCTGCACCGCAGTATCCGGGAGCAGGGCGGCGCCTATGGCAGTGGCGCGGGGCAGGACAGCGCCAACGGGGTTTTCCGTTTCTTCTCCTATCGCGATCCGCGCCTCGAGGAGACATTGGCCGACTTCGACCGCTCACTGGAGTGGTTGCATGCGGGCGGGCAGACTGCAGCTTCCGTGGAAGAGGCCATACTGGGCGTGATCTCCCAGCTGGACCGGCCGCGCTCACCGGCGGGCGAAGCCCGTTTCGCCTACCAGAGCCGGCTGTTCGGGCGTACGCCCGAGCAGCAGCAGCGCTTCCGGGAACGGGTCCTGGCGGTGGACCTGGCCTCCATGCAGGGGGCTGCCGAACGCTGGCTCACGCCTGACCGGGCCAGCACAGCCGTTGTGACCGGCCACGGCAACCGTCAGAAGCTGGCGGATCTGGGCATGAAGGTGCTCGAGATCTGATCAGCGTGCCCGGCGTTCGATCCCGGTCTGGACCAGGAGACGGGTGGAGATCTCCTCCACCGAGTAGTCCGTGGTGTTCAGATTCGGGATCCGCTCGCGCCGGTACATGCTCTCCGCTTCACTGACCTCCATCATGCACTGGCGCAGAGACGCGTAACCGGAGTTGGGGCGGCGTTCATTGCGGATCGCCGACAGCCGGTTGGGATCGATGGTGAGCCCGAAGAGCTTCTGGCGGTGGGGCTGCAGCGCCGAGGGAATGCGCTGCTCCTCCATATCCTCCTCGGTGAGCGGGTAGTTCGCCGCCTTGATGCCGTACTGCAGGGCCAGATACAGGCATGTGGGCGTTTTGCCGCTGCGTGACGGGCCGATCAGGATGACGTCGGCATCGTCGTAGTAGCGTGTGCGGGCGCCGTCGTCGTTCTCCAGCGCGTAGTTCACCGCCTTGATCCGCTCCTCATACCCGCCGTCGCGGGAGATGGCATGGGATTTACCCACGGTATAGGAGGAACTGGAATGGAGCTCGTTCTCCAGTGGCGACAGGAAGGTGCCGAAGATGTCCACCATGAAGGCGTCGGCGCTGGAAAGCTCGCCCCGGATCCCGCTGTCCACGATGGTGTCGAATGTCAGCGGCCGTGCTCCGTCCAGTTCTCCCGCCTTGTTGATCTGTGCAACCGCCTCCTGGGCCTTCTGCACGGAATCGATGTAGGGCAGGGTGATTTTCTCGAACTGGATGCTGTCAAACTGCGCCAGGAGGCTGTTGCCAAGGGCCTCCGCGGTAATGCCGGTGCCGTCGGAGATGAAGAATGCGGTGCGTTTCATGGGGCGGGGGGCTCCCTCCTGATTTTCCGGTATCCTAGGCCGATACAGTCGGTGTGTGAACCCGGACCGCGCAATGGTGGAGATGACCCCGCCGGTTACAGTATGATACGCGGGCTCTTCAGGGCGCGTGGCGCCCCGGGTGACAGGCAATAACGAGGGAGATTGGCTTTGGACGATTTCATCATCGGTTTCGAGCAACTCGGCATGGACGATGTCGAACGCGTGGGCGGTAAGAATGCCTCCCTCGGGGAGATGATCAGTAACCTCGCCAATGCCGGTGTGACGGTACCCGGTGGGTTCGCCACCACAGCACAGGCCTACCGCGAGTTTCTTGAGAAGGATGGGCTGCGCCAGCGCATTGATGAGACCCTGAACAGTCTGGACATCAATGACGTGAACGAACTGGCACGGGTCGGCGCGAAGATCCGCCAGTGGATCATCGATACACCTTTCCCGCCGGCACTGGAACAGGCGATCGCGGACCGCTTCGGCGCCATGCAGGAGGGGAACGAACGCATGGCGGTGGCCGTACGCTCCTCCGCGACGGCGGAAGACCTTCCGGATGCCTCCTTCGCGGGCCAGCAGGAGACCTTCCTTAATATTGTGGGGCTGGACAACGTCAAGCTCGCCATCAAGGAGGTTTTCGCCTCCCTGTTCAATGACAGGGCGATTTCCTACCGGGTGCACCACGGCTTTGACCACAACAAAGTGGCGCTCTCCGCCGGTATCCAGCGCATGGTGCGCAGTGAGACCGGCAGCAGTGGTGTGATGTTCACCCTCGACACCGAATCCGGTTTCCAGGACGTGGTGTTCATCACCGCCTCCTACGGCCTGGGTGAGACAGTGGTGCAGGGGGCGGTCAACCCGGACGAATTCTACGTGCACAAGCCCACCTTCGAGGCCGGGCGTCCTGCCGTGCTGCGGCGCAATCTGGGCAGCAAGGCCATCAAGATGGTCTATGCCGGCGACGGTGAAATGGGCCGCTCGGTCGAGACGGTCAAGGTGGACGCCGAGGACCGCAACCGGTTCTGTCTTTCCGATGAGGACGTCACCGAACTCACCCGCCAGGCACTGACCATCGAGAAGCACTATGGTCGGCCCATGGACATTGAGTGGGCCAAGGATGGCGACACCGGTAAGCTGTTCATCGTGCAGGCGCGGCCGGAGACGGTGCGCAGCCGCAAGGGCCTGCATACCATGGAGCGCTACCTGCTCAAGGAGAAGGGCACGGTGCTGGTCGAGGGGCGCAGCATCGGCCACCGCATCGGTGCCGGGCCGGCCCGGATTGTCACCAGCATCAACGAGATGGATCGCGTCCAGGAAGGGGACGTGCTGGTCACGGACATGACCGACCCGGACTGGGAGCCGGTCATGAAACGCTCCGCCGCCATCATCACCGACCGTGGCGGCCGTACCTGCCATGCGGCCATCATCGCCCGGGAGCTCGGTATTCCCGCGGTGGTTGGCTGTGGCAACGCCTCTGAGCTCATCCATGAGGGTCAGGAACTGACGGTTTCCTGTGCCGAGGGCGATACCGGCCTTGTGTATGACGGCCGGCTGGATTTCGAGCTGCGCGAGAATTCCGTTGAGTCCATGCCGAAGCTGCCGTTCCGCATCATGATGAACGTCGGCAATCCGGACCGGGCCTTCGATTTCCAGGCCATGCCGAACGAGGGTGTGGGCCTGGCCCGGCTGGAATTCATCATCAACCGCATGATCGGTGTCCACCCCAAGGCGCTGCTGAATTTCGAGTCGCTGCCGGCTGACATCAAGCAGACGGTTGAGAAGCGTATCGCCGGTTACGATTCGCCGGTGGACTTCTACATCGACAAGCTGGTCGAGGGCATCTCCACGCTGGCGGCAGCGTTCTATCCCAAGCCGGTCATCGTGCGGCTGTCGGACTTCAAGTCCAATGAGTACGCCAACCTGATCGGGGGCACCCTGTACGAGCCGGATGAAGAGAACCCGATGCTCGGCTTCCGCGGGGCTTCACGCTACATCTCGGACTCCTTCCGGGACTGCTTTGAGCTTGAATGCCGAGCGCTGACCCGCGTCCGGGACGAGATGGGCCTGAACAATGTCGAGGTCATGGTGCCGTTTGTGCGCACCCCGGGTGAGGGGCGCCAGGTGGTGGAGCTGCTGGCCGAGAATGGTCTTGAACGCGGTCGTGAGGACCTGCGTGTGATCATGATGTGCGAGCTGCCGGCCAATGCGCTGCAGGCCGAGGAATTCCTGGAGCATTTTGACGGCTTCTCCATCGGCTCCAACGATCTGACCCAGCTCACACTGGGGCTGGACCGGGATTCCGGGATCGTTGCGCATCTCTTTGATGAGCGGAACGAGGCGGTCAAATCCCTGCTGGCGAATGCCATTGCGGCCTGTCGCAAGGCGAATAAATACGTTGGCATCTGCGGCCAGGGCCCCTCGGACCATCCGGACCTGGCCAAATGGCTGATGGAGCAGGGCATCGACAGTGTCTCCCTGAATCCGGATTCGGTTCTGGACACCTGGTTCTTCCTGGCGGAAGGGCAGCACTCCTGATCGTCCGGTGGAACCCCAGGCAGGCTTGAGGAAGGCGGGTATGCAGAGCAGCAGCCGATTGTTTCCGGTGACCCTGTCGGCCACCGAAATGGCCGCTGACCTCTATGAGGACGTGTATCTGCTGAACCCGGGCGTCAGCCCGGATCCCAGCGTCCGCATCGCCGTGACGCGGGTGCGGGATCCGGCCTGGCAGGGCCGGCGCGTGCCGGTGGTGCTCATCCACCGGGAGTTCCAGAACAAGCGCCAGTGGCTCTCGCCCGGGGGTGAGGGGTTGGCGGCGCTGCTCGCCCGTTACGGGTTTGACGTCTGGCTGCCGGAGATGCGCGGCCATGGCATGTCCCCGCGCAATCGTGACTGGGCCCTGGGCCATATTGCACTGCTGGCGGAGGAGGATCTGCCACCGGTACAGCGGTTCGTGGAAGAGCAGAGCGGCGTGCCTCCGGCCTGGCTGGGGCAGGGCCTTGGTGCCCGCATGCTGGCGCACGCCCTGATCAACAACCATCGCTTCCTGCGCCTGGTGCCCGCCGCGGTCTTTGTGGATCCCGGCCGGGCGGATGCCCACTGGACGGAATCCGAGGCCACCATGGGCGAGAAGCTGGGGCTCCGGCGCCGCCAGCGTTTCCTTGGCGGTCTGCACGGCTGGGGCCCGGAAGATGAGCCCAGCGCCCTGTTCCGGGATCTGTACCGGAACCAGAAACGTTATCGCAGGGGCAAGGGGCACCCCACCCACGAGGGGCTGCGCGTCATCCGCTGCCCGGGCCTGGTGGTCGGTGTCGAGGATGATGAGGCCACTGTGCGCGGTTTCGCGGGCAATCTTGGCGGACAGGTCCGCCACACCCTGGGGCCTGGGGACGGGGGCAGAAGCCCCGCCGGTCAGAGTGCCCTGGGGACGGCGCTTCAGGATGATATCCGCGCCTGGCTGACGGAACACACCCGCGACCTGCGCGCGGACAGTATTGACTGAAATCGCAACTGGATCAGGAGGAAATCGTGTCGGAAGAGACAATCGTTACACCGGACCTCGTGGATGAGCACCCGGAAGTTGCCGTGGTGGAGCCCATGTTTGTGAACCTGGGCGGGCGCAGCGCTTTTGGTGGTGAGATCGTGACCGTGAAGTGCTTCGAGGACAACTCCGTGGTCAAGGAGCAGGTCGGCAAGGAGGGGCACGGCAGAGTTCTCGTCGTCGACGGTGGTGGTTCGCTACGCATTGCCCTTCTGGGTGACATGCTGGCGGAGAAGGCGTCGAAGAACGGCTGGCAGGGTGTGATTGTCTACGGCTGCATCCGGGATGTGGACGTGATCGGTGAGACGGACATCGGTGTCCAGGCCCTGGCCACCCATCCGCGCAAGAGTGAAAAGCGTGGTCTGGGGGATCTCAACGTGGCCGTGAGCTTCGGCGGTGTCACCTTTGAACCCGGTCATTACGTCTATGCTGACAATAACGGCATCATCGTATCCGCCGAGCCGCTGCCGGAAGTCTCGGTGTAACAGGCGTCTTAATCTTTGACGCCTGCTGTCTCCTCCCGGTATAACGTATCGAACCAGTAACAATAACAACCGTGGGACGGGATCATCTCATGACTGGAGACTCGATGCGGGATACCTCGGAGAAGCGCGATTTCATCCGTATGCACGTGGATACGGTGATTGAGCTTTTCGAGGATGGCAGTGATCAGCGTATGGAAGGACGCTGCGTGGACCTGAGCGCCACGGGCATGGCGGTAGAAATGGAGCGGGAACTGGCGGAAGGGCAGCGGGTGCACACCTCGCTTCCCTCCAACAACCCTGATTTTCCGCCGTTCGAGACCGTTTCCAGCGTCCTGAGGAGCGAGCCGATTGAGGGCGGTCGCTGGCGGGTGGGGCTGCGGATTGAAGAGGTCAAACGCTGAGCCTGACCCAGGTCAGGCCCAGTTGTCGCTCTTGCGACTGGGTTTGAGCAGCGGGAAGACAATCGCGATGAAGATGCCCGCAATCACCAGTCCGCCACCGGTGAGCAGGTAGCTGGACTCACGGCTGTCTTCGAGGCGCTGGTTCTCGTTGGTCAGAAGCTCAACCTCCTTGCGCAGCTCCTGGCGTTCCTCGCGCAGTTCGCGGTTGCGTTCCTCAAGGTTGATCGCGTCCTCGGAGATGGACCGGATGCGCTCCAGTTCTTCACTGGTTTTGCTGAGTTCCGACTCCAGTGACTGTTTCTCCTGCCGCACCTGTTCGAGTTCGGAGCGGGTCTCCTCCAGCTGCGAGCGGGCTCCGGAGAGCTCCTCTTCAGTGCTGGCGAGTTGCTGCTTTACGTCCTCGAGCCGTTCTTCCGCAATGCGCTCGGAACTCAGGAACCGGCTTGCGATGAAACCTTCCTCGCCGTCACCAAAGCGGACACGCGAATAACCGGTCTCCTCGTCCTGCTCCAGCACCTCCACGGGGGTACCGCTGCGCAGGGCGGACTCAATGATCCGGTACTCGTTGCCCGGGCCCGACCGGACGGGGACGTAGATTACATCGTCCACATACTGGGTTTGAGCCTGTGCCGCGGAGGCCAGCACAAGCAGCAGCGGCACGATGCAACGTAATGCTCTGTTCATGCCTTTCTGTGGGGTCATGATGTCATTCCCTGTTAAACGGAGTCCGGATTCTGCCACAGCGTATTCGCCTTGCCCAGTGAGGCTCAGGGGAGTACCGGTTTGAATGGTCTGACTGTAACCTTTTCGTAAACTCCGGCTTCCACATAGGGGTCCGCATCGGCCCATGCCTGTGCCGCCGCCAGGGACTCAAACTCCGCTACCACCAGACTGCCGGTGAATCCAGCCTCTCCCGGCTCGCTGGTATCCTCGGCGGGAAAGGGGCCGGCCATGAGCAGGCGCCCTTCGCTCTTGAGGGCTTCAAGGCGTTCAAGGTGCGCAGCGCGGGCCTGTCTGCGGTGCTCAAGACTGTCTGCGACATCCTCGGCGATGATGGCGTAGTACATACGGATCTCCTGCCCGGATCAACGGGTGCGTATGAGTGGCAACAGCTGCTTATGATAAGCTGCCCCCGCCTTTACGCCAATCCCGGCACGGCGTGTTATTCGTTATTTCCCGGAGCATTATGCACACTGACGGACCCACTCCGCTGCTTGCGGACCTGCACTGCCACAGCACCGCATCCGACGGCGGCCTTTCGCCGGCCTCCGTGGTGGCCCGTGCCGCCGGGAATGGCGTGGGCGTTCTGGCGCTGACCGATCATGACACCATTGCCGGTATGGGCGAGGCCCGGGAGGCGGCGGTGGCTGAAGGTATGCACCTGGTGAGTGGCGTGGAGTTGTCCTGTCTCTGGCGTGACCAGACCATCCATGTGGTGGCCCTGGATTTCGATCCGGAGGCGGCGGGATTTCTGGCGGTGCTGGAAGGGCAGGAAAGTGTCCGGCATGAGCGCGCGGGCACCATTGACGAGCGCCTCCGGAAACAGGGCCTGCCGTCGGTGCTGGAGCGGGCACGGGCCCTGGCGGCCGGTGTTCCGGGGCGCCCCCACTTTGCCCGGGCGCTGGTTGATGCGGGCGTGATCCCCGGGGAACGGCAGGCGTTCCAGCGTTATCTGGGAACCGGGAAGGTGGGGGACGTGGCGACCTGCTGGCCGGAACTGGCGCTGGTTGTTGGCTGGATCCGTGAGGCGGGCGGTATTCCGGTACTGGCGCACCCCCGCCGTTATGGGCTGACCAACAACAAGCTCAGGAAGCTGGTGCACGCGTTCCAGAATGCCGGCGGTCAGGCTCTGGAGGTGCTCAGTGCCGGCCATTCGCCCCAGGACAGCGGCTATCTCACGCGCCTGTGCCTGGATGGCGGCCTCTGGGCCTCCGGGGGCAGTGACTTCCACTGGCCGGAACGGCCCTGGTCGGAACTGGGCCGACTCCCGGAACTGCCCGCCGGGCCGGAGCCGGTCTGGTGGCACTTCCGGAGGGAAACCCGGGCCCGCCTTCAGGGCGAATGATAGTGCAGGTAGAGATCCGTCAGGAGCTCCGGTATGGCGTCGGCATAGTCCGCCAGGCGCTTGGGGTCCTTGCGGGCCTGCTGGAAGGCTTCATCATCGAACAGGTTTGAAAGGGTCAGGATAGGGGGCATCAGCTGTCCCACGGTTTCTTCATCCTCGCCCAGCCACTGATCCTCATCCAGCAGGAAAGTGTCTGTGAAACCGGCACACCAGTTCTCAAGCGCCTCCTCGGCGGTCTCGTCATCCTCAGGTTCGGGCAGTTCCAGCGTCTGACCCTGTTCCAGTTCCTGCTGGATGGTCCGGGCAAGCCGCGACACCAGTGTCCCGAACTCTTCGGGCATGGCATTGCCGCCGGCCTCGGGCTGGCCGGTGGCAATCGCGTGGATGCGCTCCACCGACACGGGGATCGGCCCCACGACTGAGGCCGTGACCACGCCGTGCAGACCAAACACATCCAGTGCCTCGTCGCTCTGTCCCGGGGCGAACAGGATTGATTCCAGGGTTTCCACGTCCTGATCGGTCAGCATAACCTGGTGTCACTCCTGTTCGTTGGCTTGTGCCTGGTTGCGGGCCCTGCGGAATTCCTCCTGACGCCGGCGGATCTCCCGCGGGTCGTTGTAGGCCCGGCCCTTGATCGGGTCCAGGTGAACCTCATCCTCGGCCGGGCTGTTCTCCGCCTCAGTGGTTCCGGTTTCCGTTGCGGCTGCCTGCGCAGGCGCGGCGGATGCCGGTTCAGCCTGGGGCGCGGTCTCTGCCTGGGGCTCCGCTTGAGACGGGGCGCCGGACTCCTTCGTGGAGGGCGTTGTTTCATCCGCCTGGGCGCTCGCTGGTTCATCAGCGCCACTGGCGGGCTCGTCACTGCCCTTGGCCTCCGGCTGTTTCCGGGGTTCGGTCCCGGCAGAAGGCGCCTCATCGGTTGAGGATTCCTGTTGTGCGCTTTCAGCGGTGCTTTCCTTTCCGGAACCGGCATCCTTTTCGGCAGCCGGGGTTTCCTTGGCTTTTGCGGCGCTTTGCTTCGCCTTGGGGGCTTCGGCTTGCCCTTCAGCGCTGGATTCCGCTTCCGCCTTGGCGTTCCCGGTTTCCGTTTTCATGCCCTCGGCGGATTCCTGATCAGCAGGCTTGCCGTTTTTCTGCCGGGGCCGGCGAGGACGCTGGAATTCCGGGTTCGGTGTTTCGTCCTCGGCGCTTTCCTGCTGGTTCCGGTTGCTGCCACCGGAGCCGCCACGACCCTGGTTCTTTCTGCGGTTGTCCGAGCGGCCCTGGTCGTCGCCACTGCTTTCAGGGGCTTTATTGCCGCCGCCCTGGGGCTGTTTGTCAGAGGATTCCTCCTTCTGCGGCTCGTCACGGTCCGAATCACGATTGCGACGGTTACCTCCCCCCTTGGATTTCTGGGGGCTGCCGTCGTTACTGCCGCCTTTGTTTCCGCCACCGGCATTCGGGTCGGTATCGGATTTGCGGTCGGAACCGGATTTCTGCTCGCCCTTCGGCTTCTGGTCGGCCTTGGGTTTCTGGTCGGCATTGGACTTCTGGTCGCCACCGGATTTCTGTCCGCCGCCGCCTTTACCGGGCTGGCGGGACTGATTGCCGCCGCCTTTGCCGCCCTGGCCGGAACCTTCCTGCTTGCCGCCGTCCTGCTTGCCACCGGACTTCTGCTGGTTATCCGACTCCTGCTGGCCCTGACCCCGGTTGCGGTTCTGACCGCCACGGCGGCGCCTGTTCTGGCCGCCGCGCTGGTTGTTGCCATCCTGGCCCTGGCGCCCACTCTGCTGCTGGCCGCCACCCTGCTGACGCTGCTGGCTGTCACCGCTCTGACCCTGTTTCCGGTCGGAGGAACCGGAACCACTGCCCTGGCGCTGGGTGCCTGAACCGGTATCCGGCTGGGTGCTGCCGGATTCTGCCGGTGGCGCGAACATGGTCTGGAGCTTGCGCCCGACCCGCTGCCAGAATCCAAGGGTTTCACCGGCCGCCGGGGTTTCGGCTTTGGCTTCCGGGGCAGGGGTGCGATTGGCGGGGGTAACCGCCTTCACCGCAGCTTCTTCCCGCTCGCCGGTGCTCTGACCAATGGACCAAGCGTCTTCGGGTTCGTCTTCGTGCCTTGCAGCGATCTCGAAGCTTGCTTCGCCCACCGTGACTTCGGTGTCATCGCTGCGCAGCCGCTGCACCTCAAAATGCGGCGTCTCCAGATTCTGGGAGGGGATGACCCGTACCCGTACATTCTCGCGCCGCTCAATGGCGTTGATCTCGTCGCGCTTCTCGTTGAGAAGGAAGGCCGCGACCGTGACCGGCACCAGAGCCCGTACTTCCGCGGTCTTGTCCTTGGAGGATTCCTCGTACATCAGGCGCATGATGCTCAGCGCCTGGGATTCCATGCTGCGGATGGATCCCTGGCCGTTACAGCGGGGGCAGACCTCGCTGCGTGTCTCGCCCAGCGAGGGCCGCAGCCGCTGACGCGACATTTCCAGCAGGCCGAAGCGGGAGATGCGGCCAAGCTGGACCCGCGCGCGATCCAGCTCCAGTGCCTCCCGGATGCGCTGCTCGACTTCACGCTGGTGGCGATTGGGGGACATGTCGATGAAATCGATGACAATGAGGCCGCCGATGTCACGCAGACGCAGCTGGCGTGCGATCTCGTCCGCGGCCTCCAGGTTGGTCTGGAAGGCGGTTTCCTCGATGTCACCGCCGCGCGTGGCGCGCGAGGAGTTGATGTCGATGGACACCAGTGCCTCGGTGGGGTCGATCACCAGCGAGCCGCCGGAAGGCAGGGATACCTCCCGCTGGAAGGCGGTCTCGATCTGCGCCTCGATCTGGTACCGGCTGAGCAGCGGAATGTCATCCGTGTAGAGCTTGATCCGGTTCTCGAAAGAGGGCATGACCGCGCGTACGAAATTGAGGACATCCTCGTACACACTGGGGGAGTCGATCATCACCTCGGTGATGTCCTGGCGCAGGTAATCGCGCACGGCACGGATGATCACGTTGCTTTCCTGATAGATCAGGAAGGGGGCCTTGCGCGCTTCCGCGGCCTGGGTGATGGCGTCCCAGAACTGCAGCAGGTAATCCAGGTCCCACTGGAGTTCCTCGGTTTCACGGCCTATCCCGGCTGTGCGGACGATCACGCCCATGGCCTTGGGCACCTTCAGCCCGGACATGGCGTCCTTGAGCTGGCTGCGCTCATCCCCCTGGATGCGGCGTGAAATGCCGCCGGCACGGGGGTTGTTGGGCATCAGTACCAGGTAGCGCCCGGCGAGGGTGATGAAGGTGGTCAGCGCCGCGCCCTTGTTGCCGCGCTCTTCCTTGTCGACCTGGACGATCAGTTCCTGGCCCTCGTTGAGCACGTCCTTGATGTTGATCTTGCCATCAATATCGGACGGGGCCTTGCTGAAGTACTCGCGGGCGATTTCCTTCAGGGGCAGGAAGCCATGGCGTTCGGAACCGTAATCAATGAAGGCTGCTTCAAGGCTGGGCTCGATGCGGGTGATGCGGCCCTTGTAGATGTTGGACTTCTTCTGTTCACGGGTGCTGGATTCGATATCAAGATCGACCAGACGCTGGCCATCGACCAGAGCGACACGCAACTCCTCTTCGTGAGTTGCATTGATCAGCATTCTTTTCATGTGGAACAAACTTCCATCGTTCTGCGACGGAAGCGGTGCGGGGCGCAATGACGAGACAGCGGGCGTACATCGGCCCGCTTCAGCAAAGCCGGAGGGGCCTCCTGTGGCCAGCCCCGTGCTTGAGGTATGCGGCTCTGTGCCCGCACACCACCGAATTCTGTCCCGTACCGGCTACGAGGTCTTATGTCATATTCATGAGCAGGACAGCCCGAACCGGTGCTTCTGTGTTTTCAAACCGTTGCGATGACCCTGCCGCGCGCTTCCGCCCGGATTGACATCAGTTCCTCCGGCCTTGACTCCAGCCGGGCGGAACACCCATCACGACGCGCGTTGTTCTCAGTTTCCGTGACCGTCCACCGGGGGAGCCTTCTGGGCTCCGGCCAGCGGGTGAAAGGACTCAGCCGCACGCCTGTGTGATTCTGTTGGCTCTCGCTGTTTTCCTGCCAGGTGGAACCGGTGCGTCCGCTGCTCGTTTCATACCGAGCCCGAAGGCTCTATAATTGCGGCTTCAATCGCTGACCGTGTTCCGCCAGTCCTGCCGGCCAAGATCGTCGGCCGAGCGGAGTGGGAAAACAGCGTCAATATAGCAGTAATCCCCTGCCTCATCAACGAGCTGCGGAATGGCTCCGCATCCCAGGAGAAACGCATAATGCCAGGGCACCCGGGCAGCCACGACAGCGCCGAATCCAGACCCAGTGTCCAGTGGCTGGAAGTGGCGCCGGAGTGGGCCGGACAGCGTCTCGACAACTTCCTCATGGGGCGTTTCCGGGGCGTTCCTAAAAGCGTCATCTATCGCGTGATCCGTAAGGGAGCCGTGCGGGCCAACCGCAAGCGGGTCAAGCCTGACTATCGTATCGCTGCCGGTGACTCGATCCGTGTGCCGCCACTGCATGAACCCGAGCAGAAGCCGGATCGTGCCCAGCCGGGCCGTCGGGTGCAGCGGCGCATGCAGGCGGCGGTTCTGCATGAGGCGCCGGATTTCCTGGTGGTGAACAAGCCCGCGGGCATCGCGGTGCACGGTGGCAGTGGTGTGGATTTCGGGCTGATCGAGACGCTGCGTGCCGGGCGCGATGATCGTTACCTCGAGCTGGTGCACCGGCTGGACCGTGATACGTCCGGGCTGATCCTGGTAGCCCGGCGCCGTTCAGCCCTCAAGGCGCTGCAGGATCAGTTCCGGCAGAAGAGTACGCACAAGGTCTACCGGGTGCTGGTGGTCGGGGAGTGGCCGCAGGCGGTGAATCGCGTGGAGGCGCCCCTGCAGCGGGTCACCGGTGGGACCGGCGAGCGGCTGGTGCGTGTCAGCGCCGAGCAGGGCAAGGCGGCGCGGACGGATTTCCGGGTTCTGGAACGTTTTCCAGGCTACACCCTCCTGGAGGCCAGGCCGCTGACCGGGCGCACGCACCAGATCCGGGTGCACGCGGCCTGCCAGGGATGCCCGGTGGCGGGGGATGCCAAGTATCTCGACGGGGCTTCCCAGGCGGCCTGGCAGCGTGGCGGTGGCGACCGGCTGATGCTGCACGCCCAGCAACTGACGTTCGAGACGCCCGCGGGCGAAAGAGTGACTTTCGAAGCGCCGGTTCCGGATGATTTCGAAGCGCAGATTCAGCGACTGGGAAAGCACCAATGAGCTTTGACGTAGTGATCTTTGACTGGGATGGCACCCTGATTGATTCCGTGGACCATATCGCGGACAGTCTTGAGCTGGCCGCCCGGGAGCTGGGGTATCCGGTGCGCGAGCGCCAGGCGCTGCGCCATATTGTGGGGCTGGGCATGGAGGAGGCGCTGAGCCAGCTCTGGCCGGGCATCACCCGTGAAGAGATGACGCAGCTGCGAGAGGTCTATGCCCGTTATTTCTTTCAGCGTGATACCACGCCTGCGGATCTGTTCAAGGGGGTGGATGAGCTGCTCGAAACGCTGCATGGTGGCCCCATGCTGGCGGTGGCTACTGGCAAGAGCCGGCCGGGGCTGGACCGGGCGCTGGGCTCGAGCGGGTTGGGCCGGTTTTTCCCTCTGACACGCTGTGCCAATGAGACCGCCTCCAAGCCCGACCCCCTGATGCTGCGCCAGATTGTGTCCGAAACCGGCGCCTCCGTGGAGCGCATGGTGATGGTCGGTGATACCATCTACGACATGGAAATGGCGAGCCGCATCGGAATGCCGGCGATTGGCGTGACCTGGGGCGTGCATTCAGAGGAGCAGCTTGCGGCGCACAACCCGATGGCCATTGCCTCTGATATCTCAATGCTGCGGGAGCTGATGGCTTCCGGCGGCACCCGTGACTGACTGCAAGGAGACACCATGTCCGAGTGGGATTCGGAAAATGCGGAATGGGGCGTGACGCGGGAAGAATCCGCGCAGCGACCGGAAGGGCGCACCCAGGAGGCCCGGGAGGACTCCAAGGAGTGGCGTCTGATCCAGAAGACCATGATGTCGATGCAGGCGGAGCAGCGCCGCAGCCGGCGCTGGGGCATACTGTTCAAGACGCTGGGGCTGCTCTACCTGTTCGCGCTTCTGTTCACGTTCGGGTCACCCTTCGGCTCCGGTGATCTCACACCTGGCGCAGGCGGGCCCCATACCGCGCTGGTGGATGTGGAAGGGGCGATCGTCCAGGGCCAGGATGCCAGCGCCGACAATCTGGTGACCGCGCTGGAAAACGCCTTCTCGGCGGAGCAGTCCAAAGGGGTGATCCTGCGCATCAACAGCCCGGGTGGCAGCCCTGTGCAGGCGGATTACGTCTATCAGGCCATCAACCGGCTGCGTGACGAGTACCCCGACAAGAAGGTGCACGCGGTGATCTCGGACATCGGAGCGTCCGGCGCCTATTACATTGCCGCCGCCGCCGACCGGATCCATGCCAATCCCTCCAGCCTGGTTGGGTCCATTGGCGTGCGTGGCGGTGGCTTTGGATTCACCGGCGTGATGGAGAAGCTGGGCATCGAGCGCCGGCTGTATACGGCGGGCGAGAACAAGGCCTTCCTGGACCCCTTCCTTCCGGAGGATCCGGAACAGGTTGCGTTCTGGGAGAGTGTGCTGGACCGCACCCATGACCAGTTCATTGAGCGTGTGCGCGAAGGACGGGGTGATAAGCTGAAGGAGTCCGAGGCGGAGCTGTTCTCGGGGCTCATCTGGACTGGCCAGAGGGCACGTGAGCTGGGGCTGGTCGACAGTTTCAACTCGCCGGGGCAGGTGGCCCGGAATGTGGTCGGTGCCGAGGAAATCGTGGACTACAGCTATGAGCCCTCGCCGTTCCAGCGGATCATGCGGGACCTGGGCAGCTCGGTCGGGCAGGGTGTTACGGAAACGCTCATCAACCGCGGTCCTGTGCTGCGCTGAGCTTTGACAATCACCGGCGGGAACCCTAGAATCGCGGCCTTATGTCGAACCCGGAGATACCCCTGTCGGTCGATGCGCTGAAGCCGTTCGAACAGGGGACCGTAAAAGAGGGCAGTCTGGCCCTTGCCGGTATGAACCGGCTGGAGCCGCTGATTCTGGAAACAGAAGGCGAGGCGGCGGTCAGGCTGGCGTTCTTTTTTGATGACGAGCGGCGTCGCGTCATTGAAGGCTGGGTCCGGGCGGAGCTGGAAGTACTGTGCCAGCGATGCCTTGAGGCCATGCGCCTGCCGGTGGAGTCAACCTTCCGGGTGGGTGTGGTGGATACAGAGGTGATGGCGGAGCAGCTGCCAGCCACTCTTGAGCCCATGGTGTCGGGGCAGCGGGATCTGCCGATCCATGAGCTTCTGGAGGATGAGCTCATCATGAGTCTGCCGGATTATCCGGTGCATGAGGAAGCAGGCTGTAAAGCATCCGCCACGCTGGAGCGCATCAACCGGGATGCCGACGACGCTGTTGCTCAGGCGCGCGAGCATGATACAGACAACCCGTTCCGTGTACTGGCCGGCCTTGGCACTGGGGGGCAGGACCAGGGCGGAACGGATTCGTAATTCAAGAAAAGGCAAGACTCCAGGAGTAATCTGCTATGGCCGTTCAGAAGAATCGCAAGACCCGTTCAAAGCGCGGCATGCGTCGCTCCCACGACGGGCTCAGCAAGCCCGCGCTTTCCATGGACCCGACTACCGGGGAAGTGCATCGTCGGCATCACATCTCCCCCGATGGCTTCTATCGGGGCAAGAAGGTGATCGAAACACCGGAAGACTGAGTGACCGGTGGCGGCTGAGACCACCATCGCCGTTGACGCCATGAGTGGCGACCGCGGCTGTGAGCCGGTGGTCCGCGCCGCGGAAATCGCTGTTTCGAACAACAGGGCCTTGAGGGTCGTGCTGCTGGGCAGGCGTACGGCACTCGAGGCCTTTCTGTCTGCGGGCCACGACCGCATCGAGATCCAGGATGCCCCCGACGTGGTCACCATGGAGGAACGTCCCTCCCATGCCCTGCGCCACGGCCAGCAGTCCTCGATGGCACGTGCGCTTTCGCTGGTCCGCAGCGGCGGCGCCGATGCCTGCGTCAGTGCCGGCAACACCGGTGCCCTCATGGCCCTGGGCCGCAACACCCTCCAGACCTGGCCGGGCATTGAACGGCCCGCCATCATCAAACGCATCCCCTTCCATGACGGCCACTGTTATGTGCTGGATCTGGGCGCCAATGTGGACGCCAGCGCCGAGCATCTCGTGCAGTTCGCCCTGATGGGGCGCCTCATGGCGCAGGCCGTGGATGGTATTCAGGAGCCCCGCGTGGCCCTGCTCAACGTGGGGCAGGAGGCCGTCAAGGGCAATGAACAGGTGCGGCTGGCCGGCCACATGCTGCAGACGCGGGAGCAATCCGGGTACATTGGCTATATTGAAGGCAGCGACCTTTTCCGGGGCGTGGCCGATGTGGTGGTCTGTGACGGTTTTGTCGGCAACGTGGCACTGAAAACCGGAGAGGGCGTGGCGGAACTGATCGGTGATCTGATCCGGCGTGCTTTCGCGGACAGCTGGTATTCCCGCTTTGTCGCGGCACTGGCCGCACCGGTGTTACGCAGGATCAAGCGGCGCCTGGATCCCGCGCGGCATAATGGCGCGAGTTTCATCGGCCTGCGTGGCGTGGTGATCAAAAGCCACGGCAATGCGGACGTGACCGGACTGGTGGCGGCTATTGAACAGGCGGCCCGTGAGGTCGAGCATGAACTGCCGCGCAGGCTCGGAGACTTGCTGGAACAGGTTGAATTCTAGAGACGAACAGGAAGGACAGATGACGACAGCACTGGTGTTTCCCGGTCAGGGCTCCCAGTCCGTTGGAATGCTGGACGAAGCAGCTGCTGAGTGGCCGCTGGTCGGGCAGACCTTTGAGCAGGCCTCCGGCGTGCTGGGTTACGACCTGGCCGAACTCTGCCGGAAGGGCCCGGCGGAAGAGCTCAACCGTACCGATGTAACCCAGCCCGCCCTTCTTACCGCCAGTGTTGCGCTCTGGCGTGTGTGGCAGGATCTGGGCGGTCCGAAGCCGGATTATCTGGCGGGCCACAGTCTCGGGGAATATTCCGCGCTGGTGGCATCGGGCTGCCTGGATTTTGCCGAAGCCGTTGAGCTGGTGCGTATCCGCGGCGACGCCATGCGGCATGCCGTGCCGGAAGGCGCGGGGCGCATGGCCGCGATCCTGGGGCTGGATGACGAGGCTGTGATCAGTCTCTGCCAGGAGCATGTCGCCGAGGGCGTGGTTGAGGCGGTCAATTTCAATGCCCCGGGGCAGGTGGTCATCGCCGGCTCCACCGCAGCGGTGGACCGGGTGGTGGAACGCGCCCGGGAAGAGGGCGCGAAGAAGGTCATGCCCCTGGATGTGAGCGTGCCGTCCCACTGTGCCCTGATGCAGCCTGCGGCGGACCGCATGGCGGGAGCGCTGGCAGGGGTCAGTGTTCAGGACGCGGCCATTCCCGTGGTCCAGAACGTGACCGCGGGGGCGGTGACCGACGCGGCCGCCATCCGTGAGAATCTCTACTGGCAGCTGATTTCGCCGGTGCGGTGGACCGAATCCATACGCTACCTGGGTGAACAGGGTGTCAGTGTCATGGCCGAATGCGGGCCCGGCAAGGTACTTTCCGGGCTGGCACGGCGCATTGACCGCAGCATGGGGTGCCATCCCACGGAAACCCCCGAACAGATGACAAAGGCGCTGGAAGCGGTTCGCGAAGGCGCCTGACAGCGACGCTCAACGGGAGAAAATGATGCTGGAAGGACAGGTGGTTCTGGTAACCGGCGCGAGCCGTGGCATCGGCAGCGCGATTCTGGAACGCTTTGCCCGCGCCGGTGCCACGGTGATCGGAACAGCAACATCGGAATCCGGCGCTGCCGCCATCGCCGGCCGGATCAGTGAGCAGGGCTGGCAGGGTGACGGTGTGGTCATGAACGTGGGTGATGCGGCGAGTGTCACCGAGGGCATCAAGGCGATTGGCCAGAATTTCGGTGCACCAACAGTGCTGGTCAATAATGCCGGTGTGACCCGGGATGGTCTGGCCATGCGCATGAAGCCCGAGGACTGGGATGAGGTGATCAATACCAATCTCTCGGCGGTGTACCGCACCAGTCAGGCCGTGCTCAAGGGCATGATGAAAGCGCGTACCGGGCGCATCATCAACCTGAGTTCGGTGGTCGCCCGCATGGGGAACGCCGGGCAGATGAACTATGCCGCCAGCAAGGCGGGCATCGAGGGCATGACCCGTTCCCTGGCACGGGAAGTGGCAAGCCGTGGTATCACGGTCAATGCCATTGCGCCGGGGTTCATTGAAACGGACATGACGCGGGAGCTTGACGAAAGCCAGCGTGATGCCATGCTGTCAGCCATTCCGGCGGGTCGCCTCGGCGAGGCCGGGGAAGTGGCCGACCTGGCTGTGTTCCTCGCCTCCGAAGGGGCGGCCTATATCAATGGCGAAACGATTCATGTCAACGGTGGCATGTATATGAACTGAAGGAGGTCGTTCCCGCTGTTACAGGGCGGGGAGGGCTTCCAGTCAGCCCCTTCCGGGTTGGTTGTCCGGCCCGGGGGATTCAACTAAACTGGCACGCCAGCACTGCTGGACGCACAAATGAGGACATTATGAGTACAGTTGAAGAGCGCGTTAAGAAGATTGTCTGTGAACAGCTGGGGGTAAAGGAGTCCGAAGTACAGAGCACTTCCTCCTTTGTTGAGGATCTGGGTGCCGATTCCCTGGACACGGTTGAGCTGGTCATGGCGCTTGAGGAAGAGTTCGAGACCGAGATCCCGGACGAGGAAGCCGAAAAGCTGACCACGGTCAAGGACGCGGTGGACTACATCGAATCCCACAGCAGCTGAACGGACCAACGCGGTTCGATCGGTACCAAAGCCGCCCTGGTAAGGGGCGGCTTTTTTGATCGTGACTGGTTCAGGCAGCGGGAGCGGAGCTGATGCCCGAATGGATCTGGCCGGGGAGTGACCCGGTGGTTCCGTCTGATGATCGGGGGCTGGCCTATGGGCAGGGGGTTTTCGAGACCCTCAGGGTGACCCCGGCCGGTCCGGTCCTGCTGGAGGCGCACCGGGAGCGGCTTCTGGCCGGTTGCCGCGCGCTCGGGATCCCGTTTGATGCGGGCGCGCTGGATGCCTGGCAGCAGCAGGCCGCTGAACGCGGGCTGCTCGCGCCGCAGGCGCCGGCCGTGCTCAAGATCACGGTCACGGCGGGCTCGGGTGGCAGGGGGTATCGGCCACCCGAGCCCGTAACCCCCAGGGTGATCTCGGTGCTGGTGCCGGCTCCGCCGGTGCCGCGTGACGGCGCGCGGGTCCGTTTCTGCCAGCAGCCGCTGTCTGCCGTGGCAGCGGGCCGTGGTCACAAGAGCCTGGCACGACTGGAACAGGTGCTTGCCAGTGCGGAACTCTCGGACGATGAGTTCGAGGGGCTGATGGCGGTGGACGGTGGCTCCGGCTGGGTCGAGGGAACCCGTACCTGCCTGTTTTCCGTGGTCGATGGAACGCTGGTAACGCCGCCCCGGGACCAGCTTGCTGTCCTCGGAACTCTGCGGGAGTGGCTCGTGCGCAACGCGGATCACTTTGGGCTGGCGGTGCAGGAGCGGGCGCTGACGGAGGCCGACCTCCGGACCCACGGGCTGCTGCTGGGTAACAGTGTAATGGGCCTGGTTCCGGTCAGCGAGTGCGGTGACAGTCCCGTGCCGGTAAACGCCGGGGCCACGCGGTTGGTTGAGGATGTGAACAGGGAGCTTGGATTCGGGTGATGCGGTCAGTTAAGCGGATTCTTGGTTTCACGGTCCTTCTGGCCGCCGTAACGGCGATTGCAGGCTGGCTGTTCATCGAGCAGCATTTCCAGCGCATGGAAGAGCCGCTGGCTCTTGAGCAACCCGTGACCATGGAGATTGAACGCGGGACCACCCTGCAGGGGCTGGCGCGTGAGCTTGAGGCGCAGGGGCATCTCCCCAGTGCTTTCTGGCTGCTGGTGCGGGCACGCCTGGAGCCAGAACTGGCGCAGCTGCAGTCCGGTGTGTATCAGCTGGAAGACGGTATGTCTCCCCTGGGCTTTGTGCGCCGTGTGGTGGCAGGTGATGCCCAGACCTGGACCGTGCGCATACCGGAAGGCTGGACGTTTGAGCGGGTCCGCGCACGTCTGGCTGAGGCGGATCCTTTGCGTAATGAGCTGGAGGGAATGAGCGGCGAAGCGGTGATGGAGCATCTCGGGCAGCCAGGCATGCACCCGGAGGGCTGGTTCTTCCCTGCGGTGTATGAATACGGGCACGGCGCTTCGGACCTGGATGTGCTGGAAAGGGCGCATGACCGCATGCAGCGGACCCTCTCCCGGCTCTGGCGGGATCGCCGGGAAAACCTGCCTCTGGAACGCCCCTATGAAGCCCTGATCCTGGCCTCGATTGTCGAGCTTGAGACGCCGCTCAGCGAGGAGAAACCCCGGGTCGCCGGCGTCTTCACGCGGCGGCTGGAGCGGGGAATGCGCCTGCAGACCGATCCCACCGTGATCTATGGCATGGGCGATGGTTACCAGGGCCGTATCGGCCACGCCGATCTGAGGGAATACACGCCCTACAACACCTACCGGATCGATGGCCTGCCGCCCACCCCCATTGGGATGCCGGGAGAGGCGTCGCTGCGGGCGGTGGTGAATCCGGCGGAAGGCGAGGCCCTCTATTTTGTCGCCAAGGGCAATGGGTCCCATCATTTTTCCGCGACGCTTGAAGAGCATAATGAGGCCGTACGCCGGTATCAGCTCAATCGCGGGGAGGATTACCGGTCCTTTCCGGCACCGGAAGGCGGGACAGACTGATGACACGCGGGCTTTTCATTACGTTTGAGGGGACCGAGGGCGTGGGGAAATCCACCGCCATCCGCGGTGCCAGTGACTGGCTTACGCAACAGGGGGTGGCGCACCGTGTGACCCGTGAACCGGGCGGGACCCCCATGGCGGAGGAAATCCGTGAAGTGCTCCTGCGGTCCCGGGAGGAACCGGTCGATCCCACCTGCGAGCTGCTGCTGATGTTCTCGGCTCGGGCGCAGCACCTGGCACGGGTCATACGGCCGGCACTGGAGGCCGGGGAATGGGTGCTCTGTGACCGCTTTACGGATGCCACCTACGCCTACCAGGGGGGTGGGCGAGAGCTGGATTCAGCACCGGTGGCGCAGCTTGAATCCCTGGTCCAGGGGGAAACGCTGCGCCCTGATGCCGTACTCTGGCTCGATGCGCCAGTGGAAACGGGTATGGCCCGGGTTGCCGGGCGTGGTGGGGAGCCGGACCGTTTTGAGCACGAACGGGTCCGGTTCTTCGAGCGCGTGCGCCAGGTTTACGAGGCGCGCGCCGGCAATCCCGCCAACCGTTACCGGCGTATTGATGCAGAAGTGACTGCGGATGAGGTCGCGGACGCTGTTCGAAAGACGATGGAGGAACTCCACAGGGAGTGGACGTCCCTGCAATGATTGTTGTGCAGGGTTTCACAACCTCTGCTTTAATGAATGGATAGACCATGCGGGCAGAGGTATCACGCCCAGAGCTGCTGGAGGCCGAACGCTATGTTTGATGCCAGTCGGGTGCTTGACCCGTCGTTCCCCCACGATGATACCGATTTTCTCTGGCAGGGTATCGTTGACAACCATTACACCGATGAAACGGCCTACCTTGAGTCACTGCTGGCGCTGGCGGAGCCCGACGCGCGCGAGCGCCAGGCCATTGCGGACCGCGCCACGGGGCTGATCCGCAAGGTCCGGGAGCAGGATGATTCGGTCCATATGGTGGACGCGCTTCTGCAGGAATACAGCCTGGATACGGAAGAGGGCATCCTGCTGATGTGCCTGGCTGAGGCACTGATCCGGATTCCGGATGCGCATACCGCTGATGAGCTGATCCGCGACAAGATGGGTGATGCGGACTGGCGCAAGCACCTGGGGCGGAGCGAATCCGTCATGGTCAACGCCTCCACCTGGGGCATGCTGCTTACGGGCCGTGTGGTCAAGATGGACCCGGGGCTGGACGGCCATCCCAAATCCATCTGGCACAAGCTGGTGAACCGTGCCGGTGAGCCGGTGATCCGCAAGGCCATGTACCAGGCCATGGCAATCATGGGCCGCCAGTTTGTACTTGGCCGCGATATTGATGAAGCCCTGCAGGAAGGTCGCCAGTACAGGGATCAGGGCTACAGCTACTCCTTCGACATGCTGGGGGAAGCGGCCCTCAATGAATCCGATTCCTCGCGCTATTTCAATGATTACTGGACGGCGATTGAAGCGGTGGGCAATGACCGTTATCCCCGTGGTGAACGCCCGGTACCATCGGTCTCCATCAAGCTTTCCGCGCTTTACCCGCGCTATGAGCGTGCCCAGGAGGACAGGGCAAAGGCGGAACTGGTCCGGCGTCTGACCCGGCTGGTGACCTTTGCCCGGGAGAAACAGGTGCCCCTGACGGTCGACGCGGAGGAGATGGATCGCCTCGAGCTCTCACTGGAGATCTTCCGCAGCGTTTACGAGTCCGAAGCCGCGAAGGGCTGGGGGGAGCTGGGTCTCGCGGTGCAGGCCTACTCCAAGCCGGCACTGCCGGTGCTGTGCTGGATTGCCGCTCTGGCGCGCCGCCAGGGGGATCGTATCCCCGTTCGGCTGGTCAAGGGCGCCTACTGGGATACCGAGATCAAGCACGCCCAGATGATGGGTGTAGAGACCTATCCGGTCTACACGCGCAAGGAAGGCACGGATGTGTGCTACCTGGCCTGTGCCCGGTTCCTGCTCAGTGACTACGCCCAGGGCTATATCTTCCCGCAGTTCGCCAGCCACAACGCGCACACTGTGGCCTCGGTGCTGAACATGGCCGATGAGAACGGCGCGGAATACGAATTCCAGCGGCTTCACGGCATGGGCGATGCCCTCTATTCCGTGGTGATGGGTGAGGTTCCCAGGGTGCCGGTTCGGATCTACGCGCCGGTGGGTGCCCACAAGGACCTGCTGCCGTACCTGGTGCGGCGGCTGCTGGAGAATGGCGCCAATTCCTCCTTTGTTCACCGTCTGGTGGACGCCGAGACGCCGATTGAGGACCTCATCGGTCACCCCGCGGATGCACTGCGGGCACACAACAGCCTGCCGGATCTGCGGATTCCAAGGCCCCCGGAGATCTACGGCAGTGAACGGCGCAATTCCCGTGGCCACAACCTGGCGGTGCTGTCCCATCTCAGGCCCTTCCAGCAGGGTCTGGAGCGGTGGGCGGAACACCAGTGGAAGGCCACCCCGATTGTGAACGGTGAGCGTTGCGACTCGAACAGCAGGACCCGGGTGACCAACCCCCACAACCGTGACCGGGTGGCCGGCGAAATTGCCTGGAGCCGGCAGGACATTGTCGAGAATGCCCTGAGTACGGCTCACCAGGCCTTCGAGTCCTGGAACCGGACGCCGGCAGAGGAGCGGGCGAAGTACCTTGAGGCCTATGCGGATCTGCTGGAGGCCAATGAGCACGAGCTGATTGCCCTGTGCAGCCGTGAGGCGGGCAAATCCCTGCCGGACGGTATTGCCGAGGTACGCGAGGCCGTGGATTTCTGCCGCTACTACGCCATGCAGGCGCGCCGGCAGTTCGCCGAGCCCATGGAGATGCCAGGGCCGACCGGGGAATCCAACGAGTACTATCTGGAAGGCCGCGGGGTATTCCTGTGCATCAGTCCCTGGAACTTCCCGGTCGCCATCTTCACTGGCCAGATCATGGCAGCGCTGGCGGCGGGCAATACGGTGCTGGCCAAGCCGGCGGAACAGACCAGCCTGATCGGTGGCCGCTGCGCGGAACTGATGCTGCAGGCCGGCTTCCCGCCGGGCGTGATCCAGTACCTGCCCGGTGACGGTGCCGGCATCGGCGGCCAGGTGCTTTCCGATCAGCGCCTTGCGGGTGTCACCTTCACCGGCTCCACCGGCGTTGCCCATCACATCAGCCGGACACTGGCCGCCCGGGAAGGGCCGATCATTCCGCTGATTGCGGAAACCGGCGGCCAGAACGCCATGATCGTGGACAGCAGTGCGCTGCCGGAACAGGTGGTCAAGGATGTGATCATGTCCGCCTTCGGCAGTGCCGGCCAGCGCTGCTCGGCGCTCCGTGTACTGTACGTACAGGAGGATGTGGCCGACATCATCGAGGAAACGCTTGCCGGTGCCATGCGGGACCTGCGCCTGGGGGATCCCATCCGGGTTGAAACGGATGTCGGGCCGGTGATCGACCAGGAGGCCTATGATGATCTCATGAAGCATGTGGCCGAACTGCGTGAGCGTAACCGCCTGGTCGGTGAGGCTCCGCTGCCCGACAATGCGGAGAAGGGCTACTTCGTGCCCCCAGTGGCCTATGAGATCAACGGCATGAAGGACCTGGACCGTGAATTCTTCGGGCCCATCCTGCACGTGGTCCGCTACGAGGCGCGCGAGCTGGATTCCGTGATCGACGAGATCAACGGGGCGGGCTATGGCCTGACTCTGGGCATTCACAGCCGCAGTGAGTCCTCTGCCGCCTATATTGAGCGGCGGGTCAAAGTCGGCAATACCTATATCAACCGCAACCAGGTTGGTGCTGTGGTCGGCGTCCAGCCCTTTGGTGGACGTGGACTCTCCGGGACCGGCCCCAAGGCCGGTGGCCCCAACTACCTGCCACGTTTCGCCACGGAGCGCGTCAGGACCAACAACACCACGGCGGCGGGTGGCAATGCGACCCTCCTGTCTCTGGGTGTAGAGGAAATCGGATGAAAAACAACAAACGGGCACTTCCCTATGGAGCCGGATCATGATTGAAAACACAGTTGCGGTCACCTGGACCTTTATTCTCTACCTTGCGGTCATGCTGGCGCTGGGCGTCATTGCGTACATGAGGACCCAGAACCTGTCGGACTACATCCTGGGCGGACGGAACCTGGGGCCGATTCCCTCGGCCCTGAGTGCCGGTGCCTCGGACATGAGCGGCTGGCTGCTGCTGGGGCTGCCAGGGGCGGCCTTTGCCAATGGTGTCGGCGCGAGCTGGATCGCCATCGGGCTGCTGGTGGGCACCTATCTTAACTGGCTGTTTGTGGCCAGGCGGCTGCGGAACTATTCGCAGGCGGCCAAGGACTCACTCACGATCCCGTCCTTCCTGGAGAACCGTTTCCGGGATGACACACGGGCGCTGCGTGTTATCGCCGCCTTCTTCATTCTGCTGTTCTTCCTGTTCTATACCAGTTCAGGGCTGGTTGCCGGCGGCAAGCTCTTCGAGACCGTCTTCGGTCTGGAATACCAGTGGGCGGTGATTGTGGGCACACTCGCGGTGGTGTCCTACACGCTGTTCGGTGGTTTCCTGGCGGTGTCCTGGACGGATGTGGTCCAGGGGCTGCTCATGCTGGCGGCTCTTATGCTGGTGCCGGTTCTGGCGATCAACAGTGGTGAGGTTGGCGGCTGGTCCGGTATGGAAGCGTCTCTGCTTGAGAAAGGGCAGGGCACCCTGTCGCTGTTCTCGGACGCCAATGGTGAATCCCTGGGAGTGATCGCGATCATCTCGTCGCTGGCCTGGGGTCTGGGCTATTTCGGGCAGCCCCATGTGCTTGCCCGTTTCAAGGCCATCAGCGATGAGTCGCTCGTACCCTATGCCCGGCGTGTCGCCGTCTCCTGGACGGCCATCACGCTGATCGGCTCCGTGTTCGTGGGGCTGGCAGCCGTGGGTTATTTCGGGCCCGAGGGCCTGGAAGACCGCGAGACAGCCTTCATGATGCTGGTGGACGCACTCTTCCATCCGGTGATCGCGGGCATTCTGCTGGCTGCCATCCTTGCGGCCATCATGAGCACGGCCGACTCGCAGCTGCTGGTGTCATCGTCCGCGCTGGCCGAGGACTTCTACAAGGGGTTCTTCCGCCCCAATGCGGATGCCGCGGAGCTGGTCCGCATCGGCCGGGTTGCCGTGATTGTGATCGCGGTGATCGCCGGTGTGGTCGCGCTGGATGACGACAGCATGGTGCTGGATCTGGTCTCCTATGCATGGGCCGGCTTCGGTGCCGCTTTCGGCCCGGTGATCCTGCTGTCACTGTACTGGTCCAGGATGAACAAGGTTGGCGCACTCGCGGGTGTGGTTGTCGGCGGCCTGACCGTGGTGGTCTGGAAGCAGCTCTCCGGCGGTCTGTTCGACATGTACGAGATCGTTCCCGGGTTCCTGTTCGCCGCCATTGCCGTCGTTATCGGTTCCATGGCCACCGGCGAGCCGGAGAAGGAGATAGCTGACGAGTTCGCCAAGGTCAACGGCTGACTCCATGGGCTGCCCTCAGGGGCGGCCTTGCACCCCGGATCAGCCCGGGTCTATGCTTGCGCTTTTTGACGGAGCGCTGGCATGGCCCGGGTTGATCTTTCCCCCATTCATGACTTTCTTCCCTGCGCAACACCACAGGCCTGGATCGACGCCGCACTGGCGAACCAGGAGCTGCTGCTCATTGATCATGCCCACTGCGAGAAAAAGGCTGCCTCAACGGCATTGGGCCTGATGTATCGCTATATGGAGGATCCGGATCTGCTGCATCGGATGTCCCGGCTCGCGCGCGAGGAGCTGCGGCACTTCGAGCAGGTGCTGTCGATCCTGCAGAAACGCGGCATCCAGTATCGGCACCTCACTCCGGCCCGCTACGCCCAGGGGCTGCACCAGCATGCCCGCAAGGAGGAGCCGGGGCGGCTCGTGGATACCCTGATCATCGGCGGCATCATCGAGGCCCGTTCCTGTGAGCGGTTTGCGGTGGTGGCACCGCTTCTCGACGCGGAACTGGCGGAGTTCTACGACTCTCTGCTGAAGTCCGAGGCCCGCCACTATCAGGATTACCTCAGGCTGGCGGAGAAAGCGGCGGGTGACGAAGTGAAAGAACGGGTGGAGACGCTGCTGGCGGTGGAGGCGGAGCTGATCCAGTCACCGGACGACAGCTTCCGCTTCCACAGTGGTGTGCCGGACTGGCTGTGATCAGCCAGTCAGCTCCGCGAAGGGCACGCTGAGCAGTTCGGGCGTGGCCCCTTCCCGGGCTTCGATGTACCAGGCCTTTTCGTGCCAGTCGCCGGTCACATAACGCCTGGCGGTAGCGCCATTGGCTTCCAGCTCATGCACTGCCGGCCTGTGGGTATGGCCGTGAATGAGCTGCTGCACCCCGTGGCGTTCCATGTCCGCCACCACCTCTTCCGGGGTGACATCCATGATGGTCTGTTCCTTGCCCTGGTTCTTCGCCTGGCTGATTTCGCGCATCTGGCGGGCCACGGTCTGGCGGTCCGCCAGGGGGCGCTGGAGGAATGCCTTCTGCCACTGCGGGTTGCGCATGGTTGCCCGGAACTTCTGGTATTCCTCGTCCGCGGTACAGAGGCTGTCGCCATGCATCAGCAGGGTGGGTTCACCATGGAGGTCGATGACTGTGGGATCATCCAGCAGTGTGGCGCCCACCCGATCACAGAAGTCCTGACCGATGAGGAAATCCCGGTTGCCGTGCATCAGGTACAGGGCGGTGCCGGTGGCCGTCACCGCCTGCAGTGCCTCGGCAACCGTTTCCTGCAGGGGCGTGTGTTCGTCATCCCCGATCCAGGCCTCGAAGAAGTCCCCGAGAATGTAGAGCGCGTCAATGTTGTGGGCGTAGGCCGGGAGGAATCCCAGGAAAGCGTCGGTAATGTCCGGGCGGCTTTCCTCCAGGTGCAGGTCGGCAATGAAACGCGTGGTCATGCGTCCGCTCCCTCATTGGTGCGATAGGCCCGGTGGATGATGACATCCTCCACCGGCACATCGCGGTGCCCGGCGCGGCCTGTGGTGGGTTTCTCACGGATCCGGTCGACCACGTCCATGCCTTCCACCACCTTACCGAAGACGCAGTAGCCCCAGCCGTCCTGGGTCTTGGCGGTGTGATCCAGGAAGCCGTTATCGTTGACATTGATGAAGAACTGGGAAGAGGCGGTATGCGGACTCATGGTGCGCGCCATGGCGATGGTGCCGCGCCGGTTGCTGAGGCCATTGTCCGCCTCGTTGGGAATCGGCTCACCGGGTTTGCGGGGCTCCATGTCCGGGCCGAAGCCGCCGGTCTGGATCATGAAGTTGCTGATGACCCTGTGGAAAATAAGGCCGTCGTAGAAACCGGAATCGATGTAGGCGAGAAAATTCCTGGTGGTAACGGGGGCGTTCTCCGCGTCGGTGGCCAGCAGGATGCGGCCTTCGCTGGTTTCCAGAACGACCATGAGATTATATCCTTTCGCGTCCAAATGGGCCGTATTGTAAGGCATCGTCTTCCGCCATGCATGAGATCGTGGCGGTGAGCAGGTACAATGGCGGCTTTCAAATCAACCCGGTGGTGTCACAGCATCCATGAGTTCCGAATCAGCTCCGGCCAGCAACTTCATCCGAACCCTCATCCAGGACGACCTTGCCGAAGGCCGTCATGACCACGTCGTCACCCGGTTCCCACCGGAGCCCAATGGCTACCTGCATATCGGCCACGCCAAGTCGATCGTAGTCAACTTCGGCATGGCCGAGCAGTTCGGCGGCGACTGTACCCTGCGTTTTGACGACACCAACCCGGAGAAGGAGAGCCAGGAGTACATCGAGGCGATCAAACGGGACGTGACATGGCTGGGTTATGAGTGGAAAGGGCCGGTGCGCTACGCCTCGGACTATTTCGAGCGCCTCTATGAATACGCCGAGGAGCTGATCCGCGGCGGCCATGCCTATGTCTGCAGCCTGGATCCGGAAACCGCCGCGCAGTACCGGGGGACATTGACCCAGGCCGGCACGGACAGCCCCTATCGGGACCGCTCCGTCGAGGAGAACCTGGACCTCTTCCGGAGCATGCGGGCCGGGGAATTCGCCGAAGGTGAGCATGTGCTGCGGGCGAAGATCGACATGGCGTCCCCGAACATGAACATGCGCGATCCGATCCTGTATCGCATCCGGTACCTGACGCACCACCAGACCGGGGACAAGTGGTGCATCTACCCGATGTATGACTTCACGCATCCGCTTTCCGATGCGGAAGAGGGTGTGACCCATTCGCTGTGCACCCTGGAATTCGAGGACCACAGGCCGCTGTATGACTGGGTTCTGGAACACGTGACCCCGCCGTGCCGCCCGCGCCAGACCGAGTTCGCACGCCTGAACGTCAACTATACCATCACCAGCAAGCGCAAGCTGATGCGGCTGGTGGACGAGGGCCATGTGGATGCCTGGAATGACCCGCGCATGCCGACCCTCTCGGGTATGCGCCGGCGCGGCTTCACCCCGACCTCCATCCGCCAGTTCTGCGATATGGTGGGCGTGAACAAGACCGGCGGCACCGTGGACCTGGGCATGCTCGAGCACGCTATCCGGGATGACCTGAACCGCAACGCGCCCCGCGCCATGTGTGTCCTGCGGCCCGTCAAACTGATCCTGACCAATTATCCGGAAGGGCAGTCCGAGACCCTGACCACGGCGGTACATCCCCAGGACGAATCCATGGGAACCCGCGAGGTGACCTGGACGCGCGAGATGTACATCGACGCGGAGGACTTCGTGGAGGTGCCGCCCAACAAGAAGTGGAAGCGGCTCTCAAAGGGCAACGCCGTCCGCCTGCGTGGCGGCTATGTGATCACCTGCAATGATTTTGTGGCCGATGACGAAGGCAATGTGACCGAGATCCATGCCGAGTACGATCCGGCCACCCTGGGTGTGAACCCGGAGGGCTACAAGCCCAAGGGAGTCATTCATTGGGTTTCGGCGGAAACAGCCGTGGACCTGGAACTGCGCCTGTACGATCGTCTTTTTGGCGTGGAGAATCCGGGCACCGACAAGGAGCGGGATTTTGTCGAGGATCTCAACCCGGACAACCTGGTGGTTCTGACCGGCTGCAAGGGCGAGGCGAACCTCGCCTCGCCGCGCACGGACATTCCCTACCAGTTCGAGCGCGAGGGTTATTTCTTCTACGATCCCGAGGCCAGCAGCGAGGACCGAATCGTGATGAACCGCACCGTCACACTGCGTGACTCCTGGGCCAAGATCAGCGGCCAGTAAATCGAGACCGGAAAGGATGGAGACCACGTGATCCAGCTCTACAGTACGCTCAGCCGTCGCAAGGAAACCTTCCAGCCCATCGCGGAGGGAAAGGTCGGCATCTACGTCTGCGGAATGACGGTGTACGATTACTGTCATCTTGGCCACGCGCGGGTGCTGGTGGCGTTCGACGTGGTAACGCGCTACCTGCGCCACCGCGGTTACGACGTGCACTACGTGCGCAACATCACCGACATTGACGACAAGATCCTGGATCGCGCGCGGGAGAACGGTGAGGACTTCCGGGCACTGACCGACCGTATGATTGCCGCCATGCACGAGGACGAGGGAGCCCTCGGCGTGCTGCGCCCTACCGAGGAGCCCAGGGCCACCGAGACCATTGATGAGATGGTGGCCATGATCGAGACCCTGGTTGAGAAGGGCCACGCCTACCAGGGCGACAACGGCGATGTGTATTTCGCCGTGTCCAGTTTCGACGGCTACGGCAAGCTCAGCCGCAAGAAGCTTGAGGACCTGGTGGCCGGCGCCCGGGTGGACGTGGTCGAGGCCAAGGCCAGCCCGGCGGATTTCGTCCTGTGGAAGGCCGCCAAACCCGGTGAGGTCAGCTGGCCCTCGCCCTGGGGTGAGGGGCGCCCTGGCTGGCACATCGAGTGCTCGGCCATGTCCCGCTCACACCTGGGGCGGACCTTCGACATCCACGGCGGCGGCCCGGACCTCATGTTCCCGCACCACGAGAACGAGATCGCCCAGTCCGAGTGCGCCCATGAGCAGCCATTCGTGAACTACTGGATGCACGCCGGGGCCGTGCGGGTGAACCACGAAAAGATGTCAAAATCCCTGGGTAACTTCTTCACCATCCGGGATATTCTCCAGGAACACGATCCGGAAGTGGTGCGCTACTTCCTGATCGCCAGCCACTACCGCAGCCAGATCGACTACACCCCGGACAGCCTGGCGGAAGCCAAGGGCGCACTGATGAAGTTCTACCAGGCTCTGGATGGCATCGAGCCCGAGACGGATCCGGCGGAGACGGAGTACGACAGCCGCTTCATGGAAGCCATGGACGATGACTTCAATACCGTTGAGGCCACAGCCGAGCTGCATGCCCTGACGGGCGAACTGAACCGGGCGCGGCGCAACGGGGATGAAGCGGAAGCGGCCCGGCTGGCCGGGGTTCTGAAACGGCTTGGCGCCGTGCTTGGCGTGCTGGAGCGGGCGCCCTCCGACTTTCTCCAGGGCGGCACCGGGGATCTCACACCAGAGCGCATCGAGGAACTGATTGAAGCGCGTTCCCGGGCCAAGAAAGCGAAGGACTTTGCCGAGGCCGACCGCATCCGGGATGAGCTTCTCGAACAGGGGATCGTCCTTGAGGACAGCCGCGAAGGCACGACCTGGCGCCGGGAGTAGGGCGCCTGTCCTTTTGCGGTGGGTTTGGCTTAGAATACGCACACCCAGAATACGTGGTCGCCGGGCCTGCGCTTTCCGGTCCGGTTGTTCCGCATAAAAACGTCTTAAAAACAGCAATCTGAGGCACAAAGATGACAGAACGCGTGAATGCAGGCGGCCTGCAGGTCGCCCGAATCCTGTACGACTTTGTCAACAACGAAGCCCTGCCGGGAACCGGTGTGGACGCCGACCAGTTCTGGAACGAGTTCGGCCGCATCGTGGCGGACATGGCGCCGCGCAACCGTGAACTGCTCAAGGTCCGCGATGAACTGCAGGAGAAGCTGGACGACTGGTACCGCGAGCACCAGGGCCAGTCCATCGACCTGAACGAGTACAAGACCTTCCTCAAGGACATCGGCTACCTCAAGCCGGAAGGCGAAGACTTCACCGCAACCACGGAGAATGTGGATAAAGAGATCGCCCAGGTGGCTGGTCCTCAGCTGGTGGTACCGATCTCCAACGCACGCTTCGCGCTGAACGCCGCCAATGCGCGCTGGGGCAGTCTCTACGACGCCCTCTACGGTTCCGACATCATCTCCGAGGAAGGTGGCGCCACCAAGGGCCCGGGTTACAACCCGGTGCGTGGCGAGAAGGTTATCGCCTACGCCCGCGCCATGCTTGATGAGTCCGCACCGCTGGCCAGCGGCAGCCATGCGGACGCCACAGGCTACCGGATTGATGGTGGGCAGCTGAAAGTGAGCCTGAACAGTGGCAGCGAGGCCGGCCTGAAGGATCCGGCCCAGTTCGTGGGCTACAAGGGCTCTGAAGGCGAGCCGGAAGGCATCCTGCTGGTGCGCAACGGCGTGCACTTCGAGATCCAGGTTGACGCCAGCCACCCGATTGGCAAGGACGACGCGGCGCACGTCAAGGACGTGCTCATGGAATCCGCGCTGACCACGATCATGGACTGCGAGGACTCCGTAGCAGCCGTGGACGCTGAGGACAAGACCGGCGTCTACCGCAACTGGCTTGGCCTGATGCAGGGCAACCTGGAGGAGAGCTTCGAGAAGGGCGGCAAGACCGTCACCCGGAGCATGGCCGGCGACCGTGAGTACCTGGATGCCAGTGGCAAGCCCATGAGCCTGCACGGCCGCAGCCTGATGCTGGTGCGTAATGTCGGCCACCTGATGACCAACGATGCCATCCTGGATGTGGACGGCAACGAGGTGCCGGAAGGCATCATGGACGGCGTGATCACCTCCCTGATCGCCATCCATGACATCAAGGGCAACACCCGTCTGGGCAACAGCCGGACCGGCAGTGTCTACATCGTGAAGCCCAAGATGCACGGCCCGGATGAGGTCGCCTTCACCAACGAGCTCTTCGGCCGGGTCGAGGATGCGCTGGGCATGAAGCGTAATACCCTCAAGGTGGGCGTGATGGACGAGGAGCGCCGCACCACGGTCAATCTCAAGGAGTGCATCCGCCAGGCGAAGGACCGGATCATCTTCATCAATACCGGCTTCCTGGACCGCACCGGCGACGAGATCCACACCAGCATGGAAGCCGGGCCGGTGCTCCGTAAGGGCGAGATGAAGCAGGCGCCCTGGATGACCAGCTACGAGGACTGGAACGTGGACATCGGCCTCGAAACCGGCCTCAAGGGCCGCGCCCAGATCGGCAAGGGCATGTGGCCCATGCCGGACAAGCTGGCCGCGATGATGGACGCCAAGATCAGCCACCCGAAGGCGGGCGCCAACACGGCCTGGGTACCGTCACCGACGGCAGCGACCCTGCACGCCATTCACTACCACCAGGTGAACGTGATGGATGTTCAGGGAGAGCTGAGCAAGCGTGAGCGCGCCAGGCTGGACAACATCCTGACCGTGCCGCTGATGAAGGATCCGTCCTCGCTGAGCCAGGAAGAGATCAAGCAGGAGCTGGACAATAACGCCCAGGGTATCCTCGGCTATGTGGTGCGCTGGATCGAGGAAGGTGTGGGTTGCTCCAAGGTGCCGGACATCAATGATGTCGGCCTGATGGAGGACCGCGCCACGCTGCGGATCGCGTCCCAGCTGCTGTGCAACTGGCTGTATCACGGCATCTGCACGGAAGAGCAGGTGATGGAGACGCTCAAGCGCATGGCGAAGGTTGTGGACCGCCAGAACGAAGGCGACCCGAACTACATCCCGATGGCGGATGATTTCGAGGGCAACGTGGCTTTCCAGGCGGCCTGTGACCTGATCTTCAAGGGCCGTGAGCAGCCCAGCGGTTACACCGAGCCTCTGCTGCACGCATATCGCCGCAAGGCAAAAGCCAAATACGGTCAGTGATACAAGCGTTGAACTGACTGGCATAAGACCCCGCTTCGGCGGGGTTTTTTGTGGGCGGCAGGAAGGCGGCGGGCGCTGTCTGGGGGATCAGCCGTGGCGCTCCGCGGCCTCCAGGGTGTTCTGCAGCAGCATGGCGATGGTCATGGGGCCCACGCCGCCGGGCACCGGGGTGATCCAGGCAGCGCGCTCGGCAGCCGGGGCAAATTCCACGTCACCGATCAGCTTGCCTACCTCGTTGCGGTTGATGCCCACGTCGATGACCGTCGCACCTTTCTTGACCCACTCGCCGTGAACCAGGCCCGGTTTACCGGCGGCGGCAATGAGCAGGTCCGCATCGGCCACGAAGCGGGGCAGGTCACCGGTGAATCGGTGCGCTACGGTAACGGTGGCGCCCTTGAGCAGCAGTTCCATGGAAAGAGGGCGGCCGACGATGTTGGAGGCACCCACGATGACCGCGTGCTGGCCCTTGTAGGGCGTGCCGATATGGTCAAGCAGGTGGATGATGCCGGCCGGTGTGCAGGGGCGCAGTTCCGGATGGCGCTGGGTCAGGCGGCCCAGGTTGTAGGGATGGAAGCCATCCACATCCTTGTCCGGGCGGATCCGCAGCAGGATCTCGTCCGGGTTCATGTGTTCGGGCAGCGGCAGCTGGACGAGGATGCCGTCGATGTTCGGATCCTCGTTCATCCGGTCCACCAGCTGGTTCAGTTCGTCCTGGGTGGTTTCCGCCGGCAGATGGTGATCTTCGGTATGCAGGCCGGCGGCGTCACAGGCTTCGCGTTTGCGCTTCACATAGAGGTTGGACGCGGGATCGCTGCCCACCAGCACAACACCCAGACCCGGCGGCCGGAGGCCCTGGCTGATCCGCTGGCTTACTTTTTCCGCAACGGAGTGGCGGAGATCCAGGGCGATGGCCTTGCCGTCAATGATCTGCGCTGTCATGTAAGGGCCTTGTGACGGTGGTTCGGGAAAAGCGGCATTGTCGCAGTTTTACGCTCAGCCGCCAATCATGTTGACGCTGTTCACAGCCCCCGGTATGATTCGCTCCAACTTCGCTGAGAGCCGGCGTGGGTGAGTTTTTCGGGGTATAGCGCAGTCTGGTAGCGCGCCTGCTTTGGGAGCAGGATGTCGGGAGTTCAAATCTCTCTACCCCGACCAAACATTGCACTCACTGGTGCAGGCCGTTTTGGGCGGATGAATGTGCGCCCGTAGCTCAGCTGGATAGAGCAACGGCCTTCTAAGCCGTAGGTCGCAGGTTCAAGTCCTGCCGGGCGCGCCAACCTCTGGTAGACGGCGTTTGGTGAAGTCTTTCAGGTACGGTAGAATGCCGGCCTTCTGTGGTGGACGTAGCTCAGTTGGTAGAGCTCAGGATTGTGACTCCTGCGGTCGAGGGTTCGATCCCCTTCGTCCACCCCATTTTTCTATTTCCGGCCATCAGGGCTGACCTCTTTTTTTATGGGCGAAAGTGGCGGAACTGGTAGACGCGCTGGATTTAGGTTCCAGTGGGGCAACCCGTGAGAGTTCGAGTCTCTCCTTTCGCACCACTTCTATCCCTTTCCCGGATCTTTCCCTATCGGAGTGCGCGGTCAGAACGTGATAGAATCAGCGCCCCGAAAGCTGCGGCCTTGCCAAGTCGCGTTCACATTTCTATGATCCCCGGCTTTACATTGAATCGGAACGGCAATAACTGAGGATATTCCATGCAAGTCTCCCTTGAATCGACGTCCAACATTGAGCGTCGCATGACGATTGGCGTGCCCGCGGAGGAAGTTGAGCAGCAGGTCGATGAACGCCTGCGCGAAGCCGCGAAACAGGTTCGTCTCAACGGTTTCCGTCCGGGCAAGGTCCCCATGAAGGTCGTGCGCAAGCGCTTTGGCCAGGGCGTACGCCAGGAAGTTCTCGGCGAAGTGATGCGTAATGCCTGGATGGAGGCGATCCAGGAGCAGGACGTACAGCCGGCGAGCCAGCCGCGGTTTGAGCCCCAGACCGTGGAGGAAGGCAAGGACTTTGAATTTGTTGCCGTTTTCGAGGTCATGCCCGAGATCCAGGTGGGCGACCTGAGCCAGATCAGTGTTGAGAAGCCCTGGTCCGAAGTACAGGACAAGGACATCAACAAGATGATCGACAACCTGCGCCGCCAGCAGGCGACCTATAAAGAGGTCAAGCGCAAGGCCAAGAAGAAGGACGTCATGACCATCGACTTCACCGGCACCATCGACGGTGAGGAATTCGAGGGCGGCAGCGGCGAAGACCAGCAGCTGACTCTCGGGGACGGCCAGATGATCGCCGGTTTTGAGGACCAGCTGGTGGGCGCCAAGACCGGTGAGGAGCATACCCTTGATGTGACCTTCCCGGAGGATTACCAGAACGAGGAACTGGCGGGTAAGCAGGCGCAGTTCCAGGTGACGGTCAAGAAGGTTGAGGAACCGCAGCTGCCGGCCCTCGAGAAGGAATTCTTCGAGCAGTTCGGCGTTGAAGCCGAGACCGAGGAGGAGTTCCGCGAGGAAGTGCGCAAGAACATGGAGCGCGAGCTCAAGAACGGCATCCAGAACCGCATCAAGCAGCAGGTCATTGACGGCCTTCTCGAGGTTACAGAGCTGGAAGTACCCCAGGGCATGGTCGATCAGGAGATCGAGCGCATGAAGCAGGAGGCGGTACAGCAGTTCGGTGGCCAGATGGATCCGTCACAGCTGCCTTCCGATCTGTTCCAGGATCAGGCCCAGCGCCGTATCAAGACCGGCCTGCTGTTCCAGCAGCTGGTGCAGGACGCGAATCTTGAGGTGGACAGCGAGCGGGTTGATGAGAAGATCCGCGAGATCGCCTCCACCTATCAGGATCCGGATGAAGTGGTCGAGTACTACAACAACAATCCGGAAGAAAAGCAGCAGATTGAATCCTCGGTGCTTGAGGATCAGGTTGTGGATCACGTCCTTGAAAATGCCAAGGTCAAGCAGAAGAAATACAAGTATGAGGATGCTGTGAAGCCGCCCCAGCAGGGTGCGTGAGGCTCCGGGGGTGAAAACCCGGCCAGCTCGTCTACAATTGGGGTTCTGAAACCCGCCATACAGGCAACAACCGGGAGACGACAATACCCATGACACAGCAGATATCCGACGGCGCGAGCGACGTCACCAACTCCGGTCTGATCCCGATGGTGATCGAGCAGACCGCCCGGGGTGAACGGTCCTTCGACATCTTCTCCCGGCTGCTCAAGGAGCGCGTGATCTTTCTGGTAGGGCCGGTGGATGACCATACGGCCAACCTGATTGTTGCGCAGCTGCTGTTCCTGGAGTCCGAGAATCCGGACAAGGACATCCATTTCTACATCAACTCGCCGGGTGGGGCAGTGACTGCCGGCATGGCGATCTATGACACCATGCAGTTCATCAAGTCCGATGTCTCCACGCTCTGCGTGGGCCAGGCGGCGTCCATGGGCGCTCTGCTGCTGGCAGCGGGCGCGCAGGGCAAGCGCTACTGCCTGCCCAATTCGAAGGTCATGATCCACCAGCCGCTGGGCGGTTTCCAGGGTCAGGCCTCGGACATTGAGATCCACACCCGCGAGATCCTGAAGACCAAGGAGCGTCTGAACAGCATCCTGGCGGAGCACACCGGCCAGAGCTATGAACAGATCGCCCAGGACACGGACCGGGACAACTTCATGGACGCTGCGGAGTCAGCGGAGTATGGCCTCGTTGATGCCGTACTTGATAAACGCTCGGGGAATACCTAATACTGGTATCAATCCCGATTTCTGTCGCTCGACCGTGGCACACGGTCAACGCAAGGCGGCCGGAACCAGAACAGAGGTAATCCAATGGCAGAGAAAGGTAGCGGCAGAGGCGACGATAACGGCAAGCTGCTGTACTGTTCCTTCTGCGGCAAGAGCCAGCATGAGGTCCGCAAACTGATCGCGGGCCCGTCGGTGTTCATCTGCGATGAATGCGTGGATCTTTGCAACGACATCATCCGCGAGGAAATCCAGGAGACCACCGAGGAAGAGCCGAGCGACCGTCTGCCCTCTCCCCACGAGATCAAGGAAACGCTGGACGAGTACGTGATCGGTCAGGATCGCGCCAAGGTGGTGCTGTCCGTGGCCGTGTATAACCACTACAAGCGTCTGCGTTTCGGTGAGAAGCGCCCGGAAGTGGAACTCGGCAAGAGCAACATCCTGCTGATCGGCCCCACGGGCAGCGGCAAGACGCTGCTGGCGGAGACACTGGCACGCATGCTGAACGTTCCGTTCACCATTGCCGACGCCACCACGCTGACCGAGGCCGGCTATGTGGGTGAGGACGTTGAGAACATCATCCAGAAGCTGCTCCAGAAGTGCGACTACGATGTGGACAAGGCCCAGCGCGGCATTGTCTACATTGACGAGATTGACAAGGTCTCGCGCAAGTCGGACAACCCCTCCATTACCCGTGACGTCTCGGGTGAGGGCGTGCAGCAGGCCCTGCTCAAGCTGATTGAGGGCACGGTCGCATCCGTGCCGCCCCAGGGTGGCCGCAAGCATCCGCAGCAGGAGTTTTTGCAGGTGGACACCGCGGGCATGCTGTTCATCTGTGGTGGTGCCTTCTCGGGGCTGGACAAGGTGATCCGGGAGCGTTCCGAGAAGACCAGCATCGGTTTCGCGGCCCAGGTGGTCGGTCAGTCTGATAGCAAGAGCACCTCCGAGATCCTGAAGCACATTGAGACCCAGGATCTGGTGAGCTACGGCCTGATTCCCGAGTTCGTGGGCCGTCTGCCCGTTGTGGCGACCCTCACGGAGCTGGACGAGGACGCCCTCATCGAGATCCTGACCCAGCCCAAGAACGCGCTGACCAAGCAGTATCAGCAGCTGTTCGAGATCGAGGACGTAGAGCTGGATTTCCGCGAGGACGCGCTGCGTGCGGTGGCCCGCAAGGCCATGGAACGCAACACCGGTGCCCGGGGGCTGCGCTCCATCATGGAAGGCATCCTTCTGGATACCATGTATGAGATCCCCTCCGAGCCGGACGTGTGCAAGGTTGTGATTGATGAAGGTGTGGTCAACGGGGAATCCGACCCGATCAAGATCTACGCCAACAATGAAACCGCCCGCGCGGTTCCGGAGGACTGATTCCGGTATCCCTGTTTTCAGCCCGTCTGTCAGTTTCCGGCTGGCAGGCGGGTTGAAGCCGCCCCTCTTAACCCCCATTCTCTAGAGAGTCAGCGAAACGGGACTGTGCCCACTCTCAGTATCCCGACGTCGCCCACTTCCCCAGTTCAGAGGTCAGACCATGACAGAGCAGCCCCAGGGCCATACCCCTTTTGAACTCCCCATGTTGCCCCTGCGTGATGTGGTGGTGTTTCCGCACATGGTGGTTCCGCTCTTCGTCGGGCGGGAGAAGTCCATCAATGCCCTTGAAGCCGCCATGGAGAACGACAAGCAGATCCTGCTGGTCGCCCAGAGGGATGCGGAGACGGATGATCCCGGCCGCAATGACCTCTATGGCATCGGCACCATCGCCACGGTGCTGCAGATGCTCAGGCTGCCCGACGGGACCGTCAAGGTCCTGGTTGAGGGCCATGCGCGGGCGTCCGTGGACGAGCTGGGTGGCGATGACCAGTATGTGACCACCAGCTGCCGCCAGCTCCCGGAGACCGGGGTTGAGGCGCGCGAGGAAGAGGTGTTCGTCCGGACCCTGATGGAGGAGTTCGAGAAATTCGCGCGCATGTCCAAGAAAGTGCCCAACGAGGTCAGCAACTCCCTGCAGGGCATTGAGGAACTGGACCGCCTGGCGGACACCATGGCCTCCCATCTGGAGCTCAAGGTGGCCGAGAAGCAGGAGCTGCTTGAAACCCTTGACCTGCGCCATCGCATTGAGCAGCTGCTGGGCAAGCTCGACAGCGAGATTGACCTGATCGAGGTGGAAAAGCGCATCCGTGGCCGCGTCAAGAAGCAGATGGAGCGCAGCCAGCGCGAGTACTACCTGAACGAGCAGATGAAAGCCATCCAGAAGGAGATGGGTCAGCTCGGCGACGGCAGCGGCCAGGATTTTGAGGAGCTCGAGCAGAAGATCGAGTCTTCCGGCATGCCCAAGGAGGCCCGGGAGAAAGCCGAGCAGGAGCTCAACAAGCTCAAGATGATGTCGCCCATGTCCGCGGAAGCGACCGTCGTCAGGGGCTTCATTGACTGGATGCTGGCCATTCCGTGGAAAAAGCGCAGCCGTGTGCGCCACGATATCGACCGTGCGCGTCGCATTCTGGATGAAGATCACTACGGTCTGGATGAGGTCAAGGAGCGCATTCTCGAGTACCTCGCGGTGCAGAGCCGTGTCCGCAAGGTGAAAGGGCCGGTCCTGTGCCTCGTGGGCCCGCCCGGTGTGGGCAAGACGTCACTGGGGCAGTCCATCGCGCGCGCGACCAATCGCAAGTACACCCGGATGGCGCTGGGTGGCGTGCGGGATGAGGCCGAGATCCGTGGCCACCGCCGCACCTACATCGGGGCGCTGCCCGGCAAGATCATCCAGCGTCTGTCCAAGGTGGGTGTGAAGAACCCGCTCTTCCTGCTGGACGAGGTGGACAAGATGGGCATGGACCATCGCGGTGATCCGTCCTCGGCGCTGCTGGAAGTCCTGGACCCGGAACAGAACCACACCTTCAGTGACCACTACCTGGAGCTCGAATACGATCTGTCGGATACGATGTTCGTATGCACGTCGAACTCCATGAACATCCCGGATGCCCTGCTGGACCGGATGGAGATCATCCGCATTCCCGGTTATACCGAGGATGAGAAGGTCAATATCGCCCGCCGCTACCTGCTGCCGAAGCAGCTCAAGGCCAACGGGCTGAAGGAAGAAGAGTTGAGTCTGCCCGAGGAGACACTGCAGGCCATCATCCGGTATTACACCCGTGAGGCGGGTGTGCGGAACCTGGAACGCGAAGTCGCCAAGATCTGCCGCAAGGTGGTGCGTGAGCACGTGGAAGCCGGCGAGCGCCATGCCGTGGAGGTGACCCCCGAGACACTGGAGCACTATGCCGGTGTCCGGCGTCACAAGTACGGTCTGGCCGAGGAAGAGAACCAGATCGGGCAGGTCACGGGCCTGGCGTGGACCCAGGTGGGTGGCGAGCTGCTGACCCTGGAGTGCGCTGTGACGCCCGGCAAGGGCAAGGTGGTCAAGACCGGCTCACTGGGCGACGTCATGCAGGAATCCATACAGGCGGCCCTGACGGTGGTCCGGAGCCGTGCTCCTGGGCTGGGGCTGTCCTCGGATTTCCAGGATAAGCAGGACCTGCACATCCACGTGCCGGAAGGCGCGACCCCCAAGGATGGTCCGAGTGCGGGCATTGGCATGTGCACCGCGCTGATTTCCGCGCTTACCCGCATTCCGGTGCGCGCGGACGTGGCGATGACCGGTGAGATCACGCTCCGTGGCCGCGTTCTGATGATCGGCGGTCTCAAGGAGAAGCTGCTTGCGGCACACCGGGGCGGCATCAAGACAGTGGTGATTCCGGAAGAGAACGTGCGCGATCTGAAGGAAATTCCGGACAACATCAAGGAATCGCTCGAAATCCGGCCGGTGGAATGGATCGACCAGGTGCTCGATATCGCGCTGACCCGGCAGCCGGAGCCGCTGTCCGCGGATGCGCCGGCCCATCCGGGCAGCCGTGATGAGGATGCCGACGGTAACGAACGGGTGAATACCCACTGACGGGTGGAGTCATTGACACTGTTTAAAGGCCGTTGGTATAACGTAATCCGCCTCTCAGCGGAGCCATGGGCCACCCTGTCAGGGCTCGCAGGGTGAGGGATGTCCCGGCCTGCGGCCATGGAATTCTCCGATGGCGTGTGCCATAGTCAGTGGCGCCGAAAAGAAACACAACGTCCAACATGGAACCAGATAGAAAAAGGGGTTTAGTGTGAATAAGTCCGAACTGATCGACGCTATCGCAGATTCTGCCGATATTTCCAAGGCCGCAGCAGGTCGTGCACTGGACGCGATGGTTGATTCCATCACCGGTTCCCTCAAGCAGGGTGATCCGGTCACGCTGGTAGGTTTCGGGACCTTCTCCGTCAAGGAGCGGGCAGCACGCACCGGCCGCAACCCGCAGACCGGTGAGGAGATCAAGATCGCCGCTTCCAAGGTACCCAGCTTCAAGGCCGGCAAAGCCCTGAAGGACGCCGTCCAGTAACGGCGGATCCCGCCATTCTGTATCGACGGAGCGGTAGTTCAGCTGGTTAGAATGCCGGCCTGTCACGCCGGAGGTCGCGGGTTCGAGTCCCGTCCGCTCCGCCAGACTGTGGGCGCATGCCGTAAGGGATGCGCCCTTTTACGTTAAACACAGGTCACCCGTGGAAGTGCGGGCACACAGGGGAGCGCGGAATGCTTCAGAACATCCGGGAGAACGCCCAGGGAATGATCGCCAAGACCATCATCGTGGTCCTGATCCTGTCCCTGTCCATCTGGGGGCTGGACTCCATCGTGGGCGGCAGCGGCGAAAACGAGATCGCCACGGTCAACGGCGAACCCATCACCGAGCGGGAATTTGAGCGTGCGGTCCAGATGCGGCGGCAACAGCGGCTGCAGGAAATGGACAACCCGGACTCATCCCGGATCGATATGGACGCACTCAATGAAGAGGTCATGGATTCCCTCATACGGGACGAGCTGATCGGTCAGGACATCCGCGCTCGCGGGCTCGAGGTTTCGGAAGCCGACCTGGACCGCATGATCACCGGTGCCGAGCAGTTCCGGGTCAACGGTGAGTTCAGCCAGGAGCGCTTCATACAGGCGGTCCGCAACCAGGGGATGACCGTGGACCAGTTCCGGAACATGCTGGAACAGGATCACCTGAGCCGTGTCATCCAGGCCGTGATCCAGGGCAGTGCCTTCAGTGCGCCCTCGGAAACGGAGCGGGTGGCCTCGCTGCTGACCCAGACCCGTGATTTCTCCGTCCTCCAGGTGCCTGTTGGCGAGCGCGCGGAGTCCATGGAGGTGTCCGAGGAGGAACTCAGGAGCTTCTATGAGGACAACCAGAAGCGCTTTGTCCAGAGCGAATCCGTGGATGCGGCCTGGATCACGCTGGATCGTTCCGAGCTGGTGGCTCCCTCGGACATTGAGGAAGAGGCGGTGCGGGATCGCTACCGTGAACGCGTTGAGTCCATGCAGGCTGATGAGCAGCGCAATGCGGCCCATATCCTGATCCGTGAGGGGCGGGAGGACGCTGAGGCCGCTGTCGAGGCGGTGCAGGAAGGTCTTGATGAAGGCCGTCCCTTCGCCGAACTGGCAGCCGAATACTCCGATGACGGGGCCACCGCGGAAGACGGCGGCAAGCTTGGCTTCTCTTCACGGAATGACTTTGACGAATCCTTCTCCGAGGCGCTCTTCGGTATCGAGGAAACCGGTGAGGTGGTCGGGCCTGTCAGTACCTCCTTCGGTCAGCATTTCATCAAGCTGCTTGATACCCGCTCTGAGGAGCCCCCAGCCTTTGAGAGCATGGAGGCGTCCCTGCGCGAGACCATCGCCCGGGAGAGGGCAGAGCGCCGCTATGTGGAGCTGAGCGAGGAACTGGCGGACATGGCCTATTCCGAGTATGACCTCGAGGCGCCGGCTGAGCTCATTGATGCCTCCATCCAGACCCGCGATGGCGTGCGCCCTGGCCAGGGGCAGGCCCCGTTTGACCATGAAGGGCTGCGCGAGCAGCTGTTCACGGAAGAGGTGCGCGAGGAGGGCTTCAACACCGAGGTGGTTGAAACCGGCGATGGTGTCTCCGTAGTGGCCCGCGTGCGTGAGTACTACCCACGCGAACAGGAGTCCTTTGAAGACGTCCGTGATGAGGTCGCGCAGCTGGTGCGCCAGAAGAAGGCCCGCGAGGCGCTGAGGGAATCCCTGGAAGGCATGGCCGCGGATATGTCGGCGGATGCCGGGCTGCCGGAGCCGACGATCGGAAACGGCGCGGAATGGGAGACCTTCGAGGGCGTCAACCGGCGTTCCCTGCAGGCGCGGGCCGTGGTGCGGGATGCCGCCTTCGAGATGCCGGCGCCACAGAACGGCAGTGCCAGCACCCGGATTGTGGATCTGCCCAGTGCCGTCGCCCTGGTCCGTCTTGATGCGGTCAATCCGCCGGATTCCGCCACCGTCAGCATGATGACCTCCAACCTCGGACCCTCTCTGGGGCGGCGTCATGGCCAGATGGCCTACCAGGCCTACATCGAGTCACTCAGAGCTGACGCGGACATCAACCGCAACTGACCCACCCCCTATGGAGCCGGGTCGTCAAACCCGGTTCCATCGCCTTTCCACCTGTGTCACAAAATTGATTCCCGCCCGGGAATGGTCCGAATTCCAACGGTTTAAGACCCTGAGAATTGAGGACCAGTTATCTTTCAGCTTCCCCTAAATTCGCTATGGTCCCTTCCGACACCGTCTTCCGTCGGGTTTAAAAGGGACAGGCGTTCATGCTTTTCGTTCTGGCCGGATCACTGCTGACTTTCTCCATGACGCAGGAAGTCGTCGAGGTGGAGCCCCATCCAAGGGGGGCCTTCATCTATGAGCAGCATTACAACGAGAGTCCGGACTCCCTAATCCACCGCTATCAGGTGGAACCGCTCAAGGCCCAGAAGTACCGCAACGTGGTGCGCCAGCAGTATGACTACAGCTGCGGCGCAGCCTCGCTCACAACCATTCTGCGCCATTACGTGGGCCAGAACCTCAACGAGCGTCAGGTCATGGAAGGGCTGCTCCAGTACGGGGAGAGTGAGCGCATTGTCGAGCGTCGTGCCTTTTCGCTTCTGGACATGAAGCGGCTGGTCACCGAGCTCGGGTTCCCATCCGGCGGGTTCCGAGCGGAGATGTCGGACCTGGCTGAGCTCGACCATCCGGCCATCGTCCCCATCAACCATGCCGGTTTCGAGCATTTCGTGGTGGTGCGTGACATCCGTGAGGGTCGTGTTTTCGTCGCGGACCCGGCCGCGGGGAATCTGTCATTCACGTTGCATGAATTCCAGGAGAAATGGGCGAAGAACGTCCTGTTCATCGTTTTTCCGGGCGAGGAACCGCCCCTGAACAACCTGGCCCTGAAGGAAGAGGACATGCGCTTTGTGGACGACCAGACATTGACCCTGCAGGCACGCCGGGAGTTCCCGGCATTCCACGAAGCGCTCATGTGGGACATCCAGAATGAACTCGAGCGGCTCAAGAACAACCCGGACGGCAGCGTGGAGAACACGCGCAAACAGCTCTATTTCCGTGACCGGTGAGGCTCACGGACGACAGGTGATTGGTGGTTTTATGCATCGAACTGGAAACAGGGAACCCGCTATGACGCGCTCTGTGCTTTGGCTTCCGGCCGGTCTCGTGGTGCTCTCGGCACTGGCGGTGCCCGCCGTTGCCCAGCAGCAGGAAGATGATGGTGCCACTGTGGATGAGGCCCGGGAGGCGCTTGCCCAGCAGGAAGGGGATGAGGATTCCACCGAACAGCTGGAGGAGGTCTTCCAGGCGGCGGAGAAGAACTATTCGCTGCTGCAGGCGGGGCGTCAGTCATTGAACTACTCCTTTGACTACTCCTATTCAGGAACACAGAACCTGGACCTGGAGGTCATCAACAGCCAGGTCCGCAACCTGGATGTGACGCCGGAAGCCACCCACAACTTCACCAATGCCTTCTCCTATGATTACGGGTTCTACGACAACCTGACGCTGGGCACCCGGATTCCCCTGACCACAAAGTTTGATACCCAGGAGGATCTGAACGTCAACGACGTGGGGGATATCTCCTTTACCGCGCGCTGGCAGCCCAACCCCCATGTGCCGGGCACCATGTCCACCACGCTGTTCGGGACGCTGAGCTCCAAGACCGGCGTGAGTCCCTACGAGATCGACGTCAACCGTCAGCTGTCCACCGGCAGTGGCTACTACTCGATTGGCGGGGGTGCCAGTGTCTCCAAGGTGCTGGATCCGGTCGTTCTGTTCGGCTCCGGCAGCCTCCGCTACAACCACAAAGTGAAGGATCTCAAGCAGGTGCGTGGTGCCCGGCTTTTGCGGGAGCTGGACCCCGGCTTCACGCTGTCCGGTTCCGGTGGCTTCTCCTATTCGCTGTCCTACGACATATCGCTGAGTCTGTCGGTCCAGCTCACCTACAACGATGAAACCGTTCTGAGCTTCAGCGATGGCACCGAGGCAACGGCCAGTTCCCAGATGGCGGGCATCATCAATATGTCACTGGGTACGCGGATCAGCGATCAGACCATCGTCAATACCAGTGTTGGTTTCGGTATGACGAGGGGAGCACCGGATTTCACCATCGGCTTCTCCATGCCCATCAATATTTCCGGGCTGTCTGAATCATCCTGATGCGTGGATCAAGGGCGATAAGGAGCAGGACGTAATGCGAGCGAATGGCGTCGGCACACGTGTATTCGGCGCACTGGCGCTGGTGGCCGTGTCCCTGGGGGCACAGGCCCAGTTCAGCCATCAGCTGCTGGTGCACCCGAAGGCCGCCGCGCTCGGCAACGCGGTTACCGCGGATCCGCCCGGGATCATGGCCATCCGCCGCAACCCAGCCGGGCTGAGCCGTCTTGAGGGGCGCCAGTGGGAACTGGGTGGCGCCATGCCGATGACGCAGTTCGATGCGGAGTTCACGGTGCCGGACGAGGGCTGTGATGTCTTTGGCATCGAATGCGCGGAGAATGACCCGGTGGCCAACAGCAAGAGCAGTACCGACGTCGGTGCCAACTACATCCCCGGTATCGGGTTGATGGAAAGCGCCGCGCCCGCGGCGCCATTCAATGCCGGGTTTAGTGTCCAGCCCCCGGGCTCGAAGCTTACGTTCGGCAATGCCGCCTTCATCGAGAACTCCGGTGGCTTCTCCCGTGAGGACGATGACCCGGGCCGCTATCAGCCGACCCAGGCCGCCATCCAGCGGATCACCTACCTTTCACCAACGGTCTCCTATCAGATCAATGATGAGTGGACCGTTGGCGGCGGTATCCATTTCTCGCACCAGGGGATCGAGGTGAACCAGCTGACCCGGGCCCCGAACATGCTGGTGGGCGTGGGGGCCACGCTTCAGGATGCCTTTGGCTGTGACGAGGAGGCCCAGGAACCCCTGGCTCCGTGGCTGGCTCTTTGTGGCGGCAAGATCGGCCCCTTCCAGGACATCGGCAATGTCAACTTCCGGGCGGAGGAGAGCCTTTCCACCAGCTACAAGGTGGGCGTTCTCTGGGAGCCCACTGACTGGTTCACCTGGGGCGCCCAGTACAGTTCGGGCGATGATATGAAGCTCAAGGGCGATTTCCAGATCGACTACACCGAGGACTGGGCCTCGTTCTGGCAGAGTGTGAACAGCTCCGTGCTCGGTGCCATCGGCGCCGCGATTCTGAGCCTGCCTTCCGGCGTTCCCAAGGAGGAGGGCCATGTCTCCATCAAGGAGAGCTACCCGCAGCATTTCTCCACCGGGGTCAGTATGCGGGTGCTGCCGTTTCTGACCCTGAATGCGGATATGGATTATGTTGATCTCGCGTCCCAGAAGTACCTTGAGCTCAAGTTTGATCGTGAGCTTGAGTTCCTGAACGCGGCGCGCATCCTGTCGCCGGAGAAAGCAACGCCGACAAGCCTCAAAATCGCCCGTGAGTTTACGGACGTGTGGAACCTCGGCTATGGCGCGACTCTGCACGTGAATGACCGTCTTGATCTGAGGGCGGGGGCCCAGCATCGGAGCACCGTGATCCCCAAAGGGGCGGAAAGTCTTTTCTCGCCCATCGGGGATGGCACAATGTATGGCGTTGGGCTGGGGTACAAGTGGTCGAAGCACACCCAGATCGATATGAGTCTGAGCCAGATGAAGAGTACCCAGGACATCCCGGCGGACTCGAGCTGCAATATCAACTGCACGAACATCACCAACATTGTGTACAACCCCTACGCAGGCCTGGATGTCAAAACCGAAACCACCATCACCTTTGCCAACCTCACCATCCGCAGCCGTTTCTGACCGGCTGGTGTCGGCGCTGCTGGTTCTGGTGGTGCTGGTGACCGCCGGCTGTGCCAGTGGCTCTGGAGATGAGAGCACAGGGGGGATGCGCGCCTGGGTGGATGAGCGGGGACAGGTCCGCTACACGCCGGCCTCCGGGGAAGCCCCTGAGACCTCTGGCGAGAGCACAGGAAAGACGGGCTCCGGTGAGGCGGACGTAACGCGGACAGTGGAATCGTCCCATCCGGAATTCAACCTGGAACAGTATCCGGATGCCGGCGATCAGGATAACAGCAGGGAGACCGAGGAACTTTTCTACAGCTGGCGGGACGCCCAGGGCCGCGTTCACAATACGCCCTATCTCTACGGCGAGGAGGCGCTGGGGCGGGTGATGCATGAACCGGAACCGGTCCGGGCTTCCGAGGCCCGGGTGACGACCTCCGGCGCCACAGCCGCGCCCGGCTTCCGGAAGGATTCAGAAGCCGCCGCCATTCTGGGTGTGGGCGAGGGATCGGAGACCCGGCTGGATGCGTTTGCGCAGCAGTGCTGCGGGGCGCTGCCGCGCCTGGACTACCTGCAGCTGGAGCCCGAGCGGACCCTGCCCGTTGATCTCGGTGAAGCGGCCGACGTGTACCGTTTTGCCACGGGCACCAGCCGTTTCGCCCTGGTGCGCCTGCCGCCCGAGCCTGAACAGTCGCTGCTGCGTATCCGCAGTTTCATCCGTGACGGCGGCTTCTTCCTGCCGAATGCCGTTTTTCTTGATGGTGGCTTCCGTCCTGTACGGATGGTGACCGACATCGTGATGGAATACAGTCCCGAAACCTGGCGACGCTATGGGCATATGGAGGCAAGGCTGGCGCTGAAGCCGGATTCCGGTGAACGCTGGCTGGTGGTGTTCACCCGCCCGGAGGACCTTGAGTCCGGCACCATGGTCGGCGAGGAAGGCAGGCGCCGCAGGCTGACCCACGAGCCCGTGGGCAGCCTGTCACTGCGGCTGGTGGACTGACCTCAGCCTTCCGGTGCCTCCGGATTGAACCAGGGTTGGGAAAGCCAGTAGAAACGCCCATTCCCGGCCGGGTAAGTGCAGTTGTAGCGTGAACGGCGCGCTTCAATGGGGTTCTGGGCGCGGGTTCGGATGCGCACGCCATTGGCCACGGTCTCCGATTCCAGTTCCATCATGCCCTCGCCGGAGGCAAAGCAGCTCAGCCGGCCGCTGTCCCAGCCCTCGGGAACCGTCATGTCCAGCAGGGGCGGGTTGTCGCCACTGATGACCGGGTCCGGAAGCTCGGCCCTGGCAACCGGGAAGTTACGGGCCTTGAGCTTGTCCTTCAGGGTGTCGATGCCGCCGTAGGCATCCGCCACGGCAAAACGCGGCATGGCGCCGGGATGGGAGTGTTCCCCGATGACCCCGGAATGCTGCGCGAATCCATACCAGCCGCGTTCTTCCAGTGCCTGCAGAACCGGCTGGGAGAACTCACCGTAGGGGTGGGCATAGAGATCGGTTTCGACGCCGATCTTCTCCTCGATGCGTTCAGCGCCCCGGTCCAGTTCCCGGGCGATGCGTTTGGCATGTTCTTCCGCACTCTCATCCGGGCGCTGGAGCATGGTGCCGTGATCCCGGCTGTGGTTGCCGATGGTTACCAGCTCGTGCTCGGCCATCTCCCGGAGCTGCTCCCAGGTCATGTAGCCATTGTCGCCGACGGAGCCGCTGAGCACGAAGACCGTCAGTGGAATCCCCTTTTCCCTGAGAAGCGGCCAGGCTTCGGTGTAGACGCTCTCGTAGGCATCATCAAAGGTCAGGGCGACGTGCTGGTTTTCCGCATCCGCGCCGTCCAGGGTCTTCTGGATGCGCTCGGGCGTAAGTGACAGCGGCTCCACGCCGAGCTCCTCGATCAGCGACAGCTGGTCCCGGAACAGCGACGGGGAGGTCGTGGTGGAGGGAGGCGTCTCCGTGGAGACATGGTGATAGGCCAGAGTGGCAACGCCGGCCTGGGCACCGGAGGCCATGCCCAGGCCCAGGGCTGTGGTGACGGCAATACGGGTCAGGGGGGTCACTCGACTCATGGGTGTCCTCTGAAGTGGTGTCGAACGGTGGCCATGGCCCGGTTCAGGGCCTGGAGCTGCTCATTGGAGCCACCCCGGTCCGGGTGATGACGCATGGCAAGGCGCCGGAACGCCTGCCGTGCCGTCGCCAGATCCGCAGGTGGCGTGTCGATCGCCAGGGTGTGACAGGCCTGGGCGAGCTCATCATCCGCCGGGCGCGTGATGCCCTGCCAGAAGTCATCCAGCATGCGGTTGATGGTGCTCTCGCCCAGGTCATGGTTGGACAGGTCCCGGTAGAAGGCGTGCAGCGCATCGTGCTGCCCCGCCTCCTGCTGCCCGGCGTTGTACGCCGGGCGGATGCGGATGTTCAGGGCGTTGATGTCGATGGTTTCCCCGCTCTCGGCCGCCAGTCGTTCGCGCTGGCGGTAGAGGCTGTGGAACAGGAGAAAGTGCACCGGGTAGAGGGCCGCCGGGCTGCTGAAGTCGATGGTCCCGAAAAGATACCAGGGCTCTCCCTGGAGCGTGCGCAGCATCACCAGTTCGCTCATGCCTTCCGGATGGGTGCGCAGCAACGCCTCGCAGGCGTCCATGATGCGCCCGACCAGCGCTTCCAGGGCGCTGTCGTTGGTCTCGCCGGTCCGGTTCAGTGAGGCGGTGGAATCCATCATGTCCAGACTATGCGTTGCCAGAGCGGGCAATGCAAATCCCGGTTGGTGGCAGCCCGTGACTCTCCGGTATAATCCGCAGCCACACAGTCTGACCAGGGCCAATCAATGCTGGACAAAACCTCCACCGATCCGCGCGACGAAAGCAAACGCCTGCAGAAGAAACTGCAGCGCGAGACCGGGCGTGCCATCGCGGATTTCGACATGATCGAGGAAGGCGACCGCATCCTGGTCTGTCTCAGTGGTGGCAAGGATTCCTACACCATGCTGGACATGCTGATGGTCCTGCGCCACCGGGCGCCGGTGAACTTTGAGCTCATGGCGGTGAATCTGGACCAGAAGCAGCCGGGTTTTCCCGAGCATGTGCTGCCGGATTACATGGCGCAGCTTGAAGTGCCGTTCCAGGTTCTGGAGAAGGATACCTACAGCATCGTGAAGGAGAAGATTCCCGAGGGGAAAACGGCCTGCGGGCTGTGCTCACGCCTGCGCCGGGGGATTCTCTACAATTTCGCGGAAGAGCAGGGCTGTACCAAGATCGCCCTGGGCCACCACCGGGATGACATCCTTGAGACCATGATGCTCAACATGTTCCACGGGGGCACGCTCAAGGCCATGCCGCCCAAGCTGTTCAGCGATGATGGCCGCAATACCGTGATCCGGCCGCTGGCCTATTGCCGTGAGAAGGACATTGCCCGCTTCGCCGAGCTGAGGGAGTATCCCATCATCCCCTGCAACCTCTGCGGTTCCCAGGAGAACCTGCAGCGGGAGATGGTCAAGGACATGCTCAACGACTGGGACCATCGCTTCCCGGGGCGGATCGAGAACATGTTCCGGGCCCTGCAGAACGTGGCGCCCTCCCATCTGGCGGATCCACAGCTGTTTGATTTCTCCGGGAAGGGGGAGGGGCAGGCTCCGGTTCCCGAGCCCCAGCGCGCGGAGCCCGGAACCGAATACGGCCAGGTTCAGGTGCTCAATATCTGAGCACCGGTTCAGATGATCCGTGAGTAGCGCCCGGTCTGCGCCTGCTGGGCGCCGGCATCGAACAGCTGGCAGATGGCCCGGATCAGAAGGCGGCCGGGTGTGCGTACCGTCAGCCGCTGCCCATCCTCTTCAATCAGGCCGTCTTCCACCATGGTCTGGCGTGCCGGCAGGGTATCGGCAAACACCTGATCAAAAGCCTCCCCCCACGCGGCCGCGAAGGCCTGCTTGTCCAGCGAGAAGTGACAGATCAGCTCCATGATGACGGCGCGGCGCATGCGGTCGTCGTCACTGAGCTCATAGCCCTTTTTCAGGGGCGTGCGGTTGAAATCCAGCTGCAGGTTCCAGGCGGCTTCATCGTGATGGTTCTGGAAGTAGCTGTCGGCGGCCTGGCTGATGGCGGAAACGCCCATGCCGATCAGGTCGCATTCGCCGTGGGTGGTGTAGCCCTGGAAATTCCGGTGCAGTTCCCCGTTGCGCTGGGCGATGGCCAGTGTGTCATCGGGTTTGGCGAAATGATCCATGCCGATGTACACGTAGCCGGCCTCAAGCAGCCGGTTGATGGTGTCCTCAAGGATGCGGAGTTTTTCCGCCGGGGAGGGCAGATCCTCTTCGCGGATGCGCTGCTGGGGCATGAAGCGGTCGGGCAGGTGGGCGTAGTTGAACACCGACAGCCGATCCGGCGACAGCTCCAGCACCTGTTCCAGGGTTTCATGGAATGTCTCCCGGGTCTGGTGGGGAAGCCCGTAGATGAGATCCATGTTGATGGAACGGAAGCCCAGATTCCGGGCAGTGACAATGCGGTTGGCCACCATCTCTCGGGGCTGGATCCGGTTCACCGCCTTCTGGACGGTCGGGTTGAAGTCCTGGACACCCAGGCTGATGCGGTTGAACCCGATGGAGCGCAGGACTTCCAGGGTTTCAGGGCCGCACTCGCGGGGATCAATCTCAATGGAATGGTCGCCGCTGTCGTCGTCCGCCAACTGGAAGTGCTGGCGCAGCACGCCCATCAGTTCGCGCATTTCATCGTGGCTGATGAAAGTGGGCGTGCCGCCGCCCCAGTGGAGCTGGGTCGCCGGTCGTTCCTGGCCGCCGAACTGCCGGGAGCGCATGGCGATCTCCTGGTGCAGCCGTTCCAGGTAAGGAGTCGCCCGGTCCCGTTTGCGGGTCACGATCTTGTTGCAGGCGCAGTAGTAGCACAGGTGCGCGCAGAACGGGATGTGCAGATAGAGTGAGAGCGGCGCGCCCGAGGCACGGCTCCGTTCAAGGGTCCGCTCGTAGGCCTCGCCGTTGAAGTCTTCGCTGAAGGCCAGCGCCGTCGGGTAGGACGTGTAACGGGGGCCTGACAGATCGTAGCGTGCGATCAGATCCGGATCCCATAGGAGGTTGATGCGTTCCGAAGCCATGGTGTCCTCCGACGGCAGGTTCTGTGCTGCACACAGCCTAACGCAGCCGGGGGCTGGACCTGTTGATATCGGTCAAACCCCGCCTCAGTGGGAAAGAATCAGATGCTGGATCCAGGGGATGGTCCAGAGACCGAAAACGATCAGTGCCAGGCCTGTAACCCGGCGGAAGGCCGTGGACTGGCGCAGCCGGGTAATGCGGCTGGCCAGCAGGCCGGTGGCCACCATTGCCGGCACAGTGCCCAGACCGAAGCTGAACATCAGCAGACCGGAGAGAACCGCATCTCCCTGGGTCAGGGCCCAGGCCAGGGTGCTGTAGACCAGGCCACAGGGCAGCCAGCCCCAGAGCAGCCCGAGTGGCAGGGCACGGCTCAGGCGGTCAACGGGCATGAAGCGCTGGGTCAGGGGAGAGAGCCGCTGCCACAGTGGCGCGCCGATGCGCTCCAGGCTCATGATGCCCTGCCACCACTGACCCACGGCCAGGCCCAGAAGGATCAGTACAACACCGGCCAGGGTGCGCAGGACCATGCCGGCGCCGGGCACGCCTTCGGTCAACAGTGCACCGGGCAGGCCCGCGATCAGCCCGATCAGGCTGTAACTCAGGATCCGCCCGAGATTGTATCCCGCCAGCAGTGACAGCTGACGGCGCCGGTAACCCGGGCCCACAGGCAGGGCCAGGCTGAGTGAGCTGGCGATGCCGCCGCACATGCCCAGGCAGTGGGTGCTGCCCAGGAACCCGATGAGGAACGCTGAACCCAGGGTGGTGATGAGAGCATCAGTCATTCCGGATCGTTCCTGTCACGCTGGCAACTGGTCTGTTCGGTATGCTGTCGGGCTTCCGGGGGAATCCGGTCCTCGTCGTCATCGAAAAGGATCTGATGGGCCGGCCCTTCCAGGTCATCGAACTGGTCGTTGCGCACTGCCCAGATGAGTACCCGGACGGCGATCGCCAGCAGGATCAGTGACAGCGGAATCAGTATGTAGAGTATTGCCATCGGGCTTCATTCCTCCCAGACGCAGCGCATTCATCACCACAGCCACCGAGCTGGCGGACATGCCCGCGGCCGCGATCCATGGGATCACCAGACCCACCATTGCCAGAGGCAGGATCGCCGCATTGTACAACAGCGACAGGGTCAGGTTCTGGCGGATGACCCGGCGTGCCATGGGAGCGACCTTCAGCGCTTCCATCAGCGGCCAGAGCCGCTCACCCAGAACCACGGCATCCGCCTGCAGGCGGGCGATATCACTGCTGCCGGCCATGGCCACGGACAGTCGGGCTCCCGCCAGGCCGGGCAGGTCGTTGAGTCCGTCACCCACCATCATCACCCGGTTACCCTCCGCCTCCAGGGCGCGGATGCGCTCCAGTTTGGCCTCCGGTGACAGCCGCCCTTCATACCGGTCGATGCCGAGCGCCCCGGCGACCCTTGCCACCTGGCCGGAATGATCACCACTGAGGAGCACACAGTGCCAGCCCCGGGCGCGCAGTGCTGCCAGCACCGGCTGGGCGTCCTCGCGCAGCGTATCATCCAGGGTGATGCGCCCCAGCCAGCCTGCCTCGCTGGCCAGGTGAACAGCCAGGGCGGCATCGTCATCGGTTTCCGGCGCAGGGGGCAGGTCGAGTTCCGCAGCCACGAAATCCTCGCGGCCCAGGGCCAGTTTGCGGCCCTCGTGGAAGCCGGTGACGCCGCCGCCGGGATGGTTCTCCCGCTCGCTGATGGCTGCTGCCGGTTCCTCCCGGAAGGCCCGTGCGATGGGATGCTCTGAGCCGCGTTCCAGACCGGCTGCCAGCGCCCGGCAGTGCGACTCGGAAATGCCGGACGACGGTGTAACAGAGGCAATACTGAGCTGGCCCCGGGTAAGGGTGCCGGTCTTGTCGAACACCAGGGTGTCCACCGTGTTGAGCGTCTCCAGGGTGGAACCTCTCGTGGGAACGAAGCCGGCCCGGCGCAGCCGGTTGGTTGCCACGGTCAGCGCCGTCGGCGTGGCCAGCGACAGGGCGCAGGGGCAGGTGGCGACCAGAACCGCCAGTGTGATCGGAAAGGCCCGCGCGGGGTCCAGGAACCACCAGACCAGAAAGGTGGCCGTGGCAGCTGCCAGAACCGCGGTGACAAAAATACCGGCAACGCGGTCCGCCAGCTGCTGGGTCCGGGGTTTCTCGGCCTGGGCCCGGTCCAGAAGCCGGGTGATGGCGGAAAGCCGGGTGTTGTCCCCGGCCTGGTCCACGATCACCTCCAGGGGGTGTTCGGTGTTCACCGTGCCCGCCGAGACCGGCTCGCCCGGTCCCCGGGAGACTGGCAACGATTCCCCGGTCAGCATGGATTCATCCAGTGCGGATTGGCCGCTGGCCACACGGCCATCCGCGGCCAGGGTATCGCCCGGCCGTATGCGGATACGGTCACCGGGGTTCAGGTCGCGGGCGCGCACCACGGTCTCGCTGTCCCCATCGATGCGCAGTGCCGTGCCGGGCATGGCATTGATCAGTGACAGGTTTTCCAGGCCCGCCCGGTAGCGGGCGCGGCCCTCGAGAAATCGCCCTAGGCCGAGGAAGAAGGTGAACATCGAGATGGATTCGAAATAGACATGTTCGCCGCCAAAGAGGGTTACGTGGACGCTCGCCAGGTAGCCGGCCAGGATGGCGATGGACACGGGCACATCCATGCCCGGATGACGGTGCCGGAGGTCCCGGACTGCTGCCTGGAAAAAGGGAACGGCGCTGTAGAGCACCACCGGTGTGGCGATGACCAGACTGGCCCAGCGGAACAGCTGGACCATGGCCGGGTCGGATTCGGTGCTGAGCCCGAACTGGAGCGGATAGGCCAACATCATGGTCTGGAGGGCTGCAATGCCCGCGATTCCGATCCGGATCATGGCCTGTTTCTGCTGGGTCCGTATCCGTTCCTCCCACTCGCCGGGGCGGAAAGGAGACGCCTGGAACCCCAGTTCGCGGATCCCCAGCAGGAGGTTGCCCAACCCGGTGACCTGAGGGTGCCAGACCAGGTGGGCGCGCTGGGTGCTGTGGTTGATGCGGATGGACTCAAGCCCCTCAAAGCCGGCCAGGTGATGCTCGATCAGCCAGATGCAGGCGGCACAGCTGAGACCGTCGATCATCAGCCAGGTCTCGTGGAGCCCGTCATCCCGGGCATGCACAACCTCGTCGAGGAGCTGGCGGTCGTTGTAGTGCAGGCACTCGGCACGGACCCGGTCGTCAACCGGGTCCGGCGTGGTGATGGGGCCGTCAATCTGCTGGTAGAAGCGGTCGAGCCCCTCGTTGCGGATGATGCGCGAGACCGCGAGACAGCCCTCACAGCAGAACGCCTCGGTCCGGCCGGCGATGTCGCCGGTGACGGGGGGTGTTTCCGGCAGGGGTTCCTGGCAGTGGAAGCAGGCGCCGGCGGACGCCGTCATTGCTGACGGGCCTCCCGGATGGGCTGCAGGGTAAGTGGTTCTTCCAGTGGGGTTTTGAGCGCGCCACGCAGCCGCCAGTCATTGCCGGTGTTGCGGATATCGATGTACCAGCGCCCGTCACTGAGGGGCTGAATGCGGGCACGGTAGCGGCCTTCCCCGACACGCTGGGCGATGGTGGTCTGGTCACGGTCGCCGAGCGTGGCATGGGTGAGCTCGACCTCCAGGCGCTCCCAGTTCCGCCGTTCCGGGGACTCCAGCAGGATATCCAGCCGTTCCCCGTCGGTGAAGCTGACACGCCCGCTCAGGCCGAGGTTGGCGGCCTCGATATCCCGGGAAAGCTCGCGGTTGATTCCCATGCCCTCATCGTAATAGTCGTCCTCCACCATCGAGACATGCTGTTCCATGGAAAACAGGATCAGAAAGATGCTCCAGAGGATGGTGATCCCCGGGATCGCGATCAGGACCCAGGGCCAGGGCTCGCGGTACCAGGGGCGATTGGTGTCGTCGTCTGTCATGGTGGTTCCGGTGTTCAGGGTCTGGGGCCGATGAAGGCGGTTTCAGCGCTGTTGCGCGCTTCAGAGCCCTCGGCGATGACTTCAAAGGTGACCGGCGTGCTCATTCCCTCAAGCTCCTGGCGTGGGATTCTCACCACAGCCGGAAGGGAGCGTGAATCCAGTGGGCTCAGTTCCATCCGGATGGGCTCAAGCAGATGCGTTCCCTCCGGGCCACTGACCCGCACGCTGAGTGCGCGCGGCTCGTTGACGCGGTTGCTGAGCTTGATGCTGTAGGAGTTCTCAATGGTGGCATCCGGTCCGGTCTGATACAGCCCACCCCGGTCGCGGGTTACCTCAATGTCCAGTGTATCGCGCTGCATGAGCAGTGTCGCCATGGTGCCCAGAAGCAGTGCCATGCCCAGGCCGTACCCCAGCGTCCGGGGCTGGAAGCGGCGTCTCGGGGCGCCCTCGACTTCGCGTTCGGTGGCGTAGCGGATCAGTCCCCGTTCATAGCCCATGCGGTCCATGACCTGGTTGCAGGCATCCACGCAGAGACCGCAGTCGAGGCACTCGTACTGCATGCCATTGCGGATGTCGATGCCGGTGGGGCAGACCTGCACGCAGATGTTGCAGTCAATGCAGTCCCCCAAGCCGAGCTCGGAAGGGTCAGAATCCTTTTTTCTGGGACCACGGGGCTCGCCCCTGTTGGCGTCATAAGTGACCGTGCGAGTGTCAGGCGAGAACATGACACTTTGAAAGCGCGCGTAAGGGCAGACGTAGAGGCAGACCTTTTCCCTCATCCAACCCGCATTGAGGTAGGTCGCCACCGAGAAAAAGCCGATCCAGAATACCGCCCAGCCGGTGCTCACGCTGAATGTGAACAGGTCCGGTACGAGTTCGCGGATGGGGTAGAAGTAGCCAACGAAGGTAACCCCCGTCCAGAATCCAATGCCCAGCCAGAGGCCGTGCTTGACGATCTTGCGGGGCAGCCACTGGCCGAGAGCGCCCTTACGGTCGAGCTTCATGCGCTGGTTGCGGCTGCCCTCCACCTTTTCCTCGATCCACATGAAGATGAAGGTCCAGGCGGTCTGGGGGCAGGTGAACCCGCACCAGATGCGGCCGAAAAGGGTGGTGACGAAAAACAGTCCGAACGCAGCGATGATCAGCAGCAGCGTGAGAATGAAGAAGTCCTGGGGCCAGAAGGTGGCCCCCAGGAGATGGAACTGGCGTTCCGGCAGGTCGAAGTGGACCAGGGGCCGCCCGTTGATGTGGATCCAGCAGGCGGTGAAATAGAGACCCATGAGCGTCCAGAGAGTGACGGTCCGCAGCTTCTGGTAGAAACCGGTGGTGCTGCGGACGTAGATCCGGTCCGGGTTGGGACCGGCGTCAACCTGGCGGACGGGTATCTCGTTCATTCCGCTCCTTCATTATTCCGGTGCTGGCCCGACAGCCGATAGACATAGGCGGTCAGAAGGTGGATCTGGTCCTCGGACAGCTGGTTCTGGGCCGGCATGTGCCCATTACGGCCGTACTGCAGGGTCTCCATGATGGTGTCGCGGTCCCCGCCGTAGAGCCAGGTGTCATTGGTCAGGTTGGGGGCGCCCATGCTCTGGTTACCCGTGCCATCTTTGCCGTGACAGGTGGAGCAGGCCTGGGCGAACAGTGGCTCGCCCCTTTCGGCGGCCGCCTCATCCACGCCGCTGCGGTCGTTGAGCGACAGCACGTACTCGGTAATGTCGCCGAGCTGGTCATTGCTCAGGTTCGGGTTGACGCCACGTGCCGGCATGTTCGCCTGGCGACCGTTGGTCAGTGTGTGCTTGATGGCATCGACACTGCCGCCCCAGATCCAGTCGTCGTCAGTGAGGTTGGGGAAGCCATAGCCGCCGCGCCCGGCAGAGCCGTGGCAGGTAGCACAGTTGTTGGAGAACAGGCGCTGGGCGGCCTGCATGGCCTCGCCATCGCGTGCCAGTTCGGGGACATCCGTCTCGGCGTACTGTGCGAAAAGCGGACCGTACTCCTCACGGGCACGTTCCATCTCCTGTTCCCAGGCCTTGGTCTGGCTCCAGCCCAACAGCCCCTGGTAGTTGCCCAGTCCGGGATAGAGTGCCAGATAGAGCAGCGAGAACAGGATCAGCCCGATGAACATCCAGTACCACCACTTGGGCAGTGGGTTGTCCAGCTCTTCAATGCCGTCGACCTCATGACCAACACTCCGGTTTTCAACCTTGTCCGTTGGTTGGTTGCGGCGCACGATCCAGAGGAGCCACCAGCACCCAAAGACCACAAGCAGGATCAGTGCGCTGATCCAGATGCTCCAGAAACTACTCATTGTGGTTGTCTCTCCGTTGCTGTTCGATGGTGCGCGCTTCCATGTCTTCGTCCTCGAATACCAGATGCGCGGCCTTTTCGTTTTCCCGCTGCCGGGATGGGCTGAATGCCCAGATGCAGATGCCGATAAAAAGGGCGATCATCAATAAAGTGTGAAGCCCCTTGAACTGACTGAGCAGTGTCTCCCAAGCCATACCGTTACCTCTGTTCCGGAATCGCTGTACCAAGCTGCTGCAGATAGGCGATCAGCGCCTGGATCTCGAAGGTTCCCCGCACATTCTCCTCGGCGTTCTTGATCTGCTCGTCGGTGTAGGGGACACCCAGTGTGCGCAGCGCACGCATTTTGCGGGCGGTCTGGGTCGGGTCCACCTTCTGGTCGAACAGCCAGGGATAGGCCGGCATGTTGGATTCCGGAACCACCATCCGCGGATCGTAAAGGTGCAGGCGGTGCCAGGAATCCGAGTAGCGTCCGCCTACCCGAGCCAGGTCGGGGCCGGTGCGCTTTGAACCCCAGAGGAAGGGGTGTTCATAGACCTGTTCGCCGGCAACGGAGTAATGGCCATAGCGTTCGGTTTCGGCCCGGAAGGGGCGGACCTTCTGCGTGTGACACACATGGCAGCCCTCGCGGATATAGATATCACGGCCTTCCAGTTCCACGGCGCTCAGAGGCTCCAGGCCTTCCACGGGTTCGTTGACCTGTTTGTCGAAGAACAGGGGCACAATTTCCGCCAGTCCCCCGAGGCTGACCACAACAATGATCAGCCCGATCAACAGACCCAGGTGCTTTTCAACTTTCTCGTGACTCATGCGTTGGCCCCCTGCACTGCGTCAGTGGAATCATCAAGTGCGCCAGTCTCGCTCTGACCAACAGTGCGCCATACGTTGTAGGCCATCACCAGAACGCCGCCCAGGAAAAAGGCGCCGCCAATGAAGCGCACCACATAGCCCGGGTAACTGGCCTCAACGGCCTCAACGAAGCTGTAGGTGAGCGTGCCGTCGTCATTCACGGCGCGCCACATCAGACCCTGGAGTAGACCGTTGATCCACATGGAAACGGTATAGAGCACCACGCCAATGGTCGCGAGCCAGAAGTGGAGGTTGATCAGCGGGATGCTGAACATTGACTTGAGACCGTAGAGACGCGGGAACAGGTGATAGAGCGCGCCAAAGCTGATCATGGCAACCCAACCCAGGGCCCCCGAGTGTACGTGCCCTACGGTCCAGTCCGTGCTGTGTGACAGCGCGTTCACGGTGCGGATGGACATCAGCGGCCCTTCGAAGGTGGCCATACCATAGAAGGAAACAGCGACAATCAGGAAGCGGAGGATCGGATCCGTGCGCAGCTTATACCAGGCGCCGGACAGGGTCATGATGCCGTTGATCATACCGCCCCAGCTCGGTGCCAGCAGGATCAGGGACATGATCATGGAAGCGGTCTGGGCCCACTCCGGCAGCGGGGTGTAGTGAAGATGGTGGCCGCCGGCCCAGACATAGGTCGCGATCAGTGCCCAGAAATGCACGATTGAGAGTCGATAGGAGTAGATCGGCCGGTTGGCCTGCTTGGGCACGAAGTAGTACATCATGCCCAGGAACCCCGCGGTCAGATAGAAGCCCACGGCATTGTGCCCGTACCACCACTGAACCATGGCGTCGATCGTACCGGGGAAAATGGAGTAGGACTCAAACCAGCCCACCGGAATCGCCAGGTTGTTCACCACGTGCAGGATGGCAATCGTGATGATGAAGGCGCCGTAGAACCAGTTGGCCACATAGATGTGCTTGACCCGGCGCCGTGCGATGGTGCCGAAGAACACGTAGGCGTAGGTCAGCCAGACCACCGCGATCAGGATATTGATGGGCCACTCGGGCTCAGCGTATTCCTTGGTAGTGGTGTAGCCCAGCGGCAGCGTGATGGCGACCAGAACGATCACGGCCTGCCATCCCCAGAACGTAAAGGCGGCAGCCTCGTCCGAGATCAGCCTCGACTGGGAGGTACGCTGCACCACGTAGTACGAGGTGGCGAACAGGGCACTACCAGCAAAGGCAAAGATGACCGCATTGGTGTGCAGCGGGCGCAGGCGCCCGAAGCTTGTCCAGGGCAGGTCAAAGTTCAGCTGGGGAAGGAACATCTGGGCCGCGATGAACACGCCCAGTCCCATTCCGACGATACCCCATACCAGCGAGGCTATGGCAAACTGCCTGACCACCCGGTAGTTGTAGGTTTCCGCGGATGTCTGTGTTTCCATGTTCGGCTCTTCCGGGACTGTTTGGAGGGTACGCGCAGCGTAGGCAACGCAGCGCCGGTGCTCAATGATATATGTCAAAACCTTAATGCGGTAGTGCCTTTGGATATACTCTGTAATGGCGAACAGGGCCCGGTTCTGGTTCTCGCCCACGGATCCGGCGCGCCTGCTGATTCCGTGCCCATGGATCGGCTCGCCGCCGCGTTGGCGTCGGCGGGCTTCCGTGTCCGGCGGTTCGAGTTTCCGTTCATGGCGCAGCGTCGTACCACAGGCAAGCGGCGTCCACCGGATCGTCCTCCTGTTCTGCTCCAGTACTGGCGAGAAGCCATCGAAGAAATTGGGTGCCGGGAGCCGGATGCGGACCACCTCTGGATCGGCGGGCGATCCCTCGGGGGCCGTACGGCCTCCATGCTGCTGACGCCGGAGCAGCGCCCGGACCCCGTGTCCGGTGCCCTGGTGTTCGGCTACCCCTTCCATCCACCACGCAGGCCCGAACAGTGGCGGACGGATCACTTTGCGGAACTTGAGCGGCCCCTGTGGATCGCACAGGGTGAGCGGGATCCTTTCGGAAAGCGGAGCGAGCTGGAGTCACGTCTGCCATTTCCGGGACCAGTGCATCTGGAGTGGGTGGACGATGGCGACCATGAACTGATGCCCACGCGTCGCAGCGGCCTGGATCCGGACCGGGTCCTTGCGGCCGCTGCGGAGAGTGCGCGGGCTTTCGTGACGGCAACGGAGACGGACAGGTAATGACTGGAACGGGTGTGATCCGGGCGCTGTGCCGCCCCGGCTTTGAGGCGGATGCGGGGCAGGAGCTGGTCAGCCGCGCTGCGGAGGTTGGCGGCTATGGGTTTTTCGTTCCGGAAGCCGCCGGCTGGATACGCTTTGAGCTGCCCGGCCAGGTCGCGGAACCGGTCATGCGGGCGGTGTCGTTGAGCAACCTGGTGTTCGTGCGGGACTGGTATTCCGGCATCGGTTTGGTGGACCCGCTCCCGGGCGAGGATCGTGTTGGTGCCGTTCTCGAGGGGCTGCGTGATGCCGGGGAAACCGGGCCCTTTGGGCGCGTGGATGTGCATGTGCCCCTGGGGGAGACCGAAGAGGCGCTGCCGCGCTTTGCCCGCAAGTGGACCAGCCCTCTGGCGAAAGCGCTGCGCGGCGCGGGTATCCTTCAGGGCAACCCCGAGGAGGATGCTGGCGCACCGGGTCTGGAGATCCTGCTTCCGGATTTCAGTCGGGCCCTGCTTGCGCGCCGTGATCCAGCCCTGTCATCGGCCTTTCACGAAGGTGTCCCGCGGCTTCGGATGCCGGGTACGGCCCCCAGCCGCTCAACGCTGAAACTGGAGGAGGCCCTGCACCGGTTCTTCACCACGGATGAGCGCGAGCGTGTGCTGCGGCATGGCATGACGGCGGTGGACCTGGGCGCCGCGCCGGGTGGCTGGACGTGGCAGCTGGTGCAGCGTGGGCTGGCCGTGACCGCGGTGGACAATGGGCCCATGGACGAGGCGTTGATGGCCTCCGGGCTGGTGACCCACAGGACGGAGGATGCCTTCAGCTGGCGGCCGGCGCACCCGGTGGACTGGCTGGTCTGCGATATTGTGGATCGGCCTGCCCGGGTCGTGGAGCTGATGGCGGAGTGGCTTGAGAACCGGCTGTGCCGGCTGGCGGTGTTCAACCTGAAGCTGCCCATGAAGCAGCGCTGGGCGTGCTGGCAGGAGTACAGGGCGCGCCTGGAGGAAAGCATCGCCGCCAGCGGCGCGGACCTGACGGTCAGGGCCGCTCACCTGTATCACGACCGGGAAGAGATCACCTGCTGCGTGGCGCCGCTCACACGTTCCCGGTAGGCACCGCGTATTCCAGCACCGTGATGCGCTCATCGGATTCCAGCAACGGCCGGATACGATTGATCTTCTCCCGCCGTTCCGTGGAATCGTACCAGCGGTACCAGTCCGCGGTGGAGCGCCAGGTTGAGAGGATCACCCGGTGACGGGAGTTGTACTCATCCTTGAGGGATTCGCCGGAAATGAACCCGGGAATCTCAACAGCATTGCGCAGGGCCTGGCGGGCCTGGGCGTCATAGGTGCTCTCCATGGCTTCAGCGATGTAGCGCTCGATGATGACACGGATCATGATTGTTCTCTCCCCGAAAGCTCCCTGTTACTCATGCGGTTACCTCTGAATATGGTATCCTTACCCTAATTCTGGCAGAAAATTCGGCAAACGCGTGTACGGAGGTTCCGCCATTGACCCGGGAGTACGATGCAACCCTTGATGCCACCGGTCTGGTCTGCCCGGAGCCGGTCATGATGCTGCATAACCGCATTGCGGATGTGCCGGTTAACGGGGTGCTGCGGGTGATCGCCACGGATCCGTCCACGCAGCGTGACATTCCGCGTTTCTGCCAGTTCCTCGGCCATCGTCTGGTCGAGGAGGAAGCGGGCGAGGAGCAGTACACCTACTGGATCGAGCGCACCGTCTGAACGGTATCAGCGGCGCATGTTCAGCAACCCCGCCCCGACGATGAACACGCAGCCGATGGCCTGGTTGAGGGTGAACGGCTCGGACCAGATCAGCCAGCCAAGCAGGGCCGCGAAAACCACCGACGAATAGGTGAACTGGCCGATACGGCCAGCCGGTGCTATGCGGTAGGCGGTGGTGATCAGCATCTGGGCCGCCGTGGCGCAGGCGGCGATGGAAACCAGCCCGAGCCACTGCCACAGGGTCGGCCACTCCCAGTTCAGAAGGGCAGCCGGTGCCGAGACCGTGGTTGCCACGATGCCGAAGTAGACCACGATGCGCGCACTGGGCTCGCGCGTGCCCATGCGGCGGATCGCGACCTTGGCCGTGCCACCCAGCACCGCCCCCGAAACCCCAGCCGTCACGAAGAGTACGTCCTGCATGCCGGCATGACCGGGCTGCAGCAGGACCACCACCCCGCAGAATCCCAGCACAATGGTCATCAGGGCCCAGAGTGACGTGCGCTCTCCCAGCCAGAGGAAGGCGATCAGAGGGATGAAGAAGGGGGATGTGAGCTTGAGCAGTACCGCCTCGGTCAGCGCCAGTCCGCCCAGGCTGAAGAAATAGCAGTACATGGCGGACACACCCACCACACCCCGGACCACATGGAAACGCAGGTTGGTCGTGCGCAGACAGTCCGGCCCCTGACGCCAGAGCATGATGGGCAGAATGATGCTGAGCCCCAGCGCGTTGCGCGCAAACACCAGCATGGTGTTGTCGAGCTCCGGGGCCAGTGCCTTGACCTGCGCCCCCATCAGGGCGAGCAGGAGCTCACCGGCAAGAACACAGGCGGCGCCCCGGTGCAGGGGTGAGCGCAGGCTGAAACCGGCCACGCTCAGACGCCTGTCCGCTCGCGGACACGCTCAAGGTGCTCGAGGAACTCGTCCTGGTCCATTTCGCCAAGGATGCGCGCCTGCTTGAGCTCCTCTCCCTGGGCGTTGAAGAACAGCAGGGTGGGCGGGCCGAAAAGGTTGAAACGGTCGAGCAGGGCCTGGTCGGCGGCCGTGTTGTCCGTTACATCCACCTGGAGGCGCTCGAAGCCCTTCATGGCTTCCAGGACCGGCTCGGTATCGAATACCTGGCGTTCCATCACCTTGCAGCTGATGCACCAGTCCGCGTAGAAATCCAGGATTACCGGCTTGCCGGCCTCGGCCGCCTGTTCAAGGCGGGCTTCGATGCGCCCGGCCTCGGAAACCCGTTCAAACGGCTCTTCCGGCAGACCGGCCCCGCCACTCCCGGACCCGGCATGGAAGGGCTCCAGAGGCCGCAGTGGGTCACTCGCCCCGGCCATGGCCCCGGCCAGCAGCATGGCCGCCACCAGGACCAGCACCACGCCAATGCCCTTGCGGGTGCGCGGCCAGCCTTCTCCCAGGGGCTCAAAGGCGCCCAGCTGGACCCCGGTTACCGCCAGCAGCAGGGCCCAGAGCACCAGTGCGGCCGGGCCGGGGATCACCCGTTCCAGCAGCCAGATGGCGACAGCCAGCATGAGGATGCCGAAAGCCGCCTTGATGCGGTTCATCCAGGGGCCGGGCTGCGGCATGAAGCGCCGTCCCCCGGTACCCACCAGGATCAGCGGCGTACCCATGCCAAGGGCCAGGGCGAAGAGTGCCAGCCCGCCCATGGTCGCGTTCTGGGTGGCACTCAGATAGACCAGGGCGGCGGCGAGCGGTGCCGTGACGCAGGGGGAGACGATCAGGGCGGAGAGGGCGCCTATGCCCGCCACGCCAGCCACATTGCCGCCACTTAGGCGCTCGCTCTGGCGCGTGAGGCGGTTCATGACGCGCTGTGGAAGGCGGATCTCGAAAACGCCGAACATGGCCAGTGCCAGCAGCGTGAACAGCCCGGCAAAGAGCGCCAGCACCCAGGGGGCCTGGAGGTGGGCCTGGATGTTGAAGGAGGCGCCGAGCAGGCCCACCAGCACGCCGGCCGCGGCATAGGTCAATGCCATACCCAGCACATAGGCCAGGGAGAGGTAGAAGGCCTGCAGAGTGTTGAGCTGGCGCTGGCCGGCGACAACCGCCGAGACGATCGGGATCATGGGCAGCACGCAGGGTGTGAAGGTCAGCCCCAGCCCCAGGCCGTAGAACACCAGCATGGCCCAAAGCAGGGAGTCGCTGCTCAGCAGTGTCTCCAGGCTGCCGCCGCGCCACCGGCCGTCATCGCCGCCGGAGGGGGAAGAACTGTCGCTGCCCCCTGAGGCACTGGAGGCGGTGTCCTGCTCCGGTGCCGGATACATCACGCTGCCGTCGGCGGGGTTATAGCGCAGCGTCTCTGTCTGCGGCGTGTAGCACAGGCCGGCCTCGGCACACCCCTGCCATTCCACGGTGACACGGATGGGGCCGTCTCCATCACCCTCGGTGGGGCTCAGGCTGGCACTGACTGGCTCGTAGAAGACGGGGGTCTTGCCGAAATAGGGATCGTCCTTGATCTCGCTGTCAATGCTGAACCGCGGGGGCAGCGCCAGGGCATCCGCCGGTTCGGTCTCGATGCTGATGCGGTCCTCGTAGAGGTAGTACTCCGGTGTCACATCCCAGTTCAGGACGAGCTCACCGTCTTCCGCCCAGGCAGTGAACGGAAAAGCTTCCTCGACCGGAGGAAAGTCACCGCCGCTGCCGTTGGAAAAGGGTGACTGGGCAGCGGCCGGGCCGACGAGAGCGAGCAGCAGGATCAGCAGACGCGTCAGGATGATGGTGACTCCTATGGCTCGGAAGTGGGCTGAGCGCGCCTATTATAACGAATGCTTGAAGGTTGCGGCACAATCCCTAGACTGGCGCCATGATGTCAGGTGACCCTCTTCCGGATTCCTACGCGGATCTAGTACGGCTGTTCAACGGCCTTTTCCAGCCCAGCCACGCCACCATTCTGGTACCCGGTGGGGAGGAACCCGAGTACCTGCCGGCCGATGGCGAGTGCCGGTGGAATCGGATAGTATTTGCCCATGGTTTCTACGCCAGTGCCCTGCATGAGGTCAGCCACTGGTGCATAGCCGGCCATCGTCGCCGTCAGCTCTACGACTATGGTTACTGGTATGAACCCGATGGTCGTGACGGGGATAGCCAGGCCATGTTTGAGCAGGTCGAGGCCAGGCCCCAGGCCCTGGAGTGGCTGTTCACGGTGGCCGCGGGCCGCCGTTTCCATCTGAGCATGGACAACCTGGCCGGTGAGGTGCCCGGGCAGAGGGACCGCTTTGCCGAAAGGGTGCATGCCGAGGTGCGGCGCTGCCTGGATGAGGCCATGCCCCCCAGGGCCGCCCGGTTTCTGGACGCATTGCAGGCCTTTTACGGCACCCGGCACTATTTCCAGGGCTACACCTTCACCCGGGCCCAACTGATTGGATCAGAGGAGGTTCAATGAACAACCAGGCCGAAACCCCTGCGGAAACAGAGCCAGAGAAGGCGGAAAAAGGCCAGGAGGATAACCAGGGCCAGGAAAATCAGGAGGCGCCGCCGCAGCCCCGATTCCGGGATTTCAAGCTGGATGAGCGGTTGCAGCGCGCTATTGATGAGCTTGGTTTTGAGCATTGCACCGGCATCCAGGGCGAGGCGCTGCCGAAGACCCTGAAAGGGCTGGACCTCATCGGCCAGGCCCAGACCGGCACCGGCAAGACCGCCGCCTTCCTGATCAGTGCCATCCAGCGTCTGCTGGAGAACCCCATTCCCTTTGAGCAGCGCTATGCCAGTGAGCCCCGGGTTCTGGCACTGGCACCGACCCGTGAGCTGGCGATGCAGATCGCCCGGGACGCGGAAGCGCTGACCCGTCACAGCGGCCATAACGTGGTCACCACTGTGGGCGGTATGAACTACGACCGCCAGCGCAGGCAGATCCGCAATGAAGCCATTGATATCCTGGTGGCGACCCCGGGGAGACTGCTGGATTTCCTGGGCAGCAAGGACGTCTTCCTGGATCAGCTTGACCTCCTGATCCTGGACGAGGCGGACCGGATGCTCGACATGGGCTTCATCCCGGACGTGAAGAAGATCATCCGGCACTGCACCCCGAAGTCCGCACGCCAGACCGTGCTGTTCAGTGCCACCTTCAACCAGGATGTTCTCAACCTGGCCGCCATGTGGAGTGAGAACGCGGAATTCATCGAGATCGAGCCGGAAAGCAAGGCGGCTGAACGGGTCGAACAGATTTTCTTCACGGTCAGCGATTCCGACAAGGAAATGGTGCTGATCAATTTCCTCCAGCGGGACGAGGTCAGCCGCGCCATCGTGTTCGCCAACCGGCGGGACCAGACCCGGGATCTGGAGGCGAAGCTGCGCGCTCACGGGGTGCATTCGGCGCTGCTGTCCGGGGAGATTCCGCAGAACAAGCGCATCAGTACCCTCAACCGCTTCAAGGAAGGGGATGTCCGGGTGCTGGTGGCCACGGATGTGGCGGCCCGCGGCATCCATGTGGAAGACGTCTCCCACGTGTTCAACTTCAACCTGCCCGACAATCCCGAGGATTACGTGCACCGGATCGGGCGCACCGGCAGGGCTGGTGCCTCCGGAACCTCGGTCACCCTGGCCGGTGAGGATGACAGCTTTGTGCTCCCGGATCTGGAGAACTACCTGAACCAGTCACTGAGTTTTGTACGCCCACCGGACCCGCTGATGGTGCCGCTGCCGGAACCGGCAAAAAAGGCTGAGCCTGAGCATTCGGAGGGCGGAGACGGCAAGCCCGGGCGCCAGCGTAATCGCAATCGCAGCCAGCGCCGGGAAGAAGACGCCTCCGGATGAGCGGCCTGCGCATCCTGGCGGACGAGAATATTCCCGCGCTGCCGGCCTGCTTCGGTGGTTCCGGTGAGATCCGGACCCTGCCGGGGCGCTCCATCCGCCAGGCCGATCTTCAGGATGTGGACGTTCTCCTGGTGCGTTCCGTTACCCGTGTCGACGGGGCGCTTCTGGCGGGAACGCCCGTGCGCTGGGTGGGCACGGCCACCATCGGCACGGATCATCTGGACACCCACTGGCTTGAGCAGCAGGGCATTGCCTGGGCCTCGGCGCCGGGCTGCAATGCCGAGGCGGTTGCCGATTACGTGCTGGCCGTGCTGGCACTGGCCGCCGTTGAACGGGGGCAGGCTCTGACGGATGGCACCGTCGGGATTGTGGGTTTCGGCAATGTCGGCAGCCGTGTTCACAGGCGACTGCAGGCACTCGGCATTGAAACCCGGGTAACCGATCCACCATTGGCCCAGGACGGCGTCACGGGGCTGGTCGGACTGGATGAGGTGCTTGCCTGTGACCGGATTGCACTGCATGCGCCACTGGTCCGGGGCGGCGGCTGGCCCACGGAACACCTGCTGGATGCCGGGCGCATCCAGGCCCTGAGGCCGGATCAGGTGCTGATCAGCGCGGGGCGTGGCGCGGTTGTGGACAACGCCGCCCTGCGTGAACGCCTGGAGGCTGCTGACGGCGGCCCGTGGACGGCACTGGATGTCTGGGAAGGGGAGCCGCTGGTTGATCCGCGACTCGCACGGATGGTCCGCATCGCCACGCCCCACATTGCCGGCTACAGCCTGGAAGGCAAGCTGCGGGGAACCGTGATGCTGGCCCTGGCCCTGAATCGCTGGCTGGCTGTAGGGTCGGAGCCCTCCCTGGAAGCCCTGGTGCCCGAGCCGGCCACACTGGATGCGCTTGCCGCCACCCTGGAGGAGACGTTGCTGGCCTCCTATGATCCGCGCCGCGACACCCACCAGCTCCGTGCGACCCTCGACTGTTCCCGGGCCGACAGAGCCAGTGCGTTTGACCGTCTGCGCAGGGACTATCCGGTGCGCCGGGAGTTGGGGTTCCACCATCTGCCAGCGGGTGGTGATCCGGTCCTGAACCGGCAGCTGGAGGCCGCCGGCTTCACGCTCATCTACTGATGGGTGCGGTTGCGCAGCGCCTCGATGCGTTCGTCCAGCGGCGGGTGGCTGGCGAAGAGCTTCTGCAGCCCGGAACGCACGCCACTGGTGATGCCGAAGGCCTGCATGCTGTCCGGCATTTCATCGGGCAGGCCCGCTTCGCTCTTGAGCCGCTGGAGCGCCGAGATCATGCCTTCGTTGCTGCCCCAGCGGGCACCGGCGGCATCCGCCCGGAACTCACGGCGGCGTGAGAACCAGAACACGATGGTGCTGGCGAGGATGCCCAGCACGATCTCGGCAACGATCGTCACCATGATGAAGCCGATACCGTGGCCGCCGTCATTCTTGAACACGGCGCGGTCAACGAATGAGCCCACCACGCGCGCCAGAAAGATCACGAAGGTGTTCACAACACCCTGAATCAGGGCCAGGGTCACCATATCGCCGCTGGCGACATGCCCCATTTCATGGGCCAGGACAGCCCGGATCTCTTCCTTGTTGAACCGCTGCAGCATGCCTTCGCTGACCGCCACGAGCGCGTCGTTCCGGTTCCAGCCCGTGGCGAACGCGTTCGACTGCTGGGCCGGGAAGATGGCGATTTCGGGCGTCTTCACGCCCGCTTCCCGGGCGATCTGCTGCACGGTCTCAACCAGCCACTGCTCCGCCGGGTTTGAGGGATTCTCGATAATCCGGGCCCGCGTGGATTTCTTCGCAATCCACTTGGACATCAGAAGCGAGACGAAAGAGCCACCGAAGCCGATCACCGCGGCAAAGATCAGCAGGGCGGTGAAGTTCAGCCCCTGCTGCTCGAAATAGCTGTCGAAGCCCAGCAGGCGCAGCGTGACACTGGCGAGAATGATCACCGCCAGGTTGGTGGCGAGCAGAAGCAGTATTCTCATGGGTCGTTCTCTCCGGGATCAGGGCCTGTTATCCAGCGCTTTATATTGGGGGTTTCAGGCCGGGATTCAAGCGCGGAATCCGTGTATTACAGAAGGTTCAGAGACGCGCTGGCGGATCGAAGAGGAATCGGTGGACCGTTTCCGACAGTTCCGTGGAGGTTCCGTTCGCCATGCACTCGCGGATGCGGTTCACGGCCAGCCCTGCTTCGCGGATCAGCCCGCTGCCGCTGGCCGCTTCGCCCTCCGGGTACTGGGTGGAGAGCCGGTTGAAACACTCCGCGGTGAGCACGGCCTGGTCCACGGCATCCTGGCCGATAACGGACTCGTACCGCAGCAGCCCTTCGTCGGCCAGCCAGAGCATGGTGCCGAAGCAGGCCATGTGGCGGTTGCTGTGCAGACCGAATTCGTCGGGCTCGTCGTCGCCCGCGATGTCCTCCACAAAGACCGCGCCCTTGCGCGGAAAGCGATTGTAGAGGTGGATCAGGATCGCGGCCGTGTCCCGGTAGAAATCCTCAATGTGGAGATCGGCCATGGGCGCTCTCCCTCAGTCCTGCCGGTAATGCTCCAGGAAACGGCCGAGACGGCCGATGGCGTCCTCCAGCATGTCCACCCTGGGCAGGAAGACCACCCGGAAGTGCTGGGTGTCCGGCAGGTTGAAAGCCGAGCCGTGCACCAGCAGCATCTGTTCCTGGCGCAGCAGGTCGTAGACCATCTGTTCGTCACTGCGGATGGGGTAGACCTCCGGGTCCAGGTGCGGAAATAGGTACAGCGCACCCGAGGGTTTCACGCAGCTGACGCCGGGGATGTCGTTCAGCATCTTCCAGGCCAGGTCCCGTTGCTCACAGAGGCGGCCACCGGAAACCACCAGGTCGTTGATGGACTGGTAGCCACCCAGCGAGGTCTGGATCGCGGTCTGGGCCGGCACATTGGCGCACAGGCGCATCGAGGCCAGCATGTTGATGCCCTCGATCAGGCCCTCGGCGCGATGCTTGGCGCCGCTGATGATCATCCAGCCGGCGCGGTAGCCGGCGGCACGGTAGTTCTTGGAGAGGCCGCCGAACGTCATGAACAGGATGTCATCCGCCAGGGAGGCGGCCGGTATGTGCCTGTTGCCGTCGTACAGGATCTTGTCGTAGATCTCGTCGGCCAGCACCACCAGGTCGTGCTCGCGCGCCAGACGGATCACCTGCTCCAGCAGGTCGGCGGAGTAGACCGCGCCCGTGGGATTGTTGGGGTTGATCAGGACGATGGCCCGGGTGCGCGTGGTGATCTTGGCGCGGATGTCGTCAATGTCCGGGTACCAGTCCTGCTTCTCGTCGCAGCGGTAGTGCACGGGCCGGCCGCTGGAGAGGGTGGTGGCGGCCGTCCACAACGGGTAGTCGGGTGCCGGAATGAGGACTTCATCGCCGGTGTTCAGCAGCGCCTGGGTGGCCATGACGATCAGTTCGCTGACGCCGTTGCCGATGAAGACATCGTCAATGTCCACATCCGGGATACCGAGCTGCTGGCTGTACTGCATCACCGCCTTGCGCGCGGAGAACAGCCCCTTGGAGTCACAGTAGCCCTGGGCCGTGGGCAGGTTGTGCACCACGTCCTGCTGGATCTCCTCCGGGATATCCAGCCCGAATGCGCCGGGGTTGCCGATGTTGAGCTTGAGGATCCGGTGACCTTCCTCCTCGAGCCGGTGGGCTTCCTGCTGGACGGGACCGCGGATGTCGTAGCAGACGTTCTCAAGCTTGGCGGATTTCTCAAATTGCTGCATTCTGTTGTAAACCCCTGAGTTGGCGCACTCGGTATTGTAGCGGAGGCTCACGAGATGACAAAAGTAAACCAGTCCGATCAGGAATGGCTTGAGCGGCTGTCCCCGGAAAGTTACCGGGTCACCCGGGAGGGTGGCACGGAGCGGCCGTTCAGCGGTGAATACAATGACTGCAAGCAGGACGGGGTCTATTGCTGCGTCTGCTGTGGTGAGCCGCTTTTTGATGCCCGGCACAAGTTCGATTCCGGATCCGGGTGGCCGAGCTACTGGCAGCCGGCCAGTAACGGGGCCGTCACCGAGCGGGTCGACCGCAGCCACGGCATGGTCCGTACCGAGGCGCTCTGTGCCCGGTGCGATGCCCATCTGGGGCATGTGTTCCCGGACGGGCCCGAGCCCACAGGGATGCGGTACTGCATCAATTCGGCGGCGCTGGAGCTTCAGCCCCGGGAGGACTGAGCGCCCGCCGCACCCCAGCGTTCCAGAACCTCACGCATGGCCTCGATGCTGTAGGGCTTGGTGAGGTAATCGTTCATACCGGCACTGAGGCACTGCTCGCGGTCGCCTTCCATGGCGTTGGCGGTGACCGCGATTACCGGCATATGCTCCAGGCCTTCCGTGGCGCGCATGGTGCGTGTGGTCTCAAAACCGTCCATGACCGGCATCTGGCAGTCCATCAGAACCAGGTCACAGCTGTTGCGTTGCAGGTATTCCAGGGCCAGCTCACCGTTTTCCCGGACCACGACCCGGTGACCGAGCTTGCGCAGCATGCCGCTGGCCACCATCTGGTTGACCTGGTTGTCCTCCACCAGAAGCACATCCAGAGCCACGGATGAGCGCGGCGCCCCCTGGTGTGAGTGGGAGCCCACGGCAGTGAGCCCGATGGCGATGCGCAGGGTATTGACCAGCTGGCGGCGCACCAGGGGCAGCTGGATGGTCTCGGAACGGTCGGCACCGTCACCATCCGCGCCCAGGTGGACCACCGGTGGGCAGCGCTGGGCCAGGTCCAGCAGTGCACGCCATCCCGTATCATGGCTGTCGATGATGATCAGATCCTGGCTCTCCACGCCCAGGTCGGCATCCGTCTCCGGCAGCGTGGTGTGATGGCGGACGTGCGCGCCCCAGTAGCGCAGATGATCCTGCAGGGGCGGGGCATGGGGGTTGTCCGGTCCTGTGAGCAGCAGGGTGCGCATGCCACCGAAGTCGCTCTCGCCGCTGCGTGGCGTTGCTTCCGGGTCGGTGTCCAGCGGCAGGTGCACTCTGACGCGGGTGCCTTCGTTCTCCTGTGACGTGACCTCGATGGTGCCGCCCATGCGATCCACCAGCTGCCGGCACAGGGTCAGGCCGAGCCCGGTCCCCCCGAAGCGTCGCGCGGTATCCGCCTGCCCCTGTGAGAACGGCGAGAAAACCATCTTCTGGGCCTCCCTGGACATGCCGATGCCGGTGTCGGCCACGATCAGCTCAAGGCCGTCATGGTGGGGGTTGAGGCTGAGGGTGATCTGGCCACGGGAGGTGAACTTGATGGCATTGCCCATGAGGTTGTTGATGATCTGGCGCAGACGGGTGGGATCCCCCAGGTAGGCCGGTTCAATGTCCGGCGCAATGCGCGTGACGATGGCGACATCCGCGGTGCGCACGCTCTGCTGGGCAAACAGGGTCGCGCACTCCTCGGCGAGAGCCCCGGGGTCCAGGCCGATGTGTTCAAGGGTGAGCTTGCCGGCCTCGACCTTGGAAATGTCCAGGATGTCGTTGACCAGGGCCACCAGGTTCTCGCCGGCGCTCAGTGCCAGTTCCATGCGCTCCCTCTGGGGGGCGCTGAGCCGGTTCTCGAGCGCCAGGCGCAGCATGCCAAGGAGCCCGTTCAGAGGCGTCCGTATCTCGTGGCTCATGCTGGCGAGGAAATCCGCCCGCGCGCGCGCCGTTTCCAGGGCTTCCTCGCGGGCATCGATCAGCGCGCGGTTGGAGCGCTGGAGGGCTTCATTCTTGTCCCGGATCTCGGAGGTCCGGGCCTCGACGATCTGGGCGAGTTTCTCGTTGTATTCCTTGAGCCGGCCTTCCGCCTCGCGCAGTTTCTGGAGGCTGTTGTCGATGGTATCCAGGTGTTCATTGGTGATGTGCACCAGCAGCCCGATCTCATCATGCTCGTGGCGCCGCGGGGTTGGCAGGCGCGCCTTCTCGGCGTTGTCCGAGTCCACGTCCTGGAGCCCGCTGACCACCCGGAGCAACGGTTTGGTGATCATCATGTAGAAGATCACCAGCAGCAGACCCGCCAGGGCCAGGCTCATGATGAAACCGCTGAGCAGGGTGTAGCCGGCGCGCTGGAGAAAGGTGCTGCCGAAAGGGTAGGTGTCGATGGTCACATGGAGATGACCCAGCCCCATCTCCTGCAGCTGGGAGACGTGGAGCTCCTCACTGTAGTCCCGGCGTGGCTGGAACAGGGAATCGCTCAGCCAGCGGTAGGGGCCATCGGAGGTGGGACGTTGGCGTTGGGCGAGAATGCGCCCCTGGGGATCCTCAATGCGTGCGTTCACGATGGCGGGATGGCGCAGCAGGCCGTCCAGCAGTTCCTCGGCAAGCCGGGTATCGATGTTGTAGGCGATCTGGGAGGCCGGGCTGTGGCTGATCTCCATCAGTGCCCGGATCTCGCTGTTCATGTTGGAGCGGGCGTTGAAGTAGTCCAGCGTGACCACGCCCAGGTTCAGCAGGACCCCGAGGGTCAGTGCTGCCAGTACCACATTGCGGGTCAGGCGGAACGATAAACGCTGTGAAAGCCTTGAATCCACGCCGGTCTGTCCCTTTTCAGTGGAGGCCATGCCTCCGGCGATCGTTCCAGAACCTCCTCAGGAGGCCTCAGCTGTCATAATCCGCTTTCTTCTTCCAGGCCTCTTCCTCGTGGATGAACTCTTCCCATTCCCGGTTCACGCTGCTGGGCATGACCGCTTCAGTGCGCTCAGCATTGGGATCCTGGCCCTCGGCCAGACGGTTGAGTTCCTTGATCCGCTCGCGGTAACGCGTTACCAGCTCAGCCGCATCCGGGTGATCCTTGGATTTCTCCAGCTCACTTGCCGCCAGGTGATAGCAGTGGATGGCCTTGCGGTAGCGTTTGGCCTGTTCATGGTCCTGCGCCTGGAAGACCATCAGTTCGGAATAGACACGGTGTACCAGGAAAAGGATGTTGACGAGGTGCTGGCGCGCGGCTTCGGCCGAGACCCGGCCCGCTTTCTTCTGGCGTTCCACGAAGCGGAAAAGCATCTGCAGCAGGCTGCGGACCTCCTTGACCCGCTGCTGGTCGTTCATGGGGAACTCGCCGGGGCCCTCGACCTGCCCGGATTCCAGCGCTGAAAGGGCGGCCTGGTCGGCTTCCTCCAGCGCTTTCGGGTTACCGGGCGCATTGAGCTCCCGAAGCTGGCCCGCCAGCTCCAGCGCCCGCTGCAGGATGAGGCGGCGCAGCGCCTTGTCCAGAAAGGAGTTGGGCAGTTCGTCTACGAACCGGCGCAGCAGGCTGTGCCCGTCCTCCAGGGCCTTGATGCGGCGCATGCGTTCCACGCGCGCCTTCTCACGCATCTGGCTGACGACAATCAGCACAATGCCGATGATCAGCAACAGCGCCAGAACACCGATGATGGCGATAGTGGTCATAGTCAGTACACGCTGTGGTATCCGGAATGGTTCCAGTATAGACGAGATGCCTGATAACTGCATGAATGGACGAGCAAAGCGGCCCAGACTGGTCTGGCACGCCGCTGTAACGGCATAATGGCCGCTCCTGTGCCCCTGGAGATGCCATGGACCTGTCCCGGATCGATCTCAACCTGCTGGTGTACCTGGATGTGCTGCTGCGCGAGAAAAGCGTCACGCGCGCGGCCAGTTATCTCGGTCTGACACAGCCGGCCATGAGCAACGGGCTGCGCCGGCTGCGGGAACTGTTCGATGACCCACTGCTGGTTCGCACGAGCGAGGGCATGAGCCCCACGGAGCGGGCGCTGGGACTCCAGCCCCGGGTGCGCGAGATCCTGGCCCAGGTGGAGCAGACGGTGCAGAAGACCGGCTCCTTCGATGCCGGTGCCAGTGAGCGGGTGTTCCGCATCATGGCCAGCGACTACGCGGAATCCACGCTCATGCCCCGGGTCCTGCGCCTGATCCGAAAGCTGGCGCCGCACGTGACTCTGGACGTGCTGACGCCCTCGGACGTGAGCTTTCTTGACGTGGAGCAGGGGCGGGTGGATATGGCCATCAACCGCTTTGACACCATCCCGCAGTCGTTCCACCAGCGCACCCTCTGGACCGACTGGTTCGCCTGCCTGATGAGCAACGAGAACCCGGTGCTGCGCGAGCCGTTCACCCTGGACACCTACCTTCAGGCGAATCACATCTGGGTCAGCAAGACCGGTTTCGGTGTCGGCGTGGGCGTGAACCCGCGCGATGTGCAGCGCCTGGGGTGGGTGGATGAGGCGCTGGGCAGGCTGGGCCGCAAGCGCCGGATCTCGGTGTTCACCCGCCATTACCAGGTGGCGACCCTGCTGGCGGAGCAGCACGATGTGATGGCGACCCTGCCATGCCGTGCGGCCTGGCTGCAGAAGGACAATCCGGGGTTGGTGGTCAAGGCGCCGCCGTTCCCGATTCCGCCGATTGACCTCAAGATGGCCTGGAGTCCCCTGCTGCAGCACAATCCGGATCATCAGTGGCTGCGCCAGCGGATCGTGGAGGGGGCGGAGGAGCTGAATCAGGCCTTTGAGCCCTTTGCGGCGGATTTCATCCCGGCCGGTCCGGAACCGGCCCATCCCTCGGAACGCTGAGCCTCAGAGGGGCAGGTCGCGCAGTTCCACGGAGCTGCGTCCGTATTCCCAGGCGCGTTCGAATTCCTCGGCGAAGGGCCGCACCCGGCGGGGTGCCGAGGCATTGGCGAAGCCTTCCGCTGTATCGAAGTCATGCCGGCTGATGACGCCACTGTCATCCACCAGGATGAGGGGGCGCTTGGGGCAGGGGTAACTGGTGTTCACCAGCCTGAGGGCCATGCGGCTGGGCAGGCGGCGCATCAGTTCCACCAGGCTGTGGCGGCGTTTCACCAAGGGGCTGTCATCATGGATGAGAAAGCGGATGTCGCTGTGGCGGCTGCGCCGGGCCAGCTGTGACACCGCCTGTTCCAGCCCGCTGTCGTCATAGAGGGCATGGCTGAGGGTGCTGTCATGAATCCAGAGCCGCCGGGTTGCCTGTTCCGCCATGGCGAGGAGCGCTTCCAGCTGATCGCCGTTGGCGCCGAGTTGCCAGCTGGTGGTGTCCGAGGCCAGCAGGAAGGGGCAACGGGTTTCCGCCTCCTGCTGGGTGACCAGCGAGGGCGCGGTGCAGTTCATGCGCCTGTGGGGGATGCCAGCATCCATGTACCTGTCCGAGACCACATAGAACCCCAGCCGCCGGTAGAAATCGACGGCGGTCTCCTGGGCGCCGAGTGTGAAGCGGTTCCAGGTCGCAAGCTCATCCTGGAGCATCCGGGTCAGAAGGCGTGTTCCCACGTCCTGGCCGCGTGCGCTGGCGGCGACCGCCATACGGCCTATGGCGCCCCATCCGGTCTGTGCCTCGTAGAGACGCGCCGTCGCAATGGGCTCCCCGGCGTCGTCATGGACGAGATAATGCACCGCGCTGGCGTCGGTATCATCCCACTCCAGTTCCTCGGGCACCTGCTGTTCAGCCGTGAACACCTGACGGCGCAGGGCTATGGCGGCTTCCGGCAGCTGGCCGGCGGGGTGCGCCTCGATTCTCATGCTCCGTCGTCCTCCTCCCCCTCATCATCCTCGGGGTAGAGGCTGCCCTGGTTGACCAGGGAGACCACCAGGTCCGCGAGCGCTGGTTCCCGCATATAGTCGGTGAGGGCGCCCATGTCCGGATGCCGGCCGGCGCAGAGGACGGCGGCAATGCCGGTGGCGTTGCCGGTCAGGCGGAAGCGCTGGCCGTCCACGAACAGCAGGCGGCCGCCGTCGTCAGGGAGGTCGTAAAAGCTGAAGCGGCTGCCCTCGTTCCAGACCAGGGGATTGCCTTCGGCGACCAGTTCCTGGAGTGTCGTGGCATCCATCGGGTCTTCCGGTGGTTCCACAATGCCTTCGTGACCCGGTTCGGTCATGGCCTGGCCGAACCAGCTGGCGATGGCGTCCGGATTCTGAAGTGCTTTCTCAAGAATCGACTGCAGTTCCTTGATCTGACTGTCACTGATGCGCCCCGGATTATCCTGGAGTGCGGGCGCCGGATCCTCCAGCTGACGATCCAGGGCGGGGCTGTCGGCTACTGAGTCCGCGACACCAGTCACCACATCCGCGTGGCTGGGCGTGCGGAATCCAATGGACAGGGTCATGCAGTCGTCCTCGGCAATACCCCAGTGGGCCACGCCGGGTGGCAGATACAGCATGTCACCGGGATTGAGGACGGCTTCTTCCTGTGTCTCAAAGTCCGCGAGAATGTGCAGTGGCGTACCCTCAACCCGGGGTGAGGTGTTGTCGTGAACGCCCCCGATCTTCCAGCGCCGCTGGCCGATGGTCTGGAGCAGGAACACATCGTAGCGGTCGAAGTGGGGACCGACGCTGCCGCCGACAGGCGCGAAGCTGGCCATGATGTCGTCCAGGCGCCAGTTGGGCACGAACCGGAAGTGCTCCAGCAGCTCCGCCGCCTCCGGTACCCAGTGATCCAGGCCCTGTACCAGCAGGGTCCAGTCCCGGTCCGGAAGCGACCGCAGGTAGCTCTCCTCGAAGGGACCGTTGTGGAGCTGCCAGGGCTGGTCGTTCTCCGTTTCGAACACAAGACGGGATTCCACGGCCTCCTCACAGGCCAGCCCGGCGAGTTCGTCCACCGAAACCGGTGATTCAATACCCGGAAAGGCGTTGCGGATGATCAGTGGCTTCTTCTGCCAGTAGTCGCTGAGGAAGCGCTCGATGCTGGTTTCGCCGAGTACGGACATGGGGGGTTCGGGCCTTCGGTCTCAGGGGTCACTTCGGGGAACGGGCGCGGATTGAACGCGCCTGTTCAGAGGCATTACCGGTATAGCGGGCCGGTGTCAGGCTGCGCAGCTGCTCGCGCGCCGCTTCGGGGATATCCAGGCCGTCGATGAACGTGTGGATGGCCTCCGGGGTCATATCCCTGCCGCGGGTGAGCTCCTTGAGCTTCTCATAGGGCTTTTCCACCCGGTAGCGGCGCATCAGAGTCTGTATCGGCTCGGCCAGGATCTCCCACGCCTGCTGCAGATCCTCGTCCAGGCGCTGCGGGTTGATCTCCAGCTTGGAGAGTCCCTTCAGGGTGGCCTGCCAGGCGATCAGGCTGTGCGCCAGGCCCACGCCCAGGTTGCGCAGCACCGTGGAATCGGTCAGGTCGCGCTGCCAGCGGGATATGGGCAGCTTGGACGCGAGGTGGTCGAGTATGGCGTTGGCCAGCCCCAGGTTGCCCTCGGAGTTCTCGAAGTCGATGGGATTGACCTTGTGGGGCATGGTGGACGAGCCCACCTCGCCGGCAACGGTACGCTGCTTGAAGTACCCCAGGGAGATGTAGCCCCACAGGTCCCGATCCAGGTCGGTCAGCGCTGTATTGAAACGGCTCAGGGCATTGAAGAGCTCCGCCACGCAGTCATGGGGTTCGATCTGGGTGGTGTAGGGGTTCCAGCTCAGGCCCAGCCCCTCCACGAAGTCGCGGCTGAGCGTCTCCCAGTCCACTTCCGGGTAGGCGCAGAGGTGCGCGTTGTAGTTCCCCACGGCGCCATTCATCTTGCCCATGAGCGCCGTGCCGCGCAGCTGCTCGCGCTGGCGGGCCAGGCGGTAGGCGCTGTTGGCCAGTTCCTTGCCGACCGTGGTGGGCGAGGCGGTCTGGCCGTGGGTGCGCGCCAGCATCGGCTGCTCGGCAAGCTCTTCCGCCATGCCCTGGAGGCGCTCCAGAAGCTCATCCATGGTTGGCAGGACCTGGGTGTCCATGGCTTCGCGCAGCATGAGTGCGTGGGAGAGGTTATTGATGTCCTCGGAGGTGCAGGCGAAGTGGACGAATTCGGAGACCTCGGTGAGTTCCGGCAGTGACTCACTGACCGAGGCGATGCGCTCCTTGATGAAGTACTCCACCGCTTTCACGTCATGGTTGGTGGTACGCTCGGTGGCCTTGATGGTCTCGGCGTCCTCCAGGCCGAAACCGGTCACCATGTCGTCCAGAAAGCGGTTTGCGGCCTCGGAGAAAGCTGGGACTTCGGGGATGTCCTGCTGGGCGGCCAGGTGCTGGAGCCAGCGAACCTCGACGGTGACCCGGGCGCGGATGAGCCCGTATTCACTGACGATTTCACGCAGCGGCGCCACTTTGCTGCCATAACGACCGTCGACGGGCGAGATCGCCGTGAGGGCGTTCAGATCCATGGAGACAAGCCTCTCGTGCAATGGGTAAAGGCCCTATTATACACGAGCGGACGGGCTGCAGGCAGGCGCTCAGTCGAGGTCGTGGAGAATGCCGTCGGCGATGGCGACGTGGCGCTTGCGGCGGAAGAGCAGCTGCCAGCGCCGGCCACCGAGCTGGCGCCAGAGGACGGCCGAGCGGATACCGGCCAGAAGGCAGGCACGGATCCGGGCTGCGTTTTCTTCAATTTCAAGGTACTGGCGGTGACCGTTGACGTTGATTTTGATCCGGAAGGTGCTGAGCGTGTCCTGGTAGATGCTGGCCAGGTTGCGCTGCACGTTCGGGTGGGTCGGGCCGAAATGCTCAACGGTGCGCCGTGCCTGTTCGATGCGCTCACCGATGGTGTCCATCATGTCCGGCTGTTTGCGCAGGCGTGCCTCCAGCTGGACCAGGCTCAGACCGTAGCGCAGGATCTGGGTGTCCTGGCTGGCCGGCTGCTGGCCCATGGCCCGGCTCAGTGTTTTCAGGCCCTCACGCAGTCCGTAAAGGTCGCCGTAGACATCCAGGGTGTTGCTGGGATCCGTTTGGAACAGGGAACGGATGGTGGTTTCCAGCGGGTCCTGCGGACACTGGCCCTTGGTGGCTGTATGGTGCACCAGGCTGGCGGCCTGGAAGATGCCGGCCAGCGCCAGGGTCTGGTCGCGCAGACTGGCGCTCACGCGGACTGCCCCTGCATGGGAATGGATTCGCCGGGCGAGCCCGCCTCGTCCATGAAGGTGCGTTCGATGACGCCGCCACCCAGGCAGACCTCGCCCTGATAGAAAACCACCGACTGGCCGGGGGTAACCGCGCGCTGGGGCTCATCGAAAAGGACACGATAGCCGTCACCGGCGGCCTCCAGGGTGCAGCTCTGGTCCGGCTGGCGATAACGGTTCTTGGCAACGCAGCGCAGCGGCAGTTCCGGCGCCCCGGTCACCCAGTCGATGTGCCAGGTGTACAGACCCTGCCGGTACAGCAGGGGATGCTGGCCGCCCTGGACGGCGACCAGGACGTTGCGGTCGAGGTCCTTGTCCGCCACGTACCAGGGCTCGGTGCTGTAACCGGAAAGCCCTCCGATTCCAAGACCCTGGCGCTGACCGATGGTGTGGTACATCAGGCCCTGGTGGCGCCCGATCACATCACCGTCCGGGGTTTCGATGTTCCCGGGCTGGGCCGGCAGATAGGTCTTGAGAAAATCGCTGAAGCGGCGTTCGCCGATAAAGCAGATCCCCGTGCTGTCCTTCTTATCGTGGGTGACCAGGCCGGCGTCCTCCGCGATCCGGCGGACCTCGGCCTTGTCCATGTCCCCGAGCGGAAAGAGGGTGCGGGCCAGCCGTTCACCGGCTACGGCGTGCAGGAAATAGCTCTGGTCCTTGTTGCCGTCCAGCCCCCGCAGAAGCTGGGCCTGGCTGCCGTCGCCAATCACGCGCCGGCGGGCGTAATGGCCGGTCGCGATGTAATCAGCGCCGAGCGTGACCGCATGATCGAGAAAGGCCCGGAACTTGATCTCCTTGTTGCACAGGATGTCCGGGTTGGGGGTGCGGCCGGCGCTGTATTCGGCCAGGAAGTGCTCGAAAACACGGTCCCAGTATTCGCCGGAGAAGCTGGCGGTGTACAGCGGAATCCCGATTCGCCCGGCCACAGCCTGGGCATCCGCCAGATCCTCCATGATGGTGCAGTGCTCGGTGCCATCCGCCTCGTCCCAGTTCTTCATGAACAGACCCTCCACGCGGTAGCCCTGCTGTTTGAGCAGCAGGGCGGCCACGGAGGAGTCAACACCGCCGGACATACCGACGATGACGTGGGGGGCGTTTGCGTTGCCGGGATTCTGGACTTCGGTCATAGGGCGCCTATTGTAGGGGATTGGCGCGGGTGCGTCACTGCGGGGCGGTCTCCCGGATCAGATCCAGCGGGAAACGCCGGCCGCTGCGGTAGTCGCTGATGCAGTTGGCGACCAGGGGGCTGCGCAGCTGATCACTGCGGGTATCCAGCTCATCAGGGGTAAGCCAGTGTGCCGCGATGATGCCCTCATCAAGCGTGTCGGTTTCCCGCGGGCCCGCTTCCCCGATAAAGGCATAGCGGTGATAGGTGCGTCCGTTATGGGGAGAACGGAACACATAGATGCCGAGAAAGGCTGTGAGGGTCACCGGATAGCCGGTTTCCTCCAGGGTCTCGCGCCGTGCAGCTTCCAGTATGGACTCGCCTTCCTCGATGTGGCCCGCAGGCTGGTTGAGGACCACCGCGCCCTCGCTGTGCTCCTCAACCATCAGGAACCGATCCCCATCGGGGACAACAACGGCCACGGTGGCATTGGGCTTCCACTGCATCGGACAAACTCCGGTCTGACATGATGGGTGCAGACTCTAGAACGCTCGGCGGCGGAAGGGAAGAGCGGACGCAGTGCTGCGCCCTCCGGGGCACCATGGATGCCCCGGCACCGGGGTGGGGTTTTCAGGCTGTCTGTTGCTGGGACTCCGGCTGTCGGGCACGCGACTTGCTGCCGGTACCAGTGCTGCTATCTTCCCGGGGCGCGGACTCACCGCTTTCCCGGTGCCGCGATGGCGCCTCATGGGGGATGATGTTGACCGCGTGGATGCCCTTGGCACTGGGCTGCTTCTCGAATTCAACACGCTGGCCCGCCTTGAGCGTCTTGTAGCCTTCCATCTGGATGGACGAGAAATGGACGAACAGATCCTCGCTTTCTCCCTCCTCGATAATGAAGCCGTACCCCTTGGCGTTGTTGAACCACTTGACCTTGCCCTGATGCATCACTTCCTCCTTGCTCTCAGAGAATCCCTGCCTGCCGACTGCCTGGTTGGCGTCCGGAGCCGGTTCCCCCGGAAACAGCTCCTGGTCACAGCGGGTGAATGAATGTAACGCTTTGTAAAATCATTACGGAAACTGTTGACTAAAAATCCACCAGAGTCAAGTGGCGTATAACCGATTTGAGGACTGGTCGCGGGTGACCGGGACGGGTGTCGCGCGGGATGAACGTGATAAAATCCACCCAGGCGATGGTGAGCATGGCCTGGAATCCGTACATGGCGACACATTATGACTGAAGACAGGTTCGTAAAGATGGATCAGGCTCTACTAGTATGGAATCAGGATGGTGGAGAAGAGGACCCGGGCCAGGACGACGGCACTGCCGTTGAAACGGAGAAACCCGAGGTCAAGCACCCCTCACTGTATCGGGTGGTGCTGATGAACGATGACTACACGCCGATGGATTTCGTCGTGGAGGTTCTGATGACCTTCTTCGCCATGCCGGAGGAAAAGGCGACACAGATCATGCTGGCGGTACACACTCAGGGCAAAGCGGTCTGTGGCGTCTATACTCGGGATATAGCGGAAACGAAAGCGGCCCAGGTGAATCAATATGCTTCCGAGCACGATCATCCGCTGCTGTGTGAGATTGAACGAGCTGACTGAAACCGGGGTGGCCCATGCTCAGTAAAGACCTCGAACTGACCCTCAACGAGGCATTCCGTAACGCGCGGGACAAGCGTCATGAGTTCATGACGGTGGAGCATCTGCTGCTGGCATTGCTCGACAACGAATCCGCCGTACGCGTGCTTAAAGCCTGCGGGGCCGACCTGCCGCGACTGCGCGAGGAGCTCAACGACTTTGTGGATTCCACGACGCCGCTGATTCCCTCCAATGACAGTGAACGCGAAACCCAGCCGACGCTCGGGTTCCAGCGTGTGCTGCAGCGGGCCGTTTTCCATGTGCAGTCCTCCGGCAAGAAGGAGGTGACCGGTGCCAACGTGCTGGTGGCCATCTTCAGCGAGCAGGAGAGCCAGGCGGTGTTCGTTCTCAAGAAGCAGAACATCGCACGCATCGACGTGGTGAACTTCATCTCCCACGGCATCTCCAAGGTGTCAGGGCCGGATGAGAAAGAAGGCGGCTCGGAGTCGGAATCGATGCAGCAGGAAGAAAGCGCGGAGGAAGGTACCAGCTCGAATCCCCTGGAAGCCTATGCCCAGAACCTCAATGAGCGTGCCACCCAGGGTCACATCGATCCGCTGATCGGGCGCGAGCATGAGGTGGAACGCACCATCCAGATCCTGGTCCGCCGGCGCAAGAACAACCCGCTGCTGGTGGGCGAGGCCGGCGTGGGCAAGACCGCCATTGCCGAGGGCCTGGCCAAGAAGATCGTGGACGGGGATGTGCCGGATGTCATCAAGAACGCTGAGGTGTTCTCGCTGGATCTGGGCGCACTGCTGGCCGGTACCAAGTACCGGGGTGACTTCGAAAAGCGGCTCAAGGCACTGCTGGCGGAGCTCAAGAAGCGCGAGCACGCCATCCTGTTCATTGACGAGATCCACACCATCATCGGTGCCGGCTCGGCTTCGGGTGGTGTCATGGACGCTTCGAACCTGCTCAAGCCCATGCTGGGCTCCGGCGAGATACGCTGCATCGGCTCAACCACCTTCTCCGAGTTCCGCGGGATCTTCGAGAAGGACAGTGCCCTGGCGCGGCGTTTCCAGAAGATTGATGTGAACGAGCCGAGCGTTGAGGACACCTACCGGATCCTCAAGGGGCTCAAGAGCCACTTCGAGAAGCATCATGAACTCAAGTACACCGATAAGGCGCTGCGCAGCGCCGCAGAGCTGGCGGGCCGGTACATTACCGATCGTCACCTGCCGGACAAGGCCATTGATGTGATTGATGAGGCGGGCGCGCGCCAGCAGCTGCTGCCGGTGTCCAAGCGTCGCAAGGTGATCAATGAAGGGGCGATCGAGGACATTGTGGCGGCGATCGCGCGGATCCCCCCAAAGAATGTGTCCTCCTCGGACAAGGACGTGCTGCGCAACATCGAGCGCGACCTGAAGATGACCGTGTTCGGCCAGGACGAGGCCATCGAGTCCCTGTCCACCGCCATCAAGCTGGCCCGGGCCGGGCTCAAGGCGCCGGAGAAGCCCGAGGGCGCCTTCATGTTCGCCGGCCCCACGGGTGTGGGCAAGACCGAGGTCACGCGCCAGCTGGCCAGCCTTCTGGGCATCGAGCTGGTGCGCTTCGACATGTCCGAGTACATGGAGCGCCACACCGTGTCACGCCTGATCGGGGCGCCTCCGGGCTACGTAGGCTACGACCAGGGCGGGCTGCTGACCGAGAACGTGAACAAGCATCCGCACTGTGTGCTGCTGCTTGATGAGATCGAGAAGGCGCACCCGGAAGTGTTCAACCTGCTGCTGCAGGTCATGGACCACGGGACGCTCACGGACAACAACGGGCGCAAGGCGGACTTCCGCCATGTGATCCTGGTGATGACCACCAACGCGGGCGCGGAGGTGCTGACCAAGCGCTCCATCGGCTTTGCCAACCAGGATCACAGCACCGACGGCATGGAGATCATCAACAAGACCTTCACGCCGGAGTTCCGGAACCGCCTGGATGGCATCATCCAGTTCCGTTCGCTCAGTCCGGAAATCATCTCGCACGTGGTCGACAAGTTCCTTACGGAGCTCCAGGCCCAGCTGGACGAGAAACAGGTGGTGCTGCACGTGGACGACGAGGCCAAGCTCTGGCTGGCCCAGCACGGCTACGACGAGAACATGGGCGCACGTCCCATGGGCCGCCTGATCCAGGAGAAGATCAAGAAGGGCCTGGCGGAGGAGATCCTGTTCGGGCGGCTGTCGAAGAACGGTGGCGACGTCTCCATTCATGTGAAGGACGACGACCTGGCGTTCGAGTTCGAAACGGAAGAGCCCGCCGAACCCGTCGAGTAGAGTTGACCCGTAACAGAAAAACCCCGGCATCCATTCGGATCCCGGGGTTTTTTAATGGAAGGAGCCGTTAACGGTAGCGGTAGGTGATCCGGCCCTTGCTCAGGTCATAGGGCGTGAGCTCCACCTTGACCTTGTCGCCGGTCAGGATGCGGATGTAGTTCTTGCGCATCTTGCCCGAGATGTGAGCGGTAACGGTGTGCCCGTTCTCCAGCTCCACACGGAACATGGTGTTGGGAAGGGTATCGACGATCACGCCTTCCATTTCAACGGCATCGGACTTTGCCATTCAGTTGCTACTCCGTACTTTGATGAAACGCTGGTATGCGCCCGGCAGGGATTGAACAGAACACGGCGTATGCCGGGGCAGAGTGGCGCAATTCTGCCTTAATTTGCGTTCATTGCCAAATCAGGCGGGCGAATTGTGCAGCATACCGTCGCTGGTGACCAGCTCGGTCCAGTGTCCATTCATCAGCTGCTCCAGCGGGCGGAAGCGGGTCTTGTAGTTCATCTTGCGGCACTGGCGGATCCAGTACCCCAGATACAGGTGCGGCAGGCCGCGCCTGTGGGCCTCCTGGACCTGCCACAGAATGGCGAAGGTGCCCAGGCTGCGCTTTTCCTCGCCGGGCTCAAAGAAGGTGTAGATGGCCGACAGGCCGGTATCGAGCACGTCCACCACCGCGACCGCGATCAGCCGCCCCTCGCGCCGCATCTCCAGGAAGAAGCCGTCGATGCTGCCTTCGATGAGGAAGGAGGTGAACTGTTCCCGACTGGGCGGGTACATGTCGCCGTCGTGATGGCGCTCCACCACGTAGCGTTCATAGAGGTCGTAGATTTCCTCGTCGAAGCGCACCGGCGTCTGGATCAGGGTCAGGTCCCGGTTGTCGCGCCGCACACGGCGCTGGGAGCGATCCGGCTGGAAGCGTTCAACCGGAATCCGCACGGGGATGCAGGCGTTACAGCCACGGCAGTGCGGGCGGTAATAATGCGAGCCGCTGCGCCGGAAGCCCAGCTCCGTGAGCTGGGTATAGAGGTTGCGGTCCACCTGGGCCCGGGGATCGACGAACATGGTCGTTGCCTGACGGTCGGTCAGGTAGCTGCACGGATGCTCAGGGGTAGCGAAGAAGATCAGCGTCTTGAGACTGCTCATGTATCGGACTCCCGGCCCCAGAACCAGTCCATCCGCCAGTCGTGTCCGGCGGGACGATCCACATTCTCTCTGAGTATAGTCAAAAAGCGCCGGCGTGAAATCCGTTCGGCACCCAGACTCAACAGGTGGCTGTTTTCCACCTGACAGTCCAGCAGAGCATAGCCCCAGCGTTCAAGCTGGCGGGCCACGTGCACGAACACGATCTTGGAGGCATCACGCTGCCGGCTGAACATGGATTCCCCGAAGAAGCAGCGGCCGACGGCGACACCGTAGAGGCCGCCCACAAGCTGCCCGTCGGCGTTCCAGGCCTCAAAGGAATGGGCATGGCCGAGTTCATGGAGGTGGCAGTAGGCCTCTTCCATGTCGCCGGTGATCCAGGTGCCTTCCTCGCGCAGTCGGCCGCAGTCACGGATCACGTCCTCGAAGGCGCAGTCCACCGTGATGCGCAGTTCATCCCGGTTGAGCCGGCGGCGCAGGCTGCGGGCGATGTGCACTTTCGGCGGAAAGAGGACACAGCGCGGGTTGGGAGACCACCAGAGAATAGGCTGGTCGTCGGAGAACCAGGGGAAAATCCCCTGGCTGTAGGCGTTCAGCAGGCGATCGGGGTGCAGGTCGCCCCCGATGGCCAGAAGCCCGTCCGGTTCATCCAGAGCGCTTTCCGGATCCGGGAACCAGTGGGAGCGTGTGTCCAGCCAGGGGAGCGCGGACATGAGCAGGGATCAGGCGAGGCCGTCGAGGTACTTTTCGGCGTCCAGCGCCGCCATGCACCCGAAGCCGGCCGAGGTCACCGCCTGGCGGTAGACGTGGTCAGCCACGTCACCCGCCGCGAAGACGCCGGGCACGCTGGTTTCCGTCGCCATGCCTTCAAGGCCGCTGCGGATCCGGATATAGCCGCCGCTCATGTCCAATTGGCCCTGGAAAAGGTCGGTGTTGGGCTTGTGGCCGATGGCGATGAAGACGCCGGCGACGTTCAGGTCCCGGGTCTCGCCTGAATGCTTGTTCTTCAGGCGGGCGCCGGTGACGCCGGTGGCATCGCCCAGTACCTCATCCAGCGTGTGGTCCCAGATGATGCTGACGTTGTCCTTCGCGAACAGCTTGTCCTGCAGGATCTTCTCCGCACGCAGCTGGTCCCGGCGGTGGACCAGGGTGACGTTGTTGGCGATGTTGGAGAGGTAGAGCGCCTCTTCCACGGCGGTGTTGCCGCCGCCGATCACGGCCACGTCCTGGTTGCGGTAGAAAAAGCCGTCGCAGGTGGCGCAGGCGCTGACCCCCTGGCCCATGAACGTTTCCTCGGATTCCAGGCCCAGGTACATGGCACTGGCTCCGGTGGCGATGATCAGCGCATCACAGGTGTAGGTGCCGGAGTCACCGGTGAGGGTGAAGGGGCGCTGGCTGAGGTCAGCGCCGTTGATGTGGTCGTACACCAGCTCCGTGTTGAAGCGCTGGGCGTGATCCTTCATGCGCTCCATCAGGTCCGGGCCCTGGAGCCCCTCGATATCCCCGGGCCAGTTTTCGACATCGGTAGTGGTGGTGAGCTGGCCGCCCACCTCGATGCCGGTGATCAGGGTGGGGTTGAGGTTGGCGCGAGAGGCGTAGACGGCGGCGGTGTAGCCCGCGGGGCCGGAGCCGAGAATGATCAGGCGATGGTGGTTGCTGTCGCTCATGCTGTTCCTCTATCGGGAAAACGGTGTCAATCAATGGTGCCCATGGTAACGCCGGCGCAGGGGCGGGCGCTACACGATCACGGGCACGTCACGCAGGATCCGCTGGGAGAGCATCTCCTGGCGGTTGTGGTGGTCATCCACCAGGCGGTGTTCAACCACGCTGGGCAGGACCGCCTGGACGTCGTCCGGAAGTACGTGACCACGGCCCTCCAGAAGCGCCCAGGCGCGGGCCGCCCGCAGGAGCCCCAGACCCGCCCTGGGGGAGAGTCCGTACAGAACCCCGGAGATGTCCCGGCTGTAGGCGAGGATGCGCTGGATGTAGTCCAGCAGCGCATCGGAGGCTGTAATCTCTGAGAGCAGCCCCTGCATTCGCCGGAGGGCTTCCGGTGAGAGCAAGGGGTGGAGTTCGGCCGTCATGCTGCGCCGGTCCTGACCCATCAACAGCTCACGTTCCGCGCGTTCGTCCGGGTAGCCGAGGGTGAGCCGCATCAGGAAGCGATCCAGCTGGCTTTCCGGCAGGGGAAAGGTGCCACGCTGATCCAGTGGGTTCTGGGTGGCGATGACAAAGAAGGGCTCTTCCAGGGGCCGGGTTTCCCCTTCAATGGAGACCTGGCGTTCCTCCATGGCTTCGAGCAGGGCGCTCTGGGTGCGGGGCGAGGCGCGGTTGATCTCGTCCGCCAGGATCACCTGGGCGAAGATCGGGCCGGGGTGGAAGATCAGGTCTCCCGCCTCCTTGTCGTACATGGAAAACCCGAGGAGGTCGGCGGGCATCAGGTCGCTGGTGAACTGGATCCGGTTGTAGCTGAGCCCCAGGGTACCGGAGAGCGCGTGGGACAGGGTGGTCTTGCCCATGCCCGGAATGTCCTCGATCAGCAGGTGCCCCCCGGCGAGCACACAGCACAGCGCCAGGCGGACCTGCTCGCGCTTGCCCAACAGGACCCGGTTGAGCTGATCAGTGGTCTGCTGGAGCAGGTCGGCATTCTTCATCAGTCCCTCACGCGTCGGGTCAGGTGATCGTAGGCGTCCACGCGGCGATCCCGCAGGTAGGGCCAGATACGCCGCAGGGCATCGGTCCGATCAGGGTCGATGGTGGCCAGCAGGATGTCATCACCCTCGACACTGCTGCGGGCCAGGAGTTCCCCCTGGCCGCCGCAGATGAAGCTGTTGCCCCAGAACTGGATGCCGTGGCCGGAGCCGTCCGGCGCCTCCTCGAAACCGTGCCGATTGGGCGCGATGACAGGGAGGTTGTTGGCAATGGCGTGACCGCGCTGGACGGTGATCCAGGCATCCAGCTGGCGCGCCTGTTCGTCGGTGTCGTCCTCCGGGTCCCATCCGATGGCAGTGGGGTAGATGAGCACCTCGGCGCCGGCCAGGGCCATGAGCCGGGCGGCCTCGGGGTACCACTGATCCCAGCACACCAGAACGCCGAGCCGCCCCAGTGAGGTCTGGATGGGCCGGAAAGCATCCGCGGAAGCGTCACCCGGGGTGAAATAGAATTTCTCGTAGAATCCGGGGTCGTCCGGGATGTGCATCTTGCGGTAGCAGCCGGCCAGGCTGCCGTCGCTGTCCAGCACCACCGCCGTATTGTGGTGAACCCCCGCCATGCGCTTCTCGAAGACGGAGCCGACGATGACCACACCCAGCTCCGCGGCCAGTTCGCCCAGAAAACGGGTGGTGGGGCCGGGAATGGATTCGGCCCGGTCGAAGACGTCGGTGGCCTCTTCCTGGCAGAAGTAGGGGCCGGTGTGGAGTTCCTGCAGCACCACCAGCTGGGCGCCCTGGTCGGCGGCGCTTTCGATCAGGCCTGCGGAATGGGCCAGGTTGGCTTCGCGGTCCGCGCCGCAGCTCTGCTGTATGGCGGCGGCGATGAAGGCGTGTTGATCAGCCATCGGGCACGGCTCCTGGTGGCAGCTGCATGGTCAGGCAGTGAAGGCTTCCGCCCTGGTGGATGAGAGGCCGGCACTGGATGCCCTGGACCCGGCGCTGCGGGAAACAGCCTGCAATCACTCGGCAGGCCTCGTCATCCTGGGCGACGTCGTAGCATGGCACGAGCACGGAATGGCTGGTAATCAGGAAGTTCGCGTAGGTCGCCGGCAGCCGGTTGCCCTCGTCGTCGTGGACGGGATCCGGCCAGGGCAGGGCCGTCAGGCGGTAAGGCTGGCCGTTGCCATCGGTATGCGCCGCCAGTTCCCGCGCCATTGCCTGGAGTTCCGCGTAGTGGCTGTCCCGGGGGTTATCGCAGGCCTGGTAGACAATATGTTCCGGCCCGGCGAAGCGGGCCAGTGTGTCAATGTGGCCATCGGTATCGTCGCCGTCCAGGTGGCCGTTATCCAGCCACAGGATGCGTTCCGCGCCCAGCCGTTCATGGAGCCATTGGGTCATCCGCTCAGCGGCCGGTTCAGGGTTGCCACGGTTGGGATTGAGAACGCAGGGGCGGTTGACGAGCAGCGTGCCCTCGCCGTCGGTCTCAAGGGCGCCGCCTTCCACCACCAGGGGGTCGCTTTCCAGGGGCAGGCTGCCGAGTGCGCCCTGGGCGTGCAGGGCGTGGTTGGCCGCGTTATCCCGATCAGCGGGGAACTTGTTGCCCCAGCCATTGAAGGTGGCGTCCAGCAGCCGCCACTCAGCGCCATCGCTGAGCGCCAGGGGGCCGAAGTCGCGGGCCCAGGTGTCGTTGGTGGCGACGACCACTGTATGCAGCCGGCCCTGGTCCGTTGCGCAAACAAGACGTTGTTGAAGATCAACGGCCTGGCGCTCACTGCTGACGCAAAGGGTCAGGTCCTGTTCGGCCAGTATCGCCCGGGCTATGGCGGTGAAGGTGGGCTCGGCGTGATTGGCCAGCGCGGCCCAGTCGGAATCGGGCTGGGGCCATGCCATCAGGACAGAGCCCTGCGGCGCCCATTCAGCGGCAAGACGGAAACGGCTCACGGCTCCGGGGACCTCCGGTGTCGATTCTGGGCGCGTAACAATACCGGGTTCAGTCCGAGCTGTCAGGCTCCACGACGGTATCGATGACCCACTCGCCCTCGAAGACCACAACAAAGCGCGGGTACTGCCAGCGCGTGATGGGCGGCTCACCCACGGGGCCCTGGCGCGCCTCGGGATCGCCGAAGCGGTCCTGGACGGAGCCCATGCTTTCACCCCGGCGCGGGGTCCGGACATTGCCTTCCTGCTGGATCTTAAGGCTGAGGGGCCGTGTCGTGCGTTCCGCCTGCTGTTGCTGCTGGGCGCGGGCACTGGCCGCGTCGGATTCGGGGTTGGCCATCTGCTGGGCGGAAGCCATGGAGGCCGCCAGCGGCAGCAGTGTGAGCGTGGCGATCCGGCAACAGAGTGTCCGGGGAGTCAGTGTTCGCATGATTGTGGTTCCGGTCAGACTCGGTGATCCATGAGTGTTTCCCTAACTATAGCGCACGAGCTGGCTGCGTCGAGTCAGGGGGTGTCGCCGCGCTGCTCCCGGCGCTGTCGCGCCTGCTGGCGCTCCCGGGCCTGCAGCCGGAGCACATGCCGGGCGATCTGTTGGCGCTCGGCATCCTCCATGTTGTGGAACTGCAGGTGCAGGCGGTTGCCATTGTCCGTTGCATCCACGGACACCACGCGGGCATAGGCGGCAACCTGGCTGAGTTCGGGCATCAGGGTCAGGCGCACGGCCATCAGTGAATCGAGTTCGGGAGTGGAGTCCGCGGTTATGAAGGAGAGGCCTCCCTCGCTGAGGGTGACATGAACCCACTCACTGTCTTGCAAGGGATTCTGCTGAAAGGTCATAATCCGCGCCACCGTGTCGAGCTTCTCGTTGAGAGCACGGGCCAGCTGGGAGAGGACCCGGTCGCTTTCCGAAAGCAGCCCGAGCTGATGCCGGATCTCTGCATCATGCCGGCGCAGCTCCTCCGCCAGCGGGAGCGTTTCACCGCCCTCGAAGAGGGTTTCCGGGGGACCGGTTGGCTCCCCCTGGAGTTGACGGCATTCGAGGCCCACGCGGTCCTCGATCCGGTAGAACTGGCGACGCTCGGGATCGTGTTCTGATGGCATGACTTCCTCCTGGACCCGATCCTTCTGAGTGTAACAGTGATTCATGACAGTGCAGGCGCGGCCGACCTGCCCAAGGATTCCGGTAACCATCTATGTTCAGACCCCTTTCCGTATTCATCGGCCTGCGCTACACCGCCGCCAAACGACGCAACCACTTCATTTCCTTCATCTCCCTGGTCTCAATGCTGGGCCTGATCCTCGGGGTCATGGTGCTGATCACCGTGCTGTCGGTGATGAACGGCTTTGACCGGGAACTGCGGGAACGCATTCTCGGCATGGTGCCGCACGCGGTGGTCGAGAGCCCTGAGGGCATGGAGGACTGGCGCGATGTGGCCCGGGTCGCCGAATCCAATCCCATGGTGACGGGCGTGGCGCCCTTTTCACGGGCTGAAGGCATGCTCACGGGCCGGGGCGAGGTGCAGGGAGCACTGATCAACGGCGTTGACCCTGAGCACGAACCCGATGTCTCGATCATCCAGAAACACATGAACAACGGCAGTCTGTCGGACCTGCAGGCGGGCGAGTTCGGCATCATCCTGGGCGAGGCGCTGGCGCGGCGCCTGGGGATCCGCATGGGGGACAGGGTGACCGTGGTGCTGCCGGAGGCGTCCGTCTCCCCGGCGGGTGTGCTGCCCCGGATGAAGCGGTTCACCCTGGTGGGCACCTTCAGCGTCGGGGCGGAGCTCGACAGCAGCTACACGCTGGTCCACTACAAGGATGCCGGCAAACTGCTCCGCCTCGGGGACAAGGCCCAGGGCGTGCGGATCCAGGTGGAGGAGCTTTTCCAGGCTCCGCGTGTGGCCAATCAGATCGCGCAGTCGCTGCCGGGCGGCTACCGGACCATGAACTGGACCCAGACGCACGGCAATCTGTTCCAGGCGATCCAGATGGAGAAGACCATGATCGGCCTGCTGCTGATGTTCATCGTGGCGGTGGCCGCCTTCAATATTGTGTCGGCGCTGGTCATGGTGGTGACGGACAAGAAGGCGGATATTGCCATTCTCCGGACCATGGGCATGACACCGGCCGGCATCATGGCGGTGTTCATCATCCAGGGGGGTGTGATCGGCGTGGGCGGCACCCTCATCGGCACCGGCCTGGGTGTGCTGCTCGCGTTGAACATCAGCAGCGTCATCGAGTGGATCGAGAGCGTTCTGAGCATGCAATTCCTCAGCGCCGATGTGTACTTCATCAGCTACCTGCCGTCTGAGCTCCAGCTCAATGATGTGCTCATTGTGGGCGGCGCGGGCCTGGCCATGAGCCTGCTTGCAACCATCTACCCGGCGTGGCGCGCTTCCCGGGTCCAGCCAGCGGAGGCCCTGCGATATGAGTGAGACACCGATCATCCAGTGCCGTGACCTGGCCAAGACCTACCGCGAAGGGCGCGACACCCTGCGCGTGTTCTCGGACGTGAACCTGAGCGTTGCTCCCGGCGAGACCCTGGCCATTGTGGGCAGTTCCGGCTCCGGCAAGACCACGCTACTCAACATGCTGGGTGGGCTCGATCGGCCCAGCGAGGGGGCGGTCTGGATCGACGGCGAGGACATCCATGGCATGCGCGAGCGTGAACGCTGCCGCTTCCGCAACCGCACCCTGGGGTTCGTCTACCAGTTCCATCACCTGCTGGCGGAGTTCAGTGCGCTGGACAACGTGGCGCTTCCGGCGGCGCTGGGGCGTTACAGTCCCCGCCAGGCGAGGGCGAAGGCCCGGGATCTGCTGGAGGGGGTCGGCCTGGGTGAACGCCTGAAGCACAAGCCCTCGGAACTTTCCGGTGGCGAGCGCCAGCGGGTTGCGATCGCCAGGGCGCTGGTCAACGACCCGCGCTGTGTCCTGATGGACGAGCCCACGGGCAATCTGGATGACGATACCGGCGAACGGATCCAGGGGCTGATGCGTGAGCTCAACGAGCAGCTTGATTCCGCCTTCGTGGTGGTCACCCATGACCTGGAGTTGGCGCAGGGGATGGGGCGCGTTTTACGCCTGGATCATGGCGGGCTCAGTGAGGCCCATTCCTGAGGCGGCGTTCGTGCTGGCGCTGATGCCAGCGCTGGCGCACGCGCCGCCGCCATAACTGCTGGATGGCAAAATAGGCGCTCAGGGAAAAGACCACGCCCAGGATCAGGGACCCGATGTACAGCGGCACACCCACCTCGATCAGGCGGCTGCTGATCCACTCCCAGCTGAGCTGGAACTGCTCGGCCTCCCCGGGTCGCCCGAGCACCAGCACACCGACGGCGTAACCGGCGTAGAGCAGTGGCCCCATGGTCAGTGGGTTGCTGATCCAGAGGGTAATCAGGGTCAGTGGCAGGTTGGCATTGAACCAGATGGCCGTCATGGCGGCCGGCAGACTCTGGAACGGCATGGGCACCATGCACCAGAACACGCCGAGCAGGATGGCCCTGGACACCGAGTGGCGGTTGATGTGCCACAGGTTGGGTTCGTGCAGGACGTTGCCGAGCAGCTTCAGGGCACGGAACCGGCGGAGCTGATCCGGGTGAGGGATGAGGCGCTTGAAGAAACGTCTGTCCATGAGTGAAGCTCACCTCATCCGAACGAAAACACGGTATGACAGGGAAGGGTGTTATGCGCGCAGGGATGCTGGCGCTGACAGTGGTGCTTATCCTACTGGAATGGCCGGGGGTACAGCCACCCGCCGAGCTAAAGGCATGGACGGAGCCGGTTACCGTTAAGGGCTATGTCTGTGAACCGGCCCGCCCTACCAGCGGCGGTAACCTGGCTTTTGTGGTCTGTACCGACGGTGGAGATAGACAGCTGCCTGCCCGGATCAGAGCCACGCTGGACGGTGAGGATTCCCGCCATCGGATCAGTGGCGGCGTGGTGCTTGAGGCTCGCCTGGATCCGCCGCGCGCCCCGCTCAACGCCGGTGGTGGCGGATTTGAACAGTGGCTCTGGCGCGAGCGCATTGGCGCCGTTGCCAGGGTCCGCAGCATGGAACCGGCCCCGGAATTCTGTGACCTCGCCTGCCACTACCATTCAGCCCGCATTGCGCTGATCCACCGCCTCAATCGTCACGGGGAGCGCCTGCGTAACCCGGAGTTGGTGGAGGCACTGCTCTTCGGCAGCCGCGCGGGCCTCAGGGAAGAGCACTGGGCCCGCCTCGATGCCACGGGGACCCAACACCTGGTGGCCATTTCCGGCCTGCACGTGGGGCTGGTGGCCGCCATTGCTGGCGCGGGTCTGGGGGTGCCCATCACCCGGATGAATCATCGACGACCTGCCGCAGGGCGGTTCGCTGCGTTTGCGCTCGTGGGGTTGGTGACGACCGGCTACGCGCTGCTCGCCGGACTGACGGTGCCGACCCAGCGCGCGTTGGTGATGGTGGCAGTGGCGGGCTGGATGCTGGCTTCCGGGCGCCAGTGGCGGCTCTGGGACGGCTGGCTGATGGCGCTGATGGTGGTGGTGATGCTGGAGCCGCGGGCCCTGTGGGGACCGGGTTTCTGGCTGTCCTTCGGCGCCGTGGCCTGCCTCATACTGGGCCTGGGCGCCCGCTTCCGGTCACCTGGCGCCATGAGGGGACTGGTGCTTGCCCAGTTCGCCGTGGTGGCCGGGCTCGCACCGCTCCTGCTGTGGCACGGAATGGCGCCGTCCGGCATTGCCTTTGCCGTGAACCTGGCTGCCATTCCCTGGCTTTCCGTGGTGGTGATGCCGGTGATTCTGGTCGCCGCCCCCTTGTTGCTGCTCCATCCGGCGTCTGCCAGCTGGGTCGTTCCGGGGGTGGATATGGCGGTCACCGTGCTGTGGTCATTCCTGGGCTGGGCCCAGCAGTGGGCCTTCGAACTGCCCGTGCCCGCTTCCGGCACCGCATTGGTAGGTGCCGGTATTGTCCTGTGTTCGATGTTGCCGGTGGGCTGGCCCTACCGCCTGCTGGCGGTCGCTGTTCTGGGCCTGGTTCCCCTAGCTGAGCATTCGGAGCCGGCAGCCTCCGGGTACGCTCATCATGAGCTTAGGGTTGCGGATGGCGTGGGCGGTCCGGTGGTCCTGATCCGGGATGGGTCGCGCACGGTGCTGTTTGATGGGCGTGAGCCCGGTTCGCGGACCCGGGCGATGACCCGTGACCGCATTGGCGCCTGGCTGGATACTCTGGGAGTCAGCGTGATCGATCAACTGGTTCTGGGGGATCCGGGCATGGATCCGCAGCGCCACTGGGCCTCCCCGAGGCTCCCGGATGTCCGGCGTGTTATTGAGGCGCCCGAATGCACGCTGGAGCAACACACGGGCAGGGGGCGTGTCACCCTGAGTGGGTTGGCTGCGGGTGGACAGTGCAGCCTGCTGCTGCGCAGCGGAGAACGCACGGCGTTGCTTGCCGGGCCGGTGGACCGTCGTGGGGAAAGGCGTATTCTTGGGGGACTCAGCAGGGCCCAAGAGGTTGACCTGCTGGTGGCACCCAGGGGTGGCACGGGGCGGTCCTCACAGCTTGGCTTCATCGAGGCGCTGTCGCCGTCGGTTTCGGTGCTGGCACCGCCCGATTGGTATCAGGGAGAGGCCGGGGCGCCGGCCCTTGAGCGATATGGGAAGGCGGCGACGCGGGTGCTGTTCACACCGCGCACCGGGGAACTGGGATTGCTGCCGGAAGAGGGCGGGTGGCGCGTGGAACCCGCGCGGGATTGTGGCCAGAAGGTGCGCCTGTGCTAAAGTGTCGGCGCTTGTTCAACAGCATGGAGAAGGCGTGTGCTCGAGCTTCTGAGGCCCGGCGGATTCATCATGATTCCGCTGCTGATCTGTTCCATCCTGGCGCTGGCCATCATCATTGAGCGGTTCTATGCGCTTCGGATCAGCCGTGTGGCGCCGGCGGCGACCACCAATGAGCTCTGGCGGCTGATCAAGAAAAAGGAACTGAACTCGCGCCGGCTCAAGGCGATCCAGGAATCCTCGCCCATCGGCCGGATCATGGCGGCCGGGCTGAGCAACGCCAAGCATGGCCGCGACATCATGAAGGAGAGCATCGAGCACGAGGCCTCCCAGGTGGTGCACGAGCTTGAGCGCTTCCTCAACCCGCTGGGGACGATCGCGGTCATCACGCCCCTGCTGGGTCTACTGGGTACGGTCATCGGTATGATCAAGGTGTTCTCCCAGATCCAGCTGGCCGGCGTGGGCGACCCCGGCGTTCTGGCCGGCGGCATTTCCGAGGCCCTGATCACCACGGCGGCGGGTCTGACCGTGGCCATCCCGGCGCTGATCTTCCACCGTTTCTTCATCCGCCGCGTGGACGAGATGGTCGTCAACATGGAACAGGAGGCGATCAAGCTGGTGGAGGTGGTGCACGGTGACCGTGACATCATTGTCGACGAGGGCGGTGAGCAGTGAAGTTCCGGCGTCAGTCGCAACAGGAGGTTTCGGTTAACCTCACGCCACTGATCGACGTGGTGTTCCTGCTGCTGATCTTCTTCATGGTCTCAACCACCTTCACGCGTGAGACTGAGCTCCAGATCGACCTGCCCGAGGCCGAGGGAACCGAGGCGGAGCAGGAAAACAAGCGCATTGAAGTGGAGATCAGTGCCGATGGTGTCTACTCCATCAACGGCGAACGCCTTGAGGGCGTTGAACGCCAGGCTCTGAATGAACGCATCCAGAGTGTGGCCGACGGTAATACCGAGCTTCCGTTCATCATCACCGCCGATGCCGATGCCCGCCACGAGCTGGTCGTACGCGCCATGGACGTGGCCGGCAGTCTCGGGTTCACCGGCCTGAGCATCAGCACCCAGAACAGCCCCGACGCCAATGGCGAATGACTCCGAAATCTCAGACCTGACCAACTGGCAGGTCTATAAACGACTCCTGCGGTACGCGATTCCGTTCTGGGTGGCGTTTGCCGTCGCGACCCTGGGGAATGCCATTTACGCCGGCGCCTCCACGGCCATGGCCTGGTCCATGGAGTTCGTGATCGAGGCGCTGCAGAACCCGACGCCGGAGAACCGGCGCTTCCTGCCGCTGCTGATCATCGGTGTGTTCACGATCCGGGGCGTTGGTTTCTTCCTCAGCAAGTACTACATGAACTATGTCGGGCGGAACATCGTCAATGTGATGCGCGTGCAGGTGTTCGACCACCTTATGCGGGTCCCCTCACGGTTCTATGACCAGACATCCTCCGGGCACCTGGTCTCCAAGATCACCTTCAACATTGAGCAGGTGACGGACGCCGCCACCGAGGCCGTGACCATCATCCTGCGCGAGGGGCTGACCGTCGTGGGCCTGCTCGGGTTCATGTTCTACACCAACTGGAAACTGACGCTGCTGTTCCTGGCGGTGGGGCCGTTGATCGGTTGGATCATCAGCTATGTGAGCCGGCGTTTCCGGACCATCAGCCGCCGGATCCAGTATTCCATGGGGGACGTGACCCATGTTTCTTCGGAAGCGATCACCGGTTACCGGGTGGTGCGCACCTTCGGCGGCGCGGAGAGGGAGTCCAGCCGCTTCCGCAAGGTCAGCTGGGATAACCTGCGCCAGAGCCTGAAGATGGCCAAAACCCAGGCCATCAGTACGCCCGTGGTCCAGGTGCTGGTGTCACTGGCGATCGGTGCCCTGATCTGGGTGGCGCTGTCGCCGGAATTTCAGGACACCATGACCACCGGCCAGTTCGTTGCCTTCATTACCGCCGCCTCCACCATGGCCAAGCCGGTGCGCCAGCTGACGTCGGTCCACGCCAAGATCCAGAAGGGGATCGCGGCGTCCCAGAGTATTTTCGAAAGCATCGACTACCCCGAGGAAGAGGACACCGGGACCCGGGATCCGGGCCGCGTGGATGGCCGCATCGATTTCCAGGATCTGTGGTTCCATTACCAGGAGCAGTACGAATACGTGCTCAAGGGGATCAACCTGAACGTGGCGGCGGGGGAGACCCTGGCGCTGGTGGGCCGCTCGGGCAGCGGCAAGTCCACCCTGGTGAGCCTGATCCCGCGGTTCTACGAGCTGACGGATGGGGATATCCGGATCGACGATGTCTCCGTAAGGGACTTCAAACTCGAAGCACTGCGGCGCCAGATCGCGCTGGTGACCCAGAGCGTGGTCCTGTTCAACGATACCGTGGCCAATAACATTGCCTATGGTGAGATGAGCGGCGCCAGCCGGGATGTCGTGCGGGAGGCGGCACGCAAGGCCCATGCGCTGTCGTTCATCGAGGATCTGCCCCAGGGTTTTGACACCATGGTCGGGGATAATGGTGTCCTGCTGTCCGGTGGTCAGCGCCAGCGCCTGGCGATCGCCCGGGCCCTGATCAAGGATGCCCCGATCCTGATCCTGGACGAGGCCACCTCCGCGCTGGATACCGAGTCCGAGCGTCATATCCAGGAGGCGCTGGAAGAGGTCATGGCCGGGCGGACCACGCTGGTGATTGCCCATCGTCTTTCGACCATCGAATCCGCGGATCGGATCGCGGTCATGGACGGTGGGCGTCTAGTGGAGATCGGCAGCCACCGCGAGCTGATTGAGCATGACGGGGCCTACGCGGCGCTGCACCGCCTCCAGTTCTCAGACGACGCCTGAGCACAGGGCCGCGGACTATGGGGGATACGCTGGAACGCCTCTGGTATACGGATAGACGCCCCCTGGGATGGCTTGCACCGCTGGCGTGGCTTTACGGCTGGCTGGTGAACCGGCGCCGCAGGGCTTACCGGAATGGGCGGCGCCCTGTCCATCATTCCCCGTTACCGGTACTGGTTGTCGGCAACATCACGGTTGGCGGTACCGGCAAATCCCCCTTCACGGCCTGGCTGGTAAGCCATCTGAAAGCGCAGGGGTGGCGCCCGGTCATCCTCAGCCGGGGCTATGGCGCCAGGCCGGATCACTATCCCTGTGCCGTGGGCCCCGACTCGGACCCCGCGGCCTGTGGTGATGAGCCGGTGATGCTGGCACAGCAGACCGGTGTCCTGGTTCTCGTGGATCCCAGACGCGCCCGCTCCGCAGCGTATGCGGAACATGAAAAGCTGGGGGATGTGCTGGTCTGTGATGACGGCCTGCAGCACTACGCCCTGGCGAGGACCCTGGAGTTCTGCATTTTCGATGGCGCCCGGGGTATCGGCAACGGGGCACTGATGCCGGTGGGCCCGCTGCGTGAACCGCTGGAACGGGTACGGTCGGTGGATTTCTGCCTGACCACGGGCCAACCGGAGCACGCTACGTTCCGGGGCGGGTTGCCGGGCGCTAAGCAGTGCTACGCAGTGACCCTGGTGCCAACAGTGCTGCGCAACCTGAACAGCGGTGAGACCCGGGACCTGGAATGGCTCAGCGGGCGCGTCGTGAACGCGGTCGCCGGGATAGGGAACCCCGCGCGTTTCTTTGATACGCTTAACGGCCTCGGTGCCCGGGTCATTCCCCATCCGTTCGACGACCACCATCGTTTCCGCGCGGATGACCTGGACTTTCCACATGGACCGGTCGTGATGACCGCCAAGGATGGCGTAAAATGCCGCGCAATCGCCGGTGACGATGTCTGGGTCCTGGACGTGATCGCCAGGCCGGACGCCGCACTGGTGGCCGAACTGGATCAACAGCTTGAACAGCCGGGGAAGGACAGAACCCATGGATAAACGCCAGATCGCACTTCTTGCCTGCCCTGTGTGCCACGGCAAGCTCATCTACGACGCCGAGGCGCAGGAACTCATCTGCCGCAATGATGCCATGGCGTTCCCCATCCGTGAGGGCATCCCCGTAATGCTGCCCGAGGAAGCCCGCACCCTGACCACTGACGAACGGCTTACGCCGGTACGCTGAGCGGATCCCCCATGGCCTTCACTGTCGTCATCCCCGCCCGTTACGCCTCCAGCCGCCTGCCGGGCAAGCCCCTGGCGGACATCGGTGGCCGGCCCATGATCCAGCACGTCTGGGACCGGGCCGCGGAAAGCGGAGCGGGCAGGGTGATCATTGCTACCGACTCCGAGCGCATTGGTGAGGCGGTCCGGGGCTTTGGTGGCGAGGCCGTCATGACCCGGAATGATCATCCCTCGGGCACGGATCGCCTGCAGGAGGTGGCCACCACACTGGGACTGGAGGACGATGCGATCGTCGTCAATGTCCAGGGGGATGAGCCGCTGCTGCCCGCCGGGCTGATCAACCAGGTGGCCGGGCTGCTCGAGGGCGCCCCGGATGCCGCTATCGCCACCCTCTGTGAGCCCATCAGGGACCCGAAGGAACTCTTCAATCCCAATGCCGTGAAAGTGGTCATGGATGAAGCCGGGCGGGCGCTCTATTTCTCCCGAGCGCCCATTCCCTGGGACCGGGAGACCTTCGAGGACCAGCGCCGCATGGAACGGGTGCCGGAGACAGCCGGCTGGTACCGCCACATCGGCCTCTATGCCTACCGGGTCAGCCTGCTGCACCAGTTCGTGGGCTGGCAGCCGGCGCCGCTGGAACGCGCGGAATCCCTGGAGCAGCTGCGGGCGCTCTGGCACGGCGCGCGGATCCAGGTGGGCATTGCTGAACAGACCCCGCCGGCAGGGGTGGATACCGAAGCGGACCTGGAACGGGTCCGTGCACGCCTTGCCGGCCCATCACCCCATCAGGAGTGACGCACTATGACACAACCGGTTTCCATTCTGTTTGTGTGCCTCGGCAATATCTGCCGCTCACCCACGGCCCAGGGCGTGTTTGCAAAGCAGCTGCAGGAGGCCGGGCTGCAGGACCGTATCCGGATCGATTCCGCAGGCACAGGACACTGGCATGTGGGTAAATCCCCGGATCCCCGGGCCACCGACGCCGCCCGCCAGCGCGGCATTGACCTGACGGACCAGCGGGCACGCCAGGTCTCGCTGGAGGATTTCTACACCTTTGACCACATCCTGGCGATGGACCTTGCCAACCACGGGGATCTGCGTGCCATGGCGCCGCCCAATGCGGATGCGTCGGTGGAGCTGTTTCTCAGCTACGCCCGCCATGCGGACACCCAGGAGGTCCCCGATCCTTACTATGGTGGGGAATCCGGCTTTGCGCGGGTTCTGGACCTGATCACGGATGCGGGCGAGGGTCTGCTTGCCGAGTTGCGTACGCGGCATGGCCTATGAACCAGGGGGTTCTTGAACAGGGGGTCGACCTTCAGCCATGCAATACCCTGCGGCTGCCGGGTCACGCCCAGTGGTTCGCCCACATCGTGGACCCGGAGGTTCTTCCGGAGCTGCTGGAGTGGGCGGACGCCCAGAGGCTGCCGGTTCAGGTCCTGGGCGGCGGCAGCAACGTGGTGCTGCGCTCGGATATCAATGGCGTGGTGCTCGGCATGGCCATCCATGAACGCCAGTGGCAGGTTCTTGATGATGACCAGGCCATCCTGAGTCTGGGGGCCGGTGAGAACTGGGATTCGGTGGTCCGTTACGCCGCCGCCATAGGGTATCGTGGGCTTGAGAACCTGGCCCTGATACCGGGAACCGTGGGAGCGGCGCCCATCCAGAACATCGGGGCCTATGGCCGGGAACTGAGCGATGTGTTCGAAAGCCTCGACGCCTGGGACCGGCGGGAAGGGCGCTTCCGGACCCTGGGACCGGAAGCGTGCGAGTTCGGCTACCGGGACAGCCTGTTCAAGCGGGACCCCGAGCGCTTCATCATTGTGCGCGTACGGGTGCGCCTGTCGCGCTCGGCGGCGTTCCGGTTGGATTACGGCGAGCTTGCGCGGGAAGTTGCGGATTATGACGACCCGCAGCAGGAGCTGACGCCGGAGGCCATCGCCGACCTTGTCAGTCGCATCCGCCTGGCGAAACTACCGGATCCTGCTGTACTGCCCAATGCCGGCAGTTTCTTCAAGAACCCGGTGGTGGATCAGGCCACAGGTGATGCGTTGAAGCAGCGGTTTCCGGAACTGGTGGCCCATCCGGATCCCGCCGGGGTCAAACTGGCGGCCGGATGGCTGATTGAGCAGTGCGGCTGGAAAGGGCACCGGGAGGCGCACGTCGGGGTGCATTCGAAACAGGCTCTGGTCCTGATCCATCATGGCAATGGGTCCGGGGCGGAACTGCTGGCGCTGGCCGAGCGCATCCGGGAGGACGTGCGGGCGCGTTTTGGCGTGGCGCTGGAAATTGAGCCAAGGCTGATCGGCAACGCAGGGTGATTGACAGTTGTGCGCTGAGTCACGAGTATTCCGTGCTGACAGCCCCATTTACAGAGATCCGACACGACAGGTGCTCTCATGACAGATTCCCGTTCCCCCGGTAAGCGTTTCCGCGATGCGCTGACCGACCAGCCGCTGCAGATCGTCGGCACCATCAATGCCTACACCGCCATCATGGCCGAGAAGAGCGGCCACAGGGCCATCTATCTTTCCGGCGGTGGCGTCGCCAACGCCTCCTTCGGCCTGCCGGATCTGGGCATGACCACCATGAACGACGTGGTCGAGGATGCACGCCGCATCACGGCCGCATCGAACATCCCGCTGCTTGTGGATATCGACACGGGCTGGGGCGGGGCACTCAACATCGCCCGCACCATCCGCGAGATGGAGCGCGCCGGGGTGGCCGCTGTGCACATTGAGGATCAGGTGGCCCAGAAGCGCTGCGGTCACCGGCCGAACAAGGAGATCGTCTCAAAGGACGAGATGGTTGACCGGGTAAAGGCTGCGGCCGATGCCCGGCAGGATCCGGATTTCTTCATCATCGCCCGTACTGACGCGTTCGCCCAGGAAGGTCGCGATGCCGCGATTGACCGCGCCCAGGCCTGCGTGGAGGCCGGAGCGGATGCCATCTTCGCGGAAGCGGTGGCGGATCTTGAGGACTACCGGGCCTTTGTCGAGGAGCTGGATGTGCCTGTTCTGGCCAACATCACCGAGTTCGGCAAGACGCCGCTGTTCAATCGGCAGGAACTGGCGGATGTGGGCGTAGGCATGGTGCTGTACCCGCTCAGCGCCTTCCGGGCCATGAACCAGGCCGCGCTCAACGTGTACCAGCACATTCTCAACGACGGCGACCAGAAGGCCGTTGTGGACCAGATGCAGACCCGTGACGAGCTCTATGACTTCCTCGACTATCACGAATTCGAGGCCAAGCTCGACGAACTTTTTGCGCAGAAAAACTAGCAGCAACAAAAAGCATGACAGGTGAGAGGAAAGAACCATGAGCGATAAACCACAAGGTGGCGCTGGCCTGCGTGGCCAGGTAGCAGGGGAGACCGCACTCTGCACCGTCGGCAAGACCGGTACTGGCCTTACGTACCGCGGCTACGACATCACTGATCTGGCCAACAATGCCCAGTTCGAGGAAGTGGCGCACCTGCTGATCCACGGTCATCTGCCCAACCAGCGGGAACTTGAAGCCTACAGAAAGCGCCTGGCGGGCAAGCGTCACCTGCCGGATGCCCTTAAAGAGGTGCTGGAGCGGATTCCGGCGGACGCTCACCCCATGGATGTGATGCGCACCGGCTGCTCCATGCTGGGCAACCTCGAGACCGAACAGAGCTTTGACGAGCAGGATGACCACATCGACCGCATGCTCGCGGCACTCCCCGCCGTCATCTGTTACTGGTACCGCTACAGCCACGACGGCGTGCGCATCGACACCGACCTGGACGACGACACCATCGGCTCCCACTTCCTGCACATGCTACACGGGCGTAAGCCCAGCCAGCTGCACGCCGATGTGATGAACGTCTCGCTCATCCTCTACGCCGAGCACGAGTTCAACGCATCCACCTTCACCGCCAGGGTATGCGCCTCCACGCTTTCGGACATTCACTCCTGCGTCACCGGCGCCATCGGCAGCCTGCGCGGCCCGCTCCACGGCGGTGCCAATGAAGCTGCTATGGAAATGATCGAAGGCTTCAACGACCCGGATGACGCCGAGGAGAAACTCCTCGGGATGCTGGAGCGCAAGGACAAGATCATGGGCTTTGGTCATGCCGTGTACCGCGATGCCGACCCGCGTAACGCCATCATCAAGAAATGGTCCCACGCACTGGCCGAGGATTACGGCGACACCAGCCTCTACGACATCTCCGAGCGGTGCGAAGAGGTCATGTGGCGCGAGAAGAAGCTGTTCCCGAATGCGGACTTCTTCCACGCCTCCGCGTACTTCTTCATGAACATCCCGACCAAGCTGTTCACGCCCATCTTCCTGATGTCGCGTGTTTCAGGCTGGACGGCCCACGTGAAGGAGCAGCGCGCCAACAACCGCATCATCCGCCCGAGCGCCGACTACACCGGCCCTGAGCACCAGGAGTGGCTGCCGATCGACGAGCGGTAAAAACGCTGGACCTTACGTCCACTTCCGAGGGAAGTGGTCGGGGACCTCTCACCGGGAAACTCGGTCGCCATGGATGGCGACCGCGTAGCGTCCAGGGATGGATTCATAGCGGTTCCCGGGGAGAGGTCCCCGAGCGCTTCCTGCAATGAATCAGCAATCTGGTTTTATCAGGACCTCCATAAAGGAATCACTATGAGCGCCAACGTAGAATCCAACGTCCGCCCGGACTACGACGAGATCATCCAGAAAATCGCGGACTACGTCCTCGACTACAACATCAAGAGCAAGGAAGCCCTGGACACCGCCCGTAACTGCCTGATGGACACCCTCGGCTGCGGTCTGCTGGCCCTGCGTTTCCCCGAGTGCACCAAGCACCTCGGCCCCATCGTTGAAGGCACCCAGGTCCCCAACGGCGCGCGCGTGCCCGGAACCCCCTTCCGCCTGGACCCGGTCAAGGCCGCCTGGGACATCGGCTGCATCATCCGCTGGCTCGACTACAACGACACCTGGCTCGCCGCCGAATGGGGTCACCCGTCCGACAACCTTGGCGGCATCCTGGCCATCGCCGATCACCTCTCACAGAAGCGTGTTGCTGAAGGCAAGGACCCGCTGACCATGCGCGACGTGATCGAGGGCATGATCATGGCCCACGAGATCCAGGGCGTGCTGGCACTGGAGAACTCGTTCAACCGCGTTGGCCTTGACCACGTGGTTCTGGTGAAGGTCGCCTCCACAGCGGTGACCGCCAAGCTCATGGGCTGCAATCGCGAAGAAATCATGGCCGCGCTCTCCCACGCCTGGGTTGATGGCCAGTCCCTGCGCACCTACCGCCACGCCCCCAACGCGGGCTCCCGCAAGTCCTGGGCGGCCGGTGATGCCACCTCCCGCGCCGTACGGCTGGCCGATATCGCCAAGCGTGGTGAAATGGGCATTCCGGGCGCCCTGAGCGCGCCGCAGTGGGGCTTCTACGACGTGCTGTTCAGCAAGACCAACCGCGACCAGCAGGTCAAACCGGAAGGGGAGCGCCAGTTCAAGCTGCCGCAGGATTTCGGCAGCTACGTGATGGAGAACGTCCTGTTCAAGATCTCCTTCCCGGCCGAATTCCACGCCCAGACCGCTGCCGAAGCGGCCGTCACACTGCATCCGCAGGTTAAGGACCGGCTGGATGAGATCGACCGGATCGTAATCACCACCCACGAATCCGCGATCCGCATCATCTCCAAGCAAGGCAACCTGGCCAATGCCGCGGACCGGGACCACTGCCTGCAGTACATGACCGCCGTGCCGCTGATCTTCGGCAACCTGACGGCCGAGCACTACGAGGACGACTTCCACGCCAACAACCCCATCATCGACGAGATCCGGGGCAAGATGGAAGTGCAGGAAGACGAGCGTTATACCCGCGAGTACCTGGAAGAGGATAAGCGCTCCATCGCCAACGCGATCCAGGTCTTCTTCAAGGACGGGTCCAGCACCGAGAACGTGGCCGTGGAATACCCGATCGGGCACCGCCGCCGCCGGAAAGACGGTATTCCGCTGCTGGAGCAGAAGTTCCGCAACAACCTGGCGACCCGCTTTACCCAGAAGCGCTCCGAACAGATCTTCAGCCTGTGCAAGGACCAGAAGACGCTGGAGAAGACGCCGGTGAACGAGTTCATGGACCTGTTTGAAGGGTGTTAAATGAACTGACGGTAATCCGGTATTCATAAAAAACGGCGCCCCTCGGGGCGCCGTTTTTATTTCTTGTCACCGGAAAAGGTATCAAGAGCGGCGACGATAGCTCAGGCCAAGACCCGCCAAGCCAAGCCCGAACAGGGCCAGGGTGCCGGGCTCCGGGACCTTGGAAGCGGTTACCTTGATGATCATGTCATCGTGGTTGTCGTCGTCAGAGTGGCCGACGTCCGTACCCCCGTCCTCGCTGCCACCTCCATCATCCAAGCCCAGAAGGATGGCACCATTGCCGTCCTGGTAGCTGAAGAAGTTATAGGGCTTGCCGTGGGAATTAAGAGTCGGCCCCGAATCGTTCTGCTCGTTCGTGATTGACCCGATATTGCTCCCGGTATAGGCGTGAATGGATTGGAAAAAGAGGTCCAATGTGCCGGTACCGCCTGAATAGATCGTTGAGAACTGATCACCAACAGAGCTCGAAGCGGTATTGAAGATCTCATTGCCTTCGAACCAGAACGAATTGTTGTAACCCGCATCTTTAAACAGGTAGGTGAACGTCAGCACGAAGTCATCGTTGGACGTGGATACCACCTTCCGCCCCTGATCCACGACGGAACCATCCTGCAGCTCTGCGGTTGGTGAAACGTAATCATTGTCGGAATCGCTTAAAGCAAACGACCCCGTGGAATTGAGATCGTCGTCTGCTGTGCCAATAAAGGAAGCCTGGGCGCCTCCGGCGAGTGCCAGGCCACATGCCAGTGCCAGTGATTTCTTGGTAAACGTCATTGTCATTACTCCTCCTATTGAGTAATTCGTTCTAATGCACACGAGGGTGGTAGCAATAGATGTGCCATCCATGTACATACCTGTTTTTAAGCGATTAAAGTGCAATCACAAAAAGGCATCTGGCCCAATCTGTAAAAGTTACCGACACTTAATTTTGTGGGAAGCATCACAGGGCAGGTTGAGGCAGGAAAGAACGGTGCCCTTGAGGGCACCGTTGACCAAACAGGTCAGTCTATGAGCGGCGGCGGTAGCCAAGCCCAAGGCCAGCCAGGCCGAGTCCGAGCAGCGCGAGGGTGCCGGGTTCCGGGACCTTGGTAGCAGTCACCTTGATGATCATATCATCGTGGTTGTCGTCCGGGCCCGCACCTGTGTCATCCAGACCGAGCAGAATGAAACCATCTCCCTGATAGGTGAAGAAGTCATAGGCTACCAGACTGTCGTTATCCGCGTTGTTCAGGCTGTTAACCAGCGTGTTGCTGTAGTTGCGGGTCTGGAACGCGAAATCAAGGGCATTGAGGCCACCGTCATAGATGAAGGACTGTGAATCTCCGTAGCTGTTGGTGCCAGTCTCGAAAAGCTTGGATCCCTGGTACCAGAAGGAGTTCGTCCAGCCGGCTTCCTTGAACAGGTAGGTGAAGGTCAGACGGAACTTGTCAGCTGAGGTGGAGACCACCTTGCGGCCCTGCTCGACAACGTCGCCGGCATCAATCAGGGAACCACTCTGGTTCACGTAATCATTCTTACCTTTGTCATAGGTGTTGCTTCCGTCATCAACCTGAAATGTATCCGGGTTGTTGGCGTCTTCAAGGCCGATATAGCTGCCATGGGCTGCTACTGAAAGAGCAAGACCACAGGCGATTGCGAGAGCTGATTGGGTGAATTTCATTGTCGTACTCCTCCAGTTGAGTATCAGACATTACGTCCACCCGGAGTTATGCAGTATTTGGCCCCAAATCATTAATTAGTTGTGCTATCAAAGCGTTCCGGTTCCGGAGCGGAACCGGAAAATGCCGAAGTGTAAAGAATTCTGACAACCCGGTGATGCGCTTCAGAGTCGACCGTCGACGGATTCCTTGGGCAGTGCGTACTTAACATCAAACAGTATGGAGCCGGCAGGCTTACCCAGGGCTCGCAGCTTCTCCGCACCGAGCGCTACAAAGTCCCGATGACCCACCGCGAGGATCATGGCGTCGTAATGCCCCTCGGCAGGGTTCTTAACCAGTTCGATGCCGTATTCCTCCCGGACTTCGTCCGCGTCCGCCCAGGGGTCCCACACGTCAACGTTGGCATGGTAGTCTTGGAATTCGTGGACCAGGTCGATGGCGCGGGTATTACGGATGTCGGGGCAGTTCTCCTTGAACGTCAGCCCCATGATCAGGACATTGGAATCCACCACCTGGATGCGGCTACGGGTCATCATCTTGATCACGCGTTCGGCCACCTCGGCCCCCATACGGTCATTGAGACGCCGGCCGGAGAGGATCATCTCCGGGTGGTATCCGACAGCCTGGGCCTTGTGGGTCAGGTAATAGGGGTCCACACCGATGCAGTGGCCACCCACCAGCCCGGGGCGGAAGGGCAGGAAGTTCCACTTGGTCCCGGCGGCCTGGAGAACCTCCTCGGTATCGATTCCCAGGCGCTCAAAAATCAGGGACAGTTCATTGACCAGGGCAATGTTCACATCACGCTGGGTATTCTCAATGACCTTGGCGGCTTCGGCCACGCGGATGGAACTGGCCAGATGGGTGCCCGCCGTAATAACCGAGGCGTACAGGTCATCAACAAAGCGCGCTGTCTCGGGCGTGGAGCCGGATGTGACCTTGAGAATGCTGGTGACCCGGTGTTCCTTGTCGCCCGGGTTGATCCGTTCGGGGCTGTAGCCGGCGAAGAAATCCTGGTTGAAGGTCAGGCCGGATTCGGCTTCCAGGATGGGAATGCAGATTTCCTCGGTGGCGCCGGGGTAGACCGTGGACTCGTAGATCACGGTGTCCCCCTTGCTGAGAACCTTTGCGACAGATCGGGAAGCAGCCCTCAGAGGCCCGAAATCGGGGGTTTTGAAGGCGTCGATCGGTGTGGGGACGGTTACGATGTAGACATTGCAGTCACGGATGCTTTCCAGTTCAGAGGAGAACCGGAGCTGCTCCGAGGCCGCCAGCTCCTCGGGTTCCACCTCACGTGTGTCATCGAACCCATCCTGGAGCTGGCCAATTCGCTGGCTGTCGATGTCAAAACCGGCGGTCGGATACTGCCTGCCGAATTCCACTGCCAGAGGCAGTCCCACGTAACCAAGCCCGATGATCCCGATCCGAACGTCCTGAACGGTTGCCATGTTGCTGCTGTCCCTCGTTGATGAAGAGCGGATATTGTGCCTCATGGTGACTGGGTTGACGAGACAGTGAGAAAAACCTCAAAACCAGAAGCGTTACAAATTGAAATTGATTTAATCCAGTGTAGACTGAGATCAGTTGAGCAGGGCTTCAGGCCCGGTGGCACAGGGTGTGCTGCCAGCTGTCCCGCTCTGTGACGGCGCAAGGAAGGAGATGCTGTGGCGCACGTCCGTCTGTTTCGACATTACCTTCATGTCCCATTCCTGATTCTGGGGCTGCTTGATTTTCTGGCTCTGGTGCTCGCCCTTTACCTGGCGGTGTTCTTCCGCTATTTCGGCGATCCCGCCATGCTGGCCGAGTACTGGACCTATGTCCTGCCTTCGGCCGTTGCCTTCGGGCTTGTGAACCTGGTTGTCATGGTCGCGCTTGCGGTTCACCAGGCAAAGCTTGAGGAAGGCCTTACCGGCATGATGCTCCGGACCATCATGACCCTGATCCTCAGCCTGCCACTTTCCTACGTCCTGGCGTTCCTGCTGCCGGACTACTTCTGGTATCTCGGGGGCGAAGGGGTCGTGACGTCCGCCTCCGTTTTCGGCTTCCTGATGCTGGGTATCGTCCGCAGCCTGTTCTTCCGCCTGATCGGAGCGAACCGTTTCCGTCGCCGGGTCCTGATGCTGGGGGCAGGGCAGCGGGCTTACCAGATGGAGCAGGAGCTGCAGTCTCCCATGAACCGCAAGGGCTTCGTGTTGGTTGGATTCCTGCCTGCGAATGAGGACTCAGTGCAGGTGGATGAGGATCGGCTGTGTCGTCAACAGAAAGGCGAGGATCTGCCTGCCCTGGTTGACCGCCTGCGGATTGACGAGATCGTGATTGCGGTGGATGACCGGCGTCACGGTGGGCTCCCGATGGAGGGGCTCCTGGAGTGCCGCATGCGTGGGGTACGGATCATTGAGGGGGCCAGCTTCTATGAACGGGAGACCCGCAAGGTGGCGCTGGAGATGATCACCTCCGGCTGGCTGGTGTTCTCGGAAGGGTTCTCACTATCCGCCATTTCGCGATGGAGTAAACGCCTGATCGATCTCTCTGCCTCTCTGGTCCTGCTGGCGCTTACATGGCCGCTCATGCTTCTGACGGTGATTGCGATCAAGCTGGAGGACGGCCTGAAAGCGCCGGTGCTCTACAGCCAGGAGCGTGTTGGGCTGAACGGTCGGATCTTCCGGGTCCACAAGTTTCGCTCCATGGGCACTGATGCGGAGAAGGGCGGCGCCGTCTGGGCCCAGAAGGACGATGACCGGATCACGCGGGTTGGCCGTGTCATCCGTAAAGTCCGTATCGACGAGCTGCCACAGATCTTCAACGTCCTCAAGGGCGAGATGGCCTTTGTGGGGCCCCGGCCGGAGCGCCCGTTCTTTGTTGACCAGCTTTCGGCAAGTATCCCGTTCTACAGTGAACGTCACCGGGTCAAACCCGGTCTGACAGGCTGGGCGCAGCTTTGCTTCGCCTATGCGGACAGCGAGGAGGACACCCGGGAGAAACTCCGGTATGACCTCTATTACATCAAGAATCAGAGCCTGCTTCTCGACATCCTGACAATGGTGCAGACAGTGGAAGTGGTGCTTTTCAAGAAAGGAGCGCAATAATGCGGACTGCGCAATCTGTAATGCATTTCACCGAAAAGGCCAGGGTCCATCTGCCAGAATCACGCTCCGGTCAGAATGGACAATCACGGTTACGGAGGTGCAGCGTGCGACGTCTTGGTGTTGGCCTGCTGGCGCTGGTACTTCTGCTTATGGCGGGGTGCTCGGGGACACCCTATTCTTCCCAGAACCGCATTCAGAAAGCCCTTGAGCGCGAATCCGAGCCGGTCGAGCAGTACCGGATCGGACCTTCCGATACCCTCAGGATCGTTGTCTGGCGTAATGAGGACCTCAGCGTCCAGGTCCCGGTGCGCCCGGACGGCCGGATCTCCGTTCCGCTGGTGGGCGATGTATCCGCCAGTGGCGAAACCCCGGAAGATCTGGCGGGCAAGATTGAGCAGGGTCTGGATCCTTACATCCGCCAGCCTGAAGTCAGTGTCATCGTTACCCAGATGGGCAGCCACGAATTCAGCCACCGGGTCCGGGTGACCGGCGCTGTGCGCCAGCCCACGTCCCAGCCATACCGAGAGGGTATGACGATCATGGATGTGGTGCTGGGCGCCGGCGGACTGAACGAGTTCGCCAACGCGGATTCCGCCACGCTGTACCGGCAGCTTGAAGACGAGGTTGTGGCAATTCCAGTGGATCTGGACGCCATCCTGAATGACGGGGATATCCGCACCAACCATCGGCTGATCCCCGGCGATATCATCACGATTCCGGAACGCCGCTTCTGATGCGCCACTGGAGGTAATCATAAATGGCATTGCCACTGTCACGTCTGCCCTTTGAAGTGCTGCGCGAGCTCCGTAACTATCGCTGGGCGGCGGTGGGGCTTTTCGCACTGGTGAGCTTTGCGGTTCTCGCTGTTGGGTTTGTCTACCCATACCAGTACCGCTCGGAAGTGGTCATCTTCGTGGACAACAGCAACATCATCCGACCACTTATGGAAGGGTCAGCGGAAATTACCGGTATTTCCGACCAGGCGTCCTCGGCGAGGGAGCTGCTGTATTCACGTCGTGTGCTCGAGCGCCTGCTGAAGTCCGAGCGCATCTTCAAGGAGAATATCAGCCAGATGTCCACTGAGCGCCTCGAAGGGCTGTATTCAAGGCTCAGAAGCAACATCAGCGTGGTGGCCCAGGGAGACAGCTACCTGTCCATCCGGTATCAGGACACAGATCCCAGGGAGGTGTATCTGATTGCGCAGCGGCTGGGCCAGCTGTTCCTTGAGGAAACCAACCGGCGCAAGCGTGAGGAAAGCCGCAGTGCCTATGAGTTCATCGACAAACAGGTGAAGTCCTACGAGCAGCAGATCAGCGACACCGAACAGAAGCTCAAGGAGTTCCTCTCGCGTAATGTTGAAGGTACCGAGCAGGAAGCCAACTCCCGGATGGCCAGCATCCGCAATGATATCGAATCGGCTGAGCTGGAGCTTGAGGAGCTGGAAGCCCAGGAACGCTCTCTGAAACAGCAGATCGAATCACTTACCAGCAATAATGGTTCGGGCAGCCAGGGGAACGCAGCCGCGGGTCCTCTCACGGAGCGTATCAGCCGTATGGAGGACCGCCTGGATGAGCTGAAGCTGCGGTATGAGGACTCCTACCCGGACGTGGTCAGCCTGGAACGTCAGATCGAGGAGCTCAAGGAACGCCGTTCCAACAGTCAGCTGGGACAGGTTGAGCCGGTCGGCGAAGGCGGGCTCATGTTCAACCCCGTTTATCAGGAGCTCAAGACCGACCTTTCGCGCACGCAGACCCGTCAGGAATCGTTGCGGACGCGCATCAGCGCGCTCCAGCGGCGTCTGAGTGCCCAGGAAGACCGAATGGAAAAGATCCAGGAGAACAAAGCCGAACGGTCCGAACTGACACGTGACCTTCAGGTAAACCGTGAGATCTTCAACGATCTGCTGAAACGGCGTGAACGGGCGCGGGTTTCCATGCACCTGGATGTTGAGGGACAGGGCCTGTCTTTTCAGGTCCACGAACAGGCACGGTACCCACTCAATCCCTCAGGGCTCCAGTTTGAGACCTTTGCCTCCGTTGGCTGGCTCCTGGGGCTGATGGCACCCCTGGGGCTTCTGGTGGGCGTCCTTCAGATCGATCCGCGGGTGCGGAGTACGGAGCAGCTCCGGGATGCCCTGGAGATTCCTCTTCTTGGAAGCATCCCACAGGTCCGTACGCCCTATGAGCGGCGACGGGAGAAGCGAGGCTACTTTGTCATGGTCGTCTGTGTGATTCTGGTCGGCAGTGCATATGGAGCCGTCGTGTTCCTGAAGATGACAGGAGTGCTTGAATGAGCGAATCAGGGCAGGGGTCCGGCGATCAGGACCGGGATCTGGCACCGAGGACGGAAGGCGAACCGGGGAAGGATGCCCATTTTGACCGGGTACCGCCGGATGCCACCGCAAAGGGCGATGGCGGCCCCCACGCGAGGCGCCAGAGCCATGGCACCACCAGTGACGGCCATGAACTGGTCAGTCGGCGGGGTGACCTCACGGAGAAGATCCAGGCCAGCAAGCAGATCACCAACATGCAGGAACCCCGGCGCCTGAACCGGGATGATCTGGATGAGCGGCGCATCATCTATCCCGAATCGCCGGACAGAAACCTGGTGAACCGCTTCCGTCAGCTGCGGACCCAGCTTCTGGAAGTCAGCAACAACGCCAACTTCTCGCTTGTGGTGACTGGAGCAGAGGAGGGTGCCGGCGCCTCGTTTGTGGCGATCAACCTGGCGGCGGCCTTTGCCTTCGACCAGTCCAAGACCGCGCTGCTGGTGGACTGCAACCTGCGCTACCCGAGCCTGCATTCGCTGCTGGACATCATGCCGGACGCTGGTCTGACGGATTTCATCGAGGACCCGGAATACGACATTGGCCGAATCATCTATCCGACGGGGATTCCCCGCCTGCGCCTGATTCCCGCAGGCAGTCGGCGTGAATCGCCCTCGGAATTCTTCACCAGCTGGCGGATGGAGGAATTCATCCACGCCATCCGTGAGCGTTACCCGGACCGGTTCATCATCCTGGATACGGCCAGCATCGCGGATTCTCCGGATGCCCGGATCCTTACCGAACTCTGTGATTACACCATGCTCGTGGTTCCCCACGGCAAGGTCACCACCACCCAGGTGGAAAACGCCGTTGGGGGCATCGACCCCAACAAATTCGTCGGAGCCATACTGAATGCCTGATCGGACCCTAAACGGTCCCGGTTCAAGGAGGAACGGAACAATCAGAACGCTTTTCGGTGCAGTCCTCACACTGTGGCCCATGGCGGTAGCGTGGGCGGATCCCGCCACCGTGGACGTGTTCGCGAACACCCGGTACTCGGACAACATTGATAAGCGCGCCTCGGGTAGCGAAGAGGAAGACTTCGAGCACCGGGTTGGGATCGGGATCAACAAGCAGACCGGGCCGGGAACCTGTGAAGCCGCGATTGGAGGCGACATGGCGTTTGTCACCTACCAGCGGGGGACTAACAGCGATGAGGTAAGCGCGGACCTGGACGCCTCCGGCAACTGCCAGCCCAACCGCAACGTGCGCTGGAGCGCGCGTGGCAGCATCCGTGACGTTCGCACCACTACCCAGGCTCCTGATTCCCCGAACAACCGGGAACGCCGCAACTTCCTTGCAACCGGGCCGAGTTTCATTGCGTATCCCAGCCGCCGGGATACCCTCACTCTGGATATGGAATACCAGATGACCCGCTTCCAGGAATCCACCGAGGATGACAGCGACCGCGTCGTCACCACCGGCCGCTGGCAGCACCTGTTCACCCGTAACCTGAATGGTGGACTCGCCGCCAGCCAGAGCAACATTGATTATCGTCAGACCGAAGAGGAACTGGTGCGCCGCAGCGCCAATGGCTTCTTCAACTGGCAGCGTGGCAACGGCTCCTGGAGCGGCGAGCTGGGTTACTCCTGGCTGGAGAGCGAACAGGGCCCGCTCGTGAACGATACGGAAGGCGCTACCGGTCAGCTGGCGTACCGCCACCAATGGGGGCAGGGTACCAGCGCCTTCGCCGAGTTCCGGCGTTCCATAACGGACGTTTCTTCCGAGGTCGACCTGCGGATCCCAGGCCTGGATTTTAACCTGACCCAGACCTCCGCCGTTGTTGTCACAGCCTTCACGGTTGGGGCGGGGCAGCAGTGGACGGAGCGCACCCGGAGCGATCTCAGTGTTTCCGCAACCGAGTCCGACTACGAGGCATCCGGAACCACCGAGGAACGCCTCAGCAGCGAGCTCTCCGTCAGCCACCGGCTCATGCAGAACCTCACAGGGCAGGGCAGCGCGGGGTTTGCCCGTGAGACGTTCGGCCAGAACAGCGAGGATGAGCGCGACACAGTGCGGGCCCAGCTCGGGCTGGATTATCAGCGGACGCGGGACCTGACCCTTAGTGCAAGCATTGGCCACGAGACCCAGTCCGCCGAACTCCCGGGCGCTCGTGAATACGACGAAAACTGGATCCAGTTCGGCGTCCGTTACAACCTCAGGTAACCCATGACCCCAACACCCAATGCCCTGACCATCGACGTGGAAGACTACTTCCATGTAGCGGCGCTCTCCGAAGCCATCAGCCCGGACGACTGGCCGAATACGGAATACCGGTGCGAGGCCAATACGGACCGCATCCTGGAGCTGTTCGATGCCCACCACGCTCGTGGCACCTTCTTCGTGCTTGGCTGGGTGGCGGACCGGTCACCAGCGCTGATCCGGCGTATCGCGGATGCGGGCCACGAGATCGCCAGCCATGGCTACAGCCACCAGCTGGTCTATAACCAGACGCCGGAGGTCTTTCGCGAGGAGACCGTCCGCTCCAAGCACCTCCTGGAAGACATCACCGGCCAGCCAGTGACCGGCTACCGTGCCGCCAGCTATTCCATCACCAACGAATCACGCTGGGCCCTGGACATCCTGGCCGAGAGCGGCTTCACCTGGGATTCATCGATCTTCCCCGTGCGCCACGACCGCTACGGCATGCCCGGCACCTCACGCTGGCCGTACCGCCTGACCACGGACAAGGGCCATGAGCTGGTCGAGTTCCCCCTGAGCACCCTGCAGTTCGGCAGCACCACCGTGCCCATTGCCGGCGGCGGCTACTTCCGCCTGTTCCCGTACTGGTTCAGCCGCTGGGGCCTGGGCTCGCTCAACCGCCAGGGCCGGTCGTTCATCTTCTACCTGCACCCCTGGGAGATTGACCCCGGCCAGCCCCGGTTCAACGTCAGCTGGTTCTCGAAATTCCGCCACTACAACAACCTGGAGAAGTGCGAGGCCCGCCTTGAAAGTCTCCTCCAGGATTTCGATTTCACAACCGTCACCGACGTCCTGACCCGGAACGAAACCACCCCCGTAGGAGCGTGCTCCGCACGCGATCAAACCTGACCATGCTCGAATTCCTCTTCTGGCTTTCAGCCTTATTGGTCGCCTACATCTACACAGGCTACCCCGCACTGACCTGGCTCCTGGCCCAGCTCCGGGATCGGGATGTAAAGGCCGACAACCACTACCAGCCCACGGCCTCCATCCTCATCGCCGCCTACAATGAGGCCGACTGCATCGCCGCCACCCTGGAGAATAAGCTGGCGCAGGATTACCCAAAGGACCGCCTTGAGATCCTTGTCATCTCCGACGAATCCGATGACGACACCGACGCCATCGTTGAACGTATCGCGAAAAACGCGGATATCCCCATCCGGCTCTTCCGCCAGAGCCCACGGCAGGGCAAGACCGCCGGCCTCAACACCCTGGCCCCGGAGGCCAATGGCGAGGTCATCCTTTTCTCGGATGCCAACTCCGAATGGGCGCCGGATGCGGTACGCAAGTTGCTGCGTAACTTCGCGGACCCAACAGTGGGCTACGTCACCGGCAAGATGGTCTACACCCAGGCCGACGGAGCCCTCATGGGCGACGGCTGCAGCGCCTACATGAAGTACGAGAACTGGATCCGCGCCCAGGAAACCGCCATGGGCTCCATCGTGGGTGTGGACGGGGGCATCGACGCCATGCGGCGCTCGCTCTACGTACCGCTCAGCGCGGATCAGCTGCCGGACTTCGTACAGCCGCTGAAAGTGGCCGAGCAGGGCTACCGCGTGGTTTACGAGCCTGAAGCACTGCTGAAGGAAGAGGCCCTGGACGACGCCGAGAGTGAATTCGCCATGCGCGTACGCGTTTCCCTGCGCGCCATCTGGGCACTGTACGACATGCGCCAGCTGCTGAACCCGTTCACACACGGGCTTTACGCGTTCCAGCTGATTTCACACAAGGTACTTCGCTACGGCGCCTTCATTCCGCTGGCCGTGCTTGTACTGGTTTCCACCATCCTGGCGGACGCTGGCGGCTTTTACACCCTCGCGTTCTGGGCCCAGGTTGCCTTCTATGGCCTCGCGTGCGTCGGCCACCGCCGCCAGGAACGCAATCAGTCCCTGCCTGCTGTCTACGGTGTCCCGTACTACTTCACGCTGCTCAACTTTGCCTGCTACAAGGCGGCAGCGGCCTTCTGGCGCGGGGAGAAGAAGGTTATCTGGAATCCGAGGAAAGGGTAGTTGGGCCTGAAGGTACTCCACCTGATCGACAGCGGTGGCCTCTATGGCGCGGAGAAGATGTTGCTTGCGCTGGTCAGCGAACAGATCAAGCAGGGCCTTGAGCCCATGATTCTCAGCGCAGGGGAACCGGCGATCGAGGAGAAACCACTGGAAGCCGAGGCGCGTCGACTGGGGTTACCGATAACACCGTGGCGCATGAAGCCCGGGTTAAACCTACCGGAAGCCCGGAAGATCATCACCTGGGCCCGGGAGCAGGGCTATGACCTGATGCACTCCCATGGATACAAATTCAATATTCTGGCTGGAATCTGGCCCCGCCGGATGCGCTTGCCCCTGGTCGCGACACTGCACGGCTATGTGCGTGCGCCCCGGTTCACGAAGATGTGGCTGTATGAACTGATGGATCGGTTGGTATTACGGCGTATGCAGGGGGTGATCCTGGTTAATGAACCCATGAGAGTGGAGCTTGAATCCGTACTCCAGGGGTCGAAAGCCCATGTCATCCCGAACGGCGTTGATATTGCCGACATAGAGCGCCGGGCAGAGGAAGAACCCGCTTCGGACATGGGGCATTTCCTCTCCACCCACTCTCCCGTGATACTCGGTGTCGGCCGTCTTTCCCGGGAGAAAGCGTTTGAGCGCCTGATTGAAGCATTTGCGGCCATCCGAGATCACTATCCCCAGGCAGGGCTCCTGGTCGTGGGTGAGGGTAAGCAGCGGGGTGAGCTGGAATCTCTGGTCCAACAGTACAGCCTCGACACAGATGTCCTGATGCCGGGATTCCAAGAGAACGTCCCAGCCCTCATGGCCAGGGCAGATGCCCTTGTGATCCCCTCCCGGACAGAAGGGCTTCCCATCACCCTCCTTGAGGCCATGACACTGAAGCTGCCGGTCATCGCGTCGGCCGTTGGCGCTATGCCTGAGGTACTGGAGAACGGGGAAAATGGTTGGATTGTGCAGGAACCATTCCCTGAAAGCATCAGGGATTCACTGCACGAATGCCTGAAAAATCAGGAACCAAGAAGTTATAAGGTCCAAAAGGCGTATCAAAAAGTACATCGGATCTATTCCTCAAGGGCCATGGCTACCGCCTACAGTGACATCTATCAACAGGTGGCTGGTTGATGCGACTCATCCGGAGCTTTCGGTGCCTGCTCGCCCGTAGCCTGTTTCTGGCCATGGGCCTGCGCATAGGCTATTGGCGAAAAGCGGTGGAACGCGCCTGGGCCATGGAATCCCGGGAAGAATATCTCGAATCAATCCTGAAGAAAGTGGCCCCGAGGGATGCAAACGGCAACCCGGTGAAAACGTACGCCGAGCTTAAGACGGCTCCAATCCTCACCAAGAAGGCATTCCGCCACTCAGCCTCCAGGCCCAACAAGTCCGCCGTATTCCACCGCCACACCGCCGGCAGCAGCGGGGACCCAACCAGCATCTGGCTCAATCGCCAGGAACTCGGGCGTATGCTCGGCGTTCGCGATTACTGCTACCGCCACTGCGGCATCCGCGTGGGGGACAGGGAAGGGCGACTCTGGGGAAGGCCTGAGACGGGATTAAAGAGCCGAGTAAAGAATTTCGTGCTCAACCGCCGCGTATTCCATACATCCGGCCGTAATCTGGAAAAGGAAATCCAGGAGCTCATCGAATGGCGCCCCGATTACCTATATGGCTACGCTTCCCTGTTGATGGAGTGTGCACGGCAGCTGAAGCAGAATGGGCAGATGGTGCCAGGCCTGAAGTGTGTAATCGTTACGGCGGAAACTATTCTCCCAAGCCAGAAAGAACATCTGAGCCGTATCTTCCGGTGCCCCGTGCACGAGGAGTATGGCGCGTCGGAATTCGATATCATTGCCTTTGAATGTCGCTCCGGTCATCGCCATCTCGTGAATCCGTGGCTTCTATTAGAATCAGGCCCGGAGGAACAGGCTCTGGTGACGGATGTTTCCCGGTCCAGTCAGTCACTGGTGCGCTATGAACTGGGCGACATCCTCCAGCTCAGTACCGTGGATTGTCCGGGTCTCGGGAGCACTCAAATCATTTCTCTCCTTGAGGGACGAACGAGTAACCGCTTTGCTTTTACGGCGGAAAATGAGCGATTCCATGCAGTCGAATTCGCTTATGCGGTTGATCAGTACCAGCAAAAACACGGTGATCTGTTCCAGTTCGTCGTCACCCAAGTCCGACCCGGGGTCTTTGGATTAGTGTGTAGCCCTGAGCCCAAGGAAGGTACCGTCTCGGTTGCCAAGGATATTGAGATGGCAATTCAACGTAGCGCAGGTTATGAAGTGAAAGTAGAAACACAGTCAGGGTTGGAACGGCAAGGGAAGACGTCCTATTTCGTTCAGACGATTAATGCGACTAATAGTGGTGCAGCAATGGGGGCAGTTGGATCGTGAGAACGAATCGATCAATACTGGAGGCACAGTATGAAAACCTTACGCATTGGGCTAATGCCATTGGCTATCATATCGTTCCCATTCTAAGGCGCTGCCTCCGTTTCCTGGCGCTTCCTTACTGCTATTCGAACATCAACTGGGATATCTGCACACGTTCCAGAGTCGGTGTGTGGCTGGATTTTCTTTATATATTTTTCGTGCTCAAGTATTACCCTGATAATTACAGTCCCTGTCGTCTCTGGGAAAAGCCGCGTTCGGAGTGGAAGTATTATTACGGTTCCAACTATGATCCCTATCAACGGAAAAAGCTCCAACGGGTCGTACAACCACCGGAATATGAGATCCTCTTCAAGGATAAATGGATTACAGATGCCCTGTGCCAGCATGCGAACATCCCGACACCGAGTATTCTTGGAAAGATCAAACCTAGTGAGCCTTTCCAGGAACGCGTCGATGAATTGTTCAATTTGCACCAAAACCTATCAGAGCTGATTATCAAGCCCGTCGACGGGAAAGGTGGTGGCGGCGTCGTATATTGCCAAAGACAGGATGCCAAAATCCGGTATCTTCAGGGGCAAACTGAGATTGATCTCAAGGGAGTGCTGTCAGAACGCAATTATATTGTCCAATCCTTCATCCAGCAGCATCCAGCCATCACGCGGATTTCAGGATCCACAAACACGGTTCGAATTGTCACGCTACTCCAGGATAATGATGAGGTTTTGGTTATTGGTGCTTATATGCGATTCGGAACTGGCCAAAGTAAGGTTGATAACCTGAGCCAAGGGGGACTTTGTGTTCCAATTGATCCCAAGAAGGGGAAACTGCGTCAAACGGGGAGTGACCGGAAAAGCCGGCTCTACTTTGAGCATCCGGATTCCAAGATAATGTTTGAGGGGGTCGAAGTTCCTTTCTGGGAGAACGTGGTTGACCTTGCGTCAGATGTGCAACGGTACTTTGAGTGTTATCGGTTGCTTGGGATGGATATTGCGATTGCTGAGGACGGACCCTTGTTAATAGAAATTAACTCCAGCTATGACAACGTTGATCTTGAACAGGCCACAGGGCCAATCCTTAGATCCGAACCCGTTGTGAAAGCTTATTCTCAGTTGGACCTTCTAATTAATCGGCACCAAAGGGATATTCTCGATGAATATGGAGTAACGCAGTAATGCGCCCAATTTGCTGGATAACGTGGGAGGACCATCGACGGTCAAGGGAACTGGCAAAACGCCTAGAAAGCGAATACTTGGTTATTAAGGCCGGTGGACCCAGTGGCATAAGCCATATGTTGCTGGCACTCAAAACGCTTGGGACATTATGGAGAAAACGCCACCATATAATTTTTGTTCAAAACCCTTCGAGAGTCCTGGCTGCAGTAGCCGCTCTTTTCAAGCTAGTTCTGCGTTACCCTTTGATTGTTGACCGACATACCAATTTCCGTCTGGGTAAAGGGTTCTCCCTAAATCCAGCCATATGGTTTGTTATCATCTGCAGTGAATTTAGCCTGCGTGTAGCGGATTTAACAATTGTCACTAACTCCTACTTAAAGGAACTGGTAGAGAGAAAGGGAGGACGCGCATTTATCCTAACTGACCCCATTCCAGAATTCCCTTTAGCAGCCGAACCACGACGAAACACCGACAGGTTTACCGTGTTCTACGTCTGCACATTTTCACACGACGAACCCTATGAAGAGGTTATTGGTGCAGCGAATCTTTTAGATAACTCTGTTACTGTTCAAATCAGTGGTAATTATCGGAAAGTAGGCCTAACTCCTACTGCGATGCCGGACAATGTGGAACTGACAGGGTTCGTCTCAAATCAGGAGTATGACGAACTACTCGTCGCGGCTGATGCCGTAATGGCGCTTACCTCTGCAGAATGGTGCCTCGTTTGTGGGGGCTATGAAGCAATAGGAGCCGCTAAACCACTGATCACATCTGCGACGGAGACGCTGAAAGATTTTTATGGTGAGGACGCGACTTTCACCGGCCACACTCAGCAAGAAATTGCTGCCGCGATTGAAGACGTTCGAGAGCAAGGGATGTCTCTGTACGAGAGAGGCTTGAATATCAAAAAGGTCCGGAAAGAAAGTTGGGCCCGAGATTTCAATGAGCTACAAGCGTACGTCAGTGCTTTATCTGGTTTATCTTCTGCAACTGGGTCCTGATCAACCGTGCCCTTTTACAGTTGATGACACAGGTTGCCTCTTCTGACACTGCGCAACCTTTCGAAACAACAACGAACTCCTGGGGAACGAAAAATTTCCATAAGTGCTCGGGCTATACGACAAAACCTGTAAAATAGCGTAAAAGGATGAGGCTGATCGCCTCCGTGGCCAGGACCCCTCAGAATTCTGTTTGGAGAAGTTTCAGTGCAAACCTATATATTTGATTCCAAACCAAAGAAACGGTCTTCCGTATACAGGTTAGCTCTCGTCGCAGCGGTTACTATCACTATGGGAAATGCGGCTTTAGCGGCGCCTACCATAAGCTCTATTAGCTCTAAAGATGGTGATAAGTTGGATAATGGCATGAGCCTGACGATCCAGGGATCGGGCTTCACGACAAAAAGTCAGGAGGCAACCGTATTTTATGACCACGCTGATATCGCTTGGGAAAATGGGGTAAAGAACGAACATCAGTCCAGTTTTGATGATATGGAGTTGATCAAACGTCCCAACGAAGATCCTGAAACGATCTGGGGAAAACCCAGCCTGCCGCCATCTGATGACAAATTCAATACCGGTATGAGAATCACGAAACAACGTCCCGGAAGAACTGTTTTTAGCCAAGCGCATTACTACGCGAAGGGTAACAATAATTTTTTAGGTTGGCCGACTGTTATTGGTGGTACAGACGTAAATAGAGAAAGCAGAAAGACATATATTTCATATTGGTTCAAGATGCCCTTTGATCTTGCTAACTACTATGCAATACCGGGCGACGAAAACTCCGATCAATTTAAAAGCAATGGTTCAGAAGAATATGGTGAATCAATAGAAATTGAAGGAGTTAGCGGGCAAGGAAAATTGATCTCATACGAATCAAATTTAGGAGACGTACCCCATGGATGGATTTTTTTTGAACCCCCAGAAAACGTAACCCGAAACGATGAGATGAAAGGTAAGACGATTACAGGGGTTAATACCGGTACCCAAGTAAGATTCCCGGATTCGCCGTCTTTAGGAAAGTTTGATGATAATGGTTACTTAAATCCGCGAGGTAAGTATCTTCGCTTTTGGTCTGATAACGATGGGTACAGGTATTCTCTTGGCAATGTTGGCTTAGCTGGAACAGGGGAGAGTATTTGGCTAAATGAATTCGATTCTAAATTACCTGATCCCGGGCGATGGAATAAGTTTGAAATCGAAGTCTCAAAACCTGATTATAAAAATAATAAAGATCCAGAGATGAGGATATTTCTTAATGATGAGCCTTACATGATTGGGGATAAGGAGTGGCAGGAAAGCGTAATTGACGAAGGAATTAGTGACCCAAAAGCGATCTCTATAGCTCTTTTGGGTATTAACGATTTTATGCCCGTTCCTTTTACTACCGAAATAGATGACATCTATATGGATTTAGATTTTAATCGGGTATTGCTGTGTTCAGCTAGAACTATTCAGTCGGTTCGGGATGGTAAGGGGAATTGCGAACCTCAACTGATAAAATCTTGGTCAGCAAATCAGATTGAAATCCAGACATACTTGGGAGTCCTGCAATCAGAAGCAGGTGTCGTCTATGCCTATGTCTTCGATTCAGAGGGCAACCCCAATAGTGATGGGTATGCTATTGAAATATCGTCCCTCCCGAGTGAACCAAAAAACTTTGAAGTTCAATAATATTGATGCTTAACCTTTCCGGGCTTATCAAAAAAATAGGGCCGTTATTTGGCTATCGCGTGGCTCATTCTCTAACGCGTCCCTATCCTAGGATTCTGATGTATCATCGCTTTTCTGAGGATAAGAAAGAGGGGTATATATGTAAAAAGACGCTTAGCACCCAACTAGACTTGTTGATGAGAGAGACGGAAATAGTTTCTCTAGGCGAATTAATACTTAATTATAAGAACCCAAATTTCTTAAAAAACCGCAAAAAGCCAGTATCAGTAATTACTATCGACGATGGTTATAGGGACTTCTATAATATTTTCTATCCACTCCTTAAAGAAAGAGATATTCCTGCCACTTTTTTTGTCGCTACAGCTTTTGTTGATGGTGAGAGATGGCTTTGGCATGACCGGCTTCGGTGGTGTATAGAGAACAAGCCGTCTGGCATAACTTATTTTAAGTGTGGCGAGCTTTTTATTGACGCTAATAAAACCCCGAAACCAGATGATATATGGAAAAAGCTGGTTAGTCGGCTTTTAGAGCAGAACGGAAAATCAATAGAAAATGAAATAAATAAATTAGCTAAACAGTTTGGGGTAAGCATTCCAAGCAGTCCCCCAGAGGAATACGCCCCTGTAACCTGGAACGAAATACGTGATATGGCTCGCAACAAAATAGAAATTGGTGGTCATACGGTAAACCATTACAGTCTCGGACAATTGACGGATTCTGAGATTCATACTGAACTCAATGAATGCAGTAAAAGAATAGATCAAGAGACAGGCAAAAAGCCTATTTCTTTTTGCTTTCCTAACGGACAGCCTCAAGACGTTCCAGAAAATCTTAACGATCATTTTCAGAAAACGGATTTTAAAGCCGCAACGGTCGCGTTTTATGATTCACTCGGTATTTCTGACGATTATCAACTAAGGCGTCATGGAGTGGGTGAAGACTTTTTCGCATTTAAGAAAACCGTTTACGGTATTGATTGGCTTGGAGCACGATTATTAAACCGTAACAGCAAATTCGATTGGGGTTGTTAGAGCTTTGAAACCTAAAATCTTGGGAGTGGTTCCTGGTCTCGAATTTCAAAAGCGGAAAGGCTCGGCTTTTATTCGGATTTTTCAAGAGCTTGAAAGAAAAGGTCGGTTGGCAAGTTTGGTCGATGTGAGTCTTCCAAAGCCATTGAAGTGGGCATTATTAGCCCGGAACTTTTCTTGGGACTTTCAGGTTTGGAATACAAGAAATCAGCTTGATGTTTTTAGATACAACCTAGCTAGCAGGAAAGCAAGGAAAGCTTTAGAAAATGTTGATCAAGAATTTGATGTAATCATTCAAGTTGGCTCAAATATAGATATTTCTAGTTTTTCTGAAAAAGAAGGTAAAAAGTGTTTTTCTTTTCACGACAACAACGCTATTAGTTATATAAATCAACTTCCTTCAGACGTAGTTGAGAGCAAAATAATTCATTCAGCGCTAGCCTTTGAAGATCAAGTTTACCGTAAAAATAACGGTATTTTTTCAATGAGCCGAACGCTTGCTGAGTCTTTTGTTCAAGATTTTTCAGTTCCCAAAGATAAAGTTCATTATGTGGGATTTGGAACTCCGTTTGAGGCTCAAGATATCGAAAGCAAAAATTATAATTCAAAGAAAATACTTTTTGTCGCTACTCATTCATTTGAAAAAAAGGGAGGCGAAACAGTTCTTGTTGCGTTTCGCAAATTGCGCCAGTGGATTCCTGGAGCCGAGTTGATCCTGGCTGGGAGGGAATGGGATATACGCGAAGAAGGCGTTACTGTGATCGGTTTTTTGGATAAACGCGTTAAGGAAGACTTTGAGGTGTATAAAGCTTGTTTTGAGTCAGCGTCGGTTTTTGTTTTGCCTTCTCAAATTGAGGCTTTTGGAGAAGTATTTATAGAAGCAATGTCGTATGGGCTACCCTGTATCGGGTCAACGCAGGGTGTTATGCCGGAGATAATTAGTGGCAATAAGGCTGGTGAAGTAATACAGCCTAATGATAGCGAAGGGTTAGCAAGACTGCTTTTTCAATGGCTGTCCTCGCCCTCCATTTTAAAAGAGAAGGGGAGAGCCGGTTATTTAGCTGTAAATACAGAATATACTTGGGAGAATGTTTCTAACAGAGTTTTGGATGTTATAGACTCTTCATTTGAGAACTAAGAAATAATGTCAGAACGACCTCTAGTGACTATTATCATACCAGCATTTAATAGAGCAGGATTTATCAGGAAATCGATCAGTTCCGTCTTGCGCCAGAATTATCCCAATATTGAGTTAATTGTTGTTGATGATGGTTCGACAGACGGAACTTATGAAATTCTTTCTGATTATTCTGAAAAGAGTCAAATTTGTCTTTTGATACATGAAAGCCATAACAACCTTGGACAGTCTGCATCTATCAATCTTGGCATTACAAAAGCGTCTGGACGGTATATTGGAATACTGGATAGCGACGATGAATTTTTCGAGGATAAGATATCCAAACAAGTACAGTATTTAGAGGAAAACCCAGATTTCGGTATGGTTTATGGGAGAGGTTTAGCTGTTGATTCAGAAGGTCATTCCCTGTTTTCTACGCTTCCAGAAGAGCATCAGGAATCAGGTGACCCCGAGCGCCTACTACAGGATTGCTACATCGCCCTCCCCGGGGGTGCCCTGATACGTAAAACTCTACTAGATCAAGCTGGTTTTTTTGAAGAATCGTTCAGGGCTGCCCAAGACCATGATATGGCTCTTAGGCTTTTCGAGATTGGGAGAGTTGCTTACGTCCCCGATTATGTATTCAGATACACTAAGCATGGAGATACAATAAGCAAGAACGGTCTTGAAAGACGCTGGCGCACTGGATTTGAGATTCTGGAACGAGCGAAAAACCGATATCCTTACTCGTCTAAAGCACTACGGTCTAGGGCTGCGGTATTGAACTTTAGGCTTGGTCAGGTTTATTGGAGACAAGGGTCACGGTTTTCAGCCTTTTTTCATTTTCTGAAGGCCAGCATTCTTGATCCGCGTAGGGCTCTGAGTGTGGTAGTTCATGCCATCAGATAATGTCCGTGGTTCAAATCAAGCCGGAGTTCCCGGGCCCAAACGCATACTGTTTGTCAGCAACAGTATCGTTAACCCAAATGCAGGGACAGAGGGACAGCTGCTTCAGCTGCTTCGGTATCTTCCAAGGGATCGGTATATCCCAGAACTTTTGGTTTTTAAGAGTTCTCAGTTCACAAATAGCGAGGAGATACCGTGCCCGGTTCATGTTCTTGGCAGCTCAAGCCTTTTTCGGTTGGCAACCTGGTTCCGGTTTTTACGATTTATTCGGCGTAAACGCCGAGAGGGCGTGAGACTCGCGCATATGTATTTCCATGATGCCTCCATAATTGGACCACCGATCTTTTATCTTTATGGTATTCGATCAATAATTTCCAGGCGGGATATGGGTTATTGGTATACGCCTTTTTATTTGAAGATATTGCGGATAACAGGAAGGTACGTGAACAGTGTAGTGGTGAATAGTCAAGCGGTAAAGCATATAACATCTATAAAAGAACGGATCGATAAAAACTGTATTCGAGTTATTTACAATGGTTATGAAGACATCTCTTCATCTATTAGCGGAGCAGTAAAGAACTCAATATTTGATGAAAGCAAGGGGCCTATAGCCTTTCTGGTCGCTAATAATAGGCCTTTAAAAAGAATCGGTGATGCGCTCCAAGCAACTAAACGTGTCCTTGACAGTGGAAGGCCAATGCAACTCGTTATTGTAGGAGCGGGAGACAATAGTAATCTGGAGATCCTGGCGGTGCAACTCGGCATTGAGGATCATGTCCATTTTCTTGGGGCTCGATCTGATGTCAAAGAATTACTTCGAGTCGGCTACGTGGGTCTCCTTTGTTCAGAAAGCGAGGGATATTCGAACTCTATAGTGGAATATATGCAGGCAGCATTACCAGTAATAGCGTCTGATACTGGAGGTAATCAAGAAGCTGTGATTGATGGTGAGACTGGTTGGCGTTATCCGGTTGGTGATGTTGGGGCGCTGGCGGACTGTTTGCAACGTGTTCTCGATGACCCGGAGCAAGCCTCTCTCTTTGGCATTAAGGGGAGAGATCTCGCAGTACAACGTCATAGCCTTGAAAACATGATCTTCCAACACCTTCAACTATATGACACTCTTCTTGGTGAGCTCGTCTAGGGGTAGGCATCCATTGCGTCGCGGTTCCTCTCACATAAGATATCTTTCAAATAGGGCTCTACGTCGTATATTTTCCTATCAACGATGGCTCGTTCTTTATTCTGAACTTAAAAGTAAGAAAGGTAGTGATTCTTCAGTGCCAGTAGAGCTCAGGCGGGCGGAAGAATCCGATACGGCGGCGATAGTTGCTGCATTACCGGATGAGCTTGTCGGACACTTGCCGCGGGAGGCTGTTGATAATATGGTCAGGTCAAGGTTTAAAAACGGTGTCCCTTGCTTCCTCGCTTTAGCGGAAGGTTCCGTAGTCGGGGGATGTTGGTGCCCAACCTCCAGGACCGCACAATTTTTCGACCTTGCCAACGCGGCTGAAATTACCACTTTATTTGTCGCTCCCCCTGGGAGAGGTCGTGGAATCGGTACACTTCTTTGTCGCTATGCTAGTGAATCGCTGGCAAGAGCAGGGAGAAGCTATTGCGTTTCTCTTGTATGGTATTCACGACCTGCTTCTGTTAAAGCCCATCTCAATGCAGGCTTCAAGCCCATCGGGGAGAAGTTAACAATTTCATTGTTTGGGATTCGGTGGAGTCGTTACTCAGCGAATACAAACCCTAAGAGATTGAGAGTTTTATGGCCAGAATAACGGTCTTTATGTATCATCATATCTCTCCTACGCCGGGGCCCTTTACCGTTTCACCAGATCGGTTCCGAAGCCAAATTGCCTGGCTTGCTCAAAGTGATTACAGGGTTCTCACGGGGAATGACCTGATCCGGTTAAGAAGAGGCGAAGAGAGGCTCGATAAGCCTGCAGTAATGCTAACTTTTGATGATGGCTGGCTCGATAACTGGGTATATGCCTTTCCAGTTCTGAAAGCGTTTGAAATCCCCGCAACTTGGTTCATAGTTACTGCCTGGATAGGCGAGGGAGAGCAGCGCTCATTTGAGACTGATGGAAAATGGCAGGTACCGGCTCATACCAAGGCTATGCAGTTGGCTGCGGACCCAGTTGCTCGCGATGAGGTAATGATGCGTTGGTCCGAGTTGCTCGCAGCGAAAGACTCGGGGTTGATCCACTTGGAAAATCACTCTCACTCTCATGGTCAGTGGTGGCAACAGAGCTCCTGGCAAGGGGTAAAAAAAGCATTCGTTACCGATCTTGACGATTCCATATCAGTTTTTAGAACGAGAATAGGTAGTAACCCCAAGCAGTTCTGTTGGCCGAAAGGACAATTCAGCCATACGCTGACAAATCTCGTATGGGAGCGCGGAATAGAGGTGCAGCATTCGGTGCTGCGTGGTAATAACTCTATAAAAGATAACTCATTGATTCGGAGAATCAATGTGGAGAACCAAGCAGCTGAATGGTTGGAGAGGCAGCTTCGGTTCTATAATATCCCTGGCGTTGGCGCCGGCCTAGGGAGCTTACATGGTTGGATACAGGGGCGGCGTTTATCCAGACAGTTCCAGGGGCGGATTCCGAGTCATGAGTTCTCCCCTCTCTGGAGAACTAAGTCTCTGGCAAAGTCATAGATTTCTCGATCATGTTTACAAAGGTCTTCTAAACGGCTGCGCAATGCGGGCGTTATTTCCTTGTTTATTTCAGCAGAGGATCGATTTCCTTGGTTTTCCCGCCCAAAGGAAACACGTACATTAAGTGCTTGTCGCACTTTCTGTTCAAATACCCCCATGCTGTCTGTAAAACCTACAACATCAAATGCCTTCAGGTTATCTTTCGCTCTGTGTTTGAGGCTTTCCGGGTCTTCCAGATCTAAATCAAGCTGACCCGAAAAGTATTCGCAGCATCGAAGAGCATTACGTTGGCCCAACGGGGATTCGATGTATTCCGCAAGGTCGGCATCAATCCTCGCCTGATGGTTACGGCCTCGATTGTAGAAGTACTCGGAGATGAACCGCTCCACCGGATCCCTCAGGACGGTGATGAACCGGTAGCCCTTGCCCAGATGGTCGTAGGCGGCCCGATTAAAGGGCACGTGACCGCCTATGAAATAGGTGTCTTTCCACATCAGATAATGCAACAATTCTGCACGGAACCGGCGGATGCGGTTGAAGTGCTCCAGGTTACTGAAATCCGAGGTACCGTACTGGCGGTTGATGACATCCGCCGTGGCGGGAGCCGCGATGGAGGCCTGGGAAAGCGCATAGCGCACCCGGAGGGCACGGGACACCGAGGTGCCGGCGCATTTGGGCACATGATGGAAGACGACCCGGTTCCCAAGCAGCATCCGCTTGAACCGGTTCTGGTTCTGAAACAGCCCTTGTACAAATCCCATGCTAAGCCTTCCCTGCGATTGGAATACGGATCGCGAAGACAGGCATCATAGCGGATCAACGGAACAGCGAACAGCCAAACGGATACCGGATTGACAGCCCACTACACCTCTAAGGCGTCCCCCGTCGGAATCATCAACCCGAACCGCCCCCGGGTCACCAGTATTACCTTTTTCATCTACTGCTGGTTCCTGATGGATTTCTTCCTGCGGTTTCCATCACGTATTCCGGTGTATGGGGATGTACGGCCAACGTTACTGCTGGTTCTGTGCCTGAGCGGGTTGCTGTTTATCCAGCGCGATAAGTTCGCGGGGGCAACCCGCGATCCCATCATGCGCACTTTTATGGTGTTGATCGGCTACCTGGTGTTGTCGTTGCCTCTGGTTGAATGGCCGGGCAGTGTGGTGCGTCACAATCTGGATGATTTTGTTAAGGCGGTTGTTTTTCTGGTGTTCACTGTCCTTGTCGTGGACACCGAAGGCCGTCTAAAAAAGGCAGTGACCCTGTTTGTCGGCTGTCAGTTGTTCCGGGTTCTGGAACCGCTATACCTGCATTTCACCCAGGGTTATATGGGGGGAGAAACATATCTCGGCGGTGGTGAATTCGCCGGTAGGCTGGCCGGGGCGCCGGCCGACGTCATCAACCCCAACGAGCTGGGGTTCGTGATCGTCACGGTCATCCCGTTTCTGCATTATCTGCTCTGGACGGGGCGTTTTACGCGCAAGCTCCTGTACCTGGCGTTGATGCCGCTGCTGCTCTACGCGCTCATTCAGACTATGTCCCGCGGGGCTTTTATTGCGCTGCTCGTGGTGGGTTGGATGATTTTCAGGGAATCGAGCCGCAAGTTCATGCTGATCCTTGTGGCGGTTGCCGTGGCCATAGCTGGCTGGAACAGCATGTCCCCGATCCAGAAAGATCGTTATCTTTCTTTGATTGATGAGGATACCCAGGGGGCAGCGTCCGCCCAGGGTCGTATTGGAGGATTCTTTCAGGAATTGGGCCTTGGGTTGAGGCGGCCGGTTGTAGGGCATGGCCTCGGAACCACTTCCGAGGCTAAATACCATTCACACGGCTCCACCAAGGCCAGCCACAGCCTGTACGCTGAACTGTTTACGGAAATCGGGATCATTGGCGCCGCCATCTTCCTCACCTTCCTGTACCGCATCTGGCGACGACTCCGTATAAACGGCCAATTGCTCTTTGAGCACCCCGAAGCCGTCACGGGTTACTATGCAAACCTCAACAAGGCACTGATCGCCGTTTTCTGGATGTACGCGGTATACAGCATCAATTACTATGGGCTGTCCCAGTACTACTGGTACCTGTTTGGTGGTCTTGTGATCGTGTTCGCGCGCTGCGTGAACGGGCGGATTGCGAAGCACCAGCCCTCGGAATCGGCCAATGAGCCGGCACCGAAAGCGGTTTACCCATTGGCCAGAAAGTTGTCGTACCGCAAGGGATAGCATCTCGATGCAGATTCTGATGACCGCACTCCAGCCCGGAGGCGGAATACGGACGTTCTTCCGCTACATCTACGGTCAGCCCTGTTTCAGCGATTGCACTTTTACCCTGATCGCTCCGGACCAGGGGCTCTCAGCCTATCTCTCCGAATTTCTGCCGGAAGGGCGAATCAAGGTGGTAGAGGCGGAGTCCTCTAACCTGGCATTTGTACGCCAGGTTCGGCGGGCCCACCAGACAGGCAACTATGATCTGATCCACTCCCATGGGTTCTCTGCAGGCTTGCTGACCGAAATTTCCCTGGGGCTGGGCGGCCGCACTCCCCACCTGATGACGGCCCATGATGTATTCCTACACGCCCAGTTCCAGGGGGCCAGCAATCGCATACGCCATTGGGTCATGGCACGACTTTTCGCTCGCATGACCGGCATCCATGCCGTCACCGAGGACGCCGCAGAGAACTTCCGGACGTTTTTCCCGAAAGTCTCCCCATCCCGGATTCACGGCATCCTCCACGGAGTGGACGCCGAATATTTCCGGGATGGTACCCCCCGGAACCTGAGGGAGGAGTTCGGGATTGCGCCTGATACCCCGATCATCGGCTTCTTCGGTCGCTTCATGAACCAGAAAGGGTTCCGGCTGCTGGTGGATGCAATGGCTGACATACGGGAACAGAATCTTCTCGAGCCGTTGCCTCATGTCATCACCTTTGGTTGGGGGGCGTTTATTCGCGAAGATTATGACTACCTGCGAGAAAAGGGGTTGGGGGACCTGTTCCACCAGGCCGAGCAGACCAACGATATGGCAGCGGCGCTGAAGGGGGTGGATGTGGTAGCCATGCCTTCCCGTTGGGAAGCATGTGGGCTTCTTGCTATGGAAGCCATGGCTGCCGGCGTCCCAATTGTCGGTAGTGACTGCGTGGGGCTTCGGGAAATTCTCGCTGGATCGCCTGCCCAGACGATCCATACGGGGGACAGCCGTTCCCTGCGCGATGCTTTGATTCGGGAGCTTGAGGACCTGCCATCCCGCACGACTGCCTTCGAAGCCTATCAGTCGAAGGCAGTGGAACGCTTTGCCATAGATCGTCCTGCAAAAGCTATCAGGTCTCTTTATCAGGACCTGGAGAGGGTAAAACCTTGACGCTCCTGTCAGAGGAAACCCTACATCCAGCGTTGGTGGTTGGCCAGGTGAACCCTAACCTTTTCGGGCAGGTACGGGCGCTCGGGCGTCAGGGGGTTCCTGTTTATGCATTGGTTACACGCGGAGAGTCACCTACCGCCGTGAGGGTCAGCCGCTATGTGACCGGGGTAATGGATGCCCGTAGTCTGGATAATGACGCACTTGTGGAGTTAATCAATAACTTCACCGCTGGCTTTTCGAGGAAACCTGTCCTGTTCCCAGCGGGTGATTTTGATGTAGATCGCATGGCAGAACTATGGGGTCGAATCTCTGATGGATTGATCGCCACCATACCTCCCGTGCAGGCCTCGGAACTTGCAGGAAAGGACCATCAGCTGGAATGGGTTCGACGTTGCGGGGTGCCATTACCAGCCAGCGAGACGGTTAAGGATTCTGGCCAACTCGCCGATGCATTGACACGTTTGCGCCTGCCGGTCATTGCAAGACCGCTTGACCATATTCAGCGTGGCAACTTTCCGGGGAAGGTATTCGTTGCTCAATCGTTTGAGCAATTGAACTCAGTTCTCACCCCCGTACTGGCTAGGGGAAAGACCAGGATTCTCCTGCAGGAATACATACCGGGAAATGCGACCTCCGTATGGTTCGCACTGGCTGACTGTGCACCGGATGGTAGCGTGCGGCAAATCATTACAGGTCACAAGTGTGTGGACGGGCCGGAAGGGCGGACCAATATTGGCCGCACAGCAGTGGAGCCTAATGTAGAGGCACGGGCAAGGAAGGTCTTTGAATGCTTTGGTGTGGGCGGGGTGCTTGGTGTCGAGTTCAAGAAAGATCTGCGAAACGGCGAACTTTATTATATCGAGACGAACTTCCGGCCCGACAATTTTGTCGCAATCTCTGAAGCGGCCGGCGTTAACCTGATATTTGCTGCGTACTTACATGCGATTGGTCATCCGGAACTTTACCAGCCTCAGCAGCAAAAGGACGTGGTATGGCGAGATTGGTCCCTGCTTCTGCGGCGCCGGATACGGGGGCGACCTTGGTACCGGGGCTCAAATGGGAAACCGCTTCCCGTAGTTGATGCCTTCTGGGCATCTGACGACAAATGGGCCAGCCTGATGTACTACGCGATCAAATTCTGGGAACAGATTACCGGAAGGACCTGAACGAATACCATGCTTAAGCGCTTGCTCATCAACACAGGCTCAAACGTTGTCCAGCTTGTTGTCAGCATGGTTGTGACATTCCTGATGGCACCGTTCTATCTGGAGATGATGGGCCACCATGATTACGGATTACGGGAGATGGTACTGGCGCTGATCGGCTACATGGGCATGATGGATCTCGGAATGCGCCCTACAGTGAGCCGGTTTGCCTCGATGCACAACGCACACGGGGATCGCGAGCAACTCATACGTGTCTACGCTTCAAGCCTCGTTTTCATGATCGCCATTGGCATTTTGTTAGCGCTTTTTTTCTGGCTTTGGGCCTTATGGTTCCCAAGTATCCTGCTGGAACAGGATGGTTCAGAAACACGAAAATATACGCTTTTTCTGATGATCATCGGGATTCAGGTAATGTTTGCCTTTCCCAGATTCGTCTCTGAAAGTTTTCTTGAGGGGCTCCAGCGCTATTACCTGAAAAACGTGATCAACATAACGGGTACAGTTGGAATCTCGGTCCTCAGTTACCTGTACATGACACCTGCCAACGCCCTGTTGCTCTTTACCGGGCTTTCGGCTGCTTTTGCTCTGATCAAGCTCATCCTTTTTTCACTGATGCTGACACCAGGCCGCGTGGGTGCAATCTATCCTGATTTGCGGGAGTTCCGGTGGCCTCAACTCCGGGAAATGCTCCAGTTTGGGTCAAAGTCTTTCATCCAGGGAGCAGCGCAGAAGATTGAGACAATGTCGGACCGGTTGGTGATCGGTGCGCTTCTGGGACCATCCATGGTACCGATCTATACCATACCGTTCACATTGGTTGGATACGTCAACAGCATCACCATGACCCTCAGCCATGCCTTCATGCCTCTGTTCAGTGATCTCAACGCACGGGGGCAGGCCCACCGGATCAAGCGCGTCTATCTATTGTCCAGCAAGGTTCTGGTGGGTCTTGTGCTGCCCATGGGGCTCGGTGTCAGCCTGGTCGGCACGCCCTTCATCGAGATCTGGATGAAGGGGCAGTTCGATCCGGAAACGGTCAACGCCATTATCGTGCTGATCGCCCTCTACATCGTCGTCCCGAAGCTCAATCCCTTTGCCAGCCGCTACCTGACGGCCATCAATGAGCACGGCATATTCGCACGGGTGGCGCCCATTGCTGCTCTGGCAAATCTGGGCCTGAGCGTGTGGGCCGTTACCGAGATCGGCGTGATCGGGGCGGCGCTCGGTTCGGTGTTCCCGGTTTTCGTGGTTACCCCGATTTTCCTGCGAAAGGCCTGTCATCATCTTGGCATTACCATGAGCCAGTACGTGCGCCGCTGCCTGCTGCCGGCCGTGATTCCCACACTGATCATGGGGGCGGTTGTGCTCTGGTTGCGTGTTGAGTGGGGGCTGACGGGCTATGGGCGGATTGTGGCGGCCATTTTGCTGGGAGCGGCTATTTATGGCCTGGCCTTCTGGGGCTTGGCAATGAACAGGGATGAGCGTCAGTGGCTAGTGGCGCGGATCAGGCGTCAACCAGTCTCTGACGGACCACCAGGGGACGACTGACGATGTGTGGACTGGCTGGGTTCTGGCGAACGGGCGTACAACCGGATGCGGAGACGCTTCTTGAGACCATGGGCGCCGCTCTTCATCACCGGGGGCCTGACGCCCAGGGGACCTGGCTGGATGGCGAGGTGGGCATCGGGATGGTGCATCGCCGCCTCTCCATCCAGGATCTCTCACCGGCCGGTGCCCAGCCCATGGTGTCCGCCTCCGGTCGGTTCGTGATGGTGTTCAACGGTGAGATCTACAACTTCATGGATCTCCGCCGGGACCTGGATGGTCTGGGATACCCATTCCGGGGCCATTCGGATACGGAAGTCATGCTGGCAGCGTTCGAGCACTGGGGGTTGCAGGAGTCCCTGGACCGGTTCAACGGTATGTTTGCCATTGCCGTGCTGGATCGCGAGGAGAGGGCACTTTATCTCGCCCGGGATCGGATGGGGGAGAAGCCCCTGTATTACGGCTGGCAGGGCAGCACCTTCCTGTTTGGTTCCGAACTCAAGGCCCTGCGTCGGCATCCGGACTGGCAGGGGCGCATCAATCAACAGGCCTTGCCCCTGCTGCTGCGCCACAACCTGATTCCGGCGCCGCATTCCATCCATGAGGGCATTTTCAAGCTGCCGCCCGCTTCATGGTTGCGTCTTGACCTGGACACCCCGGAGCGTGAGCCGGTGGTCGACCGTTATTGGCGCATGGCGTCTTTCATTGGCGATACCTGGCACGGTGATACCGAACAGGCTTCTCATAGATTGGAATCCCTTCTGGAGGAGGTGATCCGGGACCAGATGATCTCGGATGTGCCCCTGGGCGCCTTCCTGTCGGGTGGGGTGGACTCCTCCACCGTTGCGGCGCTGATGCAGAAGCATGCCAGCGATCCGATCCGGACCTTCAGCATTGGCTTCGATGAACCGGGTTACAACGAAGCGGAACACGCGGCGCGAGTCGCCCGGCACCTGCAGACTGACCACACGGAGCTGTACGTTTCCGCGGATGATGCGCTGGCAGTGATCCCCGGGCTTCCGAGGATCTATGATGAACCCTTTGCCGACTCATCGCAGATTCCCACCTATCTTGTCAGCAGGATGACGCGGGAACACGTGACGGTCGCACTGTCTGGCGATGGCGGGGATGAACTGTTCTGCGGCTACACCCGCTATCCGGGTATGGCACGGGCTTGGCAGGAACGCTGGGGCACTTCCAACCGGCTGCGCACGCTGCTGGCCCTGCTGCCCCCGGCATTGGTAGCGCCGTTGATCAGCACCCTGGTGCCTTCCCAGTGGGGCCGGGGGAAGCTCGCCATCCAGCGCCGCCTGGGGGCACAGCGGGCGATCAGCTCGGCGGAGGACCTGTCGGAATTCTACCGCCAGCGTGTCTCGTTCTGGTCGCATCCGGAAGAGGCACTGTTAGCGGCCGATGAACCTCAATACGGCCTGACCGGGGCCCTGCCGGTAGAGCTCCGGCAGGATCCGCTCAAAACCCTGATGTGGCGGGACCTGAACTGGTACCTTCCGGACGACATCCTGACCAAGGTCGACCGTGCTGCTATGGCGTGCAGCCTGGAAACTCGGATACCGATGCTGGACCGGCGTATCGTGGAGTTTGCGCTCGGACTTCCGACCGCACTCAATATGAGTGGGGGGACAGGCAAACAGGTGTTGCGGAAGGTGCTTTATCGCCACGTGCCCAGGGACCTGATCGACCGGCCCAAGCAGGGCTTCGCAGTCCCGCTTGGCCAATGGTTGCGCGGCCCGTTGCGCGAATGGGCGGAACCGTTGCTTGATCACCAACGGTTGAAGGAACAGGGATACTGGCGGCCGGAAACCATCCGCTGGCTCTGGCGGGAACACCAGCGGGGCCGGGAGGACTACAGCGCTGAACTCTGGGGCATACTCATGTTCCAGGCATGGCACGATGAATACAGTGACGGAAACGCATGGCAGAGTTGAACCAGTACCGCCCGGAACACCGCCCGGGCATCCTCAAACTCCTGGATGATGCCCCGTTCAAGGACCGCATCTGGGACTGGCAGTTCGAGGACCCGGCCATGGTTCGGGATTTCGATCCGGTGGTCCTTGTGGAGGGCGATCGGGTGGTCGGTTTCAACGGGGTCATGCCGGCACGCATGATCTACCTGGGCGAACGGGTAGACGGGATCTGGAGCTGCGATTTCTACGTTGACGCCAGCTTCCGGGGGCAGGGCCTTGGCCGCACCATCAAGGAAGCCCTGATGGAAAAGGGGCCCGTCATCATGTCCTTCGGCGTGAGTGCCAGGGCCGCGTCGGTTCTGGGCCACATGGGCTGGCGACGAAGCCCGGATGTCTGGACCTATCGTCATCTCCGCCGGAGCCAGTCGCTGCGTGACCATCTGCTGCGCTGCCTCCAGTTCCTTAACCGGCTTACCGGAGGTTCACTGCCTGCTCATCAGGGGCATCTTCAATGGCAGGATTCGCTTCCTGAAGCAGCCGAAGTCGACGCACTCTGGGAAAGTATTTGCCAGCGTTTTACCAAGGCGGTGGTACGCGATTATCAATACCTGGACTGGAGATACCAGCGGCATCCCCTGGCGGATTACCGCTTCCTGGTGGCCCGGGATGCCGATGAAAAGCTCGAGGCCGTTATGGTCGTGCGCGTGAACGAGGCCACGGTGCGCGTTGTCGACTGGGTCGGGGCCCCCGACGAAAGTGCACTGATGCGGTCAATGGTAACGCGATGCATGGTGGACCACCCGAATGCCACGGTGTTTACCGTCACCACGAGCAGCGCCGCCATGGGGAAGGCCTTTGAGCATTGCGGTTTTTTCCGGGGCAGGACACAGCCGGCATTCTTTGTACGCTCAGCATTACCGGATGATGCAGACCCCGAACAGGGCTGGTTCATCATGGGTGGGGACTCCGACGGCGAGTTGTTGCTTGCCGCGCGCGAGCGGTTTTCTCAGGGAGACGGGCAATGACCGGATCAGCGACGCCCCGCGTGAGCGTGATCACGCCAACCTATAATCGGGCGGATTTCATTGGTGAGGCGGTCCAGAGCGTCATGGACCAGGACTACACCGATTTTGAACTGCTGATTGTTGATGATGGCTCCACGGACAATACCCGGGAGGTGCTGCAGCCCTGGCTGCAGGATGAGCGGGTTCACTACATCCAGCAGGCCAACCAGGGCCAGAGTCATGCCCGGAACAGGGCTATTGAGCAAGCCAGGGGCGAGTTCATCTGTTTCCTAGATTCGGATAATGCCTGGGTGCCCGGGAAGCTGTCGATGCAGGTCGCCCTCTTGGACGAGCACCCGGAGGTGGACGTGGTCTATGGCGACAACATCTTCATCAACGAGGCCGGTGCGGAGACCTCGCGGCAGAACATGAAGCGGTACTCCGGGTTCATTGCCTTCCAGATGCTGAAGGACAACTGCGTGGCCATGAACACGACCATGGCACGCCGCCGCTGTTTCGACGAGATGGGGGGCATGAGCGGCAAGCGGCGGGTCGCGGATGACTACGACCTCTGGCTGCGCTTTTCCGCCCGATACCGGTTTCATTACATGCCCGAATACCTGGCGTACTACCGCGTCATGGAACAGCAGATCTCTTCAGACAAGACCGCTCGCTTCGAGACCAACGAGGCTATTATCCGTGACTTCCGGGATCAGTTTCCGGACGTGCTCCCCCGAAAACGCTTCGATGAGGCATTTGCGTTCTTCTATACACGCAAGGCCCGGTACCTGGCAGCTTCCGGGCAGCGCGGCCTGGCCTGGCGTGAGATTCTAACGGCCCTGCGTTACCGGCCGTTCTCCAGGGTGGCCTGGCGGGGCCTTGCAGCCATCACGGTGAAACGATAGCCATCATGGTCGATGACGACTCCGGGCACCACCTGACGGTCCAGCGCCTGGACGAGGCAGCCTTTGCGGCTCTGGAAAACGAGTGGACGGCGCTGGTCGAACGTGCGAGTGCCGATCCGCTGTTCATGGGATGGCCGTGGCTGTACTCCTGGTGGGAAACATGGGGCCAGCGGCTGGGCCTGGAGCTGGTACTGTATGCGGCCTATGAGGGCGAACGGCTGGTGGGAATCGCCCCGTTATTCCGCCACAGGTACCGGTCCCCGGTGGGAATTACCCTGAACCGGCTCCATTTCCTTGGTAACGCATGGCGTATACAGCCGACCGTGCGCACCGAGTACTGCGGGATCATCGCGGAAGAGGGACAGGAAAGCACAGTTATCGAAGCCGTTTTGGCGGAACTGATCCAGCTATCCTGGCATGAACTTATCATCTCGGACCAGCGGCTCCAGGACATGCTCCGGTGGCAGGAGGCGTTTGACCGCCTCGGGGAGGCCAACAGCGCCGTCCCACGGTCCGTGGATTCAGGAGTACGGGTGCAGGTGAACGGGGATTTCCGCGAGTGGCTCGCGAACCTGGGCGCTAACACCCGGCTCAAGGCGTTCAACCGCCGCCGCTATCTCGAGGAGCGGGGTGAGCTGAGCGTGTTTGATATGCCCACAGAGGACGCCGATGCCTTCCTTTCCAAACTCAATGCATTTCATCAGGACCGGTGGGGCAAACCCTGCTTTGAAGATGAAGCCCTTGAGTTCCACCGGGCATTATTGAAGCGCTTTCCTTCCAGCCGGACCCACCTTTCAGTGATGGCGTTCAATGGCGAGCCTATATCGGCCCTCTATGATATTTGCGCGGGGCACACGCGCTACAACCTGCAACTCGGTTTCAACGAGCATTTCGACCGCAAGGTCGCTCCCGGAACGTTGCATCTTGGTTATGCCATCGAGGAGAGTTTTCGAAATGACGCGGTGGATACCTTTGATATGCTCGCCGGCCGGGGCAAAAAGAGCTTCTACAAGAGCCATTTCCGGGGTGAGCAGGTGCATTTCCTGACCGTGCAGTTCGTCCGCCACCCGCTGATGCGCTGGATCTACCGGATCCAGTCCTGGCTTCCGGGGCGGCTGCGTCAGTCCATCAACCGATTCGTGAGGCTTTGATGCGGGTTCGCATTATCGTCTCCGATACGGGTCGAGGGTTGCGGCGGGACGCGGAGCTCCTCAGCGACCAGATAAGGGAGGCTGGGATGGTTCCGGAGACCATCGTGTGCCCACCCCGGAACGAGCGGCGAGCCCGCCTGATTGGCCGTGTTGACCGTTTCAAGCGTCGGATTCCTGCAGGGTTACGTTACGCCATCAATCGTTTGCAATGCTTGCTTTACCGCGCGCCACAGCCTCGGGATCTGGCGCTGACCATCCATTTGCAGCGCATTCACTCCCGGTACATCGCCGGCAGCCATGAGAACTGGTTGATTCCTAACGCGGAATGGTACGCCCCGACGCGGGTTCAATACCTTCCCCTGGTGGACCGAGTTCTGTGCAAGACGCAGGAGTCCCTGGAGACGTTCCGGGAGCTGCACCCACGGGCAGAGTTCCTGGGATTCTCCGGGCTGTTGCCGGAAAGGGTGACAACCGATGATTCTCCGGAACGTTTCCGCCGTTTCCTTCACGTAGCGGGCAACAACCGCAAGAAGGGAACGGTCGTGCTCGTGAATCTATGGGCCACCCATCCGGAATGGCCAATGCTGGACCTGGTGATCGATGACAGAAGCCGCTTACCCACGAATGCGCCTAATGTACGGGGCCATGAGCATGCGGATGAGGCATTGATGGCGAAGCTTCGTGCTGAATGCGGTATTGCGTTGGCTCCTTCCGAGGCAGAGGGTTTTGGGCATGTTCTCCTGGATGCCATGGCCCACCGGCAGGTTGTCGTAACGGTTGATGCACCGCCAATGAACGAGCTGGTTGCTCCCGAGCGGGGATGGCTGGTGGACTGGGAAGGCTCAAGACCCTGTTTGCTGGGGCGTCGTTACTTCGTTCAGCCCGCAGCCCTGGAGGCAGTCATCGAAGAGCTGCTTGCCAGTCGTCCAGGGGCGCTTATGGATAAGGCCAACCTTGGACGGGAATGGACCTTGGACAATCACGCCGGGTTCTGCCAGCGTTTCCGGGAACAGTTGGAAAGGGTTGGCTCCAATGACTGATTCCCGGTCTCCTGATAAGCCGCTTGTGAGCATACTGCTGGTCACCGCCAACCGCGCGGACCATTTGGATGCGCCGATTGATTCGGTACTTGCACAGACGGAAACCCGCTGGGAGCTTATTGCAGTGGATTGCGGCTCCACAGATGGGACCCTGGAACGGCTGGAAGCCTGGGCCTCGGACGAGCGGATCCGGGTTATCAGCGTCGAGGAGACCAACCGGGCAATCGGTCGGCGTGAGGCGTTGGGACGGGCCAAGGGGGCATTTGTGGCGTTCCTTGATCCCCAGACGGTATGGCCGACCGGCTTTCTGGAGACATTGGCAGGGCGGTTCGCTGAACTGCCGGACAGAACCGGTGTCATGTATGCGCGCACGGAGATTGCAGACGAAGAGGGCCATCCACAGCGAATGCTGCCCCCGGAACGCCATCATGGTTCGATGGTCCAGGAGCTGTTTGAGCAGCCGTGCTTTCCTTTGTCGGCACTGATGATCCGGCATACAGCCGTACGTCCCCTGGAAAAGACCGGCAAGGGGCCGGTACTGGCAAACGATCACACCCTGTTGCTCTGGCTTGCCCACCGGACGCCGTTCGAGCCCGCTCCTGAGGCGCTTGATCCCATCCGGATCCACCGGATTGACGGTGCATTACCGCTGATACTTGATTCGGTGTCTGAACAACGGGAAGAGGCCATGAACTATGCCCTCGAGCATTTCACCGGCGCTGTTCCAGCGCGGTTTGCCCGGCGGAGTCTAGCCAGCTTCCACAATGCCCGTGCCCGTGCGCTTGCAGCCGGCGGGGATAGCGGGGAAGCCCTCACACAGGCCCTGCGGGCTCTTATGTACCGGCCTTTGTGGCCTCGTGCATGGAGACAGGTCCTGCGTATTGCCGTCCGGGGATAACGGCGGCATTATCCTGTTATACCAACCCTCAAGGAAATCTGCTGCATGGATGGTCTCGCAGCCCACCAACGCCTGAGCCGCTTGGCTCCGATGACAGTCCTGCTGGCTCTGTTGCTGAGCACCGGCAGCACCTGGCTCCTGACCCTCGACCGCTGGACGAAGCTGGATGAATCCTACTCCCATGGTTTCCTCCTGCTGGCGGTTTCCATCTGGCTGAGCATCCAGACCTGGCAGCGCGAACGGCCGGTCACCGGGTTCTACCCGCTATGGCTGGCGCCACTGTTGCTCGGCATGCTCGGTTATGTAGTGGGCGACCTCCTGGGCATCCAGGCGCTGCGCCAGGTCGTGCTGGTGCCGTTGATCCTCGCCGCACTCGCGGTGCTGTGGGGCTGGCGGCAGTTGGTGCCGTTCCTGATTCCGGTTGGTGTGCTGTTTTTCACGATTCCGGTCTGGGATTTTATAAGCTGGCCGCTTCAGTTGATTACCACGTCCGTGAACCAGGTGCTTCTCGGCCTCTACGGCGTAGAGTTCGAGGTTGAAGGCGTCTTCGTTTACCTAATCGGTATCGGCGCCTTTGAGATCGCCCATGGCTGCTCCGGTCTGCGTTACCTGCTGGTGGGGATGACACTGAGTGCGCTGTACGGCCACCTGAACCTCCGGCTGTGGTCCAGCCGCATCATGCTGTTCACAACCGGTGTCGCGTTTGCGTTGATGGCGAACTGGATTCGGGTGTTCATCATCATCCTGGCGGGCTACCTGACGGATATGGAGACCAGCCTGATTGAGGACCACGATGCCTTCGGTTGGTGGGTCTTCGCGGGAACCCTGGTGCCGTTGTTCTTCATTGCCCGGGCGATTGAGGGCAGGGCGGCAGAACAAGAGTCGGCCCAACCGGCCAGCAGGCCGGAGCCGAAAGGCAACGACCGCTGGGCGACCGCGATTACAGCACTGCTGCCTATTGGCATGGTGTTGGCGTTCTCAGGCGGGCATGCGCAGGTCGAGACGCGGATGCAGACCTATGCGTTTGACCCGCTACCGTCAGAAACGTGGGCTCCGCTGTTCCAGCGCGAGCTCGAAGGCTGGCAGCCCCGGTTCAAGGGCACCGACCGCTCACTCCAGAAGACCTATTTCCTGAAGGACGAAGACCTGGAGTTGGGCAGTGCCCGCCCGACCAGCTTTGTCGGACTTTACACCTACAATCCCCAGCGTGGCGGGCACGAGGCGGTCATGTACGGCAACCGCCTCTATGACCGCGGCGCCTGGCTGCCGGAGATGACCTTCAATGTGGATACGGGGGATGGCATCAGCTGGCAGGGGCTGACCCTGCGCCAGAGGGCTTCAGACAAGCATCTTTACCTGGCCTACAGTTACTACGTTGAAAGCTTCTGGGAGACGAACGAAGTGCGGGCCAAGCTGGCCCAGTTGCTCGGCGTTTTCAATGCCCGCTCGGACGGTTCCCTGATGGTTGTTGCGCTGCACTGCGGGGACTGTGATGGCCAAACGAAGGTTCGCGAGCTTGCCGCTACCGTTCGACCCCGTCTGCAGGAGGCCGTGGACGCGTTTAACAGCTCGAAAGGCGGCTGATCAGATTCCCAGGGAATGGAGCTCAAAGCCGTTTCAGGTGTAACAACTACAATCCGGGCGTGTCGGATCATCGTAAAAGAGGTTAATACCCATTCAGCCCGGAGGGCGTGATGAAACGCAGAGATTTTGTAGCCTCCATGATGGCGGGGGGACTCCTCCTGATGGTTCCGACCGGCTTCGCCGTTGCCCGTGACATCAGGTACTACCACGATGTTTCCGTTCCTGATTCAGCACTGCAGCCACTGGAGCACAAGGGCGAGTGGTGGCGTGGCAAGGTATCGGACGAGGCCTGGCGCATCCTCTTCAGGGAAGAGACGGAGCCGGCGGGCACCAGTGCGCTGAACAACGAAGACCGTAATGGCACCTTTGTCTGCGCGGCCTGCTGCCTGCCGCTCTTCAGCTCCGAGACCAAGTACGAATCCGGCACCGGCTGGCCAAGCTTCTGGGCGGCCCATGAGAAGCACATGGGCACGAAGACGGATTACAAGGCTTTCTGGCCCCGGACCGAGTATCATTGCGTCCGCTGCGGCGGCCACCAGGGCCATATCTTCGATGACGGGCCTGAGCCGACGGGAAAACGCTGGTGCAACAACGGTCTGGCGCTGACATTTGTACCGGAAGGTGAAACACTTCCGGCGTTGAGGGGGTAAGCATGCGCGTCCTGATTCCGGTGCTGCTATTGATGGCCGCATTGACTGGCCATGCTCAGGAGAACACCCGGACCGCGGTATTCGCCGGCGGTTGCTTCTGGTGCATGGAGCCGCCTTACGACAAGCTTGAGGGGGTGACGGAGACGACCAGTGGCTACGCGGGCGGTGAGCTTGAGAACCCCAGCTATGAAGAGGTCAGTTCCGGGCAGACCGAGCATCTGGAAGTCGTCCGGGTCCGGTATAACCCGGAACAGGTCTCTTACGGGAAGCTGCTCGAGGTGTTCTGGCGCAATATCGACCCTCTGGATGACGGCGGGCAGTTCTGTGACCGGGGTTACCAGTACACCACCGCCATTTTCACGCGGTCTGAGGCGCAGCAGGAGGCTGCACAGGCCTCAAAGCAGGCACTGGTGGAGTCCGGGCGGTTTGATCAGGAGATCGTGACGCCAGTGAGGGAACTGGAGGCGTTCTACCCGGCCGAAGGCTATCACCAGAACTATTACGATAAGAACCCCATCCGCTACTGGTACTATCGCACGAGCTGCGGCCGCGACTCCCGGCTGGAGGAGCTCTGGGGCGAGCGTTAGGCGCCCCGGAGGTCCCTCACCAGCGACAGGACGGTGTGCCAGCGGTTAACCAGCAATGCCGTGAGAATAAGCGCGCAGCCGGCGAATTGCTGCAGCACCATGGTCTCGCCGAACCAACCCGCCGCGAAGAGGGACACCCAGACCGGTTCCATGGAGAGGATCACCACGCCATGACTGTGTGCCGCCAGGCTCTGGGCCCACGTCTGCACGATGAACCGTGCGGCTGTCCCTACAATGGCGCTGAGCACGATCCAGAGCACCAGGTTGCTGCCGAAGTCACTGAACGTGGGCTCCCAGGGTTCCAGCAGGAATGAGAGCACCAGGGTGACGAGGCCTACCATGGTCAACCCGATTGTGGTCAGGGGAAAGACGGGGAGGGCGGCACGGCGTGACTGCCGGCCTGCAGGGTTACTGTTGGCGGCCCTGGAGTTGAGCGTGAAATAGAAGGCGAGGATCACGGCGGCGAGCAGGAAGAAGAGCTGGCCGGCTTCCGGGTTGAAACCGCCATTCAGCGAGAGCAACGCCAGCCCTGCCATGGCGACAGGCAGAGCCACCCAGGTTGTTACCGGCTGCTCCTCGGAAAACACCAGCCTTGCGATAATGGGCACGAATACCACGTTCAGGCTGATGATGAAGGCGCCTTCGCCGATATGGCTGCTCAGGTGAAGTCCGGTAACCCAGCAGCTCATGCCGGCACCGAAAACAATGCCCACGCGCGCGGCCCGCAGGAGCTGCTGCCGGCTCAGGCCGGCCAGCTGCCGCCAGCCGAAGACGGCAAGAACACCGCCGGCAAGCAGGAACCGCAGCGACAGGAACAGTAGCGGCGGCATTGCCAGAACGGCCTCGCGGGAGAACATCCAGCTGATGGCAGCGAGCAGCGCGGCTGCAACAAAGAGCAGGTCGGATTTAGCGGTATTCGAAACGGGCAAACCAGCAATCACTTCACCGTGAAAATGGAGTGCGGACTTTACCCCCTGAGAAGCCTCGACCACAATACAGAAAGGTACCGACAGGAGAGTTGCCAGGATGAATGAGCGCCGTCGCGAGCAGCGCCTGCCATGGGTGTCCATGGATGCCAGGATCAAGGTCCGGAAGGGGTTGATTGGATCCGCATGGGTTGATGTGGAGGTTGTGGATTACAACCGGCTTGGCATCGGGATCATCGCGGCGGACGACCTGCTGAAACCAGACAGCAAGGTACAGGTCAGTCTGCGCCTGAACACCGAAGTGGGGGAGATCACGGTGGATCAGGTGACGGCCAGTGTTCGTCACTCCCAGACGGATGAACACGGCTACTTCTTCGGCCTGGAGTTTGAAAAAACCCCTTCCGAGGGGGTGAGTGAATCACTGCAGCGCATCGAGGGGATCCTCAACCGCCATCAGGGGCTGGCGGAGAAAGTGCAGTAACCGCGGAGTCCGGGGCTCAGGCCTTGAGTTCCCGCTCGCTGTCGTCGCTGAAGTAGCGGTAGAGCTCGTCGAAACTCATGGGCGGGGCGTAGCGGTAGCCCTGTACCAGTGAGCACCCGTGCATGCGCAGGAAGTATTCCTGCTGTTCCGTTTCCACGCCTTCCGCCACCACCTGCTTCTCCATCTGCTGGGCAATGCCGATGATGGTGGTGGCGATGTCCGTGTTGGGGCCGTCTTGCGGGATCTCCTTCACAAAGGTCTGTCCGATCTTGAGCATGTCCACGGGCAGCGAGCGCAGCTGCCGGAGGCTGCTGAAGCCGGTTCCGAAATCATCAATGGTGATGGTGACGCCGGTTCTGCGGATACGCGCAAGCTGGTCCCGCGCTACCTCAGGCTCATCCGAGAGCATGCCCTCGTGGATGTCGATCTCCAGAAAGCGCGGTTCCAGACCGGAGGTGCGCAGTGCAAAGTCGATCACGTTCTCCAGCCCCGGATCCCGGAACTGGCGGGCGGAAATATTGACGGCAACGCGCACGCCACGCCCAAGCAGCTGGTGCAGCAGTTTGATCTGCATGCAGGCCTGCTGCAGCACCCAGTTGCCCAGGGGCATGATCAGCCCCGTATCCTCTGCCACCGGGATGAATTCGTCGGGCAGTATCTCGCCCCGCTCCGGGTGCTGCCAGCGGATCAGGGCCTCCATGGCGGTGATGTCCCCGGTGTTGAGGTCAACCTGGGGCTGGAACAGCAGGAAGAATTCCTCGCGCCGCAGGCCATGGCGCAGCTCCCGCTCCAGCGTCATCAGCTGTTCGGCGCGGTCATTCAGACTCTCGGTATAGAAATCGTACTGGTCGCGGCCCTTGTCCTTGGCGCGGTACAGGGCAAGGTCTGCGTTCTTCATCAGCGTGTCCGGGGTTTCACCGTCGGCTGGCGCCGTGGTGATCCCGATGCTGGTTGAGATCAGCACTTCCTGCCCCTTCAGCCGAATCGGCGCCTTGAGGCTGGCCAGCATGTTCTCGGCGATCATGGTCAGATCCTTGGTATCCGAGACATCGTGCAGGAGTATGGTGAACTCATCGCCGCCCAGTCGCGCCACCGTATCCTGGGCACGCACACAGGACTTAAGCCGGTCCGCCACGGTCAGAAGCAGCATGTCCCCGGCGTCGTGGCCCAGGCTGTCGTTGACCTGCTTGAACTGGTCGAGGTCCAGAAAGAGCAGGGCGATCTGGGTCTGGCGGCGCGCAACGCTCTGCAGCGCCTGCTCCAGGCGGTCCTGGAACAGGCGCCGGTTCGCCAGGTTGGTCAGGCTGTCGAAGAGTGCCAGCTGCTCCATGCGTTCATGGGCCAGCTTGAGCTCGGTGATATCCACCGCGGAGACAATGTAATTGACGGGCTCGCCGTCATCATCGAGGACCGAGGAGGTGGTAACGGCCGTCCACAGTGGCGTGCTGCCATTGGTACGGCACAGCAGTTCACCCTTCCAGTGGGGCTGGAGGCAGTCGAGGAAGTTGGTCAGGACACCGGTTTCGGTGCCGGCAAGATTCACGGTGGCGCTGAGGGTGGCGACGGAGTGCCCGAGAACCTCGTCCCTGGAGAAAGCGGTCAGCTGGCAGAAACGGTCGTTGACGAACTCGATGCGGCCCTGTGAATCCGTGATAAGGATCATGGCGCCGCTGTTCATGACAGCGCTGGAGAACTTGGTCAGCGTGGTCTCACGTTCGTTCTGCTCCCTGCGCGAACGTGCGAGCCGGAAGCTGAGCACAGCCGTGGCCGCGATCAGGGCCATCGTGACCACAACGGCTGTTACCGTTGCGGTCAGGGTAAGCCAGGCTGGAAGGGTTCCCAGTACCATCAGCGCCATCCTTTGTTATTTCCTTGTGCGGATGCTTCAGCTTCCACACTAGACAAGATCCTTTCTATCGTAGGGAATTACGTCACACTTGGCTTGGGCTATGCGAAGATTTTACGTGTTAACGCAGGTTAATGGATGTGTCTGAGCGTAACACTTACCCGGGTAGGGGGGAAGCGGGGCCATGAATGGCCCCGATCGCAGGCGCTGAGGCTTGATTACAGAAGCTTTTTCGCTTCCGCCTGCCAGCTGGGGAAGCTCTTGAGCTTGCGGAACTCTTCGAGCTTCTTGCTGTCATCCGCGGAGGGATTGGCCAGCTGTTTGATGGAGGTGATCCCCTTGGCCTGCATCTTCTTCGCAGTGGCCGGGCCGATGCCCTTGATCTGAGTCAGATCATCCTTGCCTGCCGTACTGGATTTCGCGGCCTTTCCGGAACCAGAGCCCGTCTTGGAGGCACTGCTGCTGGAAGCACTTTTGCCTGCAGACTGCTTGGTGCCGGAGGTGGACTGGCTTACGGCTTTCGGCTTTGCGCCACCCGATGCACCGGACTTCTGGTTATCGGAGGGTTTGTCACTGAAGCCGGCCCGCTCCATAAGCTGTTCACGCAGGTCGTTCACCTGGTTCTGCAGCGTGTCGATCCGCTTGAGCGCATCATTGACCAGCTGCTCCACGCGCTCCACCAGCGAACTGATGCCGAGTTTCTTTTTCTTACCCATCGGTATTGCTCCCTGAATATGCCTGTGAGTCAGAGCCCTTAAAGCTTGAACAGTCTAACATTTCACCAGCGTGGGTCACCCCCGCCATTTGAGTTCATAGAGGTCCGGCCGCCGATCCTTGAGGTTGGTTACAGAGCCCTCCGCCCGGATCACTTTCAGCTTGTCGAGATCCAGATCCGAGAACATGATCATCTCGGTATTCGGCGTGGACTCGGACATCACCGCATCGTGCGGGAACGCAAAGTCGCTGGGAGAAAATACCGAGGACTGGGCGTACTGCACGTCAAGGCTCTCGACACGGGGCAGGTTGCCCACGCTGCCGGTAATGACCACGTAGCACTCGTTCTCAACGGCACGCGCCTGGGCGCAGTTGCGCACGCGCAGGTAGCTGTTCTTGGTGTCCGTCCAGAAGGGCACGAAGATGATGTCCACGCCGGCTTCGTCTGTTGCGGCGATGCGGCTGAGCTCCGGGAATTCCACGTCGTAACAGATCTGGATCATGACCCGTCCGGCGTCCGTGTCGAAAACCCCCAGCTCATTGCCGCCTTCGATGACCCAGTCGCGGCGCTCGTGTGGCGTAATGTGGATCTTGCGCTGCTCGTCGATGCGTCCGTCCCGGTGGCACATATAGGAGACGTTGTAGATGCGGTCGTCCTCGAACAGCGGCATGGAGCCGGCCACGATGTTGATATTGTAGCTCACCGCCATCTGCGACATCTCATCCCGGAACTTCTCCGTAAAGGCCGCCAGGAAGCGGATGGCCTTGGTCTGGTCCGTCTGGTCCGTCAGCCCCATGAGCGAGGCGTTGAAGAACTCCGGGAAGACCGCGAAATCGCTCTTGTAGTCGGACAGCGCATCCACGAAGTACTCCACCTGGCGAAGCACCTCATCCACGGAATTGAATTCCCGCATTTGCCACTGCACGGCACCGAGCCGGACCTGGCTCTTGCGGCTTTCGAGCACCGAGGATGGCGGCTCGAACATGATGTTGTTCCACTCCAGGAGTGTCGCGTAACCCTTTGATTTCTCGTCTTCCGGAATGTACTTGTGCAGGAGACGCTTGACCTGGAAATCGTTCGAGAGCTGGAACGAGAGGATCGGGTCGTAGATCTCCTTGCGGTGGACCTGCTTGATGTACTCCGCCGGGTTCATCTCATCCGCGTACTGGCGGTAGCCGGGAATGCGGCCCCCCGCGAGAATGGCGCGCATGTTGAGGCTGCGACAGAGTTCCTTGCGGGCGTCATAGAGCCGCCGGCCGAGGCGATAGCCGCGGTAGTCCGGGTGGATGAACACATCCAGGCCATAGAGGGTATCGCCTTCGGGGTTGTAGAGGATCCGGTCATTCTTCATGACCAGGTCGTCGTAGGTGTGCGGGTTGGAAAAGCGCTGATAATCCACTCGGGCCGTGAGCGCGACCGCCACCAGCTTGCCGTTGTCCTCAATGCAGATCTGGCCATCCGGGAATTTTTCGATCATGTGCTTGATGGTATCCCGTGGCCAGGCGCCGCCGATGTCGTCATAGACCATATCCATGAGCTCACGCAGCTGCGGGTAATCACGCAGCTCCAGGTTGCGCGTCTGGAGGTGGAGTTCATCGTGGGCCATCAAGCTGGTTCTCCTTACTCGGTGAGTCGGTACAATGCACGCCGGCCATCATAACCCAGGTTAAAGCTCAGGCGATGGCTGCCGTTAACAACTATGCTGTCCCGGAATGCCTACAGAAAAGCGGAGCGCTCTATGAAGTCGCTGTCCTTCAGCCAGAAGCTGCTGATCGTATTCGGTGCCCTGCTGGTGCTTGCCATGCTGGCCACGGCCGTTCTCAACAACACCCGGCTGAGTGCCCATACCGAGCGCAACCTCAATGCGCTCACGGAACAGGTGGTCGACCAGAGTACGGCGACCATCGCCCAGTGGCTCAACACACGGCTGGACGCGACCCGGCGCTTTGCAGAGGCTGCCGAATCCGTGACCAGCGATGAGGGCATTCGCAACCTGTCATCGACAGCAGCCGAGAGCCTCGGGCTGAAACACTTCTATGTGGGCACAGCCGACGGCACCATGCTGATGGAGAACCGGCAGGCTGAAGGCGCGCTGCCGGACGGCTTTGATCCCTCGCAGCGGCCCTGGTTTGAAAAAGCCCGCAGGGAAGGGGCCGGATTCACTGAGCCCTACGAGGACGCCGCCGGCGGCGGGCTTATCATAACCGCTACCGCTCCGGTAAACGCCGGCGACTACGAAGGCGTGGCCGGGGCCGACATCAGCATGAATGCCATCAACGATGTGCTTTCCCCCGTCACCATGGCGGGTAATGGCTACGCCATGCTGGTCAGCGAAGAGGGCAAGGTGCTGTATCACCCGGAATCCGACCACATTAATACCTCGCTTTCCAGGGTATTGGGGCAGAGCGTTCCCATGGATGGCTCGCGGCACCAGGTCGAGTTCAATGGAGAAAGCTACCTGGCCAGTTTCCATCCGATTTCGGAAGCCGAGGGTGTGGACTGGTACGTCGGCCTGATGGTGAACGAGAGCCAGGCCTGGGCACCGGTGATTCAGGGACGCTGGAACGCCCTGGGAAGCACGGTCGTCGCCCTGCTGGTGGCACTGGGTTTGATCTACGTCAGCCTCAATGTCCTGCTCAGGCCCGCCCGGCGCCTGCTCCGTGCCATGAATGAGATTGCCTCGGGTGAGGGCGATCTGACCAAGCGCCTGGAGGTTGAGAGCCATGACGAGTTCGGGCAGTTGGCACAGGCCTTCAATGGCTTTGTTGACAATGTGCGTGGCGTGGTGGCGGAAGCCCAGGAGAGCGCCAGCGAACTGCAGCAGCATGTGTCGTCACTGCGTAATGCCAGTGCGACCAGCCGGGACAGCGTGACACAGCAGCAGCAGGAGATTGACCAGGTTGCCACGGCCATCAACGAGATGTCGGCAGCCGTCAACGAGATCGCCCAGAACGCCCAGAGCACGGCGGATTCCGCGGGCAATGCGGACAGTGACAGCAAGGAATCCCTGCAGACCGTCAAGTCCTCCAATGAGGCCGTTGAACGCCTGGGCCGGGAAATCGGCGAAGCAGCGCAGGTGATCGATAAGCTGGGCAATGACGTGGGCGAGATCACCGGGATTCTGGAGGTGATTGAGGGCATTGCCGAGCAGACCAACCTCCTGGCCCTGAACGCCGCGATCGAGGCGGCCCGCGCTGGCGAGGCGGGCCGCGGTTTCGCGGTAGTGGCGGACGAGGTCAGGGCGCTCGCCAAGCGTACCCAGGACAGCACGGAACAGGTGAACAACATGATCACCCGCCTCAAGGAAGGAGCGGACCGCGCTGTGAGCGTGATGCAGGAGTCCCAGGCGGTCAGCAATATGAGCATGGAGAAGGCGCGGGATGCCATGGAGGCGCTGGAGCGGATCAGCCAGTCCATTTCCGACATCAGCGACCGGACCAGCCAGATCGCGACCGCGTCTGAGGAACAGACCTCGGCCGTGGACGAGCTGAACAGCTCCATCACGCGTATTGCCGACCAGGGACAGGATGCGGCCGAAGCGGCCTCGGAAAACGACCGTTTGAGCAGTGAAATCAGTGAAGTCGGAAGCACACTTCATGATAAGGTAGCGCGTTTCAGGGTCTGACAGAGGACGCGTCATGAAGGTGTTCAATACGGTTGCGCCCCGGGTGCGGGGCTATTTCGGGCAGCTCGAGGCATCCGGGCGGCCCATCCCGGGGCTGGCTCGGTTTGAGAAGAAACTGGGCTATGGGCTGCTGAACCGCCTGATCGCGGCCAGCGTGCCGTTCACCAGCCGCAATGGCTTCCGTGTGGTGGAGCTGCGCGAGGGGTACCTGCGCGCCCGTCTGACCCGGAAAGGCAACCGAAATCACCTGGGTACGGTCTACGCGGGCGCCCAGTTCCTGCTTGCGGAGATTCCGTTCGGGGCCATGGCCCTGGTGGAGTTCGGGGGGCGGCTGATCCCGGTCCTGAAGGATCTGCACATCTTCTACGACCAGCCGGCCCGCACGGACCTGGAGGTGGAACTGACACTGGATGCCGAACGCAAGGCCCGGATTGAGCAGGATGTGGCGGATAACGGTAAGGCCGAACTCATCATTGAGCTCGACCTGAAGGATGCCAGCGGCGAGATCGTCGCACGGGCCGAGGCGAACTATCAGGTCCGCCCGGTCTGACGCCTGCTACTGCACGTCGTCTAGGCACATACACGCCAGCTCACGCTCGGTGAGAAGGTGGCCCGGCGGCTCACCGCGCCGGTAGCCGTAGATGACCGTGTACGCCATGACGTTGCGCACGTACTGGCGTGTCTCGTGGTAAGGCATGGTTTCGACCCAGATGTCGGACGCCAGGTCGCGGCTGTCCTCGTCAATCCACTGGCTCACGCGGTACTCGCCGGCGTTGTAGGCGGCTGTGGCAAGAATCCGGTTATTGTCGAAACGCTCCAGAAGGCTGCTCAGGTGGGCGCTGCCAAGCCGGATGTTCGCCTCCGGATCGAGCAGGGTGGTGATGCCATTGAAGCTGAGGCCGGCTTTCTGCGCTGTTTCCCGGGCGGTTGCCGGCAGCAGCTGCAGCAGCCCGAAAGCGCCACGGTGGGACCGGGCATCCGGCTGGAACGCGCTCTCCTGGCGGGCCAGGGCGTAGACCCAGTTGACGTCCAGGTTGTAATCCCGCGCCGCGCCGTGGAAGCTCTGTCGATGGGCCAGAGGGAACCGCATGCCCAGGTGGTCCCAGGCCCTGGTCGCGATCGCCCCGTGAACGCCCTGTTCATGCCAGCCCCAGCCCTGGGCGATGCGTGAGGCCACGAGCACGTCCCGCTTCTCCAGTTTCTCCATGGCCTGGCGCCATTCCGCCCGGGCGGCATCAAGCCGGTCCAGCAGGTACAGTTCCAGCGCCCGGCGGACGCCGGGGGTGGCCCGGACCCGCTCGATGGCCTCACTGTTCATGGTGACGCCCTGGTGGTTCAGGGAATAGGGTTTGCCGAGCTCATCCGCTGCCATGAAACCGTAGAAGGTGCGGCGATCGGAGAGCCTCTCATAGAGGGCCTGGGCCTCTGCCGGTCTGTCCATCTGGTCCAGTGCGCGCGCCCGCCAGTACTGCCATCTGGGCTTTTCCCGGAGTTCCTGGCCCATGGCACCGATACGCTCAAGCACCTTGGGCCAGTTCCGGTCCCGAAGCGCGACCCGCACCTGCCACTCGCGCAGGGCCTCATCCTCACCATGGGACAATGCCTGTGCGAGCCAGGTTGCCGCTTCCGGGTGGAACCGGGTTGCCAGCAGCAGCGCAAGGCGTTTCTCGATGGCCGCCACTGCGCCCGGCTCATACGGAAAACGCCCGCGGTAGAAGGGCCATATCTCTGCGGCCCGCTCAGGGTCCCGGTTCACCAGCCGCCGCATGCCATAGGCAACAATCTGGCCGACGCGCCTGTCGTTACGGTCGAAATCGCGTGCTTTGCGCAGCCGTTCCGGGTTGCTGTGAACGTTCAGCAGCAGCCGGGAGAGCGGGCGGTCGTCCTGATCCAGATAACGGCGCAGATAGCGGGCAAGCCCGGGTTCGCCGTTGGTCACCGCAAGGTGGAACCGCGTCCAGGCAAGTGCCGGTGTGAGTCCACCGTGCTCCCGCCAGTAATCCAGCAGTGGATTGCACGCCTTGGGCAGTGAATAACCGCTTTTCCAGATTTCCGGTACCTGGTTCATCACCAGGCTGTGCCGGCCGTCCTTGAGGTGTGCGCGCAGAGACAGGCAGCGCAGCCGGTCGCCGCCGCTGGTCCCGTCATGGACCTGCCGCAGCGTTGACCATTGGCCGCTGCGCCCCAGATGCACAAGCCATTGCCGGCGAAGGGTGTGGGCCAGGGGAATGTCACCGTACTCCGCCATCATGGCCTCGATTTCCGCCGGCGTGGCAACGAAAAGGCGTTTACTGAGGTGTTTCAGTTCCAGGTACGGCTGGAGCGGATAGTCTTCCAGACCATTGTTCAGCGACCCGTAGGCGTCCAGATCCAGCTTCCCGAGAGCTTCTTCCGCCTTGAGAAAGCGTTCGCGCTGTTGTTCCAGTGACGCGCTGTCATCCGTTGAGCGTACGACCGGAACGGCCGGTTCACCGGAAAGGCCGGGCACCTCCAGCACCGCCTGGGTAACCGGTGCGCCGGTCAGTGCCGCTGCCGAAGCGAGAGAAAGAATGAGTCGCCGCATCCCTGATCAACCTCGTGGTGATCGACTGGTGAAACCAATGGGTAAAGGAGCTGCGTGGGACTGCGTTCCATGCATCACAGCATTGTCTGTTATAGCAGAGCGCGGTAGGGAATGCTGGAAATCGTAATGTACATGAAGCAAAAGCTTGCAATCCGGGTTCCCAGACCTCATTTAACATAATATACATTATGCGCAATAAAGGTGGGTGGGGAATGACGACTGCGCAATTGGGCGCCCGGCAAGGGATTTCCCCTGGAAACGCCTGGTACTTTCCCGGTGGAACTATTTATGGAACGATGCAATCAATTAGGGAAGCAAAACAACCAGATATAAAATACCGAAAAATTGCTGAACAGTCAGAGGATTATAGACTGTAGCGCCGAAAAGTCAGAATCGGGATAGTCTCGGCCGCATGAGAGGCGAGTCATGAAATACAACGCAAAGAAGTTCGGAAGCAATGTCCGTGAGGTCCGCAGAGCCCGCGCCATTTCCCAGGATCAGCTGGCGCTGCGTGCCGGGATCGACCGCAGCTATATGGGGAGGATTGAGCGTGGACAGGTGAACATCACCCTGGAGAAAGTCTACAGGCTTGCGGAGGCGCTGGGCTGCGACGTCCGGGAGCTCCTGCCGCTGGAGACATGACGTCGGCCTGAAAGATGGCTATCCTGCCCGTCTGAATTCGGCCAAATGGAGCGGCAATGTCCCATTCAGACGATATCCGGCCCTTCTCGGATGACGAGGTTCAGCCTGTTATCGAGCGCCTGATCAGTCAGCCTGAATTCCAGGACCTGATCGGGCGTTTCCGCGCGGAACGACTTCACCGCTTTATGCCCGGTGTGGTCCGGTTCTGGGTCCGGTGGCAGCTGCGGCGCCTGCTGGGCCGCATTGATTCCGTCGACGAGCTCCAGCACCGCGTGGCACCGCTGATCGAGCGCGGGCTGCGCAACACCACGGATGCCATCAGCTGGTCCGGCCTGGATAACCTCCGTTCGGACCAGCCCTGTCTGTTCCTGTCCAGTCACCGGGACATTGTCCTGGATCCGGCACTGGTCAATTTCGTGCTCTACAAGAGCGGCCATGCCACCACCCGTATCGCCATTGGCGACAACCTGGTGGATGACCCCATGGTGGCGGACATGATGCGGCTCAATAAGAGTTTCATCGTCCGGCGTAACCTCTCCAATCCCCGCGAGATGCGCAATGCCTTCCTGACCCTGTCCGGCTACATCCGGGAATCGCTCGGTGATGGGCACTCCGTATGGATGGCCCAGCGCGAGGGCCGTGCCAAGGACAGTATCGACGTTACGGATCCCGCGATCATCAAGATGCTCCACATGAGCCACAAGCGTGATGGCGTCAGTCTTTCGGAAGCCGTACGGGATCTCAATATTGTGCCGGTTGCCATATCCTATGAGTTTGATCCATGTGATGGTGACAAGGCACGGGAGCTTGAATCCCACTACCGCAGCGGCAGCTACAGCAAACGTCCGGGAGAGGACATGGAAAGCATCGTGCGCGGCATTACCGGTCACAAGGGGCGTGTCCATGTGGCGTTCGGCTCGCCACTCGGCGAAGGGCTTGAAAGCGCACAGAAGGTGGCGGCCGCGGTGGATGACCAGATCCTGGGGCTGTCCCGGTTCTTCCCGGTCAATTACGCCGCTGCGGAAAAGCTGGCCACCCGTAACCAGGCATCCGCCCTGCCCGCCAGCGTTGAAATGCCTGAGCGTGGGGCGCTGCGCGAGGCCCATGAATGGCTGGATGGGCGCCTGCGCAGTCTGTCGCCGGAACAGCACCCCTGGTTTCTCGGGGTCTACGCCAACGCACTCCTGAGGTCGTCCGGCCTGGATGTGCGCCAGCTTCAGGATCCACTTGCAGAGGAGGCATCGTCATGACATCTGTGGTACTCATTACCGGAGCCAGTTCCGGGCTCGGTGAAGGCATGGCCCGCGAATTCGCCGCCCGTGGCTGCAGTCTCGCCCTCTGTGCCCGCCGGATGGACCGTCTCGAGCAGCTCCAGGCTGACATCCAGCGGGATCATCCGGGTGTGGACGTCCGGGTGGCCACCCTGGATGTGAATGACCATGACGCCGTTTTCCAGGTATTTGATGCATTCTGCGAGCAGTTCGGCCGTATCGATCGGGTGCTGGTCAACGCGGGCATTGGCAAGGGGCAACCGCTGGGGACCGGACGCTTCGATGCGAACCGGGAAACCGCGGAGACCGACTTTGTCGCGGCGCTCGCTCAGTTCGAAGCCGCCATGGCCATTTTCCGTCGCCAGAATCACGGCCATCTGGTGGCCGTGTCCTCGATCTCCGCAGTCCGTGGCATGCCGGGCAACATGACGGTCTATGGGGCCACCAAGGCGGGGGTGGCGTCACTCGCTGAAGGGCTCCGGGTGGAACTGCGCAAAAAGGCCTCGCCCATCCGCGTAACCACCCTGCTCCCCGGTTATATTCTCACGGCCATCAACGAGGACGTGAAGAACGCACCTTTCCGGGTGGATCTTGAGACAGGGTGCCGGGCCATGGTGGCGGCCATCGAGAAGGGTCGACCAGTGGCATGCGTGCCGCCCTGGCCCTGGACCCCCATTGCGTTTCTCCTGCGCCGGCTGCCGGAATCGATACTGGCCCGTATGTTCTGACCACAGAGGACATTGCCATGCGACATGCCCTGTTGCGCGTGCCTGGATGCACCCCCGCTTTCCTCGCCCTTCTGCTGGTCTGGGGAGCTGCGCCAGGTGTGGGAGCGGCACAGGACCGGAGCGGCGCCGGTGTCCAGGACAACCCGGAGACAGACGCCCTTCCCCAGGTTCTGACCACGAGCCGTCTCCGGCAGTCCAAGGCGCAAACGCCCGGTACCGTCACCATTCTGGAAGGCGAGCTGCTGCGCGATCTCGGTGTCCTCAACCTCTGGGATGCCTTCCGCCTGGTTCCGGGGATGACGGTCGGCTATGTCGGCAGCAATGATCCGGTCGTCTCCTATCACGGGACGGTCGCGGTTCAGCAGCGTCGGCTCCAGGTGCTGGTCGACGGGCGCTCCTACTATAACGCCAGCCTGGCGGACATGGACTGGACCAATCTTCCCGTCCCAATTGATGCGATCGACCGTATCGAGGTGACACGCGGACCCAACGCGGCGGCCTATGGCGCGAATTCCTTCCTTGCCGTGATCAACATCATCACCCGCTCGCCCAGTGATACCCATGGTGTTGAACTGCGGGGCACGGAAGGCGTGCGCGGTGATGATGGTTTCGGCCACTACTACGGCTCAGTGGGCTCAAGAACCGGCCCGCTGGACTGGCGGCTGTCCGTCAACCAGCGCCGCAGTGATGGGTTTGATTTCCGCTACAGGCGGGACGACTCAGGCAGCCGTACTCACCATACCCGGGACAGCCGGGACGGCTATGACACCCTCTCCATCAACTACTCCGGGGAGCTGGCTCTGGGCGCCACCGACAGGTTGGCGGTGGAAACGGGCTACCATGAGCTGGATGAGAAGGCGGATCCCGCCGAGTACGACGACTTCAACCCCATCACGAATCCGGATATTACCGGGGAGGACTGGCACGGCTCCATCACCTGGCACCATGAACCCTCCGCGGATCGTTTCTTCCAGCTGCAGGTGTATCACCAGACCAGGGACCGTCGCCAGGGCTGGCGTGCTTCCTTCCCGGATCCGGAAGCGGTTCTGGATGATGATGCCGTGCCGGATGGGGTCACCATCCCCGCCTTTGAAACCGATGTTAATGAGGATATTGAAGAGGCACGCACGCATATCGAGTTCCAGCAGACCAACGTCTTCTCTCCCACCACACAACTGGTGTTTGGTGCCAGCTACAGGGAAGACCGTTATGACTCGGATACGTTCTTCAATGGCAGCGGAGAAACCAACCGGAGCCGGGTTTTCGCCAATCTTGAACATCAGCCGACACCCTGGCTGACCACGAATCTTGGCGGCATGTGGGAGGACGACAGCCTGAGTGGCTCGTTCTTCTCTCCCCGCGGCGCGGCGAACATCCATTTCAATAAGAACCAGACGCTGCGTTTTGTCTTCTCCCGTGCCCACCGTCTGCCGGACCCTTTCGAGAGCCGGCCGGACTGGCAGTACCGCGGGGAGAACGTCACGCCGGAGGAGCTCCGTCCCTTTCTTGAGGGACAGAGGCGGGGGCCCAGCCTGAGTACGGCCAGCCCCGAGGTCAGACCGCTTGAGGAAGAAACGATAACGTCACGGGAAATCAGCTATCTCTATCAGAACCGCCTGGCCACCGGGCTGTTCCAGGGCGAAATCAAACTGTTCCGTGATTCACTCGACAACCTTATATCAGGTGTCACCAACCTCGGCCTCAATGAGAATGATGATTCACGCTGGGATCTGGAAAACAATGTTGACCAGACCCAGAAAGGCTTCGAACTGGAAGCGAACCTTGAGATGCGGGGAAGCCGGTTGCGGCTTACCTATGGCTACCTGGATACCGAGGGGCGCTATACGGGCGAAAGGGAAAGTGATCCTGAGAGGCAGCGTGAACTGGTCAGCCTGGAACAGCGCCTCAATGCCCGCCACAGTGGCAGTGTTGCGTGGATCCAGCGTTTCGGGCGAGGTATTTCGGGGGCTGTGTCCTACTATTTCACGGATCAGCTCAGGAACTTCCATTTCGAACGCCTTGATGCCCGGCTTGCCCGTCGCTGGCATCTGGATACAACCATGGTGGAACTGGCCGGCGTCTACCGTCATTATCTGACGGACGACCCACTTTACCGCAGGGACAACAACTGGGCGGACCAGAACCATCTGTTCGCGGAGGCACGCCTTCGATTCTGAGGGATCAGATTATGGGTAATCAATTCAGGCAGGCAGGGATCGGCATAGGGAGTCTACTCCTGGCGCTTGCGGCACTGTTGTATCCCGTAGCCGCCCTGCCCGATTCACAGCAGACCGTCCATATTGCACCCGTGGATCACCCCCGGTTCCAGCAGGTGCAGCGACTTCTGAGCGACGAAATCAGTGGTGCGGTCCTGCGTGGTTGGTCCCCCGGGGGCGACACCGGGGAACTGGTGATCACCCTGGATAAGGCAACGCTTTCCGAAATCCGGGCCAATGCGCCGGAACAGCCGGTTCTGGCACTTTTCACATCCTCCGGGGCCATTGATTCCATCCTCCCGAACCGGAAGCATTTTTCCGCTATCTATTCGGATCCCCCGCTGCCGCGTCAGGCCCGGCTGGGCCAGCTGATCATTCCCCGGGCCGGCACTGTGGCCATCCTGGCCTCGCCCGAACAGGCCGGTGACTACAGCGAACTCCGGAGCCGGCTCAGGGCGACCGGTCTGGAATCACGGGTCTTTGTGATTCCCTCGCAGGATCAGCTCATCCGTAATCTCGCGCGGGCGCTCAGCTATGGAGACTTCCTTCTGGGAACGCCGGATCGCGCCATCTACAACCGTGAAACCGTCAAGCCGCTGCTGCTGACCAGTTACCGCAGAAACCGGCTTGTTATCGGTCCCTCGCGGGCCTTTGTGGATGCCGGTGCCGTCGCCTCAACGTACACCAGCGCCCGCGCCCAGATTCTGGAGGCGGGCGAACTGATCCGTCACTGGCTGGAGCACGGGGAGCTGCGTGATGCCCGTTACCCGGAGGCTTTCAGCGTGGCGGTCAATGACCAGGTTGCCCGCTCCATGGACCTGCTTGTGCCCTCCGAAGAGGAATTGCACCGGATCCTGGAACGTCAGGAGGTCAAGCCATGAAAGCCGCTCGCTGGACCCTCTATCACCGCCTGCTGCTGCTTGGCATGCTCCCTGCCGTCGCCATGTTCGTGCTGATGCTGCTGTTCTTTACCCAGGCACGACTGGATGACGCCCGCCAGGGCCTTTTCCGGAGCACCCAGCTGACGGCGGACAACCTCGCTCCTGCCGTGGAGTTTCCGCTTATGGCCGGTAACCAGTCGGAACTCGAGGGCATCATTACCCAGACGCTGGAGCGCTCCGCCGCGCACCGTATCGAGGTGGTCAACCGCGATGGCCGGGTCGTGGCGGAAGTTTCCGAGAAGACATCGCCGGATACGCCGGTTCACCGTTTCTCCAGTCCGGTGCGCCAGACCGCCATCAACCTTGGGAATTCTCCGTCACAGGGTGCCCTCAACCCAACAACGACCACAGACTGGGGGGACAGCAGTGGCCGTCGCCTGGGCGAGATCCGCATCGCGGTTTCAGAGGCCGAACTGGCGGGCGAGCAGCAGGAGATCCTCTGGACATCCGCTGGTATCGGCCTGATCCTTTTCGCGGCCACCTTCCTGTTCTCGGGGCGCCTCGCCCATCGGCTGAGCCGGCCCATCGAACGTCTTGTGGACACCGTCCAGAAACTGCCCGAGGAGGATCCGGACTTCCCCCGGCGTGACATCCGTGTGGCGCGGGAACTCCAGTCCCTGCAGCAGGCTGTTGAGGCAATGGCCCACCGCCTGCGTTCGGCGGAAGCGGAACGGGAGGTCAGTTTCCGGGATCTAGGCCAGGCCAGGGATAAGGCGGAACACGCCAACCGCGCCAAGTCGGATTTTCTCGCCATGATGAGCCATGAGCTTCGCACCCCGCTGCACGGGGTCATCGGCATGCTCCAGCTCCTTGAGGAGGAGCCGCTGGATGCCCGCCAGGCGGATTACGTGGTGACGGCCCGCCGCTCCACCGAGGATCTGCTGGTGATCATCAATGACCTTCTTGATTTTTCCCGCATCGAGCGGGGCAAGCTGGAGCTCGAAGATGCGCCCTTTGATCTCCGCAGCGTCATAGAGAACTGTTTCGCCTCCTTCCGCCACGATGCCGAGGGTAACCAGCTCACCTATCGTCTGGCGCTTGAGGGTGACTGGGAGAAAACGCCGGAAGTGTTCGGGGATCCGGGCCGTCTGCGGCAGGTTCTGGCGCACCTGATCGGCAACGCCATCAAGTTCACCCCCGAGGGCGAGGTGACGGTCAGTGCCACCTGGCGCCTGGACAGTGAATCCGAGGGAACATTGATCTGCCAGGTAAGCGACAGCGGCTCCGGCATCCCCACCGAAAGGCTTGGCGACATGTTCGGCAGTTTCGAGCAGATGGATATCTCGGCGTCACGCAGTAGCGGCGGGACCGGTCTTGGGCTGCCACTGGTGCAGCGCCTGGTTGAGCTGATGGGCGGGCACGTTGCCGTGGATTCCGAGCCGGGATGTGGCAGCCGCTTCCGCTTTGTGATTCCGATGAAGGTGCACGACCGTCTGCCGGGGCCGGATGAAGCAACCGGTGTGTCTGAGTCCACGCCGGCTATTGGAACACGCACACGCGAGGCCCTGGTGGTGGAGGACAACCCGGTCAACCAGCGGGTGGCGGCCCGGCAGCTTGAGAACCTTGGTTTTCACGTACGCTGTGCCGCCAGCGGAACGGCCGCCGTGGACGACATCTGTGACAACGGAAACCGGTACGATGTCATCCTGATGGACTGCCAGATGCCGGGGATGGATGGCTGGGAAGCCACACGGCGCCTGCGTGCCTGTGAACGCCAGGGGCAGGGCCGGCGTACCCCCATCATCGCCATGACGGCGGACGTGTTCGAGGACACCGAGCAGTCCTGCCTTGAAGCCGGTATGGACGCCTATCTGCCCAAGCCGGTCCGGCGTCACGGGCTGCGGGACACGCTGAGGGGGCTGCTCCCCCTCTAGGCACGGTGTCAGTCGCTGACCGGTTCGCGCATGGTCACGAATTCCTCGGCGGAGGTTGGATGGATCCCAACCGTGGCATCGAACACCGCCTTGGTGGCACCGGCCTTCAGCGCCACGGCAATGCCCTGCATCATTTCGCCCGCCTCGGGGCCGACCATGTGCGCGCCCAGGACCCGATCCGTATCCGGGTCCACCACCAGCTTCATCAGCGCCTTTTCCTCGCGCCCGGACAGGGTGTGCTTCATGGGGCGGAAGGACGTGCGGTAGATCGTGACCGAATGGCCGGCCTCACGGGCCTCCTCCTCGGTCAGGCCCACCGTGCCGATCGGCGGCTGACAGAACACCGCTGTGGGGATATTGGTGTAATCCATGCGCTTGAGCCCGCTGCCATAGAGCTGATCCACCATGACCATGGCCTGCTCGATGGCCACAGGCGTGAGCTGTGGTGTTCCGATCACATCGCCCAGGGCGTGGATGCCCGGCACACTGGTGCGGAACTGGTCATCGGTGATGATGGCGCCGCCCTCGTCTGTTTCCACGCCAACGGATGCCAGACCGAGACCCTGGGTGCGCGGCACACGGCCGGTTGCCGCCAGGACCAGGCCTGTCCGGTGGGTACTGCCGTCCGTCAGCGCCAGTTCATAGTTCCCGCCGGAGGTCGTGATGGATTCAATGTTGGTGTTGAAACGCAGGTCGATCCCCTTGCGGTCCATCTCCTGGGCGACATGATCGCGGATGTCACCGTCAAAGCCGCGCAGGAAGCGTTCCCCGCGATAGATCAGCGTGGTCCGCACGCCCAGCCCGGCCAGGATGCCGGCAAACTCCACGGCAATGTAGCCGCCCCCCCAGACCGTTGCGGTCTCAGGAAGGTTGTCCAGGTAGAACATGTGGTCGGAGACCAGGGCGTGTTCGCTGCCGGGGATATCCGGCACAACCGGCTCGCTGCCGGTGGCGATGGTGATTCGTTCCGCGGTTACGGCGGCACCGTCGACCCTGACTGTTCCGGCATCCTCAATATGCGCTGTGCCCTCGATCAGGGTAACGCCCGCGTTGTCGATCAAGCGGCGGTAGATATCGTTCAGACGGCGGATCTCATTCGTTTTGTTGTCCCTCAGTGTGGCCCAGTCGAAACCGATCGCTTCGTCCGCCACATCGAACCCATACCCCCTGGCGTCCTCGATATCCTCCCGCACGTGGGCGCCGTAGACGAAGAGCTTTTTCGGCACGCATCCGACATTGACGCAGGTGCCCCCGAGGTCCGAGGACTCGACAATGGCCACTCGCGCTCCTGCCTGGGACGCCATGCGCGCGAGCCGGACACCACCGGATCCGGCTCCGATGACAACAAGATCGTAATCAGGGGTTTTCGACACTCCTACCTCCACGTCAGGGTTCAAGGGTCAGGCGGGCATCCACCAGACCGGGTTCGTCGGTTCGGTCCAGCGAGGCCTGATCCACGGTCAGACCGTACTCACTCTGGAGGTGGCCCAGCCACTGGGTCAGGTCCGTGAACGGTACGGCCTCAAGCCAGAGCCGCATGGCATCATCACCGCTGGGTTCAAAGCGCTGCAGCGGGAGCCCGGAACGGTCCGCGGAATCCGTAACGGTTTTGAGCAGGTCCGCATCACCGAGTGAGCCGCCCTGGCCGGTTTCATTCACCTGCGAAATGCGCTCCAGGGCCTGTTCCCGGGAACTGATCCAGGCGACCCGTTCGCGGGACTGCTGCATGCGCTCGTAGCCCTCGCTGCGGAACTCAACAATGGGCTGCCAGACTCCGAGATACAGGATGGCGACAGCCAGGGCGGTGACCATGACCTGCAGGGCGCGTCTGTCACGGTGGCTCAGCTGGTCATACTGGGCAATCGCGGCGCGTACCGCCGGGATCTTCCGGATCGTCTCAAGCATCTGTTTCAACCTCCCTGTCTGACCGTGAGCCGGGCTTCGGTGCCGTCGTCACTGTTCACCACGGAGCCGATACGGGCACTGAACCCAGAGTCACTGAGTCCATTGCGCATGGCGTCGAGCTGGGCAAAGCTCTCTCCTCGAAGCTCAATACGGAGTTCACCCCGGCTGCGGCTGAACTGGATGGTGTCAAACCGCAGGCTCTCTGGCTCATCCAGGCCCTGGTACTGTTGCCCGGTGGCCCGCAGCATCGCCAGGAAATCGCCTCCGGAGCCTCCGTCGCGGGCCGCGCGGATTTTGCCCTCGGTTACGCGTCTCAGGTTGTCGGCATGGGTGCGGCTGTCATCGGGAAAATACTCGCGATAGATTGCGATCGCCTGCTCATCAAACCGTTGCGCCTGGTTCCGGTAATAGACGCCCTCCGCGATCATGAAGCCGAGCTGGGCGACAATCCCGATCGCCGCCACAATGGCTACCGGTCGCCAGCGTCTCAGGGGTGAGTGCCCGCTGGATGCCGGGGCGTAATCCCCCTGGCACAGGTTGATCGCATCCGCATGTCCCGCCACCAGGCTTTCCACCATCAGGCGCAATGGCAGCTGTTCCAGGGTTTCCACGTGGATCAGGGCGTCCGGGTGCTGCTCCAGCGAGGCCAGCGCCATCCGGTGCTGCTCCGCCGCATCCGGGGTCGCCAGAACCCGGGCGCCGGGTGGCGTCTCGGCGCCGTGGGCCTCAATGAGCGAATCCAGGAATACGGACAGGCCCTCGACAGGCACCTCGTACCAGCCGCTGTCGAGTTCCTGGATCAGCGCCTGGCTGCCCTCAACGAGGATGGTCCACTGGTGCTGGCCGGCTGGCAGCAACATCGCGTCCGCGTGGATGGCGCGCACTGGGTATCCAAAGGTCTCAAACCACGCCGCATAGGCATCCATCCGTTCACGGTCGATCGCGGCAACCTGCCACTCGTTGCGCTTCTGGCTGCCCAGGGCGAGATGGACCGAATCGATGTCCTGTGCCAGTTGTTCCTCCACAGCGAAGGGCAGTGCCTGGCGGATCATGCGTTTCTGGCGGCCGGGAATACGGGCGGCACAGGGGGTGACATCCAGTGTCGGGATGATGCCGATGGCCTCTGCCGCTTCCACACCGATGGCTTCAAGCCGGGCCTCCAGGTTCTCCCTGGAGTCACCCTGCCCTTCGCCGCCGGGATTGCCGGAGGCATCCAGGAGCACCCAGTCAAAAACATCGGCATCGGAACCTTCACCGGCTCCGGCACCTGCCCTTATGTAGAGTTGATAGGCCATATTATCCGTCTTCTCTGACCCTGTTCCCAGGCGCCTACTCGGACGCCTGAACCTGTTCCTTCGTGATCAGCTGGGTTCTGCCGGTATCCCGTGACAGAATCCGTATCGTGCCATTGCGTGTGCGCTGGGCCATCGAAACCAGCCGATATACTGTACCACTGACACTGACCCTTGCGGCGATCTCGAAGAAGTCCGTGCTCACCCCGAGCCCATCCGGTTCCAGTCCGAGACCCGCGAACTCCGGCAGCGCCAGGAACTCCTCAACGCTTTCAACCGGAGATTCCCGCAGCGTCTCCCGGATGCTTTCCGCCTGCCCCTGGCTGATGCGATCGTGCAGCGAGCGTAGCACGGCCGTGGAGGCAAAGTTGACGTTGAGCGTGCCGTCCCGGTTTGGCAGTGCCGTGATGTGCGGCCGGAGACGCTGGTAGGCCGCTTCGGTCATACCATCCAGCAGCCGCACTTCGGTCACGCTGACGAACGGCTGGTCACCGGCCCGGTAGGGCGGATCGAGGAGCATGTAATCGCTGTCCTCCGCACCGCCGCCACCACTGCGCTGGTCGTCCGCATCCACCCAGTCCACAAAGGTTGCCGGCCTGACATTCCGGATCTCCAGAACGCGCAGCAGCCGCTCCAGCCGGTTGCGCTGGCGTTCATTCACGGTCCCGTCCACCTCCGTCAGGGCATTGAGGTTGAGCCGGCCCCGCAGGTCGTTGATCTGGGCCTCGATGACGCCCTTTTCCACTGGTAGCGCCAGTGCGGCCCGTGCCCAGTCCTCACCGGGATGGTCCACTTCCCGGCGGGTGGCCGTTCCCTCCTGCTCGCCGTCAGTGCCCTGGTCACCCTCCTGGTTTTCCTCCGGGGTATTGCCACCCCCCTTCATGTCCCTTGCCAGGAACTGGCGGGCAAAGGCCTCTGCTCCCAGCGCCAGGCTGCGGGCATCATTCTGGGCCAGGTAGGTGGTGGCGCCACGAATCATCACGCTCTGGCGCGTCAGCATGCCGGAGGCGAGGATCGAGCCCAGGGCAAAGGCCATCAGGACGATGATCAGCGCTACACCGCGCTGACGCGTGAAACGGCGGGATCTCATTTGCCCTCCTCCCCGTTCCCGCTGTCGCCATTGTCCCCGCTACCCTGTCTGCGCCGGTCCGGAACCCGGGCACCCATCGCCATGGGTTCACCCAGTGCGACCACCCGCCGCAGGGTGCCAAAGCGGTCGTGCTCGATGACCACTTCCACGGCACGTGGCATGGGCATCCTGAGCACTTCCGTACCCTCGGCATCGGCAAATCCGCTGCTGTCGCCGCTGTCACCCGGCCACTGGCTGAGCCACTGGCCATTACTGTCCCGGAACTGAACCTCCACGGATTCCACATTTGCGAGCAGCTCCTGCTCGCGGCTGCGCGTGCCCTGGGCCCGGTCCAGCACCGGCCAGTAGCGGCGGATCAGGCGCTCCTCCAGTTCGTCGTATTCCCAGGCCACGCGCTGAAGTTCACTGCGTTTGTCTCCCAGCGGGTTCCGCCAGCCCTGGCGCGTCAGTTCAAGTTCCGAGCCGTTGATTCGGCTGGTAAGAGCAGGCAGCCGTTCGCCGTAGGCATCCTTCACCGGGCGTTTGACGGCCTGCAGCAGATCCCGCTCCAACAGGGAGACGGTTTTCTGAACGTCCCGGAAAGCCCCTGAGACCCTTTCGATGCCTTCACGGGAATTCATCAGGGTGTTCATGACCTGCCATACTCCCAGCGAGATCATGCTGGTGATGAACACAGCAATAAGAACCTCAAGCAGCGTGAAGCCCTTGTCCGTACGCATGCCACTCATCGGTTGCGTTGCCCCAGAAAGCCCGTGAAAACCAGCTGCTGCACGGGATCCCCACTGGGATCGACGCGATAAAGGGTCATCTCAACCCGCCGTATTGCCGGATCCTCGGTGGCGCTGACCACCGTCTCGACTTCCCATTCGTGGCCCCCGAACGCCACCTCATCATCGGACTCACCGGTCGCGGGCATCTGGTCCTGGAGGCGCATCTCCGTGAGGCGGTTCTGGGCGATCCAGGAGGCCATGGTCTGGCTTTCAATGCGCCGGTAATTGGACATGTAACCTGAGGCGACCTGCTGCAGCGTGGCTGCCAGGAGGCCGAAGATCATCAGCGCGATCATCACCTCCATGAGCGTGAATCCGCGCGCGCGGGCTGGCGTGACGGGCATTACAGGCGCTCCCTGTAGTCCTGGTCGCCAGGCTGGAGCCATTCCACCCCGGTGGCACCGTCACTGGTCAGAAGCTGGGCGCTTCCATCATCGGCGCCTTCCCACCAGAGGTAGAGGTCAAAGGCGGTAGACTCGCCGGAGGAGAAAAACACCAGGTCCGGTTCCGGCTGGTCCTCCTCCTGGGTTTCCAGGGCATCCGCCTCGCCGCCATCGGTGATCAGTTCCAGCTCAACCCACTCGGGAATGCTGGCTCCGGTGAGACCGCCGCGCGGAAGCGGGGCCCACTGGGCCTGGTCGCGATCCAGCTGGACGAAACCATAGCCGTCGTCCCCGAAACGCACCCCGATCTCCCGGTTGGTCATGACAGCCTGCTCCGAGGCCGCCTGCATCCTTAGATAGAGGCTGCGGGTCATCTCCTCGAGTTCCCGCCGTTCGCCGCCACCGCCAATGCTGAGCCCGACCAGACTGATCAGCAGACCAACCACGACCAGCACCACCATCAGCTCGATGAGCGTGAACCCTGATGAGCGCCAGCGCCCCATTCCGGGCTTACTCTTCCACGTCCCAGACGCTGATGTCCGCATTCACGCCTTCGCCGCCCTCGCGGCCGTCCGCACCATAGGAATACAGATCGTAGGGCCCTTCGGAGCCCGGCTGGACATACTGGTATTCATTGCCCCAGGGGTCCTTCGGGATGGCGTTCATGTAGCCCTCGGGGTTCCAGTTCGAGGGCTCGGGGGAACCACTCGGTTTTTCAACCAGTGCCTCGAGCCCCTGCTCCGTGGAGGGATAATGGCTGTTGTCCAGCCGGTACAGGTCCAGGGCACTGCTGATGTTGCGCAGCTGTGCCTCGGCGGCCGTCACGCGGGCCTCATCGCCCCGGCCCATGATATTCGGCGCCACCAGCGCCACCAGCAGCCCGAGGATCACCATTACAACCATGATCTCAATCAGCGTGAAACCGCCACTGCGATTTGCATGTTTCATTGTCATCAACGTCTCAACCCATCAGTTGGCTCATATTCATGATTGGCAGCATGATCGCCAGCACGATGATCAGTACCACCCCACCCATCACCAGCAGCATCAGCGGCTCGAACAGCCCCACCAGTGCGGAGATCTTGCCCTGGAGGTCATTCTCCTGGTGTGTGGCCGTGCGTTCCAGCATTTGATCCAGTTCGCCACTGGCTTCGCCACTGCCAATCATATGGATCATCATCGGGGGGAAATACCCGGTGTTCTCCAGGGCATTCTTAAGCGACCCACCCTCGCTCACGGACTGGGTCGCTTCCCGGATCCGTTCCTTCAGGTACTCATTGGACAACACTTCACCGGCGATACGCATTGCCTCCACCAACGGAACGCCGCTGGTTGTGAGGATGCTCACAGTACTGGCAAAGCGCGCGGTATTGAGGCCGCGGATGAGCCGGGATATGAAGGGAATATGGAGGAGCTGCCGGTGGACCCTGAGCCGGAAGGAGGGGCGACGCAGTGCAAGCCGGAACCCGATGCCCGCGGCAACAAGCAACAGCAACAGCAGCCAGCCCCAGTCCACAAAGAAACTGCTCACGACCAGCAGTCCTTCGGTCAGCGCCGGCAGCTCCTGGCCACTGCGCACGAAGACCTCGATGATGTCCGGCACGACATAGGTCAGCAGGAAGATCACGATGGCGATAGCCACGAACGTCAGGATCACCGGGTAGATGGCCGCAAGCTGGATCTTCTGACGGGCCTCCTGGCGGGCTTCGGTATAGTCCGCCAGGCGGTTCAGGACCAGATCCATGTGGCCGGCGTGCTCGCCCGCGGCAACGGTGGCCCGGTACAGATGTGGAAAGGCGGACGGGAACTCGCTCAGGCTGCCTGCCAGGGTATGGCCTTCCAGAACCTTGGCGCGGATGGCCAGCATCATGCTCTTGATGCGCGGTTTCTCCGATTGGTTGGCAATGGCTGACAGGGCCTGTTCCACCGGAATCCCGGACTGGATCAGGGTCGCGAGCTGGCGTGTCACCAGCGCCAGATCCGAAGCGGACAGTCCCCGGCCGAGTGTGATTCCAGAGCGCTGCTGGCGTTCCCGGGTCGGTGATACCTCAAGCGGTGCCCAACCCCGGTCCCGCAGCTGCTGACGCACGGCGCGCGCGCTGTCGGCTTCCAGAACGCCCTTTTTCTGCTTGCCCCGCGTGTCGAGAGCCCTGAATTCAAATGCCGCCATGGATCATCCCCGGTGCGTCACCCGCAGCACTTCCTCCACCGTGGTGGTGCCGTCCAGGATCTTGGAGACACCATCGGCGTGGATGCTGGGGCCACGTTCGCGCGCCGCCTGCTCGAGCGCCTGCTCAGCGGCCCGGTCGTGGATCAGGGTCCGCAGGCCCTCGTCGACGCCAATGACCTCGTAGATGCCCATGCGGCCCCGGTAACCCAGCTGGTTGCAGGCGTCACAGCCACCGTGATGGTAGATGGTGGGCGGATTGTCGGGATCGGCGCCCAGGAAGCGGCATTCGGTGGCATCCGGCGTATAGGGTTTACGGCATTCCGGGCAGAGCACACGCACCAGGCGCTGGGCAACGATGCCAGCGAGGCTGGAAGAGATCAGGAAGGGCTCGACACCCATGTCGATCAGGCGTGTGATGGCGCCGGTGGCGGTGTTGGTGTGCAGGGTGGAGAGCACCAGGTGGCCGGTCAGACTGGCCTGGACCGCAATCTCCGCGGTCTCCAGGTCCCGGATCTCCCCGATCATCACCACGTCCGGGTCCTGGCGCAGTATGGCCCGCAGCCCCCGGGCAAAGGTCATCTCCACCTTCGGGTTCACCTGGGTCTGACCGATACCGGGCAGGTTGTACTCGATCGGATCCTCAACGGTCAGGATATTGCGCGACCGGTCATTGATCTCGGTGAGCGCACCGTAAAGCGTTGTGGTCTTACCCGAGCCGGTTGGCCCGGTCACCAGCAGAATGCCATAGGGGCGGTTGACCAGATCCTTGAGCAGGCTGAGGTCGCGTTCCGCCATGCCAATGGAGTCCAGCTCCAGAAGCCCCGCCTCCTTGTCCAGAAGCCGCAGTACTACGCGCTCGCCGTTGGATGACGGCATGGTGGACACACGGATGTCCACTTCACGCCCGGCCACGCGCAGCGAGATGCGTCCGTCCTGGGGAACCCGCTTCTCCGCGATGTCGAGCCGTGCCATGACCTTGATGCGCGAGACCAGCAGTGGCGCCAGGGCCCTTTTGGGCTGCACCACCTCCCGCAGGACCCCGTCCACCCGGAAGCGGACAACCAGGCGTTTCTCGTAGGTTTCGATGTGGATGTCCGAAGCGCCGCTCTTGATGGCTTCGGTCAGGATGGCGTTGATCAGGCGGATGACCGGGGCATCATCCTCCTGCTCCATCAGATCCTCGGTCTCGGGAACCGATTCCGCCAGGCTGGCGAGGTCCATGTCCTCGCCGATGCCCTCAACCATCTGCATGGCTTCCTCGGAATCGTTCTGGTAGGCCCGCGTCAACGCCTCATCAAACGCCTCGGCTTCCATTTCACGGATGCGGGCACGGCCGCGGCTCAGGCGCGTGGCCTCGGCAATGGCCCGCGCCGAGGCGCCAGGGCGCACCAGAAGCTCCAGTTCGCCCTGCTCGTCCGGTGTCAGCACAACGCCATTGCGTCGGGCAAAACTGAAGGGCAGTCTGGCATCCGTGGTGCGGGTCTCGTTCAGGGTTTCGCCCATGTCGCAAACCGTGCGCTGTTGGTTTGTGGTTACGTTAGTATCCCGGGATAATGAAGGCAACCGTCATTCCCGGCCACCGGAAAGGGCTGATTGTCCATGGAAAAACGCATCAATGCCATGCCCGTGATCACAGCAGCAGTGCTCGCTGTGGCAATCGCGGCCGTAATCGGTTGGCAGGGACTACGCATGGAGGACCGGGTTTCCGAGATGCCGCAGACCGCGACCGGGGAGAACGCCCCTGGCAACACCAGCAGTAGTGGCGATGGTGAACCGCCCGAGCTTGCGGATCTGGCCTTTTTCGGAACGCCGGGCGAAGAGGCCACTGAGTCGGTTGAACGTGCGGAAACCCTGCCCGAAACCAACCTCCAGCTTATGCTGCGGGGCGTGATGGCTGGCGAAACGGAACAGCGCGACAGCGCCTTGGTGGAGGGGCCCGACGGCAAGACCGAGGTCTACCGCGTCGGGGACGCCCTGCCCGGCAATGCGAGCCTGCGTGAAGTGCGCCAGCGCCGTATCGTCATTGAGCGTGCCGGTGCCCTGGAAACCCTGACCTTCCCGGAGAGCGAGGGGGGAAGGCTGGCGCTGAACGGCAACCAACCGTCATCGGCCGGCGACAGCAGCAGTGATGCGGCGGACGATGCGGCCACGGATACCTCGACGCCCAGCGAGCGCTCCAGTTCGGATGTCCGGAGCCGGCTGGAAGAACTCCGCGATCGCCTGAGCAACTGACCGGGTAAGCCGCCCATGCGCCTGGCTGTATTAACGGTGTTGCTGATCGCAGGCCTTGCCCATGGCATTGACCTTGGACAGGACCTGCTTGCGTACGTCGAGCGTCAGTTCGGCGGTGACGCCCGCGCCCGGCTGACGGCCTGGGAGCAGCTCGTGGCCGAGCATGAGGGTGACAGTGAAGCGCGCCAGATGCAGGTGGTGAACCGCTTCTTCAACCAGCGTGATTTCGTTACCGACCAGTCGCACTGGGGGCGCCAGGACTACTGGGCCACGCCGGTTGAGTTCCTGGCAACCAATGCCGGTGACTGCGAGGAATTCGCCAATGCCAAGTACATGACCCTGCGCGCCATGGGGGTGCCCGAAGAGCACCTCCGCATCACCTATGTGGACGCGATCCACCTGGAACAGGCACACATGGTGTTGGCCTGGTACCCCGAGCCCGGCGCTGAGCCCATGATCCTCGACAACCTGGTGGATCAGATCCAGCCCGCCTCCCGGCGCCAGGACCTCAAGCCCGTCTACAGCTTCAACGGCACGGACCTCTGGCTCAGCCGGGACGAACGCTCGGACCGTCGTGTCGGCAGCGCCGACGAAGTCGAGCAGTGGCGTGACCTCCGCAACCGTATGCTCACCGTCACGGGTAATTGATTCCGTCCTTTCCCTGTCATCCAATTGCGGCCTCCATGCGCTTTACGTTAACGTCAACGTAAGACGTAATGGAGCCCGGAATGAACGCTGAAACCCAGACCACCCATACCATCAGCGACCTGGCGCGGGATTTCGACATCACCACCCGCACCATCCGTTTCTATGAGGAAGCCGGCCTTCTGGAGCCAAGGCGCGAGGGTCAGCAACGGATCTACACGGACGCGGACAGGGTCAAGCTGAAACTGATCCTGCGGGGTAAGCGCCTTGGCTTCAGCCTGGCGGAATCCCGGGACATCATCGAGATGTACGATCCCTCCTCCGGCAATGAACGGCAACTCAATGCGTTACTGAGCAAAATTCGGGAACGACGTGAACAGTTGAATGACCAGATGCGTGAGCTACAGCTCATGCAGGTGGAGCTTGATGAAGCGGAACAGCGCTGTCTCGATGCCATGAATCACTGAACAACAACAAAGCGGAGCCTCCCCATGACCTACCCCGGCCTCAACTTCAACCTGGATGACACAACGGCGATGCTCCAGGACCAGGTTCGCCAGTTCGCCCAGGGCGAGATCGCACCGCGCGCGGCGGCCATCGACAGCGACAATGCCTTCCCCCGCGATCTCTGGCCCCAGATGGGCGATATGGGCCTGCTGGGTATGACCGTTCCGGAAGACGACGGCGGCACCGGCATGGGCTACCTGGCCCACGTCATCGCCATGGAGGAAATCAGCCGTGCCTCCGGCTCCGTGGGCCTGAGTTACGGGGCCCATTCCAATCTCTGCGTGAATCAGATCGCTCGCAACGGCAATCCGGAACAGAGGTCGAAATACCTTCCGAAACTGATGACCGGCGAGCACGTGGGCGCCCTGGCCATGAGCGAGCCCAACGCCGGTTCGGACGTGGTCAGCATGAAGCTGCGGGCCACCCGTGACGGTAACGGATTCCGCCTCAACGGCAGCAAGATGTGGATCACCAACGGCCCGGACGCGGACGTCTATGTGATCTACGCCAAGACCGATCCCGAAAAGGAAGCCCGTGGCATCACCGCCTTCCTGGTGGAACACGACACCCCCGGCTTCAGCCAGGGCCCCAAGCTGGACAAGCTGGGCATGCGGGGTTCCAACACCTCGGAGCTGATCTTCGAGGACGCCTGGGTGCCGGAAGAGAACATCCTGGGCGCCGAGAACAACGGCGCCCGCGTGCTCATGTCCGGGCTCGATTACGAGCGCGTGGTTCTGGCCGGCGGCCCCTTAGGGATCATGCAGGCGTGCCTGGACCTGGTGCTGCCGTACGTGCATGAACGCAAACAGTTCGGCCAGGCCATCGGCGAGTTCCAGTTGATCCAGGCCAAGGTGGCGGACATGTACACCGAACTCAACGTCTGCCGCTCCTACCTGTACACCGTGGCCGCCGCCTGCGACCGGGGCGAAACCAGCCGCAAGGACGCTGCCGGTGCGATCCTCTACTGCTCCGAAAAAGCCACGAAAATGGCGCTTGAAGCCATCCAGATCCTGGGTGGCAACGGCTACATCAATGAATACCCCGCGGGACGGCTGCTCCGTGACGCCAAGCTCTACGAGATTGGCGCCGGCACCCAGGAGATCCGGCGCATGCTGATCGGGCGGGAACTGTTCAAGGAAACGGAGTAAGCCATGGCGATCCTCGAATCCTCCGTGGACACCGACGGTGCCCTCTTCCGGGAGCGCCGGGAGCATATGCAGGCGCTGGTGGACGACCTTACTGAAAAACTGGCCACCATCAGCGAAGGCGGTGGTGAAAAGGCTCGGGAGCGCCACCGCTCCAAGGGCAAGCTGCCCGTGCGCGAGCGCATCAACCGGCTTCTGGACCCGGGGTCTCCCTTCCTGGAGCTGGCCCCCATGGCTGCCTATGAGGTCTACGACAGCGAGGTGCCCGCTGCCGGCGCGGTGGGCGGCATCGGCCGGGTCAATGGGGTTGAGTGCGTCATCCTGGGCAACGATGCCACGGTCAAGGGCGGCACTTACTTCCCGCTGACCGTGAAGAAACACCTGCGCGCCCAGACCATCGCCGCGGAAAACCACCTGCCGTGCATCTACCTGGTGGATTCGGGCGGCGCCAACCTGCCCCAGCAGGACGAGGTTTTCCCGGACCACGATCACTTCGGTCACATCTTCTTCCGCCAGGCCAACCTTTCCGCCAACGGCATTCCCCAGATCGCCGTGGTCATGGGCCCCTGCACCGCCGGCGGCGCTTATGTGCCTGCCATGGCGGATGAGGCGATCATGGTCGATGGCCAGAGCACCGTCTACCTGGCTGGGCCGCCTCTGGTGAAGGCCGCTACCGGCGAGACCGTCTCCGCCGAGGAGCTGGGCGGCGCTGAGATGCACACCAGCACTTCCGGACTGGCGGATCACCTGGCGCACAGTGAGGAAGACGCCCTGGAGCGTGCACGCGCCTGCATCGCCAACCTGAACTGGCACAAAGGGGACTGGTTGCGCCGCCGCGAGCCACGGGAACCGCTCTACCCGGCCGACGAGCTGTACGGCGTGGTGCCCACGGACCTCAAGACGCCCTATGACGTCCGCGAGGTCATTGCCCGGCTGGTGGACGGCTCTGAGTTCGACGAGTTCAAGGCCCGCTTCGGCACTACCCTGGTCTGTGGTTTCGCGCACTGGGCCGGCATGCCGGTGGGCATCATCGCCAACAACGGCATCCTGTTCTCGGAGTCTTCCCAGAAAGGCGCGCACTTCGTGGAACTGTGTTGCCAGCGCGGCATCCCGCTGGTGTTCCTGCAGAACGTCACCGGCTTCATGGTCGGACGCGAGGCGGAACAGGGCGGCATCGCCCGCCACGGCGCCAAGCTGGTCAACGCCGTTGCCTGCGCCAGCGTGCCCAAGTTCACGGTCATCATTGGCGGCAGTTTCGGCGCCGGCAACTACGGCATGTGCGGGCGCGCCTATGAGCCACGCTTCCTGTTCATGTGGCCGAATGCGCGAATTGCCGTGATGGGCGGTGAGCAGGCCGCCGGGGTGCTGGCGGATGTGAAACGCGGCGCCATCGAACGCCAGGGGGAGACCTGGTCCGATGAGGACGAAGCCGCCTTCAAGCAGCCGGTGGTCGAACAATTCGAGCGCCAGTCCCATCCCTACTACGCCAGCGCCCGGCTCTGGGACGACGGCATCATCGACCCGGCGAAGACCCGGGAGGTGATCGCCCTGGCCCTCTCAGCCGCACTCAATGCCCCCGAGGCCGACACCCGCTACGGCGTCTTCCGGATGTAAGGAGCCCCAGATGAATAATATCGATAACGCCGTGCTCATCGACACACCCCGGCAAGGACTGCGCCGCATCCGACTCAACCGCCCGGACAAACGCAACGCCTTCAATGCCGGTATCATCGCGGAACTGAGCAGCGCCATCGAAGCGGCTGCGCGTGACGATGACGTGCGCGCGGTTCTGCTGGCGGCCGAGGGCAAGCACTTCTCCGCCGGCGCCGACCTGGAATGGATGCGCTCCACCGCCGCCATGGGCGCGGAAGAGAACCGGGAGGACGCCCTGGCGCTGGCCCGCCTTATGCGCCTCCTGGACGAATGCCCCAAGCCCACACTGACCCGGGTCCAGGGCGCCGCTTTCGGGGGCGCCCTGGGGCTGATCTGCTGTACCGACATCGCCATCGCCGCCACCGATGCCCGTTTCTGCCTGAGCGAGGTGCGCCTTGGACTGGTACCGGCGACCATTGGCCCCTACGTGGTGCGGACCCTGGGTCAGCGCCAGGCACGGCGCTACATGCTCAGCGCGGAGCTGATCGAGGCGGAACAGGCCCGGTCGCTTGGGCTGGTCCATGAACTGGCGGATCCGGCGCAGCTTGATGACCGGGTCGAGGCGCTTACCGGGCAATTGATGCAGGCCGGGCCTGAGGCCCAGTCGGAGTGCAAGCACCTGCTGCGCCGGCTGGATGATCCGGCTGCCGGCGATGGCGTGGATGAGTTCACCGCCGCCATGATCGCCCGGGTCCGCACCGGGGCCGAGGGTCAGGAGGGCCTGAGGGCCTTCCTGGAAAAGGATACCCCCGCCTGGCGGGAGGCCAGCCCCGATGAATGACCTCACTTTGCTGATCGCCAACCGGGGCGAGATCGCTGCCCGCATCATCCGCACCGCCCGACGCATGGGCCTGCGCACCGTGGCCGTGTATTCCCAGGCGGACCGTGATGCCCCATTCGTGGCCGCTGCGGACCAGGCTGTCGCCATCGGCCCGGCGCCGGCCCGGGAATCCTACCTGGACCCGGAGCGCATCCTGCGGGCTGCGCGGGAGACCGGCGCCGACCTGATTCACCCGGGCTATGGCTTCCTCTCCGAGAGCACGGAGCTGGTCAGGCGCTGCGAGGACGCCGGCATCCGGTTCGTGGGTCCGGGCACCGACGCCATTGCCGCCATGGGCGACAAAACCGCCGCCAAGCGACTGATGGAAGAGGCTGGCGTACCACTGGTGCCCGGCTACCACGGCGACGATCAGTCCCTGGACCATCTGGAATCCGAAGCCCGCCGGATTGGCCTTCCGGTCCTGATCAAGGCCAGCGCCGGCGGGGGCGGCAAGGGCATGCGCGTGGTGCGTGAATTAAGTGAGCTTCGCAACGCCCTGGATGGCGTCAAGCGCGAGGCCAGCGCCGCCTTCGGCAACGACCAGGTCCTGCTGGAACGCTTTGTGGACCAGCCCCGGCACGTGGAAGTCCAGGTCCTGTTTGACCACCACGGCAACGGGCGACACCTGTTCGACCGTGACTGCTCCATCCAGCGCCGCCACCAGAAGATCCTGGAGGAAGCACCGGCCCCGGGCCTCACCCAGGCCACGCGTGACGCCATGGCGGACGCCGCGCTGCGCTGCGCCCACGCCATCGGCTATCGCAACGCCGGCACCGTGGAGTTTCTGCTCGGGCCCGACGGCCACTTCTACTTCATGGAGATGAACACCCGCCTTCAGGTGGAACACCCCGTCACCGAGGCCATCACCGGCCTGGACCTGGTGGAGTGGCAGATCCGCATCGCCCTGGGCGACCCCCTCCCCTGGCCCCAGGAGGCGCTCGCGATCAACGGCCACGCCATGGAAGCGCGCGTCTACGCCGAAGACCCGGACCAGGGCTTCCTCCCGACCAGCGGCCGCATCCAGTATCTGGATGAGCCCGAAAACATGGCCGGCATACGCATTGACTCCGGCATTGACCAGGGGCTGACGGTCTCAAACCATTACGACCCCATGCTCGCCAAGGTCATCACCCATGGCACGGACCGCCAAGACGCCATTACCCGCCTGCGCGGGACCCTGATGCGCTACCATCTGGGCGGATTCCCCACCAATATCGGTTACCTGTGCCGGATCCTGGGCCATGACGCTTTCATTAACAGCGAATTACAGACGCATTTTGTGGAACAACACGAAGTGGATCTGGTAACGCCTGCAATCACCGGGGACACCGCCCTGGCACTGGGCCTGCTGGGCTGGCTCTGGCTCCAGCAGCCGGAAACCGCCTCAGCGGAGCCCTGGGACGCCCTCACCGGATGGCGCCTCGTCGGCGAGCCGTGGCAGCGGGCGGAAGTCCACCACGGCGAACGCCATACCCTGGAATACGCCCTCCAGCCCAGGACCGGCGATTGGCATCAGGTCCGGGTCCGGGGCCTCTCCGATCAGCCCCTGACCCTGCGCTGGCACCGCCGGGGGCATCAGGGGACGGTATTGATGGAGTCCCCCGGACAGCGCCGCAGGGAGCTGTCCCTCACCGCCATCAGCCGCCCACCGGCAGGGGTGACGCTCTTTGCGGAGGGCGAAGCCTGGACGGTGCGCGTTAACCACCCGGAAATGGACCTGGCCGAAGCGGACACCGGCAACCTGACCGCCCCCATGCACGGGCGCGTGGTCGCCCTGCACTGCGCCGCTGGCGAGCGGGCCAACAAGGGTCAGCCGTTGGTGGTCATGGAAGCCATGAAAATGGAACACACCATCACCGCCCCGGCCAACGGTACGGTCACGGAACTCTACTGCAGCGAAGGCGACAGCCTCAGCTCCGGCCAGACCCTGCTCGCCTTCGAACCGGACGGAGACACCCCATGAGCGACCACGCCGAAATCGTCGAAGTCGGCCTGCGCGACGGCCTCCAGAACGAACGCACGCCCGTCGACGCCACAACCCGCGCCCGCTGGTTCAACGCCCTCGCGGACGCCGGCCTGAACCGTATCGAGGCCGGCAGCTTCGTCTCGCCGAAATGGGTTCCCCAGATGGCCAGCACTGACCAGGTCATCGCCGGCATTCAGCGGCGCCCCGGCCTTTCCGTCGAAACCCTGATCCCCAACCAGAAAGGCCTCGATGCTGCCCTGGCTTCCCGGGTTGACCGCATCGCCGTCTTCACCGCCGCCTCCGATGCGTTCACGCAGAAAAACATCAACTGCAGCATCACCGAAAGCCTCGAGCGCTTCGCCCCCTTGATTGAAGCGGCCAATAACGCCGGCCTCCGCGTACGCGGCTACATCTCCACCATCGCCGCCTGCCCCTACGCCGGCAGAATCCAACCCGGGGCCGTCGCCGATGTCACCGAACGCCTGCTGGGACTCGGCTGCGATGACATCTCCCTGGGCGACACCACCGGCGTCGCTCGGCCCAGGGAAATCGACGCCATCCTGGATGCCGTACTTCCTCTCGTGCCCACAGAGCGACTCGCCCTGCACTGCCACGACACCTACGGCCAGGCCCTCGCCAACGTCCTCCAGGGCCTCGAGCGCGGCATCCGCACCTTCGACAGCGCCGTCGCCGGCCTCGGCGGCTGCCCCTACGCCAGGGGCGCTTCCGGCAACCTCGCCACCGAGGACCTGTTGTACCTCCTTGAAGGCCAGGGCCTGCACACCGGCGTCGACCTCGAGGCGGTATGCCGCATCGGCAATGACATCTGCCACAGACTTGATCGACGTACCCCCTCGAAAGTCGCGCAGGCGATGCAATGTTAAGCTGAGCGACAGACAAGCGCGAAAACAACCCAGGACCCCAACCCATGACTGAAGCCCCAATCTGGCAACCGTCACAGGAACGAATCCAGAACGCCCGCATCACCCACTACCACAACTGGCTCCAGACCCAGGGCCACCAACCGGGCGACACCTGGCAGAGCCTCCATCAATGGAGCATCGACAACCCCGCGGCATTCTGGGAGACCATCTGGCAATACTTCGACGTCCGCGGCCAGTACCAGGCCCGCCGCATCCTCGAGAACGGCGACCAGATGCCCGGCGCCACTTGGTTCGGCGGCGCACGCCTCAACTTTGCGGAAAACCTCCTGCGCGGGGAACCCGATCGTGTTGCCCTTATCGAGCAACGCGAAGACGGCCGCGGCCGTCAGATGACCTACGGCGAACTGCGTGAACACAGCGCCCGCCTTGCCGGCACCCTCCAGGAACACGGGGTCAGCAAGGGCGACCGCGTCGCCGCCTTCATCACCAACGGCATCGAAGCCATCATCGGCATGCTCGCCACCGCCCGCCTGGGCGCCGTCTGGTCCTCCTGCTCCCCGGACTTCGGCTACCAGGGCGTGCTGGAACGCTTTGGCCAGATCGAGCCCAGGGCCCTGATCGCCGTCAATGGCTACCAGTACAACGGCAAGGCGATTGATACCCGCGAGCGCGTCGAACAGCTCGCGGGCGCACTCCCCAGCCTTGCCGTTCAGATCCGGATCGACAACCAGCCCGACTGCCCCTGGGACGACGCCGCCAACACCGTCGGATGGAAGGACGCCCTGATGGCCGAACCCGCCGCCGGGTTTACCCCCATGGCCTTCGACGACCCGCTCTACATCCTTTACTCCTCCGGCACCACTGGCGCGCCCAAGTGCATCGTCCACGGCGTCGGCGGTACCCTTCTCCAGCATCTCAAGGAGCTTGGCCTGCACACGGACGTAACTCAGGAGGACGTGGTCTTCTACTACACCACCACCGGCTGGATGATGTGGAACTGGCTCGCCAGCACCCTGGCCCTGGGCGCCACCGCGGTCCTCTACGACGGCTCGCCCATGGCCCCCACACCGGAGGTCCTCTGGAACCTGGCCGAGGAACACGGCATTACCGTCTTCGGCGCCAGCGCCAGATACTACGCCGCCTGCGAGAAACAGGGCCTGAAACCCGCCGAGACCCACGGCCTGGACCCGCTGAAGGCGATCCTTTCCACCGGCAGCCCTCTGGCCCATGAAAGCTTTGACTACATCTACCGGGACGTGAAACCGGACGTCTGCCTGTCCTCCATCTCCGGCGGCACGGACATCGTCTCCTGCTTCGCCCTCGGCAACCCGACCCTGCCGGTCTACCGGGGCGAGCTCCAGTGCCTCGGCCTTGGCATGGACGTGGCCATCTATAATGACGAGGGGCAGCCGGTGACCGGGCAGAAAGGCGAGCTGGTGTGCCGCGCGCCTTTTCCCTGCATGCCGGTCGGCTTCTGGAACGACCCCGAGGGCGAGCGTTTCCACAGGGCCTACTTCAACCGCTTCCCCAACACCTGGGCCCACGGGGACTTTGGTGAAATCCGCGAACACCCGGCGACAATGGACACCCCCGCCCGGTGCGGCATGATCATCCACGGCCGGGCGGACGCGGTACTGAACCCGGGTGGGGTGCGCATCGGAACCGCCGAGATCTACCGTCAGGTTGAGAAACTGGATGAGGTCCTGGAATCCATCGCCGTGGGCCAGCAATGGGGTGACGACCAGCGCGTGGTGCTCTTCGTGCGACTCCGCGAGGACATGGCGCTCAACGATGAGCTCTGCGAGCGCCTACGCCACGTCATCCGGGAGAACACCACACCGCGCCATGTGCCCGCGAAAATCATCCAGGTACCGGACATTCCCCGCACGCTCAGCGGCAAGATCGTGGAACTGGCCGTGCGCAACGTGATCCACGGCGAATCCGTGAAGAACCGGGAGGCCCTGGCCAACCCGGACGCGCTGGATCATTTCCGGAACCTGGCGCAGCTGCGGGGCTAGGCGCCCGCAGGCGGCGCATGAGTTGCGCTGAGCGCCTCGCGGGTCTTGTCCGCGATGCCGATACCGGCGCCGGCCATGGCCTGGTAGGTTTCGGAAACGCCGGCCCGCTGCAGCGGTGCCGCCTCGTCGTCATGGAAGGTATTGGCGACAATCGGACCGGTGAACCCCATCTTCCGGAGGTTGCGGGCGGCGATCAGTTTCCCCTCCAGGTGTGGCATGGCCAGGATGACCGCCTGCAGGCCCTTCAGATCCAGCCCCTGCCAGAGTTCGATATCCTCGGCATCCGCGTAGACCACGTTATGGCCCCGGGTGCACTGGTTTGCCACCTTGTCCGGATCCGCGTCCATGCCTACGACGGTGAGCCCACCGGCGCCAACGGCGGTGTAGGCCGCCTGGCCGGTGCGTCCCATCCCGACAATCAGGATGTCCGCCTGGCCCAGTGACAGTGGTTGCTGGTCCGGGTGATCACTGGACCGCTCGAACCGCCTCAGCCAGGGCTCCATCCGGTCAAACAGCGGATGCGCGATGCGGTTGAGCGGTGCCGCCACCAGGAAGGAGACCGCGACCGTAATCGCGAGGGGCACCAGCCAGGCCTCAAGAACACCGGCGGCCACAATCAGCCCGAACTCGCTGTAGCTCATCAGGCTGAGCGCCCCCAGAAAGGCATTGCGGCTGCGCAGGCGGAAAAGGATGAGGAGGAAGAAGAACAGGATGCCCTTGAGGGGCAGCAACAGCGCCATGCCGAGGGCGAACAGCAGCGCCTGCTGGTCCGGAAGACCCGACATACCGATCTGCAGGAAAAACCCGACCAGAAGGATTTCCTTCAGCCCCCACAGGGAATGGGACAGTTCCTGGGCCCTGGGATGATTCGCCAGCAGGACGCCCATGGCCAGGGCGCCCACTTCCGGACTGAGTCCCACCACTTCAAAACCATAGCCCCCGACAGCAACCGCCAGGACCACGCCCATCAGGACCAGCAGCTCCTCGTGCCCGGCCACGTCCATAAGCCAGTGCATGACAGGGCGCAGAAGCGGCAGTGCCAGCACTACCAGGGCCCAGGGCGAGGGTGTCTGCCCGCCGGCCACGCTCAGCACCACAAGAGCAATGAGGTCCTGCAGGATGAGAATGCCGATAGCCACGCGCCCGTGGAAGGAGCGGAGCTCCCCCTTGGCCTCCAGCACCTTGGCCGCCAGCACGGTACTGGAGAACGCCAGCGCGGTCGCCAGCAGCAGCGCATTCGCGGTGCTGATCTCCAGAAGACAGAGAATCCCTGTCCCCAGGATGCCGACACTGATCATGAAATGCAGGATGGCGCCACCCACCACGGCCGGCTCCATCAGATGCCGGAGCTTGAGCTTCAGCCCGACCGAGAACAGCAGCATGAGGACGCCGAGATGCGCCACATGATCCAGGAACGGCCCGGCCTGGGGCGGCAGGCCAAAAAACGGTCCCCAGGCGTTGAGGGCGAAGCCGGCCGCGAGAAACCCAACCAGAGGCGGCAGGCCGACCTGACGCACAACGAGCCCGAAAACAAACGCAAATGAAAGAGAGACAACTTCGATTAACATTGGCTAGGCTGTGTCCTGATTATCACGGACGCGGGCTTCGGGTACCGCACTCAAAGGCGCGATTGTAGCATTGATGGCTGGATCCTAGCGGAGACTGTTGCATGGAAATCTACCAGGAGTTCACGTTACTGCTGTTGATCGCCGTGGTTGTGGGCTATTTTTCCATGCTCCTGCGCCAGCCGCTGCTTATTGCGTATCTGGCGGTCGGTATCATTGTCGGCCCGAGCGTACTGGGCATTGTCTCCGCCCACACCCAGATTGATCTCCTCGCCCACTGGGGCATCACCATTCTGCTGTTCGTCGTCGGCCTCAAGCTGGATCTCAGGATTGTGCGTTCCCTGGGGCCTGTGGCCCTGGCCACGGGACTGGGTCAGCTTGCATTCACCATCCTGATCGGTTTCGGTCTGACGCTTCTGCTCGGCTTTTCCCCGATCGATGCGCTCTATATCGCCATCGCCCTGACCTTTTCCAGCACCATCATCATCGTCAAGCTCCTTTCCGACAAAGGCGAGCTGGAATCCCTGCATGGCCGCATCGCCATGGGCTTCCTGATCGTCCAGGACATCGCGGTTGTTCTCGCCATGCTGGGCCTTAACCTCACCATCCCCACCGCGGATGACCAGCTTATCCCGCCGCTTCAGGGCCTTGGCATCAGCGTGGTGTTCATGGTGGTCGTACTGCCACTGCTGATGCGGTATGTGATTCCGGGGCTGATGCGCAGCCTGGCCCGCTCGGTCGAGATGCTGATGCTGTTCGCCATCGCGTGGGGGACCATGCTTGCGGCGGGAGCGGACATCCTCGGGCTTTCAAAGGAAGTCGGGGCGTTCATTGCCGGCTTCTCCCTGGCCAACACGGCCGTCAAGGACGTGATCACAAGCCGGCTGACGAGCCTGCGGGACTTCCTGCTCCTGTTCTTTTTCATCTACATGGGTGAACAGCTCAACCTGAGCCTTATTGGAGACAACCTCTTTCCTGCCCTGGTTCTCTCCCTGTTCGTTCTGATCGGCAATCCCCTGATCGTCATGGCCATTATGGGAGGCATGGGGTATCGGCGTCGTACTGGGTTCAAGGCGGGGCTGACCGTGGCTCAGATCAGCGAGTTCTCGATCATCTTCATAACCATGGGGCTGGGCCTCGGTCATATCGGCGATAACGTGCTCGGTGTGGTCACGCTGGTCGGTATCGTGACCATCACGACCTCAACCTACATGATTCTTTACTCCGAGCAGCTTTTTGAGCGGGTTCGAGGGTGGCTCTCGCCGTTCGAGCGTACTCTGACCTACCGTGAACTCGACGACTATACACAGGGGCAGGCGGCTCCGATCATCATCATTGGACTGGGACGTCTGGGGCGACGCATTGCCGGCCAGCTCATCGAACGCGGGGAAGACGTCATTGGTGTTGATATTGATCCGGGACGGGTCGAACGGGCCCAGACCGAGGGGATACATGCCGTCTTTGGTGACGCGGAGGATATTGAGTTCCTCTCCCATCTGCCGGTCCACACCGCGAAGTGGGTCGTCAGCACACTACCCCGGCGCGAAGTGAACGAAATCCTGATGCAGGGGCTTGCTTTGTTTGCAAGATCCGGGCGCATCGCCATTGCCAGCTTCCGGGAAGATGACGAAATCCACTGGAAACACAGAAACGTGGACCTGATTCTTCACCCGTATCGTGAAGCTGCGGAGCAGGCAGTCACACAGATTACGCCCTGACCGCTACAGCCAGTCAGCGCCAGAAACGCTGCATCTGAAGAAAGGTAACGGAGGCGGACCAGGTGATCAGCATGAAGCCGATCAGCGCCTCCACGCCAAAGATGAAACGGATGGGGCCAACTGGATAAACCTCTCCATACCCCAGCGTGGTATAGGTCACGGCGGAAAAGTAGATGTAGTCCATCACGCCGGACACATGGCCTCCGGTGACAGAACCCGCACCCTCAATCTGCGCCAGCGTCCAGGACACCAATCCGAACAGCCAGATCTCGATGACGTGGGCTACAAAAAGCCCCAGCACCATCAGGACCATACATGAGGACTGGTGGAGACTGGTGCCATCAAAGCGCCGCATGAGCGCCGTAGCGGCCATACAGTGGAGAACGACCGAGGCAATCAGCGCAACGAGTGTTGCAGCGACAGCGATTGCGTGCGTCTGCGTCAGCATGAGTCCATTTTTCGGATCGTCATAAACAGAAAAGCCGCACCCCGTAGGGTACGGCTTTCATCATAGCCTGATACGGGCGTTCCGTCAGACCACTTTCTTGAGTTCTTCCTCAAGCTGCGGTACCGCATCGAACAGGTCCGCTACAAGGCCGTAGTCCGCCACCTGGAAAATGGGCGCGTCCTCGTCCTTGTTGATGGCCACGATGAACTTGGAATCGCCCATGCCGGCCAGGTGCTGGATGGCACCGGAAATGCCGACGGCGATGTAGAGGTTCGGAGCCACGATCTTGCCGGTCTGGCCGACCTGCATATCGTTCGGTACGAAACCTGCGTCCACCGCGGCACGGGATGCGCCGATGGCGGCGCCCAGAACGTCCGCGACAGACTCCAGCATCTTGAAGTTGTCGCCATTCTGCATGCCGCGACCACCGGAGATGACCACGTCGGCAGCTGCCAGATCCGGACGATCGGACTCGGCCAGCTCTTCGCTGACGAACTCGGAAAGGCCGGCGTCGTGCGCTGAATCCACGGATTCAACCGAAGCGGAACCGCCCTCGGCTGCAACCGGGTCAAAGCTGGTGGTCCGAACGGTGATCACCTTGACGCTGTCGCTGGACTGCACAGTCGCAATCGCGTTACCGGCGTAGATCGGGCGAACGAAGGTGTCCTCGGACTGCACGCCCATGATGTCGGAAACCTGGGCAACGTCGAGCATTGCGGCAACGCGCGGCATGGTGTCCTTGCCAACGGAGCCGGCGGATGCCATGAGGTGACTGTAGCCCTTGCCAATTTCGGCGATCAGCAGGCTCAGGTTCTCCGCCAGGTCGTGCCCGTAAGCGTCATTATCCGCCGCGAGAACCTTGTTCACGCCGTCAGCCTTGGCGGCCTGCTCGGCAACACCACCAATATCCTTGCCGGCAACGAGAACGTCGATGTCGCCACCGATGGCCTTAGCTGCTGCGATGACGCTCAGAGTGGAACCGGCCAGCTCACCCTTGTTGTGATCTGCAATAACCAGTGTACTCATTTAAATCACCTTCGCTTCGTTCTTCAGTTTGTCGACCAGCTCCTCAACGCTCTCGACCTTGATGCCGGGCTGACGCGGCTGCGGCTCCTCGACTTTGAGGGTCTTGAGGCGCGGCGCCACGTCAACGCCCAGATCGGCGGGGCTGACGGTTTCGAGCGGCTTCTTCTTGGCCTTCATGATGTTGGGGAGCGAAGCGTAGCGCGGTTCGTTCAGGCGCAGATCCGTGGTAACCACGGCCGGCAGGTTCAGGGAAACGGTCATCAGGCCGCCGTCGATTTCACGGGTCACCTTGACCTTCTCACCTTCCACCTCGACCTCAGAGGCAAAGGTGCCCTGGGGCATCCCGGCCAGCTGGGCCAGCATCTGGCCGGTCTGGTTGTTGTCGGTGTCGATGGACTGCTTGCCCATGATCACCAGGTTCGGCTCTTCCTTGTCCACGACGGCCTTGAGCATCTTGGCCGCATCCAGGGACTGGACGTCTTCGTCCGTCTCAACCTGGATGGCGCGGTCAGCACCCAGTGCCAGCGCGGTGCGCAGCTGCTCCTGGCTGACCTTGGGGCCGATGGTCACGGCGACAATCTCGGTGGCAACGCCCTTCTCCTTGAGACGGACCGCTTCCTCAACGGCGATCTCACAGAAGGGGTTCATTGCCATCTTGACGTTGGACAGGTCCACGCCGGTGTTATCCGGCTTGACGCGAACCTTGACGTTGTAGTCAATCACTCGTTTTACAGCGACCAGAACCTTCATAGATTCCTCGTTTCCTGCCATGGGTTTAGAATGTTCATGCGGCGGGCGTCCCCGGCAAAAGCGCCCTAATACTGACGACAAAACCACAGGGGGTCAATAGCTCCAGGGACGGGATGCCATTGTTCAATGTCATTCAAACAAACGTTTGTTTGATTTCCATGATGATATATCCTGTGGCAACGTAAAGCCACAGATTGCCCATTGGAAATCCTGAGGAGACTATCGTGGAACGCGAATCGATGGAGTTTGACGTCCTGATCGTGGGGGCGGGCCCTGCTGGACTCTCGGCTGCCTGCCGTATCCAGCAGCTGGCCAACGAGGCGGAGCAGGAACTGACCGTCTGTGTTGTCGAGAAGGGATCCGAGGTCGGTGCCCACATCATCGCCGGCACCGTTTTCGAGCCGACCAGCCTCAATGAGCTCTTCCCCGACTGGAAGGAGCGCGGTGCGCCGCTGAACACGCCGGTCACCCGGGATGACATCTACTTCCTGCGCGGCGCCGACAGCGCCCGCAAGGCGCCCAACGCCTTTGTGCCGAAGAACATGCACAACCACGGCAACTACATCATCAGCCTGGCCAACCTGTGCCGCTGGCTGGGTGAGCAGGCCGAGCAGCTGGGCGTCGAGATCTACCCGGGGTTCCCGGCCGCCGAGGTCCTGTACGAGGATGGCGTGGTCAAGGGCATCCTCACCGGTGAATTCGGCGTCGACGCCGAGGGCAACCACAAGGACGGCTACATGCCGCCCATGGAGCTGCGGGCGAAATACACCCTGTTCAGCGAGGGCTGCCGGGGGCACCTGGGCAAGGACCTGCTGCAGCAGTTCAACCTGGACGAGGGCAAGGACCCGCAGCACTACGGCCTTGGCATCAAGGAGCTGTGGGACATCGACCCGGCCAACCACGAACCCGGGCTGGTGGTGCACACCGCCGGCTGGCCGCTGTCCGAGAGCGGCTCCACAGGGGGTGGGTTCCTGTACCACCTGGAAAACGGCCAGGTCTATGTCGGCCTGATCACGGATCTGTCCTACTCCAACCCCTATGTCTCGCCGTTTGAGGAATTCCAGCGGATGAAGACCCATCCGACCATCAAGCAGCACCTGGAAGGCGGCAAGCGCGTGGCCTACGGGGCGCGAGCCATCACCAAGGGCGGCTACAACAGCCTGCCCCGGATGCACTTCCCCGGTGGCCTGCTTCTCGGGTGTGACGCGGGCACGCTGAACTCGTCCAAGATCAAGGGCTCGCATACCGCCATGAAGTCCGGGATGCTCGGCGCCGAGGCGGTGTTCGAGGCAATCCAGAAGGGCTCCGAAGGCGGCGAGGACCTGGCCGGCTTTGCGGAGAAGTTCGAGAACAGCTGGCTCTACCGGGAACTGTTCGCCGAGCGTAACTTCAGCCCCGCCATGCACAAGTTCGGCACCGTCATCGGCGGCGGCATCGCCTTCCTGGAGCAGAACATCCTGCGCCGGCCGCTGCCGATCACCTTCCACGACACCACGCCGGATCACGCGGCGCTTAAGCCGGCCTCTGAGTGTTCGAAGATCGACTACCCGAAGCCGGACAACAAGCTGACCTTCGACCGGCTGTCCTCGGCGTTCATGTCGAACACCAATCATGAAGAGGACCAGCCCTGCCACCTGAAGCTCAAGGATCCGGAGGTGCCCATCCGGGACAACCTGCCGACCTACGACGAGCCGGCGCAGCGCTACTGCCCGGTGGGCGTGTACGAGGTGGTGGATGCCGAGGACGGCAGCGGCAAGAAGTTCCAGATCAACGCGCAGAACTGCATCCACTGCAAGACCTGCGACATCAAGGACCCGGCCCAGAACATCCAGTGGGTGGTTCCGGAAGGGGGCGGCGGCCCCAACTATCCGAATATGTAAGGGGTAGGTACAAAAAAAGGCGACCCGCGGGTCGCCTTTTTTTATGTCCGTTGCACTGAAAACGCTGCTGATTCAGTGCATGGAGAAAGACTCAGTGCACGTGGCCGTGCTCTTTCTCTTCGTCGGACGGCTCACGCGTATCAACCACCTCAACATCGAAGTGCAGACGCTGGCCGGCGAGCGGATGGTTGGCATCGATGGTCACGGTCTCATCCTCAACGGATACCACGCGTACGATCTGCGGGCCGCCGGGCGTTTCCGCCTGGAACTGCATGCCGGGCTCGACCTTCTCAACGCCCTCAAAAGCGGAACTCGGGACGGGCTGGACCAGCTCTTCGCGGACTTCGCCGTAAGCGTTCTCCGGATCCAGGGATACCTGGGCTTCGTCACCCTGGGCCTTGTCGGTCAGTGCTTCTTCCAGGCCACTGATGATGTTCTGGGCCCCTTCCAGATAGCTGAGCGGCTCACGCTCGCGGGAAGAATCCAGAACCTCACCCTCGTCGTTCTTGAGGGTGTAGTGGATGCTGACGACACGGGATTCGGTCATGTTGACTCCTTGCGTATAGGACAGAAACGTCGTAATAACAATAGTGCGGTGGATCGAAAGTGTTGCTGAACAGCGGCCTGTACAGAGGGACTTACGACGATCCGGGACGCAAGGGTGCTGCTCAATACAGGCACCCATACTCCATGATAGAAAATAATGGCGGCTTTGAAAACCGTGATCAGCCGATCCGGCCCAGGGAAAAGAAGCTGCCCTGACTGACCACCCCAACGTGGGTTGCGCCGTTGATGGCCCGCTCCTCCGCCAGTTCCGTGAGGTGGTAGAAGGCACTGCGCTCGATCCGTGCCTGGAGCCCGCGCCGTACCATCACATAGGGCTGTGGTTCGCCGCTTTTCTCATCCGTTCGGACGATCAGCGGGTGCGAGTCACCGATCGGGAAGCAGTCCTCCACATCCGTATGCAGCCAGAGAACGCGACCGTCACCCTCGCCTTCCTGCTCAACGCTGTGCGCGAGGAAGGGAACGTCCTCAACCTGGATGCGATACTTCTCGTGCGGCGTGAGAAGATAGTAATAACCATCTGATTCACGGCGCATGATGGAGGCGAAAAGTCGGCGCAGCGCCAGCCGTTCGATTTCACGGCCCTGATAGAACCAGCGGCCATTGCGGTTGATGAACAGTTCCAGGTCGTCCGTGAACGGCGGATCCCACTGATCCACCGGCGGGCCCTTTCCGGTTGTATCGTACTGGGCGACGTGTTCGAATTGTCGGGCCAGTTCCGCCTGGGAATCGGGTTCCCCCATCTGCAGCCCTCCGGCGCAATCAGTGCATGGAACAGGTTCGATACTAGCGGTGCGAGCCCTCCCCTTCAATGACGGACATGACGGAGACGGAGCATGACGGAGCGTTTTTCAGCCACGCAGCTGCTGAGTGAATTCCCGCTTGAGTCGGGGCTTGCCTATCTCAACCACGCGGCCGTGGCGCCCTGGCCGCGGCGTGCCAGTGATGCCGTTGCCCGCTTCGCCCATGAGAACAGCCACCTGGGGGCCACTCACTATCCCCAGTGGCTCACTGTTGAGGACCAGCTCAGGCACAACCTGGCCCGGCTGATCAATGCACCGTCCGCGCAGGACATCGCCCTGTGCAAGAACACCTCCGAAGCGCTTTCCATGGTTGCGGCTGGCCTGGACTGGCATGAAGGGGATGAAATCATCATCACGAGCCAGGAATTCCCCTCCAACCGGATTGTGTGGGAATCCCTTGTAAGCCGTGGCGTCAGCATACGGGTGGCGGATATCGACCGCCAGGACGTCACGCCGGAAGGCGCGATTGAGGATCTGATCACTGACAGAACCCGCCTGATGTCGGTCAGCTCAGTCCAGTACGGCACCGGCCTGCGCCTTGACGCCGCCCATCTGGGCGCGCTCTGTGACAGCCATGGCATCCTGTTCTGCCTGGACGCCATCCAGAGCGCCGGAGCCGAGCCGCTGGATGTCCAGGCCACGGGCGCCCATTTCGCCATGGCGGATGGCCACAAGTGGATGCTGGGACCCGAGGGACTGGCGTTTTTCTATGTGGCACCGGAATGGCGGGATTCACTGAAACTCTATGAATACGGCTGGCACATGGTCGCGGAGCCCGGCAACTTCGACCGCAAGGGCTGGGCTCCGGCTCCGGACGCCCGCCGCTTTGAGTGCGGCAGCCCCAACCTGCTCGCAGCCCATGCCCTTGAGGCCAGCACCGGTCTGCTGCTTGAAGTGGGGCTGGATCAGGTCAGGAGTCTGATTGACCAGCGTGTGAGCCGCCTGGCGAGCGGCCTGGAGAGCATCAAGGGCGTCACCCCTGTAACGCCCCGGGAGCCACAGCGCCGGCTTGGCATCTACACCGTACAGGTCGATGGGCTGGACAACCGCCATCTCTGTGACCGGCTGGCCCAGCAACGGGTTATCAGCGCCAGCCGCGGCGGCGGGGTACGGTTCTCACCGCACTTCTATACCCCCTACGCCGCACTGGAGCAGGCACTGGACACCCTGGAACGCCTCGTGCGCCAGGGCTGATCAGATGGCGGAACCCTCGCCCTGGCGGGGCAGGATGAATTCCACGTCGCTGTTCTGGGTGGCATTCATGAGCGCGCCCACCACATCGGTGATGGAAGCTCCCCGGTAAAGGATCTGGTAGAGCCCCCGTACCAGGGGCATGTAGACGTCCAGCTCGATGGCCTTTTCGTGGACCAGTTCCAGGGTCCGCACCCCCTCTGCCACCTGCCCCAGTTCCGTCACGGCCTCATCCAGGGTACTGCCCCGCCCGACGGCATAGCCGACCCGGTAATTGCGGCTCAGACTGGAGCTGCACGTTACGATCAGGTCGCCGACGCCGGCCAGTCCCAGGAACGTCATGGGGTTGGCGCCCATGCTCACGGCAAAGCGGCTCATCTCCGCCAGACTGCGGGTAATCAGCATGGACTTGGTGTTCTCCCCCATGCCCCTGGCGTCGGCCAGGCCGGAGACCACCGCGTAGATGTTCTTGAGTGCCCCGCCAAGCTCAACACCGTACACATCCAGGTTGGCATAGATCCGGAAATAGGCGTTCCCCAGGGCCTGCTGGACACGCTCCCGCAGCTCCCGGTCCTCGGAAGCGATCACGGAGGCGGTAATCTCATGCTGGACGAGTTCGCCAGCCAAGTTGGGCCCGCTCAGGACCCCCACCCGGGTGCCGGGCAGTTCCTCCTTCAGTACCTGGCTCATGAGCCGGAAACCGTCGCGCTCAATCCCCTTGGTGAGGCTGACCACCATCTGCTGGTCGCGGAAATGGCCGGCAGCGCTTCGGATCACATCACGGAAGACCTTGCTTGGCAGCGCCACGAACACCAGCTCCGCCTGCTCGATGGCGCCCCCCATGTCCGTGGTGGGCTCAACCAGGGCGTTGAGCTCGAGTTCCGGGAAATACTGGTGGTTGATGCGGGTCCGGCGGATGGCCTCTGCCTGCTCGGCACTGCGCATCCAGAGTCGGACGGGATGCCCGTTCTCGGCCAGTACCTGGGCCATGGCGGTGCCGAAACTGCCACCACCCAACACAGTGGTCTGAATCGCGTTCTCCATGAAGCGGGCTTATTCGGTTTGTTCAGATGGGTTCAGGGGGCTTCGCATTCCAGGGCACGCACCAGATTCTGGAACTGTTCCTGATTATGACGGTTCATGCTCATCAGGGTTCGGTGCGCATCCAGGACCTTGTCCCGCACTTCCTGCTCACTGGCGCGCATGAGCGGAATCTCCTCGAGTTCCTGGGGATCCCGTGCCGGTTCGCGCACGATCAGGAAGATGCGGTCGAAACCCATGGAATGGATGATGCGGGTGACGTCAGGGTTGGTGGTGATCAGCGTGGGCAGGAAGTGACTGCGTTCCTCGGAGGCCATGGCGATTTTGGCCAGCAGCCCGAGTGTCGTGCTGTCGATCACTTCCGTCTCGGTGAGATCCACCACCACAGTCCGGAACTCGGGGTTTCCGAACATGTCATCAATGATCTGGTCCAGCGTTGAGCAAAGATTGAGACGTACTTCTCCGATGAACTTGAGTACGTAAATACCCCGCTCCTGAGCCTGCAGAATCTTGCAATCACTCATCAGCAGCACGTCCGTCGGTCACCGTCACTATGGCAATGTCATCGGGAAGTTCGTCCATTGCCGCGATCTGTAACGACTCACTGAGTCTTTCGACAGTGTGACGTCCAGATTGCACGAGTTCAAGTAACCGTTTTTCCTTCTCGTCCAGGCTGGGGGCATCGATCACTTCAAGAATGCCGTCCGAGAACAGGATCAGCCGGAATCCCGGGTTCAGCCGCTCACTGTAATGGACCCAGTCAGGCTCATTGAACAGCCCCACGGGGAGGCCACTGCCCTCAAGGAAACGTGCCCCATTCCCATCCAGGAGGATCGGCATGGGGAAGTGCCCGCCTACGGAATAGCGCAGTTCACGGGCCTGGGTGTCCACCAGGCCCACAAAGAGGGTCACGTGTTTACCGAGGCCGGTTTCCAGAAGTTCATGATTGACCCGCTGCAGGAACCGCTCCGGATCCAGGATATCCTCACTGGAGCCGCGCCGCAGATTGCGCTGGAGCCGGTTGGTGAGGTTTTTGAGCAGCACCGTCACGAAGGCACTGCTGGCCCCGTGCCCGGACACATCGGCGATGTAGACCAGACTCAGGTGTTCATCAAGCTTCATGTAATCCAGGAAGTCACCGCTGAGATACAGCGATGGTTGGATGCAGTGCGTCATGTGCACCCCGGCCATTGACTGGTCCGGGTCGGGGAGCATCTTCATCTGCACCTTGCGCCCCGCACTCTGGTCCGCGCGCAGTTCGGAGATCCCCTCGCGCAGGTTCAGATTCTTGCGCTCCAGTTCCTCGCGGTAGACCTCGTTGAGCCGGGCCACCCGTACCCGCTCAAAAAGCTTGGCCAGCGCGTCGTCCACGGCACTCTTGTCCTTCAGGGGCTTGAGCACCACTTCCGAGGCCCCTGCCCGCAGGACAGCAACCACCTCATCCGCTGTGCTGGCGCCACTCAGTGCGATCACGGGCGCCTCCACCCCGCCGCTTGTGGCCTCGCGCGCAAGATCGCTGATGTGGGCGGGTGACAAATCGGCAAAGACCAGATCCGGTGGGGTCGCACTCAGACTGGCAACCCCCTCCATCAGGCTTTCACAGGCGGTCACGTAATACCCACGGACCTGAAGGTGGCGGCACAGCTCATTGCGGCTGCCGGCCTCCGGGTCAATGATGAGAATGTGTTCCGTGCGGGTGGCCATGGGCACCGCTCCCAAAGACAGCGAATATCCCGCCCGGCGCGGCGGTACGCGGGCGCGGCTGATGTGCTAGAGTCTGGCCCTGTTGCGCAACTTAGGCAAGCGGAAAGCCCGATGACGCGAAGTGCCCTGGATGACCTGCTCGGTGCCTACGACAAGCTGATCATGGACCCTGTCCATGGTGGCATACGGCTCCACCGCCATGAGGTGGACGTCATTGACCACCGTCTTTTCCAGCGCCTGCGCAACATCTGCCAGAATGACATTCTGAGTCTGGTTTTCCCCGGCGCCACCCACTCACGCTTCCTGCACAGTATTGGTGTGATGCACGTGGGCGACCGGATGTTCCGCGCCATGATGGACGCCTACCTGCGGGAACGCCAGCTCAGCCGGCATCCCGAACTGACGTTCGAGCAGCTGGATGCGATCGACTACATGGCCAAGGTCATCCGTCTGGCCTGCCTGCTCCACGACAGTGGTCATTCCAGTTTCTCGCACCAGTTCAACCAGGCCGACCGCATCCAGCAGCTGATGCAGGCTCCGGGGCGCTTTGACCAGCTCTGGGCGGGCATCGATGCGAGCACCTTCTATCCTGAACTGCCGGACGTACTGGAGCACGAGCACTACTCGGTGCGCATTGCCTGGGAAGTGCTCTCGGATATGGACCTGCCGGGACGTTCCGGCATTGAGATCCAGGATGTGCTCGGCGTCATGGAGACCACCGAGCCCGCACCCAGCGAACGTTTCCAGCAGCATGCCCACACCTTCTGGGCCTTTATAGCCGGCCCGGACGCCCACGCAGGCGCCCTTGAGACCAGCGCGGTTCCCCGCCTGGTGATGGATCTGCTCTCCTCGGTGGTGTCCGGCGAGATCGATGCCGACCGCGCCGACTACATGCTGCGGGACGGCTTCCATTCCTCGGTGACCATCGGTGGTTTCAACCTGGATCACCTCCTGAACAACCTGCGCTTCGGCTGGAGCCTGGACTCCCCCTGGCTGGGGCTGGCTGTCACGCAGAAAGGGCTGGGGGCACTGGAGGACTTCGTCTATTCCCGCTACCAGATGTATCGCAAGGTCTATGCCCACAAGACGGCGCTGGGCTTTGACTGGCTGCTGCGCGAAGCCATCAACGAAGTGCTCGAGGACAGCGACGTACTCGATTGGGTGGACGACTGTCTCGGCGACATCCGCAACTTCGCGGACATCACGGACACCTTTTTCTGGGAAGCCTTCCGGCGCAAGGCCCGCGCCAACCCAGCCAGCTGCTCACGCTGTGTGGTGGACCGGATCCGTCTCAAGCACGTGGATACCCGGGAGGGGCTGGATCCCGAGGCCATTGAGGCCCACCGTCATTATCTATCCAGTGCCCTTGAAGCCCCGGTCCAGGAGATTGTGACCTGCACCATGCATGCCCGTTTCTCCCACATCCGTGACCATTTCGACGGCATCCAGGTCCTTGCGCGTGATGCGGTGACCGGCAGGCGCCACCTGGAGCGCATCACGGACATGTCCACCTTCTTCCAGAAGTTCGCTGACAGCACCATCGTGCATTTCTACAGACTGCCCGAGCCTCTCCGGGCATGATTGATTCTCCCAATCCCCCCCTATTGCCCCACCCTCCTGCCGCGTATCTGATCCGCCCCTACTACACCGGCGTATAGGTCGTTGTATGATAGTTGCATCAGCGCAATAGTGGTTACAGGATCCCAACAGGTCGGAATATCATGGCACAGGCACGCAATCTCCTTTACAGCTTCCTCAGGTGGTTCGATTCCGAAGCGGGCGCTGAACACATTGACGCCAGCAGCACCCGGCTCAACTGGATCCGGATCATCCCCTTCATTGGCCTGCACCTGGCATGTCTGGGGGTGATCTGGGTCGGCGTGAGTCCCTTTGCCGTCTGGTTCGCCATCGGCTTCTTCGTGCTGCGCATGTTCGCGATAACCGGCTTCTATCACCGGTACTTCGCTCATAAGACCTTCAGTACCAACCGCTTCTGGCAGTTCATCTTCGCGGTGATCGGCAGTAGCGCCGTGCAGCGTGGGCCGCTCTGGTGGGCCGCCCATCACCGCCATCACCACCAGCACTCGGATACCGACAAGGATCTCCACTCCCCCGAGCAACAGGGGTTCTGGTGGTCCCACGTGGGCTGGTTCACCTGTGACGCGGCTTTCCTGACCGACTACCGCCGGGTTGGAGATTGGGCCCGCTACCCGGAGCTCCGGTTCCTGAACCGCTTTGACGCCATTGTTCCGCTGGTCTGCCTGGTTGGCATCTACGCGCTGGGTGAGGCTCTGGCCGCCTGGGCTCCGGCCCTTGGCACCAACGGTCCCCAGCTGACGATCTGGGGCTTCTTCATCTCAACCGTGGCGGTCTTCCACGGCACCGTCTCCATCAACTCCCTGGCCCACGTGTGGGGTCGGAGGCGCTTCGAGACCTCCGACGACAGCCGCAACAACTTCTGGCTGGCCCTGCTCACCCTCGGCGAGGGCTGGCACAACAATCACCACCGCTGCCCGACATCCGCGCGCCAGGGCTTTCGCTGGTGGGAGATCGACATCACCTTCTACCTGCTCTGGCTGATGGAAAAAGCCGGCATCATCCATAACCTGAAACCCATTCCCAAAGCGGTTTATCAGGAGACACTGGAAAGGGATCGACAGAGGCATGGCCATGACGCTGAGCAGTAAACAGGTTGCGCGCTTCCAGTCGCTGTTCAATCACACCCCCCCGGACATCGATGTCCTTATGGACGAGTGTTACCACGAGCGCGTCCTGTTCCGGGACCCACTGGTGGAGCGCCGGGGTACGGAATCATTGGCTAAGTATCTGCGCGCAGCCTATGTCAACGTCACCAGCTGTGAGTTCGATTTCGGTGAGCCGGCAAGCAATGCCCACAGCGTCATGCTGCCCTGGAGTATGACGCTGGAGCATCCAAAGCTGGCCCGTGGCCGGTCTTTCTTCGTCGAAGGGGTGAGCCTGCTGCAGGGACAGGATGATCTGATCGTCTTTCACCGCGATTACTATGACGCCGGCGAGCTTCTATACGAGAACATTCCGGTACTCGGCCGGATCATTCAGTGGATCAGGAGCAGAGCGGTATGAGCAACGAGCACAACACCACCAACCTGACGGTGTGGCTCACCGGCGCTACTTCGGGCATCGGGCTGGCGGTTCTCGCCGAGCTTGTCCGCCAGGGGCACCGGGTCATTGCAACCGGGCGCAACCGCGACAGGCTCAACGAGATCGTGGCGGAATACGGTAACGCGGTCACCCCCCTGGCAGGCGACGTGACCAACCCACAGGACTGCCGCTACTTCCGCGAACAGCTGCACGCCATGGCGCCCATTGACTGGGCCATTCTCAACGCGGGCACCTGTGAATACATGGATGTGTCGGATTTCGACGCGGAGCTGGTCTCCCGGGTGGTCAACACCAACATTGTCGGCACAGCCCGGGCCATTGAGGCTGTTCTGCCGGTACTCCGGAGCAGCCAGAGCCGTGAATGCCGTCCGCTGCTGGCAGTGGTCGGCTCCTCCGCCTGGTGGTTCCCGTTTACCCGTGCGGAAGCCTATGGCGCCTCCAAGGCGGGCCTGGCCTACCTTGCGGAATCCCTGCGCGCTGACCTGGCGGGGGAAGGGATCGACGTGTCACTGATCTCACCCGGATTTGTGCGCACACCGCTTACCGACCAGAATGATTTCTCGATGCCCTTCCTGATGGAGGCGGAGGATGCCGCGCGCATCATGGTTCGGGACCTGACACGCCACAGGCCGGATATCCACTTCCCCAGGCGGTTCACGCTGATGCTCAAGCTGCTGGCCTGTCTGCCACGGTCACTGCGGGACCGTATGGCGGCGGCCATGTCCCGTAACGCCAAGGAATCAAACGGCTGATCACTTCCATGACTGAACCACAGCGAATTGCCGTCATCGGCAGTGGCATCTCGGGACTTGTCTGCGCCTGGCTGTTGAGCCGCCGGCACGAGGTTCATCTCTACGAGGCCGAGCATCAACTGGGTGGCCACACCAACACCGAGCATGTTGAGGCCGGCGGCCGGAGCTGGCCGGTGAATACCGGCTTCATCGTCTACAACGACTGGACCTACCCGGGGTTCATCCGGATCATGGATCAGCTGGGCATCGCCTCGGAAACCTCCACCATGAGCTTCAGCGTGCACGGAGGCGCCACTGGTCTCGAGTACAACGGCACCAGCCTGAACGCGCTGTTTGCCCAGCGCCGCAATCTGGTCAATCCATGGTTCCTCGGAATGGTCAGCGAAATCCTGCGCTTCAACCGTCTTACCCGGGACGACCTGGCCAGCGACCGGATCGCAGAGACGGAAACACTGGGTCATTACCTGCAGCGCCATGGGTTTTCGCGGTATTTCCGCCAGCACTACATCATTCCCATGGGAGCCGCGATCTGGTCCGCTTCGGAGAGCGATATGGACCGTTTTCCGGTGCGTTTCTTCCTGCGGTTCTTCAACAATCACGGCATGCTGTCCGTCTCCGACCGGCCTGAATGGCGGGTCATCCAGGGCGGCTCCGAGGCCTATATCCCGGCGATGACCGCGCCCCTGGGGCAACGCGTTTACACCAATACGCCGGTAAATACCGTCACCCGGGACGCGGAAGGGGTCACACTGACCTCGAGGCGCGGCAATGAACGCTTTGACCAGGTCATCATCGCCAGCCATGCCGACCAGGCGCTGGCCATGCTGTCGGACGCCACGGAAGCGGAAAACACCATCCTGGGCGCACTGCCCTACCAGCCCAATGACGTGGTCCTGCATACGGATCCCTCGGTACTGCCCCGCAACCGCCGTGCCTGGGCCTCCTGGAACTACCATCTGCCAGAGTCAGCGGATGAGCCGGTTTCCGTCACCTACAACATGAACATCCTGCAGAATTTCCACGACGCCCCGGAGACATTCTGCGTGACGCTGAACCGCACGCATGCCATTGACCCCTCGCGCATCATCAAGCGGTTCAGCTACGCGCACCCGCGCTTCACTCTGGAGGGCATCAATGCCCAAAGCTGCTATGAACGGATCGGGGGTCACCATCGTACTCATTACTGTGGAGCCTACTGGTTCAACGGGTTCCACGAGGATGGCGTGCGCAGCGCCCTGCGCGTGTGTGAAGCACTGGGAGAAACACTGGAATGAGTGCTGAGCCTCTCAAGAGTGGCTTTCTGGAAGGCAATATCCGCCACCGGCGCATGGGGCCGGTTCGGCATGACTTTGACTATCCCATGGGGATGTACGCCGTACGCCTGGACGAATGGGACAGGCTGGACGGTCTGCACCCCGGCATCTCAACCACGCGCCCGAACCGGGTGTGGTTCCGGCGCCGCGACTATTTCCAGCCCGGTAACGGATCATTGGACGGGGCCTTACGCCGCCATGTTGAGATTGCCACCGGCAACCGCCCCATGGGGCCGATCGAACTCATCACCCATCCGCGTTACTGGGGCTGGATCTTCAATCCGGTGAGTTTCTACTTCTGCTACGCCCGGGACGCGGACGCTCAGAGCAACCCGGTGCCCGAGGCCATACTGGCCCAGATCACCAACACCCCCTGGCATGAACGCCACAGCTACGTGCTCTCGGGAGGGGCGATCACGGAGACAGGGAACGGGTGGCGGAGCCGTCGCTACCGTTTCGCCAAGCAGTTCCATGTCTCACCCTTCAACCCCATGGAACAGGATTACGAATGGCTGTTCGGGTTCCATCCCGAAGCGCTGCGTGTGCACATGACGGTACGTGGCCATGAGGGCCGGGTCTTCGATGCCACACTGGCCACCGACCGCCAGCCCCTCACCCCGGAAGTGGTGGGACGTGCGCTGCAGCGCTTCCCGGCGGAGACCCTGAAAGCCAGCCTTGGCATCCACCTCAACGCCTTCCGGCTCTGGCGTAAGGGGGCGGTCTTCCACGATCACCCCCAATGGGAGGGCGCCTCCGCCAGCAACCTTGAACCGGCGCTGGGTGTGCCAGCCAATGCATCATCGGATCAGTTTGGAACGGTAACATCATGGAAAACCTGAAAATCACAACACCGCGCTCATCACTGGCGCCCGTCGATCACTGGGCTCGCGTCCTGGTTACGGCAACGCTGCGCAACCTCGAACAGGGTCAGCTGCGCGTGGTTGAAGGCGACCGTGAGAGCTGGTTCGGCAGCGACGACGGTCTACACCATCCGGTGCAGTTGACCGTACACGACGCCTCCGCCTGGCGGGACATGGTCTCCGGTGGCAGCATCGGCGCCGCCGAGGCCTATGTGGCCGGAGACTGGGATTCCCCCGACCTGACCGGTCTCCTGCGTTTCTTTGCCCGTAACAACGACCGGATGAACGGGTTCGAGGACCGGGTCTCCTGGGTAACCCGGCCGGCCCGGCGCTCCCTCCACTGGCTCAACCGCAACACACGCACCGGCGCGCGCAAGAACATCGAGGCACACTACGACCTCGGCAATGACCTCTTCGAGCACTTCCTCGACCCGACCATGATGTACTCCGCCGCCATTTTCCCCTCTGCGGAAAGCACTCTGGAGGAAGCCTCCCGCTACAAGCTGGACCGGATCTGCCAGAAGCTGGACCTGCGCCCGGGAGACCAGGTGGTGGAAATCGGCACCGGCTGGGGTGGTTTCGCCCTGCACGCGGCACAGCACTATGGCTGCCATGTGACCACCACAACGATCTCCGCCCAGCAGTACGAATGGGCCCGGGAACAGATCGCGGCCCAGGGTCTGGAAGACCGCATCACGCTGCTCTACGAGGATTACCGCAACCTTGAGGGCACCTACGACAAGCTCGTCTCCATCGAAATGATCGAGGCGGTGGGGCCGCAGTTTCTCGGCGAATACATGGAGCAGCTCAGCTCGCTGCTCAAACCGGACGGCCTCGCCCTGATCCAGGCAATCACGCTCCCCGAGCAACGCTACGAGCGTGCCCTGAAGAATGTGGACTTCATCCAGCGCTACATCTTCCCGGGCAGTTTCATTCCGTCGCTGGGCGCGATCCTGGCCGCAGTGCGGGATCACTCGGACCTGATCTTCAGCCACGCCGAGGACATCGGGCTGCACTACGCCAGCACCCTCGCCTGCTGGCGGGAACGGTTTGAGGCCAACCGTGACGCGATCCGCAGCCTTGGGTACTCTGACGCCTTCATCCGTCTCTGGCGGTATTACTTCGCCTACTGCGAAGCCGGCTTCGCCGAGCGGCGCATCGGTAATATCCAGCTTCTGATGGGCAAACCCGACAACCGCCGCTCCTGCATCGTGGCAGCTGGCGACCTGACCGATAAGGGAGCCTGATCATGCGCAGTCTCGCGAACTTCATCCTCTTCCAGCTCGGATGGTTCGTGGCCGTGCTCTATCCCGGCCAGCTGGCCGCGCTTGCCGGGGTGGCCATCGTGGCTGGACATCTGATGTTCATCAGTGCCTTCCCGCAGCGCGAATTCCGCTTCATTCTCATGGCCACCGTGCTTGGGAGCGTGCTGGATGTGGTGCACCAGAACCTGGGCACGCTCAGCTTCCCCGGCCACGAAGGCGCCTATGCCAGCGGCATGATCCCGGCCTGGCTGGTCATGCTGTGGGCGGTTTTTGCCACCGCTGTGAATCACTGTCTGTACTGGATGCGCCACAACCGGTTGGTGCTTTTTGGCATGCCGCCTTTTGCGGGTGCGCTCGCCTACGCCGCGGCTGAACGTGTCGGCACCATCGAGATCGGTTACGGCCTCTGGGGCATCGTGGCCATCGGTGTTGGCTGGGGGCTGATATACCCTGTGCTGGTGCGCATCAGCCAGTGGCTGGAATCCATTGAGGAGGCGCCGCTCCATGAACAACGCTGGTAACCGCTTGCTGGTCGGGGTGCTCCTGGCCGGAATCACGATCACCGCATCGGCGGAGCAGGAAATCCGCTTCAGCGGTAGTGCCGAGTCCCTGGACTCCGGCAAGACCGTCTACACCGAGCATCACCGCCAGACCGGCGAATGCCGTAATGGGTTCTGGGCGCCCCGTGAACACGAAGTGACCTACCGCAACCCTCAGGGTGACATCATCGCCGAGAAAACCCTGGATTATGGGGATACCCCCTCACGCCCGAGCTTCACGCTGGAGGACCAGCGCTTCGGTGAGCGCATGCAGGTCGACAACCCGGCGGGCGGGCGCGTTCGGATCCGTTACCGTGCGAGCGACGGGGACGAGTCCAGCTACCGGATCAAGGCACCGGACAACGGCGTGATCGACGCGGGCTTCGAGGTCATGGTGCGTCAGAACTGGGAAACCCTGGTGGAGGATGGCGGGACTGTCCGCATCGAATTCCTGGTGCCCACCCGGGGTAAATTCTACGCGTTCAAAGCCGAACCGGCGGAAATGGAAGCACTGGACGGTGAGCATGTGTTCCGCATCAGTGTGGCGGGCTGGGTCTCCAGCTGGTTCGTGGATCCCCTTCACCTGGCGTTTAACGATGAGCGCCAGCTCACTGATTTCCATGGGCTCACCAACATCCTCCGTAATCCCGAGGACAACCACAGGGCGCACATCCGCTATGACCATGAAAACGCGCCCGGCTGCCGCTGAGCCCCTGCACCCGTGGTCGAGCTGTGGTAGGGTATGACGCCGTTGAACACCGACTTCGCCCACATGCAGAAAGACCCGGACCTCATGCGCTTCGTCACCTTTAACGTGAATGGCATCCGCGCACGGATGCACCAGCTCGAGCAGCTCGTGAACGATTACCAGCCCGATGTGATCGGGCTCCAGGAAACCAAGGTTGCGGATGACCAGTTTCCCGCCGCGGAGGTGGAACAGCTGGGGTATCACGTGAACTGGTTCGGCCAGAAAGGCCACTACGGTGTGGCGCTGATGAGCCGGAACGAGCCGGTACGTGTCCAGCGTGGCTACCCCTGGGATGAAGAGGATGCCCAGCGCCGGCTGATCACGGCGGACATTCCGGTGGGGGATGAGACAGTGACCGTCATCAACGGCTATTTCCCCCAGGGGGAAAGCCGCGATCACCCCACCAAGTTCCCCGCCAAGGAGCGTTTCTACCAGGATCTCCATCGCCTGCTCCGGGAACAGTACTCCCCCGACCATCCGCTGATGGTGATGGGGGATCTCAACATCTCCTCCACTGATCTGGATGTGGGCATCGGTGAGGATAACCGCAAGCGCTGGCTGCGTGAGGGTAAATGCTCGTTCCTGCCGGAGGAGCGCGAATGGCTGCAGCAGGTCAAGAGCTGGGGGCTGAACGACGTCTACCGCGACCTCTATCCGGAAACCGATGATGACTTCAGCTGGTTCGATTACCGCAGCCGTGGGTTTGAACGCGACCCCAAGCGCGGCCTGCGGATTGACCTCATCCTGGCGACGGATGCCCTGGCCCAGCGCGTGACAGACGGCGGTATTTCCTACAGTATCCGGAGTATGACAAAGCCCTCCGACCACTGTCCGGTATGGGCTGACTTTCGCCGGTAAACCCAGTACTGGGATGGTGCGGCCGCATGAAGCGCAAGACCCGTGATCGGATCCTCGACGCCAGCCTTGAGCTGTTCAACGCGGACGGGGAGTCCAACGTGACCACGCTGCAGATCGCTGACGAGATCGACATCAGCCCGGGCAACCTGTATTACCACTTCAGGAGCAAGAGTGAGATCGTCACCGAGCTCTACGACCGCTACGAGCATGAGATCGAGGAGCTGCTTGCGGTACCGGAGGTCGAGATCTCGGTGGACGACCAGTGGCTGTTCCTGCACCTGCTGTTCGAAACCATCGCCCGCTACCGGTTCCTCTATCAGGACCTGGTCAATGTCCTCTCCCGCTACCCGGTTCTGCAACCGCGCTTCCAGCGCGTTGTGAAACAGAAATACCAGGCGACACGCCGTATCTGCGCCAGTTTCCGGGAGCAGGGCATCCTCTCGGCAAGCGACCGGGAAGTGGAGGCGCTGTGCCACCAGATTGTGCTCACACTGACCTACTGGTTGAGCTTCGAGATGCTCTCCCATCTGAACCAGAAGGACTCGGTGGATCTGGGGCGGGGGGTCTACCAGGTCATGGTTCTGGTCGCCCCCTACCTGCGCGCCGAGGAGCGCGAGGCACTGGAGGCGATGAGCGAGGACTATCTCTAGGCGGGCTCAGTCACGGCGCTGCTTTTCCAGCTCACTGCGCAGCTTTTCGACCTCCTCCTGCAGATTCTGGACCTGCTGTTCCAGGTCCCGGACCCGCCCCGGCATGGGAATACCAAGGCGATCCAGTGCCTTTGAAACCCGCTCGTCAAACACGGATTCCAGCCGGTTCCAGGTACCGGACGCACGCTCACGTACTCCGTCCACACTGTCCTCGACGGCCTTCACCTGCCGGTTGACGACCCCCCGGGTGCGTTCCTCGATGTCCTCGCCCTCCCTGACCAGACGCTCGAAGAACCGGCCTGCATCCTCCTCCGCCTTGGTATAGGCTCCCAGCCCCGCGAGCCAGATCTGGCGGGCGGAATCCTTGATCCGCTCGGCCATCTGCTGCTGTTCATGGCTGGTTTCAGTGCTGGGGTCTTCGTCTTTATTTTCCGCCATGGGCTTGGACTCCGGCGCATGCTTTCTGTGAGAATCCCATTATACCTGAACCCGGGGCCCGGCATGAAACTGAGACAATATCTGAAGAAACGGATTGTGCCCGAGGCGATCGACCGTCAGGTGGATCGCATGCGCAAGGTCACCGGCAGCCTTGGCCACGATCCCTGGGGCTTTCAGGAGGACGCCGCCAAGATCGGTATGACACTGGTCCGGCCCATCCACGACTACTGGTTCCGGGTGGACAGCCGGGGCGAAGAGCGCGTGCCGGACGAAGGGCCGGTACTGCTGGTGGCCAACCACAGCGGCCAGCTGCCCCTGGATGGCCTCATGATCGGGTACACCCTCGCCAACCGGGCGCAGAACCCCCGCCTGCCCCGCGCCATGATCGAACGCTTCTTCCCCACCGTGCCCTGGCTTGGCAACCTGCTGAACCAGGTAGGGGCCGTTCTGGGTGACCCGGCCAACTGCGCCCGCATGCTGGAAAACGGCGAAGCGGTGATCATCTTCCCGGAGGGCATCCGGGGCTCCGGTAAGCCCTATCGCGAGCGCTACCAGCTCAAGCGCTTTGGCAGCGGCTTCATGCGTCTGGCCATGGAACACAACGCCACCGTTGTTCCGGTCGGGGTTGTTGGCTGTGAGGAAACCATGCCGGCGTTCGGCAACGTCCGTCCGCTGGCACGCTGGCTCGGCGTCCCCTATGTGCCCGTCGCCGCGCCCGTGGTTCTGCCGAGCCGAGTGCTGCTGCGCTTCGGCGAGCCCATGCACTTCCAGCCGGACCCGGAAATGACCGAAGAAACCATGGCGCGGCATGTGGACAGGGTCCGCAACGCCATCAGTGATCTGATCGACCAGGGCCTGAGCGAACGGGAGCGGGTGTTTTGAGCGATTCTGTGGAGAACAGGCCCACCCTGCTGGTTACCGGTGCCGGCGGAGCCCTGGCCCAGCAGGTGATACAGCGCCTGCGGGCGGATTACCGGGTCGTTGCCGTCGACTTCCGCGAGGAGGTCTGGCTCGGCCCTGACGTCGACAGTTACCGGGTGGACTTCCAGAAACGTGGTTTCGAGGACCTCTTCCGGCGCTACCGCTTTGACGGCGTTGTCCACCTAGGCCGTATCATGTCCAGCCAGGGGACCCGGATGAGCCGTTACAACGCCAATGTGCTGGGCACCGACCGGCTGCTGTCGCTCAGTGACCGCTATGGCGTACGCCGGGTCATCGTCCTGTCCACCTATCATGTCTACGGCGCCAATGCGTTCAATCCCGCACTGATCGACGAATCCTACCCGCTCAAGAGCGCCGGGCTGAGCATGGATCTGGTGGATTCCGTGGAGCTGGAGAACCTGGCCACCATCTATCTCTGGCGGAACCCGGAGCTCAACATCACCATCCTCCGGCCCTGCAACATTGTGGGGCCCGGGGTGCGCAACACCATCAGCAACCTCCTGGCCTCGCGCAATGCGCCAGTCATGGCCGGTTTCTCACCCATGATGCAGTTCATCCACAGCGAGGACATGGCGCGGGCGATCGAAACGGCCTACCGCCAGCCGCACACAGGCATCTTCAATGTGGCGCCCCAGGACTGGGTGGACTACCGCGATGCCCTGGAAGCCTGCGGTTGCCGCCCCATTCCCGTTCCCTCCATCCCTCCGGCGCTGCCCCGGACCCTGTTGCGTGCGCTCAATATGAGACGTTTTCCGCCCTATCTGATGGATTTTTTCAAGTATCCTGTCATTATTGATGGGCGCCAGTTCGCCCAGCGTTTCCAGTTCGAGCCGGAACGCCGCCTGGAGACGATTTTCCGTTACTATCGCGAGCTTCGGTACCAGTCCTGAACGCCCGCGACTCCGAATGAGCAAAGGGAGTAACAGTTGCTGGAGTTCGGTGTTGTCAGCCACCTTGCGGCGGCGGTGGTCTACAGTGTCCTGGCAGGCTTTACCGCCTGTCGCTACCTGCGTCGGGGCACCGACAGGGCCCTGTTTCTGGCCGCCGGCCTGACCGCGCTCTGGGCCTTGGCTATCGTGGCGCAGACCCTCTGGGGCTGGCCCGAATTCGCCCTGCGCTATGTTACCGAACTCGCCCGTAACAGCGCCTGGATCCTGGTACTCTTTGCGCTGATCCGCGATGCCCGGGATCACAGCCTGTTCTCCCGCCGGCTGCTGCTGTTCGCCAGCGGCGCCCTGCTCACGATTCTGGCCGTTCTGATGGTTTCCGCCCTGACCGGATGGGCACTGGATGTGAGCCTGCTGTCAGCCCGGGCGATGCTGTTCGCCCAGCTTGCCATTGCGCTGCTGGGAATCAGCGTGCTGGAACAGATCTGGCGTAATGCCTCGGCCTATGGGCGTTCCAGTATCCGCTATCTGTGCTTCGGCATCACCGGCATTTTCCTCTATGAATTCCTTCTCTATGCGGACGCACTGCTCTTCAACCGTATGGCCAACGGACTCTGGGACGCCCGTGGCGCGGTCAACGCCCTGCTGACGCCCCTGTTCGCCGTCAACCTGATCAACGCCCGGCGCCAGCCGGTCCAGCTTCAGCTCTCACGCACCTTTGTCTATCACGCCGGCACCCTGGTTTTTGCCGGCATCTATCTGCTGGTCGTCGCGATCGGGGGCTACTATGTCCGGCTTGCCGGGGGGGAATGGGGGGAAGGCCTGCAGGTGGTGTTCATCGCCGCCTTCGTGCTCCTGTTTGTGCTGCTGATGGCTTCCAGCTGGTTCCGGGCACGGGTCATGATGTTCGTCAGCCAGAACTTCTTTGACTACAAGTACGATTACCGCGACGAATGGCTGAAGATGACCGAGACCTTCAGCAACCTCAATGAGGATCCCCCCCTGCCGGAACGCGCCATCCGCACCCTCGCCGGCCTTGTCGAGAGCCGCACCGGAGCCCTGTGGCTGCGCGACGATGAGGGCCATTTCTCTTTCCAGGCAACCGTGGGGCTGGTGCCGCCCAAACATACGCAGATCGATGGGGACGCGGAACTGACGGCATTCTTCCGCGAGCGTGAATGGATCCTGGACATGGACGAATACTCCGTGGATCCCGTGCGCTACAACCTGCTCGAGATTCCCGATGCCATTCTCGGTTTCAACGACCAGTGGCTCATCATCCCTCTCTATCTCGGGCGCGAACTCTATGGCATCGCCCTCGTTGGCTCGCCCTACACCCGGGTTGAGCTCAACTGGGAGAATTTCGACCTGATCCGAGTGGTCGGCCGACAGCTGAGCAACTTCCTGGCCCAGGCGGACGCCCAGAGCCGCCTTGCCAGGGCGCTGCAGTTCGAAGCCGTCAACAAGGCCTCGGCGTTCATGGTGCATGACCTCAAGACACTGATCGCCCAGCTGTCACTGCTGGTCAGCAACGCCCCCAAACACCGCGACAACCCCCAGTTCATCGATGACATGATCGCCACCACCGATCACGCCGTAAATAAGATGTCCCGCCTTGTCGAACACATCCGTCAACCGGAGACCGAGGAACGGGAAACCGAACTCGATGTTGCCGCCCTGGCCCAGCAGGTCGTGACCCAGCGCAGCAACCAGGAACCCGCGCCGGTGTATGAGGGGCCATTGTCCGATGTGATTGTCCGGGCTGATCCGCAGCAGCTGCAGAACGTACTCTCCCATCTGGTGCAGAACGCCCAGGATGCGACGCGCCGGGACGGCGAAGTGAGCCTCACGCTCAAGGCGGGCAGCGGGGCGGCAGTGCTGTTTGTGCAGGATACCGGCGACGGCATGAGTGAAACCTTCATCAGGGACTCGCTCTTCCGCCCTTTCCAGAGCACCAAGGGCCTGACCGGCATGGGAATCGGGGCCTACCAGGCCCAGGAATACGTCAAACAGATCGGGGGCGCGATGGACGTCACCAGCGAACCCGGAGTGGGCTCCTGTTTCACCATCCGGCTGCCCCTGGCCTCACCTGATGCCCGCCCAGGGCCTGAAATGCTGCAGGAATCACGTTAATGATCATCCACTATTGGCATCGGCAGGCAGAAAGCTTACGCTCAGCCTGAGGGGCGCCGATCGCGCTGACCGCAGTAAGGAAAGTCCATGCAGGGAAATGCCGAAGCACGCAGTCTGCTCATCATAGAAGATGACCCTGGCCTGCAGAGCCAGATGCGGTGGTGTTTTGACGGAAGTACCCAGGTCACCGTCGCAGAGGATCGCGAGGAGGCCATGGCCGCCCTTCGCCGGTGTGAACCGCAGGTTGTGACACTGGACTTGGGACTGCCGCCGGATCCCGGTGGCGCCAGCGAAGGCTTCCGTCTCCTCGAGGACATACTTGGCCTGGCACCAGCCACCAAGGTGATTGTCGTAACCGGGCGCGAAGACCGTGAGAACGCGGTCAGGGCCGTGGGTATGGGGGCCGCGGACTTCTACCAGAAGCCGCTGGACAGCGATATCCTCAACTTCGTCGTCAACCGCGCTTTCCGCCTCCATGAACTTGAGCGGGAAAACGAACGGCTGGCTGTTGGGCATAATGGCGCCCGCCTCAAGGGCATCATCGCATCAAGCCCCCAGATGATCGCCACCTGCCGCACGATCGAGAAGATCGCTCCCGCGGACGTGACCACGCTCATCACCGGTGAAACCGGCACCGGCAAGGAGGTGCTGGCACGCGCACTGCACGATCTCAGTCCCAGGCTCAACAAGCCCTTTGCGGCCATCAACTGCGCTGCCATCCCGGAGAATCTGCTCGAGAGCGAGCTTTTCGGCCACGAGAAAGGTGCCTTCACGGGAGCCAGCCAGACCAAGCAGGGAAAGGTGGAAATGGCACACGGTGGCACGCTTTTCCTGGATGAGATCGGCGACATGCCGCTGTCGCTGCAGGTCAAGATGCTGCGCTTCCTGCAGGAGCGGGTCATCGAGCGTGTTGGTGGCGTGCGTTCCATTCCGGTGGATGTGCGGGTGGTGGCCGCCACTCATCAGGATCTTGAGACCCTGATCCGCAATCAGCAGTTCCGTGAGGATCTCTATTACCGCCTGAGCGAGATCACCGTACCGGTGCCCCCCCTGAGAGCACGTGAAGGCGATGCCGTTCTGATCGCCCAGTCCCTGCTCAGGGAGTTTGCCGGCCAGATGAACCGGACCACCCTGACCTTCTCCGAAGATGCCCTGCATGCAATACGGGCCTATCACTGGCCGGGCAACGTCCGGGAGATGATCAACAAGGTCAAACGCGCCACCATCATGGCCGAAGGTAAGCGAATCACGGCCGCTGATCTGGAGCTCGACGCCGCGGACGACAGCGTCGGTTCCGCTCTGAACCTGCGCCAGGTCCGGGAGGACGCGGAACGGCGTGCCATCACCCAGGCACTGCTGTGCGCCGACTACAACATGGCGCAGGCAGCACGGCTTCTGGGCGTCACGCGACCGACACTCTATAACCTCACCGACAAGTACAGCATCGCGACCTCGGTCGCTCAGGGGGTCCAATGAAACCTATCCAGTCATGGCTTCCACTGGCCCTGCTTCTGGCGCTTCTGGCCGGCTGCAGTAACGAGGACCAGATGAGTCAGGAGGAAGTCGAGTTCCTGAGTCATATGGACCAGGCGCAGTTCTTCCGCGAACAGGGCGAGCTCCAGGCCAGCACCCAGGAGGCCCGCAATGCCATGGAGCTGAAGCCGGACCAGTTCGAGCCCTGGTTCCTGATCATCAGAAACCTGATCACTGCAGGCGATGGGGACACCGCGGAACGCCAGCTTGATGAGCTCGCGGAAAGGATTGATCAGGAGGATCCCCGGAATCGGGAAAACCTCAACCGCATGGCGCTCGCCCGTGCCCAGGCACGACTGATCCGCGAGGACTGGGACGGTGCTGTCGAGGCCCTCAACTCCCTGCGGGAACCTGAACGCAACCAACAGATCACCGCCCACCGGCTCGCCGGCGACGCCCATCGTCAGGCGGGTGATGTCGACGCCGCCCGCGAAGCATACAAGCAGGCCCTGGATACCAACCCTGGCGCCACCATGGCCCATCTGGGGCTTTCCCGGCTTGCCTGGCAACGGGGTGATAAAGAGGCCGCCCGTGAGCATCTGGAAGCGGCCAGTGAGCAGGATGCCGATGACTCCGAGGTGTGGCTCTGGCGCGCCCGGATCGCCCACCAGGAAGGCCGGTTCGAGGACGCTGCGGAAGCCTACACCCAGGCCCTCGAGGGCATCGGGCGTTACGATGTGATGACCCGTCGCAAATACGAAACCATTTCCCTGCTGATCGAAGTCCTGCGTGAGAACGGCAATGCCTCCCAGGCATTCGTCTACGAGGAGATGCTGGCGAATTCCGCCCCTGGAACCATCCGTTCCGGGATGCGCGCTGCCCGTGAGGCCTATGACGAGGGTAACCTTTCCATCGCGGCCGGCCATCTTGAGGAGGTGCTGGCACAGGCCCCGGGGCATGACGATGCCGGCATCCTGTTGGGCATCATCCGGTTCCAGCAGGGGCGCATGGATGATGCCGAGTCACTCCTGTCGGAACACGAGGATAAGGTCGACTCCGGTGAGCTTACCAAGATGCTGGCCGCGGCCCGGATCCAGCTCCAGCGCCCGGAAGAAGCACGCCGGATGCTGGAAGAGCTGGACCCCGAAGGCAACGATCCCGGGGTGGTTGCACTGATCGGGGTCGCCGCGCTCAGCAGCGGGGAGGACCAGCTCGGTCGCGCCATGATTGAGCAATCCCTGGCGATGGCGCCGGACAACACCGATCTGCGGGTGCGGTTTGCCCGATACCTCGCCAGCGAGGGCAATTCAGAGGAAGCGCAGGAACAGCTTGAAACCGCCATTGAGCGGGCCCCGGATGCGGAACAGCCCCGGGCGTTTCTTGCCCGCTTCCTGGCAGAGAACGGCGACCACGAAAGCGCCCGGAAGGTCGTGGACCAGTGGCGCAGTGACCAGCCTGACAGTGCCCTTGCCCGCAACCTGGCCGGCGACGTGGCGCAGCTCCGTGGGGACACGGATGCGGCGCGGCAGCATTACCGGGACGCCATCGGAATGGATGAGTCCCCCGCCAGCCACCATGCCCTGGGGGCACTCCATGCCCGGGATGGCAACGCCAAGCCCGCCCTGGAACACCTGCGCCGGGCCGTTGAGCTCGCCCCGGACAACCCACGCTACCTCCGGGATCTTGTATCCGTTGCCGCGAATCATGATGCTGAAGACGCCACGCGGGATTTCCTTGCCCGCGTGGCCGAGGAAAGCGATTCAGCAACGGCCCCGCACCGCTATCTGCTGCAAGTGGCACTGGAAAGTGGTGACGATGAACGGGCCTCCGAGCTGGTTGCCGCCATCGAGACCCGGCTCGATGACAGCGGCCAGAGGGCCTCTGTGATCGCAGGCGCCTATCTCGCTGCTGCCCGCACCACCGCCGACCGTGGCAATGACGGCCGAACCCGGGAACTCGTGCGCCAGGGGCGCCAGCGCTATAAGGAGCATGAAGGACTTGCGCTGTTTGAGGCGCGGCTTCAGTTTGAGGCGGATCGTGCCTCGGATGCCCGGGACATTCTACGCTCGATAAAGACCCAGCACCCTGGCTCGCCCCGGCCCTTCCTTCTGGAAGCGGACTATATGGCCAGCGAGGGCAACTACTCCCAGGCCGCGGACCTGTATCAGCTCGCCCGGGACAAATCCGACTCCCCCCAGACTGTTACGCGCCAGGTGCGCGTTCTGCGTGAGGCGGAGCGCAGTCGCCGTGCCATTGAGGTACTCGAGGCAGCCACCGGGAAGTTTCCCCAGTCCTCACGGCTGTACCTGGAACTGGCAATGCTGCAGCAGAATAACGGCAACCGGGAAGCGGCGCGTAGCGCCTACGAACAGACGCTGGAGCTGGCGCCCGACAACGCCGTTGCCCTGAACAACCTTGCCTGGCTCCTTCATGAGGACGAACCGGAACGGGCACTGGAACTGGCGGAAAAAGCCTACAACGCCAACCCGGAAGCCGCCTCCATTGTGGATACCTACGGCTGGATACTCTTCCGCAACGGGGATCTGGAACGGAGCATCGAGGTTCTGGAATCCGCCCATGAGCTGGCGCCTGAGGCCGCGGAGATCCGCGAGCATCTTGCCGCCGTGCACCGTGAAGCCGGAAATAATGCCCGGGCCGACGAGCTTACCCGCTGAGCCACTGGCGTGAGAAGGCGGCGGCATCACAGGGCCTGCCGTAATAGAACCCCTGGGAAGCGCCGCAGCCCATGGCTCTTAGCGCCTGTTCATGGTCACGGGTCTCAACCCCTTCGGCGACGGTCCTGAGCCCCAGGGTCCGGGCCATGGCAACGATGGTTTCCACGATCGTGCGGTCGCGTTCATCCCTGAGCATGCTGCGGACAAAGGACATATCGACTTTGAGCGTGTCCACATGCAGGTCACGCAGATAGGCCAGGGACGAATAGCCGGTTCCAAAATCGTCAATCGCCACACGGAAGCCCGCTTCCCTCAGACGCTGCGACAGCTTGATCGCCATAGCCGGGTCATCCATGAAGGCGCTTTCAGTGAGTTCCAGGGTCAGCTCCTGGGGTTGGACCGGCAGGCACAGGTCACGCAGCCGCTCAACCAGGTCCTCTGTGTCGAACTGTTGCGCTGAAATGTTGATCGATAGGGATCCGGGCAGAGTTTTCCCCTCTGCCTTCCAGGCCTGAAGCTGACGACAGCCCTCTGCCAGGACCCAGTCACTGAGTTCGTGGATCAGGCCGCGTTCCTCCGCCAGTGGAATGAACTCTGCCGGGCTCACCCACCCCAGTTCCTCATCATGCCAGCGACACAACACCTCCGCCCCCACGAGCTCACCGCTGGTAAGATCGAACTGTGGCTGGAAATGGAGCATCAGCGCCTGCCGGCTCAGTGCCCTGCGCAGGTGGGAGGCGAGTTGCTCCTTGCGGTGGAGGTTGCGGGCCATGGCTGCATCATACAGCCCTATCCCCGAGTGGCAGACCTTGGCATGATGCAGTGCGATGCTGGCATGCTGATAGAGTTCATTCATGCTCTCCGCATCCCCCGGGAAACTGGCACCTCCGACGCTGGTACCGATACTGCATTGCTCCCCGTGGATCTCAAGGGGGGCATCAAGCTGCGCCTGAATCCGATGCATGAATGCCTGCAGTGCCTCCCGGTCCATACCGGGCAACAGCACGGCGTATTCATTGCCCCCGAGACGGGCGAGATAGGCGTCCGGCTCCAGCACCTCCGTAAAACGCTCTCCAACCGCTGAAAGCACCCTGTCTCCAAAGCAGGTACCCCGGGTGTCATTGAGCTCCTTGAACCGGCGCAGGTCGAGAAAGACCAGTGACAGGCGCTGGCCCTGGTGGAGATACTGATCACCTGCCCGTTCCAGTTCTTCCATGAAGGCAACCCGGTTGGGCAGTCCGGTCACGGAATCCTGGTAGGCCAGTGTCCGGATGGATTGCTCATAGTTCTGGCGCTCAATCTCTGCCGAGGCCCCTGAGCCAAAAATCCGCATCACGGACATCGACAGCTCCGGGTTCTCAATCGGCTGATTGAACAGCACAGCCATCATGCCAAGCGCACTGCCCTGCTTTGAATCAAGCCTTACCCCCACGCAGGCCCCCGCTAACCCGGCGGGCGTACTGTCAGTGAACAGAGGGAACGCTTCACCTGCGCCGGCCGTGAAAACACTGTATCCTGTCTCCATCACCTCATCGGTGAAGGCAGTTCGCTCGGCAGCGCACATTGAACCACGACTGCGACCGAACAGCACCAGGGCCTGGATCGCCAGCTGCTGTGCCCCGGCTTCTTCATCAAAAGTGGCGAGATAGGCCGCATCCGCACCCAGTGCTCGGGCCAGATGCTCTGCCAGACCATGGTAAAACGCCTGGCCCGACCTTTCGGTGACGGCAGAAGCGATCCGATAGACGGCCTCCTGCAGATGACGTGAGTGCTGCTGCTCGGTGATATCGTGGATGAACCCTTCAAGCCAGAGGAGTTCGCCTTCCTCCGAGAAAACGCCCTGTCCCTGTTCCCAGACCCATCGTACCTGGCCGTCACGGTGGCGTATCCGGTATGTCAAGTTGAACGAATCCCGCGCCTCGATGGCCGCATCAACCTGTGTCGATACCCAACTCCGATCAGACTCGTGGATGACCCGGGCCAGTGTGATACGGGATGACAGGAAATCGTCCGGGCTGTAGCCGGTCAGATCCCGGGCGCGCTCGTTCACGAACAGCATCGACCAGTCCGTGTCATTCAGACACTGATAGGCCATGCCTGGGAGATGCGCCATGAGCGTATTGAGCTGGCGGCGGCTGTCATCGACGCTTTCCTCCGCCCTGCGCCGGGCCAGTCCTTCCCCCCTTCCTGCGCTGAGATGACGGATTTGTTCCTCATAAGCTGCCCCGGGGATACATGGAAACTCTGGCTCCAGGATGTCAGTTGTGCGGAGTGTAGCCGATATCCCGGAAAGACAATGGCACGGAATGTAAAATGACCAATTGTTAGTCTAGACAGGTTATCCCGAATGGACGCTTCTGACAAAAGCGGAAGCGGAGAGACTGGATGCCGTTTCAGCCCGCTTGGCAGTGGCTCAGGGTTCAGGCAGGAAATGGTGCGGCTGGCCGGACTTGAAGTGATCTATTAAATCATCAGCTTATCCCGCCTAAACTCCTATTGTGTACAGGCAGGTGTACATGCTTTTTCGCCTTAATTCACAGCCATAACCAGCACAATGCAACCGTCAACCTACCAACGTGAGGAAACATCAGTCCTGACGAGCCCTGCCCGCCCCGAGTATTTGGTCACTGAGTCTGACTCTACCCCGACACCTCCCATAGTTGAGAGATCCAGCGCATTTATACCGCATCCGACTACTATGAGGCCGGCATCGAGGGTAGTATAAGCCCGCTGACCGAAAACCCTACGCCGTTTGACGCCCAGGTTTGAACCCAGCCTTCCTAGCTAATCGCTTACAAAGGAACTAATTATGCGTGCTGTAGCAGGATTCATTGCCCCACTGCTGGTTGCCATTGCCCCTATTTCTCACAGTTTGGAACCCCAGGAGAAAGCTTACTGTAAAGAGCACCTACAGTTCGCCTCTTTTGCTATGAAAGCTCGTCAAGACGGTGAACCAATGCAAGATCTCTTAGAATTTACCAAGCAAACCAAAGGAGAAGCCTATCAGTGGATGAGATTTATAATCTTAGATGCGTTTAAAATCCCACAACACACCGACTTAGCCATGCGCTTTAAAACGACGTTCATGTTTTCTGACGACCAGTACACTCGTTGCTTATCAATCCTGCGTACCAGACCCAGAATCGGCTAGTGATGTATTCTCGTCCTGTAAGCTCCATTTTAGAGTTCGTAGCAACATGGATTCCCCATTTGCAGTGGTTCTGAATTATTTTTTTCAATCGCCACATGCCATTACGTGACCAAAGGAATTAAAGATAATGAAAAAACGTTCTACCGGAATAGCTGTCTTAATTATCAGTTTTGGAGCCAGCTCGAGCTTTGCTGGCTGCATTGGCACAGTCGTTATGGGGAAATGTACGGGCACCGAGATTGATAACATAGGCACGTCTGACACTCGTGGTTATGAGAGCAATTCCGGAACACGGTATAAGTAGGACATGTCTGATCCAGGCGACCAGATAGATTATCAGTATGATTATGACGCACAACGACGCGATCAGATGAACCGCAATAATCCAAACCGGCAATTAGACCGTGATTCTGGCCAGTATGGAGGCGGGATATACGATTAATAACGGTTGAAGGTTAAGGGGGCTTGCCACTGATCGTAGTTGTAGGGCTTGAATCGGGGCATGCGAACGACTCCCTGTTGCTTGGTGCCAGCTTCTACAGTCTCAACGGCTGGCGTGAGCCGCGCGCGTCTTCGCGAGTCGGCTCCACGCCATGGTTAGGTTCGTGAATCACTCTGCTGGTCGACGCCTGCACGAGCAGATTCAATATTCGCTCGCCTCTGCGACTCTTCAGCTTCCCGATCATCAGCGGTCCAAACATCCACCCGCAGCCTGCCGTGGCTGGATATCGACGCCAGTTTTTTTCCGAGCTCGTCAATACTCTTGGTAATCGCTTGCATCGGCGGCGTACCGATCCTACTCATGCCCTTGAGTTCAGAAAGATCAAGAACGAACCGCTCTTCGTATCTCTTGCCTAGGACGTTCGCATAACCGACCGTTATCGCAACCTGCGAAGCCACCTTCGCATCAAACCGCTCGAACATACTCGTGAAAAACGTGCTCACCTCCTGCCCGGGTGACAGGTAGCGAAGTCCCCGCCGGACGAATCCAAGCTCTCCAAGCTCCTCCGTCAGGCCGGCAGCCGCCTCATCGCCTTCAATCTGCTCGATGTGAAAAGCGATGTTATAAGCCGGCCCCTGGCCAATGTTGCAAACCGTGATATCCAAAAAACCGTAGGCTCCAGCGCTCATACGGTACCCGACATCAACCCTCGGCTCAGTCTGCACCTCACGCATACGTCGAGTCTCACGAACAAGAAAGCCTGTGAGAACTGCATAAAATACTGTCGCAAGAGTCACAAACCCCGTGAACACTACCGTAAGTGCGCCAGAGTTGGCATTTAAGAAGTGAATGAAAGAGTCCACTCGCTACTCCTTTGACCTAACGCATAAGCACGCGCGCCCTTGAAATGGAGCTGAAGGCGCAATGGAAAGGGCTCTCCGTGCGTGCACTTGTTAGCTTGAGACACCATCTCGCTTCTCAAGTCGCTTCATTTCCAGCTTCTTCCACTCGTTTATTGGGTCAATCGCTTCCTGCTCGTAGTGCTTCAAAAGCCACTTAAGGAATCTGGCTTTTCTATCGATCTCCAGCTTCAAATCTCTCATGTTCTGGCCGACCTGTCCCGATTCCTCAAAATGTTGATGCCAGTCTTCTTGGGATACCTCTTGACCGTTGATTGAGTATCTTGTCTTGTCATCATCAAACTCAATCTTACTCTGGCCCGCATACTCATTGTTCCACTTATGAGCGAGCTGGACATACTGAGTCACCTTTCGCTTCAGGTCGTCATTCAGGATATAGACTGATATAACCCGCCATAGAACATAGTCCCTAGCAATCAACACAGCAGGCAGAAGAATGTAAGTTACAAGGCCAGCAAGCAGAACCTTTCCTATGGCGCCCCAAGTCACATCCATAAATCTAATACCTTCAGGCTAACAGATAATATGCAGAAATCGCTGTTACCGATATTCCTGACCGCTCAATATCACTCAGTAACGCAAACCTTAATGCGCGACTTCAATAACCTATGCAGACCGCTTGAGCAATATACCGAATTCTTAATAACGCTCACGTCTCTAGATAACCGGTAGCATGTGTCGAGCAAAGTGACTCAGCATACGCGCTAACGCCTAACACCCTTTAAACCTCCAACTCATGCGATACATCCTTCAACCAATCCCGCCACTGCGCGTAATCCGGCATCACTCTGGCCACTTCCCGCCAGTAGGCCGGCGAATGATCATGCTGGATTAGGTGGCACAGCTCATGGATCACCACGTAATCCACCACCCGGTTGGGCGCCATCATAATCCGCCAGTTGAAGGCCACCTGGCCCTTGGGCGAACAGCTGCCCCAGCGAGAACGGAACGCCCTCACCTCGACCCTGTCGGGCGTAACACCAACACTTGGTGCCAGTCGCTGAACCTTGGCCGGGAGCTTCTCTTCCGCGCGACGGCGGTACCAGCGAATAACGGCGTTCCGCACCATCTCGGGCTGGTTTGAACCACCAGGGACCGACACAACCAGCCGCCCCTTGTCGAGCTTCGGGGCCTTGAAGGGTCCATCAATTACCTTGAGCCGGTAGTTGCGCCCGAGGTAGGGAATGGCCTCCCCCGATACAAACCGACGTGTACTGGCCGGCCGGGCCTCCTGATGGAGCAGCATCTTCTCTCGGATCCATTGGCGCTTTTTGGCCAACAGTTCATCGATGCGCTCGGTCGACAGCGTTGTCGGCACAATGACCGAAACAACGCCCTGCTCCACCCGTATATCGGCGGTTTTGCGTCGGCTGGAGCGGATCACTTCCGCTATGAAGCCACCCGCATCCCGATATTCATGGTCGTTCGCTGTATTCATTGGCCGAACTTGGTCTCTGCAAGCTCCATGAACCGGTCCTGAACCGCGTTGACGATGGCTTTATCGCCAAACGAGCATTCCAGAACCGTCCGCTTGATCTGTTTCTTCATGCGTTTGACCTCTTCGGGTTTACCGAAGAAGTCGATGATCTGGGTCGCCTCGGAAAACATGGCTACCAGGTCCCGCGTCACCTGATGGATTTCGTCATGCACCGCATCACTGAGCACCGCCTCACCGGAGCGCTCAGTGACCTCTGCCATCAGGATGTTGTAGAAGGCGAACTCGGTGTCACTCAGACCCAGCGATTGCGCTTTCTCAGAGCGCTCGGACTCGATGGAACCCACCAACTGTTGCAGCAGATCCAGTTGCTGCTCCCACTTACCGTGGGATTGCTCGATGATCTCCTCCAGGCGCCGGCTGAGTGACTTGTAATACTCCGGGTCCTCTTCCAAGTTCACTGTAATGTGGTGGCGAATGGCGCTTTCAATCTTGGATGCGCGGGACTCGGCAGACTGCAGCTGCTCGACCGACTCCTTGAACTCGGCGTCCATCAGATCCACCGGCGGAATTCGCGGATCCACCCCTGTGCTGATGATGTGCTCCTCTACCAACTCCCGTACCTTTTCACCGGCATCGCTGATGTTAAGCGTCTGATCGTGGTACAGGTTCCGCGCTGCGTTCTGGACTTTGCCCCAGAACTTGAGTGACGGCACGTACGGCTTGGCTGCTGGGTCCGGCAATACCACGTTCAGCTGTTTGGCGAAGCGCTTGTACTGCAGCTCGAACTGCTGGCGCACATCCTCGTCCTTGAGCGCGTGGACATAGTCATCCACAGCATCACCGGACACATCCGAGAACAGTTGAGCCACCCGGGTATGCGCGGCCTCCAGCTTCGGAATCTCATCCTTCAGCGTGTAATAGGCCCCTTCCACATCCTCGCTGCTGAACTGATCCAGCGCCTCTGTCAGATGATCCGAGAGGCCGTAATAGTCCACCACGAAACCAGCGGACTTGCCCTTATAGGTCCGGTTCACCCGAGCGATGGCCTGCATCAGGGTGTGGTCTTTCAGCATCCGATCCAGGTACATCACCTGCAGGATGGGCGCATCAAAGCCCGTCAGCAGCATGTCCTTCACGATCAGGAAAGTCGTAGGGTCTTCATCGAGTGGTTTCTTGAAGTTCTCAATGGCCTGCCTCTGATGGGCCTTGTCCGTGTACTGCGCCAGGTACGGCAGATCATTATGGGTGCCGGAGATGATGACCTCGGACGGTGGTGCATCAAGCTCGTCCAGTGTCTGCTTGAACACGGTGGCGGCATGGCGACTGCCGACGACAATCATTGCCTTAAAGCCATTGGGTTGGATGTGTTCACGGTAGTGCTTGAGCAGATCCAGACAGACCCAGCGGATGCGTGCCGGGGCCTCACGGATGGCGCGTTCCACCCCGTACTTCTTGCGGATCTCAACCTTCTCTTCCTCAGAGCGATCCCCGAAATACTCCTCGAACAGCGCATCCAGTGAACGGCCGACCACGTCCGTGCGAACTTCCCGGCCCTCGTAGATGATGCGAACCGTGGCACCGTCCTCCACCGCCTCATCGATCTTGTAACGGTCGATGTAACCGCCGAAGGCATCGTCCATCTTCTGGGATTTCATCAGCGGCGTGCCCGTAAACCCGATCTTGGGGGCATTGGGCAGGGCCGCATTGATGGTCATGGCCAGATTGCCAAACTGAGTGCGGTGGGCTTCATCGGCGAGCACCACCACCTTCTCGCTTGGGTTCAGGTTGGTGAAGCCTTCCTCGGCTTCGGCGTCCTGGAATTTCTGCACCGTTGCCGTGACGATGTCCGACGACTCGCGGCCCAGCAATTCCTTAAGGCGTTCAATGGAGTCGGCGTTATAGACCGTCTCATCCTGGGCTTCCCGGAAGGTGGTGGAGAGCTGGCTGTCGAGCTGGGCCCTGTCGGTGACAAACACCAGCTTGTACTGCTGAAGCTCCGGATCACGGCGCATCTTCATCGCCAACATGACCATGGTCAGCGACTTGCCGGAGCCCTGGGTGTGCCAGACCACGCCGGATTTGTCCTTGCGGGTGGTGCCGGTTCTCAGCTGCTCAATCACCCGGTTCACCGCCCGGTACTGCTGATAGCGGGCCACCTTCTTGACCAGCCGCCCTTCAATCGGCTCGTAGACAATGAAGTTGCGCATCAGATCCAGGAAGTTGGCCGGGTTGAACATACCGGCCAGCAGGCGCTGCTGAGGCGTAACCTCACTGGCTTCCTCAACACCCCCGGCCACTCGCCGGGCATTAGCCAGATAATCCGAAGACGGAACATCCTTTACGTCTTTGCGCTCCCATGGCTCAGCGGTACTGCATAACGCTTGGACATCCGCATCCGTGTACGGATAGGCGTCTTTCCACTCAGCGTAGTGGGAGGCATTGGCACTGATGGTTCCGACCCGTGCATGATCCCGGCTCAGCGCCACCATCAGCTGGTTGTACCAGAACAGCCTGGGGGCGCCTTCCTCGGACTCTGGATAGCGCAGATTGGCGTAGCGGCGCAGCTGATCCACGCCCTCGGCCATAGGGTCCGTAATGTAGGGGGACTTACACTCAAGCACCGCCAGCGGCAGCCCGTTTACGAAGCATACAATGTCCGGAATGATGTTCTGGACTGACCCCGTGACCTTGAACTGGTTGGTGCAGACGAAGTCGTTGTTCTCAGGGTTATCGAAGTCGATGACGCGGACGGTCTGACCCTTGCGGCCCTTACCCAGATCCTGATCCACAGAAAGGTAGTTCACCAGCAGGCTGTAGAGCGCGTGGTTGTACTCCAGCAGGCTCGCGTGATTGGGATGGGTGAACTCACGCATGACCTTGCGCAGGTTTTCATCACTGAGCCAGGGATTAAGCCGGCGAAGCGCCTTCTCCAGCCGGCCCACCAGCACCACATCCCGGTAATAGCTGCGCTCACCGTCTTCCGCGGGCACCAACTCCGCACCCGGTACGAATTTCCAGCCCAGTGCCTGGAGCTGTTGGAGAGCTGGCTGCTCTACCTTGTCGATTTCATCCTGAAACATCACGCTTTGGATTGCCTGGGATCAGGCAACCTCAGACTCCTTTTGATCGACGTTGACCCGGACTTGTCCCGCTAGAAGGTCTTGCATTAGTGCTTTCTTAAGCTTCTCCGTACTCCGCAATTTCCCACTTAAAACAGTAATCCTCTGATCGACTGATTTAATTGCCCTGCTAATAGCAGACTGCTCATCTTTCGGAGGCAATACGACAGGCAATTCACTCAAAATTGAGGTGTTGAGATTAAGCATGGTTTGTCCAACAGCATTGGTATTTAACCAATCGACAACAATGGACAAGGTCAAATAACAAGCCACATATTCAGGGTCTGCGGAAGTTGAAAGGCGTGCCCGTAAGCAGCCTGTGCCGTTTAACCATCCAGCATTTTTCGCATCAACCAGCGCAAACCGACCAATATCGCCTCTCCTCGCGAAGATCAAGTCTCCCGCTTTTAGCCGATGTCGATTCAGTTCGTTTGCTTTTTCTGTGCTCACTTCCGCGATGGAGGTAGTTACTATCCGCCCTGCTTTCATGTCCTTGGGCATGACCACCGGGATGCCTCTATCCACGTAATCATAGGAATGCAACTGACTTCCAAAGGGCCCTGTTTGCAGCTCTCCCGCTTCTACTATTGCTCCTAGTCGAGTTATTTCCCAAGACGCCGGAACCCGCCCCACCGGCGAATCCTTGAACTCCGTATGCCCGATACCCTGGGTCAAAAGCTCCTGCATCATCCCGGTTTTAAGGTCTTTCAGCTTGTCGATCTGGGCGTGGGTCTTGTCGATCACGTCGTCGACGGAAGAGAGGATGGTGGCGATTTTTTGTTGTTCGGGGAGAGGGGGTGTCAGCATCGTTATCGCGTAGAGCGTATCACGCCCGAGGCTTGGCACTCCGCTGGCCTCGTTGTGCTTGCGCAGATCAACTGCACTCAGATTATAGTAAAACCACTTTGGCTCTGCCCCTTTGTAATCAGAGCCATAGTAAGTAGTGTCAATTGCCCAGAATTTACCCTCGACATAAGAGGGCTTGTCTATAGTGCCCTTACGTCCGACAACTGTCGTGTTGCCCTCATGTAGAAAACTATCCGTATAGCCGGCTACGCCGCCGGTTCCAATGATGGGGTAACGTCCATCCGCCGAGATTATGTCTTTAGGAGATTTGCCATATTGGAGAGTAACCAACTCGCCTATCCTTTTACGTCTCCATCCCTCAGGAACCGCATCACTCATAACCGAGCTCCTCAAGATATCCCTTCATAACGCTCTCAACTTCCGCGGCCTTCTCATTTAACTCATTCAAGGATACACGGTATTTGTCCCACCACCGCTCAAGCTGACTGATCACCCGGCTGTCCGCATCGCCTGCCGCTTCCCGGATGGCTTCCTTGGTGTCGATCTCTGGCCGGAACTCGTAGTAGTCCGCATCACGCGCCACGAACACCCGCGACACATCGAAATCTCCCAGGATCTCCTCGCGAATGTACTCGCTCTCAACTTCGCGTTTGGGAATGCCGCCATGCAGGATGGCGCGCACATCGAAGATTTCAGGGGGTGGCGAGGTGTCGGCGTAGCGGCGGATGTTGAGGTTGTAGTCGTTCTCGGCGATCTCCTCCAGCGTGGCGATCTTCGAGTAGCGCTTGATCTCAGTGTAATCATCGAAGGTGGTAACGATCTTCTCGATGTCCTGCTGGCGCAGTTTGTTCTGGTTCTTGCCTTCCTCGTAATCCAGCTCACCGTTGATGAACAGCACCTTGCCCTTACGGTCAGCGGGTTTGTTCTTGTTGATGATCAGCAGACACCCCGGGATGCCGGTGCCGTAGAACAGCGAATCCGGGAGGCCGATGACCGCTTCCAGCAGATCATCGTTAAGGATACCGGTCCGGATGGCCTTCTCACTGGAGCCACGGAACAACACGCCATGAGGCATAACCACACCCATCATGCCCTCGGCGTTGAGGCTGGCAATCATGTGCTGGACGAACGCCAGGTCCCCGGCATCCTTGGGCGGTGTGCCGTAGGGGAAGCGTCCATAAGCGTCGTTGTCCGCCTCTTCCTTGCCCCACTTCTTGAGACTGAACGGCGGATTAGCGATCACCCGGTCAAAATGCATGAGCTCGCCACCGCGGGTGTGCTGAGGCTCACGCAAGGTGTCGCCCTTGCGGATATCCGCGCTGTAGACCCCGTGCAGGAACATGTTCATCTTGCAGATGGCCCAGGTGTTGAGGTTCATCTCCTGGCCGTACAGCGAGAGGTTAGCGGGGTTTTCACCCTGCTCCGCGAGGTAGTTTCGGGACTGGATCAGCATGCCCCCAGAACCCGCCGTAGGGTCGTAGATGCGCATACCAGCATGGGGCTTCAACACGGATACCAGCAGCTGCACGACCTCGGAGGGGGTGTAAAACTCCCCGCCCTTCTTGCCGGCGCTGTCGGCGAACATCTTGATCAGGTATTCGTAGGCGGTGCCGAGCAGATCCGTGCGCTCAAAGTCACTGTTACGCAGGCGGTGCTTGCTGAAGTGCGTGATGAGATCGCGGAGCTTGCTGTCCGAGAGCTTGTTCTTCACGTTGAAGTCGATGGTGACCAGAACGCCTTCCAGCACCCGGTTGTGCTCTTCAATCGCTTCGGTGGCGGTATTCAGGGCCGCGCCAACGTCGTGCTTAAGGTCTTTGAGCGCTTCCCAGCGGGCCTCTGGCGGCACGTAGAAGGTCTCGTCGTACTCATCCTCCTCATCGGCCAACTCCCTCGCCTGGGCCTCAGAGCGGCCCTTGTCGAGGTAGTAGCGAACCACCCCCTCCTGGGCTTCCTCAAAGGCATCTGACAGGCGCTTGAGGAACAGCATGCCGAAGATGTAGTCCTTGTACTCCGAGGCATCCATGTTGCCCCGGAGAATGTCGGCGGCTTCCCAGAGGAAGGATTCGAGTTGTTGCAGGGTGAGGGTCTGGCTCATTCAAAGGCTTCCGTATGCGGGTCGTATGCTGGTTGAGTTTGGGGGTTATGGGCTGCTTCCAGCAATCCAGTATTGTGGCCTTTATGCGTTATGCACGCCACTGCGTCAAACCAGCGCTCTGATCACCCATGAAAGGAGCAATGCCCCCCAATGCTGCGCTACGTTTGCGAGTGGCTGGATATAGAGCCCAAAGCGAGTTCCACCCAGTTTGTCCGAGACTTGGAAGCGAAGGGCTAGCGCATTTTTAGTTCTATGGGATGCCTTTTACTATACGCGGACCACCAATACTGGTATTTGGCGTAGCTATACTCTACTAGAGAAACTTGATACGCTTCACGAAGATTTATGCCTCTCAAGGAGGACTGGGGATGCTTAAGAATCTGATTGTTTTTTCTCTGTTAATCATTTTTTCTTTGGATAGTTCCGCGCAAATCAGCGCAAAACGGGTTTGCCAGGCAATCCAAGAGAATAGCAATGAGACACTTGATCAACTACCGATGCGAATTGATCCTGTCACTACATGGTATAGCATTGTTGCAATATATGCTTCAGGAACCTGCCACCTAACTTACAGCTACTCTATTAATACAAAAGCTGCTTTTGACTTCTACAAAGAGGAACTAGGCTCCCCCGAACTATCGGATCAGGAACTGAAAGCAGCCATTGAGTCAGGTGAAGGAAAAGCGATAATGAAACAAACGATCACCAAAAGTTTTGAGCGAATGTCACCTTTGCTATTTAAAATAAAAGACCTGCGGATCGTGGCAGACTACGAAGCAGACCAGCCGTTAGAACCGTTCCAAATAGTGATCAAGGAAAAAGGACAGGTTAAGAACCTTCGCTAATCTGCGTTCCTTACACATCTAAGCACATAAATGCTCCAATTCCCTCAAAAAGCGTTTAGGAAGTTTGATTTAAAAGTGATCCTGACGTGGATGAAGAGCATGCAGAGTACTTGGTGCCGATCGGGTAGATCTAAACCGCCCCGCGCTCCCAAGCCTTCAGAGAGGTGGGCCTGTTTGGTAACCAGAACACGGTTTGCAAACCAACCGCCTCCAAATGGCGCCATACCGTCGAGCGGTTAGAAGAGGCCTGGTCACTGCCTGATACACAATCTCACTGACCCGACCCTCGAGCCTACCGCTTCGTGACGCATGTCTGCGGCTCGCGTTACGCTCCAAGGCTATCTCCGCGCCATCAACAGGGAACAGCTATGAGTACTTTCCATCTCGCACTCGCTGCAGCTTGCCTGAGTGCCTTGCTGGCACTCGCCACCACAGCTGCGGTTATCCTCTTCCGCCGATACCGCGCGCTCAGTTTTCGATTCAGCGACATCCTGGACGCTGACAAAGAATTGGAACGGGTACGCGAAACCAAGGCACAGGAAGAGGCCACGATTGCTCAGTTGCGCGAAAGCTATGAGGAAAAACGGGCCATTTACTCGGACCTAGTGGCGACGGTGGCGATATACGACGAGGAGGTCGAACTCGCTGAGTGGGGATTCTATAAGCCACACTTCGATTACGGCACCTCGGAGCAATTCAAGGAGGCCATCAAGCAGGTCAAGGAAACCCAGAAGAAAATGATCAGTGACAAGTCTGCGGTCGAGTGCAACACGGAGTGGCGTGTCGGCGACAGCAAGGCCGAGGGCAGGAAGATGACCAATCGCTCGATCAAGCTGACCGCACGGGCCTTCAACAACGAGTGTGACGCCGCCATCAGCAATACCCGCTGGAACAACGCGGTCGCCATGGAAAAACGCATCCGGAAGGCGTATGAGACGATCAACAAACTTAATCAACCCCAGGACATCCACATCAACCCGGGCTATCTGAATCTCAAGCTCAAAGAGCTCCGTTTGACGCACGAGCATCGGGAAAAGAAGCAACAGGAAAAGGAAGAACTCCGCGAACTCCGTCGTCAGGAACGCGAAGAAAAGAAGCTGCGTGAAGAGATGGATAGGGCTATCAAGGACGAAGAGAAGTACAACAAACTGCTGGAGAAAGCCCGCAAGCAAGCCGATCAAGCCAGTGGTGAGCAACTGACCAAGCTCCAGGGCAAGATTGAGGAGCTCAGTAATGAGCTCGCAGAGGCGCATGAGAAATCAGAGCGAGCCAGGAGTATGGCCGAGCAGACCAAGCGCGGGCACGTCTACGTGATTTCGAACATCGGCTCGTTCGGCGAGCAGGTCTACAAAATTGGTATGACCCGCCGACTCGATCCAGACGACCGTGTGAAAGAGCTTGGCGATGCCAGTGTGCCGTTCACCTTCGATGTCCATGCAATGATCTTCACTGACAATGCCCCGGAGCTGGAGGGACAGCTCCACGCCGCCTTCAGTGACCGGAGGATGAATCTGGTCAACATGCGTAAGGAGTTCTTCAACGTCGAGCTCCGTGAGATTCGCGAGAAGGTCGAAGAGCTCGTCCCGGACGCGGAGTTTGTTGAATCGATCGAGGCACGGCAGTACAACGAGTCACTGGCCATTCTGGCACAACGCAATGAACATCAGCCTCAGGATGCCCTCTCAGTCTATCCCGAGGCGATCTGACTGACCCTGGCGTTACCCTTGGCGAGCCAATGGGAGGCGCCAGAGGTAACCTATGAGATCCAGGTGCCAACCGATAGGCTATCTGGATTTCACTCAGAACCGATACCCGACCGATATACCAGCAAACGATAAACGCTGACCAAAGCCATCACAGCAGCGCTTTGTGGGGCGAAACCGGCCTCACCGACTGTCCCTCAACCGATATACAAAGGCGCTCCGACTGCCCTATCTCGACTATATACAGCCGATACCCTATCGGCATGGATTCCCGCCTAATCAGGCTATGACGCTGTGGCGACTGAAGGATATTGTCGGTATCAAGGCCCCCGCAAAGCGATTCGATGTCTCGCCTGCACCCGTCAAGCGGGCTTGTCGTTTAGCGGAGGTGAGCAAATCAATTTCAGAGATTACAGCTTTACCCAGCGGTAAGTGATGCCGAGATTGTTGGCTTCCAATACCTCCAGGTTCTTGCCTTGGAATCCAACCGGAGTGGGCTCATTGTCGAAGTCAAAAACAAACTCACGTGTCTCACGCTCGTCACCTTGTTTCTCGAGAGTGAAGTGAAGCTGACCGTCATAATATCCATCGAAGGTAATACGGGTGAGTTGCTGTACAGAAAATGGCGTAGAGCGCTTCTTGGGCTGGTACTTGCGTGCTTCTTCGGAATCCATATCACGTGAATATATCGTTTCGAAGCCGTTGTAATTCGAGTTATCTACTACCCACTGTGGCGAATCACCACCAACCGGAATCCTGATACCGATGCAATCCCCGGAGCTAACCACACTTCCCAATCCGGGGAACGAGGCAGCCGAATCTGACAAATCACCGCAATAATATTTCCACCCATCTTTGATGGATTCTAGCTCCAGTCGTCCTTGAGCCACATGAACAGGAAAAGGAATCATCATGGCCCCAGGGATCATCACGTCTACAGGCTGAGGCACATCAATATACTCGTCCGGAATATAGCGGCCCTCCATGAGGATGGAATCCCCGGTGCTAGCTTCCAGCTTCTCGTTTAGCGGGGCGTTGAACTCCTTGACCGTAAGTTTTGGAGCCTCCGGAGTCCCACCAGTAGGCTGCGCCGTGCAACCAGCAAACATGAGCAGAACAACCAGCGCAGCAATGAACTTTGTCATTTTTGCTCCTTCTAACATGTACGGAATGTGGGGATGAATCATAGGCCAGAGGTGCCCACTGAAGTGGGGGAAGCCCACATCACTGAGCGGCCTGTCCAAAATTGGGATCCGCTTCTACCCTAATCAAGCCTGAACAAGCAACACAAATATGGAAATCGAAACCAGAACACGTTGATCAACCTGGGGTTCTACCCCGTTACTGCGGACACTTCTAAAAAGAGGCACACTGTGCCAAAGGAGTGTTCATGTCCAGACGCAGAAAATATAGTCCAGAGTTCAAACGTGAAGCCATCGCTTTGACTCGCCAACCAGGGGTTAGTTGTCGCCAGGTAGCCTTGGAAATCGGCATCAATCCCAATCTGTTATCTCGGTGGCGCAGAGAAGCGGATGAGGAGCCTGACAAGGCCTTTAAGGGCTCTGGCTCGCCACGGGATGAAGAAGTCGCCGGTCTCAAGCGAGAACTGGCCCGGGTGAAGAAGGAGCGTGATTTTTTGCGCGAAGCGGCAGTGTTCTTCGCAAAGGAGTCGTCCTGAGGTATCAGGCGATTCAACGTTGTCGCAATCATTTCCCAATACGTCTTATGTGCCGATGCCTGAAAGTGTCGGCCAGCGGTTATTACGCTTGGGTATCTCGCCCCGAGTCCGCCAGGGCAAAGGCGAATCAGCACCTGCTGTCACGAATCAGAGAGATTCATGATGACAGCGGAGGCATGATTGGCTCACCTCGTATGCACGAAGACCTGGTTGCCGAGGGCGCTTCAACAAGTCTGAACCGTGTTGCGCGATTGATGGCCCTACATGGCATTCAGGGATGGCCACGCAAGAAGCGTGGACGCTTGGGGTCGCGGTCTTATCGGCCGCCGGGTACCCGGAATCATCTGGAGCGGGATTTCTCTGCTCTGGAGCCTGACACCAAGTGGGTGACGGATATTACGCAGGTACCCACGCAAGAGGGCAAGCTTTTTCTGTGCGTGGTTCTCGACCTGTTCAGCAAGCTGATCGTGGGTTGGTCCATGCATCATAGGCAGGATCGGCAGATGGTGATCCGAGCTGTTGAGATGGCGGTTTGGCAACGTCAAGGGAACGTCCCGGTGATTTTGCACTCAGATCGAGGCAGTCAATTCACCAGCGGAGACTACCAGCGATATCTCGGCAGCAACCAACTGGTGAGCAGCATGAGTGCGGTCGGCCACTGTGGCGATAACGCTGCCTGTGAGGGCTTTTTCGGAATGCTCAAACGGGAGCGAATTCACCACCGGCGTTACCGGACTCAGAACGAAGCACGCGCTGACATCTTTGATTACATCGAGCGGTTCCATAATCCCAGGATGCGACGTAGAGTTGCCGTCCAAGATCAAAAGTTGTCAGCCGTTTTAAAACCGTCCGTGGAGACGGGGTAGAACCCCTGTCTCCGAGGTACGTGTAAAGAAACTCCTGTCGATGGATACAGGAGTCGGGAAACTTGGCAAGGCTTGAGAACACTCGCTCCGACCGAACCAGGGGCACCTGTCGCTGAGTGTCGGAGGGGCGGCGCGTCAGCGCAAGCCCCGACAGACACGTAAGCGACCAACTGGTTCCTTCCAATGAAAGATCCTTAGTTTCCTAATAGAAGCATCCAATTTTTTCCTTTCCTTAAACTCCCGGCCTTTCCCCGCCTCCGTGCTCCCGGCGCCACTGCGCTTCGCTGCGTGGCTTGGGGCACTCGGCGGCTCAGGCCGGTCGTGGTTCCCGCGAGAGAGAGTCCCAGTCCTGTACTGGGAGTCGATAGAGACGGTCAGGCGTTCTCCGAACGCTTGGCGAACCCGATAGGGCGTTTTTAGAGGAGGCTCGCCCGGGGCTCGGCAGAGCCTCGGGGGAGACTCCCCTTAATCATTAAGTCATTTTCTGAAAATGCTGGAAAAGGGATTGGCAAGCCCCCGATACAGTAGACACCTGACAGCGTTACACTAACGCAAAGAAAACAGGTGTTGAGCATGAGCGGGCAGCGCTACTCCGAAGAGTTCAAGATTGAAGCGGTCAAGCAGGTGACCGAGCGGGGCCACAAGGTCTCCGATGTGTGTCGGCGGTTGGGAGTGACCTCTGGCAGCCTCTACAAATGGATCAAGCACTACGGCGACAGCGACCACCAGCATCAGCAGATCAATGACCAGCAGGATGAGCTGCGGCGTATGCGAGCCGAGTTGCGCCGGGTCACCGAAGAGCGGGACATACTAAAAAAGGCCGCAGCGTTCTTTGCCAAGGAGTCCGAGTAAAGTATCGCTTCATCAGGGCTCACCAGAAGCAGTTCCCTGTCCGGGCCATGTGCCGGGTTCTCAATGTCCATTTCAGTGGTTTCTATGCCTGGCTTCATAACCCGGAAAGTCCTCGCGCCCAAGCGAATCAGCGTCTTTTGGGGCTCATCAAGCAGTCCTGGCTCGAAAGTGGCTGCGTCTATGGTTATCGCAACATCACCCTGGATCTGAAAGATCTGGGGGAGCATTGCAGCCAGAACCGGGTGTACCGGTTGATGCGCTACGAAGGGATCCGGGCGCAGCGCGGCTATAAGCGCCACAGAGGCTATTACGGCGGCCAGCCGGCCCACGTGGCCCCGAACCACCTTAATCGGGACTTCCAGGCCGCTAATCCCAATGAGCGGTGGGTCAGCGACATCACCTACGTTCGCACCCATGAAGGCTTTTTGTACCTGGCAGCAGTGGTTGACCTGTTTTCCCGTCAGGTCGTGGGCTGGTCGATGAAACAACGCATGTCGACCGACCTCATCATGGATGCCTTGCTGATGGCATCCTGGCGCCGACGCCCCAAGCAGAAAGTTCTGATCCATTCCGATCAGGGTGCTCAATACACCAGCCGGGAATGGCAGGGCTTTCTGGAAGAGCACAATCTAATGCCCAGCATGAGCCGTCGTGGTAACTGTCACGACAATGCGGTCGCAGAGAGCTTCTTCTCACTGCTCAAAAGCGAGCGGATCAAGCGCAGGATCTACAAAGACCGGGAAACGGCCCGACGTGACATCTTCGATTACATCGAGATGTTCTATAACCCCATCAGGCGACACGGCACCAATGGTGGTCTGTCTCCAATGGAGTTCGAAAAGCAGTACTTTGAGCAGCTCTCAGGTGTCTAGAATATCGGGGGCTTGCCAGATTGACATGGGAGAAAAGCACGATGCGGCGAAGACATGCCACATTGGCACAATACTAGCCTTCGTGGCGACGCTCTGTCCCTTCCCGCACTGTCACGGTCCAGACCAGGGCCAGGCTCAAGGGGACGGGCGTAAGCCGGGTCCCCGTAGAGGCCGATAGCCCTGATCGGCTGATGAGAAAAACCATAGAACCTTCAAGCCCGGCAGCAAACGCTTAACCGTAGTGGCAATAAAAAAGGTGTCAAAATTCCTTAATAACTCTTAAGAAACTTTGACACCTTTTTTGCGCTGACACCTATTCCTGGCTGGCATCTCAGCCATCTGTACCTCGGCCCCGCCTGCGTTGCACCGCGCAAGGCTTGAGGTACTACGACTGGGATGCTACGCGACTCCGCCCGCCCCGTAATCCTGATCCGTTATGGTTCCAGCGCTGGGTGTTACCTCACCTCTCAGTAGTGCAAAAGCGGTGGGTGATAAAAAAACCTGCACCGGGGAGAAACCTTTGGAACAATGAACCTAAATTTGCTTATAAAGGGTCAGAACATGCTCACGGAAATCTATCATGTTGCAAGCCGATGCGGTGCCGGCAAAAGTCGCGAAACCATCAACGAATTGATCCGCCACCTTTTGGACGAAGGCGATGGAGACCGGGCCTACCTTCTGGCTTCCAAGACAAACGAGCTGACTGGCGAGAACTTTGAGTATGCCAAGCAGCTGATTCAAAGCCATGCCGGCGGAAATAGCCTTGCTATCGAGCGGGTGGATTCGACCAACAATAAGGGCACAGTCGTTCGTGACCTGGAATCACTATTGGAGTCCGAGTTCAAAGGAATCATATTCGTTTCCCACAGGGCTTTGGCCTCCATCAACGCGGCAAAGCTGTCCAATACCAGGGTGGTGACCGATGAAGCACCTCAAGACCTGGCCGGTACTCTGATGGTTCGGTATGAGGCAAGGGACACTGGCTATCCGTGGGAAAAGTATCTCATCGAAGTTCCATCGGCGCACACCAATTACACCCGCGTCGAAATTGCTCCAGGGGCAGACCGGGAGGACATGCGTCGATATATCAGAGGAATCCAACAGAACCGGGATACGGCGACAACCCAGGATGTCGCCGATCTTCTAGAGTTCTTGCTGGAGGGTTATGAGGCCGCTTACACCACCACAACGAGATCGGATGGATCCATTTATCGTGTCTACCAGGCCGTGCATTATCACCGGCTTCAAGCATTGGCCACTCACGTCGATTTTCTGGCCATCCTGGCCGCACAGCTTGACCAGACCCTGTTCGGATTCATCAGCCAGCACCTCCTCGGTTTGCCGATTGTTGAAAGAGACATCACCGATCAGATCACACTTGTGCGCAAACACAGAAACCAAGTCCGGATTGTTCCCCTGCTGGACAGCGGGCGTTGGTCGACCACGCTTCGTGAGAAGCCAGCCTACGAGTCCTTAACGCGCGGCGGTCATCCAATCAGCTCAAAAGAGTCAGTTGGCCAATTTGCTCAAACGTTTGCGGCCCAGCTGTTAAAGCAGGAACCTGCTGTGATCACACTGAACGACGATGAGCCATTAGCTCCCAGCCTTTCACACCTCAAAGACTCCCTGACATCCACGCATGTTCACGGAATGAACCATTTTCGCCATTTGGATCACGCGGTGTATTTGGCCTCTACCAATCCCACGCCGTTCGAAAACAAAATCCTGAGTATGTTTGCTAAAAACCACGAGCTAGAGAAACACAAGCTTACCCGGGCAATTATGGTTGAACGCTGCTATGAAGTGGCCTATCAATGCGTAGCCAGAACCAGCATTCGTAATACCCTCGTTGATCCAGATAAGGAACACCTGATCATTGTTCCTGACATGCATTACGCAAAGTATATCGAGAGCTGGTTTGAGCCTGGGTGCGTCACCATAGACACCCAGTACTCCTACCAGGTCGAGCGCAACCGCAAGAAGAAGGATCTCAAGATAACTAAACAGTTCAATCTAGTCGTCCATATCATCACGCAACACAAGCAGAAAAAGGGCAAACTCCCACAATTGGTAGCGCAGGCAGGCATCTCTATGTCCACATTCAAGCGTTACAGAGAAGAATTCCGGCCAGAACTTGAAGTGGTCGGGTTGATCAAGCCCAAGCGTCAACAGGCTATCAAACAGACGGCCTAAACCTCGCCAACTTCTCAGTACAGGTGGCTCCACACGGAATGTGAGCCAATCCTTCTTCAAAACTTTTCGCCAAATTTATTAAATGCCTACGCCGGCATTACTACCTGTATCGATACCGTAAATCGGAAATACCCCCCCCCTGGGGCCCCGACTCTTCGTATTTCCGATGACTACCCCACCCTTACGCTGCTGACCTACTGCTAAAGCACATCACTACACACCACTAACGCTACACCACCACACAGAAAGCCCAGACAGTCTGCTACAGCAGATCAGAAACCGCTTAAACCTGACAGTTAGCCTGCAAAGCAGAGCCAGTACGGCACAACAAACGCACAGCAGGATGGTCTGGGTCGGTACTGCCTTACCTCTCCCCGATAGAAACCGGGTTCTATTCCCGTTTACCACGATTGAGTGGAGCAATACCGGTACCACCACCCTTAATCCAGATTAAGGCGTCCTCCGGACGCTCGGTGAAAGCTGTCAGGAACAGCCTGTCGGCATTCCCACTTCACTCATTCACTCAACCAGACAACAACCGAAGATAAAACCATGAACAGACCGAAGTTTGACCCAGACTACGTCCAGATCTCCATCCGGGAAGCAGCAGAAGTTCTCGGAGTCAGTCTTCAACAACTGGACGAGCTACGAAGAACCGATGAGAACTTTCCAGACGGCTTCAAGGGCCAACATAACTGGCTCGACCCCATAAAGTTCCGTTTGGCCGACGTATACCAGTACAGTAAGTACCTAATGGCGGAATCAAAGCCAGTAAAAGGCGCCGACCCACCGTCTTAAGCGGAATCTGCCAGCCCTGGAGTCTGATTCTCCAGCTGATCCAGGTAGTCCGCATACCACTGCATCATCTTGCGACGCTGCTCCAGGTACTGGGCCTTGTTGTACACCCCGGCAATGCCCTTCTCCATGTGCGCCAGTTGGCTTTCGACGTACTGCTTGTCCCAGCCATGCTCTCTGAGCAGGGTCGAGGCGGTATGACGTGAGCCATGGCCCACCAGCTTACCTTTGTACCCAATCAGCCCCAGGGCCTTGTTGACGGTCCCTTCACTCATCACCGGGTGCTTGGGCCCGTAGCCCGGGAACAGGTATCGCCCCCTGCCGGTGTATTGGTGAAGCTCCCACAGATCCTCAAGGCTCTGGCGGGGCAGCGGCACAATGTGATCCCGGCTCATCTTCATCTTGGCCGCGGGGATGGACCACAGCGCCTGATCAAAGTCGATCTCCGACCACTCGGCGTAGCGGGCCATGCCCGGACGGCTGGCAGTGCGCAGCAGAAGCCAGATCATCACCTGGGTGCTGTGCTTGCTCTGCGAGCCTCTCAGGGCCTTCAGGAAGGCCGGCAGCTCCGACTCCAACAGGTAGGGGTAGTTGGTCTTCTGGTAGCGATCCACGGCGATGTGCTTGAGCTCAGAGGCTGGATTGAGTTCACACTTGCCCTGGCCGATGGCCAGCGAGAACATCTGATTGAGCCAGCCTCGGATCTTGCTGGCCATCACAAAGGCCTGGCGAGCCTCCAGGTCCTTCTGGATCTGAGCGCAGTCACCCCGGGTGACCTCATCCAGGGGCTTGTCCCCGATTGAGGGCAGAATGTAGTTGTCCAGGTACAGACGCATCTGACGGGTAGTGCCCGATGACCGCCCCGCCTGCAGCTTGTACTGGTACCAGTCCTCGGCCGCCTCGCGGAACAGGATCTTCTCGGCGGGCTGATCCAGGTTATTGAGGTCATGGCCTTCTGAGGCCAGTTCCAACAGCTCCCGGGCTTTCTCACGGGCCTTCTTGCCGGAGATCGCCGGGTAACCCCCGAGCCCTTTCCAGCTCCACCTGCCATTGGGACGCTTGTACCTGAGCAACCAGGACTTGCTCCCGTTGGGTTTGACCCGAAAGTACAGCCCGGTGGAGTCCCGTTCCCGGTAGTCTCTGGCTTCCGGCTCCAGTGAGTTCAGCACACTGTCGGCCAGTGGCCGGCGTTTGATCTGATCGCGTTTCATTATCCCCTCCGTGTACACCTGCTTTGGGGAGTGTACACGCCAGTGTACAGGAACAACACTGCTGGCAGGGTTTAATGTGGTTCAAGTTGGTTCATCGAAAACCCCGGAAATCGCCTGGTGGCGGGGGCTTGAAGCCAGTGTGGGTCAGCGTGGATCAGTACGTTTGGTGCGGCTGGCCGGACTTGAACCGGCACGCCCGAAGGCAGGGGATTTTAAGTCCCCAGTGTCTACCCATTCCACCACAGCCGCAGACGGATCAGGAGAGGCAGAGGATTGTATAAACCCCCGCAAGGGAACGCAATCAACGGTTCAGAAACAGAAAACCCCGCGGCCGTAACCGCGGGGTTTTCAACAGAGTCACTCAGCGGTGGTGTTTATGCTTCCGGCGGACGGAAAGCCACCTGCTGAATGAAGTCCACCTGGTTCAGGATGAACGGGCGCTGCATGTCGCCGTAGCGTTCAACGTTAACGAAGCCTGCATCCTCAAGCAGGTGCGTTACGTAGTTCTGACGCAGCGGATACATGTTGAGCTGGAACGTACGACCATCCTTGAAGGTATAGTGGAACTGTGCCAGACCGCGATGCAGCTGGGCCGGGCCAACATCCACACCATCACCACAATAGTTGTACGCATGCTTGGAGCTGTAGCCCTCGTCCAGCATGGTGTCGTAGTTGCGGTGATCGATGATCAGCATGCCGCCCGGGCGCAGTGTCCGGAACATGGCGTGCAGGGCATCGCGGCGCTGCTCGTGGTCGAACAGATGGGTGAAGGAGTTACCGAGACACACAATGGCGTCGTACTGTTCCTTGCCCAGGGTATCATCCAGGGTCAGCCAGTCGGCAACGCAGGATTTGTTGAAAGTTGCCCCGCGCGCCTTGGCGTTCTCCCGCGCCTTTTCGAGCATGTTCTCTGAGCCGTCAGTGGCGGTGACTTTGAAGCCACCCAGAGCCAGGGCTACGGCGTTGACGCCGGTACCGCAGGCAACGTCGGCGACGTCTTTTGCGCCGTGAGCGTTGAGCAGCCGTCCGTAGAAGGGTCCATCGCGTTCCAGGCGATCGTCCCAGCCGACCAGGTCATCCCAGTATTCAGCGAAACTGGGGGTATACTGCTCGTACTGTTCGCCGGCATTCGCGTTTTCTACAGCTGTCATGATTCGTTTCTCCTTGAAAATTGGTCCGCAGGAACATCCGCTTGTGTCATATAGGGAGTCCTGCCGTGGTTAACCGTACGCAGGTATTGCATACCGCTTCCCCATCGGTAGGTGGTTGGCACCACCGCCTGAAGGACCAGGCTGGCCAGCGATGGGAACGGGAACGCCGGGCGGGTTTGATGCCGGCGTCCGACCACGACCAAGGCGAACTGTACGCAGATTTCCGTTGACGGTACAGATTCAGAAACGTAAAAAAGATACCATTACAGTTTTCGGTTTTCCCCTATGGCAGCGCCAGGGAGCGATGTAGTTAAGGAGTACAGATGGGCAAGTGGCTCTACGAGGATGTGGCGGGACAGATCGCCCAGCAGATTGAGGACAGTGTCTACAGCCCGGGGGACCGGCTGCCGGGTATCCGCAAGCTGTCACAGCAGTTCGGGGTCAGCCTGGCCACCGCCGTGGAAGCGTGCCAGCTCCTGGAGGATCGCGGCATCATCCGGGCACGGCCGCGTTCCGGGTTCTACGTCCAGGAACCGGATGGTGCGCCTGTGGAGTGGCGCAAGCCCGAGAGTACCGAGGACGGGCCCACGCTGGTCACAGGCCAGGCCCGTGTACTGGAGCTGATCCGCCAGTATGGTGATCCTGCCCTGCTCCCCCTGGGACCCGCCGTTCCCGATCCCGAGCTGCTGCCACTTACGGCCCTGGACCGCTGCATCGGGCATGCGCGGCGGGTCCACAGGAACCGTGTGGCCGGCTATGATTTCCCTCCCGGCGATGAATCCCTGCGTGTGCAGATCGCCCGCCGGATGGCGGATGCCGGCTGCCACATCAGCCCGGATGACGTGGTCATCACCAGTGGCTGCCAGGAAGCAATCTCCCTGAGCCTGCGCGCCGTGGCCAATCCCGGCGACGTGATCGCTATTGAGTCACCCACTTTTTACGGCATCCTTCAGGCCATTGAATCCCAGGGCATGCGGGCTCTGGAGTTGCCGACCGAACCCGGTGGCGGCATCCACCCGGAGACTCTGGAAAGCGCCATCGAACGATGGCCGATACAGGCCTGCGTGGCCATGCCCAACTACGGCAATCCGCTGGGCCACCTGGCCTCCAATGAACGCAAGGAAGCGACTGTCCGGCTGCTTGCGGACAATGGCATTCCCCTGATCGAGGACGACATCTACGGCGAGCTGGGGTTCTCCGGCGATCGTCCCTGGGCGGCCAAGGCCTGGGATACGGACGGGGGCGTTCTGTACTGCAGCTCCTTTTCCAAGACACTGGGCGCCGGCATGCGGATCGGCTGGGCGGTACCCGGGCGCTTCCGGGACCAGCTCACCTACCTCAAGTACGCCACCAACCAGGCCGCCCCAACCCTGCAGACGCTCGCCCTCGCCCGCTTCCTGGACCAGGGGGGCTACGACCGTTACCTGCGGCGTATACGGCGGATCTATCAGCGTCAGGTCAACCGTGTTGCACGCGGCATACAGGAGCACTTCCCCCGGGGCACCCGGGTCAGCCGACCACGGGGCGGATTCGTGCTCTGGGTGGAACTGCCGGAGCACGCCAACACCCTCAACCTGCAACAGCACGCCCTGGAGGAAGGCATCAGCATCGCCCCCGGCCCGCTGTTCTCCTCAACGGAACGGTTTCAGCGCTACCTCAGGGTGAACTGTGGCATTGCGGACGCGGACCGGGTTGACGCAGCCATCGCACGCTTGGGGCGTCTTACACGGAAAAGGGCGTAAAATCAGGATAATGGAGGCGCGGGTCGGAATCGAACCGGCGTAAACGGAGTTGCAGTCCGTCGCATGACCACTCTGCCACCGCGCCTGAAACAGGGAAGGAAACTGGAGCGGGAAACGAGATTCGAACTCGCGACATCCACCTTGGCAAGGTGGTGCTCTACCAGCTGAGCTATTCCCGCTCTATGGAACTGTGCGCTGCCCTCGACAACGGGTGTGTATTTTACTGACGCCGTATCCGTCGTCAATAGCTGTTTTCAGGTGATTGATTCATCCTGGGTTTACGACGAACGGGCCCGCAAACCTATAGTCAGGAACGCCCACAGGCTGATGTGACCTGAGATCAGCGCGCTACAACCTGTTACACACTTCAATGCCTCCCAGCCCGTCAATGTGCGTATATCCCGGTACATACATCAATGACCAAGGAGTACCCATGGAACGCGTCAACTTCGGTTCGGAAGACATCGGGAACAAGCTTGCCGAGATGAGTGACCGTGACATCGACAAACTCGCCTTTGGTGCCATCAACCTCGATGCCAACGGCAAAATCCTGAGCTATAACAAGGCGGAAGGTGAAATCACCGGGCGTAAGCCGGAAGAGGTGATTGGTAAGAACTTCTTCACGGAAGTCGCTCCCTGCACCAAGACAGACGACTTTTTTGGCAAATTCCAGGAAGGCGTGAAGAGCGGCAACCTGAGCACCATGTTCGAGTACACCTTTGACTATCAGATGAAGCCGACGAAGGTGAAGGTGCATATGAAAAAGTCCCTCGACGGGGAGAGCTACTGGGTTTTCGTCAAGCGCGTGTGATGCAGACCGGAACCGACACCACCCTGGCGGTGCTCAGCCACCTGATCGGGAACGAACTCGCCAGCCAACGTGCTGCGGGCAGTAGCGATCTGGTAACCAGAGCCTCCGCCGGGGGCTCTCTCCGAGACGGCCCACTGGCGGTCGACTCTATTGAACAACTGGCACTGGCCAGAGTGGTCAATGAATTCTTTGACCTCGAGGCCAGTGGGCTTGATGAATGGCTCCTGCGAAAAGATACCATTGAGGACTGGGTCGCCCTGATCCGGGAAGGGCTTGCCGATGGCGCCCGGCATATCGGATTCCGTTCCGGGGGTACGACAGGCGACCCCAAACTCAACCGTATCCCGCTGCCCCAACTCGAGGCCGAGGTGGCGCTCATAGCCGGCGCCTTTGCGGACAGACGGCGTATCATCGGTGTGGCGCCCCCACACCATATCTATGGTTTCCTCTGGGGACCGCTTCTGGCCGACGCGCTGGACGTGCCCTACTGTCATGGTGACATGGCTCACCGGTACGCACTCGACCCGGCCCCCGGCGATCTGGTGGTTGCCTTCCCGGAGTGGTGGCGCTATCGCAGCGCTCGCGATACCGGTTTCAGTGCGGGCATTGCGGGCGTGACCTCGACTGCGCCCTGCCCGCCCGAAGTCATCCGGGCGCTGGAAGACAAGGGGCTTGACGCCATGACCGAAGTCTATGGTTCCTCCGAGACAGGCGGCATTGCCTGGCGATCCGACCCGGCCTCTCCCTTCACGCTCCTGAATCACTGGGAACGTGCCAATGACGGAGATGCTTCCAGCCTCTTTCTGCGGCCCCTTAAAACGAGGGTTACCGCTCCTGACGAACTCCATTGGCACGACCAACGGACGCTCACCCCCGCCGGAAGACGGGACGGGGCGATACAGGTTGCGGGCACCAATGTTGACCCCGCCGCCATTGGGCGGACGCTGGTAGAACACCCCGATGTTGCGGAGTGTGCGGTACGCTCGTTCGAGACAGGCAGCGGATCCCGGCTCAAGGCGTTCGTCGTACCGGCTGCGGACGGGGACAGAGAGACACTGGAGAAGACGCTGCGGGAATGGGTGAATGCCCGCCTCACAACGCCGGAACGCCCCGTGCGCTTTGATTTCGGTACGGCACTGCCACGCAATGAACTGGGGAAGCTGAGTGACTGGTGAAGGTGTCCGCTGGAGCGGACAAGACACAACCACTGATGATGTCGAATGCATCACGCTGGGCGCGGACCTGTCACTTGATGAAACCGCCTGGGAACGGATCCGTGAAAGCCATAACCGCCTGACTCGCTACCAGGGTGAACAGCGCCTGATCTATGGCGTGACCACGGGCTACGGTCCGCTGGCGAACACCATTGTTGGCAGCGACCACAGCGAGGCGCTTCAGCGCAATCTCGTCGCCCACCTCAGCGCCGGTGTGGGAGACCCCCTGAGCCGGGAACAGACGCGCGCCACCATGGCGGCTCGGGTCAGCGCTCTTAGCCGGGGCGCCTCCGGCATTGCCCCCGCAGCTCTCAATCAGCTGCTGACCTGCCTCAATGCCAACGCCCTTCCGGTTGTGCCCGCCATGGGAACGGTAGGCGCCAGCGGTGACCTGACCCCACTGGCCCACATTGCGGGCGCCCTCATGGGGAAAGGCTGGATCCGCCACGGTGACGGTGACCCCGAGCCCGCAGCGGCCGTTCTGGAACGTCTGGGGCTGGCTCCACTGGAGCCAGGGGGCAAGGATGCCATAGCGCTTGTGAACGGTACCTCTGCCATGACCGGGATTGCGGCGCTCAATGACCGTCTGGCGGACCGCGCGCTGCGCTGGAGTACACTGATCACGGTGGCTCACGCCCAGGCCCTTCGGGGACGCCGGGAGGCTTGGCACAGTGCGTTTGGCAACCTGCGGCCGCATCCAGGGCAACAGAAGCTGCACCGCTGGCTGGGGATTCTGGATGAGGCCCCGCCCGATGCGATGACTGATGAAGGACAGGTCGCAACAGATGCCCTGCAGCAACTCAGTGCGCCTATACAGGACCCCTACAGCCTGCGCTGTGCACCCCAGCTGCTCGGTGCCGTCGCGGACCAGGTCGACTGGCATACGCAGATCGTGACCACGGAACTCAACAGCGTGACCGACAACCCCATCCTCCCGGAAACGCTGGATCAGGCACTGCATGGCGGCAACTTCTACGGCCAGCATGTGGCCCTGGCCTCGGATGCACTCGCCAATGCGGTTATCACGCTGGCAGTGCACGCGGAGCGGCGTATTGCCCGCCTGGCCAATCCCCGCCTGAACCAGGACCTGCCGGCCTTCCTGACGGGATCGGAGACCGGCCTGCATAGCGGGTTCATGGGGGCGCAGGTGACGGCGAGCGCCCTGTTGGCGGAGATGCGCACCCAGGCAACGCCCGCCTCAATCCAGTCCATCCCGACCAATGGCGATAACCAGGATGTCGTGACCATGGGAACCATCGGGGCGCGCAGGACACATCACCTTCTGGCCCTGCTCTACCGGATTCTGGCTATCGATGCCCTGATGGCGGTCCAGGCCCTTGAGTTGCGTGCGGAGCCTCATCTGCGTTCCGAGGCAACAGCGCAGATGATGGCCTGGGTCCGCGCCCGTTCACCCTCGCTCACCAGTGACCGGGCCCTTTCCGAAGACATTGAAAAAACAGCCGAAGCCATGCGATCCCCATGGATGGTACCCGCCGACCTCGAGCTGAGCCATCAAGCGGATTGAAACGACCCGGATGTAAAACAGCCAGAGCTCTTCCGTTCAGACCGACGGCAGACCCGACAGTGCCATGGCGAGCTCCTCGTCACTGTACTCATGGTCGCTGAGCTCACCCGCAAAATAGGACGTGTAAGCCGCCATATCGAAGTGACCATGACCGCACAGGTTGAACAGGATGGTCTCGGCACTGCCCTCTTCGCGACAGCGGATGGCCTCGTCGATGGCACCACGCACCGCGTGGTTGGCTTCAGGCGCCGGCACAATCCCCTCATTACGCGCGAACAGGATCCCTGCCTCGAAACAGGCCTTCTGGGGATAGGCAACCGCCTCGAACAGGCCCAGCTGTTTAGCGTGCGAAACCAGCGGCGCCATGCCGTGATAGCGCAACCCACCGGCATGGAAGCCGGGCGGCGTAAAGCCTGACCCCAGGGTGTGCATGCGCGTCAGCGGGGTCATCTTCGCCGTATCGCCATAATCGTAGGCATACTGGCCACGGGTCAGTGTCGGGCATGATGAGGGTTCCACGGCCACCACACGCGGGCTTTCACCGCCACGCAGTGACTGGCCGATGAACGGGAAGGCGAAACCGGCGAAATTGGAGCCGCCACCAGTGCAGCCCACAATCACATCGGGCGAATCCCCCGCCATGGCCATCTGTTCCATGGTTTCCTGGCCGATGACCGTCTGGTGCAGCAGCACATGGTTCAGGACCGACCCCAGAGCGTACTTGGTGCCGGGATCCTGCGCTGCCAGCTCCACCGCCTCGGAGATGGCGATCCCCAGGCTGCCGGTATGGTCCGGAGTATCCGCGAGTACACTGCGGCCGAACTCAGTCTCATTGGACGGAGAAGCAATACAGCGCGCCCCGTAGGTTTCCATCACCGCGCGACGGTAGGGTTTCTGATTGTAGGAAACCCGGACCTGGAACACCTGCACGTCCATGTCCATGAGCGCACCGGCGTAGGACAGCGACGTTCCCCACTGCCCTGCCCCGGTCTCCGTGGTGAGACGCCGGATACCGGCTTCGTGGTTGAAAAAGGCCTGGGGAATGGCGCTGTTGGGTTTGTGGCTGCCGGCCGGACTCACGCCCTCGTACTTGTAGTAGATCCGTGCCGGCGTTCCCAGCGCCTTCTCCAGCGCGTGCGCACGATACAGCGGTGCGGGCCGCCACTGGCGATAGACCTCTCGAACGGGCTCCGGAATCGGGACCTCCCGTTCCGTGGTGACTTCCTGTTCGATCAGGGACGCCGGAAACAGGGGTTCAAGATCCGCGGGGGTCACCGGCTCATGGGTTGCCGGATTGAGTACGGCCGGCAACGGCTCAGGCAGGTCCGCCTGGAGGTTGTACCAGTGCGTGGGAATACGGCTTTCGTCGAGCAGGAACTTGGTGGTCATTGCGAGCCCCGGATTCAATGTTGAAAACGCCCCGCATGATACCCGGGCCGACTGCCGGCGTCATCGGGTCTCAGCCCGCAATACAACCATTCCAATTACTGAGACAACAGGCCAGTGATGGTCTCTCGTGTGGGCACTGAACCACTGTGTCTCAGCTGACCATCAACGGCCACAGCCGGGGTCGACATGACCTGGTACTGCATGATGACCTGCGGATCGGTGACCTTCTCTACCTCGGCATCAACGCCAAGCTCCGACGCGACCTCACGGATCGCGTCCGCGGTGGTGTCACATTTCTTACAACCGGTTCCAAGCACTTCAATACGCATTGGTATCCACTCCTCCTTCTTGATCAGGTTCAGGTAACGGAGCCCTCAGGCTCCAGCGAACAGCCAGGGACTGACCGCATTCATGATCCAGCCGACAACCATGAAATTGAGCAGCAGGATCACAAAGATGAGCCCAAGCAGACGGTACTGCATGACCTGCTTGAGCATGATGAACTCAGGGAAACTCGCCGCCACCGTGCTCATACAGAAAGCCAGCGTCGTGCCCACGGGCAGGCCTTTGACGATGAGACTTTCCATCACCGGGATGACCGCGGTCGCGTTGGAATAAAGCGGCAGTCCTGCAAGAACGCCCGCGGGAACGCTCCACCACTGGCCGGATCCAAGGTTCTGCGCAAACCATCCCTCCGGTACAAACCCATGCAGCGCTGACCCTAGCGCGACGCCGATAAGGACCCACTTCCAGATACGGCCCACTATGTCACGCACTTCCGAGCTGGCGAACCGGTGTCGGTCCTTGAGTGTCAGCTTCTGGGGGAGATCGCCCGCGTCGGGACTGTTCTGGACACCGGATTCAGCCTGTTGGTAGGCCTTCGCCGCGAAGGACTGGAGCCAGCGCTCGCCGCGCAGTAGATCCAGAATCATGCCACCGCTAACACCCACCAGAACGCCGATTACCACATACACCAGCGTGAACTGCCATCCGAGAAGGCCCCAGAGCATGATCACAGCCACTTCGTTGATGATGGGAGAGGTGAACAGGAACGCCATGGTCACTCCCAGCGGAATGCCGGCGCTGGTAAACCCCAGGAACAAAGGTATGCTGGAGCATGAGCAGAATGGCGTAATGGCGCCAAACCCGGAACCGAGAAAGTACCCCGTCAGGCGATGACGATGCTGGATGTAGTACCTTACGCGCTCCAGGTTGAGAGAAGCCCTGGCCAGGGCGATCACGTAGATCATCACAACCAGCAGCACGAGGATTTTACTGGTATCCTCCACGAAAAAGTGCATCGCATCGGCAAGCCGGGTTCCTTCCTCGAATCCCAGACTTCTATAGACAATCCAGTCGGCAAGCCATGTGAAAATCGCCAGCATTGGTATCCTCATTGAATGAAATGATCAGCTCTACAAAGGGAGACGAACCAATACGGAAAAGGATGCAGCTTTTTCAGGCAGACGGAGAGGCAGAGGTACGATGAGCTACGAATGCGTTCTGAACGCTTGGCATGACAATAGCGACGAGCTCGCAGGATTCCTGACACAGCGCGCGGTATCCCCCGAAGAAGCCGAGGATCTGCTGCAGGAAGTATTTGTGCGTGCAATGCGAGAGGGCAACGGCTTCTGTGGGCTGGATAACCCGAAAGCGTGGCTTTTCCGCGTTGCCAGGAATCAACTCATTGACCGCCAGAGACTGAGGAAGCCGCTGTCAGACCTTTCCGAAATCACACTTGAGACGCACAACGAGTCACGCTCTCCCGTTTCCGAACTGCAGCAGTGCATCGCCCGGAATCTCCCCGAGCTCGAGGAGCACGACCGGCATATCCTGCAGGCCTGTGATCTTGATGGGATGACCCACAACGATTACGCCAGCCATCAGGGTCTATCCCTGCCAGCGACCAAGGCCCGGGTCCGCCGGGCCCGGCAGCGCCTTCGAGCGCTTCTGGTCCAAAACTGCAATATAATCCTTGATGAGCAGGGCAGGGTCTGCTGCCATCGCGCGCTCAGCGTCCTCGACAGATGAGCGGCGCGGCGCGCCTTTACACCTTTACAGCCAGGCTTTCACGGCAGATTTCCCCAACAGAGCGTGCACCGGTCAGCGTCATCGCCACACGCATCTCACTCTCTATAAGCCCCAGAAGGTGGGCAACGCCCTGCTCTCCCGCCGCCGCCAGCGCATAGACATAGGCGCGGCCGAGCAGCACCCCGTGAGCGCCAAGGGCGAGCATGCGGACCACATCCAGACCGGAACGGATGCCCGAATCCGCCAGAAGCGTGAGTTCATCCCCGACCGCCTCCGCGATCATGGGCATGGCGCGGGCGCTGGAGAGCGCCCCGTCGAGCTGGCGGCCACCGTGGTTGGAAACGACGATGCCATCGGCCCCAAAGCGCACGGCATCCCTGGCGTCCTCGGGATCCAGGATGCCCTTGATCACCATGGATCCTTTCCAGAACTCCCGGATCCACTCAAGATCCTTCCAGCCGATGGCAGGGTCGAAGTTCCTGCCAAGCCAGCCCACATAGTCCTCCAGACTGATCGTCTCCCCGAGATAGGCAGACACATTACCCAGATCATGTGGGCGCCCCTGCACGCCCACGTGCCAGGCCCAGGAGGGATGGGTGGCGGCCTGCAACATACGGCGGGCCCCCGAGTACGGGCCGGACATGCCGGAATGGGCGTCACGGTAGCGGGCGCCCGGCACCGGCATATCCACCGTGAAAACCAGAGTCCGGACACCGGCCTCCCAGGCCCGCTCCAGTACGTTCTTCATAAAGCCCCGATCCCGGAGCACATAGAGCTGGAACCAGAGGGGGCGTTGCGAGGCCTGCTGCACCTCCTCGATCGGGCATACCGAGACGGTGGACAGCGTAAAGGGGACCCCCTTGGCGGCGGACGCCCGGGCCGCCTGTGCTTCGCCGCGCCGGGCATACATGCCCGTCAGCCCCACTGGCGCCAGGGCCACCGGCAGACTCAGATCCTCACCAAAAAGACGGGTTGAGAGGTCGACGTCACCGACTTCCTGCAGCACCCGCTGGCGCAGTGACAGCTCACGCAGGTCCTGGGTATTGCGCTGCAGGGTGTATTCGTCGTAGCTGGCGCCATCGATGTAGTGGAACAGGAAGGGCGGCAGCCGCCGGCGTGCCGCCTCACGGTAATCCTGGGTCGAGGAAATGATCATGGGAATACTGTCCTTGTCATGCTTACCGGTGTTCGGACGGGTCACCCCTGAGCCGCACGCCGAGGCCGGAATGGCGCTCCACGGCCTGGCTGATGCCGGCACGCCAGACGGCCTCATCCCCGATGACCATCAATCGGGAACGGGCCCGGGTAATTCCAGTGTAGATCAGCTCCCGGCTGAGAATCGCGGACGGCCTCTCGGGCAGCACCAGGGCCACGGAATCAAACTCCGAGCCCTGTGTCTTGTGGATGGTCATGGCGTAGACCGTTTCATGGTCCGGCAGTCGCCCCGGCGCCATGGGCATAAAGCCCTCCTCACCCGGGAACCAGGCCAGCAGTGGGGGCGCCTCGCCTTCCCGCTCCGGCTCGTCCGGCCAGATCAGGCCGATATCGCCATTGTAGAGGCCAAGCCCGTAATGGTTGCGCGTGATCATGATGGGCTGGCCGCGGAAGAAACGTTGCCGCTCCGGGTTGAGCGCAGCGGTAACACGCTCATTGATTGACTGGACACCATTGGGACCAACGCGGGCGGGACAGAGGATCCGGAAGGCCTGCAGCCGCGCGAAGGCGTCCTTCAGGTCGGTCGCTTCCGTGATGGGCCGGTAGTGCTGCTCCGTCCAGGCAGCAAGCTGTTCGGACAGCGCACCGCCGCCCTGCCAGACCACGTCCTCTTGAGCGCCCCGGAGAACATTGAGAGTGCCCTCCTCATCGCCGCTGATGGCAGCAGCGGCAAGCTGGCCGATACCACTGCTGCCACCGAATCGCCGGCTCTCCCTCAGGAAACTCAGGTAGTCCGCACCCCCCGAACCGTCGTCGGCGGGGTCAAGCTCAATGCCTAGGGCGGCGAGCTCGCGGCAGCGTTCGGGGCTGTAGGCTGCTACATTCCGGGGCGCCAGGTCCGCCAGCACCGACCCCGCGGCGACCGAGGGCAGCTGGTCGGCGTCGCCCAGCAGGATCACCCGGCATTCCGGCGGCAGTGCGCGAAACAACCGCGCCATCAGGGGCAGGTCCACCATGGAAATCTCATCCACCACCAGTATGTCCACATTGAGCGGGTTATCTTCGTTGTGGCGGAAGCGGTGGCTGTTCGGGATCACGCCGAGCAACCGGTGCAGCGTGGTGGCTTCCTGGGGGATGGCCTCCATTACCCGGGGAGCCACATCCGACGCCAATCCGGAGCTTGCCTTCACCACGGACTCGGCCAAGCGCTGGGCCGCCTTGCCGGTGGGTGCCGCAAGGTGCACCCGGGGCATTCCCTCACCGGAGGCGGACGCCTCAATCAGAAGGGCCAGAAGCCGGGTAACCGTATGCGTCTTTCCGGTGCCGGGCCCACCGGCGATCACGCTGAAGCGCTGGAAAAGCGCGTTAGCCGCGGCCACCTTCTGCCAGTCAGTCCTGGCCTGCCCTGCCTGACCGGGGAAGAGCCGCTCAAGGGCCGCCCGGGCGCCGGGCGCATCCACATTCCCAGTGACCGCCAGTCGTTCGCGGATGGACGCTGCCACTTCGGTCTCAAAACGCCAGTAACGACGCAGGTAGAGCCGATCCCGCTCAAACACCACGGGGGCATCATCATCCGGGCTGATCGCCAGAGCCGATAGGCCCTGCCGCCACTCTCCCAGCTCCGGGAACCGGATGCCCGGGAAGGTGTCACTCTGCCAGCGGGTCTGGCCGGCCCAGTACGGCAGGTTCAGACAGGTATGACCGTCCTGCAGTGCCTCGCTGACGGCCATCAGCGAATGCCGGAACCAGTCCTCACGGCAGCCGATCCATTCGCAAAGGGCGTCCGCCAGCGCCTGGTCGATGGCTTCCGGGGCCTCGCCTTCCCGCACAGGGTTGAGCACCGCGCTCATACCGCCACCTCCCGACCCTCAAAAAGGGCATCCAGGGCGAACAGTGCGCCCAGATCCGGCTCCTGTGCGTGGACACCGGTATCACGGCCCGGCGCCATCCCCCGCAGGTAAAGGTAGTGCACGCCCCCGAGATGCTGCCCCGGATCGTAATCCGGGATGCGGATCCGCAGGAAGCGATGGAGTGCCAGCATATAGAGCAGGTACTGGAGATCGTAGAAGCTCTCGCGCATATTGGCGGTCAGTGCCTCCGGGTTGTAATGGCCAAAGCCGTTGCCCAGGTGATTGGACTTGTAGTCCACGATGTAATAGCGCCCCTGCCACTCGTAGACCAGGTCGATGAAGCCCTGGAGCATGCCGTTGAGGCTTGCCGGCGGTGGCAGCGTGACCGCGGCATAACCTCCCCTGTGGCGTGCCAGGATGCGGCCCAGGGGTGGGTGCTGGTCCGCGTTCATGGGAAAGTAGAATTCGCTTTCCCTCAGGGTCTTCTCCGGCGGTAGCGCTCCCAGGGTTGCACCGCTGGGCAGCTTTACGGCCAGCAGGTCCCGCAGCCAGGCTTTGATGGGCTCACGGGTGGTTTCAGCAGGGGCCATCAGGCCCGGGTAGCGCCTTTCGGCCTGGTCCAGAACCCCGTCCAGGTCCGGGTTACTGAAATCCAGCCATTCCAGCACGTCGTGCAGCAGGTTGCCGGCTTCGGCGCCTTTCTGGAGGGAAAAGCGGATGTTGTCCGCTTCCCCATGGGGCTGGGTCTCTTCCAGTTCGTCCTGATCCCGGTCCCGGGCACTGGTGCCGCCATGGCGCGCATTGCGCGTGAGCGCCGAGAAGGAGGACAGCCACCAGTCCCTCTCAATACGTCCATGGAATTCAGCCGCGGCCAGCCCGTCAGGGGAAGCCGGCGCCGGAGCACTGCTCACCGGCTCATCGGTGCTGGTGATCGTCAGTACGCCACAGGCTCCTTCGTCATACTGTTGCCGTACAGCGCCTTCCAGCGCCTCAAAGCTGCTGACCCCAAGGCAGCGCGCCAGCGGCGAAGACGCCAGCTGATCAAACGCCGCGGCCAGCATGTAGACCCGCCGCTCGCCCCGGGTCGCGGCCACGTAAAGGAGACGGATGCTCTCCGCCGCTTCCTCCTCCGCAGCAAGATCAAGCTGCTCGTCCGACGGGTTCAGGGCCAGGTGCGTAGTGTGGTCCCGGGGATCATGGTAACGCACCAGCATGTCCCGGCCGCGGCCGCCCTGTTTGCCATAGCTGACGAACGGCAGGAACACGATAGGATACTCCAGCCCCTTGGCCCCGTGCATGGTCACCACACGCACCAGGTGGCCGTCGCTTTCCAGCCGGAGTTCGGTGTTCTGGACGGTGCTGTCCGTGCGCGCCTGCTCAAACCAGTGCAGCAGCGCCTCGGGCTGGCGGTGCTGCTGGCTGGCCTCCTGCAGCAGCTCCATCAGGTGCATGAGGTTGGTGAGGCTGCGCTCATGCCGCTGCGGCTCCGGTCTTGCCCGCCACTGAAGGAGCTGCAGCGCCATGCTCATGAACCCCTTGCGGTGCCAGCGCTCGCGCAGGGCCGTAACGTCGTCCAGAAGCCTGGCCCAGTCCCGTTCGCTGTTGCGCAGGTCAAACAGCTCCCGGGTGCTGTAACCGAACAGCATGGTCGCCAGTGCCGCCATCAGCTGGCGGTCATCCTCAAGGTTCAGGATGCCCCGCAGGGCCCGAAGCAGATCGAGGGATTCCGGGCTTTCCAGTACGTTGTCCCGGGCGCTCAGGTAGACGGAATCCAGCCCCCGGGCGGTCAGCGCTTCCTGCATGAGGGCGGCTTCCGTGCGGTCCCGGACCAGGACAGCGATATCCCCGGGCGCCACGGCTTCACCATCGACCTCTGCATCCGAAAGCAGCCTCAGGATTTCACGAGCCGTCCATTGCGCCAGGGGTTGACGCCCCTCCTTGGTATAGCCGGTGCCCTTGCTGCTGAGCCCTTCCATGTCATCCGCAACCGGCAGCAGTCCCCACTGGAAAGCCGCCCGTCCCGCCGGCCCGCGAACCGGCTCCCGGTCGGGCCTGCCGGCACTGACTGGCGGGTACTGGATGCCATAGCCGAAGATCCGGTCATGGGGGATGGCTTCGCGTGGATCCCCGGGTACGGCCTCGCCATGGAAGAGCCGGTTATAACCCCGGATCACTTCCGGCGCCGAGCGGTAATTGGCGCCCATGAACCACTGGTGATCCGCGTCATTGCGGGCGGTGAGATAGGCAAAGACATCACCGCCACGGAAACCGTAGATGGCCTGTTTGGGGTCGCCGATCATGCACAGCATCCGGCCCTGTTCCCTGGCCTCACCGTAGATCCCCTGGAGGATGGCGTACTGGTCCGGGTCCGTATCCTGGAATTCATCCACCAGTGCCACCGGGAACTGCTCTCCCAGGCTCCGGGCCAGGGCCGGTCCGCGCTCCTCCGACGCCAGCTGTTCACTCAGGCGGCGGATCAGATCGCTGAAATCCAGCTGGTCCAGCCGATCCTTGCTGGCGGCCAGGTGCGCCCGCGCGAAGATCACGCCCTTCCAGGCCCACCAGGCCTCACGCGCCCGCTGGAGGCCGGCGATGCCGCTGGCGAGCTCATACAGCGCGGGCATGCTCTGTTGCTTCTTCCCGCTGCTGAACGCCTCCTTCAGGAACCTGCCCTGGAAAACGTCCGGGATACTGCCATCCCAGTGACAATCGCTGAGGCGCTCCAGCTCCTCCTGGACGGCCTGCCAGTGGGCCTTGGTGTCCGGCGTTTTCCGGGCCGCAACATTCAGCGTCGCGAAGGCCTCCCGTTCCTCCGGCCACTGGCGGCGGAATTCCTGCCAGGCTGTCGCCAGATCCGGCACCCCGGGTTCCGGAAGCGTTTCGGTTCCCTTGATGGTGGATTCCCAGACCTTTGCGAAGGCGTCGGGCGTGGGCTGATAGGCGTAAAGCTGCTGGAAATCAGGCCCCTGTGCCTCCTGCCGGTACCAGTCCTCCAGCGCTTCACGCACCAGCGCGCTGCTGTCCACTTCCATGGCCGCCTCAAAGCTTATGCCACTGGTAAAGGCTTCCTGGGTCAGGGCTCGCCGACAGAAACTGTGGATGGTGTAGATGGCCGCCTCGTCCATGTGCAGGGCGGCGTTGCGCAGGCGGGCTTTCACGCGGTCTGTGTCCGGGAAACGCGCCCGCAGCGACACGTAGAAGGGCTCCTCCAGCTCTTCCCACTGACCATGGGCACGCTGGATCTCGCCCGCCAGGCGCCCCTTCAGCTCGGCGGTGGCGGCACGGGTGAAGGTCATCACCAGCAGCTGCTGCACCTCCAGTTCCCGCTCCAGCAGCAGGCGCAGGTAAAGCCGTGTGATGTTGTAGGTCTTGCCCGTGCCCGCACTGGCCTCGATCAGATGTATGCCTTCCAGCGGCAGGTGGGTAACGTCCAGCTCCTTCATCACACCGCCTCCGTGGTGTCGGTGATCGTCACGGCGGCCATCAACGGCCCGTACCGGCGGTCGATAGCGGCCAGAAGGGATTCCGCATCAGTGTCTTCATCAAAGAACCATCCGACATAGGCATCATCCCTGACCCCGGGGAAGCCGTTCCAGCTGTCGCCCAGCCAGGCCTTACGCAGCGCCCGGAGCCGTTTCGTCCCATCCGCATCAGCGTCCATGGTGGCCAGCTCACGCATCAGGTCGGCGTGCAGGCGCGAGGGCTCACACAGGCTCTCCCGCCAGGCTTCCACCAGCGCGGTCAGCTGGGATTCCGCCTCCCCTCGCCCCATGGGGTCCAGCTGCATCATGCGGAGGGCGCCGTCCCTGCCCCGGTGAATCCCAACAGAGGACCGCTCCGCCTCAAGGTTGGCCACCAGGTGATGGCACCAGAGCCGCAGCAGATCCTTGCCTTTCGGATTCGCCATGCGCCACAGAACCAGACGGCCATCCGCTGTCAGAGTCAGTTCCGCGGCCAGCGTCAGGCCATCAATGCTGTATTCAACAGCGGCGGTCTGGACGTGTGCGGCTCCTGAATCCACCAGAGCCTGCGCGAAGCCACTGGCCTGCTCCCGCCAGTCCGCCAGTTCCGAGGCCATCGGCGCATGGTCCGGAAGCTCCCCGGAAAGACGCGCGCGCTCCAGCACCGGGGTTTCATCGGCACCCTGAAGCTCGCAGTGGATCAGAGCTTCCTGGATCAGATAACGGCTGAGATGATTAGCCGCAAAGGGCTCCACATCCTCGAGTTCAGGCAGCTCGGATTCCTCCAGATAGAGGCCGAGGCGTTGCTGGGCATGGTGACGGGCCGGGTTCTCCAGCGCCCGGACCAGCTGCTCCAAAGTCAGCTGGTCGGGTTCAGGGTCAGGCGGCGGCAGGCGCTGTGCCTGCTCCCGTTCCGCCCCGGACTCGGTAAGGCGGAGCCACCCCGGGTCAAAGCTCGGCTCCGGGCCCTGGTAGTTGGTCGGGCTGAACGGCTGCAGCGGCAACGCCCTGATGGCGTCACGGCGCCAGCCGGTGGCGCCTTCCAGATAGTTCATCAGTTCTGTGAGCACCAGGGATGGCTGACGCTCCGCATTGGTATTGAGATCCCGCCCCTGGTAGCTCAGATAGAGATGCTCCCGGGCCGAGAGTATGGCTTCCAGGAACAGGTAACGATCATCCCCGCGGCGCGAGCGGTCCCCCGGGCGTGGGCGATCATTGGCCATCAGATCAAAGCCCAGAGGTGGGCGCTGGCGCGGGAATTCGCCGTCGTTCAGTCCCAGGATCGCCACGACCCGGAATGGAATGGAACGCATGGGCACCATGGAGCAGACAGTGATCTGCCCTGTCATGAACTGGCGACCCGTCCGGGCCGGGCTCTGCAGATTCTGTTCAAGGGCATGACGGATGACCGTGAGCGGCACCGGGTCCGTGAACGCCGCGTGGCTGGCGTACTGCCCCAGTTCCCGGATCACCTCCCGGAGCTGTTCATGGATCCATTCATGGCTTCGTTCCGTGCTGAACAGCGCCTGGCGCAGCCGCTCATGCAGGAATGTCTGCCAGTCACTGACCGTGCGCGCCCGGGCCATATCCCGCCGCAGCGCCTTGAGTGCGCGCAGGAAAGCGATCAGACGGCCGAGCACCACGGCGTCGCCGCCTTCCACCTGGGGCAGCAACAGCCGGTCCCGCAGCACCACTTCCTCATCACCCCAGGCAAACCCGATCAGTAATCGTTCGAGCCCCTGATCCCAGCTGTAGCGTTCACCGGCGCCCTCCCCGAGCCACTGCTGCTTGTGTTCGGCATCCAGCCCCCAGTGGATCGCAGCGGCATTGAGCCACTGGCCGAGCTGGGTTACCTGTTCGGTATCGAGCCCGAATCGCTGCTGTATGGCCGGCACCTGGAGCCAGCTGATGACACGGCTCACTTCAAAGCGCGCATCCGGCAGTGACAGCAGTTCAATGAACGCCGCCACTGCCGGGTCCGCATCCCCCGGATTGCGGTCGGCAATGGAACTGGGCAACGGCGGCACCCTTTCGGACAACGCCTCGCCACGGCCGGCAAACACCGCCTCCACGAAGGGCGCATACTGCTCCACGTTGGGGCACATCACCACTACGTCCCGTGGCGCAAGTTCCGGATCGTTATTGAAACGGTGCAGGAGCCAGTCATGCAGCGCCTGGACCTCACGCAGCGCACTGTGGGCACTGACAACACTGATACTGTTGTCACAGTGGTCACCGGGGGCTTCACGGCCATCCCGGAGATGCAGCACGTCACTCTGGAGTCGGGCCAGAAGGTCATCATTGTCCGGCTCAGTGAACAACGGCATTTCCTCGTCCGCCACCTCGCTGAGCAGACGCACGAACTGCTGACCCTGGTGGCCCAGGCCGGTGAGAAGCGGATTGCCGATATCCAGAACCAGTCCGCTGTCATCGTCGTGCTCATCCAGCCAGCGTGCCCGCTGGCGGGCGGCCTGGCGGTCGCTGACGGCATCCCCCCAGTACTCATCCGAGGGGTTGAGGTAAAGGATGTGGAAATCCACCCCCGCCTTCCGGGACACCTCACTGATGAATTCCAGCCACAGGGGCGCGAGACTGTTAATGCCAAAGATGAACAGGCGCTCCGGTAACGCGTCCGCTGGTGCGGTCAGGCGCTCCCGGGCCTCATCCATGAGTCGTAGCGGGTGATCCGGAATCTCCGCAACCAGCGCCTGCCAGAGCCGGGCCTGCCAGTGATCCGCCTGCCCCGCGTCCCAATCCCGGATCCAGTCCGGGCGGTACATCAGGTACTGCTCGTAAAGGTCCGCGAGTTCCCCGGCCAGCTGGAAGCGGCGCAAAGGCTGCTGGCGTGGGCTCTGTTGTTGCCAGTAGCGGGTGGGTTCGGTAAAGGCGGGATCCCTGGTCACCGCCTCTGAAGCCAGCAGCGCATAGAGGCGCCAGACCAGAATCTCACGCTGATAGGGCGATACCTCCGGCATGCGGTCGGCGCCCAGGATCCGGCGGATCAGGGTCCAGAAGTAGCGCACCGGCAGCGGGTATTCCAGGTTCATCGCCACCCGCCGGGTGGGTTCCGCAGCCAGCTCCATGTTGAGCCAGTGCGCCATTCCGGGATGCTGGACCATGATCACATCAGGCTGCAGCGGGTTGGCCACCGGTACCGCCAGAAGCCTGGCAAGCGGGCCAACAAGGTGTTCCAGCTGGTTGCCGGGAAAGGTGTGGATCATCCTGTTGCTCCTGGCGGCAGTCCATCATTCTCGGATCCGATGAGCAGGATAGCCCATGCGGTCACGGGACCATAGTCATGGATCCAGGCGACAGCCGCGGTCGCAGCTGTCCGCAACCGTCATCGAGTCAGCCGCGTCTGACGGCATTTTTGCATCATAATGCCAACTGAAGTAGTGTTTCTTCGATGATCTGTATCCTCAAAAGGACGCGATGGCATGGATACCCGGGAATCGCTGGATACCAAGGACGCCCTACAGCAGCTGCAGGATCTGAAGGCAACCGTGGACAGCATCGGTTCCTTCATCTTCATGAAAGACCGCCACGGGCGCTACACCTACGCCAACCAGCGGGTTCAGGCACTTTTTGGCCTGCCTATGCACGCCATTCTGGGCCAGGACGACAGCGCCTTCTTCTGTCTGGACGCCTCTCGGGATCTGAGTGAAAACGACACGCAGGTCCTGGTCCACGGACGCACCGTCGAGAAAGAGGAGCGCAACGTCATCGCCGGCACTGGCGAGGAGCGTTGGTACTGGTCGGTCAAACAGCCCCTGTTCAACGCGGACGGCAGCATCCGTGGTATGACCGGTGTATCAACCGACATCACAGAGAAGGTCCAGCTTGAGAGGGCGCTCAGGGAGAAACAGAAGCTTCTGGAAACGGCACTGGACCACTCGCCCGCCTGCATCTATGTCAAGGATCCGGAAAGACGCTACGTCTACCTCAACCAGCATACGGCGTCACTCTACGGGCAAAAGGCCGAGACCATCATCGGAAACCGGGATGAGGATATTCTTCCGAGTGCCGACGCCGACAGCTGCCGGCGTCTGGACGAACGGGTCATAGCCACTCACCAGCCCCAGTCCGATGAAGAGGAGATTGCAGGCCAGAACGGCACCCTGCGTATCTATGAAACTCAAAAAGTTCCGTTGTTCAGTGAGGATGGCACTTTTACTGGCTTCATCGGGTTTTCGCGCGATATGACAGAGAACCGCCGACTCCATCAGAAACTGGACCAGATGGCCCATGAGGACCAGCTCACGGGGCTTCCCAATCGTCGCCGCACCGAACAGATTCTGGAGGAGGAAATCAACCGCGCTCACCGCTCGGGGCAGCCTCTGTCACTACTGGCGCTGGATCTGGATCACTTCAAATGGGTGAATGACCAGCATGGTCATGACGTTGGCGATCAGGTGCTGTTGCAGGTCGGGATTGCGCTGAACGAACGTCTGCGCTCTACCGATAGCATTGGTCGCTGGGGTGGTGAGGAGTTCTTCGTGATCCTGCCGGAAACAGCGTCTGAAGGGGCCCGGCAGGTGGCGGAGACGCTGCGCCAGACCACCGAGTCGTGTGTCCTGATCGGTGGCATGCCTGTGACGGTCAGCATCGGCGTCACCGAATACGACGGGATGGAGGGGTTGAGAGCGCTCATCAGCCGGGCTGACACCATCCTGTATAATGCCAAGCATTCCGGTCGCAATCAGGTGTCGCTGATCTCTTCCCAGGCGGCCTTGAGATAAACGCACATGGACCAGAGCGTAAGCGCGGCGGCAACGGCCAGCATCACGAGCCCGGCCATGGCCACAGGCTCACCCGGGGGATAGGCCAACAGCATCACGATGGCTACCATCTGAAAGCCCGTCTTTACTTTGCCGATGAGCGACACGGCCACACTGGCGCGCTTGCCCATCTCCGCCATCCATTCGCGCAGTGCCGAGATTACAATCTCACGGCCAATGATCACGATGGCAGGAATGGTCAGGAACAGGGAGCCGTAATCGTGGATCAGCACCGCCAGCGCCCCGGCCACCATGAGCTTGTCCGCCACCGGATCCAGAAAGGCACCCAGCGGTGTTGACTGGTCCCAGCGCCGGGCCAGGAAACCGTCAAGCCAGTCGGTTATAGCCGCCACCGCGAAAATAACGGCACTGGCCATGTAGGCCCACTGGAACGGCATGAAGAAGACCAGCAGGAACAGCGGGATCATGGCGATCCGTGAAAAGGTGAGGATGTTTGGAAGATTCATGCGCTACCCGTTGTGCAGTGCTGAGTGAATGGATTCGGCCAGGGTCTCACTGATCCCCCGAACCTTGGCAATCTCACCAACGCTGGCCTTACGCAGCTCCTGCAGGCCACCGAAGTAGTTTATCAGGTCCCGGCGCCGGCGCGGCCCCACGCCCGGGATTCCCTCCAGCGTGGAGCTGCTGCGCTTCTTGTCACGTCGCTGCCGGTGGCCAGTGATTGCGAACCGATGGGCCTCGTCCCGGATGTGCTGGATCAGGTGCAGCGCCGGCGAGTCCGGCGGTACCCGGAAACGGTTCTCGGTCAACGCCTCGATCAACTCTTCCATACCGGCGCGGCGCGCCTCACCCTTGGCCACGCCGATCAGGGTAATGTCTTCAATGCCCAGTTCATCAAAGACCGTGCGTGCCACATTGAGCTGCCCGAGACCACCGTCAATGAACACAAGATCCGGCCGTTTGCCGTCACCCGCCTTGATACGGCGGTAGCGGCGGCGCAGAACCTGCCCCATGGCCGCATAGTCATCCCCGGCTGTTTCGCCTTCAATATTATAGAGACGGTAGTCACTCTTCAGGGGTCCATTCTCGTCAAAAACCACGCAGGATGCGACCGTGTTCTCGCCCTGGCTGTGGCTGATGTCGAAGCATTCCATGCGGGCCGGAATCTCGTCCATTTCCAGCAGCTCCCGCAGCGCCAGCAGCCGCCGGTAGACGGTCTCCTTGTTCGATAGATGACTGCGCAGGGTCTCCTCGGCGTTGGTGCGGGCCATCTGCAGCCATCGCCGGCGCTCATCGCGCACCCGATGGCGCACACGGGTATCCCGGCCGGCCTGGTTGGACAGCGCCTGGTCCAGCACTTCCCGGTCCGGAATCTCCTCCGCGACGATGATCTCGCGGGGAATCTCCCGTGGGTTGTCCTCCCCCAGATAGAACTGGCCAATGAAGGCGGTGATGAGCTCGCTCTCCTCCTGGTCCATGGAAAGCCTGGGGAAGAAATGCTGGGTGCCAACGATCCGCCCACCGCGCACGGACAGCACCACAACGCAGACAACCCCGGCCTCCTGGCTGAGGCCGATCACGTCCAGCTCCGCGCTGCCGCCCTCGATGGCCTGCTGCTCCTGCACATGGCGCAGGTAATTGATCTGATCCCGGAACTGGGCCGCCCGTTCAAAATCGAGGCTGGTCGACGCCTGCTCCATGGCGTCCATCAGCTCCTGGATGATCTCCGGGTTCTTACCCTGCAGGAAGAGCCGGGCGCGGCGGACATCCTGCTGGTATTCCTCCGGGGAAATCATGCCCACGCAGGGCGCGGTACAGCGGTTGATCTGGTACTGCAGGCAGGGGCGCGTGCGGTTACGGAAGTAGCTTTCGCTGCAGTTGCGGATGCGGAACACCTTCTGGAGGATGTTCAGGCTCTCCCGGACCGCCCCGCCGGAGGGAAAGGGACCGAAAAAGGTCCCCTTATCCCGCTTGCTCTTGCCACGCCGGAACGTGAGCGACGGATAGTCGCTGTGGTTCGAGAGATAGATGTAGGGATAGGACTTGTCGTCGCGCAGCAGGATGTTGTAAGGCGGACGCTGGGATTTGATGAGGTTCTGCTCCAGCAGCAGCGCCTCGGTCTCGCTGGCGGTCACCGTGACCTGGATATCGGCAATCCGGGTGACCAGTGATTGGGTTTTGATCGCCTGCCCTTGCTTGCGGAAGTAGCTGGCCAGGCGCTTGCGCAGGTTGGAAGCCTTGCCGACGTAGAGAATATCGCCATTGGCGTCGTACATCTGGTAGACGCCCGGCTTTTCGGTCACCTGCTTGAGAAAGGCCGTGGCATCAAAGGTCCCGGCGGTTTCAGACTTCATCGGCATCCAGCAGGCCGTATTTCACCGCTTTCAGGGTCAGCTCCACGTCACTGTCGATACCGAGTTTCTCGAAGATCCGGTAGCGGTGGGTATTCACAGTCTTGGGGCTCACACAGAGTTTATCGGAGATGACCTGTACCTTTTGGCCCTGCACGATCATGGTGGCGATCTGGAGCTCACGCTCCGAGAGTTCGTCAAAGGCGCTGAACTCCTCCGAGCCTCCGTTGACCTTTCCCAGCGCCATCTTCTGGGCGATTTCCGGGCTGATGTAACGCTGACCGAGCGAGGCACGGCGTACCGCCTGCAGCATCTCCTGGAGATCCGCGCCCTTGGTGATATAGGCATGCGCGCCACCCTGCATCACCCGCGTCGGATAGGGATCGTCAGCACAGGCGGTCACGGCAATCACCCGCACGTCATCATTGATCCGGTGGATCTGCCGCATAGCTTCCAGCCCGCCTATACCAGGCATCCGAAGGTCCATGAGAACCACGTCCGGTGGGTCCTGCCGGACCTGATCCACGGCTGCTTCACCAGAGTCGGCCTCCCCCATGATCTCGATTTCTTCATCGTCCGCCAGCATCCGTGTTATGCCGGTACGCACGAGCTCATGATCATCCACAACCAGAATCCGGATCACGCTGTTTCCTCCCGCTGACTGGATTCAGTCGTTCATCGCGCCACGGATCCGGTCACGGTAGGGCCGGACGGCCTCAATGTCCTCCTCGGGCGCATCGGCCATCGCCTTCATCCCTGCCATGGCCTGCTCCATCTGCTGGCGCATGCGCTTGCGCTGCTGCTCGGAGATATTGGGGTTGTTCTCCATCTGCTCCATCATGGCGCCCATTTCCGCCTGCATGTCGCCACGATTGTGCTTTTTCAGCTCCATTGCCGCCATGGCGCGCATAATGCGGTCGCCTGTATCCGCCCAGTCTTCGGGGCGCTGGAACCCGTGATCGGAGACCGCGGCCGCGAACTCATCGTGCATCTCATGGTCACGCATCTTCTCTACCATCATGCGCATGGGCCGGAATTCGCCCTTGCGCATGGCCTGTTCCTGGATCTCCTGGCCCATGTCCCCGAACATGTCCGTGTTCTCAACCTGCTCGCCCAGGCTCTCCAGATCCTCGAGGCTTGCAAGAAAGCGCTCAATGCGATCATCAGAAAGTGGCTGCGCCATTGCCGGCAGAGCCACCAGAAGCAGCACAATGGCTGCGCAGAAAGTGTTCAGAGGCCTGATCATCATCCGTTTCTCCCAAAAAGGATCCGTAGAGCTGAATTGTGAAACCTAAACCGGAAGACGGCAACAGCACTCGTGCGGCAACTTCCCCCTTCTTTTCGAACACCCCGGCCGGCTCAGACCAACCGTTCCGGTGAAATCTCCCCTGTGGAGGAACAGCCCGCAAGTCCCATGGTCAGCTCAAAGTCCGTTTTCAGGTTGCGCAGTACCTCACGCACGCCGTCCTCACCGTTGAGTGCCAGGCCATAGACCCAGGGGCGACCCAGCCCCACCGCAGTGGCTCCCAGCGCCAGCGCCTTGAATACATCCGCACCACCGCGGATGCCGCTGTCCAGAATCACCGGCACGCGGCCCTGCACCGCCTCCACCACGCGGGGCAGCATCTCGAAGCTTGATACAGCACCGTCCACCTGGCGCCCCCCGTGGTTCGAGACAATGACGCCATCCATGCCGTAATCCACCGCCATACGGGCATCCTCAGGGTGCAGGATGCCCTTGAGCAGAATGGGAAGACGGGTATGCTCGCGCAGCATGGCGAGATCGTCCCAGGTCAGCGAGGGCCGTGAGTAGGTGTTGATGAACTCCTGGACCGCCGCCCTCGCCTTGCCGGAGCGAAGTCCCTCCAGGGTACTTCCGGGCCAGGACTGGGCCACTTCCCGGAGGACTTTCAGCGTTTCCATGGTCACCCTGGGTTTGGGGGCATCGTCCCCCCCCTCCTGGATTGCCTGTTCGAGGCGCTTCAGGAAGACCGGGTCACTGGTGTACTGGGCAATGCCCTTACCGCGCAGGAACGGCAGATAGGCCAGGTCCAGGTCACGGGTGCGCCAGCCCAGCATGGTGGTATCCAGGGTCACCACAATGGCCTCACACCCTGCTTCCTCGGCCCGGGTAACCAGACTTTTCACAAGGTCGTCGGACTTGCTCCAGTAGAGCTGGAACCAGCGCGGGCCGTCGCCCATGGCGCCGGCAACATGCTCCATGGGCTGGGAAGCCTGGTTCGAGAAGATCATGGGCACGCCTTCCGAAGCCGCCGCACGACCCACGGTTGCATCACCGTCCGGATCCACCATTTCCAGAACGCCTATGGGGCTCAACAGGAAGGGGCTGGGCAGGCGCCTTCCGAAAAGCGTTACGCTGGTATCACGTTCGGAGACATCGTTGAGCATGCGCGGCAGGATGCGACGCTGGCCGAATGCCTCACGGTTGCTGTCCATGGTGTGCTCATGCCCGGCGCCACCCGCGATGTAGGCAAACGCCTCCGGCGCAAGCGCCCGCTCGGCGCGCACCTCGAGCTCATCGTAATCCACGGGGACCATCGGGCGGTCACCACTGAGTCCGTTGAGATAGATCTCACGCTGGCGATCCAGGGTCGGACTGACCGTTTCCTTGTTCTTGTCATTCATATAAGGGCTGCTCAGCTGGTATGGTTTCGCGGTAAACCTTCAAAATACCACCTGACCAGCCACCTGCAAGAGGACCCGTTTTGCTGGAATCCACTGTCGGCTTTCTGAATACCATCTTCTGGAACTACATCCTTGTGTACGGGCTGCTGGGCGTGGGCGTGTTCTTCACCATCCGCCTTGGCTTCCTGCAGTTCGTCAACTTCGGCGAGATGATCCGCGCCATCCGCGGCTCCCGCCAGAGCGACAGGTCCGGCATATCGCCCTTCCAGGCCGTCTGTACGAGTCTTGCCTCGCGCGTGGGCACAGGCAACCTGGCCGGTGTCGCGGTGGCGCTCTACCTGGGCGGTGCCGGCGCCATTTTCTGGATGTGGATGGTGGCGCTGGTCGGCATGGCCACCGGCTATGCCGAGAGCACCCTCGCCCAGCTCTACAAGGTGCGGGATGAGCAGGGCCAGTATCGCGGTGGCCCGGCGTTCTACATGGCCCGTGGTCTGAACGCCCCCTGGGCCGGAGTGATCTTCGCGCTCTGCCTGATCCTGTCCTTCGGGCTGGTGTTCAATGCCGTGCAGTCCAATGCCATCGCCACGGCGGTTGAGGGTGCCTTCGGGATCAACCAGGGGCTGGTCGGCATCATTGTCGCTGCGGTCGCAGGCCTGGTGATCTTCGGCGGACTGCGTTCAATCGCCCGCTTCGCCGAACTGGTCGTCCCCGTCATGGCCGGCCTCTACGTTCTCCTGGCCATAGGGATCATGATCGTGAACATCACCGAGGTGCCCGGCATCCTGGCGAGCATCGTCCAGAATGCCTTCGGCTTCGGCGAGGCTGCCGGTGGCGCGGCCGGCTCCATCACCGCCGCCATGCTCAACGGGATCAAGCGTGGCCTGTTCTCCAATGAGGCCGGCATGGGCTCGGCGCCGAACATTGCCGCCACCGCCACACCGGTCCCCCACCACCCATCGTCCCAGGGTCTGATCCAGGGTTTTGCGGTCTTTATCGATACCATTGTCATCTGCACCGCCACCGCGGTCATGATCCTGCTTTCGGGGGTTATGGAAGGCGGCACCGATGTCACTGGCGCGGAACTCACCCAGGTTGCCATGGAGAGTCATCTCGGAGACCTGGGCGGTGAATTCATCGCCATCGCCATCATGTTCTTCGCGTTCACCTCCATTGTCGCGAACTACTCCTATGCGGAGAACGCGCTGGTCTACCTTGGCGCCCAGTCACGCGCCTGGCTCTACGCCCTGCGCGGTGCAGCACTGGCGATGGTGATCTGGGGCGGCTACCAGGCGGTGATCACTGTATTCAATACGGCGGACGCCTCCATGGGACTTATGGCCACGGTGAACCTCATCGCCATCGTCTTCCTCTCGGGCACCGTGGTGAAGCTGACCAGGGACTATCTCGCCCAGCGGAAGCAGGGGCGGATACCCCACTTCCAGCTCAGTGACTATCCGGAACTCCAGGATCGTGTGGACGGAGAAATCTGGAAGTGATCAGGAGGCCAGCGCCTGCCACAGCAGACGCAGTGCCAGCAGCGTCAGGATGATGCTGAACAGTCGCTGGAACGTATGATCGCCCATGCGGTGAACCAGGTGCAGCCCCAGCCGGGTACCCACGAGGCCGCAGGCGATCATTCCGCCCACCCAGGGTAACCACTCGGGAAAATGGAAACCGGCCAAACCGAATACCAGCGCCTTGGGGAGGTGCTGCATCGTCATGGCGCCGGAGAAGGTCGCGATGGTGCGGAAACGGTCCTCATGGAGCTGCTTGATAAACGCAGCCACAAGCGGGCCCGTGGCACCAACAAACAGCGTGATGAAACTGGTCACCGTGGAGGCCAGCAGTATGCCCGTGCGCCCAAGGGCGGCAGCGGGCAGTGATGGCCCCCAGCACAGGAACAGGATGAACCCGGCAATGGTTACCTGCCATAGCTGCTCCGGCAGACGCACCAGTACCAGGGCGCCCGCGAGCATGCCGAGGATGACCCCGGGGGCGAAGGCGGCCAGAGCCCCCCAGTCCGCCCGGCGCCAGGTCATGGCGAAGCGCCCGGTATTGGAGCCCAGCTGAACCAGTCCATGCACCGGTATGATCGCCACTGGAGGCAACCACAGCGCCATCAGGGCAAGCAGCAGCACACCACCGCCGGCCCCCAGGGCCGCTGTGATCATCGAGGTCACCAGGGAGGCGGCCAGCAGCAGACCCGCGGTCAGCGGATCCAGCGCTGCCGGCAGAAAAACGTCGATCATGCCCGTTCGTCAGGCGCCAAGACCGTCCAGTGCTTCGGCGAGCCAGTCAACCGTGCGATCGATGTTACGCAGCTTATCCAGCCCGAACAGGCCGATCCGGAAGGTCTTGTAGTCCTCGGGCTCATCACAGGCCAGCGGCACACCGGCTGCCGTCTGCAGGCCCTGCTCAATGAAACCGCTGCCCTTGTGCAGGTCATCACGCTGCGTATAGAGAACGACCACACCCGGCGCCTCGAAGCCCTCGGCGGCAACACTGACGAACCCGCGCTCGGCGAACAGTGCCCGGACGCGGCGTCCCAGTTCTTCCTGGCGCTCGCGCGTGACATCCAGACCGTCGTTGACGGTTTCGTTCATAGCGTCCCGGAAATCCTTGAGCGCATCCGTGGGCATGGTGGCGTGATAGGCATGGCCACCGCCCTCATACGCCTGCATGATCTGGTGCCATTTCTTCAGGTCACAGGCGAAGCTGCTGCTGGTGGTCGCCTCCAGGCGCTCCAGGCCTTTATCGCTGAGCATGACCAGGGCCGCACAGGGCGAGGCACTCCACCCCTTCTGCGGTGCACTGATAAGCACATCCACGCCGATGGCCTTCATATCCACCCAGAGTGCACCCGAGGCCACACAGTCCAGCACGAAGATTGCGCCAACCTCATGCGCCGCGCCCGCAACCTGCTTCAGGTAATCCTCGGGCAGCCGCATGCCGGCGGCTGTCTCCACGTGAGGAGCGAACACCACCTCGGGTTTCTTTTCACGGATGGAGGCGACCACTTCCTCCACGGGCGCCGGACGGAACGGAACCTGGCTGCCCGACTCCAGCTGACGGGCTTTGTGGACGGTCGTTTCCGAGGCAATACGCCCCGCGTCCAAGATCTGGCTCCAACGGTAGCTGAACCAGCCGTTGCGCACGACCAGGCAGCGCGCATCGTTGGCGAACTGGCGTGCCACCGCCTCCATGCCGTAGCTCCCGCCCCCGGGCACCACGATGGTGGCACTGGCGTTGTAGACGCTTTTCAGAGTACCTGAAATGTCATTCATAACCCCCTGAAATTCCTTGCTCATATGGTTCAGGGAACGGTCGTTGAACACAACGGAATATTCCAGAAGCCCTTCGGGATCAACGATCGGGATCTGCTTTGACATGGTTCAGACACTCCTCAGTCCAGTTTGGAAAGGGCCTATTTCTAACATCTTCCGGCATCGGCCTCCACCAATCGCGGCCAATGGCCGCTCCCACAGGGACAGACTCTGGCTTTTCCGCAAGGGTCGGAGCCGTTAGAATGCGCGCTGTCCGCTGCGGAGAGGTGGCAGAGTGGACGATTGCACCGGTCTCGAAAACCGGCGACCGTGTAAGCGGTCCGAGGGTTCGAATCCCTCCCTCTCCGCCACTATCAAAGCCCTCCGACGGTGGGTTTTGATAGTGGCAGAGCGGGCGGACGAGAACCCTAACGGTTCGACCGAAGCCTGCCATCGGCAGGCTGAGGAACGCCTTCGCCAAGCGAAGGCGGCCCCGAAGGGGTGAGGCCCAAAGGGCCTCATAATCCCTCCCTCGGCCAGCACTCCCCACGCCATCTCTTTCAGTTCTGCCTCAACGCCACATTCCTACCGTGAACCAACCGCCAACACGGACTATCCTTTTCCGGTGCCCCCAAACCAGCAAAGGCCTTGAGGTTCATGCTCCATTCCCTGCTGACACGAACCCCACTCGCGGTCATCGTCATTGCGCAACTGTTCGGCACTTCCCTCTGGTTCAGCGTCAACAGCGTCGCGCCCGCACTGGCGGAGGCCGTGGGCCTCAGTGAAAGCGAACTCGGAATCCTGACCATGGCCGTTCAGGCCGGTTTTGTGACGGGCACCCTGATCATCGCCATCAGCGGCCTCGCGGACCGCATCCGGGCCAGCCGGCTCTTTGCCATCGCCGGGGTCATGGGGGCCCTCATCAACGCCGCCTTTATCCTGATTGCCGCGGACCTCTACCTGGCGACGGCGGCACGTTTCTTCACGGGCCTTTGCCTCGCCGGTATCTATCCCATGGGCATGAAGCTGGTGGTCAGTTGGACACCCCGCTATGCCGGTGCGGCCCTGGGGTGGCTTGTGGGCATGCTGACACTGGGCACTGCCCTTCCCCATCTGCTCCGGGGTGCGACCTTTGAACTCCCCTGGCAATGGCCCCTGCTTCTGGCTTCCGCCCTGGCCGTGGTGGCCGCAGCCCTGATCCACAGTCTTGGAGATGGTCCGCATCTGCCCACCGCGTCCCCTGGCATCCGCCCCGGTGCCGGCATAAAAGCCTTCGTCCAGCGCAATTTCCGGGCCTCGGCTTTCGGGTACTTCGGCCACTGCTGGGAGCTCTACGCCTTCTGGACCCTGACACCGTTCCTCGTCACCAGGGAACTCGAGCGCCTTGGCTCCGACCCGGCGCTCACGCCCTGGGTCGCATTCCTGATCATCGGGCTCGGATTACCGGGCTGCGTCCAGGGTGGCCGCATGAGCCGATGGCTGGAAAGTTTCAACGTGGCCCGGGGTGCGTTAGCGGTGTCCGGCGCACTCTGTCTCTTCTATCCGCTTCTCGGCACCGCGCCCCCACTGCTTCTTCTGGCGCTGTTGGCCGTCTGGGGCACTACGGTGATTGCTGACTCACCGCAGTTCTCAGCCCTGGCCTCGGCAACCGCCCCCAGGGAGAACGTGGGCGCGGCCCTGGCGATCATGAACGCCGTTGGTTTCGCGGTCACGATTCCCGCCATCGCGCTCACCACCAGCCTCTGGGCAAGCCAGTCCCTGCATGTACTGTGGTGGCTGTTGCCCGGGCCGGTACTCGGCCTTCTGACCCTGCATCGCATGAACCGCCGGGATCTGCACGAAATCTAGTTTGTCCGCTCAGCCCTGACGCTCGCCCATACGGCGTGCAATCCACCAGCCAGCCGCCATGGCAGCCACGAACGCCGCCAGAGGCCCGGTCAGGCCGCTGATCGACGCAACCGCTGGCCCTGGGCAGTAGCCCGAGAGCCCCCACCCAATACCAAAGAGGGCAGCGCCGCCCAACAGCCGCACATCCAGGTCCTCGCGGGTAGGAATGAAGAAGTGCGGCTCCAGTCTGGGGGCGCCCATCCGCCAGACCAGGCGATAGCCAATGAAGCTGGTCACCACGGCACCTCCCATGACGCCGATCAGCGTCGGATCCCAGGCACCGGCAACATCCAGAAAGCCGAGAACGCGCTGGGGATCGGTCATACCACCAACAGCAAGCCCGAGACCGAACAGAAGCCCCGCGACAAGACCCGCCAGTACCTTCATGCGCCACCTCCAAGCAGATGCCTTACAATGAACACCGTTGCCATGCCGCAGGCCAGGAACACCAGGGTCGCCATGATCGAGCGGGTGGAAAGGCGTGCCATGCCACAGACACCATGACCACTGGTACAGCCCGCACCGAGCCCCGTGCCCAGGCCCACAAGCAGACCGGCCACGACCATAACGGGCACGCTGGCCACCGGCGCACCGATCGCCCCTTCAGCCACACCCGCCACGTTGCCCCACTGGGGCGCCACCAGGGTAAGCATAAGCGGCCCAAGCACCAGTCCCAGCACAAAGGCCCCCTTCCAGAGGCGTTCACTGCTTACGGGCTCGTAGAGCATTCCGGAAACGATGCCACTGATCCCGGCGATCCGGCCCATCATCCCCATGAGAAAAACGGCGGAGGCGCCGATGAGAACGCCTCCGGCCACACCATTGAGAAGACTTGCTGTGTCCATCAAGAGTACCCTGTCGGTTTCTATGACTTTTTTATATTAGATTATAATAATATAAAAGAACCCAATACGGGAAGGCTCTTGCCTGGATAGCCTCTCGCCATTGCAGGGAGACCAGCTGGTGTGGATGATTCAGGCATAGTCCATCACAAACCCCGGTTACATGGATCTCGACACCCCGGAAGCCATCCACCAGTTTGTTCACGCGTTCTATGGGCGCCTGCTTCAGGACCCCGTCATGGCACCCGTCTTCCTGGAAACCGCGGGCATCGATCTGGATCATCACCTGCCGACCATCGAAGCCTACTGGCGCAAGATGCTGCTGGGCGAGCGCGGGGCGTACACGCGGAACATGGTTGCCAAACATGAGGCTGTTCACGCGAAGCAGCCGCTGGAACCCGAACACTTCGAGCGCTGGGGCGACCACTTCCATGCAACCCTGAATGAGCGCTTCGACGGACCCTATGCGGATCGGGCACACCGGATTGCCGACCGGATCCTCACCAACCTCAGGGCCTGGCTTCTCGAACCTCAGGAAGCGTAGAGCCGGGCCGCCTCCTCCGTGACCATGGCGTGGCGCCGTGCGAGCGCCTGGCGATCGTCGTCGTAGCCGCCGGCGATCACGGTGGCCACTGGGGTGCCGCGCTGTTTCAGGGTTTCCAGTACCAGCGCCTCCCGCTGGCGGATGCCTTCAAGGCTGACACCCAGACGCCCCAACGGGTCTCCGGCATAGATGTCCACCCCTGCGGCGTACAGCACCAGGTCGGGCTGCCACCGGTCCAGCTGTGCGTGCAGGCAGTTGGATACCTCGTTCAGGTAGTCATCGTCCTCCAGCCCGTCCGGCAGGGCTACATCCACGTCGCTCAGGGCCTTGGTGAAGGGGAAGTTGCGACCACAGTGGATGGAACAGGTGATGGCTCGGGGCTCATCCGCCAACAGGCGGGCAGTGCCATCGCCCTGATGCACGTCGCAATCGAAGATCAGGATCCGCTCCAACCGATTCCGTTCAAGCAGCACATGGGATGTCACAGCCAGGTCATTGATAATGCAGAACCCAGCCGCGACGTCATACTGGGCGTGATGGGTCCCCCCTGCCTGATGGCAGGCAACGCCGTAATGCAGTGCCAGCTGCGCTGCCAGGACCGTGCCCGCCGGTGAGGTAAGGGTTCGCCGCACCAGCCCTTCGCTCCAGGGCAGGTTCACACGCTTGAGTTCCCGGGAAGTCAGGCCATTGTTACGGAACCGTTCAATGTAATCCGGACTGTGCACTGCATGCAGCCACTCCTGCCGGCACCGCCCCGGTCTGAAACGGTTCCCGGAACAGGCGATCCCGGCTTCATTGAGATGGTCCATGAGCAGGCCGAACTTGCTCATGGGAAACCGATGCGACCCCGGGAACGGGAAGCTGTAGCATGGGTGATGGATGATCGGAATCAAAAGACGACCTTTCAAATCGGGACCGTCTAACTGTATAAGGGGACCGGTATCCTGCCAACCTGAAAGAGGATCGGACGTGAGCCGACGGTTGAATTATCGGCATCTGCACCATTTCTGGGTCGTGGCCCGGGAGGGCTCGATCGCCCGCGCAGCGGAAGCGCTGGATCTCGCACCACAGACACTCAGCAGTCAGATAAGCACGTTCGAGGCGGACCTTGGAACCCGCCTGTTTGAGCGCCGGGGCCGCCGTCTGGTCATGACGGACACCGGGCACAGGGTCTTCCAGTATGCTGACCCGATGTTCCGCACTGCGGAGGAACTGGAGGCATGGCTTGACGACGCGCAGGCGGCACCGGCCCGTAAGCTGCGGGTTGGCATTGTGGCCTCAATCCACAAGCTGTTTGCCTACCGGGTTATCGCTCCTGCGCTGGAAACCCCCACACCCATCACGCTCAGATGCCGCACCGGAACCCCGGAGGACCTCACCAGCGCCCTCGCACGCCACGAGTTGGACGTGGTGATCACCGACAGGCCGCCGGCAGGCGACGAGGATTTCCGATGGTATCTGAATCCTCTCAGCCAATCCGCCATCAGCCTGTTCGCGGAACCAGCACTGGCGCAGCGTCTGGCCCCGGGATTTCCGGACAGCCTGGATGGGGTTCCCTTTCTTGCCAGCGCCCTGGAAGCGCCCTATTACCAGCAGCTGATGCAGTGGTTCCGGGACCGGGGCATCTGTTTGAACGAGGCCGCGGAAATTGACGACAGCGCCCTGATCAAGGTGTTCGGTCGTGCGGGGCTTGGTGTCTTCGCGGCACCAACGGTGATCCGTGAGGAAGTCTGTCGCCAGTACCAGGTCGAGGAGATTGCCAGCATTGAAGCAGTCCGCGACCAGATCTACGCCCTCTATGGCGTGGAGGGCATGCGCCATCCCGGGATACAGGCAATCTGCTCCGGACGCTGACTATCAGATTTTTTAGTTGCAGAAACTCACAAAACCTTATTTATTCGATTCGTCAAGGAACCGATACTGTGGCTGTCACCAACAGAGGAGACCGGCCATGAAAACCATCCTCAAGTACCGCCTCGATGCCTCAGGCAACGATACCTCTCTGACACTGACCGACGGCTTCCGGGTTGTGCGTACCGAGTATATCCCCGCCGAGAAACGGGTTCACCTGTGGGTGGAGGTCCCACTGAAGGCGGGAACTCCCGAGACGCGGGTGGACTTCCGGGTCATCGCCTCGGGGCAGCCCATCGGGGATGACTTCGGATACGTCGGCACCGCGCTGGATACCCATGCTCCCGAGGCCTACCACGTGTTCAACCGTGTCGCGGAACAGGTCGCCCAGTCTTCCGGGGGTGACCATCTGGTGAGAGTTGCCTGACAGGATCCAGGGCCGCCCGGCGCGGCCCTCAGAACCAGCCGCCATCGTCGCGGTTGGCCTCGAACTCAAACTGCAGCCGCACTTCATCCCCTACCAGGTCATCCGCAACCCCATAGGTCATCCCCCAGTCACTGCGCTCAATCACAGCGTGCGCCGACAGCCCCAGCGTATAGTCACCGTGTCCGATGGGGTACTCTGCGGCCTTGTTCAGGACCACATCAAGCGTGACCGGGTTGGTCTCGCCCAGCATCGACAGATCCCCGGTCAGTTTCCCGGTGGATTCCCCGGTCATCTCAAAACCCGTGACCTCAAAGCGGATCTCCGGGTGCTCGGAAACATTCAGGAAGTCCTCGCCCCGCAGGTGCTCGTCCCGTTCCTTATGATTGGTAAACACGCTCTCCGCCTGAAAGACGACTTCGCCGTCGCTGACAGTCTGTGTCTCCGGGTCATAGACAAACTGCCCCTCCACATCGCGGAACATCCCGATCACCCGGGCATAGCCGATGTGCATGACCTTGAAGGTCATGGTGAAGTGTTCATCGTCGATGGTGTATTGTTGAGGCTCCGCAACCGCATTGCCGCCGGTCACAAGTCCCCCTGTAAGGATGCCCGCAACAAGTGCGTTACGTTTCAGTGCCATGCCTTTGCGTTTCATGCTGTCCTCCCGCCCGGTAGAGCCAGGCCAGATCCACGGTGAATGAGTACGCCAGCAGCATCAGTGCCGGCGCCAGTATCCAGACCGCAAGCCAGGACGGCGTGATCGGCACCAGGACGATCACCAGGCTGGCAATCTGCCATACACAGATGGTCTTACGCCGGAAGCTTTCGGGCAAGGGGCAATTGACCCAGGGCCAGATCCAGCCGGCGGCCACAAAGAGGTAGCGCATCAGCCCCAGCAGCATAACCCAGGGCCCGGTGATGCCGAGCCCCCAGACCGCCAGGCTGAGCGTCAGGATCAGAGCCGCGTCCACTTCCATGTCAAAACGTGCCCCGAAATACGTACTCACGCTGAAACGGCGCGCCAGGTAGCCGTCGAGACCATCCAGAATGAGGACTGCCAGCGCCAGCATAACCCAGGCCCACTGGGCGACGGCCAGAAGCTGCGGTTCAAGCAGAATGCCGGCGAGAATGACCACACCCAGCGCCCGGTAGAAAGTCACCCTGTTGGCAGGACCGATCCCCTGCTGCCCTGGGACGCCCGCCACGACCAGCCAGGCAAGCAGGGCGTACCCCGCCAATGGCAGGGCGAGAGAAACCAGCGGCATGCCCATCCACCACCAGATCCCGCCCGTAACCACAGTGAAGGGCAACGCCGTCAGCAGCAGTTCCCGACTGGCACCGGTTCGATCCGGAATTTTCTCACTGGCCATTTCTTCCCCTTTGTCGTGACCCCCGGCAGGGTCAATAATGGTCCCGAACCAATCCCAAGGCGCCCATCATGACCGCTGATCACACCCCAAGAGTACGCTCATTCTGGATCACTGGCCCAGCCCATGGGGAGATCCAGCCCACCAACCCGGACCTGGACGCCCCTGACAGCGAGCCAACGGTGGAGGTCGCCACCCTGTACACCGGCATCAGCCGTGGCACGGAGTCGCTGGTGTTCAATGGCCGCATTCCCCGCTCCGAGCATGAGCGCATGCGGGCGCCCTTCCAGGCGGGTGATTTCCCGTGGCCCGTACGCCATGGCTACAGCAACGTTGGCCGTGTGGTTCAGGGGCCCGCCGAACTGCAGGGCCGTACTGTTTTCAGCCTGTTCCCCCACCAGACGCGGTTCCGGGTACCCGCTTCCGCGGTTGTACCGGTACCCGACAATGTGCCGGCAGAGCGCGCCATCCTTGCTGCCAACATGGAAACAGCCATCAACGGTGTCTGGGACGCACAGGCCGCGGTTGGGGAGCGCATCGCGGTGGTTGGCTGTGGTGTCGTGGGGGCCCTCATGGCCTGGCTCTGCCAGCGCCTGCCGGGTGCGCGGGTAACAGCCGTGGATACAGAACCTTCCCGCCACGGCATCCTCTCGGAACTGGGCGTACGCTTTGATCCGGATCTCCAGAGTGATGACCATGACCTGGTGATCCATGCCAGCGGCAATCCGGCAGGCCTCGACCACGCCATCGCCCTTGCGGGCACCGAGGGCCGGATCGTCGAGATGAGCTGGTACGGCGACCAGCCGGTCAGTGTCACGCTCGGGGGCGCCTTCCATTCCCGCCGCCTGACTCTCAGGGCCAGCCAGGTTGGCCGCGTCAGCCCGGAACGCCGCCCCGCGTGGACCCACCGGGACCGCCTGGAACTGGCGCTGTCACTGCTCGCAAGTCCGGAGCTGGACGTACTCATTGATGGTGAAAGCGACTTCGAGGCGCTGCCCGAGACCATGACAGCGCTCTGCCGTGATGGCAGCACGGCCCTGTGCCACCGGGTGCGCTACCCGGAAAACCACTGACCCCGAGGATGCCATGTATCAGTTGACCGTCAGACAGCACATGATGATCGCCCACAGTTTCAGCGGGGAGGCATTCGGCCCGGCCCAGGCCCTGCACGGCGCAACCTACGTGGTGGATGCCACCTTTGAGAGGCCGCGGCTCGATGACAATGATCTGGTTGTGGACATTGGCCTGGCAACCCAGGTGCTCGGCGAGGTTCTGGGTGAGTTCAACATGCGCAACCTGGACGACCACCCGGATCTCAAGGGCCGCAACACCACCACCGAATTCATGGCGGGCATGGTGTTCCAGCGGATGGCCGACGCCATCAAGGCCGGCCGCCTGGGTGAATCCGCCCACGGCATCAGTGGCCTGGCGATCACCCTCAGCGAATCGCACATCGCCTGGGCCAGCTACCGTGGCGACCTCTGACCACGACCTGACGTTCATTGTCCCCGGCGACCCCGGTCAGCACACAGGCGGCTACGCTTATGTGCGGGAGCTGGCAGCGGCCCTGGAGGCAGGCGGCTGGTCCGTGCGGATCGAGGGCCTGTCCGGCCGGTTCCCGATAGCCGACGACCGAGCCCGCAAGGCCATGGAGCAGTGCCTTCGGCGCCTGCCCGACGGGGCCAGCGTGGTCATTGATGGACTGGCGCTCGGTGGCGTTCCGGAAGCGGTTGAGCCCCATTCGCAGCGGCTCCGCCTGACGGCGCTCATCCATCACCCCCTGGCCCTGGAGACAGGGCTGCCCGACGAGACCCGGGCTCACCTGTTCGACAGCGAGCGGCGCGCACTTGCAAGCATGGCCTCCGTCGTCACCACGAGCCAGAGCACGGCCCGCGAACTGGCAGCGTACGGTGTCCAGGAAGCCAGCGTGACGGTCGCGCCCCCAGGCGTTGCCATGGCGCAGTTGCCGGAGCCCCACAAGCCCCGCGACCGGGGGACCACGCTTGAACTGCTCTGCGTAGCCCACCTGGCACCGCGTAAGGGGCAGGACATTCTTGCTGCCGCCCTTGCCCCATTCGCCGGTGAACACTGGCACCTGACCCTGGCGGGAAGCACCACACGGAACCCCGACTTCACTGCCCGCCTTCGCGGGATGCTGGCCCAGTACGGCCTCACGGATCAGGTCACACTCACCGGGGAGCTGGAGGGCGAGAACCTGATCCCCCTGTGGAACCACGCCCACGGTTTCATACTGCCCGCGCGTTACGAAGGCTATGGCATGGTGATCGATGAAGCGCTTGCGGCCGGGCTTCCAGTGTTGAGCTCTGACGGCGGCGCCCTTGCCGAAACCGCCGATCGTCCCGGCGTACGCCTGCATCCAGCCGGCGATCATACGGCACTAAAAGACCATATCCACGCCTGGCTTAACCACCCGGATCAGCTTCACAGCCAGGCCCGTGCAGCCTGTGGGTCAGCCCGCAGTCTCCGGACCTGGTCCATGACTGCCCGGGAATTCGAGGGCGCCCTGAAAACCTGCCGTCCGGAACAAGGCAGCGCCGTCTTTGAGGCCGGCTGGCTTGGGCTGCGTGAGCGGGCCGACCAAAAAGCCCGCAGTGAGCGGTTAACCACCAGACTCCGGGATCGAATCGCGACACCCCAGACGCCCCTCGCAATCTGCGATCTCGGCGCCGGTACCGGATCCAACCAGCGGTACCTGACTCCCCGACTCCCTGATCCCCAGCAGTGGTTGATGGTGGAACCGGATCCCGCGCTGGCCCCCACGATCCACCAGCCCCAAATGGGCAATGGCTCAACCACCCATTGGTGGCAGAAGCAGGTTACTGCGACGAACCTGAATGAGGTCATTCCTGAGAAAGTGGACCTGATCACCGCCTCAGCCCTGCTCGACCTGATGAGCCGCGAGTGGCTCGAGGCCCTGGCGGCGACTGCCGCCCACCGCCATGCGCCCCTCCTGATGGCCCTCAACTACTGCGGCAACTTTGAGCTGCAACCTTCTGATTCAGAAGATCAATGGCTTCGAAAGACCGTCAATGAGCACCAGCACCGTGACAAGGGCACCGGCAGCGCTACCGGCCCTGACGCCACCAGGATCCTGTCCGAAGCCCTGACAGCACATGGCTTTGAGGTCCTAACCGATCCCAGCCCCTGGGAGCTGGATCACCGTGACTCCCACCTCCAGCAGGCGCTCATGGCGGGATGGTGCCAGGCTGCCCGTGAACAGGCGCCCGGGGACCAATCCGCCATTGACCGATGGCAGGCCCAGCGCAATGCCCAGGCGCGGAGCGGGCAGCTGCGGATTCGGGTGGATCACCTGGACCTGCTTGCGCTTCCACCCTCAGAAGCGCGGCAACCGTGAAGCGTTACGGTCGACTGCTGGTAAGCCTGGCATTGCTGGGGGTGGTGGCGATGACCATCCAACCCGCGGAGGTGGTTACGGTTCTGCAGCGCCTGCCCGCCTGGAGCCTGGTTGCCGCCCTTGCCCTTTCAATACCCCAGGTGGTGCTTTCCGCCCTGCGCTGGCGTTACACAGCCTATCGTCTGGGCCTTCCACTGGGTTCCAGGGAAAGCGTTGTCGCCTATTACCGGGCAACGCTGGTCAACCAGATCATGCCGGGCGGGGTGGTCGGGGATGTGGAACGCGCCTGGCGCGCCCGGCATCCGGAAGCACGCACCAGCGCGGCTGCCCACAGTGTGATGATTGAGCGCTTCTCCGGTCAGCTGGCCCTTGTGCTCACCATTACAGCGCTCCTGCTCATTACCCCGCCTTTCGCCCTCCCTGGCCCGCAACTCAGCGGGCAATGGCTATGGGGCGCTGCCCTTGTGCTGTTGCTGGCGATCGCCGCAGGGCGTCTGCCCAGGGTCCGGGATTACAGCGCCCTGCTCCGCGCGGATGTTCATACCGCCCTCCTTCGCTGGCCATCGCCGGTCATCCAGCTGGCCCTCTCCCTGGCGGTAGTGGCCACCTATTTCGCGACCCTGGCACTGCTGGATGCCGGTATCGCCACGCAACCGCTCACACTGGAAAAACTTGCTCTTCACGCCTGCCTGTTGCTCAGTATGGTACTGCCTGTGAGTATTGCCGGATGGGGGGTTCGCGAGGGCGTTGCCGCCGCCCTGTGGCCTCTGGCAGGCTTGCCCGCCAACGAGGGGGTGGCACTCAGCATTGCCTACGGGGTGGTCATCCTTCTGGGCAGCCTGCCGGGCCTTATTCCTGTGCCCGGAGGGAGCCGCCGGAGCGCCTGAGATCAAGGTCAAACAACACGTCACTGCCCAGATTCACCACCTGGGCCTCAGGCCATATGGCATCAGACAGACGGTCTACTTCAGGCAGCGTAAAGGCGGGATAGCCGCTACCTATAATCATGGGGGCGACCATCACATGCAGCCGGTCAAGCCGGCCGGCTGTCAGGAACGCTGAAACCGTGCGACCGCCGCCTTCCACGAAGACACGCCCAAGGCCGAAACACGCCAGCACTGCCAGAACCCGGTCCGGATCAATGGTCTCACTTTCCGGATCCAGGCAGGGCACGCGGGTGACCCCGGTTTCCGGGCAGGGCCGATCACACTCCGGAGTGGCATCCCCGGCCACCAGGTGGAGGGTGGGTGCATCTCCATCCGTGAGCAGGTGGTGGTCCCCGGGCAGGCGGTCCCTGCGGTCCACCACCACGCGCACTGGCTGATGTCCGGCCACACGCCTGACCGTAAGACGGGGATTATCCTCAAGTGCCGTACCAGCACCCACCACCACGGCATCGGCGATCGCCCGCAGCCGGTGCAGATGGGTCAGCCCATCATCCCCGTTAATGTAACGGGATGCGCCCGAAGCCGTGGCAATACGGCCATCCAGGCTCTGCCCCAGCTGCCCGATAACCCAGCCGTTTTCTCCGGGACACAGGGGCCGGAACACGCGCAGCAGCTGCTCTACCGGAGATGGTTCCGTATCGGTTGCGGGAACGGGCAGACTCTGCCCCCTGGCTCTCGCCTCCAGTATGTCGCCCCAGACCGTTTCGATGCTCTGCATAAAAATCCCAGCCAGCCATCCACGCTTTAGCGAATCTGTCCTGATTACGCTTGAAACCTCTTTATGGACCCCTGCTGGTCCGTACGCTCCCTTTGACCGTATATCACGGCACTCCCACTGTCTGCATGGAAAACTGCATGGATACACTCTTCTACGATGGCCAGTGCCCGCTCTGCATGAAGGAGATCCGTCTGCTGCGGCGCATTGGCGATGACCACCTGCGGCTTATCGATGTCCACGGCCTGCAGGATTCGGAGGTCTGGCCCGGTATTCCCCATGAACACCTGCTTCAGCGGCTGCATCTGCTCGATGACGAGGGCATCTACCGGACAGGACTCCAGGCAACGGTCCAGACCTGGCGTCATACGCCTTTCGGCTTCCTCTTCCGGTTGATGCTCATTCCTGGCATCCGGACACTGGCCGAAGGCGCCTACAACCGTTGGGCTGAGCGGCGCTATTGCCGGCGTTACGGATGTGCGATAGTACCCGGCAGCCATTGAACCGGAAGGACGCTGACGGCATGCTGCGACAACCCGCGCTGGCACTGGTTGGGCTGATGGCCCTGAGCATGGGATGCAGCAACGTGAACCCGTACTACGATCCGGATAAACCGCACCACACCCAATCGGGCTTCACCAACAACTACAACCCGGAGAAGCCCGGGGGTGGCGATTTCCTGCGCTGGCAGTGGAATCGCTGGTGGAACGACCTCCCCAAACCGCCGACCGAGCCCATCAAGGGCATTGAGCCGGATCTGGCGTTCATCCAGAACAACGACGATGAGGTGGCCGTGACCTGGATCGGCCACGCGACCGTCCTTCTGCAGGTGGGCGGGTTGAACATTCTCACCGATCCCCAGTTCTCCACCCGAGCATCCCCACTCTCCTTCGCCGGTCCACCCCGGCATCAACCACCCGGGGTGGCACTGGAAAACCTGCCACACATTGACGCTGTGGTGATCTCCCACGCCCATTACGACCACCTGGATTTGGCATCCGTAACGGCGCTCTATCAGCAGGACGGCGGGCCGCCGCGATTCTTTCTCCCGCTGGGCATGGACCAGTGGTTCCTCGACAACGTCACAGACGGCGACGAGTCCCACCTGACCCCCATGGACTGGTGGCAGACCCATGACTTCCGGGGTGTCACCCTCCGCTTCCTGCCGGTCCAGCACTGGAGCTCGCGCACCCCCTGGGACGAGAACGAGATGCTGTGGGGGGCCTGGGCGGTGGAACACCCGGATTTCGATTTCCTGTTCGGCGGGGACTTCGGCTATTCAAAAGATCTGAAAGACATTGGCGCCCGGACGGACGGCTACGACCTGGCCGCCCTGCCCATCGGCGCCTACGAGCCGCGCTGGTTCATGAAGAGCAACCACGTGAACCCGGAGGAATCCGTACAGGCCATGAAGGATGTCGGCGCCCGCCGGGCCATCGCCATCCACTGGGGCACCTTCGAGGGGCTGACCGATGAACGCCTCGACGAACCTCCGAAGAAGCTCGCCGAGGCGCGGGAACGAGCAGGCATCCCGGAGGCGGCGTTCCGTGTCCTCAGCCATGGAGAAACAATCCGCCCCGGGAAGGAAAAGTGAGTTCCCGGGGCGGATGAACGTGAACGGGCAGAGCCGGTGGGGCTAACGCTCGAACACGAACTCCTGGTACAGCAGCTCCTCGCACTGGCGGCGCTTCTTCTCAAGGTCCTGCTTGGAAGAACCCCCAAGGAACAACAGCGCCACCCGGTAACTGTAACTGTCCTGGTCCATCAGGTCTGACAGGCGTTGGCCGGGCTCGGCGACGACCTGGATGGTGGAGTCCGGGATGATCTCCTGTTCGATCCGGCGGACCGTCTCCTCGCTGGGAACCTGCGCCACATAGGCATCCTCCCACTCACGCAGGAAGAACTTGCCCGAGACCTCGAACTTGCCCTGACGGTGCGGGAAAGTCGGCCGGCGCCCGGCCGCCAGTTCCACGGCCACCTGATGGTGGGAACGGCCATCCACCTTCTGGAAAAGCCGGCAGTGGGACTCTGAGATGCGGGTATTGATTTCCAGCAGCCAGATCTGGTCCTTTTCCCGGTCCCAGAAATATTCGATGTTGAACGGCGCATTGTCGTAGCCGATGTGCCTGACCACCTTCTGGGTGATCTCGGTCATCCGCTCCTGCACCTCGTCCGGGAGAATGGTCGGGTACTGGTAACTGGAGAACGTGGTCAGGTTGGCCTCGCGGAAGGAGTCCACGGTGCCGTACACCTCCACTTCCCCCTTGCAGGAGAAACCTTCCTGGGTGCACTGCATGCCGCCGATGATGCTCTCGGCGATGCAGTACTCACCGCCGATCTCATCGAATTCCGGCGGCATGGTGACCATGTCGAGCAGGTAGTTGAAGGGGCCGGAGAAACGGCCGATGTTGTCCCGCACTTCCTTCATGGCCTCGTGGAACTGGCTGGCCTCGTCAATCCGGAACCCGAGGTAGGAGGAGAAGGATTTCACCGGCTTGATCCAGAACGGAAAGTCCATGACTTCAAGCACCCTGTCCAGGGCCTGCTCGTCAAACGGATTGAAGGCGGTGAACGTCGGGATGTTATCCGGAACAACCGCGCGCTGTTCAATCCGGCTCCAGTATTTGTGCTCGCATTTCAGCACGGATTCCAGGCTTGCCGACGCCAGGTCAAAGGCGTCACAGATAATAGGCACAATGGTACTTACGGGGAAATCAATGTAGTGGATAACGCCGTCCACTGCCCCTTTGTGTTCGCGGATCTGTTTCTTGGCCTGCTGGATGATGTCCTGGATCTCGTATTTCTGCTGCTCCAGGATCTGCCGCGAGTTGAGCAGTGGCACGAAGTTGTAGTGGTCGGCCATGTCGATGGTGGCCAGCATTTCCCGGTTGAAGTCGTTCAGCCCGATAACAAAGATCGTTTCCTCGGCAAACAGGTTGAACGAGCCGTTCTCATCTTCAATCTCGTGCCCCGCAAGCGCCGGGTAGTACACGCACAGCAGCTGCAGCTCGGTATGCGCCCGTACAACGTACTCCTCGTTCTGGCTGAGCGCGTACACAGCCCCGGGATTGAGGGGGTGGCGGGTACCATCCCGGATGGTTTCCACCTCGCCCTCGCCGCGGATGCAGTAGACGGTTTCCATGTGGTGCCTGTGCCAGAAACGATTCTCGGTTCCGGCCTGCATGATGGTGTCATGCAGCGAATAACCCATACGGTCATCGCGGCGGATCAGGCGCCGGCTTGAATAGTTGGGTCCTGATACAACCCGGTTGGTATCAGCAAGCTCATTAACGTGACGATAGATCATAGTTTCCTTCCCTCATCTGGATTCCGAACAGGGGCCAAGCGTGTATTCCCAGCACTGTCGATAGTGGACCCAGCCAAAATTCAGTTATGGTCACGTGGCACATAGCTGTTCCAGTTTTTTGCCACCACACGCTCATCCCCCTCATAGGCGTCCATTTCCGCATAAACGTGGAAATGGGTACGGCTTGCGGTGAGCACGGTGCGGGTTGTGACCTCCACGGACCAGTCGCCACGGGCCATTCCGCTGACACAATAAGTCTCGCCACGCATGGACTCAAAATCCTCACCCACATGGCTATACCACTCGCGCGTATCGCTCCACAGGGTGAGGTCGATCTCCTCGATCCTGAAAGTGCCGTCGTTCTTGATCACTTCCAGCGTGGATTCGTCCCGGGAGAGATCGCGTATCACTCGCCAGTTCTGTTCCGGCGCCTCAATGGCCGGGGTGGCTATCGCTGGTGCCGACTCCGGCTCCCCGAAGGCCGGCAGTTGCTCATCCGACTCGCGCGGTGGTCGCACCGGCAAACGAAGGCGGCTGCCACGCGGGTGCACGGTCAGGCAGGCGACCTCCGGCGCCGGCCAGGCGAGCGGCCAGTAGGAGGTGGAGACCGAGATCCGCAGACGGTGCCCTGCGGGAAAACGCTGGGCGATACCATTCAGTTGCACCGCCACACGATAGCGTTCGCCGGGCACCAGGGGGCTGGGCTCGCCGTGACTGTGCCGGTGGCTGAGATTGAGCATGCCGTAGGTGCTGCGGGTGGCCTTGTTGTCCGGCGCCAGGTCCGAGAGGCGGACACAGATCATTGCCTGGGGCTTGTTCGCCTCCAGCTCCAGCTCGATGACCGGCGCGCCCATGATCTCCAGGGGTTCGCTCAGGGGCTCGGTGTCGAACACCAGTGCACCGCCGTCTTCCTCGCGCTGGTCATGGGGCAGGTCCGGCGTGGCGCTGTAGGAGCACCACTTGCCCGCGAACAGGCCCAGGCTCAGGGGCGACTGGATCCATAAGGGCGTGTCACTGACCGGCGTTTCAGGATCAACCAGATGGCCCTCACTCAGACCATAGACGGTTTCATGGACATTGGACGACGGCCAACCCGGCTCCGCAATCCAGCGCCCCGGCCGCCGCGTGTACTCCGTCGCAGGGGGGACGCTGTCCTGCATCCAGACGCGGAAATCCGGCTCATCCATGATGCCCGTGTCCTTTCCCTTGAGCCAGTGATCCCACCAGCGCACGGACTCCTGCAGGAACCCGATGGCGGGCCCAGGCTTACCCATGTGCGGGTACATGTGGCTCCAGGGTCCGATCAGCCCCTTGGTGGGCACATCGAGATTGCTCAGCAGCCGGAATACGCTGTTGGAATAGCCATCGGCCCAGCCACTGACCGCCATCACCGGGCACTGCACCGCCGGGAAATCCTCGCAGATGGAGCCATGACGCCAGAAGTCGTCCCGGCGCTGATGCTCAAGCCAGTTTTCCAGCCAGAGGCCACTGTGCTCCAGCCGGTCCCGCCACATATCGCGCCACTTCTCCCCCACCAGTTCGGGATCCGGCGGAAGGCTGGTGTAGGCGAACATTGTTGACGCCCAGGAAAGGTTGTCCGTCAGCATGCAGCCGCCCATGTAGTGGACGTCGTCCGCGTAACGGTCATCGGTGGAGCAGACACTGATGACGGCCTTGAGTTCGGGCGGTCTCAGGGCGGCGATCTGCAGGCCGTTGAAACCACCCCAGGAAATGCCGATCATTCCTACTGAACCGCTGCACCAGTCCTGCTGCGCGATCCAGCGGATGATTTCCACCCCGTCATCCAGTTCCCGCTGCAGGTATTCATCCTGCAGGACACCTTCGGAGTCACCGCTGCCGCGTATATCCACCCGGATGCTGGCATAGCCGTGCCCGGCGAAATAGGGATGGTTCAGCGCGTCCCTGGAACGGGTATTGTCCCGCTTGCGATAGGGAATGTATTCGAGGATCGCCGGCACCGGACTGGTCTCGGCATCCTCCGGCATCCAGATGCGCGCCGCCAGGCGGGTACCATCGGACATCGGGATCCATACGTGTTCAAGGTGCCTGGTCGCGTGGGGAAAGGACGTAACGGTTTTCAATGCGGTTGTTTTCCTTATAGCCCGGATTTCGGGGTCATGTTGCACATGATTGTTGCAACTATCTGCATAATAGGGGTTGGATTGCGCTGGCGCCATTGGCAAGGGGTTAAAGCCATCACCCTCCTCCAGTCACGCCTTCTCCATAATCCTGCAGGCGCAGTTCCTCGGGCCTGAAGGTCAGCAGCTTCTCCGTCGCCTGGACGAGCACGTGCGCCACCTTCTCCGTGGCCTCCAGGGACACCCGTTCGTCCGCGGAATGGGCCCAGTCGATATCGCCGGGCCCATAGACGACGGTGGAAGCCCCGGTCAGCCGCACCCAGGCGGACATGTCGCAACCATAGGGCGCTCCCGTGATGCGCGCCGGACGCCCGAAAACCGAGGCCGCCGCATCCGCCATTGTGGTGACCAGTGGATGCTCCATGGGGGTATGCGCGGAGCCGAAACCGGACGCCATGAGCCGCGCCTGGGGCGGATTCTGTTCCAGCCAGGGATCGCCCGCGCAGGCCTCGGCAATCACCCGCTGAACCCGCGCCTTGGCCTGCTCCACGGTTTCGTCGAGCGTCACCCCGACGCGGATCTCCGCCGTCAGCCGGTCCATGACGCTGGACGACCAGTTACCGCCGTTGATCAGCCCCACGTTGGTGGCGTACGGCAGGTGCAGGGCCCGCATCAGCGGGTGGTCCTCGGCGTCATTAATGCGTTTTTCGTCCTCGCGCAGGGCCCTGTGGATCGCCAGGTAATGATCCAGAGCGCTCTCCCCCAGATGCCGACGGCTGGCGTGGGCCGCCAGTCCCATCACTTCCAGGAAGAACGACATGGCGCCGGCATGGGCAACCACCAGCTTGGGGGACCCCTCGTCATCCAGGGTGGGTTCCGGTACAACCACGGCATCCGGATGCCAGCCCCTGCGGATGGCTGCGAGCGTGCCGAGGCCGCTGTCCTCTTCCGCCGGCACGCCCACGAATACAACCCGGCCGGCGAAATCCCGTGGGCCCAGGGCAAAGGCCTCGAAGGCTTCCAGAGCCGACACTACGCCGGATTTCATGTCACTGGCGCCACGTCCATAGACGGTATCGCCGTCCATATACCCTGAATACGGATCCATCGTCCACTGGTTGATATCGCCCGGTGGAACAACGTCCAGGTGCCCGGTCAGAACCACCGTGGGACCCGGCTTGCGCCCCCGCACCACGCCAACCACAACCGGCAGCCAGGCACGCTCCACCTCATGGCCCGGGTAATTGGGATCCGTGAGGACATCCGCAATACCCTCGTTCCAGTGGTCCACCTCCACACCGAGCTCATTGAGCCACTCGGCAAGCCGGGCGATCACCGCATCCTCCTGCCCGGTCACCGACGGGATCCGGATCAGGTCCACCAGCCGCCGCCGAACCCGGGTGGCATCTATGTATTCGCAATGGTCCGTCATAACAGGTCATCTCTTTCTGCTTACAGGGGGTCCCGGACGCCCGGCTCCTAGAGGTTCCGGCGTGGAATCAACCGATCCCAGTCATGCTCATAGACCAGCTCCCCGTGCTCATACGCCCTGAGCGTGGCCTCAATCCGGAACGCCTCGGGGGTGCAACTCATACGCGTCCAGGTTTCGGTGTTCACTCGCCAGTCATCGCGGAAAAAACCCATGCGCCAGAACGTCTCAGCCTGGGCCGAATTAACATCGTCGCCCTCGATCCGGTAGCGCTCGTAACCACTCTTCTGGACATCCGTACCGGTGGCATCGATGTGGAATATCCCCTCGGAATCATCGACCTCCAGCGTATGGGCGTTGGCATCAAAATCGTAATGCAGTGACCAGTTGGTGGCCTCGGCCTCGATTTCGGTCATTACTACGTGGGGGGCGCCCTCGGGCGGCGCAAACTCGGGGAGTTGCCGATCAGTCTCACTGGGCGGGCGTACCGGCAGTGTCAGGGTGCTGACCTCCGACCAGAGGGTCAGTGCTGTAGCGTCCGGGGACGGCCAGATCAGGGGCCAGTAATTTGAGCTTACACTGACGCGAATACGATGGCCCGCCGGGAAATTCTGGGCAATGTCATTGAGCTGAATGCGCACGCGATAGGTCTCACCGGGCACCAGGGACGCCGGCTCGGCGTGGCTGTCCCGGTGGCTGAGGTTCAGAACCCCGTAGGTTACCCGGGTTGAGGCACCGTCCGGGGCCACGTCACACAGCCGAACCGCGACCTGGGCCTCAGGCTGGTCACTGGCCAGAACCAGCTCCACCACCGGCGGGCCAAAGATCTCAACCGCTTCCGACAACGGCTCCGTATCAAAGCACAGGGAATCCCCATCCGTCTCGCGCTGGTCCCCCGGCATGTCCGGCCCTGCGGAATAGGAACACCACTTGCCGGCACTCAGGCCGGTGCGCAGCGGCGACTGGCACAGAAGTGGTTCACTGGTGCCTGCCGTGCCGTCGTGCTCCAGACCGTTGCGGGTCAGGCGGAGCTCGCGGCTTTCGATACGCGGGCTTGGCCACTCGCTCTCGGCGATCCAGCGCCCGGGACGCTCCACGTAACGGGTCGCGGGCCGGATACTGTCCTGCATCCACACCCTGACCTGCGGCTCATCCATGATGCCGGTCGCCTCATCCTTGAGCCAGTGATCCCACCAGCGCAGCGTGTCCTGGAGGAAGCCAATGGCGGGACCGGGCTGACCCAGGTGCGGGTACTTATGGCTCCAGGGACCCACAAGGCCCTTGCGGGGCACATCCAGATGCTGCATCAGGCGGAAGACGCTGTTGGAATAGCCGTCGGCCCAGCCGCTCACCGCATAGACCGGACAGCGGATAGCGCTGAAATCCTCGCACACGGACCCGTGGCGCCAGAAGTCATCGCGCGTCTGGTGACTGCTCCAGGTCTCCAGCCAGAGCCCACTGCCCCGCAGACGCTGGAACCAGTCATCGCGCCAGCCATCCCCGAAGAGGCGCGGATCCGGTGGGCAGCTGTTGTGGGCGAACATGACCCCAGCCCAGGAAACATTGTCGCTGAGCATGCAACCGCCCATGTAATGCACATCGTCGGCATAGCGATCATCCGTGGAGCACACCGTCAGCACCGCATACAGCTCGGGCGGCTGAAGGGCGGCGATCTGGAGGCCGTTAAAACCACCCCAGGAGATCCCCATGATGCCGACACGGCCGGTACACCAGGGCTGCGCGGCGATCCAGCTCAGAATCGCCAGTCCGTCGTCGAGCTCCTGTTGCGTGTATTCATCCGTGAGCACACCCTCGGACTCGCCGCTGCCACGGATGTCCACCCGCACACCGGCATAGCCATGGCCCGCGTAATAAGGGTGATTGATGGAATCTTCCTTGGTGCGCAGGTCGGCCTTGCGGTAGGGAATGTATTCCAGGATGGCCGGTACCGGATGCGCCTCGGCATCCTCGGGCAGCCATATCCGCGCGGCAAGATGGCAGCCGTCCGGCATGGGAATCCATACGTTTTCCAGCTCCCGAACCGCCCTGGGCCAATCGCTCCTTGTGTGCATTCACATCTCCTCGAACGACAAGGCAATATTAGAGCCGAGCCGGGTAACCACCCGGGTCGGCGAACACGGCGGCCTCAGCGGTCAGGACCGTCTCTGAGGTCAAAGCTGAGCCGCTCAGCAATAGCATTATAGTTGGCCATCAACTGCTCGTGGGTGTCAGCGCCCACATAGACCAGCGCCAGCACGTAGCTGTAGCTGTCCTGATCGTGCAGCTCCGACAGCCACATGCCCGGATGCACATCCAGCTCCACGTAGGTGCCGGGGTAATCCTCGGCAATCGCCGCCAGTGTCTGCCCGGAAGGCACATCGGCCACCCAGGCGTCCTCATGCCGGCGCAGCCAGAAGGCGGCGGCGCACTTGAACCTGCCCCGGGCAGCCGGGAATTTGGGGTCGTGACCGAGCGCCAGCTCAACCGCGACCTGATGATTGGAGACCCCGTGCACCTTGTCGAACAGGTCGCTGTGGTGCTGGGCGATCCGGGTGTTGATCTCCAGCAGGCTGACTTTATCCGTGCTGCTGTCCCAGAAGAACTCAATGTTGAACGCGGAACCATCGAAGCCGATGCGCTGCAGCGTTTTGCGCGCCACCTCCTCCATCCGCTCGGTGACCGACTGCGGCATCTGGGACGGGTACTGGTAGCGGGCGAAGGAAGAGCTGTTGGCTTCCCGCACCGAGTCCACCACCCCGTGCACATGGACTTCGCCCTGATGGACATAGCCCTCAAGGGTGCACATATCGCCCGTGAGCAGCGCTTCCGCCAGACAGTAATGACCGCCGACCGCCGCGATATTGTCGGGCAGCTCAACGTACTCGAGGATCCTGTCAAAAGGCTCTGCAATACGGTTGATGTGCTCCCGGATCTCGGCCACTGCCCGGTGGAAGGCGGCCTCGTCGTCGATGCGGAACCCGAGATAGGAGCCCGCCGATTTCACCGGCTTCAACCAGAACGGATACTCAAGCTCGAGCTGGGTCTCGGGCGAGTCGAGAAAGGGATCCACCAGCTGGAAGCGGGGAATGAAATCCGGCACGACCGCTTGCTGCTCCAACCGGCTCCAGTACTTGTGCTCGCACTTGAGCATGGCCCGCAGGTCCAGCCCCGGAAGCCCCAGGCGCCCGGTCAGAATGGGCAGGATGGTGCTCACCGGAAAGTCCATGTAGCCAACGATGGCATCCGGGGCCGGATCCGCCTCCTGGAGCTGTTTCTCAGCCCGGCTGAGCATGGATTCAATGGGGAAGTCGTCCGCGTAAAGGATCTCTTCGGGCGTCAGCACACCATGGAAACGGTAGTTCTCCGCGCCCGGCAGTGACTCCAGCTTGGCCCGGTTGAACTCGTTCATGCCGAGCACATACACCTGCTTGACGGCGTTATCTCTTGGGGATTCGGAACTCATCTCGGTTTCAACCTTCGACAGAGCGATACAGGAGGAGCATCGGTTAAAGCACGACGCCACGCAAGGGTTTTGATACGCTGGATCAAGAGGTCCTTATAAGCACTTTCCCCCGACCAGAGGACGGAGACCGCAATGGCCCAATCGAGCAAAACCCCTGAAATCGGCGTTGTCCTGGGCGATCCCCGGCTGCCCTATCCCTATGCCGTGGATAACCGGTTCGGTTACGAGGAAATCGAGGCGGTTCGCCAGCTGAAGACCTCACTCGCAGAGCTGGAGGGCTATCACTTCACCTTCTACGACGACCACGAGCGCCTGATCGACGACCTGCGCAGCGACAAGCCGGACCTGGTACTCAACCTCTGTGACACCGGCTTCCGCAACGACTGGGACCTGGAGCGCAACATTCCCGCATTCCTTGAAATGCTTGGCATTCCCTACACCGGCGCCGACCCCATGGGCATCAGCCTGGGCACCGACAAGGCCATCGTGCGGGCTCTGGCGGTGAGCCTGGACATCCCGGTGCCCAACGAAACCTTTGTGGATCTCACCGCCGACCCGCTGACGCTGCCCACCTCCTTTCCGTCGCTGATCAAGCCCAATGGCGGCGGTGGCAGTTTCGGCATCACCGAAAACTGCGTTGTGCACGACGCCGCCGAGGCGCACACCTATCTGCAGTGGCTGGCGAGGCAGAACCTGTATCCGCCGGAAGCGATCTGCCAGGATTTTCTTACTGGCGATGAGTACACCGTGGGCATGATCGGCAACCCGGCCAGCGGCTTTACCGTGCTGCAGCCCCTGGTGATCGACTACAGCAGGCTGGGCTCCGACCTTCCGCCCATCCTCACCCACGGCTCCAAGGCGGACCCGGACTCGCCCTACTGGGACAAACTCAGTTTCCAACAGGCGGAGCTGGACGACGTCACCCGGGGGCAGATGGTCGACGCCTGCGCCAAGCTGTTCAAGCGGCTGGGTTTCCGGGACTACTCGCGCATTGACTTCCGCTGCGGCGCCGACGGCGTGCCACGGCTGATCGACGCCAACACCAACCCCACCTGGTACTGGGACGGCAAGATGGCGATGATGGCCTCCTGGGCGGGCTACAGTTATGCGGACATGCTGCGCATGATCCTGGAAGCCGCCCTGGCGCGCAGCGGCGCCCATCGATAGGCGGGCGGGGGAAACCCCGCGCCACCGCCTGCTAGATCAGATGGCGGGGAATCCACTCGTCCCACTCGCGCTCGAAAAACAGCGCATCGCCATCGTAGGCATGAAGCGTCGCGCGTAGCCGGAAATGCTGCGGATCGGCCGTCAGCCGGGTCACGCATTCCACCCGCGCCGACCAGTCGTCGCGCTGCAGAACGCAGTTCTGGTCAATACGGGCCTCGGCCCCGCTGGCGTCGTATTCATGGGTGCGGAACCACTTACCCAGGCTGTACCCGGCCGTGAGATCAATATCCTCAATATAGGCCAGGGAGGCACCGCCGAAATCACCACCCTCGTTGTAGATGCGGTAGGTGGTTTCGTTATTGATCAGGTTACGCTCCACGGTGCGCCGGAAATCCCCGGAGCTGAGCGCTTCCGGCTCGGACTGAGGGCCGCGCTCCGGCGGTTCGAAGGGACGCAGCTGCTCGTCCTCCTCGCGCGGCGGGCGCACAGGCAGGTGCAGTGAACTGACGCCGGTATGGAGCGTCAGGCGAACGGGCTCCGGTGCCGGCCAGATCATGGGCCAGTAACTGGTGGATACCGCGAGGCGCATGGTGTGGCCCGGGGCGAAGGCGTAGGCAACATCCTTCATCTGCACGCGCACACGGTAGCGCTTGCCGGCTTCCAGGGGGGCCGGGTGTTCGCGGCTTTCACGCTGGGTGAGGTTGAGTACGCCCCAGGTGACCCGCGTCGAGGCCCCGTCCGGCGCCACGTCATTGAGGCGCACGATCACGTACGCAACCGGCCGGTCTACCGTTACTTCCAGTTCCGCCACCGGTGCGCCCAGGATCTCGATGCGTTCCGAAACCGTATCGCCGTCAAAGACCAGGGATTTGCCGTCATCTTCCCGCTGGTCGATTGCCATCTCGCCTTCACCACCAAAGCCGTACCAGTCACCACCGGCCAGCCCCGTGGTCTCGGGGGAGGTAATCCGCATCCGGTCCTCCGGCTCCGCCCTGCGCCCCATTGACAGCACATTGAGATACAGGGTTTCGTTCTGGATGCGCTCAGAGGGCCAGCTCGGCTCCGCCACCCAGCGCCCCGGACGGTATTCATAGAGCGGTGCGGGCGGCACATGCTCCTCCATCCAGACGCGCATCGGCGGTTCGTCCATAATGCCGTTGTCGATATCCTTCAGCCAGTAGTCCCACCAGCGCAGCATCTCCTGGAAGAAGCCGATGGCCGGTCCCGGCAGCGCGTTGTGCGGAAACGCGTGGGACCAGGGCCCGATCAGCGCCTTACGCGGCGCACTCAGGCCTTCCATCATGCGGGGAATGGCATTGGGGTAGCCGTCCGCCCAGCCGCCCACGGCATAGACGGCACACTGGATGTCATCGAAGTTCTCGCAGACCGAGCCATGTTTCCAGTAGTCATCGCGCTGCTGGTGGCCCATCCAGACCGCCGGATACAGGACCTGGTTCTCCAGCCGGTAACGCCACTGTTCGCGCCAGTCATCGCCGTAGAGCGCCGGATCCGGCGGAAAGGCCGCCGTGGCGAAGAACACCGAGCCCCAGTTGAGGTTCTCGTTCAGCAGGCAGCCCCCCATGTAGTGGGCATCATCCGCGTAGCGGTCATCCGTGGAGCACATCGTGATGATCGCCTTCAGGCATTCCGGCTGGTGCGCGGCTACCTGCAGCGCGTTGAACCCGCCCCAGGAGATGCCGAACATGCCCACCGGCCCGGAGCACCAGGGTTGGCTGGTGATCCAGTCCAGCACCGCGAGGCAGTCGTCCTGTTCCTGCTGCAGGTACTCATCCAGGATAAGCCCGTCCGAATCCCCGGAGCCGCGCAGGTCAAGTCGGATCGAGGCGTAGCCATGCCCGGCCAGGTAATGGTGCAGGGGCTCGTCCCTTAACCGGGTGAAATCGCGCTTGCGATACGGCATGCATTCCAGGATGGCCGGTACCGGATGCTCTTCGGCGTCTTCCGGCAACCAGATGCGGGCGGCCAGACGGCAACCGTCGGGCATGGTGATCCAGGTATTCTCGATTTCACGGACGGTGCGGGGGAACGAATCAACAACCTTCATAGAACATGCCTCACTGGCAAATGACGACCCTGGGTCGGGCGGAACGGCTGTCGCGTGTACTGCGATTGCGAACGCTGCGAGTATAGCAGAACCAGCGTGGAGCCAGAGGCCGTAAAACGCTCACGGGCAACGAAATTTTCGTTCCTTCCCCGCCGCTGGACGCGCCCGGTACAGGTCAGCTGCCATGACGGCGCCGCTGGTCCAGAAACTCTTTCAATACCCGCCCTGTTTCGCTCTCACTGCCCGCTCCCGCAAGGGCTTCCGGCGGGCCTTCAGCAACCACCCGGCCGCCCCCGTCACCGCCGTCCGGGCCCATGTCCAGCACCCAGTCCGCCTCGGCAATCAGATCCAGGTTGTGCTCGATCAGCACCACGCTGTTTCCGGCGTCCACCAGCCGGTGCAGCACATGGATCAACCGCTCCACGTCCGCCATGTGCAGCCCGACCGTGGGCTCATCCAGGATGTAGAGGGTGTGGGGCTGGTTCTGGCGGCGTACATCCGGCCGCGCCCGCGCCAGCTCGGTGACCAGTTTCAGGCGCTGGGCCTCGCCGCCGGAAAGCGTCGGGCTCGGCTGCCCCAGGCTCAGGTAGCCCAGCCCCACCGCCTGCATCAGCTCCAGCGCGTGGTGGATCTTTGAGTGCGCTCGGAAGAACTCGACGCCCTCGTCCACGCTCATGCGCAGCACTTCGCCAATATGCTTGCCGCCATAGGTGACAGCCAGAGTTTCCGGCGTGAAGCGATCGCCCCCGCAGACCTCGCAGGGCACGGACACGTCCGGCAGGAAGTTCATCTCCACCCGCTTCAGGCCCTGGCCGTCACAGCCCGGACAGCGCCCCTCCTTGGTGTTGAACGAGAAACGGCCGGCGTTGTAGCCGCGCAGGCGCGCCTCCTCGGTGCCGGCGAACAGCTTGCGGATGCCGTCCCAGATGCCCACGTAGGTGGCCGGGCAGGAACGCGGCGTCTTGCCGATGGGCGTCTGGTCCACCTCGAACACCCGGTCCAGGTTCTGCCACCCCTCGATGCGCCGACACCCACGGGTCGTGGGCGTCTTATCCCGTCCTGCCCCGTTCAGGACTCGCAGGTTATCGTGCAGGATGCCCCGCACCAGTGAACTCTTGCCGGAGCCGGATACGCCGGTGACGCACACCAGCCGCTCCAGCGGCAGGCGTACGTCCACCCCACGCAGGTTGTGCAGGCTCGCCTCGCTGACGTAAAGCCAGTGCTCCGCCTCCGCCGGCCGCCGTTCCTCGGCAATCAGCGGGTGGCGGATGGGATCGGCCAGGCAGCGGCCCGTGGTGGATTCCGGATTGGCCTCCAGCTCCGCGACCGTGCCCTCGGCCACCACGCGCCCGCCATTGACCCCGGCCCCGGGGCCCAGGTCAATCACGTGTTCCGCGCGGCGTATAGTGTCTTCGTCGTGCTCCACCACCAGGATGGTGTTGCCCTTGCCTTCCAGCCGGCCCAGGGTGTCCAGCAGCATGCGGTTGTCCCGCGGGTGCAGGCCGATGGTGGGCTCGTCCAGGATGTAGCACACGCCCTGGAGGTTGGAGCCCAGCTGGGCGGCGATGCGGATGCGCTGGGCTTCGCCGCCGGAGAGCGTGGGCGCGGCCCGGTCCAGGTTCAGGTAGGCCAGCCCCACCTGCTGGAGGAAGTCCAGTCGGGCCCGGATCTCGGGCATGATGTCCTGGGCAACCTCGGCATCCCTGCCCGTCAGTGCCAGGGCCTCGAAGCGCCCGGCTGCCTCGGCCACCGAGAGCGCCGTGTATTCCGCGATGTTGCGGTCGCGGAAGTAGACCGACAGCGCCTCCGGCTTGAGCCGTCGCCCGGCACAGGCGCGGCAGACGCCGGGCTCGTGGTCGTCGTCCGCTTCCAGCCAGACGGACTCCTCGCCGGTCTGCTCCTCATCGAAACCGCTCAGGGCCAGGCCGGTGCCGTAGCAGGAGGGGCACCAGCCGTGCTTGGAGTTGTACGAGAACAGGCGTGGGTCCAGCTCCGGAAAGCTCTGCCCGCAGCCCGGGCAGGCGCGCTCGGTGGAGAAGATGGTCTCACCCGCGCCCGTCAGCAGCTTCATGGTGCCGTGGCCGTAGGCCAATGCCTCGCCAATGAGCCGGTCCAGCGTCGCCTCGTTGCCCGGCGTTACGGTAACCGTGCCCATGGGCAGGTCAATGTCATGCTCCTGGTGGCGCGCCAGGCGCGGCCAGTTGCCCGTGGGCTGGTACTCGCCGTCCACCCGCAGGTGCTCGAAGCCCTTCTTGCCGGCCCAGGTGGCCAGGTCCGTGTAGTAGCCCTTGCGCGCCACCACCATGGGCGCCAGCAGCGTCGCCTCCCGGCCACGGGCGTCGCGCAGAATCCTTGCCCGGATCGCCTCCGGCGTCTGTTCGTCGATGGGAATCATGCAGTCCGGGCAGTACTGGGTGCCCAGCTTGACGAACAGCAGCCGCAGGAAGTGGTAGAGCTCCGTCATGGTGGCCACCGTGCTCTTGCGCCCGCCACGGCTGGTGCGCTGCTCGATGGCGACTGTGGGCGGGATGCCGAAGACCGCGTCCACATCCGGCCGCGAGGCGGGCTGGACGAACTGGCGCGCGTAGGCGTTCAGGGATTCCAGGTACCGCCGCTGGCCTTCGTTGAAGACGATGTCGAAGGCCACCGTACTCTTGCCGGAGCCGGAGAGCCCCGTGAGCACCGTCATCTGGTTGCGAGGGATCCGGATATCCACGTTCTTGAGGTTGTGCTCACGGGCATGGTGAATGGTGATCGCATCCGGGTCACCGCTGTAGGGCGCCGGTGCCTCCGCCACCATGGGCTGGCTTTCGGCTTCCGCGCCCTGCCCCAGGTAGTCCCGGAGTGCTTTCCCGGTGTGGCTGCCGGGCACCGCCATCACCTGCTCCGGGGTACCGCTGGCGACCAGTTCCCCGCCCCGGTCACCACCCTCGGGGCCAAGGTCGATCAGCCAGTCCGCCGCCGCCATCAGGTCCTGGTTATGCTCGATCACGGCCAGGGAATGCCCTTCGGCCAGCAACCGACGGAAAGCGCCGAGAAGCGTGGCCACGTCGTCCATGTGCAGGCCCGTGGTGGGCTCATCAAACAGGAACAGCAAGTGGTCGCTTGCCCCCTTGCGACTGGCGGCTTTCGCCAGATGGCCGGCCAGCTTGAGGCGCTGGGCCTCCCCCCCGGAAAGGGTCGGCACCGGCTGGCCCAGGCTCATGTACCCCAGGCCCACCGCCTGCAGCGGCTCCAGGCCCTGCAGCACTTTCGGGTAGTCCGCAAAGAAGCTGACCGCCTGGTTCACGGACATCTCCAGCACATCCGCAATGGACTGCGGGGGCACCGGGCTTTCCGTGGACGGCGGCAGCGTTATCTCCAGGATCTCGGGCCGGAAGCGCCGCCCGTCGCAGTCCGGGCAGCGCAGGTAGACGTCGCTCAGGAACTGCATCTCCACATGCTCGAAGCCGTTGCCGCCACAGGTGGGGCAACGCCCATTACCGGCATTGAAGCTGAACGTCCCCAGAGTGTAGCCGCGCTCTTTCGCCTCCGGCAGGCCGACGAAGACCTTGCGGATGGCATCGAAAGCACCCACATAACTGGCCGGCGTCGAGCGCGTGGTCCGCCCGATGGGCGACTGGTCGATGAGCACGGCATCATCGATACGCTCGTGGCCCTCAATGGCATCATGGACCCCGGGTACCTCCCCGGGACGACCCTTGAGCTCAGCGACGGCGCGGTAGAGTACGCTCTCCATCAGGGTGGACTTGCCGGAGCCGCTGACGCCGGTAAGCACCACCAGGGCGTTCAGGGGAAGATCAACGTCCAGGTTTTTGAGGTTGTGTTCGCGGGCGCCACGAATGCGGATGGCATTCTCAGGATCCACGGGGCTAGCGCTAGAGGCCTTTTCGCCTGCGTTCACTTGGCGGCGACCGGTCAGATAATCCGCCGTCAGTGACTGGCTGTCCGCCATGAGCTCACCCGGCGAGCCTTCAAACACGATACGCCCGCCCTGCTCACCCGGCCCCGGGCCCATGTCGATGATGCGGTCGGCGGCGTGCATCACCTGCGGGTCGTGCTCCACCACCAGCAGGGAATTACCGGCATCGCGCAGGCGGTGCATGACGCCGATGATCCGGTCCATGTCCCGTGGGTGCAGGCCAATGCTGGGCTCGTCCAGAACGAACAGGGTATTCACCAGCGAGGTGCCCAGCGCAGTGGTCAGGTTGATGCGCTGGACCTCACCGCCGGAAAGCGTGCGCGACTGGCGGTCCAGGGTCAGGTAATCCAGGCCCACGGCCACGAGGTACCCGATGCGTGCCCGGATCGCATCCAGAAGCAGGTCCGCGGCCTCGTCCAGGGGCGCGGGCAACTGAATACGCTCGAACAGCGCCGCGACCCGCCCCAGCGGCAGGTTCATCAGATCCGCCAGGTTCAGGCCCGGCTGTTGCTCCAGCGTTGATTCCGCCAGGGTGACGCCAACGGGCCGGAAGCGCTCAGCCGGATCAACCACCGTATCCGCATCCGCCTTCGAGCCCAGCCGCCAGAGCAGCGACTCCGTCTTCAGACGGGCGCCATCACAGGTGGGGCAACGGTCGTAGGAGCGGTAACGCGAGAGCAGCACCCGGATGTGCATCTTGTACGACTTGCTCTCCAGGTAGTCGAAGAAGCGCCGCACGCCGTACCAGCCGCCACGGCTGACGTTCCAGCGCCAGTTCCTATCGCCTTCGATCACCCACTTCCGGTCAGCTTCGGGCAGGTCCCGCCAGGGAATGTCTGTGGCCACACCTTCCATGCGGCACTTCGTCATCAGATCCTGCTGACACTCGGAATAACTCTCCGTCTGCCAGGGCTTTACAGCGCCTTCTTCAATTGATTTCGAGTCATCCGGAATCACCAGTCGGTAGTCGATACCCATGACCCGCCCGAAGCCCCGGCATTCCTCGCAGGCCCCCATGGGCGAGTTGAAGGAGAAGCTGTTCGGGATGGGGTCGGTGTAGTCCCGGTCGCAGTCCGGGCAGTGCAGGCCCCGGGAATAGAGCCATTCCGCCTCGGGTTCACGGTTGTCGTCCAGCGGCTGCACGATGATCCTGCCCTGACCGGCCCTGAGGGCGCCCTCAATGGCCTCGGTGAGGCGATCCCGCCGGTCCTCGGAGAGCCGCACTCTATCCTGTGTGACGCGCAGTGTGCCGTCGTCGAGCGTCTCCACGCGGGTGTAACCCTGGCGTTCCAGTTCCGTGCGCACCCGGTCCTCGCCAACATCCCCCGAAAGCGCCATATCGAAGGCGATCACCGCACGCCGCCCCGCGCCGCGTTCCAGCACGTCGGCGACGATGCTGTCCTCGCTGTCCCGCCGGACCTCGCGCCCGCAGCCGCCGCAGTAGAGCAGCGCGGCCCGCGCGAACAGCAGCTTAAGGTGGTCATTGAGTTCCGTCATGGTGCCGACCGTGGAGCGGGAGTTGCGCACCGGGTTGGTCTGGTCGATGGCGATGGACGGCGGGATGCCCTCAATCGAATCCACCGCCGGCTTGTCCATCCGGTCCAGGAACTGCCGGGCGTAGGGCGAGAAGGTCTCGACGTAACGACGCTGGCCCTCGGCGTAGACGGTGTCGAAGGCCAGCGAGGACTTGCCCGAGCCACTGGGGCCTGTGACCACGGTCAGCTCTCCCACGGGGAGGTCGACGTCAAGGTTGCGCAGGTTGTTCTGGCGGGCACCGCGGACGCGGATGACGTTCTGGTTTCGACTCATGGACGACACAGCTCAAACGTTGGAAAGACACTAAACCTATGGCGGTACGCGTCCGGAATGCAAGGGGATTGCCGATTCAGGCAAGCCCCGCTTCCAGCCAGGCGACCCATTGGCGGATGGCGGCGGCTCCGGCTTCCTGCCCCGCCTCCAGCAGCACAGCCCGTTCGCGCGCCTCGGCGTCCAGAGGTTCACGGGCATCCAGGTACCCTTCCCGGTCCAGCCATTCTTCCAGCTGGTCCGTCTTGTCGCCCCGGAAACGGGCCACCTGCCCCTCCCGCAGGGCGTCCACCAGTGCCCGGGGATCGCCCTCAAGCTGCTCCGCCAGCGCTGCCACGGGCTCGATGAAATTGTCGCTGACCGCACCCGAGGCTTCCAGGGCATTGCGATCCACCGGCTGCCCGCGGCCCTGCTGCCAGGCGGCCACCCAGGCCCGGGCAACGCGCCCCCGCGCGAGCAGCTCCCGGCGCTGCTCCGCCTCCGGAACCGCGCCTGCACCAGCGGGCCGGGCAAGCAGGTTCTCGAGCCGGCCCACCGTATCCACGCGCCAGTCCTGGAGCAGGTGATGGGCCAGCGGGAGATCGTCACGCAGCAGGTGGAACAGGTGGATGGCACCAGCGCCCTGGCGGGGACGGATCGCCGGAACCTGGAGGCGCGCGGCCCAGTCCTCGGGCGCCAGGCCCTCCGGAGCGGGCACTGTGGCCGGCGGATCCAGCTCGTACCGGTCCGGTTCCGGGGTCGCGGTGCCGCTGCGCAGTGCCTGGAGGTCCCGATGGGTGACGCTCCAGCCGAGCGCCTCTTCCCAGCGCACCCTGTCCGCCGGCTCAGCGGAGAGGTAGATCACCTGCCGGCCCTCGTCCCGGACGAGCGTACGCAGGCTGGCCGCGATGGCGCGGAAGCGTTCCGGGTCCGAGGTGGTCAGGACCTCGTCCAGGAACAGCGGCAACGGCTCGCAGCCCTGCTCCAGCTCCCGCACCCAGGCCAGCCGCACGGCCATCAGCAACTGCATGTGGGTGCCGGTGGAGAGCTCGTCCAGTGCCTGCTCGCGTTCCCGGTCCCGGTCGCGCACGCGGAACCGGCCCTGCTCATCCATGCCCAGCTCGTAGCGGTGGTGGGTGAAGCGGGCAAAGCGCTCGCGGGCATCCGCCAGTACCGCGGGCTCGCGCTCGGTGCGGTGGGCTTGTTCCACATCCGCCAGCAGGAAGCGACCGGCTTCCGCCATCATGGTAGTGTCGTAGGCATCGGCCAGGGCCTCGCGCGCCCGGTCCCGTTCGAACCGGGCGGTTTCCAGGGCGCGGTCCCGGCCGGCCTCATCCAGCCGCGTCGCCAGGCGGCTGCGTTCTTCCACCCACTGGTCATAGGCCTCAGCTTGCTGCTGGAACCGGCTCAGCCGGGCTTCAAGGCCGGCGCGATCATCCGCCTCCACCAGCGCCACCAGTTCATCGATGGTCTCGATGCCGGCCGCCTGCTGCTGTTCAGCGCGCGCTTCCGTCTTCAGGGCCGCACACAGCTCCTGGTGGCGGGGTAGCTGCTCACAGAGTGCGTCCAGTCGGGAACGCTCCCCATCCGGCAGATCCAGTTTCCGGTACAAGGCCGCAATGGCATCTACCTGCTCGCGGTGATCAGCCTCAACTTCCTCCCGCCGCGCCTGTAACCGGGCAAGGGCCTGGTCGGCACTGGTTACGGTGTCGGCCCGGCGCCCCAGGTCCTCAAAGCCTGCCCGGAGCCCGGCGGTCGTGGTGTCGTCCGGCAGCAGCCCGTAACGCTCAAGCAGGGTGCGGACGGGCGCGCGCTCCGCTTCAACCTGTTCATCCAGGCGGGCCAGGCGCTGTTCCAGGCGCGCCCTTTCAGTGCGGGCCTGGTCCAGTTCCGCCGCCAGTGCCAGGAAACGGGCCGCGCTCTCGCCGATCAGGGTGGGCTCGAAGCCCACGGCCTCCGCCAGTGCCTGCTTGTTGCCCTCCAGCTGGGAATGCTCCTCCTGCAGCTTTTCGATCTCTTCCGAGAGACGCCGCGCCTGCCGGGCTGACTCCTGCTGGTAGTCCGCCCGCGCCAGCGCGGTTTCCAGTTCGCGCAGGCGGTCGCTGACCGGTTCCGGTTGCCAGTTCTCCAGCGTAACGCCCTCCTCTTCCGCACGCCGGCGGGCCTCGCGGGCACTGGTGACCAGCGAGACACACTGCTGGGCAGACCAGCCAGCGGCTACCAGGGCGACCATCGCCGGTGCCCAGGCCAGGGGCAGGCCGTAGAACAGGCCGGCCATGGCGGCGAGTGCCGCGGCAACCAGGGCCACGGCACTGCCGGCAAACAGGCCACGCCGCCGGGCCGGTTCAAGCTGGCGCAACCAGCGCCGCAGCTCATTGATGCGGCGGCGCAGCGGCTCCGGATCTTCCACCTCCGTATTCGCGTGGTCCTGCCGGGCCTCCAGCTCCTGGAGCCGGAGCCGGACGGCACGCAGCTGTTCAGCCAGTTCACCAGCCTGGTTAACCGCCTCCGGTGTGGGCTCGGGGGCCCGGCCTTCCGGGGGCTGCAGCGCCGCGACGGCCCGGGATTCACGGGCCCCTGCCTCATCCAGCCGCTCCTGGATGCTGGCCCGCTCCGCCGCCTTACGGTCCATCTCTTCCAGGTGCTGACGGGCTGATGCCAGCTCAGATGCCTCCGGAACCGGGTCGCCCAGCCCAGCTGCTCTTTTTTCCTCCCGGGCCTCGTCCTGCTGGCGACGGTTATCACGAAGCTGTTCGGCCAGACGGTCCCGGTACCCTTCCAGTTCGTCCAGCCGCTCCCTTTCATTCCCGTGCAGGCGCTCCATGGCTTCCGGGAAGGTTGCCAGCTCGCTTTCCAGCTCCCGCCGGCGCTGGCGGGCCGCGAGCCATTCCAGGGCCTGTTGGGTCCGGGTTACTTCGGTGCGGGCCGTGCGTGCGGCCTCGATGCGCTCATCCAGCTCCGTCAGCCGGTCGCGCTCACGCTCCAGTGCGGCGTACTCACGCCGGCACTCCGCCAGTGCCTTCTCCTTACGCTGCAGCGTGCTGGATTCGGAACGGCCCTGGCGTGCCTTGATTTCGAACAGCGGGTCCTGGCGCACCATCGTCAGGTCAAAGCCGCCGGCCAGTTCCCGCTGCAGCTGTTCCAGGATGGCAGTCTCCGTACTGCCGGCCTGGAGCAGGTCACCCATTGAGAGCCAGTAGCAGCGCAGGAAGTCCCCGGGCGGCAGTTCGGGCGCGTCCGTGGACTGGCCGTTGCGCTGCCAGACCACCTGCTGGCCGCTGCGGGTCACCACCAGGGTGTCATCGCCGGCCTGGAAGCGGGCCTCAAGCGTGAGGGCCCCGTTACGGGGCACCGCGTCCTGTGCAACCAGGTGACGCAGGGCACGCACCAGGCTGCTCTTGCCCGAGGCGTTGGGGCCGGTGACCAGGGTGAAGCCGGTGTCGAAGCCGTCCACGTGCAGGCGCTCACTGAAGCCCGGCAGGTGGGTGATGGTCAGTTCGCGCAGCTTCATGCGGCCCCCTTCTCCTGCTCGAGCAGGCGTTCCAGCGCTGCCATGCCCGCCCTGCGGAGCCAGTCGACCACGTCGCTCTCATCCGGCTCACCGTCGCTCACGGCCTGCCACTGGGTGTTCGCCGCCTGGGCCCGCAGTTGCTGGCGGGCAGACTGGAGAAGTGCCTGGCGTTGCGGGTCGTCCGGGGCCTGTTCCAGCAGCTGCAGACGCCGGGCCAGCAGACCGACCGGATCGGCGCGGCGCGCCAGGACGGCAAGGTCGATGGTCGGCTGGATGTCGTAGCGCAGGGTCTCCACGAAATAGTGGATCCGGCCACTGCCGGCATGAAGAGTGTCCAGCGATTCCCGCGCCATCAACTGCGCAACCCCGGTACCCAGATCCGTCCGGCCGGTGAATGCCACCCGCAAGGCCGCCGCCTCTGGGGGGCGGTGATGGGCGGACAGGCTCTCATCCAGCTCGCCAACGGCGGCCAGCAGCCGGTCACGGGCGTCTTCCGCGGCCTCGATGCCGGTGAGGTCCACGGACACGGACGTCCAGTGCAACGGGGCGATCCGCCACTGGGTAACGGCCTGGAGGCCACGCCCGTCCAGCTCGAACAGCCAGGGGCCGCGCGGTCCCGCTTCCCCCGGATCCAGCCCCGTGGCGGACCCGAGATAGCCACTGGGCTCGACGGTACTCAGGGAGTCAGGCTTATGGATATGACCCAGCAGCCAGCCATCGAGACCTGCGGCTGTCAGCTCGGCACTGGTCACGGGCGCGTAGGGGCTGGCCGCCTGGTCCCGGTCCGCGTGCAGTACGCCCAGGTTAATCCCCGGTCCCCGCGTCAGCCTCACGCCCCGGAGCGGACTTTCCGGGACACGCGCCGTCGGGAAGGACCAGCCATGGAGCGTCAGTTCCGTATCACCGGCCGCCAGCGTGAGCTGTTCCCATTCACCACCCCGCCCCAGCAGTTCAAAGCCGGTGAGCTGGTCCGCCAGTCTCGGCAGCACCCGCACGTCATGGTTGCCCACCACACCCAGGATCCGGATGCCCCCATCCAGCAGGCGTTTCACTCCGGCGGACAGCTCCCGGTAGGCCTCGAAGAAATCATCCTCATCCTCGACCACATCCCCGGCCAGCACCACGGCATCCACGCCCTGTTCCAGCGCCTGGTCCACGATCCGGCGCCAGGCCCCGGCGGTCCCTAGCTCGGCGGAACGCCCGGCAAGTTCTTCCGGAAGGCGGCTCGGGCGGGCCCCCAGGTGCAGGTCACCGACGGCGAGAAAGGAGAACGTCATTCAGGGAAAGCTCCAGTCGGTTGTTCAGGTTCATCATCACGGCTGTGACCCGCGACACACAGCGCCGCTGCCAATCGCCTTGCCGGCGGCCCTCATCCTGCTAATCTCCAGTCAACAAATCAATCATACCCAGGGATATCCATGAACACGGAACGCTTCCACTACTCCCCAACCGCCCTGCGGACCGGCTACAACGCCATGCTCATCGGGCTCGGCGCCGTCGTCATAGGCGGATTGGCCGCCTCCTTTGGTCTAAGGGCCGCAGCGAGTGACCAGGGCCTCTGGCAGGCGCTGGCCTATGACAGCGACGGCGAGCTCAATCTCCAGCTCCTGATGCTGCCACCGCTCCTGCTCCTCACGCTGGCGGGGGTCATCCTGGTCAGGATGGGGCGCATTGAACTGGATGATCATGGCATCCGCATCAGCATGCCCCGGCTTTCCGGAGCCGGCCTGGTGGGCATCGCGACCGGCGATCACTGGGTCCCGTGGGAGCAGATCCGGGGCATACACACGGAAGTCCCGGACGCCGGCCAGCTCAGCCATGCCCTGGGGCGTGCACGCCTGCTGATCGAGACGGAAGGCGGGACCCTGAAGGTTTCGCCCTTCAATTATGTGCGCAAGGGCGGTCCGGACCACCGGCTGAGCACCCGGGATATGCTGAAAAAACCGGAAAAGGGTTATGCCCGGACCCTCGTCGATTCCGCCCCGCTTGTGACGTCACTCAGGGAGCGCGGTTACCTGAAGGAAGCGCCACCGGAAGGTGGAGAGGCCGTGGAAACGGTTCCCGGGAGCCGGCAGTACGACCTGCTCCATCATAAGGGCATGATCGCCCAACTGGTACTCCTGGCCGCGCTCGGCGGCTATGCGCTCACGGACTTCCTTTTCCTGACCGAGTACCGGATGGTGGGCGCGATTCCAATCCTGCCGTTTGCCGCCAGCGGGCTTATTGCCACCGCCCTTGCACTACCACTGGGTCGTGGCGCGCCGGTCACCGAGAGACTCGGGGTCGCCGTCCTGGTGGTTGCCGCCGCGCTGGCCGCGACCTACCCCGGGCTGATGCGGCACGCCCTGGAATCCACGCCCCAACCTGACACCCTCGTCTATGAAGCCCGTGAAACGGCATTGTTCCAGCACCCGGACGCGCCGGAACTGGATTTCCGCGGCCGGAACCTGGATGAGTTCTGGTCACAGGTTGCACCCGGTGAGGAGTACAGCTTCCGTATCCACTCGGCGGATACCGGGGCACAGGTGCTGGACCTAAGACCGGTCCACGCCCAGACCCGAATGTTCTACCAGACCCGGGATGCGGACTGAGCGTATCGGCGAAGACCGTCATCCCTTCAGTTACCCGCCCTGCCCGGTTACAGTACCGCCATGGCGAACAGTGGCTTTGCAGCAATCCGGCGCCAGTATGGTTTCCGCAGTATCGGCATCGGCAACTGGGTGACCGCGGAGGAACAACAGCGGGCCGCTGGCCGGTTCGCCGCCGCCCTGGAAGACCTTAAGGCGATTCTGGGCGGCCCGGAATCGCTTATCTCCCTGCGAGGCAGTCTGTCGCTGGAATACGGGATCGGCGGTCAGCGTGGTGTTTCCGCACACTACACACCCGCCAAACGCAGCCTGTCCCTGGCCAAGAACGCCGGCGCAGGCAGCCTGGCCCACGAATGGTTCCATGCCCTCGACCATTACCTCGCGGCACACGCCTTCAGGAGCGCCCCGACGGACTGCTTCGCCAGCGCTGCCTGGCTGAAGGAACTCCCCCCGGTGGAGCACCCGCTGAACAGCCTGCTGTTCCAGTGCTTCCGCCGGATACTGGTCAGCGAGGACGGCCAGGAGCCGAGTGCTCTGTTCCAGGCCTCCGCCCGGATGGACCGGAAGCTCGGAGCCCACTATTACAGCCGCCCCGAGGAAATGGGCGCACGGGCCTTCGAGGCCTTTGTGCAGGATGCGCCGGTCAGCAGCCCCTTTCTCGTCCGCGGCACCCGCCAGTCCGACGAGGCGCGCGCTGGGCTGTACCCGCAGGGCCCTCAGAGACAGACCATCAACCAGGCCTTCCACGCGTACTTTACCCGGCTGGGCAACGCCCTGCTCCGGGAATCAGGCAATGCAACCGCCTGAACTGGACGGGCTGAGGGCCGGCACTGTAACGTTGCGCCGCCACCCAGCCCCGCAGCTGACATTCACCCCGATGAGGAGACAAACACCAATGGCACGCATCCCCTACGCTGAAAAGGGCCAGGAAGCGGAAGGCGCGACCCCGGTCTATGAACAGTTGGAGCAGGCCATGGGCCTGGTGCCGAACGTCGTCAAGCTGCTCGGACACTCCGGCCCGGCGACCCAGGGGATCGGCACCCTGCTCGACATCTACTTCGGCCAGCTCTCGATCACCGACCGTGTGCGCGAGATCGCATACCTGACCGTGGCGCGCCTGAACGGGTGTGACTACTGTCAGGGGCATCACGTGCCGGCAGCCCGCCAGGCCGGGCTTCTGGACATGCAGATTGAGGATCTGGGTGAAGACGGTTTCGACAGCGGTGAGTTCTCGGAGCCGGAACGGGCGGTCATCCGCTTTGCCTACGAGACCACCCGGGACGTGAAGGCTTCCGATGAAGCCATGGAGGAACTGAAAGCACACTTCTCCAATCAGGCGATCGCAGAGATCACCTTCGTGGTCGCCTCCGGCAACTTCATACAGCGTGTGGGTAAAAACCTGGGCGTTGAACTCGAAGGCTGAGAACAGGGGCAGGCCCTGACCTGCCCCTGAAGCACTCAGAGTGCGCCCGAATTGACCGAGGCAAGCATCTTCCCGACAGCGTCATAGGCAGGATCCGGCCGCCAGTTCCGGTTCGAGCCAAGGTAGCTCCGCGGATCCAGCTCGATGAGGCCGATCAGCACTTCCGCGACGATCCGGGCGCCCACTGGTCCGAGCCCCTCGCCGGCGTCCGCTTGCCCACCGTAACGACCACGGCCGATCACTTCCGCTTCCATCAGCACGTAGAACCAGAGCGGTACACCGGCGGTTATGTCATCGTTCGAGCGTTCCCGGACCCTGTTCATGACATGCTCGATCTCCGACTCAGGACGCTCCATGGCCTGCGCGACGGCCTCGCCCGCCGGCAGCCGGAAGCTGTTGCCCCGGAGCAGGTTGCGGGTCGCCAGCGAGCGCACACCGTCCGCGGGAACAAACGGTAGTTCCAGCAGTTCCGGGGCCATGCTGGCGTTGAGTCGGTCGGCGCGCTGGACCTGGCGGCCTTCGGGCGTGTCGAAGAGTTCATGCCAGTCCACAATGGCCCGCTGATCCGCCAGTGGTGAAAAACCGCCGCCCAGCACACTGCCGAAGAACTCGAACGCCGTACCGCCCTTCTGGGTCTGGATCGTCATGGGCACCATGGAATGCCCGAAGCGGTAGGCTGCAACGGCGAACTCCACCGGGATATAGGGGGTGCTGCAACGATAGAACCGGCGACCGTGGGCGAGGATATCCGCCACCACGAGGTCACCGCACATGAGCGGAAGGAACTCATTCACCACCGCCCACTGGTAGTGCCAGACGACGGACTGACCGGCCGCCTCGAGCAGCGATTCATGAACAAGCTCCGGGTCCTCCGCGTGCAAAGCCTCACACTGCTGGTTATGGAACCGGATGAAGGCCAGCTGCATCTGGCTGATGATCCGGTTTTCGTCGTTCCTCGGATCCCCGATGGTCGCCGCACCGGACGCCACACGTGCCAGGTCGTCCGCACTGAGCGGATCCCCTCCCGCACTGTCAGCACCGGTAACCAGCTTGGCATTGAGGAACGGATCGGACTGGGGACCCTGGTGGTACAGGTAGGGCTGAACTTCAGGCCCGGCGCCGTAAACGGAGTCCAGGTCAAGCGTGGGCGAGCGCGTGTTCTCGGTCGACGCAGCCTGATTCACTCTGTCGAAACTGGATTCCGTGTCCAGCGTGATGTCGTGGTCAATGAACTGGCCGAAAATCACCATCCCTGCGGGGACGGAATGGGTACGTGCGGCATTGCCACCCGAATCCATCGGACCACCCGCGGCGCCGAGACCTTCCAGGACGCCGGGGTCCGTATAGGCACCGGGCAGCTCGGGAAACAGTCGCCCGAAACGATCCTCGCTGATGGGGTGATTGGGGGATTGGCAATGCTCTGACAGCCCCTTCAGAGGCTGCAGGCCGTGATGATGGGTCATGGCGTTCCTTCCCTGATGTGGAACATGGATGAGTCAGTTCCGCGACTCCCTTCACCGATACCGGCACTTCCAACCACAGCCGGGACCACCCCGTACTCAAGGGGACACCCACGGGAACCACCGATTGCATTCTACAACCGTTCAGGGAGCGTAGCGCGAACAGGGGAACGCAACAACCGTCTCGCAGGGCGAGCAGCTTTGCAGGCTCAAAAGGCTGGACTACGCCAGTGCGACTGGCTGACTCTGGAGGATAAAAATGGTCGGCGTGGCAGGATTCGAACCTGCGACCCCTTCCTCCCGAAAGCAAAATTGACCCCCTAAAACCAATCACCTATAAGCCATAAACGTCTGATAACAGGGGTTTAGAAACCGCCCCTGTTTTTTGTTGTTCGCATTTTTCCGCCCTTTTGTGTTACGTTTGCATTACGCATTACGAACTTGCGACCCCTTCCACCCAACTAAAGGGGGCCGCTTGAACGGAACCACAGACCCATGCCAGGGGGACAAATGGGACGCAGAAAAGACGACCGCGAATGCTCGCTAACCGACGCTCAGGCGGAGAAGTTCGACCGGGAAGCATCCGAGAACAAAACGCTGTGGTGTGACCGCCCGACCGGCCTGCACCTGATGAAGCGCAAGCGGGGCAGCACCTGGCGGTATCGCTATCTGGATGAAACCGGAAAGCCCCGGATCGTTGCCGTGGGCAAGCTGAAGGAACTGAAGCCGGAACAGGCGGCGGCTATCGTCAAAAAATGGCGCGAGGATGACGCCAACCCAATCGACGACCGCAAACAGCAGCGCCAGGAAGCACTCAGCGCCGCACAGCAGGCCGAACGCCGCACCCTGCGCAACTACCTAGAAACGTTTTACCGCCGCCACATGGAGGCGTGGAAGCCGGAGAACGCGAAGAATACCGAGCAGCGTATCCGCAACCATTTTTCCGAGTTTCTGGACAGGGATATGGCGACCCTGAGCAAGCAGGATATACGGGACTGGCAGACGCGTATTGAGGAACTAGGCCGCGCATACTCTACCCTCCGGCGCACCTATGGCGACCTGAAAACCCTACTCAATCAGGCTGTAGAGGATGAGGTATTGGATGCGTCCCCGCTGGCATCCGTGAAGCTGCGTTCCCCGAAGATGACGGAACAGGAACGCGAGGACAGGATAGAAAAGGCTAAGGAAGCCGAGCGGCGGATGCTGACCGATGACGAGATCCGCAGCATCCTAGCCGGGCTGGAGGCTTTCGCAGAGGAAATCCGAGCGGAGCGGCGCAGTAGCCGCGCCCACGGGAAAAGCTACCTTCCCGACCTGGACGCGGTGAACCACCCGCATTGGTTCATCCCCATGACCCATATGGCCCTTCATACCGGCCTACGCCCCGGCGACCTTAGAACCCTGACGTGGGATGAACTGAAAATCCGCTTTGGTCGCCTCCGCAAAGTGACCGAGAAAAGCAAGGTGGCATTGCGGCGGGCCAATCAGGAACCGGCCATTGTGGATATGAAGCTGAACAGCACCATTCAGAAGATCATGGCCGATTGGTGGCAGGATCAAGGCCGCCCGGATACCGGGCTGGTGTTCCCCTCGCCCCGCACCGGGAACCAGCTCGACAAGCACGCCGCCCGCAAACCCTGGAAGCGGGTGAAGGATCTAGCCGGGCTGGGTGATCTGGACTTTTACTGTTTCCGGCATCACTTCATATCCGCCCAACTGGCGGCGGGCGTCCCCATGCTGACCGTGGCGAAAATGGCCGGGCATAAGGATGTCGCCATGATCCAGAAGCACTACGGCCACATATGCGAACAGCAGTCGGATGATGCTGTGGACGTGGTGGGCGCGACAATCACCAGAGCGGCTAAGGGGGCGGCGCTATGAAAGGCCACGGGTTTGACTACGACACGCAAAGAATGCGGCGAGAGTTTGCACGACTTCTGGAGGCTAATCCCGAAGCGTTCAAGACGTGCGTAGAAGAATACCAAAGGCGGGGGGATGAGGCTTTCCCGCCACCAGAAAGGACAGGTGGCAGCCCGAAAACGCCAGAGCAAATGCTGGTATTACTGCTAGCAGATTATCGCTCCCGGCAAAAAGGAGAAACCCGCGCGGCTTGGATTGCCAGGAAAGCCGAGGAAGGGATACCCGCAAAAACTCGCTTTGATTCAAAGAACTGGCAAACTTATGACGCGATTGAAGCCGCCATTAAGACGGCAGAGAAGCGATACAAGCAAGATGCCGACTTCGCCCATGATGTTGATTTCTACCAATGGGCTTTGCGGGTTTTAGAGGACTAAAGCCCAACCTTTTTTACCCTGACCACGCCCTGAATATGCGGAGAATTAATAAGCGACCTTAAACGAACAAACGAGGCGCTTATGAACTCCGCAACCCGCCAAACAGAGCAGGCGTTTTTCCGGCCTGCCGATGCGTGCCGCTATCTTGGTATTGGCAGAACCAAGCTGCACGACCTTACCGAAACAGACCCCGACTTCCCCAGAAAGATCAGGCTTTCCCCTCGCTGCGTGGGCTGGACTCGCGGCCAACTGGATCAGTGGCTGGAAAAGAAAACGGCGGAGGTGACTGTATGAGTGCCTACGTCACAGTCCCCGTCGCATCCGAGCAAACCGGCGTCAGCCGTCTGTTAATCGAGAGCGCAATCCGTGAAGGCGAGATCCCGGCTTGGAATTGCCAGGGCGAGGCTGTAGTGATTCTGGCTGATGTTCGCGCTTACAAGGCCCGCATTCTAGCGGACAGGGAGGCCAACAATGGGGAATCTTGAGGGAATCACCCCCGCCCCGGCGGCAACCGGGAACGAGGGGGCAAAGCAGAGCGGGCGGCTCAACTCTGATTATACCGCAACTGAGCGGGAAGTAACCAGCAGCACCCCGGTTTTCCCGCTCTATACGTCAGTGAAGGCGAAAGCCCCGGAACGGCTAATCAGTCTCGATGAACTGGCCGTTATGATGATGAACCCCACGGAAGGCCCGAAGGATCAGGCGGCCATCATTACGCCATTCCAGGCGCAAGGCAAAAAGAAAACGGACGCCCTAAACGCCGACTTCTACGCTATGGCGCTGGACCATGATGATGATGACCTTGAGCGGGAATCTTTAGCCGAGCTGTATCAGCCGTGGGGTATGGCGTGGACTGTGTTCGCCTCTGCAAGCCACCAGCAAGCCAAGCATGGTGTGGTCGCCAATCGCTGGAAGGTAGGCATTCCGTTCAGTCGCCCGGTAGGTTATGAGCGGTACGTGATGCTGGCAGACGGAGCCCGGCTAATGGCAGGCACTGACAAAGTGCAGGCCCGCGTTCAGCAGGTCATATACGCGCCCAACGTCATTACCAATGACGCGCCCTATGACTACATTCACCACGAACCGGACGCGCCTTTTCTGGACCCGCTGGATGACTCCCATCCGTTCATAGCGGCATGCCTGGAGGCGTACCAGAAGGAACAGGAACGCCAGCAAGCGGAAGCGCAAAAGGCCCCACCGAAGCCCCGGCGCGAAGTCTCAGAGGCTGATGGGCGCATCATAGACAAGGTGGTTTCTTCCTTCATTCTGGAGGGCGAGCTACAGGCCAACGGCTACCGAGAAGTAGGCAAACGCTACCTGTCACCCTACAGCACCACCGGCACGCCCGGCGTCATCATCCTGACCGGCGAGGATGGGAAGGAACGCGCCTATTCCCACCACGGGGCGGATGACCCCCTTTCGAACCTCAACAATAACGGGCACGCGCTGGACGTGTTCGACGTGCTTTGTATTTTCGAGTACGGCGGAGACGTTAGCCGAGCTGTTGCGGATCTGGCCCCCAAGGTAGACCCGGAAGGCCAGAAGGAACGCCAAAAGGAATACGCGCAGAAAAACGCCAAGGTAGAGGCGGAATCCATGCTCAGTGATAGCGCCAACTGCCCGCCACCGGCTGACCTGTTCGGCAAGTTCACCACGCCCGCGTTCCCCGTGGAGCTGATGCCAGCGCCGATCCGTGACTATGCGGAAGATCAGGCGGAACTGATTGGCGTAGACCCGGCCATTATCACCATGGCGGCACTCGGAGCCGTGGCGGGCTGTCTGGATGACCGCGTGGAGATCCAGCCGAAGCGGTACGACCCCACCTGGACGGAATCCGCCCGGCTGTGGATCGGCATTATTGGCGACCCTTCCGCGAAGAAAAGCCCCGGCATTAAGAAGGCCCTTTCCCCTGTTCGCAAGATCGCCGCCGAATGGCGCGAGGAATACGCGAAGAAGATGAAGGCATGGGAAGAAGCCTGCAAGCAAAAGGAAAAAGGCGAGGAAGATCCGCCCGCCCCGCAACTGCGCCGCCTGACCACCAGTGACGTGACCGTAGAGAAGCTGGGCGACATTCTCGCCAAGTGCGACCCGCGCGGGATCATCGTAGACAAGGACGAGCTAACCGGCTGGCTTGCCAGCATGGACGCCTATAAAGGCGGATCAGGCGGCAAGGATAAGGCCGCATGGCTGGAAGCCTACAACGGCGGAGGGCTGGAGATTGACCGGATCGGGCGCGGCTCCACATGGGTAGAGAACTGGAGCGCGTGCGTTATCGGCGGCATTCAGCCCCAGGTCATCAACGAGTACGCCAACGCCAACAACCACGACGGCATGCTTCAGCGCTTCATGCTGATCCACGCAGCATCCGCACAGCAAGGCGTAGACCGCCGCCCCAATATGCAGGCGAAGGAAGACTATGAAGCCCTGTTGCGGCAACTGGTGGGCACTCAGGCGGGCAATGAACCCGTCACCCTGTCACCGGAAGCCCACGAAGTGCGCGAGGCATTCAACGACCGCCTTCATAGAGCTGTCACGACCATGCCTAACCGTCACCTGACCGCAATGCTGGGCAAGTGGGAAGGGCTGTTTTCCCGCGTCTGTCTGGCGTTTCACGCGGCTGAATGCGCTCATTGGATGGAGCACCCGACAGCCAACCAGGTCAGCCGGGAAACCGCTCAAAAGGTGGACCGCTTCCTATGGAACGCCATGCTTCCGCACGCGATCCAGTTTTATGACGGCATGGACCCAACCGAGGATCAGGCCAGGCAACTAGCCGGGCTGGTGCTGGCTCGCCAGTGGAGCCGATTCACCGTTAAGCGTGACCTCCATAACTACATGCTCGCCTATCGCAAGATGAAGGAATGGGAGCGCGAGGAAATGCTAGATCGGCTGGAGGCTTACAACTGGATAGGCCCGGAGCCCGGCTGTCGGCTGAATGAGCGAGGCCGCCCAAGCGCCTATCTGGTGAACCCGCAGATTCACACCATGTACCAGGACCACGCAGAGCAGGAACGCGAGAGACGGCAGGAAGTCGCCCGGATCATGGCGGATCTGAAAGAAGGCGGGTGAATGTAGTAAATGTAGTATGCGCGCGCGTAACGGTAATGAGTCCACGGATGGAGTAAAGAGGGAGAGAAGGGAATTTCTTTTTTAGCACGGGCGCGCGTACTACATCCTCTACATCCACGGGGAAACAGACTGGCTAAAGATTAGAAACCGGAGACACCAATGAAACAGATCAACGAAACAGACATAAAACGCGCCGCCCCCGAGGGCACCGCCGAAACCCTGGAGCAGCTACTGGCACAGCTCCACGAGGCAATGCAGACCGACGCAGAGCAGACGCGCAACAGGTGGGCAGAGGTTATCGAGGAACTGGCCCATGTAAGGAAGGCGTCACCCTTCTATCGCTGGGCAACGGAAAAGCTGAACCGTCGCGTTATCGAATCAATCTGGACCCTGGAGGGCAAGCAATGAGGCTTCCGAAACGACCCAACGACCTGACCCCGGCAACCGCCCGCCTGGTTGATGGGGTACTGGTGGAGCTGTACGAGATCCGACACGTCCATGAGCTGGCCGAAGCTGGCGAAGATCACAGGGGCAACCGGGCCGATGCAGCACAGGCACATGACGAACTGCGCCGACTGCTGGCGGACGCACCGGCCTCTCTGGAGCAATGGGCCAAACGTGCCCGTTACGTTGCGGACATCATGCTCACTGAACTGATGGGGAGTAATGCGGCATGACAGACAAACAGGAACAAGACCAATCCGCAGCACGCAAGCGCCTTGTCAACGCTATGGATCAGGCACGCGGGAGGCTACCGGCTGACACTCTCGCCCTGCTTCTGGTGGATCAAGCGGATGATGCACTGGTTGAAGCGATAGGCACGACTGGCGCCTCTGCATGGCTCCGCCGCTGGCTGCAAGATACGACCGGCACACGAGTCGCACACAACGCCACACAAGGCCGCGCATTGATAGGCACGGCAGACATGGAGGACGGCATACATGGGTATTGAACACGCCACACATGGGCTCTCAGGAAGCGGTAGGGGCGCATTCTGTCTTACACAGGCAGGTCACTGGACCGTTGAGGGTAGCCAAATAAACACGCCGAATCGGGCAACCATTTTTGTAGATAACGAGGTAGACAGCAATGAGTAAACAAACAGCTCCAGAGTATTTAAGCGAAACCGCCCAGGAATGGTATGAGCGAGCCGTGACCGAGTTCGGCCTTGAGACTTCCGGGGAACTGGCCGTACTCGCTGAGGCCGCGTCCAGTATGGACAGGATAGCCGAGTGCCGGGAACTGATTAAACGGGATGGACTTGTGATAGAGGGCTCTCGCGGGCTGGTGTCGCACCCTGCTACGCGAATGGAACAACAGCATCGAGGGCTCGTTCTACAGGCATGTAGGCAGCTCGGAATCAGCTCACCCGTGGAGTCGTAACGATGGCAAACCCGCGCAGGCGAAAGGCTTTCAAAGACAACGTGTCTCCGGCGGAACTGTCGTGGCTGACCGGGGAAGGTATCGAGGCTCTGACCGGCATGGATCGGTGGATGTTCGATCAGCTCCAGGCTGGTCAATGCAGTTGGTTCAAGGGCCAACCCCGCCGCCCGGATGAGCTTCTGGAGCGGTTCGCCGCGCTGGTGCCGGATGACCGGCTAGAGGAACTACGGGGTGCCCTCGCTGATGGGGAGGGGCGGTAAATGCCCTAGACCAAGAGGCTTTATAGACCAGAGGGTATATCCATCTTCTAATCCTAGTCTGATTTTTAACCAATCATTGGAGTAAGCTACATGGCGAACAGAAAGCAACGATCCGACAGCATCACACAGCACGGCGAGTGGAAACGAGGCTCACTGCCCTATCCGCCCGATCACGTAAATTTGCAGGAATCGGCCAAACCCTTCTGGTGGTCGATCATTGCAGCCAAAGCACCAGACGCATGGACAGCGCCCGACCTTGAGCAAGCTGCCGAGCTGGCCCGGACTAAAGCCGACCTGGAGCGGCTACGCGGTCAGATTGCAGAAACCGGCGACCTAACCCCCGATGGCGAGAAGATCCACCCGCTACGCAAGCTGGAGGAAACGCTGGTGGCACGCAGTATCCGCCTTTCCCGCGCCCTTCAAGTTCACGCGCTCGCAACAGTCGGCCAGTCAGGCGACCAGCGGCAACGGAACCAGGATTGGCGCGATACGGCAGGCGCTGGCAGTGATGATGATTTGATTCCGGGAGGTAGGCACTAATGAGCAAAGTAACGAATTTACAGAGCAGGACGTACAGGCACCAGCAAGACCTAGCCAACGCCCTGGCACGGGAGCTGATCGACCAGGGTGGCTCCGCTATTGGGCAAGCCCAGGTTACCGCCTTGGTGGCGGGCAAACTAGCCGCAAGGGCTGGCCTGGACTCGGAGACATATATGGTGTTCGTTCGGGAGCTATGCGAAGCCGTGGCGAATGAGGCCGGAGTCTCCGCAGAATCTGCATATAACCATTCAAGTCACTAAAACCTTTTGCTATAATGAAATGGAATAACGGGCACGACCGCCGGTTATATCCAGACCATGGACATAGAGAGATCAGACATGAGCATCCTAGACAAAACAGCAGAGCTGCTGACCGGAAAAAAGAAACAATCCTCCGCAGACCTTTGGGCCGCCCATCAAGAGGTACAGAACCGACTCGGTGAAATCGAACGCGAGGTGAAGGCGATCAAGAGCCGCGATCTTGAGGCCGCCCGCGAAACGGGGACAGCCGAACAGGTGCGAGCCCTGGAAAGCCAGCTCGAAGCGCTCCAATCAGAGGAACGCACCCTGCTGGCCCGCCGCAGTCGCATTTTCAAGGAAAGGCAGAACGCCCGCGCCGATGAGGCTGTCAGGGATGCGGCAAAGACTAAGAAGGCGCTGAACGAGGCCGTATCCCATGCCGAGCAGCTACGCGAGCAACTGGCCGCCGCTGAGTCGGAAGTTAATCGTCAGATGACCGGCCTCCGCGAGATGCGTCAAATGGCCGGCAACAATGCGGCGCTGGACCTTGATTCCGGGCTGGCTCAACGGCTGGCGTTCGTTATCGTTGGCCCTGGCAATCACAGGACTACCGTTGGAGATCGTGATCGTCTGGCCCGTGAGTTCGCCCCGCCGAAACGTCAGCCCCAGCCCGCAGCGCAAGCTAAAGGCGGTTTGGTCAAGGAGGGCACAGCATGAAAGAGCTAGCCGAAAACCGAAAGGACGCCCGCCCTCAACGAACCAGCGAGGACGAAAACTATACGGGGGTGGCACGCCATCCCCTCGCCCGTAGGTGGCTGGAAAGGTGTATCGCCAGCGAGCGCCGGAAAGGTGTAGCGGCTGGTCCTGGCGAAACACGGGAACGGCATTATCGCCGAGCCGAGTCGCTGCGCAGCCAGCTAAAGCCGGGGGGTGCATCGTGAAACTTAAAGGTTACGCTGCTGTATTCAATTCGGACAGCGAGAATCTGGGCGGATTCGTTGAACGGATCGCGCCCGGCGCTTTTGCGGGCACCCTGCGCCAACAGGATCAGGTGCTGTTGAACGGCCATGATTCAGGCAAACCCCTTGCCCGCGTATCCGCTGGCAATCTGCAACTATCCGAGGATGATACAGGACTGAGGTTTTCAGCGGATCTGCCGGATACACCTGGAGGCCAGGAGCTGCACGGGATCGTGAATGGCCGCGTGGTCATTCAGATGAGTTTCGGATTCAGTGTTAGCCGCGCCGCTGATGAGGTTTGGGAAGAAGGGCCGGACGGGCTCCTGATTCGCACGTTGAAGCGCGTTTCCCTGATGGAGATTTCCCCGGTCACGTTCCCCGCCTATGCGGCAACCAGCGTCAGCGCTGGCGATTCTGTCAGCGGCAAGAGATCCGCTCCAAGCAAGGCTAAGGCACAACGCAAAGGCGGAACCGCCGTGGTATCGCGATCAGGTGGGCCGCTTCCATCATGGGAACGCAAGCGTATTCAGGACAAGATGAAATCCGGCATCAACGCACGTGACCCCATCGCGGGCATCGTCGTTGGTGCCCGCTGAGGTTTGACCAACCTCGACCCGTGCGTCTCTCTGCTGCCCCGGCGCTGGCAGTGGTCGAAAAAGCGCCGCCCTCGCTCGCTCTGAGGGTTTCCCCGCCCCGCTATGGTTCGCCCTGGTGGGGTTTTTTTGTGCGCGGGTCTATGCAAAATCGTTCTAAGCAGGTTTTGCTTTCCCTGTACCTGACCTAAACCACAACCTGAACATATACGACCCATCCTATTGATCCGTAACGCCACAAACCGCCATGCAATCCGCGTGACTTGGCCATAGAGACATATGCCATATTGATCTAAGGCCCGCGCCTTGGTGGTGTCGCCATAGCCCAGAAAATCGAGGAGGCGCTGGCTGGGCGGCAGGGTAGGCCAGAGAAAACCTGCAAACATTTGCAGGATTCTGAGGAACCACAAGGCAATTCCCGCGACCTAGCCGCCTCTGCCGTGGGCTGGTCTGGTGAGAAGTACAGGCAGGCAAACCACCCACCACCAGACCGGCTAAAAAGTGGGCAAAATGGCCCGCCGTTGTTCGCGTTACCCTGTTACGTTTGTATTACGTCAGCCGGTTTTGCGTAACATAAGGCCGTTTCCGGCTTACCCGGAAGTCTGCAAGATGCTGATTTAGAAGGGAATAATGGTCGGCGTGGCAGGATTCGAACCTGCGACCCCTTCCTCCCGAAGGAAGTGCGCTACCAAACTGCGCCACACGCCGTTATCAGGGCTGGGATGCGGCCTTGCCGCAACGGGAGCGAATTATCGGGACTGTGACGTACTTCTGTCAAGCTGGACTGGCCAATAAGTCCGATCCGGAATGCAAAACGTAGCCTTCCGCATCTAGAATGAATAATGTGTTCAACCGCCAGAGGATTGCATGCCCCTACCCCCCTTCCCTTTTGACAATAGCTATGCACGGCTTCCCGAACACTTCCATCGGCCTGCCCAGCCGGCCCGGGCTCCTGACCCGGAGCTGATCCGTTTCAACAGTCCGCTCGCCGAGGAGCTGGGCATTGACGTCAATGAGTCCGATGAACACGAGCTTGCCGCGGTTTTCTCCGGTAACAGCCTGCCTGAGAACGCCGAGCCTACTGCCCTCGCCTACGCCGGTCACCAGTTCGGCAACTTCGTGCCCCAGCTGGGCGACGGCCGCGCCATTCTGATCGGTGAGGTCATCGACCAGCACCAGAAACGTCGCGACATCCAGCTCAAGGGCGCCGGGCGTACCGAATTCTCCCGTGGCGGTGACGGAAGCGCGCCCATAGGCCCGGTGATCCGCGAATACATCGTCAGCGAAGCCATGCACGCGCTGGGCGTTCCCACAACCCGTGCGCTCGCAGCGGTAACCACAGGCAACGCGGTCATGCGTGAGCAGCCCGAGCCCGGTGCGGTACTGACCCGGGTGGCGGCCAGCCATATCCGGGTGGGCACCTTTGAATATTTCGCCTACCGGCGGGATACCGATGCCATCCGCACCCTGGCCGACTACGCCATTTCCCGGCACTACCCATCGCTGATGTTCGAGGATCAGCCCTACCAGGAACTGTTCAGGGCCGTGGCGCAACGCCAGGCCGAGCTGATCGCGGACTGGATGAGCATTGGGTTCATCCACGGCGTCATGAACACGGACAACATGGCCATCAGCGGTGAAACCATCGATTACGGCCCCTGTGCTTTCATGGACCAATACCATGCCAACACCGTATTCAGCTCCATAGATGCCATGGGGCGCTACGCCTACAGCAACCAGCCCGAGATCGGATACTGGAACCTCGCCCGCTTTGCCGAATGCCTGCTCCCGCTGTTTGATGGCGAAAAGGAAAAGGTTGTCGAAACGGCAAAAGCCATCCTTGGTGAATACCGGGAACACTACAACAGCGCCTGGCGTAACCGTTTCGGCCGCAAGCTCGGCATCAGCAGCCTTACCCAGGAAGATGAAGCCGTGGTGCACGAACTGCTGGGGCTCATGCAGCAGATCGGCAGTGACTTCACCGCTACGTTCCGCGAGCTGACCCGGCTCGCCCATCAGGGCAACGTGCAGGAGGCCGCAGCCGCGCTTTTGGGCGATACACAGCAGGCGCGGGACTGGAGTGCACGCTGGATCGCGCTGCTCGACACTCCCGAAGCGATGTGGCAGGCGAATCCCGCCATCATCCCCCGCAACCATCAGGTAGAGGCGGCCATCAGCGCTGCCCGTCAAGGTGACCTGCGGCATTTCCATGATCTCATGGCGGCACTGGAAGCCCCCTTTTCAGCTACCTCTGACGCCTCCCCATACCGGCACCCGCCTGCACCGGAAGAACAAGTGGCCAGAACCTTCTGCGGTACCTGAGTTGCACAGTTCACATTCCTGAATAGCCGCTATTATCAAAACGGCCATTCTTTCTCATTTCCGGCCAAGCCGCTTGGCACGTACGTCTGCCTCTGTATAGTGCCCACAGCTGTACGCCGGATCTCGATTCGTCAATTTGACATTAATTAACGAATAACCGGCCAATTCCATAGGATTGCCAAACAATTACATTATCGGGAATGATGGATTCCGGAGGGCTCTCAGGATGGATGTGCCTACTCACTCAGTTCAGGATGCTCAGGCTTACGATGTTCCCATACTGCCCACGCGGTATGTGACACACTTCCTGCGCTTCATGGAACAGTACGGTATCCGCCCTCCCGCTCTGCTGGAGGGCACGGGGCTTGACGCTTCCGAGCTGGAAACCAGTGAGGAAGGCATGACCATGAATGAGCTGCTCATACTGCTCCGGCACGCCAGCGAACTATCCGAGGATGAGCGTCTCCCCTTCGAGTTCGGCAAACAGCTCGACATCAATGCACATGGCCTGGTTGGCGCCGCTGTCCTCTGGCAGAACGACTACTTCCGCCTTGTAGAGATGATCATCGAATATGAGCGCGTCTGCCTGCCAATCCATGACCTGCGCCTGACTCTGAAGGACGAAACGGTACAGATCCAGCTCCATGACATCTGGGATCTGGGCAGCCTGCGCTCGTTCATGATCCGGATCTACATGGGCAGCATCTATGAACTATCGCGCCATATCTGCAGGGATATGCTCCTCGAGTTCGATACCCCTACGAACCTTACCCCCGAGCAATGGCAGACAGCAGCCCCCGAGGCGGTAATCCGCTTCAATGCCGGCGCTGCCTGCGCGACACTGCACCCGGCCCAGCATACGGCCTCCAGCATTGGGCAGGAGCTGTCCTCGTTCCTTGCAAGGCACCGGTCGCGCCAGGATCTGAAGGCATCCGATGACCACAGCAGCGTCACTGAGCGGGTACGCCGCCAGATTCTCGATGACCCGGGCCTGAACTGTACGCTGGAACGTATTGCCCAGAACCTCCAGATGACCCCCCGTTCACTGCGCCGCCACCTGCAGACCGAAGACTGCTCTTTCAGGGATCTGCGCAACGAGATCCGCTGCCATTACGCAGACCGCTACCTGGCCGATACCCGGATGCCACTGAGCACCATCGCCTACAAGCTCGGCTTCAGTGACCAGGCCAGCTTCACCCGCGCCTACCGTTCCTGGACCGGCCGTACACCCGGGCAGACACGCCGCCGCATCTGACCACCGCCTCTTCCTCATTCCCCGATCACCCTGCCGCCGCCCCCATTGCAGGGGCAAGCCTGCAATGTCCCCTCGCGTCCCCAGAAATGAACAATCGCTCATCCTGTGTTCACAGCCACCAATTGACGTTCATCACGAATTCGACAACCGACCGCCCCAATAACCGTTTTTAACAATCCTGTTTCCTTTTTGAGCAATGACCCCGGACCAGCAGACACGCGAGTGTTGGAGGTGCCGGGACCGTTACAGGATGCGCCTTCTTGGTCCCGACACCGTGAATACAACAAACAATGAGGATGACGTTGATGAACGCCATAACCGAAAAGCCTACAAGTAAGCCCGGGCGCCTGCTGCTCAGCAGTGCCGTTGCCGCGCTGCTTGCAACGGGCGCAACCACAGTCAATGCCGAAGAGGTCTCGCTGACCGTCGAGCACACCTGCCCGCTGCCGATCATTGGCGAGCAACCGCTGGTGTCCGAGATCAGCGCGGACCTGCCCGCGGAGGTGACCGCTGGTGAATCAACCGGCGAGCTAAACATCAACGCGGTCACCACCATCAACAACACGGCCCGGCAGGGGCTCTACGCCGTCGGGGGTCGTACCCTGGAAGGGACCGCGACAGCGGAGAACAACATTGCCCTTCCGGAAAGTGACCAGCCGCTTTCAGTAACCCTGAATATCCCGCAGCAGCCGATTCCGGGTGAAAGTGGCTCGTTCACAGTGGACTCCAGCGCCACTGTCGATCCGCTCACTTTTGACAACCCCGGACAGGGCACCATTACCGTTGGCGATCTTCAGCTGGACCAGATCGTTCGTGATGTGGACGGTAATATTGCCAACGACCCGGTAGGCGAGTTCACCTCTGACTGCACCCTTGTCGGCAACATGGAAGACATGGTGCTGCATACCTTTGAAGTGGTGCCGGACGAGACACAGCCTGCCAATATCACGGTTGATCCGCAGGATACACTCGACCTGGGCAGCGCGATGGCCGGCAGCCCGCTCAATGGCAGCATCACCGTTGGCAACGACGGCGGCGAGGCGCTGAATGTCAACAGTGTGACCATTGCCGGCGCCAATGCCGACCTGTTCACCCAGAGCAACGACTGCACCACGCTTGATCCGGGTCAGAGCTGCTCCGTGGATGTGAACTTCCAGGCAAGCCAGCCGGGTACTTACAGTGCCAGTGTCCAGATCGACTCCACAGATCCGGATGCCGAAGACTCACCCAAGGTGGTCGACCTCACCGCCGAGGCGACAGAGCAGCCCAAGCCCGCGCTTGAGCTCAGCGCCCCGGAAGTTGATTTCGGCACCATTGACCTGGCCAATACCAACAGTGCTGAACAGACACTGGATCTGACCAACACAGGGGAGGCGAACCTTGAGATCAATGATCTGAGCATTGCCAACAACCCTGACGGTGTCTTTACCCAGACCAACGATTGCCCGAGCGGCCTTTCTCCGGAGCAGTCCTGCACTGTTACCGCGACTTTCCAGACCAACCAGGTCGGTGACTACAGCGCGAACCTCGAGGTTGCCACCAATCTTGAGAACTCTCCGGAGACGGTAACACTGTCCGGCACAGCCGAAGACACCAGCGGCGATAACGGTGACGGCGATAACGGTGACGGCGATAACGGTGACGGTGACAACGGGGACGGAGACAACGGTAACGGCGGTTCCGAACCCGTTGACGTCACCTTTGATCTGGAAGGCGTCACCAATGTCTCAGCCAATGGCTCCGACGTACCGCTGAACGGCCAGATCGATAGCCAGATCAACCTGGGCACCGGTGAGTTCACTGCGGACCTGCAGCTTGACCCAACCCAGGCCCAGTTCCAGATCTCCGAGCTGTTCCACAAGATCCAGGGCCGTGCGGACATCGAGTTCGAACCGGTTGGTGAAACCACCGGCACCCTCGACCTCGAAACAGGCCAGCTGACCGCGGAAAGTGAACTGATGATCAAGATCCCCGAGGCACGGGTCTCCATCATCGGCTTCGGCTTCGGCTCGGATGGCATCCGGATCGGCGGCGGCCACTCCTGCCAGACCGCAGAGCCGGCCACCATCAACCTCTCGAGCCCGGAAGGCGAAGAGTTTGATCCGCTCCAGGGCGGCACCGTCACGGGTACCTATGTTGCACCGGAACTTGAGGATTGCGGCCTGCTGACCGGCATCCTCAACGAGTTCTTCGAAGGTCCGGGCAACACCATTGAGCTTGAACTGTCGCCCCGTTTCGAGGAGTAACGGGGAAACAGAGAGGGCGGCCCGCCCATGGCGGGTCGCCCAAACAACCAAGAGGAGAAATCACAATGATGACAATGAAGAAAAGCCTGTTGGCCCTTTCAGTCGCTTCCCTGCCGATGGCAGCCACCGCTGACCTGCAGCCCATGAACGACCAGGACATGGGTAATGTCACCGGTCAGCAGGGTGTGACCATCGAGCTGTCCACCGCTGCAACCATCGACCAGGTGGAGTACAGCCAGAGCACAGCGGATGCGGACACCGGCTCTCTGCTGATTGACGGTATCCGTATCGGTGGTCACGACGATGGGGAATCCCTGGATATCGACGTTAACGTTGATCTGATCACTGAAAACGACGACCTTGGTCGTGCCCCTTACGGCGCGGATCCCGGTAATGTGGAGGATGGCGATGCCTATATTTCCGTGCGGAATCTGGGCAATGAGCCGACGCCCGTCGAAGCTGGCGTCGACCTCGACCGCCTTGGGCTCGCCTCAAGTGATGATGACAGCTCCGCAACGCTGATCTCCGACTTCACGGCGGACTTCTGGGTCAGCCAGCTGGATATCACCGCGCGGGTGAACAACCAGATCGCCGACGGCAATGAGGACACCGGGTCAATCCGCATCCGGAATGTGTTCCATGCGGACATCGGCGCGGACTTCGATGTTGCGGCGGTAAGTCTCCCCAGCATCCGCATGGCTGGCGCAGACCAGCTTGAGAACCTCAAGGGCGATGCAGGCGATCTGAACCGCAACGCTCTTGCCGTCACCGGTGTGACAGTCAACGCGGAAATTGGTGCAGGTCCTGCCCTCTCCACAACCGCGGGTATTGACGGCGCGCCGGATAACACCCTGCGCGTGGACATCAATGAGCTGACCACCAGTATCTGGATGCCCACGGTTAACGTTGGCAGTGGCGACGGCACAACCGCCAGCATCGGTAATGTTGGTATTTCCAACCTCAACATCGCTGATACTCAGATGGCCATCTACGGTCGCGAGTAAATGCGATCCAGAGGGCCGGTCCTGCCGGCCCTCTTTTCCTCTCCCTATCCCGCTTAAGTAAAGCCATTCCCTTCGCTGTCCCTGAATAAAGACGGGAAACGCCCATCCCTTTCAATATGGCCTGCTGCAGAATTGATGGAAAAAGGACACGGTGCCCTCGATACAACCGCGGATCCGATATGGAACCGTCGGGGAATTATACAGACAACTGTATATTGTTCGGGAACGACAGGCTCAGGAAAGACGTGGGGATAAACGCGTAACGTAGTGAAAAGTGGCGGTGGGCCAGACCACAAATAGGCCGAAAAACCGCCGTATAATCATGCATTTACGCGCCCCTATCTTCTATAACCCCCTGCCAGACTTCATATTCTTGTGTTACCGCGTTTCATCCGATAGCATCGCAGTGTAAATCCTTTGGTACGTAGTTATGTACGTGCTCAAACCCCGGATTAGAACCCCGGCGATAGGAGCGGATGAGATGCCGAGGAAAGCGCAACGACTGACCACCACAGCCATCAACAAACTGCAGCCCGGCATCGGCAAGGACGGGAAACCGTACAACCGCTACGTGGCCGTGGGCGGGGTATCCGGCCTGATGATCGAGGTGGCGGGCGGCGGCGGCAAGTCCTGGGTGCTGCGCACTACCGTTGGCAGAAAGCGCCGCCATATCGGGCTCGGTGGTTACCCTGACGTGCCGCTCGGGCAGGCGCGAGAGAAAGCCCAGGCGATCAAGGACAAGATCAGTCAGGGGATCGACCCCGTAGAGGAAAAGCGAGCCGCCAGGCGGGCTCTGATCGCTGAGCAGCTATCCTCGATCACGTTCGACCAGGCGGCCGATGAGTACATCCGCATGAAGGAAAAGGAGTTCCGCAACCCTCGCCAGCGTCAGCAGTGGGCAAACAGTCTGCGCGATTACGCCACCCCCCATATTGGCGATACGCCGGTTAAGGAGATCGACCTGGCCCACATCAAGGCCGTTCTGGATCCGATCTGGGAGTCGAAAACCGAGACCGCAAACCGGATCCGCGCCCGGATGGAGAATATCCTGGGCTGGTGTGCGATCCACGGTTACCGGGAAGGCGACAACCCCGCTCGCTGGTCCGGTTACCTGGATGAGGTCTATCCGTCGCCGGAGAAGATCAAGAAACGCGGTCACCACGCGGCCATGGCCGTGGAGGATCTGCCCGAGTTCATGGGCCAGCTACGCCAGCGCGACAGCACCGCCGCCATGGCCCTGCGCTTTCTGATCCTGACAGCCACCCGCACCAATGAGGTCATTGGCGACAAGCGCATCGGCAAATCGGGCATCACTTGGAAGGAGATTGATCTCGCCAGCCGGATCTGGACCGTACCGGCCGAACGGATGAAAACCGGGAAGGAGCACACGATCCCACTGTGCGACGAGGCGGTCGCGATCCTTCAATCCGTGCCCCAGGGCGGCCCTGACGATCTCGTGTTCGCTGGCCCGAAAGGTGATATCCCGTCCAATAACTTCCTTTCCTCGCTGCTGAAACGCATGGAGGTTCCGGTCACGGCCCACGGCTTCCGCTCCACCTTCAAGGATTGGGCGAGAAAGCACACAGGCTACGCTGATGAGGTCTCCGAGCTGGCTCTGGCACACGTGAACACAGACGCCACACGCGCCGCATACGCCCGCTCAGGGCTCATTGAAAAGCGCCGCCAACTGATGGGCGATTGGGAGCGATTCACCCGCGAAGGACTGCCGCAAGATGACAGTGCAACCGTGACACCAATCGGGGAGGCACGGGCATGAACGAGTGGGCGCACAGTTCGGATTGGTGTACCCGCCTGCCGAAACGCCTTTCCGATACATGGCAGTGGTTCAGCGCTATATGGGCGTATGACTACGGCGACCCTGAGCCGCTGGGAACGCTGATTCAGGGTGGGGATATCCCGGCGGAGTATCGCCAGGCGGTTTCGGATATTGTGACCGGCAAGCGCAAGCCAAACCGCCGCGCCGCAGCGAAAGCGAAAATCCCGGCCAGGGAGCGCGCAGAGGCCGCATCCGCCATATCGGTCTGCCAGGGATTGCGGGACATGGTGAAGTATAACGCCATCAACCCAGACCTAGACCCCGAAGGGGAGTGGGGAGCAGGCGCAGCGGCTGTAGCGCACACTGTCGAGCCCGTGGAACTAATGCGCGGCGCTGACGATGTAGGCCAGGATGGTCTCAGGATCGTCTGCGAGGAGTATGGCGTCAGCGAGGAGGCAGCCGAAAACCTGATGCGTGAAGCCAAAGCAAGATTGGCCCGTTGGCCCGAGGTTTGAACAACTGCGTTTGTACTACACGGGCTCTTTATAGGGTCTGACCCTTCGTGTGGAACATGGGGTGTGTCATCAAGCAACGTTGAGGCACACCAAGATGAAATACCTGTCAGATAAGCAAGTCTCAGAGCGCTATGACGTATCCCGTGCCACGGTCTGGCGCTGGGTGCGGAACGGCGCTTTCCCCTCCCCCATCAAGATCACTGCCGGCTGTACCCGCTGGAAGCTCGCGGACCTGGAAGCCTGGGAATCAAAGCAGGAGGGCGCGGCATGAACCACGAAACCGGCATTGACCGCATCACCCGAGCCAGAAGCCAGATGCAATCCATGGTGCTGATGTTCCAGATGTACCTGGAGGCCCTGCACAGCGGCGAAACCGACCAGCTCCCGCCCGAGATGCTCATTAACTACGTGTGGCAGCTGGAACAGAACCTGGAGGCCATCGACCTGGGATTGAAGGAAGCACAAGAGGGGGGCGAGGTATGAACGGCTGGACAACCATCCCGGCGGCCAGTGAGCTGACCGGCATCCCGATCCCGATGATCCACCAGGCCATGCTTGCCGGTGACGTGCGCGCCCGGCGCTGTACTGGCGAGACGGTGGTCGTGCTCTCAGACGTCCGCGACATGCGGGCCAGGATGATGGCGGAGAGGGGGTGTTCTGAATGCAGGGACTGAAAGAAACCGCCCCCGCCCCGGAGGCAGCCGGGAACGAGGGCATAGGGCAGCAACAGCAACGCTACACAGAAAGGTTCGCATTTCCCTACCTGGTGCGCAAGGAGATCGACCTGGTTTCCCTGGTGGGATCGTGCTTCAGCCGGATCCGCATTGTGCCCGGCAAGCTGGCCCGCTTCGACGCCAACGGCAACCCCGCGACCCCCTTTCAGGCCACCATGCTGTTCCGCGAGCTGGTCAACGTCGCCAACCAGTCCACGGGCTGGGAGCGCATTCTCCCCTGGCCCATCCGGCGCAGCCCCGGTGACAAGCCTGGTGACAAGTTCGTCACCGCGGGAACGGCAGTCTCGATTGGCTTCACGCCCATCGGGTTTGAGCCCTGGGAGCTGATGAGCATGCCCGAGCGGCTGATCGCCTGCGCCGGCCTGGCCGATGGGTACCGGATCCATCAATGCACGGGTGAGCCGGTGGCCTGCGCCGTGGGCGAGAACAACCTCCCCCGCATCGTGCGCAGCCTGCGAATGATGAACCCCTCGGTGGTCGTGGCCGTCGATAACGACTGCGCCGGCCGTGACGCCGGCCAGGCAAGCGGGTGCCGCTGGACCTGTCCCGAAGGCGTGAAGGATTGGTCCGATCTTTACCAGGAGCACGGCATGGACGCGGTGCGCGAAGCCATTAAGGAGGTCGCGTAAATGGCCGATGATCTGAACCCACCACTCGATATCTACGATGAAGCCGCCGACGCGGTGGCTGAACCTGAGCCGGAGCCGGAGCCGGAGCCGCCAGAAGATCACGCAGAGGATCAGCCGCGCCCGTTCAACCTGGAGAACGCCCGAGTCACGGATCTACTCTACAGCGACCCTCCCGCGCGGCGCTGGATCGTTCAGGAGCTGCTGCCGATGGACGTGGCCGGGATCCTGGCCGCTGCTGGTGGTACCGGCAAGAGCATGGCGACGCTTCAGCTGGCCGTCAGTGTGGCGACCGGCATCCCGTGGCTCAACATGGAGATCAGCGAGCCCGGATCCGTGCTGATGCTGTCCGCAGAGGATGACCGGGACGAGGTTCACCGCCGGCTTGCGCGAATCATGGAGCACTACCAGAGCGACCTGGCCGGATCCGATGAAGCGGGTTTCCAGCGGTACAGGGACGCGGTGAGCCGGAACCTGTATGTGTTCGACCGGGTAGGCGCTGACAACCGGCTGACCGTCAAACAAAACGGCGAAACGCAGCGCACCGCCCTGGCCCGAGATATTGCCGACGCCGCCGCCCCTCTGGATGACCTCAAGCTCATCGTGCTGGATCCGCTTTCACGTTTCGATGGTGGCGAGCCCAACGACAACAGCGACGGAACGCGGCTGATTGAGGCTGCCGAGGCCATCCGCCGCCATACCGGAGCAACAGTCCTGCTACCGCATCACGTCAGCAAGGCCAGCATCCGTGACGATGACGCCGGCCAGGAGGCCGTCAGAGGCGCGTCAGGGCTGGTGGATGGTGCCCGCTGGGTAGGCATGATGGCGGGATTGAAAAAGAGCCAGGCGGAGCAGTACGGGCTCGATGAAGATGATGCAGGGCGCTATGTCCGATTCACGACGCCGATGTTCAACTATGGCCCGCCCTGGGAAGGTGTGTGGCTCAAGAGACTGGCCGGAGGGGTGCTGGTGCCTTCAGAGCTGCAACCTGCGAAGGAGCAGAAGAAAGATAAGAAGGCGGATGCAGAGTATCAGCGGATTCTCGCTGGCATCGTCTCCCTGGTTCGCAAGCATGGCCCAATGTCGCGCAAGAAGATCGAGCAAGACTATGGCGGGCAGTCCAATATCCTCAAGGCCGGGGAGAAAAGCGTCAGGAATGCAATGACGCGAGCCGTGGAGCAAGGTGACCTGATTCTGATTCAGCGCTTCGATCGTCACCAGCACATCGCAATCCCTGGCGAGGGCGTGGCAAAGGAGGCCAGCTGATGGGCGTGGCAGTGTGGCAGCGCGGCAGGTGTGGCACTTGCCACGCCGCCACGGCTGAGCCCTTGCGAGACAACGGATTCACGGCGGTGCGTGGCAGTTACCCAGTTTGCCACGAGGTACGCTGAAACGCCCGTATGACGCGGCGCGGCACGTGGCACGCGGCAGCCCCTAAAGGGGCGTAGTCATGTTTGCCACGCCCTTCAGGGTGCGGCACACCAGCTGCCCGCACACCTGGAACCGGACAAATCGGACGCAAACCGGACACGAAAGCGGACAAGAACAGACAGGCTCTGGAAGGGGAAGATGGTGAAAGTCACGCCAACCCGCAGGCCCTGGTAGCCCACACAAAATGATGGCGGTTATCATCACTGCCACTACCTGCTAACTTTCAGATACTTGCACGTTGCTCGACGCCTAACGTATCTTTCTACGTACCAACTTTGATAAGATATTCGCACGTAGAACCCATCTTCTGATCCAGTAATGAGTCCGTAACCCATGGCTAGACCGTTTGAAAAGCTCCCCGCCGGAGCCCGTAACCACCTGGAGGCAATGGCCGCCAACGGCCTGCTATCGGAATCGGCAGCGGCCACTGCGCTGGGCATGCCGTTCGACCAGTTCCGCCGCGTCATCACTGAACACGAGCCCTCTAAGCGCATATGGGAGGACGCACTGGCAGTAGAGCGTGACCAACTGCTCAATGCCCTGTACTCCAAAGCCGTGGAAGGCGACGTCAAAGCCTGCCAGACCCTGCTGGCCTCCCGGCACGGTATCAGCGATAAGCAGCCACAGAACGGCGGTGGTGGCGGTGTGAGCGTGGTATTCAATCTGCCCGACGCCATGGACCCGGCGGAGTACGCGAAACGCGTGCAGGTACAGCAGGAAAGGCTGAACGATGACAGCCAGTAACCAGCGCCCGGATGATCTGAGCCAGTGGCAACAGCAGGCCATGGCCGTGCCGGAGGAATACGACCTGTTCCTCGGTGGTGGCCGTGGTGGCGGTAAGACTCATCTACTCGCTGCCCTGTTTCTGCGCCATTGTGAGCGTCACCAGGAACGCGCCCGGTGCCTGGTGGTGCGCAAGTCCCATCCCGGCCTCCAGGATCTTGAAGCGGAGTTCCGCGACTTCTTCACGGCAGTCTACGGGGATCGCCTGCGCTTCGACGGCCAGAAGCACAAGTTCACCCTGCCCAACGGGGCGACCGTGCAGCTCGATCAGATGGAGCGTGAAGCCGACTTCCAGAAGTATCAGGGCAAGTCCTTCAGCCATATCGCGGTGGACGAGGCCGGCCAGTACGCCAGCCCTGCCCTGGTGGACCGGCTGCGCTCATCTCTGCGTGCCCCTGCTGGTGTGCCGGTTCGCTTCATCCTGATCGCCAACCCCGGTGGTGTGGGCCATACCTGGCTCGTTCGTCGATACGCGCTGGCCGCGTCCTGGCAGCCCTACACCGATGAGGCCACCGATTTCGAGTTCGTCACCATCAACAGCACCTACCTGGACAACGAGTTCATCGACCGGGAACGCTACGCCCGCAACCTGATGGCGTCCTGTGCCACGGATCCCGAGCTGGGCAGAGCCTGGCTGGAAGGCGACTGGTCCGTTATTCGCGGTGCTTACTTCGCATCCGTGCTGGATCAGCAGCGGGTGATGGTCGAGCCCTGGCCGCGCCTGCCCTCCGCCGCGCCGCTCGATATGTGGGCTGATGGGCCATCCGGTTGGCGGTACTCGCTGGCCCATGACTACGGCAGTGCAGCGCCGTCTGTGACGTTTGTGGTGGCCGAAAGCCCCGGAGCCTATGGCCCGGATCGTTACTTCTACCCCTCCGGCTCCATCGTCCTGGTCGATGAGGACAGCACCACGCACCCGGACGATATCAGTGCCGGTCTGGGTCTCACTGTGCCCGACCAGGCCAGCCGGATCGTGGATATGTGCCGACGCTGGGGCATCTCCCCACACGGCGTGGCCGATGACGCGATCTTCAACAATCACGGATCCGCCGCCGGCACCATCGCTGATGAGTTCCGAAAAGCCGGCGTTCACTTTCGCAGGGCGCATAAAGGATCCCGGATTGGTGGCTGGCAGGCCATGCGCCGGCTACTCGCTGATGCCGGCAAGCCCGACAAGCCCGGCCTGTATGTGTCCAGATGCTGCCAGGTCTGGTGGGAGACCGTTCCCAACCTGCCTCGAGATCAACGAAACCCGGAGGACGTGGACACCACGGCCCCCGACCATGCCGCCGATGCGTGCCGGTACGCACTGACCCGCATTGAAATCCCCCATGTAACCATCCGCTTTTGAGGTATCCCATGAGTGAAGAAACCTTTGAACAGCTCCAGGAAGAAGTCCAGAAACTGCGCGACAAGAACAAGCAGCTGCTGAACGAAAAGAAAACCATCCAGGGCGAGCGCGACCAACTGGCCGACAAGGTCCAGGGTCTGGAGAGCGAGCGCGATAACCTCAGCGGTGAACTGAACCGCATCACAATCGAGCAACCGCGCCGCGAGATCCTGGAGGACGTCAGCGTCCCGGATATGACCGACACGCTCCAGCGCGAGCTCGATCACCACTTCGATATCGAACGCACCGATGATGGCCGCGATATCCTCAAGCACAAGGACGGCACCCCGGTCACAGTTGAGGAGGAAGGCGAGGCGCTGGAGCTCAACAGGGACGGCCTGCATGCGCTGTTCGACAAGGGCGTCCTCCCGAGCCTTGGCCGCATGCTCCTGGGCAGCCAGTCCACCGGCGGCGGGGCACCCGGCAACATGGGCGGCGGTCCACCCCCGAGCACGGGCCAGAAGCAGCCGCCGCGCCCGGATGGACGTTTCGGCATGCGCTGATTACAATGCAACCAAGGCGGTGAAGCCCGTGGTGGATCCGCCTGCCCCTTCCAGGCCCGTGGCCTCTATCCTCCGTAACCCGTGGTACGTGGGAATCATCCGAAACTGACTTAGAGGTGATTCTCTATGGCTATCGTACGTCTGTCGGACATTATCGAGCCGACCAAGTTCACTGATTACATCGTTCAGAACACGATGACCCGCACCGCCCTCATGCAGTCTGGCGTTATGACGCGTAACAGCGTGATTGACGATCAGATTACCGCCGGGGCTCACAGTTTCACCGTCCCGATCTGGAATGACCTGTCGGACGATGAAGCGGACATCATCTCCGACGACCCGAATGAAACGTCCACCCCGCGTGGCCTGAGCACGGATAAGCAGGTGGTGCGCAAGGCGTTTCTGCACGGCAGCTGGTCCGCCATGAACCTGGCTTCCGAGATCGCGGGTGATGATGCGCTGAACCGCGTCCAGAACCGCGTCCAGGCGTATTGGGATCGCCAGCTCCAGAAGCGTCTGGTGGCCACCCTCAACGGGGTACTGGCGGACAACCAGGCCAATCACGGCGGCGATATGGTGCTCGATATCTCTGGCGAGACTGGCGACGCGGCCAGTTTCAGTGCCGAGGCGGTGATCGAGACCACGGGCACCATGGGTGACGCCATGCAGGATGTGACCGGGATCGCCATGCACTCGGATATCTACCGTGCCGCGCTCAAGAACGACCTGATCGAGTTCGTACCGGATTCGCAGGGCGCTCTGACGCTGCCCACCTTCCGTGGCCTGGCCGTGGTGATGGATGACGCGCTGCCCGTGAACGGTGAGAGCTACACCACCGTGCTGTTCGGTCGTGATGCGGTTGGCTTTGGTGTATCGGCCCCACGGGTTGCCGAGGGCACCGAGGTGGAGAGCCTGCCCTCCTCCGGTAACGGCGGCGGTCAGCAGGTGCTGCACTCGCGCATCAATGCCGGTGTGCATCCGGCTGGCTTCAGCTGGAAGGAAGCCACCATTGCTGGCGAGTCACCCACCATTGCCGAGCTCGCGGACGCGACCAATTGGGAGCGAGTCGCAGAGCGTAAGGCGACCCCGCTGGCTTTCCTGGTCAGCAAAGTGTGACCCCACACCGGGCAGGGAGGCCCGGCTCTACCCGGAGGTGCAACGATGATTACCCACGATCAACAAGACTTCTACAACCTGGTGGCTCAGCCACTACCTCATCCATTCAGAGCCCGCGTCTACAACCACACAGGCCGCCATATCGCGACCCTGTACGAACGCACCCGCGACACGCTCCAGGCGCGTGCACAGCGTTTCTGTAGCGCCATTGGCCGGGGATGGGCGGAGTACCCGGACGATGAGTAAGGACACCCACCCGGATCACGGCGTCTGGATCTTCCGCGCCCGAGGCAACGGCTCCGCCCCGGTGGCCGGCTGGCAGCTGGTGAAGGGATCCGAGTCCATTGAGACCTGGCGACAGAGCGGCGAGACCCTGGTCGCGCTCCAGCGCCGGCACCTTGCCGCGTGCCGGGAACTGGCGGACTGCCCTCCCCGGCCTGTATCGGTTGCCCTGGCGGAAGAATAACCCCTTTCCGGGCCATTGACGGCCCACCTTGTCGCGCCTCTATTCCAAATCGGTCTTAGCACGATGATTGCATTACTTAACCTAGCACATGAGATAACCCACTACAGGCTACTGTTTCATAACGCCATGCAATACCTATGCTTGGCCGCAGAGACATATACCCGGACGGCATAAACCCGCGCCTATCGTGATTCAGCATCCGGGATCGGTGTCCCTCCTAAGCCCCTGATACCCGCCAATTCTGTCAGAGCACCGGATTTCTGCCCGAGACTGGCCCCGGGCCACGCGAACGGGGTGTGACGTGAGCAAATCTCACTTCGGTATTGTGGTCAGCCCCAGGCCACGCGCACGCCCGAGCAAATGAGCCTGCTTCGGGGGCGGATTTACAACCGGAGTAAGAAGGCGCGCGGGGCGCCTGAAGGGAACACGAATCGAGCGACTCAAATAGATCAAAATGATCCAATTGAAAAGCGAAGCACCGCCGAAACCCTGGCCGACAAGCACGGCGTATCGGCGCCCACCATCAAACGCGACGGCCAATTCGCGGACAGCGTGGAATCGCTGAAAGAGCACGCGCCCGGACTCCGAAAACCCCGGAATCAGGGGGAAATTGCTCTACAAACAGGCCGTTACCACCATTTTCAGGATGGTACGTAGCAAGTCACGTAAATTATTTTTTGGCTTATAAGTGACTGATTATAAAGGGATAGTGGCGGTGGGCCAGGGATTCGAACCCCGGGAGGGCGTTAACCCTCGGCGGTTTTCAAGACCGCTGCATTCGACCACTCTGCCAGCCCACCAGGAAGGTGCTGTCGGAACGGACAGCAGGCGGAATATTACCTTAAATCGGCGTCATGTCAAAGTGTTGAAGCCCCCAAATGCATACGGAAAGGCTTTGCACTGGCCCCTGGACGCTTTATGATTGGGTATACAGTCAAGAGTCCATCAAGGAGATTCCGCACATGGCCGACAACCGTTTCCCCAATGCCGCCCAGAGCCGGGCCCAGGGCGGGGTCCGCGAAGGGCTGAGCACCGAGGTCACGACGGTACTGCGCAACACCTACATGCTGCTGGGCCTGACCCTGGCGTTTTCCGCTGTAACGGCCGGAACCAGCATGGCGCTGAACCTGCCCCATCCGGGCCTGATCCTGACACTGGTCGGTTTCTACGGCCTCCTGTTTGCCACCCACAAGCTCCAGAACAGCGTCTGGGGCCTGGTCACCACCTTTGCCCTGACCGGCTTCATGGGCATGACGCTGGGCCCGATCCTCAACACCTTTGTCGCCAACGGCGCGGGGCACCTGGTCACCACCGCACTCGGGCTGACCGCTACTATCTTCCTTGCCCTGTCCGCCTATACCCTGATCACGCGCAAGGACTTCAGTTTCCTCGGCGGCTTTATCTTTGCCGGTGCCCTGGTGCTGATGGGCGGCATGCTGATCGCGTTCCTGTTCAATCTGCCGAACCTGCATCTGGCGATCTCAGCGGGCTTCACGCTCTTTGCGTCCGCCTGCATCCTGTATCAGACCAGCGCCATCATCAACGGCGGCGAGCGGAACTACATCATGGCGGCCATTGGCCTCTATGTATCGCTGTATAACCTCTTCATCAGCCTGCTCCACCTGCTGATGGCGTTTGCCGGCGAGAACTGATCGGGCTTTGAAGGCGGCCTTTCACATCACTGCAGGGCCCAACGAACGCCAGGCGCTCCATTCCGCCTGGTGTTTCGCCAGTGCACTTCTCCAGGCCGGCCACAGCATCAACCGCATCTTCCTCCAGGGGGATGCGGTTTTTCTGGCCGCAAACCCCACCCCAGCCTCACCCTTCCGGAACGAAAACGCCAACCAATGGGAACGGCTTATCGCAGCATGGTCGCTTCCGGCAACCGTATGCATCGGATCGGCGGAGCAACGGGCCCTTGGTGAAGGCCATCTGAGGCCCGGCTGGTCGACTGGTGGCCTGGGTGACTGGGTGATGGCCTGCACCGAGGCGGACCGCATTCTCCAGTTCACGGGGGAGCGGTGATGACAGCGCCGGGCCCTCCCCCCCTGCCCGATCAGCTCTTCGTGCTTGACCGCGGCGAGGACAGCGGCGAATTCCTGGATATGCTGCTCACACTCTGTACCTTTGGTATGAGCACCAGCCTGTTGCTGGTGGAGTCAGGCATTACGGCACTGACGGCAGAGCACCGGGGAATCCCCGTCACGCGGTTTTCGGAGATGGGGTTACAGCAGCTCATGGTGGGATTACACGGCGCCGACGATCCGGATCCTGAGCTGCCTGACTCCGTCACCACCCTGAACAGCGACCAGATCCGGGATCTTTACGCACGGGTTCCAAGGATTCTGCATCCATGACGGGGCGTGTGCACGTGCTGTCCAAGGCCCCGGACCACCCGCGGCATCAACGGTGTCTGACGATGCTGGGCCCCGGGGATACGCTGGTGCTGACGGCAACCGCCCTGAAACGGTTGGCGCACCGGGAACCGCTGGATGGCGTTCAGGCGGGCAGGATCCTGGCCCTGACGGAAGCCCCCGAGAACCTGACCCTGCCCCCGGGATGCACCGCCATAACGCATGCCGCTTTTGTGGAACAGGTCCTCACGGCTCATCAGCCCGTTTTCTGGTAGCGGCCTCAGCTCAGAGCCCGACCAGCACAACGGGCACCAGGGCCGCCAGCAGCCCACAGACACCACCCGCCAGCATCAGCCGCCCTTCCTCGGCGGCGAATACCGGTCGGAGAAGGGACTGGAACGCTTCCGGAGACAGTGCCGCGATCCGCTCCTCGATAAGCTCAGCCACGATGCGCGCCCGGTCATGGTTGAAGGCATCATCCCGGAACACCTCCTCTGAGGCACTCAGGGCCCGGTCATTCATGCTTTTCTTGAGCTCCGTATAACCGGAGGCGCCCACGGCCATCTGGGTGCTGACACGCAGCACCGTCGACTGATCCAGAAGCGGGCGCAGGTGTTTCTGGATGATGGCACGTGTCCGCCCGGACTTTTCCCCATGGACAATAGCGTGGGCCACCTTTTCACAGGTGAGAAGTTCATGGGCGACACGCTGGCCCCAGATGTGGCTGATCTCCGGCTGACGGCGCATCAGCAGCCCCTGGATGCGGAAAGGTCCCCAATGCTTTCGCTCCCGCGGCCTGAATATCAGGGTTATCGCGATCCAGTTGGTCAGAAGGCCAACAAGGAAACCGCCCCCGAGAAGCAGCCAGCTGGAGGGCCAGACGCTCCATCCCACAGCAAGCGCAACACCCAGAAGCAGCCCTATGACGGCGCCACTGCGGATCACGAAGCGGAAGGTGGACGCGCCGGCATCCTGCAAAATATTGTTCATGAAATCCGGATGCTGACGCAGTTCCTCGCTCATCAGGGCCCGGAGGTCCACCAGATCACCAAGTTCCTCCCCGAAATCCGCCACCATGGCGTCCACCCGTTCCGGCAGGTTGTGCTCGACATAGCGGTAGATCCGCCCTTTGACGCGCCGCGGCAGGTTATCCCAGAGCACGGGATGATGCTCATACATCACATCATCCACGTATTCCTCGAGATGGGGCATGATCCGGCTCACCACCTCCCCGGTGATCAGCGCCGGATCCAGTCGCTGGTAAAGGCCGGTGAGGTCGCCACTGCGCGCCAGGGTCCGGTCAATGCACTCATGGGCCATTTCCTCCGCCCGACGCGGAACCACGCCCTGCCAGCCCAGGAACGGGGGCCTGCCAACAGGCTCAATCGGGTGGAAAAGCATCAGAACGGCCAGGCGGTTGGTAGCCCAACCGACCAGTGCGGTGAACAGGGGCAGTGCCCAGATGGTGAGCGGTAGTTCGGATACGGTCACGTGTGCGGTCCCTGAGCGCGTATTCAGGACGACACTCTAGCGGAAACCGGCGCCTAACGGTATGCAGCAGCGCCGCGTGGCACTGCTGAATCCATCAGTAGTAGGCGTTCTCGCGGTAGCTGTGGTCGGTCACGTCCTCGATACCACTGATCTCAGGGAGCTGTTCCTTGAGGGTACGCTCCACGCCCTGCTTGAGCGTGAGACTCACTGCCGCGCAACCCTGGCAGCCACCGCCGAAACGCAGCACGGCCACGTTGTCATCGGTCAGTTCAACCAGTGACACCTCGCCGCCATGGGCTGCCAGGCTGGGGTTGACCTCGGACTGAAGGACGTAGTTCAGGCGTTCCGACAGGGGCGCGTCCGCGCTCACCTGCGGTACCTTGGCATTGGGCGCCTTGATGGTCAGCTGGCCACCGGTCTGATCCTCCTGAAAATCGATCACTGCCTCTTCCAGAAAGGTGATGCTGTTGTGATCGATGTAGAGGGGGAACTCATCCATGTCGAGCTGCTCGTCGGACGGCACCACCTCGTGGGGCGGGCAGTACGCCAGGCAGGTCTCGGCGTGACGGGTTCCGGGCTGGGTCACGAACAGCCGGACTCCCATCCCCTCAACGTCCTGTTTCTGGACGAGCTGACCCAGATAGCGCCGGGCTGATTCGGTGACGGTGACGGTATCCAATGCCGCTCTCCCTCTTGATGGTCAAGTATGCGTCTATTGTAAGGAAGCAGTCCCGGGAATAAAAGACCAACCAAACGGGTCAGGAATTACGGCGCTTGCACAACATCAAAAAAATTTGATGAACTATCAGGACTTTTCCGGATTCTGTGTTAGCATTCGTTTACTTCAAGCAAAACCCGCAAAAGGGACACGGATAGTATCCCCCTTCAGACAACGCTCAGGATGACGCTCTCCCTGCCATACAGGGTGACCGCCTGGCGCACATTTTCTGTCTCAAGATTCGATAACTGACAATGAGGTAGTTGAATCAATGAGTGATCGACAAACTCGACTCGAGCAGCTCCGAAAGGCGCTGCAGGAACGCATCGTCATCCTGGATGGCGGCATGGGTACCGAAATCCAGAACCTCCAGCTCAGCGAGGCACAGTATCGCGGTGAGCGGTTCAAGGATTACGAATACGAGGTCAAGGGCAACAACGACCTCCTCTGCCTGAGCCAGCCGGAAAAACTGTGGGACATCCACAAGCAGTACATGGACGCCGGTGCGGACATCATCGAAACCAATACGTTCAACTCCACGCGGGTGTCGCAGTCCGACTACCACATGGAGGACCTGGTTCCCGAACTGAACCAGAAGGCGGCCCAGCTGGCACGTGAATGCGCCGACGCCAAGACCGCCGAGGATCCCAGCAGGCCGCGTTTCGTGGCCGGTGCCGTGGGCCCAACGTCCAAAACGGCGTCAATTTCGCCGGACGTGAACAACCCCGGCTACCGCAATACCAGCTTTGATGCCCTCTACGAGGACTATTACGAAGCCATTGAGAACCTGATCATTGGTGGCGTCGACATCATCCTGCTGGAAACCATTTTCGATACGCTGAACGCCAAGGCCGCCATCTACGCGGCACAGCAGTACGAAATCGATTCCGGGGAAGAAGTGCCGCTGATGATCTCCGGCACCATCACGGATGCCTCCGGCCGTACCCTGTCCGGCCAGACCACCGAGGCGTTCCTGAACTCGGTTGAGCACGCCAATCCGCTGCTGATCGGCCTGAACTGCGCCCTGGGCGCCGACGCCATGCGTCCGTACGTGGAAGAACTCGCCAACAAGGCGCCCTTCTACGTGAGCACGCACCCGAACGCGGGCCTGCCCAACGAATTCGGCGAGTACGATCAGACGCCGGAAGAAATGGCGGACATCATCGAAACGTTCGCCCGCGATGGCTTCCTGAACGTCATTGGCGGCTGCTGCGGCTCTACCCCGGACCACATCCGGGCCGTCGCGGAGCGCGTCAGCAAATACGAGCCACGCAAGGTGCCGAAGCGTGAGCCCAAGCTCCGCCTGTCTGGTCTTGAGCCGTTCACCGATGATGACAACGTCGTGTTCATCAACATTGGTGAACGGACCAACGTCACCGGCTCCAAGAAGTTCCTGCGCCTCATCAAGGAGGAGCAGTACGAAGAGGCCCTTGAGGTGGCCAAGGACCAGGTTGAGAACGGTGCGCAGATCATCGACATCAACATGGACGAAGGCATGCTCGACGCCAAGGAGTGCATGACCACCTTCCTGAACCTGGTGGCGTCCGAGCCGGACATCTCCAAGGTGCCGATCATGGTCGACTCCTCCCGCTGGGAGGCGATCGAGGCCAGCCTCAAGTGCATCCAGGGCAAGAGCATCGTCAACTCCATCAGTCTCAAGGAAGGTGAGGAAGACTTCCTGAAGAAGGCACGCTCCGTTCGCCGCTATGGCGCGGCCGTGACCGTGATGGGCTTCGACGAGCAGGGTCAGGCGGACACCGCCGAGCGCAAGATCGAGATCTGTAAGCGCTCCTACGACCTGCTGGTCAATGACGGCTTCCCGCCCCAGGACATTGTGTTCGATCCGAACATCCTGGCGATCGGTACCGGCATTGAAGAGCACAACAACTACGGCGTGGACTTCATCGAAGCCACCCGCTGGATCCGCGAGAACCTGCCCTACGCCTCCGTCAGTGGCGGCGTGAGCAACCTGTCGTTCTCCTTCCGCGGCAACAACGCCGTGCGGGAAGCCATGCACTCGGCCTTCCTGTATCACGCCATCAAGGCGGGCATGAACATGGGCATCGTCAACCCGGGCCAGCTCGTGGTCTACGATGACATCGATCCGGAGCTCAAGGAGCACGTCGAGGACGTGATCCTGAACCGCCGCGACGACGCGACCGACCGTCTGCTCGATATCGCCGAGAAGTACAAGGGCCAGGGCGGCCAGGAAAAGAAGGAAGACCTGGAATGGCGCGAATGGCCGGTTGAGAAGCGGCTTGAGCACGCCCTGGTCAAGGGCATCACCACCTACATCGACGAGGACACCGAGGAAGCCCGCCAGCGCGCGGAGCACCCCATCGAGGTGATCGAGGGCCCGCTCATGGACGGCATGAACGTGGTCGGTGACCTCTTCGGCGAGGGCAAGATGTTCCTGCCCCAGGTGGTCAAGAGCGCCCGTGTCATGAAGCAGGCGGTGGCCATTCTTATCCCGTACATCGAGGCCCTGAAATCCGAAGGCCAGAAGGCCAAGGGCAAGATCCTGATGGCCACGGTCAAGGGCGACGTCCACGACATCGGCAAGAACATCGTCGGGGTTGTACTGCAGTGCAACAACTTCGAGGTGATCGACATGGGCGTCATGGTCCCCTGCGACCAGATCCTGCAGAAGGCCAAGGAAGAGGACGTCGACATGATCGGCCTCTCCGGCCTGATCACGCCCTCGCTGGACGAGATGGTGCACGTGGCCAAGGAGATGCAGCGTCTGGACTTCCAGGTGCCGCTGCTGATCGGTGGTGCCACCACCTCCAAGGCGCACACCGCGGTCAAGATCGACCCTGAGTACCAGAACGACCAGGTGCTCTACGTGAACGACGCGTCCCGCAGTGTGGGCGTGGCCGCCAAGCTGGTGAGCGAGACCGGCAAGCAGGAACTGGTGGACAATACCAAGGCGGAATACGACAAGGTCCGCGAGCGGCGCAAGAACCAGGGCCGTAAGGCCAAGATCATCCCGATCGAGAAGGCCCGCGCCCGCGCTCCGGAGCTGGACTGGGAGAACTACACTCCGACCAAGCCCGAGTTCCTTGGCCTGAAGACCTTCGAGGACTACAACCTGGCGGAACTGCTGGACTACATCGACTGGTCCCCCTTCTTCCAGAGCTGGGATATGCCTGGCAAGTACCCGGACATCCTGGAACATCCCGAGAAGGGCGAAACCGCGAAGAACCTCTTCGATGACGCCCAGCGGATGCTCCACTGGCTCATCGATGAGAAGAAGATCCTGGCCAAGGGCGTGATCGGTTTCTGGCCGGCCAACCGTGTGGGCGATGACATCGAGATCTACACGGATGACACGCGCCAGGAAGTCCTGACCCGCGTCCATCACCTGCGCCAGCAGGATGACAAGGCGCCGGACAAGCCCATGATGTGCCTGTCGGACTTCATCGCCTCGAAGAAGTCCGGTATTCCGGACTACATCGGCGGCTTTGCCGTCACCGCCGGCCACAAGGCCGACGAACTGGCGAAGGAGTACGAGCAGGCCAACGATGACTACAGCGCCATCATGGTCAAGATCCTCGCCGACCGCTGCGCCGAGGCCCTGGCCGAACGCATGCATGAACGCGTGCGTAAGGAATTCTGGGGCTACCAGACGGACGAGCAGCTCAGCGCCGAGGACCTGATCAAGGAGCGCTACCAGGGCATCCGTCCGGCGGCCGGCTACCCGGCCTGCCCGGACCACACGGAGAAGCCCGAGCTGTTCCGCCTGCTTGAGGCCGAAGCCAACGCCGGCATGGAGCTTACCGACAGCAACGCCATGCTGCCGGCAGCGGCGGTCTCCGGCTGGTACTTCGCACATCCGGAGTCCAAATACTTCGCGGTGGGCAAGATCAGCGTGGATCAGGTCGAGGACTACGCCAAGCGCAAGGACATGAAGAAGTCCGAAGTGGAGCGCTGGATGATGTCCAACCTCGCCTACGACCCGGACGAGTAATCCGCTCACAGCCCTCCTCCGGGAGGGCTCCGGGTAGAAGAACGCAAACGGGCGTCAGGCCACCTGATGCCCGTTTTTTATTGCTTTATAATGGTCGGATCAAACCAGCCCACAGGAGGTTTTGTGAGCCATAGTGATCAGAACAAACCCGGACTCTGGCAGGTGGTTTTCAGCATCCTCGCCGCCGCGCTGGGCGTGAATTCAGAGAGCAATCGTCAGAAGGACTTCAGCGCGTCTTCGCCCTGGCCATTCATCATCGGCGGGATCATCTTCGGTGTAGTCTTCGTGGTGGGTATCGCGCTTATTGTGAAGATCGTTCTGGAGAGCACCGGGGCGGCCTGAGCGCCCCGGCATTTCACACAGGATTACTGCGTGGCAACAAAGGTGGTTGCAAGTGCCACGAAGAGCAGGATCAGCCCGACCGCAGCGAATGCATCAACACGCTCGTCACTTTTATTCGGTGCTGCATCGTTCCGGCCTTCTTCGTTCTGGTTGCCGTAGCTCATTGCTTTCTCCCAACAAATGCTTATGGTCAATCGGCGACGGTGCCCATGATAACCCGCCTTGGGCCCCCTTGCCAGCATCCGCGACCGGTCACTGGAAACGCCCCGCGCGCACCCACTCAACCCCTTTCATGATGCCGGACTCCACCGCGCTAGCGGCACTGAGGCCGAGCTTCTCGGGCAGCGTACGGCGGCGCTCGTAGCGCACCAGCAGGACATCACGCTCATCACAGGCCTCAGTTATAACCTGATCCGAGGTCTTGAGGTCATCCGCCAGACTGACATCCAGTGCCTGGCGGCCAAACCAGATCTCCCCCGTGGCGACCCGATCAATATCCACCGCCGGGCGGTGTTCACTCACGTAGTCCTTGAACAGCTGATGGGTCTGCTCCAGATCCTCGGTGAACTTGCGCCGGCCCTTCTCTGTATTTTCGCCGAACACCGTCAGGGTGCGTTTATACTCGCCCGCGGTCAGCACCTCGAAATCCACGTCATTGCGCTTGAGAAGACGATGCACGTTCGGAAGCTGCGCCACCACGCCAATGGATCCCAGAATCGCAAACGGAGAGGCGATGATCCGGTCCGCGACACAGGCCATCATATAGCCTCCGCTGGCAGCGACCTTGTCCACACAAGCGGTCAGCGGCAGCCCGGCGCGGCGGATCCGGTCCAGCTGTGCCGCCGCATAGCCGTAGGAGTGCACCATCCCACCAGAACTCTCGAGCCGGATCATCACCTCATCCTGCCCGGGCTCGGCCACTCCGAGTATAGCCGTGACACAGCGACGCAGCGCACCGGTCTGGCTGGCCTTCAGGTCCCCCTGAAAGTCCACCACATAGAGGCGCCCGCGGCGTTGCGCGCCGTCATTCCCCTTCTCTTGTTCAGCCTTTTTGGCCTTTTTCCGGCTGCGCCTGAGTTCCTTCAGCCATCGCCGGCGGCCGGCACCCTCGTGCAGATGGGCCTCCAGGGTGTCGCGGTTGTCCCGCAGGCGATCATTCACCCTGATGACCTGCAGCTCACCCTCATCCTCCTGGTTACGCCCGCGCTGCGCTGCCGTCATGATCATCGCCGCCACGATCAGAGCGGCCACTGCGAAGGTCACGATCTTGGCCAGGAAAAGCCCGTATTCCGCAAGAATCTCCACCAATCACTCCTTTACCGAAAGTTCCATACACAACCCGTGACTATTCTACGCATCACCACGGCACAGCATAAGAACCCGGTGATTCGGGTATTCAAACAAGCGTTCGATCAAGCTTGACAGCATTGACGCCCCCACCTACAGTCGGCCGAAGCCATCCCATGGCGAAACAACAACGGCAACCAAGGACTTCGAGCATGTCTGTACAACCCGTATTCGAAAAACTCGAGAAGAACTTCAACGCGGACGCTGCTGCCGGCCTGGACCTGGTATTCCAGTTCGACATCGAGGACGATGCCTCCTATCACCTGATCATCAAGGACGGCACCTGTGATCTGAAGGAAGGCACACATGACGACCCGTCCGTGACCCTGATTATGAACTCGGAGACCCTTCAGGGGATCGTCAGCGGCGAGACAGATGGCATGCAGGCATTCATGGCCGGGCAGCTGCGCGCTGAAGGCGACATGATGCTGGCCACCAAGCTGGGTGAGCTGTTCAACATCGGCTGAGGCCTTACCCGGGAACGCCGAACCCACCGGCGTTCCCGACCACCTTCGATGCGTACTTCCCTGCCCCCTCTAGAGACCCACATCCTGGAGTGATGTCTCCGCCAGGCGGAGCAGTTCCGGGTTCGGCGCGGCATTCATTCCCAGCTCCTCGATGTAATACTCCAGTGAGGTGATGGCATCCGCCAATGCTTCCAGAATCCGTGATTCCGGTGGCTGCTGAGTGTTCAGAAGCTGGTTCTCGATCGCCCCCGTCACACGGGCGACAACACGGGCCGCGTTCTCGTTTCCGAGAAGCTGCATCCCACCCTCGATACTGCGCAGGGTGGCCGGCACGTTCGCCAGATGCAGCTTATCGAAATCGGATTCAAGAAACGCGGTAATCGCCTGTTTCGCCAGGGTAAGCGCTGAACTGGCCTCGTCACTGAGCACAATCAGCGCTTCCTGCACGTAGACCGACCCCTCATCCCGCCGCACCTTGTGCGCAAGACGATCGGTGTCCGCCGTAATGCCATGGCTGGCCAGGTGCTGGGCCGCCTCCTCAATATTCAGAACGGCATCCGCGACTGCATAGAGCTCCCCTTCCGATGGCAGCGCGCCTTTCTGCTCCCAGTCCCTGAGGCGTCCGGCTTCCTGGCGAGCCAGCGAACTGAGCTGATGGAGGTCCAGAATCAGCAGGGAGTTACCCACCCGTTCCAGGGAATCAGCAATGGTCGCGAGCTCCGTGGTGTCCGGATCGATCCCCCGTTCGACAATATCCAGCCGGTCCTTGAGTTCGCTCAACTCCTCATTGATCGCGGCCGCAAAGGAGCGCAGAACGTCGGCGCCAGGCCCATACAGGTGGCGCTGATGCTCAATCAGCTCTGCCTCGGTGATATCCGGCTGCACCAACCCACTGTTATCCAGAACACTCCGTACTTCCGGATCGCTGGAGCCGCTGCGGTAGAGGATATAGACGAGTTCGCGCACCAGTGCATCCGACGGCGACTGCTGTGCCACCGAACTGCGGCTGTAGACCAGGTCCCGCGCCTGCTTCTCGATGCGCATGAACAGCCGCTTGCGGTTGCGCTCAACCGGCAGCTGCTGCTCATCCAGCACATCGGCTGTCATGCTGACCAGGCACCAGAACGACTGCATCGCGCCCTCACCACAAAGCCTTGCAAGACCATGGGCCGAACGCGAGATCAGCCGACAGCTGGTCCGGGGATCCTGATTGCGCAGCAGCCCGAGCAACCCCACCTGGTACATCAGGCGGAAGCGGCGTGCGTGCACCTCGAATTCCGACTCGTCAGAGGTCGCCAGTGGCGGCACCGGACGCTGGCCACAGAAATCGGGAGCCACACTCAGGCCGGCACCGAAGAACCAAGAATCCGGATAGGGTGTATCCCGCCGTGCTTCACGGATCTCGTTGACCACCGGCAGCAACAGCTCGGGCCGATCCACCTGCTGGCGCTGGTAGTATTCGATGTAACGCCTCAGTGTGAACAGGGCGTTACTGAGCGCGGTCAGGAGGTTGTTCTTGTCATCCGTGGCCCCCACTGGCACCTCGTTCGCCAGGACCACCGCTTCCTGACAGAGCAGCGCGCCTCCCTTGAGTTCCACCAGGGAAAAAATCCCGCGCAGCTGATTGAGATAATCCACACAGTTCTGCAGATCCTCCTCGCTTTCACGGTTCTCCTGGAACTGCTCAAGACTCTGTTCCGCCTGACCGATCGTCTGTTCGATCTCCTCGCGGACCAGCCCGAAGGACTGGGTCTTGCTTGCCAGTGACGCCTGCACCATAAACGGGGCTTCCACTATAGAGTCAGATATTCAATAACCTGTAGCAGGTTTTTCAGTTTTCTCAAGAAATACCCTGCTCGTCCCAGAGCACATTGGTCTTGGCTGCCATGCCATCGAGGAAGGCCCGATGCGCATTCAGTTCCTCTTCATCCGCCTCGGGGACAGCCAGCGGGGATCGCCCGGGATCCAGCCGCCGGATTTCCGTACCGGCATCCTGTCCGTCTTCAGCCTCTCCCAGGGACAGAGCTGTCTGACCGCCGGTCATCGCCAGATAGACCAGGGCCAGTATCTCAGCATCCAGCAGTGCCCCGTGCAGTTCCCGGTTACTGTTGTCGATACCGTAGCGACGGCACAGCACATCCAGGTTATTCTTCTGCCCCGGGTGCTTGCTGCGCGCCATCACCAGCGAGTCCCGGATGCCGCACACATCAGTAGTGCGCGGGTAGCCCCCGTCAAGCATCCCGAACTCATGGTCCATGAAACCCACGTCAAAGGGCGCGTTATGGATGATCAGCTCGGCGCCACGGATGAACTCCAGGAACTCATCCGCAATCTCCCGGAATGTCGGTTTGTCGGCCAGGAACTCATTGGTGATCCCGTGGACCTCGATGGCGCTGTCCTCCACCTCCCGTTCCGGGTTGATGTACACATGGTAGTGACGGCCGGTCAGCTCACGATCGGCAACTTCCACGCAGCCGATCTCAATGATCCGATGACCCTGCTCGGGTTCCAGCCCCGTGGTCTCAGTATCCAGCACAATCTGACGCATGCTTCAGCCCCTGCCTTCCATCACTTCCGCCGCTCCCCTGTTTGCCAGGGCGTCGGCCTGTTCGTTGCCATCGTTACCGCTGTGCCCACGTACCCAGTGCCACTGGATCCGGTGTGACTGAACCAGTTCATCCAGCCTCTGCCACAGTTCCGCGTTCTTGACCGGCTTGCGTGCCGATGTTTTCCAGCCATTACGCTTCCAGTTGGCCATCCACTGGTTGATGCCGTTGCGCACGTACTGCGAGTCCGTGTAGATGTCCACGTCGCACTGGCGCCTGAGCGCTGCCAACCCCTCGATCGCGGCCCGCAGCTCCATGCGGTTGTTAGTGGTGCCCGGCTCGCCACCCCAGAGGTGTTTCTCGTGGTCACCGTAACGCAGCACCACACCCCATCCGCCCGGCCCCGGATTGCCCTTGCACGCGCCATCCGTGTACAGCGTCACCTGGCTCATGAAAGCTCTCCGCTGTCACCGGGGCGGGTTTTCACCACCCTCAGTCTGGCCCGTCCCATCCCAGGTGACACGTTACGATTTGCAACCGGCATGGATGCCACCCCGGGTTCGGGCATCACCGGCCGCAGCGGAATCCCCGCCGCATCCCGTTTTTCCGCTACAACACAATAGAATCCCCCGAAAGGCACCTGAATCCCCCGTTCATAGAAAGGTTCGAGAAAGGCCAGCCGCGTCTGCAGGCGGCGGCCACCGACCGGCGGGCGGAAGAACCCGTAGCGTGCCGGTGCCACACAGCACCCGAGCACCTGCGCCCAGTCCTGAACACGCCGTGCCAGTAGGAAGCGGCTGTTCCAGGGCGCCTCACGCCGAAGGCCGAACAATCGGCGCAGACCCCAGAGCCCAACCGGGTTGAACCCGATGACGATGACCTGACCACCGGAGCGCACTACCCTCACCGCTTCCCTCAGGGCCTGACGTGGGTCCTCGGCCAGATCCAGCGTGTGGTGCAGTACCACCGAGTCCATCCAGTCATCATGGAAGGGCAACTCCTCGGGCCTGGCGATGACCGGCCCGCGATCCGTATCAGAGTTCACTTTGGGCAGCACCTGTGGCTGCTGCCCCTCCGGCAGGCGTGGTGTGACTGCCAGTGCCGAATCCAGACCAACCTCAAGATGGCGTGTACCGAAGACACGGGTCATGGCCGTCGCCACACAGGCCTGTTCCTGGTTCAGCAGAGCCGAACCCAGCCCGGTTCCGAGCCAGTGTGCGAATGCCTCTGCGTTCATACTGATTCCCCCTGTCCGCAGCGCAATTGTCGAGCCCTGCGCCACAGCTGGCAAGTGCGCTCTCGTCACAGGCTCTGGTTTTCCTATAATGGGGGTGAATCCAGTAACGGAGTCCGCTATGAGCTATCAGGTCGATGCCATCCCCGCACTCAGCGACAACTACATCTGGTGCATCCATGATACAGAAAGCAAAGCCGCGCTGATTGTGGATCCCGGCGAAGCAGCCCCTGCCCTGGATTTCCTCGAGCGCAACAGCCTGACGCTTGAGGCGGTTCTCCTGACCCATCACCACCCGGACCACACCCAGGGGGTGGGCAAGCTGATCGGCGACAGCGGCGTGCCCGTGCACGGCCCTGCGGATTCACCCTTTGGCGGCATCACCAACCCCCTGCGTGAAGGTGACACCCTGGGCTGGCGGGCGCTGTCATTCCAGATCCTGGCCGTACCCGGACACACGCGTGATCACATTGCCTTCAACAGCGACAGCCCGGGGCTCAGCCAACCCATAACCCTCTGTGGTGATGCCCTGTTCGCCTGCGGATGTGGTCGGCTGTTCGAGGGCAACCCCGCACAGATGCGCGCTTCCCTGGTAAAACTCCGCGAATGGCCGGACAACACTCTGGTGTGCTGCGGCCACGAATACACCCGCGCCAATGTCGCCTTTGCGCGCGCCGTCACACCGGACGACACAGAGCTTGCGGAATACCAGACCAAGGTTGAACGGTTGCGTGAAGCCGGCCAGCCCTCGGTCCCCACCACCCTCGGGCAGGAACGCCGCCTTAACCCCTTCCTGCGCTGGGATGACCCGGCCGTGGTAAGTTCGGCGGAAACCAGGGCCGGCGAGCACGGGCTCGACGGGGACCGCATCTTCGGCATCATCCGGGAGTGGAAGGACGGTTTCCGCGGCTGAAAACCGCTTTTAACAGAACCCACATTAAAACTTACCCGGTTTAATTGACGGTACTCAGGGCCCTTCCTAGAATCCCGATACGCTGTGTGAACCGGGTTTGTCACAGGCTTCAACCAACCGGCTGTCCCTATGCATTACGTTCCGCTCCTATGCCTGCTTTCAGCCATCAGCCTGCCACTGCTGTCAGGCTGCGAAAGTCTCCAGCCCCAGGGGGCCAGTACTGAGAGCAATCCACCGCCCATTACCCGGGCCGCGCGGATGGATGCCGACGTGCGCAACGATGGAGCGCTGCGCCCCGAGCACCAGAGAAAAGCCGAGGATGGGCCCGACGAAACGGATGACGGCTATGACACGGTCTGGCACCGGTTGCGGGACAGCTTCAAGCTTGATCTTGATGTCAACGACGAGCGCGTGCGCGACCAGCTCGCCTGGTACAGCCGTAACCAGTCCTACATGGACCGGACTGCGGAAAGGGCCCGCCGATACCTGCCCTACATCATCCGCGAGATCGAGAAGCGGGACATGCCCGGCGAACTGGCACTCCTGCCGCTGGTCGAAAGCGCCTATGATCCGTTCGCCTATTCCCATGGCCGGGCATCCGGAATCTGGCAGTTCATTCCAGCCACGGGCCGCGCTTTCGGCATGGAGCAGAACTGGTGGTATGACGGGCGCCGTGACATCATCAGCGCCACCCAGGGCGCTCTGAGCTACCTGGAGCGGCTATCGGGGCGATTCGACGGCGATTACGAACTCGCCCTCGCCTCCTACAATGCCGGTGCCGGCCGGGTACTGCGTGCCATACGACGCAACGAGCGCCAGGGAAGACCCACGGACTACTGGAACCTCCATCTACCGAGAGAAACCCGTCATTACGTGCCCAAGCTTATAGCCCTGGCCCGTATCGTGGCGGACCCGGAAGCCCACGGTATCCAGCTTGAACCCATTCCGGATGATCCCTACTTCGAGGTGGTGGATATCGGCGGCCAGCTGGATCTGGCACAGGCTGCCAGCATGGCCGGAGTCGGAGTGAACGAGATCTATCGGCTCAATCCCGGCTTCAACCGCTGGGCGACGGCTCCGGACGGCCCGCACCGACTGCTTGTACCCGCCGATTCAGCGGACAGGTTCCGGGAAGCGCTGACCACCCTGCCCGAGGACCAGCGGGTGAGCTGGCGCAATTACACCATCCAGAGTGGCGATACCCTGATCAGCATTGCACGTTCCTTCAATACGACCCCCGATGTGATCCGCCAGCACAACGACATCCGGGGCCACACCATCCGCAAGGGCGAGCGCCTGCTGATCCCATCTGCCGGCAACGCCAGCAATGCCTATACCCTGAGCGAATCCAACCGCAGGGCAGCACGCCAGGCCGCCTCCGGCAACAAGGGGCAGAACCGCATTGACTACCGTGTCAACGCCGGAGACACGCTATGGGATATCGCCAGTGCGCATGATGTCGCCGTCAGCAAACTGGCCAGCTGGAACAATCTGGCGCCCGGCGACACCCTGCGGCCCGGGGATACGCTCGCCATCTGGACAGACAAGCAGCAGCCCCGGAGCGAACGCCGTGAAATGGTCCGGCGCGTGGGCTATACGGTGCGCTCCGGCGACTCCCTCCGCCACATCGCGAACCGCTTCAACGTGGGCGTCTCCCAGATCGCCCAGTGGAACAACATCAATACACAGGACTATCTTCAGCCCGGACAGCGGCTTAAGCTGTACGTGGACATACGCAACACACACTGAGGTCAGCATGGGAATACTGGACGGAAAGAAAGCGCTGGTCGTCGGCGTCGCCAGCAAACACTCAATCGCCACTGGCATTGCCCAGGCACTGCATGAACAGGGTGCCAAGCTTGCGCTCACCTATCAGAACGAAAAGCTCAAATCCCGGGTGGAAGGCTTTGCCGAGAGCTGGAACAGCAACATGGTGTTCCCCTGCGATGTCTCCGACGATCAGCAGATCGCGGAACTGTTCGAGTCCCTCAACGAACACTGGGGTGGCCTCGACATCCTGGTGCACTCGGTGGGCTTCGCTCCCGGCGAAGAGCTTGACGGCGACTTCACCGATGTAACCAGCCGTGAAGGCTTCAAGATGGCCCATGACATCAGCTCCTACAGCCTGACGGCGCTGGCCCGCGAAGCACGGCCTCTGATGCAGGGGCGGAACGGCTCCATCCTGACCATGACGTACGTGGGCTCGCAGCTGGTTCTGCCCAACTACAATGTCATGGGTCTGGCCAAGGCCAGCCTGGAAGCCAGCGTCCGCTACCTGGCCGCCTCCATGGGTCCGGAAGGCATCCGCGTGAATGCCGTTTCAGCCGGCCCCATCAAGACCCTCGCGGCCTCAGGCATCAAGAGTTTCCGCCGCATGCTCGCGGAGAATGAAAAGCGCACGCCCCTCCAGCGCAATGTCACCACAAAGGAGGTTGGCAACACGGCGGCCTTCCTGACCTCCGATATGGCAAGCGGTATAACGGGCGAGGTCATCTATGTGGATGCCGGATTCCGCAACATGGGCATGAACCCGATAGAGGACTGAAGGGCTCAGGCCTCCAGCAGGATGGCGACAGTCTCCTTCCAGGCAGGAAGGCTGTCGTCACCCGTATCCAGCACCGCAAGACCAACCCGCCAGAAGCCATCCGCCCACTCCCGGCACGAACGTACCTCGGTCAGCAGCGAGTGAACGGCGCTGTCATCCACCGTCACCTTCAGATTCAGCAGAGCCCCTTCCACAACCGGCTCGTCCGCGGTAACACTGAGGCCACTGGCGGAGATGTCCCGTGTGCGGCAGCGCAGCCAGCGGGGTGGTTCGTCACCCACACCGTCCGCCACCTGGAGATCCGCCACAATACGCCCGGCAATCCGGTACTCGTCCCGCTGTTCTCCGTCTTCCGGCTTCCAGGTTCCTGTCATCAGCGCCCCACCCGCAGTCGTCCCACAACGCGGGAAAGCGTATCCGCAAACTCAGCGCCTTCACTGAGCAGCTGCGCTTCCCCATCCCGTACACGGGTGGCCAGATCTTCGCGCAGGATCTCCCGGCGATTGAGACCGTACCGGTCCACGAACACCAGTTTTCCGGAAGCCCTGATACGCAACGCCAGCTTCAGCCGCAGCGCTTCCTCCCCGCTGCCAAGCTGGATCCAGCTTCCGGCCTCCAGACGATCCACTTCCGCCAACACCTTCTCCCGGATTTCCGCTTCGTCATTGATGCGCCGTGTCTCGGCCTCATCCCGGGCTTCCCTTTCCGCTTCCGCCCGCTCACGGGCCTCCCGTTCCTCGCGCTCCTGCTCCCGCTGGCGCTCTTCTTCAAACGCCTGCTCCTGGGCCCGGCGCAAAGCCTCCGCTTCCTCCCGTGCTTTGTCCCGCGCCTCTTCGCGCTGCTTTCTCTGGGACTCCAGTACTCGCTGGAGGCTGTCCAGAGTATCACTGAGTACGCCGGCAAAGGGGTAGGCTTCCGGCAGATGGGTAAGCTCACCGGCCTCAAATCGCTCCCTGACCGACCGGAAGGGCTCGATATCAAGCTTGGCGCCCCGGGCATTGGTCCAGAGCACCTCGCCGGTTTCCTCCAGAAAACCGGTCAGAAACTGTCGGATCTGTTGGCCATCCGCCTCGTACAGATACCAGCTGCCCACCCAGCTACGGGCCTCATCCCCCTGAGCCTCATCGGGTCTCTCAAGCCAGCGCGGATCCGCTTCCGGTATGCTCGCGGCCTCCTGCTCCACCGCTTCATCCCGCAGGCGCCTGGCAAGAAGCGCATCCACCGGTGCAAAGCGCTGTGGAACCGGATCACGCCCCTCCACCAGGGTGACCACCTGCACCAGTTTGTCAGTGAGTTGTTCCCCGACGTGATAGAGCCGGTTCCGGTCCTGGCCACACAGATTCCCATCCCCAACCCAGATCAGCCATTCCAGAAGGCGGAAGGCATGGCGCCAGGGCTCGGAATCAATGCCGTGTTCCAGAGCCGCCCGACGCATCAGTACCCGCCAGTCATCCTCAATGAAAGCCCAGAGGCTGGCGGGGAGCTGCCGCCCCCGGCAGGTGCGCGAAAGCGCCGCCCGCACTGCCTGCTCCGCGGCGCGCTGGCCGGCCGCGCCGGACTCGGTCTGCCACAGCCGTTGCGCCACACGCTCGGCCTGTTCAGCCTGGTGGCTGATCTGTTCCAGCCAGTCACTGACGCAGGCCTCAAGTGGCTCTTCCCCGCCGGTCCGGAACGCCTCGCCCACCGCCTGTTCCATAGCCGCAAGATGGCTTTCCACCGGTCTATCGGAACGCCCCCCGGTCCGGCTCCATCCCCGCAATGCCTGAAGGCTGTCCAGCCACCGGTGAAGCGGGCGCTGCTCGGAGACTGCTTCAGCACCACGCGCCTCAAGGTCCAGTGCCAGCCAGAAACGCAGTCGCGCCGCACGGTGCACCAGGTAGGGATGAAGGCCTGAACGGCGCAGAAAGACGTTCATGATCCGATCCGCCAGATAGGCGGCGTTGACCTGACGCATGCTCCAGACGGCATCAGTCCGCTGAAGGTGGGTGACTACCCGTTCGTCACTGCCAGCCTGCCAGGCCTCCGACAGAGTACTGTGCCAGCGGGAACTGTCATCCGGCGCGGACTGCCCCACCGGATACGGCAGATCCGGTATCCGCAACTCGGTGATGATGGATTCAATCAGGCTCACACGTTGCCCTGCACGGTCATGGGTGTCTGGCATACACCTTAAACCAGGCAAGGAACGGCGACCAGTACACAGAGGGCCGCCGGATTGCATCACCGCGGGATTTGACGCACTATAACGGCCCGTTTCCGTGCATGGGTGAACAAGAGGCAGTGATGGCAAGCAGCGACATCGAGAACGTCAACATTGAGGAACAACAGGTACTGACCACGCCGGCGGCGCTCAAGGAGCAGCTGCCACTGACCGATGCAGCGCGGCGGACCGTGCTGGAAGGTCGTCAGACCATCAACAATATCCTCGATGGCAAGGACCCGCGCCTGTTTCTGGTTGTGGGACCCTGCTCGATCCATGACCCTGATGCCGCTCTGGACTACGCCCGGCGCCTGAAGGCGCTGGCGGACGAGGTCAGCGACACCCTCTTTCTTGTCATGCGGGTCTATTTCGAGAAACCGCGGACCACTACCGGCTGGAAGGGTCTGATCAATGACCCGCACCTGGACGACAGCTTCGATATCGAGCGTGGCCTCTACATCGGCCGTAAGCTGCTGCTCGATATTGCCGAGCTCGGCCTGCCCACGGCCACGGAAGCCCTGGATCCAACGGCGCCACAGTACCTGCAGGACACCATTGCCTGGTCCGCCATCGGTGCGCGCACCACCGAATCCCAGACCCACCGGGAAATGAGCAGCGGCCTGTCCATGGCTGTGGGCTTCAAGAACGGTACGGACGGCAGCCTGGATGTGGCAGTCAACGCCATGAACTCCACCGCCAACCCGCACAGTTTTCTGGGCATCGACCAGAATGGCCAGGTGGCCATCACGCGGACCAAAGGCAATCCCTACAGCCACGTGGTGCTGCGCGGTGGCGGCGGAAGCCCGAACTACGATTCCGTGAACGTCGCCCTCTGTGAGAAGGAGCTGGAAGCGGCGGATGTGCGTAATGCCATCATGGTCGACTGCAGCCACGCCAACTCCAACAAGGATCCGGCGGTGCAGCCACTGGTCATGCAGGATGTGACCCATCAGATCAAGGAAGGCAATCAGTCCATCATTGGGCTGATGGTCGAAAGCAACATCAACTGGGGCAAACAGAAGCTTGCCGCCATGGACGAGATGGAATACGGCGTCTCCGTAACCGATGCCTGCATCGACTGGGAAACCACCGAGAAGGCCATCCGTCAGATGCGGGACGAACTCAGGGACCTGATTCCCCACCGTCACCGGAGCTGAACGCCTCCGGCTCGGCGGGCATCTGCTCCAGCCAGCCGAGCTGACCTCTCAGACTCACTACATCGCCCACGATGATGATGGTCGGGGCACGCACCCCGGCCGCATCAACCGCCTCCACAATGGACTCCAGGGTAGCGCTGACAACCTGCTGATCCGGTGTGGTCCCCTTGGACACCAGTGCGCAGGGCGTTTCAGCCGGCATGCCATGGGCAATCAACTCGCGGGTGATCACCGGAAGCCCGACGAGGCCCATGTAGAAGACCAGTGTCTGCCGGTTCTGCACGAAATCCTGCCAGGGCAGATCCGTGCTGTCATTCTTCAGGTGGCCGGTAATGAAACGCACCGACTGGGCGTGATCACGATGCGTCAGCGGTATCCCGGCATAAGCGGAGCAACCCTGGGCCGCCGTGATGCCAGGCACCACCTGGAAGGGCACACCGTGTTCCGCCAGACGTTCGATCTCCTCGCCGCCACGTCCGAATATGAACGGATCCCCGCCCTTGAGTCGCACGACCCGCTTTCCGGCCTGTGCGTATTCCACCAGAAGCTCGTTGATCCGGTCCTGGGGGACGCTGTGATTGGAGCGCGCCTTCCCTACATGGATGACCTCCGCGCCTTCATTGATCAGGGCCATAATGGGCTCCGAGACCAACCGGTCATGCAGCACCACATCCGCCTCACGCAGCAGGCGCAGCGCCTTGATGGTGAGCAGGTCCGGGTCCCCGGGTCCTGCCCCCACCAGATAGACCTCGCCGCCCCGCTGGATTTCCGTGGAGGTCGTCCTGCCCGGAGGCAGGAGGCTTCTCAGGCGATCCTTCACCCACTGCGTCACCATTGGCTTCAGGCTCCTTCCGGTACAAGCTCAGTGATGCCGCCCATATAGGGCTTCAGTGCCGCCGGAATACGGACCCGGCCGTCTGCTTCCTGATAGTTCTCCAGGACCGCCACGAGGGCGCGCCCTACCGCCACGCCCGAGCCATTGAGTGTGTTCACCAGCTCTGGCTTGCCGGTCTCGGGATTGCGCCAGCGTGCCTGCATCCGACGGGCCTGGAAGTCCCGGGTGTTGCTGCAGGAGGAGATTTCCCGGTAGGCGGACTGCCCGGGCAGCCAGACTTCCAGATCGTAGGTGCGGGCAGCCGCAAAGCCCATGTCACCACCACAGAGCGTCACAACCCGGTAGGGAAGCTCTAGGCGCTGCAATACCGTCTCGGCATGGCCGGTCAGCGCTTCCAGCGCCGCATCGGAGTCCTGCGGCCGCACAATATGAATCAGCTCCACCTTCTCGAACTGGTGCTGACGGATCATCCCCCGGGTATCCTTGCCATAGGCCCCGGCCTCGCTGCGGAAGCACGGCGTATGGCAGACCATCCGCTTCGGCAGTTCCTCTGCCCCCAGGATGCTGTCCCGCACCAGATTCGTGGCGGGCACCTCGGCGGTGGGAATCAGGTAGAGATCCCGATCACCGTCAATCCGGAAGAGATCTTCCTCAAACTTGGGCAGCTGCCCGGTACCGGTGAGGCTGTCGCTGTTCACCAGGTACGGCAGATAGGTTTCCGTATAGCCGTGCTCGGCGGTGTGCAGATCCAGCATGAACTGGGTCAGCGCGCGGTGCAGGCGCGCCACCCCACCCTGCATCACCGCAAACCGTGCCCGGGCGATGGTGGCGGCTGCAGCAAAGTCCATACCCCCAAGGCCTTCGCCCAGGGTCACATGATCCACCGGTTCAAAGGCCGGTTCCGCGGGTTCGCCCCAGCGCCGGATCTCAACGTTGTCCTCGTCGGAATCCCCCTCGGGCACCGTCTCATCCGGCACATTCGGAATCCCCTCGAGGAAGGCGTTGAGCTCCGCCTGGAGCTCCCTGAGCTGGTGTTCTGCGTCCGCCTTCTGCTGCTTGAGGGATTCCACCTCGTCCATCAGCGGTTGAGCGTCCTCGCCGTTGCGTTTGGCTTCCCCAATGGCCTTGGAGCGGCGTTTCTGCTCCGCCTGGAGTTCCTCGGTCCGCGTCTGGAGGTCACGCCGGCGGGTTTCCAGTTCACGCACCCGCCCGGTGTCCAGCTCATAACCGCGCCGTGCCAGCTGGGCAGCCACGGTGTCAGGATCGGTTCGCACCCATTTGGGATCCAGCATGATGCTCTCTTGTCCAGTCGTCAGTTGTTGTTTCCTTCCGGATAGCGCTGCCGGTCGCTCGCGGCATTCAGACGATCGAGATAGGCGCGCTTTTCCGCCAGTTTCTGTTCCAGGCCACGCGGCTCCGGCTCATAGAAGCGCGTGCCGTGGAGCGCTTCCGGCATGTAGCTCTCACCCGCCGCAAACGCCTCGGGTTCGTCATGGGCATAGCGGTATTCCGCGCCATAGCCCTGTTCCTTCATCAGTTTCGTGGGCGCGTTGCGCAGATGCACCGGCACCGGGCGGTCCTGGTCCTTGCGCACCAGGGCCATGCATTCGTTGAACGCCCGATAGACGCCGATGCTCTTGGGCGCCAGCGCCAGGTAGGTCACCACCTGCGCCAGGGTCAGCTCGCCTTCCGGGCTCCCCAGCCGCTCCTGCACCTGCCATCCCTCCATGCCCAGGCTCAGGGCCCTGGGGTCGGCATTACCGATGTCCTCGCTGGCAATGCGCACCAGCCGGCGCGCAATATACAACGGGTCGCAGCCGCCATCCAGCATCCGGCACATCCAGTACAGCGCGGCATCCGGATCCGACCCCCGTACCGACTTGTGCAGCGCGGAGATCTGATCGTAGAAAACATCGCCGCCCTTGTCGAAACGCCGCAGCGAAGTCTGCAGTACCTCCCCCAGAACGGCCTCGTCAATGACGGGCTTTTCCCCGCCCTCATCCCGGGCAAGATCCGCGCCTACCTCGAGGCTGTTGAGGGCCCGCCGCGCATCGCCATCTGCCGCGCGGGCCATCATTCCAAGCACCTCGTCGGACACCGACACCGCCTGGTTGAGCCCATCTTCCGCTTCGAGCGCACGCCGCAGCAGCGCCACCAGGTCCGCTTCCTCAAGATCCCGCAGCACGTACACACGCGTGCGTGACAGCAGCGCGCTGTTGAGTTCGAACGACGGGTTCTCGGTGGTAGCGCCCACGAAGATGACGGTGCCTTCCTCGATATGCGGGAGGAAGGCATCCTGCTGCGACTTGTTGAAGCGGTGGACCTCGTCCACGAACAGCAGGGTTTCCTGGCCGTTCATCTCCAGCCGTTCACGCGCCGCGTCAACGGCATTGCGGATATCCTTGACCCCGGCAGCGACTGCGGAGAGAGTCTCGAAATACGCCGAAGTCTGTTCCGCGAGCAGGCGCGCGAAGGTGGTCTTGCCAACCCCCGGAGGCCCCCAGAGAATCATGGAATGGAGCTGGTTCTCCTCAACGGCACGGCGCAGGGGCTTACCCTCGCCCACCAGATGCGGCTGCCCGACGTAATCCGTCAGGCCACGCGGGCGCATGCGCGCCGCCAGGGGCTGGTGGCGCCCGCTCCCAGAGCTGAACAGGCCCTCCTGCATCAGCGGGCTCCGTTGCCCTCGTTGCGGATCACATCCACATCATCCGGCGCATCCAGCTCGAAGCGGTCATCCGGGATGGATTCATTGAGCACCACATCACGGAACTGCAGGTCGCTGCGCTGGTCAAGCGAGTCGTGCAGCTCCATGCCCTGGAGTACGCCTTCCTTATCAAAACGCATGCTCAGTTCCAGAAAAAGCGTGTCTTTATCACGCGGTTCCAGAATGAACCGCTCGCCCTCACTGGTTGTCTCGCGCCGGATCCGGAAGGTTTCCGACAGATTGCCCACCTCGCCGGAGAGAAGCAGCGCCGGGGTTGAGGCAATGCGTTCCTCCAGGGGATAGATGGTGACCTGGCGCAGATCCGGGTCATAGACACGCACCTTTTTCCCGGAAGTCACAATCTTCTGTTCCATGGGCGGATCGGTATGCCAGAAGAAATCGCCGCCGCGCCGGGCGCTCAGCTCACCCGTGGTCTTCTGCAGCCGTTCACCGTCAGGGCTCTGAACCGTCTGCTCAAAATCCGCCTGATAGCTCCTGTAATCCGAAAGGCGCTTACTGAGCAGTTCAGCAGCGTCCTCGGTATCAGCCGACTGGCCAAAGGCCGGAAGGGCTGCCAGGCAGAACATCATCAGTGCGATCGCGGTCCGTCTTGTCATCATCTAGTCTCTCGGTGGCGGGGCAGCGAGCACCTCGCGGGAACCATTCTGGCCGGCGGCGCTGACAACGCCCGCTGACTCCATGGCTTCCACCAGGTTCGCCGCCCGGTTGTATCCAATCTTGAATTTGCGCTGCACGGAAGAGATCGAAACCCGGCCACTCTCGGTGACAAACGCCACGGCCTCATCGAAAAGCGCATCCTGCTCGCTGTCCTCGCCGCCCATGGCGGCGATTCCGGGCACACTGTCACTGTCTCCGCCACTGAGCACGTCGTCCACGTAGTCCGGCTCACCGCGCTGTTTCCAGGCCTCGACAATCCGGTGGACCTCATCGTCATCCACAAAAGCCCCGTGTACCCGCTCGGGATTGCTGGATCCCGGCGGCAGATAGAGCATGTCACCATTACCCAGAAGCTGCTCGGCGCCGCCCTGATCCAGCACCGTGCGTGAGTCCACCTTGGACTGAACGGAGAACGATGCCCGTGTGGGAATGTTCGCCTTGATCAGGCCGGTGATCACATCCACTGAGGGCCGCTGGGTCGCCAGGATCAGGTGGATGCCGGCCGCCCGCGCCTTCTGGGCGATGCGGGCAATGAGCTCTTCCACCTTCTTGCCCACGATCATCATCATGTCCGCGAACTCGTCCACCACCACCACGATGTACGGCAACGGCTCGAGTTCCGGCCGAGCGTCCTCGCTGGGATCCAGCGCGTTCTGCGGGTTCCAGAGCGGGTCCTTTATGGGTTCGCCACGCTCCCGGGCGTCCCGCACCTTGCGGTTGTAACCGGCCAGGTTGCGGACACCCTGGGAGGACATCAGCTGGTAGCGCCGTTCCATTTCCGCCACGCACCAGCGCAGGGCGTTGGCGGCCTCCTTCATGTCCGTGACCACCGGCGCCAGCAGATGCGGAATCCCCTCGTAGATCGACAGCTCCAGCATCTTGGGGTCGATCATGATCATGCGCACTTCCTCGGGCGTGGCCTTGAGGAGCATGCTCAGGATCATGGCGTTCACGCCCACGGACTTCCCCGAGCCCGTGGTACCAGCCACCAGCAGGTGCGGCATCTTGCCCAGGTCAGCCACAACGGGCTCACCGCCAATGTCATTGCCCAGCGCCAGCGTCAGAGCGGAACCGGATTTTGAATAGCTGGCCGAGGAGAGGATCTCGGACAGCTTCACCATCTCCCGTTCCTCGTTCGGGATCTCGATGCCCACCACGGATTTGCCCGGGATCACCTCCACCACACGGACGCTGTAGACCGCCAGGGCCCGCGCCAGATCCTTCGCAAGATTGGAGATCCTGCTGACCTTCACGCCAGCGGCCGGCTTGATCTCGAAGCGGGTAATCACCGGCCCGGGATTGACCTCGACCACTTCCACGGCCACCCCGAAGTCCGCCAGTTTTTCTTCCAGCAGGCGTGACATGTACTGCAGCGAATCCGCTGAATAGCCCTGTTTCTTATGGGGCCCTGGCTCATCCAGAAGGCTGACCGGTGGCACCGGGCTCTGCCCTTTATCGGCGGCCCTGCCGTTACCACGGCGGCGACGCTTCCCATTACCTTTGGTCTGCTCGGACTCCGGCTGCGCCTTGCCGGCACCCTGACCCTGGAAGCGTGTGATCGTCACCGCCTGCTGGTCGGCTTCCCCTTCGGGGGCCCCGGGTGCCTCGTCAACGGTATCCACCACCAGCGGCAGTGACGGCTGCTCCGACTCCGTCTCCTCACTCATAACGGGTTCGCGGCGCTTCGGTTCCGGCTTTCCGGATGTGGCCCGGTCACGCCTGAACCGTTGCCCCAGACGTTTCAGAAGGCCCGGCGACGGTTCGTCCACGCGCCGGTTCACGATGGGCGGCTCGGTTTTCTTCGGGGCATCCAGGCGGGCCTGGCGCACTTCGCCCGCCTTCCGGCGCATCCGGCCCAGGCCGCCGGTAACCGCCCGACCGCTCCAGGTCACCGCGCGCCCGAGCATCACAGCACCATGCCCGATACGGTCTATCATGGCGATCCAGGACAGGCCCGTTACCAGCGTCAGCCCGAAAAGCGCTATTGCCCCCAGGATCAATGTGGTCGCCGGCCTGTTGAGCATGGTGACCAGGGTCATGGCCATCTCGCTGCCAAGCACTCCTCCGGAGTCCGGGCCCAGCCCAAAGAACGAATACAGCCCGAAAAGGCCACAGCTGGCGGAAATGAAGAGCACAAAACCACCGGCGCGCAGAAAGAACAACGGCCAATGGAAATCCGGATAGGTGCCGCGGTTGCGATATAGAACAATGGCGCACCAGCCGGCGAGCATCGGGAAAAGCCAGGCGAGTTCCCCAAAGAAGGTCATCAGGAGGCTTGAGAGCCAGGCACCGCTGCGGCCGGCATAATTGGTGGCTTCCAGTTCATGGCCGATACTGGCCCAGCCGGGATCGGATGGATTGTGGGAGACCAGCGCCATCACCAGATAGACGCACAGCACAATCAGGGCAATCAGCGCGCCTTCACGCCCTCCCTGGGCCAACAGCTCACGGAAGCGCGTCTGGCCGCGGTGACCTGTCTCCTGCTGCGCCTGTCCGGATTTACCCTGTGCCATAGCGTCCACTTGATCCTTTGCCCCAAGTTAAACATGTAATGGCCTGATTCGCCAGAACATGTCCAAGCGGCAACCATGCGTTCAGCCGCCCGCAAGCGCCCGATCGAGGTCCTCGATCAGGTCCTCGACCGATTCCAGGCCAACGGACAGCCGTACCAGGTTTTCCGTGATGCCCCCCTGCTCCTTGTCCTCATCGGACAGGCGTCCGTGGGTGGTGGTCGCCGGATGGGTAACCGTGCTCTTGGCATCCCCCAGGTTGGCCGTGATCGAGAACAGGTTGAGGCGGTCGATCAGCTGCCACGCCTGCTCACGGCCACCGTTGACCCGGAAGGACACCACGCCGCTGCCGCCGCTCTGCTGGTGGCGTGCCAGCCCGTTCTGCGGGTGATCCGGCAGGCCGGCATAGAGAACAGTCTCGATGCCCGGCTGTTCACGCAGCCACTGGGCCACTTTCAGGGCATTGTCGGAATGGGCCTTCATCCGCAGCGACAGGGTTTCCAGCCCCTTGAGGAACACCCAGGCATTGAACGGGCTCATGGTCGGGCCGGCCGACCGGATCACACCGTGGACCTCTTCCATCAGCTGATTGCTTCCGACCACGGCACCACCAACGCAACGGCCCTGACCATCCAGGTACTTGGTGGCGGAATGGATGACAATATCCGCCCCATGGCGGAACGGCTGCTGCAGAACGGGCGTGCACAGGCAGTTGTCCACCACCAGCAGCGCCTCGTTGCTGTGCGCCAGGGTTGCCAGGGCCTCCATGTCGGCAATTTCCCCCAACGGATTGGAGGGGGTCTCGAGAAAGAGCATCCGGGTCTCGGGCCGGATCGCCGCTTCCCACTCCGCCTGGCTGGTCAGGTCAACAAAGGTGGTCTCGATACCAAAACGGGCCATGTACTTCTGCAGCAGAACCGTGGTGGTGCCGAAGACGCCACGGGAGCACACAATGTGATCCCCCTGCTGGAGCAGGCCCATAAAGGTCGCGAGTATCGCGGACATACCCGAGGCGGTGGCTACCCCGCGCTCACCGCCTTCCATCGCGGCAATCCGATCCTCGAAGGTCGCAACCGTCGGGTTGGTGAACCGTGAATAGATGTTGCCCGGCTCATCCCCCGCGAAACGTGCCGCCGCCTGGGCCGCGCTGTTGTAGACAAAGCTGGAGGTCGGATACAGGGCCTCGCTGTGCTCAAGTTCCGGCGTCCGCCGCTGCCCCGCCCTCACGGCCCGGGTTTCGACCCTTGTACCGGTCAGATCGGCATGCGGCACCTGCTTGCTGGAATCACTCATGGGTCTACTCGTCGTTATGGATATCGATAACGTCGCTGTCCGCCGTCAGTTCCTTGTTGCGTTCGTTCTTCTTCGCTTCCGAACGCTCTTCTTCCAGGCGCGTCAGGTATTCCTCGGTCACATCCCCGGTGGGGTAATGGCCGTTGAACACCGAGCAGTCAAACTCGCTGATCGCCTCGTTGCCTTCCCGGGCACACGCCACCAGATCGTCCAGGTCCTGATAGATGAGCCAGTCCGCGCCGATCAGCTCCTCGACCTCTTTCTCGGTCCGGCCATGCGCGATCAGCTCCCTGGCGGCCGGCATATCGATGCCGTACACATTGGGGTAGCGAACCGGCGGCGCCGCGGAGGCGAAATAGACTTTCCTTGCCCCGGCATCCCGTACCATCTGTACGATTTCCTGGCATGTGGTGCCGCGTACGATCGAATCATCCACCAGCAGCACGTTCTTGCCCTGGAATTCCAGCTCGATGGGGTTGAGCTTCTGGCGTACCGAGCGCTTGCGCATGGTCTGCCCGGGCATGATGAAGGTGCGCCCAATGTAGCGGTTCTTGATCAGCCCCTCCCGGAACTTGACCCCCAGGTCGTAGGCCAGCGGCAATGCCGAGGTCCGGCTGGTGTCCGGGATGGGGATCACCACATCAATGTCATGGTCGGGCATCTCGCGCTTGATCTTGCCGGCAAGGGCCTCGCCCATGCGCAGCCGGGACTTGTAGACGGAGATGTTGTCGATGATGGAGTCAGGGCGCGCGAAATACACATGCTCGAAAATGCAGGGGTTGAGCTTGGGGGATTCCGCGCACTGCTGGGTGTAGAGACTGCCATCCGTCTCGATGTAGACCGCTTCGCCCGGAGCGATGTCCCGGATCAGCTCAAAACCCTGGGAGGCCAGCGCCACGCTTTCAGAGGCGATCATGTATTCCCTGCCTTCGGGCGTCTCGCGCACGCCGAAACAGGCCGGCCGGATGCCATTGGGGTCACGGAATCCAACAATCCCGTAGCCGGTAATCATGGCAATGGCGGCATAGGCGCCCCTCGACCGCCGGTGAACGGTGCGCACCGCGTCAAACACGTCCTCACTGGTCGGATTCAGCTTGCCCTTTTTCTGGAGCTCATGGGCAAAGACGTTGAGCAGAACCTCGGAGTCCGAGTTGGTGTTGATATGCCGCAGGTCGGAGCGGAATACGTCGTTTGCCAGCTCCTCGGTATTGGTCAGGTTGCCGTTGTGCGCCAGGGTTATGCCATAGGGACTGTTGACGTAGAACGGCTGCGCCTCGGCGGAGCTGGAGGTTCCCGCCGTGGGATAGCGCACATGGCCGATGCCCACATTGCCCACCAGCCGGCGCATATGCCGTGTCCGGAAGACATCCTTGACCAGGCCGTTGTCCTTGCGCAGGAAAAAGCGCTCATTCTCGAAGGTCACGATACCGGCGGCATCCTGGCCCCGGTGCTGAAGTACAGTCAGTGCATCATAGAGCGACTGGTTGACGTTGGTCGTGCCAACGATGCCAACGATTCCACACATCGGATTGGGTTACTCCGCGGTTGCTGGGGATTGGGATCGGTCTTCCTGCATTTCGATAAGGCGCTTGGCGCCTTCCTGCATGGCCTCTCCGGAGGCGGCACTGGTAGCTTCCGCATCCGGCAGAAGCGCATCGATCTCGTCACCAAGCACATCCCGCGTCCAGGCCTCGACCTTTGCGAGTTCCTGGACGGTGGCCGACTCGCGCCACCAGGTGTCACCAGTGACCGGTGTCATCCGCAGCAGCGCCAGCGCAACCAGCACCACCACCAGACCGCGCGCCAGCCCGAAGAACATGCCCAGGGTTCTGTCGGTGGCACTGAGACCGGTTGCTTCCACCAGACGGCCCAGTGCGTTGTTAACCACAGCACCGACGACCAGTGTGCCCACGAACAGTATGCCGAAAGCCGCGATGAGACGAACCGTGGGATTGCCGACGGTATCCGCCAGCAGCATCTGCATGTTGGGGTGAAAGGTGCGGGCGATCACAAAGGCGCCCACCCAGATCACAAGCGACATGGCTTCCCTGACGAAGCCCCGTTTCAGGCTGATCAGGGTTGAAATGGCGACAATGGCAATAATGACCCAGTCAATCCAGATCAGCGCATCCATCCGGAGGCCCCAGTGCTTTCAGGAAGCGGGCATTCTAGCAGGAATCGGGAAGCCGCCAAACCGGCGTTACTCTTCTCCTTCAACCACCATTGCTTCCAGATTGAACTCGCTCTCGAGCTGCTCCATTGCGGACACTGCTTTCTGTTCATCCACAAAGGGCCCCGCGAATACGCGCGTAAAGGTGCCTTTGTCGTTTTCCACCGTTTCGCTGTGCGCGTCCATCCCCTGATCCCGTACGCTATCACGCAGTTTCAGGGCATTGTCGCGGCTGCTGAAGCTGCCGAGGCGTACCAGCCATGCCCCTCTGAGCGCTCCGCTCTCTTCCTGCTCAACCTCGGGAGTGGGCTCAGCCTCGGAAACAGGGTCGGGCTCCGGCTCATCCCTGGTTGCCGTTATCTTCTCATCACGCGCCCCGTCACGCTCGACCTCGCCTTCATCGGCTGTCGGGATCTCAGGCGCCTCTTCGGATTCCGGCATTTCCGGTTCCCGGGGCTGCTCAACCTCAACCGGTTCCATTTCAGGTTCCGGCGGAACCTCCAGAGTCTGTTCCCGGCGAGCCTGATGCGGTTCGTCGAAAAGCATCGGCAGGAAGATCACAGCCAGACTGACAATGATCAGTGCCCCGATAATCCGCTGTTTGAATCCGTCCAAATCCCTGCGCCTCGGTTGTCTTTGGTTCTGCGCGAGTGTAACCGCTTTGATGAGCCCGGGGCCAGTTACGACCCCAGCAAGGCCAGTGCTTCCGAGACCGTCAGGAAGGATCCGAACACCAGAACGCATCCCTCCTTTCCGGCCGCCTCCCGGGCCGAAGCCAGGGCTTCCCGGACCGACTGGAATGTCCGGATCCGGTCATCCGGTATGACTCCGGAAACCCGGTCACTGACCTGCTCCGCGGTCAGCCCGCGCGGTCCCGGAAGCGGGGCCAGGTGCCAACCGTCAATCACGTCGGCAAGGGTACCCGAAACGCCCTCAATGTCCTTGTCGCCCATTGCGCCATAGACGGCCTGCACCGGTTTCTCCGGAATATCGCTCAGGCGCTGGGCCAGCCAGCGTGCCGCCTGGGGATTGTGCCCGACGTCCAGGATCACCGGCGGCGCACCTTCCAGCCTCTGGAATCGCCCGGGCGGTGCGGGAGCTTCGCGGAGGGTTGCCAACAAGCCGGAATCCGCCTCGAATCCGAGAATGCCATAGGCCTCCAGAGCCGTCTGCTGGGAGGCCGCGAGCCCTCCCTCGCCATCCTCGCCACCGAAATCCCGACCGCGTATGCGCAGCGGGATCCCCTGGGCGGCCGCCTGATCCGTCACGGAGGAAGGCGGATCCGGATCACCGAACAGCGCTGGCCGCCCCGCCCGCAGGATACCGGCTTTTTCATAGCCGATCTGTTCCCGGTCATTACCCAGCCACTGGGTATGATCCAGGTCCACGCCCGTAATGATGGACAGTACGGGGTCCGCCACATTCACCGCGTCCAGGCGTCCGCCCAGGCCCACCTCCAGGAGCGGATACGCCACTCCCGCCTCCCGGAAGAGCCAGAACGCCGCCAGGGTCGTGAACTCGAAATAGGTCAGTGGCACATTGCGGCGCGCCCGCTCCACGGCCGCCATGGCCCTGCAGATGGCCTCATCCGTGGCTTCCTCACCGTCGATGCGGATGCGCTCGTTAAAGCGACGGATATGGGGTGAAGTGTAAGCGCCGGTGCTGTCTCCCCCGGCGCGGAGCAGGGATTCCAGGGCTGCAAGGGTGCTGCCCTTGCCATTGGTGCCCCCGATGATCACCACCTGACCGGGCAGGCCTTCCGGCATGAGACGCCGGTAGACGATCATTACCCGGTCAAGGCCAAGCTCCATCTCGCTGGCATGCAATGATTCGAGGTACGCCAGCCAGTCATCCAGGCTGGCATCACTCCGCGGCATTGGCGTCCCCGCTGCCCTCCTCTTCGGGCAGCTGCTCAGCAAGCGGCTCGTGTTCATCCTCCGGCGGCTGCTCGCGACGCTGCAGCTTGGCCAGAACATGGGCGATGCGATCACGCATATCGTGCCGGGAAACGATCATGTCGATCGCCCCGTGCTCGATCAGGAACTCACTGCGCTGGAAGCCTTCGGGGAGCTTCTCCCGAACCGTCTGTTCAATCACCCGCGGCCCCGCAAAGCCCACCAGGGCATAGGGTTCGGCGATGTTGAGATCCCCCAGCATCCCGAGGCTCGCGGAAACGCCGCCAAAGACCGGGTCGGTCAGTACCGAGATGAAGGGGATACCCTTCTCGCGCATGCGCTGCAGCGCTGCCGCGGTCTTGGCCATCTGCATCAGGGACAGGATCGCCTCCTGCATGCGCGCCCCACCACTGGCCGCGAAGCACACCAGGGGCACGTTCTCCTCAATACAGAAGTTCACCGCGCGGACGAATTTCTCGCCCACCACCTGCCCCATGGAGCCACCCAGAAACTGGAATTCGAAGGCTACAGCCACCACCGGCACGTCCTGAACGGTGCCAGCCATGGCTACCAGGGCATCCTTTTCGCCAGTACTCTTCTGAGCCTGGCTCAGACGATCCTTGTAGCGCTTGGTGTCCTTGAACTTGAGGCGATCCACCGGTTCAAGATCCGCCGCGAGCTCCCGGCTGTCCGTGCCGTCAAAAAAGATCTCGAGACGGCGACGGGCATTGATCCGGATGTGGTGCTCGCACTTCGGGCAGACGTTAAGGTTGCGATCCAGTTCCGGGCGGTACAGAAACCCGTTGCACTTGGGGCACTTCTTCCAGAGCCCTTCGGGAACCGTGGAACGCTGTTGTGCGTCCGAACGGATCATCCCGGGCATGATCTTATCGAGCCAGCTGCTCATGAACTGTCCTCCGGCTCAGGGTGTATCAAGGCTGTCCCGCAGGGGCTTCACCAGGGATTTCAACGCCTGGTGCAGTGAATCACCGCCCTCGGGATGCCGGCCAATGCAGTCAACAATAACACTACCCACGATAATAGCATCCGAAACCCGTCCTATGGCGCCCGCTGTTTCCGCATCCCGGATTCCGAAACCGACGCCCACTGGCAGCTCCGTGAGTTCCCGGATGTGGGCAACCCGTTCCTCCACTGCCCCGGCATCAATACTGGCTGAGCCGGTTACGCCCTTGAGCGAGACGTAATAGACGTAGCCGCTGCTGTGTTCCCCCATGCGCCGGATGCGTTCATCCGAAGTAGTGGGCGAGATCAGGAAGATCAGATCCAGACCCTGGGCACGGAACCACGGCACAACCTCCCCTGCCTCTTCGGGCGGCAGGTCCACCATCAGGACACCATCCACACCGGCCTGTGCGGCGCTTTCCGCAAACGCCTCGTAACCCATGGCTTCCACCGGATTCAGGTAGCCCATGAGCACCACGGGGGTTTCCGTATCCGTCTCGCGGAACCGGCGCACGACCTCCAGCACATCACGGCTGGTACAGCCGTTTGCCAGGGCCCGTTCACAGGCCCGCTGGATGACCGGGCCGTCCGCCATGGGATCGGAGAACGGCACCCCGAGTTCGATGAGATCCGCACCGGATGCCACCAGGCTGTGCATGATGCGGAGGGTTTCACCGGTATTCGGATCCCCGGCAGTGATATAGGGAATCAAGCCCTTGCGGCCCTGCTCGCCCAGGGCCGTGAGTCTCTGTTCGATTCGGCTCATGGGTCAGCGCCCCTCCACTTCGATGTTGTCCATGCGGGCGACGGTATCCATATCCTTGTCGCCACGACCCGAAAGGTTGATGACAATGGACTGGTCCGGGCGCATCTGGGGCGCCAGCTTGATGGCCCAGGCAATGGCATGAGCGGTTTCGAGCGCGGGCATGATGCCCTCCACCGCCGTCAATCGCCGGAACCCATCCATCGCTTCGTCATCCGTCACCGATACATAGTTCACACGCCCGATGTCCTTGAGCCAGGAGTGCTCAGGCCCCACGCCGGGATAGTCCAGACCGGCGGATACCGAATGGGTACCGGAAATCTGGCCGAATTCATCTTCCATCAGGTAGGTGCGGTTGCCATGCAGCACCCCGGGCCTGCCAGCACTCAGCGGCGCCGCATGCTGACCGGATTCGATGCCGTACCCGCCGGCTTCGACCCCGTACATGGCCACCGACTCGTCGCCCAGGAAGGGATGGAAGAGACCGATCGCATTCGAGCCGCCACCGACACAGGCCACCAGCGCGTCCGGCAGTGCCCCGTTCTTTTCCAGGCATTGCTGCCGGGTTTCACGGCCGATCACTGACTGGAAATCACGCACCATCATCGGATAGGGATGCGGGCCCGCCACCGTGCCGATGATGTAGAAGGTGTCATCGACATTGGTGACCCAGTCCCGGAGCGCCTCGTTCATGGCATCCTTGAGAGTCCTCGTGCCGCCTTCGACGGCTTCAACCTCGGCCCCGAGAAGCTTCATGCGGTAGACGTTGACAGCCTGCCGGCGCACATCCTCGGCGCCCATGTAGATCTTGCATTTGAGACCAAGCCTTGCGGCCACTGTTGCCGTGGCAACACCGTGCTGACCCGCGCCCGTTTCCGCGATCACGCGCGGCTTCCCCAGGAACTTCGCCAGCAGTGCCTGCCCAATGGTGTTATTCACCTTGTGCGCACCGGTATGACAGAGGTCCTCGCGCTTGAGCCATATGGAAGCGCCGCCCAGCTCACTGCTCAGTCGATCCGCGTGGTACAGGGGGGTGGGTCTTCCCACATAATCCGCCAGATCACTGTTGAACCGGGCGAGGAAATCGGGGTCCTCACGCAGCCGCCGGTATTCACTTTCCAGATGTTCCAGTGAGTCGATCAGGGTCTCGGAGACAAAGCGGCCCCCGTAGGCGCCGAAATGGCCCCGCGCGTCCGGACTATCCTTGATCTGTTGTTCAGTCAGTTTCATGGGTCAGGGTAACCTCCCGGACGAATTCATTGATGCGCTGGGAACTCTTGATACCCGGCGCCGACTCGACACCGCCGCTGACATCCACAGCCCAGGGGCGGACACGGCGCACCGCCTCACCCACATTATCCGGCGTCAGACCACCGGCCAGAATCAGGGGCAGTTTCCGTGTCTCCGGCAGCCAGTCCCAGTTGAAGGTTTTGCCGGTACCGCCGTAGCGGTCCTCACTGTAAGCGTCGGCAAGCAGGCCGAACGCTCTATCATAGGTACTCTCGGCTGCGGCAACCACCCGGGAATCCCGAACCCTGACCGCACGTATCCATGGGTGCCCGAAACCCGAGCAGAATTCGGCTGATTCATCCCCGTGGAACTGCAGCAGATCCAGCGGCACTTTTGACAGCGCCTCCCGGACCAGCGACTCAGAGGCATTCACAAAAAGCCCCACTGTGGTCACGAACGGGGGCAGTGCCGCGCGGATCCGTTGAGCCTGTTCCAAGGTGACATGACGCGGGCTTTCAGGGTGGAAGACCAACCCAATGGCATCCACGCCGGCCTGCGCCGCTGCTACGGCGTCCTCTTCGCGGGTGATGCCGCAGATCTTGATCCGGGTGCGTGGCAAGACCACCTCCTGCGCCAAAACGCACAGGATAGCGCCCGCGGCCCCACAGACCAAGTCTCAGAGGTTCCCGGAAAGCCACCAGGGGCCCAGCCTGGGCCGGGGCACCCCGCACTGCTCCGGATAGCCGACATCGACCAGGTAGAGCCCCTGGGGCGGGGCAGTGATACCGGCCAAGCGGCGATCCCGCTGATACAGCAGCTCGGCGACCCAGTCCGGGGAGCGTTCACCGTGACCCACGGCCATCAGGGTCCCGGCGATATTGCGCACCATGTGATGGAGAAAGGCATTGGCCGTAATATCCAGCACCAGAAAGGGCCCTTCCCGGTAAACCGCGGCCGCCTCAATGCAGCGCCAGGGGCTGTTGGCCTGACAGCCGGCGGCGCGGAAGGCGGAAAAATCCTGTTCACCGGGAAGGTGCTGTGCCGCCTGATGCATGGCATCCGCGTCGAGTCGCGTATGGGTCCACGCCACACGCCCGCGCAGCAGTGCCGGAGGTGTTGGCGTGTCCAGCATCACGTACCGGTAACGGCGGGAGTGGGCAGTAAAGCGTGCACTGAAATCCGATGCCACATTGCCGGCCCAGTGAACGCGGATGTCGGCCGGCAGAGCACTGTTGATGCCCAGAACCCACGAGCGGATGGCGCGCGAGGCCCCCGTATCAAAGTGCACAAGCTGGTAGCAGGCGTGAACGCCTGAATCCGTACGCCCGGCACAGACTGGCTCTACAGGTTCATTCGCCACCCTGGAGACAGCGGCCGCCAGAGTGCCCCCGATGGTCCGGATACTGCTTTTCTGATCCTGCCAACCATGGAAGCCACCACCATCGTATTCGACAACCAGGCCAATACGCCCGGGGCCAGCCGCGATCGCCGTCGTCAGCTCAACGGGGTCCTGCAGCACGGCAGATCAGAGTTCGCTGAGAAGCCGCTGGGCTTCCTGCTGCTGTTCCTCACTGCCTTCACGGGCAACCTCTTCCAGGATGTCCCGTGCGCCGTCCGCATCCCCCATCTCCACATAGGCCCGGGCCAGATCCAGCTTGGTGCCGGCTTCATCCGTGCCCTCGAGGAAGTCGAACTCATCATCACTGTCACTGTCTTCCGATCCAGTGGACGTGTCACCTGACTCCATATCGCCCGTCTCTTCCTGGTGTCCCTGGGATGCCTGTGATTCCTCACCCTCAAGAGCAGCCAGCTCCTCGTCGGAGAGCGCGCTCTCGGCACCGAGGTCCTCCATCTCCGAGTCCATCAGACTCTCTTCGAGCTGATCGGCGGGAGCTTCCTCCTCGCCGCCGGAAGACTCGCTGGTTTCCCCGGGCGCTTCGGGTTCTTCGCCAACGCCCTCCTGAGCCACCTCTTCAGCAAGCTCAAGATCCTCATCCGAAACATCCAGGCTCAGGTCATCCAGTTCGTCATCACTTTCCTGTGTGGCAGTCTCTCCCGCCGGGCCGGCTGGCTCTGTCTCCCCGGACTCTCCAGCCTCGGCTTCTTCACCTTCGGTCACCCGATCAAGTTCCGCATCCAGCTCTTCCAGGAAGGAATCATCAAAATCCGTTCCGGAAGGTGCCTCGGAAGCGGTTTCCGCCGGCTCTTCCCCGGTGTCCAGATCAAGATCCAGATCATCCAGGCTCAGCTCCGTATCCGCATCGCTCGCCTGTTCAGTGGCGTCACCGGTTTCAGGCGCGGGTTGCTCGGCTGCCTCAGCCTCCGTATCCAGTTCCGGCACGGACTCTTCTTCCGGTTCGCCCGGCTCCTCCAGCTCCAGATCATCCATGGAGAACCCGAGATCGGCCACATCCTCTTCCGACTCTGGGGCATCCCCGGTTTCCCCGGCCTCTCCGCTGGCGCCTGCCGTTCCCGATTCAGCCGGGGTTTCCTCCTCGCCAAGATCGAAGTCGAGACTGAATTCCTCGGACTGCAGTTCCTCATCCTCGCCCTTTTCAGCGTGGCTGGTGCCGGTGCTTTCCGGGGCGCAGGATTCGTCCAGCAGATCGTCAACATCCTCAAGGGCACTGAAGTCAAAGCCCTCGTCCTCAAGCGACTCGTCATCCGCAGGGGATGGCCCGCCAGCCTCCGTATCAGGGCCAGTACCAGTCTTCAGCTGTTCGGTCAGATCCTCGATGCTGAGATCCTCGTCAGCGGCATCCAAACGGCTGCGCAGGGCATCAGCCTGCTCGATGGCCTCGTCGTCATTGAAGGCACTGAGTTCGCGATACTGCTTTTCGAAATTCTCTGACTCACCGGCGTCGGCGTAGACCCCGAGCAGTTTCAGCCGCAGATCCACGCGACTGGGCTCGGAAGAAATAGCCTGCTCAAGATGCCGGGCAGCCTGGCCGTGACGACCATAGGCCAGGTAAACATCCGCCTCGGCCAGCGCATCCTCGCTGCCTTCGCTGCGTGGTGCCGCCTCTTCACCGGGTGCCTCAGCACCCGCTTCATCGCCAGCTGCATCCAGATCCAGTGTTTCCTCAGCCTCAACCGGTTCGTCCGGGGTCTCGGAAACATCCTTCAGCTGGTCGTAGAAAGCCTGTTCCCGCGCGGCATTGCGCCGTGCCAGGCCCCAGAGAAGCCCCAGCAACGCGATGCCCAGTACCCCCGCACCGATCTGATAACGGGGATCATTGATCACACGCTGAACAACATCGCCGGCACTCGTGGGAGCACCCTGGCTCTGTGTCTGTTCCGGATCAGGCTGTGTCGCGGTGTCGCCATCATCCGGCTCACCGCCAGAGCCCGCCGCTGCAGCCGGATCAGACTCATCGTCATCAGCGCCCGCTTCCCCGGAACCTGACTCAGCGGTGTCCGATTCAGCGATGGACTCCTCGGCGGATTCCTCTGAAGCGACCGCATCCTTCCTGGAATCCCCTTCCGTGGTCTCCCCACCAGAGGCCTGACCGCTTCCGGTGCCAGTCGCACCATCCGCTGCGGTTTGATCATCGTCGGTACCGCCAGCGTCTTCCGATTCCGTATCACCGGACGCCTCACTCTCCCGCGCTTCGGCAAGCCGTTGCTCCATCTCTGCAAGCTGGTCGTCCTTGAGTTCAATCAACTGGCTCATGGTGTCCAGCTGTTCCTCAAGATCCTTAAGGCGATCGGACAGCTCTTCGCGATCCCGTTCCGCCCGCTCGAGCTCCTCCAGGGCAGCGGCAAGGCGTTCATCTCCCTCACCGTCGCCCATGCCGGCCATGGTGCCGTCGCCGGAACTGTTCTCACCGTCCGCTACCAGGATCCGCAGCTCATCACCACTCTCACCGGATGATGGTTGCTGCCCTGCGGCGCCAGCCTGCTGGGATTGATCCGTTCCGCCAGTCTGCCCGGCTTCAGGGGCGGAGGCGGTTTCCCCCTGACCCTGGCTGGCCTGCTGGTGCCGCCTGTTCTGCGCCGTTACCTGTTGGATCGCCTCCTGCCTGGAGCGGGAACGCATGGCCTCTTCGGAGGGGATGCGCAGGACGCGTCCGCGGCGCAGCTGGTTGATGTTGTTGTTGCTGAAGGCATTCGGGTTGGCTTCCTGGATCGCCAGCATCACCTGATGACGGCTCAGGTCGCTGGAGGGGCTGACCTCGCCGGCGATACCCCAGAGGGTGTCATTGGCACCAGTGGGTCCGTATTCATCAGGGGAGTCGCCCGCAGCCGCAGCTGCACTTTCCGGCTGACTGCGCTCACTCCGGGAATCCGGAGCGGCCTGTTCACGTGTCCGGGTATCCCCGCTACCGGTTTCCGCACTCGGGCCAATCGCTTCCTGGCCGGGATCACGGGAAGGCGGGTCCACCAGGAAGGAATATTCACGCAACAGCCGCCCATTCGGCCAGGTAAGCTCCACGAGAAAGTTCAGGAATGGCTCCCGGATGGGGTCCTCAGAGGTAACGTTAATCCGGAACCCGCCATCGGATTCGATCACGTCAAAATCCAGATCATGGAGAACATCCATGCGACGAAGCCCGGCCCGCTCAAATGCGGACTCCGGTGCCAGCGATACCCGGATCTGGTCTGCGGACAGATCGCCCGGCTCACTCAGCTCGATCTCGGCCCGCAGCGGTTCATTCAGGTTCGTCAGTATTCGACCCTCGCCCATGCCGAGCGCCTGAGCCAGACCTGATCCAAGCCCACCCGCCAGGGCGAGCGCCACCGCCAGTTTGCGTACTTTCATGCCGTTTCCTTTCCCCGTTCTCGTCAGGCAGCCGTCCACGGATTCCGCGCAGATTACGGAAATAGACCTGTAATTATGAAGTTAAGCGGAAGTATTGTTGATAACTGCGAATTACGCAATAAATCGCCGGGCACTGGAGGCGCCCGGCTGGCGGGAATGCGCCCCGGTTCACGCCAGACCGGGACGCTGCATTCAGGAATCAGCCATCACGCTCAAGCAGGATGGCCAGCATACGCCGCAGCGGTTCAGCCGCCCCCCACAGCAGCTGGTCGCCCACGGTGAAGGCGTTGAGATACTCCCCGCCCATGGCCAGCTTGCGCAGCCGACCGACCGGAACCGTCAGGCTGCCGGTGGCATAAGCCGGGCTCAGCTTTTCCATACTGGCCTGCTGCTCATTGGGTACCACCTCGCACCACTCACTGTGCTCCCGGAGCATGGCTTCGATATCCGCGAGCGGAACGTCCCTGCGAAGCTTGATGGTCAGCGCCTGGCTGTGACTGCGCATGGCGCCCACGCGAACACAGGTGCCATCAATCGGGATCGGGTTATCAGTACGCCCGAGGATCTTGTTGCTCTCCGCGCCCGCTTTCCATTCCTCCTTACTCTGGCCGGAGGGCATGGGCTTGTCGAGCCAGGGAATCAGGCTGCCCGCCAGGGGCACACCGAAATTCTCCGTGGGGAACTCGGAACTGCGCATGGTCGAGGTCACCTGCCGGTCAATCTCCAGGATCGCCGAGGAAGGATCCGCCAGAAGATCGGATACGGCGCCGTTAAGCGCCCCCATCTGATCCAGCAGCTCCCGCATGTGCTTGGCGCCGGAGCCAGAGGCGGCCTGGTAGGTCATGGGGCTGATCCATTCCACCAGATCATGATCAAACAGGGCCCCAATGCCCATCAGCATGAGGCTGACCGTGCAGTTACCGCCGATGAAATCACGCTGCCCGGCATCCAGAGCCCGGTCAATCACGCCACGATTCACCGGGTCCAGAACAATCACCGATTCATCCTCCATCCGCAGGGCGGAGGCGGCGTCAATCCAGTAACCATTCCAGCCTGACTGGCGGAGGGGGCCATAGACCTCATTCGTATAGTCCCCACCCTGACAGGTGACGATGATGTCCATCGCCTTGAGTTCATCAATGTCCCGGGCATCCTTGAGCGGCGGCGCCTCCTTGCCGAAGTCCGGCGCGGGCTTGCCCGCCTGGGATGTGGTGAAGAACACCGGCTCGATTCCGGCGAAATTATTCTCTTCCTGCATCCGCTGCATGAGCACGGATCCGACCATGCCACGCCAGCCAACCAGACCTACTCGCTTCATTGTGCCGCCTCTGTTTTCAGTGTCTTGGGTTTTTCGCCGGGGCTGCGGCGATCGCAGCCATGGCCGCTCCTACAGGTGCGTGTCCAGGGCCGATAGCACCGCTTCGCCCATGGCGCGGGTGCCAACCAGCTGCGTGCCCTCGAAATGGATATCCGGCGTACGCAGCCCCTGTTCCAGCACGTCCTGCACCGCTTTTTCGATCGCGCCCGCTGCACCTTCCATGCCAAAGCTGTACCGCAGCATCATGGCACCGGACAGAATCGTCGCCAGCGGGTTCGCCTTGTCCTGGCCCGCAATATCCGGCGCCGACCCGTGGCAGGGTTCGTACATGCCCTGCTTGCTCTCGTTCAGCGCCGCCGAGGGCAGCATCCCGATGGAACCGGTCAGCATGGCTGCCTCATCAGACAGGATATCACCGAACATATTGCCGGTGACAATCACGTCAAACTGGTTCGGATCGCGCACCAGCTGCATGGCGGCGTTATCCACATACATGTGACTCAGCTCAACGTCCGGATACTCCGTCGCCAGATCCTCCATTACCTCACGCCACAGCGCGGTCACTTCCAGCACGTTGGCCTTGTCGATGGAACATAGTCGTCCGTTGCGCTGACGCGCGGACTCAAATGCCACGCGCCCGATGCGCCGGATCTCGGATTCGTTGTAGCGATAGGTATTGATCCCTTCCCGTTCTCCGCTTTCCAGCGTCTCAACGCCACGGGGCTGACCAAAGTAGATGCCGCCGGTGAGCTCCCGAACGATCAGGATGTCCAGGCCGCTGACCACTTCCGGACGCAGGCTGGAGGCCTCCGCCAACTGCGGGTACAGGAACGCGGGACGCAGATTGGCGAAAAGACCCAGGCCGGAGCGCAGGCCCAGCAGCCCCTTCTCGGGCCGATTGGCCATCTCCAGATGATCCCACTTGGGGCCGCCCACAGCGCCCAGCAGGATGCCCCCGGCTTCCCGCGCCCTGCTCATGGTGTCGTCCGGGAGCGCAGTGCCCGCGGCCTCGATGGCGGCACCGCCGACCAACGCCTCATCGAAATCGAGTCCCAGCGAAAGCCGTTCATTGGCGTGCCCAAGAACCGCGCGTGCCTGCTCGATGATATCCGGGCCGATGCCGTCACCCGGCAGGAAGAGTACTCTCTGTGTCATAGCATCATGATCCTTGTCCAGTAATCCAGTTTCGAGGGTTATTACGAAAATCGTCCGCAAAGCGGGCTCCTACATATGAAAACTAATGTATTGCTGTAGAAGCCTGCCCCGCAGGCAATCCGGAACAGCTTCCAGGAACTCACCCGGCAGGAAACAACCAGGGCGCCTCCTGCTTCCGGCGTTCCTCGTAGGCCTGGATGGCATCCGCATCCTCAAGTGTCACGCCGATATCGTCGAGGCCGTTGAGCAGGCAGTGGCGCCGGAACTCATCCACCTCGAAGTGATAGATCTTACCGTCCGGCGTGGCAACAGTCTGGTTCTCCAGATCCACGGTCAGTGCATAGCCCTCGACGGACTCCACCGCACGGAACAGCTCGTCGACCTCTTCCTCTTTCAGAACAAGCGGTAACAGGCCATTTTTAAAGCAGTTGTTGTAGAAGATATCGGCAAAACTCGGGGCGATAATCGCCCGGAAACCAAAATCCTCCAGCGCCCAGGGCGCGTGCTCACGGCTGGAGCCGCAACCGAAGTTGGCGCGCGTCAGCAGCACACTCGCTCCCTGGTAACGCGCCTGGTTCAGCACGAACTCAGGGTTGAGCGGCCGTTGACTGTTGTCCTTGCCTGGCTGACCTTCGTCCAGATAGCGCAGCTCGTCGAACAGGTTGGGCCCGAAGCCAGTGCGCTTGATCGACTTGAGGAACTGCTTGGGGATGATCATGTCAGTGTCGACATTGGACCGATCCATGGGGGCAACCAGCCCCGTGTGCCTGGTGAATGCCTTCATGATCTCACCCCGCCCTGTCGTAGTAGTCGGAAATATCCACAAAATGGCCATGAATAGCGGCGGCAGCTGCCATAGCCGGGCTCACCAGGTGCGTGCGCCCGCCAAAGCCCTGCCGGCCCTCGAAGTTCCGGTTGGAGGTGGAGGCACAATGCTCCCCTTCACCCAGCTGGTCCGGGTTCATCCCCAGACACATGGAGCAGCCCGGCTCCCGCCACTCGAACCCTGCATCAATGAAGATCCGGTCCAGCCCTTCCCTCTCGGCCTGGGCTTTCACCATACCGGAGCCGGGCACGACCATCGCCTGCTTGAGCGTGGATGCAATCGTCTGCCCCTTGAGGATGGACGCCGCTTCACGCAGGTCCTCAATCCGGGCATTGGTACAAGAGCCGATGAAGATCCGGTCAAGCTGGATGCCCGTCATCGGGGTGTTCGGTTCCAGCCCCATGTACTTCAGGGCCCGCTGCATGCCTTCACGCTTGATGGGATCCGACTCATTCGCCGGATCCGGGACACGATCCCCGACATTGGTCACCATCTCCGGCGACGTTCCCCAGCTGACCTGGGGTTCGATATCAGCCGCATCCAGATGAACCACCTTGTCGAACTCGGCATCGTCGTCACTCTTCAGCTCGCGCCAGGACGCAACCGCGCGCTCCCACATCTCGCCCTTCGGCGCCATGGGTCGATCCTTCACGTACTCAATGGTCCGATCATCCACCGCCACCATGCCGGCACGCGCGCCCGCCTCGATGGACATATTGCACATGGTCATGCGCGCCTCCATGGAGAGGCTGCGGATCGCCGAGCCCGCGTACTCAATCGCGTAGCCGGTGCCACCGGCCGTACCGATCTTGCCGATGATCGCCAGCATCACATCCTTGCCCGTAATGCCCGGCTTCAGCTCACCGTCGACCTGCACCAGCATGTTCTTCGACTTCTTCTGCACCAGGCACTGGGTCGCCAGCACATGCTCCACCTCGGAGGTACCGATGCCGTGCGCCAGTGCCCCGAAAGCCCCGTGAGTGGACGTGTGCGAATCCCCGCACACCACCGTCATCCCCGGCAAGGTCGCCCCCTGTTCCGGGCCGATGACGTGCACGATCCCCTGGCGCTGATCGCTCATGCCGTACTCAACAATGCCAAACTCATTGCAGTTTGCATCCAGCGTCTGGACCTGGGTCCGGGAGATCGGGTCCTCGATCCCCTCAACCCCGTTCTCACGCCCGGTGGTTGGCACGTTGTGATCCACCGTTGCCAGGTTGGCATCAATCCGCCACGGCTTACGCCCGGCCAACCGCAGCCCCTCAAACGCCTGGGGCGACGTAACCTCGTGCAGCATGTGCCGGTCGATGTAGATCAGGCAGGAGCCGTCAGCACGCTCCTTCACCAGATGGGCATCCCAGAGTTTGTCGTACAGTGTCTTGCCACTCATGGCGCTACTCCCGTTGCGAGCGGCCACGCCCTCCCCCATAACGGAGCTGACGTGGTTTGACCGATTGTTCGTTAATGGTACAGACTCTGATCAGATCACTTCAATTCATGTTTTTCCTGAAACAGATTCCTTTTTGGAATCCAAAACCCGGATCGCCCGCGAGGCGGGCTCTTACAGTTAGCTTCGGCGCACGTTTGCGAACGGCAACACACTCTGGGGGACGGTGAGTGGGGAGTCTTTCACGGGAAGCTCTGGAGCCATGGATGGCGAAAGAGCAGCGTACAGGGGTTTGCGCGATTAAGCGCAAACGGGTTTACACGGATGTAAACCCAGGACTTTTCAGTGAAGCAGGACTGCGCAACTGAAAAGTATTTACAGCGTTTCCCGTGAAAGACTCCCCACTCATCGTACCCTGCAACCAGGTACCAATCTTTAGTGCTATGGACACCCAATCCCTGATCGCCTTCACCACCGTCATCGACACCGGCTCCTTCTCCGAGGCCGCAGAAGCCCTGCACCTCACTCAATCCGCCGTCAGCAAACGCATCGCCACCCTCGAACACCAGACCGGTCGCCCCCTGATTGAACGCAACGGCCGCAGCCTGCGGCTGACCGACGCCGGCCACGCCTTGCTGCCCCATGCCCGGAAAGTCCTGGACGAACTCCACAACGCCCGCGAAGCCCTCACCAGCCTCGACCAGCGCATGCACGGCCCCCTGTCACTGATCATCAGCCACCACATCGGCCTGCACCACCTCCCCAACTGGCTGCGCGCGCTCCAGAAAGCCCACCCCGACCTCACCTTCAACCTCCAGTTCCTCGAATCCGAACAGGTCTTCCAGCAACTGCACCAGCATGACGCCCCACTTGCATGGGTGACACTCAACGACCGGATCATGGAACGCTTCCAGGTCTGGTTCGCCTGGGAAGATCCAATGAGCTTCGTCTGTGGCCCTGACCACCCCCTAGCCCACAAGCAGCAGCTGGCCCCTGAGGACATTGCGCAGTACCAGGCCATCCTGCCCGACAGTAATACCGAAACCTACCGGGTCGTCTCCCACCATTTTCTTCAACAAGGAATCACACTGGATGCCCAGATGCCCACCAACTACCTCGAAACCATCAAGATGATGACCAGCGTGGGACTGGGGTGGTCGGTTCTGCCCAACACCATGCTCGACAGCACCCTGGTGGTCCTGGACGTACCGGAGCCCGTAACCCGGATGCTGGGTGCCGTGGGCATCAGGGGACGGGAACCCGGGACAGCGGCCCGCGCCCTTCTTGAAACCGTTCAGGGACAGGCACCGGCGCGCTGTGCCGAAACCGGCTGACTGTTTTATAATTCCGGGCCATCACAGACAGGCAGAACTAAAGACAGGGGATTTCATGGACAGCTCGGAAGTAGAAGCGGTATTCCAGAGTTATGGGCGGGTCTGCACGGGCGAACAGTTTTTCGTTGATTTCTACGACTACTTCATGAGCAGCTCTCAGACCATCAAGGACCAGTTCCGCGATACCGACATGAAGCAGCAGCGCCACCTCCTGCGCAACGGCATCATGCAGTTGATCCTCTACGCCCGAGGCATGCCCGACACCAAGCTGAAACAGCTGGGTCAAAGCCATTCAAGGCACGGCTACAATATCTCGCCCGAATGGTATTCGCTCTGGCTGGATGCCCTGATGCAGGCGGTCAGCAAACACGACCCAGAGTACGATGCGACACTGGATGCGCAATGGCGCCGGGTGCTGAAGCCCGGTATCGATCTGATCCGGGATGCCTACTGAGATCCCCTGCTCAATGCCGCCAGCGGATGGCATACTCCATGCTGTCCACGGTTGCCGTGGCTACCACACCAATGCAGTGAGAGAGCCTGACCATGAGCGACAACAGCTACACGCCCCCGAAAGTCTGGAAGTGGGAAGACGCCAGTGGCGGGCGTTTCGCCAGCATCAACCGCCCCATTGCCGGCCCCACGCATGACAGGGAATTGCCGGTGGGCAAGCACCCTCTGCAGCTCTATTCCCTGGCTACGCCCAACGGCGTGAAAGTGACTGTTATGCTCGAGGAGTTGCTGGAAGCCGGCCACTCCGAGGCCGAATACGACGCCTGGCCCATCAGCATCCTTGAAGGCGAGCAGTTCAGCAGCGGCTTCGTGGCCGTTAACCCGAACTCCAAGATCCCCGCGATGATGGATCACACCCAGAACCCACCACTGCGGATCTTTGAATCCGGCAGCATCCTGCTCTATCTGGCCGAGAAGTTCGGGGCCTTCCTGCCCACCGATCCCCATGGACGCACCGAGACCCTCTCCTGGCTGTTCTGGCAGATGGGCATGGCCCCACTGCTGGGCGGTGGCTTCGGGCACTTCTACGCCTATGCCCCGGAATCCTACGAGTACCCGATCAACCGCTTCACCATGGAAGTGAAACGCCAGCTGGATGTGCTCAACCGGCAACTGGCGGACAACCGCTACATCGCCGGGGATGAGTACACCATCGCGGACATGGCGATCTGGCCCTGGTACGGCGCGCTGGTGAAGGGCAAGGTCTATGACGCGGCCGAATTTCTGGAAGCGCACACCTACACCAACGTGATCCGCTGGGCGGATGAGATCGCCGCGCGCCCGGCCGTCAAGCGGGGTCGCCTCGTCAACAAGACCTGGGGCGATGAGGGAAGCAAGCTCCCGGAGCGTCACGACCCCAGCGACTTCGACAACCTGTGACCCCAGGTTTGACGGGATCAGCCGCTGCTTACTGGCCGGCGTACGCTCTCTGCGGCGCGGGCCGCATCCAGAGCCAGGCGGCGGCGACCCCCACCAGCATGAAACCGGCGCCGCCGTAGAAGGCGGCGACGGTGCTCTCCCACTCTACCAGCACGCCCGAGATCCAGGCGCCGAAAGCACCGCCTGCCCCGTAGGTCAGCCCGCTGTACAGCGCCTGCCCCTGCCCCTGGTGCCCTTCGCCGAACTGCACCCGGATGTAGTGCACCGAGGCCGCGTGCAAGGCGGCATAGGAGGCCGCATGAAGCAGCTGTGCCCCGAGCAGGATCCAGAGAAACTGCGAGAATTCCGCGATAACCAACCAGCGCAGTGCTGTCAGGGTCGCTGCACAGAGCATGATCACCCGCATCGGGTAGGCCGAAAGCAGCCTGTGCATCACCAGGAACAGGCCAACTTCCGCCAATACGCCCAGTGCCCAGAGCGCCCCGGTGCTGATCTTCGCATAGCCAAGCTGCTCCAGATGGATCGAGAAAAAGGTGTAATAGGGCCCGTGGCTGGCCTGGAGCATGAAGTTCAGGATGAAGAAGGACCAGACCTCGGGCCGCTTCAGGATAGCCGCAACCGATCCGTGATGGGGCTGCCTGCGGGTACTGGGTTCGTCATGAATCTGCAGCGTCGCCATGAGGAGTCCGGCGAACAGGGGCAGCACCAGCCAGGGCATGATGGACACCGCCATGTGATCCAGCGCCGCCCCGAAACCGGCCACCGACAGGATGAACCCGATCGATCCCCAGAGCCGGACCCGCCCATAGCGCCTGGAGTCGCTGCCCAGGTTGTGCAGGGTGATGACCTCAAACAGCGGCAGCACTGCGTTCCAGAAAAAGCTGAACGAGAGCATCACCAGCATCAGCCCCCAGAATCCTGGGCGCAGCAGGGTGAAGCTGAAACACAGGACGGCCACAAGCGCACCGAAGCGGATCAGTCGCAGCCGCCGGCCGGTGCGATCCCCCAGCCAGCCCCACAGATTGGGCGCGATGATCTTGGTGCCCTGCAGGGTAGCCATGAGCAGGGCGATCTCAATGTAGCGGAACCCCTGGTCTTCCAGATACAACGCCCAGTAGGGCATTAATACCCCAAAAGCAGCGAAGAACCAGAAGTAGAGGTTGGACAGGCGCCAGTAGATCCCCGTCCCGGAGGCCGCCATATCAGTCCTCCTGCTGACGGCGGGCCTTTTCGATGTCCGGCGTATCCACCCGCACGTCCGCATTCTGGGCGCGGTGGCGCAGGTAGTGGTCCATGAGCACGATGGCCATCATGGCCTCCGCGATGGGCGTGGCCCGGATGCCGACGCAGGGGTCGTGACGGCCGGTGGTCACCACCTCCACCGGATTGCCGTGCACATCAATCCCCTGACCCGGCAGCCGCAGGCTGGACGTGGGCTTCAACGCCATGCTCGCCACCACCGGCTGCCCGGACGAGATACCGCCCAGCACCCCACCGGCGTTATTGGAGAGAAACCCGTCCGGCGTCATCTCATCCCGGTGCTCGGTGCCCCTCTGGCTGACACTGTCGAATCCGGCCCCGATCTCCACACCCTTGACGGCATTGATGCTCATCAGTGCCTTGGCAAGGTCGGCGTCCAGCCGGTCAAAGACGGGTTCGCCCAGACCCGGGATAACGCCGTCCGCCTCAACACGGATACGGGCCCCAACGGAGTCCCCTTCCTTGCGCAGCTTATCCATGAAGGCTTCCAGCTCCGGAACCTTCTCCGGCTCCGCGCAGAAGAAGGCGTTCTCGTGCACAGCGGACCAGTCGGTCATGCCGAGCTCAATGGGCCCGAGCTGGGTCATGCACCCCCGGATGGTGATGCCCTTCTCCTTCAGGAAGGCGCGGGCGATGGCGCCGGCCGCTACCCGCATGGCGGTCTCCCGCGCCGAGGAACGGCCGCCGCCGCGATAATCGCGGATGCCGTACTTATGCCAGTAGGTGTAATCCGCGTGGGCCGGACGGAACTGGTCCTTGATCTTCGAGTAGTCGCTGGAGCGTTGGTCCGTGTTCTCGATCAGCAACCCGATGGGCGCGCCCGTGCTCACCCCTTCGAACACCCCGGACAGGATCCGGACCTCATCCGGCTCCCGGCGCTGTGTGGTATGGCGCGAGGTTCCAGGGCGCCTGAGGTCCAGCTCCGCCTGGATCATCTCGGTGGAAACCGGCACGCCCGGTGGGCAGCCGTCCACGATGCAGCCCAGAGCGGACCCGTGGCTTTCGCCGAAGGTGGAGACGGTGAAGAGTGTTCCAAAGGAATTACCAGACATGGATTCTATCCGTTCATCAGGGGCGCCGCCTGCGCCAGTGTTTGCGCGTCGACCACGAAGACCCCGTGACCGCCGTTTTCCATTTCAAGCCAGGTGAAGGGAACGCTGGGGAAAGCCGCCTCCAGCGCCGGCTGGCTGTTGCCGACTTCCCCAACCAGCAGCCCATCTTCCGAGAGATACGCCGGTGCTTCCCTCAGGATCCGGCCCATCAGTTCCAGGCCGTCTTCTCCGGCCGCAAGTCCCAGCTCCGGTTCATGGCGGTATTCCGGTGGCAGCGTCGCCATATCCCTGGCATCCACGTACGGCGGGTTCGCCAGAATCAGGTCATAGGGGCCATCCAGCTTCTCGAACAGGTCCGAGGCCACCGCGCGCACCTGCCCTTCCAGGCCATGGCGCCTGATGTTCTGTTCCGCCACCTCAACGGCTCCGGGGGACACCTCACCCAGATCCACCTGGGCCGCCGGGAACACATGGGCCGCCGCGATTCCAATACAACCACTGCCAGCGCACAAGTCCAGAATCCGTTCAACCGGCCGACCCGACAGCCAGGGCTCACCTTCCGTGGCCAGGAATTCGCCAATGGGCGAGCGCGGGATCAGGACCCGTTCGTCAACATGGAACGGCAGCCCCATGAAAAAGGCTTCGCCTGTTATATACGGAACCGGAACACGGTCCCGGGCGCGACGTTCGATGCGCTCAAGCACCTGTTCCCGTTCAGAGAGGGTCAGACGGGCATCCAGGAAGGGCACGTTATTGTCCATGGGCAGATGCAGGGTCTGCATCAGCAGCTGTACCGCGTCATCCCAGTGGCTGTCGGTGCCGTGGCCGCACCAGACGCCGGCCTGCGTGAACCGTGACACCGCGTAACGCAGCCAGTCGCGCACGGTCTGGAGTTGTTCAATGGCTTCGGTGCTCACCCAGTACTCCCGGAGTCATCCCGTAAAAGCCACGATTGTACCAGCTATTGGCGGTTCATTCCCGGGATCCGCGGCTCCCCCGTACCCGCATTGCGATGGTCCTCAAGGGCATCCTCCGCAAGCATCCGCCCCAGCTGGATCAGCTCCGGGGCACGATGGTAATCGAACGAGCGGCATACATGCTTGGGGAAGTTGATCAGGATATCCGGCGGATAGCCGGCGATCTTGTAACGGGTCAGCGAGTCCTGCATGGTCTCGATCGCCAGGTTCATGACATCAAACTTGCCGAGCCCCAGCTCCTGCAGGCTCACCGAGCGCGCATCGTCGCCCTCGCTTCCCTTTCCCGCCGCCTTTTCGCGCGCATGGCGCTTCTGGGCCTCCGCCAGCGCCTGTTCCTCGCTACTGGCCCGGCCACGGCGCCGTGCCGCGCTGTCCTGGCCGTCCCAGTCAAACCAACGGGCCGCACGCTGTTTGAGCCTGTCCAGCCACTCATCCGGCGAGGCGTCGGCTTCTTCCGCTGGATCCACTTCCTCGTCGGCTGCCGCCTGTGCCGCAGCCTCGGCGGCCGCTTCATGCTGCTTGCGCTCGCGGGAGGCCCATTCCTCCAGCGGTGGCAGGTTGGCATAGCGCTTGTCGTTGCCACTCAGGTTCACGGCCATGATCAGATCCGCATGGGAGGCCACCGTGGGAATGATCGGCAGGGGGTTGAGCAGCCCCCCATCCACCAGCACCCGGCCATGCAGCATCACCGGCGTGATCACACTGGGGATCGCCGTGGAGGCCCGCACCGCCTGATGGAGCGGCCCTTCCTGAAACCACACCTCCTGGTGCGCCAGCAGGTCCGTCGCCACTGCCGTGAAGGGAATCTGCAGGTCCTCAATGCGCAGATCGCCCAGCATTTCCTGCACCACGCCGAAAACCTTTTCGCCGCGGATCGCACCGGGTGACCCCAGGGAAAAGTCGAGAAGGCGCAGCAGCTGCAGCTGATCAAGCCCGGTGACCCAGTCCTTATAGGCCTGCAGCTTACCGGCGGCGTACATGCCGCCAATGAGCGCTCCCATACTGGCACCGGAAATGGCCACGATGTTGTAGCCCTGCTCCCTGAGCACCTCAATCACGCCAATGTGAGCGTACCCCCGGGCACCACCACTGCCGAGCACCAGTGCCACGGTCTGTGGTTCATTCATCGCCTGCTCCCTTCGGATTCAAATCCCTTGAATGACAATGGGCTCGGCCGGTGATCATTACAAGGGCGCAGACCGGATGCGGCCCAGCCAGCCCAGGCAGCCCTCGGCCAGCCCGCCAACGTCTCCATCCAGATGACAGTGATGGCTTCCCTCCACATCGATCACCTCAGCGTCAGACAGCCTGGGCAGACGGCCCTCGATCCATTCCGGCTTGAAGGCGGCCATGCCCCGATTGGCTCTTATAAGCAGTGTGGGTGCGGCAATGGCCGCCAGGTAGGCTTCAACCTCATCCTCTTCCAACCGGTGCATGGACGGATAGCGCAGCCTTGCATCCGTTCCCCACCGCCAGCCCTGCTGATCCTGCTGGAGACTTCTTGGCACAATGCATTCAGCGGCGACACGGGACAGCGGGATGCGACCCTTCATGCGCGCGACGATGGCTTCCTCAACGTCCGCATAACGGGGCGGCTGACCGCGGCTGCCCTGGCGCACGCGGTCAATGGCCTGCTTGAGCTGGTCCGGGAAGGAGTCGGCGTCCCCGGTAAGCGGCCCCAGGCTGTCCACCAGCATCAGCGCCCTCACCCGCTCCGGCACCGCCACACTGAGCAGACTCGCCACGATTCCGCCGAGTGAATGACCGAGCAGAACGGCTCCCTGCGACGCCTCCCGATCGAACAGGGGCGCCAGATCCCGCACATAGTCGAGCAGCTCGTAGCTGGCCCCCGGCGGTCGGTGGAAGGAGAAACCATGGCCTGGAAGATCCACTGCCACCACCCGGTAGTCGTCGGCGAGAGCCGGCCCCAGGCGGCTGAAACTGGCAGCGTTATCAAGCCAGCCATGGAAGGCGATGATCAGGGGGGAGGACGGATCGCCCCAGGCAAGCGCACCCAGGGTGCCTGCGGGGACGTCCAGTGTCAGCTGCTCCGGTTCAGTGTTGGGCATGATTACATGGTATGGGTTGGCCGGTCCGAATTCAGGGAGCCGGCCAGGTAGGCTTCAATCTTGGTGCGCGCGGTCTCGTCGTCCCCGTTGAACTGGACACCGACACCAGCGGCGCGGTTTCCCTGAGCCCCTTTCGGGGTAACCCAGACGACCTTACCGGCGACCGGAATTTTTTCCGGTTCATCCATCAGGTTGAGAAGCAGAAAAACCTCGTCGCCCATACGGTAATTCTTCTGGGTCGGAATAAAGAGGCCACCATTGCGGACAAAGGGCATATAGGCGGCGTAGAGCACCGCCTTGTCCTTGATGGTCAGCGTCATGATACCGCTGCGTGCGCCGATTCCAGGCCCCATGATTCTCCCGTCTGCTTGCCGTTTGCGCTTTTCGCCAGTCTAGCCGCTCATGCCGGATTTGCCACCCCCGGCCGGCGCATCAGCTGCCGCCACCGTTCCAGCACACCGATCAGTTCCAGCTCGGGATTGACGTTGTAATCCAGCCCGCGCCGGACCTCCATGATAGCCTCGTGGAGGGTGATCAGTTCCGCGGGATGACGGCGGCCGGCGAGGAAACGCAGCATCGGCGCGGCCTCGCTGTCAGCAATCGCCTCCGGGTCCGCGCCTGCCCGGGCCAGATCCAGGGCCCAACCCTGGAGCAGGTCCAGCGCTTCCGTCAGCGGCATGGCCAGGAAAGGCTTCACCGCCTCGGACATGGTGAGCTCGGACTTAAGCGCCTGCTGCAGCGCCTTCAGACACTGGCCCCGCTGCCCGGGTCTGTCCGCCTCCAGCAATCGCAGTGCCTCCAACGGCGCCCCACCGGCCCATCGCAGGGCCTGATCCAGAGCCGCCGCATCCTCATCACGCCGCTGAGCCAGCCACGCCTTTGCCTCGACGGTCCCGGGAGCCTCAACCCGCAGGATCTGGCAGCGGGAACGGATGGTGGGCAGCACCGGCTGGCCTTCGCGCTGGAGAACCAGCAGGAAGGTATCGGCGGGGGGTTCCTCCAGGGTCTTGAGCAGCGCGTTGGCGGCATTGAGGTTGAGCTGATCCGCACGTTCGATCACCGCCACTTTCCGCTTCGCCACCTGTGGGCTCTCCATCACGACCCCCCCCAGTGCCCGCACCTGGTGGATGCGGATATAGCGGGACTGGTCCGTGGGCATGAGCCGGCGCGCATCCGGGTGGCCCTCGCCACCCAGCAGGCGGCACTGTTTGCACTCACCGCAGGCAGCCACACCCTCGCCCGGGTTTACCAGCGCCTCACACAGCAGCAGTGACGCCAGGGATACGGCCAGCTGGCGTTTCCCCACACCCGCCGGGCCCAGCAGCATCAGCGCATGCGGGAAGCGCCCTTCGCTGAGCCGTTGAGAAAGCTGCTTATGCACCTCGGACTGCCAGGGCCAGGGGGCAAAGAAGTCACTCTGCAGTGGCTGTGTTTCCGGATCGGCCATCGGATTTCCGTTTTCGGATTGCGTTCATAAGGCGGCGCGCCCGCGCGAGCGCTTGCGGGTCGGTCTGCCCCGGATCGTAGAATGCCCGTTCCAGAAGCACGCCCAGGGCCCGGATGTCGGGTGCCAGCGCCGGAAAACGCCGCTCAGCCGCCGACACCTGTACGGTCAGGGTCTCGCTCCGGCCGGCACCAGTCCCCTGGCGCTCAAGCCAGCGGCACCACTGATCATACAGGCGGTACCAGGGATCGCGGAAGTGCCGGCGGCGGGCCCGCAGAAGGGAAATCCCGACGCCGGCCAGGATCAGAAGCGCCACCAGCGAGGCCGTGATCACGCCCAGCATGCGCCGGTTGATATCCCCCGGCAGCTGCCCCAGCAGGGAAAGCTGGGTCTGACCTGCATAGCCCACCACCCAGCGCTGCCAGTAGTAGTTGGCTGCATCGAGGCGCAGGCGCATCCAGTTGACCCAGCCCACATCCGCGTACCGGTTCATGGAAAAGGGGTCATCCGACAGGAATCCGCCCTCATCCTGCATGGCCTCGCGCAGCCCGTTCTCGATGCGACCGGGCGCGATCATGGCGGTGGGATCAAGCCGGACCCAGCCCCGCCCCGGCAGCCAGGCCTGTACCCAGGCGTGGGCATCATACTGGCGCACGATCAGGTACTCGTTGTCGACACCCGCCTCGCCACCCAGATACCCGGTCACGATCCGGGCCGGAATATCCGCCGAGCGCAGCATGAAGGCCAGCGCACTGGCGTAATGCTCACAGAAGCCCTCCCGGGTCTCGAACATCAGCGCGTCCACTGTGTCGGCATTGCCGAGCGCCTCCGGCTGCAGCGTGTAATGGAACGGCTTCTGGTTGAAGTGCTCCATCAAGTGCCGGATCAATGCCTGCCTGCCGTCAACCTCACGCCGTTGCTGAGCCACCCATGCCCGCGTCCGCTCATTGGTGCCTCCGGGCAGCCGGGTGTAGAACCGCCGCTCGGCCTCCGACAGGCGCCGCGCCTCGGTTGGCTGTTCGTACCGCATGCGGTAACGCCGCCGGGTGTCCACACTGCGCTCGAAACGCACCATGCCATTGCGGTTGAGGCTCACGCTGGCGGACGCAGGCACTGAGTCCGCCAGCGCGAAGCCCCAGCGCCGGCCGTGGGGTTCAAGCATCACCTCGTATTCGTCGTCCGCCAGCTCACCGGCTGAGGCATCTTCTGGCACCCGCGAGATCCCCTCTCCGTCATTCAGGCTGCGCCTGTCCCAGCGCCTGCCGTCGAAACGGTCCAGTACCAGCGCCTGCCAGTAGCGCTGCCCCGGATCAGGCGTATCGCCACCGAAAGTCACCCGGAACGCCGGGTCGTCATTCTGCGCCAGACTGGTGATCGCGCCGGGCTCCATGGTATCGCTCAGCCCTGTCGTGCCCTGCTCCGAGACCAGCGGCACACTCCACAATGGCCCGATACGGGGAAAGAAAATGAACAGCACGACGACCACGGGCAGCATCTTCACGAACACCAGGGCCGAGCGTTTCATCGCCTCGGCCCCCATACCCTGGACACGACCGCCAAGCGCCATCTGCAGGCCGGTAAACAGCAGGAACAGGCTGACCAGAAGCCCGCCCGTCCAGAGCATGGACTGATGGAAAAGCAGCGTGACCACAGCCAGATAGCACTGGATGAAAAACAGGATGAACAGATCCCGGCGACGCCCCAGCTCCAGCCATTTGAGCGCGACCGTCAGGACCAGGAAAGAAGCGGCCGTATCCACCGTGAACTGGCCCCGGTAATACACCCAGAAGGTGGCGGCGCTGATCACCGCCAGAACGCCGAGCCACAGTGGGCGGACGCCACGCTTCCGGTAGCGCTGCAGCAACCAGCCGGAAACCACCATCACGCAGGCGCCCAACGAGAGCCACAGCGGCAGGCGCTGGACCTGGGCCAGCAGGATCAGGCCGAAGGCGGCCACCCATGGATCCAGGTGATGGCGATTCATGTCGGCCCCTCCCCGAACCCAAAGCCACCGAGACGGTTCAGACAGGCCCGTTCGTGCTGGTCCCCGGTGTCCGGCTCGATGGTCTGGCCCGGCAGCTTCAGGCCGAAGGGCTGCCCCTGCTCACTGAGCCGCCCGACGTGCCAGGCCAGATAGCTCAGGCGCAGCTCCGTGTCCGCCCCCGGGAACTGCTCCCAGTCCAGCCAGCGCGGGTCCGCCGGCGGCGTATCCCAGTCCATCACCACCAGATGCCCGCTGCGTGCAAAGCGCTTCCAGCTGATGCGGCGCAGTGCATCCCCCAGACGATAGGGCCTGAGCCGGATGTCCGAATCCCCGGGCCCCGCATTCAGGGTAACTTCCCCCTCGTCGCCCTCGGCATCAGGGGAGGCTTCGAATGGCGGAGGCGTTACCGGCCGCGGTGTCACCAGGCCCCGTGAGGCCGGACGGAACCAGGTCCAGGCGCGGATGAGCCCGAATGGGAAATCCGTCTCCAGCCGGATGGACGGCAGCTTCAGAGGCCCACGCCGACGCGTCGGTACCGGCAGCGGCACTACCTGCCCCTCACCGGCCTCAAGGCTGACCGTGACCGGTTCGCCATCGTCGATCCTCAGCCGCAGCGCTGCCCGGGGGCGGTGCTCCTCATCCCGGATGCGTATCGCCATGGGCAGGCGTTCACCAGCCTGCGATTCACCCGCGCACACCAGACTCAGATGAAGCCCCTCAAGATTACGATAGGTCTGGAAGATGGTGCCGTAGAACAGCGCCCCCAGAATGAAGGTGAACAGGTAGATCAGGCTGTTCTGGTAGTTGATGCCGGTCAGAAGCGAAATCACGAGCACCCCGGTGAACATCAGCCCCTCCCGGGTGGGAAGCACAAAAATGTTACGCCGCCCCGGGCGGTAGTCATCCGCACGGGGGATCCGCCGGTTCACCCACCGGCGCCAGGGACGTTTCACGATCTTACCGGGCATTTGATCCCTGTCACGGCTGTTAACAGACACTCACGCTTAGGCACTAATCACTATTGCAATAAGCTGTCAAACATCAAATACTGATTGGTGAACAATCAGCTTACGAGCAGGGGCATACGACCATGGCTTTGAAACCGATCCTTACCGTTACCGCACTGGGTGCTGGCCTGATGGCCGGCAGTGCGTTGGCCGATGGTGTACGCAGCCTGTCTCAGGACGAAATGGTTGAAACCTACATCCAGGATTCCGCCATTGTGGTCTCTCCCCGCCGTGATCGCCAGACGCGTACTATTGAGGAGACCCGGGCGCGGGCCATCCGGGCGCTGGTCCGCCCCGGCGAACCCATCCGCACCGAGGCGGATGAGACGCAGACCGTCATGGACATGCAGCGCCACCGTATGGAAAGCCTGGAGCAGGCCCAGAACTACGCGGAGCAGGAGTTCATCCGCCAGGCGCTGGCTTCCCCCGCGGACCAGCTTCAGGGGCTTCAGCCTCAGATCGATACCAGCCTCCCGCAGCCGGTTATTCCCGGTTACGGCACCCCGGATATCCCCGAGGGCCCCTTCACCCGTAATTATGCCAACGACCAGCTGGGGCTCAGCTTCGATGGTGAGACCCTGAACTTCTCGATGGGCAACAATCCGCCGGGTGTAGGCGCCATTGATCTGCCCAGAGGGATTGATGAAGGGCCGGTCAAGTTGACCCCCAGGGCCGGTGGCGGGTTTGATCTGTCGATCGATGTGCCCCAGCAGTAAGCCGGGCCCGGCGCTTCAGAGAAGGGACTGGCTGACGCACAGTTCGATCTTGTCGAGGATCATCCGGATCTGACGCACTTCTCCTTCCAGATGATCCTCGAAGGACCCTCCGGCCGCATAACTGTCCGAAATGATCCGCGCGCCCATGCTGATCCGCAGGGCGGCGCTGCTGATCCCCTTCAACGGAACCGGCTGGCCGATATGACAGCACTGCCCTGCGGCCCTGCGCATAGCCTCACCAAGTGGCTCCAGGCTGTCCCTGTCCAGCTCCTGATTCAGGAGCTCATACAGTCTCCTGGTCTGGCCCGCATCCAGATAGCCACCTCCCTGTGAGGACTTCACCAGGAACGGAAATATGCTGCGCCGGTTCGACAGCTCCTGCCCCGCAAAATCATTCCGTGCCCACCAGTCCTCATCCGGTGCAAAGAGGGGCTCAACCAGTGGATGCTCGCGGAGAAGGCTCACCACCTGTTCGCTGAACCGGTTCAGCCCATCAACCCTGATGTGTTCCGGTACAGCGTAATAGCGCTCAATTTCAGCCAGCGCCGCGCGCCACCGCAGCATAACCCCCGCCTGAAGAGCCGGCCGGGCGCCAGCCACCATGGACTGCCAGGCCCCCAGGGCGTCAGACGTTATGTAATCAGAAAGCCCTTCAGGCAGAGCCCTCCTGTCATGGGCCAGCCGTCGCCCCACCTGGGTGGGAAAAATGGCAGCGCCACTGAACGGCGGGCCGGTAAAGAATTTTGAGCCGGTCAGCAGCAGAATATCGCCCTTCTCCAGATGGGTCCGCAGATCCTCTGGATCCGTCCGCAACTGACAGGCATCCACAATGATCTGAAGACGGCCGTCAAAGCGTTGTCTGAGACGGTCCATGACCTCCCGTGACGGACACCACCGGCCCAGCTTGGACTGCTCCATCGCGTGCAGGATGACCGAATGGCCCTCGCTGACCAGTGAGGCCACACAATCCTCGATGGCCGCATCCATTTCCCTGGGGGATCGAACACGACCGGCCTCGTCATGGATGTCAATTGGCCGGTAACCAATGGGGGCCATGCCGGCCAGTCGTTCGCCCCGGGTAACGGGTACGCCCAGACAGGTCTCGCCGTCGAAATGCCGGCCGGTCACTGACTCCGGGGTTCCGGACCCTGTTTCATCCGCGCCACAGACAACACTGACCCAGGAAGCGGACGGATCACTGGCGGTTACACCCACCGACAGCAGCTGGGCATCGGTCCCGGAAGGTACGAGAAAGGCCGACGCTTCAAGGTCGTTCAGCCCCAGGAGATCCATCAGCTGATGCTCAAGCTTACGGAAGTAATCCGGAACAACCTCTGTCGGACCACCGGCAAGCAGATCGTGCAGCAGCTGCTGTCGGTAGTGGTCGGCCGCTTCGTAGGCCTGACGGGAAACCGAGGAGGCCGTCGATGAGGCGAATGTGAAGGCATGGTCCCGGGGAGCTGGTGAACAGCCGTAGCGGTTAAGCCCGGTCACCGGATCCACGATGAGCCGGCCGTCACCCCCCTGCATGAAGTGCCAGTGCGTCGGGTTCAGCAGCGTCGGGTAGTGCTGATCCAGGCACTCACCGATGCGCCGGGTATGGTGGAGCAGCTGCTCAAGATGCTTCCACTCCGTTCTGTGGTTCACAATGGCCACGCGGATTGCGAGGCATCCATTGAGTGTTGTGGTGGAGGGCGCCGAGACCCCCTGAAGCTGCAGCTGCGTCACGATAGCCCGGTTGAGCGCATCCAGATAATGCTCTGAACAGACCCCGGTGGCATGATCTGAAGAAGGCCGATACCGCAGGCAGACGATATTGCTGCTGACCGGCGCCAGGCATTCCAGGTCCTCAGCGGCGCTGACACGGATTGCCAGCTCGCGTGCCAGGCAACAGTGCTTTCTGACACTGGCCGCCATGCTTTCAAGCCCTACCCCCTGGAAGGTGAACCAGACCTTCAGGGCCAGAAAGCCACGTGACAGCTCAGGCCCCAGGTCACAGGGCCAGGGCGCACCTGCTTCGAGACCGATGGGCTGGGTTTCGAGATACTCGACAGGCTCCGAGAACGTACTCCGGTGCGCCTGGGCATCGCGCACGAGCACACCTCCGACTGCGTAAGGCACCTGGAACCATTTGTGGAAGTCAAAGCCCACCGAGTCCGCCCGGTCGAGACCGGCCAGATCGTCCGCGTACTCCTCAAGCAGCGCCAGTGCGGCACCGAACGCGGCATCCACGTGGAACCAGAGTTGTTCCTCTTCGCAGATATCCGCGATCCCGGCAAGGTCATCAATGGCGCCGGTGTTCACGGTGCAGACCGTCCCGATAACCGCAAAGGGTTTCAGGCCGGCACGCCGATCATTCCGGATGGATTCACGCAGCGCCCCGGTATCAAGGGAGTGGTCATCCTGGACGGGTACCCGTCTCAATGACTCGCTGCCCAGACCGAGCAACTGGAAGGCCTTCACCAGCGCCCCATGCGTCTGCGTTGAGCAATAGCCAACCAGAACCGGGCCTTTTCCCTGGACCCCCTGCCTTTTGACCTCTTCTCCAAGAGCCCATTGCCGGGCGACGGCAAGTGCGATGACCGAGGCCATCGAGGTTCCACTGACCAGAAGCCCGGAACTCTGCTGCGGAAACCCGAACAGTTCACGGCTCCACTGGACCACCTGGCCCTCAACCGCATGGGCAATATGGTTCCGGCCCCCGAGGTTATTGTTCAGCAGGGCGGCGCAGAGCTCACCCAGGGCGCCATAGAGATTGCCGCCCCCATGCACCCAGCCGAAAAAACCGGGATGAAGGTTCCCGTTGGTATAGGGGATCAGATGATTCCTGAAATGATCCAGGAGCTGATCAACAGGCTGGCCCTGTCTTGGCGCCGGTCCTGTAAAGGCGTGCACCGCTTTCTCGGGGGCCGGCTGCCAGACCGGCGCCTCTTCCAGTCCCCGGTAATGGTCCAGGCCGGCTTCCAGCGCTTCGTGGAAGAACCGGCTGAGGGAGCCGACGTCGTCCGGATCAAGATTCGCCATGATTACCCCGCACAGCGCGCCGCTACGCCTCTGCCGTCTCAGCAGTCACTCTCTCAGGCTCCGCGACCGTATCCCGGACCCGGATTTTCTGTGGGACCATCCCCTTCCAGTCGACAGCCTTCACATTCTCGATGGTGGCTTTTTCCGGCCCTCTGGGGTCTGAAAGAAGATGATTCACGGCCGCGTCGGCTCCCGCCACAACGACTTCCACCCGACCGTCGGAGAGGTCCCTGAGCCAGCCTTTCAGGTTGTGTTTGTGCAGTTCCTGGCGCAGCCACTCCCGGAAACCGTGACCCTGGAGGTCACCACTGAAAAGCACATGCCTGGCAGCGGGATTGGCCGGGTCCGCCTCAAAGCCATGCTCCTGAGCGGGCCCTTCAAGCCCTTTCGGTGGGTTGAACTCCCACTCCGGAACGCCGGCACGGGCGCAGAACATCCGGTGTGCAGCGAGGATGATCTCCAACGCCGCGTCATTCTCGGGTGTGTTCTGGTAGGTCTGGCGCAGGAAGCTTCGCATGCTGGCATTGGTCTCGAAGATGACGACCTTCCCCTGGTTTTCCGCTTCCGTGCAGACCGCGAAGTCGACCCCGAAATAATCCAGATCCAGCGTTCGGAGCGCCTGCTCCAGGTTCTCCCAGACACCCGTCTCAAACTGTTCGGCGGGATTCTCGATGTAATCCTGCTCCATGTCATAGAGCCAGGGGAACCTGCGGAAGGCTTTGCGGGTTTCTTCCCCGTGAACGTTCCAGTCCCCGTCATACCCCATCCGCATATGGGCCGGGTAAAGCTTTCCATCGACCATAAAGGCGCGGTACTTGGGATGAAAGCGATGGCCTTTGGCACGCGGGTCCGTGAAGGTTACATCGTGGTACTGGAGAACGTAGACCTCGGCTTCGTCCGTGATCCTGACCGGCGTGGAGTCAGGCTCATCGATACGGTACATGTGCTTGCCGTTCTGGTAGCCCGATGGCCGAACAATGATCGGGGCCCGGAGCCCATTCTCCCTGATGGCATCCTGGACCCGGTCACTGATATCTCCCTGGACACGCCCCAGGGAAACGCTCCGCGGCATGAGGATGCCTTCACACTGTCCCAACCTCTGCGCATTCTCCTCCCGCGTGGTACGCAGCACCTCCGCGGGCGCATTGATTACCGGCGCACTGAGTTTCCGGCATACCCTGCTCGCATTCCTGAGGCCTTCCTGGCAGCGGCCCGCATCGGTAATGCTGTTGTAAACCACGTCAACGTCAGGCAGGTCATCCAGCACCTCAGGACAGTCATCGATCACATCCACACTGAGGGAGCTCAGCGTAGCCGCGCCCGTGTCCATCATATGCATCAGGTTGTTATGCCCCTCGCTGACGGTGAGCTGCCCGCTTGCTGGCTCGTAGTGATAGGGGGCACAGCCGACTGTCCCCAGCACCAGTATCCGCAATCGTTCCTCTCCGGAAGACGGCGCCCTGGCCACCGGCTGCCGGAGGGCAGCCTGAAGACCCCACTGGCAGCTGAGTTCTTCCTTGCCGAGGAACCCATAGAGCCCTGACAGGAGCTTGATCGCTGTCAGTGGCTTATTATCCGCGATGGTCACCCAATGACGGGTTGCATTGAGAGCATCCAGGTAATTCCCCTGCCGAAGGGTAAGGCCGACATACCGTTCGAGAAGGGTTTCGTTATTCGGATCGCTGCGGGACGCCCGGGAATAGCTGATAACGGCATCATCCAGTTTCTGGTTGCTCAACTGGGCTTCCCCCAACCAGCGCCACCCTTCGGGCTCCGCCGGGTCGATTGCGAGTATCTGTCTGGCCGCCACCGTCACTTCGGCCGCACTGGATGCATTCCGGAGCCTGGACCGGGCTTCCGAGAGAGCCGACGGTTCCGCAATACGTCCATTCCTGCCGACACGTGACGCTTTAGTGTACGGCTTCCGGCTCTTACCAACAGTCTGTTTTTTCTGCTTGCGTGCCATGTTCAGAACTCCAATACCAGCCGCACCGAATCACCATCGTCAGCCCCGGTGCCTTCGCGATGCCCTAATCACGGACTTTACCCAACAGGCGCGGGGTTTGATGAGGTTGAATTCCCAAAACGGCCTTATGGATGGTTACAGGAGACGCCTCCAAACAGAAAAGCCACCCCGGAGGGTGGCTTTTTCAGTTTCACAGGTCGTTTTATTCGCGACCGTAGATGGCCATTTCGGTGTTGCTGACCTGCAGGTTGCTGATCCCAACAGAGCCGATGCTGGCAGTGGTGCCGTCACCGCCACCAACATTGATGGTCGGCATCCAGACGTCAGCCTGGAAGTTGTCCAGGTTGACACGGAGCGTCTCGCCGTTGGCAGTATCAGTCCCACTGAGTGCCTCACCCTGGCCAATGTCCATGCTGACGACAGCAGCGCCACCGCCCAGCACGTCACCGTTGCCCTGGCCTGCGCCTTTCAGGATGGAAAGGGAACCGGCGCCTGCCATGCGCATGCCTTCCAGGCCAACAGCGGCCACGTCAAACTCGGCATCCAGGTTATCAATGGCGAACCCTGCTTCAATTTCCAGGGAACCGGACGAACTGTCGCCACCAACCACATTGTCAGTGCGAGCAATGATGTCCAGCTGGCTCAGGAACACATCCATATCAATGGAGGAAACCAGCGTAGCCGAGGAATCGCCATCAGAGGACTCAAGCTGGAGGGCATTGTTATCAGTGCCACCGATGTTGAGGTTCATGTCCACCGGCACCGAATCGCCGTCCCCGTCAACCTGATAGCTCTGCACGGAAATCAGGGCATCACCATCGTTCAGGGTCAGGTCATCACCGCCAAGGGGTGTACCCGCCTTGGATCCGAAATCAGTCAGGCTGTCTTCTTCGGCCGCGCCACTGGGCAGGTCAACATTGATTGCTACGTCAAGCCCTTCACCGAAGGGACCACCGGAGTCCATGCCGCCGATGGACAGGTTGTTGACCAGCAGGGAGCCTGTAGCGTCGGTGTCAGTGCTCTGGCTGTATTCGATCTGATCCATGCTGACCTGGGTGCTCAGCTCGATGGTTACACCGGCCTGGCCAGTGGTGTCGCCCATCGCCTGATCGGACATGGCCGTGAGTTCCGCCTGTGCGGCGAACGGTGCTGCGGCAACGGCTGTTGCCAGTGCAAGTTTATTCAGGCCTTTCATGATTGTTCTCCTTAGAGATTCTTTGATTGCTTCGTTTATTTTTATTGCCGGTCATTTCTGACCGGGCAATTGTGATTCTAGGTCAGACAATCGGATCATAGAGTGAACAGGTTCACAGGTGATGACCAATGGCAGGAGGAAGGCCTGAATTGTGATTCTATTAACATTCGGTCAGATATTTAACGAAAACGGCCACCCGAGGGTGGCCGCCATACTGACCTGATCGTATTCCGGAAAGGACTGTTTACCCATTGCTCTGCTGCTGGGCCGCCTTGCGCATCATCTGCTTGACCGCCATCTGGAGTTCCGGCTTGATCTGCTGGGACACGGGCTCCCCGAAGACCCATTCGTCCTCACTGTTCTGCCAGTAAGGCACGGACATGAGCAGACCAAGGCCGCCGAGATGCTGCAGCTCAACCATCAGGAACCGCACGTCATCGATACCGCGGTCCCCCTTGATGGATTCCTTCAGCTGCTTCTGGGTTTTCTCCTTGACTCCCTCCGGCAGCGCCATGGTCATGAAGAGACCACTGGCCGCCAGATTACCCCGGAGCGCGTTGGTGATGATCGTCTTCTGGACGGCATGGGCCGCCACTTCAGCCTGCATCTTCTGCTCCGGGTTGATATGCAGGAACTGGCCTTCGCCCTGATGGTTCGAGACGTAGCCATAGGGCACAAAACTCCCATCCTCCCGGATGCTTTCCTGAGCCTTGACCTTGCCTTCCTTGAAGAGCTTTTTAAGCATTCCGACAACCAGCTTCTGCTGCTTTTCCGAAAGCTGGCCAAACGCCATTTCCTTGGCTCCCTTCTCCTCCAGGGCCTCTCCGCCCTCCTGGCCCAGCGCAGCGGTGGGAACCAGGGCACAGATGATGAGAGCACAGAGCAGCGTTCGAAACATGATATAACCTCCAGGCGTTAGCCGTACCAATCGGCCCAATTGTGCCTCACAGCACCGCGGACGCGACGTTCACGGGGTCACATCCCGAGCATTGAACGGTTAAACTGTGATGCTTTTCACTGGAATCGCCATGGAATCGACGCACGTCCTCTCACAGCTGAGCTGGTCGGAGCTGGCACAGTCCCTTGCGGACGAGCCCGGCTTCTGCCTGTTTGATGTGCCCGGCGCAACGCATGAGCCCGCGCCGATACGGGTCATGACGGCCCTGCCCCGGTTCCGTGAGACCTGTTACCGGTGCGCCGACCACACCGCCGGGCTCAGCCAGCGGGCTCGACGTGCGCCCGACGATGGCTACGGCTGGCTGCCACTGAAGCTGGGATTCGTGAGCTATGGCGACGGGGAAATGGAACTGCCAACGCGCAGGCCCTCGCCGAGCCCGCTCATCCAGGTCAACGAGTACGACTGGCTGATCCTGTATCGCCCGGAAACCGGCGCACTGGAGCTGCGCATCCACCAGGACTGCCCACCAGGGCGCCGGCAATACATCCACGGGCGCCTGAACGCGCTCACCGGTGCACACCGCCCCACGCAGAAAGCCCGTTTCCACCTGACATCGGGGTTTGCAGCGCTCCAGTCCCGCGCGGACTACATGGAGCGCATCCGGCGGATCCATGACTATATCCACGCCGGGGACGTCTACCAGGTCAACTACGCCCAACCGTTTCGGGCACACTATGAGGGCCACCCCATCCACGCCTTCCAGGCACTCCACAGGGCCAACCCCGGCCCCTGCTCGGCCTACTTCGACACCGGCGTCAACCGCATCCTGAGTCTCTCCCCGGAACGGTTCCTGAGGGTGCAACGGGGCCAGGTGGAGACCCGTCCCATCAAGGGCACCCGTGCGCGTGGCAGCACCCCCGAGGAGGACCGGAAGCTGGCGGATGCGCTCCTGAAAAGCCCCAAGGACAGGGCCGAGAACCTGATGATCGTGGACCTTCTGCGCAATGACCTGGGCCGCTGCTGCCGCATTGGCTCAGTCCGGGCCGAACCGCTTTTCGCCCTGGAAACCTTCGCCAATGTGCACCACCTGGTCTCCTGCATCACCGGGGAGCTGGCGCCCGGCCTGTCTCCCCTGGATCTGCTGCTGAACGCCTTCCCCGGCGGGTCCATCACCGGTGCCCCGAAACGCCGCGCCATGGAGGTCATCCGGGAACTGGAGGAGGAGCCCCGCGGCGTCTACTGCGGCAGTTTCTTCCACTGGACGCCATGCAACGGCTTCGACAGCACCATCGCGATCCGGACCCTGGAATGCCGTGACGGGGAGATCACCTGTTTCGGTGGGGGTGGCATCGTGGCGGACTCAGAGCCCGAGGCGGAATATCAGGAGTCGATTACCAAGATACGGCTGTTCATGGACGTGCTTGAAGCGATGACGTAGGAGCGCGCTTGCGCGCTCCTACAGGGCCTGGCTGGCGTTGAGGAAGGCCTGCCTGAGGGTTTCATAGTCATGCACGGCCGGAAACTGGGGAAACTCGCGGATGACGTTCTCGGGCGCGTGGAACAGGATACCGGCTTCAGCCTGGGCCAGCATGGTGGTGTCGTTGTAGGAGTCGCCGGTTGCGATGCACCTCATGTTGAGAAGCTGGAAGGCGCGCACGGCCTGGCGCTTGGGGTCCGGCTGGCGCAGATGGTAGTCCAGAATGGTGCCGTCTTCGCCCACGCTCAGCCGGTGGCAGAGCAGCGTCGGGTAGCTGAGCTTCTCCATCAGGGGCATGGCGAATTCGTAGAAGGTATCGGAGAGGATCACAACCTGGAAATTGCGGCGCAGCCAGTCCAGGAATTCACGGGCGCCGGGAAGGGGCTCCAGCTCACCAATGACTTCCCGGATCTCCGGAAGGCCGTAGCCATGCTGGTCCAGCAGCGCCAGCCGCTGCTGCATCAACTGGTCATAGTCCGGCACGTCCCGCGTCGTGGCCTTGAGTTCCGGTATCCCGGTTTTCTCGGCAAACGCAATCCATATTTCCGGGATCAGAACCCCTTCCAGATCCAGACAGGCCAGCTCCACGACGCCTCCTTTTACCCTGTGCCCTTGCCAGTATTGTCTTTTTGGGAGCGTCATCATAAATAAAGCCTGAACCGAATGCACGGGTAATAACGCGTCCCGGATGTTAGAATTGAGAGTGATGAATTCACCGCCGATCACGGAATCCCATTGATGGACATCGACAGTCTCAACAGCGAGCTGGCGGACGCCTCGCCCCGGAAAATCATCAAAACCGCACTGGAGCAGTTCGACCACATCGCGATCTCCTTCAGCGGCGCCGAGGACGTGGCCCTGATCGCCATGGCCCACAGCCTTAAAAAGCCCTTCAGTGTCTTTACCCTGGACACCGGCCGCCTGCACCCGGAAACCTACCGGTTCGTGGAAAAGGTGCGGCAGGCGTACGATCTCGACCTGGAGATCCTGTTCCCGGACGCGCAGGCGGTCCAGGACCTGGTCAACAGCAAGGGCCTGTTCAGCTTCTACGAGGACGGCCACGAGGAGTGCTGCGGCATCCGCAAGGTCGAACCGCTGCGGCGCAAGCTGTCGGGCCTCGATGCGTGGATCACCGGACAGCGCAAGGACCAGAGCCCCGATACCCGCAACGATGTGCCCGTGGTCCAGCAGGATACGGCCTTCGAGGGGCGTAATGGGCCGCTGGTGAAGTTCAATCCCATGGCCAACTGGTCCTCAAAGGATGTCTGGGACTACATCCGTGCCATGGAAGTACCCTATAACGAGCTGCACGACCGTGGCTTTGTGAGCATTGGCTGTGAGCCCTGCACCCGGCCGATACTCCCGGGCCAGCACGAACGCGAGGGCCGCTGGTGGTGGGAAGAAGCCACCAAGAAGGAATGTGGTCTGCATTCCGGCAACATGATCGCCAGTTCCAGCGCTGAGTGACCCCCACTCAGTAGCTGGGCAGCACCACATTCTCAAAGAGTTCATCCAGCTCCACCTGGGAGGTCCTCTGGGCGGCGGCCTCAATGAGATCCCGACTCAGGTGGGGCGCGAACCGCTGGATGAAATCAACCATGTAGGCACGCAGGAAGGTCCCCTTGCGGAAGGCGATGCGGGTGATGCTCGGCTCGAAAAGGTGCTGGGCATCCAGTGCCACCAGGTCCGTATCCACCTCCGGGTCGTGAGCCATGTGCGCCACAATTCCCACGCCCAGGCCCAGGCGCACGTAGGTCTTGATCACGTCCGCATCCGAAGCCGTGAACACAACCTTGGGCGTCAGCCCCTCGCTCTCAAAGGCCTGATCCAACCGTGACCGGCCGGTGAATCCCTGCACATAGGTCACCAGCGGGTACTTCGCCAGCTCTTCCAGGGTCAGGGTCCTGAGAGCCGCCAGTGGATGGTCCTTCGGCACCACGGCGCAGCGATTCCAGCGGTAACCCGGCATCATGATCAGGTCATGGAACTGGTCCAGGGCCTCGGTGCAGATCGCGAAGTCCACCACGCCGTTGGCCGCCATCTCGGAGATCTGCCAGGGCGTACCCTGGTTCATGTGCAGGGTCACTTCCGGGTATTCAGTCATGAACTCACGGATCAGCTTGGGCAGCGCATACCGCGCCTGGGTGTGGGTGGTTGCGATCCGCAGCTCACCCCGGCTCTGGTCACTGAACTCCTGGGCAATGCGCTTGATGCCATCGGCGCGGCGCAGGATTTCGCCCGCCTCACGGATGATGCTCTCCCCCGCGGGGGTGATCCGGGTCAGGTGCTTACCAGAGCGCGCAAAGATCTCAACCCCGAGCTCATCTTCCAGCATGCGTATCTGCTTGGAGATCCCGGGCTGCGAGGTGAACAGTTCGGCAGCGGTGGCGGAAACGTTCAGGTCATGATGGGCCACTTCCCAGATATAACGCAGTTGCTGCAGCTTCATGCCCGGTGACTCCAGTGCTTTTACGTTGATATAAGAATATAGCGTATTATTCCATTTTTTCCGCAGCCTGTCCCAGCCCCTGGCCAGCGCACGAATCACGAAGCACCTTGAACATGCAACCTCCAGCCCCGACAATGCGAAGCTGAGCACAGGAACGGGATCAGGGACTTGCCGATGTTACTGGCCACAAAATTCATGCGCCCGGCAGCGGACCCCCGTGCCATCGCCCGTCCCCGTCTCCTGGAACGGCTTCAACCCGATGCGGCACGGCGCCTGACCGCCATCACGGCCCCGGCCGGGTATGGCAAGACCACACTGGTGAACCAGTGGTGCGCGGCCCATGAGCAGCCGGTTGCCTGGCTGTCCCTGGATGAACAGGACGACGAACCTCGCCGTTTCTGGTCCTATGTCATCGGCGCCCTGGAAAACACCATCCTGGGGCACCAGGCAGCCATTCACCATTATCTGGACACTCCGGGTGCGGAGCACATAGAGGGTGCCCTGACCGCCTTCATCAACACGCTCATCGACCAGTCAGTCGAGCACGCCGACCTGATACTGGACGACTATCACCTGATCCAGGACCCCGACATCCAGCGCCAGATCACCTTCCTTGTGGATCACGCCCCACCCGCGCTGCACCTGGTTCTGCTGTCACGCACGGAACCGGCCCTGCCGCTGTCCCGGTGGCGGGTCAAGGGCTGGATGGAGGGCCTGCACGCCAGTGACCTCGCCTTTTCCGAATCCGAATGCAGCGCCTTCTTCAATCACTATATGGGGCTGGCCCTGGACGACGAGAAGGTCCGCGCCATATGGCAGCGGACCGAGGGGTGGGCTGCGGCCATGCAGCTCACGGCGCTGTCCGGCAAGAGCATGAGCTCCAGCAGCCTGTCCCGGGCCGTACTCAGTGAGGGCGATCACAGCCGCCAGATCAGTGATTACATACTGACCGAAATACTGGATCAGCAGAGACCGGATGTGCGGGATTTCCTGCTGCGAACCAGCGTCTGCCGGCGCCTGAGCGCGGACCTGTGCAACAGCATCCTGGAACGCGACGACAGCCAGGCGGTCCTGGAACAGCTGGTCCACGCGAACCTGTTCATCATTCCCCTGGATACCCGCGACCAGTGGTTCCGCTATCACGACCTGTTCCGCGAGGCCCTGGCCCAGCGCTTCAGCCAGACCGAGCCGGAGGCGTACCGGGAACTGCAGGCCCGGGCCATCCGCTGGCTGCTGAACGAGGATTACCTGCAGGAGGCGATCGTACAGCTGCTTCAGCTGGAGGACTGGGACTGGCTGGAACAGGTGCTGGAACAGTACGGCAACAACCTGATCCACACCGGCTTCCATGAGCTGGTCCACAAGTGGCTGCAGTACCTGCCGGAGGAACGGACCACCCGCAATCCACGCCTGATGATGCTCCAGATCTGGGCACTGTTCTTCCTGAACCGGCTCAACAACATCGAGCCCCTGCTGGAGCAGCTGGAAGACGCGCTGGACATCCGCGTGGCCAATTCCGACGATAACGCCGACGTGGCGCTGGCGCTGCACAACGAGATCGCGCTGATCCGTTCCTACATGGCACGCACCCGCAGCGACCACTCCAGTGCCCAGCACCTGACCCAGCAGGTTCTGAAGGATATCGACCACACCAATATCCCCCTCAAGTCCGTGACCTACTACGGCATCGGACTGGACTGCTACGCCAACGGGGATCTGGCCAGTGCCACCCATGCACTGGAATCCGCGGTGGAGCACGGGCGCCGGGAAAAGAAACACGCCACCACCCTCTCCAGCGGCGGGCTGCTGGCGTGGATCCTGTTCTACCAGGGTGAGATGGACCGGGCACTGGACGTGGGGACCAGCGTGCGCGAATGGGTGAACTCCCATCACACGGATCCCCAGCAGCCCCGGCTGGTCTCCTGCTGGCAGAACAGCGCCATGGTCCAGATCCACCGGGAGAAGAACGACCTCACCCTGGCGGATACCCACATGAACCCGCTGCTGCCACACCTGGAGACGGGCAGCGAGCCCGGCCAGCACGTGGTGATCCAGTACACCCGGGCGCACCTTGCCTTCTCCCGGGGCCAGTACCAGAACGCCATGGAATACCTGGAGGACGCGGAGCGTGTCCAGGACCAGAAACGCGATGCCATCCTGTTCGAGCCCCCGTGCCTGGAAGCACTGCATGTGCGCTGCCACCTGGCGCTGGGCGACCGCACCGGCGCACAGGCCTGGCGGGAGCGGCTTGAGAATCACAACTACCGCAACCCCATCAACCGGGAGCAGGCCCGCATCGGGCTGGCGCGGTTGCTGCTCGCGGACGGTCAGGCCGAGGAGGCGATCAACATCCTGGCGCCACTGCGGCTGTCCACAGAGAAAGGGCGCCACATCAAGCACCTGATTGAACTGCTCGCGGTATACGCGGTCTGCCTGGATCACCTCGACCGCGGGGAACAGGCCGCCGTCATGCTGCACCGCGCACTGGAGCTGGCCTCCCGGGAACGTTTCCTGCGACTCTTTGTCGAGGAAGGACCGGCGCTGGCCGCGCTGTACCGGCGTATGCCCCACCATGGCCTGCCGCTGGCTTTCCTGCGCGAACTGGACCCACTGCTGGAAGCGGAATCCGCGCCCGCCCGGACAGAATCAGAACCAGCACCGGCCACGGGAAGCACCGACGCACTCCTGGAGCCCCTGAGCCAACGCGAGATCGAGGTCCTGACACTGATCCATGCCGGTCATGCCAACAAGGAGATCGCCCAGCGCATGTCCGTGGCGCAGACCACGGTCAAGGCCCATATCCGCAATCTGTACGGCAAACTGGGGGCAAGCAGCCGGACCGGGGCACTGGCCCGTGCCCGGGAACTTGGGCTGGTCGATTAGCCAGGCCCCCAAAAATGTGATTCAATTCACACTTTGAGCGCCTTACGCCCTTTTTCCTCCCCTTTTACGCCCTTTGGACGATCCCTCTACGCCCCCTTACGCCCTACATTGGGCACCGTGAGAAGAGTCAACAGGAATTCGATTTCAGGCCTTTCGGATTTCTCCTCACGTAACTCCTTGTTCAGCCACCAGCGGTTTTCCCTGGTGGCTTTTTTCTGCCCATCCAGACAGTCAACCATTGATTTCCTGTAACAAGCTGTCATCATCGCGCGCTTCACTTTTTATGGCCGTGAGGCTCCCATGACTCCATCCGAACAGACTCCGGGCACATCGCCCAGCGATCACCGACGGCTTGGTGATCCCGTGGTTCTCGGCCTCAGCGCCGGGTTCATTGTTCTCTTCATCCTTTTCTCCCTGTACGACATCGGGCTCGTCTCCGACAGCATCGGTGAATGGTTCACCGCGACAGCGGCGGGCCTGGGCTCGTACTTCCAGCTGCTGCTGCTGGCAACCTTCTTCATTGCCCTGGGTGTGGCCATTTCGCCCGCCGCCGGCGCCCTTGTGGGGAACCGTACCACCCCGGAAATCAGCACCTTCCGCTGGCTTTCCATGATCATGTGCACCCTGCTGGCCGGCGGCGGCGTGTTCTTTGCCGCCGGTGAACCGGTCTATCACTTCGTGGTCACCCCTCCCGCGTTCAACACCGAGGCAGGCACCCCCGAAGCCGTCGCCGGCGCCCTGGCCCAATCCTTCATGCACTGGGGCTTTCTGGCCTGGGCCATCCTCGGCTCACTGACCGCGATCATCCTGGCGCACAACCACTATGATCTCGGGCACCCGCTGCGGCCCCGCACCCTGCTCTATCCGGTCTTCGGCCAGCGCCTGATGAGCGGCTGGATCGGCGGCGTGGTGGACGCCTGCTGCGTGGTGGCCGTGGTCGCCGGCACCGTGGGCCCCATCGGCTTCCTTGCCACCCAGGTCAGCTATGGCTTCGAAGTGCTTTTCGGCATTCAGGACCGCTATTCCACCCAGCTGATGATCGTCATCGCGCTGGGCGCGGTCTATGTGACCTCGGCGGTCACCGGCATCCACAAGGGCATCCAGCTGCTGAGCCGGTTCAATGTGATGCTGGCGCTGGCCATCGCGGCGGTCATCTTCATCTTTGGCCCCACGCTTTTCCTCACCAACGCCTACACACAGGGCTTCGGTGAATACATCTCCTCGTTCTTCCGCATGGGTACCATGACCTCGGAAACCGCCCCCGCGTGGTGGATGAAATGGTGGACGGTGTTCTTCTTTGCCTGGTTCATCGGCTATGGGCCGCTGATGGCGATCTTCGTGGCCCGCATCTCCCGTGGCCGCACCATCCGCGAGATGATCCTGGCAGTCGCCGTTATGGCGCCGGTCGCCACCACCGTCTGGTTTACCCTGCTGGGCGGCTCCGGCATCTTCTACCAGATGCAGGAGGTGATCGACCTGGCCGAGCCGCTTCAGAACTTCCAGTTCGATGTGGCCACCCTGACCGTTGCCCAGGCGCTGCCGGGCGGCATGCTGATGGCACTGGCGATCCTGCTGCTGACCACCATCTTTGTGGCGACCACCGGGGATTCCATGAGCTACGCGATCTCCGTGGTGGGCACCGGCCATGACGAGCCGAACCGTGCGGTACGTGTCTTCTGGGGCGTGGCCATGGCACTGATGGCGGCAATCCTGCTGTACATGGGCGAGGGCCAGATCAGTGCGCTGCAACAGTTCATCGTGATCACCGCGATTCCGGTATCACTCATCCTGTTGCCATCACTCTGGACGGGTCCCAAGGCGGCCTACGCCATGGCCCGCCAGCAGGGCCTGATCAGCCACGAGCCGCACCCCGCCCGCCAGAAGGACTGAGGGCGGCTCAGGCGGCAATCACACGGCGGAACGGCGGCAGCGCATCCAACAGCATGCTGCCGTAACGCCGGGAGACGATGCGACGGTCCAGGATCGTCACACGACCGGTGTCGGACTCACTGCGCAGCAGCCGCCCGGCGGCCTGCACCAGCCTTATCGAGGCGTCCGGCACGCTGATCTCCATGAAGGGGTTGCCGCCCCTTTCCTCAATCCATTCAGCCAGACTGGCCTCAATCGGATCATCCGGCACCGAGAACGGCAGTCGCGTGATGACCACGTGCTCCAGATAGGTTCCCGGCAGATCAATCCCTTCCGCGAAACTCGCAACCCCGAAGAGGATTGAGGTCTGGCCGTTGTCCACACGCTGGCGATGGCGGTCCAGGACCTCCGCCCGGGTGTGGTCATCCTGTGTGATGACGCAGTCCCGCCAGGTCTCCGGCAGCATGTCACGCACCCTCTGCATGTCCCGACGCGCGGTGAACAGGACCAGCGCCGCCGTGTCCCCTTCAAGCACCCCGGGCAGACGATCAACCAGCCGCTCCGCGTAGCTGGCCGGATCGCCGGGTTCCATGCTTGAGGCCGGCACCTCGACGGTGGCGTTCTCCTGATAACGGAAGTTCGAGGGAATCACCAGGCAGCGGCTGTCCGCCGGCAAGCCGGCACGCATGCTGAGGCGGTCGAAGCGGCCAAGCGCCGTGAGAGTGGCGGAGGTCAGGATGGCACCGAAACACCGGCTCCAGAGCCGGCTGAACAGGACATTATCCGCCAGCACCGGGCTGCTGTAGAGCGTGATGTCGCCATTCTCGCCACCTCGACGGTTGAGCCACCGCGCCGGCGCGGGCGTACGCGTGCTGTCCTCGCCCTCCTCGGCTTCCGGCACCGCCTCGGACCAAGCCTGCCACAGCCGCAACTGATCCTCTGCCCGGGCATGGAACTGGCCGACCACGGGGTACCAGGCTTCGGCGGTCTCGCGGTCAATATCGCCTTCCCGGCGTTCATCCATACCTTCGTCCAGAAAGTCGGCCAGCTGGTCCAGACGCCGCGTCAGCTGAACCTGTTGCTGCTGCAGTGCGGTCACCCGGGTGCTCAACTCGTCCGGCAGCCGTGCCCCCGGGAAACGGTACTGGCTGTTGCCACCGTCTTCGCCCCCTTCCCAGGGCGTGTTTTCTTCCAGCCATTCATGGACGTCCGCCAGCATCGGGTCAATTTCCCGCGCCAGATCCGTCAGCTTCTGGACCGTCCTGGCGGCCTCGGCGTCCGCTGGCAGGTGCGGCAGCAGCTGGGCCAGGGCCTGGCTCAGACTGCGCAGCCACTGGCGAGTCCCCTCCAGCCCCAGGGAGGCGGCAAAGTGGTTCAGGGCCTTATCCGGCAGGTGGTGGGCTTCGTCCATCACGTAGATGGTGTCCTCTGGCTTCGGCAGTATGGCACCGCCGCCCAGGGCCAGATCCGCCAGCACCAGGTCGTGGTTGGCCACGATCACGTCCGCATGTTCCAGCTCCGCACGCGCTGAGAAAAAGGGACAGCTGTCGAAGTAGCTGCAGCGGCGGTTGGTGCACTGGCGGTGGTCCGTGGTCACGCCCTGCCAGATGTCATCCGGAATGTGGTCCGGCCAGTGGTCACGGTCGCCGTCCCACTCGCGGGCCGCGTAGCTGGAGAAAAGCTTTTCGTGGAAGGCGCGGGTCTCCGCCGGTTCACCCGGTTCCTCCTGGAGCATGAACAGCGGAATGGTGTCGCTGTCCTGGTTACCGTGGCCATGCAGGCGCTGCTCCACCTTGGACAGGCACAGATAGCGGCCACGCCCCTTCGCCAGGGACCAGCTCACATCCAGCCCTGAATGGGCCTTCAGATCCGGCAGGTCCTTGTTCACGATCTGATCCTGGAGTGCTACCGTGGCAGTGGAGACCACCAGCTGCTTGCCCAGCTGCCGCGCCACCGGGATGGCCGCCAGCAGATAGGCGAGGGTCTTGCCTGTGCCGGTCCCGGCTTCCAGAACACAGGCCTTGTGGGCAGACGTTCGCTGGCCGTCGTTTTCCGTGATCTCACCGAGGTAGCGGGCGATTTCGGCGATCATCAGCCGCTGGCCGTAGCGCGCCCGCAGGTCCTTGCCGGCCAGCACGGCCCGATAGGCTGCCTGGATCTCAGCCTTGGTGTCCTCGTTGAGCATGCGCTCCTGTCCAAAGGTCGGTTAAGAGACCGCTCATGATAGCGGGCGGCTCCCGGAGCGTACAGGCTCAGCTCGCGATCACGTGCAGCTCAGCGCCCTTGCGGTTGTGCTGGCGCAGCCGGCGGATGCAACCCTCCAGCGTGCGTGAGATCTTGGCATGGGTACGGATCTGGGAGATCAGCGGCCAGGTGGCCCGCTCGCCCTCCAGCATCATCTCGCGCACGAATTCCGGCGACGGATTCGACATCATGCGCCGGAAGTGCCGCATCCGGTAGCGCGGTGCCAGGGTCACGTCCCCCTGGTACTGCTGGGCCATGATGGTATAGATCTGGCCGCAGGCCTGGCGGGCAAGCTCCGGCCGCATGCGCCGCCTCAGCACATCGAACAGCCCCTTGCCATGGAACTGCATCTCCGCCTTCAGCAGCGACAGGGGCAGACTCGCGAGGCTCTCCCGGGACTGTCCATGATCCCGACGCAGAAACGGCACCACATGCGGGTTGGTCTGGCTGACCAGGGTGAAGTTCACATCGTACAGGTGCATCAGGCGTTCGCGCGGCAGGTCACTCACCACCGACCCGTCCACGAAGCGCAGGCGCGGCATGTAGGGCACCGTGCCCCCCTGGTGATCCTTCTTCTGCAACTGCACGGGCGGAAAGACCCCGGGCACCGCGGAGGAGGCCAGAGCAGCGCTCCATACCAGCATATAGGGGGAGGTATAGCCACTGAGCAGCCGCGCCCCGTACTGGCCCTGGTCCGAGGAAACGCTGATGTTGGTGGAGCGGCCCGTGTGCTGGAACGCTTCCTCGAAGGTGTACTCCCCGATATTCTCACGCAGGCACTGTTCCAGCACGCTCTGGTCCATGAACCCCGCCCCGCGCAGGCCATTGATCACCCCCTTCCAGCGCCAGGCCTTGAGGTTGTGGCGTTCCGGCTCCAGAAGCTGGTCCAGCTCATCGTCCGGTGTGGTTCCGACCATGGCCGCCATCACAGCGCCGGCGCTGGACCCAGAGATGACCTGTGGGAGCAGGTCCCGTTCCCAGAGGGTGCGGATCACCCCCAGGTGGAACAGGCCAAGCGTGGCACCGCCGCTGAGCAGCAATGCCGGGCGGCCATAGCTCAGCAGGGTATCCTTGAAGAAGCCCAGCTTTTCGCTTTCGGGCAGCTCCTGCATGGGGGTGTCACACAGAAGGTTGATGGACTCACACACCTGGTTCACGTATTCCTCGATCAGGTGCTTGGTGCCCACATAGCTGTTGTGGTAGAGCGCGGGGTTCGCGATGTTGCCGAGATCGTGATGGAGCCCTTCCCGGATCGCGCGCTTGAGCCGGGCATAGTCGCCGGTCTGGTGGTAGTGGCGCAGCTCCCTCAGGCGGTCATGGATGAGGTTGTAGTTGTAGAACTCGGAGGCGAACGCCTCCTTCCATTCCACATTGCCTTCCAGATAATCCAGCTCCAGTGCCGCCGCCTTCCACTGTTCATAGGTGCGGGCCTGGGCGAGCAGTTTGCGGTAGTGCGCGATCCTGCGGTTCATAATGGACTCCATGGCCACTACCCGGGTAAACCTGACCTGAGTATAGCCCCCGATCAGAAATCCTCGAGCATCATGTCCTCATCATCATTGGCAAAGGGGTCATTTTCCACCCTGCCATCATTGACCTGGTACTCCCGACGCTGCAGATAGGCATTGCGTATGAACGTGTAACGGTCGCCCGTGATCTGCTCCTCATAGCTCAGAAGCGAGGCCCTGAGATCCACTCCGTAGAGCGCATAAAGGTAATAGACTTCGGGGGAATCCACCTCGTCCATGAGATCCGGAATAGCGTAATCCACCCCCCTGCCCGTGGCATCCCGGACCGTTGAGGGCCCCAGGAACGGCAGCATCAGGAAAGGTCCGGAGTCAGCCCCCCAGTAGCCAAAGGTCTGGCCGAAGTCCTCTTCCTTTTCCGGCAATTCCATGTAGCTGGCCACATCCACCAGCCCAAGCAACCCGAAGGTGGTGTTGAAGATGAAGCGGCCGGTGCTGATGAGCGCATCCTCGCCCTTGCCCTGGAGCAGGCTGTTGAGGATGTTGCCCGGCTCACTCAGGTTGCTGAAGAAATTGCTGACCCCGTCATTCACGGGCTCCGGCGTGACACGGTTATAGCCGCGCGCCACGGGCTTGAGCAGGTTGCGGTCCACCACCTCGTTGAAGGTGAAGATGCTGCGGTTGAACGACTCCCAGGGATCACGGTCGTCAAAGGCGGATGTATCCGCCACCTTCTGAGGATCCGCATCGCCGGGCAGTGCACTGGCGGCGCTGTCTTCCGGCTGCTGTGCAGTGGCACCGGTAGCCAGGGCCAGGGAGAGACTGAGCGCGAGCAGGGTTCGTTGCATCATCAACCTGTAAACCTGTCTGCAGGGGGATTGAAATCATCTGTTCCGGCCCTAGAATCAGCGCCATCCATAGAACAGGAGTCATCATGTCCGAGAACCAACCCGAGGGCCGACTGGTCCATGAGGAAACCTTCCCTGTCCGCTGGGGCGACCAGGATGCCTACGGCCATGTGAACAATACGGTGTATTTCAGGTTTTTTGAAGAGGCACGGATCCGTTGGTTCGACAGTCTCACACTGACAGCGGACGGCCAGGGCGAGGGCCCGGTGATCGTAACCACGAGCGCAACCTTCCACCAGGAACTGGTCTATCCCACCAGGATCAGGGTTGAAGTGCGCACCGGCAGGGCCGGCAACAGCAGCCTGGAGAACTTCTATAGGGTTCTGGGCGCTGATGACGATGCTCTCTATGCATCAGGCAGCGCCAAGGTGGTGTGGATCAATCATGACACTGGCCGCCCCACCCCCCTGCCCGACCACTTGCGATCACTGAGCGCGGAGAGCGGCCAGTAAGGGCCGCTTCAGCGCTTGCGGACCACGACGTTACCGATGGAGTAGCCAGCCCCGAAGGAACAGATGATGCCGTAATCGCCACTGTTCAGGTCGGCCTGGTACTGGTCAAAGGCGATGATGGAGCCTGCGGAGCTGGTATTGGCGTACTCATCCAGTATCACCGGCGCCTCGCCGGCTTCGGCATCACGCCCAAGGACCCGTTTGGCGATCAGCTCGTTCATGTTGAGGTTCGCCTGGTGCAGCCACATGCGCCGCAACTGATCGGTACCGAGACCAAGCGCACCCAGGTGCTCACCAATCAGCTCAGCCACCAGAGGAGAGACCTCCTTGAACACCTTGCGGCCCTCCTGAACGAACAGCTTGTCCGCCTGCCCGATGCCGGACTCGTCCGCGCGGTTCAGGAACCCGAAGTTGTTCCGGATGTTGTTGGAAAAGCGGGTCTTGAGCCGGGTGCCCAACACCTCGAAACCACGCCCAGCCGGCACATCATCCGGATGCTGGACGATGATGGCGGTGCAGGCGTCGCCGAAAATGAAGTGGCTGTCCCGGTCGCAGAAATTCAGGTGGGCACTGCAGATCTCCGGATTCACAACCAGCACCGTCCGGGCGTGCCCGTTATTGATGGCATCAACGGCGTTCTGGATGCCGAAGGTCGCGGAACTGCAGGCCACGTTCATGTCGTAGGCAAAGCCTTCCACGCCGAGCGCATCCTGGACTTCAACCGCTACCGCCGGATAGGGGCGCTCCAGGTTCGAACAGGCAACAATCACCGCATCCAGATCCTCCGCCCTGATCCCGGCCCGTTCCAGTGCCTGATTCGTGGCCTTGACCGACATCTCACACTGGATGCCATAGTCCGAGTTCGGGCGCTGCGGAATAGAGGGCTTCATGCGCTCGGGGTCCAGGATGCCTTCCTTGTCCATCACATGCCGGCGCTTGATGCCTGAGGCCTTCTCGATGAACGCCGAGGATGAAGGCTGCAGCGCTTCCACATCGCCACGCTCAATCGCGTCCGCGTTGCGTTCGTTGTGGCGTTCGACGTAGGCGTTGAAGGCTTCCACCAGTTCGTCGTTGTCGATGACGCTGGGCGGCGAGAAAAGACCGGTGGCGCTGATGACTGCTGAGGACACGGGATAGACTCCGGTTGTTGTTGAATGGAGAACCTGTGAAATAGTTCCTGACTCAGGATATTAACACATCGGCACCGGGTGTCAGGTGGCGCGCGTCAGCGGCGGACCTCCTGCCACTGGCGCTCAAGGCGCTGGGGGGAAACCGTTACAGCGGTTCCCAGCTGCTGTGCGAAATACGACACACGGTATTCCTCCAGCATCCACCGGTAGGTGATCAGGGCCTCGTCCTCGATCCCCTGCACGGCCAGTGCCTCGCGCCTCTCAACGTAGCGTTCCCAGAAGGGCTGGAACTCCGAGAGAAAGGCCCGCTCACGACCTGCTTCCCGGGGCATCTTGTCCAGACGGATCAACGCCGCGTCCATATAGCGCGGAAAATGCTTCAGCCACTCCGGTGGTGTTGCCGCCATGAACCCCGGGTAAATCAGCTGGCTCATCTGGAACTTGAGGTCCGCCATGCTCTGGGCAACGTTCAGCGGGATCTTGCCCTTCAGCCCCTTCATCACCTGGTGATGGCGCTCCATGATCTGGAGCAGGAGCCGGCTGTTGGCTTCCAGCGCGGGCACGAAGCCGCTGCGGCCGCTCTCAAGACAGCTCTCCAGATCCCGCTCGCTGCGTGGCAGCGCCTGATCCGCCAGGAAGTGGGACTGGGCCGTTGCAATGAGCAGGTCGTCCAGCAGCTCTGTCTTGCGCCCGACCGGGGCGAACAGCAGCGAGGCTTCGTGGAAACCGGGCAGTCGTCGATCCAGATCCCGCAGCGTATTGCCGAGCCGGTTCACCAGGATGCGCGCAATCCCCCGGCGATTCAGGTACCAGGCCCGGACCGGATCCAGCACCTGGGTCTGGCGAACCCCCTGCCCCTCATCCTCCAGCACCGGATAGACACGAACCTGCATGCCGCCCTGCTCGGTCTCGACACTCTCCGGCAGCTCGCCCCCCGGCCAGTCGGAGACAACCCTCTCGACTTCGGATTCCTCAGGGGCCTCCTGCATGGCACTTTCCAGCGCCTGGTGGGCCTCGTCCTCGTGGCGGGCGATCAGCCCTTCCACATCCCGCCCCTGATCCAGGATGTTGCCCTTGTCATCAATCACCTGCACGTTCATGCGCAGATGGTCCGGCAGGTGATCCGGATCCCACGCATCCTCGGGTATCCGCACGCCGGTCATCCGCTGGAGCTGCTCACCGAGCCTGCGGGTCAGTGGTTCATTGCAGGGGGTGAGATTAGCGAGGGCGGCGTCCACGAAGTCGGGCACCGGCACAAAGTTGCGGCGCAGTGACTTGGGCAGGCTCTTCACCAGCGCGATGGCGCGATCGCGCAGCAGCCCCGGCACCAGCCATCCCAGCCGCTCCACCGGCAGCTGCTTGAGCGCCATGATCGGCACCCGGATGCTCACGCCGTCTTCCGCCGTACCCGGTTCGAAGTGATAGCGCAGTTCAAACGTGAGGCCATGCCACTGCAGCGTATCGGGATACAGGCTCTGCGTGTCCGTCCCGGGCTCTTTCTGGAAGACATCGGACTCGGTCAGGTAGAAGCGACTGAGTTGCTCGTCATTAAGCTGCTTCCACCAGCGCTCAAAACCCTTGCCACTGACAATGTCGGCGGGCAGGCGCTCATGGTAGAACTGGAACAGGGTCTCCTCATCCACCAGCAGATCCCGCCGGCGAACCTTGTCCTCCAGCGAAGTGACCTCTTCGATCAACTCCTGATTGGCCAGCACGAAGGGGGCCCTGGTCCTGTACTCGCCTTCAACCAGGGCCCGACGGATGAAGATCTCCCGCGACAGTTCCGGATCGATCCGGGCATACCCCACCCGGCGATTCGAGACGATGGTCAGGCCATAGAGTGTGACCGACTCCATGGCCATGACCTGGGCCCGCTTCTTCTCCCAGTGCGGCTCAGCGTGGTTGCGCCGGACCACGTGTTCGGCGAGTGGTTCGATCCACTCCACCTCGATCCCCGCCACCATGCGCGCGAACACCTGGCTGGTCTCCACAATCTCGGCGGCCATGATCCACTTCGGTGGCTTCTTCGCCAGCGCGGAGCCCGGAAAGATCCGGAATTTGCGGTTACGCGTCCCGTGGAACCAGCCCTTCTCCTCCTTCAGCGCCACGTTGCCCAGGAGGCCGGCCAGAAGCGCCCGGTGCACGGAACCATAGTCCGCCGGCCGCTGGTTCACCCGCATGCCCTGCTCCTTTGCCAGAAGCAGGATCTGGCGGTGAATGTCGCGCCACTCCCGCATGCGCAGGAAGGCCACGAAATGCTTTCGGCACCATTTCTGGAGCTGATTGCCGGACAGCGTCTGGCGCTGCTCCTCCCAGCTGTTCCAGAGATTGAGCAGACTGTTGAAGTCCGAATGGTTGTCGCGGAACAGCGCATGCGCCTGGTCCGCCTGGGTCTGCTTGTCGCCCGGGCGTTCACGGGGGTCCTGGATACTCAGCCCAGCCGCGATCACGGCTACCTCGGCCAGGCTGCCCTCCCGCTCGGCCGCCAGCAGCATGCGCGCCAGCCTCGGGTCCACCGGCAGCCGCGCCATGCGCTGCCCAGCCTTGGTTACTTTTCGCCCCCGATCCACGGCCCCCAGCTCTTCCAGCAGCTTGTAGCCGTCGTTGACCAGGCGCTTATCCGGTGGGTCGATGAAGGGGAAGCGCTTGACGTCGCCCAGGCCCATGTTCGTCATCTGCAGAATCACGGACGCCAGGTTGGTCCGGCGGATCTCCGGGTCCGTGAACTCGGGCCGGTTCAGGAAATCCGACTCGTCATAGAGTCGAAAACAGATCCCGGGGGCCACACGCCCACAGCGCCCCTTGCGCTGCTCCGCGCTGGCCTGGGCGATGGGCTCAACCGGCAGGCGCTGCATCTTCGAGCGCACGCTGTAACGGCTCAGCCGCGCCAGACCCGTATCGATCACGTAATGGATGCCCGGCACTGTCAGCGAGGTCTCGGCCACATTGGTGGCCAGCACGATCCGCCGCCCGCCATGGGGCTGGAACACCCGGTTCTGCTCGCGGTTCGACAGCCGCGCGTACAGCGGCAGCACCTCGGTGTGCTGAAGATCCGCATGGCGCAGCTCCTTGCTCACCTGCCGGATGTCCCGCTCCCCCGGCAGGAACACCAGGATATCCCCGGGCCCCTTGCCCTGATCCTTCTCGTAATCCTCGATCTCGTGAACAATGGATTCAATCGCCCCCGGCCAGCCCGACTCCGGATCCTCGGAGTCCGCCAGCGGCCGATACCGCACCTCCACCGGATGCGTCCGCCCCGAAACCTCCAGTACCGGCGCATCGTCAAAATAGGCACTGAACCGGTCCAGCTCGATGGTCGCCGAGGTAATGATCACCTTCAGGTCAGGCCGTTTCGGAAGAATCCGTTTGAGCGCCCCCAACAGGAAATCGATGTTCAGACTGCGCTCATGGGCCTCATCCACAATGATGGTGTCGTAGCGGTCCAGGAAGCGGTCATGGGTCAGCTCATTCAGCAGGATGCCGTCCGTCATCACCTTGACCAGCGAATCCTCACTGGTCTGGTCACTGAAGCGCACCTGGTAACCCACCGTCTCACCGACCCGGGTCTCCATTTCCTCCGCCAGACGCTGCGCCACCGTGCGCGCCGCAATCCGCCGCGGCTGGGTATGCCCCACCAGCCCACGCCGGCCACGCCCGGCCTCGAGCGCCATCTTGGGCAGCTGCGTCGTCTTACCCGAGCCGGTCTCACCGGCAACAATCACCACCTGGTGCTGCTCCAGAAGCGAACGGATATCCTCCGCCCGTTCCGAAACCGGCAGCGACTCGGGGTACGAAATGGACGGCACCAGCAAGCGCCGCCGCGCCAGCGCTTCCTGCCCCTCTTTCAGAAGTGCCTCAATCCGCTCCTGGGTTTTGGAATCCGGCTCGCCCTTGCCCATCAGCCGCAGAATGCGCGCAGTCTCCCACTGCCGGCAGTCAGCCAGGGATTGCTTGATCTGTGTTCGCCAATCAGTACTTTGCTCAGTCAATGACAGATGCGCTCCGGAATGCAGGGATCTCAAAGGTGGAGTGAGGAGGGGACTGTTGATCGGGAAGCTCTGGAGCCATGGATGGCGGAAGAGCAGCGTACAGGGACGTATTTACAGCGTTTCCCGATCAACAGTCCCCTCCTCACTCCGCCCGGCAGCCCCTCGTCAGGCTTGTATCTTGAGCATCCATAGACCAAAAAACCCCGCCTGAACCAGACGGGGTTTCCAAGTAACGGCAACTGAACCCAATCAGCTGTCCCGAAGCTCCTTCCGCAGAATCTTGCCGACGTTACTCTTGGGCAGCTCATCCCGGAATTCAACATGCTTCGGCACCTTATAGGCCGTCAGGTTCTCACGGCAGTACTTGATGATCTCCTCTTTGGTCACATCCTGCTCCTTCGCGACCACAAAGATCTTCACCGCCTCACCGCTCTTGTCATCCTGAACGCCCACGGCGGCACACTCCAGAACCTTCGGATTCCCCATCACAACGTCCTCGATCTCATTCGGATAGACGTTGAAACCGGATACCAGAATCATGTCCTTCTTGCGGTCCACGATCCGTACAAAACCATCCTCCTGGATCATGGCCACGTCACCAGTGCGGAACCAGCCTTCTGAGTCAATGGACTTGCTGGTCTCCTCAGGGCGCTGCCAGTACCCCTTCATCACCTGTGGCCCCTGGACGCAGAGCTCGCCGGCCTCACCGACCTGCTGATCATTACCCTCGTCGTCAACGGTCTTGATCAGAGTTCCCGGAATCGGGATACCAATAGTGCCGACCTGCGCGTTTCCAAGCGGGTTCAGGCTCACTACCGGCGAGGTTTCCGTCAGGCCATAGCCCTCAGTGATCTCGCAGCCGGTGACCTGCTGCCACTGATCCGCCGTTGGCTTGGTCAGTGCCATGCCCCCGGCAACCGTGATCTTCAGGTTACTGAAATCCAGGTTGCGGAAATCCTCGTTGTTTGCCAGCGCCACGAACAGCGTGTTCAGACCCATGAACACCGTGAACTGCCATTTCTTCAGCTCCTTGACGAAGCCCGGGATATCACGCGGGTTCGGAATCAGGATACTGTGACTGCCACTTTCCAGCATGACACCGCAGTTCATGGTGAACGAATAGATGTGGTACAGCGGCAGCGGCGCGACCACCACTTCCCTGCCCTCATCCATCTGCTTCTCAACCATCGGCTTGACCTGGAGCAGGTTCGAAACCAGGTTGGAATGGGTCAGCATGGCACCCTTGGCCACGCCCGTGGTGCCACCGGTGTACTGCAGCACCGCAATGTCCTCGCGCTGGATGCTGACGGGCCTGTAGGTAAGGCCGGCGCCGGTCCTGAGCACTTTCGGGAAGGCGTGCGCCTTCGGCAGATTGTAGGCCGGCACCATCTTCTTCACGTGTTTGACCACGCTGTTCATAAGCTTGCGCTTGAGCGGCTTGTGCAGATCCGCAAGCTCGGTGACGATGACGTGCTCAAGGCCCGTGTTCGGCAGCACCTTCTCAACATTGCTCGCCATGTTCGCCAGGACGATCAGGGCCCGGGCACCGGAATCGTTGAACTGGTGCTCCATCTCGCGGGTGGTGTAGAGCGGGTTGGTGTTCACCACCACCAGACCGGCCCGCATGGCACCAAAGATAGCGATCGGGTACTGGGGAATATTGGGCATCTGGATCGCGATGCGATCGCCCTGCTGGAGATCCGTCTCGTTCTGGAGCCAGGCTGCGAACGCGCGGCTGTAGTGGTCCAGATCCCGGTACGTCAGTGTCACGCCCACACCACTGAACGCGGGCCGGTCCGCAAACCGCGCCACGGATTTCTCGAACACATCCAGCATGGTGCTGTACTGGTTCGTGTCCACCTCCCGGGAGAGATCTGACGGGTACTTCTCTTTGAAAAACTGCTCCATATCCATGACGGATCTCCTGAGTAACCTGTCGTTTGATTAGTGTTTTTGTGGCTTCGGATCTTAAAGCCTTTTTACGGTCACGTCATCCGTGTGCGATGTGGCTCAGCGGCTGAGATAGCGCATCGCCGACTCCAGCCCCTCCAGGGTCATCGGGTACATCTGGAAGCCCACCAGCTTCTGGATCATCCCCAGGGAACCACCCTGCCCCCAGTAATCCTCGGGCAGCGGGTTGAGCCAGACCACCTTGCTGAAGTGGTCCGTAAGGCGCTGGAACCAGGTCGAGCCCGCCTCCTCGTTCCAGTGCTCGATCGAACCGCCTGGATGGCTGACCTCATAGGGCGCCATGGTGGCGTCGCCCACAAAGACCACCTTGTAATCCGAGGGATAGGTGTTGATCACCTCCCAGGTGGGCGTGATCTCCGTGGTACGGCGGCTGCTGTCCTTCCAGACACCCTCGTAGACGAAGTTGTGGAAGTAATAGTACTCCAGGTGCTTGAACTCCTCCCGGCAGGCCGAAAACAGCTCCTCGCAGACTTTCACGTGCGGGTCCATGGAGCCACCCACATCAAAGAACAGCAGCACCTTCACCGCGTTGTGGCGTTCCGGGACCATTTTCAGATCCAGGTATCCCCCATTGCGGGCGGTGTTGCGGATGGTGTCGTCCATATCCAGGTGCTCGGGCGCACCCTCCCGGGCGAACTTGCGCAGGCGCTTGAGCGCCACCTTGATGTTGCGCGAGCTGATGGTGACGTTGTCATCCAGATCCCGGTATTCGCGCTTCTCCCAGACCTTGACCGCGCGCCCGTGCCGGCCTTTCTCCTGGCCGATGCGATAGCCTTCCGGGTTATAGCCATTGGCGCCGAAAGGCGACGTACCACCGGTCCCGATCCACTTGTTGCCACCCTCGTGGCGGTCGGTCTGCTCGTCCATGCGCTTCTTGAAGGTCTCGATCAGCTCCTCGAGGCCTCCAAGGGAGTCGATCTGCGCCTTTTCCTCTTCGGAAAGGTGTTTCTCGAACTCGGAGCGCAGCCAGTCATCGGGAATCAGCGCCTCAAGCAGTTCATCCAGGTTCTCGATGCCCTTGAAATAGGCATCGAATGCCCGGTCGAACTTGTCGTAATGGCGCTCGTCCTTCACCAGGCACAGGCGGCTCAGGAAGTAGAAATCCTCCAGATCGGCAAATGCCAGGCGCTTCTGGAGCGCCTCGGTCAGGTCCAGGAATTCCCGCAGGCTGGCCGGCACTCCGGCACGGCGCACTTCCAGGAAAAAGTCGATGAGCATAGGGCCCCCGCTGTCAGTGGATCCGCGCTTCAGTCAGCGTATCAGCGACGCCGGCGCGCCATGAATGCCAGTTTCTGAAGCAGGTGCACATCCTGTTCGTTCTTGACCAGCGCACCGTAGAGCGGCGGCAGCGCATTGGAGGTGTCCTTGTCCTGGATCACCTTCTGGGCCAGATCATCCGCCATCAGCAGCTTGAGCCAGTCAATCAGCTCGGAGGTGGAGGGCTTCTTCTTGAGGCCGGGAACACGGCGCACATCGAAGAAGATCTCCAGCGCATCCTGCACCAGCTGCTGCTGGATGCCCGGGAAGTGAACGTCCACGATCTCCTTCATGGTGTCGTGGTCGGGGAAATCGATGTAGTGGAAGAAGCACCGGCGGAGGAAAGCATCCGGAAGCTCCTTCTCGTTGTTACTGGTGATGACCACGATGGGGCGCTGCTTGGCCACCACCTGCTGCTGCGTCTCGTACACATAGAACTCCATGCGGTCGAGTTCCTGCAGCAGGTCGTTGGGAAATTCGATATCCGCCTTGTCGATCTCGTCGATCAGGAGCACAGCCCGCTGGTCTGCCTCGAACGCTTCCCAGAGCTTGCCCTTGACGATGTAGTTACCGATGTCGTGAACCTTGTCGGAACCCAGCTGGGAGTCACGCAGGCGCGAAACCGCGTCGTACTCATAGAGCCCCTGCTGCGCCTTGGTGGTGGACTTGATGTGCCAGGTAATCAGCTCGGCGCCGACGCCCCGCGCCATCTCCTCGGCCAGCATGGTCTTGCCGGTACCGGGTTCGCCCTTGATCAGGAGCGGGCGCTCCAGCGTGATGGCCGCGTTGACCGCCATCTGGAGCTCATCCGTGGCAACGTAATTCTCGGTACCCTCAAATTTCATGTCAGCAACACCTCAGTCAGGAAACCTGCGGCCATGGAGCCCTGCTCAATCAGGGTCCGGCCTTCTGCGAGGTGCGAAGTATATAGGCAGGGCGTCGGGGCCAACAAGTAAGCGGTTGGCCCCAAAAGCGGAAACACGTCCACTCATGGTCAGTGACCGTCAGCGATCACGGTTTCCGTCGTCCTCTTCTCCGGAATCCGCCCCGTCCTCCTGGTCCGGAAGGTCATCGAATTCGGAAATGTCGAAGTCCTCAAGCGAGAACTCATCCTCATCCGCGTTCTGCTGGTTCTCTTCCAGGATCTGGTCGGCCAGTGCCTCCGGCTCCTCGGGGGGCTCGTCATCGCCAAGGGTCGGAATACCCTCATCCTGCTCGCCGGTCTCCTCCTGCGCCCCGGAATCCGACGCTTCTTCCGTTTCCGGTTCCTGTTGCTCTGGCTCAGTGTCCATTCCTGAAGCCGGATCCGGTTCACCGGATCCGACAGTGGTGTCCATGTCGTCCACTGTGGGGATGGCTTCGTCGGCCGGGCTGCTCTCGTCGGTGTCCGCAGCCTCCGACTCGGAGGCTGTTTCATCACCGGGATCCGTCTGCTGCGCCTGGTACGCAGCCGCCGCCTCGGCAAGCGAGGTTCCCTCGTCCTGTTCAGGCTCGCCCTCCTGCATCTCCGGCTCCGGCTCCGGCTCCAGATCCACTTCCAGGGCCGGCTCTTCCTGATCAGCGACCGCATCCGAGGGTTCCGTTTCAGGTTCGACGGGAGACTCCGGCGACCCTGTCTCCTGTTCACCGCCGTTGCCACGCCGACGCAGCCACCACCAGAGTCCACCCGCGATGGCGGCCAGCCCGATCAGGCCGCCGCCGGCACTGCCCCAGAGCAGCCAGTTGATGCCGGCCTCCGGTTCAGACGGCTCTTCCGGCACTTCAACCGGCTCGGGATCAAACAGTGGCTCTTTCTGTTCAGGTTCGGACGGGGTCTCGGGCTCGGGCTCGGGCGCAGGCTCCGGCTCGGGTGCCGGTTCAGGCTGCCGGGGTTCGGGCTCGAGCGTCCGGTAGTCCGCCGTATCCGCCTTTCGCGGGAATTGCGCCGCGAAAGCGGGAGTATCCAGCGACACTTCCCGTCCGTCCTGGGTTTCCGCCTGCATACGGAGACGTACCTGATAGGTGCCCTCACCCCGCTCGCCATGGAGGGTCAGTATGCGTTCGCTGCTGCCTGAGACCGGCTCCAGTGCCTGCTTCCTTATTTCACCATCCGGGCCTGTCACTGAAGCCTCGACCTGGATACTGTCCGCCTCCAACCCTGGATCCCGCGGCATTACCCGGAACGTCCACCGGCTGTCGTCGCCGGTTCCAAGGCCCTGGATCTCCGTGTCAAAAGGTGGGGCCAGTGTTACCTTCTGGCGCTGGCTGCGCTGGAAGGTTTCGCCTTCACCGATAAGCCGGACCTCGTATTGCCCGGGTTCGGTCAGGGTCCGGATTTCGCCATTGAAAATGCCATTGGAGGGAACGCGGTCGCCGGAAAGCCGGACGGTTCCCTGACGGTCACCTTCCGCATTCCGGATCTCCGCCCGGACATCCATGACGCCAAGGAAATCCTCATCCGTCAGCCTGTCACCGTCCTCATAGAAGGCCACTTCCAGATCCAGAATGTCCGACGCGAAGAAGCGTGTGGGCAGATCACCCGCGGCCATGCGCAGCTCACTCACCACCTTGATGCGGCTGTCCGGCCCCACCATGGCATCCACCTCCCAGCGCCCGGTCGCGGGATCCGGAATGGTCACCAGATCATAGGTCTCCGCACGGTGCCAGCGGGCCTTTTCCGGCAGGCTGTTGCGCGTCACCCGATTGCCCGAGGGATCAACGAGTTCCGCGGACTCACTGCCCTGATCCCGGAAGATCAGCGCGGTGAATTCATCCACGCTGTCATCGATGGAGAAGCCGTTGTTCTCAAGCGGCACTTCTTCCGTTGGAGAAGCTGCCCCAAAGGCTGAGAGGAAGGCGCTGATCAGCTCCGAATCGGAGCGGGCAATGGCGTGATGGCCCCCGGTCTCGGCGGCGAGCTGCTCCAGCAGCGGCCGATCGGCTTCATCGGAAAGCGCGATGGTATGCAGACGCGCGCCGTGCTCGCGGAAGTGACCGAGCACGTCATCAAGGATGCGCTGGCGCTCTTCCCGGCTGGCTTCCTCCCCTTCCGGGACATCCACCATGCCGTCGGTCAGCAGAACCACATGGGTGTTGTCGTAGCCCCCACCAGGCCAGAAATCCTCGGTGGCGGTCTCCAGCGCACGGCCTATATGGGTGTACTGGCCGGGGGAACCGATGCGGGAACGGGCATCCCGCATCTCTTGGCGCCACTGGTCATCAACCTCTTCCAGAGGTACCAGCATGTTGACGTAACGCGCAAAGGTCCACAGGCCACTACGGGCCCCTTCAGGCATGAGTTCCGCCAGCATGGGCACTGCCTGTCCCCGCAGATTGTCGGGGTCGGTGCGTTTCATGCTCCCGGAAACATCCACCACAAACCGCACGTCGATGTTGTCGGGCAGCTCCGGTGCCTCGGAGGCCTGTTCCTGCGCCTGGGCGCTCACCAGCCACGTCACCGTGAGCAGCAGAATGGTCAGGAGTGCGTGGAACGATCTGAACGCTGACTTTCCCATGGTGGCCTTATTAAAGCGGTTGATTACATTCAACCTATAGCAGGAATCCCGCGGAATGAAAGCGCTGGTCAAGCGGGTGTCAGCTTTTCCGGCGCCGGTAGCGAACCCAGCCGGAATCCAGGGCCAGCGCGAGCAGCATGACAATGGCGGCGAGTGCGTAGACAAACAGGGTGCGCCCCATCACGTCCGGCTGTTCAAGCACCACGGCATAGAAGAAATTCAGCCACGCGGGCACCAGCCATTCCGCGGCCCGCTCCGAGGCCACCGGGGTCAGCAGAACCACCGCGAACAGGCCCTTGAGGAACTGGCGGAGGATGCGCAGTGGCAACCACCACACGATCACAGCCCAGAAGCGGTAGACGACCAGGAAGCCAAGCAGATAGACCGCCCAGGCAATATTGTATTCAGTCAGCAGCATGTCCATGGACCTAACCGGTAACCTCCGTCTCCTTAGGGGGCATCTGGAGATAGAAGCCCTGGTCCCCGATCGCCGCAATCACATCACTGGCACTGGCCCGTGCCAGCTTCCGGTCCGGGGTCAGTACCAGATCCATGGCATGAATCGGATGGCCAAAATAGGTCATCAGTGATGACGGAAGCGTGGCCGGATCTGTCTCCCTTGGCACGAACACGTACATGCCTTCACGCTTGCTGCTGCGGTAGATGCTGATCAGATGCTTGTCACTCATGGAAACAGGCTTCCAGTTCCTCTCTGCGGGGTGCCAGTGCCCGGCCGCGCCAACCCTGCGTCAGAAGCTCGGGCAGCCGGCCCTCACGCAGACCGGTGCGGACGGCTGGCTCAAGATAACGCCTAGAAGCGATGAGTTCCAGCGGCAGACCCAGGCTTTCCGCCTGCTCGGCCAGAATCCGCTTTACGTTCCGGTAATGATTCTTCTCACTGCGGGTTAACGGCGCCGGTATGGGCTCGAGGGACTGCTCCGGACCCTCAACCACCTCTGAAATCACCGCCAGAAGCGCATCACCCTCGCGCCGCACGACCCCGCTCGGCATATCCTCGATGGCCGCAAGCGCCTTACGGCTGCGCGGTACCGCTTCGGCCAGACGGATCAGAAACCGGTCCTCAATGACCCGGCCACGCGGGCGATCCAGTTCCCGGCACCGATGCTCACGCCAGGCGCACAGTGCCCGCAGTACGGCCTGGTTGCCCGGGCGCAGCCGCCAGGCCCCGGTAAGTCTCAGGTAGTAGGATTCAGGAGCATCAGCCACGCTCTGGCGTTCGCACCAGGTCCGGCTCTCCTCGGCCAGAGCCTCCTGGAACCCCCTGGCCGTAACCTGCTCCATAAGCTGCTCATGGAGCGGGCGCAGGTAATGCACATCGGCCACGGCGTAGTAGAGCTGGGCATCGGACAGCGGGCGTGCCAGCCAGTCCGACCGGGTTTCGCCCTTGCCGAGGGCCACTCCGAGACAGGATTCGACCAGCCTGGCATAGCCCACGGACATACCATGGCCGGCAAAAGCCGCCGCCAGCTGAAGGTCCAGGGCGCCGCGCACACGGACACCAAGCCAGTCGCGGAACAGCTCGATGTCCTCACTCATGGCGTAAAGGTGTTTCGGCCGTTCCGGGTCCTCCAGCAGCCTGCGCAGCGCTCCGGAACCCTCGGCCGCCCGGGGTTCCACCAGCGCGGTGCCCCCTGCTGCGGCCAGCTGCACCAGCCCCGGGATCGCATGGAAGGTGGTCACCCGTTCGAATTCGGAGTCCATGCCGACGGGATACTCCGGCGGCAGAGCAGCCAGCCAGTCATCCAGCTGTTGCGGGGTGTCCAGCCAGGCGGCCTGATCCGGGTTGGGTTGCTCCATGGGTGACTCCACTACCCGGCAAAAGGCCGGCGGCCCCGCAGGGCATGACTGAGCGTACCGCCATCGACACCGCCCAGTTCGCCCCCCACGGGAAGCCCCTGGGCAGGCCGGGTGATCGTGACCGTTTCCGGATCCACACGGTCCGCGATGTAATGGGCGGTGGCATCGCCCTCCACGGTGGCATTGGTGGCCATGATGAGCTCGGTCACACCCCGCTCATGGATCTGGGCCAGCAGCTGATCCACCCCGATATCCTCAGGGCCGATGCCATCAATGGGAGACAGATGGCCAAGAAGTACAAAGTAGTAGCCCCGGTAATCCCCTGATTGCTCGATGGCGGCGAGGTCGGCGGGCGATTCCACCACACACATCAAGGAACCGTCCCGCCTGTCATCGGCACAGACCGGGCACAGGGCGTCCTCGGCAAAGGTCTGACAGCGCTCACAGCGACCGATATTGGCCAGGGCATCGTCAAGCTGGCGTGCCAGTGCGCCAGCCCCCGAGCGATCGCGCTCCAGGAGCTGGAAGGCCATGCGCTGGGCGGACTTGCGCCCCACACCGGGCAGGCACTGCAATGCATCAATCAACGCCTCAAGGCGCGGACTCAGACTCATGGGCCCTCCGGCTCAGAACGGCATATTGAAACCGGGGGGCATGCCCATGCCCTGGGTCATGTTGCCCATCTTCTCCTTCTGGTATTCCTCGACACGGCGCACTGCATCGTTCACCGCCGCCGCCATCAGGTCCTCCAGGACTTCGCGACTCTCATCCATCAGGGACGGATCAATGTCCACGTTGCGCACATCGTGGCGCCCGTTCATGGTCACCTTGACCATGCCCGCCCCGGATTCCCCGGTAACCTCGGCCTTGGCAATTTCTTCCTGCGCCTTCTGCAGGTCTTCCTGCATCTTCTGCGCCTGCTTCATGATGTCGTTCATGCCACCTTTCATCGTGCCACCTCTCTACTGTCTGGTGCCGCCGCTGGTGAAGCCTGCGGAGGCTTTATACTGTCTTCAATCACCTGGCCGCCGAAACGCTCCACAATCTGCTGCACCACGGGATCCCCGTGGATGGCGCTGACAGCGTTCGCCTGCGCCTCTTCCATCTGCGCCTGCCGGTGGGCTGCGGGGGTTCCCCCGCCCGGCTCACCCTCGCGGAAGACCAGGGTAATGCTGCTGCCCGCCACAGCTCCCACAGCCTCACGGATACGTTGCTGGTGGCGCTCATGCAGCAGCTGGTAATGCCCGGCGGCCAGCGTCAGAACCCAGGCCCCTTCCTCCTCATGGCAGGCCGCGTTGGCGGCCAGCGTCGCCGGCATGCCCTGAAGGGGCAGCTGATCGAAATCACGGCACCAGTCAAAACCGGGGCTTACCGCGGGCTTCTCGGCAGAAGCCGGCTCCTGGGGCTCCTCCGTCGCTGGCGATGCGTCTCCGGCATTCCGGTCCGCCTCATCCTCGGGAATGGGCGGCTCTGGCTCGGGCACCGGTTCCGGCGCTGGTTCGGGGTCGGGAGCGGGTTCAGGCTGAGGCTCTGACTCGGGCTCCGGCGGGGATGCCGGCGGTTCCCCAGCGCCCGAGGCCTCCACCGCCGGCTCCGAGCGGCCACCCTGTGGTGGGGTCGCAACCGGCTCCGGCCGGAAGGCCAGCATGCGCAGCAGTGCCATCTCAAAGCCCATGCGCGCATCCGGCGTGATTGCCAGGTCCCGGCGGGCCGTCAACGCCGTCTGGTAGAACAGCTGGGCATCTTCCGCACTCAACTGCCCTGCCAGGGTCCGGACCTGTTCCCGGTCCCCCTGGCTGTTGTCATTGCTCCCGGGAATCGCCTGCTCCAGCGAGATTCGATGGAACACATCCAGCATGTCCGCCAGTACCGCGCTGTAATCCGGTGCGTACTCCGCGATCCGGTTTACCTCCCTGAGCAGCTTCTGGCCATCTCGCTGGACCAGGGCATCCAGCATACTGAAGATGTCCGCCCGATCGAGGGTGCCCAGCATCCGGCTGACGCTCTCGGATTCCAGGCGTCCACCGCTGAATGCCACCGCCTGGTCGGTCAGGCTCAGGGCATCGCGCATGCTGCCATCGGCGGCACGCCCCAGAAGCCAGAGGGCACTGTTCTCATACTCAATGCCTTCCTGGGCCAGGATGTGCTCCAGGTGGGACACGATCAGCTCCGGCCCCAGGCGCTTGAGATTGAACTGCAGGCAGCGCGACAGGATCGTGACCGGCAGTTTCTGAGGGTCAGTAGTGGCGAGCAGGAACTTAACGTGGTCCGGCGGCTCCTCCAGTGTCTTCAACAGCGCGTTGAAGCTGTGGCTGGAGAGCATGTGGACCTCGTCAATGAGGTATATGCGGAAACGACCGCGGGTTGGCGCGTACTGGACATTGTCCAGCAGCTCACGCATGTCCTCCACGCGGGTCTGGGAGGCGGCGTCGATCTCGATCAGGTCAACGAACCGGCCATCCTGGATTTCGCGGCAACTGTCGCATTCGCCACAGGGATTGGAGCTGACCCCCTTCTCACAGCTCAGGCACCGCGCCAGGATCCGGCCGATCGTTGTCTTGCCCACGCCCCGGGTACCGGTGAACAGAAACGCCTGATGCAGCCGGTCCTGATCCAGCCCGTGCACAAGCGCCTTCAGCACATGCTCCTGACCAACAAGATCCTGAAACCGGGAGGGGCGCCATTTGCGCGCGAGTACCTGATACGTCATGCCGGACCATCCATTATCTGATGGGATACCTTATCACGGCCTTATCTTGGGCTGGCAAGCAGAGGGCTGATCGGGGAGCAAAGCTCGGGAAGGGAAAAACTGGGGGTGGCCTGCCAGCGACACTCCGGCACACGAATCCACCGCTACGGCTGCTCCCTTCCGGGCCTGACCGGGTTCACGGTTTATCGTTGCGAAGGCACCAGCAGGACCACCATCGCGCTCAGTCCGGCGGCTGATCCCGCCTGCGCTGAGACCGCGGAGTCTATCACCGCCGTAACCCGCGCTTCAAGCGGTAACCATCGTCAAACGGAGGTGCAGCCTCTATACTCCCCATGTCTGACGGACACCACCACGGTAAAGAGGACCCCATGCCAGCTGCGCCACGCATCCTGATTTTACTGGCGGCGCTGATGATCGCCGGCTGTACCCATTTGATCTCCCCCTCCCCCGCGGAAAAGGATTTCAGGGTGCTCAAGACGCAGCTGGCACAGCAACAGGATCAGCTGGCCTCCCAGCAGGTACTGCTCAACGCCCTGCTGGGGGATAACAGGAATGTTGCGGAACAGCAGCAACAGGGATTCGCCAACCTCCAGGATCAGATGGAGCGGCTGCGCAGTGTCACCAACCGTCACCTGGCATCACGTAGCACCACCACTGAGGGCGACACCTGCCCGATCATGACCAGCGGCCTGTCCAACGGCGATGAGCAGTGCTCCGGACTCACAACGATCGGGTCGATTGAGGGCATCCGCCTGCTGCCACCCGATCACCTTTTTGAAGCCCGTATCGATACCGGTGCCAACACCTCATCCCTGGATGCACGGGATATCGAGTTCTTTGAGCGCGACGGTGATGACTACGTTCGCTTCACTCTGGCCGGAGAGCATTTCGCCGAGCGCGAGGCCATGGAGCTGGAACGCCCCGTGTCGCGGTTCGTGGAGATCATCCAGGCCTCCAGCAAGGATAATGAAAGGCGCGCGGTGATTGAGCTCCAGTACCGCATCGGCTCGATCGAGCGGGTTGCGGAGTTCACACTGGCCAACCGGGAACGCCTGACCTACCCTGCGCTGATCGGACGCAACATCCTCAGGGACCTTTTCAGCGTGGATGTATCACGACAGTTCATACTCAGTGACCCGGACGAACTGGAAGAGGCCGCCGGCAGCATCGAGGGTGAGGGATGAGGCACCAGCCGCTTTTCTTCCTCGCTGTATCCGCGCTGATCATCATTGGTGTCTCAATGATGTGGCTGCGGCATGACCGCCTGGGGATTCCCCTGCTGCCGGAGAACAATACGCCGGTCTGGCTGGTGGAGGCGCGCATCGATTTCGTGGCCCTTGGGGACGAGACACTGGCGAGCCTGAGCCTTCCGGATGACCCTCCAGGCTACCGGATCATTTCCGAACAGGCCGCCTCTCCGGGGTACGGGTTCTCACGGGTCACCGAATCCACGGGGCATCGTGGCGAATGGTCCAAGCGGGAAGCAACGGGCCCCCAGACCCTCTACTACAAGGTCCAGTTCGCTCCGGGCAGAAACGGCGCGCCCCGTGCCAGCGGCAACACCGAGGCTCCCTCCGAACCCCAGCGGATCATCTGGGAGGAGCCCCAGGCCACAGCCGCCGCGGACCTGCTGGAAACGGCCCAGCGGCGTTCCAGTACTCCGGCGAGCCTGACCCGGGAACTGATCAAGGCGGTTCAGAGCCCCAATGACCAGAACGCGGCACTGCTGCTGGACCAGCACTCACCCCAGCAGCTGGTGGTCCGCCTGCTCAACCAGTCCGGGGTTCCGGCCCGTCTCGCCATGGGCCTGAAGCTGGAGGATGCCCGCCGGAACCAGCGCCTCCAGCCGCTGGTGGACGTCTACTTTGAGGATTCCTGGCACCTCTATGACCTTGAGCGCGGTGGCCAGCAGGGCATCACGCCCAATACCCTGGTCTGGCACCGCACCAGCGGGCCCGTGCTGGATGTCATGGGCGGCCAGAATTCCCAGGTGCGCTTCTCGATGATGCGCCAGAGCATTCCCGCCCTGGACCTTGCCCAGAGCCAGACCTCGGCCGACCAACCCCTGGGTTACATCAGCCTGTACCAGCTGCCGATCGAGGAACAGGGCATGCTGAAGCTGCTCCTGCTTCTGCCCCTGGGGGCCCTGGTTGTGGCCTTCATGCGGATCGTGATCGGTATCCGCACATCCGGTACCTTCATGCCGGTTCTGATTGCCCTGGCCTTCATCCAGACAACGCTGCTGCCAGGTCTCACCGCCTTCCTGACGATTGTCGGGCTGGGACTGCTCCTGAGAGGGTATCTGTCACGCCTCAACCTCCTGCTGGTGGCCCGGATCGCCGCCATGATCGTACTGGTGGTGCTGCTGACAGGCCTGTTGAGTGTCTTCGGGCATGAAATGGGGATCAACCTGGGGATGACCATCACCTTCTTCCCGATGATCATCATCGCCTGGACCATCGAGCGGATGTCCGTGATCTGGGAGGAACAGGGCGCCCGGGAAGTGGCCATACAGGGCGGCGGCAGCCTGATCGTGGCCATTGCCGCCTATGGACTCATGCAGCTGGCGACGGTACGGCACCTCACCTTCAACTTCCCGGAGGTCCACCTGATCATTCTCGCCCTGATCCTGCTCGTCGGTCAGTACACGGGGTACAAGCTCTCCGAGCTTTACCGGTTCCGGTCGATGGTGGAGCGGGACTGATGCTGGCCTCTCCCGCAGCCCTGCGGAGCCATGGCCTGCTGGGCATGAACCGCCGGAATGTCGCCTATATATCCAGGTACAACGAGCGCCGCCTGTATCCACTGGTGGACGACAAGAAGCTCACCAAGGAGCGGGCCATGCTTCACGGGGTGGCCACCCCCACCCTGCGCGATGTCATCGATACCCAGCATGGCGTCCGCGATCTGGGCGAGTGCCTCGGGGACCTCGAGCGTTTCGCCATCAAACCCTCCCGCGGGGCCGGCGGCAAAGGCATCATGGTCATCCAGGAGCGCGACGGCGAGCAGTTCCTCAAGGCCTCCGGGCAGGCCCTCACGCTGGGCAGCCTGCAGCGCCACTGCTCCAACATCCTGGCAGGTCTGCACTCCCTTGCCGGCGCCCCCGACTCGGTCATCATCGAGGACCTGATCGAGGCGGACCCATACTTCGAGTCCCTGTCCGTCGAGGGCGTCCCGGACATCCGCGTCATCATTTTCCGCGGGATACCCGTCATGGCCATGCTCCGGCTCTCAACCCATGCCAGTGACGGCAAAGCCAACCTGCACCAGGGGGCGATCGGCGTCGGGCTGGACCTGGCCAGTGGCCGCTGCATACACGCAGTACAGCACTCCAGGCGCGTGCACAGCCATCCGGACACCGGCGTTGACCTCAACCGTATCGCCATCCCGGACTGGCAGAACCTCCTCACCCTCGCCGCGCGCTGCCATGACCTGACCGGACTCGGGTATCTGGGCGCCGACATCGTGGTCGACCGCAACCGGGGGCCGCTGATGCTGGAGCTCAACGCCCGGCCCGGCCTGGCCATCCAGATTGCCAATGGCAAGGGACTTCTGCCGCGACTTCAGTGGATCGAGGCTCAGGAGGACATTCCGGACAGCGCTGAGGCGCGGGCGGGAATGGCGATGGCTGAGTTCGGGGAAAAGATCCGGACATAAAAAACCCGGCACAAGGCCGGGCTCTGTATTGGCGGAGAGGGAGGGATTCGAACCCTCGGTACGCAGTACGTACACGCGCTTTCCAGGCGCGCTCCTTCGACCACTCGGACACCTCTCCTTTGATCGGCACGCGTGGGGCTTCGGGGCCGCCGCGTTTGATGGGCGCAGACTGTACGCAAAACGTGGCCCGAACGCAACACTCACTTGGCGCGGTAGATGATTCCCGGCCGGCACTGGACCATTTCATAGTACTGGTTCAGCCCGTTGAGCGACTCGGAAGCCCCCAGGATCAGGTAGCCACCCCGTTTCAGTATGCCGTGGGTGCGTACCAGGATGTCGTGCTTGAGATCGCTGGAGAAATAGATCAGCACGTTCCGGCAGAAGACGATGTCGAACCTGCTCGAACTGAAACGCTCCAGCAGGTTGTGCTCGCGGAAGGTCACCATGTCACGGATTTCTTTCCGGACCTGCCAGCTCCCGGAAGGGAGCTGGGTGAAGTACTGCTTCTGGCGATCCGCGGACAGACCCCGCCCGAGAGCCAGCAGTTCATAGATACCGTCCTTTGCCGCGTCCACCACGGGTTTCGACACGTCCGTCGCAATGATCTCAACCGGGCGGCGCAGGCGGCCTGGGTTACGGCGCCGGTACTCGTCAATCACCATGGCGATGGAGTACGGCTCCTGCCCGGTCGAGCAGGCCGCCGACCAGATCCGAAGGGGCTGGCTGGTGTTCTCCGCCGCCATCTCCCCCAGAAGCCGTTCCTCGAGAATGCGGAACGGGTGGGTATCCCGGAACCAGAGCGTCTCGTTGGTGGTCATGGCATCAATCACGGTCTCGCGCAGTTCGCTGCGCGGCTGCTTACGCAGGCGCTGAACCAGCTCGCCGAGACTGTTGAACCGGTTTTCCGCCATGATCCGCCGCAGACGGCTTTTCACCAGGTACTGCTTGTTGTCCCCCAATAGAATGCCGGAGGCATCCTGCAGGAACTCCTTGAAGGCGCGATAGTCCTCCTGGCTGATCTCGGAACTCATCGGTATCGGCGTCTCCGTCAGGACGGCATGTGCTGTTGCTTGTCCATGACTGCCATAACCCGCTCCGCAAGCTCGTTGGGATTGAACTTGGCCATGAATTCATCAGCACCGACCCTCTGGACCATGGCCTGATTGAAGACACCGCTGAGCGACGAATGCAGCATGATGTACAGGGGGGCCAGCACCGGATTGTCCTTACAGTGTGTCACCAGCGTATAGCCATCCATTTCCGGCATCTCCACATCGGAAATCATCATTGCCAGATGATCGTGGATCGGGCTGCCATCCGCAACCAGTGACTCCAGGTAATCCAGCGCCTCCCGGCCATCATTGCAGATAACAACCTCAAGCCCGACCGCTTCCATGCAGCGCCTGATCTGGCCTCGCGCCACGGAGGAGTCGTCCACCACCAGCACGCGCATGGCCGCATCACCGCTGGTGTCCAGCGTCGACTGGAAGGATTCGCTCACGCTGTCATCAATGGGCGACACCTCCGCCAGGATCTTCTCCACATCCAGGATCTCCACGAGCTTGCCCTCAAGCTCGGTGACCGCCGTAAGGTACTCGGCGCGGGCGCGTTTGGGCGGCGGGTGCACATCCTCCCAGTTGAGATTGACGATCCGCTCCACCCGGCGCACGAGAAACCCCTGGGTCTTGCGGTTGTATTCCGAAACGATCACCAGCGACTCCGACAGTTCCTCATCCGGAATCGGCTGTCTGCCGATGGCCATGCCGGTATCAATGATCGGCACCGTCTCACCCCGCACGTAGGAGACCCCACGGACCACCGGGTGGCTGTGCGGGATTGCCGTCAACGCCGGACAGGGAAGCACTTCCCGGACCTTGAACACATTGATGCCATAGAACTGCTCCCCCCTGAGCTGGAACAGCAGCAGTTCGAGCCGGTTCTGCCCCACCATCTGGGTACGCTGGTTCACGTTGTCGAGTAGTCCCGCCATAGTCCTGCCCGTCCTGATGAGCCGGCATGGTTGTTGCACTATATTTCCGAAGAATGCGAACAACGCCCGGCTTGTGCCGGATTTCCGCCGGTTTGGGTTGTGCCGCCCCCGACACAGGTCGGAGGTGGCACCGATTACCCGCAAGGATAGGACATTTTGACCGCCATGCGCATCGCCAACGCCAATCCAATGCCGGTTTTCCGCTATCTCCTCCTGGCTGCCATGCTGATTCCGGGGGTGGCAACGGCTTCGGAACCGGAGCAGACCACCGCTGAACGCATCACGGAGGCGGCTGACGGTTTCCTGGAATCCTTTGCAAAGGAACAGGCTGCAAAGGGGCGCGAGGTTGAATACGACATTGGCAGCGTGGATAACCGACTCTCGCTCAACCGCTGTCCACAGGCGCTGGGGGTCGAATTCGCCGGTGACCCGGAACGCTCCACGCGCACCACGCTGCTGGTCAGCTGCCAGGGGGACCAACCGTGGCGGATCTTTCTCAGTGCGACAGTGCGCATCCAGGTGGACGGCTGGGTCGCGGACCGGCCCATTGGCCGTGGCGAGCGCCTCAGCCGGGACATGCTGCGCTCCAGCCCGGTGGTGCTCAACGAACAGCGTCGCAGCGGGTTCCGGAATCCCGACCACATGATCGGCATGCAGGCGAAGCGTACCATCCGCGCCGGGACCGCCATCACGCCGCATATGGTTGAGAAACCACTGGCGGTGGAGCGCGGGGACCGCGTGGTCATCTCCGCGGGAAGCGATGCATTCTCCATCACAACCCGGGGCAAGGCCGAGCGCAGTGGCCGGGTGGGGGAACAGATTCCGGTGGTCAACGAAAACTCAGGGCGCCGGATCCGCGGCCGGATCACCGAGCCCGGGCGGGTCGCGATCAACTGAGTGGAAGCGGCAGGATCATGCCGAACAGCGGCAGTTCCATGCCCAATGATGAAAAAATTGCCGCCCAAGGCTAAAGTCTGCGGCCACGCTGCCGTTACAATTCAAAGAGAATCCGGATCCGAACGGGGTGAAAGCCATGGCAATCGATTTCAATGGGGCCAACAACAACGCCCTCAACACCCAGAAACAGACCCTGCGCCAGCGCGACGACGCCCAGGGGCAGAAAGCACCACAGCAGCCCGCGGAAGGCGGCTCACAGGCGCGCGAAAGTACCCGCGTGGACCTCAGCCCGGACGCACGCAACATCAAGGCTGCAGAGCAGACGCTCCAGCAACAACCGGAGGTGGACGACGCCAAGGTGTCCCGCATCCGTGAAGCGCTTGAGGACGGTTCCTACTCAGTCGATGCCGAAAAACTGGCCCAGAAAATGCTAGATGTGGATGACAGCATTTTCGGGTAAAACGCCATGACTGATCGCAAGACAACGTTCGAGACGCTGGATCAACTGCTTAAAAAGGACGAAGCCAACCTCACCCGACTGGCCGAGGTGCTGGAGCAGGAACACCGTGCCCTGGCCGGCAACGATATGCAGCAGCTGGAACAGGCAACCAGTGAGAAGAACGAACTGCTCGATGCACTCAGGGAACGGGCGAAACAGAAAATCCGCCTACTGGCCCAGCTCGGGTACCGGCCGGACAGTGGCCAGGCCGTCAGCGACTACCTCCGTGACCAGGCAGGTGCCGATTCAAGCCTGATGAAGCGCTGGGAAGCGGCCCAGCAGCAGCTCAACGAATGCCAGCACCGCAATGCCGTCAATGGCCGCATCCTCGGTCACCTTCAGCGGCGCATATCCCGTATCTCGGACATCATCCGCGGCGCGGACCAGCAGCAGGCGCTCTATGGAAGCACCGGCGAATCCCGCAGCCTGACCCACAGCCAGGTATTCGCCAGCGCCTGATGCCGCCCCCGGCTCAGCGGGACCTGATGGTCAGGCTGGAGTCGCTGGAGAAGCGGATGTTCCTCATGGTGATATTCCCCATCGAATGGGAAGCGGGCGCACCATCCACCCGGATGCCTTCCATGCGGATCTCACGGATACGAGTCGGCATGGCCAGACTCACACCACCCTGTTCACCAACGGCGAATCCGGGACCTTCCGGCCCGAACTCCACGCCCGTCACCGTCACGTCCGCATCCAGGAAATTCATGGCAGGCAGGAAGGTGCGGGCCGTGAACTCAAGGGCATCCAGCGCCTGGTCTTCGGCTTCTGCATCGGAGGCCGGAATGGCGGACAGCTGAACCGCGCCGGCGGGGAAGGTATCGCGCCCCTGGGCCACAACGCCCCCCATTTCACTCTCACTCAGCGCCTGCATGCTGGCACTGTCAATGCGCACCTGCTGGCTGCTGGTCTGGGGCCCCTTGGCGGGCAGCGCCGGAGTGGGCGATGCCAGTGCAGCCACCGGCTGAAGCGGCGTGATCACCATGGCGGTCAATGCCGCCGCATAACGGTACCGGTTCTGGTGACGCAGCGTGCGCTGCAGCTCCCGCTCGGAAAGCCAGCCCGCCCGCACGAGAATCGCACCCAGCCTGTCGCCGGATTCGCGCTGTTCCTCCAGCGCCACCTGGAGCTGGTAGTCGGTGATGTAGCCCCGATTGACCAGGATCCGACCGAGACGGCTTTTCTCAAGCTGCTGGGAATTGGGCGTTGCCATGGATGCCACCCTCTTGTTGTGCAATCCGAAAATCCGGGATCATAGTGGCGCGGCCTGTGATCCGTGTACAGAAATTAAACTTTATGAAAGGTAACGGAACGTCAAATGGCCTCTTATGATGCATCGGATCCACAACCGGGCGTGATCATCGCCGGCGGCGGTGTAGCCGGAAGCCTTGCGGCACGCCGGCTTGCGGAGAGCGGTACGCCTGTGACCGTACTGGATCCCGCCCCGCCTTTCCCGCCCGACCCGGAACGCCGGGGAGCGCTCTACATGAAGCCGGCGGTGGACTACACCCCGGAAACCCGCTTCGCCCATCAGGCCTTTCTGGCCGCATCGGGATTCTACACCTACCTTCAGACGCAGCATCCGGAGATCGATTTCTGGTCGCCAACCGGGACACTGAGCCTGGCCTGGAACCAAAGGGAGCAGCAACGGCAACAGAAACTCCTGGCCCGCAACCAGTGGGATCCGGAATTCCTGGAACCGGTCGACAGTGACCGGGCCTCGCTGCTGAGCGGGCTTGAGCTCGAGGTACCCGGGCTCTGGTTCCCTGGCGGAGGGCATATACGCGTGGATGCGCTCCGGCAGGCCGCACTCAGCCATCCGATGATACGCACGATCACCGCAACCGCGGACGGGAACCGGATTCAGGCCAGCGCGGATTCCTGGCGGGTGGCCCTTCCGGAAGGAGAGACCCTTGAGGCGTCGACCCTGATTGTCGCCACGGGCGCCCAAACCACCGAGTGGGCGTCGGACCTGCCCCTGGGCCGCATCAGAGGGCAGCTCACCACCCTGCCCGCCCCCTCGTCCACTCCCCGTGTAGCGCTGGCCGGGGCAGGCTATGCGTTGCCTCCGTTCAGTGGCCGGCTGTGCGTGGGGGCCACCTTCGACCGGGATTCCGACCTGGAAACACCGGATGACCCCAGCGATCAGGCCAACATTGAGAATCTGAGCCACTGGCTCCCGACACTTGCGGATCAGCTGGAGGGAAGTCGGGAATCCGGACACTGGGTAGGCTTCCGGAGCACAACGCCGGACCATATGCCTGTGGCAGGCCAGCTCAATGGCCGGTTTGTACTTGCCGGCCTGGGCGGCAAGGGCCTGATGTACGCCCCCCTGCTCGCGGCGCATCTCGCGGCCCAGGTTTCAGGCACACCCTCCCCCCTTCCGGCGGACACGGCGCAACGTGTCAGCCCTCAACGATTCGCCAGGAGTTAGCGCTGGTTCCTTGAGTTTTCCGTGAACCGGCCGATAACCTTTGGAAACGGATCAATTGGGGGCGATTCAATGGCCATTCACATCGCAGAGCCCGGCCGCCCGGTCGGCACCCGTCTGCCTGAGGCGCTGCGTGCAAGGCGTGTCCAGGGAACGGACGAAACCGATGCCATCCGCCGGACGGCATCGAACACGGAGCAGCCCGAGGAGCCGGCCCGGTTCCAGGGAAAGCCCGAGGTCCGTCGCGCCCTGCAGGAATACCAGGAGGAGTCCAGCGGTGAGGGGGATGCGGAGTCTCCCTACCTCCCTTCAAGCCGGCTTGCGTCCCAGGCGCTCCACACCATCAGCGCAAAGGCGCCACTGCGAATGGCCCTGGATACCATGGCCCACCACCTGGTCCATCACCTGGTGGTGACCACGGACGCGGGAGAAGTCGCGGGCCTCATCGATGAAACCTGGATCCTGCGACAGATCCGTGAAGGCATGGATGAGACTACGCCCCTGTCCGGCTGCGAGCTTCCCTCCTTCATAACCGTCACCCCGGAGACCGATGCCCACCACCTGGCCCAACAGATGCTCAGCCATGAGCTCAGCGCCGCGCTGGTCATCAACCACAACAACCAGCCGGCGGGCATTGTCACGGGTACGGACTTCCTGCGCCTGTATGCAGACGGGCACCACCTGCATACCACCATCTGATCAGGTGGGAGCTTATTGCGTCAGCGGATTGCCGACCTGATCGTAGAGGCGGATGCGCTGTTCGTTGCCCACATCCATCACGAGATAAAGCTTGCGATCACGATAACTGTCCATATCCACGATCGCGTCCACGTCATCAATAGTCGCGCTCCAGCGCTGCTCAATTGATGGCTCATCCCCGGACTGGGAACCGGTATAGCGCAAGCCCATCAGGTAGACTCTTTCATCCTCGGTCTGCCCGGCTATGAAGGCGTTATCCCCGGAAACAGCAAGTGCCCGAATATTCCCAACCTGCCCTTTCTGATCCTCAAGGCTGCCGGGATGGATCGCCCCCTGCAGATCGCCATTACTGTTCACGGCAATCAGGAATGGTCCGCTGTCCCCCTCCGCGTCTTCCTCAAAGCCACCGGATCCATCCACTTCATAGGGACCGCCCTCATCACCGGCCAGCCAGAAGCGGCTCCCATCCGCCTCGGAAAGCCTGGCATTGTCATCCCCCTCCGTACCGAACTGGACCCGCTCATTCACGGCCCCACCATCCGCATTGCGGGAGAACAGATAGAAGTCCTCACCGCCGATGATGGTACCGGGATCAACCGCACCCCCGTCGCTGCCCAGGGCCACGATACCGGCTGTGCCGGTGGCAAAGAGCCCATTGAGTGAGGGGGCAGTGGCCTTCAGTGGTTCCGTCCAGGGCTGGTCGGCAACAGGCTCCCCGGTGTCACTGTCCTCACCGGTATCAATGCGCGTCACGCGCACAGAATCATCACCAAGAGCGCCCGCGTAAAGGTTTCCATCCTGGTTCACACTCAGAGCCTGCTGGTTCCATGTCCCGTCCGCAACGGGCGCTCTCTGCCACAGGAACTCTTCGCTTTTTTCAGAGCGAACCGCCTCATTGGTTCCATCATTGTCGGTGTCTTCCTGGGAGATAGTAGAACGGAAAAGCTTCACCATCCCCTCGTCAGAAGCCGTTGGATAAGCCAATCCAAGGTAGCGGGTGACCTGCGGGGAGCCGGTTGTGCCGGTATTCTCGCCCGCAAAGGCCAGCTGGATTGAGTCCGACGTCTGGGGCCAGTCACCACTATCCACGCCACTGTCTTGCCCAAGGGCCACGACATCATTCTGCGCATCCGCACCGGAATCTGGACTGCCAAGCCGGTTGATGCTCTGAAGACGGATCTTGTTGGAGCTGTCAACGCCCGCCACATAGACCTCTCCCAGGGTCCCGGCAACCAGGCTCTTAACAGGAAATCCAAGTTGGCTCTGGGTTACATCGTCTGTCCATTCGTTGATATACGTCTCAACGGTGCTGTCCGTTGTCGCTGCCGCGAATTCCCGGCCGTACTGGAAGCTCTGGTCAAACTGAAGCTCCCGCATACGTTCTTCCTGCAACGGCGCACCGGACTCACCACCGCTCTGGGCAATCACATCAAATGTAGTCTGGTCATCTCCGGCCCCAAATTCGATGACAAGGGATCCGTCTTCTGATGGAGTTACGCAGGTGGACGAATTGCACACTTCAACATCGCTGGCCAATTCATTCTCCTGGTTCAGAACCTCAACGGCCGCATACAGCGCTGCACCTGTATCATTCGAACGACTCAATGTAGCGGTCACCTGCCGGCTTCTGCCTTCACTGACAGTAATACTTTCCGCCTCGAAATCCGCCGTTGGCGTCTCATCCTCAACCGGAATGCTCCGGGTACGCACTGCGCCGTCCTGGTCCAGGGCGGCAATGCCCTCTGTGACTTCCTCCAGCTCTACGTCGAAGAATTCCGTGTTCTCGGCGAGGCTGTCATCATGCACCCAGACCGGGATGAAGCAGGTGGTCTGCCCGGCCTCAAAATGGAGCAGACCGGTCCCGCCTGTCTCGTCTTCATTGAGGTACTCGATGTAGTCAGGCGGCTCCGGGAACCCGGACCCGTAGCGGGTGTTACCGTCCAGGACCAGGTCCTCCCCGTAGAGGGCCCGCCCCTGATTGCCACCCTCATACTCACAGGGCAGCTCCTCCCCCGCATCCGCTGAGTCACACGCCTCCTGCCCCTGGATGCGGAACCGCACCGAAACCGGCTCGACCGAGGGCTGCCCCAGATCCACCCGGATCAGGGAACGATAGGTCTGGTAGTTCCTGGAACCACTGCCATAGTCGCCAGGTCCCGCTACCTCTTCATTTCCTGTAACAAGTTTCTGGTGATTGACCGTCACATCCGGGCTCACGCTCATGTCCGGAATCCCGCAGACCTCATCCGAATCCTTGCTGACGTCAGGTTCGTAGGGTTCCCCTTCGGTGACGGTGCCGGACACCACCTCCAGGGGATTGTGCCGGACCTCGACACTGAACTCGCTGTCGCCAATGAGGTTGCCGTCATTGGTGGCGATACGGATGCTGTCGTACTGCCCCAGGTCGTCCTCGCCTTCACGTCCGCCGGTAATGCCGGGCACGCCTCTCAGGACGATACCCTTGCGGGCCTTGTTGGTGGTCGCTTCCAGGGCCAGCCAGGAGGGGTTGTTGACCAGCGAATAGTTGAGGAGATTGTCGCCGCCCACGGCGCCGAAGTTGTAATTGTAGTCCACGCCCAGATAGGCCACCTGGGGCGGAAAGCCGAGAATCCGCGGATCCTCCGGGGAATTACTGGTATCCCCACAGCCCATCAGCAGCAGTGGCAGGGCCAGAAGCAGCGCCTTCATGGAACGGCACACTGGAACAGCGTTCGTGCTCAAACTCACGGATGACATTCTCCCGGGTCGGGGGCCGTCGGGTCTCGAAACGTCGTCCATGGTAGGGGATCCGCCATGGGGCGGATCCGTACTGGTTCTCAGATTCAGGGGGCGGCTGACGATTCTGTGACACAGTCACGCTTCGCCGAGCCACTCCAGGAAGGTTGCTTCATCAAGGATGGATACACCCTGCTGGCGGGCCTTGCTGAGCTTGGAGCCACCGCCCTCGCCCGCCACCAGGTAGTCGGTGTTGCTGGAAACGCTGCCGGCCACCTTCGCGCCACGGGCTTCCAGAGCGGCCCGCGCCTGATCCCGGGAATACCGCTCCAGTGTTCCGGTCACCACCACGGTTGTGCCCGAAAAGGGTGATTCCGAATCGTCCACCCGTTCCGGTGCCCGATAGCTCACGCCCGCCTCACGCAGCCGCTGGATGATCTCGCGGTTATGGGGCTCGGCAAAGAAACTGCGGATATGGCCCGCCACCACAGGCCCCACATCCTCGATCTCCTGGAGCTGTTCCTCATCGGCTTCCATGAGGGCATCCAGATCACCGAAATGCCGTGCCAGCCCCCGCGCGGTGGCTTCGCCGACTTCCCGGATGCCCAGGGCATAGATCAGCCTATCCAGATCGGGCTCACGGCTGTCGGCAATGGCATTCACCAGGTTGGAGGCGGATTTCTCGCCCATGCGTTCCAGCCGGGTCAGATCCTGGGTCTTCAGGTGATAGAGATCCGCCACCGTTTCAACCATGCCTTCGTCCACCAGCACGTTGACCCATTGTTCACCCAGCCCCTCGATGTCCAGGGCACGGCGGGAGGCGTAGTGCCGGATGGCCTCCTTGCGCTGGGCCGGACAGAACAGACCGCCCGTGCAGCGCGCCACAGCCTCATCCTCGGGCTGCTCAATAGCGGACCCGCATTCCGGGCAGGCCTCCGGCAGTTCAATCACTCGGGTGTCATCAGGCCGTTTCTCGGTAAGAACACGCACTACCTGGGGAATCACATCCCCGGCCCGGCGGATCATCACCCAGTCGCCCTCGCGCAGCCCCAGGCGCTCAATCTCATCCATGTTGTGGAGGGTGGTGTTGCTGACGGTCACACCTCCCACAAACACCGGGTCCAGCCGCGCCACCGGAGTGATGGCACCGGTACGCCCCACCTGGAAGGCGACTTCCCGCACCCGGGTCATGACCTCGTGGGCCGGGAACTTGGTGGCGATGGCCCAGCGTGGCGCCCGGGAGACAAATCCGAGCCGGTCCTGCAGCGCCAGATCGTTGACCTTGTAGACGATGCCGTCGATCTCGTAGTTCAGTGATTCGCGCTTCTCGAGCATCTCCCGGTAATAGGTGATGCAGTCCTCGATCCCAGTGACCCGACGGATCTCGGGATCGATCCGGAAGCCCCAGTCCCGCAGCTTGAGCAGCTGGTCATAATGGCGGGCCGGAAGACCGGCATCCTTCGGCACATCCACGCTGTAGCTGCAGAACGACAGCGGTCGCCTTGCGGGTACGCGCGGGTCCTTGTTGCGAAGGCTGCCCGCGGCCGCGTTGCGCGGGTTCACAAAGGTCTTCTCCCCGGCCTCCGCCAGCTGCTGGTTCAGGCGTTCGAACCCGTCAAGGGGCATGTAGGCCTCGCCCCGCACCTCGAAGGCATCCGGGTAGTCATCGCCATAAAGCTGCAGGGGGATGGCCCGGATGGTGCGGACATTGGCGGTGATGTCCTCGCCGGTGTAGCCGTCGCCCCGGGTGGCGGCACGGTGAAGCACACCGTTGCGGTACAGAAGGCTGATCGCCAGGCCATCGAGCTTGGGCTCGCAGGCGTAGTCGACCGGCTCATCCCGGCCCAGCCGTTCCCGGACCCTGCGGTCAAAATCCCGGAGCTCGTCCTCGTCAAAGGCATTGTCCAGGGACAGCATGGGCGTTTCATGGGGGGCTTCCGCGAACAGGGACTCCGGGGCCACGCCCACCCGCTGTGTCGGGGACTCGGCGGTTACCAGCTCGGGGTGCTGCGCCTCCAGCTCCTGCAGTTGCCGCAGGAGCCGGTCATAGTGCTCATCCGAGACCTCGGGGTCGTCGAGCGCGTAATAGCGGTAATTGTGATGATCGATTTCCCGACGCAGGGCGTCGATACGCTGTTCAGGGCTGTCTTCCCGGGTCACGGGCGGCAATCCTCTCAGGCTCTGGCCGGGGAACGGCGCTTGCGTTCGAACTCGCGGATGCGCTGGCGGCAGTGTTCAATGGTCTGGCTGGTCATGACACTGCGGTGCTCATCACGCAGCTCACCACCCAGGTTACGCACGACTGTGTTGGCGGTCTCCAGCATGAAATCAAACGCCTGTACCGGCTGGCTGGGGCCGGGCAGGCTCATGAAGAAGCTGAGCCCGGGGGTCTCGAGGGTCTCGATCTCCTCCGGTGTCAGGGTGCCGGGCGAGACCGCACTGGCCACGCTGAACTGGACCGGTGTGCGGGTATCCGACTCCTCGTGCCGGTGATAGATGCCGAGATCCCCGTACTCCATGCCGCAGGCTTCCAGGATACGCTTGATCGTCGCGCCGCTGTACTGCCCGTCATCGCGGCAGTGGGCATGGACCACGATCACCTCTTCGGCTTCCGGCCGATTGGCTCCGGCAACGGGCGGTTCCCCGGAGGCTTCGCCGGGCCCCGGCGCTTCCTGCTGCGAGGTCGCGTGGCCGGAATCCGTGTTCCCGCTTTCCGTCTCCTCCGGGGCCACACCATCACGGATGCGGCTCCAGATCTCCCGGGCCCCGGCACTGATGCGGTTGGCGGCTTCACCGGCAGCATCGGTCGCCTCCGCCGCGCGTTCACGGATCGCGGATTCACCCCGCACCCGGGCCGGGCCTACAATGCCGTCGTCATCCACGGCTGCCAGGGGCTCGTCTTCCCGCTCCGGGCCAGAGGGGTGCTCCGGCTCCTGGTGCGCTGCGGGTTCGGATTCCCATCCGGGCTCCGGTGTGGGCTCAGGCTCGGGGGCCGGTTCCGGCTCCGGCGTGGTGTCCGGTTCCAGCGCCGGGTCGGGCTCTGCGGCTTTCGGCTCAGCGCTTCTGACCGGCCTTGCGCCCCCGGTGGGGAGTTCCGGGTTGTACCCATCGTCAATCGGGGTCTGCCCGATACCGTCTCCGCCCATGCCGCGCTGGATCTCCAGCGAATCGCGGCGGGCACGGCGCATGCGCCGCAGTCCGTCAACGACCACGCCGATGATCAGCAGCGCCCCAATGATGATCAGCCATTCTCTGAGACTCATGATCCTCTATCTGTCCTCAAGGGTTGTGCCCCCGGCGCATCCCGGTGCGCCCGTTTTGACTGCCACTTTAGGCAATGACCCCGGTCAAGACAATGCCGGGGCATTGCGGCTTGTTCATCAGCTGTCAGCCAGGACCGCCGCTTCCTCAACATCCACGGAGACCAGCCGGGAAACCCCGGGTTCGTGCATGGTCACACCCATGAGCTGATTGGACAGCTCCATGGAGATCTTGTTGTGGGTGATGTAGATGAACTGAACGTGCTCGCTCATCTCCTTCACCATCTTCGCGTAGCGGCCGACGTTGGCATCGTCCAGCGGCGCATCCACCTCGTCGAGCATGCAGAAGGGAGCCGGGTTGAGCTGGAAGATGGAGAACACCAGCGCGATCGCGGTCAGTGCCTTCTCGCCGCCGGAAAGCAGATGGATGGTGGTGTTCTTCTTGCCCGGGGGCCGCGCCATGATCGCCACACCGGTTTCCAAAAGATCATCCCCGGTCATCTCCAGGTGCGCGCTGCCGCCGCCGAATACCCGCGGGAACAGGTTCTGCAGCCCCTGGTTGATGGCGTCAAAGGTCTCACGGAAGCGGGCGCGGGTCTCGCGGTCGATCCGTCGGATGGCGGATTCCAGTGATTCCAGGGCCTCCTGCAGGTCCTGATCCTGCTCATCCAGATAGGTCTTGCGCTCGCTGGCCACCCGGTATTCATCGATGGCGGCCAGGTTGATGGCGCCCAGGCGCTGGATGCGGTTGCCGATGCGGGTCAGCTCCTGCTGCCAGGCCTCGGCGGTGGCGTCCTCCGGAAGCCCCGCCCGCACATCCTCAAGACTGACCTCGAGCTCCTCCAGCTGCTCCAGGTACTGACCGGCCTGGAGCTCAATGGCCTGGGCGTCCATGCGCAGCTTCTCCAGCTTCTCACGGGCCTGCTGGACATCCTGCTCCACCTGGCCGCGGCGCTGCTCCCGGTCCCGGACCTGCTCATCAATGGCGTCGAGTGCTTCGCGCGCCTCGTTGAGCTTCTCTTCCTCCTGCACGCGCCGCTCAAGCAACCCTTCCAGTTCCATTTCCAGATCCTGGATCGGCGCCTCGGCATTCTCACGGGTCTCCCGCTGCACCTCGATGCGCTCGTCCAGCCGGCCCTGCTGGCTCTTCATGCGCTCCAGGGTCTGCTCCAGGGCTTCCTTGCGGTTCTTCAGGTCCTGCACCTGCAGCTGGAGCTGGTGATGGTGGTCCCGGGCATGACGGGCCTGCTGGCGCTCGTCATCAAGCTTCGTGCGCAGGTCATCACGTTCGCTGAGCAGCGATTCCTTCCAGTCCGCGTTTTCATTCATGCGGTCCATGGCTTCCTGCCAGCTGGCGCGGGCCTCTTCCAGCCGCTCATTCTCATCCGCTTCCTGGGCGTCCAGATCCGCCAGGTCCTCGCTGATCCGCCGTGCCCGCTCACGCACCTGCTCCATACGGGCCCGAAAGGCCTCGAGCCGGGATTCCGTGGCGGACAGGGATTCGCGCGCCTCGCTCAGGGCCGCACGGGCCTCCTCCAGCGCCGCCTCGGTCTCATCACGCGAGGCCCGCAACTGCTGCAGCCGTTCTTCCCCCTCGGTCACCGCTTCCTGCAGTGAGGCGGATTCCTCTTCGAGCGCCTCAATCCGCTTCTGGCGCTCGATGATACCGGTGTCATCGTCACCCTCATCCGGGAGGCGCAGCCATTCAGGGCCCACCCAGACCCCGCCTGGGGTGACCAGGGATTCACCTTCCGCCAGGGCGCCACGACGGGCCAGCGCATCATTGAGATCGTTTGCGCACCAGACGCGATCCAGCCAACCGGCAACACTCCCGCCACGGCCGACCTCCGCCAACAGCGTCCCCGGCCCGGCATCCGCGCCTGTGCCGGAAGCGTGCACAATGGTCAGTCCCGATGGGGCCTGCGTGAGCACAGTGTCGTCGTAATCATCCGGGTTCAGGACCAGCGCCTGCGCCAGTGGGCCAAGTACGGCCTCCACCGCTTTTTCCCAGCCTTCGCTCACCTCCAGTGTCTGGGCCAGCCGCCGGGCCTGGTCCCAGCCCTGCTGGCTGATCCACTCCCTGCGGCGTTCATCACTGTCGCCCAGCTGCCCTTCCAGAAGCGCCTGTTCGGAGGCCAGACGCCCGTTCAGTGCCTGCAGGCGGCCGCGCTTCTCGTTGAGTTCCGGCTCCAGCTGCTCAATCGCCTCGCGATCCCGCTCCAGCTGTTCGGTGTGGGTTTCCACCCGCTCCCGGGCCTCTTCAACCCGGGCCTGTTGTTCCTCACGTTCGTTCTCGAGCGTGGCTTCCTCGCCAGAGCGGTCGTCGTGATCCAGGGCCGCGCGCTCTTCCTCCAGCCGCTGGCGGCGCTCACGCAGTTTCAGCAGCGCGTCCTCGCTGGCCTTGATCCGGGACTGGCCCACTTCCGCCTGCTGGCGGTCGTCCGCGGAACGCTGGCTGAAGTCCTCCCAGCGCTGCTGCCAGTCCTGCATCCGGCTCTCCGCCTCGGCCAGCCGTTCACCGTACTCTTCGGCCTTCGCCTCGGCGTTTTCCAGCTCCGGCTCCACGTTCGACAGTTCCGTGGCCACCGAATCCAGCCGCTCCTGATCCTGCTCCAGTTCCCTGGCCACTTCCTTGCGGCTGGCCAGGGCCTGTTCCAGGTCATCAGCGGCCTGGCGGGCATTGCGTTTCTGGTTCTCCAGATTCTGCTCGACACGCGCGATCTCGGCACCGGCCTCGTAGTAACGGCCCTGGGCCTGGTTGAAGCGCTCGCTGCGGTCACTGTGTTCCTGGCGCAGGGACTCCAGTTCGGATTCCAGCGAGGTGCGTTCCGTTACCACCTTTTCCTGGGCGGTTTCAGCCTCGCTGATCGCCCTGCGATGCTCCTGCAGTGACGCATCCAGATCACGCCAGCGCAGCACCGCCAGCTCCGCCTGCTTTTCGCGCTCCTCCTGCTTCAGGGCCCGGTATTTCTCGGCGGCTTCCGCCTGCTTCTCAAGGTGCTGGAGCTGGCGGTCAAGCTCATCCCGCAGGTCGGTCAGGCGGTCGATATTCTCCTGGGTCCGGCGCATGCGGTTCTCGGTCTCGCGCCGGCGCTCCTTGTAACGCGAGATCCCGGCCGCTTCCTCAATGTAGTGGCGCAGTTCCTCGGGCTTGGCCTCGATCAGGCGCGAAATCATGCCCTGCTCAATGATGGCGTAGCTGCGCGGCCCAAGGCCGGTCCCCAGGAACAGGTCGGTAATGTCCCGGCGCCGACACTTGGCGCCGTTCATGAAATAGTCGGACTGGCCTTCGCGCGTGACCCGGCGCTTGACGGAGATCTCGTTGAAACGGCCGTATTCGCCGGGGGCGGTGCCATCGCTGTTGTCGAACACCAGCTCGATGGAGGCCTGGCCCACGGGCTTGCGGCTGGTTGAGCCGTTGAATATGACGTCGCTCATGGCCTCGCCACGGAGGTACTTGGCCGAGCTCTCGCCCATGACCCAGCGGACAGCGTCGATGATATTGGACTTGCCGCAGCCATTCGGCCCCACCACCGCCGTCATGTTCGAGGGGAAGGGAACCGTGGTGGGTTCAACAAAGGATTTGAAGCCGGCGAGCTTGATGGACTTCAGGCGCATGGTCGACCGGCTCAGCTGGCGGGTTCGACGGTGAGCGATTCATCCCGGGCCAGCGCCTGGAGAGCCACTTCACGCTGGTGCTCCCCGAAGGCCCGGATCACCTCGGTGACCCCCGCGTGATCATCCGCCTCGACGCGATCCGCAATGCGCTGGAAATAGGTTCTCGAAACCTGCATTTCCCCCGGATCATTCGCCAGCACCAGGTAATAGGTGCGGCTGATCGCGGGCCGGAAGTTCTCCAGTGTTTCTTCCAGATAGGGATTGGCCACCACGGGGTAGCAACGGCGCATCACTTCCAGTCCACCGTCGATCACCTCACCAACCTCCGCCGGGTCACCACTGAGGCGTCGGCACAGCTGACGAATGGCCTGGAGCAGCGGCTGCTCATCGCTTTCCGTGCGCTGGGCCATGAAACGGTCGGCAAGCATCTCGAGCAGATTCAGGTAGATGTCATAGAGGCTGTTCACCAGTTCCGGCGTCATGCCGGACACAACAGCTCCCTTGCGCGGGTAGATGCGGATGAGGTGCCGGCGCTCCAGAATCAGCAGTGCCTCGCGCACCGAACCGCGGCTGACGTCCAGCTCCCCGGCGACCTTGAGCTCCTGGATGCGTTCACCGGGGCGCAGAGCACCCGTGATGATCTGGCGCCCGATATGCTGGGCAATCTGTTCGGAGAGACTTTCCGGCGCCTGGAATTGCATAGTGGGCTACCTACCCCTTCCCTGTATGAGCGTGAGGATCATATCACAACAGCCCGACAATGGGACACGCGGCCACAACCTGCCGTCATTTTTTTGCCACAACGGCCAGTGTCAACGCCAGAAACTCCCCGGAAGCGCTCCAGATATCTGTTTTCAGGGCTTTATGGGATCCCGGCACGGATTTCGCTTATGACGGCCTGTCAGATATCAGGAACCGGAGTAAGGCATGAAGAAGGTAACCGGCAACGCCCGCCCCATTGACCTGAAGCAGGCCCGTGATGCCGCTGAGAACGTGCGGATCATCGATGAATGGCAGGATAACAGCAACCGGCTTACCGTCCTGTGCAGTCGCCTGCACCAGACGCTGGACCTCAATGCAATGCTGGATATATTCGCCGAAGAGCTCAACCAGGTGGTCCCCTTCGCCGCCCTGGCCTATCGGCGCTCGCGCAGCGGCGGGGATTTCGGTTACCTGCTGGGCTCAGGCGGCCCCCATCACTGCTGCTACAACCTGTCCCTGCGCGGCCAGGAGCTGGGCTCGCTCCGGCTGGACCGCCGGGAGCGCTTCCGCGATGACGAACTGATGTTCATTGAGCAGGCCATCGGCGTGCTTATCCAACCCCTGCGCAACGGCTGGCGCTACCAGGAAGCCCTGGAATCCGCCATGACCGACGGTCTCACCGGCATGGGCAACCGCCGCGCCCTGGATGAAACGCTGGACAACCACGTGGAGCAGGCCCGCCGCTACGACCAGCCACTGAGCCTGCTGCTGGTGGACCTGGATCATTTCAAGCAGATCAATGACACCCTCGGCCACGCGGCCGGCGATGAGATCCTCGGACTGGTCGGTGAACGGATCGAAGCCCAGATCCGCTCCTGCGACCAGGGATTCCGCTATGGTGGCGAGGAATTTGCCGTTGTACTGCCCCATACGGCCCAGGAAGCCGCCTATCTGGTGGCGGAACGGCTGCGCCGGGCGTTCCGGGAACAGCCCATGCATTACGCTGAGAGGGCCCTGTCCATCACCGCCTCCATCGGGATCGCCACACTGGATGAAAACGAGAGCGTGGACGACCTGCTGCAGGCTGCGGACAGGGCCCTGTACGCGGCCAAGAACAGCGGCCGCGACAGGGTCCGGATCGCCGGTGATGGCACCGACAGCGTGGAGAACGCCGTCAGCGTCTAGAGCCGCGCCCCTTTCCCTGGCGGCCTTTGGCGCCGCCACGCCCTTTCTCCGCGGGCTTTGCCGACTTCCGTTCGTCGGGTCTGGACGGGCGCTTGCGCTTGAGGCGGCGCAGCTGGTGCTTTTCCGTGGGTGTCGGAGATTTGACGGGCACCCGATCAAGCCCGACGGAATCACTGAGCGTATCCACATCCGCCTGCTCAAGCTCCTCCCAGCGCCCGGCACTCAGCCGGCTGGGCAGAAAGATCGGACCATGGCGAACGCGCTTGAGCCGTGACACCTGCACCCCCTGGGATTCCCAGAGACGCCGCACCTCACGGTTACGCCCCTCCATGATGGCCACGTAGTACCAGTGGTTGTGACCGGTCCCGCCCCAGTACACGAGATCCGTGAAGCGGGCCTCGCCATCCTCGAGCGTTACGCCGCTGACCAGACGTTCGGCCATATCATCGTCCACTTGGCCGAAAATACGCACAGCGTACTCACGGTCCACCTGCCAGGAGGGGTGCATCAGACGGTTGGCCAGTTCCCCGTCAGTGGTGAACAGCAGAAGCCCGCTGGTGGAAATGTCCAGACGTCCCACCGCGATCCAGCGTTCCCCGGTGAGCCGCGGCAGGCGATCGAAGACCGTGGGCCGTCCCTCCGGGTCATCCCGGGTGGTTACCTCGCCTTCGGGCTTGTTGTAAACGATGACCCGCCTGGTGGGTGAGGCCGCCGCGCCAAGGTCCACGCTGCGCCCGTCCACAAGAACCTCATCCTGGGCGGTAGCCCGGGCGCCCAGCTGGGCCACCTCGCCATTGATCTGCACGCGCCCCTGGCTGATCCAGCCCTCGATGGCCCGCCTTGACCCCAGGCCGGCACGCGCCAGCAGCTTCTGGAGACGCTCGCCGGTCTCGCTTGGGGTGTGACCGGAATCACTCATTCATTCGTCTCCGCATCCTCTTGGGAATTGCCGTTGGATTCGTCCAGTGCCAGCTCTTCCTGAAGCCGGTCTTCCACCTCGCGGCTGATGGTCTCGAGATCACGGACCTCCGCAAGGCTGGGCAGTTCGTCCAGTGACTGCAGGTTGAAGTAATCCAGGAACTGTTTCGTCGTAGCGTACATCGACGGGCGGCCCGGCACATCACGCTGACCCACCACCCGGATCCATTCCCGGTCCAGCAGGGTCCGGATGATGTTGGTATTCACCGTAACCCCGCGCACCTCCTCAATGTCGCCCCGGGTGACGGGCTGGCGATAGGCGATCAGCGCCAGCGTCTCCAGCAGGGCGCGCGAATAGCGCTGGGGCTTCTCCTCCCAGAGACGGCTCACCCAGGGCGAGAGCGATTCCCGCACCTGGAAGCGCCAGCCGGAAGCGACCTTCCTGAGCTCAAATCCCCGCCCCTCACAGGCATGCTCGATCAGTGAGAGCACGTGTTCCAGCACCGTGCGCGTGGGCTGCTCATGTTCGTCGAACAGGGCCTGCAACTGATCCACACTGAGCGGCTTGCCGGCCGCCATGAGCGCGCCTTCGACAATGCGCTGAACCTGGTCGATGCTCTCCTCGTCCATCAGGCACTCCCTCTTGCACGGATATGCAGTGGCGCCAGCGGCTCGGACTGAACCACCTCCACCAGCTGCTCACGCATCAGCTCCAGGGTGGCAATAAAGCTCACGACCACACCGAGCCTGCCCTCTTCCGGTGAAAACAGCGTCTCAAAGCGCACAAAGCTGTCGCCCGACAACTGATCCAGGATACTGGCCATCCGCTCCCGGGTGGACAGCTGCTCGCGTTCGACCTGGTGGTGTTCGTACAGATCCGCCCGCTCCAGCACCCCTCTCAGCGCCAGCAGCATCTCCCGCAGGCTCACATCCGGGTGGACCTGGCGCTCGGGCATGGCCGGCGGCTCCGCGCCCGCCAGGTGGAAGTCCCGATCCCGCCGTGGCAGCGCATCAATGTCCTCCGCCGCCATCTTGTAGCGTTCGTACTCCTGGAGGCGGCGGATGAGCTCGGCCCTCGGGTCGTGCTCCTCTTCCTCCTCCTCGGTCTGACGGGGCAGCAGCATCCGGGACTTGATCTCGGCCAGGGTGGCCGCCATCACCAGGTACTCCGCCGCCAGCTCAAACCGCATCGCCTCCATGAGCGCGATGTAATCGATGTACTGATCGGTGATCGCGCTGACATCCACGTCCAGGATGTCCATGTTCTGCCGCCGGATCAGATACAGCAGAAGGTCCAGAGGACCCTCGAAGGCGTCCAGGAAGACCTCCAGTGCATCCGGCGGGATGTAGAGATCCTGGGGCAGATCGTGGACCGGCTCGCCGGCCACCCGGGCCAGCGCCTCCCGATCGGGCGAGGCCTGCTCCCCCTCGGTGCCGGTTTCCGCTTCCGTGGTCATCGACGGTATTCCAGCCCCATAACGCGCCGCACTTCCTGCAGGGTATCCCGTGCGGCATCGCGCGCCTGCTCACGGCCCTCGTCCAGGATTGAGCGCACCAGGTCCGGGTTGTTCTCGTATTCACGGCCGCGTTCCCGGAAGCCTTTCTGCTCCTCGATCACCTTCTCTTCAAGCGGTTTCTTGCAATCGATACAGCCGATGCCCGCGTTGCGGCAGCCGTTCCAGACCCATTCACGGGTGCTGTCGTCGGAATAGATCTTGTGCAGGTCCCAGACCGGGCACTTTTCCGGGTCCCCGGGATCGCTGCGCCGCACCCGCGCCGGATCCGTCTGCATGGTCCGGATCTTCTGGCTGACCGAATCCGGCTCCTCGCGCATGAAGATGGTGTTGCCGTAGGACTTGGACATCTTCTGTCCATCCGTCCCCGGCAGACGTGCCTCGGGCGTCAGAAGCTCCTGGGGTTCCGGGAGGATCACCTTGCCGCCGCCCTCGATGTAGCCGTAGAGCCGCTCGCGATCCCCGATCGAAATGTTCTGCTGCTCCTTGAGCAGCGCCCGGGCCGTTTCCAGCGCCTCCTCATCGCCCTGCTCCAGGAAGCGACGGCGCAGGCTGCGGTAGAGCTTGGCGTTCTTCTTGCCCATCTTGGCGATGGCCGCCTCGGCCTGTTCCTCAAAGCCCGGATCACGCCCATACAGGTGGTTGAACCGCCGCGCCACTTCGCGCGTGATCTCCACGTGGGAAACCTGGTCGGCGCCCACGGGTACCTGCCCCGCCCGGTACATCAGGATGTCCGCGCTCTGCAGCAGCGGATACCCCAGAAACCCGTAGGTGGAGAGATCCTTCTCCTTCAGCTTTTCCTGCTGATCCTTGAAGGTCGGCACCCGTTCCAGCCAGCCAAGCGGCGTAATCATCGACAGCAGCAGGTGCAGCTCCGCGTGCTCCGGCACCTGTGACTGTATGAACAGTGTCGAGGAGCCCGGATTGACGCCCGCCGCCAGCCAGTCGATCACCATGTCCCAGATGTTCTCCTCAATGGAGAAGGGATCCTCGTACATGGTGGTCAGCGCATGCCAGTCCGCCACAAAGAAGAAGCACTCGTACTCATGCTGGAGCTGGGCCCAATTGGCCAGGACACCGTGATAGTGGCCCAGGTGCAGCCGGCCCGAAGGCCGCATGCCGGAAAGAATGCGTTGCTGGGGTTCAACGGAGGTCAAACCGGTCTCCTCATTGGTTCAGGGTCTAGCGCGATTATACGCACGAAACGGGTATGGGTTAATCAACGAAAAAAGCCGACCCGGAGGTCGGCTTTCCAGAGGCGTATGGATCAGGCGTTTTACCAGCCCGTCGCCTCCTTGATGGCCTTGCCGATGTCGGCGAGGCTGCGCACCGTGTGCACACCCGCATCATGCAGCGCGCTGAACTTCTCGTCCGCGGTGCCCTTGCCGCCGGCAATGATGGCGCCGGCATGGCCCATCCGCTTACCGGGAGGCGCGGTCACGCCTGCGATGTAGGAAACCACCGGCTTGCTCACGTTCTCCTTGATGTAGGCAGCCGCCTCTTCCTCAGCAGTACCGCCGATCTCACCGATCATGACGATGGCCTCGGTTTCCGGGTCCTTCTCGAACAGCTCAAGCATGTCGATGAAGTTGGAGCCGGGGATCGGGTCGCCGCCGATGCCCACACAGGTGGACTGACCGAAACCGTAGTCCGTGGTCTGCTTCACCGCCTCGTAGGTCAGGGTGCCGGAGCGGGAGATGATGCCGACCTTGCCGGGCTTGTGGATGTAGCCGGGCATGATGCCGATCTTGGACTGCTCCGGAGTGATGACACCGGGGCAGTTCGGGCCGATCATGCGCACGCCCTTGCGGTCCACGTATTCCTTCACATAGAGCATGTCCAGCGTCGGAATGCCCTCGGTGATGCACACCACCAGCTCAATGCCGGCGTCCGCCGCCTCAACCACCGCATCCTTGCAGAAGGCTGCGGGCACGTAGATCACAGTCGCGGTCGCGCCGGTCTTCTGGACCGCCTCACGCACGGTATTGAAAACGGGCAGCCCCAGGTGCTCGGTGCCGCCCTTGCCCGGGCTCACGCCGCCGACCAGATTGGTACCGTATTCCAGCGCCTGTTCGCTGTGAAAGGTCCCCTGGGCCCCGGTGAAGCCCTGGCAGATCACCTTTGTTTCCTTGTTCACCAGTACACTCATGCTTCACCTCCGGCTGCGGCAACGACTTTTTCGGCGGCTTGGGTCAGACTGCTTGCCGCGATGATGTTCAGGCCGCTGTCCGCCAGCTTCTGGCGTCCGTTCTCGGCGTTGTTGCCCTCAAGGCGGACCACCACGGGGACCGTAACGCCCACCTCTTCAACCGCACCCATGATGCCCTCGGCGATCATGTCGCACCGCACGATACCACCGAAGATGTTGACCAGAACGGCCTTCACGGTGTCATCGGAAAGGATGATCTTGAACGCCTCGGCCACGCGCTCCTTGGTGGCGCCACCGCCGACATCCAGGAAGTTGGCCGGCTGGCCACCGTGGTGCTTGATGATGTCCATGGTGCCCATGGCGAGACCGGCGCCGTTGACCATGCAGCCAATGTTGCCGTCGAGCGCCACATAGTTGAGGTCCCACTCGGCCGCATGCGCTTCGCGTTCGTCCTCCTGGGAGAGGTCGCGCATCTCGGCAAGCTGCTTCTGGCGGTACATGGCGTTGTCGTCCGCGCCCACCTTGGCGTCCAGGCAGTGCAGGTTGCCCTGGTCGGTGATCACCAGCGGGTTGATCTCGATCAGCGCCAGATCCTTGTCCTCGAACAGCTTCGCCAGCCCCAGGAAGATCTTCGTGAACTGCTTGATCTGGTCACCCTGAAGGCCCAGCCCGAAAGCCAGCTCACGCGCCTGATAGGGTTGCGCGCCCACCAGCGGGTCAACCGTTGCCTTGAGGATCTTTTCCGGGGTTTCCTCGGCGACCTTCTCGATCTCGACACCACCCTCGGTGGAGGCCATGAAGACGATCCGGCGGGAGCCGCGATCCACGACCGCGCCCAGATAGAGCTCCTGATTGATGTCGGTCAGGGACTCGACAAGGATCCGGTTGACCGGCTGGCCCTTCTCATCCGTCTGGAAGGTCACCAGGCGTTCACCCAGCCACTGGTCGGCAAAGGCGCGGATCTCGTCCTTCGACTTGGCCAGCTTCACCCCGCCGGCCTTGCCGCGGCCACCGGCGTGTACCTGGGCCTTGACCACCCAGCCGTCGCCGCCGATCTTATCGGCAGCCGCCACCGCTTCGTCAGCGTTGGAACAGGCCACGCCCTCGGAGACGGGCAGGCCGTACTCCCCAAAGAGCTGTTTGCTCTGATATTCGTGCAGATTCATAGATCACAACCTGTTGTGTTGGAGATTGCGCCGGTCATTTCTTCCGGCGCCGATTTGCCTTGTGAATCGCCATGCCGTCCACACCCAGTGCCGCCTCATGGACGGATTCGGACAGCGTCGGATGCGCAAAGCAGGTCAGGGCCAGGTCCTCGGCGCTGGAGCCGAACTCCATCGCGATCACGCCCTGGGCAATGATCTCGGAGGCCTGGGGTCCGACAACGTGCATACCCAGTATCCGGTCGGTCTCCTCGTGGGCGATGATCCGCACCTGGCCTTCGGTTGCGTTGGCAGCCATGGCCCGGCCGTTCGCCGCAAAGGGGAAGGCACCGACCTTATAGGGCTCACCCTCGGCCTTGAGCTCTTCCTCGGTCTTGCCGACCCAGGCCAGCTCCGGGTGGGTGTAGACCACGTTGGGAATGCAGTCATAGTTGACTTCGGTCGCATAGCCCGCGATCCGGTCAACCACCATCAAGCCCTCTTCCGAGGCCTTGTGAGCCAGCATCGGGCCGCGCACCACATCGCCAATCGCGTAGATGCCGGGCACATTGGTCTGGCACTCGTCGTCCACGGCCACGAAGCCGCGCTCGTCCAGATCCACGCCGGAGTCGGACGAGAACAGCTTTTCCGTGTTCGGGGTGCGGCCAACGGCAACGATGAGCTTGTCGCACTTGATCTGCTGCTCGTTGCCGTCACCGTCCTCATAGGTGACGTAGACCAGGTTGCGTTTCACCTCGGTCTTGGTCACCCGGCACTTGAGGCGGATGTCCAGGCCCTGCTTCTTGAAGCTCTTGTGGGCATCCTTGGCGATGGCCTGATCCACGCCCGCCAGGAAGGTATCCTGGGCTTCCAGCATGGTGACCTCGGACCCGAGACGGTTCCAGACGCTGCCGAGCTCGAGGCCGATGACACCGGCACCAATCACGCCCACACGCTTGGGCACCTCATCAAACTCCAGCGCGCCCTCGCTGTCGACGATCTTGCCTTCCTTCATCGGCGCCGGCGGAATCTCGATCGGCCGGGAACCGGTGGCGATGATGATGTTCTTCGCCCCGTAGGTGCTCTTGTTGCCCTTGAGGTCGGTTACTTCCACCTGCTTGCTGTTGAGCACACGGCCCCAGCCATGGATGGAGGTCACACCATTGGACTTGAACAACCCCGCGATACCGCCGGTAAGGTTACCGACGATCTCGTTCTTGTTCTTCATCATCTGCTCGATGTCGACATCGAGCTCCTTGATCTTCAGACCCTGCTTCTCGAAACCGTGCTTCGCCTCTTCGTACTTGTGCGAGGTCTCGAGCAGTGACTTGGACGGAATACAGCCCACGTTCAGGCAGGTGCCGCCCAGCACCTGGTCGCCCTTGTCGTCCTTCCAGCCTTCGACACAGGCAACGTTCATTCCCTGCTGCCCGGCGCGGATCGCTGCCACGTAGCCGCCGGGGCCGGAGCCGATAACGATGACGTCATAGTCTTGGGACATAGTGATTCCTGCTTTTCAGTGATTCGTTGTCAGACGTCCAGAAGAATCCGCGCCGGATCCTCGAGCAGCTCCTTGATCGTCACAAGAAACTGCACAGCTTCCTTACCGTCAATCATACGATGGTCGTAGGACAGTGCCAGATACATCATCGGCAGCACCTTGACCTCGCCGTTGACGGCCATGGGGCGCTCCTGGATCTTGTGCATGCCAAGGATCGCCGTCTGTGGCGGGTTCAGGATCGGCGTCGAAATCAGCGACCCGAAAATACCGCCATTGGTGATCGAGAAGGTACCACCGGTCATCTCCTCGATGGTGAGCTTGCCGTCCCGCGCCTTCTGGCCGAATGTGTTGATGCCCTGCTCCACGTCGGCGACCGAGAGCGCATCCGCATCGCGCAGCACCGGTACCACCAGGCCCCGGTCCGTGGAAACGGCGATGCCCACATCCTGATAGCCGTGATAGACCATTTCGTTGCCATCGATGGAGGCGTTGACCGCGGGGAAACGTTTGAGGGCTTCAGTCGCCGCCTTCACGAAAAAGCCCATAAAACCGAGTTTAACGCCATGGCGCTTCTCGAAGGACTCCTTGTACTGCTGACGGATGTCCATGATCGGCTGCATGTTCACCTCGTTGAAGGTGGTGAGCATGGCCGTGGTCTGCTGCACATCCACCAGGCGCTTGGCGATGCTGGCGCGCATGCGGGTCATGGGCACGCGCTTCTCGGGGCGCTCGCCCTGCGGCATGCTGCCGGCCGGTGCCTCGGGCGCGGCCGACTGGCTTCCACCGCCACTGCTTTTCGCGGCGGGCGCCGGTTCACTGCCTTTCTGGTCCGCAGCGCGCTGAACGTCTTCCTTCAGGACGCGGCCGCCCTTGCCAGTGGCCTCGACCTTCGACAGATCAACGCCCTTTTCTTCCGCCATCTTCTTCGCGGCCGGGCTGACCAACGGCTCCTCACCGCTTTCCTCGCCCTTGTCATCGGAGGCGGCCGGTTGTTCGGCTGCCGGCTCTTCCTTGGCAGCGGATTCGTCGCTGGCGCCGCCCTCTGACTCCGCCTTCGCTTCACCGCCACCGGCGGAACCGGACTCGCCTTCCGCGAACTTACCGATCACCTCGCCGCTCTCAACGGTATCGCCCTCGTCCTTGACGATCTCCTTGATGACGCCGTCGCCGGGCGCCACCACCTCGAGCACCACCTTGTCAGTCTCGATATCGACGATCAGCTCATCCCGCTCGCACTGTTCGCCGGGTTTCTTGTGCCAGGTAGCGATCGTGCCTTCCGCGACGGATTCGGGAAAAACGGGAGCTTGGATGTCTGTTGTCATTGCTCTTCCTTACTTGTCAGTACCCGTCAGACGGAAAATGCGTCTTCAACGAGTTGTTTCTGTTCCTGGGCGTGTACGCTGGGGTAGCCGGAGGCTGGCGCTGCTGACGCCTTACGCCCTGCGTACTGCAGTTTCGGCTTCTTCTTCGTGCGATCCAGCGCATGCCGCATGTGATGCTGGCTGGAATACCAGGCACCCTGGTTCATGGGCTCCTCCTGGCACCAGACGGCGGTCTGGATGCCGGTATAGGGCGCCAGGACCGCGTCCAGGTCATCGTGGGGGAATGGATACAGCTGCTCGATGCGTACGACCAGCGTATCTTCAATCCCCTCTGAACGCTGCTTCTCAAGCAGGTCGTAATAGACCTTGCCGCTGCACATGATCAGGCGATTCACCTTCTTCGGATCCGGCATCTCCTTGGGAGGCAGGACCGTGCGGAAGGTTCCCTCACACAGATCATCCAGGGAGGAGACCGCTTCCTTGTGGCGCAGCAGGCTCTTGGGCGTCAGCGCGATCAGCGGCTTACGCAGAGGCCGCTTCACCTGACGGCGGAGCATGTGGAACACCTGGGAAGGCGTGGTCGGCACGCAGACCTGGATGTTGTGTTCCGCCGAAAGCTGCAGGAATCGCTCCAGCCGCGCTGAAGAGTGCTCGGGGCCCTGCCCCTCATAGCCGTGGGGAAGCAGCAGGGTCAGCCCGCAGAGCCGGCCCCATTTGTGCTCACCACTGGTGATGAACTGGTCAACGACCACCTGCGCGCCATTGACGAAGTCACCGAACTGCGCCTCCCAGATGGTCAGCGTCGTGGGCGTGGTCGTGGCATAACCGTATTCAAAGCCCACTGCTGCCGCCTCGGAGAGCAGCGAGTCGTAGATCTCGAAGCGCGGCTGATCATCCCGGACGTGCTCAAGCGGCACGTATTCGCTGCCGTCCTTCTGGTTGTGCAGAACCGCATGGCGGTGCGAGAAGGTGCCCCGGCGTGAATCCTGGCCGGTGAAACGGATTGGATGCCCCTCGTTCAGCAGCGTGGCGTACGCCATGGTTTCCGCGTAACCCCAGTTCAGCGGCAACGCGCCCTGCGTCATCTTGCCGCGGTCCTCCATGATCTTCTTGACCTGACGTTGCACCGTGAATCCTTCCGGTACCGTCGAGATCCGGCGGCCCAACGCCTGGAGGGTCTTCATGGGCACGCTGGTCTTGCACCGCGCCGTCCATTCGTGGCCCAGATAGGGTGTCCAGTCCACGTAGAGATCGGTATTGGGTTCCTTGACCAGGGCATCCACCACATGGTCGCCGTTGTCCAGCTTATCGCGGTACTCCTCGAACAGCTTCTTGGCGTCCTGCTCCTGGATCACGCTGTCGCTCACAAGCTGTTTGACGTAGAGATCCCGGGTGGTCGGATGGTTGCGGATCTTCTCGTACATCCGCGGCTGCGTAGCGGAGGGTTCGTCCGCCTCGTTGTGGCCGCGCCGGCGGTAGCACACCAGGTCGATGACCACGTCCTGACCGAACTCGTTGCGGTAATCCATGGCAAGCTGGGTCACATAGAGCACAGCCTCCGGGTCATCGCCGTTCACATGCAGGATCGGCGCCTGGACCATCTTCGCCACATCCGTGCAGTACTCGGTCGAACGCGCGTCGAAGCGGTGGCTGGTGGTGAACCCGATCTGGTTGTTGACCACGATGTGGATGGTGCCGCCAATGCCGAAGCCCCGGGTGAGGGACATCTGGAGGCTCTCCATGACCACGCCCTGCCCCGCGAAGGCCGCATCACCGTGAATCGCGATCGGCAGCACCTGCTGCCCCGTCTCATCCTCGCGGCGTGCCTGGCGCGCACGGACCGAGCCGCTCACTACCGGTGTCACGATCTCCAGGTGCGACGGATTGAACGCCAGCGCCAGGTGAACCTCGCCACCCGGGGTCATCACATTGGAGGAGAAGCCCTGATGGTATTTCACATCCCCGGAGCCCTCGTCCATGGTCACCTTGCCATCAAACTCGTCAAACAGCTCCCTGGGGTTCTTGCCAAGGGTGTTGACGAGGATGTTCAGCCGCCCCCGGTGGGCCATACCAATGACAATCTCGCGCGCCCCGTAGGAGCCGGCCCGCTGGATGAGTTCGCTGACACAGGGGGTCAGCGACTCCGCGCCCTCTAGACCAAACCGCTTGGTCCCCGGGTACTTGGACCCCAGATACTTCTCCAGACCTTCGGAGGCGTTAAGCCGCTCCAGCAGGTTCAGCCGGGTTTTCGTCTCATAGTTCGGGTGCGACTTGACGCTTTCGAGCCGGTGCTGGAACCACCGCTTCACCGTGGTATCCACAATGTGCATGTACTCGGCACCCACGGTGCTGCAGTAGGTGCGCTCCAGCCCATCGATGATATCGCGCAGCTTCATCCGCTCGGAGCCGAAGAACAGCGACCCGGTCTGGTATTCCACCTCCAGGTCGTCATCATCCAGCTCGTGATAGCGGAAATCGAGATCCTTCACTTTGGGCCGGTTAAGCAGCCCCAGGGGATCCAGGTCCGCATTCTGATGGCCACGGAAGCGATAGGCATTGATCAGCTGGAGAACGCGGACCTGCTTTTCTTCGGCCTGGGAAATGGAAGAGGGAGCGCCCTGGGTGGGAGAGTAGCGGCGCTGATTCTGGGCAATGTATCGGAACTGATCTCGGATTTCTCGGTGTGGAACATCGGGTCTGTGGTCGCCTGGTATTCCTGGAAGCTGGTCAAAATAACGCCGCCATTCTTCCGGAACGCCGTTGGGATCCTTGAGGTAGGTTTCGAACAGATCCTCAACGTAAGCCAGATTCCCACCCTGCAGGTGGGACGTCCGCCACAGCTGCTCCATTATGCTTTCATGCATGGCACTCGCTCGCCTCTGACTGGACTTCGTGTCAGCAAACGCGGCCCTGGCCTTTTGAGCTCCGGCCGCGTGCCCCTGCGCGACACGGTGTTGCCGTGACGCGCATTAACCAAGGGCGGCCTGCGGGCCGCCCTGAGCGTCTTCTGGCGTGAACTGTGTCGCAATAATCAGGTTGTGCGCTGCATCAGCATAGTACGGATATGGCCGATTGCACGTGTCGGGTTCAGTCCTTTGGGGCAGACACTCACACAGTTCATGATTCCGCGGCAGCGGAACACGCTGAACGGGTCATCCAGATTATCGAGACGTTCCGCGGTCGCCGTGTCACGGCTATCCGCCAGAAAACGATACGCCTGCAGCAGCCCAGCAGGGCCAACGAACTTGTCCGGGTTCCACCAGAACGACGGGCAGGCCGTTGAGCAGCAGGCGCAGAGAATGCATTCATAGAGCCCGTCGAGTTTCTCCCGGTCCTCGGGGGACTGGAGGCGCTCGATGGCGGGCTCCGGATTATCATTGATCAGGTACGGCTGGATCCTCTCGTACTGCTGGTAGAAGATCGACATGTCCACCACCAGGTCCCGTACCACGGGCAGCCCCGGCAGTGGGCGCAGTACCAGCTTGTTATTCTTAACAACTTCCGACACCGGCGTGACGCATGCCAGCCGGTTCATGCCGTTGATATTCATCCCGTCCGAGCCGCAGACGCCCTCACGGCAGGAACGACGGAATGCCACACTGACATCATCCTCCTTGATCATGTGCAGCACGTCGAGAACCATCAGATCCTTGCCTTCCGGAAGCTCAACTTCGACGTCCTGCATGTACGGCACATTGTCCGTTTCAGGATTGTATCGATAGAGACTGACCAGCATCACAACACCTCTTTATTAGTACTTCCGGACTGTCGGCGGGAACGCATCCATCGAGCGCGGCGCAAAGTTGACCTCACGCTGCCCCAACCGCTTTTCAAGCGGGAAGTAGATGGAGTGCTTCAGCCACTGTTCATCATCACGCTCGGTGTAGTCGTTCCGGGCGTGGGCGCCACGGCTTTCACGCCGCTCAATGGCTGATACCGCCGTTGCATACGCAACCTCGTAGAGGTTCTCCAGTTCCAGCGCTTCGACACGGGCGGTGTTGAAGGCGTTGCTGGTGTCCTCGAGTTTCGTGTTGCGGATCTTTTCGCCGATCTCATCCAGAATTCTGAGGCCTTTCTCCATGGGTTCGCCATCGCGGAAAACCCCGAAGTAAAGCTGCATGGTGTCCTGGAGTTCCTTCTTGACATCGTAGACACGCTCGGTGCCCTCGCCGCTGTTGAGGCGATCCAGACGCGCCATGGCGCGCTCGATGTCGCTTTCACTCGCCTCCATGGCGTCGCCGCCCTCGCGCAGCTGCTTTTCGATCTGCAGGCCCGCGGCACGGCCGAACACCACCAGGTCCAGCAGGGAGTTACCACCCAGGCGGTTGGCACCGTGCACGGATACCGATGCCGCCTCGCCGCAGGCAAAGAGCCCTTCGATGGGCTGGTCATTGCCACTGGCGTCCTGGGTCATCACCTGACCGCCGATGTTGGTCGGCAGACCGCCCATCATGTAGTGGCAGGTCGGCACCACCGGAATCGGCTCCTTCACCGGATCCGCGTGCGCGAAGGTCCGGGAGAGCTCCAGAATGCCCGGCAGGCGCAGGTTCAGCGTCTCCTCCCCGAGATGGTCGAGCTTGAGGTAGACATGGTCCTTGTTGGGGCCACAACCACGGCCTTCCAGAATCTCCAGAACCATGGACCGGGCCACAACATCACGCCCGGCCAGATCCTTGGCGTTCGGGGCATAGCGTTCCATGAAGCGCTCGCCCTCCGAATTCACCAGATAACCGCCCTCACCGCGGCAGCCCTCGGTCACCAGGGTGCCCGCGCCATGGATACCAGTGGGGTGGAACTGCCACATCTCCATATCCTGAACTGGAATACCGGCCCGCAGGGCCATGCCCACACCGTCACCGGTATTGATCAGGGCATTGGTGGTGGAGGCGTAGATGCGGCCGGCACCACCGGTTGCCAGTACCGTGGCCTTGGACTTGATGTAGACGACTTCGCCGGTCTCCATCTCGATGGCGATGACACCCACCACCTGCCCATCCTGGTTCTTCACCAGGTCCACGGCATACCACTCATTCAGGAAGGTGGTACCGCCCTGAAGGTTCGCCTGGTAGAGGGTGTGAAGCAGTGCGTGGCCGGTACGGTCCGCTGCCGCGCAGGTGCGCGCCGCCTGACCGCCCTTGCCGTATTCCTTGGACTGACCGCCGAAAGGCCGCTGGTAGATACGGCCGTTCTCGAAACGGGAGAACGGCAGCCCCATGTGCTCCAGCTCATAGACGGCGCGCGGGCCGACGGAACACATGTACTCGATGGCTTCCTGGTCCCCGATGTAGTCGGAGCCCTTGACGGTGTCATACATGTGCCAACGCCAGTCATCGTTCGGATCCGCACTGGCAATGGCACAGGTAATGCCACCCTGGGCGGAGACGGTATGCGACCGGGTCGGAAAGACTTTCGAGATGCATGCTGTGTTGATGCCGGACTGGGTCAGCTGCTGCGCGGCCCGCAGGCCGGAACCGCCGCCACCGATCACAAGTGCATCAAACGACATGGTTCTAAGATTGGACATGATTCAGAGCCCCCAGAGAATCTCGACACCCCAGACGAGGTAGACAAACATGATCAGCCCGCAGCCGGCCTGGATGACAAACCGCAGCGCTGTCGGCTTGATGTAATCGGTAGTGATCGTCCAGAGACCGACCCACGAGTGGATACCCAGTGAGATCAGCGCCAGCAGGCTGAAGATGCGCATCCACATCTGGTCGAACAGGCCGGCCCACTGTGCGTAGTCGAGATCGGACGACCCCAGTACAAACCCCGTAAGAAACAGGGTATACAGCGCCAGCACCACGGCTGATACACGCTGCATCAGCCAGTCATAGGCACCAGTGCGCCCGAGGTTGGTGACACTCTTTACCATATCCAGACTCCCAGCAGAACAATCAGTACGGCGGAGACCACAAAGGTGATCTTGGTGCTGAGTCGACCGCCCTCAAGCGTCTCCCCAACGCCCATATCCATGACCAGATGGCGGATCCCCGCCACCAGGTGGTAGGCAAGCGCCGACAGCGTGCCCCAGACCACCAGCTTGCTCAGCGGGTGCGCCATGAGCTCCGCCACGGCAGCGAACCCGGCCTCACCGGCCAGTGACTGGTCGAGGCCATAGAGAAGGAATGCAATCCCGACGAACGCCACAATACCGCTTATGCGGTGCAGGATTGAGGCAATGGCGGGAATGGGAAAGTGGATGGTGCTGATTTCTAGGTTAACCGGTCGTTTGGTCGTCACGGCTCCTGACCCCTGTCTGGTGCGCCGGGCGGTGTCGGTCGGTCCCGACAGCCGGGCACAGTGTGTTGGTGGATCATTGTTCTGATCAGCGGGCGGGTTAGAACCGCCGTCTCTGGCGGGCTCCCGTCTACGGGCTTGGAATTATAGAGACTGCCCCCGGTGATTACAAACCGGCAAGAGGAGCTCCAGCGGCCCACAGGTAACAGACAGATTGACAATTGGTAACATCGCCCTATATTTTCGCGAACCGCGAAGGCGTTAGAAGCGACCCCGCCGACTGGCCCACCCCGACGCCTGATCCGTGACGTCCGGGTCAATCTTCTGCGATACTTGGGTCCGCTGTGCGTCATCTCCAGCACTGGTTTGCTGAACTGACAGGAGAACACCATGTCCAACGAGAAAGCAACGCTTTCGGTCGGAGGCCGAACCCTGGAACTTCCGGTCTATTCCGGTACACAGGGTCCTGATGTGATTGATGTGAGAAATCTGGTCACGGAAGGCTGGTTCACCTACGACCCCGGGTTTGTTTCCACCGCCGCGTGCGAATCGAAGATCACCTTCATCGACGGGGCGAACGGGGTTCTCCTGCATCGCGGTTACCCCATCGAGCAGCTGGCCAACAACGCGGATTACCTCGAAGTCTGTTACCTGCTGCTCCACGGCGAACTCCCCACCGCCGAAGAAAACGAACGCTTCCGCCGCACCGTCAATAACCACACCATGATCCACGACCAGATGAGCCACTTCTTCAACGGGTTCCGCCGCGACGCGCACCCGATGGCCATCATGGTCGGCGTGGTCGGGGCGCTCTCCGCCTTCTACCACGACACCATGGACCTGACCGACGAACACGAACGCGAAGTGGCGGCCCACCGGCTGATCGCCAAGATGCCGACCATCGCGGCGATGTGCTACAAGTACTCCATCGGCCAGCCCTTCATGTATCCGCGCAACGATCTGGGCTATGCCGAGAACTTCCTGTACATGATGTTCGGCGTGCCCTGTGAGGAGTACAAGGTGAACCCGGTCCTGGCCAAGGCCATGGACAAGATCTTCATCCTGCACGCGGACCACGAACAGAACGCTTCCACCTCCACCGTCCGCCTGGCCGGCTCCACCGGCGCCAACCCCTTCGCGGTCATTGCGGCGGGCATCGCGGCCCTCTGGGGTCCGGCACACGGCGGTGCCAATGAGGCGGTCCTCAACATGCTCAACGAGATCGGCGACGAATCCAACGTCGAACGTTGCGTCGAGCGAGCCAAGGACAAGGACGACCCCTTCCGCCTGATGGGCTTCGGTCACCGGGTCTACAAGAACTTCGATCCGCGCGCCCGGGTTATGCGCGACACCGCACATGAGGTACTCCAGGAGCTGGGGCTTGAGAACGATCCGCTGCTGCGCATTGCCCAGCGTCTCGAGCAGATCGCGCTGGAAGACGAGTACTTCATTGAGCGCAAGCTCTACCCGAACGTCGACTTCTACTCCGGGATCATCCTCAAGGCCATCGGCATCCCGACCTCGATGTTCACAGTGATCTTCGCGCTCTCGCGCACGATTGGCTGGTTCTCCCACTGGAACGAGATGGTCAGCGGCAACTACCGCATCGGGCGGCCGCGCCAGCTCTACAGCGGCTATACCAAGCGCGACTATCCCAGCGAGTAACAGCACCCCCGAAAACCCGCTTCCGAGCGGGTTTTCTCGTTTCAGGAGACAGGAGGAGGCAGCGTCCCATGCAGATTGCTTTCATCGGACTCGGGGTCATGGGCTTTCCCATGGCCGGGCATCTGGCCCGGCATGACGGGTTCAGCGTACGGGTCTACAACCGCACGGGGGAAAAGGCACGGGCCTGGGCCCGCGATTACCCCGGCGAAACCGCAGAAGGTATTGCGCAGGCCGTGATGGATGCGGATGCCGTCGTTACCTGCGTGGGAGCAGACCCGGATCTGAGAGCGCTCTACACCGGCGAGCATGGCATCATCGCCAATGTCCCTGAGGGCGCGCTTCTGATCGACCACACCACGGCGTCAGCCAGTGTTACCCGGGAACTGGCGGAAGAGGCGGCCAAGGCCGGGCACAGCTGGGTGGACGCGCCGGTCTCCGGCGGCCAGAAGGGGGCCGAAAACGCCCAACTGACCATCATGTGCGGTGGCGAGCGTGGCGCCTTCGACCGGGCCCTGCCCGTGCTCAACTGCTACGGCAAGGCGGTGCATTACATGGGGGGAGCGGGTCATGGCCAGCTCACCAAGATGGTGAACCAGATCACCGTCGCGGGTCTTCTGCAGGGGCTCTCGGAAGGGCTTCATTTCGCCGAGGAGGCGGGGCTTGACCCGGCATCGGTTGTGCAGGCCATCAGTGGCGGTGCGGCCCAGTCCTGGCAGATGGATAACCGCGCCCAGACCATGATCGAGGGGGAATACAACCACGGCTTTGCAGTGGACTGGATGCGCAAGGATCTGGGCATCTGCATCGCGGAGGCGCGGAACAATGGCGCCAGCCTGCCAGTCGCCGCATTAGTCGACCAGTTCTACTCCGACGTGCAGAACCTGGGCGGTGGGCGCTGGGATACCTCGGCGCTTCTGGAGCGGTTGCGGGCAAACTCCTGACCTACTGCAGGAGCGGACTTGCCCGCGCTTCGCTCGAGCGCCCGCAAGCGGGCGCCTACGGCACCATCAACTGGCCTTTCGCTTGCCGCCCTGACCACCGGATTTCTTCTTCTCCTGGGGCTCCCACCGGCCGTTGCGGTAGTAGGCCTGCCATCCGGTCGCCTTACCGTCCTTTTCGGACGCCACATACTGCTCCTTGGTCTTACGGCTGTAGCGCACCGTTGTCGGGTTCCCCTCGGGGTCGCGCTCGGGCGCATCCAGTATGTAGGCGTACTTGGGATCCAACTCCGCCGCGTGCGGCTTGATCTCGCTCACCAGCGGCGGCCGCGTCTCGCGGTTCTTGGGGAACTGGCTGGCGGCCAGGAACAGGCCTGAGGCGCCATCCCTCAGTACATAGGTGTCGTCCACCTTCTGGCACTGCAGCTCCGGCATCGGGATCGGGTCCATCTTGGGGGGCGCCGGCTCGCCGTTGCGCAGCAGCTTACGGGTGTTCTTACACTCGGAGTTGGTGCAGTCGAAGTACTTCCCGAAACGCCCGCTCTTGAGCTGCATCTCGCTGCCACACTTGTCGCATTCCAGCGTCGGGCCCTCGTAGCCCTTGATGCGGAAGCTGCCATACTCCAGTTCCTGGCCGTCACAGTCGGGGCTGTTACCGCACACGTGCAGCTTGCGGCTCTCATCGATCAGGTAGCTGTCCATGGCCGTACCGCACTTCGGGCAACGGTGCTTCTCGCGCAGCAGGCGGGATTCGCCCTCGCCGTCGTCATCCTCATCCGCGCTGACCGCCTCGTCACCGGGAATCAGGTTGATGGTCTTCTTGCACCGCTCCTTGGGAGGCAGCGAGTAACCGGAGCACCCAAGGAAAACCCCGGTGCTGGCGACACGGATCTGCATGTGCCGGCCGCAGTCCGGGCATTCGATGTCCGTGTCCGTGGGCGCATTGGTGCGCATGCCACCATCCGTGGACTCCGCCTGCTGGAGCTGCTTCGAGAAGCGCTCGTAGAATTCATTGAGAACCTGTTTCCAGTCCTCCCTGCCCTCGGCAACCTCGTCGAGTTCCTCCTCCATGCGTGCCGTGAAATCGTAATCCAGCAGGTTGGAGAAGGATTCGTGCAGCCGGTCCGTAACAATGTCCCCCAGCTTTTCCGCATAGAAACGCCGGTTCTCCAGGCGCACATAGCCGCGCTCCTGGATGGTCGAGATAATGGAGGCATAGGTTGAGGGCCGTCCGATCCCACGCTTCTCAAGCTCCTTGACCAGCGACGCCTCGGTGTAGCGTGGTGTCGGCTTGGTAAAGTGCTGGCTCGGCGTGAGTTCGCTCAGGATCAGGCGATCGCCTTCGGCAATATCCGGAAGCACCACGTCCTGGTCCTTCTTCCCGGAGGACGGCGCCACCTTCTGGAAACCATCAAACCGGATGATCCGGCCCCGGGTCTTCAGCTGGTAATCTCCTGCGACCACGGTCACGGATGTGCTCAGGAACTCGGCGTCCGTCATCTGGCAGGCCACGAACTGGCGCCAGATCAGGTCGTACAGGCGTTCAGCATCCTTCTCCAGACCGCTGATATCCTGCGCCCGGCGCTTGACGTCGGAAGGCCGGATCGCCTCGTGCGCTTCCTGGGCACCCTCCCGGGAGGTGTAATAGCGCGGCTTCTCGGGCAGGTACTCATCACCGAAGCTGGCCTGGATATAGCCACGCGCGGACTGGATCGCATCCTGGCTCAGGTTGGTGGAATCGGTCCGCATGTAGGTAATGTAGCCGGCCTCGTACAGGCGCTGGGCCAGCGTCATGGTCTTCTTCACACTGAAACCGAGACGGTTACTCGCCGCCTGCTGCAGTGTGGAGGTGATGAACGGGGCCGAGGGCCGGGATTTGGTGGGCTTGTCTTCGCGCTTGGCCACGCGGAAGGCCTGCTCATCCTCCGCCAGGGCCCTCAGGCGCTCGACATGCTCATTGCTCTGCTGCTCGTTCGTGGGCCTGTAGGGCTTGTCGCCATACTTTGCCACCTCGAACGGAATGCCCACACTCTTCTGTTCGGGCGGTGTCAGCAGTGTATCCAGCTCCCAGTATTCCTCGGGTACAAAGGCACGGATCTCACGCTCGCGCTCGACGATGAGCCGAACCGCCACGGACTGGACGCGACCGGCGGAAAGACCACGCGCGATCTTGCTCCACAGCAGCGGCGAGACCATATAGCCCACCACACGATCCAGGAACCGGCGTGCCTGCTGTGCCTCAACCCGGTGAGTGTCCACGTCCGTGGGTTCGGAAAAGGCCCCCTGGATGGCACGCTTGGTGATCTCATTGAACACCACACGACGGTACTTGTCGTCGTCACCGCCAATGGCCTCCTTCAGGTGCCAGGCAATGGCCTCCCCCTCGCGGTCAAGGTCCGTGGCCAGGTAGACCGCATCGGCGTTGTTCGCCAGCCGCTGCAGTTCGCTGACCACCTTCTCCTTACCGGGGAGTATCTCGTAATGGGCTTCCCAGTCGTTCTCCGGGTCCACGCCCATACGACGGATCAGCTGATCATGGGCCTTCTGCTGCTTGTAGCGGGCCTTGGTCTCGGGATCCATCTTGCGTGTCTCCGCAGCCTGGCGGGCACGCTCCTTGGGGTCCGTTTTGCGGTTGCCGGAACCACTCACTGGAAGATCGCGGATATGTCCCACGCTGGACTTCACGATGTAGTCATCACCAAGGTACTTATTGATGGTCTTGGCCTTGGCGGGGGACTCCACGATTACCAGACTTTTACCCATAACAGCGAAATCTTCCTCAGAACAGTGTGGTGACCATGGCGCCGACCATGGACGTGGCGACAATATATAGGGATTGGGTCATGGCGGGTCAAGTGACCACAAACAAAAAGCCCGGCGCGTGGCCGGGCTCAAGAGGGCTTGGAAGCGGATCAGATCCGCTCGAAGACGGTGGCCGTCCCCTGCCCCAGGCCGACACACATGGTGGCGACACCCAGGGTACCCTCGTTCTGCTGCATGACGTTCAGCAGCGTGGTCGAGATGCGTGAACCGGAGCAGCCCAGCGGGTGGCCGAGTGCAATGGCGCCGCCGTGCAGGTTCACCTTGCTGTCCATCTCGTCCAGCAGCTTGAGGTCCTTCAGTACCGGCAGGGACTGCCCGGCAAAGGCTTCGTTCAGCTCCCAGAAGTCGATGTCCTCGACCTTCAGACCGGCCCGCTTGAGAGCCTTCTTGGTAGCCGGAACCGGACCATAGCCCATGATGGCCGGATCCACGCCCGCCACAGCGGTCGCACGGACCTTGGCGATGGGCTTGAGGCCCAGTGCCTTGGCCTTCTCGTAGGACATTACCAGCATGCTGGAAGCGCCGTCGGTCAGCTGGGAGGAGGTGCCCGCGGTGACGGTGCCATCCTTCGGATCAAACGCCGGCTTGAGCTCGGACAGCCCTTCCGCCGTGGTTTCCGGGCGGATGGTCTCATCCTGCTCGATCAGCTTGCGGTAACCGTTCTCGTCGTGACCTTCAACGGGCACGATTTCATTATCGAAACCGCCGTTTTCACGGGCCTGTGAGGCACGCTGGTGGGACCGTGCACCAAACTGGTCCTGCTGCTCCCGGGTAATGCCATGCATCTTCGCCAGCATTTCCGCGGTCAGGCCCATCATGTTGGACGCCTTGGCGGAATACTTGGAGGACGCCGGGTTGTGGTCAAAGCCGGACTCCATGGGAATGTGACCCATGTGCTCGACACCACCGATCACGAACACTTCCCCGTTCCCGGTCTGGACCGCCTGGCTGGCGGTATGCAGCGCACTCATGGAGGAGCCGCACAGGCGGTTTACGGTCTGTGCCGCCGCCTCGTGGGGAATGCGGGTCATCAGCGACATCTGGCGCGCGATGTTCAGGCCCTGCTCTTTGGTCTGGTTCACGCAGCCCCAGATGACATCCTCAACTTCCTTCGGGTCCAGTTTCGGATTGCGGTCAAACAGTGCTTCAACCAGCGCCGCGGACAGGTCCTCGGCGCGCACATTGCGGAAACAGCCATTCTTGGCACGGCCCATCGGCGTCCGCACGCAATCGACTATGACAACGTCTCTCGGATTAAGGCTCATAGATTTTCTCCGTTCGGAAATCTGTTCAACGATCAGCCATGGAACTTTTTGCCGGCCTTGGCCATTTCACGCATGCCATCGGTCGGGTGATAAAGCGGACCCAGGTCCTTGTACTTGTCTGCCATCTGGCAGAACGCGTCCAGGCCAATGTCGTCGATATAGCGCAGCGCACCACCACGGAAGGGCGGGAAGCCGATGCCATAGACCAGCCCCATGTCCGCCTCGGCGGCCGTACCCACGATGTTGTCTTCCAGGCACCGCACGGTCTCGATGCACAGCGGGATCATCATGCGCTCGATGATCTCGTCGTCGGTGAACTCCTGGCTGTTGTGAACAACCGGCTTGAGCAGATCATAGGTGGACTCATCCACAACCTTCTGCTGCTTGCCTTTCTTGTCCAGCTTGTACTGGTAGAAACCAACGTCCGACTTCTGCCCCAGCCGGTCCTTCTCGAACATCACATCGATGGCGCTCTTGTGCTCATCCTTCATGCGGTCCGGGAAGCCTTCAGCCATCACCTCATTGGCGTGCTTGGCGGTGTCCATGCCCACCACGTCCAGCAGGTAGGCCGGGCCCATGGGCCAGCCGAACTTCTCCATCACCTTGTCAACTTTCTGGAAGTCGGCGCCGTCGCGTACCAGGCGTGCAAAGCCGCCGAAGTACGGGAACAGGATCCGGTTAACCAGGAAGCCGGGGCAGTCGTTGACCACGATCGGGCTCTTGCCCATGGCACGGGCGTAGGCAACGGTAGTCGCGACCGCCTTGTCACTGGTCTTTTCGCCACGGATGACCTCAACCAGCGGCATCATGTGTACCGGGTTGAAGAAGTGCATGCCGCAGAAGTTCTCCGGGCGCTTGAGGTTCTTCGCCAGGCGGTCAATGGAGATGGTGGAGGTGTTGGAGGTCAGGATCTTGTCCTCGCCGATCACATCCTCGGTCTCACGCAGTACCGAATCCTTGACCTTGGGGTTCTCGACCACGGCCTCGACCACCAGATCCACATCCCCGAAATCGCCATAGTTCAGCGTGGGGTGGATGTTGTTGAGCACATCGCCCATCTGGTCGGCGCTCATCTTGCCCTTCTCAACGCGCTTGCTCAGCTGCTTCTTGGCCTCGTCCAGGCCCAGCTTGATGCCGTCGCGGTTGATGTCCTTCATCATGATGGGCGTGCCCTTGAGCGCGCTCTGGTAGGCAATGCCACCACCCATGATGCCGGCACCGAGAACGGCCGCCATTTTCACCTGGTTGGCCTGCTTCTCGTAGTCCTTGGCCTTCTTCTTCAGATCCTGATCGTTCAGGAAGATCTGGACCAGGGAGGCCGCAGTGCCGGTCTTGGCCATCTTGGCGAAGCCTTTGGCCTCAACCTCAACCGCCTTGTCACGGGTCATACCGGCATGCTTCTGCATGACCTTGACCGCTTCCACCGGTGACGGATAGTTCGGACCGGACTGGCCGGCGACATAGCCCTTGGACGTCTCAAACACCATCATGCTTTCCATGGAGTTGAGCTTGAGCTTGCCGGTCTTCTCCTCGCGACGCGCCTGGTAGTCCAGCTTGCCGCTGTTGGCTTCCTTCAGGATATCAACGGCGGCATCCACCAGCTGGTCGGACTTCACCACCGCATCCACGGCGTGCGCCTTGAGCGCCTTGTCCGCTTTCTGCTCGCCACCCATGCAGATCCACTCGATGGCGTTGTCCGCACCGATGAGGCGGCTGAGACGTACTGTCCCACCGAAACCGGGGAAGATGCCGAGCTTGACTTCCGGCAGCCCGACTTTCGCCTTCTCGTCCATAACACGGAAGTCCGTGGACAGGCACATCTCGAAACCGCCGCCCAGTGCCTGACCGTTGATCGCGGTCACGGTCGGGAAAGGAAGGTCCTCAATGCTGTTGAAGATCCGGTTGGCCTTGAGGCTGTTGTTGACGAGGTCCTCTTCCGGGCCCGCGAACAGCTCGGTGAATTCCGTGATGTCCGCGCCCACAATGAAGGTGTCCTTGGAGCTGGTAACCACCAGACCCTTGAGCTTCTTCTGCTTTTCGAGGGCCTCGGCCGCTTCGCCGAGCTCCCCGATGGTGAGCTGATTGAACTTATTGACAGACTCACCCGTCAGATCGAAGTCGAGCTGTGCAAAACCGCCTTCGATCTCTTTAACCGTGATGGCTTTACCTTCGTAAATCATCAACTGTTCTCCAGGTTGTGATTGGTACGTCGCTGGCCGTAGCGCGATCCAAATTCATACAGTCGTTTGAATCCGGCGCCAACGATGAAAAAAAACCGAGCGTTTGTCAATTTGTTTATTCACCGCCATCCTGCGACATGGCCCCCAGATGCGCCGCCCCGCGGATTGGAAGAATGTGAAAGCTTGCTACACTGTGGCCAGAATCCAGAACACAGACAACAAAGGCGGAGACCAACCCGACATGATGACAGGCACCCTTCGAACACGTCTGCTGACGAGCTTCCTTGCCCTGGCGCTTCTTGCGCTGGGCGCTCTGCCCGCCCACAGTCAGCAGGCGGACGGCAGCAGCGAGGCGGAAAACGAAACCGAAGCCATGGCGGAGCAGCTGCTCGACCGGATTCACCGCTTCCGTCTGCGCAACTTCATGGCCCTGAACGACTACTACAACTACAGCATGGATCCGGAGGAGGAACTGGTTTCCGAGATCAACGATAACATGGAACGCTCGGACGCCCTGCTCGGCGAGATCGGCGACCTGGCCGGCGAGTCGCTCACCGGCTCCGAACTTGAGGATCTGCGCGGCGCCTATACAAGCTTCGAGGACCAGATGGACACCAACATCGAGGACGTTCGCGGCTCTGGTTACCCTGACCTGCGGCTTCTGTCGGACATGGCCAACCAGGCGCAGAACCTGAGCGTGCTGTCAGAAAAGCTCTATGACCAGGTGGCCGGCCAGGAAGCCACCCCCACCGTTACCGACCTGGAGCTCGCCCGGGAAGCCTCCATCACCATGGCCCTGATGGTCACACGCTACTCCGCACGGTCCTCATCGTCCGTGTCCCAGGTCTTCCAGGGTGCCGATTCGGATCAATCACTGGACGAGCTGGCCCGGAAGTTCGAGGACAGCCTGGAGGAGCTCCGCAAGCGCGTAGGGGACAACCAGCAGATCGACGCCACCCTTTCGGACGTCAACAGCAAGTGGCGCTTCATCCGTGGCTCCTACATCGAATATGATGAACAGAACGTGGCGTTCGTGATCAACCGCTATTCCACCAGCATCATCGAGAGTCTGGAGCAGACCATTGAACGCCTCAAATCAGCCTGAAGACCCACGGAGGAGCACCCACCATGAGTGACTATCAACGCATCCTGGTTGCCATCGACCTTACCGAGGAGGCACCGGAAGTGCTGGGCAAGGCGAAGCGGCTGGCGGAGAGCAACGCCGCAACCCTGGATCTGCTGCATGTGGTGGAACCCGTGGGCTACGCCTATGGCGGCGATCTGCCCCTGGATCTCAGTGACCTGCAGCAGCAGCTTGAGGACAATGCGCGCAGCAAGCTGGATGCGTATGGGGATGAGCACGGCGTTGGCCCCGACAACCGGCACGTGGTGGTTGGCCGACCCGGATCGGAAGTACGCAGGCAGGCGGAGGAACGGGGTTGCGACCTGATCGTGATCGGCAGCCATGGCCGTCACGGTATCCAGCTGTTGCTGGGCTCCACCGCGAACTCCGTGCTGCACGGCTCACCCTGCGACGTGCTGGCGGTACGCATCGGCGGCTGATCAGCCGCTGGCCATCTCCTCCAGTTCCACCCAGCGCTCCATGGCGGACTCAAGTTCGGACTCCTGCTCCGAGAGTTCGCCAAGCGTCTTCTGAACCGTATCATTATCCTGCTGATAGAAATCCGGCTCCGACACCTGCTCGTGCAGCTCCGCGATACGTGCCTCCAGGTCCCGGATACGCTGTGGCAGCTGCTCCAGTTCCAGCTTGTATTTGTAGCTGAGCTTATTCCCTCCAGACCCTGAACCGGAACCCGATGTTGGCGCCGCGCGACTGCCCGAGGACTGACTTGTCCCTGCACCGGAGTCGCTGCGGCGCCCGCTTCCACTTCCGGATACTGCGGGCTGTTCCGCCGGGAACTGACCGCCCTCACGGCGCCAGTCACTGAAGCCACCAATGGTCTCGTGCACACCACCAAGACCGTCCAGGAACAGCACGCTCCCGGCGACATGGTCGAGGAACTCCCGGTCGTGGCTGATCACGATCACGGTTCCCTTGAACTCCACCAGCTGGGCTTCGAGAAGCTCGAGTGTATCCACGTCCAGGTCGTTGGTGGGCTCGTCGAGCACCAGAATGTTGGCGGGCTGGCTGAACAGCTTCGCCAGCAGCAGACGCGCCCGCTCACCACCCGACAGCATCCGCACCTGGGTGCGTGCCCGCTCCGGTGTGAACAGGAAATCCTGCAGATAGCCCATGACATGACGGCTGCGCCCATTCACCTCAACGGTCTCACGACCCTCACTGAGGTTCTCGAAGGCGGTCTTTTCCGGATCCAGTTTGCCGCGCAGCTGGTCGAAGTAGGCCACTTCCTGGCGCGTGCCGCGGCGGATCTGGCCTTCGGTGGGCTCGAGATCGCCGAGCAGGAGCTTGAGCAGCGTTGTCTTGCCCGAGCCGTTCTCGCCGATCACGCCGATCTTGTCACCCCGCAGCAGCATGAAATCCAGGTTGTGGATCAGCGGCTGTTCCGCGTTCCAGGCAAAGCCGGCCTGCTGGGCCTCGGCGATCAGCTTACCGGAACGCCCGGCATCCTCCACCTCGATCTTCGCCTTGCCGGAGCGTTCACGGCGCTGGCGGCGCTCGGCCCGCATCGCCTCCAGCTCTTTCACCCGGCCCTGGTTGCGGGTACGGCGAGCCTTCACACCCTGACGGATCCAGCGCTCCTCCTGGGCCAGCTTGCGGTCAAACTCCGCACGCTGGCGCTCTTCATCCGCCAGCGCCTTGTCCTTGGCGTCCAGGTACTGGCCATAGTTCCCCGGCCATGACGTCAGTGCCCCGCGGTCCAGCTCGATGATGCGGGTGGCCATGGCCCGGATGAAGGCACGGTCGTGACTCACGAACAGAACCGCCCCCTGGAACTGGGCCAGCGCGCCTTCAAGCCACTGGATGGCGGGCACATCCAGATGGTTGGTGGGCTCGTCCAGCAGCAGCAGATCGGGGTCGGTGACCATGGCCTTTGCCAGCAGCACACGGCGCTGCCAGCCGCCCGAGAGCGTATCCAGGCGCGCTTCCGGATTGATCCGGTACTGCTCCAGAACCGTGCGGATGCGCTGGTCATAGAGCCAGCCGTCCAGGGCCTCAAGCCGTTCCTGGACCTTCTGCATCTGCTGCAGGTCATCCTCGTTGCTGGCGGTCATGGAAAGTTCATTGAACCGCTCCAGGAGTCGCCCTGTCTCCGGAAATGCCTGGGCCACCACCTGATAGGCGGTCAGATCCCGCTTCTCGGGCAGCTCCTGGGGCAGCTCGGCCACCCGCATGCCCTCGGGCACGGACACCTCGCCGGCGTCCGGCTCCAGCTCGCCGGTCACCAGGCGCAGCAGTGTGGATTTCCCTTCGCCGTTACGCCCGAGCAGCGCCACGCGTTCGCCACGCTCAATGCGCAGGTTCGCGCCGTCCAGAAGGGGTTGCATGCCAAAGGCGAGCTGGATGGAATCCAGTGTGAGAACGGTACTCATGAATTAGTGTCAGACACCTTGCGCAGATAGTTCTGGACAAGCTCCGCCAGTTCATCAGGGCGGAACTTGGAAAGAAAGTCGTCACAGCCCACACGGTCCACCATGGCCTGGTTGAAATCCCCGCTCAGCGAGGTGTGCAGAGCCACATGGAGATGCTTGAGCCGTGAATCCTCACGGATCTCGGTGGTCAGGCGGTAACCGTCCATTTCGGGCATTTCAGCGTCGGTGATCACCATCAACAGCTGGTCGATCCCGCCGTTCTGGGCCATGGCCTGAAGCCGCGCGAGCCCCTCGGCCCCATTGCCCGCCGTCACCACCTCGATCCCGAGCTGCTCGATGGTATCACGCGCCTGGTTCAGCGCCACCGGGGAATCATCGACCACCAGAATCCGTTTGCCCCGGGCCGATGCCACAACCTCTTCATCCACCAGCCCTTCGGAAAGCGAGGTCGTATAGGGCACGATCTCGGACAGCACCTTTTCCACATCAATGATCTCGACCAGCTTGTCGTCGTGGCGGGTGATCGCGGTCAGGTAATGCCCCCGCCCCGTGGTTTTCGGCGGCGATTCAATCTCTTCCCAGTTCATGTTCAGGATCCGCTCGACCCCGCCGATCAGAAACGCCTGGGTCCGGCGGTTGTACTCGGTGATGATCAGGCTTGCGTCGTCGCTGACCTCCTGGGGTTTCATGCCGATGGCCGCCCCCAGGTTGATCACCGGAACCGTGGTACCACGAAGATGGGTTACACCCTCCACGACCGGATGCCGTTGCGGAATCGCAGTGAGTTTCGGCATGCGGATGACTTCACGGACCTTGAACACATTGATCGCAAACAGCTGGCGGCCATGGAGCCGGAACAGCAGCAGTTCCAGCCGGTTGCGCCCGACCAGGCGCGTGCGCTGATCCACGTTATCGAGCAGTCCCGCCATAGGAGCCTCCGAAGGGCAAGGAATTCTCCGCACAGTGTAGCTCAGTGAACGCAGCGGAGGGCCGGAAACACAGAAGCCCGGCACTGGGCCGGGCTTCTGTGGGGAATCTGGAGCGGGAAACGAGATTCGAACTCGCGACATCCACCTTGGCAAGGTGGTGCTCTACCAGCTGAGCTATTCCCGCTTTGTCTGCCGGAAGCTGTGTTGCCCCCAACAACGGCTGTGTATTGTACTCATGCGCAGCCGGGCGTCAATAGATCTTTTCAGATTATCCGCCCACAAACGATGCCCTCTTTCATTTCGAACCCCGACCTTTCAGGCCTGAAGACCGGGCTGTTTCCCGAGCCGGCATCACTGCCCACAATCCGCTGTTTTCACGGATGAAGTCCGGTAACCGGAAAATGGCATGAAGCGTGCGTACTGAAAACGCTGGATCAGTGGCGCAGGCGGCACAACAACCTGTATGACCGCTCCATTCATTCACGACACGGGAACCACCACCATGAAACAGATCCGCCTCGGGTCATCATTCGGCACGGACAACCTTGAAGTCCACACCTGCGACATCCCTGCACCTGGCCATGGCGAGGTGCTGATCCGTATCAGGGCGGCATCGCTCAATTACCGCGACTGGGAGGTCATCAATGGCCAGTATCACACCGTCTATGGGCCTGGCCTGGTCCCGCTCTCCGATGGCGCCGGCGAGGTTGTGGACACAGGGCCGGGTGTCAGCGCCCTGCGTGCCGGCGACCCCGTTATTGCCAGTTTCTGGCAGGGCTGGCACTCGGGGCCACTGGCCGACTCACTGCACGCGGAAACACTCGGCGGCCCACTGGATGGCATGCTGAGCGAATACCGGGTTCTGCCACAACAGGGTCTGGTCAAAGCCCCTTCACATCTTGATTTCGCCCAGGCTGCCACCCTCCCCTGCGCCGGGGTTACCGCCTGGCAGGCGCTGGTCACTGAAGGCGGGATCCAGGCGGGGGATCGGGTACTGGTGCAGGGCACCGGCGGTGTCTCGATGTTTGCCCTCCAGATCGCGCGGATGCACGGCGCCCAGGTCATTGTCCTGTCCTCAAGCGATGCCAAGCTCGCACTCGCCCGCCACCATGGAGCCACAGCCACCATCAACTACCACAGCACGCCGGACTGGGCCGATGCGGTCACCGCTGCAACGAACGGTCATGGGGTCGATCACATCCTCGAGGTGGGCGGCCCCGGAACCTTCGCGCAGTCACTATCAGCCCTGGCCGTCGGCGGCCAGATCAATGTGATCGGATACCTGGGCGGGAAACAGGGGCAGATCAACCCGCTACAGATCCTTCAGGCGCACGCCAGGGTGCGCGGTATCGCGGCGGGGCCCACCAGCACACTGGAGCACCTCTGCATCGCCATTGAGCACAACGGAATCACACCGATCATCGACCGTGAGTTCGACGGGATGGCGTACGCGCAGGCCCTGAACCACCTGACTTCCGCTCAACACGTCGGCAAGATCGTACTGAACCTATGAACTACCCGGCCGAGTCATACCAGCTCAGGGTCTTCGGCTCACTCAGGTGATCGCAGAACAGGTGGCCCACATCCGGCACCGCGTAGCAGCGGTCGCCGCGCCCGGGCTGGCGGGCATTGAACGCGCTGTGGGTGATACCCACTTCCCAGAGTTCCTCGGATTCCCAGCCATCCGGCCTGAGTTCGACGCGCACCTCGGCGCCGATCACATTGATCGCCTCGATCCGGAAGGGCAGATGGGCGTTCTGTGAGGGCTCCTGCGTCAGGCGTACTTCGTGGGGGCGCAGGTAGAGCTCCGCGTCATCGTCATCACAGCTCTCGGGCAGCCTTACCCAGGCCTCTCCCTGGCGCAGCACGCCCCCGGAAATCGCACCGGGAAGCGCGTTGACCTGCCCCAGAAAATTGAACACAAAGCGGCTGTCCGGCTGCGAATAGAGCTCCAGCGGGGAATCCACCTGCTCCACACTCCCCTGACGCATCACAACGACCTGGTCAGAGAGCTCCAGCGCCTCTTCCTGGTCATGGGTGACGAACACACTGGTGAAATGCAGCTCGTCATGCAGCGAGCGCAGCCACCGCCGGAGCTCCTTGCGGACCTTCGCATCCAGCGCGCCGAAGGGTTCATCCAGCAGAAGAATCTCGGGGCGCTTGGCCATGGCCCTTGCCAGAGCAATACGCTGCTTCTGGCCACCCGAGAGCTGGGCGGGATAACGCCCGGCCAGGTGATCGAGCTGGACCATTTCCAGCAGCTCACGTACCCGCCTGCGGATCTCCGGTTTCGAGGGCCGTTCCCGGCGCGGCATCACCTTCAGTCCGAAGGCCACATTCTCGGATACGGTCATGTGGCGGAAGAGCGCATAGTGCTGGAACACGAAGCCGACGCGCCGCTCACGCACATGCAGCCCGGTCACATCCTCGCCGCTGAACAGAATGCGCCCCCGGTCCGGATTCTCGAGCCCGGCAATGCTGCGCAGCAGCGTCGTCTTACCGGACCCGGATGGCCCCAGCAACGCCGTAAGCTGACCATCAGGAATCGTCAGGTCGATGTCGCGCAGCGCCTGGAACTGTCCGAAAGACTTGTTGATCCCGTCGATTTCGATCGTCATCAGAACTCCTCAGACCCGACTCTGACGCCATTCCGCAATGGTTTTGACGGCCAGCGTGATCAATGCGATGCCGGCCAGAAGCGAGGCCGCGGTGAACGCCCCCACAATGTTGTGATCCTGGTAAAGCAGCTCAACATGCAACGGCAGTGTGTTGGTCTCGCCACGGATGCTGCCGGAGACCACGGACACGGCCCCGAACTCACCCACGGCCCGGGCATTGGTGAGAATCACCCCGTAGAGCAGCGCCCAGCGGATGTTGGGCAGCGTGACACGCCGGAACAGCTGCCAGCCACTGGCGCCCAGTACCACCGCAGCCTCCTCCTCATCCCGGCCCTGCTGCTGCATCAGGGGGATCAGTTCCCGGGCAACGAAGGGACAGGTCACGAAAACCGTCACCATTACGATGCCGGGCCAGGCAAACATCAGTTCCACGTCATACTGCCCGAGCCACTGCCCTGCCCAGCCGTTGCTGCCATAGAGCAGCAGATACAGCAGACCGGCAACCACCGGCGACACCGCAAAGGGAATGTCGATCAGGGATATGAGCAGCCGGCGCCCCGGAAAACTGAAGCGCGTCACCAGCCACGCCAGAAACACCCCGAACACGGTATTCAGTGGTACGGTCAGCAGCGCCACAAACAGGGTCAGACCGATGGCATGAAGCGTGTACTCATCCAGGATGTTACCGATGTAGCCGGCCCACCCCTGTGCGAATGCCTGGGTAAAGATCACCACCAGCGGCATGAACAGAAACAGGACGGTCAGGACCACGGCCAGCCCGATCAGGGTCCGGCGGATCAGGGGCCCATCGCCGACGCGGTGATGCTTCGAACTCATCCCCGGCCTCCGTGCAGACGCTTCAGGTAACGCCCCTGCCAGACGTTGATGGCCAGCAGCAACAGCAGCGACACGCCCATGACAACCGACGCAATCGCGCTGGCCGCCGCAAAGTCATATTCCTCAAGGCGCACGAAGACCATCAGACTGATCACCTCGCTCACATAGGGCGAGTTACCCGCAATGAACACAACGGCACCATACTCCCCGAGGCTGCGTGCGAACGAGAGACCACCCCCGGTCACCAGCGCCGGCCACAGCACCGGGAACAGAATGCGGCGGAAGACAGTCCAGTCGGAGGCACCCAGGCTGACCGCTGCCTCCTCGTCCTCAGCCGGCAGCTCCTCGAGTACCGGCTGAACCGTGCGTACCACAAAGGGCACGCTGGTAAAGGCCATCGCCACGACAATCCCCAGCGGCGTGTAGGCAACCTCGATACCGAACTCCGACAGGACGCGACCGTACCAGCCGCTCTCCGCGAAAAGGGTCGCCAGGGTAATGCCGGCCACCGCCGTCGGCAGGGCGAACGGCAGGTCCATGATGGCATCCAGAAGGCGCTTGCCCGGGAACTCATAGCGCACCAGCACCCAGGCCATCAGCAGACCGAACACACAGTTGAACAGCGAGGCTGCAAGCGCCGCCAGAACAGTGACCTTATAGGAAGCCACCACCCGAGGGTCGGTCACAACAAACCAGAACTGCTCCCAGCCCATGCCCGCGGTGTGGATCACCAGCCCGGAGATCGGCAGAAGCAGTACCAGACTGATGAAAAACAGCGTAATGCCGAGGCTCAGCCCGAACCCCGGCAATACACGTCTGGAAACGGGCACGCCCGGGCGTCGGGGGCGGGCCGATGGGTTGGTGTCAGCCATGGATCAGACGGGCACTCCTAGCGGCGCTGAAGCTGGTCCAGCTTGCCACCACTGGAGAAATGCGTCTCCATGGCATTCTCCCAGTCGCCGGCAATCTCCTGGATGGGCATCAGCTTCACTTCCGGGAACTGATCCGCTACTTCCTCTTTCACCGTCTCGTTGTGCACCCGGTAATTGAAGCCCGCCAGCATGCGCTGGGCCTCTTTGGAATACAGGTGCTCCAGATAGGCCCTGGCAACTTTCCCGTTGCCCTTCTTCTCAATATTCTCATCAATCCAGGCGACCGGGAACTCGGCCAGGAAGCTCACCTCCGGAACCACCACCTCCAGGTTCTCGTCCGGGTTGAGCTCCGGGATGTTCATCGCTTCGGACTCGAATGTCAGCAGCACGTCTCCAAGGCCGCGCTCCACGAAGGTGGTGGTGGCGCTGCGGCCACCGGAGTCGAACACCTTCACATGCCCCAGGAGGTCACTCATGAAGGTATCGATCCGATCCTGGTTCTCGCCGAACTCATCCTGGGCATACCCCAGGGCGGCCAGATAGGAATAACGGCCGTTGCCGGAGGTCTTGGGGTTCGGCATGATCAGTTCCACATCCTCACGCACCAGGTCATCCCAGTTCTCGATGTTCTTCGGATTCCCCTCCCGGACCACGAACGCCATGGTGGAGTAGTACGGTGAACTGTTGTTGGGCAGCCGTGACGCCCAGTCTTCCGGTATCAGGTTGCCGCGCTCAGCGAGAATGTTCACGTCAGTGACCTGATTGTAGGTCACCACATCCGCATCCATGCCCTGCAGAATGGAGCGGGCCTGTTTGGACGAGCCGGAATGCGACTGTTTGATATTGACCGTCTCGCCGGTTTTCTCCTCCCAGTGCTCGGCGAAGAGCTTGTTGTACTCGGCGAAGAGTTCGCGGGCGATGTCATAGGACGAGTTCAGGAGCTCCCGGTCCTGAGCCGAGGCCGGGCCAGCCAGCAGGAGAGCAATCGCAAGCACACTGAACCAGAGCCCCACGCGGGCCTTCAGGGTCACTACGGAATCATTGGGCATCGTCGGAAAACTCCCGGTTGGTCCTGAATAAAGGATATTCAAAAACGATATATTAAGCGGTTTCAGTCAGCGCGCAGAGAATAAGTGACAGCGCCTCAATCAACAATGGCCTGCATAGATGATTTTCGATTTTCATTGGAACCGGCGGTTATAGCACGGCCTGCAGGCGGTACCGGCTACTGGCCAAAGGTGGCGCCCTCTTCCAGGAACGCTGCTTCGGCTGCCGTACTCCGGCGGCCCAGTACCTGGTTGCGGTGCGGGAAGCGCCCGAAACGCTCAACGATCTCCGCATGTTCGCGCGCACTCCGGTGGAATGCGCTCAGCACATCCCGCAGGCGCCCCTCCGCGGTTTTCTCCAGCTGCTCGTAGAGGGCAACCCCTTCGCGCTGGATCTCACGGTTCTCGGCGTGCTGGTACGGCATATAGAAGAATGCCCGCTGGATCCTGGGGAGCGCGAGCTCGCGCCCCTGCGCCACCCCTTCACGTGCCAGGCGCTGGGCCAGGGGATCATTTCGGAAGGCCATGGCGGTACGGCGGTAGATGTTGCGCGAGAACTGATCCAGAAGCAGGACCTCGGCAAGGGCGCCGCCAGGCTCGTTACGCCAGTGATCAAGCCCCTCCTCGGAGGCCAGCAGGACCATGGAGGAAAAACGTCGCCGCATGGCCCGATCGAAACGCCGACTCTCGGTGAACCACTGTTCACGGTACGCTTTCCCGGGCACCCCCTCGTCATCGAGGGGGCCGAACCAGAAATCCAGAATATAGGGCCATTCGAACATAACAGGAGGATATCAGCGTACAGCAGGCGCGGCCATGTGGGATTCGTGAACCTTTTCCTGGCCTGCCGCCCCTGCCGATGCCACCATTGAGACCGGTTCAGCATGGATTGAACACAGCGGGAGTACCCTATGAACCAGCACATCCTGATCACCGGCGGCACCGGCTTCATCGGTCAGCTGCTCTGCCACCAGCTCCACTGCGAAGGCCGCAGCCTGACGGTGCTGAGCCGCCGGGAGGAGGCCGAAGTCCAGCGTCTCTGCGGCCGGGTCCAGGTGATCCACAGCCTGGATGAAGTGGCGACCATCCCAACCATTGATGCCGTGATCAACCTCGCGGGTGAAGGCATCGCCGAGAAACGCTGGACGCAGCAGCGCAAACAGACCCTCTGGGACAGCCGCATCACCTTTACGGATGAACTGGTGTCACAGCTGCAGCGCCGTGACGCCCTCCCGGCGGCTATGATTTCGGGGTCTGCCGTGGGCTACTACGGGGACCAGGGCGAAGCGGATGTCACCGAGGCCACGGAACCCCGTGACGAATTCACGCACCGCCTCTGTGCCGCGTGGGAGGCATCCGCCACCCGCCTGAGCGGCGAGACCCGCGTCTGTCTCTCACGTACCGGACTTGTCATCGGCCGTGACGGTGGCTTCCTGCAGCAGATGTTGCCCCTGTTCCGCCTTGGCCTGGGCGGGCGCCTGGGCAATGGCCGCCAGTACATGCCCTGGATCCACCGGCAGGACATGGTTCAGGGGCTGATCCATCTGCTTGATTCTCCCGAGCTCAGTGGCCCCTTCAACCTGACGGCCCCGGAACCTGTCACCAATGCCGAGTTCACCCGGGCGCTGGCACAGGTCCTGAATCGCCCCGCCTGCCTGCCGGTACCCCCGGTGGCGCTCAGGCTGGCACTCGGGGAAATGGCACGCCTGCTGCTCACCGGCCAGAAGGCACGACCGGCGCGGCTGCTGGAATCGGGGTTCGTGTTCCAGTACCCCGCTGTTGAACAGGCGCTGGCCGAGGCGGTGGGATGACCCGTGCGGGCCAGCTCATTCTGGTGGGGCTGCTGGTTGCCCTTGCCCTGCCGGTCACCGCTGAGCGCGCGAACAGCGGAGCGGCCTTCGACGGAGCCAGCTATCAGGCCTGTGGCCAGATAGCCAGCCAGTACATCACCTCCGTACAGCTCATGGAACAGGGGCTGTCCCCGACCATTCTGAGGGATACCCTGCCCGGGCTGAGCGATGCCGGTGCCCGGCGTATAGACCAGCTGCACAGAGCGCTGGATGAGGACGGTGCCGCCGGCACCTATTCCAACATCCATGCCCGCTTTGCCCGCTGCGCCCGCCAGGTGCATGAAACACGCGGGGCCCCCGAGCCCGGAACCCGGGAGGACCTGTTCTACCGCTGTGCCGGTGAGAACAAGATCCGTTATGAAATCGCCCTGGCCGCCTTCGCCGGCGGCACGCTGGAGGAAGTGCGCGGACAGCTGTCACCCCGCCACAGGCCGGTCGCGGAAGCCCTGTTCGAGCGCTACCGCGAGACGGATGCCGCCACGGTACTGCGCGGGATCGGAACAACCTTCAAGGCCTGCCTCCGGGGTCCGGCCACCCAGTCCGATTCAGATAACGGTTGACAGCCCGCGCCGGCTTCCCTAAAGTGCGCTCCCTGTAACGCATTGGCGTCACGTCCCGTTCGTCTAGTGGTTAGGACACTGCCCTTTCACGGCAGTAACAGGGGTTCGAGTCCCCTACGGGACGCCATTTTTTCCCTCCGCTATTCCGTCATTCGCTTCTCAGGGCTTGTCCACAGCGCCGCTGGCTCATGCGACGATTCATACCCTTGCTGCTATAGTGTTAACGTCCGGCAATCCAACCCCGACCAAACCGGAATCGAGCAGCCGCCACATGCATAATCCCCTGTCCTGGTCCCGGAGTCCCATTATCCGTTCGCCTCTGTCTCTGCGACTGCTGGGGCTGATGGTGCTTTGCAGCTCGATTTTCACGCTGGTCGCCGCGGCTGCTCAGATCTGGGTCAGCTACCGATCCGATGTCGCCAACATCGAACAGCGGCTCAGCGTCATCGAGGCGGGCTACCGCAACAGCCTTGCCAGCAGTGCCTGGGCCATCGACCAGGAACTGATCGGGGTGCAGCTGGAGGGCATCACCAGCCTGCCGGACATTGCCCATGCCAAGGTTGAACTGGAGCCTGAAGGGGTCATCCGCGCCGGAAGCATTCCGGAGAACAACAGCACCGCGACCCACGAATTCGAGCTCGACTATGACGGGGAACACCTCGGGCATGTGACCGTCACGGCCAGTCTCCAAGGGGCCTGGGCCAACCTCAGACGCAACGTCCGTGTCATCCTCACCACCCAGTCGCTCCGCACCTTTTTCCTGTCGCTGCTGCTGCTTTGGATCTTCCACTATTTTGTGGCGCGCCATCTCACCACCATGGCCAATTACGCACGCCGGTTCACACTGCAGAACCTGAACGAGCCCCTGGTACTGGAGCGTCATTCCCGGCCACCCCGACGCCAGGACGAGCTCGATCATGTCACTGAAGCCATCAACAGCATGCGTGAGCGCCTGCGTGAAGACCTGGAACGCCAGAAGGCGGACGAAGCGGAAATCCGCAAACTCTCCATGGCCCTGGAACAGAGCCCCTCATCGGTGATCATCTGCGACCGCACCTGGCAGATCGAATACGCCAACAACAAGTTCCTGCAGCTCACCGGCCTGCGCATGGAGGACATTATCGGCCACCATCCGGCCTTCCTCACTGCGGACACCCTCAGCGAGGAGGAAAACCGCGAGCTGTGGAACAACGTCCGCCTGCAGGTCCAGCGGGTAGGCGTCTGGCAGGGCGAAATGCAGCGCACGCGGGACAACGGCGAGCGTTTCTGGGAACAGGTGGTGGTCACCCCCATCCGCAGTGACGGCGAGCACCCGTCCCATTACCTGATCCTCGGTGAGGACATCAGCATCCGCAAACGCTATGAACAACAGCTTCTGCGCCAGGCCAACTACGACATCCTCACCGGCCTGCCCAACCGGATGCTGGCGCTCGACCGCCTCAAGCTCGCCCTGGCGCAGGCACGGCGGGACCAGACCATGGTGGGCGTCATGTTCCTGGACCTGGACAACTTCAAACACGTTAACGACACCATGGGCCATGATGCTGGCGACAACATGCTCATTGAGGCCTCACGACGGATTTCCGCCTGCCTGCGCGGCACCAGCACTGTTGCACGCCTCGGTGGCGATGAGTTTCTGGTCATCCTGCCTACACTGGCCTCGCCCGGGGCCACTGAACAGGTGGCTGAACGCATCCTCCAGACCTTCGTACCGCCCTTCCACATTGCCGGTCAGGAGGTTTTTGTAAGCACCAGCATCGGTATCGCCATCTATCCCGGTGATGGTGAGAACAGCACCAACCTGCTGCAGAACGCGGACGCCGCGATGTACGAGGCCAAGAACCGGGGCAAAAGCGCCTTCCAGCGCTTCGCACCGGAGATGAAGGAAGTCTCCCAGGAGCGCCTCCAGACGGAGAGCCTGCTCCGGCGAGCACTGGAAATGCAGGAATTCGAGCTGCGCTTCCAGCCGATACTGCGGCTCGGGGACAGCCGCATCATGGGAGCTGAGGCCCTGTTGCGCTGGAACAACCCCACCCTCGGCATGGTGCCCCCGGACCGCTTCATTCCGCTGGCCGAGGAAACCGGGCTCATCATCGCCATCGGCCGCTGGGTGATCCGTGAGGCATGCCGGACGGTCAGCCGCTGGCAGAAGCAGACGGGTGACCCCGTGATCATGGCGGTGAACGTGTCGCCCCGCCAGTTCCGGGATCCGCATTTCGTGGAAACGGTCAGTGCCGCGTTGCAGGAAACCGGCCTGGAAGGCCAGTATCTTGAGCTGGAGATCACCGAGCGGCTGATCCTGGACAACAACCTGGAAACGGACCGCGTACTCCGCGAGCTCGACGCCATGGGCGTGCGCCTGTCCGTGGATGACTTCGGAACCGGCTATTCCGCCCTCGGCTATCTCAAGAACTACCCCTTCGATACGCTCAAGATCGACAAATCCTTTGTGGGCGATCTGAACCGTGATTCCGACGATACCGCCCTGGTAAGCGCCATCATCAACATGGCCCACAGCCTGGGGCTGAAGGTGGTCGCCGAGGGTGTTGAACACCAGGACCAGCTGGAATTCCTTGGCACGGAACGCTGTGACTACGCCCAGGGTTTCCTGTTCACCCATCCGCTCAATGAGCGCGAGTTCCTGCTCTGGTGCAGCAACCACGTGGACGGTTAGGATGCCGACATGGATCAACAGCACCTGCTCATCATCAATGCCGGCAGTTCCTCTCTGAAACTGACCCTGGCAACCGCCCCTGACTACCGCATCCTGGCCGCCTTCCTGGCGGAGCGGCTGGGCACGGACACCCCCACCCTGAACCAGAAGGCACCGCAGAACGCCAGTGAATCGCTCGCCGCCGGCAGCGGTCACCACGAGGCGCTGGAAGCCTGCCTGGCGCGCCTGAATGATCAGGGCCTGCTCACCCGTGCCCCGGACGCTGTGGGCCACCGCGTGGTGCATGGCGGCGAGGCCTTTACGGACTCGGCACTGATCGATGACCAGGTCACCGCCGCCATCGATGCCTGCAGCACACTCGCACCGCTTCACAATCCGGCCAACCTTGCCGGCATCCGCGCCACGCAGGCCCTGTATCCCGATTGCCCCCAGGTGGCCGTGTTCGACACCGCCTTCCATCAGTCACTGCCGGAAGCAGCGTATCATTACGCCGTGCCCCGGGCCCTTTACCGGGATCACGGGGTTCGGCGTTACGGCTTCCACGGCACCAGCCACCGCTGGATCCTGCAGCAGGCCGCAGGATGGCTGGAGCAGCCGGCCGAGGGCACATCCATAATCTCGGCCCACCTGGGCAATGGCTGCAGTGTCACGGCTGTCCGGGATGGCCGGAGCGTGGACACCAGCATGGGCCTCACGCCCCTGGAGGGTCTGGTCATGGGCACCCGCAGCGGCGACGTCGATCCCGGCCTGTTCGACTTCCTGCTGCGCCGCGGCTACGGCGCCGAGGCCATACACGACATGCTCAACCGCGAGAGCGGCCTGCTCGGACTTTCCGGAGTCAGCCACGACATGCGGACCCTCACGGAGGCGGCTGAAGACGGCCATGAACAGGCCGATCTGGCCGTCAACGTCTTCTGCTTCCGGCTGGCGCGCTACATCGGTGCCATGATGGCCTCACTGGACCGGCTGGACGCGCTGGTCTTCACCGGCGGCATTGGCGAGAACAGCCCCCTGGTGCGGCAACGGACTCTGGCACACCTGGGGATTTTCGGACTGACCCTGGATGGGGACTCCAACCGCCATCCAGAACCGGCTGAGGCCGCTGGCATCCACGCCTCCGGTACGCCGCCGGTACTGGTGATCCCCACGGACGAGGAACAGATGATCGCCCTCGACACACACCGCCTGACCACCGGCAGGAGGAGCCCCTGATGGCCCAGAACCTGTTCATAGCCCCGACCGACCTCCACTCCGGACTCACCTCCGTATGCCTGGGCCTGGTGCGGGCACTGGACCGCCTCGGGCTGCGCGTAGGGTTCTTCAAACCGGTGGCCCAGAGCGCCATGGGCCAGGATTCCGACGCCTCCGTCCATTTCATCCGCGCCCGCACGAACCTTGAGCCCTCCACGCCGGTGTCCCTGCGCCACGCCCAGGAACGGATCAACCAGGGCCGTTCCGGCGAGCTCATGGAGGACATCGTCAGCCGCTATCACGAATCCTGCGAGGACTGCGATGTTGTGATCGTCGAGGGGCTGGTGCCGGACAGCCAGGAGAGCTACACCCAGCGGCTGAATGTGGAAATGGCCCGCAACCTGGACGCACAGGTGATCCTGGTAAGCGCCCCCGGTGAACGTGGGCCAACGGAACTGGGCGAACGCCTGACCTTCAACAGCCGCATCTTCTCCGAATCCGGGTCAACGCCCGTTATCGGCGCCATCCTGAACCGACTCGGTGAGCCCACCGGCCACAGCCTGCCGTTGGCCACGGACGACACGGAACCGGATCCGGTGCCCGACTGGGCCAGCGAATGTCCGCCACTGCGGGACGGCCACCTGAGACTCATTGGCGCCATTCCCTGGCGCCCGCAGCTGGTGGAACCCCGGGTCAGCGACATAGCCCGGGAACTGGACGCGGCCCGCCTGCACGGTGGCGACATGGACCAGCGTCGGGTGCGCCGCGTCAGCATCGCTTCCCGCACCATTCCCAATATGGTGAACACACTCAGGCCGGGCACGCTGCTGGTCACCCCGGGTGACCGTGAAGACATCATCGTCGCGGCCGCTTTGGCGGCACTCTCCGGCATTCCGCTAGCGGGACTGGTCCTGACCGGCGGCCTCAGGCCCAGTGACCAGACCCTGACCTTCTGCCGTTCGGCGCTGGAAACCGGGCTGCCGATCATGACCTCCACCATGGACACCTATCACACCACCCATTGCCTGGCGTCCATGAGTATTGCCGTGCCCGTGGATGACGCCGAGCGCATTGAAAAGGTCATGGAGACCACAGCCGAGGCCATCGATGCCGAATGGCTGCGTGACCAGCTGGCGGTGGACCGTGAGCCCCGCCTGTCCCCACCGGCGTTCCGCTACCTTCTGACCCGCCGTGCGCGCGAGGCCGGCAAGCGCATCATCCTGCCGGAAGGCGATGAACCGAGAACCCTGCAGGCCGCCGCGCGCTGCCAGGAAAAGGGCATTGCCGAATGCGTGCTGGTGGGCAAACCGGACCGTATCCATTCAGTGGCCCATTCCCGGGACATCACCCTGCCGCACAGCATCCACATCATCGACCCGGACGAGGTGCGTGACAGCTATGTGGACAGCATGGTCGAACTGCGCCGGCACAAGGGCATGAAGCCCGACATGGCCCGCGCGCTGCTGGAGGACAACGTGATGCTGGCCACCCTGATGGTAGCGCTGGATGAGATGGACGGACTCGTCTCCGGGGCGGTGCATACAACCGCCAACACCATCCGCCCTGCCCTGCAGCTGATCAAGACCCACGAGGCGGCCCGGATCGTCTCCTCGGTGTTCTTCATGTGCCTGCCCGACCAAGTGAGGGTCTACGGCGACTGTGCCGTGAACCCGGACCCGGACGCCGAGGAGCTGGCGGACATCGCCATCCAGAGCGCGGACTCCGCCACGACTTTCGGGATCACGCCCCGCGTGGCCATGATCAGCTACAGCACGGGCAGTTCCGGCAGCGGGGATGATGTGGAGAAGGTGCGCCAGGCCACCGCCATCGCCAGCAAGCGCCGCCCGGAACTGCTGATCGACGGGCCACTCCAGTACGATGCCGCCGCCATTGAGAGTGTCGCCCGCAGCAAGGCGCCCGACAGCCCGGTAGCGGGGCGGGCCACCGTCTTCGTATTCCCGGACCTTAACACCGGCAACACCACTTACAAGGCGGTACAGCGCAGCGCCAACGTGGTGAGCATCGGCCCCATGCTGCAGGGCCTGCGCAAGCCGGTGAACGATCTCTCAAGGGGGGCGCTGGTGGAGGACATCGTCTTCACCATCGCGCTGACGGCGATACAGGCGAAGCAGGTGGAGGATCAGGGGCTGGCCTGAAGCGCGTCAGCCCCGTTTCTTGCGGCGCTTGCTCTGCTTCTCGTTCTTCTTCACGTGCTGCATCAGGCGCGCTTTCTTCTGCTTCTGGCGCTTGTTGAGCGTGTTCTTGCGGCCCTCGAAGGGGTTATCCGGCGCACGGAACTCAAAGCGGATGGGCGTAGCCTCGACCTTCAGAACCCGACGGTAGGTATTCTCCAGGTATCGCTGGTAATCCCTGGGCACGGCATCCGCTTGGGTACCGTGGACCACGATCCGCGGCGGACAGGACCCACCCTGGTGGGCATAGCGCAGCTTGATGCGGTGGCCCCGCACAATGGGCGGCGGATGCTGGGCAACGGCATCCTGCAGGATGCGGGTCAGATGATTGGTGGACCACTTGGCCATGGCGGAGTCGTAGCCCGCATCGATGGAGTCGTAGAGATCCCCCACACCTGTGCCGTGCAGGGCCGAGATGAAGTGCATCCGGGCATAGTCGAGAAAACCCAGCCGCCACTTCAGGTGCTCCTTCAGCCAGCGCCGGTCCTCGGGATCCATGCCATCCCATTTATTGACCGCCACCACCACGGCACGACCGGCGTCCAGGGCAAAGCCGATCAGGTGCATGTCCTGGTCCACGAGCCCTTCACGGGCATCGATCATCGCGATCACCACGTGGGCTTTCTCGATGGACTGGAGTGTTTTCACCACCGAGAACTTCTCGACCTTCTCCTTGACCTGGCGCCGCCGGCGCACACCGGCGGTATCGATCAGGGTGTAGTCGCGATCCCGACGGCTGAAGGGAATCCGGATGCTGTCCCGTGTGGTGCCGGGTTCGTCATAGACCACAACCCGGTCCTCGCCGAGGATGCGATTGACCAGCGTGGACTTGCCCACGTTCGGCCGGCCGATGATCCCGACCTGGATGCGCCCGTCCTCTTCCGCCTCTTCGGCCTCCTCTTCCAGGGCTTCGGCATCGCCGAGCACATCGTCCAGGAGACGGCGGATGCCCCGGTTATGGGCGGCGGAAATCCGGTGAAGGGGATCAAAACCAAGGCCGTGGAACTCCGCGGACGCCTGATCCTCGTCCTGGCCGTCGGTCTTGTTGACGACCAGGTGCGCCGTCACGCCCTGCCGGCGGAGCCGGTCGATAATGTACTCGTCACCGGGAGTAAGCCCGGCACGGCCATCGACCACCAGCAGCACCTCGTCGGCTTCCTCGATGGCCGCCTCGGCCTGGTCCGCCATCAGCTGGTCCACGCCCTCGTCATCGCCGGCAAGACCACCGGTATCAATGGCAATGAAACGGTGGCCGTGATGACGGCCCTCGCCGTACTGGCGATCCCGGGTCAGGCCCGAAAAGTCCGCGACCAGGGCATCCCGACTGCGTGTAAGCTGGTTGAACAGTGTGGACTTGCCCACATTGGGGCGGCCGACAACGGCGATTACGGGCGTCATGGACTTCAGCGGTCACCTTCCCGTACGTGGTAGGAGGCCAGCCAGCCTCCGTTACCGAAGACAATCACACGGTCACGGAAGCGGATGGGATCGGTCCGCAGGCCTTCGTCGTCAACGAGAACACGGCTGTCGATTGTGCCGTCAGCGGCATCAACCGCATACAGATAGCCCTCGAAATCCCCCACAACGGCATGGTTGCCGAGCGCCACGGGTGCCGTCGGCTGACGCCAGGCCAGCTCACGGTGGCGCCAGAGTTCACTGCGGGAAGCCCGCTCAAAACCCACCAGGGTCCCGTCGGCACCGGCAGCCACAACCTGCTCCTGAGTGACAGCGGGCGCCTCCAGACTGGACAGCTCACGACTCCAGCGTTCCTCGCCGGAGCGCAGCTCCAGTGCCGTGACACTGCCCTGATAGGCACTCACATAGACCGTGTCGTCAACCACATGGGGCGATGAATCCACATCCACCAACCGCTCAAGCTCGGTTCTGCCCGCCGGCTGGGCCAGTCTCTGCTCCCACTGGACTGCGCCACTGCGCACATCCAGTGCCACAACCCGACCGTTATCAAAGCCGGCGATGACACGGCTGCCATCAATCCAGGGCGTGGCATTACCGCGGAAGCTGAGCACCGGCATGTTGCTGTCGTACTGCCAGCGCCGGTTGCCATTGGACTGGCTGAACGCCAGAAGCTCGCCGTCGATGGTCTGCACGACCACATAGCGCCCGTTACTCTGCGGCGGCACCAGGGCTTCGTTGGGCAGCGAGGTGCGCCACTGCTCCTTCCCTTCATGGGAGAGCGCGATCAGCTCACCATTACGGGTCACGACATAGAGATGATCCGCGTCCACTCCCACACCGCCAAGAAGGCGCTCATCCAGCTTTTCCCACCAGTCACGACGGCCATTGCGGGCGTTGTAGGCCGTGATGTAGCCGTTCTGCGTGGCGGCGTAGACCGTTTCCTCGTGGATCCCGGGGGAGAGGAAGAGATACTGGCCGTCCATGCCCTCTCCTACGCGCCGGCTCCAGATCTCGCGGATCTCAGCGTCACCACTGACCCCGGGGACGGGAGCCGGCTGTTCCCGGGGTTCGGAACTGCTGCACCCGGCCAGCACCACACCGGCCAGAATAAAGGTCATCAGGCAGCGCCACGCTGCGGCAGGTGCCCGCATCAACCCTCCTCCGTTACGGCAAGGTCACTGAGTTTGATTTCAAGAAGACGATCATTCACATCCTCACCATGCGAATCGCGCGCTGCCTGATAGGCCTTGCGCGCGGCGTCCTCGTTCCCCGCAGCGTGGTGGGCATCCCCCCTGAGCTCATGAAACAGGGGAGCGAACTCCCCGGCATCATCAAGGCCTTCCAGCGTCGAGATAGCGGCCTCGGACTCACCGCTGGCCAGCTGTGCCCTGGCCAGGCGCAGACGGATCACGCGCGGCAGCGGCTGCCCTCCTGCCCGCTCCAGTGCCCATTCCAGTTCCTCAACCGCGTCTTCAGGGCGGGATTCCTCCATATAGACGCTGGCTGCGACCATGGCGGAGAACACCGTATAGGGGCTGCCCGGCTGGCTGTCCTTAAGGTTGTCCAGAGCGTATTCCATGGTGGAAAGCCGCTCTTCGGTCTCCTTATCCGACTGCAATGTGCTGATCACGCTGTCAAAGCCCTGGCGGGCTTCCGCGCGGGCCGCTGCTTCACGCGCCTCCCAGTACTGCCAGCCGGCTATACCCAGAACCACGATGGCAATGCCCATCAGCACGCTGGAACCGTTCTGCTTCCACCAGCGCTTGAACGCTTCCCACTGTTCGTCTTCTTCGGCCACTTTCTTATTCTCCCTGTTCGTTCGCTTTGTCACCGAGGTGGGCCTGACAGGCGGCTACCAGCTCGGACTGCGCAATCCGCTGCTGCTCGGTGTTTGCCAGGTCTTTCACGCTGACCTCACCGGCCGCGGCTTCATCCGCACCAAGGATCACGGCCAGCTTTGCACCGGAGGCGTCGGCCTTTTTCATACGGCTCTTGAAACCACCGCCACCGCAGTGGCTGACCACCCGGCGTGCCGGCAGTGCATCCCGCAGGCGCTCCGCAAGGCCGAATGCCTGGCCCGCGAGGCTGTCATCCATGCCCATGACATAGATATCGGCATTGCCGTTGACCCATTCCGGGATCAGCCCTTCGGTTTCGAGCAGCAGGATCAGCCGCTCCATTCCCATGGCAAACCCGATCGCCGGCGTCGAGCGCCCACCGAGCTGCTCCACCAGACCGTCATAACGGCCGCCAGCACAGACAGTGCCCTGGGCCCCCAGCGCGTCGGTGACCCACTCGAACACGGTTTTACCATAGTAGTCCAGCCCCCGGACCAGGCCAGCGTTCACGCTGTAGGCAAGGCCGGCCGCATCCAGACGCTCGCACAGCAACCGGAAATGCTCCCGGCTTTCCTCCCCGATATAGTCCGCCAGTACCGGGGCGTCCTCGAGGATGCGCTGGGTTTCAACGACTTTCGAGTCAAGAATCCGTAACGGGTTGGTGGCGAGACGCCGCTGGCTGTCCTCGTCCAGTTGCTCACGATGGCCTTCAAGATAGGCGGTGAGCGCCTCGCGGTAGCGTTGCCGGTCCTCAGCGGTGCCCAGGGAGTTGATCTCCAAGCGCACCTGATCCGCCAGGCCCAGTGCCTGCCAGATACGGGAGGTCATCAGAAGCAGCTCAGCGTCAATATCCGGCCCTTCCATCCCGAAGGCTTCCACGCCGATCTGGTGGAACTGGCGGTAACGTCCCTTCTGGGGCCGTTCATGGCGGAACATGGGTCCGGTGTACCAGAGGCGCTGCTGCTGGTTGAACAGCAGACCGTGCTGCTCCGCTGCCCGGACACAGCCGGCGGTACCCTCCGGTCTCAGGGTCAGGCTGTCGCCATTGCGGTCTTCAAAGGTGTACATCTCCTTCTCGACGATGTCGGTGACCTCGCCGATGGAGCGGCTGAACAGCTCGGTTTTCTCCACGATGGGCATCCGGATCTCGCGATACCCATAGGCGCTTAGCACCCCCCCGAGGGCGCGCTCCACATACTGCCAGACCGGTGACTGGTCCGGCAGTATGTCGTTCATTCCACGAATTGCCTGTATTCTGGCCAAGGTTCTCCCCTGTTCGGTCGCGTGGTTGCCCGCCCGCGATCAGCCCTTGGCGATGATGGCGTCTTCTTCCGCCTTCTTGCGCGCCGCCCGCTCGCGGATCTCGCGCTCCAGGTCATCCACCAGGGAGGCCTTGTCGATCTTGCGATCCTTGTCCCCGTCCTGGTACATCAGGTGCTGGGGGGTACCGCCGGTGATTCCGATGTCCGCTTCCTTTGCCTCACCTGGCCCGTTCACGATGCAGCCGATCACGGCCACATCCATGGAGGTGTTCACATCCTCCAGACGGGATTCCAGCTCATTCATGGTGCCGATCACATCAAAGTTCTGGCGCGAGCAACTCGGGCAGGCGATGAAGTTGATCCCGCGCGTGCGCAGGCGCAGACTCTTGAGGATATCAAAGCCGACCTTGATCTCCTCCACCGGGTCCGCCGCCAGCGAGATGCGGATGGTATCACCGATCCCTTCCGCCAGCAGCATCCCCAGACCCACGGACGATTTCACAGCGCCGGAACGCAGGCCACCCGCCTCTGTGATCCCCAGGTGAAGGGGTTGTTCGATCTTGTCCGCAATCAGCCGGTAAGCCTGAACAGCCATGATCACATCGGATGCCTTGAGGCTGACCTTGAAATCCTTGAAGTCATACCGGTCGAGGATCTCGATATGGCGCATGGCGGATTCCACCATGGCCTCGGAGGTGGGTTCGCCGTACTTGCGCTGCAGATCCTTTTCCAGGGAGCCGGCGTTGACGCCGATACGGATCGGGATGCCGTGATCCTTGGCCGCATTGATCACGGCACTGACCCGCTCTTCCTTCCCGATGTTGCCGGGATTGATGCGCAGGCAATCCACGCCCAGCTCCGCCACGCGCAGCGCAATCTTATAGTCGAAATGGATGTCCGCCACCAGCGGCACATTCACGGCAGCGCGGATCTTTGCAAAGGCCTCGGCGGAATCCATGTCCGGAACCGATACCCGGACGATGTCGGCACCAGCCTCCTCCAGACCACGGATCTGCGCCACCGTCCCCTCGACGTCGAGGGTATCGGTATTGGTCATGCTCTGAACGGCTATGGGCGCATCGCCCCCCACGGGAACCGACCCCACATGGATCTGGCGGGATGGCCTGCGCTTGATGGGAGACTCTTCGTTCTTAAGCATCGTTCTGGACCTGCCATTCTCTGCGGCTGCCCCTGATGGGCTCAGCCATTGGCTGTATCAAGTACAAACTGTGTGCGTCCCGCATTCACCGGGTACTGCTCCAGATCCACCGCTTCACCCATGAAACGGACCGAAGCGACGGCATCAACATTGCCGAGGAGTACCTCAAAGGGTGCGGGGCCCTCATAATCAACCGTCTCGCCCTCCTGGGCAAGAGTGACCACAACCCGTTCCCCGTTGCCGTTAACCACCTCAACCCAGCAGGCGCCATCAAACGTAATGGTCAGCGAGGACTGGCGGCCACCTGCCTGTCCAGCGGCATCCATCCGGCTTCCCCCATTGGGCGGGGCTGCCCCCGGGCTCTCAACCTGGGCAACCGGGGTTGAGAATGCAGGGTCGGTATCCATCCCGGCCTCGCTGCTCCCCGCCTCCGTGGTATCGCCCTCATCCGTTGCGCTCGCGGGCTCAGGCTCGGAGTCGGACCCGGATTCAGCATCTGCCTCTGAGCCGGAATCCGCATCCGGCACCTCGAACTCCACCTCACCCACTGCCTCCACGGCGGAATCGACCACCCAGGGCCCGTACTCGTAGAGCACCCAGCCAAGCAGCAGCACTGCCAGAGCCGCGATGGTCATCCCCCCGATACGGCGCCTGCGGATTTTCTTCTGGCGTATGATTTCCGTCGGACTGGGTTCCTGCTGCGCCTCCTGCCTCTCACGGTAGGGCTCGAGCTCCCGGTCCAGCCGGGCAATCAGATCATCCCCATCCTGTTCCGTAAGGCGTGCATAGGTCCGGACATACCCCTTGAGGAAAAGGTCCGCGGGCATGGCCTCGTAATCGCTTTCCTCAATGGCCTGGATAATCGATGGTCTCAGATGCAGCTGATCCGCCACATCCTGACGATCCATTCCGTGGTGCTCGCGGGCGGTTCGCAGCTGCTCGCCCACGAGCCGTGTTGTCGGCCCGTTACTGTTCTCCGCGCTGCCCTCTTCACTCATCGGTGACCATGGTCCTGTATTGCTGGTATTCCTCGGAATCCGGGAAACGTTCACGCAGCTGCTCCGCAAGCCCGGAAGCCTTTCGATCATCGCCTGACTCCCTCGCCAGACGGATCCCTGCCAGCAGGGACTCGGGCGTATGGGAAAGCTCCCGGGAACGCTCGATGCGCATGGTCAGTTGGCGGTACAGAGGGCGGGCTTCCGCGTAGCGACCGGCATCGATCAGTGAGGTTACAGCACCGATGTGGGCTGACGTACTGCCCCGCTGCAGCTGCATGGCGCGCTTGTAGGCGTCCGCTGCCTCGTCATGGCGCTCAAGCCGGCTCGCGGTCCGTGCCAGATTCACGAAAACCCCGGCACGACTGTCGTAATCGGTATCCTCGGAAGCCTTCCGGAACTGCTCCAGGGCTTCCTCGTAGCGGCCACGGTTATAGAGAAAAACCCCGAAATGGGAACGGCCCCGGGTGTACTCAGGCTCCAGGTCCAGTGCCCGACGGAAGCGTTCCTCCGCCAGGTCGTATTCACCCTCTTCCTGATTGATCAGTGCCTTGGCGGCGATGGCGGGGGCGCTTTCCTCATTGATCTCAAGCGCACGGTCCAGATGACGGCGGGCCCGGTCATAGCGATCGTTCTGGATGTAGGCCAACCCCAGACGCACGTAATCCTCTTCCGCCTTCTCAGGATCTCCTGAGGCGAAGGTCCCCTGGCGCTGCGAGACACAGCCCGCCGCGAGAATGCACAGCATCAGAATCGCGGTGATCCGCATCGCGTCAGCCTTCGGTCGCACTGGCATGGAGTCAGTCATCCTCCGAATCGTTTCCCTTCAGCTCACCTCCTGGTGAACCGGAATGTAACGCTCACTGCGGCGGGTGCGGTCCTCGAACTGACCGACCAGCTGGCCGCAGGCGGCGTCAATATCATCGCCACGTGTTGTACGCACCGTTGTAATATAGCCGGCCTGGTTCATTATGTCCTGAAACCGCTTCACCGCATTCCCGCTCGGGCGACGGTAATCGCTCTCCGGAAAGGGATTGAACGGGATCAGGTTGACCTTGCACGGCACGTCCACCAGCAGATCCGCAAGCTGCGACGCATGCTCCGGCTGATCGTTGACGCCCTCAATCAGCGTGTACTCAATCGTTGCCCGGCGCCGGTCCCCGAGCCCCGACAGGTATTGCTTGGTCGCCGACAGCAGCCGCTCGATCGGGTACTTGCGATTCAGCGGCACCAGTTCGTTACGCAGCTCATCATTGGGCGCATGGAGCGAAATGGCAAGTGACACATCGGAAACCTCGCCCAGTTTCTCCAGTGCCGGAATCACCCCGGAAGTACTCACGGTTACCCGGCGCTTGGAGATGCCATAGGCCCAGTCATCCATCATCAGGTCCATGGCATCGACAACGTTGTCGAAGTTCAGCAGCGGTTCACCCATGCCCATCATGACCACATTGGTGATGGGCCGCTCCTTCGTGCGATCGAAGGGCATGAAGGTTCGCAGCGCCGCCCAGACCTGACCGATGATCTCGGCCGCGGAGAGATTGCGGTTGAAGCCACGCTTGCCGGTGGAACAGAAACTGCAGTCAAGGCTGCACCCGACCTGGGAGGAGACACACAGGGTGCCGCGCTCGCCATCGGGAATCAGCACCGTCTCGATGCTGTTGCCCTCGGCCATGCGCATGACCCACTTGCGTGTGCCGTCGCTCGAGGTTTCATCAAGAAGCACCTCCGGCCCCCGGATCTCGGCGATCTCCGCCAGCCGTGCGCGGAGCGTCTTGCTGACGTTGGTCATGGCCTCAAAGTCATCCACCCCATAATGGTGGATCCACTTCATGACCTGCCCGGCGCGGAACTTCTTCTCGCCGATGTCGACGAAGAACTGCTCCACCTTGTGCCGCGGCAGGCCAAGCAGGTTGACCTTCTCAGCTGAACTCTGGGTGCCGGTGTTGCTCATGCTCGCATACCTTCTCTGTCCACGCTGCTCTTACAGGGTGCGCGGGCAGATCTCGCTGTCGTTGAAGAAATAGGCGATCTCGCGCTCGGCGGATTCCGGCGAATCAGAGCCGTGAACCGCGTTGGCGTCGATCGAATCGGCGTAATCCGCCCGGATGGTGCCTGCTTCCGCTTCCTTGGGGTTGGTCGCGCCCATCAGTTCACGGTTACGGGCGATGGCGTTCTCGCCTTCCAGTACCTGGACAATAACCGGGCCGGAGGTCATGAAGCCCACCAGATCCGGGAAGAACGAACGCTCACGGTGCTCGGCGTAGAACCCTTCAGCCTGTTCCTGGGTCATGTGGATCATGCGGGCTGCCACAATCTGCAGGCCGGCTTTCTCGAAACGGCTCTCAATCTCGCCGATCAGGTTGCGGGACACGGCATCCGGCTTGATGATCGACAGGGTGCGCTCAATAGCCATGGGATGAAACTCCTGTTATCGGTAATCGGTGGAATCCGGGCGGAATTATACGCACCTCAGGCGTAAAGTCACACCGTCGCACGCCGCGCGGCACTGCGTTCGCGCAGCTTCTGCACCGCCTCTGTGATGCGTTCGGCGGCTGTGTCGATTTCAGCATCCGTACTGAAACGGCCCATGGAGAAACGCAGCGACCCCTGAGCTTTCTCCGGCGGCAGGCCAATCCCCTGAAGCACATAGGAAGGCTCGGTTGTCGCTGAGGCACAGGCGGAACCGGAGGAAACGGCAATTCCCCTGAGGGCCAGCAGCAGGGATTCGCCATCCACGCCGTCAAAGCCGATATTGAGGATGCCGGGCACGCGCTCAGTTTCCGGGCCATGCACCCGGACACCCTCCAGCCCCTGCAGCCCCGCGATGAAGCGTGAGCGCAGTGCCTCAAGCCTTTCGGCCTCCGCCTCGCCTTCCTCCAGCGCCAGGCTGAAGGCATGGCCCATGGCCGCGATCTGATGGGTTGCCAGGGTTCCTGAGCGCAGACCACGCTCATGGCCGCCGCCATGCATCTGGGCCTCGATGGTGACATCCGGCGACCGCCGCACGTAGAGCGCGCCAATCCCCTTCGGGCCGTAAACCTTGTGGGCGGAGAGTGCCATCAGGTCCACCGGCATCCGGGCGACATCAAGCGCCATCTTGCCTGACGCCTGGGCCGCGTCCACATGGAACAGGACACCCCGTTCACGCAGCAGGCTCCCGATGGCCGCGATCGGGTTGATGCTGCCCAGCTCGTTGTTCACCGCCATCAGCGACACGAGGATGGTGTCTTCCCTGAGCGCCGCCTCGACCTGCTCCGCTGCAATACAGCCGTACTCATCCGGCTCCAGCCAGGTGACCTCAAACCCCTTTTCCTCCAGCCACTGGAAACAGTCCACCACCGCCTTGTGCTCAATGATGGACGTCACCACATGGCCGCCCCTGGCCTGATTCGCCAGCGCCGCGCCCTTGATGGCCAGGTTGTCGGATTCGGTGGCGCCCGAGGTCCAGACGATCTCCCGGCTGTCCGCGCCAATAAGCCCGGCCACCCGGGCGCGCGCCTGCTCAACCGCTGCTTCGGCCTGCCAGCCCACGGCATGGGAACGGGAAGCCGGATTGCCGAAGATGCCGTCCGGTGTCAGGTACTGCTGAAGCGTCTCCGCCACACGCGGGTCAACGGGCGTGGTGGCGGCATAGTCAAGATAGATGGTCTGTGTCATGGGATTGTTTCGCTGTTGGGAACCGTCCGTGCGGCAACCGCTCAGGCACTGGCGGGGCGGGTGTCGCCCGCAATCACTGCGGTTTCGCGCTGGCGCTGATCCTGGCGCTGCGCCACCGCCTGGATCTCCGGCTTATCCCGGAGTTCCGCCAGACTGATCCGACTGAGAAAACGGTGGATCTCATCCCCGAGATCCGCCCAGAGGTGATGGGTCAGGCACATCTCGCCATTCTGGCAGTCGCCGGCGCGATTGCAGCGGGTGGTATCCAGCGACTCGTTGACCGCGTCCACCACGTCCGCCACGAAGATCGCATCCTCCGCCGCCGTCAGCCGGTAACCCCCTCCTGGCCCACGCACACTCGTGACCAGGTCGCTGCGGCGCAGTCTGGCGAAAAGCTGTTCCAGATAGGACAGCGATATGCCCTGACGCTGCGAGATGTCCGCAAGGGAGACCGGCCCATTCCCGGAATGGATGGCCAGATCAAGCATCGCGGTAACAGCGTAGCGCCCTTTGGTGGTCAGCTTCATGATCGGAATCCGGTTGCGCTGACAGATAGGCTTTGATTATCAATTAACCAAGTAAAACAGTCAAGTATTTGAACCCGACTCGCTCTCATCAGCCGCCCTGTCCTGGCCCTCAGCCGGTACGTCACCACAGTCGAAGTCCATCGGCAGTGGGGGCATCTCCGTGGAGCCACGATAGCTGTCCATCTGCTTCAGCGCCCTGCACATGGACTCGATACGCTCGTCCACCACATGCATGTGGTCCAGCATGCTGCGGATGGAGCGGGCGATGGGGTCCGGCATATCCTCGCTGAGCCCGTAGGCATCGAAACCGATCTTCTGCTCCATGGCCTTGCGGCGCCCTTCCTCAGGCTCTTCCTTCTTGGTCACGATGCGTCCGGGAATGCCCACCACTGTGGCGCCTTCAGGGACCTCCTTGGTGACGACCGCGTTTGATCCCACCTTGGCATGGCGACCGATGGTAAAGGGCCCCAGGATCTTGGCGCCGGCCCCCACGACCACGCCATCATCCAGGGTGGGATGGCGCTTGCCGTGGTTCCAGCTGGTTCCCCCCAGGGTTACGCCCTGGTAGAGAGTGACATCGTCACCGATGATCGTCGTCTCACCGATGACCACGCCCATGCCATGATCAATAAAGAATCGCCGGCCAATGGTCGCCCCGGGATGGATCTCAACACCCGTGAGCCAGCGGGCGAAGGTGGAGATGGTGCGCGCCAGCCACTTGAAGCCCCACTGCCAGAGCCGGTGATTCATGCGGTGGAAAAGCAGCGCATGCAGGCCGGGATAGTTGGTCAGCACCTCGAACGCATTGCGGGCCGCGGGATCACGGTGAAAAACGCTCTGGATGTCCTCGCGCAGATGGTCAAACATGATTGCCCCTGTTCCGGGAACGGGCCAGCTTATCAACGCTGGTCAGGATTCCCCTGAGTATGTTCATTTCCATGCGGTCCGGATGAGCCCTCTGGAACAGCCGACGCATCCTGACCATCAATTGTCGCGGACGCTCCGGGTCGTGAAAACCGGTGGTCGTCAGCGTCTGCTCCAGGTGCGCCAGCAGGCGCTCCATGTCCGCGGCAGTGGCCGGCAGCTCATCCCAGCCGTCATCCGCCGGACTATGGGTGCTCTGCCATTGCGGCGCGGCAGACTCCGGCACGTCGAACAGGCTCTGCATGCGCACCTCATAGAGCATCACCTGCACCGCCATGGCCAGATTCAGGGAACTGAATTCCGGATTCGCAGGCACCTGCACATGGTAATGGCAACGCCGCAGCTCCTCATTCGAAAGCCCGTTATCCTCGCGCCCGAAAACCAGGGCCACTGGCCCCTGCCGGCGTTGCTCCAGCACCCGGCTACCGCAGTCACGCGGATTGAGAATCGGCCAGGTCAGGCTGCGTGAGCGCGCACTGGCACCGATCACCTCCACACAGTCTGCAACGGCCTCATCAAGGTCCGATACAACCCGGGCGTTCGCAAGCACATCATCCGCCCCGGAGGCCCTGGCGCTGGCCTTTTCATCCGGAAAGGAAACCGGCGATACCAGGGCCAGCTCCGAGACTCCCATGTTCTTCATGGCCCGGGCCACGGCACCAATGTTGCCCGGATGGGAAGGTTCGACCAGCACCACCCGGAGCCCTTCAAGGGAAGGATAGTCCGACATTCCGCTTTCCACCCGCCGGGCGGGCACCTGTTACCAATGATGGGCGCATATTAGCACGCACGGCGGATCAGCGGCAGACGGCTCGCGGGTTTCCCTGACGCCGGACCCCGCCCGGCAATCGTCTTGGCTGGCGTTTTCTGGTATAGTTCGCCGCCCATCCGAATCGGACCCCATTGGTAACCTGATGCAGCCAGCAATCAAGATGGCCTTGCGCGCGGCAAGGCAGAACAGCGATTTCCTCAAGGACCAGCAGGCCCGCCTGGACGCCGACAGCAAGGCGCCAGAGGCGGTGGTGCGCACCGTGCACGCCATTGAGCACCGCATCCATGAACGTACCGAGGAACTGCTTCGCCGTTCCTACAAGGACCACTGGATCGCCCCCGCGGGCGATGTGGAGGCGGGTGACTGGGCCCAGAGCTGGCACGTTTTCCCCATTCTGGGAGAGCGCAACTTCGCGCGTGGGCTGCCGGAATTCGCAACGGCCCTGCTCCAGAAGATCAACGACCGGCCTGAGAACCTCGTGGTCCTGTGCCCGCTCACCGGCGAGGAATACGCCTTCAGCAGGGGCTACGGGGCGGTGCTCAACAGCCAGCGCATCCGGGCCCGCTCCACCCAGCAGCTCGCCCAGACCCTGATCAGCTGCAACCTGTTCAACCGCCGCAGCAGTGGCGAGGACAGTGGCGTCTGGCTGGACGTGGCGGGATCACTGGTGCGCGAGGGCGCGGACCTGCACTACAACGGCTGCAGTGTTCTGGACATGGCAAGGGTTGCGGGTGGTTATCTGGACGCGGCCGTTCTGGCCACCGACCTGCGGCACGAGCAGGTGATGGCCAGCCTCATCAGCCAGGAGGCCGGGGCCGTGGGTGGTGATCTCCGGGGCAACCCCCTCGGCCGCAAGGCCGGCGAGCTGGTGATTGCCAACAACCTGCTGTTCCGTGAGATCCTGCAGCAGGCCCAGCCCTACCGGCAGCGCATGACAGGCGCCTGAAAGGCGCCCGCATTCACTCCATGCGCTTGAGCCAGTCCGGCGGTTCCTCTTCTTCCGGCTGGCTGCCCTCCGCACCTTCCTTCTTCGGCACGTAGAGATCATCCCGGTTCACGTTCAGGGTCACCAGCATGTTCGCCGCGACATAGATCGACGAATAGGTACCCACCAGAACACCGATGAACAGGGCCAGCGCAAAGTTACGGATCATTTCGCCGCCAAAGACCAGCAGTGACAGGAGCACGACCAGTGTGGTCGCGGACGTGACAATGGTCCGCAGCAGCACCTGATTGAGAGAGGTATTGATGATCTCTTCAGGGCCACCCTTGAGGATGCGGCGAAAGTTCTCCCGGATGCGGTCGGACACGATGATGGTGTCGTTGAGCGAGTAACCGATCACCGCCAGAAGGGCCGCCAGCACGGTCAGGTCAAAGGTGAGCTGGAAGATCGAGAAGACACCGAGCACAATCAGCACGTCGTGCACCAGCGGCACCACGGACGCGAGACCGAACTTGAGCTGGAAACGCATGGCGACATAGATCAGCACCACGAAGAACGCCAGAAGCAGCGCGATACCGCCCTGTTCACGCAGCTCCTCGCCCACCTGGCCCCCGACATACTCGGAGCGCTCCAGGGTCAGGTCCGCGCTCCCGCTGAGCGCGGACACCACCTGATCTCCCACGGTGTCGTCGAACTGGGCCGGAAGCCGGACGAGCACCGCGGTATCCGAGCCAAAATTCTGCACCATGGCATTCTCGTAGCCCGCGGACGCCAGCTGGCTGCGCACCTCCGGCAGAGCCGGTGCCTCGGCATACTCCAGCTCAACCAGGCTGCCGCCGGTGAAGTCCAGACCCAGCGCCAGCCCCTTGGTACCAAGGCTGACAGCCGAGCCCAGAACGAGAATGATCGAGAGGGCGGCGGCAATCCGCCGGAAGCCCATGAAATCGATCGTGCGTTTGCTGGTTTCACTCATTCGATCACCCTCAGATTGACAGTGCCTTGAGGTCACTGCGCCCGCCAATGGTGACATTGACGATGGCGCGGCTGACCATGAGGGCCGTGAACATGGATGTCAGGATGCCGATCAGAAGGGTGACGGCAAAACCTTTCACCGGCCCGGTCCCCACGGCGAACAGAATGCCGGCGACCAGGAAGGTGGTGACGTTGGCATCAAAGATGGACACGAAAGCCCTGCTGAAGCCCGCGTTGATGGCGGACTGGACCGGCAGCCCTTCCCGCAGTTCCTCCTTGATGCGCTCGAAGATCAGCACGTTGGCGTCCACCGCCATGCCGACCGTCAGCACAATGCCCGCGATACCCGGCAGCGTGAGCGTTGCCCCGAGCACTGACATGGCACCCACCAGCAGCGTCAGGTTCACCGTGAGCGCGATGTTCGCAAGCAGGCCGAAGGCCTTGTAGATCACCAGCATCGTCAGCGCAACCAGAATGAAGCCGAGGATCACCGAATTGATGCCCGACTCAATATTCTGCTGACCCAGACTCGGGCCGATGGTGCGCTCTTCCACGAAGTAGATGGGCGCCGCCAGCGCACCCGCACGCAGCAGCAGAGCCAACTCAGAGGCTTCCGCCACATTCTCAAGACCGGTCACCCGGAAGTTGCTGCCCAGGGTGCTGCGGATGGTCGCCAGACTGATGATGCTGCGCTCGGTCTCGCGCACGCGCTCGGTGACCGTCTCACCGTCCACCTGACGCTCAACCTCCTCGCTGCTGTGCTCAATGAAGAGCACGCCCAGCTGGCGCCCCACGGCATCCCGGGTCACATCCTGCATCATGCTGCCACCGGGCCCATCCAGGGTGATGTTGACCTGGGGCTGACCGTTCTCGTCGAACGACTGGTTGGCATCGGCAACGTTGTCACCGGTAATGATGACATCACGCTCAAGCTCCGCCGTGCGGTTGGGATTGTTGCGGAACGGGAAGGTTTCCGTGCGTGCGGAGGAGGCGTCCGAGCGTGCTTCAAGCCGGAATTCCAGGTTGGCGGTGGAGCCCAGAACCCGTTTGGCTTCAGCGGTGTCCTGCACCCCCGGAAGCTGCACCACAATCCGGTCACTGCCCTGCTGCTGGATCAGCGGCTCGGCCACGCCCAGCTCGTTCACCCGGTTGCGCAGCGTGGTCAGGTTCTGGTTGAGGGCATAGTCCCGGATCTCGGATGCCGACTGCTGGTTCAGCGTCAGCTCCAGGATGTAATCCTCACCGTCGGAGCGGGTATTGCTGCGGAACTGATCGTACTCCGAACTCACCAGCGAGGCGGCGTCATCCCGCGCGGATTCGCTTGGGAAGACAAATTCAAGCTGCCCCTCTTCGGCATCACCGCCACGGTAGCGGATCCGCTCCTCGCGCAGCTGGCGCTTGATCTCGCTGGCGTAGACATCCAGCCGCCGATCAACGGCCGCCTCCATGTCCACCTGCATCAGGAAGTGGACACCACCGCGCAGATCCAGCCCCAGATTCATCGGCGTCGCGCCAATGGACCGCAGCCAGTCCGGCGTGGTGGCCGCCAGGCTCAGCGCAGAGACGTATTCGGAACCCAGCGCCTCCTGGAGCCGGGAGCGTGCACGCAGCTGCGCATCACTGGAGTCAAAGCGCAGCATGACCGCGCCGTCATCCATCGACGGATCCCGGTAGTCGATATCCGCCTCGTCCAGGGCCTCCTGAGCCCGGTCCAACAGCGTTTCATCAACGCTGACGGAGGCACTTGAGCCACTGATCTGGACCGCGTAATCGTCCGGAAACAGATTCGGAAGCGCGTAAATGATACCGAGAAGAACCACTGCCGATACCAGCAGGTTCTTCCAGAGAGGATACTTGTTAAGCATCGGTGATCCTTGTGCGGAACCGGGAGATCAGATGTCCTTGAGCGTTCCCTTGGGCAGAGCCTGGGTCACAGCCTGGCGCTGGACCTTCACCTCAACACCGTCGGCAATCTCCACCACCATGTAGTCGTCGGTCAGGCGTGAGATCCGGCCTGCCAGACCACCACCGGTCACCACTTCATCACCTTTGTCGAGGCCTTCCACCAGCGCCTTGTGCTCCTTGGCACGCTTGGACTGGGGGCGCCAGATCAGGAAATAGAAGATCAGGATAAAGCCGCCGAAGAGGACGACCTGGGAAATCATACCCGGCCCGCCCTGGGGCGCGGCAACGGCGACCGCCGGCATAAGGGCCAGCAGAAGAACCATAAGCGAACGAACGCTGAACATCATCGGGCTACTCCGCGTAACTGATAGAACCTGTCAATGAAGGTCGCCAATGTACCTGCTTGGATAGCCTCACGCAATCCAGCCATAAGCGCCTGGTAGTAATGGAGGTTGTGAATGGAGGCGAGCTGGGCACCCAGCATCTCCCCGCAGCGGTCCAGGTGATGCAGATACCCCCGGGAGAAATGGCGGCATGTGTAGCAATCGCACATGGAGTCCACCGGCCCGGTATCATACCGGTGACGGGCATTGCGGATGCGCACGACGCCCTCATGGGTGAACAGGTGGCCGTTGCGTGCGTTGCGCGTGGGCATCACGCAGTCGAACATGTCCACGCCACGGCTGACCGCCTCTACGATGTCCTCCGGGCGCCCCACCCCCATCAGGTAGCGGGGGGCGCCAGAGGGCATGGCCGGCTCCAGCGCCTCCAGGATCCGGTGCATCTCCTCGCGCGGTTCGCCCACGGACAGTCCACCAATGGCGTAGCCCTCGAAGCCGATGTTTTTCAGTCCTTCCAGGGACTCCCGGCGCAGACTTTCATACATCCCACCCTGGACAATGCCGAACAGCGCTGAAGGACTGTCACCATGAGCCTCCCGGCTGCGCTCCGCCCACCGGAGCGACAGATTCATCGAGCGCCGGGCCTCTTCCTCCGTCGCCGGGTAAGGCGTGCACTCGTCGAAAATCATGACGATGTCCGACCCCAGCGCCCGCTGCACCTGCATCGACTTCTCGGGTGTCAGCTCCACCGGCGAGCCGTTGACCGGGGACTTGAACGTCACGCCCGCTTCCGTGGTCCTGGTCATCTCCGAGAGGCTGAATACCTGGAAACCGCCGGAGTCCGTGAGCATCGGGCGCTGCCAGCCGGCAAAATCATGCAGGTCGCCATGGGCCTCGATCACCTCGGTCCCCGGGCGCAGCATCAGGTGGAAGGTATTGCCCAGTATGATCTCGGCACCGGTCGCTTCCAGGTCCCGCGGCAGCATGCCCTTGACGGTACCGTAGGTGCCCACGGGCATGAAGGCGGGGGTCTCGACGGTGCCGCGCGGGAACGTCAGCCGGCCCCGCCGTGCCACGCCATCATTGGCCAGGTGTTCAAATGCCATGAACGACTGTTGGCTCATGCGGAGACCTCCGGCGCAACAGCCTCTGGATGGGGAAAGACCAGCATGGCATCGCCATAGCTGAAGAAGCGGTAACGTTCGTCAATCGCCGCCTGATAGGCATCCAGCACGCTGTCGCGCCCGGCAAACGCACTGACCAGCATGATGAGTGTGGACTCCGGCAGGTGGAAGTTGGTGACCATGGCATCGACGCTGCGGAAGCGGTACCCCGGGTAGATGAAGATCCGCGTCTCGCCGGCGAAGGGGGCGAGCCCCCCTTCCTGAGAGGCGGACTCCAGGGCCCGGACCGCTGTGGTGCCCACGGCAACCACACGCCCACCCCGTTGCCTGGTGCGCGTCACCGCATCCACAGCCTCCTGTTCCACGGACAGCCACTCCTGATGCATGTGATGCTCACGGATGTCCTCGCTGCGTACCGGCTGGAAAGTGCCCGCGCCCACATGGAGCGTGACGAAGGTGCGTTCGATGCCCCTGGCCGCCAGCTCATCCATGATGGCATCGGTGAAATGCAGGCCGGCCGTGGGGGCCGCCACAGCCCCGGGCTTCTCGCCGAAGACGGTCTGGTAGCGCTCCTCATCCGTCATCTCGTCCGGCCGGTCGATGTAGGGCGGCAACGGCATGTGTCCCACGGCTTCCAGCACCGTCATCACATCCGCATCCGGGAAATGCACCCGGAACAGCCCCTCCGGCGTGTGCTCCTCAACCACTACCCGGTGCCCGCCTTCTAGGGTTATCTCACCCCCCGGGGACGGTGTTCTGGATACCTTCAGATGAACCAGGGCCCGGTCCGGATCCAGCACCCGTTCCACCAACATCTCCACTTTTCCGCCAGAGGCTTTCTGCCCGTAAACCCGTGCCGGAATCACTCGGGTGTCGTTGAACACCAGCAGATCGCCGGGCTCCAGAAGATCCGGCAGCTCCCGGAAGCTGTGATGGGACACCGCCCCATCCGTTCCATCCAGACGCAGCAGCCGGCTTGCCTCACGCTCGGCAAGCGGGTAGCGGGCAATGAGTTCATCAGGCAGTTCAAAGTGGAAATCGGAGCGTTTCATCGCACGGAAGGCCCAAGCGGTTAGTTCTGGGCGCGAATGGTACCGGAGCCATGGTCGGTGGGGAAGCACAGCTATCCAGTGTCAGTATTTTTTACAGATTTCAGAACTGTTGCAGACCAGGCGTTCTGCAACAGACTGTTAACCCATCGGTTTTATTTCATGGCATTACTGTTGCTTAATGCCCGCAACAGGGAATCCAATGATCAGGAAACAAAACCATGACACCGTTCAGCTCCGTCCGACTCGCTCTCGCAACCTCTCTCCTGCTGCTCGCAGGCCAGACCATGGCGTTTCCGGTGGATCTTGACTCCGTCTCCGGCCAATGGAACGACCCGATTGGCGGGCAAAATGTTACTGGCATGGGCACCGGGGAAATCCGCTGGGGCTATAACCACGACGGGGAACGCAGTGGCTACGGTTTTGAAGGCGCTCCGGACCTGCCAACCACCATCAACAGTGGCGACGCGTTCACCCTGGGCACCATGACCCACTTCAATTACGCGATCGAGTCAGGCACCGCCATCAACGGCGTGTCACTGGACGTCATGGCGGATTTCTCGGGGCTGGGCGATGCCTCCGTTACCGGTCCTTACCGGTTCAGTTTCACTCATGAGGAAACCCCCAATACCGGTTGCGGCTTGTTTTACTTGGTGTGTGCGGTGTTCTTCCCTGAGAAAAATCATGTTGATGACATCGTCTACCTCGATGAAACAATCACAAGCTCAGGCTTCCAGCTGGGCGACAGGGTGTATTCCATGGAGCTCCTGGGCTTCGACAACTACAAAGAGCACTTCAAGACCTCTGAGAAAGAGAAAACCTCGATTGACCTTCTCGCGCGCCTGAATGTCAGGCAGGTGCAGGTCCCTGAGCCTGGAACCCTGGCCCTCCTCGGGCTGGGTCTGGCGGGACTGGGTATGGCCAGGCGGCGTCAGCGCTGATCCACCACGACTAGGCGCGTCGCAGATCAGTCAGGACATGCTCCAGCCGGCGTTGATCCAGCCCGGTCAATGCCACCAGCTCCTTCTGGAGCAGTGTCCTGCAACCGGCCTGGCGGAGCGTTTCATGGGTGCCCAGGACCATCCCCCGGGAAAGGGTTGAGGCCTGCAGGCCCAGCGGCGAATCATGCAGCTCCCTGAGCTCGTCGCGATAGGAGGCGGGCAACTCCCAGGCCGACACCAGACGCTCCAGCATGGCCCCCCTTTGCTCCTCAAGCACGCTGACGAGAAGCCCCGCGCTGACAGCGTGATCGCCGGACTGGGCTCCCGCGATGGATTCCAGCTCCCGGTACAGCGTCAGATAGGCAAGCCCCGGGATAAGGCCGAGCATGAACAGATCCGGGCCGCCTCCGGGCTCCTGGTGGGCAAGGCGGTCACAGGCATTGGCGCAGAGCAGCCCCCACTGCCAGACATTGCGCGCAAAGCCGGCTTCGACCCGGGAGGCTGCCTGCATGACCGGGCGCATGACCGCCTCGGAAATCGCCCGCCGCACCCCCTCGAACCCTACAAGAAGAACCGCCTGTTCGACCGATTCAATGGGACGCTGGCCACTGTTGGCCGTGTTGAGATTCACCACACGCAGCAGCTCATCGGTCAGGGCCGGCTCATCCTCAATGATGGTGGCAATATCGCGGTGGGTCTGGCGTTCATCGCCAAGTGCGCGGATCAGTTTCGGCAGGACCCGGGGCTGGCGGGGAATCCGCGACAGTCTCCGCTCACGGACCCTGAGCCTCAGCTCCGCCAGCATGGCCTGTTCCGGAACCGTGGGCCCGGACTCCGGGGTTGTGGAACGCCCTACCAGCCACGCATGCAACCGCGCCACTTCACCGGCGGTATCCGCCTCAGTGGCTTGTATTTCATCACTGCCTTCCCGACGACAGGTCTCTCCCCGGGCTTTTCCCTTACTGCCATTGCCCGAAAGGAACGACAGCAGTGACTGAATCATCCGGTCCATGAACTACCCCTGTCCATGCTGGTGTGCTTCCTCTCGCGGCAGTGTACCAGCTGTGGCACGACACTGCTTATGAGCATCCAGACCACAGCGGCGGATGCCGCGCAGCACAGCTCAGATGCTAGGATACGCAGCCACTGCTACTGACCGACCACGGAGACCGACTGTTGAACCGACTCCGCCGCTTCCGCCTCTTCATTGTGTCCGCCACGGCCATCATCGCACTGCTGGCGTTTGCGACCCTGCAGCAGGAGCTGGCCCGGAGCGTGTTCTCGGGGCTTCAGGACTGGTTCTCCCACAACACTGGCTGGCTACTCATTCTGATCATGAATGCCGCGCTGCTGTTCGCGGTCTATCTGATTTTCAGCCCCCTGGCGCACATCCGCCTGGGTGGCAAGGACGCCAGGCCGGAGTTCAGCCGGCTGGACTGGTTCGGCATGCTGTTCGCCGCCGGCATGGGTATCGGGCTGCTGTTCTACAGTGTTTCAGAGCCGCTCCAGCACTATGCAACCTTCAGCCCTCACATGGACACCAACGCCGACACGGCCCAGCTGGCCATGGAAACCACCTTCCTCCACTGGGGGCTGCACCCCTGGGCCATCTATGCGCTGGTGGGCCTGACACTGGGCTACTTCCACTTCAACGCCAACCATCCATTATGCTTTGAGGCGCCGCTCAAGGAACTGGTCAGCCGCAAGCGGGCACGACGCATCGGGGGATTCGCCAACTTCGCCGCTGTGATCGGCACCGTGTTCGGCGTCTGCACTTCCCTGGGGCTGGGAACCAGCCAGGCGGCCGCCGGTATCGCCCAGCTCACCGGCTATGAATCCGGCCTCTGGCTGCAGATGCTGCTCATCGCGCTCGTGTGCGCGGTAGCACTGGTCTCGGTACTCACTGGCCTCAGCAGCGGCGTGCGGCGCCTGAGCAAGATCAACCTGCTGTTGGCCGGCGCCCTGATGCTGTTTGTGCTCGTGGCCGGTGAGACCGTGTTCGTGCTCAAAGCCCTGGGACAGCATGTTGGGGGTTACTTCAACGACCTGCTGACGCTGTCGACCTGGAACGAAACCTACCAGGGCACGGACTGGCAGTCCTCCTGGACGGTGTTCTACTGGAGCTGGTGGATCTCCTGGTCGCCCTTCGTGGGCATGTTCATCGCCCGGGTTTCGCGGGGCAGGACGATCCGTGAGTACCTGCTGGGTGTGCTGCTGGTACCGTCATTCTTCAACTTCATCTGGATGACGGTGTTCGGCGCCAATGCCCTGCACCTGGAACTGTTCCAGAACGCGGACTTCGTAAAGACAGTAACGCAGGCGCCCAATTCCAGCCTGTACAACTTCCTCGAGTTCCTGCCGCTGAGTACCGCCACCATCGGCATCGCGATCCTCGTGGTTCTGGTGTTCTTTGTCACCTCGGCGGATTCGGGCTCTCTGGTGGTGGCCACCCTCACCTCCAATGGCCGGGACCCCAGCTGGCAGCAGCGTCTGTTCTGGATGGCGGCCATCGGGCTGGTCACGGCGGTGCTTCTGCGGGCAGGCGGACTGAATGCCCTGCAGTCGGCCACCATTGCCAGTGGTCTGCCGTTCGGGCTTCTGCTGCTGACGTTTATTCCGGCACTGCTGATCGCCCTGCGTCGGCCCTATGAGGAGCAACGGGTGCATGTGCGGATTCCCAGGGAACCTCCCCGGGAAGACCGCGCATAACGGGCCGGCTGGTCACCGGCGCGTTTCTTTAATGCTCGTGATCGTGCCCACTATGACCCTCGGGCACAGCTTCAGCTTCCGGCTTGCCCGTCGTGGTTTCAGGTTTGTCAGCCCCGGATTCGGAGGTCGCTGATTGGGCCTCGCGCTCATCGAGCTTTTCCTCAATCCGCGACATCATGACCCCTTCAGGCAAACGCTGTACGCCAAGCCCATGACGATAGACATTTTCCGCACCAAGATACCCGGTTGCAGCCACTGAGACCGCCCCCCCGATCAGGACCAGTAGCAGAAGGGCGGACCCCCCGGCGCTGCGTTGGCGGTCCAACCACGCGATAAGGGCCCCAATTACAAACCAGCCCGCCGTCACCCAAGCCGCAAGCTTATGGCGCTGCATCGCCTCATGGCCCGCGCCATCATGGGCAACCGAGCTATAGGCCCAGTACCCCGTGAGCAGGGTGGGCACCAGCAGCACCACGCCAATAACCAGGTTCCAGCGTGCCGCGCTGGTCAGCGACGGCCCGAAGGGTTCGGGCGCAAACCGACCGGCCAGGAACAGCACCGTGGCCAGGCTGAGAAGCGCGATTGGAAAGTGCACCCAGATCGGGTGCCAGTTGGGCACGATCTCGATCATGCGGCCCCCTGATCCCGGGATTCCACCCGCGCAAACCGATGCCGTCGCAGCAGGATCGAGTTACCGATCACCGAGAGCGAGCTGGCCGTCATGGCAACCACACCGATCATCGGATGCAGCAACCCGGCAGCAGCGATTGGAATCGCGGCCACGTTATAGCCACTGGCCCAGATCAGGTTCTGTACGATCTTGCGGAAGGTGGCCCGGGACAGATCCATGGCTTCCACCACCCCGGTCAACTGCCCGCTGACCAGGGTGATGTCCGCCGCCTCGATGGCCACGTCGGCGCCGGCGCCAATGGCGATGCCCACATCCGCCTGGGTCAGGGCCGGCGCATCATTGATGCCATCGCCGACCATGGCCACATGGGGGCCAAAGCGGTCCTGGAACTCCCGAATGGCATCGACCTTGCCATCCGGAAGAACCCCCGCCTGCACCTCGTCGATGCCGACTTCCCGGGCCACGGCCTGGGCGGCACGCTCATTGTCACCGGTGATCATGACCACGTGCAGCCCCATTCCGTGCATCCCCTCGATGGCACGGGCGGATTCCGGCTTGATGGCATCGGCCACGGCAACCAGGCCCGCGGCCTGCCCGTCCGTGGCCACGATCACCACGGTCCGGCCGTCCGCTTCGAGACGGGCCAGAGACTCTTCCAGCGCCTCCAGTCCGATCACCCCATGCTCCGCCAGAAGCTTCTGGTTACCGATCAGGATCGTCTGCCCGGCAACGGTGCCCTGAACCCCACGGGCCCCGACGGAGCTGAAGCCCGAAACGTCCTCGGGCTCCAGGCCCCGTTCACGGCCACCCGCGACGATGGCCTGGGCAATCGGATGTTCCGAGGCGTTTTCCACGGACTGGGCCAGGGACAGCACCTGCTCCTCGCTGAAGCCATTACCCGCGACCACATCCTTCAACACCGGCTCGCCCCGGGTGATGGTGCCCGTTTTATCCAGCACGATAACCTTCAGGTCCTTCACCGCCTGGATGGCCTCTCCGGAGCGGATCAGGATCCCGCGCTCCGCGCCCAGGCCGGAGCCCACCATCAGCGCCGTGGGCGTGGCCAGGCCCAGGGCACAGGGGCAGGCAATGACCAGCACCGCAATGGCCGCGAGCAGGGCCAGGATAATACCGGTGGCGTCGGGGTCGACCCAGGGCAGGAAGCCCTCGCCCCAGTCGAGGATCGGGCGCAGCGCCTCCGGCATCAGGAACCAGGCGCCAAAGGCCAACAGCGCAATAATGAGAACAGCGGGCACAAAACGCCCGGTCATGCGGTCCGCGAACTCCTGGATGGGGACGCTGGTCCCCTGGGCTTCCTCCACCATGCGCACCACCTGGGACAGGAAGGTCTCGTCACCCAGACGATTGGCCCTGACCCGAAGCCGCCCTTCCTTGTTGATGGTGGCTCCGATCACCGAATCCCCAACCTGCTTCTGGACGGGTACCGACTCCCCGGTGGCAATGGATTCGTCCACGTGGCTCTCGCCATCAATCACTTCGCCGTCGGTGGGAATTTTCTCGCCCGGGCGCACCACCATGATGTCGCCTTTCTGCAGCGACTGGACCTCGACTTCCACTTCCTGGCCATCACGCTCAACCCGGGCGGTCTTGGCGCCCATGGCGATAAGCCGGCGGATGGCGTCGGAGGCCCGCCCCTTGGCGCGGGCTTCCAGGTAGCGCCCCACCAGGTGGAAGGTCATGATGGTGGCCGCCATCTCGATAAAGGAGGTCATGGGGTAGACAAAACCCACAAGCCCCAGGAAATAGGGAGGCAGGCTGCCCATGGAGATCAGCACGTCCATGTTCGCCTGGCGATTTTTGATCGCACGCCAGGAGGCACTATGGGTAGCGGCGCCCCCAAAGAGGAACACCACCGGGAATGCGAGCACTGCGATAATCGCCAGATAGCCCGGTATCGGCTGCCACAGCATGTGCGGCATCATCAGGATCATGATTAGCGCGGTGGGAATAGCCGCTATCCACAGGTTCTTCTTGGCCTGACTGAGATAGGCCTCTTCCAGGGCGGCATCGTCACGCTCGCCACGTTCGTCCTCACGACGTACGTCCGCCACATCATAGCCGGCGTTCTCAACCGTCTGCCGGAGGGTCTGCGGATCCGGTCCGTCTTCAGCCACTGTCACGACAACCCGGTGGTTGGCAATATTGGTGGAGACCGCTTCGATACCGGCCAATCGCTCAATACTGGACGAGACAATCCCCGCGCAGTGATTGCTACCCATGCCGGGCACGCTCAGTTCCACCCGGTTCGCCTGGGCCGTTGTCATGCGTCATACCCTCCTGTGATTGAGGCTGCCCTCGCCGTCAGTCCTGCTTCTGCGCAGGCCACTGTGAAAAGGCCAGAAAATAAATGAACGCCAGGTTCACCAGCGGAATCAGGATCAAAAGCCCCAGGGGACCGGGATACCCCGTCCGGGTGCACAGCTTCCAGAACGGGATCACCAGCAGGGCCCCGACCAGGATCATCCAGATGCCCCCAAAGGCATGCATACCGGAGTCCATCGAGCCCATCATGAGTCGTCCCCTTCCTTCACCTGATCACGCATCATCATCTGCTCCATTATGCCCTGCATCATCTGCATGTGGTTCTCCATCCGCTCCATGCGCTGATCCATATCCATGTCCTTCTTCCCGTCCATGCCCTTGTGCATCTTCTTCATGCCCTGCATCTGGGCCTGCATGGCCTCATGGTGTTTCTGCATCAGCTCGCGGCGTTTCTCCAGATCCTCGGTCTCGCGCATCTGCTGCATATGTTCCTGCATGGCTTCCATGTGCTTGCCGTCGCCCATCATCATGCCACCCGAGCCATGCCCCTTGCCGCCCTCGTGATGCTTGCTCTCGCCCATCACCGGGGCAGCGAATGCCAGTGCCAGAATGGCGATCATCATTGTGTTGCGCATCGTCTTTCTCCTTTTCAACAAGTTTACCGTTGTACTGAAACACAGGCAGCTGACACGAACCTGAAACCGTTACCAGTATAACTTCACCTTCAGGGTAGTGGCCTTCATCACCAGCCATGCTCTTCTGGCCGTGAGGGGTTTGTTGCGACCAGCTGTATGCTCAGAAGCGTTATCAGAATACCAATAGTCTGTATCAGACCCAGCCTTTCCTCGAAAAATAATCCGCCCATGAGCAGACCGAAGGCGGGCGTCAGGAAGTTGAACGTATTCAGTCGGTTAAGCGAGGCCCGTGACAGCAAGTGGTACCAAAGGGCGGACACAAGTGCCGTGCCAAATACAGCGAGACCACCCAGGCTGACCAGGAACTGGAACGTCCAGGCAATCTCCCGGCCCTCCCCGAAAACCTGTGCACTCGCCGCCAGGGCCACTGCGCCGATAAGCAACTGCAACCCAGTGACCATCAGTACATCAGCCCGCCCCGCCCAGATTTTCAGCAGCACATTCCCAGCGGCCGTTCCCACGGCACCGAGTGTGATCCAAAGAAGGCCCTCTGTGCTGGCCAGTGGGTTCGGGCCCGACAGGCTGGGCAACGACATCACCACCACTCCCGCAAACCCCAGAAAAAGACCAGTACCAATACGCGGAGTGAACCGCTCAGACAGGAAGACCATGGCCAATGCAGCAGCAATCAATGGCTGGGTATTCGCCAGAACGGTGGCCAGCCCGGGTGAGACCTTGCCACCGCCCAGAAACATACCGCCTAGGAGTCTGCGCGGTAGAAACCGCCTTCTGGCATAATAACCCGAAATTCTTCTCTTGCAGGAAGCCCGATGGGAACGACGTTCCGCCCGTATTCGCCCGACCAGGACTTGCTCCTTCCGCCCAGCCTGAAAGAGTGGCTGCCTGAGGGGCATCTGGCGTATTTCATCAGTGATGTTGTCGAAGAGCTGCACCTCAGTGATTTTTATGCGCGCTATGAAGGCGACGGGCGACGCAAATCGCCGTTCG
>NZ_NSKD01000019.1 GCF_002286965.1 Halovibrio salipaludis | reverse complement strand
TCTGCGATCCGTACCGCTCCAGCCAGCGGGGCACGAATGAGAACACCAACGGGCTGCTGCGCCAGTATTTCCCGAAGGGCACGGACTTCCGCAAGATCTCTGACAAAGCGCTCCGGGCCACCGTAAAGCAACTGAATAACCGACCCCGGAAACGGCTCGGTTATCGCACACCGGCGGAAGTGTTCTGGGGTGAATACTCAGGCGCACTGGAAACGGGTGGTGCTGCAGTTATTAGTTGAAACCAAGAAAAAAGCATTTGAAGACCTAGGTTTCCCGGTGGCAGATCAGCGCCAAGCAGAAAAACTTTATGATTCATTTTATTTCAAGGGTGAATACGGCCCCATCATTGAATTTTGCAAATATGGGCAAGTCTTCCAAGATGTACCTTTTAGCTGCCCTGAGCTATTCAAGTACCTCGACAAATATTACCCAGGCAGCAAATTCATTCTTACAATTCGTGACGATGAAGACCAATGGTACAAATCTATCACTCGTTTTCATGCTAAAAGATATGGCTCTCACGGAAAAACGCCTACAGCCGAAGACTTAAAATGCGCACGATACGTTCGAAAGGGGTTCATGTACAACACGGTAAAACTTCACGGAACATCTGACGACGACCCCTACAACGAAGAAATCATGAAAGCCCATTACCGAAAGCACAACTCAGATGTTTATGAGTATTTCAAAAATAGACCAAATGACCTTCTTGTCATCAATGTATCAGACAAAAACGCATACCAAAGATTTATAAACTTCATAGGTATTGACTCACCTTACACCGGATTTCCATGGGAAAACCGTACATAAAACCCAAAACCAAGACTAACAAATTCATTATTTCTCCAAAACAAAAAACAAAATTTTAAACCTAAAACACCATAGCTAATAAACTAGCCCAAAATGTCCGAAATGTTTCGAAGCGCACCCAACGAAAACCAAATAATGTCACACTGGGACCAACCTTGCGATTGTGCCGTTATTAGCATATGGTGCCCAACATACAATCACGACAATTATATAGAAAAAACTATCTGTGGTTTCCTGCACCAAAAAACCCAGTACCCTTTTGAAATAGTGATACATAACGATGCATCTAACGACGACACAGACAAGATAATAAAAAAATACAAAAAACTATACCCCAATATCATAAAATATATAAAATCTCGCGAAAACCAATTCCAAAAAGGCATCAAACCTACAAGGCTTGCTTCTAAATATTGCTCTGGCGAATACATCGCTTTTTGTGACGGCGACGACTACTGGACATCAGATCTCAAAATACAACTTCAAGCAGCCGCTCTAAAAAGATACGAGACGAAAGATATTTGTCTCCATCCGGCTTTCTTGATGCGAGGAAACTCACTTTCAAAAATCAGAAACAATTATTCAAATCATGAAACCATATTAACCTTGGACTTCATTATAAGATACGGAGGAGGAGTAATGCCAACGTCGTCAATAATGATCAAATCCAAGATTATTTATAGCTTACCAAACTGGTTTGACTCAGCTTCTGAAGGTGACACGTTCTTCCAAATACTGGGAAGTACGAATGGCGCTATTTATTTGCCGTGGCCAATGTCCATTTATAGGTGTAACACAACCTCCTCAATGAGTAATGCCTTAAAAAGAGCATCTAAAGAAAAGCTGTCCCAAAAACTTAAAGGGCAAGAATTTTGTCTCGACTGCTTGGACCGAGATTTACAATACCAGCTTCATGACGCGATAACCGAGCTCAAGGCCAAAACTAGAATGCAATATGCACAATTTTATCTGGAAAGCCTGGATAACAAAAGCTTCAGAGGCCTAATTGGAGATAGTTGGTCCCTCAAAAAATCCGTTTCAAAACGCCAAAGGTTATTACATTTTTTGCGGCATATGCCGTGGATGATCAGAATTTTGATTAAAGGGAATGCTCTTCGATGGAAGATCCTAAACTTAAAGGATCTCTGTCACCTCAAGAAGAACAACTAACCGTTAAAGCTATTCTTTTCAAACTCCAAAAGCCACGGACACATATACCACACTTACCGTCTACAAATTCCTTTAACTCTTTTCCCTGAATTATATGCTTAACAAAATTATGTCTAAAAAAATATCCAAAATACTTTTGGATCGTTATAAGTACCTACTCAAATCTTTATTTCCAGCGAACGACCCGGCCTTTATGATTATCGGCGCCCAAAAGGCGGGCACTTCCTCTCTATATCATTACCTATCGCAACACCCAAAAATATCCGGCTCAAACCCTAAGGAAGTCGGGTATTTCCATCGGGACAGGCATTTCGGAAAAACCATAACGGACTACAGAACATCCTTTCGTGGGTTACGATCTAGGTCGCATTTTGAAGCGACACCAGCATACCTTTATCACCCTAATGTCGCACCAGCAATATACTACTCCTACCCATCAATGAAATTTATTGTTGTACTAAGAGAGCCCGGGAAACGTGCTTATTCCGCCTGGAATCACTACAGGAACCTTTTTGAATCTGGAAGATATAAAAAGGCAGTCTTAGAAAAACCAACGCTTCCAGGGAATGAGCTTGCTTCCAAGTTATTTGAAAATCGAACGAAGTTTCCGTCATTCCGAGAATGCATAGACATTGAGCTCGAGATAATTAATAGTGATACTGAGTTTGAGCCTGGAATCTTAAGGCGAGGACTTTACCTGAAACAATTAGAAGAGTACTGGAAGTATTTTAGCAAAGACCAGTTCCTAGTTTTGGGATTCAAGGACCTAACCGATAACCTTGAGGCAAGCTTGAAAAAGATAACCGATTTTTTGGGTGTACAGTCCTTCGATATAGATTCCGTGGCCAACGAAGCAAGAAATCAGCGGACGTATACCGAACCCATGCTACCTGAAGATAGAAACTTTCTTGACAATTTCTACGAGACTCCAAACAAAAAACTTTTCGACGCCATTGGTCGTTTAAACTGGTAATTCAAGATTACAAATCTGCTCTTCAGACAAGTTTCTAGGACAGGCCTTGAACTATTTTCTCCTTACAGCTACCACAACAATTGCGGCGACTTCACTAACACTCGTAATCCGTGAGTTTTGCAAGAGTAAGAGCCAGAGGGACTGGTGGAACCCAAGCCTCTTTTTTATATATTTTACACTGCTATCTTTGCCTGGAAAATTCCTCCAGTCGCTTGACCCTCAGCCTTTACATAATATAATTATAACCATCCAGAGCTCCTCCGCGATACCAGTTACACTTGGCTGGACGGCCACTCTAGCAGTAATTAATTTTGCCGTTGCCCTGCTCGGTTTGAACTCAAGTATTGGATATTCAGCTGGGAGATATTTTTCAAATAAATTTTTTGTCTCTCGACTGAACAAAAAAAACATTAACAAAGAACTCAACTTCGGATTACTATTAACAACAGCTGGTTTCTTTGTCATAGCGTCGATGGTAGTTTATGTCGGAGGCCTATCTTTTATATGGCAGAATATTAGCCAACGTACCAGCATCACCTCTGGATTATCATATTGGATGCATGCAGGTACCTTCCTAATACTTTTAGGGTTTACCTTTTCTGTTCATTCACTTCTAATCAAGAAACAGAGCATCCTAAATTTTGGGACTCTAGCTTTTTTAACAATCGTTGTTGCACTTTCTCAAGGTGCTTTCGGAGGGCGAGCTCCAGTAATTTCCGCTTTAATCATTTTGCTCCTTGCAATAAATTACTGGCAGAAAAGGTTAAACCCTTTCACTCTCAAGCCTATACTGGTGGCAATTACTTCAATCTTGATCCTTGCTGTTATAGGCATATCCAGATCACCCTCAATTCAACCAAGTGATTATATTGAAAGACCAGGCCATATCACCAATACTGCTATTGAGGCTTTGACCGAGAGAATTATACCAAGGCTCGGAAATTACAGGACAGAAGTTACTCTTGTGAGTTATTTTAATAATTCTCCAGTTTGGCTTGGAAAAGGTTACCTTAACCTGGTAACGGCACCAATTCCTAGCGGCATTTACCCAGACAAACCACCCGTAGATGAGGGCGTTTACATTCGCGATATGGCTCAAGGGAAAAACGTCGTTCCGAATATGCCAGCGCAGCATTATTCGGCCACCTCATGGCCCCCTGGCAACTGGAAGGGTTTCATGGAATTCCATGCCGTTGGGCTTATACTATTGACCTTTATCTCTTCAGTTTTGGTTCGTTCTATTCACACAGCATTTCTTTCTTGGTTTCAACTAATAACTGCAGCACCACCCGTTTCCAGTGCGCCTGAGTATTCACCCCAGAACACTTCCGCCGGTGTGCGATAACCGAGCCGTTTCCGGGGTCGGTTATTCAGTTGCTTTACGGTGGCCCGGAGCGCTTTGTCAGAGATCTTGCGGAAGTCCGTGCCCTTCGGGAAATACTGGCGCAGCAGCCCGTTGGTGTTCTCATTCGTGCCCCGCTGGCTGGAGCGGTACGGATCGCAGA
>NZ_NSKD01000018.1 GCF_002286965.1 Halovibrio salipaludis | reverse complement strand
TTCTGAAATGCTTTAGAATTTTGTTTTTCCAATCAGGGGCTTAACGCCTTCTGAGGTTCTTTAACAATGGGGTCAGGTTATTTGTGTGGGCGCTGGCTGTGGTGGTCGGTGCGATCATCAAAGTCAGTGCTCGTTGATTCGAGTGCGGTCTTTGAGCTTGTATAACGATGGTTCGCCATCGGAATGATTTAAACTGAAGAGTTTGATCATGGCTCAGATTGAACGCTGGCGGCACGCCTAACACATGCAAGTCGAGCGGCAGCACCTCCTTCGGGAGGCTGGCGTGCGGCGGACGGGTGTGTAACGCAAGGGAACTAACCCAGTAGTGGGGGATAGCCCGGGGAAACCCGGATTAATACCGCATACGCCCTGAGGGGGAAAGCGGGCTCCGGCTCGCGCTATTGGATGGGCCCATGTCGGATTAGTTAGTTGGTGGGGTAACGGCCTACCAAGGCGACGATCCGTAGCTGGTCTGAGAGGATGATCAGCCACACCGGGACTGAGACACGGCCCGGACTCCTACGGGAGGCAGCAGTGGGGAATATTGGACAATGGGGGCAACCCTGATCCACCCATGCCGCGTGTGTGAAGAAGGGCTTAGGGTTGTAAAGCACTTTGAGCAGGGAGGAAAACCTGATCGTAAATACCGGTCAGTGTTGACGTTACCTGCAGAAGAAGCACCGGCTAACTCCGTGCCAGCAGCCGCGGTAATACGGAGGGTGCAAGCGTTAATCGGAATTACTGGGCGTAAAGGGCGCGAAGGCGGTTTGGTAAGCGAGTTGTGATAGCCCCGGGCTCAACCAGGGAATGGCAAATCGAACTGCCAAGCTAGTTTGCAGCAGAGGGCAGTGGAAAACCAGGTGTAGCGGTGAAATGCGTAGATATCTGGAGGAACACCAGTGGCGAAGGCGACTGCCTGGGCTGACATTGACGCTGAGGTGCGAAAGCGTGGGTAGCAAACAGGATTAGATACCCTGGTAGTCCACGCTGTAAACGCTGAGAACTAGTCGTTGGGGCTATTAGAGCCTTAGTGACGCAGCTAACGCGATAAGTTCTCCGCCTGGGGAGTACGGCCGCAAGGTTAAAACTCAAATGAATTGACGGGGGCCCGCACAAGCGGTGGAGGATGTGGTTTAATTCGACGCAACGCGAAGAACCTTACCTGGTCTTGACATCCTGCGAACTTGGTAGAGATACCTTGGTGCCTTCGGGAGCGCAGTGACAGGTGCTGCATGGCCGTCGTCAGCTCGTGTCGTGAGATGTTCGGTTAAGTCCCGTAACGAGCGCAACGCTTGTCCTTAGTTGCCAGCGGTCCGGCCGGGAACTCTAGGGAGACTGCCGGTGACAAACCGGAGGAAGGTGGGGATGACGTCAGGTCATCATGGCCCTTACGGCCAGGGCTACACACGTGCTACAATGGGGCGCACAGAGGGCAGCAAGCGCGCGAGTGCAAGCGAATCGCTTAAAACGCCTCGTAGTCGGGATCGGAGTCTGCAACTCGACTCCGTGAAGTCCGAATCGCTAGTAATCGCAGATCAGAATGCTGCGGTGAATACGTTCCCCGGCCTTGTACACACCCCCCGTCACACCATGGGACTGGACTGCAGGAGAAGCGGTTAGTCTAACCTTCGGGAGGACGATCGCCACGGTGTGGTTCACGACTGGGGTGAAGTCGTAACAAGGTAGCCGTAGGGGAACCTGCGGCTGGATCACCTCCTTATCGACACGCCGGCGCCACGCCAGCGTCCACAACAAATAACCTGACCCGTTGTAAAGAGCATGAACACGATCTGGGCCGGGCCCGGAGAGGGTGACAGCGCCCTTAGGTGAGTTTGGGTCTGTAGCTCAGTTGGTCAGAGCGCACCCCTGATAAGGGTGAGGTCGGTGGTTCAAGTCCACCCAGACCCACCAGAACCACCACCAGGGTGGTTGTGGTTGGTGGCAAAGGGGCCGTAGCTCAGTTGGGAGAGCGCCTGCCTTGCACGCAGGAGGTCAGGAGTTCGATTCTCCTCGGCTCCACCAGTTCCGACATCGGCGTGAGACGCCGCTGACGGGGTCAAAGATGAGTGTTTTGGTGGCAAAACATTGATCTGTGATTCCGCATCACGATGCTCTTTAACAAAGTGGCAAGCAATGAATTGAAAGTCTGATGTTCATTGACCGCAATCCACACTCAGTGGATTGGGGTCGTGGCACTGACTCAAGCGTTGAATCCGGCGTAATGGCAGTAGCCTGCACGCACGCTGAGCGTGCGCTGCGGGTTATATAGTCAAGCGAATAAGCGCAAACGGTGGATGCCTTGGCAGTCAGAGGCGATGAAGGACGTGGCAGCCTGCGATAAGCGTCGGGGAGGTGGCAAACAACCTTCGATCCGGCGATTTCCGAATGGGGAAACCCACCTGGTTTCGGCCAGGTATCGCCCGCTGAATACATAGGCGGGCGAGGCGAACCCGGGGAACTGAAATATCTAAGTACCCGGAGGAAAAGAAATCAACCGAGATTCCCCAAGTAGCGACGAGCGAACGGGGATTAGCCCTTAAGCTTGTGGGTGGGTAGTGGAAGTGTCTGGAAAGTCACACCATAGAGAGTGATAGTCTCGTACGCGAAACGCGCCCATAAGTGAAATCGAGTAGGACGGGGACCGTGAAAACCTGTCTGAATACGGGGGGACCATCCTCCAAGGCTAAATACTCCTGACTGACCGATAGTGAACCAGTACCGTGAGGGAAAGGCGAAAAGAACCCCTGTGAGGGGAGTGAAATAGACCCTGAAACCGTTTGCGTACAAGCAGTGGGAGCACCCTTCGGGGTGTGACCGCGTACCTTTTGTATAATGGGTCAGCGACTTACTTTCAGTGGCAAGGTTAACCGTCTAGGGGAGCCGCAGGGAAACCGAGTCTTAAATGGGCGAACACAGTCGCTGGGAGTAGACCCGAAACCGGGCGATCTATCCATGGCCAGGGTGAAGGTCGGGTAACACCGACTGGAGGCCCGAACCCACCTATGTTGAAAAATGGGGGGATGAGTTGTGGATCGGAGTGAAAGGCTAATCAAGCCCGGAGATAGCTGGTTCTCCTCGAAAGCTATTTAGGTAGCGCCTCGTGTATCACTGGCGGGGGTAGAGCACTGTTTGGGCTCGGGGGCCATCTCGGCTTACCAACCCCTTGCAAACTCCGAATACCGCCAAGTGCAATCACGGGAGACAGAGCATGGGTGCTAACGTCCGTGCTCAAGAGGGCAACAACCCAGACCGCCAGCTAAGGTCCCCAAGTACCGGTTCAGTGGGAAACGATGTGGGAAGGCACAGACAGCTAGGAGGTTGGCTTAGAAGCAGCCATCCTTTAAAGAAAGCGTAATAGCTCACTAGTCGAGTCGGCCTGCGCGGAAGATGTAACGGGGCTAAACCGGTCACCGAAGCTGCGGACGCCTTTAAAGGCGTGGTAGAGGAGCGTTGTGTAGGCCTGCGAAGGCGAGTCGAGAGGCTCGCTGGAGGTATCACAAGTGCGAATGCTGACATGAGTAACGATCAAGGAGGTGAAAACCCTCCTCGCCGGATGACCAAGGTTTCCTGCGCAACGCCAATCGGCGCAGGGTGAGTCGGCCCCTAAGACGAGACCGAAAGGTGTAGTCGATGGGAAACGGGTTAATATTCCCGTACCTCGCGTGAGTGCGATGGGGGGACGGAGAAGGCTAGGCGGAGCCGGGCGAGTGGTTGTCCCGGTTCAAGCGAGTAGGCAGTGGCTGTAGGCAAATCCGCAGCCGCGACGTCGAGACGCGATGACGAGCGCCCAAGGGCGCGAAGCCGCTGATGCCATGCTCCCAGGAAAAGCCTCTAAGCTTCAGCTCACGTGGGACCGTACCCCAAACCAACACAGGTGGTCAGGGTGAGAATCCCAAGGCGCTTGAGAGAACTCGGGTAAAGGAACTAGGCAAAATGGTGCCGTAACTTCGGGAGAAGGCACGCCGCGCTAGGGTGACGGGACTCGCTCCCCGAGCTCGAGGCGGTCGAAGATACCAGGCCCCTGCGACTGTTTACTAAAAACACAGCACTGTGCGAACTCGAAAGAGGATGTATACGGTGTGACGCCTGCCCGGTGCCGGAAGGTTAATTGATGGGGTTAGCTCCGGCGAAGCCCTTGATCGAAGCCCCGGTAAACGGCGGCCGTAACTATAACGGTCCTAAGGTAGCGAAATTCCTTGTCGGGTAAGTTCCGACCTGCACGAATGGCGTAACGATGGGGGCGCTGTCTCTACCCGAGACTCAGTGAAATTGAAATCGCTGTTAAGATGCAGTGTATCCGCGGCCAGACGGAAAGACCCCGTGAACCTTTACTATAGCTTCACAGTGAACTTTGAGCAGTCTTGTGTAGGATAGCTGGGAGGCTTTGAAACGGTGACGCCAGTCACCGTGGAGCCGTCCTTGAAATACCAGCCTGGGTTGTTTGAGGTTCTAACTCAGTCCCGTTACCCGGGACGAGGACACTGTGTGGTGGGTAGTTTGACTGGGGCGGTCTCCTCCCAAAGCGTAACGGAGGAGCACAAAGGTGGGCTAAGCACGGTCGGACATCGTGCGGTTTGTGTAAAGGCACAAGCCCGCTTGACTGCGAGACATACTCGTCGAGCAGGTGCGAAAGCAGGTCTTAGTGATCCGGTGGTTCTGTATGGAAGGGCCATCGCTCAACGGATAAAAGGTACTCCGGGGATAACAGGCTGATACCGCCCAAGAGTTCACATCGACGGCGGTGTTTGGCACCTCGATGTCGGCTCATCACATCCTGGGGCTGAAGCCGGTCCCAAGGGTATGGCTGTTCGCCATTTAAAGTGGTACGCGAGCTGGGTTTAGAACGTCGTGAGACAGTTCGGTCCCTATCTGCCGTGGACGTTGGAGATTTGAGGAAAGCTGCTCCTAGTACGAGAGGACCGGAGTGGACGAACCTCTGGTGTTCCGGTTGTCACGCCAGTGGCATTGCCGGGTAGCTAAGTTCGGACAGGATAACCGCTGAAGGCATCTAAGCGGGAAGCCCCTTCCAAGATGAAATCTCCCCGGGCCCTCGAGGCCCCTCAAGAGCCGTCCAAGACCAGGACGTGGATAGGCCGGGTGTGGAAGCGCTGCAAGGCGTTAAGCTAACCGGTACTAATGGCTCGTGAGGCTTGACTATATAACACCCCAGCGCATGCTCCGGATCAACGCTTGAGCCAGCGCCACGCAACACCAGACTCCATTGCCTGCCACACCCTTTTTTGCCTGACGACCACAGCGGGCGGGAACCACCTGATCCCATGCCGAACTCAGAAGTGAAACCGCCCAGCGCCGATGGTAGTGTGGGAGATCCCATGTGAGAGTAGGTCATCGTCAGGCTCCTATACCCAAAGCCCCGCCCGGCTACGCCGTGCGGGGCTTTTTT
>NZ_NSKD01000017.1 GCF_002286965.1 Halovibrio salipaludis | reverse complement strand
AACTCAAAGAGCAGGAAAACCTGCAGGCGCTGAGCCAGCTGCGGGTCGGGCTTAAGGTGACCTTCGAGACTCGCGAGGGACCGGCGTTCGGCATCGTCACCAAGATCAACCGCAAGAGCGTGATCGTGCTCGCCGAAGACGGGACCAAGCAGTACAAGGTCTCGCCGGAATTACTGAAACCGCTTCATGAAGTGAAGTGATCAACTCGCTTGGCGTAGGTCTACCACGTCTTGGAATGAACGCTTACTTCCCGGGGGTTGTTCCTTGACACCTTGGCGGACATTGGCTTCATCGGATATGACCTGTACCGCATAGCGGCTGACAACGTGTTCAGGGACTGTGGTAATCTCGGTTCCAACCTGGCAGCACTCACGGCGGATGTTGGCGGTGCGTTTACGCCCTTTGCCAGTGGGTTTGGGATGGCGGCCAGGGCTGCTAATAAAGCTGGAGGGCGTGTTGCAAGGGGCGCAAGGAAACCAGGCTCCGCTGGTGTTGATCGAACTGGTAAGGATTTTACGCCCAGAACGAAGAGAGAGCTTGATGCGGAAAACGCTGCTAGGAATGGCGGCGTAAACCGGTGTGAGAACTGTGGCGTTGAGGTTGTACCTGGTCAAAGATCACAACGTGGTGTTACCCCGCCGCCTAATGAACGGCATCGCGATCATATTATATCCAAGGCTAAAGGCGGTGATGGTACTTTTGAAAATGGTGAGGTCCTTTGTCGAACTTGTAATTTGAATAAGAGAGATAACTAGTAATTATGGAAGACCACGTAAAAATATATTTTGAAATTCCATCTTCAGATTCTGAAGAAATGGAAATTGAGTCCGTGTGGGCTATCCCGCACGGAGAAGGCTTTAAGCTAGACAATATTCCCTTTTATGCGAAAAGTGTTTCACTTGGCGATGTCGTTAGCGCCAATGAGGTGGATGGTTGTCTTTATGTCGATGAGCTTTTGAAGCCCTCTGGTCACAGCACCGTGCGTTTGTGGTTTGCGAATGAAAAGGATGTTCAGGCTGTGAGAGCTGAATTAAAAGCGATGGGCTGTGACTCAGAAATAAGTGATCAGCCCCGCTTGGTCTCAGTAGATATTCCCTCCAGCGTTAAGTACGAAAAAATCAAGGAATATCTTGATGCTGGCGAGGCGGATGGGAAGTGGGATTATCAAGAAGCCTGTTTGGGTTTTTTGTAATTCTACAATATATCCCACTTGGGATATTTTTTATTGAGAGCAGCTTCGGCTGCTCTTTTTGTTTGTGGGTTGTCAGAAACAGCGCATCGGTTAAGAAAATGCTCTACATTGCTGCCACTCCAGCCTGCGGAAGCGGAAGCGATCCAGGTGCGGTTATTGTCATTAACTTCCGGGTTGTTGCCGTAGTTAATGATTCGTTCTATGTCTTCATCTGAGGGGATTAGCTTTAAAATTGCAATTGCTCTGATTAATCCGTCAATGAAAAGTGCGGTGCCATTTTTGCTGTCTAGGAAATCGAGAATATTACTGATGGAGCCATCTTTGAAATATGTCAGTCTAGCGATGGCATCGCCAATGGCAACGTAAACCATCGTTGCTTCAAATTCTTGTTCGGCGAGTTGAAGTAAAAAATCCAGGCTCTCGGTATAACCTGACTCGCCCAAAGCCATGATCATTTGATATTGCGTTTCCCAGGTGCGCTTGTCCTTGAGTTCATTTTTTAAGGCGGCCAACAACGCGGGGCCAGCCTCTTTGACTTTTAGTTTTCTCAGCTTCTTAGCCGCTGAACGGCGTTTGGCAGATGCTTTGTTGCTGAGTTGTTCAATCAGTTGCTGGACGGCTTCATTATCATTCATTTAGCTGCTCCTCGTTGTCTGCTGGTAGCCCAACGGCGCGACTGATACTTGATGTTCAGGCTTTCCAGCACGTCCCGGATCACCATCTGTTCGTCTTCGGGCATCTGGCTTCGAGCTGTAAAGCCACTCGTCGCTTGATCCACGTTCATCAAATAGCAAGAAATCGGTACTGACGTAAAGCGCTAAAGCGATCTTTTTCAGCACGTCCAGTGAAGGTTGAGCCTGTCGGGTCTCTGGAGTTGACCCGCTTTGGTGGACATCCGATCCTTTGAAAATGATAGGAGGACAGGATGCCACAAAGCAGACCCCATATCCGCCGGAGTTCCGGCAACAGATGATCGATCTGGTTCGCAGCGGGCGAACCCCCTGGGAACTGGCCCAGGAATTTGAGCCTTCTGCCCAGACCATTACCAACTGGGTCGCGCAGGCGGACCAAGACGCCGGTGTGCGCCATGATGGCACCACCAGCGCTGAACAGGAAGAACTTCGCAGACTCCGTCAGGAGAACAAGCGCCTTCGCGAAGAACGCGAGATCCTATCAAAGGCCGCGGCCTGGTTCGCTCGGGAGACCGATACCGTGCCACCGACATCTTCCGGTTCGTCGAAGTGAATCGGGCCGTTCACAATGTTGCCACGATGTGCCGGGTGCTGGGCGTCTCCCCCAGCGGCTACTATGCGTGGCGCCAGCGTGGGCCATCACAGCGCCAGCGCACCGACGAGGTGCTCAGTGTCCGGCTCAAGGCCCTGCACAAACGCTCGGGCGGCACCTATGGGGCGCCCCGACTCCATGCCGACCTCAAGGATGAGCACTGGTGCGTTGGCCGCAAGCGCATCGCGCGACTGATGCGCGAGGTCGCTATCCAGGGCGTGAGTCGGCGCAAGGGTGTATTCACCACAGTGCGTGATGAACGCCGCCGGGGTGACCCGGATCTGGTCGAGCGTGATTTCTCGGCCAACGCGCCTGACGAGCTCTATGTGGCTGACATCACCTATATTCCGACCTGGAGCGGGTTTTTATACCTGGCCATCGTTCTGGATGTTTTCAGCCGTCGAGTCGTTGGCTGGGCCATGGCCACGCACATGAAAACCGAACTGGTGCTCGATGCGCTGGAGATGGCGCTGTGGCAACGCCAGCCCACGGATGTGATCCATCATAGTGACTAGGGCTGTCAGTACACCTCGATCGCCTTCGGGCACCGTTGCCGGGAACACGGGGTACGCCCCTCGACAGGATCGGTTGGTGACTGCTTCGATAACGCGATGGCGGAGAGCTTTTTCGCCACGCTTGAGTGCGAACTGTTGGATCGACGTCGATTCCGCAATCCGACCGAAGCACGACTGGAGGTGTTCCGGTTCATAGAGGGCTGGTATAACCTGCACCGGCGCCATTCAGCCATCGGACAGGTGTCACCGGTAAACTATGAACGAATGCATGCTGAGCATGCTCATCAACTCAAATCGGAACCTGTCCACTGAAGCGGGTCAACTCCACTCGTACTTCTTCAGGCTGTTCATATGAATGCCGATGGCTTCGGCCATCTATTGTTGGGTTAGTCCCTGCTCTTTGTGCAAGTCGATCAGTCGTTTCCGTAGGCTCATCGTCAAGATCGTTCTGATTAATGTCGGCTTTATTTCTGAATTCAGATAATAACTGCAGCACTTTGACGTGAACTGGTACAGGTAAGAAGGTCCTCGCCGGCACCTTCCCGCCTGTATCGACCAAAGCAGATCTCAGCAGGCGATTACAGCCTCAGCTACGACAGCGCCGGCCAGCTGACCCAGCTGGACTACCCCGGCGGCAGTGCCAGCATGGGCTACAATGCCTCCGGCGAATACACCAGCCAGCAGTTCGGCGACAGCCAGGGCACGGCGTTCAATTATGCGCGTGACGCCAATGGCCGGGTCAGCCAGCGCCAGGGCGAAGGCGCGGATTGGTTTTATAACTACGACGACGCCAACCGCCTTACCTCGGCCACCCATGGGGATGAGACCTATGACTTCCAGCTGGATGCCAATGGCAACCGCCTGGAGGCCGGCCAGCAATACGACGCCTTCAACAAGCTGCTTTCCAGCGCCGATGTCGAGTACGAGCACGACGCCAACGGTAACCGCATCCGCAAGACCAACACGCAAACGGGCGCCGTCACTGAATACGAGTACGATGCGCGCAACCGGCTGACCGGCGCCGAACACTACCCGGAAGGAGCGGACAATATCAAGCGGGCGTGACACACCGGCGAGATCGAGCGTGAAGTTGAGTACCTGTGGTTCGGCGACCGGCTGGTGGCGGAATACCACGACGGGGCCAGCACGCCAACCAAACGCTACCGGTACTCACAGACCGGAGTGGTGCCGCTGAGCTACAGCGATGCCAATGGCGACTACAGCGTCCACAGCGACGCGCTGGCCACACCTAAGGCGCTGACCAACAGCAATGGCACCACGGTCTGGAGCGCGGTGCTGGGCCCCTACGGGCAGCCCACGGAGAACCAGGACGTTGATGGCGACGGCCAGCAGGTGGCGTTCAACCTGCGCTTCCCCGGCCAGTACCACGATCGGGAAACGGGGCTGCACTACAACCGCAATCGCACCTACGATCCGGCGACGGGGCGGTATCTGCAGAGCGATCCCATTGGTCTGGACGGTGGGGCCAACGCCTACCGCTATGCCAATGCGAATCCGGTTAACCTGGCGGATCCCAATGGAACAATCGCCTGTGGCGGGCTGTGCATTGGGGCGGCGGTTCTGGGCGCCGCTGACATGGCGCTGTCAGTGTATGATGCCTACCAGACCTATAATACGCTGTCGGATGAGTGCGCCAGTGCGGGCGACAAATCGATGGCGGTGGCGGCACTGGGTGCGGGTCTGGTGCTGCCCGGTAGCTATGGCTGGGTCGATGATGCTGCAAAGAGTGTGGCCAAAAGTCCTTCAAGTGCTATTAAGTTAAATAAACAATTAGGTAGTCAGCAGCAATTGGGCGAAACAGGAAGTACAATCGCCGGTCAAGGGAGTAAACAATCTTTTCGTGATGCTGATAGAGTCGCTAGGGAGCATGGTGGAAGCGCTGAGGATTGGGTTAAAAAGAGTAGTTCTTCCCATGAAGCTCCAGATGGTACAAGGTTTGAAACCCACTGGTCTGAAAATGTAAGAACGGGGCAAAGAGTCGAACATAAAACTAAATTTACGGATTAGTTTTTATGAGTGAGGATGCACAGGAAAAAATTATTGAAATCTGCACTTCTATGATTGATGGAGAAATTAATTTGATAGAAGGGTGCAGAAAGCTAGTTTCATTGCGACATCGAACAGGTGAGCCAGAAAATGAAATTTTTTCCCCATTAAGGGCTGTGGATTCAGAGACAGACCACTTTCCAATTGGGGGGATGCGAGAGTATTGCAGCAAAGAATACTTGGAGGTATCTGATAGAGAGGTAGCTGATTATTTGGATGAGGTTCAGCCTCAAATAATTGAAGCTTGTAAAAGAATTGTCGATTTCTATAGTGATGGTTGAAGCACTTTGGTATCGTCGAATAGAGAAAATAGAGCGCTTGGTTGGCAGGAGCTGATAAATAGAAAGTTGTTGGTAGAGGGTCTAATCTTTCGACAAATTAAAGACTAAATGCAGTGAGCAAGCCACGGAAGGCGGATGCCTGAGACGTGCCGCTTCGTTCTGGCCTTAATGGTGAGGGAATGGGTGAGATGATTGATATCATATTGGTTGCGGTGGTTGTCTTAGTGATCGTCACGGCCATCTACAGGGTATTACCTCACCGAGAGCTTGGAGCCAAAAAGCCGTCGTTGGCATTTTTCCCAAAGTATCAGCATCAAGTACCCCATCCTGGCTCTGATGACGAAA
>NZ_NSKD01000016.1 GCF_002286965.1 Halovibrio salipaludis | reverse complement strand
GGGGCAGTCAACGTGCGCGTAGTGACGGCTCTCGGAACCGTACTCCACGTGCGAGGTCGCGATCGTGATCCCGCGGTTTTTCTCTTCCGGCGCGTTGTCGATCTGGTCAAACGCACGCGCCTCACCGCCGAACACTTCCGCACTCACGCGCGTCAGCGCCGCCGTCAGCGTCGTCTTGCCATGGTCCACGTGACCAATGGTGCCCACGTTGATGTGCGGCTTATCTCTTTCGAATTTTTCCTTAGACACTTGACCTATCTCCCGCGCCGTTGCCTTTCTTCGTTATGTTACAGCCAGCCTTCAGCCTTAGAACTGGAGCTCATGGGCGGACTTGAACCGCCGACCTCACCCTTACCAAGGGTGTGCTCTACCACTGAGCTACATGAGCCCTCGACAACCTGGAGCGGGTGGCGGGAATCGAACCCGCGTCATCAGCTTGGAAGGCTGAGGTAATAGCCACTATACGACACCCGCAAAATATGGTGGAGGGGGCAGGATTCGAACCTGCGAAGCTTTCGCGTCAGATTTACAGTCTGATCCCTTTGACCACTCGGGAACCCCTCCGTCTCGCAGCTGGCCCGCAGGCCCTCTGCTTGAAAACGGTGCTGATCTGGAGCTGGTGGAGGGAATCGAACCCCCGACCTACTGATTACAAGTCAGTTGCTCTGCCTGCTGAGCTACACCAGCTGTGTATCGCCAATCAGCGAGGGCAGTATCCTAAGGATTTTGCGGCGGCTTTGCAACACCCTCTTCCGTTTCAATGGTCCGGATCGGTTCCACCCTCGGTATATTGGCTTCGGGCACATTGCCCGACTCCGGTGCTGGTAGACGTCCGGCCAGCAGAAAGACGGCTAGATTGGCGAGCACGAGTATTCCGAACAGAATCCGCACACAGACTCCCGTGTTTCAGCAGCTGCCACTGGCTTCGGCCATTACAGCATCCATCCCCAGAAACACCAGGTCCGGCTCGACGACCGGATCCGCCGGTATTCCTGCTGCCGCAGCCGCCGCATCGCCACCTGTCAGGATCATGGTGCCACGACCCTGCCAGTAATCAGCACTTCGGGCCACCAGGGCCTGCATCAGCCATGCGATGCCGTGATGGACACACTCGGATGTTGTTATGCCGGGTGCAGTGTCGGCACCGGCAACCGCTTCCGGGCGCACCCCCGAGGTTCCCGCGCCCAGCGACTGCGCCATGAGCGCCCCACCTGGAAGGATATAGCCACCCTGATGATTGCCCCAGGCGTCCACATGGTCAACGGTGATCGCCGTTCCGGCATCAAGAACCGTAATCGGGCCCTCCCAGGTACTGTACGCCCCAAGCATCGCCAGCCATCGATCAACCCCCATCTGGGCGGGATCATTATACGCATTGACCACACCACACTGACGGCGCGAAGCCGCAAACTCCATAACCCGCACGTGGTTGCCTGAAACCAGGCTGGCTTTCAGTTGGTTGGCCCGGTCGCCGGCAACCGAGGCAAACTCCAGACGCGCCAGCCTGTCAGAGTCCACGCCCGCAATGCCGTCAGATCCGACCGTTTCCCATGACTGGTCCCCCCGGGCAATGACCTGGCGATCCGCATCAAGACAGCGCCAGTGGACCCGGGAATTCCCCGCATCAACCTGCAGAATCAATCGGGACCTCCAGACTCACCTCTCCGGCATTCAGGCGTATCACTTCGCCATCCGCCGTCCGCAGCCGGAGCTGCCCGGATGCATCAATGCCATCACCGATGCCCCGACAATCCCGGCCCCTGACGGCCACCTGCCGGCCCCGTAACACGTCGTAGTGCGCCCACTCCTCCGGAATGGCCGGATCCGGCCCGGAGCCGAGATCGGACACCGATGCCAGGATTCCCTCAACCAGTGCAGCAGCAAGACGGTTTCGCCCGCCCTCTGGCACTTGCCCTTCCTTGGCCAGGGACGTCCAGGGCTGGTCAATCGCGGTTTCCGGTTCCGTCATATAGACATTCAGGCCCAGCCCGATCACGAGCCTGAGTTCATCCTGGGCCGATCCCTGAAGCTCCGTCAGGATGCCCGCCACCTTGCGACCATTGAGCCACAGATCATTGGGCCACTTGATCCCCAGTCCCTCTATACCAAGCCCCGCAAGGGCCTGGACCACCCCAAGCCCCGCCCTGAGCGTTACGCCCTGGACCGCTGCGGGCCCGGCATCGGTTTCCAGGCCAACGCTGAGATAGAGGTTCCGGGCGAAGGGACTGACCCACCCCCGCCCACGGCGACCGCGACCCTGTAACTGCTGCTCGGCGAGACACACGCGGGGACCTCCGGAATAACCGGAATGCCCCATGAGAAGCGTGTTCGTTGATTCAACGACAGGCTCCAGCGTCAGTTCCGGCTGGGGGTTCAAGGCGGCCAGAACCGGCTCGATGGACTCCCGGGAGAGCAGATCCAGCGGTTCAGCCAGCCGATAGCCCTTGCCGCGGACGGACTCAACGTCCAGGCCGATCTCTTCAAGCCGGCGCAGCTGTTTCCAGACGGCCGTCCGGGTCACACCCAGCCGCTCCGCCAGTTCAGTCCCGGAATGGAGCTGGCCATCCGCCAGCAGGTGGATCAGAGGATAGGGATGCATGTGGTCTCCTTGCCTGATCCGGCTAAGGTAACCAACACAGCAAGGTAAAGGAACACCTCAGGGAATGGGTGTGGCGTTCAGGTTCGATTCCATATCCATGTTCTGGATGCTGACGCCCTGCAGCGCCGTCGCCGTGGAGCTGTTGCCGCTGCCATCATTATGGACAAGATTGACCCGGCCCACATTGAGTTCCCTGAACCGTGTGTGCGTATTCACATGGAAGCTCGGCTGCATTCCGTCAGCGGAATCCGCCTCACGAACGTCGACCGTCAGTTCCGTCTGGACACCGAAATCGTTGTTGCCGGCACCCAGCCCATCGGACGTATGTATGTTGTCGAGCACCAGCTGCATGCCGGTTCCATTCTGGGGGTTGCCCTCTGCATCCGTGGTCCGCCCGGTCTCCCACAGGAAGCGGTTGCGCTTATCGCCCACCGCCTCACTGAAGATGCTCGTAAGGGCCAGTTTGAGCCCTTCCTGCCCTTCCGGCCCCGTAATCACCATCTCACTGTCCTGACCGTAGCGCTGCCAGACGATGCGGCCGAAACTGGCGCCATCTTCCGCCCCGCCGACCCGCAGATTACCCACGTCCATGGTGCTCCACGCCTCGCCCTGCACGACACGGAGGCCATCCTGCACCACTTCCAGCGTCATATCCCGGATATGACCCTCGTAGGAGAGGTCGTCCGCCCAGACGCCCTGGCCGGACTCCTCGGTCAGGGACCCGATACGGCCGTCCTCGATATAGAGGTCCGAGTTGATGGTGATCCCGTCGCCATTCGGACCGCCTGGAGTCAGCGTGTACTGCCCGTCCATGTTGCCGAATTCAAAGGAACGGAAGACCCCGAGGGCACTCAGAAGCTCAGCCCCCGCCTGCACTTCGGCTCCCTCTGCTGAACCCTCGGAGCCGACACGGATCCCATCCATGCGGTAGCCGCCGGAGATGCCATCAAAGCCAACCCGGAGTCCTTTGTAGAACTGGGTGCCCTCAAGCTCCTCATTGCCCGTAACGTTCACGGTCACATCACCGCGCCCCCAGGACTGTATCCCGTCAAACAGCACAGAGTTGCCGTTGGTCGTCCAGGTCAGCCCAGCATCCGCAAGGCTCCATTCAGAGGCGAAGCGCATCCCTTCATCGCCGGCATCCGGGTGCCCGCCTGCCATCAGATACACCTGGTTACCGAAAGCATCACCATTGATGGTTTGGTTCTCATAGAGCCAGCTCAGGTTCACGGAACCGATACTGCGCCCACCATCCCGGCTTCCGGCATCCACCCCCAGCCGGATGTCATCAATGCTGAGACTGCCTTGAGCGCTGGATCCGTCCCCATTCAGAGTAAAGGCCAAGCCCTGGCGGGCCTCCGCCGTGAAATCCTCCCCTACCTCGATGCGCAGATCCTGAACCGCGGAACTGCCACTCATGCCACTGAGCTCAACCCCATAGCCGTTGGTCTTATAGAGGAAGTCACCTGAGTTGAGGGTTGTGTCAGCATTGACACGGATACCTTCCGGCCCCTGGCGGCCACCGCCACCGCTGATCTCAAACTCGGACACGAAATCCTGATCAATCTCGAAACCACCCATGCTGGGGCGACTGCTCTGATCACCGCGAACCGGCGTTTCGCCCTCCGCGTACCGGATCGCTGCGATATCCAGGTACAGGTCAGTCGGTGCCACGTACTGAATGACCCCATTCTCAACATCCAGAGTGTGATCCGAGGCATTAACGAACATGGTTACATCATCAAGAAAGAGCTGGTGCCCATTGGTCTGGTAGCCAAAGCGCGAGTCCAGCATCGAGAAGAAGGAGTTGAAGGTATACCCCTCCTCTGAAAGCGCCCCGCCCGGCGTAATCCGGAACCAGCCATTCATGTCCCGGTCCATCCAGAAGGAACCCATGCTCCGGGCTCCGCTGTCATCCAGTGAGATACCGCCAACCGACACACGTTCATCCTGTATATCGAGCCCGATCTCAAGGCTCCCGTCGCTCAACAGGTCCAATTCGTAGTCCCTTCTCCCCCGGCCGTCGGGATCAGACGCCGACCCGACCTGGATGTCTTCCAGGTGTATCCCGTTATCATTGGTGAAATAGCTGAAACGATCCATGGAGGCCTTGTGGGCCATTTCGACAGTAACGCCCGCCTGCCCCTGGACACCGGCCAGTTCCGCATCGTCCATGGCTTCCATGGCACCCACCTGGCCCGTTGCCGCGTAGAGCGCCATTCCTGCTGCAGAAAACCAGCGATGGAGTACCGGTTTCATCATGACTCAGGGCTCCGTAGGGAAGATCAGTGCATTACCGTCCAGGGTCATGTCACCCCCCATCTCCACGGTCAGGCGATCAACCTGACGGAAATCACTATCGCCAGGGCGGGCCGTTGAACTGGTTGCCATGGTGTAGCTGAAATCCGTAAAACGGGCTGTCTCCGGCAGGCCGATCTCAATGACCTCCCGGTTGAAGTCCGCTGCATCGCCCCCGAATCCCGTATCGTCCCCGGTGATCAGGCGGGTGGCCAGCGTCAGCCCCATGAACTCGAACGTTCCCTGCAGATCGTCCAGTACAATCCAGCCACCGCCCTGATTCAGCTGGGCGGCAATCCGGGCACCACAGCGCTCGCCCTCGCCGCAGTCAAACCCGACAGCCTCCCCCTTGAGGGGACCACCGGACTCATTGAACGTCACATCGCCAGAGAGCGACATGCCCCCATACTGCCCACTGACTCCCGAGAGGTCCTGATCACTCATCGATTCCATCTCGGCCACAGCGTTTGAAGCACAACCGAGGGCAACAACAGCTGTCGCCATGAACCTGCGTATGCTGTACCCCTGAATCGCCATATCAGTCCAGGCTCCTTGTGGTCACATCCAGTTTCTGGAACAGCATCCCCTTCATCCTGGTTGCTCCCATGTCCTGCCCACCGACCTCCAGGCTGCCGACCTCTATGTCGCTGCGGTAGTCATCGTTGGTGTAGTAATCGTTGTAGAAATCGTAGGTGGCATCATCATCGCTGGAGCCGTCACCCGCGTCGTTGATGGGGGCCGGCGACCGGGCGTTGTTGATGGCTTTCAGCTCGAGACGGAAGTTGCCGGGGCCGGCGACGGTCTCACCATCCGTTTTTACTTCCTGGCCTACGCCCAGAACGCCCATGAAGAGCGGCTGATGCTCGTTGCCCAGGGCGAGCTCCATCATGAAATCATTGAAGGCGATTTCGGTGTTGCAGCTGGTTCCGCCCTGCTCGCACGCACTGACCGTCAGGCTGGGCGTGTAGAAATTGGTCTGGATGCGGCCGCGCAGCTGCTGTCGGCTATCGTCAGAGGTCGCCCCCCAGAGCTGGATGAAACTGCCATCCACGACGGCCTTCTCGGCATGGATATTCACCGACTGCGCCGCAGCGGTACCGGATTGCACCGTTGTCTCGAACCCAAGATCCATGCGTTCGCCCCGGATGTTCTGATCCGCATTCGGCGCCCGACTCACGCAGCCGGTGTCCGTTCCGCCAGAAAGACAGGCGACGCCCTCGGATTGTGCAACCTTCTCGGGGGCCGCGTATTCAAACACCGCTTTACCGGCTGCATCACCGCCAATCGCATCACCGTCAAGCAGATCAATCCCGAAGGGGTTGGTCAGGCGTCCAAGGTTGACTGTCTGGAGGTTCTCACCACGCTCGCTTTCAGCACCTCCGATGTAAAGCTGGTCCACCAGTACCTCGACATCCTCTCCGGCCTGGTTGGTGATGCCGCTCAGCCGGAATGTCTGGTTGTTGTCCGGATCATGGCCATGCGCAAAGCGGAAGTCCTCCATGACGATCCCGACTCCCTGCCCCCGGACGTCAGCCATTTCCCGGTTGCTCATGGGCTCCATGCCGGACGCCCAGGCCGACGGCACACCCGCAAGCAAGAGCATCATCAGACCAATGGACGTTTTCAGGGTTCTGTCCGCCAATTGCCAAACTCCTGAGCCGAAAACGGGAGCGGGAATTTCCTTGTATCCAGCATACTCAGGCAGGCAGGCAATGCTTTGAAGCAGTCAGCAGTTTTTCAGGGGAGTCCGTTGGGGGAGCGATCGATTACGGGGAATGCGACTTTTATCACACACATAAAAAAGCCCCGCACGGCGTAGCCGGGCGGGGCTTTGGGTATAGGAGCCTGACGATGACCTACTCTCACATGGGATCTCCCACACTACCATCGGCGCTGGGCGGTTTCACTTCTGAGTTCGGCATGGGATCAGGTGGTTCCCGCCCGCTGTGGTCGTCAGGCAAAAAAGGGTGTGGCAGGCAATGGAGTCTGGTGTTGCGTGGCGCTGGCTCAAGCGTTGATCCGGAGCATGCGCTGGGGTGTTATATA
>NZ_NSKD01000015.1 GCF_002286965.1 Halovibrio salipaludis | reverse complement strand
GCAAGGACGAGGGCGGTCGTCATACGCCGTTCTTCACCGGCTATCGCCCGCAGTTCTACTTCCGGACCACGGACGTGACCGGCACCTGCGAGCTGCCGGAAGGCGTCGAGATGGTGATGCCGGGTGATAACGTGAAGCTGGTAGCCACGCTGATCGCGCCGATCGCGATGGAAGACGGGCTGCGCTTTGCGGTACGCGAAGGCGGCCGGACTGTCGGCGCAGGCGTGGTGACCAAGATTATCGAGTAATAAAAAGTTTCGGTGCAGGCCAGTAGCTCAATTGGCAGAGCAGCGGTCTCCAAAACCGCAGGTTGGGGGTTCGATCCCCTCCTGGCCTGCCATTTATTTCGGCACCCACAAAGTTGAACCCTATGGAATCCAGTTCCAGAGAGGCGACGACCCGCTTTGACACCGCAAAGTGGGTCGTCGTTGTTGCTTTGGTGGCGGCAGGTGTAGCCGGCAACCATTACTACGGGGGCGAGTCCCTTCTTTACCGTACACTGGCATTGGTGGCGCTGGCGCTTGTTGCCGGCGCTGTTGCGCTGCAGACGGGAAAGGGGCGTCAGCTGGCCCGGGTTATGAGAGAGGCCAAGGTCGAGATCCGCAAGGTGGTCTGGCCGACCCGGCAGGAGCTCCTTCAGACAACAGCCATTGTGCTTGGCTTTGTACTGCTGGTGGCATTGATCCTGTGGGGGATGGATTCTCTGGTGGCGTGGATTGTCTCAAGTTTGATCGGTTAACAGAGAGCGGCACATGGCGAAACGCTGGTACGTGATTCACGCCTATTCCGGCTTCGAAAAGCATGTCATGCGGTCCCTCAGGGAACGGGTGCAGCTCAACAACATGGACGATCTTTTCGGTGAGATTCTGGTGCCCACCGAAGAGGTCGTCGAAATGCGTGAGGGCAAGAAACGCAAGAGTGAGCGCAAGTTCTACCCGGGATACGTGCTGGTCCAGATGGAGATGACCGACGAAACCTGGCATCTGGTCAAGAGTACCCCCAGGGTTATGGGCTTCATCGGCGGCACGCCGGACAAGCCAGCGCCGATCAGCGAGAAGGAGGCGGACGCCATCCTTCAACGCGTTGAAACCGGCGCCGAGCAGCCCAAGCCCAAGACCCTGTTTGAGCCGGGCGAGATTGTCCGTGTCATCGAGGGTCCGTTTGCGGACTTCAATGGCGTGGTCGAGGAAGTCGACTACGACAAGAGCCGTGTCAAAGTAGCGGTTCTGATTTTCGGCCGGTCCACGCCGGTCGAACTGGAATTTGGCCAGGTCGAGAAGGACTGAAGGCCATCCGGAGAAGGGCACGTGGGCCTGTGAGGTGCCACGTGCCTTTCTGTCTCAACGGGGAGCCAGTAAGGCGTTTGAACCCATCAGGAGGTTATCGTGGCTAAGAAAATCGAAGCTTACATCAAGCTGCAGGTCGCCGCGGGCAAGGCCAATCCGAGTCCCCCCGTGGGTCCGGCTCTGGGTCAGCACGGCCTGAACATCATGGAGTTCTGCAAGGCGTTCAACGCCGAAACGCAGGACATGGAGCCCGGACTGCCGACACCGGTGGTCATCACGGTCTATAGTGACCGCAGCTTCACCTTTGTCACCAAGACGCCGCCGGCGCCGGTGTTGCTCAAGAAGGCAGCAGGCATCTCTACCGGCTCGGGCAAGCCCAATACCGACAAGGTGGGCAAGGTGACCCGGGAACAGCTGGAAGAGATCGTGAAAGCCAAAGAGCCCGATCTGACGGCCGCTGATATGGACGCTGCAGTGCGTACCATTGCAGGCACGGCACGCAGTATGGGCCTGAATGTGGAGGGGCTCTGAGATGGCAAAACTGAGCAAGCGCCAGAAGCTGATCCGCGAAAAGGTTGATCGTACCCGCGTCTACAGCGTGGATGAGGCGGTCGATATCCTGAAGGATCTTGATCAGTATACGAATTTTCAGGAATCCGTCGATCTGGCTGTGAATCTGGGCGTTGATGCCCGGAAATCCGACCAGGTGGTGCGTGGTTCCACTGTCCTTCCCAATGGCACGGGCAAGAGCGTTCGGATCGCCGTTTTCGCCCAGGGCGAGAACGCGGACAAGGCGACTGAAGCCGGTGCCGATGTGGTCGGCATGGATGATCTGGCGGAACAGATCAAGGGCGGCGACCTCAACTTTGACGTGGTCATCGCGACGCCTGACGCCATGCGTGTTGTCGGCCAGCTGGGTCAGATCCTTGGTCCGCGCGGTCTGATGCCCAACCCCAAGGTTGGCACCGTGACCGCCGACGTGGAGACCGCTGTTGGCAACGCCAAGGCCGGTCAGGTCCGGTTCCGGACTGACAAGAAGGGTATTGTGCACTGCGGCGTTGGCAACGTCGGCTTCGATGCCCAGGCGATCCGTGAAAACGTGGAAGCGCTTCTGGGCGATCTGAAGAAGCTCAAGCCCTCCACGGCCAAGGGTATCTATCTCAAGAAGGTGACGCTGTCCTCCACCATGGGGCCAGGGCTCACCATTGATCAGTCAACACTGTCCATCTGACAGGTTGCAGAATACCGGGCGCCGCAAGCGGTGCCCGTAGCAAGCTTTGTAGTCTGGGCGTGAGCCGGGCTGTCAAAGACCGCAGGTCCCCGAAGCCATCCGGTACAGGGGTTAAAGCAATGCCTGCGCAGACGGTGTAAGACGTTCTCTCCGAACAAAGACACCGTAAGGGCGCCCTCAGGGGCGTGAGTTGATCGCCGGTTCTGCCGGCACAACCTGAGGAGTAAAACCAGTGGCAATCCAACTCGAAGGCAAAAAGGCGATTGTCGCCGAAGTCAACGAGGCTGCCAGTGGTGCTTTGTCTGTTGTCCTTGCGGACTACCGGGGTGTGGACTCCGGCGATATGACCGCATTGCGCGCCAAGGCCCGTGAACAGAACGTTTATCTGCGGGTGGTTCGTAACACACTCGCCAAGCGTGCTGTCCAGGGAACCGACTTTGAGTGCGTGAGCGAGGTCCTCGCCGGCCCGACCCTGTTTGCATTTTCCATGGAGGATCCGGGTGCGGCTGCGCGCCTGCTCAAGGATTTTTCCAAGGAAAACGACAACTTTGAAATCAAGGCACTGGCCGTAGGTGGCGAGCTGCTGGGTGGCGAGCAGATTGATCGTCTGGCCAAGCTTCCGACGCGTGACGAAGCGCTGTCGCAGCTGGCGGGCACAATCCAGGCTCCGATCACCAAGCTGGCACGGACCTTCAACGAGGTTCCGTCCAAGGTTACCCGCGCGGTAGCTGCAGTTCGTGACCAGAAGAAAGAAGCAGCCTGATTGGTTTTTTATCATTTTTGAATCTGGAGAATAGTCATGGCTCTGTCTAAAGACGATATCCTTAATGCAATCGCTGAAATGAGCGTCATGGAAGTAGTTGAGCTCGTGGAAGCGATGGAAGAGAAATTCGGCGTTTCCGCTCAGGCTGCTGTTGCAGCAGCTCCGGCTGCGGCTGGTGGTGGTGACGAAGGCGGTGCTGCGGAAGAGCAGACCGAATTCGACATCGTCCTGACGTCTGGCGGTGAGAAGAAGGTCAACGTAATCAAGGTTGTTCGCGAACTGACAGGTCTCGGCCTGAAAGAAGCGAAAGCTCTGGTTGACGGCGCACCGGGCAACGTCAAGGAAGGCGCCAGCAAGGAAGAGGCGGACGACGCCAAGGCGAAGCTTGAGGAAGCAGGCGCCACTGTTGAGCTCAAATAACGGCTTCCATAGCCGTCCAGAGCGCTGAACCGCGAATTGGCTGGTGGCGTATGCCGCCGGCCTTTTCGCGTTATATGCAGGTCACCCGGATCCAGGATCCGGGTGCCCGGGCCCGACCCGGGACCCATCCCGGCTGACTGTTCGCAGGCCGGGTACACCAGTTATTGAGTCCGAAGCTGGGGAATGCAGATGACTTACTCCTACACCGAGAAAAAGCGAATCCGCAAAGAGTTTGGCAAGTTGCCGTCCGTCATGGATGTTCCGTTTCTGCTTGCAACGCAGATCGACTCCTACCGGGATTTTCTGCAGCTTGAATCCGACGCGGACAATCGCAAGAACACGGGCTTGCATGCCGCGTTTCAGTCCGTTTTCCCGATTACCAGCTACTCGGGGAATGCAGCACTGGAGTATGTCAGCTATCGGCTCGGCGAGCCGGCATTTGACGTCAAGGAATGTCAGCTTCGGGGGGTGACCTACGCGGCACCGCTTCGCGTGAAAGTGCGCCTGGTCATCTATGACAAGGAATCGTCCAACAAGGCCGTTAAGGACATCAAGGAACAGGAAGTCTACATGGGCGAAATGCCCCTGATGACTGAAAACGGCACCTTCGTGGTCAACGGCACTGAGCGGGTGATTGTCTCCCAGCTTCATCGTTCGCCCGGTGTATTCTTTGATCATGACAAGGGCAAGACCCACTCCTCCGGGAAGCTTCTCTATTCCGCCCGGGTCATTCCCTATCGTGGTTCCTGGTTGGACTTCGAATTCGATCCCAGGGATTCTGTGTTCGTGCGCATCGACCGCCGGCGTAAGCTTCCGGCCACCATTCTGCTGCGCGCGCTGGGATACACTTCCGAGCAGATCCTGGAGCTGTTCTTCGACAACAGCCGCTTCACGCTCGGCAAGGAATCCTGCCGGCTTGAGCTCGTACCCAGCCGGCTGCGTGGCGACATCGCCACGTTCGACATCATGGACAAGGAAGGTAACGTCATTGTTGAGAGTGGTCGCCGGATTACCGCGCGCCACATCCGCCAGCTCGAGAAAGCGGGCGTTACCGAACTTGAGGTTCCGCGTTCCTATCTCCACGGCCGTGTGGTTGCACGGGATATCGTGGATGAAAGCACCGGTGAGGTGATTGTCGAGTGCAACAGCGAACTCACCGAGGACCACCTGGAAAAGCTTGAGGAAGCGGGCATCCAGACAGTCGACACCATCTACACCAATGACCTCGACTGTGGCCCCTTCATCTCCGATACGCTGCGGATTGACCCCTCGCGCAACCAGCTGGAAGCGCTGGTCGAGATCTACCGGATGATGCGTCCGGGTGAGCCGCCGACGAAGGAATCCGCCGAGACGCTGTTCAACAACCTGTTCTTCTCGGAAGAGCGCTATGATCTGTCCGCCGTTGGCCGGATGAAGCTCAACCGTCGTCTTGGGCGCGAGGAGCTGGAAGGCTCCGGCGTTCTGGATGATCAGGACATCGTGGATGTACTGCGCACCCTCGTGGACATCCGTAACGGTAAGGGTGAAACGGACGACATCGACAACCTGGGCAACCGCCGCATCCGCTGTGTCGGTGAGATGGCCGAGAACCAGTTCCGTGTTGGCCTGGTGCGGGTTGAGCGCGCGGTGCGCGAGCGCCTGAGCCTGGCCGAAAGCGAAGGCCTGATGCCCCAGGACCTGATCAATGCCAAGCCGGTGGGTGCGGCGATCAAGGAATTCTTCGGCTCCAGCCAGCTGTCGCAGTTCATGGACCAGAACAACCCGCTGTCCGAGGTGACGCACAAGCGCCGTGTTTCGGCACTTGGCCCGGGTGGCCTCACCCGTGAGCGGGCCGGCTTTGAGGTCCGGGACGTACACCCGACCCACTATGGCCGTGTCTGCCCGATCGAGACACCGGAAGGTCCGAACATCGGCCTGATCAACTCGCTGGCCACCTATACCCAGACCAACAAGTACGGCTTCCTGGAAAGCCCGTACCGCAAGGTTATCGAGGGCCAGGTGACGGACGAGATCGTGTATCTGTCCGCGATCGAGGAGAGCAACTACATCATCGCCCAGGCCAGCGCCAAGCTGGATGACAGCGGCAAGCTCTCCGATGAGCTGGTTACGGTGCGGCACAAGAACGAATTCACCGTCATGCCGCCGGAGAAGGTCAACTTCATGGACGTCTCTCCGCGGCAGGTGGTGTCCGTTGCCGCCGCGATGATTCCGTTCCTGGAGCATGACGACGCCAACCGCGCCCTGATGGGTTCCAACATGCAGCGTCAGGCGGTTCCCACCCTGCGCGCGGATAAGCCGCTTGTGGGCACCGGCATGGAACGCACCGTGGCGAAAGACTCCGGTGTCTGTGTGACGGCTGAGCGTGGTGGCGTGATCGAAAGCGTCGACGCCTCCCGTGTCGTGGTCCGTGTTCGTGACGACGAGACCAGTGCCGGTGACGCGGGCGTTGATATCTACAACCTGGTGAAGTACACCCGTTCGAACCAGAACACCTGCAGCAACCAGCGGCCCATTGTGAACCGTGGTGATGAGGTTGAGCGTGGCGATACGCTGGCCGATGGTCCCTCCGTGGATCTGGGCGAGCTGGCACTCGGCCAGAACATGCGCATCGCCTTCATGCCGTGGAACGGCTACAACTTCGAGGACTCCATCCTCATTTCCGAGCGCGTGGCTCAGGAAGACCGCCTGACCACCATCCACATCCAGGAGCTTACCTGTGTGGCCCGCGATACCAAGCTGGGCTCTGAGGAGATCAGCGCGGATATTCCGAACGTGGGTGAGCAGGCGCTGTCCAAGCTGGACGAATCCGGCATCGTATACATCGGTGCCGAAGTGGATGCCGGCGATATCCTGGTCGGCAAGGTCACGCCCAAGGGCGAGACGCAGCTCACACCGGAGGAAAAGCTCCTGCGCGCCATCTTTGGCGAGAAGGCATCCGACGTGAAGGACACCTCACTGCGGATGCCCACCGGCAAGCGCGGTACCGTGATTGACGTCCAGGTCTTTACCCGTGACGGTGTCGAGAAGGACCAGCGTGCTCTGTCCATCGAGCAGGATGAGCTGAATGCCTTCCGGAAGGACCTGAAGGAAGAGTATCGCATCGTTGAGACGGCCACGTTTGAGCGTCTGACCAGTGCACTGGAGGGACAGACAGCCATCACCGGCCCGGGTGTGAAGAAAGGGGATACCCTGAGCGCGGATTTCCTCAGCCAGCTCAGTTCCGACGATTGGTTCAAGCTGCGCATGCAGGACGATTCCCTGAATGACCTCCTGGAACGCGCCCAGGAGCAGCTCGAAGAGCGGCGCCAGGACCAGGAGCAGCGCTTTGAGGTCAAGAAGGAGAAGATCCAGCAGGGTGATGACCTGGCCCCGGGCGTGCTCAAGATCGTGAAGGTCTATATGGCGGTCAAGAGTCGCATCCAGGCGGGTGACAAGATGGCCGGGCGCCACGGTAACAAGGGTGTGATCTCCGCGATCATGCCGACCGAGGACATGCCGTTCGATGAGCAGGGTGAGCCGGTGGATGTGGTTCTGAACCCGCTGGGTGTGCCCTCCCGGATGAACGTCGGGCAGGTGCTTGAGACCCACCTGGGCGCGGCTGCGCGCGGACTGGGTGACAAGATCAACACCATGCTCGAGCAGCAGAAGAAAGTGGGCGAGATCCGGAAGTTCCTCGACGAGGTCTATAACGGCACCGACACACCGGAAGTCAAACTCGATGAACTGAGTGACGACGAGATCATCACCATGGCCAACAACCTGCGTGGTGGCGTGCCCATGGGTACAGCGGTGTTTGACGGTGCCAACGAGGCCGAGATCAAGAAGATGCTTGAGCTCGCGGACATGGATACCAGCGGCCAGATCAAGCTGTTCGATGGCCGCACCGGTGACGGCTTCGACCGTCCTGTCACCGTTGGCTACATGTACATGCTCAAGCTCAACCATCTGGTTGAGGACAAGATGCACGCCCGTGCGACCGGTTCCTACAGTCTGGTGACCCAGCAGCCGCTGGGCGGCAAGGCGCAGTTCGGTGGCCAGCGCTTCGGGGAAATGGAGGTCTGGGCCCTGGAGGCCTATGGTGCCGCCTACACCCTGCAGGAGATGCTGACCGTGAAGTCCGACGACGTGAACGGCCGCACCAAGATGTACAAGAACATTGTCGATGGCGACCATCGTATGGAGCCGGGCATGCCCGAATCCTTCAATGTTCTGGTCAAGGAAATCCGGTCGCTCGGCCTCGATATCGATCTCGAGACGGACTGACCCGAAACCTGTTTGGCAGCGACGGCGGTGGCACAGCGCCACCGCCAGTGATTAACGCTCCGGAGCCAATATTATGAAAGACCTGCTCAACCTGCTGAAAAACCAGAATCAGAAACAGGAATTCGATTCGATCCGGATTGGCCTCGCTTCTCCGGAAATGATCCGTTCCTGGTCCTTTGGGGAAGTCAAGAAACCGGAAACGATCAACTACCGGACCTTCAAGCCGGAACGTGACGGGCTGTTCTGTGCCAAGATCTTCGGGCCGGTCAAGGACTACGAGTGCCTGTGCGGCAAGTACAAGCGCCTCAAGCATCGTGGTGTGATCTGTGAGAAGTGCGGTGTCGAGGTTGCCCTGGCAAGCGTTCGCCGTGAACGCATGGGCCATATCGAGCTGGCAAGCCCGGTGGCTCACATCTGGTTCCTGAAGTCCCTGCCGTCGCGCATTGGTCTCCTGCTGGATATGACCCTGCGCGATATCGAGCGTGTGCTGTACTTCGAATCCTTCATCGTCATCGAGCCGGGCATGACCACCCTCGAGCGTGGCCAGTTGCTCAACGACGAGCAGTACTACGAGGCGCTCGAGGAATTCGGTGACGAGTTCGATGCCCGCATGGGCGCGGAAGCCGTGAAGGAGCTGCTGGGCGACATCAATCTTGGTGAGGAAATTGAGAAGCTGCGAGAAGATATTCCGCAGACGGCTTCCGAGACCAAGATCAAGAAGCTCTCGAAGCGCCTGAAGCTGATGGAGGCGTTCTACTACTCCGGGAACAACCCGCAGTGGATGATCATGGAAGTGCTGCCAGTGCTGCCACCGGACCTGCGTCCGCTGGTTCCGCTGGATGGCGGGCGCTTCGCCACCTCCGACCTGAACGATCTCTATCGCCGGGTGATCAACCGTAACAACCGTCTCAAGCGTCTGCTTGAGCTCAATGCGCCGGATATCATCGTGCGCAACGAGAAGCGCATGCTGCAGGAATCCGTGGACGCGCTGCTGGACAACGGCCGCCGTGGCCGGGCCATCACCGGTTCCAACAAGCGCCCGCTCAAGTCCCTCGCGGACATGATCAAGGGCAAGCAGGGCCGTTTCCGCCAGAACCTGCTGGGCAAGCGTGTGGACTACTCCGGTCGTTCCGTGATCGTGGTCGGTCCGTACCTCAAGCTCCACCAGTGCGGTATTCCGAAGAAGATGGCGCTGGAGCTGTTCAAGCCCTTCATCTTCTCCAAGCTCGAGCATCGTGGTCACGCCACCACCATCAAGGCGGCCAAGAAGATGGTCGAGCGTGAGGAAGGCCTGGTCTGGGATATCCTGGAAGAGGTCATCCGTGAGCACCCGGTCCTGCTGAACCGGGCACCGACGCTGCACCGTCTGGGCATCCAGGCGTTTGAGCCGGTCCTCATCGAAGGCAAGGCCATCCAGCTTCACCCGCTGGTCTGCGCGCCCTATAACGCGGACTTTGACGGTGACCAGATGGCGGTGCACCTGCCGCTGACGCTGGAATCCCAGCTCGAGGCGCGGGCACTGATGATGTCCACCAATAACGTGCTGTCGCCGGCCAACGGCGAGCCCATCATCGTGCCTTCCCAGGACGTGGTTCTGGGCCTGTACTACATGACGCGCGAGCGTCTCCGGGCCGCGGGTGAAGGTCGCATCTTCGGTGATCTCGACGAGGTCGAGCGCGCCTTTGGCGCCGGCGAGGTGGATCTGCAGGCGAAGGTCCGCGTGCGTGTCACCGAGGTTGATCTCGATGACGAGACCGGTGAGCGTCACGTACAGACCAGCATTCAGGACACCACTGTTGGCCGGGCGATGCTGTACAACATCACGCCGGAGGGGCTGCCGTTCAGCCTGGTCAATCAGGCCATGGCCAAAAAGCAGATTTCGAAGCTGATCAACGCGTGTTACCGCGAAGTGGGTCTTAAGGAAACGGTGGTCTTTGCGGACCAGCTGATGTACACCGGTTTCCACTACTCCACCGTCTCCGGCTGTTCCATCGGCGTGAACGACTTTGAGGTCCCAGACGAGAAGTACACGCTGATTGAGGAAGCCGAATCCGAGGTCATGGAGATCGAGCAGCAGTTCGCGTCCGGCCTGCTGACTCAGGGCGAGAAGTACAACAAGGTGATCGACATCTGGGCTCGGGCCAACGACCAGGTCTCAAACGCCATGATGGACCGCCTGAGCAAGGAGCAGGTCATCACGCCCGAGGGCGAGGTGGCGAAGGATGAGAACGGCGAGGAGCTGACCCAGGAGTCGTTCAACTCGGTCTACATCATGGCCGACTCGGGCGCCCGGGGCTCTCCCGCGCAGATCCGGCAGCTTTCCGGTATGCGCGGTCTGATGGCCAAGCCGGACGGTTCGATCATCGAGACCCCGATCACGGCCAACTTCCGTGAGGGTCTGAACGTACTGCAGTACTTCATCTCGACCCACGGTGCCCGTAAGGGGTTGGCGGATACGGCCCTCAAGACGGCCAACTCCGGTTACCTGACCCGCCGTCTGGTGGATGTCTCCCAGGATCTGGTTGTGACCGAGGAAGATTGCAATACGGACGATGGCATCCTGATGACGCCGCTGGTTGAAGGCGGTGACGTGGTCGTGCCGCTGGGCGATCGGGTTCTTGGCCGTGTGACCGCGAAGGACGTGTTCACCCCGGGTGACAAGAAGAACCCGGTGGTCGAGGCCGGAACCCTGCTGGACGAGAAGCTGGTCGACAAGGTTGAGCGTGCCGGCGTGGACGAGGTATGGGTCCGCTCGGCGATCACCTGTCACACGCGGTATGGCATCTGCTCGAAGTGCTACGGTCGCGATCTGGCGCGCGGGCATCAGGTCAACGTGGGCGAAGCCGTTGGCGTCATGGGCGCCCAGTCGATTGGCGAGCCGGGTACCCAGCTGACGATGCGTACCTTCCATATCGGTGGTGCGGCAAGCCGGGCTTCCGCTACGGACAACATTCAGGTCAAGCACGGTGGCAAGGTCCGTCTGCACAACCTGAAGTCCATCGAGAAGAGTGACGGCACCCAGGTGGTGGTTACCCGTTCCTCCGCTCTGGCGATCGCGGACGAACACGGGCGTGAACGTGAGTGGTACAAGCTGCCCTATGGCGCGGTCCTTGAGGTGAACGAAGGAGCCGAGGTCGAAGCCGGTACAGTGGCGGCGAAGTGGGATCCCCACACACACCCGGTTATCGCCGAAGCCGAGGGCAAGGTGCGCCTGCTCAACATTGAAGAGAACATCACGGTGCGCACCCAGACGGACGAGCTCACGGGGCTGTCCACTATTGAGGTGATGGATCCCAACGACCGGCCTGCATCCGGTAAGGATCTGCGTCCTGCGGTTGAAGTGGTGGACGGCAACGGTGAGCCGGTCACCCTGGCGGGTGGTTCGCCGGCGCATTATTCCCTGCCGGCCAACGCGCTGGTAACGCTGCGTGAAGGCGACACCATGGAAATGGGCGACGTCATTGCCCGGATTCCCCAGGAAACCACCGGCACACGCGACATCACCGGTGGTCTGCCGCGGGTCGCGGACCTGTTCGAAGCGCGCAAACCCAAGGATCCGGCGATCCTGGCCGAGGTCAGCGGCGTTGTCTCCTTCGGCAAGGAAACCAAGGGCAAGAAGCGCCTGGTCATCACACCGAAGGACGGCGATCCCTACGAGACGCTGATTCCGAAGTGGCGTCAGCTGAACGTCTTCGAGGGTGAAACCGTGGAGCAGGGCGAGGTCATCTCCGATGGTCCGTCCAACCCGCACGACATCCTGCGGCTGCTGGGTATCACCGAGCTGGCGAAGTACATCACGAACGAGATCCAGGACGTGTACCGTCTGCAGGGCGTAGGCCTGAACGACAAGCACATCGAGGTGATCTGCCGGCAGATGCTGCGTAAGGTTGAGATCCAGGATTCCGGTGACACCCGCTTCATCGCCGGTGACCAGGTTGAGTACACCCACGTGATGGAAGAGAACGAGCGGGTGGAAGCCGAAGGCAAGATGCCGGCGACCTTCCAGCGTGAACTGTTGGGCATCACCAAGGCATCGCTGGCAACCGACTCCTTCATTTCCGCGGCCTCCTTCCAGGAGACCACGCGGGTGCTGACCGAAGGCGCGGTGACCGGCAAGCGGGACTACCTGCGCGGTCTCAAGGAGAACGTTGTGGTTGGTCGCCTGATTCCGGCGGGTACGGGTCTGGCGTACCACGAGGAGCGCCGCCGTCGCCGCGAGGATGCAGAGCAGCAGGTCAGCGCCGACGATGTTGTCGAGGCACTGAGTGCGGAGCTCAACAAGTAACCAGTTATCTTGACTGGAAGGGGGCACGCACTTAAACTTGCGGCCCTCGCTGAACCGCCCAGACAGGGCGAAAACCGTCTGAAAACCGGAGTTAGTCTAGATGGCAACCATTAACCAGTTGGTTCGAAAGCCGCGTAAGCGCCGGGCTGCGAAAACCGACGTACCGGCGCTGCAGGCCTGCCCGCAGCGTCGTGGCGTGTGCACCCGTGTCTACACCACGACCCCGAAGAAGCCGAACTCGGCCCTTCGTAAGGTCTGCCGTGTGCGGCTGACGAACGGCTACGAGGTGGCATCCTACATCGGCGGTGAAGGCCACAACCTGCAGGAGCACAGTGTGGTCCTGATCCGTGGTGGCCGGGTCAAGGACCTGCCGGGTGTGCGCTATCACACCGTTCGCGGCACGCTTGACACCCAGGGTGTGCAGGATCGTCGCAAGGGCCGTTCCAAGTACGGTACCAAGCGTCCGAAGTCCTGATCGGGGCTTCGCTTTAAACAGCAGTGATTCAGCAGGCTTTCTTTTATCGCCGGCAGCCGGTCGCTACGGATCGTCGATGCCGATAAGAGTAAGGCCGGATGGCGTCAGTGGGCGCATCATTCCGGAGTAACCTGAAGACCTGACAACTTCTATCCGAGGGCTTATCGATGCCAAGAAGACGTATTGCAACGAAGCGGGAGATCATCCCGGATCCGAAATTCAACAGCGAGCGCCTGGCCAAGTTCATCAACCATGTAATGGAAGATGGCAAGAAAGCAGTCGCCGAGCGCATTGTGTACGGCGCGCTGGACATTGTTGCGGAAAAGACCAACCAGGAGCCGCTCGAAGTCTTCGAGACCGCCCTGGAGAACATCCAGCCCATGGTCGAGGTCAAGTCCCGCCGTGTTGGTGGTGCGACCTACCAGGTTCCGGTTGAGGTAAGGCCGTCACGCCAGGTGGCGCTGGCCATGCGCTGGCTGGTGGATTTCTCCCGCAAGCGGGGCGAAAAGTCCATGGTTCAGCGCCTCGCGGGCGAGATCCTTGATGCGGCTGGCAGCAAGGGTGCCGCGGTCAAGAAACGGGAAGACGTGCACCGTATGGCCGAGGCCAACAAAGCCTTCTCCCATTACCGCTTCTAATCGACCGAGGTATCTGACGTGGCACGTAAAACACCGATCAAAAGTTACCGCAATATCGGCATCTGCGCCCACGTGGACGCCGGTAAGACAACCGCAACCGAGCGGATCCTGTATTACACCGGTCGCAGCCACAAGATGGGTGAGACGCACGACGGTGCATCCACAACTGACTGGATGTCCCAGGAACAGGAGCGCGGGATTACCATCACCTCTGCGGCCGTAACCGCCTTCTGGCGTGGTATGGACCAGCAGTATGATGAGCACCGGATCAACATCATCGATACCCCCGGGCACGTGGATTTCACCATCGAGGTGGAGCGTTCCCTGCGGGTGCTCGACGGCGCCGTCGTGGTCTTCTGCGGTACGTCCGGCGTAGAGCCCCAGTCCGAGACAGTCTGGCGCCAGGCGGATAAATACCACGTTCCGCGGCTGGTCTTCGTCAACAAGATGGACCGTGCCGGTGCGAACTTCTCCCGCGTCGTGGATCAGATCCGCGAGCGGCTGGGTTCCAGTACCGTCCCGATTCAGCTGCCGATCGGCGCCGAGGACAATTTCCAGGGTGTGATCGACCTCATGCGGATGAAGGCGATCTACTGGAATGAAGCCGACCAGGGGATGACCTACGAGCAGACCGAGATCCCGGACGAACTCAAGGAAGAAGCAGAGGCGGCGCGTGAGGCCATGGTCGAGGCGGCTGCCGAGGCCAATGAAGAGCTCATGGATACCTATCTCGAGAAGGGTGAGCTCAGCGATGACGAGATCAAGCAGGGTCTGCGTACCCGTTGTCTCGAGAATGACATCGTGCTTGCGACCTGTGGCTCGGCATTCAAGAACAAGGGCATCCAGGCGCTGCTCGACAACGTTCTGGAATTCCTGCCGGCCCCGGATGAGGTCAGAGCGATTACCGGTGTGGTCGATGACGACGGCACAGAGGAAACACGCTCCGCCGATGACGATGCGCCGTTTGCGGCACTGGCGTTCAAGATCGCGACCGACCCGTTCATGGGCACGCTGACGTTCTTCCGTGTCTACTCCGGCAAGCTGGAAACCGGCACTGCCATCTACAACGCCAGCAAGCAGAAGAAAGAGCGTGTGGGCCGGATGGTCCAGATGCACGCCAATGACCGGGAAGAGATCAAGGAAGTGTTTTCCGGTGATATTGCGGCCGCCATCGGCCTCAAGAACATCACCACCGGTGACACGCTGTGCGATGAGAAGCACAAGATTGAGCTGGAGCGCATGGAGTTCCCGGAACCGGTTATCTCGGTTGCGGTTGAGCCCAAGTCCAAGGCGGAACAGGAAAAGATGGGTACGGCTCTGGGTAAGCTGGCTCAGGAGGATCCGTCCTTCCGTGTCTATACCGACGAGGAGTCCGGTCAGACCATCATCTCCGGCATGGGCGAGCTCCATCTCGACGTAATCGTCGACCGCCTCAAGCGCGAGTTCAAGGTTGAGGCGAACATCGGTAAGCCGCAGGTGGCCTACCGTGAGTGCATCCGCAAGCCGGTCGAGGTGGAAGGCAAGTTCGTCCGCCAGTCCGGTGGTCGCGGTCAGTATGGCCACGTTTGGATCAAGCTGGAGCCGCTGCCTCTGGATGACGAGGATTCCCCCACGTTCCTGTTCGAGAACAAGATCGTTGGTGGTGTGGTTCCCAAGGAATACGTTCCCGCCGTGCAGCAGGGTATCGAGCAGCAGATGCAGACCGGTGTTCTCGCCGGCTATCCCATCCTCGGTGTCAAGGCGACCCTGTTTGATGGCTCGTATCACGATGTGGACTCCAACGAGATGGCGTTCAAGGTCGCCGGTTCCATGGCGATGAAGCAGGGCGCGCTGGATGCCTCGCCCGCGCTGCTTGAGCCCATTATGAAGGTGGAGGTTGTCACTCCTGAGGAGTTCATGGGGGACGTAGTCGGCGACCTGAACCGTCGCCGTGGTCTGGTCCAGGGCATGGAGGATACTCCGGCCGGCAAGGTGATCCGTGCCGAAGTACCGCTTTCCGAGATGTTCGGCTATGCGACGGACCTGCGTTCCGCGACCCAGGGGCGCGCCTCTTACGTAATGGAGTTCCACAATTACGGGGAAGCGCCGACCAGCATCGCGCAAGAGATCATGAACAAGAACTGATTGAAACGACAGAACAGAGCGAAGAGGTGAATCGTGTCTAAGGAAAAATTCGAAAGAGATAAGCCGCACATCAACGTGGGCACCATTGGTCACGTGGACCATGGCAAGACGACGCTGACGGCGGCGCTGACGCGCGTGAGTGCGGAAGTGTTCGGCGGTGAGGCGCGTGCGTTTGACCAGATCGACAACGCGCCGGAAGAGAAAAACCGCGGGATCACGATCGCGACCTCGCACGTGGAGTACGGTTCCGAGAGCCGTCACTACGCGCACGTTGACTGCCCC
>NZ_NSKD01000014.1 GCF_002286965.1 Halovibrio salipaludis | reverse complement strand
AAGGGCGGATCAGCGAATGACAAAGCAACGCAGACAGTAACCAGGTAACCGGGTTGGACGAGTTCGGAGCTGTTGACCCCGTGGCTCGCTTGAGGCGCTGACCTCGTGTAGGAGATCAAAGGGCAACGGCCTCCGATTCCATACTGCGGCGTAGACCGCGAAGAGAAGCCTGAAAGCTCGTCGAACCCAATCCTTAACCAGAATCAACGGGCGTGGGTTGATCCTGACGCCCGCTTTAGAGAAGCGAGCCTCGCTCGCGATGCATTGGGATCGCCTGCAAGGCAGGCTCCTACAGGGGCAAATCACCCCTTTGCTACCATCGTCTAATTCTCCGGTGCTTCCGGGCCGGTTAGGTTCTGGGTAATGTCTATCTACCGTCACCCACCGCTCCGGGGAGCACCGTCATGACATCGATCTACGACCAGGACCTGCCGCAGACAGCCGCGAACCATAGCCCGCTGTCTCCCGTTGATTTCATTGCCCGCACCGCGAGCGTTTATCCGGAGGGCACGGCGGTCATCCATGGCACTATCCGCCGGGACTGGCAGACAACTTTCACTCGCTGCCGGCGTCTGGCTTCCGCTCTCCAGGGCCGGGGGATTGGCCGTGGTGATACCGTCGCCGCGATGCTGCCGAACATTCCCGAGATGCTTGAGTGCCATTTCGGGGTGCCGGTAACGGGTGCCGTCCTGAATGCGCTCAATATCCGCCTGGATGCGGATGCCATTGCCTACATGCTTGAACACGGTGAAGCACGGGTGCTTCTGGTGGACCGGGAGTTCACGCCCGTGATCCGGGAGGCCGTGGCGAAGCTCGATGCGCCGCCCCTGCTGGTGGACGTGAACGATCCGGAATTCGGGCAGGGCGAGCCGGTCAGTGACCTGGACTACGAGACCCTGCTGGGCGAGGGCGACCCGGATTTCGAATGGAGCCAACCGGGAAACGAGTGGGATGCCATTTCCCTGAATTACACCTCCGGCACCACCGGCAACCCCAAAGGGGTGGTCTACCATCATCGTGGCGCTTACCAGAACGTGGTTGGCAACCAGATGATCTGGTCCATGGGTGAGCACCCGATCTACCTCTGGACACTGCCCATGTTCCATTGCAATGGCTGGTGTTTCCCATGGGCTGTCACGGCGCTTGGCGGTACCCATGTGTGCCTGCGCAAGGTGGAGGCGGAAAGGATCCTCGAACTCATCCGTGAGCACCAGGTGACGCACCTGTGTGGGGCACCCATTGTGCTGAATACGCTGCTGACCGCCTCGGAGGAGGCCCGCCGGGGCATCGATCACCCTGTCCAGGCCATGACCGCCGGCGCCGCGCCGCCAGCCAGCGTTATTGGCGCCATCGAGGCGATGGGGATTGAGGTAACGCATGTCTACGGGCTGACCGAGACCTACGGGCCTGTCACCGTTTGTGCCTGGAAACCTGAATGGAACGATCTGCCCCTGGAAGAGCGGACAGCCATCAAGGCACGCCAGGGCGTTCGGTACCAGACGCTGGAAGGCCTGATGGTGGCGGACTCGGAGACCATGGAGCCGGTGCCGAAGGACGGCGAAAGCATCGGCGAGATCTGCATGCGCGGCAACACCGTGATGAAAGGCTACCTCAAGAACCCGGAGGCAACGGAAAAAGCGTTCAAGGGCGGCTGGTACCACAGCGGCGACCTGGCCGTCTGGCACGAGGATGGCTACATCGAGATCAAGGACCGCCTCAAAGACATCATCATCTCCGGCGGCGAGAACATCTCAACCATCGAGCTGGAAGGTGTGCTCTACAAGCATCCGGACGTCATGGAGGCGGCTGTGGTGGCGCGCCCGGACGAGAAATGGGGCGAGACTCCCTGCGCTTTCATCGCCCTCAAACCCGGGGCCGGAGAGGTCACCGAGGAGGCCGTCATCGAGTTCTGCCGCAGCCACCTGGCCGGTTTCAAGGTACCCAAGAAGGTCTGCTTCCAGGACCTGCCCAAGACCTCGACCGGGAAGGTTCAGAAGTTCGTGTTGCGGGAGCAGGCCAGGGAGGCCTGAATCATGAACACGGACACTGACAAACGGGATTTCCCAGTCAGCAACGTACGGCGATACCTTGAGCCCGGCCCGGTGGTTCTGGTGTCATCGAAATGGCAGAACGAAACCGACATCATGACGCTGGGGTGGCATACCGTTATGGAATTCGTACCCTCGTTGGTCGGGTGTATGATTTCCAGCGCCAACCATACCCACGAGATGATCCGCCAGAGCCGCGAGTGCGTTATCAATCTGCCCACGACGGCCCTGACCGATACTGTGGCGGGGGTTGGTAACAGCTCGGGTCTGGAGATCGACAAATTCGCTGAGTTCAATCTGACAAAGCAGAGGGCGAGCCGGGTTGAGGCTCCCCTGATCGGCGAATGCCACGCCCATTTTGAATGTCGGCTGCACGATGATGTCCTGGTGGACACCTATAATTTCTTCATCTTTGAAGTGGTCAAGGCGCATGTCGCTGCGCAACCGGAACACCCGGAAACCCTGCACTACAGGGGAGACGGAGAATTCATGGTTGCGGGCGGAACCATTGACCGGCGCTCCCTGTTCACCAGAGTACTGTGACGTGCAGGCAGCTTGATGCGGTTGAATATCGGCAGATGAGACGACAAGCCTCCGGAGACCCGGATAACCATTTTTGTACGAAGCGGGAGGAAGCATGGAAACCCGGAATTTCGGAAACACGGATATTCAGGTGACGCCGGTCGGCCTGGGCACCTGGGCCATCGGGGGCTGGATGTGGGGCGGGACTGACGAAGCCCAGTCCATTGATACCATTCACCGGGCCATCGACAAGGGCATCGGTCTGGTGGATACCGCCCCCGTCTACGGGTTTGGCCGCTCTGAAGAGATCGTCGGCAAAGCCCTTGCGGGTGGCCGGCGCGAGCAGGTGGCCCTGGCTACCAAGGTTGCCCTGAACTGGAATGACGACCACGACAAAGTCTGGCGTGATGCGACAGCAGGGCGCATAGAGCAGGAGGTTGAGGATTCGCTGAGACGCCTTCAGACGGACCGGATCGACATCTATCAGGTTCACTGGCCGGACCCGAAGACGCCCATGGAGGAAACGGCAAAAGCGCTGGATAACCTCTATAAGGCCGGCAAGATCCGGGCTGTTGGCGTCAGCAACTTCACCCCTGAGCAGATGGAAGAGCTGAGCAGGAATGTGCCTCTGCACAGCCTGCAGCCGCCCTTTAACCTGTTTGAGCGTGACATCGAGCAGGAAATCCTCCCGTTCTGCCGGGAGAAGGGCATCGCGACCATTACCTACGGTGCGCTTTGCCGTGGCCTGCTCACCGGGAAAATGCGCGAGGATACAGAGTTCACCGGCGACGACCTGCGCAAGAACGATCCCAAGTTCCAGGGGGAGCGCTATCGCCAGTACCTCAATGCAGTCGCCGAGCTGGATGCGTTCGCCCGCGAGCGCTACCAGAAAGGTGTTCTGGCCCTGGCGCTTCGGTGGCTGGTGGATCACCCGGGCGTGACGACGGCGCTCTGGGGTGCACGCAGGCCCGAGCAACTCGAGCCGGTTGGCGACATCGAAGGCTGGTCCCTGGATCAGGAGGCGTTTGACGCCATTGATGAGATTCTGGGCCGGTGCATCCAAGATCCTGTCGGCCCCGAATTTATGGCGCCGCCAAGCCGGTAATGTGCTTTCTGGGACCGCTCCGGGAGCGGGACCGGGGCCGTCCAGAACCTACTCCTTCTCCCGTGGGAGCGAGCCCTGCTCGCGATACCCTGATGGCCCGAAGCGATCATGCCGGCTCCATTTCGAGCGGTGGCAGATTGAAAAGGAGCATCACTATCCTGTATCTCTAGACCGGGAATGGCCCAGCAGTTTTTCCACTCCTATCCCCACCCCAGTGCGCCATCAACCAGAAGAACGCCGGCTGCAGTTTCTTTTCAGCGAATTGCCGTAAGCGGGCGGGTTTAACACCAATGAGCCACCACGCGTCCCGGTAAAGGATGTGCTCACTCAGTCTCTCGCTCGTAAGCGCTTCAGCGAAGCGGGGATTGACACGGTGCTTATGGAGCAGGCCTTGGGGTGGGGTGTACCATCCTGATTCTTCCTGTTAGCAAGATCTCGTGACCCTGATTTGGTTTCAGGCTAACCCGCTAAGAGCCGTAAATCAGGGGTCTAAATTTAATTTTTGGATCCGATAGCGCAACTGCCGCACGGTGAGGTTGAGGAGCTGGGCGGCCTGCGTCTTGTTCCCTTCGACTTCGTGTAGAGCATCCCGGATGCTTTTGGCTTCCTCATGTCGAACCCACTCATAACGCCGCCCTGCATGGATGTCATGGTGCTCGTGGTAGGTGTTTGTGGTTGGGGAGGGCAAAGCATCAGAGAGTTCCTCTGGATTGGTCCGTTCAGGGAGATTGATAGCACCCTCATTCGCGAGGATTGCGTGGACCAGGCTGTCATCGATCTGGTTGGACTCAGAAGTCAGAACCGCTCGCTCAAGCACATTGATCAATTGGCGAACATTGCCAGGCCAAGGGAAGTTTTCCAGCAGTGCCAGGGCACCGCGGCTCAGTACGACGTTGCGGCTGTGCTGATGATTTATCTCATTCAAGTGGTGAAGAGCAATGCGTCGAATATCACCATCTCGATGCCGCAAGGCAGGGAGTTCGATAGGGACGACATTGATGCGGTAAAAAAGGTCGAGCCGGAAGTGCCCCTGATTGACGTAATCCATAAGCGGCGCATGGGTTGCACTTATGAGGCGGAAGTCCACGGGGATGCTGTGGGTAGCCCCGACTGGATCGACCTGCTTCTCCTGGAGTGTACGCAGCAGCTTGGCCTGGAGGCTGAGTGGCATGTCACCGATCTCATCGAGAAACAGCGTGCCGCCATCGGCTAGAACCAGCTTTCCTGACTTTGCGCTTGTAGCTCCAGTGAAACTACCTTTTACGTGCCCGAAAAGTTCAGCTTCCTGAAGCTCTGCGGGAATCGCGGAGCAATTAATCGAGATGAATGGTTGCTCGCTGCGAGAACTTTGCTGGTGAATCATCCGGGCAAACTTTTCCTTACCTGTTCCCGATTCGCCCAGCAGTAGGATCGGTGCTTCTGTATCCGCCACCTGATTCGCCTGTTTAAGTGCGTCCATCAGTGCAGGACTTGAGCCAATGACACCGTGCGCTACGCCATTGTTAACCATTTCTTCCGCGGTCAGCGTGTTACGCAGTGTCTGGTTTTCCTGAACAAGATGGGAGGTCTTTTCCTCGACGAATTCGTTGATGCGTAGGACCTGTCCGATCATGGCACTAGCAACGCGTAAAAGACTGATGTCCAGGTGGAATGGTTGGGCCATATCCGTTTCCCGCTGAACAGACAGAACTCCGATTGGCGAACCAGCTTCCAGGATGGGCACGGCTATGAATGCAAGTCGTTCATTCAGTGTAACGCCGCTGGTTTCTGCAACGCGGCGGACAAAGAGTGGCTCGTCGTCCACGTCCGGGACCAGGCCGATTGAGCCGGTTCGCATGACGTGACCAGTTACGCCTTCCCCCTTCCTCAGATCAAATCGGCCATGTTCGACGTTGGCTTCTGAGAGACCATAGTGGTGATAGATTTCCATCGCCCCTGTGGTTTCGTTTGGGAGGGCCACACGACCGCAGTTCAATCCGCATAATTGGGAAATAAGCCGCAGGATACCTTCGATGGTATTTCCTGGGTCCAGAGGCTTCTCAAGAAGCTTGGACATCTCAAGGATCGTGACGAGTTCCTCGCGCATTGTTGGTACGTCGCATGGGTCGTCGGACATCCTGTTCTCCTCGCAATACGCATTTCAGTCTCCAGAGTGGTTTAAATCTGGAGGCCACGAGAGGCGTGGCGGGAGGCTCGCAGGCCTCGGGCGATCAGCACTAGTGCCCAAGCATCCAGGGCCGTTTTGCTTGCGGTTGACGTGGGGGTGCGGACTTCCCGTTCTCAGAACCGGTTCGGGCAGCTGTACTGTTTTGGTGACCGCTACAGCAACTGTGAGAGGGTGAGTGTTGGCTTCGCTCGTTCGTCTCATGAGCCCGGCGATGAGTCGGTGAGAGGGCGGATAGGCGGGGTGCTTTGATTATGCGGGGACTTGCTGTACCGCATGTTTTGCAGGGTTGGTCATCGTTGCGATCGCTGCTGGGCACAAGAGCTTCGAAATCGCCGCAGGCAGGACAACTGTAGGCATACATGGGCATGAGTCGCTCCTTCGTGATCAGGATGTTAGAGACGGAAAACGGTCGGCCGGAACCGACCGCTTTTGCCTTAGCCTTTCCAGGGTGCTGTCGGAATGTCATCCGCTGGTGCCATCTTGATGGGCCCTTCTGCGGTTGGGTTGATGTCGAAATCAAAGATCTCCGTGGGCAGGAACAACGTTGCACAGGCGTTGGGAATGTCGACGATGCCGCTGATATGCCCCTGCACTGGTGCAGTGCCCAGAATGGCGTATCCCTGTGCACCGCTGTAACCAAATTGCTTGAGATACTCGATGGCATTAACGCATGCCTGCCGGTAGGCCAGGTGAGCGTCGAGGTAGTGCTGTTTGCCGGAGTCCGTTACGGAAATGCCCTCGAAGATCAGGTGTTGTTTGTACTCAGGCTGCAGAGTGCTTGGCTGGAAGATGGGGTTGCGCACCGCGTACTTGCGAACACCGTCCTTTATCAGGTTGACCCGCACACGAATCCAGCCAGCCATCTCGATCGCGCCGCAGAACGTGATTTCCCCGTCCCCTTGAGAGAAATGTAAATCCCCCATGGAGAGCCCCGCTTCCGGCACATAGACGGGGAAAAATACCCGAGAACCTTTGGTTAAATCCTTGATGTCGCAGTTACCACCATGCTCCCGAGGGGGCACGGTACGAGCTGCTTCCGCCGCTGCTTCCTTGGCTTCCGCGCCAGTCATGCGCCCCATGTGCGCTGTTGGTGCATACGGGGCAGTCGCTAATTCGGGGACGCGATGTGGGTCCGTGTCGATCAGCTCCTGCTCACGACGATTCCACTCTTCCAGAAGTTCCTTTGAAGGCAGGCATCCGATGAGTCCGGGGTGCATGATGCCCGCGAAGTTGACGCCAGGGACGTGGCGTGAATTGGCGTAGATCCCGTGAAAGTCCCAAATGGACTTACGGGCCTCAGGGTAAAGATCCGTGAGGAAACCGCCGCCATTTTCCTGGGCGAACATACCGTTGAATCCCCACTGCTCGTTCTCAAAGGCTCCGAGGTCGAGGATGTCAACGACCAGAAGGTCTCCGGGTTCGGCACCCTTAACACCAATAGGGCCAGTGAGATAGTGCACCTCGGAAAGGTCGACATCCCGGACATCTTCGGCACTGTCATTATTGCGGACCTGGCCGCCCGTCCAATCCATGCACTCCAGTGTAAGTTCTGTCCCGGGCTCAACCGTGGTGATCATTGGAATGTCCGGATGCCAACGATTATGGATGTTGTCGTGCTCTCCAGGAGACTTGGACAGGTCGATCTTAATAGTGGTTTCGCTCATTGGGTGCGCTCCTTCTGGGTCGCTTTCGCTTCGGGAAAACCGATCCCCATGCCGCAGGGTTGGTTCGGTTAATGTTCCTTCTGCGCATAGGAGCAGGATTTGTGCCAGCAACGCGACGGGGAGGAGACGCCCGTAAGAAGGGACGTCCTGACAATGCCAAGCCATCGGTGTCAAGCAATGTCAGTGACAATGTCGGATTGTTGCTGCTGACAAAGTGACATTGTCAGCAGTCACTACCGGAATGTGTCGGTGGGGAGTCGATCCGAATGTTCCCCGGTGATTACATTAAGCTGTGGTTAACGTTCTGTATTGCGGTGCTTTTGGTCTTATCTGGTTCAGTTTCCAGGGATGCCGGTGGATACCTGTGGCACGACCGTTGCTCCCTGTCGTAATGCATCATTTGCCAACGACAAGGAGCATTCCATGCAACATTCCAATTGGCGCAAGAGTATCGCGGCGCTGACCATCGCCGCTCTTGGCGGGGCGGGTGCTTCAGCCGCCGGTGCCAACGAAGAGTACCCGACGGATGAAGTCAACACGACTGGCCTTGCCGTCACCGACGATACTGTCGAGGTCGGCATCCTGCATTCTCTTACAGGCACGATGGCCATCAGTGAAACCGGCTCGGTCGAGGCCGAGCAGCTTGCCATTCGCCAGATCAACGAGTCCGGCGGCGTTCTGGGTCGTCAGATTGAAACTGAGGTCGAAGACGGTGCAAGTGACTGGCCGACGTTCGCTGAAAGGGCATCGAGTCTCTTGGAAAGTGATGATGTGGCAGCGGTTTTCGGGTGCTGGACCTCGGCCTCGCGGAAGGCTGTATTACCAGTTTTCGAAGAAAACAACGGACTGCTGTATTACCCCACCTTCTACGAAGGCCTGGAGGCCTCACCTAATGTGTTCTACCAGGGGCAGGAAGCTACCCAACAAATCATTGCTGGATTGAACTGGGTCCATGAAAAAGAGAATGCCGAAACCTATTATCTGATTGGCTCGGATTACATCTGGCCGCGCACATCTCACGCCATTGCCCGGCATCACATCGAGAATGAGCTCGGTGCCGAAGTCGTGGCCGAGCAGTACTTCCCTCTGGGTCATACCAACTTTCGATCCGCTATTAATCAGATCCGGCTGAAGAACCCGGACGTCGTCTACAGCATTATCGCTGGCGACAGCAATGTGTCCTTCTGGTCCCAGCTGAATAGTGCAGGGATCAACGCCGACAACCAGACCGTGTTGACGAACTCTGTGACGGAAGACGAGGTCAAGGCAATTGGCGCTGAGAATGTCGAGGGCCATTACTCGGCCATGAAATATTTCCAGAGTCTGGATAACCCTCACAACAAGGAATTCGTTGAGGAGTTCAAGGAAATGCATGGCGAAGACAGTGTCATTGGCGATGTTACCCAGGCGGCCTACCTGGGGCCCTGGATATGGAAGCGTGCTGTGGAGAAGGCTGAATCTTTCGACGTGGACAAGGTGCGTGAGGCTGCGCGTGGCATGGAGTTTGATGATGTGCCAGAAGGCTACGTCCGGGTGCACGAAGAGAACCAACATCTGTGGAGCAAACTGCGGATTGGTCAATGGCAGTCGGATGGGACCGCGGAAGTGGTTTATGAGTCCGACTTGATCGAACCCGACCCCTTCCCTGAAGACGTCGATATCGATCCGGACGAAATGGAATAACCGTGACGCCGTCGGAGGTCGTTGTTTACGACCTCCGCCATCCCACCATCAAAGAGGTGCATTATGGGCGGTTACACCACGTCGGAAATTGCCACCATCATGGCCATGCAGGGGATCGCGGGGCTTAGTCTCTTCGGTGTATTCCTGCTTATGGCACTTGGGCTCGCCATCATATTTGGCCAGATGGGAGTCATTAACATGGCGCATGGAGAGTTTCTTACTCTCGGGTCGTACGCCACTTACGTTGTCGCGACCATGTTCGAATCCTACGCGCCCGGGCTTTTTTCGTATTACTTCCCTGTGGCCATTGTGCTGTCGTTCCTGGTCGCGTTTGGAGTGGGGTACTTACTCGAATACGGATTGGTTCGCCATCTCTATAAAAGGCCTTTGGATACATTGCTGGCGACCTGGGCGGTAGGTTTGATCATGCAGCAGATCTTTCGTTCCATTTTTGGGGGGCGCGGTGTGAGTGCTGATGCACCGGACTGGCTCCAGGGCAGTATTCAGCTGTCACAGATGCTGTTCCTCTCCCGGTCGGATCTGTTCGTGATGTGCATCGCGATCGCGATGACAGTGATTGTTGCGATTCTGCTCTACAGGGCGCGATGGGGGATGCGAGTGCGTTCCACAACCCAGAACCGGGCCATGGCCAACGCCGTTGGAATCAATACCGCCAAGGTGGATCGCAATACGTTTGCGCTTGGTTGCGGTCTGGCAGGCATAGCGGGGTCCGCGTTTACCACGATCAGTGCAACCACGCCGACTGCAGGTGCGCAGTACTTGGTCGACACATTTCTTGTAGTGGTTCTTGGTGGCGCGGCGAGTCTGCTTGGAACGGTGGCATCAGCGTTCTCCATAGCTCAGGCGCAGTCGATCCTTGAGTTCTTCATAACCGGGTCCATGGCCAAGGTGCTTACTCTGATGGTGGTGATTGGCATTATCATGCTGCGCCCGCAGGGACTGTTCACCCTGAAAGTGCGGCAATGAGAGGGGGTATCATGACGACGATTCTGCGACTTCTCGGTGGCCGCTCAGAGTGGTTGATTTGCTTGGGGGTTTTCGCGGCGCTCCTGCTGGTGGTCTTGCCGCTGGCTTTCAATGGGTACTTCCTGAATCTGCTCGGCCGGTATCTCGCGTTGGCGTTTGTCGCCATCGGCCTGGTGATGTGCTGGGGGTACGGGGGCATGCTGAGCCTTGGGCAAGGGGTGTTCTTTGGACTTGGCGGCTACGCCATGGCGATGTTCCTGAAACTTGAAGCTTCGACCCCCGAAGCTACCGCCAAGCAATCGACACCAGGGATTCCGGACTTTATGGACTGGAACCAACTCACCGCACTTCCCTGGTGGTGGGAGCCCTTCAACAGCTTCAGTTTTACCCTTGCAGCTCTATTGCTCATTCCCGCAGCTGTGGCGTATGTATTTGGCTATGCGTTGTTCAAACGGCGAGTCAGTGGCGTTTACTTTGCGATTGTAACGCTCTCGCTTGCGGCCGCAATGAGTATTCTGATTGTGGGCCAGCAGGGGTATACCGGGGGCGCAAACGGTATTACTGACTTCCAGACGCTGTTGGGCTGGGATATTACCACCGACAGTGCGCGCTACGTCATCTACTACATCTGCGTCTTCCTCCTGCTTGTATGCATAGTGTTGGGGCAATGGATACTGAGCAGCCGTGCGGGACGGGTGCTGATTGCCGTCCGCGATGAGGAGAACCGTGTCCGTTTTTCCGGCTACAGCGTGGAAGACTTCAAAATCTTCGTGTTCATGGTAGCAGCTGTTTTTTCCGCGATCGGCGGTGCCATGTTTGCCCTCCAGGCACGCTTCATCTCGCCATCCCAGGTTGGGATCGGACTATCTGTTGAGCTGGTGGTGCTGTGCGCGGTGGGGGGGCGTTTCTCCCTGCTTGGAGCGGCGTTTGGGGCGTTGTTGATCAAGACCGCGGAGATGTACCTGTCTGATCTGTTTCCGCAGCTGTGGACGATCCTCTTCGGGCTGATACTGCTCGTAGTCGTTCTGGCTTTCCCTAAAGGTCTTGCAGGTCTTTATGAGCTTGCCAGGGATTATGCGCTTGATCACTTCGGGAGCAATCAATCCCATGCGGCGCTTGAGGAGCATGCGGACAAGCGGAGTTTGCACGGGCGAGAGGAAGGTTTCCTTGTCCGGGCCAAACGTATCTTGGGAGGGATCCGGTAATGGTTGCCAATACACAGCTCCTACTGAGTATAGAAGACCTTGCTGTTTCGTTTGACGGCTTTCGGGCGGTTGATGGCATCAACCTTTATCTGAATGAAGGTGAGTTACGCGTGATCATCGGCCCGAATGGGGCGGGCAAGACGGCCCTGTTGGATCTCGTTTGCGGAAAGACCCGCGCTACAGAAGGGTCGATTCTCTTTCGAGACAAACAGCTGCGGGGCATGACGGAGAATCAGATTGTGCATGCCGGTGTGGGACGAAAGTTTCAGGCACCTTCAATTTATGAAAGCCTCAGCGTTTTTGAAAACCTGGAACTGACCTACCCGAAAGGTCGCAATGTGATCGGGTCGTTGTTTTTCCGGCGCACAGCGGAGGTGGAAGAACGAATTCAGGCGACTGCCGACATGGTCGGCTTGGGGGACCGCTTGGAGGATCTCGCCGGATTGCTCAGTCATGGGCAGAAGCAGTGGCTGGAGATCGCGATGCTGCTGATTCAGGACCCACAACTGCTCATGCTTGATGAGCCTGTTGCGGGTATGAGCCAAGCGGAGCGCCAGCAAACGGCAGAACTTCTGAACCGCATCAGCCAAGACCGTTCTGTGCTCATTATCGAACACGACATGAAATTCGTGGAACAGATTGCCAGCAAGGTTACGGTTCTGGATCAGGGGAAAGTTCTGGCCGAAGGGAATATTGATCGGGTCAAGAACGACGAGCGCGTCATCGAGCGGTATCTGGGCCACTGAACGAGGACATACTCATGCTGAAAGTGAACGATCTATCCATCGGTTACGGTCTGAGCCAGGTGGTGCACGATATCAATCTCGAACTCGGCAAGGGCGAAATCCTTGGCGTTATGGGACGTAATGGGATGGGCAAGACTACCCTGTTCAAAGCACTCATTGGGTTGTTGCCGTCATGGTCGGGGGATATCCAAATGGGGGGTGTCGAATTAACTGGCGAACGGCCATACCGGCGCGTGGCGTCCGGACTTGCGTACGTGCCCCAGGGGAGACAGGTCTTCGCAACGTTAACGGTTGAGGAGAACATCCGGACGGGGTTGGAAGCCACTGGGCAGAAGAAGATCCCCGACGATATCTATTCGTTGTTCCCTGTGCTCCAAGAGATGCGTAAACGTCGGGCGGGGAACCTGTCTGGTGGGCAACAGCAGCAATTAGCGATAGCACGCGCGCTTGCGGCTGAGCCCGACGTTCTGTTGTTGGATGAACCAACTGAAGGAATTCAGCCCTCGATTATTAAGGATATGGCGAAAACTTTGCGCGAGATCCGGCAGGTTCGGAATATAAGCATCCTGTTTTCCGAACAGGTCCTTAGCTTTGCGATGGACGTGTCTGATCGGGTGCTTGTAATGGATCGTGGCAAGTTGGTTGACGAGATGCAGGGGGAGGAACTCAGCGAGGCTACTATGGCTAAGTATTTGTCTGTGTAGTGTGAAATGGTGCTTGCGAGACAGGAAGGGGCTGTCTAACCCTCTGAAATGGATGGTGGGCCTGGCTTCCACCTAAAAATAAGGCTATGTATATGATTTAAAATATTTATATTTCAGCGTAATGCAGCGTTATACCCCTTGTTATACCCCCAGAAATTTTTGCGCTATGACGGCCTTCGAAAGTGTAAAGGCGAGTGCGGCGTTCCAGAACAACCTTCATTCTCTCAGCAAGTAATCGGGATGCAACCGTGGGAGTATATCTCCGGCCATTTGTATAGCAAGCTAATCTATAGGTAATGCAATCGAAAGATTATGAAGTACATATCACCTCTGTGAGGACGGACCAGGAGTCCGCCCATCATCGATCGCACAGAGGAGATGATCATGCCACTTGAATGTCCGCGCTGTCAGTCCAACCGGATTGGCAGCAATAACTATGGAAAGAAGACTGCTGGAGTGGTCGGCGCTGGTGCCGGGGCCGTCAGTGGTGTGAGTGCCGCCTCAACAGGCGCCATGTATGGTGGTGCCATAGGGCTCGTAGGTGGCCCCGTTGGCGTCACGGTTGGCAGAGTCACCGGAGCCATCATCGGAGGGCTGGTGGGTGGTACCACCGGAGCCTCGGCTGGCGTGGCCCTGGGGAGCGTGCTCGACGAGCAGGTGCTGGATAACTACCGGTGCCTGGACTGCCGCTACTGCTTCCGTAATGCCCCATCCGAAGAAAGCGAGGCATCCGGAGACCCCGGGTAACTGACCGCCCCACCAAGTTCGCACAAGCAAAACGACATAGAGGCCGTGCTGGGTTCCAGCACGGCCTTTTCTATTTCTGGGAGGACGATCCAATGACTCACATGGTTGAAGCAATGGCCTACGTCGGCCGAACACCCTGGCATGGTCTGGGCAATCAACTGGACAGCGGCCAACCGCTGGATGTCTGGGCACGCCAGGCAGGTTTGAACTGGTCCATTGAGGAAAGCCCCGTGCAGTTCCCTGTGGTAGACGGGGAAGGGAACGAGGAGCTGGCGAGTGTGCCGGGCAGCAAGGTGCTCTACCGCTCGGACAACCAGGCACCGCTGTCGGTAGTCGGGGACCGCTTCAATGTGGTCCAGCCCGAGGAGGTTCTGGAGTTCTATCGGGATCTGACCGAGGTGTCCGGCTTTGAGCTGGAAACCGCCGGCTCGCTCAAGGGCGGGCGCAAGCTCTGGGCGCTGGCCCGCACCGGCCAGTCCACCACGCTGAAAGGCGGTGACCAGACCGATGCCTACGTTCTGCTGGCCACGGCCTGCGACGGCAGCATGGCCACAACGGCTCAATTCACCAGCGTGCGGGTGGTGTGCAACAACACCCTTGCAGTCGCCGTGAAGGGGGCTGGTGGTGCCGTGAAGGTCAAACACAGCACTCAGTTCGACGCCGAAGCCGTGAAGAAGCAACTGGGCATCTCGGTCACGGCCTGGGATGAGTTCATGTACCGGCTCAAGACCCTGAGCGATCGCAAGGTGAAGGATCGCGAGGCTCAGGACTTCTATCGGGAACTGTTCACCGACATCCCGGGTCAGCCTGCAGGTAAGACCAACGAACGGGCCATGAAACAGGCCCTGTCCATGTTCGAGGGCAACGGCACCGGCTCACAGCTGGCCTCCTCCAATGGCACGGCCTACGGCCTGGTCAACGCGGTGACGGAGTTCATCGACCACGAACGCCGGGCCAAGAGCGTGGACCACCGGCTGGATTCGGCCTGGTTTGGCAATGGAGCGTCCATCAAGGAACGCGCTTTCGAGAAGGCACTGGCCTTGGCCGCCTGACCCTACTCAACCACTACTAACGACATAGAAGCCCGTCGGAGCCAAGCGCTCCGGCGGGCTTTTTTTCGTCTGGAGGAAACCATCATGGAAATGCTGCAACCCCAACAATCTCACAAAGCCGCCCTGCGGCTGGTCTCCACCAAATCCATGAGCCGGGATGAGTGGCTCGCCATCCGGAGAAATGGCATCGGCGGCAGTGATGCGGCCGCTGCCGTGGGGCTCAGCCCTTATCAGTCCCCGCTGGAGCTGTGGATGGTCAAAACGGGACGGGACGCGACCCTTCCAAAGCCCGATCCGGATGATCAGGGCTCCCCGGTGTACTGGGGCAATGTCCTGGAGCCGATCGTGGCCGAGCACTACAGCAAGCGCACCGGGCGCAAGGTCCGGCGGGTTAATGCAGTGCTTCAGCACCCGGATCCCGATAAAGCTTGGATGCTGGCCAACCTGGATTATGCCGTGGTCGGTCATGACGAGGTCCAGGTCCTGGAGTGCAAAACGGCCGGGGAGTTTGGGTCTCGCAAGTGGCGCAATGGCGTACCGGACTACGTCCAGTGCCAGGTCCAGCACCAGCTGGCGGTCACCGGCAAGAAGGCCGCTGATGTGTGCGTGCTGCTGTGCGGTCAGGAGCTCAAGATCTACCGCATCCAGCGCGATGATGAGCTCATTGCCGAGCTGATCCGCCTGGAGCGCCAGTTCTGGAGCTACGTGGAGACGGACACGCCACTGCCGGCGGATTATTCCGACTCAGCGGACCGGGCCCTGCGCCATCTCTATCCCAATGACAACGGGGAGGAGCTGGATCTGCGGGATGACCGCGAAGCCTGCAAGACCTTCGACCAGCTCCAGTCCGCCCGTCGCCAGATGGAGGCACTGAAGCAGGCCGAGGCCCAGCTCAAGCACACCCTCCAGCAACGCATGGGCGAGGCCACCAAGGCGATATTCCCCCAGGGCACCGTGTCCTGGCGAAAGAGCAACGACAGCGTGGCCCTCGACACCAAACGGCTGCTGAAGGACCAACCCGAGCTGTTGGATCAGTACCCGGTGACCAAACCGGGCAGTCGTCGGTTTCTGATCAACGACTGAGGCCATTCATCCACACTACCGGGGCGGCTCAGGCCGCCTCACTCTACTCACCACCAGGAGGTAATCGCCATGATCAAAGGGCTTGCCATCACACCACCGGTCCTGGGCCGGATCAGCATTGGCCGGGTCGTTGAGAAAAACGGCCAGCGCCTGCCCCAGAAAGACAATCAATTCACGATCACAACCCAGATCCAGGAACAGGGGGAGTGGATACTGCATCCCAAGGATGAGGAGCTGAGAGAAGCCGCCCCCAACACCAAGCTCCGGACCATCCCAGTGCGGATGCTGTTCAATGACGCCGATTTGAACCTGAGGGCGGAGTACACCATGTTCGACCGCACCAATGGTCGGCCGGTTTGTGTGGGGGATGGAGAGAGCTGTCGCCGTCTCACAGAGTCCGGTGTGCAGTCGTTGCCATGTCCCGGGCCGACACTCTGCGAGTTCGGCAAGGGTGGGCTGTGCAAGCCCTATGGACGGCTGAACGTGCGCATTGGGGACGATGACGAACTGGGCACCTTCATCTTCCGCACCACCGGCTACAACAGTATTCGGACCCTGGCCGCAAGGCTGCGTTACTACCAGGCCGTCTCGGGCAACCGGTTGGCGTTCATGCCGCTGGAACTGCGCCTGCGGGGGAAGAGCACCACGCAGAGCCATCGGACGCCGATTTACTATGTGGATGTGACGGTGCGGGAAGGCCAATCCGTGCAGGGGGCGATCCAGGAGGCTAAGGAAGGTGAGCAGGCAGCACAGCAAGCAGGCTATAACCAAGCGGCGCTGGATGAAGCCGGTAGGCGAGGGTTTGAGAATGCCGAGTTTGAACACTCGGAGGACGAGACGCCTGCTGTGATGGAGGAGTTTTATCCAGAGGCGGTTACAGACGAGAGGAGTCAGGCAGCATCCGGTGATTTGAAGGAAGATCAAAAAGTGTTTACGCAGGACATTAGAAAGCGCTTGGCCTCCCAACCAAGTTCGGTGTGATGGGACTACAATGGAGATGAAGGCTTTGGTAAATAGGCCTCTTCCAAGACGGAAGAGGCTTATTTTTTGTCTGGAGTATTACTACCAATTGGCGCCCAGTGTGGTGGAAGCTTTAATGGACTTCGCCAACTGGTAACAAAGCTTTACCCGAGGAAGCATGTCTCACTGCGAGTCCCAATTCTGAAACTGGGTGTTCGGATCAAATCGTCACCACTCGGTATAGGTGGATCCAATGGCGGGTAAAGTATTGGTCCGCATCCACATCCGCATCCGCATCCGCTTCTGTCTTCTGGATCGAGCCGTCTGCTTCCTCGTAAACTTGCTCTGAAGGGAAGTAGACTTGGATCGGCTGGTCGGTAAGTAGGAACTGTGGGATAGGGCGGTTGTTCTTTACTGCGAACAGATGTAGGGCTAGCAGAGCGGATAGGTGGTAGGCCAGATGGTTTTCGCCACCCTTGGTCCGGCTCATCGGAACGGGCCGTTCTGACCTGCCCCGAGTAAAAGGTCGCATCGGCAATGCCCATCTTTCGACAGACCTCCGGGATCGGGGTGCCGAGTTCCGCCTGCTTCAGGGCGTAGGCAATCTGTTGATCGGTAAAACGGGAACGCTTCATGGCATGATCTCCTCGTCAGGGTTTTATCATGCCAGATTTTCCAGCTTTAAGCGGTACTAAATTGTGGGGTAGGGTCACTGTTGCTCAACAAGGCTGCCAACGTCATGTCGAGACAATCCGCCATTTAAGGAGCGTGTCTGTCTGTTTGCACCTCCGCTAATGTAGGTTAAGATGTTAACTATTTTCCCACGCGGAAGATGCTTTAGCTGTTCGATAATCAGGACATCAGTGCGATGACCAAACGGCTTATGGGACTGGCAGTACTACTGCTCGTGGCTCTTCTCCCCGCTGCACAGGGAGTTGCCGCGACCTCTTATGAGGCGGAACCCGTCGTCGAGGCTTGTGTCATGTTGCCAGACACCCAGGTGATGCATGACTGCGCCGGGCTCAATGCCGAGGGCAGCTGCAGTAGCCCGTGTTCAACGCCCCATGTCGGGAAATCTGTAATTACGGACTCGGTATTGCTGTTATCTTCCCCCTGTCCGAAGGGCTATTCTTCTCATTCCGGTCGTGTACTTTCTGGACCAGACCCTTTTCCTCCCAAGTATTCAACAGTCTCCTGAACCTTTGATTCCCCGAGGCTTTCGCTTCGAGTGTCTGTCGTTTGACCTTGAGTGATAGACCACCACGCAGACAACTTTTGCTAGTGGTTTTATCGACTGATGAATACATGAAAACGGGAACGTATCTGTGATGTCATTCTATCTGGAATACCCGGTGCGCGGCATGACCGTGCTCTGCCATAAGTTTTCGATGGCACTTTTTTTGAGTTTATTCGCTGCTTTAGCCTCGGCGTCATCACCAATGGATCCGGGAATTAAAGCACTGCAGGAGAGAATCGCATGTACAGTGACCGAGCGCTTCTCCACGCCAGCCGTGAACGCAGAGGATCGAGCCGCGGCGCTCCAGGTGTTTGAGGAAAACTTGGGCAAAAACGGTGACGGCCGCGGCATTTCTGAACTCACTCTGATCCCGGCCGACCTTCAAGAGGCACTCGAACAACACGGTCAGTGGATGGCCGAGGCGGGTTTCAGCGGGACGCCAGGGCTGCTGTACAAGGACCCGAGCGGACAATGGCGAGGCCAGACTGGTGTGCCCAGCCAGGAAGCGCTCGGCAGGATGCTGGGAGTCAGTGAGTAATGGATCAGTTGCCCTCATTACTCATTGCCGGCCAGATCATGATGGCGGTTATGGCAGGTCTACTGCTGAACCTGACGCCCTGCGTGTTGCCCGCCATCCCCATCAAGGTCCGGACCATCCTTCGGGAGGCGGGCGGCCAGAGGTCCCATCGGGTGCTGGCCGCGCTGGCATTCACGGCCGGAACACTCACCTTTTTCCTGACGCTGGGCGGCCTGACCGCACTGCTGCAGTGGAACTGGGGCACGTTGTTCCAGTCAACGCTATTCGTGGCCGTCCTGGTTGCGTTGATGGTCGGGTTTGCGGTGATTACCTGGCTCGATCTGCCCATCCCCGTCCCGACATTCGCTGCCTCGGCGCATGGCCGGCGTTACTTTGAAGCCTATGTATCCGGGCTGTTGAGTGCGATTCTGGCCGCGCCCTGCGCAGGCCCTTTCCTCGGTGGCGTACTGGCCTTTGCCGTTACCCAGCCGGCGCCGGTCATCATGGGGATATTCGGCAGTATCGGGCTGGGGCTGTCGTTGCCCTACGCGGTACTGATGCTCAGGCCCGAGTGGCTGAGCCGGTTGCCCAAGGCGGGCCCCTGGACCCTGGCCATTCGTGAAGTGCTCGCGCTGATATTGCTGGCCGCCGCCGTCTTTTTCAGCGCGAGCCTGGTGCCCAAAGCGGTATACCCCTGGCTGTGGTGGGCCTGGCTGGCGCTGGTGCTGGTCTGGGGTCTCCGTCGTTTCGTTCAGGGGAGCGGTGCCGTTCGCGTGATCACTGCAACGGCGACAGGCCTTGCCCTTGCGGTGACAGTGGTATTCGCATCTCCGTTGGGCAGCGGCGAAGACGAACTTGTCTGGCAGCCCTACTCCGCAGAACTCCTGGCGGACACAAAAGCCCGGGACACACCGTATTTGCTGGAGTTCACTGCCGATTGGTGCATCAACTGCAAGGTCCTGGAGCGCACCGTGTATAAAGAGCCCGCTGTGGCTGAAGCCGTAGCGCGGGCCGGCATGGTGCCGATTCAAGTGGATTTGACAGCAAGTGATCCCGAAAAAGACGCATTGTTAACTGCGACGGGTGGGCAGGCTTTGCCTTTCGCGGCAGTTTTTGACGCTGACGGCACCGTTATCGCCCGTTTTACTGGGCTCTTTGACACCGAGAGCCTGGTCGAGGCGATCAACCGCACCGAGAATTCACAACCCTAGATGCTGGAGATGTATCATGACGACCCGACCCAAAGTATTGCTGACTGGCTTAGCGGTTTTTCTGATCGCGATCGCGGCGTTCATGTTGATCGGTACCAATTCCGGAAACGCTCCTGGCTCAGCCCAGACCGAACGAGCCAATTCTGACGCCCAGGCACAAGTTGCCCGAGCGGGGTTGGCCAATTCTTCCGACAAGGTCCGCCTCAATCTTTCAGAAGGCCACAAAGCCCTGGCAGGGGAGACCGGTGAAATCGTTCTGACACTGGACATTGAACCTGGCTGGCACGTGAATGCCAACCCGGCCTCCATGGAGTTCCTGATTCCCACCGTCGTCAGTTCTTCGCTCAAGGGTCAGTCGCTTGACATTCCGACCGAGTACCCGCGCGGCAGGGTCAGTGACATCACGCTGGATGACACCGCCCTGGAGGTGTACGACGACGGTGCGAGTATCCGGCTGCTGCCAGACGAAAAACAGACCACCGCGCTGAAAGAGGCAGGCAAGCTCGACATGACGGTGCGGGTGCAGGCCTGCAGTGACGAGGGCGTTTGCCTGGCGCCGGCTGACCTGCCCGTTGCGCTGAATCTGGACGATACCAAGCCACAATAATCCGTGACTTCCTTCGAAAAAACTCAAATGGAGAATGACCGTGAACAGTCTATTCAGAGTATTCCTGATTGCCGTGGTTGCCCTGGGCAGCACCAATGCCATGGCCCATTCCATGGAGGATGTGGAGGCCTCGTTGAACGAGAAAGAGCGGTATGCCCAGTTCGTGGATCAGCCGGCCCCTGAGTTTGATCTTACAGGCGTTGATGGCAATACCCTTGCCCTTGGCGACTTAAACGGCAAAACCGTTGTGCTTAACTTTCTCTACACACGCTGTACCGAGGCCTGCCCTTTGCATATGAACCTGATCCGGCAGTTGCAAACCGGGGTTGAAGAAGAAGGGCTGAGTGAAGAGGTGGTGTTCATCACCATTGCCACGGACCGGGAAGATGTTGCCGGCACCCGGGACAACATGCGCGCGTATGGCGACAATTTCGACCTGAACCCCAGTAATTGGCACTTTCTATACCGGGGCGAAGGTGAACCGCCCGGGTTGACGTCGGAGCTCGCCAAGGCCTACGGCGTTCAATTCAGGGATACGGGTGAGGGTGTACAGGTCCATGGTGTGGTAACCCACGTGATTGACCCGGAAGGTCAGATGCGGGCCCGGTTCCATGGATTGAAATTCAAGCCTGAGCATCTGGTGACCTACCTGACGGCCATTGTCAAAGGCCCCAACGCGGCGGCCGATGATGGGTTCTGGGGCCGACTGCACGGGCGAATTGAAGAACTGTTACAGAGCGAGTAACGCGTGGGGCGCCATGCGGGTATCCGTGTAGTTGAAAAATTCTATCAGGAAACTGGTGTCCAGCACCGCTGCTGATTGAGCATGGTGGTCGCGAAATTGGCCGCCTGATCGGTGCTGCGGGATGGGACAGCCCGGTCATGGTGGATTTGATGACCCGTGCCCTTGACGGGGGTCGGGACTGACTGGATTTACGCAATTGAAAAAGCGGGTGCTCAATGCTTCAGGCTACTGCTGCATGTTTCCTTCGCTGAGCCCTTCGAGAACCCCACAGGCCTCAATTTCCCGATCATCGTTACAACTCGCTCGCAGCGACACAAGTTGTTTCTCCAGTACCTGCAGATCGATGATCCGAGACCGTACATGAGCGATGTGATCATCAAGCAAGGTGTTGATGGCCCTGCAAGGCTGATGGGGCGCGCCCTGATAGCGCTGTAGCTCGTGAATTTCAGCGAGTGACAGCTCGAGTATTCTGCAGCGCCTGATGAAGGCCAGCCGCTCAACATGCCGTTCGGTGTAAACACGGTAACCGTTGTCCTGCCGATCCGGCGGCGGTAACAAGCCCTCTCGCTCATAGAAACGGATGGTCTGGGTATCCACCCCTATGGACCGTGCCAACTGACCAATGCGCATCAGGTTTCTCCTCAACTGATGGTATCTGCTGTATTGACCTTATAGTGGCTATATGGTTTTGAATCATAATCCGACAATACGCAAGTGGAGCCGTATCATGAGCAAAACCTGCGAAGACGCCTGTGGCTGCGACGTCATGCCCGCAGAGACTAACACCGGACCGGTGGCCTCCGACGCGTCCGGCAAGTGGGTCAGTGTGTATACCGTACCGAAGATGGATTGCCCGTCGGAAGAACGGATGGTCCGCCTGGCCCTGAACGGTTTCGAAGACATTCGCGGGCTGTCCTTCGACCTGTCTGATCGGCGGTTGACGGTTGTGCATGAGGGCGAGGCTGACCCTATCACTGCGAAGCTCGCGACCCTGAGACTAGGCGCGGCCCTTCAGGAAACCGTCGCCGCCGATTCGAAGACAATTGAGGCGGACGAGTTATCGACAACCTCTGCTGCGCAAAAGTCCGGCACCTTGCGTTGGTTGCTCGGTATCAATGCCGTCCTGTTTGTGGTGGAAATGACGGCCGGCCTGATCGCGCACTCCACCGGTTTGATTGCAGAATCCCTGGACAATTTCGCCGACGCGGCCGTGTATGGGCTCGCCCTGTATGCGGTTGGGCACAGCGTGAAAATGCAGGTGCGTGCGGCGCATCTCGCGGGCGTACTCCAACTGATTCTGGCTGCGGGCGTACTTGTAGAGGTGGTGAGGCGCTTTGTCTTCGGCAGTGAGCCTGAGTCGCTGGTAATGATGGGGATTGCGCTCGTCGCATTGATCGCCAATACCACCTGTCTGCTGCTGATATCCAAACATCGGGAGGGCGGTGCCCACATGAAGGCGAGCTGGATATTCTCAGCCAACGATGTGGTCATCAATCTAGGGGTCATTACCGCTGGCGCTCTGGTGGCGTGGACTGGCTCCAATTATCCGGACCTGATAATCGGCAGCATCGCGGGGATTATCGTACTCAACGGTGCCAGGCGCATCCTGGCGCTTAAGGGTTGAACAATGTCCATCGTTGCCAAGAAACGCTTGCAGTACGGCCTGTTGGCTATTTCCGGCCTGATAGCGGCATCTGATCAGGTTGTAAAATGGTTGGTCCAGCAGTCAATGGCGTATGGCGAGTCGATTCCGGTGACCCCGTTATTTAACTGGGTTCATGCCCGGAACACCGGCACCGCATTCAGCCTGTTTGCCGATGGCGGAGGTTGGCAGCGATACTTTCTTATCACAATCGCGGTAGTTGTCTCATTTGTACTGATCAGGCTGATTCTTCAGTGCCGCCGCAGGGGAGAAGCCATCGCGTACAGCCTTATTCTTGGCGGTGCCGTGGGCAACCTGATTGACCGGATATTTCGTGGCTATGTTGTGGATTCCTTTGATGTCTATTGGCAATCCTGGCACTGGCCAGCCTTTAACCTTGCCGATATCGCCATTGTGCTGGGCACTGTGCTTTTCCTCTATGTCAGTTTCATACCCGAAAAATCGGGCACGAACGTCGAGCTCGATGGATCAGGCTAAAAAACATCTGACAAACGTCTTGACCTTAAAGTTGACTTTAAGGATACCGTCTATTCTGACGAACCAAGAACGACAGCCAAAGCAAAGGAGAATGAAACGATGACATTGCAACTTGGAGAAACCGCTCCCGATTTCACCGTCGCATCCACCGAGGGAAACATTCAGTTTCATGAGTGGCTGGGAGACGACTGGGCCGTGCTGTTTTCACACCCCGCCGACTACACCCCCGTCTGTACCACAGAGCTCGGTGCCTTCGCGAAGCGTAAGGACGAGTTCGCCAGTCGCGGAGTGAAGCTGATCGGGGTCTCCGTCGACCCGCTCGACTCCCATAACGACTGGGCGAAGGATATCGAGAAAACCCAGGGCACGGGGCTCAATTTTCCCCTGCTGGCAGACAAGGATCAGGTGGTTGCCGACCTGTACGGAATGATCCATCCGAAAGCCGATCCCAAGGTGACTGTTCGAACGGTATTCATTATCGATTCCGCAAAGAAAATCCGTCTGATGCTGACGTATCCGCCCAGTACCGGGCGCAATCTGGACGAGATCCTGCGCGTCATTGATTCGCTCCAGCTGACCGACAACCACAAAGTGGCCACGCCGGTGGACTGGAAGAATGGCGAGGATGTGATCATCGTTCCGTCGCTCTCCAACGAAGAGGCCAAAGAGCGCTTCCCCGACGGATGGGATGAGCAGACACCGTACCTGCGCGTTACCCGCCAACCTGGTCGGAAGTAACAGGGAATTCGTCAGCCAGCCGCACGGCTGGCTGACGAAGCGATACCTGAGAACCCCTCACCGATAGGTTCGGTCATCGCCGAACCCTTAACCGAACACGGCCCCGAAATGCTTACGCTGACAGTTCCCGAAGTTGGTCTCTTCGCGTTATTGATTGCACTTTGCCTGTCGCTGCTTCAGGCGACCGTGCCCTCTTGGGGCTTGGGGGCAGCCAGCCGGCGCCCGTTGTGGAAGGCGTTTGCGGAGCCCATGGCGTGGAGCTGTTCCTCAGCGACAGCAAACCAGCCCTAGGAGTCTGCGCGGTAGAAACCGCCTTCTGGCATAATAACCCGAAATTCTTCTCTTGCAGGAAGCCCGATGGGAACGACGTTCCGCCCGTATTCGCCCGACCAGGACTTGCTCCTTCCGCCCAGCCTGAAAGAGTGGCTGCCTGAGGGGCATCTGGCGTATTTCATCAGTGATGTTGTCGAAGAGCTGCACCTCAGTGATTTTTATGCGCGCTATGAAGGCGACGGGCGACGCAAATCGCCGTTCG
>NZ_NSKD01000013.1 GCF_002286965.1 Halovibrio salipaludis | reverse complement strand
GGGCGGATCAGCGAATGACAAAGCAACGCAGACAGTAACCAGGTAACCGGGTTGGACGAGTTCGGAGCTGTTGACCCCGTGGCTCGCTTGAGGCGCTGACCTCGTGTAGGAGATCAAAGGGCAACGGCCTCCGATTCCATACTGCGGCGTAGACCGCGAAGAGAAGCCTGAAAGCTCGTCGAACCCAATCCTTAACCAGAATCAACGGGCGTGGGTTGATCCTGACGCCCGCTTTAGAGAAGCGAGCTTGCTCGCGATTCGAGGCAGCTTAGGGTCTGCGATCGCGAGCAAGCTCGCTCCTACTGGACCTCCCGCCAGTAGATGATGCGGTCGTGGCCGCGGTAGATGCCGAAGGTGGCAGTAGCACTCGGGTTCTGGAGGTTGCCGTCACTGTCGAAAGGCTTCAGCCAGTCAGGCACATTGAGCAGTTCAACCTCACTCTGGCGATCATCAGTATCAACCGGATCACGTGCCGAGCGCAGAAGAACCTCATTACCGGATTTCGGCTGTCCCTCGGAGAGGCCGTAGGCTTCCGCCGCGGTATCTCCTGATCTGGCATTATCTGCCACATCCGGAGAAGCAATCTGAACGTCGCCTCCATCCTCATCATTCCAGGGGCTGTACTGGAAGCATCCTTCCCCACTCTCCGTAGGAGGAACCCCGCTCTCATCGGCGGTATTCAGTGTGAAGCGCTCACCATCCCAATACTCAACCCGGAGAGGCATAACGAGATCCACACCGGCGGGACCGTAGACATTGCCCAGGCTGACGCGGCCGTAGCGGATTTCCACGCCGGAGGGCTGGAGAGTGACGGGACTCTGGCTCCCAGCCAGCTGCGCATCACCATCATCAATATCAGTAACCTCCAGGGTGAGATCGCTCGGGAACGCATCAACCTGCGCTTCCCCGGTCCGGGTGTATATGAATTCATCACCAGCAAACTGATAGAGCATCTTCCCATCCTCCAGAGGAGCCAGATCCCCCTCAGCTGCCTGATCAACCGACACGTCCAGGCCGTTGCTATTATCCTCGGCAGGGAAATTTCGAGAAACCTCAGCTGCTTCCAACAGCTGCCATGCTTCTCGATAATTGGTGACCTGAGGCGCCGTCCCTGATGCCCGATAGGCTTTCGGTGTGATGGTCAGTTCCGGTGCCTGGGCAGGATCATAGCTATACGCCTGCCCGGTATAGGCAAAATCATTGCAGGTCGGCTCAAAGGCCCCATCCGCAGGCTCGACAGTGAACAGTTCCGGATGGAAACGCCCTACGAAGCCCGACCGTCCCCGCACTGTTACAGGCCGACCAAGATAGCCCCCATCCAGTGATGCCTGAACAGCTATACTACCCGCCTCATCGAAACGGGTTGTCACGGTGTCCTGACCATCAGTGAACGCCTCTGCCTCAGGCGTTCCGGGCAGCCCCGGGTCCGCGGGATCGGGAGGGCCGGCAACCAGCGTTGAAGACAGCTCCGCAACTGGGCTACTGGCCCCGAAGGAAACAGTAGCGGCGTTATCCGAAAGACCTGCGCGATTCGCTGGATCCGCCGTCCCATGCCCATCCGGTTGACCATCGTCATTGCCATCATCAGCTGCCTGCCACTGTACCGCCCGTACACGGACGTCGAACGGACGCCCCGCGGCCTGGAAGGGATCGCCGGTGGGGGATGACGCGCCCGGATTATCGGGGACGGATACATCGAACGCGAATGGGCGAACAGTCCATTCCGGCCCCTGGCCACTTACAGGCAACGGGTTTCCTTCCTCGTCCTGAACAATACCGGAGCTGTCATCCAGAACATTCAATGAATACTGAGCGACATCAGTGGTCTGCCATGGCAGCTCCGCAACACCTTCACTGAATACAACATCAACATTGCCGGAAGCAGGCTCCGAATCCGGAAGGGCATTACTACCATTCAGGGAGGGTGCCTTTCCTCCGGGATCCTGACCCGAACGATCCAGCCAAGCCTTCAATGCCACGGCACCATCATACGCAGTGATCGGGCCGCATTCCTGATCCTGCCCACGCCCGAAAGCCGCGATCTGAACGCGATGATCACGGCCGGCGACAAAGTCCACTCCAAGAGGATCCGTGGACTGAATCTGAAATATGTTCTCCTGAAACTGGATAGGATCCGAAGTCGCGCTCACCTGTGCCTCATTATCAACGACGCTGACAGTGAGCTGGTCCGCCAATTCGTTCGACAGAGCCAGAGTGACCTGGCCCTCGTCCGCCTCAACAAACTGGTATTGCGCAGCGCCATTGTTGTCCATATCCGGAGAAGGAGTCATGCCGCCCTCTCCTCCGTCCTCCGCAATCGACCAGTTACCATTCCCGGAGGAGGTTGAAAGATCAACAGCCCCGGTGTAATCAGCCACCTTGGCCCCCGCGGCATTAATAGCGGTGACCTGGACTGGCAGTGCCTGACACACACTGGCAATGGATGAAGCATTGATCTCAAATCCCGCCAGACCTGTATTGCAGGGTCTGCTTTGATTGGCCAGACGCACCGCTTGGGAACTGCTAATCGCGTTGCCGGAATAACGGAACTCATCAAAATCAAACGCCGCGGGGGCTGTTCCATCGGAAAAACCGCCAATCTGGATTCCAGAACCCGCTTCAACAACGGAGCGCCCTCCCCGGTAATCATCCCTGATGATCTCTGCATTGCCGTTCACGTACATAACCAGCTCATGGGCTTCAAGGTCATGACTTACGGCAATATGCACCCAGTTCCCTGAAAAAGGATCTGTTTCAGTGCCTGCATCCGGAGTCCACCGCAACTCGCGCTGTCTGATACTGCCCTGCCCCTGCCCTTGGCCCTGACGCGTCCTAACGGCAAAGACAAGATCCCGACGTCCCTCGCGAAAATCTGCCAGCACTTCAGCTCTTTGGGCATAGAAATCGGCTACATCGCCCACTGCAACGATGCTGGGCGTGTCACTGGCCTGCCGGGACTGCTCCATTCGCACCCAGAACCCCATACTGAATGAGTCATTGTCATTAGCGACGTCTGAGTTGGAGGTTATATTGCCGTCGGCTGGTATAGACGCAAAGCCACAGGTTCCCGGGGAGTTGGGAATCGCCCCGTCATCGCCGGCGCCAACGAAAGCTGCTCCATTTGACACACCTGTATTTCCATTCCCGCTCTGGTCCGGAACTGAAGTGGCCCCGTCCCAGTCCCCGTCAAACCAGTAAGCAATGTCAACGGGAGCTTTGAGCGGATCACCATCTGTTGTTATCCGTATCTGGCCATCACCGCCAGCGCCGCCTTCTTCAGCAGGGCAGAACCACCTAAAACAAGTTGTAGCTCCACCGCCACCTCCTCCGGGAGGTTCACCGGGATTGCCTGGCTGGGAGTCCCATGCTTCGGTTTCAGCGCCATCACCACCTATACCGCTGTCCTGATCCGCATCACCCCCTTCAGGGGTTTGACCATCAGCACCATTTCCCGCCGGCCCAGCTGAAGCACCGCCTCCACCAGCTTGCCGGTCTGTACCAAAAAGTCCGTCTGTTTCCCCTGTTCCTCCGGTGCCGCCCTGATATACTGCAGTACCAACCCCGGCGCCACCTACTGCCCCATCATCCTCATCAACCGAAACACTTTCGCCTCCAAAAGCTTCCACATCACCGGCAGGTCCGCTCAAATATGAACTCTCACCAGGTTCCCCGTTGATACTTCCTGCGCCAATCTGATACTCATAAACTTCCTCTGGACTGACCTGAAACGTCTGACTAACGTAACCACCTCCACCGCCACCACCACCGGCTCCCGGGCTTTCACGACTACCTCCACGTCCACCTCCACCCCAGAGCTCAACAGTAATCTCGGAAACATTGTCCGGCACAACCAGAGTTCCGGTGCCTGGTTCCGATAGCACCTGCTCGGCGGCACCCCCTATACGGGCCACCAAGACGAAAGCAGCGACCGCACACAATGTCAGACCTCTGCTTCGCCGCATCATCGTGCCTTCACTTCCACAGTCCGAACCGCCTCACGAGCTCCTGAGCCACAGGCGCCCTCACTCCTTATCACAACAGCACCACCAGACGGGTTACATCTGATTTCAGCGGTACAGCTCTTCAATCCAGCCTCGTCAAACGTCAGTGTTCTATCTTCAACATCCCCGCAACTGCTACTCCCCTCATTCAGCGCATCCACCAACCCTGCCTGAGCCCCGGACTCAGCCGCATAGAAGGCTCTGGTCGAGAGGATATCCAACGCCTCCATCTCACCGGAGCTTTCCTGCAACTGGGAAATGGTGGTAACGATCAGGGCCATGATCGTTATGAGAAAAATGGCCATAGGAAGCCCGGCACCTCGTTGGCGCCACAATGAAAGACGAAAAGACCGATCACGGGACATTGCGGATCTGAACCTCCTGGGCGAGGGAATAGGTTTCGCCGTTACGATCAGCCTGGAGAGCAAGTTCGATGGTGACCAGGGCATTGCGCGTGAGTGAGGGACGGTCCACGGAGAAGCTCGCAGCGGTAAGGCCTGCTCCTGCGACTGCACTCGTCCCCGACCTGAAGTTCTCGCCTATCCCGTGACCTGAGTACCGCCACAGGAACCCCCCTTCCCCACAATAGGCGACAGGACTCCCAACCATATAGAAGCGCCGCCGCGGTGAATTCGCCTCGAAGGCTTGGTCCTCAGTGCCGTTGAACTGCACCTGGTCGCCCACCCAATCCGCGCCCTGTTCTGATACAGCTCCCGGATTGCCAGGGGAATACGCGTCGCCGACATAGGGATAGATGGAAACCTTACCGGTAATGCGACTCTGGAACGCCTGCCCCTCTGTCTGAAAGGAACCAGTCGCTTGAGTTCGGTCCCCTTCGACATAACGCCCACCCGCACCTATAGGAATGAATTCGATACAGTTCCCACCATCTCGCTCTCTCAGTGAAGTGGGCAGAGCTTCGCGAAGCTCACGACTCATACGCTCCGTCATGATGCTCGCGGCCATAGCCATCTGCTGGCGCTCAGCCGTATCGATGGCTCCCCGGGACGAGAACTGGATGAAGCGTACCGAGATACTGGCCACGATGCCAAGAATGACGATAACTATAATCAGCTCGGTCAGTGTAAAACCTCGTTCACTGCCCATCAGAAGTTACCTCTGTAGGCACTAATGACGGTTTCCTGCTGTCGTGGATCAGTTACGGTGACATCAATCCGCTTTGCGTCTTCATTACTACTTATCCCACTAAGCTCATCACCGGCACAGATGACTTCAACAGTAACCTGATATCCCGAGTAAAGATCCTCTGTCGAGGAAGCCAAAAAAGGCTCTTGCGGGTTATTCGAACCGGTATGAAAATCATTAATAGTTTCGAAGCGATCCCTGTCATCATGATCACTGGCAGAGGGAGAGCAATCCACGTCGTCCACATAGCCGCCTCCAAGGGGCGTCCCTCCGTCATAGCGACGCGCCATGACTTCGTCCAGGTAGAGCTGCCCCAGCGCGGTCGCCCGGGACTGCAACAGAGGGTCCGCACTTCGGCCGGTTATCAGGGAAAAAGCCCCAACCACACCTGCAACGGCAATACCGACAATCACGATCGTTAATACTAGCTCGATAAGCGTAACGCCACGCTGGCATGATCCTGCGGCGTAAACGTTACCTTCCTGTGTCATTGGCAACTCCCGGTATAGGGGAATCCGAGAGAGGAGATGCAGGCTTGATGGGTAGACTCTGAGGTAAAAGTTACGCCCTTACCGCTGGAACTTGACAGACCTCCAGTGCTGCCATAATCCAGCGAGAGTGAACGAGGATCCACGCTCAGACCGGAGGCATCCACTGTACGCTCAGCCACAACAATAGATGGCTCATCCTCGAAATGGCGCGTTACGGTGAAGGTGAAGCCTTCATCACTTGGTCCGAATGATAAAGAAATCCGTGTGGAAGGGCCTGCCGCTAGTGCATGCTTCTGGGCAAGAAGTGCTGTTGAGACGAACTGATCCCGAGCAACGCTGGCAGAGTAGCCTCCTGGGGAAATCAGGAGGCCTATACCAAGCGACGATAAAACCCCGATAAGAATCAGCACCATCACCAATTCTATCAAGGTGAAACCCGACGAATAAGCAGTTGCGTGCTTTTTCACGGGCAACCCCCAACTTCACCAGTTGCTCGAAAACCAGTTGTTTCAGAGCGACTCCGGCATTCTTAAAATTAGTTGCAGTCCCCTGATGTTGCTACAGATGGAGAAGAGATCTCTCCTGTGTCTGTATCTTCAGAAGCTGCAGTATAGGTAATCTGACAATCCGCACTGTCATCTACGTTATACGTAATCGTTCCACCTGATGTCCCTGCACTAGCAGTAGGCGCATCAATCTGAGCGGCTTGACCGATGCCATCAGCTATTGAATCAGGATATCCATAAACCATTTGGATCGTCTGATTTTCCAAACTCACAGTTGACTCGTCTGCCGATGCTTCGCAATCACTGCTAGTCAGGCATTTAGAGTGCGCAATAGAACTTGCCGATTTCATAGCACCCACTATACCGTCACGTGTAGCTTCCCGTGCATCCCCACCGAGATCCGCAAATCGCGGCAAGGCAAACGCGGACAGAATGCCAAGAATGACGATCACGATAACCAGTTCGATCAGGGTGAAACCCTGCTGTTGACGTTGCATGGAACGTACTCCTTCAAGATCTTTCAAGATTTAAGTGTTTTGGCTAACAGTATGGATCATTTCGCCGTTTTTGCGAGTCAGGGATTGTCTATACTTGTCAAAACCTCCCCTTCGTTAGGGTCGTATTCGATGTAATTGCCGCTATCGTCCCGTTGGTAGGTATAACGGCAACTCTCCCCTTCGACGCTTGCAGCGTAATCATCGCTATCGGTATTGGTGCTGATCGTCGGCGCATTGGACTGAAGCAGCGCCCCCCAGAGATCCACACAGCGACTGGCAGTGATGTTGGTTGGGTCATTAGCTCCGTCTGTGGATACGGGCCATCCCTCAGAACTCACATCCACGGTTTCATCACCGAAACCGGACAGATCATCCACCTCTCCTGAAGCCCCATTTCCAGTCCACTGCGCCTTCACTAGAGCAACTGCAGAACCAAAGGCTCCAGCCGTACCCTGCACACTCGCCCGATGCGCCTCTTCCGAAAGCTCCGCAAACCGAGGTAGTACCGTGGCCGCCAGAATAGCGATGATGACGATCACCACCACCAGCTCGATCAGCGTGAAGCCGCTCTGCTGCCCGCTTGTGCTGCCAATCCTGTCTCTGTTCATCATTCTGCTCTCATGGTTGAAGATTTTCATTGCGATTTTCCCTACCCAATCGCCGCACTGCCCAGATCCCACACCGGCAGAAATACGCCCAACGCCAGAATCAGGACCAGTATGGCCACACCTACGAGCAATATGGGCTCAATGGATTCCGACAACCGGTTGAGCTGGTAATCCACTTCCTCGTCGTAGAAGTCCGCCACGTTCGTAAGCATCTCGTCCACGGAACCAGTCTCCTCGCCGACCGAGATCATCTGCAGGATCAGCGGTGTGAACAGCTCACTTTCTCGGGCGGCGCGCATCAGGCTGTCACCGCGCTCAATCGAGGTGCGCATCTCGTGCAGGTGATGCGCGATCCAGGCGTTGCTGTTGGCGTCCGCCACCACGGAAAGGGCGCTCGTCACGGGCATACCGGCGGCAAGGGTCGTGGCAAAGTTCCGCGAGAAGCGGCTCAGCGCGATCTGCTCCAGAATGGGCCCGATGATGGGAATACGCAGCTTGTAGCGGTCCCACTGCAGGCGCCCGGGCTCAGTGGCGATCCACCGACGTACCGCCACGAAGGCGGCCACAATCCCTCCCAGCAGTGCCGGCCACCAGGTGGTCATGAAGTTGGAGGTCATGATCAGCACCTGGGTAATGAACGGGAGGTCCGCCCCCAGGCGCTCAAAAGTGGAAATGAACTGGGGGATAACAAAGAAATTGATGATGACCATGGCCGCGGTCAGCGCCACGATGACGAAGATCGGATAGCGGGTGGCCTGTTTGATGCGGCGGCGCGTGTCCCGCTCCAGCTCCAGGATGCGCGACAACCGATAGAAGGCATCGTCCAGGTTACCGGTGTTCTCCCCCACGTGCACCATGGCCACGAACAGCCCGGAGAACACACGGTCATTGGCCTGCATGGCGGTGGCCATGGTGGTGCCGGTCTCCAGCCGGTCCGCCACATCATCCAGAGCCTGGCTCAATGCGCGCGCTTTGCTGGTCTCGGCCAGCCCTCGCATGGTGCGGATGATCGGGATGCCGGCCTTGGTCAGCGCGTACATCTGGCGACAGAACACGATCAGGTCATCCAGCTTCACTTTCGGCTGGAACAGCTCGATCTGCCACAGCTGAGCCAGGCTGCTGCCGGCTTCCGCTTCCGGCTCCACGGAGACCGGCGTAATGCCCCGGCGCTGGAGCTCGGCGGCGATGGCATCCCGGGAACCGCCCTCAAGTACTCCCTGTTCCAGCGCGCCCTTGCTGTTACGGCCCCGATATTCGAAACGCATGGTCAGTCTCCCGCCTCATCCGCGGTGCCACCACCAAGCGTGGCGGAGACCCGGGCGACCTCATCCAGACTGGTGATCCCCTGTTCGGCGTATCGCAGGGCGCAGTGGTCCAGGCTCTCGTAATCCGGCATGGCCCGTGCGGCCCGCTCGAAGCCGGCATAATCCGCCCGGCGCAACGCATCCAGCATGGCCTCATTGAATTCCAGAAGCTCGTAAACGCCGATACGGCCCCGGTAGCCGGTGTTGCTGCACTGGTAACACCCCTTGCCCACAACAAAGCCCTGCCCAGCATCCCTACCAGAACCATCAGTATGGTCAGGCGTTGTCTCCCCGGTCTTCATCAACTCGTCGGAGAGGGTCAGTTCCAGGGAATCATCTCCCCCACCGTCACCATCAACGGTTTCCGTTACCACCGGCTCGGCAGGCTCCGACACCTCCCCCGCTTCCGCGGGCGCCGCCGGGTCACCACGTTCCCCCCTTATCCGGTCAATCCAGATCTTTTCCTGGTGGGTCGGGGTGTAGGGAACCTGGCAGTTCTCACACACACGCCGCACCAGCCGCTGGGCCAGGACTCCGGCAATGGAGCTGGAGACCAGGAAGGGTTCCGCGCCCATGTCCAGAAGGCGCATGGCACTGCTGACGGCATCGTTGGTGTGCAGGGTGGAGAGCACCATGTGGCCGGTCATGGCCGCGCGCAGACCTATCTGGACGGTTTCCTGGTCGCGCATCTCCCCCACCAGGATGATGTCCGGGTCCTGGCGCAGGGCCGAACGCAGCACCGAGGCAAAGGTCAGCCCGATCTGGCTCTTAACCTGCACCTGGGTGATGCGCGGCAGCCGATATTCCACTGGGTCCTCGGCGGTGATGATCTTGACCTGGGCCTGGTTCAGCTCGGTCAGTGCGCCGTAGAGAGTGGTCGTCTTACCCGAGCCGGTGGGCCCGGTCACGAGCATCATGCCGTGGGGCCGATGGATAAGGCGGCGGAACCGCCTGAGGATACCGGGCGGCATCCCGGTGCTTTCCAGATCCAGGATACCCTGGGACTGGTCCAGCAGGCGCATGACCACGGACTCACCGTACTGCACCGGCAGCGTGGAGACCCGCACATCGATGCTCCGGCCCTTGACGCGGATATTGAAGCGCCCGTCCTGGGGCATGCGTTTCTCGGAGATGTTGAGCCCGGCCATGAGCTTGAGCCGCAGCACCAGCGCGGAGTGGATGCGCTTCTCCTTCATGACCTGTTCCTGGAGCACCCCGTCGATGCGCTGGCGGATGCGGATCACGGTCTCGTCCGGCTCGATGTGGACGTCCGAGCTGCGGGCCTGGATGGCGTCCTCGAAAATGGTCTGCAGCAGGCGCACCACTGGCGCCTCATTCACATCCGAGTCGCTGCCCAGGTCGGCCAGGTCAAAGGCCTCGTCACCGATCTCGTCCTCCAGCTCCTCGGCCAGGGAGGCGATCTCATCCGTGCGGCGGTAGACCAGGTCCAGGGTGTTGAGCAGTTCACTCTCCCGCACCACGGCCTGCTTCACGGGCTGGTCCAGGATCCGGGTCAGTTCATCGTAGGCGAAGATGTCCATGGGGTCCGCCATGCCCACCAGCAGCTCACCGTTGCGTTCGGCCAGCACAATGGCCCGGAAGCGCCGGGCCTGGGCCTCCGGAAGCTTCTTCACCAGCTCATGATCGAAGTTGTAGTGGCGGAGCTGAACGAAGGGAATGTCGAGCTGCTGGGAGAGAAAGTTCAGCAGCTGGTCCTCATCCAGATAGCCCAGATCCGTGAGCGTCTTGCCAAGCTTGCGGCCTGTGCGCTTCTGCTCACCCAGGGCGGTCTGGAGCTGTTCCTCGGTGATGACGCTGTTCTCAACGAGAAGATCGCCAATGCGGACCTTGCGGCGTGTTTCCGACATACCTCTACCCCTGCTCCGCGGCGAGCCGTTGTTCGATGTACCGGCGCAGTTCTGGCGCCAGCTCCGGCAGTGACAGCGCACGGGTATAGGCGGCCCTGGCCTGCTCATCCCGCCCGCGGCTTTCCATGGCTATGCCCAGACCCGCCCACCAGCGGGCATTGCCGTCATCGGTCTCAATCAACGCCGCCCACTGCTCGGCGGCCGCCTGATGGTCTCCGGTCTGCTGATAGAGCGCAGCCATCATGGTGTGATAGGCCGGCATGGTGCCCGGCCCCGGTGGCTCGGACTCCAGCCACTGCAGGGCGCTGGCTCTGCCCGAGCGCTCCAGCGCCACACGCGCCCTGAGCAGCCGCAGCTCCGGATACAGGGCCACGGCCTGCTCCGGCAGCCACTGCAGCGCGGCGGCCGGCTCCCCTCGCTCCAGGGCATGCCGGGCCATCACCGCCCGGGAGCGAGGCGCGTCGGAATCCAGCAATGCCCGCTGGCTCAGGCGCTCCCCGGCCTGTGTGACACGACCATCCGCAAGCAATGCCTCCAGTTCCCTGGAGAGGCGACGGTCTTTTTCCGCAGGCGTCAGTTCGCGCACGCTGGCGGCTGCCGGTTCCGACGGGGACTGATTGGCAGATTCATCGCTGGAGGTGGGCTCTTCAGGCTCAGCTGCGGTTGGTGACTCAGGCGCCTGTTCCGCGACCCCTGTGTTTTCCGGGTCTGCTTTGGGCTCGGGCTCGGGATCAGACTCAGGCTCCGGGTCCCTGGCAGGCTTTACCTTCCTGACACTCTCAGAGGGCTCGCCGGAAGTGCTCCCTTCATCAGTGCTCTCCGCCGGCTCAGACGTGCTGCGCTCCACGGTCCCCGAGTCCGCCCTCTGCTGACCTTTCCCACGATCCAGTGTCGCGGTACGGATCACAGGCACCGGCTCATTGTTCAGGGCCGGGGCAGCCCCCTTCCCGCCCGACCCTGGCTCACCTGAGCCCAGCCACCAGAACCCGGCAGAAGCCAGTAATGCCAACAGCAATGCGGATCCTCCCAGAATCCAGCGCCAGTGGGATGGCGTCCGGTAGCTGGTGGCGCTCAGCCCGGCCGGAATCGAGTCCCTGTTACCACCATCCGTGCCTTCGCGTTTCTCGAGATCCCGCAGGGCGTCGTTGAGCAGGCTCATATCAGCCCTCCCAGTACACCAGGACGGCGCACAACGCTGTCCGTATCCCGGATCGCCTGGCGCACGTGCCGGCTGGTGATCTCCCGTTCACCACGCCCATAGGCGGCAATCAGTGCTTTATGGGCGAGGATATTGATCAACCTGGGGGTTCCGCCCGAGGCGCGGCTGATCAGGCGTACTGCCCTGGGCTGGAAGAGTCGTCCACCGTTCCATCCAGCTTTGGCGAGCCTGTGCTGCAGATAGTCCGCCACCGTTTCCGGAGACAGCGTCTCCAGTCGGTGCTGAAAGGTGATGCGCTGGCTCAGCTGGCGCAGATCCGGCCGTGCCAGCAGTTCATCCAGCTCCGGCTGCCCGAACAGAACCACCTGGAGGAGCTTACGGCTCTCGGTTTCCAGGTTGGTCAGCAAACGCAGCGTTTCGAGGGTTTCCACAGGCATGGACTGGGCTTCATCGATCACCAGAACCGCGGCTCCGGAAGATGCAGCGTTATCAATCAGGTATTGCTGCAACGCTGAAAGGGCCCTGTGGGTATTGCTGGGATCATCCAGCGTCACCCCGAGCTCATCAGCAATGGCCTCAAAGAGCTCTGTGGGCCCGAGCTGGGGGTTGGGAATGTAGGCCGTTGTAAGCTTTCCTTCCAGGGCATTGAGCAGGAGGCGGCACAGCAGCGTCTTACCGGTCCCGACTTCCCCGGACACCTTGATGAAGCCCTCCTTCTGGCGCAGGGCCACCAACAGCAGTTCCAGCGCCTGCCCGTGACTGGGCGCACGCAGGAAGTAACGCGTATTGGGCGTCAGTGAAAAAGGGGCATCCCGAAGGCCGAAAAATGCCTCGTACATGCTACCTCTCTTGCGCCGCGCCCGCTGCCGGCTCTGGCTTCGGGGACTCGGTGGATTCCATGATCCGGCGCAAGTCCCGGATGCGCTGCTGGCTGTCCTCCACGTCCTCTGCGTATCGATCCACGTTGGCGATCATGGGCTTGAGCAGAATCACCAGTTCGCTTTTCCGGGACTCATAGCTGCGTTGTTTGAACAGTTCACCGATGACCGGGATCTCACTGAAAAAGGGCACCGCTGAGGTTGTCTCCTCGGTCCGATCCTGGATCAGACCTCCGATGACCACGATCTGCCCGCTTCGTGCCCGCACCACGCTGTCAGTCTCACGTACCGTGCTCAGAGCCAGTGGCAGCGTCACGTCCTCGTCGCCGATGGTGATGAGCTTTTCCTGATCCTCCACTTCGCTGACCGAGGGGTGAACATGCAGGGTCACCACATCCTCGTCGCTGATCTGGGGCGTAACGTCCAGTGAGATACCGGAGAAGAACGGTGTCAGGTCAACCGATGTTGAACGGGAGGTGCCCGCCGCCGCGGTGGTGTCATCATCAAAGTCGAGGTCAGTCACGAAGAATTCATCACTGCCCACCTTGATCACGGCTTTCTCGTTATTAACCGTGGAGATCCTCGGGCTGGACAGCACCTGAACATTGCCCTGACTGCCCAGGAGCTGGATCAGGCTGTTGAAGTTATTCACCTCAAGTGCCGCGGAAAATGCGCCTCCCCCCTGGGTGTTGGTTGCAATGCTGCTCAGACTGCCCTGAAGGCTGTTGCCGGTACCCATCTGATCCACAGCGTTCCAGTTGATGCCCTGTTGAAAGCTCTCATTGAGCTCCACCTCAAGAATCCGGGCTTCCAGGATCACCTGGCGCTTGGAGATCAGCTGCATCCGTCGGAGGTAATCCTCAACCACCTTCAGCTTGTCCTGCCGGGCATGGACCACAACCACGCCAGACCCCGGGTTGGTGATGACACGCTGGCCGTTGTCAGACCCAACCATCAGGTTCAGGGATTCCCTGAGATCCGCCCAGAAGCGCGATTCGGAAGTCGTGGTGATACGGGTGCCCACCACGGGACCGTTGCCGGAACTGCTGTTGCCGTCATCCGAGCTGGCGCCTGAATTGCCATTACCCGAATCGGTGACCTGCCCCGACCGCACCTGGGTTTCGGAATTGCCACTGCGCTGAATGTCCAGATAGTCCACCTGGAAGACGCGGGTCCGGAGCCCGGCCGGGCGCACCCGGTAGATGCGGCCCTCGCGGTTGATCTCATAGCCATAGAGATCCGAAACAACCTCCATGACCTCTTCAAGGGTCACCTGTGTCAGGTCCAGGGTGATGTTGCCCTCCACCGCCGGGTCCACCACCACGTTGTAGGGCGTGCCGTCGACCAGACTCCGGAAGAAGGTGGATGCGGCCAGACCCTGGGCATTGACGTTGAAACGCTCCTCCCCACCGGAGCCGGTACCGTCTCCTCCGGAGAAGTCCGGCATCAGGGCGCCCGTGACCTCATCAGGCGCCTGGGCAACCTCGGTATCACCGCTCTCGGACTCAGCTTTCTCCAGCTCTTCTTCGATCCGCTCCGTGGTTTCCGTGGAGCTTGCCTGCTGGGTCTGCATCAGCGGATTCCCGGCACAGCCGGCCAGAAGCAGGCTGAGCACAGCTGGAATCAGAAATGGGACAGAATGCTCTCGCATAACGGTTAACCTGCTGCTAGCGCCGGATCGACGGCGCGCTGTCGAGTTCAAGAGTGTACTGCTGTCCGCCAATTTCAATCAGCACACGATCCGTACCGATCCGGACAAGGGTGGCATCCCCAAGCTGACCGCCCTTGGCAAGGCTGATCCCGTTGATGACCGCCCGCCGGCGCTGATCCCCCACCAGGATTGAGTCCAGCTGGAAGCGGCGTGCCGGCGAGACGCTGCTTTCCTGTGTCGATACCGAGGTCGGCCGCGTCGGGTCCGGCAGTGACGCCCCGCTGCTGGCCCCGCAGGTCAGCGGTACCAGAATCAGCAGCCCAGCAATGATGCCACTCACAAGGCGCTCAGACACCCAACCACTCCCTGTGCAGGCTCAGTGTGTGCAACCGGATCCGTACCCGCGCCCCCGGCCAGTCCTGTGTCTGGTAGTCCATTGACCGCCACCCCAGGCGCTCATCCAGGCCTTCAAGATCCCGCAGATACGCCAGCACATCATGGAAACCACCGCTGACGGTGACTTCCACCGGGTGGGCATAGAGGCTGGCTTCCTGTTCACTGTTCGCGCCGTCATCCTGGCCTTCCACCGCAACCGGCTGGGGGGCCCTGTGGGAGACACTCTCCAGTGCCACTCCGTCATGCCGGGCGAGCATACGACGCAACAGTGTCACCATTTCCGGCGGGCTGATCAGGCCGGTGGTCAGCTCCTCGAGCTGCTGATCGTAACGGTCAAGGCGCTGCTGGAGCTGGCTGATACGTTCGCGCAATGGTTCGTTGGGATCCTTTTCCAGCTCGCGCAGAAGCGTTTCCTCCTGCGCGGTAAGCCCCTCCAGCGACTCCTGCGTACTGGCAATGCGCTCCGCCACCTGGCTCCGGGCCTCCAGAACCGGTGTCACCAGCAACTGCCAGGCTCCCAGGGCCACCAGCGCCGACGCGGCTACCAGCATCAGCACCCGTTCACGGCGCGCCCGCGCCAGGAAGGCATCCGCGAGCGTCTGCCAGCGCTGCTGGAGACGGTCCTTCATTCGTCTTCCTCCGCTGATTCGCGGGTTGAAGCCACATCAAAGCTCAGCGGCCCACCGTCCTCCGGGCGTTCAATGCCAAAGCGGGCAAAACGGCGCCCTTCGAACACGGATTCTTTCTGCAATCGCTGCAGATATTCAGGCACGTTCTGGCCATCCGTGGTACGACCTGACAGCCCCAGACGATCACGCATCAGGTCCACCCGGATCCGTGTGAGCCAGAGCCCGTCGAGTGTCTGGCGTGCCAGCCCTTCCAGATAGGGTGTGAAGCCCTCGCTGCTCGCCTTTGCCACCGAATCCGCGCGCTCGACCAGGCGGCGGCGATCCCGGACCCGCTGCTCCAGTCGTGTGACCTGCTCTTCCAGGGCCGGATCCTTCTTACGGTCGGCCACCTGTTTCTGGAGCGTCTCCACCGACTGCTGCTTTTCCGCTTCCCGGGCTTCAATCTCCGCCAGCCGGGCTTCAGCCCCGGCCAGCTGATACCGGAGAGCGCCCCCGATGCCGGCAACCACCAGCAGCACAACGGCAGCCAGGCTGAGCACCCGGCCCAGGGTCAGCCACTCCCTTGAGGGCTGAAAGGCCTCTGTGTACAGGTTGACGGACTGCTTCATCTCGCTCCCTCGTCATCCGCCAGCAGCGTGGCGACAGCAAGCCCGGTTCCGGGTGCGGGCGTCACGCCTGAGAGCATGGCACTCCAATCCAGATCCACCACTTCAGCGGTCACCTCGGAATTGAGCATCCCGGCAAGCGGCAGCGCTTCCGGGTGGCCTGCCAGCTGGACACGGGAGGGGGGAATCTGGCGCAGCTGACTTTCGTAATAATCCAGCGACCGCTGGATCTCCAGCGCCAGGTCCTGGACCGTCTGCTCCTGGGTGGTGGCGTCCCGCAGCTGGGCCTGGGAGACATCCAGGCGCCGTGCCATGTAGAGCACCTCGCCCCGGCAGAAGATCACGTGGCCACTCTGCCGTCCCAGATGCACCAGGGCCGCGCCGCGCCCCTCCGGGTCGGCACGGGCCAACAGGTTGCGCAGCGCGAGCTCCGCGATATCAATGCATTCAAGCTCGAGACCCGCCTCATGGACGCTGTCCACGATGGTACGTATCCGGTCCTGGTGGGCGCAGACAGCGTTGATCAACGCACCACGGTCCCGTGAGGCGTCCTCGGGAAAAGGAAAGGTATCAATAACGGCTTCACTGGCGGGATAATCGAGCAGATCCCCGAGCTTCCAGCGAACGGCGTCCGCCAGCTCGCCAGGCTCAACATTGGGGCGCTCTGCCTGGAAGATCTGATACTGATCCGGCCCCAGAACCACCCGGGCCCGGGCACCGCCCAACCCCTGTTCATTCACCAGGGATTCCAGTGTCTGCCCAGCGTCTGCGGAGCCGCTCTGGACCGAACCGTCCGCCTGCATGCAGGCCCAGTGGATCGCATCATCCGACAGCTCCAGCCCCACGCGGAGTGAAGAGTGACGTTTCGCGAACGGATGTCGGAGGGATCGGAGTGCCAGCAAGTTGACCGTCTGCGCTGCTCGTGAAATTCCGAAGGGCACTCTCACGGAACAGTGGGAGTGCCAATACGTGTCGCGAGTATAGTTCAGGATTCGAACAGATTCACGCTGTTCAGATGGTTATCCACGTCTTTTAACACAGTACTGGGACTTGCTGGCAGAAGTCTCCTAGAAGGGAATGTCGTCATCAAAGTCGTCAACAGGATCCGGCATGCCGGTCCCCTGATTCTGGTCACCGCCCTGGGGCGCGTAGCCACCGCCTCCCTGGGGCGCACCACCCTGTGCAGCACCCGGCGCGCCGCCTCCGGTCCCGGCACTGTCACCGCCACGGCTGTCGAGCATCTGCATCTGGCCGTTGATGTCGACGATGATCTCGGTGGTGTAACGGTCCTGACCGCTCTGGTCCTGCCACTTGTTGGTCTGCAGGCGGCCTTCGATGTAGACCTTGGAGCCCTTGCGCAGGTACTGGCCGGCCACTTCCGCGATCTTGCCGAACATGACGATGCGGTGCCATTCCGTGCGCGGCACCATCTGGCCGGTGTTGCGGTCCTTGTAGCTCTCGTCCGTTGCCAGCCTGAGATTGGTGACCGGGTTGCCATTGGCCGTGTACCGGGTCTCGGGATCCGCGCCCAGGTTGCCGATCAGGATGACCTTGTTTACGCCTCTCGCCATGTTCTGCTCCTGTTCCTTTCTCTTTATTCGCTGTTATGCGTTGACGGAAACCGTCCCGTGGCTTCCTTACTCAGATCTGCCGCGCCACAAAGGGGAGACGCCACAGGGATTCTTCGCTGAACTGCTGGCGATCCACCTTGAGCCAGGCCTCCCCGCTGCCGGCAAGCACCACGGCATCATCCACCCCCGGAATGGCCAGAAACGCCTCGCGCATGGTGCGCGGATCCTGGGTGTGCTCCTCGGTGAGCTGCAACGCCAGACTGGTGGCGTAGCGTGGCGGCGCCATGGTGACAACCAGGCCGAGCCAGACCGCTATGGCCAGCAGAATGAGAACAATAACACCGCTGGCACCGGCGAAACCAGAGAGCCAACCACCGAGCGCACCGCCCACAAAGGAGCCCATGAACTGGCTGGTGGAATAGACGCCCATGGCCGAGCCCTTGCCGGCCGCGGGCGCCTCCTTGCTGATCAGCGAGGGCAGCAGTGCCTCCAGCAGATTGAAGCCGGTGAAAAAGATGAACAGCACCACCCAGAATCCGGCGATCCGCTCCCAGCCGATGCCCATCAGCGCCACGGCCACCCCGAGCAGCGCCACCGCCACCGTCATCACCTGCTTGAGACGGCGCTTCTTCTCACCAATGATCAGCAGCGGCAGCATCGCCACAAAGCCAGCGCCCATCACCGAGAGGTACACCCACCAGTGCTGGTTGGTGCCCAGCCCCAGTTCCTCCAGCGTCAGCGGCACGATCAGGAACAGGGCGGTCAGCGTCAGGTGCAGCACGAAGATACCGCCATCCAGGCGCAGCAGCCGGCCCGATGTAAGCACCTGGCGAAGCTGGTCCCGGGCCGGCAGCGCATCCGGCTGGTGGGTACGCGTCTCAGGCGTGGGCACGATGGTTGCCACCAGAACCATGCCGATACCCGCAAGCACCGCCGTCAGCAGGAAAATCCCGGTGAGCCCGTAGGCATCCCCCACCATGGGCCCCAGCACCAGCGACAGCGCAAAAGCCATACCAATGGACAGCCCGATGGTGGCCATACCTTTGGTGCGGTTTTCCTCGCGGGTAAGGTCACTGGCCAGCGCCATGAGTACACTGGCAATAGCGCCTGAGCCCTGCAGAATGCGCCCGGCAATGACCCCCTGGATGGAATCCGACCACCCCGCCAGCAGACTGCCGACGGCAAACAGCACAAGCCCGACCTGAATCAGCGGCTTGCGCCCGAAACGATCTGAAAGCATGCCAAAGGGGATCTGCAGCAGCGCCTGGGAGAGTCCATAGGCCCCGAGCGCCACACCCAGCAGCGCCGGGCTTGCGCCCTGCAGGTCCCGCCCCAGCAGCACAAACACCGGCAGGATCATGAACAGACCCAGCATGCGGGAGCCGTAGACCGTTGCCAGAGCCGCGATGGCGCGTTTTTCAGTGGCGTTCATCAGGAATCCTCCGGAAAAGCGGCGTCATCTTAGCACAGCGCTGACGACTCACTCATGGATCCAGATCAATCCGTCTATGGCGGTGTGCCAGTAAGCCCTATAATGGTCGTTTTGCCCAGCCATTGGAGCAGCATGAATCACATCCGTATCCGGGGTGCACGCACCCACAATCTGGCATCGGTGGATCTGGATATTCCCAGGAACCAGCTGGTGGTGATCACGGGGCTTTCCGGCTCCGGCAAGTCATCACTGGCCTTTGACACCCTCTACGCGGAGGGGCAGCGGCGCTACGTGGAATCCCTCTCAACCTACGCCCGCCAGTTTCTTTCCATGATGGAAAAGCCGGATGTGGACCATATCGAGGGGCTGTCGCCGGCCATTTCCATCGAACAGAAATCGACCTCGCACAACCCGCGCTCCACGGTTGGCACCATCACCGAGATCCACGACTACCTGCGCCTGCTGTTCGCCCGCGCCGGCGAACCACACTGCCCGTTGCACGATGAACCACTGGCCGCCCAGACGGTGAGCCAGATGGTGGACCAGGTTCTGGCCCTGCCCGAGGGCAGCCGCATGATGATTCTGGCGCCGCTGATCCGCGAGCGCCGGGGCGAACACCAGCAGGTGCTGGATGAGATGCGCAGCCAGGGGTTCATACGGCTGCGTATTGACGGGAAAGTGTACGACATCGACGACCTCCCCTCACTGGACGCCAAACGCAAACACAGCATTGAGGTGGTGGTGGACCGCTTCCGGATCCGGGATGGACTGCAGCAGCGCCTCGCCGAATCCTTCGAGACCGCGCTGGCGCTGGCGGATGAGACTGCGCGGGTAGCCTCCATGGATGACGATGGAATGGAGGAGCTGGTTTTCTCGGCACGCCATGCCTGCCCCCAGTGCGGTTACTCCATCAGCGCCCCCGAGCCCCGGACCTTCTCGTTCAACAACCCGGCAGGCGCCTGCCCCACCTGTGACGGGCTGGGCGTTGACCAGTTCTTTGACCCGCAACGACTGATCCGCAACCCCGAGCTCACGCTGGCCGAAGGTGCCATACGGGGCTGGGACCGGCGCTCGGTCTACTACTTCCAGATGCTCGAAAGCGTCGCCTCCCATTACGGTTGCGACCTCGACACCCCCTGGCAGCAGCTTCCGGAGTGGTTCCAGAACACCGTACTGCACGGCACCGGCGATAAAGCGATCACCTTCCGGTATGTGAACTCCCGGGGTCAGGCGGTGGACCGTGAGCACCCCTTTGAGGGAGTGATCCCCAACCTCGAACGGCGTTACCGGGAGACGGATTCCCAGACGGTACGCGACGAACTCGCCCGTTCACTGAACTCACGCCCCTGTCCGGACTGCCGCGGCTCACGTCTGAATGAGGTGGCCCGAAACGTGTTCATTGGCGACTGGACGCTTCCCGCAATGGCGCGCCTTTCCATTGCCCATGCATTCGACAACGCCCAGTCCATCACCCTTCCTGGTTGGCGTGGCCAGATCGCCGAGACCATTCTCAACGAGATCCGCAAGCGCCTTGAATTCCTGGTCAACGTGGGCCTGGGCTACCTGACCCTCGAACGCAGCGCCGATACCCTCTCCGGAGGGGAGGCCCAGCGGATCCGGCTCGCCAGCCAGATCGGGGCCGGACTCGTGGGGGTGATGTACGTCCTGGACGAGCCCTCTATCGGGCTTCACCAGCGCGACAACGAGCGGCTCCTGGGCACTCTCAAGCGGCTGCGGGACATGGGCAATACAGTGATCGTGGTGGAACACGACGAGGATGCCATCCGTGCCGCCGACCACATTGTGGACATTGGCCCGGGCGCCGGAATCCATGGCGGCCGGATCATGGCCGAGGGCACCGCCGACGCCATCGCGGCCGAACCGGAATCCATCACGGGCCAGTATCTCACCGGCCAGCGCCGGATCGCCATTCCCGCACAGCGCACCACCCCCGGCGAGCATTGGATCACCGTAACGGGCGCTACCGGCCACAACCTCCAGGGCGACGAAGTGCGCATCCCTGTGGGGCTGATGACCTGCGTCACTGGCGTATCAGGCTCCGGCAAATCCACACTGATCAACAGCACGCTCTATCCGGCCGCAGCAAGGCAGCTCAACAATGCCACAACGCTTACGCCGGAGCCCCACGAACGCATTGAAGGGCTGGAAAGCCTGGATCGTGTCATCGACATTGACCAGAGTCCCATCGGGCGCACGCCACGCTCCAACCCGGCCACCTATACCGGACTTTTCACGCCCATCCGCGAGCTGTTCGCGGGAACCCAGGAGGCCCGCTCGCGCGGCTACAAACCGGGCCGGTTCAGCTTCAACGTCAAGGGTGGGCGCTGCGAGGCCTGCCAGGGTGACGGCGAGATCAAGGTCGAGATGCACTTCCTGCCCGACATCTACGTGCCCTGCGATGTCTGCCAGGGCCAGCGCTACAACCGGGAAACCCTTGAAATCACCTACAAGGGAAAGACCATCCATGAGGTGCTCTCCATGACCATTGAGGAAGCGCGCGAGTTCTTCGACTCCGTGCCCTTCCTGGCCCGGCGCCTCCAGACACTGATGGAAGTAGGTCTGTCCTACGTGAAGCTTGGCCAGAACGCCGTAACCCTGTCAGGAGGCGAGGCACAACGGGTCAAGCTGGCACGGGAACTGTCCAAGCGGGACACGGGCAACACACTTTACATCCTCGACGAACCCACAACCGGTCTGCACTTCCACGATATCCAGCAGCTGCTGGATGTACTGCACACCCTGAGGGACCACGGCAACACCGTGGTGGTGATCGAACATAACCTGGATGTCATCAAGACCGCGGACTGGCTGGTCGACCTTGGACCGGAAGGTGGAGATGGCGGCGGACGCCTGGTGGCGGAAGGCACTCCTGAGACAGTCGCCAGGGAGCGTGACTCGCACACGGGCCAATACCTGGCTAATTATCTTCCCGAGGCCCGCAGCCAGTAGCTGCGCATAAAAAAGCCGGACACAGGGTCCGGCTTCTAATGAGGCACCGCCCGAAGTGATCAGGCGGTGACGCGAGGCTCTCAGTCCTCGTCGTCGTCATCATCCTCATCGTCTTCCACGTACTCGACAACCGGACGACCGATGACCTCTACATAGGCCATGGGCGCGTTGTCGCCAGCCCGCAGACCGCATTTGAGAATCCGCAGATAACCACCGGGACGACTCTCGAACCGCGGACCGAGCTCCTCAAACAGCTTGGTCACCGCCTGGTCATTGCGCAGCCGCGCGAATGCCTGACGACGGTTCGCCACCGAGTCCTCCTTGGCGAGTGTGATCAGCGGCTCCGCCACACGGCGAAGTTCCTTCGCCTTGGGCAGGGTCGTCTTGATCAGCTCATGCTCCACCAGAGAGGCAGTCATGTTGCGGTACATGGCCTTCCGGTGCGAACTGTTGCGGTTTAATTTACGACCACTCTTACGATGACGCATTGCTCTAATTCCTTAAATCAAAATCAGCGATTCAGCGATCAGCCACCAAGGACCCGGTCATCACCGCGCAGACTCGCCGGCGGCCAGTTCTCAAGCCGCATACCCAGCGACAGGCCACGGGAGGCCAGCACATCCTTGATCTCGGTCAGTGATTTCTTGCCGAGATTGGGCGTCTTCAGCAGTTCAACTTCAGTGCGCTGGATCAGATCGCCAATGTAGTAGATGTTCTCCGCCTTGAGGCAGTTGGCCGAGCGAACGGTCAGTTCAAGATCATCCACAGGACGCAGCAGGATCGGATCAACTTCCTCTTCTTCCTGAGATTCCTCCGGCTCTTTCTCCTGATCCAGATCGACGAACACCGCCAGCTGCTGCTGCAGAATGGTGGCGGCCCGCCGGATCGCTTCCTCCGGATCAATGGTACCGTTGGTATCCAGGTCGATGATCAGCTTGTCCAGGTCGGTGCGCTGCTCAACACGGGCACTCTCAACCATGTAGGAAACACGGCGGATCGGGCTGAAGGTCGCGTCAATCTGCAGGCGACCAATGGCCCGGCTTTCCTCATCCTGCTCGCGCTGATCCGCGGGCTCGTAACCCCGACCAGAGCTTACCGTCAGCTTCATATTGAGCTCGCCGCCCTTGGACAGGTGACAGATCACCAGATCCGGGTTGACGATCTCAACGTCATGATCAAGCTGGATATCAGCCGCAGTGACCGGCCCTTCTTCCTTCTTGGAAAGAGAGAGCTCGGCCTGCTCACGACCATTGAGCTTAACGGCCAGCGCCTTGAGGTTCAGCAGGATCTCGATGACATCCTCCTGAACCCCTTCAATGGCGCTGTACTCGTGCAGCACTCCATCGATCTGCGCTTCGGTTACTGCACTCCCGGGCATGGAAGACAGCAGGATCCGCCGCAGAGCATTACCCAGCGTGTGGCCAAAGCCCCGCTCCAGAGGCTCCAGAACCACGCGGGCGTGGGTTTGGGTCTGCTCCTCGACATTGATGCTGCGAGGAGTCAGAAATTCGGTAGCTGAACGCTGCATTGGACGCCCCTATTTCGCTGTGCGTTACTTGGAGTAAAGCTCGACGATCAAGCTCTCGTTGATGTCCGCAGAGATATCGCTGCGCTCCGGACGGGACCGGAAGGTTCCCACGAGCTTGTTGGCGTCGACGTCGACCCACTCGATGGCCGCACGACTGTTGGCCAGCTCCAACGCATTGCGGATACGGAGCTGATTCTGAGCCTTCTCCCGTACGCGGACCTCATCACCGGGCTGCACCTGGTAGGAGGCCACATTGACGGTGCGGCCATTGACCTGCAGCGCCTTGTGGGAAACCAGCTGCCGTGCTTCAGCACGTGTGGCGCCGAAGCCCATGCGGTAGACCACGTTATCGAGCCGGCACTCCAGCAGCTGAAGCAGGTTCTCACCGGTTGAACCCTTGCGGCGAGCTGCTTCCTGATAGTAGTTCCGGAACTGTTTCTCCAGCACACCGTACATACGGCGTACTTTCTGCTTTTCCCGAAGCTGGGTTCCGTACTCGGAAACCCGGGTACGCCGTGCGCCATGCTGACCTGGCGCCTGATCGACGTTGCACTTGCTTTCGAGCGCCCGGACCCCGCTCTTCAGGAATAGATCTGTCCCCTCGCGGCGAGACAGTTTACATTTCGGACCAATGTAACGTGCCATAAATCGCTGTCTCCTTGATTACACGCGGCGCTTTTTCGGCGGACGACAGCCATTGTGCGGGATGGGTGTCGCGTCCTCGATGTTGGTGATCTTGAAACCTACCGCATTGAGAGCGCGAACCGCGGATTCCCGGCCGGGTCCGGGACCCTTGACCATTACGTCCAGGTTTTTAAGACCGTATTCAGCGGCCGCGTTACCGGCCCTTTCAGCTGCTACCTGCGCAGCAAAAGGTGTACTCTTTCGTGAACCGCGGAATCCAGAACCGCCGGCAGTCGCCCAGGAAAGGACGTTGCCCTGGCGATCGGACAGGGTCACGATGGTGTTGTTGAACGACGCGTGGATATGGGCCACGCCGTCAACAACTGACTTTTTCACCTTTTTACGGGTACGTGTACCTGGCTTTGCCATTTTTACCTACCTGTTATTTACGAATCGGTTTACGGGGGCCCTTGCGGGTCCGCGCATTGGTCTTGGTCCGCTGACCGCGAACCGGAAGACCATGGCGATGCCGCAGGCCGCGATAGCAGCCCAGGTCCCGCAACCGCTTGATGTTCATCTGAACCTCACGACGCAGGTCACCCTCGACCGAGAGTTTGCCAACTTCCGTGCGCAGGTTATCCACCTGTTCATCGGAAAGCTCGCCAACCTTCGTGTTCCGGGGGATGCCCGTCGCGTCGCAAAGCTGACCTGCCGTGGTATGGCCGATCCCGAAGATATAGGTCAACGAAACCGCGGCATGTTTATTCTCGGGTATGTTGACACCGGCTATACGTGCCATTCACTTCACTCCGCATTCAAAGCTTTGCTGTTTACGTTACCGTCACAAAAGGTGCGGAATGATAGCGCCTGAATCGGCAGATATCAACAACCGCCCCTGTTACCGCCTCACCCCTGGCGTTGCTTGTGACGGGGCTCGGTGCAGATGACCCGGATCGAGCCATTGCGACGAATGATTTTGCAGTTTCGGCAGATTTTCTTCACCGATGCACGTACTTTCATTTCAGTCTCCCGTTGATCAGCGGAACATGCCGCTGCGTCCGTGATTCTTGAGGTTGGACTTCTTCATCACGGATTCGTACTGGTGCGACATCAGATGCGCCTGAACCTGTGACATGAAATCCATGACCACTACTACGACGATCAGCAGTGACGTACCCCCGAGGTAGAACGGCACATTGCCGAATACCGTCAGGAACTGGGGCATGATCGACACCGCCGCGATGTACAGCGCCCCGAAGATCGTCAGACGTGTGAGCACCCCGTCAATGTACTTCGCGGTCTGCTCACCGGGCCGGATCCCGGGGATGAAGGCGCCGGACTTCTTGAGGTTGTCCGCAACCTCCCGCGGGTTGTACATCAGTGCTGTATAGAAGAAGCAGAAAAAGATCACTGCAGCTGCAAACAGCAGGATGTACAGAGGCTGGTTCGGCCCCAGGATCTGGGACAGATCGCCCAGCCACTCCATGCCTTCGGACTGACCGAACCACTGACCGAGCGATGCCGGAAACAGCAGTATCGACGACGCAAAGATCGCCGGAATAACGCCAGCCATGTTCACCTTCAGCGGCAGATGACTCTGCTGCTGGGCGTAGACACGGCGCCCCTGCTGGCGCTTGGCGTAATTCACCGTGATCCGGCGCTGACCGCGCTCCATGAAAACGATGAACCCAACCACGGCAATGGCCATGGCACCGACACCGAAGACCAGCAGCAGACTCATCTCGCCACTGCGGGCCTGCTCCAGCGTCTGACCGATGGCCCCCGGAAGGCCTGCGACGATACCGGCGAAGATCAGCAGCGAGATGCCGTTGCCGATGCCGCGCTCAGTGATCTGCTCACCAAGCCACATCAGGAAAACAGCGCCACAGACAAAGGACACGACCGCTATGAAATAGAAGTCGAGCCCGCTGGAGAAGGTCACTCCCTGGGACGCAAGCCCCACGGAGATCCCCAGCCCCTGCACGAACGCCAGACCAACGGTACCGTACCGTGTGTACTGGCTGATCTTCTTGCGCCCGGATTCGCCTTCCTTCTTGAGCTGCTCCAGCTGCGGACTGACCGCCGTCATGAGCTGCATGATGATCGCGGCGGAGATGTAGGGCATGATGCCCAGCGCCAGGATACTCATGCGCTCAAGGGCACCCCCTGAGAACATGTTGAACATGCCCAGGATGGTGCCCTGCTGCTGTTCAAACATTGCCGCCAGCCGATCCGGGTTAATGCCCGGGACCGGGATGTGGGCGCCGATCCGGTAGACCAGGATCGCGATCACAACGAACTTGAGCCTCGAATAGAGTTCCGAGAGGCCCTGTCCCTTAGCGGATGCCGGTCCCTGTTTAGCCATTTAGCCCTCGACTCAGTCTTCGACTTTCCCGCCAGCGGCAGTAATCGCTTCACGGGCGCCTTTGGTTACCCGCAGGCCCTTGACGGTCACCGCACGGGAAATCTCACCGGAGGCGATCACCTTCGCTTCGCGCACGTCATGACGGATCAGGTCCGCCTTCTTGAGAGCGTCCAGATCAGCCGTATCACCTTCGACCTTGGCCAGCTCGTGAAGGCGGATCTCCGCCTCCCAGCGCTGTTGACGGGAGGTGAAACCGAACTTGGGCAGACGCCCACGCATCGGCTGCTGACCACCCTCGAAGCCGGGCGCGATACTGCCGCCGGAACGGGATTTCTGGCCATTGTGACCACGGCCGCCGGTTTTACCCAGACCACTGCCGATGCCACGACCCACACGCTTGCGCTCGGCCTTGGAGCCGTCACCTGGGCGGAGTTCGTTCAGTTGCATCTTACTGTTCCTCTACCCGAACCATGTAATTGACACGGTTGATCATCCCGCGGACCGCGGGCGTGTCCTCGAGTTCCACCGAATGGTGGAGACGGCGCAGTCCCAGTCCACGGACACAGAGTTTATGGTTCTTCTGTGCCCCGATGGGGCTGCGGGTCAGTGTGACCTTGATCGTTTTGTTAGCCATAACGTCAATCCAGGATCTCTTCCACGGTTTTACCACGCTTGGCCGCCACTTCTTCCGGCGACCGCATGGCTTTCAGGCCTTCAACGGTAGCCCGTACCACGTTGATCGGGTTGGTGGAGCCATAGCACTTGGCCAGGACGTTGTGCACGCCGGCAACTTCGAGAACGGCACGCATGGCGCCACCGGCGATAATGCCAGTACCCTCGGAAGCCGGCTGCATGAACACCCTGGAGGCGCCATGGTTGGCCTTGACCGGGTACTGAAGCGTAGCGCCATCCAGCGGTACGGACACCATGTTCTTGCGCGCGGAGTCCATTGCCTTCTGGATCGCAACCGGCACCTCACGTGCCTTACCGCGGCCGTAACCGACCCGGCCGTTGCCATCACCCACAACTGTCAGGGCGGTGAAACCGAAAAGGCGGCCACCCTTGACCACTTTGGCCACCCGATTGACCTGCACCAGCTTCTCCTGAAGCTCGGGCTGGTTCTGCTCATTCACGCTCATCTTCTCCACCTCTTAGAATTGCAGGCCGGCTTCACGCGCCGCATCGGCAAGCGCTTTGACGCGACCGTGGTAGCGATAACCGGACCGGTCGAATGCAACCGTTTCGATACCCGCGTTTTTCGCCCGTTCCGCGATCAGCTCGCCAACCTGGCGTGCGGCGTCCACGTTTCCGGTTGCACCCTGGCGCAACTCCTTGTCCAGTGTGGAGGCGGCCGCCAGCACCTGGCTGCCATCCGCCGTAGTCACCTGAGCATACATATGACGCGGTGTACGGTGGACGCAGAGGCGGTTGGAGCCACGTTCCCGGATCTTGATGCGCACTTTACGTGCGCGACGCAATCTGGATTCTTTCTTCGCGCTCATCTGTCTGCCCTATTTCTTCTTGGCCTCTTTACGCCTTACCGTTTCATCCGCGTAGCGGACACCCTTGCCCTTATAGGGCTCAGGCGGACGGAAAGCCCTGATGTCTGCTGCAGCCTGGCCGACACGCTGCTTGTCGATGCCCTTGAGCACCAATTCGGTCGGCTTGGGGGACTCAGCGGTAACGCCTTCCGGCAGCTTGTATTCCACCGGATGGCTGAAGCCAAGCGTAAGATTCACGCTGTCACCCTGGGCCTGGGCCCGGTAACCGACACCATTGATCTCGAGCTTGCGCTCGAAGCCATTGGTCACACCAACAACCATGTTGTTCAGGAGTGCCCGGGTGGTACCGGCCAGTGCCCGGCTTTTCTTCGCATTGTTACGCGGCGCGAACCGCAGCTTATCGTCGTCCTGCGTCACTTCGACACTCGGGTGAATGCTGTGCTGAAGCGTACCCTTGGCACCCTTCACTTCAACGTCCTGACCGTTGAAATTCACCTCGACACCGGATGGCAGCACGACAGGATTACTCGCAACCCTGGACATGACTCCTCCTAGAATACGGTGCAGATAATTTCGCCACCAATGCCGGCCTTGCGGGCGGCGCTGTCAGTCATCACGCCCTGGGACGTGGAGACGATGGCGACGCCCAGACCATTGGCCACGCGCGGCAGTTCGCTATTGCCGCGATACTGGCGCAGACCGGGGCGACTCGCCCGTTGGATGCTCTCAATGACGGGCTTGCCTTCGAAATAACGCAGATTGATGGTCAGCCGGGGCTTCTTATCGCCCTCAACGCTGAAGTCCTCAATGAAGCCTTCGTCCCGGAGGACCGAGGCAACGGACTGTTTCATCTTGGAGGACGGCATTTCCACACTCACCTTCTCGGCCATCTGGCCGTTACGGATGCGCGTGAACATGTCCGCCAACGGATCTTGCATGCTCATTCGTATGAGACTCCTGATCGTTTCAGTTGTGCAGCAACAATGCTGTTGCTTACCAACGCGCGGGGGTTACCAGCTGGCCTTGCGCAGCCCCGGAACATCTCCGCGCATTCCGGTCTCACGCAGCTTGATGCGTGAAAGCTGGAATTTCCTGAGGACACCATGCGGGCGCCCGGTTACCTGGCAACGATTGCGAAGACGCACCGGGCTGGAGTTACGCGGCAGCTTCTGCAGCTGCATCTGCGCTTCCCAGCGTTCTTCGTCGCTCAGATTCGGATCCTTACTCATCTTTTTAAGGCGCTCACGCTTTTCGCCGTATTTGGCGACCAGGCGTTCCCTGTTGCGTTCGCGCTCTTTCATGCCGATTTTGGCCATGTCCGATCCTTACTGTTTGAACGGAAAATTGAATGCCGAAAGCAGAGCGCGCCCTTCCTCATCACTCTCAGCGGAGGTGCTGATGGTGATATCGAGGCCACGGACCTTGTCGACCTTGTCGTACTCAATTTCCGGGAAAATGATCTGTTCCCGCACGCCCATGCTGTAGTTGCCCCGGCCGTCGAACGACTTCGGGCTCAGACCACGGAAATCACGGATCCGCGGGATCGCGATCTGCACCAGGCGATCGAAGAAATCCCACATCCGCTCACCACGCAGGGTCACCTTGCAGCCGATCGGGAAGCCTTCCCGGATCTTGAAGCCTGCAACGGACTTGCGCGCCTTGGTGATCACCGGCTTCTGACCCGACAGCATCTGCAGGTCAGCGACAGCGTTATCGAGCTGCTTCTTGTCGCCTACAGCTTCACCAACGCCCATGTTCAGGGTGATCTTTTCAATCCGCGGCACCTGCATCGGGTTCGCATACCCGAACTGCTCGTTCAGCGCCGGGATCACCTGTTCTTTGTACACGTCTCTCATGTTGGACATCGTAACCACCGCCGCTTACTGGTTATCGATCACTTCTTGCGTGGAACGGAAGATGCGCACCTTGGTGCCGTCTTCCTTCACCTGAAACCCGACACGATCAGCCTTGGCCTGCTGCGGGTTATAGATGGCCACGTTCGAAATATGAATCGGAGCTTCCTTTTCGATGATGCCGCCCTGGGTTCCCGCCATGGGATTGGGGCGCGTGTGCTTCTTGACCATATTGATCCCGGACACAACGACCCGTTCACCACCATCAACAATCCGCAGCACCTTGCCACGCTTGTTACGGTCTTTCCCCGTGGTGACCACCACTTCGTCATCTCGCTTGATCTTGTTCATAACCGGCCTCTTGTTCCTACAAAACCTCGGGTGCCAGCGAAATGATCTTCATGAATTTCTCATTCCGAAGTTCGCGAGTCACCGGGCCAAAAATTCGGGTACCTACCGGCGCTTCCTGCGGGTTGAGCAGAACCGCCGCATTGCCGTCGAACCGGATCAGGGACCCGTCCTGGCGCCGGATACCACTCTTGGTCCGGACCACAACTGCCTTGAGTACCTGACCCTTCTTGACACGGCCCCTGGGGATCGCTTCCTTGACGGATACCTTGATGATATCCCCGACCCTTGCATAGCGCCGGTGCGAGCCACCCAGGACCTTGATACACATAACCTGACGGGCGCCGCTGTTATCGGCTACGTCAAGTACGGTTTGCGTCTGAATCATGGTTAGTCTCCACTAGAAACCACTTCGTCTTTACGACAAGAACCAGTGTCCTGGCGCCTTACACCTTCGACGCGCGCTCAACCACGTTCACCAGTGTCCAGGCCTTATTCCGCGCAAGCGGACGGCTTTCGGCGATGGTTACAAAATCACCGACACTGCACTGGTTGTCTTCGTCGTGAGCCTTGATACGCGTCGAGCGCTTCACGTACTTGCCGTAGAGCGGATGCTTTTCCCGGCGCTCAACCATAACGACAATCGTCTTCTGCATCTTGTCGCTGACCACGCGGCCGTTGAGCGTCCTGGCGTTTTCACTTGCATTAGCCATATCAGTCACCTGCTTTCTCAGTCATAACGGTTTTAACACGCGCAATATCGCGCCTGGTCTGACGCAGCAAGTGGGACTGATTCAGCTGACCTGTCGCTTTGCGCATCCGGAGATTGAACTGTTCCTTGAACAGCCGCATCAGCTCCTGGTTCAGTTCCTCTGCCGATTTGTCACGCAATTCTGTCGCTTTCATCACATTACCGTCCTGTTCACAAAGGTGGTCGGTACCGGCAGTTTGGCCGCGGCCAGATTGAATGCGTCGCGCGCCACGTCTTCTGCCACCCCTTCCATCTCATACAGCATCTTCCCGGGCTGGATTTCAGCAACCCAGTACTCGACGGCGCCCTTGCCCTTACCCATACGGACTTCAAGGGGCTTCTCGGTAATCGGCTTATCCGGGAACACGCGGATCCAGATTTTGCCGCCACGCTTGATCCGGCGGGTCATGGTCCGACGGGCCGCCTCGATCTGGCGTGCGGTAACACGCCCACGACCGGTCGCCTTGAGACCGTACTCACCAAAGCTGACCTTGTTGCCTGTATGGGCCATGCCGCGATTGCGGCCTTTCTGTACCTTGCGGAACTTGGTTCGTTTCGGTTGCAGCATTTGGAGACCCCCTTACTTCTGAGCTTTCTTCTGAGCAGCGGCTTCTTTTTCAGCCCGTACCTGCTCGAGACCGCCCAGGATTTCACCCTTGAAGATCCAGACTTTCACGCCGATGATCCCGTAGGTGGTGTGGGCCTCGTAATGCGCGTAGTCGATGTCTGCACGCAGTGTGTGCAGCGGTACGCGACCTTCCCGGTACCACTCGGTACGTGCAATCTCGGCACCGCCGAGGCGGCCACTCGCCTGGATCCGGATCCCTTTCGCGCCCTGGCGCATGGCATTCTGTACGGCCCGTTTGAGCGCACGCCGGAACATCACGCGGCGCTCCAGCTGGTTCGCCACGCTCTGGGCAGCCAGCTTGGCATCGAGATCAGGCTTGCGGATTTCCTCAATGTTGACGTGCACGGGCACGCCCATCATGTCGGTCAGCTCCTTACGGAGCTTATCCACGTCCTCACCCTTCTTGCCGATCACAATCCCCGGACGGGCGGTATGGATCGTAATCCGGGCGTTCTGCGCGGGACGCTCAATCAGAATCCGGCTGACCGAGGCCTTCTCGAGCCGGCGATTGAGAAATTCGCGGACCTCGATATCCTTCAACAGGTTCTGGGCGTAAGCCCCTTTCTCCGCATACCAGACCGAGTTGTGCTCTTTGACAACGCCAAGCCTGATACCGGTTGGATGTACTTTATGACCCATCGGGTATCTCCTACTCGTCCGAAACCTTGACGGTGATGTGGCACGTGCGCTTCAGGATCCGGTCCGCACGGCCCTTGGCCCGTGCCTGGATCCGCTTCAGCGTCGGCCCCTCGTCCACACAGATGGTTGCAAGCCGCAACTCATCCACGTCCAGGCCTTCGTTATGCTCGGCGTTGGCAATCGCAGACTCGAGGGTCTTGCGAATGATCCCGGCCGCTTTCTTCGGTGTGAACGCCAGTGTATTCAGCGCTTCCTCGACACTCTTGCCACGAACCATGTCTGCGACAAGGCGAGCCTTCTGAGCCGAGAGTCGAGCGCCTTTCGTTTTAGCCGCTACTTCCATCGTTTAATCCCCTCAGAATCAGCGTTTCTTCGCTTTCTTGTCGGCAGCATGCCCGCGGAACGTGCGTGTCGCGGCAAACTCCCCAAGTTTATGGCCAACCATTTCCTCAGTGATCATGACCGGCACATGCTGCCGGCCGTTATGCACTGCAATGGTCAGCCCTACCATCTCCGGAAACACCGTGGAGCGGCGCGACCAGGTCTTGATCGGCTTACGGCTGTTGTTTTCCAGAGCTGCCTCAACCTTCTTCAGCAGATGCAGGTCTATAAAAGGACCTTTCTTCAGAGAACGTGGCACAGCTTCTTCCCCTAAACGTTATTTCTTGGCCGAACGACGACGTACGATCATCTTGTCAGTACGCTTGTTCTTACGAGTCTTATGCCCTTTGGTCGGAATCCCCCAGGGTGTAACCGGGTGACGTCCGCCAGAGGTACGCCCTTCACCACCGCCATGCGGATGGTCAATTGGGTTCATAGCAACACCGCGTACTGTTGGCCGCTTGCCACGCCAACGTGTTGCACCCGCTTTGCCGGACTGCTTCAGACTGTGCTCGCTGTTGGAAACCTCCCCCAGCGTGGCACGGCACTCAGCCGGCACCTTGCGCATCTCGCCCGAACGCAGCCGGATGGTTGCGTAGTTGCCCTCACGTGCGACCAGCTGGACCGATGAACCGGCACTGCGCGCGATCTGGGCACCCTTCCCGGGCTTGAGCTCAATGCAATGGATCACCGAACCCAGAGGAATGTTACGCAGGGGCAGGGTGCTGCCGGCCCGGATCGGTGCATCGATCCCGGACTGAACCTTATCGCCCTGCTTGAGCCCCTTGGGCGCGATGATGTAACGCCGCTCCCCGTCCTGATACTTGACCAGTGCGATATGGGCGGAACGGTTCGGATCGTACTCCAGACGCTCTACCTGGCCGGGAATACCATCCTTGTTGCGCTTGAAATCAATATGACGGTAATGGCGCTTGTGGCCACCACCGATATGACGGGACGTGATCCGGCCGTTGTTGTTGCGGCCACCCGTCTTGCTGAGCTTGGTCACCAGTGGCGCGTAGGGCGCACCCCCGTGAAGGTCAGGATTACGGACCTTGATGAGGTGGCGACGACCGGGTGACGTCGGCTTGGTTTTCTCAATCGACATGTCTGTAACCCCTCAACCTATTCCACGTCCATGAAGTCAATATCCTGACCATCAGCCAGGCGCACATACGCCTTGCGAAGATCGTCACGCTTACCCATGCCATGGATTGTGCGCTTGTTCTTGCCCTTGCGATTGCTGACCTGCACTTTGGTCACGTCCACATTGAACAGCTGCTCTACGGCCTTGCGGATCTCGGGCTTGGTCGCATCAGGAGCCACCTTGAACACGACCTGGCCCTGATCACCAACCATGGTCGCCTTCTCAGAGACCAGCGGGCCGAGCAGAACCTTGTAAATTCGCTCCTGATTCATCCCAGCATCTCCTCAAACTTCTTGAGCGCATCCACAGTAACCACGACGTGGTTGTGCGCTACGAGACTCACCGGATCCACGCCCCGGACATCGGATACCGCCACGTTCGGGATATTGCGCGATGCCAACTCGAGATTCCGCTCAACGGAGTCAGAAACAATCAGCGCGTCCTGCTGAACACCCAGCTCCTGGAGCTTGGCATTGAACACCTTGGTACGCGGCTGGTCAGGGGTAATGGAGTCCACAACCACGAGACGCTCCTGGCGCACAAGCTCGGAAAGAATCGAGCGCAGCGCGCCGCGATACATCTTCCGATTCACCTTCTGCGAATAGTCCCGCGGGCGCGAGGCGAAAGTTGTGCCGCCACCGCGCCAGATCGGGCTGCGGATGGTACCGGCACGGGCCCGACCGGTGCCCTTCTGCCGCCAGGGTTTCTTGCCACCGCCGCTGACCTCGGAGCGTGTCTTCTGCTTGACGCTGCCCTGACGACCGGCCGCCAGATAGGCGGTTACGACCTGGTGCACCAGCGATTCGTTGAATTCTTTACCAAAAGCGGCATCCGATACCTGAACACCGTTACCGCTTCCTGTCACTGTCAATTCCATCACGCCACCCCTTAGGCTTTCACTGCGGGCTTGATGATCAGGTCACCGCCATTGGCGCCAGGGACGGGCCCTTTAACCAGCAGCAGATTCCGCTCGGCATCAACACGCACGATCTCGATGTTCTGACTGGTTACGCGCGCATTACCCATCTGACCGGACATCTTCTTGCCCTTGAATACACGGCCCGGAGACTGGCACTGACCAATGGAGCCAGGTGCGCGGTGCGCGAGCGAGTTACCGTGGGTCTTATCCTGGGTGGAGAAGTTCCAGCGCTTGACGGTACCTGCAAAACCCTTGCCCTTGGACTGACCAGTCACATCAATCGACTGACCATCCTCGAACTGGGAAACATCAAGCTCGGAACCGGGCTGCAGCTCTCCATCTTCTGACTGGTCTTCCAGCCGGAACTCCCAGAGACTGCGCCCTGCTTCAACGCCGTTCTTCGCGAAATGGCCCGCTTCCGGTTTGGTAATCCGGTTCGCACGGCGCGTACCGGTCGTTACCTGAACCGCACGGTAGCCGTCCCGCTCGGGCGTCTTGATTTCGGTAATCCGGTTGGCATCAACCTGAATCACCGTGACGGGGATGGAGTTACCCTCGTCGGTAAAAATACGAGTCATACCGGCCTTGCGGCCGACAACACCAATCGCCATTGTTCACCTCTTAGTGTACGGGGCTTCAACCCTCTATGGCCTGAAAGACAGTTACACTCTGAGGGGTTAACTGGAGGGTTAACCCAGGCTGATCTGCACGTCCACTCCGGCGGCGAGATCGAGCTTCATCAGAGCATCGACTGTCTTTTCGGTAGGCTCAACGATATCCAGAAGGCGCTTGTGCGTCCGGATCTCATACTGATCACGCGCGTCTTTATTGACGTGCGGCGAGATCAGGATGGTGTACTTCTCTTTCCGGGTCGGCAGAGGAATAGGACCCCGAACCTGAGCACCAGTCCGCTTTGCCGTATCGACAATTTCCTGAGTGGACTGATCGATCAGGCGGTAATCAAACGCCTTCAACCGGATTCTGATTTTTTGGCTCTGCATGTTGCACCAAACTCCAATCGTTGTTGGCAGCTCGTATAAGCCGACCCGTAAAAAGGATGCGCATTATAGGGCGCATTCACGACGGCGTCAACCTACGCACTGCTCCAGAGAATCCGTTACAGGGATGGACCCTGAAACCAAAAAAGGGGCTGCGCGATGGCAACCCCTTTTTCCAGGGCGCGGGACCGATTACTCGATAATCTTGGTCACCACGCCTGCGCCGACAGTCCGGCCGCCTTCGCGTACCGCAAAGCGCAGCCCGTCTTCCATCGCGATCGGCGCGATCAGCGTGGCTACCAGCTTCACGTTATCACCCGGCATCACCATCTCGACGCCTTCCGGCAGCTCGCAGGTGCCGGTCACGTCCGTGGTCCGGAAGTAGAACTGCGGGCGATAGCCGGTGAAGAACGGCGTATGACGACCGCCCTCGTCCTTGC
>NZ_NSKD01000012.1 GCF_002286965.1 Halovibrio salipaludis | reverse complement strand
AACTCAAAGAGCAGGAAAACCTGCAGGCGCTGAGCCAGCTGCGGGTCGGGCTTAAGGTGACCTTCGAGACTCGCGAGGGACCGGCGTTCGGCATCGTCACCAAGATCAACCGCAAGAGCGTGATCGTGCTCGCCGAAGACGGGACCAAGCAGTACAAGGTCTCGCCGGAATTACTGAAACCGCTTCATGAAGTGAAGTGATCAACTCGCTTGGCGTAGGTCTACCACGTCTTGGAATGAACGCTTACTTTCAAATGGCACTTCCTGGATTGCATCCTCATAGAGTGCCTTCGGGATCGGGACCGTTCGTGACTTGCCAGACTTGGTGTAGTTGAACGTCACCCGGTAGGGCGCAAGGTTGCCCCTGGTAATGCCTTCCGCTTCTGACCAGCGGGCACCCGTCGCAAGCGCAAGCCGTGTCACCGTGTAGAGACTCGGATTCGATGAGGCGCGGCACTCCACCAAGAGCCGATTTATTTCCTCCTGGGTGAGGAAGGCCAGTTCCTGTTCGTCAATCTTGAACTTGCGAACATGGCGAATCGGGTTCGGTTTATCCCAACTGCCCAGGCGCGCCAGCTCATTGAATACGGCATTCAAGTAAGCTTGTTCCCGGTTGACCGTGTTTTCCGTCACGCGGTCAATCTCGATGCGCCTCTGACGGAATGAGGCAAAGTCACTGGCCGTGAAACGGTCCGCCCTGGGGTTTCCCAGCAACCTGGTTATCATCTCCAGCTTGCGCTTACGCTTTACGCCATCCTTTAACCGATAGCCGCTGGCGTCATGCCATTCCTCAACCAAGTCTGAAAGGTGTCTGCGATCCGGGGCCGGATTCCAGTCCTTCCGTTCCGCACTACGCCCGAGAGCGTACTGCTCAAATCGCTTTGCCTCTGCCTTGGTATCGAACCGTTTGCGGATCCGTTTCGATCCTCGGCCATTCGTCCAGAGATCGACTTCCCATCGGCCGTTTTTGAGCTTCCGGATCATGCCGCCACTTTCCCTTGCAGCCGTCGCTGTGTGAGTCCATCACGCACCATCTCGTACAGCATTCGCTCGGTGATCTCACGCCTTCGGTAGTAGGCTTTCAGGTCGTGCCATAAGCCGGACTTCTTAAGGCAGTGCCACGCCTGCTGAGCGTTGAACCGGTTGCGCGCATAAATGCTCAGCAGATTGCCGAAGGCAAGGGCGACGTTCTTTTCGTTGCCGCAACCCGGGGTCTTTTTTTCGCGTTTGTAGGCGATCGGCGGGGCTTTGTGGCCGAAGCTCACTTCATCGCGGAGGAAGGTCCAGATCGGGTGGACCCAGTCCTTGCGGTACTCATAGCGGTTCGACCGGAGCGCGTATTGCCACAGCCCCGTGAGGTGCTTGTCCGCTTCCAGATAGGTGTAAATGGGCCCGACAGCGTCAGTCCCCCGCCAGAGTTCGTTAATGATGCGTTGGTGAAATCGCACCTCCAGCCGCCAGACGGGCGCCTCCTCGTCGTAGCAGGTTGCCGGGAAGGTGTCGTCATTGGTGGCCGCTCGCCAGATCGACTCCATAAAGTCGCGCTTGTCGGAGACGTCCACTTCCTCGGACTTGTTGTAAAGGCAGAACTGGAGACTGTTGGCCTTGCCGAAGGTGAACGACGTCCCGCGGCCATGGACAATGGCACTGTCACAGCCCTGGAAGCGGAATTCGGCCATGCCGTCGTAACGCTGGACCCGGCGGGCCTTGGTGACAAAGTGGCTGTCGAAGTCCTGGGGCGGCTCCCAGCCCTGGAAGTCCACGGCCAGGTGAACGGCCACGGCGTTGGGTTTAGGGTTCTTCAGCAGCTTACCGGCCCATTCAAACAGCTCGTCGTTGATCTGGTACTTGTCGCGTTCATAGAGCCACTGGGGCGAGCACTCAATCTTGAGGTGCGTCGAGATGGCATCCACTTCGGCGTAGAAGTGCTTGTACAGCAGCGTAAGCCCCAGCTGGTTGTTCTGGAGCATGTACTTGAAGCCACCCTGTTTGCCGCTTTTGACAGCGAACGCATAGCCGTCAATGGTGACGGTTGAACCGACACCGGCTTCGTAGGCGTCCGCGATCTCGTGGAACTGGTGTTCTTCCGGCCGGCCTTCGAACATCTGGCGGATGGTGTCAGTCCCGGCCCAAAGGACGTTCACCCGGTCCAGGTTGAGCTGGGACCCATCGGGACCAACGAACAGCCGACCGGTTCCAAGTTCTCCGGTGTTCACGTCGAGGCGTTCAAAATCCTTAATGGTCATATGTGGTTTCCTGTGGTCTTAATTGGCTTTCAGAGAAAGACTGTGAGACGTGCTACAGGGACGTCTCAGGGCGCGCGCCCGCGCGCACCCACTACGTTGGGTCCGCGCGGACGCGCGTCGGCAGGCCCCGCTCTACCGCGTTGCGGCAGGTGTTGTAATCGGTATCAATGACGTGGCCGTTTTCATCCACCAGGCGGCACCGGTTATCGGTCCACATGCCCCCAACCGCCAGAGTTCCCCGGTCTTGTTCGGCCGGCTCAGCCTTGGCCACTTCCTGGACGTTCGCTTCCGGGGTATCCGTGCTGGCTTCAACGGCCGCTTCCGCCGCCTGGCCCTGCTGGGCAAAGGAACTGGCGAAACTGTTCACCAGGAGCACGATCAGCCCGATCCCGCCGACGACGATGCCGCCACCAACCTTCACGGACCGGGGCAGGCCCTTCACTTCGGTGTGCACCTCTGCGCTCTTGTAGAGGTCGAACAGCTTCTTCGGGTGCTTCCAGGGCGTCACATCGGCATCGTGCAGCTCGTGGCGGTCCTCCACATCAAAGGCCCGGTCCATGGCGTGGACGTTGACCAAGCCGAAGTTATTCTTGCGGGTGATGTGTTCGTGCTTGCCCACCAGGCGCCGCACGTGGTGGTTAATGAGCTTGGGATGCTGGGTGACCAGGATCAGGTCAATGCCCTTGTGCCGGTGCTCTTCCAGCTCGGTGATGCGCTTAGGCGCCTTGGCGTGGGGCGAGTCCGGGCGGAAAGTTTTCTGTGCCTCGTCGAACACCACCAGGGTGTGCTCGTCGTACTCGTACCATTCATGCTCCATGGGCCCCATGATCGACGGATCGGCGCCATCGACATTGCCCACGCAGCGAAACGGCAGGCCCTGCTTTTCGGCCCGTTCCTTGTGTTCCATGACGTAGTGAATCGCCCGCAGGGTTTTCCCTGCCCCTGGGACGCCGGTAATCAGACGGATCATCGGATCACCTCCTGGATATCCTGGATGGCGAACAGCACCCACAGGTGCGAGACGTAAAGGACAAGGGGATAGCGCCCCATCCATTCCAGGGGACCGCCGAACGACCCCACCGGAAGGCGGGCATTGCGTGGCACCTGGCGAAAGAGCCGGCCCAGGGCGAGGAACACAAATACATAACCGGGCTGGTAGCCCTGCCACGAGATGGGCCAGTTATAAAGCTGCAGGGCACCGACCACGGCGACGATCAACACCCAATGGATGGGAAGCAGCAGCAGCGGCAGTAACGCCGCATAAATCACCAGGATGGGAACGGCCGCGACGTCGAGCACAACGGCAACCGGCCAGGACACCAGGGCAGCCACCCACACCTGGCCGTAACGCCGGCCCAGCCGGTACCGGAACAGATACCCGGAAAGCACCATGAACATGGGCATTGCCAGGCGGGTGAGATGGCGGATCTCATCCGCCCAGCCGAAAACGACCACGACGTGATCCAGGATCATCAGCAGCAGCGCCAGCCCGCGCAGCACATCAAAGGCAGCTATCCGTTGCATCAGCTGCCCCCTGTAATCGCCGCACTGGGACCGATGGAGAACTGATCCAGCATCAGGCGAAACGCCCAGGCCCCGATGATGATCCCGAGCGCTTCCCAAATCCCCATCAACGCCGCAATCTGCAGCCATTCCTGAGGCGCTCCGGAGGCCGCGCTCTCGATCTGCTCCATCACGTAATCGACCAGGACCATGGACACGCCGGACCAGACAACGAGCCCGGCAATACGGGCGATCAGTGAGGCGATGAAGAAGCCGGACATCACCTGCAGGATTCTGACGACAATTCCCCACATGGCGTTATCTCCTGATCACGATGAAACCGGCCAGCACCCAGGCACCGGCCAGGAAGAAGGGGTTCACTCGCTCGGCAAAGGTGCAGATTTCGGTGTAAGGGATCGTGATTTCTTCCTGGACGATCCCGCCGACATTGAGGGTGAAGCTGTAAGGCTCAGGGCATTGTGCGGGCGCGACGTTGACGTCCTTCTCTTCCAGGTCGTCCGGGCCGTACATGTTCACGTTCCATTCCGGCTCCGGCTTCTCCGGAAAGGACAGGGAATCGCCATCACCGCCATCCATTTCATCCAGAATTTCATCCTCGGCGGTTTCCGGCTCGGTCTCTTGGTCCGGGTGGGGTCTTTCTTCGCCCTTTTCGTCCGCTGTTATATTGTCGGCATCCTTTTTAGCCGCACGGCGCAACGGCTCCGGGATACCTTCGTCCGATTCAATACGAGGATCCGCATCAGTGTTCTTCTTCCATTCGCCTTGGGGATCCTCAGCAATCCAGGGAACAAGCTGTTTCGACCGATCAGCAATCGGCTCATCCAGCTTTTCTAGCTCTTCATCAGTCGCCGGACGCTGTACTTTGTCCGGAACATTCTGTTGATCTAAACACCCGACCTCCTCAGCCTCAGGATCAAAAACACCAGAAGAACCAGCAGGACATTTAAGTTCATGGCAATGGTTTTTCCCGTAACACATATGAAACGGCAATCCTTTTGCGTACACATCGAGAAACCTCTCGTGCGCTTCCTCACGCGTGTAAGAAACACTCAAACTGGATGCTGAGGAATCAAGCGGTTCTATAAATTGAGTCTCAGACCCAGGAACAGACGTCATATTGCCTACCGGTACCTGCTCCGGATCCGATTCACTGAGAATCTCACCCGTGTCGTTATCAATAATCAGGCCAGCAGCAACGGTGGCCGCGATCATGGCCGGGTGAATGCGCCCACGAGCAACGGATTTAACGGCAAGGTTGCGAACTCGTGTCACAGGCACAGCGCGGGTAACAGTGGAATACATAGACCGCTTACCCGGCAGATTCTTGTGTTTGAGGTCGGCACTGAGCTCCAGCGCGGTAGCCTGAGCGTTTTTACCGAGCGTGCGCAGCGCCCGGACTTCCGTGCGGGTTTGAATATCAGAGGCGTGAGCGTCAGGGGTATCCGCTAACGCGAGTGCCAGAAGAGCAAGTAAAGCGCCGAATAGCCAACGATCAGGATCAACCATCCTTCCATTTCCACTACCACCGATTGAAACGAAAAGGCCCCCGAAGGGGCCTGTGCGTTCAGGCTTTCAGGAAGCCGCGGAGAACGCCGATGCCGTACACCACCCCACCGACGGTGAGGATCGCGGCACCAATGGTTGTGATGTTGCCGGTGACGGTCCCGCTGAGATGATCGACGATGGACGCCGTATCCAGGGTGGATTCACCGCTGCCATCGCTGGCCGCTGCCTGCATGGAGACAACCGCCGAAGTGGCTGCCGTGGATACCGCCGCAGCGGTGCGCTTGATTGCCCGCATAAGGCACCTCCTTTCTATCGGGTTTTGTAGAACAACACGCGGTAAGTAACTCCGACACTCCACGCGACCGCGAGCACGAGGGCGGAGGCACCGAGGATCTCCAGAGAGTCCCCGACTGACAGCGGAGGCAGCGTGGAGTGATAGGTCGTCCAGATGCAGTCCTGGCCAGCCGTGTCAGCGCACACCTTCACGTACTGGTAGGCCGGTTCCTGGTTGCCTTCGCTCATCGCTGCGCCCCTGCTGTTTCGCTATCCGTTACTGGCTCGCTTGGGCGGACTGACTGCCGCCGCTGGCGCCACTGGATTTGCTGCCGGTGATCTGGCGCTTGGCCAGACTGAGCAGCTTGAACTGTGCCTTCTGTCCGCCGCCGGCTTTCATCAGGGCTTCGGCGTCGAACTCGCAGGGCAGCTCGGATTCGTACTGTTCGATCTTTTCGACCAGGGCGTGATCACAACCCCATTTCATTACGTCGTTTCCGATGCGGTCCTTATCGTCCGGGTCGGCCGGTTCCATGGTGAAAATCTGGCCGATCTTGTTGCCGTCGATGTCGAAACGACGCGCACCGATGACGGTGATGGTGAGTTGTTGCTTGGACATGGTTTTTTCTCCAGCTTTTGGCCGCTTGTGCGGCGGTTTTCACTTGTGGACTCCGGGGAGTCCGGTTGCTCGGGGGCGCCCTGCGGGCGCCGGTCCGGGACCTCGGGCTCGGGAATCAAGGGGCAGGCGTCGCTACCCCCGTCATCCTCTGCCGTCGGCGGCGCCAAGATGACCCAGGCTTTGGACAGCGCAAGGGCCGCTTCGCTGCGCCCTTCGGGCGCCCCTTGCCCTGTCCAAATCCAGGGTCGGGCGCCTGGTACCGACGGCGACGGATGACGGGGGCAGCTCTTACGGGCCTACTCATTGGCAGCAGACTCCCCAGCTTTCTGTCTCAGTGCTTCTTCTCCAGCTCTGTGATTCAGTCCTTCAGCCAGCAGCTGTGCCGCGTAGTCGGACGGGGTTTTCACGTCCTGGGTGTTGGCGGCCTGGACCAGCAGCTGGCGATAGGTGTCGACGTCCAGGTAAAGGCGGACGCTTTGCTTTCGGCGGCTCATGCGGCCTCCTGTTGGTTGGATAGGGCGGAAAACGCAGTGCAGGCCCGGTGGATGAGAAACGCTTCCGGGCTGACGCTGTGGCAGGGCCTCAGGCTGTATTCGAAGACGACCCTTTCAACGCCCAGCAGCGGTTCATGCCATTCGGGCTTGAGCGTCATGGCGGCACTGACCAGCCCGGCGAGGCGGTGTTCCTGGATGCGAACCGCCTCGTGTTTACCCTGGTGGCACAGGTCCATGACGTGGCGGGCCTGCCGGGTGACCTGCTTCAGATACAGCTGTGGGTTCCCGGTCGCGTGTGTTGGCCGGCTCATGCCAGTTCCTCCTGGTTGGTGGCTTTCTGCGCCCACTGCTGGGTCTTCGCGTGAATCGCGTTGCGGAACCATTGCCGGAGCCAATCGGCGCACGTAGCGGATGAGACGGTGACGAAGAACCCGCGCTCAGGGTCATCGGCCTGGAAGATGTGCCACCACACGACTGGGTAGCCTTTGTCTCTGGTGCCCTTCAGTGACCAATCGCCCCGCACAGCGCGCCAGCGAACGCCATTCACGGACAGATTCAGGCGAACCGGGCGGCCGTTGTTGGAGCGCAGCGCTTTCTGTACGTCTTCGCGGCTGAGGAACGCGGCGTTCTCGGCCTCCATTGCCGTGAAGCCGATCAGATCGGGCTGGGCGGGGTCGTGAGTCGCGGGGTTCATGCCGTCCAGTCCTCCAGGTTGATGGCTTCCTGGGACAGGCGGGCGATGTTGACCATCCGGGCCTTGCCACACTTCATCGAGGGAAGGTGGCCTTTCTCGATCATGCCGCGGACCTGGCCTTCACTGAGCCCGGTCATCTCCGCAAATCGTTCCTTGCTCATGACCGGCACCGGGATCATCACAATTTGCTTCTGCTCGTCCACTTTTAACCACTCTGCTACACTATTAAACATGAATGCGTGGCACTATGTGCATTGCATTATCTACAAATATAAGGAGTATTTGTACTCCATACAAATAGTGGATTTAAATGATTCGCGAGCGCCTTATAGATTTCTTTAATACTTGTGGTGTCACATCTAAGGAGATGGAACATCTGACAGGTATCGATCGAGAGAAGTGGAACTCGGTCCGCGCAAGGCGCCGGCGAGTCAATGAAGAAGATATCGAGGGGTTCGCAGAAGCATTCCCGCAGTTCGCATACTGGTTAACGACAGGAAAAACTCTCCCGGAGTCAGGACAGATAAGTCCCCACGACGAGCGAGTAAGAGGTGATAACGACCTCGGACACGGAGAGGCTTCCGGTTAGCCGCAACAATCCGACAAAGATGGCATCAGGGAAAGCCCAGGGAATAACAAGGACAAGAGGGAAACGGCCAGCGTGCAAAGGGGTACTGGCGAAGGTTTTTAGGGAAGCAGAGGAGAAGTGACTTCTCTGGGTGTTCGGCAAGATTAACGAAGAAAGACACTTATGGATAAACGCTACCAAGTATTTGTGAGCTCGACATACGCCGATTTGGCAAACGAGCGACAGAAGGTGATTCAGTCACTGATGGAAATGGACTGTATACCAGCAGGCATGGAAATTTTTCCTGCCACTGATGAAGAGCAACTAGCTTTCATAAAAAAAGTTATTGATGACTGCGACTATTACCTCCTTATAATTGGGGGGCGATATGGTTCCACTGACGAGAACGGCTTAAGTTACACAGAAAAGGAATATGACTATGCCGTAGAGTCTGATATTCCAGTAATTGCTTTGTTGCATTCAGACCCAGGTCAAATTGCATCATCTAAAACAGACCAAAATGACGAGCTTGCACAACGTTTAGAAGAGTTTAGGGATAAAGTCAGTAAAGGAAGGCTTGTAAAGTTTTGGGATAATGCAGATCAATTGCCAGGATTAGTTGCGCTAAGCCTTTCAAAAACAATTAAAGCACACCCTGCGATTGGCTGGATCAGAGCAGACAAAGCAGCACCGGACTCCCTTTACCAACAAGTAAGCGAGCTATCAAAAGAAAATGCCGAACTAAGGGAAAAAATAAACGAAGCACCTAAGGCCAAGAAAGTAAAAGTTGAAAATCTAGCAGATCTAGACGATACGTTTGTTGTTTTTGGGGAGCACACTCCTACACGAGGGTCTCTTCGTGAGCAGTGGTCTGTGGAGTTGACGTGGGGCGAAATATTCTCATTCATTTCTCCATACCTCATGGAAACGCCAAACGATATACGAGTTAAACGCACAATTGAGGATCGTGCATTTAGAAAAACTGGAAATAGATGCATTAATAAAGATATAGACGACCAATGCTTTCAACAGATTAAAATCCAACTTATGGCACTTGATTTGGTTAAAGTCCAATATGCTAAGACCACAAGTGGTTCCAAGGCACTATTTTGGAAAATGACCGATAAAGGGCATGAAACCATGGTTCAAAGAATTGCATTAAAAAAACAATAGTCAGAAAAAGAAAGGCCTAGGACGAGAAAATTATCGTATAGCTGTAACTTTGGAAGAAGCAAAAAGCGGCATTAAATAACTTTTCACATTTGGTTTATATATACAGAATATCTTTTATGCCTATCACTGATAGAAAGTTTGTTTTTTCACTCAAAGCTATATTTTGGAGTGCAGCAGCTGCCATAGCAACCACCTTTGTTTTTTACGCTTGGAATTTTCCATTCGAATTAAGTCATGAACATCAGCGATGGGCTGAATTTGGTGACTATATTGGAGGCACTCTAAGCCCAATACTATCTTTCTTAGGTCTTCTCGCCATTCTTTTAACGGTGGTATTACAAAGCAAATCTCTAAGGATTTCCCAAGATGACCTCCGCTTAACAAGGGCAGAACTCTCAGAAACTGCCAAGGCATCATCCTCCCAAGCTGAACACTTCAAGACAAAAGCCAAAATCGATGACTGTGAGTCTGTAATACAGAATATCGAGAGTGAGTTCGCCCGCATAAAAGATTGGGCGATTCGATGTACGTTAGGAGATTCAGTTCTCCACCTATCGTTAGAACAAATACTCGCCAAAAGCCATGACTTAGACTTTTTAGCGAGGATACGCCCAGTCAGTGATCTTCAGGGTGACGAGATCAATCCGGAACTGCGAGAAGATGAAATTCGAAGACTTATATTTTTAATGCACTTTCAGATTAAGAGTTTAAAGAATATACCTGAAGCACAAGAGCGGCATAAATATTATCAAACAAAATACCTATGGGTTTTTATCGCAATTAATCTAACGGGGATTATAGATTGGGATTGGATCGGTATGCTAGAAGACGATTATAAAGATTATGTTAACAATATAACCAGTCAGATTGATTCTTTCCAAAACCAAGAAGCTAATTTTTAGCTTTTATTATCACTAAGCACCAGTACTCTCCCTGGCAGTCCCACCACTGAGCAGGTGGCGCACCCGCTCTGGCAGGAACTGCTGCATCCGTGCAACGCGGGTGACTCGTCCTGAGTCATGGGCACGATAGCGCCTGGTGCTTTCTCGGCGCTATGGGCGATCTCTGAGTTCCGTGTAGGATATTTCCTACGTCCATAGGGGAGGCTTCAATGTGTGGCCGTTTTGCCCTGTATACCCCAAGAAATCTGATCGCGAGAACCTGGTTCGGTATCAGCATGTCCGTGGGCAATGTTCACGCGCGGTACAACACCGCACCAGGTAGCGCGATCAGTATTGTCAGGCAGAGAGATGACGGAATAGATTTCGGCTTCGCTAAGTGGGGTTATAAACCGGACTGGGCAGAGGAGAAGGCGCCGAGGCCCATCAACGCCCGAGCCGAGACGGTGGCAACCAGCAAGTACTTTGCTGATGCGTTCCTTCATCGCCGCTGCCTGATCCCCGCTGATGGGTGGTTTGAATGGATGACCACAGACCAGGGTAAACAGCCGTACTACATAACGGACCCATCCAACGGCCGTAATGACGTCCTGTTTTTCGCCGGCATCTATACAGGGGATATCGAACCCAACTTATCGGCCGCCATTCTGACCGAGCCTGCTGCTCCGAACCTGCGCCACATTCACGACCGTCAGCCTGTGGTCCTGGATCCTGAATGCCGTTGGGATTGGCTGAGCCTTGAGATCACCAGCCGTGACCAAGTTCGCCAGGTCGCCAAGAGGCTCGACCCTTCGCGGCTGGATAGCTGGCCAGTCACGACTAAGATGAACAAACCGGACTATGATGATGAATCAATCATAGAGCCGTTATAGAGTGGAAGTGCGCGCGTTGTTTTTAGATAAGGAGTGAGGTACAGGGAAATGGGGATACAGGACAGAGAGTATTTCCAAGAAGATCAGAAACGTCGCATGGAGAAAAACGCGAAGGCAAGCCCGAAACCGGCCAAAGATTACCTGCTTGACCCTGCAGAAAGCCATATCATCCCACGCAGCCGATGGCCGGAGAATCGGCCAGCGTCCAATCGATCATCAGCCGGGTGGTCCCGATCGAATGTATCCGCCTGGTGCGCGGGACTTGCTGTTGGTGTACCAGCTGGTGCGCTCGGCCTCATGGTGATTACCATTACCGCTCCCAGGGCAATGGATCCACTGTGGAACTGGATGTTGCAACTGCTTTCCTGATCCGTGGCGAGTTAAATATACTCAACGTCGAAAAACCATGGGGTGCAGCCCCGTCATAGGCTGCTTTGTTCGCCGCTAACGAGCGGCCTATGGTTCCGATTAAGTGTCCACGAAGTGTCAACATAACTGCTGCTTACAGTGGTTCTGCGAGGTGCCCTTTTTCGCTAAGCACCTGACTGTGCAGGATTATGGTTTTTCGTGGTGTCTTCTCTCTGGATTGAAAATCCTCGTGTCGGTGGTTCGATTCCGCCTCCGGGCACCACAAATATCAAAGACTTAGCCCGCCTCGTGCGGGCTTTGTTGTTTCTGGCCATCCACATTTCATCCACACCCTTCAGGATGATGTAGAGTTCGTCGAATGTGGTAGGGTCGCTCAAGTAGATTGCAGGGAATGCGCAAAAAGGGAAGCCGTTATGACGAAATGGATATTGTCGCCCCAGGATGAAAAGAAACACCATCACTTCGAGCCTGAATCAAGAAAGTACGTTATCAAGAAGGCTGCTTACCTCCCTCAGGAAGGCATAGGCGTTAACGGGAACTTCTTTATTAAGGGTTCCGTCGTCGCGAGAGGCACTAATATCTTTGTGACGGCGATGGGCTTCACCCCCGCCATGGAATTGCCGAAATACGAAGGTGCATTTGAGTTCTACGGAAGCGTGATGCTTCTGTCCGGGAATGAAACCGTTACCCGTAAGCGTTTCAAGCGGGAAGGTCATGCTCTCTGGCCTGAGAATGGATACGCACCAATTGGTTCCGTGATGCTTTATACGCCTCCTGCGTACGATTCAGGGAATTACTCCCTTCGTATCGAGGCCAGTTACTGGTTTGACAGCGGTGTCGGCACAGTGACGCCGATGCCGAGAAAAGCGGAAACGGTCGTCGAGCTTAGAGGAGTGAACGCCAGATGAGTCGTGGCCGGGTATCTTTCATGTGGGTGGCTGTGTTGGTGGTACCGCTCATGCTTGGGTGTTCATCCTCTGCGGCAGAGAGCCCTGAGGAATTGGTTGAGAAGGCCCGGGCAACAGGGGCAAGGGCATCGGGCAATGCCGATTTCACTGAGGCTCTGAAGCTTACAGAGCAAGCTCTCGAAGAAGATGAGGCGTTTGTTCCTGCTCACAATGCGCGAATTAATATCCTGCTGGAAATGGGGCGACTCGATGACGTTGCCGCTCAGGCCCAGCGCTTGTACGAAGTCCAGCCAACCCCCGACAACCACCTTTACTGGTGTATGGCGAAAGAGGCAGCCAGCGACGACGATAGCGGTCAAAAGGCGTGCTATTCGGATGTCGTGGACAGCGTAGAGCAGAGCTCAGAAACGCCTGCCACGAATGCCAATTATGTGATGGCTCTGAAGTTGCTCGAGTCGCCGAAGTTTGATGAGGTGGTGGAGCGCTATATCGTTGAGCAGGAGTCTGACGCGGCGCGAGAGATGGCTCGTTTTCAGTTTATTGAGCGTGATCGGGAGACCGTGATTAACAATCTGTTCCGAGTGTCGAGTTCCGGCTCTTAACGCTCAAGCTGAAACGTAACGCTCATCGGCTTTTCTCCCTCATGCCGCAGGTAATTCACTTTCCCGTAGTACCGGAAGGGCGCTGCTTTGCCGTCCGGGCCCAGTTTGTTCTCCCGCACAAAGAGATGAATGTCGATGCCTCTGCTGTGGTGCTCTATGAGCTCACGGCCCTTGGGGTTGGCTGGAGAGGTGCTGTTCTGGCTCTGCCAGTGGAAGGTCTGGTCATCGATGAAATAGTCCTGGTAGCGGTGATCTTTCTGGCGGCCCTGCTTGTTCAGGGTTATCAGCAGAACGTGTGCGCCCTGCTCACGCAGAACGATATGCCCTTGGTTCCAGCTCCCGTGTTTGAAGGTCTCTCCGAACAGCGGAGGGATGTTTTCGCGCATGAAGGTTTGGCCTATGGCCAGGTCAAAAGGATCAATGACGTCCTTAAAGCGCGCAAATGTGTGCATTGATTCGTCGGCTGGAAGGTCTTCGTAATCGGGATTGTTGGCTCTCAGGACGTACTGGCCGTCATTCTGTTTGGTGACGACCCGAAGCAGATACTGGTTGTCGCCACCTTCATCCTGGCGCTCGATGGCCATGGTTGAACCGGTGATCGAGCCTGCATTGGTCGGGTTGATGCGCTCCAGAAGCAGGTAGTCGCCATCCCTAATGGGGTTTTTGCCGCCATCCATGGAATTCCCGGAAGCTTGTGCAATGAAATGCGTGTTCGGATCGAGCCTGCCGTAGCCGTCGCCTGGATTCACGTACTCTTCGGCATCCGCAGTGCCTGTCTTGAAGTGCCCACAGGCGATTCGAATATTCGGGAAGTAGGGCAGGTCGGCCCCTCGTTGTTCATCACCGAAGGGAGCCACGTTGTCAGGCTCCGGCGTATCCGGTACCAGCCGTTCCTGGTAGGTGCTGAGCCGGTAATCGACCAGTTCCTTGAGCATGGTTCCCAGAACGGGAATAAGTCTTTCGGGCAGCGTCAGTCTAGGGATCAGTCGATCATCTTCGAGCGTGAAGAGCGTTTCCGATTCCTGGGACTTGTTCTCACCGATCCAGGCCGCTATTGGGTTTTTGCGCCAGTAGCGCAGCCATTCGGTCTCTTCGACTGATTCCAGCAGGCGGTGGGATTCCGTCAGGTCAGCTCGCAGCTTCGGGCGCCGGTGCAGGATGTTTCTTGAGGCTTCACTGATGGTGCCGAGGGTTAATGGGTGCTTGAAGCCGTCGTTTTCGATCAGAGCGTCGAGAAGCACCATTTTGAAGCTTTTGTTCATTTTGGTGGTTTCAATCGCTTCCAGGAAACCAGCGGCCTTTTCGAGAACCTGCTTTTCCTCCTGGTCCAGGTCCGCCACCTCATCAATGAACGCCCACCAGCTGCCGTACTGTTTGCGCAGTTTCGAGATGCTGATGCCAGCGCGGTAGACTTCAAGCAGCGTTGGTCGGCGACCCATGCTTGATTTCAGCGATTGGTATTCGTCCTCTATACCGGTTGGGTTCAGGGACTGCAGGAAGTTGAGGATCTCGAGGTCGTAGTTGGCAAAGCAACCTTCCGGAAGAAGCGTTTGCTGCTGTGATTGCACCTTTTTCGCGAATTCAGCTAGTTTGCTGCCGGTTCCCTCCACGCCGAACAGTGCCTGGGGTTTGTTCAGGAACCCTTTGTGGTTACCGATGAAATCCAGGATCACCAGGCGGTCTTTCTTGTCTGAGCGGCGCAGCCCTCGGCCGATCTGCTGTAGGAAAAGCACCTTTGAATCGGTTGGGCGCAGCATCATGACGGTGTCGATATCGGGAACATCCACACCCTCATTGAAAAGGTCGACGGAAAAGACAACGCTGACCGAGCCATCGTTGAGCTTTTCGATCGCATCATGCCTATCAATGTCCGAGCGGGTATGCACCGAAACTGATGGGACACCGCTGCGGTTGAACTGCTCCGCCATGAAATCCGCGTGGCGGGTTGAAATACAGAATGCAAGTGTTCGCTTCAGTCCCTTTTCGCGCCATTCGTTCAGGGCATGTCTTGCCCGGCCCAACGTGGCGAGCTTGGTACTCAGCGCATTTGGGTCGAAGCGGCCGTTGCGCCAGGGGATCTCCTCGTAGTTGACGTTTTCGTCGTAGATTCCGTAATAGCTGAACGGGCAGAGCAGTCCCGCGCTGATGCCGTCAAAGAGGTTTCTGTTGTAGACCAGGTTGTCATCACAGAGTTGCAGGATGTCGGACTGGTCCGAGCGGTCCGGCGTTGCCGTCAGTCCCAGAAGGAATTTGGGCCGGAAGTGCTGGAGCAGTCTCAGGTAGGTGTTGGCCGCTGCGTGATGGAATTCGTCCACCACGATGTAGTCAAAATGGTCAGCCGGGAAACGCTCAAGGTGCGAGGCACGGTGCAGCGTCTGGACTGAGGCGAACAGCATGTGCGCTTCGCTGTCTCTGGAGTCACCGTAGTAACGGCCAACGCGGGTTCTGGGCATGACGCGCTGGAAGGTTTCCTCGGCCTGAAGGAGGATCTCCTCCCGGTGGGCGACGAACAGGACCCTGTGAGCACCCAGCTGCTGCGCATCAAAGGCGGCGAGGAAAGTCTTGCCCAAGCCCGTGGCCATGACAACCAGACCACGTTGATAGCCCTCGGCGCGGGTTTCTTTCAGAGCTTCCAGCGCGGTGCTTTGCTCATCGGTTGGCGTGGCTGGTTCCGGTTCTGGATCATCGCTGCCCGGTGCGATCTTCGGAACAATGTCCGGGCGGTTCTGCTCGTATCGGTCGATCCACTGATGGGTTAATGGCTTTGTACCATCTGAATGGAATAGGGTGGTGAATTCCTGTCTGACCGTTTCAAAGGGGCCTGCCCCATCAACCGAGTCTGAATCCGGGGTTATGACTCGGTAGTTCCACTCAAGGCCACTGGTGAGCGCAGTTCTGCTCAGATTGCTGGAGCCAACAAAAGCATCACCGATGAGTGTTTCATCTTCCGTCCGGACGAAGATGTAGGTTTTCAGGTGAAAACTGGTTTCCGTTGCTTCGAACACACGGATGTCCGCTCCCCGCTCGGCCAGCAGCATCAGCTGGCGCAGGGCTGCGGGATCGGTCACATTCAGGTAATCACTGGTCAGGATACGTAGGTTGGCCTGCGGCTCCTCGGTGACCCTCTGCACCAGGCTGTCAAAGATAAGCGCCAAGCCGGAGGACTTGATGAAAGCCACGGCAAGGTCGATCTCGTCCGCGCGCAGGATGGCCTGTCTCAGTTCCGGGGCGAGGGGGCTGGAATCGCCTCCGGTAATCAGTCTTTTCCTCTCGGTGCCGGTCATGCAGAAAGCCTGGTCGTGGGATTCCGATGACCGCCCAGGTTAGAAGCTTTTGATCCGTCACACCAGCAGTGGGGATATAGCTGGGTTTGCCGGCCGGTCACGGGTTCTGGAATACAGCGGTTTCCCAGGCCACTTCACTGCGGCCCATCCGGTCTGTTTCTTTCCCCTCAGCCACCGGAAGGCTTGCCAAAGATTGGCTTTCCGCCAGCCTCTCCAGCTCGTCGCGGTTCGTCTCATAGAACACACGCTCACCATCGCCTGGCCCATGCCGCAGGGTGATGACCAGGATGCCCCCGGGAGACAGCAAGTCCGTCAGCACTTGGAAGGCGGTGTTTCGTTGAGAGGGAGGGAGATGCATCCAGACCGCGGATACCAGGATCAGGTCGAAGCGGTGATCGAGGGTACGGACATGGCTCAGTTCGGGTAAGTGATCCTCACACCACTCAACTGCCAAGTGGCGGGCCGCGTTTTCGCCAAGTTGTCTGAGCGCAGTAGCAGGCTCCGCGGCGAGCACATGCCAGCCCCTGGATGCGAGCGCGGCCGCGTCCCGTCCACTGCCGGCCCCGACGTCCAGAGCAGAGCCCGGCGATTCAGGTAACTGTGCGAGCCAGTGCTGGTGAACGTCCTCAAACGCAAGCTTTTGGTATTGGTTGAAAAAGTGCAGGGCTTTTTCTGAGTATGGATCTGCCAATAGAGGTTACCTTCAGCCTACCCGAGTTCCTGAACCGGTCGTGTACCACGGCATTGGGGGAATCTCGTACATCCCCAGAACTGCTCTCCGGCATGGGCGCCACGTTGAGCGATCCTTTTGGTCATAGAGGACTGACAGCGGGGGCATTCAATCGTTGCCTTTGAAACCGTGGAGTGAGTTTCGATTCCACCCGGTTGGGTTTCAGCTTCCAGCAGCTTTGCAAGCTGTTGGCCATCTACCAGCTTAATATCGTTTTGCCCGGCAAGCTTAGAGGCATCAGGTGTAAATGATCCGGACGTCACGATGATGCCTTTATCTGCACCTGCAGCCGTGATGCTTCCCAACAGTTCCCGGATGACAGCCACGCCCACTCGTTGGGATTTCCAGTGCTTTGCCTGAACTAATGTATGGGTCCGGTCTTTTTTCAGTGTTAGGTCAACGCCGCCATCCGGGCCAGGGAGTGAGTGCTTCACCTGATATCCCTGGGCACGAAAAGTCGCTGCAAGAAGAGATTCAAACTGTTGCCACGAAAGGTCGTTCACTGGCGGAGGTGTTTGTTTCTGTTCTTTGCTCTGGATCCTCCTACGACTTCTTGAGAGCAGCCTGTCGCCCTTGTCGCGCCTTACAAGGTTGGCAATCATCCCCATGAGGAAAATAAGTGGAACGATATATTGCAGATAGGTACTGAATACACCGATGAGGATCCACGATAAGTTATCAGGGACAGGTATCGGGTTGTTGGGTGTAGAGGTGGTGCTGGGAGTGATCTCAATCAGTGATAGGGCGTGAAACACAAGAAACGATATGAGGGCTGATAGGAGTGATGCCCACCAAGGCATCAGAGTCGCCATCCTTAGAAGATCATTCAATGCCGATGCTTTTCGAGCCATGCGTAGGTTTCCATATAACCGGCTGGTTTATGGTTTTATTTTCGCTCAAGCCCTGTAATTCTGCCAGCTCTCACTGCCCGGGGCCGCCAGTCAGCTTCCGATCAATAGCCTTCAACATACTACCAAAAGCCTTGGTTCCGGCCTTGGCGGCAACCGGAGACAGGACACGCCCTACCACCGGAATACGAATCCGGAATACCGACGTCCAGGTCACCTTCGTGCCCCGAGCAGTCTCTTCCAACCTAATACGCCCACTCTCATGCTCAATCGGCGGGCGTGAGCGCAGGATGCGGTAGTCCATGCTTGTGGGCCGGTTGAAGTTGCTGATTTCTTCCTCAAACCAGACCGCGCCCAGGTCAATGCGACGCACGGCGCCGTTGCCGTTGGGCTCCTCGCTACCTTCTTTCAAAAGCCGGGAATCACGGATGCCGTCAAACTGCTTGTAGTTGGCGTGATCACTCAGGAGCTCGAAGACCTGGTCGATGGGAGCGTTGATGGTGCGTTCGACGGCGATCGTGTGCATGGTTCAGGACTCTATGGAGGGGGCGATCAATAAGGGGCAGGCCTGACTGAATGGATAGGCCCGCGGGGGCTGACGACGTCAGCATTTACCAGCTGGAGTCGCCAGCGTGTTCGTCACTCTCTTCTGATTGCGCTTCTTCGCCGGCATGTTCGTCCGATTCGGATTTTTTGTCATCCCTGGATTTGTCGTGATCCTTGGACTTCTTCTCATCCCTGGACTTGGCTTCATCACCGGCATGCTCGTCATTCGCATGTTCCTCGGAATCAGCGGTGTCCCCGGCATGTTCGTCACCATGACTGGATGCCAGCGCCTGGCCTCCGAAGGCAAGGCCTGCAATAACGGCCAGTACGGTTGCGATGGAATGGAAACGTTTCATGTTTTCTTCTCCTTGTTGGTGGAAACTACCTGCCAGCATACACCTCAGACTTTTGGAAACTGCGCCTCTGCCGTCAAGTACTTATGGAGTTTACGTCGCTGAGCGTCGCTCCGGATCATCCTGGTTGTGGTTGCGTTGGGTGAATGGCTCAGCCAGCCAGGTGGCGAACGACAGGTAGTCGTCCCGCCCCTCGGTCAGGCCGAGCTCCCGCATCTCGTCTTCATCCGGCTCCTTGTAAGTACCGAAGAGGCGGTCCCAGATGATGAAGATGGTCGCGAAATTGGCGTCCCCCGTCCGGCGCGAGACCGTGTGGTGGCTGGTATGGAACCGGGGCGTGACGATGAACAGGCGCAGGATGCGCTCCCAGCGGTCCGGGAAGTCGATGTTCGAGTGGTGGAACTGGCTGGCCAGACTGACTGAGATCTCGAAGGCGACAAACGCCGCCAGGCTCGGGCCCCAGGCGGCAATCCAGACCAGCTTCACGAAGAACGAAATGAACAGCTCCCCGGGGTGGAAGCGCAGCGCGGTGGTCACATCCACATGGGTATCCACGTGGTGCACCTTGTGGAAGCGCCAGAGCAGGCCCACCCGGTGATTGAAGCGGTGCCACCAGTAGTCGAACATGTCCAGAACAATGATGGTGGCAACGATGCCGCCGACGCCGCTGTAACCCAGCATGGGCGCCAGCCCCCAGCCCTGTTCGGCGATGTACTCCGTCCAGTAGAGAAAGGGTGCGAGGATGATGACTTTCAGGACGACTGTATTGAACACTGCCACGGAGGCATGCATGCGCAGGCGCTGGCCGCGCGGTTCCTGCCAGGGCCGCTTGGCCGCGAGGCTCTCGATCAGGAAGAACAGAGCGAAGCCGCCAAGGAACAGGGGCAGTTTCAGGTCATCCATAGTGGCTACCGGAGCAGGTTGATGCGGTCATCCACGAAGTTGTAACGCGGCTGCTGCACCCATTCGCCGTGCTTATGCACGGGCAGCTTGTGCACGTTTTCCTCGTACACGACCAGCTCGCCGCCGTGGACCTGCAGCCAGAAATCCAGGTCATAGGTTTTGTAGGGGTCACCAATGGCGGCAAAGTTGGTACACGCGAAGTAGTGACCGTCGCCCATGGTGCGCACCGGGTCGTGGATCTTCTGGAACCGGAGCTCAAGGGTCTGGCTGGTGCGCGGATCCGTGATCTCGAAAACGCCGGGGTTGCCCATCTGGGTGCGGTTCTCGATGTGCTCGCGCATTGCGGCCTTGATCTCTTCAGCGGTGAAGGATTCCGGGTCGCGCTTCGCCTCCGTGGCGTCAGTCTGCTCCGGGGTGGCCTCATTCGCCGGATCCGCGGATGCCTGTTCGTTACCGCCGTCTGGTTCACCGCCGCATCGTGCCAGCAGCACCAGTACGAGGATGATGGGCAGGGCGATCATCCCCTTGTTAAGCAGCCATTTGGCGCGTTCGCTCTGCATGGGTCGTTACCTGTTCCTGTCCACTATCGACTCTATACGTCCGGTGTTCGCCTCCAGTGCACTATTTGAGCTTGGAAGCCCAGATCGCCAGCTTGTGCTTCATGGCCTTCTGCGAGATCTGGTCTTCCGGAATGGGTTGGATCACGCTGTCGTGCACGAGGAGGCGGTAGATGTACTCGATCTTCGCCTCCTGCGAGTCTGTGGCCTCAAATTCCACCACGCCCCGGTTCTCGCCATACTTCATGCCTTCCTCAATGGCTTTTTTGACCATTTCCTTTTCGTTCTTCATTTTTTTCATGGTCACCTCATCGGATATGCCTTCTGAATCCACTGTAACGCCCTGACTGAACCCCGGCCAGCTGCGGCGGGCGGATGATTTCTGTTTTCTGGTGCATAATGCTCACTGAACCCGGGAGTTGCGTTACCCATGTATATTCTGGACATTGAAGCAAGCGGCCTTGGTCCGGACTCCTATCCGATCGAGATCGCCTGGTGCTCTCTGGATGGCGAGCAGGCGTGGAGTACCCTGATCAACCCGGACTCGGCGGGGGATTGGGAGGACTGGGATGACTATGCCGAGGAGGCGATCCACGGGATTGCCCGTGATCAGTTGCTCAGCGAAGGGCAGGATGTTGTGAAGGTTGCCCGTGAGCTTGAGCAGCGGCTGGGGGGCGAGGATGTCTTCTCGGATGCAGTTCTCTTTGATGGCTTCTGGCTGCGCCGGCTTTTCGGGGCGGTCGGGCGCCAGAATCCGGTACGACTTCAGCCACTGGAGACGATCTTCTGCAGCCGTTACGCCGTCGAGCTGGACTCGGCGATTGCGGCATTTGAGCCGCCCCACCGGGCGCTGGCGGACTGTCGTGGCCTGGCTGAAGTGGTCCGGTCGGTGGTTGGTCAGCAGTGATTCCATTAGGAGAGGCTATGCGTAGTCGATTGATAGTAATGATTGTGGCACTGGCTGTGCTGGCCGGCTGCAGCGAGGGCAGGGATGCGGATGGCCCGCACCGGATTGAGGTCAGCGGTGAGGGTGAGATAAGCCTGCCCGCGGAACTGGCGGACCTGAGCCTGGGGTTTGAGGTGATGGCCGATGGCGCCTACGAGGCCAGTGAACGCCTCCGGGCGAAGGTAAACCCACTGGTCGAGGAGCTGCGTGGGTCACTGCCGGAGGGTGCCGAGCTCCAGGCCCGCTCCCTGGCGGTTGCTCCGCAGTATCGTTGGAACGAGGGGGAGCGCAGCCTCGAGGGTTACCAGGCAACGCGCAGTATTCAGCTGATGGCGCTGCCGGTTGCGGAACTGGGTGAATGGACGTCCAGGCTTTCGGAGAAGAATCCCCAGCGGCTGTCCGTCACGAATTTCCGTCTCAGGGAGGGCGACACGGCCGAGCAGCAGGCGCTGGCCCGGGCGTTTCGAAGCGCACGCCGGCGGGCTCAGGCACTGGCGGACAGCGCCGGCCGTGAGCTGGGGCAGACGCTTTCCATTCAGGAGCAGCAGGTCTCTCAGCCCGGTCCACATCGCATGATGGCAGCGGATGCGCGTGAAGCGGATGAGTTTGAAGCGGGCCACGTTCAGGCCCAGGCGGATGTGCGCGTTACCTTCGCCCTGGAGTAGGGGGCGAACCATGGGGCGTTGCCCAGCGTACTGACTCCCATGACAGACCGGACGCCCCGCCATCTTATCCTGATCCTCGGTGATCAGCTCACTCCGTCGCTGCCAGCCCTGGCAGAGGCTGATCCCGCGCGTGACCATATCCTGATGGCGGAGGTCGCTGAAGAAGCTGGCTACACCAACCACCACAAGCAGAAGCTGGTGCTGATTTTCAGCGCCATGCGCCACTATGCGGCCGAGCTTGAGCAGGCCGGGTGGCGTGTTCATTACCACGTGTTCGATCCCGAAAGTGAGTGCCAAAACCTGGGAGGTGTGGTTCGGGCCACGGCGGAATCACTGGGCGCGGAGGGCGTGGTGACCACGCAGTGCGGCGAGTGGCGTCTGGACGAAGCCATGCGTGCGTGGGAACTGCCTGTGCCGCTGACGATCCGTCCCGACGGTCGATTTTTTGCCACGATTGAACGCTTTCAGGCGTGGAGCCGGAATCGCAAGCAGTGGCGGATGGAATACTTCTATCGGGAGCTCCGCCGCGAGACCGGCCTGCTCATGACCGTCGATGGTCAGCCCGAGGGCGGTGAATGGAATCTGGATGCCGCCAACCGCAAGAAGTGGAAGGGCGAGCCGCCCGCTCCTCCACCCTTCCGGGTTGAGCCGGATGCAACCACGGAGGCGGTGATAGCGGAGGTCGAGTCCAATCTAAGCGGGCACGTTGGCCGCACGGATTCCTTCGGTTGGGCCGTCACCCGGGACGACGCGCTCGGGGCGCTGGACCACTTCCTCACGCATCGACTGCCGTGGTTCGGCGACTTTCAGGATGCCATGTCGGACGACGAGGCGACTCTCTTCCATGCCCTGCTCTCGCCTTACCTCAACATTGGTCTGCTGTTGCCCAGAGAGGTCTGTGAGGCAGCGGAAGCCGAGTACCACGCGGGCCGTGCTCCGCTGAATGCGGTTGAGGGCTTCATCCGCCAGATTCTGGGGTGGCGCGAATTTGTACGTGGGCTCTACTGGACGCTGATGCCCGGTTATGCGGATGAGAACAGGCTCGGCAATACACGCCCGCTGCCATGGTTCTACTGGACCGGCGACACCCGCATGCGCTGCATGGCGAAGGCCATCGGCAATACGCTGGAGCACGCCTATGCGCACCACATTCAGCGGCTGATGGTCACCGGTAACTTCGCGTTGCTCGCCGGTGTTCACCCCGAGGCCATCTGCGACTGGTATCTGGGGGTCTACGTGGATGCCTACGACTGGGTGGAGCGGCCCAACACCCAGGGCATGGTCATGCACGCGGATGGCGGCATCCTGGGCTCAAAACCCTACGCGGCCAGCGGCAAGTACATTCACCGGATGTCGGATCACTGCCGCCACTGTGTCTATAACGTGAACGACACCACCGGCCCGGATGCCTGCCCCTTCAACAGCCTCTACTGGCATTTCATCCACCGCCATCGTGAGCATTTCCGGGGAAACCCCCGTATGGGCATGATCTACCGCAACTGGGAGGGGCAGGGTGAAGCCCGGCGCGAGGCGGTGCTGGCGAAAGCGGAAGAGGTCCTGCTCAACATTGAGGCCCTTTAGCAGGGGCACAGCTCCTTACTGGAACAGGTCCATCTGCCCGGTATGGCCGGAATGGGCCTGGCGTGGTGAGCGACGCCCGGATGGCCGGTTCCGACTGCGGTGAGCCCGGCTGCCGTGGCGCGCCAGTACCTGGTCCGTCATGTCCCGGCGCACGTGTTGCTGTCGCCACGCCTTGATACGCGCACGGGCTCGGCGTGCCGCCTCTTCGTGATCAATCAGGGGCAACGGGTAGGCCGCCGCACCGAGGCGGCTGCGCTGGGCGGATGACAGTCCCCAGGGTGTGTGAATCCATTCATTCGGTACGCCGGCCAGCTCCGGGACCCAGGCCCGGATGAAGCGGCCCTCCGGGTCCAGCCTGTGGGACTGCAGTACCGGGTTGTAGATGCGCAGGGCGTTGATCCCGGTCAGGCCCGACTGCATCTGCGCCTGCGGGTAGTGGATGCCGGGCTCGTAATCCGTGAACAGGCGCGCCAGGTGCAGTGCCGGTTCCCGCCAGTGCTGGTGCAGGTGGTAACTGGCCACCGCCATGAGCATGGCCCGCATCCGGAAGTTGATCCAACCGCTATGGTGCAGGGCCCGCATGCAGGCGTCCACCAATGGCCAGCCGGTTGTGCCCTCTCGCCAACGTTCCAACGCTTCTGGCCAGTTGCCGGGTTGTCGCAGTCCTTCCAGGTCCGGGTGAATGGTCTGGAATTCGATGGCCGGTTCGTCCTCCAGCTTCTGGATGAAGTGGCAGTGCCAGTGCAGGCGTGAGCGGAAGGCCTTGAGGCTGCGACGATGGGCGCCGGAGATTTCCGGGGCAGCGGCCGTCGCCCGGCACTGCTGGACGATCCGCCGCAGGGAGACGGTGCCATGGGCAATATGTGGGCTCAGGCGTGAACTCGCCTCCCAGGCAGTAACCGGGCTCGAAATGCACTTCTCGTACCCCCGGCTTCGTTGTTTGAGGAAATCCGCCAGCAGATGTTCGCCCTGGTCCATGCCTCCGCGCTGGCGAGCGGGGCAGGGGAGTTGATCGCCGAATGCCGGTGGCTTCAGGCTCGCCAGAGGGTGAGGGCATTCAGTCAGTTTGGGGGTGAGGCGTGAGGGCGTGGCGTAAGCAGGCGCCTCCATGACGGCGCGCCAGGCATTGTCCCAGTGGTCGCGGTCATGTGGCCCACGGACGACGCCAAACTGACGGTATTCGCGCCACTCGACACCCTGTGCCCGGCACCAGTGCGCGACCGCACGGTCGCGCTGGAAGGTCCAGTCGTTACCGGTTTCCTCATGACTCAGAAGTCGGGTGAAGCCAGTCTGCTGGTGGAGGTGATGGAGGACAGCGGTGATCTCGCCGTGATGCACGATCAGGGGCGCGCCGCGATCACGCAGTTCTGAGTCCAGGTCGAGCAATGATTCCAGTGTGAAAGCCCACTGCCGCTCGCTGGTGTCCGTAAGCTGCCAGTAATCCGGCTCGACCACGTAGAGTGGGATCACGCCCTCAGCGGCCGCATCATGCAGGGGGCCATGGTCGTCCACGCGAAGGTCGCGCTTGAACCAGGCGACGGTTGTCATCGCAGTACCTCTTCCGGCTGATTTCTATGGCGCCGGCAGCGCTCGCTGCAGTAGGTGACCTGGTCCCAGCAGCGGGCCCATTTGCGTCGCCACTTGAACGGGCGCCTGCAAACCGGGCATGTTTTTTCGGGGAGTGGTTTCTGACCCATGCTCGAGCATACGTCTGCTAAAGGAGGCTGGACCGCCAGGGGGTGGGTCCATACCCAGGCCAGATTGCGTATCATGGAGGAAAGGCCGCAGTAACCAGGTAACCGCTGCATGAGTGAATCGAAAACCAATATTGCGTTGATCGGCATGCCGGGCTCCGGCAAGAGTACCGTCGGTGTGCTTCTCGCCAAGGCCAGCGGCCGGGACTTCGTGGACACCGATCTGCTGATCCAGAGCCGTGCGGGGGCCACGCTGCAGACCATCGTGGATGAAAACGGCTACGAGGCGCTGCGTGAGGTGGAGGAGCAGGTGCTGCTGTCACTCTCGCTCTCCAATCACGTTATCGCCACTGGCGGCAGTGTGGTCTACAGCGACGCGGGTATGGCGCACCTGAAGACCAGCAGTGTGGTGGTCTTCCTGGATGTCTCCCTGGAAACCGTGCGGGAGCGTATCGGCGACTACAGCCTGCGGGGCATTTCCAAGCGGCCGGATCAGACCATCGAGGATCTGTTTGAAGAGCGCCTGGATCTGTACCGGCGCTACGCGGACGTTGCTATAACCTGTGACGGTCGCTCGATGGAGGAGGTGTGTGAGGCAGTGATGGCGGCACTGCCGAAGGCCTGAGGCTTGTCAGCTCAGAAGCCGGCGTATCGGCGCCGGCAGTCCTGCATCAAGGGCGTTCTCCCGGTGGAGCCAGGAGCGGCTGCGGTCATCCTGAAGCGCCTGGGTACTGATGGCGGTGAGCCGCACCGGCCGGATCCAGAGATGGTAGTGGCTGAAGGTGTGCCGGAAAGATTCCTGTGTTTCGGGCTCGGAGGTTTCAAGACCGAGTGACCGCTCGCAGTGCTCCGGCAGCTCCTCCGGTTGGAGCGCCGGATCGGCCTCCGGGAAGCTCATCAGGCCGCCCCAGATGCCACTGGGCGGGCGCTGTTCCAGCAGGATCCGGCCCTCGCCGTCCTCGATCACCAGCATCCACACGCTTTTTTCCGGCTTTTCCTTTTTCGGCTTGCTGTCTGGGTAGGCCTCGGGGTTGTTGCGGGCGTAACCAAGGCAGCCCTCGCGCACGGGGCAGGCGGCACAGCCGGGGCGACGCCGGGTGCAGACCATGGCGCCGAGATCCATGATGGCCTGGGTGTAGGCCTGGATGCGTTCGTCCGGGGTATGGGCCTCGGCGTGTTCCCAGAGCTCGTTGGCGACCGCCGTCTTCCCGGGCCAGCCTTCCACCGCGTGGTAGCGGGCCAGTACCCGCTTGGCGTTGCCATCCAGGATGGCGGCGCGTTGGCCGTGGGCCTGGGCAACGATGGCGGCGGCGGTTGAACGGCCAATACCGGGAAGCTGCTGAAGAGTGTCCTGTTCTTCCGGAAACGCACCACCGTACTGCTCCGCAACGGTGATCGCCGCCTTATGGAGATTACGTGCCCGGGCGTAGTAACCGAGCCCGGACCAGTAACCCATGACCTCATCCGTGCTGGCGGCGGCCAGGGCCTCCACCGTCGGGAAGCGCTCCATGAAGCGCTCGAAGTAGGGGATGACGGTGGTGACCTGGGTCTGCTGGAGCATGATCTCCGAGACCCAGACCCGGTAGGCGGAACGCTCCCGGTGCCAGGGCAGGTCCTTGCGCCCGTGCTGGTCGTACCACTGCAGCAGCTGTTCGGCGAACCAGTCCGTCATGATCAGTTGAACAGGTTCCGGATGCGGTCCCGTGTCTTCTCGTCCACACGTTCCTTGACCTCTTCCTCGACGCGTTCGCGTGCCTTCTGCTCGGCCTCGTCCTTCTTGCGGTCGACTTCCTGGCGGGCCATGGACTTGAGCACATCGCCAAAGCGGCTGCCGTCAAAACCGCAGAGCCCGGCGGGGTCATCCCCGAAGCCGCCCTGGCAGCGCACCGGGATAATCACGTTCTGGATGCGTTCGTTCACGCGGCAGGCGTTGTCCCGGTGGACTTCGCCCACGACACGCAGGCCCACGCGGTAGTCGAGCATGGATTCGATCAGGTTCACCACGCCGTCGCCCTCCAGCCGCAGGCCGGCGAGATCGGCGGTCAGGTTCTCATTTTCCAGAACGCCGTTGTTGATGGTGAAGTTGCCGCTCATGTCGTTGAAGGGGGTACTGTCACCCCAGTCCTCAACGCTCAGTGACTCACCGTGCACCCGGCTGATGCCCTGGCATGCCATGCGCGTCATGTTGACGTTCTCGATCGCGCCTTCCTCGATCCGGAAGTCGGCCTTGCCGTTCGAGTTCTCCAGCAGGGCGTTGATGCTGTTACCCCGGGAGGTGCCGCTGGCATTCAGGTTCATGCCGCCGGAAAGCAGGTCCATCTCCGCCAGGTCCATCAGCAGTGGCTGGGACTGTACGCCGGAGAGCTGTTTGTTGAACTGCCATTTCGGGTTGTCGGTGCGGGCATCCAGTGATGCCGTCATGTTGAACCCACCGTCATAGAGCCTGGCGCTGAGCTCATCCAGTGACAGGCGGCCTTCCTTGCCGGTGATCGTCACGAGTAGGTCGGTCAGGGTCAGGTTGCTGGCGATGAGTTCGCCAAGGCCAAGCTGGATATCCAGATTGAGGCCACGCAGGGTCTCCAGCGGCAAGAGTTCCGAATCACGGGCGCCCGCTGGCTGGCTCCCGGCATCAGCTTCTGCTGTGTACTCCTCGCTGTCTTCTGCTTTCGGCGGCAGGTAGCGGTCCAGGTTGAAGCGGTTGCCCTGGAGGTCGACCAGGATCGCCTGGTTCTCCAGTCCGTACCCGAGCTGGCCCTTGAACTCGGTTTCATCCAGCTGGAGGCGGGTCTCCTGGAGCCGGACCATGCCTTCGCGGGTGGCCAGGGTGGTCTCGAAAGCAGCCTGGGAGAGCACGTCATCATCCCGTGTCTCAATGGCCGGCTGGCCAAGCTGCTCCAGGAGTGTGGCGGGTGAGAATTCGGCCACTTTCAGGTCGCCACTGACATCCGGTTGGGCATTGAATCCCTGGATGTTCAGGTTGGAGGTCACCTCCAGATTCTCCAGGCTGGCCATAAGCCCGCTGACGCTGGCGGTTTCCGCGTCCAGGTCCGCGCTGGCCGAGCCGCTCAGTCCCGCACTCACGGTTTCCCCGTTGAAGGGAGCACCGGTAAGGGTGAAGTCGCCGTCGAGTCCGCTCATCGAGAACTGTTTCAGGTTCTGTGCGGCATTGAGCTGCATGGCCAGGGTGCCGTCCACATCCAGTTCCGGCTCATTGAGCGAGACACTGAACCCCAGTTCCAGCGGGAAGTCCTGCCCCAGGGCAATGTCACTGGCCTCAAGGCTGGCATTGCTGAGCTGGAAGGACTGGCCGGACTGACGGTTCTCGAAGTTCACCTGCGCATTGCTGATCCGGACTTGCTGCACATTGAAGCTGATCAGCTCGCTGCCGGACTCATCGGTCAGGGTCTGTTCCGTTTCTGCGGCGCTTTCATCGGTGGGTGCCGCTTCGCCCTCTGGTTTCTCGGGCATGATGCGGGTCCAGTTGCCGGTGCCGTCCTCATTCATCATGAGGTTGGCGCGGAAGCCGTCCAGCTGGAAGGTGTGGACCGCGGGCGCCATGGTGATCAGCGACCACAGGTCCACGCTGGCCACCAGCTCATCCAGCGCCACGAATTCCTCGCCCTCCAGCGACGCCTGCACATCCGCCACGGAAAGCCCCAGGGGAATGAAGGACCACCGGATGTCACCGTTGAGTCTGAGTTCCAGGTTGGTGTTGTCCGCGGCGGCCTGTTCGATGTGGCCTTTATAGTCGTTCGGGTCGATGACCATCATGGCCGTACCCACGGCAGCGACAAGCAGGATGACCAGTGCGACAATGGCGATGAGTGCGATGCGGAGGGCTTTCATTCTGCGTTCCCTGACAGTGGCTTCAGTAACTCAAGATAACGCATGGCCGGAGCTTGAGGAACCACTCCGTCATCTTCTGTCTTGACCGGGCGCGGGGAATTGGAGAAGGTGCGCGCAGTTTAAACAATGCTTCATGAACAACAACAGGAACGGAACCATGTCCATTACGGTAGCCATTGAGATCCAGCGCGAGTTCACGCTGGACGGCGATTACGATTCGGTGTTTGAACTGCTGGCCGATGTACCGCGTTCGGTGTCCTATTTCCCGAAGGTCCATGAACTGACGGATCTGGGCGACAACACCTACCGCTGGGAAATGGAAAAGGTCGGGGTGGATAAGTACAGCATCCAGACGGTCTATGCCTGCCGTTATGAGTCGGATCGTGACCGGGGCGTGATTGAGTGGACGCCGGTGCGTGGTGAGGGCAACGGTCTGGTGGGTGGCCGCTGGGACCTGCGGGACGCCGGCGACGGCCAGACCGCGCTCGCCTTCCAGACTGAAGCCGAGCTGACGCTGCCGCTCCCCAGAGTCATGAAGATGGCCGTCTCACCGGTGGTCAAGCACGAGTTCAACGGCTTCGTGGATACCTACATCGACAACCTCAAGAGTGCGTTCCGCGACGCCTGAGGCACTGAAAGGCGGGGCGGTTTCGGGCTATAATGGCGGTTTTGGACGCCTGCGGATGAACGACATGGCTGATCGGACGGCGCGCGTGGAGCGCGATACCCTCGAAACAAAGATCTCGGTAAGTCTGAACCTGGACGGCACCGGGCAGGCGGACTTCGACACCGGAGTGCCTTTTCTCGAGCACATGATGGAGCAGATCGCCCGGCACGGGCTGATTGATCTCAATGTGCAGGCAAGCGGCGATCTTGAGATCGATGATCACCACACAGTCGAGGACATCGGCATCACGCTGGGGCAGGCCCTGGCGAAAGCGGTGGGCGACAAGAAGGGCATCAACCGTTACGGCCACGCCTACGTGCCGCTGGACGAGGCCCTGTCGCGGGTGGTTCTGGACCTCTCTGGTCGCCCGGGGCTGACCATGGAGGTGCCTTTCACCCGTTCCCACGTGGGCCGCTTTGATGTGGATCTGTTCGAGGAGTTCTTCCGTGGCTTCGTGAACCACGCCATGGTGACCCTGCACATCGATAACCTGCGGGGCAGCAACAGCCACCACCAGATCGAGACCGTGTTCAAGGCCTTCGGCCGTGCCCTGCGCATGGCGGTGGAGGAAGACGAGCGTGCCGCCGGGGCCATGCCCTCGACCAAGGGGTCGCTCTGAGATGCAGGAAGTCGCGATCATCGACTATGGCATGGGCAACCTGCACTCGGTGGGCAAGGCCATTGAGCGGGTGGCGCCGGAAGTGCGGGTCTCGGTCACGGACCAGTACGAGCGCGTGCGCGCGGCGGACCGGGTGATCCTGCCGGGCGTCGGGGCCATGCGTGACTGCATGGCCGAGATCCGTCGCCTGGGCGTGGACGACTGGGTGCGTGAGGCGGTGGAGCAGAAACCACTGCTCGGCATCTGCGTGGGCATGCAGGCGCTGATGGCCACCAGCGAGGAGAACGAGGGGACGGAGGGGATCGGCATGCTGCCGGCCAGTGTCCGTTTCTTCGGCCATGATCTGCGCGAGGACGGGCAGCGCCTGAAGGTGCCCCACATGGGCTGGAACCAGGTGTTCCAGGCGGCTGCTCCAGCGCTGTGGCGGAACATTGAGGATGGCAGCCGCTTCTACTTTGTCCACAGCTATTACGTGGAGGCCGAGGGCAACGCCAACCTCGCTGGCCGCTGCCATTATGGCGTCGACCTGGCGGCCGCGGTGGCCGCACCCAACCTGTTCGCGGTGCAGTTCCACCCGGAAAAGAGCCACGATGCCGGCCTCCAGCTTCTTCGCAACTTCATTGACTGGGACGGTTCTCTGTAATGCTGATCATACCCGCGATCGACCTCAAGGACGGTGAATGCGTCCGGCTGCGCCAGGGGCGCATGGAGGACTCCACGGTCTTCTCCCGGGACCCGGTGGAGGTCGCCGGCCGCTGGGTGGAAGCCGGTGCCCGCCGCCTGCACCTGGTGGACCTTAACGGCGCCTTTGAAGGCAAGCCGGTCAACGATGAAATCATCCGGGCCATCGTGCGTGAATACCCGGGCCTGCCGATCCAGATCGGCGGCGGCATCCGCTCGCGCGAGGTGGTCGAGGCCTACCTGGATGCGGGCGTGCAGTGGGTCATCATCGGCACCCAGGCCGTGCGCGACCCGGATTTCGTGACGGCCATGTGCCACGCCCACCCGGGCCACATCATTGTGGGCCTGGACGCCCGCGAGGGCATGGTGGCCACCGAGGGCTGGGCGGAGACCTCCAGCGTGGAGGCCACGAGCCTGGCCCAGCGCTTCGCCAACGACGGCGTGGACGCCATTGTCTACACCGACATTGCCCGCGACGGCATGATGGAAGGCGTGAACGTGGACGCCACCCGGCGGCTTGCGGAATCCACCTCCATCCCGGTGATCGCCTCCGGTGGTGTCTCCAGCATGGTGGACGTGCGGGCCCTGGCCCAGGTGGCGCATTCCGGCATCACCGGCGCCATTACCGGCCGCGCCATCTATGAGGGCACGCTGGACCTGGCCGAGGCCCAGCGCTACTGCGATTCGGTGGCCTCGTCATGAGCCTGGCACGCCGCATCATTCCCTGTCTGGACGTGGACAAGGGCCGCGTCGTGAAGGGGGTGAATTTTGTCGAGATCCGCGACGCCGGGGACCCGGTCGAGATCGCCCGGCGCTACAACGAGGCCGGCGCCGACGAGATCACTTTCCTGGATATCACCGCCAGTCACGAGAGCCGGGACACCACCTACGAGACCGTCGAGCGCATGGCCGGCGAGGTGTTCATTCCGCTGACCGTGGGCGGTGGCGTTCGCCATGTGGGCCACATCCGCAACCTGCTCAATGCCGGGGCGGACAAGGTCAGCATCAACACCGCCGCCGTGCACAACCCCGAATTCGTGCGCGAGGCCGCCGAGCGCTTCGGCTCCCAGTGCATTGTGGTGGCCATTGACGCCAAGCGGGTCAGTGGCGAGGGCGAGGAGCCACGCTACGAGATCTTCACCCATGGCGGCCGTAACGCCACGGGGCTGGACGCGGTGGAGTGGGCCAGGCGGATGGCCGAGTACGGCGCTGGCGAGATCCTTCTGACCAGCATGGACCGGGACGGTACCAAGAGTGGCTTTGACCTTGGCCTGACCCGCGCCATCAGTGATGCGGTATCCGTACCGGTGATTGCCTCAGGCGGGGTGGGGAACCTGCAGCATCTGGTGGACGGCGTGCTGGAAGGGGGCGCTGATGCGGTCCTGGCCGCCTCCATCTTCCACTTCGGTGAGTACACCATCGCCGAGGCGAAGGAGTACATGCGCGATCACGGCATTGTCATGCGTTAAAGCCCCTCTGGCGCTGAATTCTGCGCTCCGTGCGCCTTGAGCTTCAGCGCCGGAAGGGCTTTAACCTGCCACTGGTTACTCCTGCTTCTGTACCAGTCGTGGGTCTGCCAGGTCGGGGAGCAGGGGCTGGTTTTCGTGGCGCATGGACCACAGCCGGCTCACTGTGGCAATGGCATAGCCGTGCCTGTCCAGCTCTGGCAGCACCGCCTCCAGGTAATCCAGTGTTTCCTCATACGGGTGGGCGATCCCGATGGCCGTCCCATTCTCCCGTGCCTTCCTGAGCAGCAGCCGGAACTGCTGGTGGATGCTGGCGTGATCCCGTTTGTTGTCCAGGAAGACATCCCGGCTCATGACGGGGACATTCTTTGACAGCGCGGTGGTTGCCGCCACTGTCGCCGCCGTAGTGCGGCTGTCGATGAACAGCAGACCGCGCCCCGCCAGTTCGTCCATCACCCAGTCCATGGGTTCCTCCACCTGGGTGAGCAGGCTGCCCATATGATTGTTGACGCCGGTGGCGCCGGGCACCGAGGCCAGTGCGCTGCGTAGCGTGGTCTGGACTTCCCGACGGGACATGTCAGCCGCCAGCCCGCCCGGGCCAAGGCCGATGCGGGCCTCATTGGCCATGGGGGCGTGGAGTATGACCTCCTTGCCATCGTCGGCCGCGGCTCTGGCCTGTTCCCGGGTATAGGGGCGGTGTGGCAGGAAGGCCAGCGTCAGGGGCTGGTCCATCTCGAGAAGGCGTGCGCCGGCCTCCTGATCGAGGCCCAGGTCATCGATGATGATGGCAATGGTCGGGGGCGGGCCCTGGCCGGCTGCACTGCCGGGGCCCAGAAGCACCAGCAGGCTGAGTGCGAGGCCGAGCGTGAGGCGCATGGCTGTGTCACTCCGCCTCGCCATTGTCCCCCTCGGACGCCGTCTCCGGGACCCTGCCCTGCTCCGGGGTGAGGATCCGCATACCCTTGAGCAGGTTCAGTGCCGAGCGCAGCTGGTAGTCCTTGCGCTTTGCCTCTTCTTCCTTGTCATCGCTGCTGGCGTCCTCTGATTCCCCGGTCTGGCCGTTCTCAAGGTGGCCGGGCAGGTCCGCCTCGCTGAACCGGCGGGCGGCTTCCACATCACGCAGTTCCGCCGGCCGCACTTCGATGTCCGGCTCAATGCCCTTGGCCTGGATGGAGCGCCCATCCGGGGTGTAGTAGCGTGCGGTGGTGAGCTTGATGCCGTGGTTGTCGCCCAGCGGCATGACCGTCTGAACCGAGCCCTTACCGAAGGACTTGGTACCCATGATCACCGCGCGGCGCTGGTCCTGGAGCGCGCCGGCCAGGATTTCCGAGGCCGAGGCCGATCCGGAATTGATCAGGGCCACAATGGGTACATTTTCGGCAATGCCGCCGGCGCTGGCCTCAAAGCTCAGCTGGCTGCTCTCGATCCGGCCCTTGGTGTACACGATCCGCCCCTCATCGATCAGGGAGTCCGCCACATCCACGGCAGCCTCAAGCACACCGCCGGGGTTGTTCCGCAGATCCAGCACGATCCCGTCCAGTTCATCCCCATGGCTGCTCACAAGGTCTTCATAGGCGGCCTTGAATTCCTCTCCGGTGTTCTGCTGGAACTGGCTGATGCGGATATAGCCGTAGCCGGGTTCAAGCATGCTTGAGCGGACACTGTCCACCTCAATGATGGCCCTCTCGATGGTCACCTCAATGGGGCTGCTTTCGCCGTCACGGCCGATGCTCAGAGTGATCTCGGAGCCCGGCTCGCCACGCATCTCCTTGACCGCCTCCTCCAGGCTCATGCCTTTAACCGGCGTGCCGTCGATCTCGATGATCAGGTCCCCTGCCTGGATGCCGGCTTCCTGCGCGGGGGTGCCATCGATCGGGGAGATGACCCTGACAAAGCCATCCTCCATGCCAACCTCGATGCCGAGCCCTCCGAACTCTCCGGAGGTGCTCTCCTCCAGCTGGGAGAAGGCCTCGGGTTTCAGGTAGGCGGAGTGGGGATCAAGCCCCGAAAGCATGCCGTCGATGGCCTTGTTCAGGAGTTCCTTGTCGCTGACCTCCTCAACGTAGCCGCGTTTGATGCGCTCAAACACCTCGGTGAACTTGCGCAGCTCATCCAGCGGAAGCTGTTTCTCCGGATCCGCAAGCTGGACTTCCAGCTCGCTGGTCTGACCGTTCACGGGGGGTTCTTTATCGATGTTCCGGGTCGGGGTGTCGTCATCGCCCTCCATGGGCTCGGCCGCGACGCCAGGGAGGGCGGTCAGCGTCAGCACCAGGCTGAGGGCGATAGTGGTGACGGGGTTCCGGGAGCTGTGTCGCATGGGCGCTGCGTTCCTGTTCAGTGCTATTCGAGCCAGGCTTCGGGATTCTCCGGCTGGCCGTTATGACGTATCTCAAAGTAAAGACCGGATCGGGAACGCCCGCCACTGTTACCGGTGCGGGCGATGGTCTCGCCGGCCTGGACCCATTCGCCGGCCGAATGGCTCAGGGTATCGTTGTTTCCGTACAGGCTCATGAAGCCGTCGCCATGATCTATGATGATCATGAGCCCGAACCCGCGCAACCAGTTGGCAAAGACGACGCGACCGTAGTGCACGGCTGTCACGGGCGTGCCCTTGTCCGCACGGATGCGGATGCCATTGGCCTGCATGCCACTGTCACCGACCGCATTCCCGAAGTGGTTGCTGACGGTTCCTTCCAATGGCCATGGCAGTCTAGCACGCAGTTCGGAAAATGGCCGGATGTCTTCGGGGGCTTCAATGCTGGAGATGGACGCTGCCATTTCCTCCAGGAGCTCCTCAAGCCGCTCACGGTCCTGGCGCAGGGAGGCCAGCCGGCTTTCGCGCTCACTGATGCGCTGGCGCAGTTCCGCGAGGCGCTGTTCACGCTCGCTGCGGCGCTGCTGGAGCTCATCGCGCTGCTCCCGGGCCTGATCGCGCTTTGAGGCCAGCTGCTCGCGTGTTGCCTCTGTTTCCCGGCGGTTACGCTCAAGGGCCTCCATGGTATCCGCCAGGTCCGCCAGCTGCTGGCGGGTGTGATTGCCGAGGCGCTGGTGCCATTCCAGCAGGCGGGCGGCCTCGCCGGGGTCCTGCTGTGAGAGGAACAGCCGCAGGGCGGCCTGGTCTCCCTGGCGCCAGGCGGAACGGACGACTTCCCTGAGGGTTTCCCGGCCGCGTTCGGCTTCGGCTTCCAGCTCCCGGTTGCGCTGTTCCAGTTGCGCGAGCTCATCATCCAGCCCGCCGATGTCCGAGTTGAGCTCGTTGAGGCGTTGCTGGCTGCGCGCCACGGCTTCTTCGGCCTCCCGCAGACGGGTCAGGTGGGCGTCCTCGTTGGCGCGGGCATCCTCGAGCCAGTGGGATACGGACTCGATGGCTTCCTTTACCTCATCAAGGCGCTCGCGGGCAGCCTGCTCATCCTCCTGTGCCGGAGCCGCGAACGCCGTCCCGAGCAGCATCGCCAGAACGACGCGGCGCATCTCAGGCCCCGGGCTGGATCAGCGTCTGGCCGGTCATCTCCGCGGGCTGCTGCTGGTCCAGAAGGCTCAGCAGTGACGGGGCGATGTCGCAGAGCGCGCCCCCATCCCGGAGGCTGAGCTTCCGGTCGCCTACGTACACCAGCGGGACCGGCAGGGTGGTATGGGCGGTGTGCGCCTGGCCGGTTTGCGGATCGCGCATCTGTTCGCAGTTGCCGTGGTCGGCGGTCACCAGGGCCTGGCCGCCATTGGCCTTCAGGGCTTCCAGTACTCGCCCGACGCTTTCATCCACCGCCTCGGCGGCCTTGCTTGCCGCCTCAATACTGCCGGTGTGCCCGACCATGTCGCCGTTGGCGTAGTTGCAGATCACCAGGTCGTACTGGCCACTGTTGATGGCCTCGACCAGCTTGTCCGTGACTTCCGGGGCACTCATTTCCGGCTGCATGTCATAGGTGGCCACCTTGGGGGAGGGCACCAGAATGCGGTCCTCCCCAGGGAAGGGTTCTTCCCGGCCGCCGTTGAAGAAGAAGGTGACGTGGGCGTACTTTTCCGTCTCCGCGATGCGCAGCTGCTTCAGGCCCTGGTTGCTGGCGTATTCGCCCAGCATGTTGGGCAGGGACTCGGGCGGGTAGGCGCAGCTGGTGTCCAGGTTGGCCTCGTATTCCGTGAGCATCACGAAGTCGGAAAGGCGCGGTTCGCTGCGGCGGGCGAAGCCGGTGAATTCCTGGTCCACGAAGGCGTGCGCCAGCTGGCGGGCGCGGTCGGCACGGAAGTTCATGAACAGCACCGCGTCGCCATCATCAATGGTGACCGGCGCTTCGCCTTCCGCCGCGATGACGCTGGCGGCCACGAACTCGTCGTCCTCGCCGCGTTCATAGGCGGCGTCCAGCGCGGCCACGGCGGAGTCACAACGGTGCTCGGCCTCGCCCAGGGTCAGCAGGTTGTAGGCCTTTTCGATGCGGTCCCAGTTGTTGTCCCGGTCCATGGCGAAATAGCGGCCGATGACCGAGGCCACGCGGCCGACGCCCGCCTCCTGCAGCAGGCGGTCCGCCTTTTCCAGGGATTCGCGGGCGCTGCGCGGGGGTGTGTCACGGCCGTCCAGGAAGGCATGGATATAGACGTAGCGCGCGCCCTGTGCCATGGCCATGCGGCAGGCGGCGAACAGGTGCTCTTCGTGGCTGTGCACGCCGCCGGGCGAGAGCAGGCCGATCACGTGAACGGCACCGTCGGCGGCGATGGCGCTGCGGATGGCGCCGCCGAGCACCGGGTTCTCCGCCAGGGTGCCGTTCTCGATGTCACGGCTGATGCGGGTCAGGCTCTGGTAGACGACGCGGCCGGCGCCCAGGTTCATATGGCCGACCTCGGAGTTGCCCATCTGGCCTTCGGGCAGGCCCACCGCCAGGCCGCTGGTGTTGAGCAGCGTGCGCGGGCATTCCGCCCAGAGCCGGTCCCAGACCGGGGTATGGGCAAGACTGACGGCGTTGTCGTCGGTGGGCTCACGCTGGCCCCAGCCGTCCATGATGATGAGCGCGGTTGTCTGAGGTCTGTCACTCATGTGTTCGGGTTCCGGGTTGCCTCGAAAGGGCCTGATTCTAACCTGATTACGGGTGCCCCGGCCATTGGCGCACCTGTCGTCGCTGCCGGGCCCTGTGTATAATCGCCGCTGAACGAACAGGGCCGCGTGGCCCGGACACAGGTGTGGCGCAGAATGATCCAACAGCTATTTGAGTTTGTCGTCAATCACTGGATGCTGGTCAGTGCCTTCTTTGTGCTGCTGCTGGCGCTTTTCTGGGTGGAGAGCAGCCGCGCCGGGCGCAAGGTGGCACCCCAGGAAGCGGTTCTCATGCTCAACCGTGACGAGGCCGTCGTGGTCGATGTCCGTGAAAAGAAAGAGTTTTCCGAGGGTCACATCCGTGGTGCCGAGCACATTCCCATGGCGAAACTTAAGGAAAGTGGGAACCAGCTCCGGAAACACCAGGACAAACTGATTATCCTCGTGGACAAGGCGGGCCAGCATTCCGGCATGGCCGTGAAGGAGGTTCCCAACCGTGAGGAGCTCCAGCTGGCACGGCTGACCGGTGGCATGATGGAGTGGCGCAACGCCAATCTCCCGGTCACCACCAAGTGAGAATGCGCCGGTGACGCGGCGGGCCGGGGTTGCCGGCCCGTGCAGTAACAATAGACAGGAATAACGCAATGGCCGAGAACAACGACACACAGGCTGGCGCCGCGGGCGGCCAGCAGGGCGACGAGAACCAGCCGCAGTTCGCGCTGCAGCGCGTCTACATCAAGGACAGCTCCTTCGAGGCGCCCAACACGCCGACCATCTTCCAGGAGCAGTGGAAGCCCGAGGTCACCATGGACCTCAATACCAGCCATACCGCACTGGGAGAAGGCCAGTACGAGGTGGTGCTGCAGCTGACGCTGACGGCGAAGATCGGTGAGAAGACCGCCTACATTGTGGAAGTGCAGCAGGCGGGCATCTTCGTGGTGCGCAATTTCGACGAGAACCGCCAGGGCCAGATGCTGGGCGCCTACTGCCCCAACGTGCTCTTCCCCTACGCCCGGGAATCCGTGGATACGCTGGTGACCAAGGGCAGCTTTCCGCCCCTGATGCTGGCGCCGGTCAACTTCGATGCCATCTACCAGCAGGCGCTGGAACGCCGCCGCCAGGAACAGGCCGGCGAGGCGGAGCAGCAGAACCACTGACCGCCGCTCAGCGGCAGAGCCCGTCCTCCAGCCCACGACGGCAGTAGTGGCGGGCTTCCACCCTCTCGACTTCCCAGCATCCGGCGGTTTCCGTCAGCCGGAGGCGGTGGTCGACACCCGCCACGGCATCATCCCGGAACCCCCAGCGCTGCAGCAGGCCTGTCACGCTGCCGTCCGCTTCCTGGCGGGTGCGCATATCAATTGTCAGCCGCTCACTGCGGTCCGCTCCGATCAGGTCCCGGGATTCCGCCCAGCTTTCCACGGCACTCCGGGCATCATCGCAGGCCTCCAGGGATTCCTGGGGCGTGAGCTCTGGGATGTGGCGCCAGTCCGAGAGACCGGGTTCATAACCGTTGTCGCTGGCCTGCTCGCGATAGTCAGCCCACTCCGGCTGTGCATAGAACTCACTGCCGCCGCCGGGGAATGAGGCTTCATCGGAGCAGCCGGTGAGGGCGAGAAGGGCGATGGCGAGAGCGCAAAGCCGCAGCATGGAAGGGGTTCTTTTACCATTGGATGATGTCATGAACCGCATCATGCCCGAATGTGACTCAGTCCGCAAAACGCTCGTCCGAGCTCTTCAGGCGGATCCGCCCATACCAGGCGCGGGTGCTGCCGCCGTGGTTGTCGCAGTCGGTCATGATGGCAAGGGCCGTGAGCTCTTCCGGCACCTCGCCGTGGTGGCGCCTGAAGTCGGCCCGCAGGTCCCGGGTGACGGTCTGCCATTGGGCGCCATCCTCGGGCGGTCCCGAGTTCACCGCCACCATCCGGGCGCGGGACTGGAAGGGATTCTGCCAGCTGCTGCCTTCCGGCTCCCCGCTGGCCCAGACGTAGTTGAGGGCCCGCGTTTTCCAGCGCAGCCAGGTGGGTTCGTGGACGGCGTAGATGCGGGCGGGGAAGTCGTCGCCTTCCTGACTCTGCTCGTTGATATCGCTGTAGACGGAGTCCACCCGCCAGCGCCATTCAATGATGGGCGTTTCGCTGAGATCAATGGGTTCCTCCAGGTACAGCCCCGATGCGGAGTCGCCGTTGCAGGTGGCGCGGACGGCCCTGCGGCCATCAACGGTGACCAGTTCGTAATCCGTTTCGCCGGTGAAGCTGTGATGCTCCCACCTGGCGATGGCTTCTGCCGGGAAAACACGCTCGGCCTGGCCTGGGACGCTCAGGGCACCCAGGCCCAGGGCGACCAAAGCCGCGGGAAGCCGGGACGACGTCTCACGCCAACGGCCCATTCTAGTCCTGGGGCCGCTGCCTATGGGGCTGATCGGATAGGAGCCGCCCTGGCTCCACAAAGGCTTCCTCGCATCTAGGTATGGCATGTCAGATATGACCCCCCATCCAGGCCCAGGCAATGCCGAGGTACTCGTGGATCGCGCGCTCGCTCATCTCCAGGGCACCTGCCGAGGGTAACCAGAAAGCGGGATCGGACTTCAGCGCGGTGCCTGCGGCGCGCCGGGCCGTTGGTGCGGGAATGGGGTTCAGGCCTGCCTTGCGGTTGAGCATCATGGCCCGGGGCATGTGCGAGGCTGAGGTGACCAGCAGGAAGGGCGCCTCACCCACGGCCTCCCGCATGAACTCGGCCTCCTGGCGGGTGTTCAGTGGGTTGGGGTGGATACGCAGGCGCTCCGGGTCCGCGCCCATCTCGACCGCCGCGCGACTCATGACCGTGGCACTGGGGGCATCCCCGAAGACACTGCCGCCGGAGAGGATCAGGGTGCTTTCCGGAAGGGCGTTCTGAAGCCGCAGCCCTTCCGCAAGGCGGAGGCTGGCGACGCCGCTGAGGCGGGTCGTGGGCGGAGCATCCGCGTCCTCCGAGGCACTGGAACCCAGAACCAGGATCCAGCGGACATTGGTGAAGGCCTGCGGCTGGGTGATGGGCTCATAACGGGACTCCAGGGGCAGGATCAGCCAGCGGGCCAGTGGTTCAACAGAGAATACCAGGAACAGGATTCCGGCCATGCAGGCCGCCGTAACGGCCAGCCGGGTCCGTTTAAGGAGGCGCAGGCCCCAGGCCGCCAGCAGGATGAGACCAACCAGGGGCAGGGGGCTGAGCAGGGCGGCGATGATTTTGGTGAGCAGCATGCAGGAAGGGTACCCGATACTGTCCTGGGCGGGAAATATTTGACAGTGGGTGCGCGCACATCAGAATTGGGGCATGTCTCAACGCCCGGAACGCCTAGCCAGCCTCGATGTACTGCGTGGATTCGCCATACTGGGCATCCTCGTGATCAACGTCCGGGCCTTTGCCGAAGTCTCCACCGCCCAGCTGAACCCCGGGGTGATGGGCGGCTTCGAGGGGGTGGAATTCTGGGTCTGGTTTGTTTCCCATCTGCTGTTCGAGTACAGCTTCATGCCGCTGCTGGCCGCGCTTTTCGGGGCGGGGCTGGTGATCCAGGGGGAGCGGCTCGGCGCTGAAGGGGGGAAGGTGGACCGGGTTCTGCGGCGACGTATGGGGGCGCTGGCTCTCATCGGGCTGGGGCACCTGGTCTTCATCTGGTACGGCGACATCCTGCTGCTGTACGCCGTGGTGGGGCTGGTCGCCGCGCGCTTCCGGCATCTGCCGCCGACACGTCTGCTGGGCTGGGCGCTGCTGTTCTATCTGGTGCCTTTCGGGTTCGCCCTCTTGATGACCGGCCTCCTCAACTGGCTCCCCGCGGGGGAGTATGAGTCCTTCAGGCAACAGTTCTGGAGTGCGGATTCCGCGCTCGTCCAGCAGGAGATCCAGGCCTATCGTGGTGGCTGGCTTGCCCAGTTCGAGCACCGGCTCATGGTGCTGTTCGAGAGCTGGCCGAGCATGCTGCTGACCGAGTCGGGCTGGCGTGTGCTGGCGCTCATGCTGGTGGGCATGGCGCTTTACCGGGGTGGATTCTTTTCCGGTCACTGGCCGGAGTCGCCCTACCGGCGGCTGGCGCTGCTGGGGTTCGGTATCGGTATTCCCCTGTGCCAGTGGGGTGTGCTCTACAACATGAGCCACGAGTGGCGCATGGCGGAGTCACTCTACGCCGGCCGCCAGTTCAATATCTGGGGCGGCCCGCTGGTGGCGCTGGGTTGGGGCTCCCTGGTGATGCTGGCGCTTCAGCGTGGCCTTTTCAGCGGACTTCTGGAGCGCCTGAGGGCCCTGGGCAAACTGGCGCTCAGTGCCTATCTGCTGTGTTCGGTGCTGGGCACGGCGTTCTTCTACACCGGCGAACGTTTTGAGGCCACGCCCCGGCTGGTGCAGCTGCAGTTCATTCTGGCGGTCTGGCTTATGCTGCTGGTGGTCGCGCCCCTCTGGCTGCGGCGCTGGCGGACCGGCCTCGCCGAATGGCTGTGGCGGCGCTTTGCCTACGGGGAGGAGCGGGGGTAAAGGCCGTTACCCCTGGAAGCTCCAGATCTGCGGAATCAGCGTGATGGCGGTGGCGGCCACCAGCAGACTCAGCGGAATCCCCATGCGCATGTAGTCCGTGAACCGGTAGCGACCGGGGCCGTAGACCATGAGGTTGGTCTGGTAGCCCAGAGGGGTGATGAAGCTGGCGCTGGCGGCGAACATCACCGCGATGGCGAAGGGCAGGAAGTTCACCCCGAGCTGCTCGGAGATCGCCAGGGCGATGGGGAACATGAGTACGGCGGCGGCATTGTTGGTGATGACCTCGGTGAACAGGGCGGTCAGCAGATAGATGATGGCCAGGGCCATCCAGGGTGAGATATCACTGTTGCCAAGCAGGCTGCCGGCCACCCACTGGGCCGCGCCGGTCTGGTCCATGGCGTTGCCCAGCGCAAAGGACGAGGCGATGATCACCAGCACCGGCAGGTCCAGGCTGCGCCGCGCACGGGAGGCACTGGTGCAGCCGAACAGGATCATGGCACCGCCGGCGAGGAAGGCGGCCTCCATGATGCTGAGCAGGCCGCTGGCACTGAAGGCCACCATGCCGGCAAGGATGCCCAGGGCTGCCGGCGCACGGCTGAAGTCAGGCGGTGTGGAGTCGTTGAGGGCGCTGACCAGCAGGAAGTCGCGGCGGAAGCGGTACTGTTCCACGAACTCGTGGCTGGCTTCCAGCAACAGGGTGTCGCCCATGCGCAGGCGGATATCGCCCAGCTTGCCGTTGACCCGCTTGCCCTCGCGCGAGACCGAGAGGATGGCGGCGTTGAAGCGGGAACGGAAGCGGCTCTCTCGCACTGTCTGCCCGAGCCCGGCGAATTCCTGGCCGAGGACGACTTCCACCAGGCAGCGCTGATGGTTGGCCAGTTCCAGCTTCTGGACATTGGCGTTGGCCGGTATCAGCCCCTGGATGCGCCGCAGCTCACTGGCGCACTCCGGAGCCCCCACGAAATAGAGCCGGTCTCCGCCCCGAAGGTCCCGGTCCGGTTCCACCGGTGAGATCAGGTGACCGTCACGTTCGATCTCCGTCAGGTAGCCGTAGTTCAGGGCGCGCAGGCCGGCCTCGGCAACGGTCCTGCCGGTGAGGGGGCCCTTTTCGTCCACCTCCACCTCCACACCGTATTCGCGTACGGCGTCCAGGTCCTCGGTGACGCCGCCGCGGTCCGGCAGCATACGGTTGGCGAACAGGACCAGGAAGGTGCCACCGATCAGCAGCAGTGGCACCCCCACCCAGGCCAGTTCAAAAAGACCCAGCTGGATGTCGAGGCGCGATTGCAGCAGGCCGTCCACCACCAGGTTGGTGCTGGTGCCGATGAGCGTGCAGGTACCCCCCAGAATGGCGGCGTAGCTCAGGGGGAGCAGCAGCCGGGAGGCCGGAATGCCCAGCCGCTGGGCCCAGTCCTGGACCGCCGGGATGAACATGGCCACCACGGCGGTGTTGTTCATGAAGGCGCTCATCAGGCCGGTCGGCGCCACCAGCCGAGCCTGGGCGCGCCAGGTGCCCTTGGGGTGACCGAGCAGGTGGCGGGCCAGCCACTGGATGGCGCCGGTTTCCTTGAGTCCGGCGGCGACCACGTAGAGGGTGGCGATGGTGATCACCCCCGGGTTCGAGAAGCCTGCCAGTGCTTCCGCCGGGGACAGGATGCCCAGGATCAGCATGACGGCCATTGCCGTCATCAGCACCAGGTCGGCGGAGAGCCGGGTGAAGATCAGGGTCCCCAGAACCGTGACCAGTGTGGCCAGGGTGAACGCCGCTTCCCAGTCCATGACGGTCAGGCATCACCCCCGGGTTTGAGCAGGTCGCGTTCCTTCAGGTAGCAGAGCAGGTTCTCCACGCAGGCATCGACGCTCAGGTTGGAGGTGTCCAGTGTGATCTCCGGGTGCGCCGGCGCTTCATAGGGGGAGTCGATCCCGGTGAAGTCATGGATCTCGCCGCTGCGCGCCTTGCGGTACAGGCCCTTGGGGTCGCGTTCCTCGCAGGTGGCCAGCGGCGTGTCCATGAAGACCTCGATGAACTCACCGGCGGGGAACATGTTGCGCACCAGTCGCCGGTCGCTGGCGAAGGGGGAAATGAAGGCACTGAGCACGATCAGCCCGGCATCCGCGAACAGCTTGCTGACCTCGCCGATGCGGCGGATGTTCTCCACCCGGTCCTCATTGGAGAAGCCCAGATCCCGGTTCAGGCCATGGCGGACGTTGTCACCGTCCAGCAGGAAGGTGTGGTAGCCCTCATGGTAGAGCGCGACGTCCAGCGCGTTGGCAATGGTGGACTTGCCGGACCCCGAGAGGCCGGTGAACCACAGCAGACATGGATGCTGGTGCTTGATGCTGGCGCGCTCGGTACGCGAGATCTTGTGGTCGTGCCAGACAATGTGGTCGCTCACGTTGGATCCTTCCTCAACAGCTGCTGGAAATCGAAAGGTGTTTATTCTCATCCAGTCACTAGGACCGGTGCAATGCCGCATCTGGGTCGAAGCGGCCCGGCATCTGGTAAACTGGTCTGCAAAACAGGGAAACAGGAGCATTCAACCATGCGTGATGTTGTCATAGCCGCGGCCCGGCGTACCGCCGTGGGCACCTTCGGCGGCGGTCTCGCCGGCCAGAGCGCGGCCCAGCTCGGCGCTACCGTCATCCGTCAGCTGCTTAGCGAGACCGGCATCACCTCGAGCCAGGTGGACGAGGTGATTCTCGGGCAGGTTCTGACCGCCGGCGTGGGCCAGAACCCGGCGCGCCAGGCGGCGATCGGCGGTGGGCTCACGGAGGCTGTGCCCGCCATGACCATCAACAAGGTCTGCGGTTCCGGGCTCAAGTCCCTGCACCTGGCCACCCAGGCGATCCGGTGCGGCGACGCGGACCTGATCATTGCCGGCGGCCAGGAGAGCATGAGCCAGGCGCCCCACGTGCTGCCGAACAGCCGTAACGGCCAGAAGATGGGCCACTGGCAGCTGATCGACTCCATGATCCAGGACGGTCTCTGGGATGCCTTCAATGACTACCACATGGGCGTGACCGCCGAGAACATCGCCCGCGAATACAGCATCACCCGCCAGGAGCAGGACGAGTTTGCCGCCGCCTCCCAGCAGAAGGCCGAGGCCGCCATCAACGCCGGGCGCTTCAGTGATGAGATCGTTCCGGTGAGCATCCCCCAGCGCAAGGGCGACCCCAAGGTGGTGGATACCGATGAGAACCCCCGCCCGGGGGTGACCGCCGAGGGGCTTTCCGCTCTCAAGCCGGCGTTCCAGAAGGACGGTGGCGTGACCCCGGGCAATGCGTCGGCACTGAACGACGGTGCCGCCGCCGTGGTGGTCTGTTCCGCCGAAAAGGCCCAGGAGCTGGGCCTGGAGCCGCTGGCCACCATCCGGGGTTACGCCAATGCCGGCGTGGCGCCGGAGATCATGGGGACCGGGCCCATTCCGGCGACCCGCCGCGCACTGGAACGCGCGGGCTGGGGCATCGACCAGCTGGAGCTGGTGGAGGCCAATGAGGCGTTTGCCGCCCAGGCCATTGCCGTGAACCGGGATCTTGGCTGGGACAAGGAGCGTGTGAACGTTAACGGCGGCGCCATTGCTCTGGGCCATCCGATCGGCGCCTCCGGCTGCCGCATCCTGGTGACCCTGCTGCATGAGATGCGCCGGCGCGAGGCACAGCGGGGTCTGGCAACCCTGTGCATCGGCGGTGGTATGGGCGTGGCCCTGGCCGTTGAGCGCTGAATGCTCAATATCGCGCTTTACGAGCCGGAGATCCCGCCCAATACAGGCAACATCATGCGGCTGGCGGCCAGTACCGGCTGCCGGCTGCACCTGATCCGGCCCCTGGGGTTCCGGCTGGATGACCGGCGCATGAAACGGGCCGGGCTGGATTACCGGGAGTATGCCAGCGTGGAGGTCCACCCGGATTACAGCACGTTCCTGGAAGCGGGCCCGGTGCGTGAAGGGCGGCTTTTCGGGGTTTCCACAAAGGGCACGAGTGGCCATCACCAGGTGGCCTACCAGCCGGGGGATACCCTGATGTTCGGGCCCGAGACGCGCGGCCTTCCGGACGATGTGCTGGCCGGTCTGCCGCAGGGACAGGTGATGCGCCTGCCGATGGTGCCGGAGCGGCGCAGCCTGAATCTCTCCAACGCGGTGGCCGTGGTGGTCTATGAGGCCTGGCGGCAGCTCGGTTTTGAGGGAGGCATCTGATGCAGGTCTACGAAGTGGGCGGCGCGGTGCGCGACTGGCTTCTGGGCCAGGCAGTGAAGGACCGGGACTGGGTGGTGGTTGGCGCTACCCCGGAACAGATGCTGGCGGCCGGGTACAAGCAGGTGGGGGCGGACTTTCCCGTCTTCCTGCACCCCGAGACCCATGAGGAATACGCGCTGGCCCGAACCGAGCGCAAGAGCGGCCATGGCTACCACGGCTTTGAGGTGCACAGCGCACCGGACGTCACCCTCGAGGAAGACCTGAAGCGCCGGGATCTGACCGTCAACGCCATGGCTCGTGATGCGGAGGGGCATCTGGTGGATCCCTTCGGCGGTGAACGGGATCTTGCTGACCGGGTTCTGCGCCACGTCTCGCCGGCCTTTGCCGAGGACCCGCTGCGCATCCTGCGTACCGCCCGTTTCGCCGCGCGCCTCGCGCCCCTGGGGTTCGAGGTGGCGGAGGAGACCATGGCCCTGATGCGCTCCATGGTGGCGGAGGGTGAAGTCGACCACCTGGTTCCCGAACGCGTCTGGCAGGAAACACGGCGGGCCCTTCACGAGGCGCACCCCAGGGTCTTCTTTGAGGTGTTGGATGCCTGCGGCGCCCTGGCTGTGGTGATGCCGGAAATCGCCTCCCCGGAAGAGGTGCTGGAAAGGGGCCTGGCTTCCCTGGTGCGCGCGGTGGGCATCAGTGATGCCACCGAGGTGCGCTTTGGCGCCCTGGTCGCGCCGCTGGACGCGGACACCGCACAGGCTTTCAGTGAACGCTTGCGGGTGCCCAACAGCTGCCGGGACATTGCCGTGAGTTCGGCGGCGCTGCCCCGCTGGCCGAAACCATTGAGCGTGGACTGGGTGGAGAAGCTTCTGGAAAAGGCGGATGCCTGGCGGCGCCCGGAACGCTTCGAGCAGTTGCTGATGGTGATGGAGGCCTGTGGACTGGATGGACTGGCGGCGGATCGGGTGCGCGAAGCCCGTTCCGGGGCCGCGGCCGTGGATCCCAAGGCCCTGATGAAGGAAGGCTACCATGGCAGGGCGCTGGGTGAGGCCATTGCGGCCCGCCGGCGACAGGCGATTGAACAGGTGGTTGATGGAGGGGTGGACGATGAATGAGCACGGCGGAGTGGCCCTGGTGACAGGCTCGGCCAGGCGGCTGGGCGCGGCCACGGCAAGAGCCCTGCATGCCAGGGGATACCGGGTGGTGGTGCATTACCGCGGCCGGGCCCATGATGCGGAAGCGCTGGTGGCGGACCTGAATGCCGAGCGTGCCGGCTCCGCCGTGGCACTGCAGGCGGACTTGCGGGACCCGGACGCGGTGCACGCACTGGCGCGCGAGGCACGGGAATACTGGTCGCGGCTGGATGTGCTGGTGAACAATGCGTCCGAGTTCTTCCCCACCCCCGTGGGGGAGTTGAGCATGGAGCAGTGGGGGCGCCTGGTGGACACCAACCTGCGCGCCCCTGTATTGCTGGTTGAGGCGCTCGCGGAGGAACTCAGGCTGCAGCATGGCTGCATCATCAACCTGATCGACGTTCATGCTGAGCGCCCGCTGGCGGATCACCCGGTCTACTGTGCTACCAAGGCAGCCCTGGCATCGCTGACGCGCTCCTGGGCCAGGGACATGGCGCCGCTGGTGCGGGCCAATGGCGTGGCGCCGGGCGCCATCCTGTGGCCGGAAGGCGAGGGTGGCGGTGCCATGCCGGAAGAGGAACGGCAGGCGATCCTGAAGCAGGTTCCGCTGCACCGTACCGGCGAAGTGGATGACATTGCCGGCGCCGTTGCCTGGCTGGCCTGCGATGCGCCCTATGTAACCGGGCAGGTGCTGAATGTGGATGGCGGGCGCAGCGTGACCGCCTAGATAACCCGATCTAGCCCGGGCGCACCTGGTCCAGGTCCATGGACACACGGTGCTGCTTCTGCAGGAAATCGATCAGCACCATTGCGCGGGTTTCCCCGTCGTATTCCTGGAAGACGGCGTTCAGGCCCCGGAAGGGCCCTTCCAGAATCTCCAGCTTATCCCCCTTGTGGATGCCGCCGGCCTCGGCCGCGGATTCCAGTCCTTCCCGGATCCCCTCGATGACCTCGTCGGCAATGGGCGCCGGCCGGTTGCCAAAGCTCACAACCCGCACCACGCCACGAGTGGAGCGGAGTTTGTGCCAGACCGGGTCGGTCAGCTCCAGGTTGATGAACAGGTACCCCCGGAACAGGGGCTCCCGGCGCATCCGGCGCTTGCCCTGCTGGATGGTTTCCACGTCAATCTCGGGGAAGAAACACTCGATGCCCTGGTTCTCCAGGTTGGCCAGTGCGCGAGCCGCCTGCGCGGGTTTGTGCTGTAAGGCGTACCATGCCATGGGGAGAAATCCTTTCCTTTACTACTGTGGGGCCATTCTAGTGCGCAACACCCGGCGAGGTTAAGCAGGATGTTGATAAAAGTCCTTTTACAGGTGCCGGGATCGGCTTATGGTGGGTCTTATCCACCGCAAGGGTGCGGTATACGGATAAAAAGGAGGTGACCATGAGTGTTCTTTTACTGCTGCTTGCCGGGCTGGTTCTGCTCTATCTCGGGGCGAACTGGTGGCTCGGTACCATCGGGCTTGTCGTTGCCACGGGCATCGGCTTCTGGCTGGACAGCTGGCACTGGCTGAGTGTCTTCATCGGAACCGTGCTGCTCCTGGGCACGCTGGTGGTCATCATCCCATCACCTCTGCGGCGCAGCCTCATCAGCAGCCCCCTTCTGGGCATGGTCCGCGGCATGCTGCCCACGCTCTCCGACACGGAACAGCAGGCCCTCAACGCTGGCAGCGTGGACTGGGACGGTCAGCTGTTCTCCGGCCGGCCGGACTGGAACCACCTCCTGGAGCTGCCGCACCCGAAGCTGACTGAAGAAGAGCGGGCCTTCATCGACGGCCCCGTGGACGAGCTCTGCGCCATGCTGGACGACTGGTCCATCACCAATGAGCGCTACGACCTGCCGGAGGAAGCCTGGAAGTTCATCCGGGAGAAGGGCTTCTTCGGCCTGGTGATCGACAAGGAGCACGGCGGGCTCGGGTTCTCGAACACCGCGCATTCCGAGGTGGTCATGAAGATCGCCTCCAGGGGTGTCTCCGCGGCGGTCACCGTGATGGTCCCGAACTCCCTGGGCCCGGGGGAGCTGATCACCTATTACGGTACGGATGAGCAGAAGCAGTACTACCTGCCTCGCCTGGCGAAGGGCGACGAAGTGCCCTGTTTTGCCCTGACATCGCCCGTTGCGGGTTCGGATGCCGGCGCCATTCCGGACCGGGGCGTGATCTGCCGGGGCTACTGGAACGGCAAGGAAGTGCTCGGCATGAAGGTGACCTGGAACAAGCGCTATATCACGCTGGCGCCGGTGGCCACGCTGATCGGCCTGGCGATCAAGGTCTATGACCCGGACCACCTGCTGGGTGAGGAGCACGACCTGGGCGTGACCACGGTGATGGTGCCGGCGGACACCGAGGGTGTGAACCACGGCCCGCGCCACCTGCCCATGAACACCGTCTTCATGAATGGGCCGACCTGGGGCGAGGATGTGTTCATCCCGCTGGAGCAGGTCATTGGCGGGCGCGAGATGATCGGCCAGGGCTGGCGCATGCTGCTGGAGTGCCTGTCCATCGGGCGCTCCATCTCACTGCCGGCGCTCGGTACCAGCGGCGGCAAGATGGCCTGCCTGACCACCGGCTCCTACGCCTCCGTGCGTGAGCAGTTCGGCCGCTCCATCAGCGACTTCGAAGGGGTCCAGGAAGCGCTGGAGCCCATGGCCGGTTACACCTGGATGATGGACAGCGCCAGGCTCTTCACCTCGGGCATGCTGGATCGCGGCGTGAAGCCCTCGGTGCCGTCCGCGCTGCTCAAGTACCGCAACACGGATCTGATGCGCAAGGTCGTGACCAACGCCATGGACGTCGTGGCCGGGCGTGGCGTCATCAAGGGGCCGCGTAACTTCCTGGCCCGGATCTATCAGGCCATTCCCATCGCCATCACGGTCGAGGGGGCGAACATCCTGACCCGCAGCCTGATGGTCTTCGGCCAGGGCGCGATCCGCTGCCATCCCTACATCGTGCAGGAGATCGAAGCCGCGGGCATGGAGGATTCCGGCAAGGCGGTGCAGAAGTTCGACGGCGTCTTTTTCGCCCACATCGCCCATACCAGCCGGAACGTACTGCGCTCCCTGGTTCTGGGGCTGACCGGTGGCCTTGTGCAGCCAACACCCAGCGAGGGTGGGCTGCGGCGCTACTACCAGCAGCTGTCGCGGTTCGCATCCGCCTTCTCGGTGCTGACCGACGTGGGCCTGCTGACCCTCGGGGGCAGTCTCAAGGGGCGCCAGCGGTTCACCGGGCGCATGACGGATGCGCTGGTCGGGCTCTATTACGCCTCCGCCTCCATCAAGCAGTGGCATGAGGAGGGCTATAACGAGGAGATGCGGGATGTGGTCGAGTGGAGTCTGCAGCGCTCTCTCTACGATATCCAGACAGCGCTCTACGCGGCCGTGACCAACTTCCCGGTCAGGGCCCTGCGCTGGCCGCTGAAGGTGCTGGTATTCCCGCTGGGCGTGCGGCTGCGCCAGCCAGACGACGAGCTGGGGCAGCGTGTGGCGCTGAGCATCGTGAAGGAAGGCGGCGCCAAGGAGCGGATTCCGCGCGGTGTCTATCACACCGAGAATCCGGAAGACCCGGTCGGCCGCATCCTTCATGCCCTGCGCGTGGCCCGTGAGACCGAGCCGGCACGCAAGCGCATCAACGATGCCATCCGAAAGTCGGACCCGGACGAACTCCAGGACATTGAAATGCTGCTCGGTCACCAGCGAGAGGAGCTGCTTGACTGGGCCCAGGAGCGGGATCTGCTGGACGACTCCGA
>NZ_NSKD01000011.1 GCF_002286965.1 Halovibrio salipaludis | reverse complement strand
GCGGACTCGCCAGCCTGCGCATCAGACAGGCGCTTGCGCCAGTTGCAGAAGCTGGCATAGCCGATGCTCTGCTGCTTGCAGAACTGCATGGCTGACAAGCCGCTGTCTCGCTGTTGATCGACCAGGGCCTGCCATTGTTCGGGAGTGCGGCGTTTGCTCATGGGAGTAGTAACCTCGTATTGGAGAATTTGAGGCTACTGTAGGGCGCTATTCGCTGGAGTGGCAGGGTGTCTTAGAATGAACGCTTACCCCGGGAATCGGTAAAGGTCGTTGGGTTATTCGCGGCATAGGCATAGGTATTGAGCCCACCCGTGACGCCGATCGGATCACTCTGGATGTAGCGCCCTGTCGCCGGGTCGTAGGTCCGGTTGCGGTTGTAATACAGCCCTGTCTCACGGTCATGGTACTGGCCCGGGAAGCGCAGGTTGAACGCCACTTGCTGGCCGTCGCCGTCAACGTCCTGATTCGCCGTGGACTGGCCGTAGGGGCTCAGCACCGTGTTCCAGACGGTGGTGCCATTGCTGTTGACCAGCGCTTTCGGGGTGTCCAGGTAATCACTGTGAACGCTGTAGTGCGTCCCCCCCTCGCTGTAGCTCAGCGGCGCGAAGCCGGTGTCGGTATAGCGGTAGCGCCTGGTGGGCGTGCTCGCCCCGTCGTGGTATTCGGCCAAAAGGCGGTTGCCGGACCAAAGGTATTCGACGTTGCGCTCGATCTCACCCGTGACGGTCTTGGCAATGCGCCGGTTGGCGGTGTCGTAGGCGTAGTCCGCCGTCCAGGCGGGGCTGTCCGCTCCATCCGGGTAGTGTTCGGCGCCGGTCAGCCGGTTGCGCGCATCGTACTCGTATTCGGTAACAGCGCCCGTTTGCATGTTGGTCTTACGGATGCGGTTGCCGTTGGCATCGTGCTCGTACTCGACATCGGCGCTGGCAAGCAGCTTGTTGAAGGCGTCGTATTGCTGGCCGGCCTCCAGGCGGTTGCCGTTGGCATCCAGCTGGAAGTCATGGGTCTCCTCCCCATGGGTGGCCGAGGTAAGACGGTTGGCGTCGTCGTAGTTATAGGACCAGTCCGCGCCTTCGCCCTGGCGCTGGCTGACCCGGCCATTAGCGTATGGCCGGGAAAAGCCAAGGATGTACCTTAATTTTTAAAGAACTATCCAGATCAGGCTAATGGTCAGATCGACGCGAAAGATTGCCAGAAGAATAACAGTTACTCACTCTTGAGCTTATCGCCCAACTCTTTCGTAAACTGCCAATGATCGCCCGTATCAAATGCAGCAACCCAGGCGGCTTCTACGGTGTACGGAAGCATTCCATTACTGATTGGATGGAAAACAACTTTTACCTTGCTGAGCTGAATCGATAGGTCGCCAATAACAGAGCCCCGCGAATACTCCGTTACACCACCTAGACTTCTACGCTTCTTAAATCCCAGGGAGGACATGATCTGCTCTGTTTCGTCATCAGAGCCAGGATGGGGTACTTGATTCTGATACTTTGGGAAAAATGCCAACGACGGCTTTTTGTCTCCAAGCTCTCGGTGAGGTAATACCCTGTAGATGGCCGTCACGATCACTAAGACAACCACCGCAGCCAATATGATATCAATCATTTCACCCATTCCCTCACCTTTAAGGCCAGAACGAAGCGGTACGTCTCAGGCATCCACCTTCCGTGGCTTACTCACTGTAATTTATCCTTTAATCTATCTAAAAGACTACCCCCTAATTACTGGGAGCTTTCCTTTCTGAACCCAACTAGATCAAAGTGCTTCAATTATTATTTGAACTCAGGAGTTCCCAAAAGAACCAAACCCATCAGCATACCCCCCATATAGACCAGCCATTTTGTCAAGCTGTTTCTCCAGCTTCACGATCTCAGAATATTCTGGGAGTATCTTTTTCGTACAGTAACAGGTCCATTCACCTGTCTCGACATCTTGCTCAACAGAGACCGAAAAACCAGCTTCTTCAGCTTTTACAGCCACATACTCACCTGAGCTTTTTGAAGGCACTGCAACAAAAAAGTCAACCTCCATGGGTTTAGACAAATCAAACCCATTTTCCTGAAATTGATTTAAGGCATCGCCAGTTTCGTCATCAGGGAATTGGCCCATCTACCCTCCTAACCTAACCGAGAAGTCTCTACTCATCATACTCACCTTCCTGAAACAGATCGTCTGGCAGATTATCAGGCGACAATGGTTCATCAGAATGGCCAATAAACTCATCATATAGGCATCCCCCAGGAGTTACTATTTCTGGATCTTGAAGCAGTGCCAGCCTTTCCGTTCCAAGAGGAATTTTATCTATTTCAGGCACTGAACGAACAGAAGACAAAAATTTATTAACTACACTTGCTACAGCTTGATCTCCTTCTAAAGAGAACATCCCATACGAAATAGGAAGCTGGTCTAACCCTTTCCCCCAGACAAAGAAATAGTTAAGCACAATATGGAGAGACTCACGAATATCAGTATCCATGAGTTCCTCATACTTTTGCGACAAGCTTTCTAAATCTTTATAAAGAGATCTTATTGCATCAGTAACCGCGTCTTGCGCCATCTACAACTCCCCATCCTGTTGACGGTATCTCTTACCTGGCTGCTCAATCCTATTATAGTTGGTAGAACTGTTAGGGCCACCCTCCGCATCAAGGCGGCGAGACTCTTGCTTGTATGCTTCCCTACTGCTGTTTGCAGGGGTCCAATCAGTGGCTACGTGAGGATCATTGTTCCTATTTGCCTCTCTGCGGCCGGACGCTTGAGAACGTTTTCTGGATCCCTTACCGACATACGTTTTACCGCTAGCGTGAATATTCGTATAAGATCCTGGATGGTCCAGATCTACCTTTCTAGCAACCCCCTCAGCAGCATCATCCACCCAGCCATAGCTACCGGGCAGCACCAGACCCGCACCCAGTGCCGCCACCGCCATCGACTTGTCGCCCGCGCTGGCGCACTCATCCGACAGCGTATTATAGGTCTGGTAGGCATCATACACCGACAGCGCCATGTCCGCGGCGCCCAGAACCGCCGCCCCAATACACAGCCCGCCACAGGCGATCGTTCCATTGGGGTCCGCCAGGTTAACCGGATTCGCATTGGCATAGCGGTAGGCGTTGGCCCCGCCGCCCAGACCAATGGGGTCGCTCTGCAGGTACCGCCCCGTCACCGGGTCGTAGGTGCGGTTACGGTTGTAGTGTAGCCCCGTTTCCCGGTCGTGGTACTGGCCGGGGAAGCGCAGGTTGAACGCCACCTGCTGGCCGTCGCCATCAACGTCCTGGTTCTCCGTGGGCTGCCCGTAGGGGCCCAGCACCGCGCTCCAGACCGTGGTGCCATTGCTGTTGGTCAGCGCCTTCGGTGTGGCCAGCGCGTCGCTGTGGACGCTGTAGTCGCCATTGGCATCGCTGTAGCTCAGCGGCACGACGCCGGTCTGTGAGTACCGGTAGCGTTTGGTGGGCGTGCTCGCCCCGTCGTGGTACTCCGCCACAAGGCGGTCGCCGAACCACAGGTACTCAACCTCGCGCTCGATCTCACCGGTAACCGTCTTGGCAATGCGCCGGTTGGCGGCGTCGTAGGCGTAGCTCGCCGTCCAGGCGGGGCTGTCCGCTTCTTCCGGGTAGTGTTCGGCGCCGGTCAGCCGGTTGCGCGCATCGTACTCGTATTGGGTAACAGCGCCCGTTTGCGTGTTGGTCTTGCGGATGCGGTTGCCGTTGGCGTCGTGCTCGTACTCGACATCAGCGCTGGCAAGGAGCTTGTTGAAGGCGTCGTATTGCTGGCCCTCCTCCAGGCGGTTGCCATTGGCATCCAGCTGGAAGTCATGGGTCTCCTCCCCACGGGTGGCCGAGCTAAGGCGGTTGGCGTCGTCGTAGTTATAGAACCAGTCCGCGCCTTCGCCCTGGCGCTGGCTGACCCGGCCATTGGCGTCACGCGCATAATTGAACGCCGTGCCCTGGCTGTCGCCGAACTGCTGGCTGGTGTATTCGCCGGAGGCGTTGTAGCCCATGCTGGCACTGCCGCCGGGGTAGTCCAGCTGGGTCAGCTGGCCAGCGCTGTCGTAGCTGAGGCTGTAATCGCCCGCCGGGGTCTGAACGGCGGTAACCTGGCCGCGCTCGTTACGCTGCAGCTGATGGGTTTCCCCGGCCACCGTGCGGGTGGTGACCTCGCCCTCCGTGTTGCGCTCAAGCGCGATGCTATGGCCGTTGTGGGTGGCGGAAACCAGCCGCCCGGCCGCATCGTAGTCGTACTCGCTGGTCCAGCCATTGCTGGACTGGGTCACCTCGGTAACACGGTCCCGGGCACTGTAGCTATATTGGTACGTCTCGTTGGGCAGGGTGACCTGCTGCAGCCGCTGTTTCCTGTCGTAGTCGTACTCAATACGGGTGCCATCCGGCCGTGTCCTGGCAACCACATTGTTGGCGGCGTTATAGCTGTATTTGAGCGCCTGGCCATCCGGGCGATGCTTCTCCACCCGGCGGCCGAACTGGTCGTAGTCAAACGTGGTGGTATTGCCGGCCCAGTCGGTCAGCTGCTGGAGCCGCCCCACGGCGTCATAGCTGAAGCCGGTGCTGTAGCCCAGCCCGTTGATCACGGAGATCACGCGGCCCAGTGCGTCATACTCCCAGCGTTGTGTTTCACCGCCGGGTCGGGTCAGGCTGACCTGCCGGCCCAGCTCATCGTATTCAAGGCGCCGGGTCCGCCCCTCGGCATCGGTCACGCCCGTGATCAGGCCGGCATTGTTGTAACTGAACGAGGTGCTGCGCCCGAGCGCGTCCGTAAGCGTTACTAGATCCCCCTGGTCGTTCCACTCCATGGTCACGGTGTTGCCCATGGGATCGGTGGTCGTCAGGACATTCCCGCGGTCGTCATAGGTCATCCCGGTGGTGCGACCGCTCGGGCTGGTGACCGTGATGGGCCAGGGCTTGTTGCCGTCGTAATCGTAGGTGGTTGTTTCGCCCTGGGGATTGGTTTCACTGAGCAACCGGCCCTGGTCGTCGTAGTCGTACGACCATTGCTGGCCGGCCGCATCATTCACCTGGGTGCGGTTGCCATTGTCGTCATAGGTGTACGAGGTGACGTCGGTTCCACCATCGCCATTTTCCACAGCGATACGGGTAATGACCTGATCGTCATTGTAGTCATAGGTCCAGCGGGCACCGGTGCTGTCGGTTTTGACCACTTCCTGGTTGGACGCATCATGGCTGTAAGAATAGCGATTCTCGCCCTGGGTGTACTCGGTGACGCGGGAACGGTCATAGGTGACATTCACCACGTCCACACCGCTGGCATCCGTTACGCGCACCAGCTGCTGGTACGTCTGGCCGTCGGCATTGTTGGTGTAGCTTTCGTATTCATAGCGGCGTTCGCCGCCTTCCGGGTTTGTTACGCCAACGAGGTTGCCGGTGTCATCGTAACGGTACTGCCACTGGCGGCCGCCATGATCCTTAACCGTGGCGACACGACCCGCTGCGTTATAGGTCAGCTCCAGGAAGCGCCCGTGGTCATCGGCCATCCGGGTCAGGCGCTGCTGGTCATCGTACTCGTAATGGATGGTATTGCCGTTGCGGTCCACCTTCCTGATGAGAGGACCGGTGGACTCGAATACCCGATAACTCCCATCAGGCTGCTCAAGGCGGAGGGTGCCGTCATCCCGGGGCACCAACTGATCGTAGCGGGCGTCCGGAGTCTGGACGTTGCCGCTGTCATCCACGCTGTACTCGTAGCGCTTACCGTTCGGCAGCAGGACGATGTACTGCTTTTTCGGCTCGCCACTGTCCTCGTCAACCGTGACAGTTTCAAAAACGGACACTTCACAGTTGGCGGACCAGCCGTTGCCGAACAAGCCATCCCGAGGATCATGGGAATTATAGGTGCGACTCACCCCAAGCTGGGGGCGCCCGGGCAGGCCGACATCGGTATCGCTCCAGACGAAGTGCCCGGTCGGGATGTAGACCGGAGACCCCATACTCTCATCCCCGCAGGGATCGCATTGATCACTCTCGCAGGTCCCGGGAGGATCCTCGTTTTCTTCCGGTTCAGTCGTATCGTGGTTCTGGTCCCACGGGAAGTGGTAGGCCAGGGCCGGGTTGGCCGCCAGCACGACCAGAACCAGAGCAAGCCCTGAGAGAGCAGTAGCCAGTTTCTGGGCCATCGCACGTCCGGTCATCATCCTCACTCCTCCTTAAGCGCTTTGATCTGTTTCGACAGGCTGGACCGGCGCGCTTTCAGGTCACTGAACCGGCGAGCCACCGAAGGGTTCTCATTGAGCCATGCCTCAATCGCCCCGGCATGCTCGGCGCCATATTCGAGAAACGCCCGCTTGGTCACCCCGTTTTCCTCGAAAACACGGTCCACTTCGGACTGGACAATCCGCCCGACACGTCTCTGGTCCTCGTTGTCATACGGGGACTCCTTGAGCCTTGTCAGCCGCTGCTGGATGCCTTCAACGGTCAGGGCCAGGGCGCTGAGCCTGATATCAACGTACACCTCCGGTGTCAGTCTTGTTTCCCCGAGTGCCGAGGGCACCAGCAGCACAACCATTGCAAGGCAGCAGAGGCCTTGACGCCATGTCACCAGGTTCATAATCCCTTCCCCCTAGTAGTAGACCTGTTGGAGCTTGTAGACGGTCATCGACCGGAAACCCTGTGGGCCGACAGCCGTAATGCCGATCCGGTAGGTGCCTGGCGCTACAAGCTCGCCTTCATTGTTCGCTCCATTCCAGACAACGCTGTTGTCCCCTTCGGAAAAGCCCGAATAGCTTTCCTTGAACACTTCCGTTCCGGTTTCAGTGTTATCAACGCTGACCTCAATATCGGCGGACCCTTCAAGTCCGAAGTCGATGGTCGTTTCCTCGCCGATGGAATCCCCGGCCCGACTGCTTGGCACCAGGATCCTGGGAGTGATCTCCATCGAAGTAATATGGGCACCACTGCGCACGAAGATGGCGTTATCCGGAAGCGTCCACCCCCAGATCCCGAAGAGGTAGCTCTCCCCATCCGGAAGTTCCATGAGGGCACCGCTGTCGTCTTCGCCATTCCATGTGATCTGGTGGGTTCCCTTGCCCAGGACCTTGCGTTGCATGAACGTCACCAGGCGGGTGTTGAGGTTGAACAGCCCCATGAAGGCGGTAACTTCCGATGCTTCGGAAAGCGTGAAGTCAATGGTCAGGGGCTCGCCCGCGAGTGGCCTGAAACTGGAGGGTAATGTGCTCCTTGACGGGTTGAACTGCTCGCCACCAGTGGTGGGCCCCAAGTCCAGACGCTTAACCTCACCATCAATCTCATACAGAAGAACGGCCCTGTATTCCCCTTGCGGGACCTCAACGCCTTCGTCATTGGTACCGTTCCAGGTATCGGTATATTCGCCCGCCGAACGATCCCCCCAGGGCGCCAGGGTTTTCACGGTGCGCCCCTCGGGCGTTTCAATGACCACGCTTGCCGGCACTTCGCCGCCAAGGGTTGTCTTGATATCCACGGTTTCGCCCTTGGCGGTGTCGATCGTGTCCTGGCTCACGGAGAGATCAAAATCCGCATCAACCTCAACACGGACCACATCTTCAGCCGTTTGGTCATCTCCGGTCGTGGCCCTTACGCGGGGATAATAGGTTCCCGGCCGGTTGTAGGTGTGTTCAACGCTTGCCGAATCAGTCAACTGCCTGTCGTATTGACCATCCCCATCCAGATCCCATTCCCAGCTGACGATTTCCTGATCCTCCTGGTCCACGACGCTGGCATCCAGCGTGACCGAGAGGGGCGCTTTCCCTTCAGTCGGGCTCGCTGTTGCGTTGATGGTGGGCGCCCCCTCAGGGAGGGCCTGGATCTCCAGCGTTGGGAAATCCGCAGTGGCGGACTTGCCCAACGCATCGGTTACCCGGATAACCGGCTGAAAGCTGCCTTCATTGTCATAGACATGATCAGCCGTCAGGGCCACGCTGGTGCCACTGGTTTCCCGGGTCAGGTCATAGCTGCCGTCCCCGTCAAAGTCGAATTCCACCTGTTCGATGCCATCCTCATCTTCGGCGGAGACATTGAAGCTCACAGCCAATGGAGCCTCCCCGTTGGAGGGGCTGGCACCGGCATGGGTGATGGTGGGAGGTGGGTTGGCCACGTTCACTTTAACCGTGCCTTCTGCCGTTTCGTCACGACTATCAGTGACCCGCAGTGTCACTTCATACTCGCCCGGCTCCTGATAGGTATACTCCTGGTCACGGCCCACCGTTTCCGAACGGTCGAATGATCCGTCACCGTCAAAGTCCCATTCGTAACGCTCGATTGCCGTGTTGGTTGTCGCTTCGGGTTTGAAGGTTACGGTCAGGGGCGCATCCCCACTCTCGGGCACGGCCACGGGCGAGGCCCTCAGGGGATCCTTGACGGTATAGAAGAGACGGCTTTCATCCTCCGCGCTCAGCTCCGCGACGGCATCGCCGGCGGCCCTGATTCCGGGACTGAAATCCCCCTCTTCCTCCGGGGTCACGGTTTCCGAACATTCGGCCTGTTGCTCACTGCCGATTTCCTCGATAACACAGGCGGTATGAACGTTCCCGTCCCCTGAGATCACCTCAACAGTCACGTTGGAAAGATCGAGCGGGCCTGTGTTCTCCACCCGATAACGACGCTCGTACTCCTTACCAATGACCAGCTCAGGCCCCGGTTCCGTATCGGCAACCTCGCCATTCAGTAGCGGCGTTACTTCGAGGGACGGATAACCGGGGATCCCGTAATAATGGCTGACATCGGTATCAGAAGCCCGCTTCCACCAGAACAGCCCCTGCCCCCTTACCCGGCTGGTGAGAGCATGAGGGCCCTCTGTCGCAGTCCGCTCCAGTGAACAGTTTCTGGTCTGGCCGGGAAGCAGCACCTTATAGCCACAGACAATCTCTTCGTTGCCTTCCGTCCCGTCGGAAACGGCAACGCCGAACAGCACGATCTCGCCCGTATTCTGTACCGAGAGGGTCCGGCTAAGCGTATCGCCATTGATGGCTATAGCGCCGGGTTCCTGATTGGCTTCCTCACCGTCAATCGTTGACGATATGGAGATCCCCGCATCCCCCCATGGCTGAATCGTGGCAAGCGCCATCTGAGGCAGCATCATCCCCACGACGAGAGCCATGAATAACACCCAGGCGGGATGCTGTTTGGTTGTCTTTCCGTGGCTCGGTCCCTGCATAAAACTCTCCCGTTACCATTCCCTGCTATTCATCCGGCACATTCAGTTCCAGAGTGCGAACACCAACAGCGCCATTAAAGCTTGAGACGTTGACGGTCAGCGTGTGCTTTCCGGGCGCTAGACCATCCGCATCCCACAGCCATTTGAATGGCACGTAGCCCTGTTCTTCCTCGGCTACGAACTCACCATCAATGAAAAAAGCGATCTCGTACTGACTCTGATCCATGGCCCATTGATCCGCTTGCTCAAGATCAACGGTTGCCGTGAACCGACCGTCAACATCTATAGCCCCCTTTTCAACCGGCTGACCATCAACGGTTACCAGCACCTCCGGTTCACGCTCCACGCTCTGGGCGAGAAAAAAGTGCCTGGACAGACGCTCACCATTACGCTCCAGAGCCACCTCGCTCGAATCCGGCATCCGGTCAGGCCAGTCATACTGGCTTCTCCACTCGAGATATTCCTTGTCGGAACCGGAAGTGATGACGGAGTGTTCAGGCAGTCGATATCCGGTGAGCAACAGTCGCACATCGGGATTGTTCCGCAGATTAATAACCCCGTCCTCGTCGTATCCATCCCAGTGAACAATGTTCTTACCACTGACACGAGGCTGCCAGTTCACCAGCGTTCGCATCAGGGGACCAGCCTCGATACCCGCGCGGATCAGTACTCTTGAAGGATGCTCGAGCTGGAACCCGATCTTTCCATGGCTCGAGAAATCGGGTTCAATGCGTTCAATCACTTCCCCGCCGCTGTATTCATACGGGTTGTTGACGACTTTTCCATTCATCCTGAGTACCGGGGTGTACGCCTCATCCGGCACTATTTTCCCCTTGAGGTCGCGTCCATCCCATGTAATGGGAACGGTCTGCCCCACTTCGTCTTCCTCAATCCTCTCCTCCAGCACCCTGACGACATCCCTGTCCGGACTCCGGATCTCAAGCTTCAGGGTCCCGGCCTGATCCGCAATGACAGGGATCTCGAATGACTCTCCCGCTGAAGGGTTAAATGCCCTCTGACCATATGCCCCGATCTCAGCTCCGATGGCATTGCCGCTGATACCAAGAGCCAGCACCATTAGATTTACAATTCCAGCCCTCATCCTGAGGCCTCCAATTCACGAAGATCCGTCACTGACTCAGGCAACGGGATGGCTTCAGGCGATGCCTCCTCTGCCGACTGACACATCAGTTTCACCTGCCCATCAGTCCGCCTGATAAAGAAAACACCCCCTCCTTTTCCCACCATGGGGTAAAGATCCACGGCCTCCCCCTGTGTGAACTGGCTTGCTTTGCCTTGCTCCATGTCATACACCCAGATCTTGTAATGCCCCTTACGGTTTGAACTGAAATAAAGACGCTTTCCATCGCGAGAGAGAACAGGTTGTTTCGCAATATGATTCATAAGCGTCAGTTGTTCACCCACCCCACTTACAGCATCCTTTCTCCATATTTCCTGAATGATGCGCCCGCAGGATTCGACACAAAGAACGTTGGAGTAGAAAACGCTTTCCTGAGTGACATATGGCTCAAATTGAGCTGACCGCTGACTCAGAACCGTTTCAAAACGATCTTCCTGCACACTCCATGAAACGATATCCGTTTCCCTGCTGTTACGGTTCTTCATTTCAACAAGGTAGACCCTGGCACCGTCCGGGCTGATATCGGGTTGGGTATAGGCTGCGTCTTCAGATGGTGTATCAACCTCCTCTTCACCGGAATCGCCATGCCTGTAGTAAATGGCGCCATCTATACCCACATAGACAAGGAGGTTATTTTCCGAATGATAGGAATACCCCCTGGGCTCAAGGGCCGTTTCTATTACTTCCCAGGACTCGCCGTTTCCGGAGTGAAATAGTTTCCACCCCTCCCCCGAATGCCCCATGAAGGAAGCCCCGGTCGGAATACCAGCGCATTCCTCCGCATACCCGGAGGAAACAGAAACCATAAAAGAGAAAACGAAAGCTGACGCCAACCCTGGCCTGCGAAAAAACATAGCCTCACACCGTTACAAAGCGACGGAAGTCCGACGCCTGACATACTGAAAAACTCTGAACATAAGGCCGCCGACAACACTGGCAACCAGAAACATATAGATATAGTAGAAAGCACCAAACCCGGTCTCGGACCCGATCAGGAAACCATGAAGTACCCCGAGCACCATTGCCCCATAAACAAGGCGATGCAGAAAGCCCCAGGACTTTCCGATATAGCGCCTGAAAACAGCGGCAAGTACGCCGATCAGCAGTAATGTAAAAGCAAACCAGCCGACACTGACGGTCAATCTGAAATAATTATCGAAAACAGGACTGAGAAGTGAAAGAGGGAAGCTTCCACTCCGGAAGTAAACAGCCAACATAAAAAACACATAATGCAGACTGCCAAGAAGAACGACGAGAAGACCGGACTGCTTATGTCTTCTGAGAGTCGTTCCAGCACCCAGGGGATGATTCAATATGGCGCCCATAACCTGCCACCAGATTGCAATCACAGTCAGCAAGCCCAACAGCTTTGAGAACAGGTAAAATCCCTGCCCGGAAGGCATCGTCCCTCCGGTCAGCTCCAGGGGATAAACACTGAAACTCCAGGTCGTAACAGCTGCAAAGAGAACGCAGAACACGATCACTTCCCAAAGTGCATCAGCGTTCAGTACCTTCCGGGACCTCATTGTTGACTCGCCATTTCCATGCATTTGTTACCTGAACGGGCACACTGGGAGAGACGATCTATCGCTTGCTGTTCCGACTCGTCACCGGCATGTATGGGGAGGCCCAACTTCTGCCAGCCCACGAAACCATGTGGTTTCATAACAGTAGAGTGCTCAACGCCATTCCGCAGGAGTTTCCTGGCGACTTCGTAACCACGGAAGTCCTTGAGGCAATAGCTGACAACCATGTCCGCATTGCTGAGCCGTTCCGCTGTCTGTTCATTGACCTCTCTCAACTTGATGTTGAGTGCGCCTGGTATCCGGCTTGCCTGATACTCCTGGTCTTCGCGGGTATCCACAAAAACAACGTCCTTGTCAGAAGCGATGGCCTCAAGAACACCACTCACCGGAACGGTTTGAACCTCTTGATTCCCTTTCTCCATTACCTGACGAGCGACGCCATCACCGACGCTCCATTCACAGTCGCTCTCAAGGGAGCCGAGGACGCTATTCAACTCCTGAGAAAGCTTATCCACCGAATGGTTCGCCTTCAGGGAGGAATAAAGAGCATCAAAGAACTGCCCGTAACAGGTAACAGGCACGTGATGGCGATCAAAGCGGGATTGAAGGGTGCGGTAAGCTTCTTCTACGATATGGGAGAGTTCGTTATCTCCGGCTCCCCATGTAGAACTTTCCACAGAATGGATGACCTTCCCCATCCGGACGAGCGCTGGATCGGGATCAGGAATCCTGGAAAGAAGTTTTTCAAACGCTGCGGACTCACTATCCCTGACATACTGGCTTCCGGGGACAGCATAAGGAGTCCCGACGTCCAGATCCGTTCCAGAGGGGCGAACCTCGACATCAGCATCAGGGTCAATATGGCTGAGAATCAACCAAGTTGAAGCCCAAGCGTCGGGCTCCAGGCTTTGCCAGGTTCCATAGGTCGCTTTGCCATCACCCCCATCTTCAGAGGCGGCATATGACAGGCAGACCAACACCAAAAGAGGGACAAATAGCGCTATTCCGTGCCACTTCGCCACAACATCTTCCTTGTTCCGGATTACTCACCAGATCACCGTTCCACGGTGACACCGCTCCAATTCGGTAACTCTAATAGTTACATACACTTAACACGCCATCAACATTTCCGAGTTACAGAATGTGACCGGCATCTCGAGATGATCAGGCCCATGTTTTTGCGTAAGCTGTTCACCCTGAGAGCGAATCACCCGATGAAGGAGACACTGAATCATGAGCTGGGAAGGGCAACAGGCGCCGGATTTCAGGCTGCAGGACCAGGACGGCAATGAACACTCCCTGGCGGATTACCGGGGGCAGAAGGTCCTGCTCTACTTCTACCCCAGGGACAGTACGCCGGGCTGCACCGTGGAGGCCCAGCAGTTCCGCGACCGCCTCGACGAGTTGGAGGCGCACGGCGTGCAGGTGCTCGGCGTCAGCCGGGACACCGTTAAATCCCACCGCAAGTTCGCGGACAAGGAATCACTGAACTTTCCGATCCTTGCCGACCCGGAACACGACGTCCTCAAGGCCTACAACCTGCTCAAGGAAAAGACCATGTTCGGCAAGCCCGCACTGGGCGTGAACCGGGAATCATTTCTGATTGACGAGCAGGGTGTGATCCGCAAGCACTACGCCAAGGTCAAACCGGAAGAACACGTGGGCGAGATCCTTGAGGATCTCGCAAGCGCGGACAATACCCTGAGCTGAGGGAGCCTGGCACAAAAGATCTGCCACGGCTTCAGAGCGCGAACAACGTCTTCCGGTAATGCTGCAGCTCCGCAATGGATTCCCGGATGTCGTCCAGCGCCTGGTGCGCGCCTTTCTTGCTGAAGCCTTCCAGCGCTTCCGGCTTCCAGCGCCGGGCCAGTTCCTTGACGGTGCTCACGTCCAGGTTGCGGTAGTGGAAGAAGGCTTCCAGTTCCGGCATATAACGCGCCAGAAAGCGCCGGTCCTGGCAGATGCTGTTGCCGCAGATGGGCGAGGTCCGCGCATCCACCCACTCCTTCAGGAAGGCGATGGTCTCCAGCTCGGCATCGCGCTCGGTCAGGCTGCTTTCGCGCACGCGCTGGGTCAGGCCGGAGTTGCCGTGGGTCGTGGTGTTCCATTCATCCATGGCGTCAAGCACGGCATCGGACTGGTGGACGGCAAGCACCGGGCCTTCGGCGAGGACATTCAGGTCCGGGTCAGTAACAATGGTGGCCACCTCGATGATGCGGTCACTGTCCGGGTCCAGGCCGGTCATTTCCAGGTCGATCCAGATCAGTCGCTGGGCCCGTTCGTTCTGCTCCGCCATGGCTGAGGCGCTCCTTTTCCGATAGGCTGTTGGTTTGGCGTCATCTTCTCACAGCATCAAGACAAGACCCAGTGCCCCGCAAACGCAACCTCTCCCACCAACAGCAGCGCCGCATCCAGTCCCGCCAGGAGCAGTGGCAGGACGCCTCGCGCGAGGAAGGCCACGACGGCACCGTGGTGGCGCACTTCGGCGGCGAGCTGTTGATCGACTACCCCGTGGATGCAGGCTGGGAGCAACGCCGTGCTCAGGCAAGAGCCAATCTCGGCGGCCTGGTGGCCGGCGACCGGGTCGTGTGGCGAGAGGAGGAAAACGGCACTGCCGTGGTCGTGGCGCGCCAGCCCCGCGAGCGCGAGCTCCAGCGCCCGGACCGCTATGGCCGGCTCAAGACCATGGCCGCCAACATCGACCGGTTGGTGCTCGTCATCGCCCCGGCCCCGGCTCCCCAGCCGGCGCTGATGGACCGCTACCTGGCGGCGGCGGAGATTCATGAGCTGGACGTGGTGATTCTCCTGAACAAGGCTGACCTCCTGGATGAGGACAGCATGGACCTGTTGGAGGACGTCCTGGCCCCCTACCGGGACCTGGGCTACCCGGTGGCGCTCACGTCGGCATCGGAAGAGGATGAAAGCGCCCTGCCCGAGCCCATGGATGACACCGCCACCAGCATCATCGCCGGTCAGTCCGGAGTCGGAAAATCCAGCCTGATCCGGCGCTGGCTGCCGGGCACCGAGATCCGCACCGGCGAGCTGACAAGACGCGGCGAAGGCACCCACACCACCACCACCGCCTGCCTCTACCGCCTCGCCAACGGCGGCGCGATCATCGATTCCCCCGGCATCCGTGAGTTCGGACTCTGGCACATGGATCCTGACCGCGTGATCGATGGCTTTCCGGACGTGCGGGAATGGATCGGCCACTGCCGGTTCCGGGACTGCCGGCACGAGAAGGAACCGGGCTGTGCCCTGCAGCAAGCGGTGGAGAACGGGGAGCTGGATCCCCAGCGGATGGAACACTACCTCATGATCCGGGATGAAGCCGAGGCCGGCCGTACTACCAGTTGACCTCGGATTCCTCGACCTGACTGTCGCGGGCGCGCTCCATCCAGTTATCCTCCGCCAGACTCTGGCGATCCTCAGGATCCGCGGTATTGCTGGATTCCCGCTCCTCGATTGCCTCAAGGGCCGCGTCCGTCAGCACAATGATGGAGATACGCCGATTCACCGGCGCCTGGGGATCCTCCTCATTGAACAGCACGGAATCCGCCAGCCCTACAATGCGGCCAATGTGGTTCTCCGGAACCCCGCCAGCCACCAGCGTCCGGCGTGCCGCATTGGCCCGGTCTGATGAAAGCTCCCAGTTGGTGTACTCCTCGTTGCTCTGCGCGAAGGGCGTGCGGTCGGTGTGGCCGGTGATGCTCAGCTTGTTGGAGACCTTGGCCAGTGGCTCCGCCAGCTCAAAGAGGATATCGCGCGAGTAGGGTTTGAGCTCATCACCACCACTGTCGAACATCGGGCGGTTGGAACGGTCCACGATCTGGATCCGCAGTCCTTCGTCGGTGATGTCGATCAGCAGCTGATCCTTGAACTCCTGCAGGGTTTCACTCTGCTCGAGCTTTTCATCCAGCTCCTGCATCAGCTCCTCGGTCTGGCGACGCTCCATGGCCTCCGCAAGCTCCTTGACCTGATCCTCCTTAAGACTCAGGGGTTCCGGTGCAATGTCACTGGGCCCTTCGTTGCGCGTAACGGCCGGCGCTCCACCCAGATCCACGGGATTGGGATTACCGCCTTCCTCGTAACCCACGGGATCCGAAAAGTAGCGCGAGATATCTTTTTTCTGCTCAGGCGTGGCCTGATTGGTGGCCCACATCACCAGGAAGAACGCCATGAGGGCCATGGCGAAGTCTGCGAACGCCACCTTCCAGGCGCCGCCATGATGGCCGCCGCCCTTTTTCTTGACGCGTTTGACGATGATCGGCCGATCTTCCACCGCTTACCTCCGACCCCGATCACCTGCGCCGGTATCAGCGCGAACGGACATGATCATCCAGCTCCTGGAAGCTGGGCCGCGATTCGGTTGGCAGAACCTTGCGCCCGAATTCAATGGCCATCTGTGGTGCCTGGCCGGATACCGTGGCAAGCAGTGAATTCTTCACGCACTCGTAGCACTTCATCTCTTCATCGGCCTGGCGCTCCATGGTCTTGCTGATCGGCCCCACGTAACCGTAGGCCGCCCAGATACCGGTCAGAGTACCGGCAAGCGCCGCGCCGATCAGGCTGCCAATCTGCGAAGTCTCTCCTCCCAGATACCCCATGGTAATGATGATGCCGAGGATCGCGGCCACGATGCCCAGCCCCGGCAGGGCATCCGCAACGGAGCCGACCGCATGAGCGGGCTCCTTGAGTTCCTCTTCACGCTTCTCGATCTCCTGATCCATGAGCCCTTCCAGCTCGTGCGCCGCCATATTGCCGGTGCTCATGATCCTCAGGTAATCGGTGATGAAATGGAGCAGCTCCTCCATCTTCATGATGGCAGGATAGCGGGTGAAGATCTGGCTCTCCTCAGGGTCGTCCACATCCGCTTCAATGGCCATGATGCCCTGCTTCCGGGACTTGTCGAACACGTCGTACATCAGGCTCAGCAGATCCATGTTGAACGCCTTGTTGAAGGGCGTGCCCATGATCAGCCTCGGCCAGGCGGCAAAGGTGGCCTTGACGGTATGAAAGCTGTTGCCCATCAGGAAGGCGCCGAAAGCCGCCCCGAAGATGACCAGGAGCTCGGTGGGCTGCCACAGCACGGGCAGATTGCCCCCATGCAGCACATACCCGACCAGCACGCTGAACGTGACCACTACCGCGCCGATGATGATGAGCATGGGTTAGCGTAACTCCTGCTGGACTGCTCTCGGGTGGGATACGACCCGCCGCTAATTCTGGACCAGACCAGCGCCCCCCGCAAACCGGAGGGGAGCTTGCGGTTGTTTTCGCACTCAACGGCCCCGACGTGGTAGAGTTATCCTTGATAAATGTCATGAACGGAATCGACGCCGCCGCAATGCGTTTCCCCACGACAAGACTGATGCTCGCTACGCTGCTGGTACTGTGCATGGCCGGCGAGTTGGCATTCAGTCATGACCCATCAGCTGCGGCGGAGACCTTCAGCCTGAGCGTTGCCGAGTATGCCGAGACCACCGGCAACTCGGGCGATGACACACCGAAAACCGGCAAACTGCCCGCCAATCCCTCAGGATCCAGCGCCGGTGGATTGCAGCAGACCGGGAGACCCGGTACCCCCCAGCGGGTGCTGCAGCTCCAGCATCATCTCACCCGCTTCCCAATACTCCCCCAGGGGCCTCCACTGCACGCCTGAACGTTCCGACAGGACGCCCTGCCAAAAGCGTCTCCGTCCCCTAACGATTCAGGAGCGATGCCATGAGCACCTATCAGCCCATACCGACCGTCCGCGCGCTGGATGCGCAGCACATCGCGCATCCCCAGATGCACGCGGACCTCAGCACCGACGCGCCCGCCAAGGCGCTGCTCATCGATTTCCGCGAGCAGCGGCCGCCGGTGATCGACGGTCACCTTGAGGCCGGCGAGGCCAAGATCCGCATGCGGATGGCCGACTCCGCCCTCAAGCTGGTCCTCAACCCGGCAGAAGACTGCATCGGGCTACTCACCCTCAAGGACGTGCTCGGGCGCAAGGCCATGGCCCGCGCCCACGAAATGGGTCTACCCCCGGAAGAGGTGCCCATCCACGACATCATGCGCCCCATCGGGCGCCTGCCCGCCATCACCATCGAGGACCTTGAGGCCGCCCGGGTCGGCGACCTCGTCTATACCTTCAACGAGGTCCACGAAGAACACATGCTGGTCATTGAGGATACGCCGGAGGGCGACAGCGTCGCGCTGAGAGGGGTTATCCCGGCCAGCCATCTCACGCGGCGCCTCAGGGTGTCGCTGGACAGCCGGGCGCGCGCGAGTTCGTTCGCGGAGATCGTCCAGGCTGTCAACGGCCAGTTCGACTGAGGAGATCATCCATGCCCATCAGAAAGGTACTGATCGCCAACCGGGGCGAGATCGCCGTTCGTATTGCCCGCGCCTGCCAGGAGCTGGGGATCACGGCGGTCGCCATCTACTCGGAGGCGGACCGGTATTCGCTGCACGTGAAAAAGGCCGACGAAGCCCACTGCATCAGCCAGGATCCGCTCTCGGGTTACCTCAACCCCCACCAGGTGGTGAACATGGCCGTGGAAACAGGGTGTGATGCCCTGCACCCCGGCTATGGGTTCCTGTCCGAGAACGAAACCCTTGCTGCCGTCTGCCGGGATCGCGGGGTCCAGTTCATCGGCCCGGCTTCGGAAGTCATCCACGGCATGGGTGACAAGACCGAGGCCCGTAACACGGCCATCCGTGCCGGTGTCCCGGTGACACCGGGCTCCGAGGGCAACCTGGCGAACGTGGAAGACGCCGTGGCACAGGCCGGGCGCATCGGCTACCCGGTCATGCTCAAGGCCACCTCGGGCGGGGGTGGTCGTGGCATCCGCCGTTGTGACGGCGAAAAGGAACTGCGGCAGAACTACGAGCGCGTCATCTCCGAGGCCACCAAGGCCTTCGGCAGTGCCGAGGTCTTCCTGGAGAAGTGCATCGTCAACCCGCGCCACATCGAGGTCCAGGTCCTGGTCGACCGCCAGGGCAACGCCATCCACCTGTACGAGCGTGACTGCTCCGTGCAGCGGCGCAACCAGAAGCTGATCGAGCTGGCACCATCGCCACAGCTGACCGAGCAGCAACGCGAGTACCTTGGCGATCTGGCCGTACGGGTGGCGAAGGGCTGCGGCTACGAGAACGCCGGCACCGTGGAATTCCTGCTGGACGACAGTGGTGAGTTCTACTTCATGGAGATGAACACCCGGGTGCAGGTGGAGCACACCATCACCGAGGAAATCACCGGCGTGGATATCGTCAAGACGCAGATCCGCATCGCTGCGGGCGAGCCCCTGGCGTACAGCCAGTCCGACATCAGCTACCGGGGATTCGCCGCCCAGTTCCGCATCAACGCCGAGGATCCACAGAACGGCTTCCTGCCGAGCTTCGGGCGGATCAGCCGCTATTACTCGGCCGGTGGCCCGGGCGTGCGGACGGACGCAGCCATGTACACGGGGTATGAGATTCCACCGCACTACGACTCCATGTGCGCCAAGCTCATTGTCTGGGCCCTGAGCTGGGAGGAACTGCTGGAACGCAGCCGGCGCGCCCTGAATGACATGGGCATCTACGGGGTCACCACCACCATCCCCTACTACCAGCAGATCCTCCAGAATCCGGAGTTCCGCGCGGGCGGGTTCAACACCAGCTTCGTCGAGAACCATCCGGAACTGCTCGAGTACAGCACCAAGTCCAGGCCCGAATCCGTCGCCACCGCCATCGCCGCGGCCATTGCCGCCCAGGCTGGCCTGTGAGCCCCGAATCAGGAGAAACATCATGAACCAACGCAAGATCCACATCACCGACGTCATCCTGCGCGACGCCCACCAGTCCCTGATCGCCACGCGCCTGCGCACCGAGGACATGCTCCCGGCCTGCGAGTGGCTGGACCAGGCCGGCTACTGGTCCCTGGAATGCTGGGGCGGTGCCACCTTTGACGCCTGTGTCCGCTTTCTGAAGGAAGATCCCTGGGAACGGCTGCGCCAGCTGAAACAGGCGCTGCCCAATACCCGGCTGCAGATGCTGCTGCGCGGGCAGAACCTGCTCGGCTACCGCCATTACGCGGACGACGTGGTTGAAGCGTTCGTGCAGAAGGCAGCGGACAACGGCATCGACGTCTTCCGCATCTTTGACGCGCTCAATGACGTGCGCAACCTGGAGACCAGCATCCGTGCCGTGAAAAAGGCCGGCAAGCATGCCCAGGGCACGCTGTGCTACACCGTGAGCCCGGCTCACGGCACCGAGGCCTTCCTGGAACAGGCGCAGACCATGGTGGACCTGGGCGTGGACAGCATCGCCATCAAGGACATGGCCGGCCTGCTCACACCCGCCGCCACGTCCGAGCTGGTCAGCGGCCTGAAGCAGCGCTTTGACGTGCCGGTCTTCCTGCACTCCCACTACACCTCGGGCATGGCCAGCATGTGCCAGTGGGCTGCGGTGGAGGCCGGCGTGGACCACCTGGACACCGCCATTTCCTCATTCGCCGGCGGCACCAGCCATCCGCCCACGGAATCCATCGTGGCCGCGCTCCACGATGCCGGCTACGAGACCGGACTGGACCTGGAGAAACTGGACAGCATTGCCCGCCACTTCCGGGAAGTGCGGAAGAAGTATCACCAGTTCGAAAGCGAGTACAACGGCGTGGACACCACGGTCCTGCTCTCCCAGGTGCCAGGTGGCATGATGTCCAACCTTGCCAACCAGCTGAAGGAACAGGGCGCGCTGGACCGCATCCAGGACGTGTTCCGCGAGATCCCGAAGGTCCGGGAGGAGCTGGGCTATCCCCCGCTGGTCACACCGACCTCCCAGATTGTGGGGACCCAGGCGGTGATCAACGTCCTCTCGGACAGCCGTTACGCCACCATCACCAACGAGGTGAAGAAATACCTCCAGGGCTGGTACGGCAAGGCGCCGGGCCAGGTGGACCAGACCCTGCAGAAACGTGCTGTTGGCAAGGAGGAACTGGTCGAGGAACGCCCGGCCAACCTGCTGGCCAACGAGTTCCACCAGCTGAAGGACGACGTCTCGGACATCGCCGAATCCGAGGAGGATGTGCTCACCTACGCGATGTTCCCGGACCAGGCGCTGACCTTCCTCGAACAGCGCCGCGACGGCACCCTCCAGCCGGAAGTCCTGGAACCGGCGCCCTCGGAGAAGGCTTCCGGTCACGTACCCACCGAGTTCCGCATCCAGGTCCATGGCGAGACCTACGACATCCAGGTGACCGGGGTGAGCCCCGGTGGTGATGACCGGCGTCGGTTCTACATGACCGTCGATGGTGTCCCCGAGGAGATCGAGCTGGAGGCTGTCGGCGAGTCCGCCCCGGGCGGTGGTCAGCGGGCTCGGGCCACTAAGGAGGGCCACGTGACCACCAGCATGCCCGGCAACATCGTGGATGTGGTGGTCAAGGAGGGCGACAGCGTCGCCGCCGGCGACCCGGTGCTGATCATCGAGGCCATGAAGATGGAAACCGAGGTGAAGGCGCCGGTGGCCGGCTCCGTGACAGCCGTGCACATCAGCAAGGGCGACCGGGTCACCCCCGGTGAGGTACTGGTCGAGATCGAATAGCCTCGTCCGTACCCGGGGCCTCTGGTATCCTTCGACCGAATACGGACGATACCGAGGCCCCAATGCCATCCCTTCCCATGATTCTTGAGCCGGACACCCTGCACCAGCACCTCCAGGATGAGAACCTGCTGCTGGTGGATCTTTCCGGCCCGGAGCATTACGCGGAAGCCCATATCCCGGGTGCCATACACGTTCACCCCCGCGAAACCCGGGGCGCTGCCTCACCCGTGCCGGGCCTGTTGCCGGAAAAGGCGGAGCTCGAACAGCTGCTCGGGCGGATCGGTCTCAAACCGGAGCACCACGTGGTCGCCTACGATGATGAGGGCGGCGGCTGGGCCGGGCGCTTCATCTGGCTGCTGGAGTCCGTGGGGCACCGCAACTGGAGCCTTCTCAACGGCGGGCGCATTGCCTGGGTCAGCGAGGGCTACCCGACCAGCACCGAGATTCCGGAAGCCCCCGAACCCACGCGCCCGGCGCTCACTCTGGATCCCTCGACAACCGCGGACCTCCACGAGGTGCTCGAGGCCGTCAGGGCCGGAAACACCGCCATCTGGGACGCACGCGCGCCCTCGGAATACCGCGGCGAGCGCCAGTCCGCGGCCCGCTCCGGTCACATACCCGGTGCGATCAACCTGGAATGGACCCGGATCATGGACCCGGAGCGCAACTACCGCCTGCTGCCGGAAGACCGGCTCCGGGAAACCCTGACCTCGCTCGGTATTGAACCCTCAAAACCCGTCATCACCCACTGCCAGAGCCATCACCGCTCCGGGCTCACCTACGTCGCCGCCCGTGCCCTGGGATACCATGACGTGCGCGCCTATGCCGGCTCCTGGGCTGAATGGGGCAACCACACGGAGACCCCCGTCGAATGATGCGCTCCCTGCTCGACAGCGGCTTCATCGCCGCCCAGCACCTGGCCCCCCAGCACGGCCTGTCACGACTGGCCGGACGAGTGGCGGACTCCCGGCATCCCGCCCTGCGCCGGCGCCTGATCAATGGCTTCATCCGCCGCTATGGTGTGGACATGAGAGAGGCAGCGGACCCGGATCCGGAGGCCTACACCAGCTTCAATGACTTCTTCACCCGGCCTCTGCGCGATAACGCCCGCCCCATTGAAGGCGACGGGCGCACGCTGGTGTGCCCGGCGGACGGGGCCATCAGCCAGAGCGGCACCATCAACCGTGGGCGCCTGTTCCAGGCCAAGGGCCAGAGCTTTTCCGCGGCGGAGCTGACCGCCCGGCCCGAATCCGAACTGGCAGCCTTCGAGCAGGGCCGGTTTGCCACCATCTACCTGTCTCCGAAGGACTATCACCGGGTGCACATGCCCATGGCCGGTACCCTTGAGGCAACCACGACCATCCCAGGTCGTCTGTTCTCGGTAAACCCGGCCACCACCCGTAATGTGCCCCGACTCTTTGCGCGCAACGAACGGCTGGTTGCCTGGTTCCGTACCGAATACGGGCCCATGGCGGTGGTGATGGTCGGCGCCATGATCGTGGCGGGCATCGAAACGGTCTGGGGAGGCCGGGTTGCGCCCGGGGCACGGAGCATCCGCCACGCCGCACACGATGGACCTCACCTGGAACGCGGCGCCGAGATGGGCCGGTTCTACCTGGGCAGCACGGTCATACTGATGCTGCCCAGGGGCACCTGTGAGCCAGCGGCTGAACTGAGCCCGGAGCAGAGCGTCCGGATGGGCGAGGCGTTGTTCCGCGCCAGCTGATCCCCGGAGCTCAGAGGCGTTCCAGGGAAAAGGCCATCACCTCATCCAGAGAAGCAGCCCCGGTGCGATGCATGAGCAGGCGATCAACACCTATCGCCATACCACTGCACTGGGGCAGCCCTGCTTCCAGCGCCTCCAGAAGCCTGCCGTCCGGCTCCGGGATGGGCTGACCCGCTTCGCGGCGACGTGCATTATCCGCTTCGAACCGCCGGCACTGCTCCGTGGCATCCAGCAACTCCTCATAGGCATTGCCGATCTCGATCCCGTCCAGGTAGAGCTCGAACCGGCGTGCTACCGCAACCCCGCCGACTTCGCTAACCGCCGCCAGCGCGCATTGGTCCGGGGGGTAATGCTGGACAATCACGGGCCCCTGGTCCGCCAGCGCCGGCTCCACACACCCGCTCATCAGCAGGTCCAGCGCCTCACCCCGATTCAGCTGTTCACGGGGAATGCCGCTGACCGCTGAAGCCCGCTCCGCCAGCTGCGCGGGGTCGTCGCGCCATGGATCCACCCCCGCATGCGCCTGCATCAGCTCCCGGTATTCCGCGACATGGGGACGCGGACTCTCCATCACCTCCTGCACCAGGTCAGCCACCTCCACCATCAGGGCCTCGAGGTCGAAGCCCACCCGGTACCACTCAAGCAGTGTGAACTCCGGATTGTGGCGCCGGCCCTGCTCCGCAGCGCGGAACACCGGCCCTATCTGGTAGATGGAACCGGAACCGGCGGCCAGCAGGCGCTTCATGAAGTACTCGGGGGAGGTCTGAAGCCAGGCCTGCAGACCATCAATGGTCACCGGCAGGCTCTCAATGGCGGGTTCGGTCACGGTATGGCGGCCCAGAACCGGGGTCTGGACCTCAAGCACGCCACGTGCGTCGAAGAAATCCCGCAGCGCCCGGAGCAGCTGGGCCCGGGCGCGCAGCATCGCGGGGGTGGCGCCCGGCTTCCAGCTCATCCGTTGCGGACGCGGGAGACGTACTCGTTCTTGCGGGTATCGACGCGCACCACCTCACCGATCTCGATGAACAGCGGCACGTTCACCACGGCACCGGTGGACAGCGTGGCCGGCTTGGAGCCGCCCTGGGCCGTATCGCCCTTAACACCCGGATCCGTGTCCACCACTTCCAGATCCACAAAGGCCGGTGGTGTGACGTTCAGCGGCGAGCCGTTGTAGAGTGTCACACTGTAGACATCCTGCTCCTTGAGCCACTTGGCGGCATCGCCCACGGCGCGCTCATCCGCCGCGAACTGCTCATAGGAGCCGTCGGTCTTCATGAAGTGCCAGAACTCACCATCGCTGTAGACGTACTCCATGTCGAGGTCGAGCACATCCGCCGCCTCCAGGGTCTCTCCGGACTTGAAGGTGCGTTCCCAGACCCGGTTGGTCATCAGGTTGCGCAGCTTCACGCGGCTGAACGCCTGGCCCTTTCCGGGTTTGACGAACTCATTTTCAACAATCACGCAGGGGTCGCCGTCGAGCATGACTTTCAGCCCGCCGCGGAATTCGTTGGTAGAATAGGTCGCCATCGATGCCTCGCTCGAATTGCCAGTAAACTTGGGATGCCAATGATACAGTCCGGTCACGCGCCTGTCGAAACCACCACCATCGCCAGCGACCGCCCCCGGTGGCAGAAGGAGCTGGGGCAGGCCGTTACCACGCCTGAAGCCCTGTGCCGGCGCCTGGCTCTGCCGGAATCCATGCTTGCCGGCATGGCACCCGGTCACCGCCAGTTCCCGGTCCGGGCGCCGGAACCCTGGCTGCGTCGGATCGAGCCCGGCAATCCGGACGACCCACTGCTGCGCCAGATCCTGCCCCTGCCCGAGGAAGGCGAAGACCAGCCCGGCTATGTCAGTGACCCGCTGGAGGAAGTGAGTGGCGACAGCGCCAGCGCCACCTCAGGGCTTGTGCACAAGTACGCCTCGAGGGCCCTGCTGATGGTCACCGGCGCCTGCGCCATCAACTGCCGCTACTGTTTCCGGCGCCACTTCCCCTATGATGAGCACCAGCTGGGCGGCTCCGACTGGCAGGCCGCCCTGGACCGGATCGATGACGACCCGGCGATCAACGAGGTGATCTTCAGCGGCGGCGACCCGCTCGCCAGCCCGGACCGGCTCCTGGCCCGGCTCGCTGCGGCGGTGGCCCGCATTGAGCATGTACGCCGCCTGCGCATCCACACCCGGCTGCCGGTGGTCATCCCCCAGCGGGTGAATACCGACCTTCTGGACTGGCTCGGTGACACCCCCCTTCAGAAAGTGGTCGTTGTGCACATCAATCACCCGGCGGAAATCGACGACGACGTCCAGGCCGCGCTCAGGGCACTGGCCGGCACCGGGGCCACGCTACTGAACCAGGCGGTTCTGCTGCGCCGGATCAACGATGACGCCGACACCCTGGAGCAGCTCAGCGAGCGCCTGTTCGAGTGCGGCGTTCTCCCCTATTACCTGCATGCGTTTGACCCCATCGCCGGCGCCGCACACTATGACCCCGGAGATGAAAGGGCCCGGGCACTGACCCGGACGCTACTGGAACGGCTGCCCGGCTTTCTGGTACCGAAGCTGGTACGGGAAGTCCCCGGCCAGCCGGCCAAACAGCCCCTGAATCTTTAAAGTCGTTGTGAAATCAACGGCAAAAGCCTGTTGCGCTTGCTATTCTCCCGACCCTGGACTTGTATTGTAAGCGGACACCCAGAAACCAGCGGTAACGATCAATGGCGGGCACAGCAGGAAAGCCGGATCTCGCGCTTCCGGAACAGAAGCTCAGCAGCCTCTCCTTCTGTGAGGCGTCTCCACGCGCCTTCAGGGAATGGGTCGACGGCCTGCCGATCGCCAATGTGGGTGAGTCCGCGCGCCAGCTCTACCATGCCGCCATCGAGCTCAACCAGCTCGACATCAGCCCGGCCCTGAGAATGAAACTCCTGGGCCAGCTGCGCCCGCAGCTGAACTTCATCTGTGACCAGCTGTCCCAGCATTTCCTGGGGCGATCCATCGCTCTGACGGAAAAGCAGCGCAAGGTCGCCAACCTGGCGCAGGCCCTGCAGCGCCACCTGGCCACGGGCTACAAGATCGTCGTGAGCCAGCTGGCCGATACGCCCAATCCGGACAAGCAGAAGATGGCCAACGCCCAGGCCTGCCACCGGGCGATTTCCGGCCTCGGCAGCACGCTTCTGCGGGCCAGCCAACTGTACGCGCCCAACCCCGCTGGCACCTGGTACGAAGCCCACCAGATCTTCAACTGGGCACTCGCGCGCCAGATCACCGGTATTGCCATCGAGGATCCCGTCAACCAGTACCACCGCCGAACCACTGTTGAGGACGCCTACAAACGGCTGCTGCTGCTTGGCTGCTGCCGACCGAACCAGCTGCGCCAGAAGGAGCTGGCGGAAGTGTACAGCCTGTTCGAATGCTGGACCGGCCATACCCATATCCTCCAGCGCGGCATGAATGACGCGCTTTTTGTGGTCAACCTCGGTCAGGACTCACCCCCGACCTACCGCAACCTGCTCAGGACCCCGTTGACCACGCAACACATCGGCTTCGACAGCACCGAACTCGCGGAGGGTCTGGCCGCCCTGGCGAACAACCGGAACGCCGCCTCATCGGCGGATGCCCCTGAATTGCCCGAGAAGGTCAGTGATGCACTGCTCATGCACCTGGGGCGGGCCCTGGGGGTCCTGACCCAGCGCTCCTACAGGCGCATCGAGAGCTCCGGCAGCCTGCAGATCGCGGTTGGCATGAGCTCGGTGCACTATTTTTCCGCCGGCCAGGTGGCCTTCAACCGGTTTGTGGACAGCCAGGACACCGAACCGGCGCAGAACGTCTTCCTGGGCGCGGCGCAGCGGCGCAATGATCCCTGGGCCAGCGCCTTCGACGCCGGCCACCATGAATCCATGGCCTCCCCGGATGCGCCGATCAATTTCCGGGGCTCGGGCGGTGATATGGCCGGTGACAGTGAGCATGCCTACCCGCTCTACGAAGTCAGCCTGGAGAACACCAGCCCTGGCGGCTACTGCATCAACTGGGATGCGGCGATGCCGTCCAGCCTTCAGACTGGCGAGATCCTGGGCGTGCGCGAAAATGTCGATCACCCCTGGAGCGTCGCCCTGATCCGGTGGATCCGCCAGGGGGGTCAGCGCAGTGCCCAGCTTGGTATTGAACTGCTGGGCCCGGGCGCGATGCCCTGCGCGCTGCGCCTCGACAACAAGAGCGGCAGTGGCAGTGAGTTCCTGCGGGGACTGCTGCTGCCGGAACTGAGTGCCATCGGCCAGCCGGCAACCCTGCTGACCCCACGCATGCCCTTTCAGACCGGGCACCGCATCACGCTGCTGCGGGATGGCGAGCAGGAAACAGCCCAGCTCAGCCGGCGTGTCTCCGCCACCAGCAGCATCAGCCAGTTTGAGCTGCGCTTCCGTGGCCCATCCGGCAAAGACCGGTCCAGCGCCAGTGACGACGATGACTTTGCTTCACTCTGGCAATCGCTGTAAAACTGTGGCCTGCAATCAATTCAGGGAGTTCGCGCGGCATCATGCCCCAGAAGACTGAAACCATCCATCTGCTTCTCCTTGACCCCTCCCAGAATGATGCGGAGCAGGTCGTGAGCCTGTTGCGCAACGCGGGGCGCGCTACACGGGCCCATCGGGTCACGTCGCCGGAAGACCTGCAGGACGCGCTCGGCAGCGGCGCCTGGGACCTGATGCTCATCAGGGATGCGGAGCAGGAACCCTCGCCGGAGGAGGCGCTCGACCAGATCCGGCGCCAGGACAAGGATCTGCCCACCATCCTGATGACCGCCAGCGAGGACGGCGAACGCCGCAGTGCCATCATGGAACGCGGCGCCCAGGATGCCGTCCCCTTCGACAACAGCACCCTGCTGCGCCAGGTCATCGACCGGGAGCTTGCCAACCTCGGTGAACGACGCCAGCGGCGTTCCCTTTCCGGCCACCTGCGGGATGCGGAGCAGCGCTGCCACCTGCTGCTGGAAAGCTCCAAGGACGCCATTGCCTATATCAACGACGGCCTGCACGTGTACGCCAACCAGTCCTACCTGGAACTGCTGGGCTACGAGGACCCGGACGATCTTCTGGCCCTGCCGGTGCTGGACACCCTGGACAGTGGCAGCCAGCAGCACTTCAAGGAGGCCATGAAACAGTTCCGCGAAGGGGAAGAGCCGCAGGAACCGCTCACCGTCACCATTGAGCGCCCGGACGGCGAAACCATCGAGGTCACGGCCGAACTCTCCGCCGCCACCTATGACGGTGAGCCCTGCATCCAGATCGTGGCACGCCCCGTCCAGGACAGTGCGGAGCTGGCCGAGAAGCTGCGGGAGATCAGCAGCAAGGACGTACTCACCGGGCTCTACAACCGGCATCACCTGATGGATACGCTGTCCCAGACCATTGCACGGGTGCAGAAGGACGGCTCGGATGCGGCGCTGGCCTACATCGCCCTGGATGAGTTCGTGCACAAGAAAACCCAGATCGGCATTTCCGGAGCGGATCTGGTGATCGGTGACATGGCCGGACTGATCGCTGCCTGCGCCCGGGAAGACCAGGTAGTGGCGCGACTCAGTGACGACGCCTTCTGCATCCTCGGCCCCCAGGACACGGTTGAGAGCATGAAGGAGGTTGCCGAGACGCTGCGCAAACGCGTTGAGGATCACCTGTTCGACGTTTCAGGCCGAACCCTGCAGCTGACAGTCAGCATCGGTATTGCCGCCATCACCGAGAATGCCCCACAGGCGGAGGACCTGGTGGGGCGCGCCCACACCGCCGCCGACGAGGTGCGCCAGCAGGAAGGCCATGAGGCGGGTAACGGCATCAACGTCCACGAACCGCAGCTGCAGTCCCAGGGCAGTGCCGACGGCACTGCCGACGCCATCCAGCAGGCACTGGACAACGACCAGTTCCGGCTGCTGTTCCAGCCCATCATCAACCTGCGCGGCGAGGGCGAGGAGCACTACGAAGCCTTTGTGCGGATGCTGGATGAGCATGGCAAAGAGGTCTCGCCCTACGATTTCCTGCCTCCGGGCGGGCCAGTGAACACAGCGGCCAAGATCGACCGCTGGGTGGTCCTGCAGACCATCAAACAGCTGGCCAGTCACCGCTCCAAGGGGCACGAGACCCGGCTGTTCCTGAACGTAACCGCGGAGACCGTCCAGGACCAGACCTTCCCGTCATGGCTGGGCGTGGCCCTGAAGGCGGCAAGGCTGCCGGGAGACTCGCTGATCTTCCAGATCGCGGAGCGCGATGCCACCACCTACCTCAAGCAGGCACGCGATTTCTGCGGCGCGCTGCGTGAACTGCACTGTTCCCTGTCCATCACCCACTTCGGGGGCGCGCTGAATCCGTTCAACACCCTCAAGCATCTGGACGTGGACTACGTGAAACTGGACGGCTCCTACACCGACGAAATCCAGAAAAACGAGGAATCACGCCAGACGGTGAAGGAGATGATCCAGACCCTGCACCAGCAGGGCCGTCTAACAGTCATGCCGCTGGTCGAAAGCGCCTCGGTGCTGGCTACCATCTGGCAGGCCGGCGTCAACTACATCCAGGGGTACTACCTGCAGGCGCCGACGCCGGACATGGACTACGACTTCGGCGAGGGGGACTGAGAAGCGCGAAAGGCGCTTCTACTGCTCCCGGTTCATGGCCACCAGGTCCGGCGCCCTGTCCGATTCCCGGTACCCGAGCAGATACAGGATCGCATCCAGCCCCAGGGTGGAAATGGAGTGACGGGCGGACTCCTTCACCAGCGGCTTGGCCCGGAAGGCCACGCCCAGTCCGGCCTTGCTGAGCATGGGCAGGTCGTTGGCGCCATCGCCCACGGCGATCACCTGCTCCAGGCGGATGCGCTCCTCATCCGCGATCTGCTCCAGAAGCTCGGCCTTGCGCTGGCCATCCACGATCCGGCCGGCCACCTCGCCGGTCACACGGCCATTCTCGATCTCCAGATCATTGGCGTAGACATAGTCGATGTTGAGCCGCTGCTGCAGATGCCGCGCGAAGTAGGTGAAGCCGCCGGAGAGGATCGCGGTACGGTAGCCCAGGTTACGCAGCGTGGTGATCAGCCGCTCGGCGCCCTCGGTCAGCTTCAGCCGCTCCGCCACACGCTCAAGCACGGATTCCTCCATGCCCTCCAGAAGCGCCACCCGCTCCCGGAAGCTCTGGCTGAAGTCCAGCTCCCCTTTCATCGCCCTTTCCGTGATCTCGGCCACCTTGTGTCCCACGCCCGCCTCGGCGGCCAGCTCGTCGATCACCTCCGCCTCGATCAGGGTTGAGTCCATATCGAACACCACAAGCCGGCGGTTGCGGCGGTAGATGGAGTCCTCCTGGAAGGCGATGTCCACGTTGAGATCCGTGGCAATATGCAGGAAGTCCGAGCGCAGCGACTCCAGATCCTGGGGTGTTCCGCGGACGGAGAATTCCACACAGGCGATACGGTCGCTGCGCTCCAGGCTGGTGCGCCCGGAAAGACGGGCGATGTTGTCGATATTGAGCCCGTGCTGTGCGGTAATGCTGGAGACCCGCGCAATCTGGTCCGCGGTGATGTCCCGCGCCATCAGGGTGACCACATAGCGGCCGCGGCCCTTGCCCTGGACCCATTCGCCGTAGGCCTCCTCGGTGATGGGCTCGAAGCGCACCTGCAGGTCCAGCTCATGGATACGGAACAGCAGCTCCTTGAACACCTGGGGGGCGTTGTTCTCCTCGGGAATCTCCGCAAGGATGCCCCAGGTCAGGTGGTCGTGGATCACCGCCTGGCCGATGTCCAGGATGCGCACATCAAAGCGCGCCATAATGCCGGTGATCTCCGAGGTAAGGCCGGGCTTGTCGCGCCCGGAGACATTGATCAGTACCAGTTCACTCATCCGCTGAAGACGCCTCCCCGGCGTTGTCGTGTTCAATCACTTCCATACGGTCAACCCGCTGGAGCCCGCGCGGCAGCTTGTGGCCGCGCCGGCCCCGCTCGCCCCGGTAGTGCTCGAGGTCACTGAAGCGCAGCGTCAGGTGGCGCTTGCCAGCGTGCAGCACCAGCTGGTCCCGCTCCGAGAAGGTGGTGACCGCCACCATGGATTCCTCGCCGCTTTTCACCCGCGCCGGCGGGATCCCGAGCATCTTGTTGCCCTTACCCTTGGCCAGTTCCGGCAGCTCACTGAGCGGGAAAACCAGCAGGCGGCCCTCGCTGGACACCGCCGCCAGCCAGACGTCGTCGCCTTCGCGCACCCGCTGTGGGGGCAGTATCCCGGCGCCCTGGGGCACGTTGAGAACGGCCTTGCCGTTACGGTTTCGGCTGACCAGCGACGACAGCGGCGTCACAAACCCGTAACCGGCGGTGGTACTGAGCAGAACCCGCCCCTCGCCGGCCATCATGAGACCGGCAAAACCGGCGCCGGTGGGCGGATTGATGCGGGTGGTCAGCGGCTCGCCCTGGCCCCGCGCCGAGGGCAGCGTATGGGTATTGAGGGCATAGCTGCGCCCCGTGGTATCAAGCACCAGCGCCTGCTGGTTGTTGCGCCCGCGTGCCGCCAGGGCGAAGCGGTCCCCGGCCTTGTAGCTGAACCCGCTGGGGTCGACATCATGCCCCTTGGCCGCCCTGATCCAGCCTTTCTCGGAAAGCACCACGGTAACCGGATCCCCGGAGACCAGGTCCGTCTCGCTGAAGGCCTTGGCCTCGCCCTTGGCCTCGATGGGGCTTCGGCGGTCGTCGCCGAAGGTTTCGGCGTCAGCCTCGAGTTCGGATTTGATCAGCTCGCGCATGCGGTCCTCGGAGCCCAGGGTGGCCTGGAGGCTGTCGCGCTCCTGCTGCAGCTCGTCCTGTTCGCCACGGATCTTCATCTCCTCGAGCTTGGCGAGATTGCGCAGCTTGAGTTCCAGGATCGCTTCCGCCTGCTCGTCCGAGAGACCGAACCGATCCATCAGCACGGGCTTGGGTTTGTCCTCATCGCGGATGATCTGGATGACCTCATCAATATTGAGGTAGGCCACCAGCAGCCCTTCGAGGATATGCAGCCGGGCTGTCACCTTGCCCAGGCGATGCTCGAGCCGGCGGCGTACTGTCTCATGGCGGTATTCCAGCCACTCGGAGAGCAGCCCCCGGAGGTCGCGGACCATCGGGCGGCCGTCCAGGCCGATGACGTTGAGGTTCATCCGGTAGTTCTTTTCCAGATCCGTGCTGGCGAACAGGTGCTCCATGAGCCCATCGGTGTCCACACGGTTGGAACGCGGCGAGATCACCAGCCGCACCGGATTCTCGTGATCGGACTCGTCGCGCAGGTCGGTCACCATGGGCAGCTTGCGCTGCTGCATCTGCTGCGCGATCTGCTCCATGATCCGGTTGCCGGAGACCTGGTGCGGCATGGCCGTGATCACGATGTCACCGCCCTCCAGCTGCCAGCGGGCCCGCATGCGCAGGGTTCCGCGCCCGGTACGGTAGAGCTGGCGAAGATCCTCCCGTGAGGAGACGATGGCGGCACCTGCCGGGAAGTCCGGGCCCTGGATATGGTCACAGAGGGCATCCACATCCGCCCCGGGTTCGTCCAGGAGCCGGATGCAGGCAGAGGTCACTTCCCGCAGGTTGTGCGGCGGGATGTCCGTGGCCATGCCCACGGCGATGCCGGTGGTGCCGTTGAGCAGCACGTGCGGCACCCGGGCCGGCAGGGTCGCCGGCTCATTCAGGGTTCCGTCAAAGTTCGGCTGCCAGTCCACCGTGCCCTGCCCCAGCTCGCTGAGCAGCACCTCGGAGAACCTGGCCAGCCGTGCCTCGGTGTAGCGCATGGCGGCGAAGGACTTGGGATCGTCCTGGCTGCCCCAGTTGCCCTGGCCGTCCACCAGCGGGTAGCGATACGAAAAGGGCTGGGCCATGAGCACCATGGCCTCGTAACAGGCGGAGTCACCATGGGGGTGGAACTTGCCCAGCACATCGCCCACGGTGCGCGCGGACTTCTTGTACTTGGCGGTGGCAGAGAGACCCAGCTCGGACATGGCGTAGACGATCCGACGCTGGACGGGCTTCAGGCCGTCCCCGATGTGCGGCAGCGCGCGGTCGAGAATGACGTACATGGAATAGTCCAGGTACGCCTTCTCCGTATAATCACGCAGCGCGACGCGCTCATAGCCCTCGTCGGTGGTCTCGAATTCCGGCATAGGCCCTCTGTGCTCCGTCATGGGTGGGTGCCCCTTTCGGGCAAAGCGCCATTATAGGGAGGCTTGCGCTGGACTCCAAACCAACGGTAGTGGATTTCCCGAATAGTGGGCCGGGAGCGCCGGGGGCTACCGTGAATCCACCTTCAGCGACGATCCTGTTATCACGGTGGAACCGATACCCCTTATGGCATCGAGTCGAATACGCGCTGCGCGCCGGGCTGCGGCCCAGGGACTCATGGTGGGCCTTGTCACCTTCGTGCTGATCATTGTAGTGGAGTACATGTGGGCTGGCGCTCTGGTGGATCTGCGCCTGTATGGACTCACCAGCCTGGGGGTGAGTGTGCTGGTGTTCCTGAACCTGTTCTGGACCCGCCACCAGCGGCGCCCCCGCCATGAGGGCGCCACCGATGAGCGGTCACGCCGCCGTCACTGACGTATGCCTTCCACGGAAAGCATCAGGGTCACTTCCTCTGCTTCCGGTCCCAGATCATAGTCGATCCCGTAGTTCTCCAGCGTCAGAGTCGTTGTGCCCTCGAATCCCATGCGGTAGTTGCCCCACGGATCCTCCCCGTGATTGATCAGCTCCATTTCCAGGTCGATTTCACGGGTAACACCCCGCAGGGTCAGATCACCGGTTACAGTGGCGGTATCCTCATCTTCCATCTCGACGGACGTGCTCTTGAACGTAGCCTCCGGGTACTCGCTCACGTACAGGAAGTCCTCTTCCCGCAGGTGCTTATCCCGCTCCGAATGGTTGGAATCCACACTGCTGGTGTCGACGGTCACCTGAACCGAGGATTCTTCCGGATTGTCCGCGTCGTACTCGAAGCTGCCATCAAAATCATTGAAGCGACCGTAGAGGGTACTGAAACCAAGATGGCTGATGCGGAACTGGATGAACTGGTGCTGGCCCTCGCGGTCAAAGGCATAGGTGCCACTGGGGTCCGCGGCCAGAGCCTGGCCTGTGCCGAACATCGCCACCGTTACGGCCGATGCGAGGAAACTGCGGGTCATTGTTGTCCGATTCATGGTGTTCTCCTTCTGTGTGTTGTCTACTGCCTGTCCGGGGAGCGCGACTGGCGCAGCTTCATGCACAGCATCCGTCGCAGCGTGTCATCGCGATCCCAGAAATGGTGTTTGAGAGCGGCCAGCCCGTGCAGGCCCGCGAGGATGATCAGGGTCCAGCCCAGCCAGCGGTGCCAGTCTCCGGCAAGATCCTCCATCCCCTGCACATTGCCTGTGATGGCGGGCAGGCTGAACCAGTCGAAGACGGCCACGCCGCGCCCGTCCGCGGTGGAGATCAGATAGCCACTGACCACCATCGCGAGCATCAGCCCGTAGAGCAGCCAGTGCACGGCATGGGCACTGAGGTGCTCGACCGTCGTGTGCTCGGGAACCGGCGCGGGCGGCGGGGAGATGAAACGCCACAGCAGCCGCAGCACCAGGGCCGCGCCCAGCAGCACTCCGATACTGCGGTGCCAGTCCGGCAGCACGTTGCGCAGCGGATCCATGTACCCGAGATCGACCATGTAAAGGCCGACCCCGAAAAGCCCGATAACGGCAATCGCCATCAGCCAGTGCAGGCCGACGCTGACAATCCCCCATCGGACCCGTGTGTTACGCCACTGCATTGCTCTCCGCCTCCTCGACTTCCGAGTGTTTCCAGCCTAGCCCCTGCCTGCGACCGGTGAAAACGAAAAGTTCTGTCACTGACCTTCAGAAAATCTGACCGTCTCCATGATGCTTTTAACGTTGTTTGATGACAGGGGATGTCATTACGTTGATGAAATTGGCACAATCCGCTATGCCTGTCAGGAGGAGGGCCGTAAAAACGGGACGTTGTTCATAGTGCAGTCAGGGCCATGCCACCACTCGACCAGAGCAGTTCAGTGAGCGATCTTGAGCGTGTCAGCGCCCTGCTGTCTTCGGCAGCGGAGGACTATTGCTGGATCGGGCGCTATGAAGGACTGGTACTGCAGACCGCACTCCAGCCGATATTCAGCATCTCCCACAAGCGCACTGTCGGCTACGAGGCACTGATCCGCGCCTTTGACAACGACGCGGCGCCGGTCCTGCCGCCCCACCTGTTCGATCTCGCTGAGGATCACCCCTCAAGCCTGCTCCTTGATCGCCTGTGCCGCGCGCTGCATGTGCGCAACTTCCAGAGCGTCTCGGACGAGATCAACTGGCTCTTTCTCAACGTCTCACCCCAGTGCATGGCCAGCGGTATGCAGTCGGATGCCTTCTTCGGCAGACTGCTGCAGGACTCAGGCTTCCCGGCCCACCGCGTGGTGGTGGAGATTGTCGAGAAGCCCAGTGACGACCCGGCCCTGCTGCGCCGCACGGTGGAATACTACCGTTCCCTGGGCTGTCTCACGGCCATTGATGATTTCGGTGCAGGGCACTCAAACTTCGAGCGAATCTGGAACCTGCGCCCGGATATCGTCAAACTGGACCGCCAGATGCTTGCCCGGGCGACTGAAGACAAACGCACCCGACAGATTCTCAAGGGTATTGTCTCACTGCTCCACGAGTCCGGCTGCTTGGTACTGATGGAAGGCGTGGAATCCCGCGACCAGGCACTCATCGCCGTGGATGCGGGCGTGGATTTCGTCCAGGGGTTCTATTTCCACCGGCCAACGACCGAGCTGGGCAACGCCGTCCGCAGCGCCACCGACTTCGATGCACTGCTCGATGAATACAAGCAGGAGAAACAGCAGCAGTCCGACCCGACACAGACGATCACCAGCTTCTTCAGCCATCGTTTTGAACGGGTAATCAGTGCACTCCAGGCAGGACATGGCTTTGAACAGGCCTGTGAAACGCTGGTCAATCACCACACCGTATCGCGCTGCTACCTCATCGGTGAGGACGGGGTACAGGTCCACGACAGCCTGCTTTCACCGGAAAGCGCCCACCGCCTGGATCCGCGTTTCCGGCCACTCGAGAATACTGTCCAGGCGGATTGGTACCGACAGCACTACCTGCGCCGCGCCCTGCGCTACCCCGGCGAGCTCCAGATCACCCGGCCCTATCTTTCGGCAACGGGCGCACACATGTGCATAACCCTGTCACGCGCCTTCGCCCACGGGGACCGTACCCTGGTACTGTGCTGCGACATTCTTACCGGCGAGCAGCCCGGAGTCTGAGTATTCCTGGCGCCCAGTCAACCCGTGACAGTGATTCCCCCGTGAAGCGAACACGTGTTAGCTTTACGCGTCCGCACATGCAGTCAAAGTGTGGGAACAGAGTATCAAGCAATCCGCACCAGAGTCTGTTACCGTAACAGCTGTAATTCTCAGGAGATCGCCATGACAGTGGCCCAATTTGACAAAGCCGATCTGGAACGCTGCGGGAGAGGAGAACTCTTCGAAGGCGACATGCGGCTGCCAGTTGATCAGATGCTGATGCTGGACCGGATCCCCCACATCAGTGATGAAGGCGGTGAGTACGGCAAGGGTCAGTTGATCGCGGAACTGGATATTGACCCCGAACTCTGGTTCTTCGACTGCCACTTCAAGGGCGACCCCGTCATGCCGGGCTGCCTGGGTCTGGATGCCCTGTGGCAACTGACCGGTTTCTATCTGGCCTGGACAGGTGGCCAGGGCCGGGGTCGGGCTCTGGGCTGCGGCGAGGTGAAATTCACCGGCCAGGTGCTACCCTCAAACAAGCTGGTGCGCTACCAGCTCGACATCAAACGCATCGTCCGGCGTGGTGTTACCATGGGCATTGCCGACGGGGTCGTCTCAGTGGATGGGCGTCCCATCTACCACGCGAAGGACCTGCGCGTCGGGCTCTTCACATCCACGGAAAACTTCTGAGGCAGAGACTAGCAATGAGACGTGTCGTGATTACCGGGATGGGGGTCATCTCCAGCCTGGGCAACAACCAGCGGGAGGTCACCGACTCCCTGCGCCAGGTCCGTTCAGGCATTGAGTTCAGCGAGGACGCCCGGGATAACGGGCTCCGCAGCCATGTCTGGGGCGGCATCCACATCGACCCGAAGGAGCACATAGACCGCAAGCTCTACCGGTTCATGTGCCCCGCCTCCGCCTATGCCTATATGGCGATGCAGGAAGCCGTGGAGCAGGCCGGCCTCACGGACAAGGAAATCAAGGCGGACACCACGGGCCTGATCATGGGCACCGGTGGCGCCTCGACCGTGGAGCTCATGGATTCCATCGACACCCACCGCGAGAAGGGTATCCGGCGGGTTGGCCCCTACCGGGTTCCGCGGACCATGGGCAGCGCGATCAACGCCAACCTGGCCACAGCCTACGGTATCCGGGGCGTGAATTACGGCATCACCTCCGCCTGCGCCACCAGTGCCCACTGCATCGGCCATGCCGCCGACCTGATCGCACTGGGGCGCCAGGACGTGATGTTCGCCGGCGGCGGCGAGGACCTGCACTGGACCCTGACGCTGCTGTTCGATGCCATGGGCGCGCTGTCGACCAAGTACAACGACACCCCCGAGAAGGCGTCCCGTACCTATGACGCAGACCGGGACGGATTTGTCATCGCCGGCGGCGGTGGTGTGCTTGCGCTTGAGTCGCTGGAACACGCCCAGGCGCGCGGTGCGCCGATTCTGGGCGAACTGGTCGGCTTCGGGGCAACCTCCGACGGCGCGGACATGGTGGCGCCATCGGGTGAAGGGGCCGTCCGGTGCATGCAGCAATCACTGAAGGGCATCGATGAGCCGCTGAGCTACATCAACACCCACGGCACCAGTACCCCCATGGGCGACGTCGTGGAGCTGCAGGCCATTCACAAGGTCACGGGTGATGCCATGCCCCCGACCAGCTCCACCAAGCCGCTGACCGGTCACTCCCTGGGTGCGGCCGGGGTGCACGAGGCCATCTACACCCTCATCATGCAGCGGGAAGGCTTCATTACGCCGTCCGCCAACATCGAGAACCTCGATGAAGGTGCCGAGGGCTACCCCATCCTGCGTGAACTGAAAGAGAACGTGGACCTGCCGCTGGTCATGAGCAACAGCTTCGGCTTCGGCGGCACCAACGCCACGCTGGTCTTCCGCCGCTTCGACGGCTGACCCGCCGGCAGCGGGCCGGGGTCAGCCCACGACCTCGGCCTCGTTGCCGTGCTCTTCAAGCCAGGTGCGCCGGTCCGCGGCGCGCTTCTTGCCCAGCAGCATATCCATCCGATCGTCGGTACCATCCCCCGGACTCAGTGACAGCTGAACCAGACGGCGTGTGTCCGGTGCCATGGTGGTCTCACGCAGCTGCAGCGGGTTCATCTCGCCAAGGCCCTTGAAACGCTGGGTCTGGATCTTCCCCTTGCGCTTTTCCGCCGCGAGCCGGTCAATAATGCCCTGCTTCTCATGCTCGTCCAGGGCGTAGAAGGTCTCCTTACCCAGATCGATGCGATACAGCGGCGGCATGGCCATGAAGATGTGCCCCGACTCCACGAGGGGCCGGAAGTGTTTGACGAAGAGGGCACACAGCAGCGTGGCGATGTGCATGCCATCCGAATCCGCATCCGCCAGGATGCAGATCCGGTTATAGCGCAGGCCGGCCAGGTCCCCGGAACCGGGATCCACACCAATGGCCACGGCAATATCGTGCACTTCCTGGGAGCTGAAGATCTCTCCCGAGTCCACCTCCCAGGTATTGAGGATCTTGCCCCGCAGCGGCATGACCGCCTGGTACTCACGGTCCCGCGCCTGCTTGGCGGACCCCCCGGCGGAATCACCCTCCACCAGGAACAGTTCCGACTGGGCCGGATCCGTCCCCGTGCAGTCCGCCAGCTTGCCCGGCAGGGCCGGCCCCGAGGTGATTTTCTTGCGCTGGACCTTGCGTGAGGCCTTGAGGCGGCGCTGGGCATTGCCGATCACGAACTCCGCCAGTGCCTCGGCAATGTCCGTGTGCTGGTTCAGCCAGAGGCTGAAGGCGTCCTTGACCACGCCAGAGATGAAGCTGGCCGCCTCCCGGGAGGACAGGCGCTCCTTGGTCTGTCCGGAGAACTGCGGCTCCTGCATCTTGAACGAGAGCACGTAGCTGCAGCGCTCCCAGATGTCATCCGGTGTGAGCTTGACCCCGCGCGGCAGCAGGTTGTGCAGTTCACAGAACTCGCGCAGCGCTTCCAGAAGCCCGGTCCGCAGGCCGTTCACATGGGTGCCGCCCTGGGTGGTCGGAATCAGGTTCACGTAGCTCTCGGCCACCACCTCCGTATCCTCGGGCAACCACTGGAGTGCCCAGCTGACCATCTCGGTGTTGCCGCTGATCTCGCCGGTGAACGGCTCCTGCGGCAGGCACTCCCGATCCGCCAGGGCGGTTTTCAGGTAGTCGGTCAGCCCGTCCTCGTAATACCACTCGTCCTTCTCGCCACTCTCTTCCTGCAGCAGCGTGACGGTCAGCCCCGGGCAGAGAACGGCCTTGGCACGCAGGTTGTGGCGCAGGCGGGGGATCGAGTATTTCGGGGTCTCAAAATAATCCGGGTCCGGCAGGAAGCTCAGGGTGGTGCCCGTATTGCGCTTGCCCACGGTGTCGATGACGTTCAGGTCTTCAACCTTGTGACCGTGCTCGAAACGGATCCGGTGCAGCTTACCGTCGCGCCGGATCAGCACCTCCAGTTCCCTGGAAAGCCCGTTGACCACCGAGACCCCTACCCCGTGCAGCCCGCCGGAGTACTGGTAATTGGCCTTGTTGAACTTACCGCCGGCATGCAGCCGGGTCATGATCAGCTCCACCCCCGGAATGCCCTCTTCCTGATGGGCATCAACCGGCATGCCACGACCATCATCGGTCACCGACAGGCGGCCGTCCGCGTGCAGAACCACATCAATCCGCTTCGCATGGCCACCCAGTGCCTCGTCCACGCTGTTATCGATGACCTCCTGCGCCAGATGGTTCGGGCGGGAGGTGTCGGTGTACATGCCCGGGCGCTTGCGCACCGGGTCCAGCCCTTTCAGGACTTCAATGGAATCGGCGTTGTAATCACTGCGTTGGCTCATGGGCTCAGCTGTCCATCAACGGGAGTGAGGCGGCGGCCAGCAGGCCGCCCATTTCGGTGCGAACGTAACGGTACCAGAGAACAGGCAGGGATTCAGTGATCCGTGGGCGCCTCAAGACTGAGCGGAAAGCCCTCGGCCCCCATCCGGACGGACAGGCTCGACCAGCCCTGATCGGGGATGGCCAGCGCCACACAGGGCGTGGTGATCACCTGGGCCATCATGGAACCGCTCTCCGGCTCGGTGGAACGAAGGGAAAGCTCAAGCATCCCATCCACCATTTCCGCCTGACGCAGCTCGCCACCATACCCCGGTGTGGGGCGTTGCCCCAGGTACACCACAAGCACGTCGTGGCCGGCCTCAAGGGCCCCCTCACCGGCGGGCATCAGCCCATCCACCTGAGGAAAGTCCGACATCGACCGCACCAGGGAAAGACCGGGCTTCTCACGGTTGCAGTGATCGGCTTTCCCGACCACCTCAACCCCGGCAAGGGGTTCCATCTCCGCCTGCCCTGCCTGGCACCCGACCAGTAACGGCGCCAGCAGACCGACACCCAATGCACGAAGACTCACAATTGCCATAATCCCCTTCCCGGCGGCTCACTGCTCATTGTTTCGACGGTAGCCGGGATCCGCCTGGGTATCAACCGGGCGGGTGAAGGCGGTTTCCAGTGTCAGGTCCCGATTCATGGTTGGCGTTACCTCTATGGATTCAGCCTGGCCGGTAAACGGATACTCAGCACAGGCTTCACCCGGCCCACAGATGATACCGTCATTGTCCATGTCCGTGCCGGCAATGACGAAATACTCGCCCGGAGTGATCTCCGAGGTATCAAACTCAAAGCGATACCGCCCTCCCTCAGCCTCCACCAGGGTCTGCCGGGTGTCCATGTCCGGATCCTCGGAATCCACGGGAATCAGCTGCACGAAATGGGCGCCCGCGTTCCGGTTCTCCTCCCCGCTTTCAAGAGTCGCCGTTACCGGTAGCTCAAACTCCCGGCTCTCATTATCCACGGCGTAGCTCACCTTAAGCGTGGAACGGAAAAACACACCAGGCTCCATACTTCCGGTTTCAAGAGAGACCCGAAAGCGACGCTTGCCCAACGCGTCTACGCTCAACCAATCCTCAGACGCAGTGACACTGGGTTCAGTGAAAGATGCACTGCGACTTCCAACACCTGTAAAACGCAGCTCAGCTTCCTGATCCTCATCGCTCAACTCAAACACTTCAGGCTGGGGCGCCAATGCTGCATACCCTGACAGGTCCCCAACAGCAGCATCTGCGTCAATCACACCACGCCCAATCTCAACACTAAAGGTACCGGAAGAGCTCTGAGTGATCTCACCCTCTCGTATCAAAGCCCTGGCCACCGCAGGAGACAGGCCTCCATTACCCTCCTTGATCATCGCCATGACGCCGCTTACATGCGGGGCCGCCATCGACGTTCCGCGACGACCTGAAGTTCCCCCATCAGCCTCAGCACTGAAAACCGAACTTTCTCCCGAACAATCGCTCCCGCTGCCACCTCCTGGAGCAACAACATCCAGCCAGAACCCAAAATTCGAGAAGGTCGAGCGCCTTCCCAGACAATCGACGCTGCCCACAGCTATTACCGTGGAATAAGCCGCCGGGAAGAACTGACGATCATCACCCGCATTACCTGAAGCGCCTACTACAATAATGCCCGCGGCCTCAGCATCGGCTATAGCATCCTGAAGCCCAGGATTATTCGTCTGACTGCCAAGGCTGAGGTTGATGATGGCCGCTCGTGGGCTGCCATCATTGATCACCCACCGTATGCCTTCAATCACATCCGCTACACTGCCCTCGTCACTGCCCAGGACCCGGACGGGAACAAGTTTCGATAAGTAAGCGACCCCCGCCACTTGTGAGGACTCCAGAGCATCCGCGCCAGCGATTCCCGCCACATGGGTTCCATGACTCAAGGTTCCGGTGTCTTCAGGAAACTCATCCTCGTCAACAGCGTCAAAGCACCCCTGCTGAGCGCAGTCAATGTTGGGTGCGAGATCCGGATGCCAGTCCCTGTTACCATAATCTATACCGGTATCAAGAATGGCCACTGGAACCCCTTCCCCAGTCCGGTCTTCCCAGGCAGCGTCAACCCCGATCTGGGTGTAATGCCACTCCTGATCTGGATATTCCGACTGTGTCATTGGAGGCAAGGGTGCCGCTGTGCTCACCTTGCTGTTAGGTACAGCCGACGCCACACCAGGTTCATTACGAAGCTCCCGGACCCACTCCAGAGTCCGAGCAACCTCTTTCTTCCGTGACGTATCCGCCTGAAAAAGAGCTTCCCGCTCCCGAGGCATGCGCACATGGTGCTGGCCACCACCCAGGGCGCGCTGCTGCCCCGCCAGGGACACGGCCGCCCCCGCCTGGGTCCGCATACGACCGCTGCCCATGCCGGATTCCATGGTGACGATGGCCTCACCGGGCAGGATGTCGGTGCCTGAAATGCCCAGTGTCTGCCCCTGGTTCAGGGAAGTCGCACGCACCACGTAACGGGCCGGGCCACCACCCCGGGCCCGGATGATGAGGTTGTGGGCCCCATCCTGCTGGGCCTGAACCGACTTGTTGGCCTCCTCATTACTGCCGGTTGAATCCGCGCTCCCCGAGGCCACGGGATCCAGCTCCAGCTGGGTTACAGGTGCGTTCCCACTGCTGCCCGAAGGGTTATAGGGCGCAGGGAAGATGTTCACGGTGACCCTTTGTCCCTCCACAAGGTTCACCTGCAGTCTGTCCGAGGCATCGGCCGGGTACTGGAAGCCATTGCCATATACACCGGACTCCGCACTGACATAGCCACCAACAGTGACATTGCCCGGGAAGGGCGCGCCATCATTCTGAACGCCACTCAGAGGCGAAGAACGGGAGCTGTCCAGACCCTGCTCGGTCAGATCCAGTGCTGTATCCGCATCAGTGCGGGTCCCGGACGCAATTTCAATCGTGCCCCGGATCACGCCCGGACCATTCGAGTCCCCGCTACCACCACAGGCAGCCAGCAGCAGCATTGATGCCCCGGTCACGGTCAATTGGGCCAGTCGGGTCAGACGCCAGGGATACACGGATCGGCTCTCACTCTTGCTGGTTGCAGATCAACCTCATCTTCCATGATCCCATACGAAAAAGCGGCCCCTAAGGGCCGCTTTTGTACAAGCTTTCACAGTTTTAACCGTAGAACAGCAGAGGCACCAGGCCAACCAGCAGCAGGGTCGTGCCCATCACCATCAGTGGCAGGATCAGGCGCTGGAAACGCCGGTAAAGGTTGGGCGCCTCGGGTTCCGGGACCAGCGCCTCCTTCACGCCCACCACCTGTCGGGTAAGGAGGTGGTTGAGTGCCACCGGTGGCGTCAGGTACCCCAGCTCGAAGGCCACAATGGTCATGACCCAGAAATGCAGCGCGTCGACGCCAAGACCAATGGCTGGCTGCGCAATGGTCGCGGAAACCAGCACCACGGCCGCGAACGGGTCCATGAACATGCCGATGATGGTCAGCATCACCATGAGCGCCAGCACCACGAGCAGAACCGACTCCGCTTCCGCCGGGAAGAGGCCGGCGATCACATGGGAGCGTTCCAGCACGCCACCCACGGTCATGGACAGCCCAATGAGCGTTAGCAGCGCGCCCACATGCACGGCCGACTCACCGGCACCAATGGCGATACGGCGCCCCGTGCCCATGACACGGCTGCCGCCACCATCATAGTCCAGGGCCACGAGCGCCATCATGATGATCGGCAGCATGGTGGGCGCCGAGAACTCGTTGAACTTCATGCCCAGCACGAACCAGAACAGGAAGACAATCACAGCAATCAGGGTGACGTCCGGAATCAGGGGCTTGAGCGCCCGCAGCGACTGCTTCATGGCCAGCCGGGGATTGCTGACGCGCGGGCGCCATTCCTTCTCGCTGCGGGTCACCATCAGGGTGAAGATGGTGGCCGACAGGATGAAGACCCAGAAGCCCCAGCCAAAGAGCTCGGAGGTGGTCACCTCCTTGTTCAGGGCTGCCACCACCACGATCAGAAGGCAGGGGTTGAGAACCACACCCAGACTGCCGGACATGGCCGTGGTGGCGAGAGACAGCTGACGCCCCGCACCGGCACGCCGCAGCTCATCATAGATGGTCCCGCCCACCGCCAGGATGAAGATGCCTGAGGCACCGGTGAACGCCGTCGGGAAGGCGGTGGCGAAGATCACCAGCGAGGCCAGCGTGGCCGGGGGCAACTGCCAGGGCTGCACCACCGCGAGCAGACGATCCGGAATCGTGGTCTGCTTGAGCATCATCCCCACGAACACATACAGGCCGATGTTGACGAACAGTGACGCGTGCTTGGTCAGCTGGTTCAGATAGACCCCCAGGCCGGCCGAGTCCCAGTTACCGCCGCTCGAGAAATACAGGTAGCCCATAACGCCCATCCAGCAGTAAAGCGGGATGGCGAGTGGCGATGAGATCCCGAGCCGGCCACGAGGCAGATCGGCAGGCATGCTGAACAGGCGGACCAGGTTGATGCCGGCAAGGACGGTGAACATCACCATCCAGGCTTTCTGGAGATCCTGGAGGCGCCCTGTATCGGGGGTATCGACCAGATTCCCGAAGTAGTTGTAGAGCGAGTACACCATCAGCAGGTTGACCACCAGTTGGCCACCCTCCGCCAGCACCCAGTCCACCCGGTTGATGGGCGGTCGAATGCTGATGTGATGGTTGGCGAAAGCCGCCGTCGCCGCGCCGAAACCAAGGAGCATGATGAACAGGTAAGTCGACAGTGACCGGTTGTCCGTCAGCCACCTGGCCATCCCCCGTTCGACGGCCTTGTAAGCCACCAGAACGGGTGTGATGCGCTCCTGCATCGACTCATACTGCTCATGGCGCTCCTCACAGCGCTCGACGTTGCTCTCAATGGAACGCCGCAGCTGCTCTTCACTGGGTCCTCCACCGCCCATGCCGAAGGGGTCGTCTTCCTTCTCTGCCGACAGTTCTTCCTGAACCCGCTTGTCGATATCGACATCGGTCTCGCACGCGGGCGCATCGGCATTCGGGTCCAAGGAATAGTACCCCGGCCAGATCTGTTCCCCGACCGACAGCATACGGGAATGGATGTTGCTGCCCAGCCCCATCAGGAGCAGGGCAGCCAACAGCAGGAGAACGACCGCGCCATGGAGACGACGCGCATGGCTGGGGGCGCGTGCGCTCCCCCAGGAAGAGGATGGCTCCGACATGACTACCTCAAAACGTCAGGAATGGGCGTTATTCACGATCCGGTGCTGTGCACTCGGAGGCCTCCGGATTGATCCGGCAACGCACCTTGCGCAGCAGTGTCAGCATCTCGCCGTTGTACACCTCTGGCACCTCATCACCGTCCGCGTCGACACCATCACGCAGCTCGATACGGTTCTGCCGGAACATTTCCTGATAATCCGCAATGTCGGAATCCGGAATCCGGACCCAGTCCTCCTCCGGGATATCACTCTCATACTCCTTGAGCCTATCCAGCGCGTCATCAAAGTGATCCATCGCCACTTCACGCGAGGTTTGCGCTTCCTCATCCGTGAGAACGTCATCACGTACCACGATCTGCATCGTCAGCTGGCCAAGCGGGTAGTCCACAACACCACCTTCGTCACCAACCCCCCGATAAAGTTCCAGTGCCTCGTAGGCCCAGCCCGGGGCATAGGCCGCGTCCACCGAGTGATTATTGAACTTGCCGCCGAAATCGGTGATCGCGGAGGGCTCCACACTGGCATTCACATAATTAACCATGTGCTCATGGTCCGGGTTATTCTTGAGAGTCGCGATACGCTTGCCGGCCAGATCCTCGACAGTGTCCATGTCACTGTCCGTCACGAACAGGTAGGCCGCGCCCAGCGGAAAGATGCCCGCAATCTCGTAGTTGCCTTCCTTCATGTACTTGCTGGCCGAAGGCTTATTGATGGCGGTAAGTACCATTTCCAGGTGCTCGTAGGTGGGAATGGCACCCACCGCACTGAGCGTGCCCGTGAACGCATTGTAGCGCCGGATCCGCAGGTCGGTGGCGGCCAGCGCATCGCAGTCACCCGCGGAGAAGGCGGACATGGCCACGCCTTCGTCCGTGTAGGGCTCCAGGTTGAACTTGATGCCCTCGTCGCGCATATCGAGCGCATAGTTCTCCACCAGCGCATACTGGTCACCGCTGGAACCGATCAGATCGAACACGCACATATCGATTTCCTTGTCCTGCGCCTGGGCAAAAGGCGCCAGGCCAAGGCATACAGCTGCTGTCAGACTGCGGAGTCGCATGGATTTCTCCTGTTGGCTTTTGTTATCGGTTGATCCTGTGGCCGGTCCTGTCAGAGCAGGCCTTCGGTATCAATACTGTCGTCCTCGTCCGCCTCGGTGCCGGTCTCACCGAAACGGTTCTTCGGGGTGCGATGGCCGTGCTCACGGGTCCAGAGCCGGTCGGACACGGCCCAGACGGTACGCATCGCCACACGGTCCGCGAGCTGATACCGCTCCCACACCTCAAAGTCTCCGGACGTCTTGTCCAGATAGGCAAGCACCTCGGCGATGGTCTCATCACGCCCCACATTCTCGGCGATCATCAGCTCGAAGGCGGCCGGGATGCGCAGCCCTTTCTCCACGCCAAGCCGGCGGTTGCGCGCCAGAACCTCCCAGGTGTCCGCGGAGACCTCGTCCGGTTTCAGATCCGGCAGCAGCACCCAGATGGTGGCCCTCAGGCCTTCCGGAATACCGGCCCATTTCTCGTTGTCGACGCAATAGGTGGAACGCTCAACCTGAGCGGCCAGCTGGCGGGAAACGTCCGCGCGCCCCTGTGCCTTACCATCGTTCAGCACGGCCTGGGCACCGGCAACCAGCCCCAGGAGGAACGTGATTTCATCCTGGTCGGAGTACAGGTTCGGACACTCGGCATCCGGCGTGGGCTCATAGCTGAACCCGGTCAGCATCCGTTTGAAGGCACGCTCCCGGCGCTCAGCGGTAACACCATACCGACGCTGCATGGCCTCGCGGGCATCACGCAGCTCATTCATGTTGCCCTCATAGTCGGCCCGCAGGTAACGCAGCTCCTGCTCCTGCGACTCCTCCTCCATGCAGATGCCAGCCAGTACGGACAGCAGCGTCCCGGTCTTGGCCGGTTCCATGGTTACCCGGGAAAAAGAATAGAGCAGCGGGTCCACGGACTCGCCCAGCGAGCAGGCTTTCCCCACGTCCGTCATCGCCAGCACGTAGGGCGTGTTCTCGGCTTCGGCATAACCGGTCATCACGTCACCGGTTATCTTGTGGAGGGGGTTAACGGAACACCCGGCCAGCATTACCAGAGCGACAAGCACACCAGTGATGCGAGCCAGGGAGATGCCGTTATTGGTTTTGTTCGGCATGATCACTCTCCATCTGTTACGCAGCAGCCCGGAAGCGGGCACCGAATTGTTGGACAATCCACTCAAATGCCCGCCACAGAGCGGGCTAAAGCTTGATGATCGTCAAGGCCGTCATGAAACGGCAGTCTCGGGGAGGATGCAACGGCCGAAATGGCAGGTCTGTGATGTCGTTACAGCGAGTAACCGCAGGTAACAACGGTCTGGCCTGAGTCCACAAGGCTGCGGAGAGTGCAAAATCTTCTGAAAAAAGGCTTCAGGAAGGGGGAATCTTCAGCATGCTCATCACATGATCCGCCAGATTCTCAATGGTCATATCCCCCTCGGGCCGGTACCAGGTAATGGTCCAGCTGAGTGCGCCAGTGAGGAACCGACGCAGTATGAACGGCTCCGCCTCGATCAGCCCATCACTTTTGGCACGGGTCAGCGTGTCCAGCCAGATGCCTTCGTAGACCTCCCGGAGTTCCAGGATCTCCGCCTGACTGGCCTCGGACAGGCTCCGCCATTCATAGACCAGCACTGCCATGGCCTCGCCCGTCTCGCCATTGATCGATTCCAGCTCGCACTGGACGAGAACCCGCAGCGCATCGCGGGTACTACCCGCCGATGCCAGGCGTGACCGCATGCGTCCCGTATTCACCAGGATCGCCTCCCTCATCACCGCCTTGAGGATCTCCTCCTTGGTGCGGAAGTGATGGAAGATACTCCCGGACTGGATCCCCACAGCTGCTGCCAGATCCCGCACCGTGGTGCGCTCATAGCCCTTGTCCCGGAACAGGTGGGCGGCCTGGCGGAGGAGGCGGCCCCGTGGGGATTCGGGATCGGTGAAGCTCGGGGGAGCAGACTGGGTGGGCATTTCCTGGGACAAAACAGAAGTCTCCAATTGGGTAGTGCGACTGAGTCTAGCAGGAAGCTAGTCTATCACAGTTTACAAACCAAGCGCTTGCTAGGTATATTCAATCCCAACCACGACCAATTCAGTAAGGACCACCACCATGAGCGCCCCCCAATCCCTGCGCATCGGCTGCGCCGCCGCTTTCTGGGGCGACACCCAGACCGCCGCACGCCAACTCGTGGAGCAAGGCAACCTGGACTATCTGGTCTTCGACTACCTGGCCGAAATCACCATGTCCATCATGGCCGGCCAGAAGATGAAAGACCCCAGCCAGGGCTACGCCCGGGACTTCGTCGACACCGTCATGGGGCCGCTTCTTGGGGAGATCAGCAACCAGGGCCTTAAGGTCATCAGCAATGCCGGTGGCGTGAACCCGACCGCCTGCCGCGACGCCCTCCAGGCCCTGGTGGATGAACAGGGCCTGGACCTGACGATCGCGCTGGTGCTGGGAGACGACCTGATGCCACAGAAAGGCGAACTCTCGAAGGCCGGCATTACCGAAATCGACACCGGCGCCCCCCTGCCCGGCATGATGGTCAGCCTCAACGCCTACCTCGGTGCCCCGGGCATTGTGCAGGCACTGGAACAGGGCGCGGACATCGTCATCACCGGCCGAGTTGCCGACAGCGCCGTCGTCCTCGCCCCCCTGATGCATGAATTCGGCTGGACCGTCGACGACTATGACCGCCTCGCCCAGGGCAGCCTCGCCGGCCACCTCATCGAATGCGGCGTTCACGCCACCGGCGGCAACTTTACCGACTGGGAACGCGTCGCCGAGGGCTTCGACAACATGGGCTTCCCCATCGCCGAGGTGAGCCCGGACGGCAGCTTTACCCTGACCAAGCCCCCGGAAACCGGCGGCGAAGTCAGCTTTGGCACTGCGGCGGAACAGCTCGTCTATGAAATCGACGACCCACGCGCCTACTACCTACCGGACGTCATCTGCGATTTCACCAACGTTACCATCGAGGAAACCGGCACCGACCAGGTCCGCATCAGCGGCGCCCGCGGCCTGCCCCCGACCAACACCTACAAGGTCGCCGGCACCTGGCCCGATGGCCACAAGTGCACCGTCACCTTCCTGCTCGCCGGGATGGACGCCGCGCGCAAAGCCGAAGCGGTTTCCAGCGCGATACTGCGCAAGTCCGAACGCCTGATCCAGGAACAGGGCTACGCCCCCTACAGCGACACCAGCGTGGAACTGCTGGGCACCGAAACCACCTACGGCCCCCAGGGCCGCCACGGCGACACCCGCGAAGTGGTCATCAAGATCAGCGCTACCCACCCGGACAAGAAAGCCCTGGTCATCTTCTCCCGCGAGATCGCCCAGGCCGGCACGGGCATGGCCCCGGGCCTGACCGGCATCGTCGGCGGCCGCCCCACGGTCTGGCCCAAGATCCGGCTTTACTCCTGTCTGGTGCCCAAGGACCAGGTCTCGGTAACCATCGAGTACAAGGGCGAAAAGACCGAGGTGGCGGCACCACAGGAAGGCGGCTTCTCACGGGATCAGATCGCAGACCCCGTGGACGTACCGGCCCCGGAAGGAAACGCCGACACCGAAGTCCGCCTGGTCGACCTGGCCTGGGGCCGCAGTGGCGACAAGGGCGACCACTGCAACATCGGCGTTGTCGCCCGGCGAGCCGAGTATCTGCCATGGATTGCGGCTACGCTGACAGAGGAGCGCGTGGCGGAGTGGATGGGACACACACTGGACCCAGAAAACGGCGAGGTCCTGCGCTGGCACATGCCCGGCATCAACGCGCTGAATTTCCTGCTCAAGCACAGCCTTGGAGGCGGCGGCGTGGCCAGCCTGCGGATTGATCCACAGGGGAAGGCATTTGCGCAGCAGTTACTGGAGATTCCAGTGCGGGTGCCGTCAGATTTGTTGGCGTGAAGAGGCGGGGTAGCGCTACCCAAAACGTTAGAAGCGCCGATGCGGGGGAACCCTTTCGGGGAGGCTCGATGACAGGATGTCATCGCGCCAGCGCCCAGGGATGGGTTCACAGCGGTCCCCGAAAGGGTTCCCCCGCAGCGGTGCAGGCACATAAACAACATGCTTGGGGCAAGGACCAAAACACCCAATGAGCTACCAATCAATCTTCAAAGAAGACCTTTTTAAAGACCAGACCATCATCGTCACCGGCGGCGGCTCCGGCATCGGCCGCTGCACCGCCCATGAACTGGCAGCCCTCGGCGCCAACGTCATTCTCATCGGCCGCAAGCTCGAAAAAGTCCAGACCGTCGCCGACGAGATCAAAGAGGACGGTGGCACCGCCCATCCCTACAGCTGCGACATCCGCGACGAAGACACCGTGAAACCGGCAGTCCAGACCATCATCAAAGAACACGGCCCCATCCACGGCCTGGTCAACAACGCCGGCGGCCAGTTCCCCTCGCCGCTGGCCGGCATCAACCAGAAAGGCTGGGAAACCGTCGTGCGCACCAACCTCACTGGCGGCTTCCTGGTCTCGCGCGAGGTCTACAACCAGAGCATGACGAAAACCGGCGGCGCCATTGTGAACATCGTGGCCGACATGTGGGGCGGCATGCCCGGTATGGGACACTCGGGGGCAGCGCGGGCCGGGATGGTCAACTTCACCCAGACCGCCGCGGTGGAATGGGGTGCTTCCGGCGTGCGCGTGAACGCCGTTGCTCCCGGCTGGATCGCCTCCAGCGGCATGGACAGTTACCCGGACAGCATGAAGAGCTGGATCCGCGGCCTGCGCGACGCCGTGCCCTGCAAGCGCATCGGCACCGAAGCGGAAGTGAGCTCGGCCATCTGCTTCCTGCTCTCCCCCGGCTCACGCTTCATCTCCGGCGACACCCTGCGCATCGACGGCGGCGCCTCCCAAGGCGGAAGCGTCTGGCCGCTGCCGAAAGCGAAGAACAACGAGGCCTTCAACGGCTTCCACCGGGCGGTGACGCCCCGGGTACTCCAGGACGACGAGGACTGAACGCCATGCAGGTGATTGAATCCACCATCAATCCCAACAGCCCGGAATTCGCCGGAAACGCGGAGGCCATGCAGGCCGAGATCGAGACCTTCCGTGATGTCGAGCGGCAGGTACGCGACAAGGCGGAAGAGGCGCGGGAAAAGTTCAACCAGAAGAACAAGCTCCTGCCCCGGGACCGCATCAACCTGCTCCTGGACCGCGGCAGTCCCTTCCTGGAGATCTGCCCACTCGCCGGCTACAAGATGCACGACGACAAAGACGGCTCCATGGCCGGCGGTGGCATGATCTGCGGCATCGGGTACGTGGGCGGTGCACGGGTGATGGTCTCCGCCAGCAACAGCGCCATCAAGGGCGGCACCATCACCCCGGCGGGCCTGGACAAGACCCTGCGCGCCCAGGAAATCGCCATGGAGAACAACCTCCCGGTCATCTCACTCTCCGAAAGCGGCGGCGCCAACCTCAACTACGCCACGGACATCTTCGTCCCCGGCGCCCGGGGCTTCGCCAACCAGGCCCGCATGTCCGCCGCCGGGATACCGCAGATCACCGTGGTCCACGGCAACGCCACCGCCGGCGGCGCCTACCAGCCCGGCCTTTCGGACTACGTGATCGTCGTGCGCGACCAGGCCAAGATGTTCCTCGCCGGCCCGCCCCTACTCAAGGCCGCTACCGGCGAAATCGCCACGGACGAAGAGCTCGGCGGCGCCGTCATGCACAGCGAAGTCGCCGGGACCGCCGAATACCTCGCCGAGAACGACGCCGACGGCGTGCGCCAGGCCCGCGAAATCATGGCCTCGCTCGACTGGAACAAGACACTGCCGGAACACGCCCCGAAGGACTGGGACGAACCACAGCACAGCCCGGACGAACTCCCCGGCGTGATCCCAGCCGACAGCCGCAGGCCCTACGACGTACGCGAGATCCTCGCCCGTATTGCTGACGGCTCACGCTTCCTCGACTTCAAGAACGACTTCGACAGCCAGACGGTCTGCGGCTGGATCGAGATCTATGGCCGATCCGTGGGCATCATCGGCAACAACGGCCCCATCACCCCTAACGGCGCCGCCAAGGCCGCCCAGTTCATCCAGCTCTGCGACCAGTCCCAGACACCGCTTCTGTTCCTGCACAACACCACCGGCTTCATGGTCGGCACCGACTCCGAGCAGAACGGCATCATCAAGCACGGCTCCAAGATGATCCAGGCCGTCACCAACGCCCGCGTGCCGCGCATTGCCGTGGTCGTCGGCGGCTCCTACGGCGCCGGCAACTACGCCATGTGCGGCCGGGGTCTCGACCCCCGTTTCATCTTCGCCTGGCCCAACAGCCGCACCGCCGTCATGGGCGGCGCCCAGGCAGGCAAAGTGATGCGCATCGTGGCCGAGGAAAAGCAACGCAAGAACGGCGTCGAACCCGACCCACAACAGCTCGACGTGCTCGAGAAATCCACGGCGAAGAAACTCAATGATGGTTCCCACTCCCTCTTCGGCACCGCCCGACTCTGGGACGACGGGCTGATTGACCCAAGAGATACACGCCGGGTTGTGGGTGAAGCGCTGGCGATTTGTCAGGAGGGCGATGAACGCCCCCTTCAACCCAACAGCTTCGGCGTGGCGCGCCTTTAGGAGGCTGCTTTGCAGACGATATGGAAAACAATCGCGAGCAAGCTCGCTCCTACACAAGACAAGGCTGTAGCGGCGTTACTCACACGCTCGGATGGCTCTGGAGTGGGGGATTCTTTCCGGGAGGCTCGATGACAGGGATGTCATCGCGCCAGCGCCCATGGATGGGTTCACAGCGGTCCCGGAAAGAATCCCCCACTTCAGAGCCCGGCAAAGACACAACAACCTAGAGACAACATAGAGGCCAATAACAAATGCAATTCACCGAAGAACACCAGGCCCTAAGAAAAACCGTCCGCGATTTCGTGGAGAAGGAAATCAACCCCAACTGCGATGAATGGGAACGCGAGGGCCGCTACCCCATCCACGAGATCTTCAGGAAACTCGGCGACCTCAGCCTCCTCGGCATCCAGAAACCCGAGGACTACGGCGGCATGGGCCTCGACTACAGCTACAACCTCGTCGCCGCCGAGGAATTCGGAATCGCCGCCGCCGGCGGCGTGCCCCTGTCCATCGGCGTCCAGACCGACATGTGCACTCCGGCCCTGGCCCGTTTCGGTTCCACCGAGCAGAAAGAAGAATTCCTGCGCCCCGCCATCACCGGCGAGAAGGTCGGCTGCATCGGCGTCAGCGAAGTCGGCGCGGGCTCGGACGTCGCGGGACTGAAGACCAACGCCAAATCCGACGGCGACGACTACATCATCAACGGCCACAAGATGTGGATCACCAACGCCCCCAGTGCCGACTTCATCTGCCTGCTGGCCAACACCAGCGATGACAAGCCGCACAAGAACAAGAGCCTGATCATCGTCCCCATGGACACACCCGGCATCAGCGTCGCGCCGCACCTGGACAAGCTCGGCATGCGCTCTTCCGAGACCGCTCAGGTCTTCTTCGACGACGTGCGCGTGCCCAAGCGCAACCGCATCGGCGCCGAAGGCACCGGTTTCATGATGCAGATGCTGCAGTTCCAGGAGGAACGCCTCTGGGGCGCCGCCAACGTCATCAAGGCGCTGGAAGGCTGCGTGGATAAGACCATCGACTACTGCCGCGAGCGCGAAACCTTCGGCCAGCCGCTGATCAACAACCAGGCCATCCACTTCCGCATGGCCGAGCTCCAGACCGAGATCGAGGCCCTGCGCGCCCTCACCTACCAGGCCTGCGAGCTGCATGTGGCCCAGAAGGATGTGACCCAGCTCGCCTCCATGGCCAAGCTCAAGGCCGGGCGTCTGGGCCGCGAAGTGACAGACGCCTGCCTGCAGTACTGGGGCGGCAACGGCTACATGTGGGATAACCCGGTCTCCCGCGCCTACCGCGACGTGCGCCTGGTGTCAGTGGGCGGAGGGGCCGACGAGATCATGCTCGGCATCATCTGCAAACTCATGGGCACCCTGCCCGGCAAGCAGAAAGGAGACTCGTGATGGCCACCCTCCCCGAGTGCGAGACGCTGAAACTGGAACAGTCCGGCAGCATCCTGCATCTCACCCTCAACCGGCCGGACAGCCGCAATGCCATGAGCCTGGCCATGGTTCACGAGCTGCGCTCGGTGTTTGCCGCCATTCGCGACGACACGGGGGTGCGGGCCGTGGTCCTGCGCGGCACCGGCGGGCACTTCTGTGCCGGGGGTGATGTGAAGGACATGGCCTCGGCGCGTGGGCAGAAGGCGGAGGATGGCAGTGATCCGATCTTTGAGCTGAACCGGGCGTTCGGGCATCTGTTGAGCGAAGCGGAATCGGCGCCGCAGACGACGGTCGCGGTACTGGAGGGCGTCGTCATGGGCGGCGGTTTCGGGCTGGCCTGTGTGTCAGATGTCGCCCTGTGCCTGGAGAGCGCGAAATTCGGGCTGCCGGAGACGACCCTGGGGATCACGCCGGCGCAGATCGCGCCCTTTGTGGTGCGTCGGATCGGGCTGACCCAGGCGCGGCGGCTGGCGTTGACGGGGCATCGGTTTGATGGGAGTGAGGCGTTCTGGCTTGGCGTTGTGCATGACTTTGCCAAGTCCGGTGAGGAGCTGGATCAGAAGCTGGAGCAGCTTTTGGAGCGGATCCGGCATTGTGCACCGCACGCGTCGCGGATGACCAAGGAGCTTCTGCTGTCAGTCGAATCGGAGCCTTTGGACGCACTGCTCGACAAGGCGGCCCGGGACTTTGCCGGGGCGGTGCGCGGTGACGAGGGGCAGGAAGGGACGACGGCGTTCATGCAGAAGCGCAAGCCTTCCTGGGCCGAGGAATAGTCTGTTTTCCAGACGGCTGAGTGTGTTGCCGGTGGAAAATAACTACACCACCGATGAGGGGTGATGGATGTTCAATAAGGTTCTTATTGCCAACCGTGGCGAGATCGCGGTGCGGATCAACCGGACGGCCCAGGCGATGGGTTATCGGACGGTGGCGGTGTTCAGTGATGCGGACCGGGACGCGCCGCATGTGCGGGTGGCGGATGAAGCGGTTCGCGTGGGGCCGGCGCCGGCGGGTGAGTCGTACCTGAATATTGAGGCCATCCTGGAGGCGGCGCGCCTGACCGGGGCGGATGCAATCCATCCGGGGTATGGGTTCCTGTCGGAAAACGCGGCGTTCGTCTCAGCCTGCGCGGAACACGGGATCACCTTCATCGGGCCGCCAGCACATGCCATGGAGCTGATGGGGAGCAAACGGCGATCCAAGGAGGCGATGGCCGAGGCGGGCGTACCGACGGTGCCGGGCTTCCAGAGCGCGGAGACGGATCCCTCCCCCTGGCAGAAGGCCGCCGAGGAGATCGGGTACCCGGTGATGATCAAGGCGTCCGCCGGTGGCGGCGGACGAGGCATGCGGCTGGTGCATGAGCCCGACAAACTGGCGGATGAGCTGGCCCGGGCCCGCTCAGAGGCGGAGTCGGCCTTCGGCGACGGGGAGCTGATCCTGGAAAAGGCGATCGTCCGGCCGCGACACATCGAGATCCAGGTGTTCGCGGATCAGCAGGGTCATGCCATCCATCTGGGGGAACGGGACTGCTCCGTTCAGCGCCGTCACCAGAAAGTGGTCGAGGAAGCGCCCTCACCGTTCGTCGATGAATCCATGCGTCAGGCCATGGGCGATGCGGCGGTGAAGGCCGCCCAGGCCTGTGGTTATGTGGGCGCCGGCACGGTGGAGTTCATCGTGGACGAGGCGCGGAACTTCTACTTCCTGGAGATGAACACGCGCCTGCAGGTGGAGCACCCGGTCACCGAGGAAGTCACGGGGCTGGACCTGGTGGAACTGCAGCTCCGGGTCGCCCAGAGTGAACCACTGCCGTTGCAGCAGTCGGATGTCCGCATTCAGGGCCACGCCATCGAAGTCCGGCTCTATGCCGAGGATCCCGCTCAGGGGTACATGCCTCAGACCGGCCCGCTCCACCGCTGGCGCCCCGCCCTGGGCGACGGTATCCGCGTGGATGACGGCATCCGCGAAGGAAACGCGGTTACGCCGCACTACGACCCGATGATCGCCAAGGTCGTGGCGCGCGGCCAGGACCGCGACAGCGCCCGGCGCAGGCTGATCCGATCCCTCGAGGATACGGTCCTGCTCGGCGTCACGCACAACGCCTGGTTTCTCTCCCGCATCCTCGCCCATGAAACCTTTGCCGCCGGCGAGGCCACCACGGCCTTCCTTGAGACCGAATTCCAGGGCGACCCCAGCCTGTCCCCGCTTGAACCCACAACCGCGGAACTGGCGCTGGCGGCGCTCATCCTGTACCGGACAGGCACCACCGGCCCCCTTGAGGATCACGCGGGCTGGAGCAACAGCCTGCCCAGTGCCTGCCCGATCCAGCTGGCGACCGGTGAGCACCAGCAGTGGGTCCGGCTGACCGATCAGCGGGGCCTGATCGAGGCGCAAGTCGGTGAAATCCGCCATGAGCTGCGGATTGAGTCCCAGGATGCGAATGAGTTGGTCGTCACCCTCGACGGTGTGCGTCAGAAGAGCCAATATCAGATTGTCGGATCAACCCTATATTGTCACGCCAAGGGTCGCGCCCTGCGTTTTGAGGACACGACCCACGCTCCGGCCCGGCGGGCCGACGAACAGGGCAGCGGCGAGGTCCGCGCCACAATGGATGGCGCCGTCGTTGAAGTGAGCGTGACCGAGGGTGACCGGGTCCAGGCCGGCCAGACACTGGCGGTACTGGAAGCAATGAAGATGGAACACCCACTCAGGGCCGATCGCGACGGTGAGATCACCGGGGTCCGGGTCAGCACCGGCGACCAGGTGCGAACCCGCCAGATCCTGATGACCGTCACGGCCGACGCCTCACGCGACGCGGAGAGCAACAATGACAAGTAACCTGAACGGAAAAACGGTCCTTATCACCGGCGGCAGCCGCGGCATCGGCCGCGCCATTGCGCTGGCCTGCGCGCGCCAGGGCGCCAACATCGTGATCGCCGCCAAATCGGACGAGCCTCACCCCAAGCTTCCTGGCACCATCCACACCGTCGCCGAGGAAGTGGAGGCCGAGGGCAGCCGGGCACTGGCGCTGAAGCTGGACGTCCAGGACGAAAACCAGGTGGGCGAGGTCATGCAGAAAGCCGCTGACCACTTCGGTGGCATCGACTGCCTGGTCAACAACGCCGGCGCGATCCGCCTGCAGGGCGTCGCCGACCTGCCGGTCAAACGCTACGACCTGATGCAGTCGATCAACGCACGCGCCGTCTTCGTCTGCAGCCAGGCCGCACTGCCCTGGCTGCGCGAATCCGATCACGGCCACATCCTGAACCTAGCGCCACCGATCAGCCTCAACCCCAAGTGGTTCGCCAACAATGCGCCCTACACCATGAGCAAGTACGGCATGTCCATGCTCACCATCGGCATGGCGGAAGAGTTCCGCAAAATGCCAGTCGCGGTGAACTCGCTCTGGCCGCGAACCCTGGTGTCCACGGCCGCCATTGAATTCGAAGTGGGTGGCCCGGACCTGATGGCGAAAGGCCGCAAACCCGAGATCATGGGCGACGCCGCAGCCGCCATCCTCCAGCGCCCACCGTCGCGCACCACCGGGCAGTGCCTGATCGACGATGACGTACTGGCGGAAGAAGGCGTGACGGACCTGGAGCACTACCGGTACGACCCGAACGGACCGGAGCTGATGAAGGACTTTTTCCTCGACGACTGAAGACCAGCAACGAGCTCGATGAGGGGGAGCGGGGCACCCTTCACGGGAAGCTCTGGAGCCATGGATGGCGGAAGAGCAGCGTACAGGGATGTATTTACAGCGTTTCCCGTGAAGGGTGCCCCGCTCCCCCTCCTGCAACGAGCTAAACAAGGATCGCCATGACCACGGACCAGATCACAGCAACCGACGTCATCCGCAAAGTCCCCGGCCTCATCCGCAAAGCCCCCTACATGGCCCGGGGCCTCTATTACTATTCCCTGAGCAACGACGACAAGCCCCAGAGCATCGGCACCTTCGTCGAGCGCAACGCGCGCCGCCACAGCGAGAACGCCGCCATCCACTACGGCGAGCAGACCCTCACCTGGCACCAGTTCAACCAATGGGCCAACCAGTACGCCCACTGGTTCCGAAGCCAGGGTCTGAAGCGCGGTGACACCATTGGCGTTCTGCTTGAGAACCGCCCGGAACTCCTGGCGGTCGTCACCGGCGCAGGCAAGATGGGCATTGCCTGCGCCATGCTCAATACCTCGCAGAAAGGTGACGTCCTCGTACACAGCATTGGCCTGGTCGAGCCGGAAAAGATCGTGGTGGGCGAGGAACTCCTGGACACGTTTGAAGCCATACGGGACCGCGTCACCCCGGAGGGCGACAACACCCTGCTGTACCTTGCCGACCGGGATACCCGCAGCGACTTCGGCGATGCCCCGGAAGGCTATACCAATCTCGCCGAGGCCATCAGTGCCGTCGACACACTCGACCCGGCCCCCAAGGACCCGCCCCGGCTCGGCGACACCGCCGTCTACATCTACACCTCCGGCACCACCGGCCTGCCCAAGGCAGCCCCGAGCAGCCACCGCAAGTTCTTCAAGGCCAGCGGCAGCTTCGGGCTCATGGCGCTGAACATGACGCCGGACGATGTACTCTACTGCAGCCTGCCCTTCTACCACGGCACCGCGCTGCTGGTGTGCTGGGGGTCGGTGCTCTCCGGCTCTTCATCGCTGGTCATGAAACGCCGGTTCAGCGCCAGCCGCTTCTGGGATGACGTGCGCTACTACGGCGCCACCACCTTCGGGTATGTGGGCGAACTCTGCCGCTACCTGCTGAACCAGCCGGCCACCTCCCAGGATCGCAACCATCCACTGCGTAAGATGATCGGTAATGGGCTCCGCCCCTCCATCTGGAGCGAGTTCAAGGAACGCTTCGGTATCGAACAGGTAGCGGAGTTCTACGCCTCCAGCGAAGGCAACATCGGGTTCACCAATGTCTTCAATCTCGACTGCACGGTGGGCATGTCCACGGCCCCCTACAAGCTCGTAAAAGTGAAGGAAGGCACCAAGGAACCCATCCGGGATAACCAGGGCAAGCTGCAGGAAGTCGCGAAGGGCGAGCCCGGCCTGCTGATCGGCGAGATCAACCAGAAGTGGAACTTCGAGGGCTACACCCGCAAGGAAGACACCGAGAAGTCCATCATCCGGGACGCCTTCAAAAAAGGCGACGCCTGGTTCAACACCGGCGACATGATGCGCGACATCGGCTGGCGCCACCTGCAGTTCGTCGACCGCATGGGCGACACCTTCCGCTGGAAGGGCGAGAACGTCTCCACCAACGAGGTGGAAAACATCATCGACGGCTTCGGCGGCTTTGAGGACATTGTCGTCTACGGCGTGACCATCCCGGGCCACGATGGCAAGGCGGGCATGGCCACCCTGGTGCCGCGTGACCAGGCGCCGGATATGGATGCCTTCCACCGCTACCTGAAGGACAACCTGCCGCCCTACGCAGTGCCTGTCTTCCTGCGGCTGACCGAAGCCATCGAGACCACCGGCACTTTCAAGTACAAGAAAACCGACCTCCAGAAGCAGGCCTGGCACCCGGGCGACGAAGGCGATCAGGTGTTCGCGCTGCTGCCGGGCGGCAACGGTTACCAGGAACTGGACAAGGCCACCGTGGCGGCCATCGACCGCGGCGAGATCGCATTCTGAGGGAGTGTATCGATGACAGACCCAACGCCGAAGATCCATGCCTTCCAGGACGATGCCCTGGGCAATGATGATGCGGTGGCGCTGAAGGAACGGCTCAACCGGGGTGCGGTTTCCGAGCAGGACGTGACCCGGGCGGCCATCGAACGCCTGCGCCAGCTGGATCCGCAGCTTAACGCCCTGGTGGTGGAATGCTTCGACGAGCCAAGGAAAAGTACGCCGGGCCAAAACGGCAGTCTGTCCGGCATCCCGTCACTACTCAAGGACAACACTGACCTCAAGGGGATTCCCAGCCGCCATGGCTCCGCCGCCATCCAACCGCACCCGGCCAGGCACGACGGCGCCTACGCAAAGGAATTCCTGGCTGCGGGCCTGACCCTGCTTGGCAAGACGGCTCTACCCGAGTTCGGTTTCAACGCCACCACCGAACCGGCCCACGACGAGCCGACCCGCAATCCCTGGAACCCGGCATTCTCAACCGGCGGTTCCTCAGGTGGGTCCGCGGCCATGGTGGCGGCTGGCGCCGTCCCCATGGCCCATGCCAACGATGGCGGTGGTTCCATCCGCATTCCCGCTGCCTGCTGCGGCCTGGTCGGGCTCAAGCCCACACGGGGGCGCCATGCTGTCAGTGAAACCGCCCGCCCACTACCGATCAATGTGGTCAGCGAAGGCGTGGTCACCCGCACGGTCCGTGACACTGCTCTCTTTCATGCCGAAATGGAACGCGTGCACCGCAACCGCAAACTACCGCCCATCGGCCATGTCCAGGGGCCGGGCCATAAGCGGTGCCGCGTGGGCCTGATGCCGGACTCCATCAACGGCACCCCGACCGACGAGGCCACCCGGCGCGCCGTGGAGGACACCGCCCACCAGCTGGAGCTCAACGGCCACCGGATCGAGCCCGTGGCCCCACCGGTGGATCCCTCGTTCCCGGAGGACTTCAAGCACTACTGGGGGATGCTGTCATTCCTGGCTACCGCCGGCGGCCGCTTCGCCTTCGGCAAAGGGTTTGACCCTGAGCAGGTGGACGGCCTCAGCCGTGGGCTCTATCAACGTTTCCGGCGCAACATGCACCGCCTGCCGGCGATCATCACACGCCTCAAACGCACCCGGAAGCAGTACGCGCGCTTCTTCGAGGACTACGACATCCTGCTCTCGCCGGTGCTCGGCCACACCACCCCGGAACTGGGCTGGCTGCACCCGGATGTGTCCTACGACACCCTGATGGAGCGCCTGTCGGCGTACGTGAGCTTCACGCCCTACTGCAACACCGCCGGCGGCCCGGCACTCTCCATGCCCATGGGCTGGACGGACCAGGGGCTGCCCATCGGCGTCCATCTGGCCGCCGGGCACGGGCAGGAGCGGTTGCTGCTGGAGCTGGGGTATGAACTGGAAAGCGGGTGAAGCCGAACCTGGACTCGAAGCATTCAATCGGGTTGGTCTGGCTGGGATTGCTCAACCCTACCCCTAATATGGGACTTGGGGGGATTACCGCTCATAATTGGCGGTAAGTGTCTTATTAGGGCAGTCGGGCGCGAAGCACCAGATAGCTTCTGTGACACAGTACATGCCTGCATCGCCCAGTATATGCATGTTGTCTGGTAGGTGCTAACTCGACCACAGCCAGTTCAGGCGATTAACTAGGACTTGACTGTGCCAGTCTGCAAAGATGCGCCCAAAGATAAGGATTTTAAGAGCTGTAAATCCCCGAGCGAATCGGGGATCCCTTCTTTAGAACATTTCAGTTGGATTTATTACGGCGTAGGACTCCCATTCCAAGTAAACCAAGGCTTAGAAGCGCCAATGTACCTGGTTCAGGAACGGAAGCACTAGGAGGAACGTCATCTGGCTCGTCCTGGTTGCCGAAGATTTGTGTCCTTAATTCAACACTTCCGCTTGAGCCAAAATTAGGCGATACAAACCCGGATAAACCTAAATTCAGATAATAACTGCAGCACTTTGGCTTGAACCGGTAGAGGTAGGAGGGCCGCCGCCGGTACCCTCACCGCCTTTACCGACCAAAGTGAAGAGCAGATGGGATACCGACAACTGACCCAGCGACAACGATACCAGATTGAGGCCGGTTTGCAGCACCGCTGCAGCCTTCGTGCGATCGCCCAGCGTATTGGGTGCAACAGTAGCACGGTCTCGCGAGAGATTCGGCGCAACACAAGCGCCCATGGCTACTGTCCTGAACAGGCCCAGCGCATCAGTTCCAGCCGCCGCCAGAAGGCCCACAAAGCCAGCAAGCAGGCGTGGTCGTTGATGATCTGGGTGAGCAAACGTCTGCGTGAATACTGGAGTCCCGGCCAGATCATCGGGTTCATGCCCGGGTGGGAAGCAGGCTCATTTCCCATCAGTGGATCTATGAGCTGATCTATCGGGACAAGGCAGCGGGCGGCGATCTTTGGCGCTACTGCCGCCAGCCGGGGCGTCGGCGCTATCAGCGTCGCCTGGCCAAGCGTGCCGGGCTTGGCCGCATCCCGAACCGGGTTGGAATCGAGCAACGGCCCAGCGATGTTGAGACTCGTGGAACACTTGGACACTGGGAAGGCGATACCGTGCTTCACGGGCATAAGCAATCGGGCCTTGTCACTCTGGCGGAGCGGCGCAGTGGTTACCTTCTGGCTGAACGGCTTGTACAGCTCAAAGCTAGGCCGACAGCCGAGGCGATCATCCGCCAGTTCCGGCCCATAAGAGGCGCGGTGCGCACGCTGACATTGGATAACGGATTTGAGTTCGCGGCCCATGAATGGATCTCTCAAACGCTCAGTGTCGGGACCTATTTCTGCGATCCGTACCGCTCCAGCCAACGGGGCACGAATGAGAACACCAACGGGCTGCTGCGCCAGTATTTCCCGAAGGGCACGGACTTCCGCAAGACCTCCGACAAAGCACTCCGGGCAACCGTAAAGCAACTGAATAACCGACCCCGGAAATGGCTCGGTTATCGCACACCGGCGGAAGTGTTCTGGGGTGAATACTCAGGCGCACTGGAAACGGGTGGTGCTGCAGTTATTAGTTGAAACCAAGACCACAGACTACCAGCAACGATGAATTGGAAAGCTAACTGCCAGGAGGATGCCGTGCAAGAGCGCATCAGAGCAGACCGTACTGCCGACAGTGAACTGCCACCGACCCTACGTGACAACCGGAAACCAAAAAATGACCGCATGGACCCTAGATCTGTCTTCAGCTAAGCTTTTACTTAAGGATTAAAGGCCGCACCCACACAAACGGATGCTATGGTGCGATATTCAGAACGCTCATAAACTCCGTAACGCGAAACTAGGTGAAATTCGCATCGCCTTGCGCCTCCAAATTTGCTGGAAGCTATGCGTTAAATCAAACAAGGAGACGATATGCCTGCAATACCGCCTATGGATGGCAACGTCAATCACGCGCCACATGTCGTTATCCTAGGCGCAGGAGCGAGCATTGCGGCATACCTAGACTGGGGTTCCGAAGGAGATGAGCTCCCATCAATGCAAGGACTGATCGATACTATTGGACTTCGTGAAGATATTGAAAACGCCGGATTCGAAGTGGTTAATTTAAACTTCGAAGCATTCTATGATGAGCTGGCATCATCAGGTGAATACCCTGACCTGCTATCCAAAATCGAATCGAAGGTGTACGACTATTTTAGCTCGCTATCTTTGCCAGAAAAGCCAACAATCTACGATTACCTTGTTCTCAGCCTTCGAGAAAAGGACATAATTGCAACATTTAATTGGGACCCATTTTTGCTTCAGGCATATATGCGAAATGAAGGCGTTGCCAAGGGTCGGAGGCCTCAATTAGCCTTTTTGCATGGCAATGTTTCCATCGGTATTTGCGAAAAAGATAAAGTTTCTGGCGTTAAGGGCGAAGTTTGCTCGCAGTGTAAACAGCCACTCTCACCCTCCAGACTGCTCTATCCGGTTAAACATAAAGACTATAACTCAGATCCATTTATACGGGGCGAGTGGGATGCTTTACGTACAAATCTTAACTATGGCTACTTTCTGACTGTTTTTGGATACAGTGCACCCAAGACTGATATTGAAGCGCGCACGCTGATGCTTGAGGTCTGGGAGGATAATAAATCGCTTGAGCTAGCTGAAGTTGAGGTTATCGATATTCGTCCGAAAGAAGACGTCGAGGATAGCTGGAATGAGTTCATATTCAGTCACCATTACATGATCGTTGAAGATATCTTTAGTAGCTATTTATTTACTCATCCTCGCCGCAGCTGTGATGCATTCTCTTCGGCTACGCTCATGTGCTCGCCTTGGCACGACAATCCATACCCAAGGTTTGAAGAGCTCAGTGAGCTACAAGAATGGGTTAGACCTCTGATCGAAGAAGAACAGCGTTACGACAAGAAAAAGGAGCGATTTTCTGGCGAACCTTTGCAGCCAAACACTGGAGGCTAGTTCTAACCAACACGTCAACGGGACCAATTTATTTGTTCCGCTACAATCGATAACCCCACCTGCTGCCCTCGCATCAGGGCTATTGGAGGATGATTTTGAGCACGGAAGTTATTAATGGGCTCTTTTCTATTGTCGGCGCCGTATTAGGCGCATTAATTACCGCATTGGTAGCAATAATCATCCATCGTAAAAGTAGGCAACGAAAAGAACTTACCATTTATTTATCAAAACCAAAGCGATTGGTAAGTGTGGATGATGTCATTAAGGACTCCATTGAAATAAAAGTTGCCGGCAGGAAAGCCGAGACCGCAAGTCATATGGATTATTATATTGCGAATACCGGTAACTCTGTAATCGACGACGTAAATATTGGAGTAAAAACAATAGGAAATACTGACATTATAGGTGGAAATGTCCCTGAGAAGAATTTTGATAGTTCTGACGAACTTGATTTAGTTGTTGGGTGGGAAAATGAAGGTGGGATAAGCATCAAGGCAGGATATCTTAATCCGGGTGAAAAAGTGAGTGGATACATCTTACTTGCAAATATTCCGGACGATGTAGAAGTAAAATATAGAGCACCTGGAGTTAAGTTGGTCTTAAAGAAGAACTATGACGCTAGCAGTGAGGATCTATTTTATAATTTAATAATACAAATGGTTAAATCAAACCCACTCTTAGACATCTATTTCAGAGCGTTCTCAAGAACATACCGTGAGAAAAGGAACAATGACGAGCTCTAACAGGTGCAAGCAAAGGATGTACAGTGACAGTATTCCCCTGACACATGCCCCGATGGAGCCCTTATTTAAGCAGCTTTTACATCTGCTTCCCTTTTGCCGGTTTTGGGCTGTTTGGGCAGTTCATTCAAAACACAGCCCTGACCCATGTGTCGTTGTGGGGTGCTCTAGAACCCTTGTTTTCACCAAGCTCGGCCGAACTTCAGTTTCGGGTATCCGCCCTCATTGCCTCGTTTCTGGAGCCCCCTGGTACGGACCGAAAAGAGCGCCAAAAGAAGCTGTACAATGAACGTCTAAAGTTGCCCACGGCCGCCCGAAGCACAGTCGCAGTATTTTGGATGCGCTCAACTTGCTTAGAGAGGTTCTGTTAAGGATCATTGAGCTAGGCTCTGTTTCAACGAATGACCAGTTAGATTCTATGATGTTTGGTGCAGATGCGTGAAATTATCCATACAAGTGCATCAACGGGAGCGGTTTGTTCCACCGGCGTTAAACACTAGGACCGTAGAATGGTGATTGACGAAAGTAATCCTGCAGGCAGACTTCACCGGATACTTTCCGAAGTGGCTACAAAGAACGGAGACGGCATCTGCGTCAGGGATGTCTGGGCTCCTGTTTTTGGTTGCAGCCCAAAAGACGAAGCTTCTGTCCTGCGCGGATTAGTCGAAGTATATGGCCTATGTGAAGAAGTAAAAAATCTGATCAAACTTAATCCAGATTTGAACCATGACCTTTACCTGGCCTCCTTCCCGAAAATCGAAAAAGCCATTCTTCCTGTAAACCTTGGGCAACAATGGAAGGCACTGAGAAGCAATCTCGACGGGGAGGTGCTTGCCCGGCTTCAATTTTGTGCAGAAGCTCTTCAAGGATTCTATTCCGAAGAGGCTATCTCAGAGGAAGATGTCTCCCAAATTCACGAAATGGTTAGTGCACTTTCCGATGCGATCACTGATAGCTCAATATCGCCAGAGCTAAAGCTTGCTCTTCTTGAGGAGCTTGATCGCATACAGAAGGCCATCGTGCTGATAAAAATAAAGGGTGCAAAGGGACTGAAAGAGGCGCTGCAATCGCTTGTGGGATCAGTGGTTGCAAACCACCAAAGCCTGAAGCAACTGGAAACAGATGAGCCTGATATTCTCGAACGGTTGGGTGGGTTGCTTGATAAGCTTGATGCTTTCACGGCTAGAGCATTAAAACTAAAAAGGATGTTGACCGGCCCGGTAAGTTACGTTCTTGATAAAATTACGGGGCCTGATGGGGAAGAAGAGCCCGTTGAGGATGATTAACCAGGCCATGCACAGGATCCAAAAACCTCTGCCTCGCTCCCGCTTTGCGAAACGGAAGCGCACGACTATGCATGAGCTAGCAAACCAGAACAAGAGTTGGTTGGTGGTCTGATGGAGCAGCCTCACACGGTGCTTAAAATCCCAGTCACAGCAACAGCTACTGCATTGCGGCTTCGCCCCAATTCATTAGCCATCAAGCTACGTGACGTTAGCGGTGGTTGGTCCAATGCTTCATAGAAAACCCTGGGAAAGGCGTCTGGAGGATCTCGCCCACGCGCTCCAGAATTGTGACTCCACTTACTTCGATCCGGAGCTTTTTCGCCGCAACACGAACTATTTCCTGCAGACAGCGAGGACAGTCACATTCATAGTCCAAAAGAATAAAGAACAGATCCCGGACTTTGACAACTGGTACAGGAACACGGTGGTTGAACCGTGGAAAGACGACAAGTTCATGGAATGGGCCAAAAACGCCCGGAACACAATTGAAAAGGAGGGAGATTTAGAGGCTTGCAGTGTCCTCCGGTTGAGATTGATCTTCTCTTATCTTGAGGAAGATGACATCGAAATCCCCTGCAATAGCGACAAGCTTCTGAAGAGCAGCACCGACAAGCTCATCCAATTTTCGAGAGATCAGCTTCCATCTGGAATTTCGCGCGCATCTGGTATTCGTGTAGAGCGTAGATGGGTGGTGTCGAACCTGCCCTCATCGGAGCTTCTTCACGCTATGGGATATGTCTATTCACGGATTTACGAATGCGTATCCGCACTGGCCTCCCACCTTGACCCTTGGTTTCAACTAATAACTGCAGCACCACCCGTTTCCAGTGCGCCTGAGTATTCACCCCAGAACACTTCCGCCGGTGTGCGATAACCGAGCCGTTTCCGGGGTCGGTTATTCAGTTGCTTTACGGTGGCCCGGAGCGCTTTGTCAGAGATCTTGCGGAAGTCCGTGCCCTTCGGGAAATACTGGCGCAGCAGCCCGTTGGTGTTCTCATTCGTGCCCCGCTGGCTGGAGCGGTACGGATCGCAGAAAT
>NZ_NSKD01000010.1 GCF_002286965.1 Halovibrio salipaludis | reverse complement strand
ACAAGCTCAAAGACCGCACTCGAATCAACGAGCACTGACTTTGATGATCGCACCGACCACCACAGCCAGCGCCCACACAAATAACCTGACCCCATTGTTAAAGAACCTCAGAAGGCGTTAAGCCCCTGATTGGAAAAACAAAATTCTAAAGCATTTCAGAACTTTGTCAATCCCCGGAACAACTCATCCGCGCCCGAAAGCGCCGCCGCTGTGGGCCGTTGCCCCGAAAGAGATGCGTATTCTACACCCGCACAGGGTGTCGTCAACAGGAGATTTCAGAATGATGTCAGCGGGCGCCCACTCACTGGATATGGACCCGCGCAATCTTCTTCCGGCCCGCCTGGATCACGTACGACTGCCCCGCTGGCAGCGACTGACGATCACCCAGGGGCTCGCCATCCACATAGACAGCCTCCTGCTTCACCACATCCTTGGCGGCGCCCCCCTGGGCCAGCCCCGCCTGCTTGAGCAGGCTGACCACAAAGAGCTCAGCCTGCCCACCTGCATCCACGGTCACCTCGGGCACATTTTCCGGAATCTCACCGAGCTCCACTCTGTTCCCCGCGGAGCGGTGGGCATTCTCCGCCGCCTCTTCGCCGTGATAGCGACTGATCAGCCAGTGCGCCAGCGCCTTCTTGGCCTCCTGCGGATTGAGCCCTTCCTCTTCCACCTGTCGGCGCAGGGTCTCAACCTCATCCATGGGCTTGAGCGTCAGCAGTTCGAAGTAGCGCCACACAAGCTCATCAGGAACCGAAAGCAGCCGGCTGTACATCTGCCCCGGGGCATCCGTGATCCCCACGTAGTTCCCCAGGGACTTGGACATCTTCTGAACCCCGTCCAGCCCTTCAAGGATTGGCATGGTCAGCACCACCTGGGGCTCCTGGTCGTAGTGGCGCTGTAGATGCCGCCCCATGAGCAGATTGAACTTCTGGTCGGTGCCGCCAAGCTCCACGTCCGCCTCCAGCGCCACGGAGTCATACCCCTGGACCAGCGGATAGAGGAACTCATGGATGGCAATGGACTCATTGGCCTGGTAACGCTTGCGGAAATCATCACGCTCAAGCATGCGCGCTACGGTGTACTGGCTTGCCAGCCGGATCATGTCCGCCGCGCCCATCTCATTCATCCAGGTGGAATTGAACACAACCCGTGTCTTCTCCGGGTCGAGCACCCGGAAAACCTGCTCCTTATAGGTCTCCGCGTTTGCGGCCACCTCCTCTTCGGACAGCGGCGGGCGAGTGGCGCTCTTGCCGCTGGGATCGCCGATCATGCCGGTGAAGTCCCCGATCAGGAAGATGACCTCATGGCCCAGCTCCTGGAACTGGCGCAGCTTGTTCAGAAGCACAGTGTGCCCCAGGTGCAGATCGGGCGCCGTGGGATCAAACCCCGCTTTGATCCGCAGCCTGCGGCCACTGCGCAGCTTGGCAGCCAGGTCTTCCTCGGGGATCAGCTCATCCACCCCACGGTGGATCTGGGCGATGGCGTCATCAATGTTCGTCATGGATACTTGTCTACTCCGCTCGGTTCCAGCAGGGCTGCCCGCTACACACACTGACAATTTTCATAAGCCATTAACACGGCGGTAATCCCGCCAAATTCACTTTGTGTCGCAGGCACTTGCAAAGGTCGCTATTGTAACAGGAAACCAGTGACCGCGTTGTACCGCACAACAAAGGCAATCGTTTTTTTGCGCCCACCGCTGTTTTCATTATACTTCGAGTAATTCTGCGAACTTGCCCGAAAAGTTTGCCCCAACACTGAAACAACAGGGTATAACCGTGCTCAGACAATTCCCGGGAACCCATATCGCCGCGCTTGCCGGCCTTACCGCACTGGTTGGTGTCACCCTGCTGGTCAGTCCGGGCAGTAACCAGAGCCAGACCACAAAGACCCTTGATGTGGCACCTGTCTCCCCCGTCCCACAGGACAGCCAGACCTCAACACAACAGTATTCACAGGCCGGCATGGTATCGCCCGCGCGGACACTGGCATACGCCGGAGCCCCGGATCTCCAGAGCCTTCTTGGCATCAATCTGGAGGCCATCCCCGAAGACCAGACCGCCGCCACCGCCCAACCAGAGTCCAGCGGAGAGGGCATCCGCGAGGAGGAGCTGGAATGGCGGCGCTTTACGATTGAGAGAGGCGATTCCCTGTCATCCCTGTTCAGCGATGCCGATGTAAGCCACCAGGAGATGTACCGCATCCTGAATGGCGAAGGCAAGCCGGACGAACTGTCGCGCCTGCGTGCTGGCCGGGAAATCGAATTCGGCTTTGATGACGACGGCAAACTCTCCATGGTGGTCCTGCACAACAGCCGCACCACCAAGCTCAAGGCGGTGCGCCAGGACGAGAGCTTCCACACCCACGAGGAAATGCGTGACCCCAGGGTAGAGCTGGCCTATGCCAGCGGCGATATCCAGACCTCCTATATCCTTGCGGCGAATCGCGCCGGGCTCGGCACCAAGGTCCGCAACCAGCTCTCGCGCATCTTCGGGTGGCGCGTCGATTTCTCCCGGGACCTCCGCAAGGGCGACCGCTTCGGGGTTCTGTACGAAAAGCAGTATCTCGATGGTGAAATGATCGGCCATGGCCGCATCCTGGCCGCCACCTTCACCAACAAGGGCAAGACCTATTCCGCAGCTCTCTACACGGATGCGGACGGCAACAGCGACTACTACACCCCGGAGGGTGAAAGCCTTCGCAAGGCCTTCCTGCGTACCCCGCTCCAGTACCAGCGGGTTTCCTCCCACTTCGACATGAACCGCCGCCATCCCATCCTCAACCGGGTGCGGCCTCACGAAGGCACGGATTTCGCGGCTTCACCGGGCACCCCCGTCAAGGCCTCCGGCGACGGTCGCATCACCTATGTGGGGCGGGATGGCGGCTACGGCAAAACCGTCCGTATTGATCATGGCAATGAGGTTTCCACCGTCTACAGCCACCTGCGCAGCTACAGGAGAGGACTTCGCCGGGGTGAAACCGTCCAGCAGGGCGACGTGATCGCCTACGTCGGCATGAGCGGACTGGCGACCGGACCACACCTGCACTATGAATACAGGGTCAGTGGTCAGCCCCGGAACCCATTGCATGTCAGCCTGCCGGACGCAGACCCCATTCCGGAGGACCAGATGGCCCAGTTCCGGGCCCAGACCAACCCGCGTCTTGCCCGTCTCTCCGAGGAGGACAACTCCTTCCAGATCGCCCTGGCTGAGGAGTGAATGGCAGGCCAGCCTGACTGGTACATCGGTCTCATGTCCGGCACCAGCATGGACGGGATCGATGCGGTTCTGGTCGGGTTTGGCCCCCAGGGCATTGAAACCAGCTGGCACACCAGCCACAGCTATCCGGACAACCTTCAGGCGCAGCTGGAAGAGCTCGCCTCCAACCAGGGGACGCCATCACTTCTGGGCGAAGCGGATGCCCGGCTGGGGGATGCTTTTGCCCACGCGGCCCTTGCCGTCACTGAAAAAGCCGGCCTGAAGCCGGAACACGTCACGGCCATCGGCAGCCATGGCCAGACAGTCCAGCACCGCACAGAGCCGCCCTCCCCCTTCAGCCTGCAGATCGCCGATCCCAACCGCATTGCCGAAGGCACCGGCATCACCACCGTAGGCGACTTCCGCAGGCGCGACATTGCCGCCGGCGGCCAGGGAGCCCCGCTTGCGCCCGCATTCCACACCTGGCTGTTCAGCGCCCCCGGCCGGATGCGCTGCCTGATCAACCTGGGAGGAATCGCCAATATCACCCTGATCCCGGGCGACGACGGGCCGCCCCGGGGCCACGATACAGGCCCGGCCAACCGCCTGATGGACCTGTGGTGCAGACGCCACCAGGGGCACTCTTTCGACCACAACGGCGAATGGGCAGCCTCCGGAACCGTCTGCGAGCCGCTTCTTAGAACATTCCTGAGCGATACCTACTTCTCCAGGCAACCGCCCAAAAGCACCGGCCGGGAACATTTCAATGAAAACTGGCTGGAGACCCACCTGAGTACTCTGCCCGATACACCGAAGCCAGAGGATGTTCAGAGGACACTGTTGGAGCTGACTGCTGTAACGGTCACCCGTGACATCAACGCCATGGGTTCGGAAGAGGTGTTCCTGGCGGGAGGTGGCGCCTTCAACCCGCTTCTGGCGGAGCGTATTGCCAGCCTGCTCCCGGAGGCGTCGGTGGATTCCACGACCACCCTGGGGCTGGATCCACAGAGTGTGGAGGGAGCGGCTTTTGCGTGGCTGGCGCGCCAGAGACTCAATAACGCCCCCGGCAACCTGCCTTCAGTTACCGGTGCATCTGGGCCAAGAGTGCTTGGTGGGGTGTGGCCCGGCAGGGCCGGCAACCTCAGATGCTGAAGGAGGACCCGCAGCCGCAGGTACTGGTGGCGTTCGGGTTCTGGACCCGGAACTGGGCACCCATCAGATCCTCTTCATAGTCAACGGTCGCGCCCACCAGATACTGGTAGCTCAGCGGATCCACAAGCAGGGTCACGCCATCGCGCTCAACGGCCGCATCATCGTCCGCCTGATTCTCATCGAAGGTGAAGCCGTACTGGAAGCCGGAGCAACCACCGCCTGTAATGAACACGCGCAGCTTGAGATCGGGATTACCTTCCTCGGTAATCAGCTCACGCACACGTGCAACGGCTGATTCGGTGAAAAACACCGGTATTGCCGCCTGTTCCTGAACCACGCCCATGCGATCACTCCCAACTGCTGTTCCATTCAAGTCAGACCATTATGTGAACCAGAGTGCCGGCCTGACAAGCCTGATTACGCCACCCTGGATCGGGTCAGACGCTCGACGCCCGCTCCAGGGAGCTCTCTGAACTGTCTTCCCGCGACTCTTCGTTCCGGGCCTCATCATCTCCCCCAGCGGGGCTCGCCGCCCTGGCACCGCTTTCCTGCTGTTCCTGGCGATGCCCCGAGGGCAGCGTCCTGGAACCACCGGGCAGGCCGCCCTCACGCTGATGCAGCAGGCTGCCGTTGACCGCCGCCCCCATGGCCATCTCGATCAGATGGTAATACACGTTGCCATGGATTGAGGCCTTGGAAGCCAGTTCAAGATCCTCCGAGGAATAGACGTTGCCGTGGACCGTACCGTTGATGATGATGTGCGGTGCGTAGACATCGCCCACCACCTCGCCAACGTCACTGATGCGAAGCACCGCATCCGAGCCTTCCTCGGCGTAGACCGTACCCTCAACACGCCCATCGATATGCAGACCGCCGGAGAAGTGCACGTCCCCGGTTATGGACATCTTGTTCGAAACCAGTGTGTCGTACTGACCCGAACCTTTATTGATCGTCCTGGACTTGCGAAACATCCGCCTCGCCCCCTGTTTTGTCCTGCCAGAAAAATTCACGCTCGGACGTTTCACGACCGTTGTCGGTCACCGCTGCAACCTGGATGGAATGGGGCTCAAACCCTTCGGGAATCGTCATATCCCCATCCACCGACTGGAAATAGCGGAACCGGAACTCGATGTCGTTATCCTCGCGTGAGTCCGAAATCCGATGCAGCGGAAGCCGCTGCCGTTCCTCTCCAACATAGCCCACAAGATGGACTTTCACATGGCCTGAGACAAACCGGTTGTTGTCGCCGATCTGGCTGAGCACAAGATTGTAGCGCCAGCGGTCCGGGTTGCTGGTGGGATCCAGATCCATACGGAACACCTGGAGCCCGGTTTCAAGATCGTCCGGCGCCATGATGCTCTTGTAGAAACTGATCTCGGACTTACGCTCCTTGAGTGCCTGCTCCAGTTCCCGGATCGTGTTCTGGGCTTCACGCAGGCTGTGGCGGTCCACTTCCTGATCACGCTCCACCTGCAACAGCTGCCGACGGTACTCGGTAACCTTCTCCTGAAGCCGATCGCGCTCCTCACGCACCGTTTCAAAGCCCTCATCCGCTGCCTGGAAGCGAGCCCTGTACTGGTGACTCCCAAGCATAAAGCCCACGACCCCGGAGATGACCGTAAACACAAGCAGTATCGTCACCCGCCGCAGGCGCTTACCGCGCCGCTGGCGAACCAGTACCAGTTCTTCCGAAGAATCGGAGCGTGCCATCGGATTGGCCCTCAGGGCAGAAGCGCGGGCGCCTTCAGCCCTTCACGTTCATCAAACCCACACATCAGGTTCATGTTCTGGATCGCCTGCCCGGCAGCTCCCTTGACCAGGTTGTCCGTGACCGAGCTGACAATGATCCGGTTCTGGCCCGGTTGACGGTGCAAGGCCATCCGGCAGGTATTCTCACCACGCACTGAACGTGTCTCAGGCAATGATCCCCAGGGCATCACGTCCACAAAGGGCTCATCGCGGAAGCGGTCCTCGTAGATGGCCTGAAAGTCCGCAGCCTCATCCGTGATCTCCGCATAGAGCGTAGCCTCAATGCCACGGACCATGGGCACCAGATGGGGCACAAAGGTAACCTGGGGCGCCGAGCGCGCCTGCATCATCCGCAGCCCCTGCTCAATTTCCGGTCCGTGCCGGTGGCCGGAGGCCGCATAGGCCCGGAAGCTCTCTCCGGCCTCGCCCAGCAGCATGCCCATACGGGCCTGGCGGCCGCCACCGCTGGCGCCGGACTTGCCATCCGCGATCAGCCGTGACGGATCCACCACACCCGCCTCGATCATCGGCAGGAAACCCAGCTGGATGGCCGTGGCGTAACAGCCGGGATTGGCCACAAGGCGCGCGCCCCGGATCTGCTCCCGGTTGATCTCCGGCAGGCCATACACCGCTTCGCGGATAAGATCCGGCGCGGTATGGGTGGTGCCATACCAGTGTTCCCAGACCTCACGCTCCTGCAGCCGGAAATCGGCGGACAGGTCCACAACCTTCACGCCCTGCTCCAGCAGGTGCCCCACACTGTCCATCGCCACCGCATTGGGCGTGGCGAAGAACACCAGGTCGCACCCGGCCAGACGCTGATCATCCGGATCCTCGAAGGCCAGATCACAGTGGCCACGCAGGCTCGGAAAGAGTTCCGCCACCGGACGCCCGGCCTCCGAGCGCGAGGTGATCAGCGCCACCTCCACACCCGGATGCAGCGCCAGCAGCCTCAGCAGCTCCACGCCTGTATAGCCGGTACCCCCGACAATGCCCACTGTGATCACGTTCTGCCTCCTCTGTACTGGTTCCGCTCGTTGGCGCCCGTAACAGAGCATTGTACCATGCCTGAATCATTCAGTCGGTTAAGGAGTTCCTGTGCTCTGGATCAAAGCGTTCCATCTCATGGCCATGGTCACCTGGTTCGCGGGTATCTTCTACCTGCCCCGGCTCTTCGTGTACCACGCCATGACGGAGGATGAACCCGGGCGGGAGCGTTTCCGGACCATGGAGCGCAAGCTGTACCGCGGCATCATGAACCCCTCCATGATCGCCACACTGATCTTCGGCACCTGGCTCATCGCCCTGAACCCGGAGTACTACCTGCAGCAGGGATGGCTGCACATCAAGCTGCTGCTGATCGCGGTGCTGGTGGCCTACCACCTGTGGTGCGGGCATTTCGTCCGGCTCTTCCGGGATGACCGCAACACCCGAGGCCACGTCTTCTTCCGCTGGATCAACGAGGCGCCGGTTCTGCTTCTGGTCGCCATTATTCTGCTCGCCGTTCTGAGGCCCTTCTGATGCCCAATACACGCCCCCAGGTACTCGTTATCTCGGGCCTGGACCCGTCCGGCGGAGCCGGCATCCAGGCCGACATCCAGGCCATCACCGCCATGGGAGCGCACCCGCTGCCGGTGCTGAGCTGCCTGACCGTGCAGGACACCTGTAATGTGCACGGTGCGGAAGCGGTGGATCCTGAACTGATTGCACGCCAGATCCGCTCGGTGGCCGCTGACTCCCCCATCCACGCCATCAAGACCGGGGCCATGGGAGATCACCGCATCGTCAGCATGCTGCGCACGGTCCTGGACGAGCTCGGGCCATTACCCCTGGTGGTGGACCCGGTGATCAAGGCCGCCGGTGGTGGTGAACTGGCGGATGGGAAGCTGGTGGCCGCCATGCGCTCGGAGCTCTTCCCCATGGCCTCCGTCATCACCCCCAATGGTCCGGAACTGGCGGAGCTGGGTGGCAGCGACGACGTTACCACCAGTGCCCAGGCGCTGCTTGATGAGGGTGCCGGCGCCGTTCTCGCCACCGGCGGGCACGGCACCGGGCCAACCATCGAGAACCGGCTTTTCCGCAGGGAGCAGGTCGCCTCCTCATGGCAACTGGAAAGGGTGGGCGGTGAATACCATGGCAGCGGCTGCACACTCGCCGCGGCCATCAGCGCGGGCCTGGCCGAGGGACTGCCGTTACCCGAGGCCATTGAGCATGCCCAGATTTTCACCGAGCGTGCCATACGGGGCGCGTTGCGTGTCGGCCGGGGCCAGCCGGTCCCGGACAGGAGCCTGATCAATGACTGAACGGATGCCGGGGCAGGGACTCTATGCCATCACCGACAGCCAGCTGCTGCCGGACGACCGCATCGTGGATGCTGTTGAACAGGCCCTGGCCGGCGGCGCCGTCATGGTCCAGTACCGGGACAAACGCCCCGATGATGAACTGCGCCGGAGCATCGCGGAGCAGCTTCTGGCGGCCTGTCAGCGCTGGGGGCGCCCCCTGATCGTGAACGATGACGTCGCCCTGGCCCGGCAGATCGGCGCCGACGGCGTCCATCTCGGCCTTGAGGACTCAACGCCGGAAGAAGCCCGTGAACAGCTGGGCCCCGGCGCCATCATCGGCGTCACCTGTCATGACGACCTGGCGCGGGCCCGGGAGCAGGCCTCCGGAACCGCGGACTACCTCGCGTTCGGGCGTTTCTTCCCGTCCGCCACCAAGGGCTCGGCACCATCCGCCTCCGCCGATGTACTCGGCCAGGCGGGCGCCCTCGGCCTGCCCAGGGTCGCCATCGGCGGCATTACCACGGATAATGCACCCAGCCTGATCCGGGCGGGCGCGGACCTGATCGCGGTCATCCACGGGCTGTTCTCGGCACAGGACATCGAAGCAACGGCCCGTGAGTTCACCCAACTTTTTGCAACAGGAGCCTCTTCATGAGCCAGTCGGATACGCTTTTCGAGCAGGCCAGCCAATACATCCCCGGCGGCGTCAACTCACCCGTGCGCGCCTTCAAGGGCGTGGGCGGCACGCCCATCTTCTTCAAGCAGGCGGAAGGTGCCTACCTCTGGGATGAGGATGACAAGCGCTACATCGACTATGTGGGCAGCTGGGGCCCCATGATCCTCGGCCATGCCGCCCCCGCCGTCATCGAAGCGATCCGGGACCAGCTGACCCACGGCACCGGCTATGGCGCGCCCAGCTCAACGGAAACCGCCATGGCCCGCAAGATCTGCGAGATGGTGCCTTCCGTGGACATGGTGCGCATGACCAATTCCGGCACCGAGGCCACCATGAGCGCCGTGCGGCTGGCGCGCGGCTATACCGGCCGTGACCGCATCCTGAAATTCGAGGGCAACTACCACGGCCATGTGGACTCGCTGCTGGTGAAGGCCGGCTCGGGCGCGCTGACCCTGGGCCAGCCCAACTCGCCGGGCATCCCCAAGGCCCTCGCGGAACAGACCCTCACCGCCACCTTCAACGATCTGGAAAGCGTCGAGACCATCTTCCAGGAATACGGCAGCGAGATCGCAGGCATCATCGTCGAGCCCGTAGCCGGCAACATGAACTGCGTGCCGCCGGTCGCTGGCTTCCTGGAAGGGTTGCGCGAGATCTGCGACCGCCACGGCAGCGTGCTGATCTTCGACGAGGTGATGTCCGGCTTCCGGGTCGCGCCCGGCGGCGCCCAGGAGCGTTACGGCGTGACTCCGGACCTGACCGCGCTGGGCAAGATCATCGGCGGCGGCCTGCCGGTGGGAGCGCTCGGCGGGCGCCGTGACATCATGAGTCACCTGGCACCGCTGGGGCCGGTCTACCAGGCAGGCACGCTTTCCGGTAACCCGCTGGCCATGCGCGCGGGCCTCGCGACCCTGGAAGGGCTCTCCCAGCCGGGCTTCCACGATCAGCTGGAACAGCGTACCCGGAAGCTGATGGACGGTTTTGCCGCGATTGCCGATAAGCACGGTATTCCGCTGAAGGTTCAGGGCGCCGGGGGCATGTTCGGGCTCTTCTTCACGGACCAGCCCGAAGTCACCCGCTTCGAGCACGTGGTCAACTGCGACACCGAGCGCTTCGGCCGGTTCTTCCACGCCATGCTGGAACAGGGCGTCTACCTGGCCCCGGCGGCATTCGAAGCCGGCTTTGTATCCGGTGCCCACACCGAGGCGGACATCGAGGCCACGCTGCAGGCGGCGGATAAGGCCATGGCGCAGCTCTGAGCTTCAGCGCCCGAACGCGCGCCGGATCCCGACCCGGACCTCGGTCCGCTGGTAATCCCGGGATTCCAGGCGCGCGTGGTTGCTCTCCCATTCGCCGGACAGGGTCAGGTGCCAGTTGTCACTGACCTCCCACTCGGAGCCCAGCCTCAGGCGCCAGCGCTCTTCCCGGCGCCGGAGTGTGCGGGTGCCGCCACGGACCTCGTCCTCCTGGTAGCGGGACAGGCGCCAGACGGCCTCCGCTGACACCGACCAGCGGGCTGCCAGCGCGTAATCCAGCGAGCCACTGAGGCGGTGCCGCACGGGCGAGGCACTGAAGAAATCGTCACCTGCAACCAGCCCGTCACGGTTCTCATCCGTCCAGCTGTAGCCAGCTCCCGCAACCAGTCCGTCAGCCACCGGATGACGGTACGTCAGTTCGAAAAAGCGATCCGAACCTGACAGTTCCGGGAACTCCTGCCCTGCATCGACTGAGGCGGCGCCCACCTCCAGCTGCACCAGGCCAGGCCCGGGCGACCAGTCCAGATAAAAGGCAATGTCCGCACGCCGACTGACCCGTTCCGCCTCCAGCCACTGCCATTCCGAGGCGGCCTCGGCTCCAAGGCTCAGATCCGATGATTCCCGGTAATCCAGCACCAGAGCCGGCCGTGCAAGCGTCTGGTCAGCTCCATCATAGCCGGAATAGTGCCGGCCGCTGGCCACACCGGAAGCTGCCAGGCTGAGCGCGCCCCTGTGCCAGAGCGGCGCCCGCCCCCATGCGAATGCCTCCTGGAACGCCGAGGCGGCTGCCACGAGCTGGTCTCCAGCAAGATTGAGGTTGTCCTCATAGCCGCCCCCGGCCTGGACAACCGCCCGCCACGCCTCACGAGTACCATCCCCGGGCGCCATGCCCAGCCGGTCCAGCTGCTCCACCGCCAGGGCGGCAATGCGCCCGTCACGGTCCAGGACCAGGGCATCCGAGAAGTGGCCCCGGGCTCCAGAGGGTCTGCCCTGTTCCAGGGCGACAAGCCCCAGGTTGTAGTGCACCAGCGCGGGGCTGTCCGTCACGGGGAGGAGCTGCTCAAAACGCGTCCGGGCGTCATCCAGCCGCCCGGCCCGGAACAGGGCTGCAGCGAGGTTGTAGAGCCGGGACTCGGTGGTCTCGCCCGCCGCGGCCAGCGCCTGCTCGAACAGGGAGGCCGCACGGGCGTAATCCCCGGCCTCAAACGAGGTCTTACCCTGCTCCACCAGGGCAGCGGTGTCCTGTGCCCCCACCGGCAGGGGCATCACAGCCACCAGCACCACCAGTGCCAACACAGCGATGGGCGGGGATGACGGGGCGGATGGATTATGGGCGAGCTTGCGCTGCATGGGGTCGGGCTTCCTCCAGTGACCCCGGAACTGTAGCAGCTCAGGCAGGATTCTTCAGGGTTGACCGCCCCGTTCGGGGGGTTCAGAGCCAGGTCGGTCCGGAGAGGACGGCGCACCGCCCCCAATCGGGCCATCCACATCAGGGCCCTTCCCCCCACCAGGAACCGGAAGATCGCCCCCGCCGGGTCGCCGCTCCAGCCCCTGACGGGCCCGCTCCCGCGCTCGCTCCAGCGCGTCACGGCCCTTACTGGCGGCTTCCCCGGCGCGTTCACGCCCCTGACGCGCGCGTTCCTTCGCACGCTCCGCTGCCCCCTCGGGCAACTCGATCCGGCGCACCACGCTCTCGGAGACCGGTTCGTCCTCGGGTACCATCCGTATGGTCACGTCCAGATCCGTCTCCCCCCAGGCCTGGGGCGCCGCAAGCAGTGCCACCAGCAACAATGGGCTCAGCCAGATTCTCATACCATCACCTCATCCACCCTCGCCACCACTCGTAACCGGCGCGCGGAAGACCCGTTCACGGTCGCCATGACGGATCCGTGCCACCAGTTCGCCTTCCCCCGGAAACAGGGTCCTGACCGGCAGCGCCAGCAGGTTCTCGCCCTTGTCCAGGTCCACCTCCCAGCTGATACGGCGCTCACCGGGGAACGAGGCCAGCTCAACGTGGGGTGGCAGTTCTATGGTCAGATTGACGTTCTCAAGCGCCTCACCGGAGTCAAACGCCAGACGCATGGTCTGGACATTATTCTCCGAAACCGGCCCCACGACGGTTTCCGGCCCGGAGTCCCCACCCCGGGGAATGAACCACGTCCCCAGGAAAAGTCCGACCACCAGGCAGGCCGCCATGGCCGCACCCGCCACCGGTGTGCTCCAGCGCCGCCGGGCGTCACCCCCTCCGTGCACGGCTTCCAGAATGCGGGTTTCAAACCCTGATCCCGGCTCACTTACCGGGGACTCCCGCAGAAGCTCACGCCAGCGCTGTTCCGCCTTCACTTTCCGCGCACAGTCGCTGCACTCCGCAAGATGCGCGGCAACAGCACGCCGGTCGGCCTCGTCGAGACGACCGTCGCAGTAACCCTCAATGTGCGGAATCAACTGTTCACAGTCCATCATCCTATCCTCCACGGAGTACCACGTTGGGCGTGCTCCTAAGGTTCCATCCGTCGTGCCAGTTGTTCACGCAGTTTCTGGCGACACCGGTGCAGCCGTGACTTGATGGTGCCGGGAGCCACCTCCAGAACCTCCGCGATCGCCTGCTGCTCCCACCCCTCGACATCGTACATGATCAGAAGGGCGCGCTGGTCCGGCGGCAGTTCCGCCAGTGCCTCCTGCACCATACGGCCCGCCCGCCCACGCTCCATGTCGGCCAGTGGCCCCAGGCCCTCACCGGGATAGCGGTCCAGGAAGGCCTGATGGTTCTCGATATCCCCGGTATCCGTCACTGACTGTTCCTGGCGGCGCTTACCCTTGCGGTCCCGGTCCACGAACTGACGATAGAGTACCCGGTTGAGCCAGGGCCTCAGATCCTGGACCGCTTCCAGCTCCCGCGTCCGGGGATACAGCTTGAGCATCACATCCTGAACCAGGTCCTCGGCGTCCGCAGGATTCCCGGTAAGACGATGGGCAAACCGGTAAAGACCCCGCAGATGTGGCTTTACAAGCTGATCAAAGGTTCGTGCCTGGGAACGACTGAAAAACAACGGATACAACCTGCCTGGATAGCGGTGACGTCAGTTATAGCAGACTCCATGGAAAACGACGCCCGTCCTCTGAACATTCTGTAATCGCAATATCCGGAACCGTCCCTGGATGCCATTCGTGGTGAGTACAGGTGCCGATAACGGCATTGGCGATCAGCCACACACGACAAGGGAGAAGAACATGACATCCAATGCACTCAAACCACTGGCAATTGCCGTTCTCGCAGCCTCCACGACAGGGCTCACCGGCTGTTTCAGCAGTTCTTCCTCGGGGGGCGACAGCGGCTCTCTCTCACTCGGCATTACAGATGCGCCGGTAGACTCACTGGAAGAAGTGAACATTTCCTTTACCAGCATCACCCTCAATCACAGCAATGGCGAACGGATCGAGATCGAACTGAATGAGGAGCAGCTGGCCGAGCAACCAATTGATCTGCTAACCCTCCAGCGCGGCAACGCGGCAAGCCTTATTGCCGACGAGGAAGTGCCTGCGGGTGAGTATGAGTGGATCCGACTCAATGTTGTGGACAACCAGACATTTCCAGACATGTATGTGGTCAAAGAAGACAACGGAGGCACCGCTGACCTGGCCGTGCAATCAGCAAGAGGGCTTCAGCTGTCCAGCGGCTTCACTGTCCCCCAGGGCGGCTCGGCGGATTTTACAGTCGACTTTGACCTGCGTTCCGCCATTACAGACCCGCAGGGGCAGGACGGATACTTCCTGAGGCCCTCATTGCGGCTGGTGGACAACAGCGAGGTCGGCGCCATCGAAGGCACTGTATTCAGTAATGTCATCAGCAACCAATGTAACGAGAACACAAGCTTCAATGGGGCTGTTTATGTCTATGAAGGCCAGAACGCGGAGCCCATCGACTACAACAGCAAAACCGACAAAGAACCGCTGATGACGGCAGCCGTGGAACAACCGGAAAGTGGCGGCGAACTGAACTATCGGGCAGCGTTCCTGACCGAAGGCGATTACACCATCGGCTACACCTGTGACGCCGACGACCCAGATGCCGATAACGACCTGACCTTCACCGGCACCCGCAACGTGACGGTCTCAGCCAACGAAACTCAGACCGAAGACTTCGACGGCAGCCAGTAACCCGCACCGGACCGGGCTACATCTGCCCGGCCCGTTCCCTGGCATCCGCCGCGCCCGCCTGGTCGCCCATGCGGGCGCGGATGGCTGCCAGTTCCGACCAGCCCTCCTGCCGGAGCGCCCGGTCATTGCCCGCCTTGCTGATGCCCTTGAGCACGAACTGTTCGGCACGGGCCGGGTTTCCTTTTTCCCGGTAGACCCGACCCAGCGCGTAATAGACCGCCGCCGCATCCGGCGCGATACGCTGCGCCCGCTGGATCAGGTCCAGAGCCCGCCCATCATTACCGGCCTCCAGAGCCGAATCCGCTGAGGCCAGCAGCCCGCGCGCCGCATCCGGAACCCTGCCTCCACTTTCACGCTGGCGGTCAACACTGGGCGGCTCATCCTCGGACGGTTCCTCCACCTCAGCAGACTCCTCCGTCCGCTTACCGATGGGCTCGACCTCGGTTCCGGTGTCTTCTTCCGGCGGCTGGAACCGTACGCTGCAGCCCGCCAGAAGCAGGACCGCAAGAGCCATGCTGCCCCACCGGATCCAGGGTTGAATGGTCATCCTGTCTACCTCCGTCAGAAAACCTGCTGGAACCACCGCTGGATCCGATTGCCCATACCGTCGCTGCAGGGCACCTCTTCCTGGGGTTCCGAGCCCTGTATGAAGGGAATCCGCCTTGCGCCGTCACAGCCCTTCGCCGTAATCCCCCCGGTCTTTGAGTCCACCCAGTGGTAGTCCACGGAGCCGGGCACCACCGGCGAAAACGCCCTGGTGGAGCTGTCGGCCATAATCCGGCCCCAGATCTGCAACGCGCCCGAGCCGCCCGTGAGCGTGGTGGCATCGTAATCGTCACCACCCACCCAGACCACCCCGAGATGATCCCCGGTGAACCCAGCAAACCAGCTGTCCCGGCCTTCATTGGTGGTTCCCGTTTTACCGGCCGTGTGCAGCCGTTCCGGGATGAGATTGTACACCGAGCTGCCCGTACCCTCGCGCATCACTTCCTGCATGGCGTAGTGCAGAAGGTGCATCGGCCCTGGTTCAACCACCTGCTCCATCCGCAGGTCGTAACGGGACAGCACCTCGCCCTCCGGCGTGGTGACACTGCGGATGCTGCGCAGTGGCACCCGGAACCCGCCGGAGGCGATGGTCTGGTACATCCGCGCCACTTCCAGCGGTGTCATCTCAACGCTGCCCAGGAGCAGGGAGGGGTACTGTGGCGGCTCATCCTCCATACCCAGCCGCTGGAGGGTTTCGGTCACGGCCGGCACCCCGAGATTCAGCCCGAGCCGGACACTGGCCTGGTTGTAGGAGTGGGAAAGGGCCCTGTGCAGTGGTACCTGACCGTGGGATTCACCACTGAAATTGGCTGGCGACCAGGTATCACCGTTATCAAACTCCAGGCGGAAGCGCTCATCCTTCAGGGGCGAGATCAGAGTATAGCGGGCCGGCTTTTCCAGGGCAGTAAGATAGGTTGCCGGCTTGACCAGGGAGCCGATCGGCCGGCTGGCGTTCATGGCCCGATTGAAGCCTGGGAACCGCGTGTCGCGCCCGCCCACCAGCGCCTCTACTTCACCGCTTTCACGCCCGGTGATCACAACGGCCCCCTCCAGGGTCCCTGCTTCCTGCCCCTGTTCCAGGGCAGCCATCATGCCGCTGGCTCTCGATTCAGCCGTTGCCTGCAACCGCGGATCCAGCGTGGTGAAAATGCGCAGGCCAGCGGTTTCCAGATCCTCGTCCCGGTAATCCCGGGAAAGGTGTTCACGCACCAGGTCCATGAAAGCGGGGTAGCGGTGGGTATCCTCGTCCGGCGCTGCCGCCACATCCAGAGTCCGCCTCTTGAGGGAGGTCGCGCGTGATTCGGTGATCAGCCCCCGATCAGCCAGCAGCTCCAGCACCAGGTCACGCCTGGCCCGGGCCTGCTCGGGCCGGGTCCGTGGATTGTAGTAGCCGGGACCGCGCACCATACCCACCAGCAGCGCCGTCTCATGGAGTTCCAGCTCACTGAATGGTTTCGCGAAGTAAAAGCGGCTGGCCAACCCAAACCCGTGAATGGCGCGTGTTCCGGACTGCCCCAGGTAGGCCTCATTCATGTAGGCCTCCAGGATCGCCTCCTTGGAGTAACGGGCTTCCAGCAGAATCGCCATGATGGCTTCGTTGAACTTGCGCCAGTAGGTCTGCTCACTGGAGAGCCAGAAGTTCTTGACCAGCTGCTGGGTCAGGGTACTGCCACCCTGCACCACCCGCCCGGCCTGCAGATTGGCGATGAAGGCACGGGCGATGGCCGAGGGCTCCACCCCGTAATGGGACGGGAAGCCCCGATCCTCAACCGTCAGCAGGGTCTCGCGGAAGAGCTCCGGCTGGTCGTCGAGCTGCACCAGGACACGATCCTCACCATGGCCGGGGTAGATGCTGGCAATACGGCGGGGTTCCAGCCGTGCAAGCGCCGTCTCCCCGGGAGCCTCGAACCCGGTAATCGTGCCGCTGTCCGCCGTCACCCGCAGATTGCGGGCGGGTTCCCTGCCATCCGGAAAGTGGAACCCGCGCGTCCGGATCCGGAAGCGTCCGCCCTGACGCTGGAACTGCCCGGCATCCCGCGGCGCACCTGAAACCGGCTGATACCCGAGGGCCTCCAGCTCCTGTGCCAGCGCTGCAGCCCCCACCGGCGCCCCTGCGTAGAGCTCAAGAGGCTGCGCATAGACCCGAGAGGGAATTTCCCAGCGATGATCCTCGAACCGGGAGGTCACCTGGACATCCAGATAGATGGTCCAGGCCACCAGCATCAGAATCCCAACCAGCCCCAGTCGCCAGATCAGCCCGATAAAACCTATGCTGCGGCGCTTTTCCTGCTTTCTTCCTGCTTTTCTACTCATGGCTGCCGATTATAGCGCTCTCACACGCCACGTCATGGGCGGTTTCATGTTCAAAACATGACGTCCCCGTTATGATGTTACTGAATACCTCTGCAGGAGCTGTGGAATGGAATCAGGGCTGATCAGTGCCTTACAGACCCCGGAATGCTACCCCCACCCGGTCAGTGATATCCGCCTGATCGAAACGCACATCTCCTGGGTGCTGCTGACCGGCGATTATGTGTACAAGATCAAGAAGCCTCTTGATCTGGGGTTCCTGGACTTCCGCGAGCTCAGCGCCCGCCGGCATTACTGCGAGGAGGAACTGCGCCTCAACCGACGGCTGGCGGAACCGGTCTACGAGGCGGTCGTCCCCATCACGGGCAGCCCGGAGTCACCGGCGATCAATGGTGATGGCACGCCCATCGAGTACGCCGTGCGCATGCGCCAGTTCGACCCGGAACAGACCCTGGACCGGCTGAGCGAGCGGAACGAGCTGACACCGGAGCAGCTGGATGAGCTGGCTGAGCGCGTCGCCAGCTTCCACGACTCAGTCCCGGCCCTGCCACCGGACAGCCCCATGGCCAACACCGATGACCTGAAGGAAGCGATGGTGGACAACGTCACCACCGCCCTGGAGCACCTGCAGGAAGCCGGCGACCGCCAGCAGGCAAAGGCTCTGCTGGAATGGATCCGTGACACCTTTGAGCAGCAGCGCGAACGCATGCAGCAGCGGCTGGCCGACGGGCGGATCCGTGAATGCCATGGCGACCTGCACCTGGGCAACATAGCCCTCTTCGAGGGCCGGATCACGGTATTCGACTGCATTGAGTTCAATCCCGAATTCCGCTGGATTGACACCGCCAACGACCTCGCCTTCCTGCTCATGGACCTGGAAAGCCGCGGCCACCCCGCCTGGTCGGCCCGGGTGCTCAACCATTACCTGGAACACAGCGGCGACTATGAGGCCCTGCCACTGCTGCGCCTGTTCAGCGCCTACCGCGCCATGGTGCGTGCCAAGATCGCCCTGCTCAGCCCCGCGGACTCCAGCGAGGCCGAACAGCAGAACCTGGAGAGGTACCGGCGTTACGCGGAGCTGGCCGAACGCTACTCCATGATCCCCCAGCCCTGGCTGGCGGCCACCACCGGCTTTTCCGCCAGCGGCAAGTCGCGTTTCAGTGCCGCACTGGCGGAACAGTTCAGCATGATCCGGCTGCGCTCCGATGTGGAGCGCAAACGCCTTTTCGGGCTCGGGCCAACCGAATCCAGCAACTCCGCGCAGGATGCCGGCATCTACACCCAGGACGCCACACGCCAGACCTACCAGCGGCTCCAGGCGCTGGCCCACCGCGCGCTCGCAACCGGCTACCCGGTCATCGTGGATTCCGCCGCGCTGCGCCAGGAAGAGCGGGATGGCATGGCCGAAGTGGCGGAATCGCTGGGTGTTCCCTTCGTACTGATCGCCTGCGAGGCACCGGAATCCGTTCTGCGTGAACGCATCCGGGAGCGGGCCCGCCGCAGTGGTGAGGTTTCCGAGGCGGACGAAGCGGTCCTCGATCAGCAGCTGGGCAGTGCGGACCCGATCGGTGAAAGCGAACGCAGCCACACCATCCATGTCCACACCCAGAGCCCGGGCGCGCTGGAGGCACTGATCCGTGCCCTGGACCCCGGACCGCGCGGCCACTGACACCACGTACGTGGCAGCCAGCGGGCAAACAACTATACTGGGGCCAGAAGCCCGGATAACACTGGACGGACAACAATGGAAGAAGATCTGGCCCGCAGTATCGACGACCCGCTCTATCAAGCGCTGCGCGACGAAAACATTCAGGCCTTCAATGAGGCCCGGGACAAGCTGGAAAAGCTCCCGAGCTTCGCCTATGGCGATTTCCGCGGTCTCGACCTGCGCGGCCTCAATGCGAAGGATCTGGACCTCCGCCACGCCTATTTCCGGGGCGCGGATCTGCGCGGCATTGATTTCAGCGAGACCGCCATGGAAGGAGCCAGCATTGCCCACACCAAGATCTCAGGCTGTTTCTTCCCCCGAGCCATCGCCGCCGATGAGATCGTGATGTCGCTCAACCACGGCACCCGCATGCGCTACAACACCAAGGGCTAGCCGGAGGCGACGATTACCATCAAACCTGACCTGGAAACGCCTCCTGCAGAAGGGAAAGCACCCACTGCTGCAGGGGATCCTGGTCGGTACGCGGGTGCCATGCGGCAATAACATCGAAACAGGGCGGCGATTCCTCCAGATCAATAGGGGTTACCAGCGGATGGGGAAGAATCCTTGAGGGCAGGAAGGCAACACAGTCGCTGGAGGCAACACAGGTTGGCGCCGCAGAGAAACTGGGGACGGACATGACGATATTGCGCCCGTACCCTTTGCTGGCAAACCAGCTGTCAGCGGAACCAATCAGATTGGCGCGCGTGGGCGAGACAATGAGCTGTGGCAATTCAGCCACATCACCGATGGTCAGCTTGCGCTCATGCAGTGGCGAGTCATTCCCTGCCACGCAGATGTGATACTCCGAGAAGAGCAGCTTGCTCTGGCAGCTTTCTGGCGCGAAGGCAGGGAACGTCAGGGCCAGGTCCAGCTCACCGGAGGCCAGCATGGCATGCAGACGGTCACTCTCGAACTGACGGACTATCAGCTTCAGGCCCGGCGCCTGCTGTCTGACCCTGGCGACCAGTTCAGGCAGCACCACCTCCACCGCATAGTCAGTCGCGGATATGACATAGGTGCCCTGCACGCTTGCCGGATCAAACCGCTCTGGGGGAATCAACTGCTCAATACTGTCAAAGACAGCCTTCACCCTTGGCTCGAGCTCCTGTGCCAGTGGCGTTGGTACAACACCCTGTCGTGAACGCAGGAAAAGACGATCCTGGAAAACCTCCCGCAACTTGTTCAGTTGCGCACTCACCGCCTGCTGAGTCATCCCCATCTGACTGGCCGCCCGCGTCAGGCTTCTCTCTTTCAGCAACGCCCTGAGCACACGCAACTGCTTCAGGTCGATATTGCCAATACCACTCATATTTGTATTTCTCACCAAAAATTACTGTTTCTGTTTGTGATATTACATCCTTAACCTTGTTCCTGTCATCGCAGCCATTCAACGGACACGCAGCCTTCTGCGCCAGTCCGCCTGACATGCGTCAGGCTCGAAGCAACAGGAGCACGACATGGTGGAAATACTGCCAAAAGAGCAATACCAGCAGCTGATCAAGCCCAACTACCAGATGCTGATCGGCGGCGAGTGGGCTGACAGCGGCTCTTCCCGGACAATTCCGACAATCAATCCAGCTACCGGCGAGACGCTCTCGCACCTGCCGCTGGCGGATGCTGATGATATTGACCGGGCCGTAAAAGCGGCGCGTGCGGCATTCCCCGAATGGCGCCAGACATCACCGCAGCAGCGCCAGCAGGCACTGCTGACGATCGCCGACCGGCTGGAGGCCCGCACCCAGGAGTTCTTCCATCTGGAGACGCTGGACAACGGTAAGCCCGTGCGGGAATCGAGTCAGATGGACATCCCCATGGCGATCGACCACTTCCGCTACTTCGCCGGTGTCATCCGCTCGCACAGCGATGAGGCGACCCAGCTGGACGAGAACACGCTGAGCCTGGTGCTGAGTGAGCCCATGGGCGTGGTCGGGCAGGTCATCCCCTGGAACTATCCGCTGTTGATGGCGGCCTGGAAACTGGCGCCCGCCATTGCCACCGGCAACACCGTCGTTATCAAACCCGCTGAGATGACCTCCATTACGCTGTTGACGCTCGGGGAAATCCTGAACGATGTGCTGCCCGCCGGTACCGTCAATATCGTCACAGGTAAAGGCTCCGAGGCCGGCCAGGCACTGCTTGATCATCCGGATGTCGACAAGCTGGCGTTTACGGGTTCGACAGACGTGGGCTATCGCGTGGCGAAAGCAGCGGCGGACAAACTCGCACCCACCACCCTGGAGCTGGGTGGCAAGTCAGCGAACATCGTCTTCCCGGATGCCAACCAGGAAAAAGCGCTGGAAGGCGCCGCCCTGTCGATCCTGCTCAACCAGGGCCAGGCCTGCGAATCGGGCGCCCGCCTGCTGGTGCACCGCTCCATACTGGATGACTTTCTGGAATCGCTGAAGAACCGGTTCGAAAACATCAGGGTTGGCGACCCCATGGATCCCACCACCCAGATGGGCAGTCAGGTCAGCCAGCAGCAGACGGAGCGCATTCTGGGCTATGTCGATCTCGCATCCCGGGAAGGTGCCACCATCCTGACCGGCGGCAAGCGTCTTGAGGGCGAGAACCACGGCAATGGCTGCTTCATCGAGCCCACGCTCATTGTGGATGCCAACAATGACATGCGGGTCTCGCAGGAAGAGATATTCGGCCCGGTTCTGGTCGTCATGCCCTTCGACGATGAGGACCACGCGATTGAGCTGGCCAATGACTCGGAGTACGGCCTGGCCGGTGCCGTCTGGACGCAGGACATCAATCGCGCCCTGCGGGTCGCGCGAGCCGTCAGGACAGGCCGGATGTGGGTCAACACCTACCATGAACTGCCGGCCCACGCGCCTTTTGGCGGCTACAAGAAATCCGGCATCGGGCGTGAGACCCACAAGATGATGCTGCATGACTATACCGAAACCAAGAACGTCATCATCAGCCTGAACGAAGCCACCAACGGCCTCTTCTGAGCACCGATGTGCGGGGGCCTGTGACACAACGATCAGGCCCCGGTTCCACCATCTTCATTCAACTGAACAGGTTCCAGAACCATGAATACTGAATCGCTTTTTGAATCAATCCGCCTCGGCGACCTAACGCTGAACAACCGCATTGTGCTGCCACCGCTGACGCGCTCCAGAAGCACTCAGCCGGGCAACATCCCCAACGATATGATGGCGACCTACTACGCCCAGCGGGCTTCCGCCGGCTTTATGGTCTCGGAAGGCACTCAGGTCGAGCCGCGTGGCCAGGGGTATGCCTGGACGCCGGGTATCTCCACCCCGGAGCAGGTTGAGGGCTGGAAAAAGGTCACCGAGGCCGTTCACGCCCAGGGTGGCACGATCTTCTGCCAGCTCTGGCACGTGGGCCGGATATCACACCGCTCGCTACAACCTGAGAGGGCGGCTCCGGTGGCACCGTCCGCCATCCGCAACGAGACCGTTAAGGTGTTTGTTGAAACAGGGCCCGGTGAAGGCATGATCACTGATTCCGACGAACCCCGCGCCCTGAGTACTGATGAAGTGGGTGAAATGGTTGAGCTGTACGCCCGCGCGGCACGCAATGCCATGGAAGCCGGCTTTGACGGGGTGGAGATCCACAGCGCCAATGGCTACCTGGTCAACCAGTTCATCTCGGAACACAGTAACCACCGGACTGACCAATACGGCGGCAGCCTGCGCAACCGCCTGCGCTTCCTGGAAGAGATCGTCGACGCGGTTTCTCAGGAAGTGGGTGCCAACCGGCTCGGTGTCCGGTTCTCGCCGCTGTTCGAAAGCACCGACGAAGAGCGCGTCTACCTCGGTCTGGTTGAATCCGACCCCCACGAAACCTATGTGGAAGCAGCCCGGATGCTGGACAGCCAGGGCATCGCCTACATCTCGATTGCCGAGGCGGACTGGGACAATGCGCCCGAACTGCCGGACAGCTTCTGCCAGGAACTGAGAGACGCCTTCAGCGGCGCTCTGATTTTTGCCGGGCGCTATACACCGGAAAAGGCCCTGCGCATGCTTGAGGCGGGCTATGGCGAACTGTTCGCATTCGGCAAGCCCTTTATCGCCAACCCGGACCTGCCCCATCGCATCCGGCATGAGCTGCCCTGGAACAAGGTGGACCCCGCAACCATGTACGGTGGCAGTGCCCACGGCTACACCGACTACCTCACTTACGCGCAACAGCAAGCCCAGCAGCACGCCCCGGAACCGGAAAGCGTTTCCTGACGGGCGCGGCCGCGCGCAGGAGCCACTCCTGCGTGCGGCTCGCCCTATAGAACAACACTCACCTCCCCGCCCGGCTCCAGGGCCTCGGGTGTCATGGTCATCCGCCAGGCACGACACGCCACGCCCCGATCAACCACATCACGCAACAGCTGCGCATACACCGGATCGATACCCTCGGCCGGCCGTACCTCCCGGGCACCGGAATGGCTGACACAGAACAGCAGCATGGCCCGGTCCCCGGCTTCCACCCGTCCCTGCAACTCGCGTAGATGCTTCTGCCCGCGCGCCGTAACTGCGTCCGGAAAGTACGCAACGTTTCCCTCCGCGAGGGTCACATTCTTTACCTCGATCCAGACCGGTCTACGCTGTCCAGCGCTGTCCTCCAGAAGCCAGTCGATACGACTCTTCTCACTGCCGTAACGGACTTCCGACCGTACCCGATCGTACCCTTCAAAGCCCGGAAACCGGCCGCCACTCAGCACCTCACCCATCACGGTATTGGCGCGTGCGGTATTGATACAGGCAACCTCCCCTCCAGAGCCTGTTTCCACCAGCTCCCAGGTCCAGGCCAGCTTGCGTTTGGGGTTATCGGAATGGCTGAGCCATACCCGGCTCCCGGGCGCATCGCAGCCCATCATGGACCCTGTGTTCGGGCAGTGCGCCACCACCGTCTCACCGGAATCCAGCGTCACATCGGCCAGAAAGCGCTTATAGCGACGCACCAGGATTCCAGGCGTCAGTGGTGGATCGAATTCCATGGGTAGCTCCCTCAGATGTTATCTGCTACGTTTCGCAGTCTTGCCTGCCATGCCCCGCATCTTCTATAAAGAGCGGATGGCGTGGCCAATCCGGAATTGCGGCAATGATGCCGAAGGTCAGTCGCCGGCGCCAGGCCGGCTGCGACTCGAAAGGGGTAACCATTATGTCGAAGAATGAACCCGCTGTTCAGAACGACTTTGCCGACTTCAAGCCCTACCAGCCGGGCGATGATGAAGAGTACATGAACCAGGAGCAGCTGGAGCATTTCCGGAAGATCCTGCTCGGCTGGAAACAGGAGCTGATGGAGGAAGTGGACCGCACGGTACACCACCTCCAGGAGGACGCCGAGAACTACGCGGACCCGAGCGACCGTGCCACTCAGGAAGAGGAATTCAGCCTGGAGCTGCGCACCCGTGACCGCGAACGCAAGCTGATCCGCAAGATCGACAAGACCATCGACCGGATCGACAAGGACGATTACGGCTTCTGCGACCAGTGTGGCGTGGAGATCGGCATCCGGCGGCTAGAGGCGCGCCCGACCGCAACCCTGTGCATCGACTGCAAGACCCTGGCCGAGATCCGGGAAAAACAGACTGGCGTCTGATCCATCCCAGGCGCTGTCATGGCCTACCGCGGCCGTTTTGCCCCATCGCCCACAGGGCCACTCCACTTCGGCTCGCTGGTCGCGGCACTGGCGAGCTGGCTGGATGCGCGTGCGCATGATGGCACCTGGCTGGTCCGCATCGAGGACATAGACCCGCTGCGCGAAGCTCCCGGCGCCGCACAGCGCATCCTGAATACCCTCGCGGCCCACCGTCTGGTCCCTGACGAACTCCCCTGGTACCAATCCCAGCGCAGCGAGGCCTATGACGCTGCCCTGGCCCAGCTCCGGCAGGCCGGCAGACTCTACCCCTGCCCCTGTTCCCGCAGTGAACTCAATGCCCATGGGGGCCAGCACCCCAGGCACTGCCGCGAGCGGCCGGACTGGAACCAGCCGGAGCCCTTTGCGCTGCGCTTTCCGGTAGAGGCGCATGACGGGCACTGGTATGACCGTGTGCTGGGCGAACAGCCCCTGAGGCTGGTGCGGGAAAAGGACGATGCGGTACTGCGGCGCAAGGAAGGCTTCTACGCCTATCACCTTGCCGTGGTAGTGGATGACATTGCCCAGGGCATCAACCAGGTGGTCCGGGGGCAGGACCTGGCCGACCTCACCCCCACACACCTCTGCCTTTACGACGCCCTGGAAGAGACGCCGCCAACCTACCTGCACTTTCCGGTGGTCTGTAACGAGCGGGGTCAGAAGCTGAGCAAACAGGCAGGCGCCTCCGCCATCGATGACACCATGGCACCGCGGAACATCAGCCAGGCCCTCACCGCCCTGGCGCACCGCCCACCCGGGAACCTCAATGAGGGGCCCGTGGAAAAACAGCTGGAATGGGCCGTCAGCCACTGGGACCCGGACAGGCTCCGGAGGGCATGACCATGTACATCTATCGTCTGGTCTTCCTGCTGGTACTGGCCATCTACATCTTCTCGCCCGACATCATGGACTGGTGGGTCGAGCCCGGGAGTGCCTGGTACCAGCCGTTCGGGGTCTGGCTCGCCCTGATCGCCCTCGCCTTCTGGCTCGATCACCGGAGGGACGGCGATGAGCTTTAGTGTGCCAACGCTGCTGCTGATCAGTGCCCTCTACCTGGCGGTGCTGTTCGCCATTGCCCACGCCACGGACCGCAACTGGCTGCCCCGGCACTGGACCCATCACCCACTGGTGTACGTGCTGAGCCTGGGCGTTTATGCCGGAGCCTGGGCGGTCTTCGGGGCTGTGGGCATGGCCTACAGCTTCGGCTACGGGTACCTGGCCTACTACCTGGGGCTCTGCGGCGCCTTTCTGTTGGGGCCGGTGCTGCTGCACCCGATCCTCAGGCTGGCGCGCGGCTACCAGCTCAGCTCGCTGGCGGATCTGTTCACCTTCCGGTACCGCTCCCAGTGGGCGGGTACACTGGTAACACTGTGCTCCGGCATCGCCATCCTTTCCCTGCTCAGCCTGCAGATGCAGGCCATGGCCGGCGCCATCCAGACCCTGGCACCCGATGCCAGCCGCTGGTTCAGCGCTACCCTCTTCGCGGTTCTGGCAGCCGTGTTCACCGCACTCTTCGGTGCCCGCCGCAGCCAGGGCGTGGAGCGCAATGAAGGGCTGGTCATGGCCATGGCCTTCGAGGCACTGGTCAAACTGCTTGCCCTGGGCAGCATCGCGGTCATCCTGCTGTTCAGTGTTTTCAACGGTCCGGCGGGACTGGAGACCTGGCTCCAGGGCCAGAGCCATCAGGTCAGCGCCCTGGAGCGCCGGCTCAGTGACGGCAACTGGCGCGCCCTGCTGCTGATTTCCTTTGCGGCCGCCCTGGTCATGCCGCACATGTTCCACATGACCTTCACCCAGAACCCGAGCCCCCGTGCCCTGGCGCGCGCCAGCTGGGGGCTGCCCCTCTACCTGCTGCTCCTGGCCCTGCCGGTTCCCATCGTCCTCTGGAGCGCCCGCGCCCTCGGGGTCGCTGGCAGCCCGGACCTGTTCGCCGTCAGCCTGGGCGTGGTGCTGGAGTCACCGCTGCTGGCCACACTCGCCTACCTGGCCGGCCTTTCCGCCGCCAGCGCACTGACGATCGTGCTGACCCTGGCGCTCTCCGGCATGCTTCTCAACCACCTGGTGCTTCCGCTGCGCTCACCACCGGAAAACCGCAGCATCTACACTTGGCTCCAGAGCGTGCGCCGCCTCCTGATCCTGGCAATCATCCTGGCGGCACTGCTCTTCCACGCCCTGATAGGCCGACATCTCGCGCTGGACAGCCTGGGCCTGATCGCCCTGACCGGGGTGCTCCAGCTCCTGCCAGGGGTGCTGGCCGTTATCTATTGGCCCGAAGGCAACCGCAAGGGCGTGATCAGCGGCATCATCGCGGGCATGCTGGTCTGGTTCGCGGGGCTGGTACTGCCGTTCGCCACCGGCATTGCCCCCGGCGACTGGCTGGGTCTCCACCTGATGCAGCCCTCGGACACCGACAGCTGGCACGTGCCCACCTTCCTTGCATTGAGCGTTAACGTGGTGGTGTTCGCGCTGACCTCCATGCTCACCGGTACCAGCAACGGCGAAGTCCGGGCTGCGGAATCCTGCAGCATCGGGGCCATGGCACGCCCGCCACGGCGGGAGCTGGAAGCCACCTCCTCCGAGGAGTTCAAGTCCCAGCTCACGGTGCCACTGGGCAACGAGGTGGCTACCCGGGAAGTGGAGAGGGCCCTGGATCAGCTTGACCTGCCGGCCTCAGAGAACAGGCCTTATCCGCTGCGCCGGCTGCGCGACCAGCTCGAAGTCAACCTCTCGGGGCTGCTCGGGCCGGCCATCGCCCAGGACATTGTTCAGCGCCATCTCGGCTTCAAGCCCCAGAGCGGTTCCCAGGAACCGCAGCACGACATCCAGTTCGTGGAAGTGGCCCTGGAGGACTACAAGAGCCGGCTGACCGGCCTCGCCGCCGAGCTGGACAGCCTGCGCCGCCATTACCGCCAGATCCTGCAGAACCTGCCCATCGCCGCCTGCTCACTGGGCAGCGACCATGAGATCCTGATGTGGAACCATGCCATGGAGACACTCACCGGTATTGCGGCGGACCGCACCGTGGGCGCCACCCTGGGAGCGTTGCCGGACCCCTGGCGGGAACTGCTCGGCAGCTTCCATCACAGCGAAGCCCAGCACCAGAGCCGCCGGCAGGTCGAGCTGGGTGGCCAGCCGCACTGGTTCAACCTGCACCAGAGTGACATTGCCGGCCCCGGCCACCCCGAGGGCGGCACCGTGATCCTGGTGGAGGACCAGACCGAGACACGGCGGCTGGAGGAGGAGCTGATCCACAGCGAGCGGCTGGCGTCCGTTGGGCGACTGGCCGCGGGCGTGGCTCATGAAGTGGGTAATCCGGTAACAGGGATCGCGTGCCTGGCCCAGAACCTGAAGCTGGAGACCGGTGCGCCCGGCGTACTGGAGACGGCCGATGAGATCCTGAGCCAGACCAACCGGATATCCAGCATCCAGCAGTCACTGATGAACTTCGCACGCGCCGGCCAGGACGGCGTAAGCAACCCCCATGCACCGGTGCGCATACGGCGCTGCGTGGACGAAGCGATCCACCTTCTGTCACTGGCGGACCGCGAATCCCCGAGCCCCTACCGCAACCACTGCGACACCGGGCTGATGATCGCCGGTGACGAACAGCGGCTGGTCCAGGTCTTCGTCAATCTGCTCTCCAACGCCCGGGACGCCGCGCCCGAAGGCACGGAGATCCCGATAGACGCCCGCCGGGTGGCGGCCAGTGTGGAGGTGAGCGTCACCGATGAAGGCGATGGCATAGCCAGCAGCGACCTGGATCACATCTTCGACCCCTTCTACACCACCAAGGGGCCGGATCGCGGCACCGGACTGGGGCTTTCCCTTGTCTACAGCATCGTGGAGGAACATCATGGCACCATCAGCGTCGAGAGCCCGGCCAGCGCGGAGACGGGACGTGGAACCCGGTTCGTGCTGCGTTTTCCCGAAGCCCACCCGACGAACGAGACAACGGATCAGCCATCATGAGTCGCATACTCATTGTTGAGGACGAAGCGGTCATCCGCTCGGCCCTGGAAAAACTGCTGACCCACAACGGCTATGAGGCCGAGGGGGCGGACTCCATTGCCGACGCAACGGCGCGGTTCGACCTGAACCACTTCCAGCTGATCATCACGGACCTGCGTCTGCCGGGCGAGCCGGGCACCGACCTGATCCACCGGGCACCGGACGTGCCCGTGCTCATCATGACCAGCTATGCCAGTCTGCGCTCGGCCGTGGATGCCATGAAACTCGGCGCCGTGGATTACATCGCCAAACCCTTCGATCATGGTGAAATGCTCGAATGCGTGGGGCGGATCCTCGCGCAGCAGCCCGAGCCGGAGAGCACGCCCGGCCCTGAAAAGGGCAATGGCTCGAACACCGATCCCTCGCACTTCATGTACGGCGACTGCCCGGCCATGCAGCGTGTTTTCCACCTGCTCCGCAAGGTTGCGCCCACGGACACCACCGTGCTGATTATCGGCGAATCCGGCACCGGTAAGGAGCTCGCCGCCCAGGCCCTGCACAACCTCAACCGCCGGGCGCCCTGGAAGCTCATCTCGGTCAACTGCGCCGCCATTCCCGAGGCCCTGATCGAATCCGAGCTCTTCGGCCACGAGAAAGGCGCCTTCACCGGCGCCGTCTCCGCCCGTACGGGCCTGATCGAGGCCGCGGACGGCGGCACCCTCTTTCTCGATGAGATCGGTGAGCTGCCCGCCGAGGCCCAGGCCAGGCTTCTACGAGTGCTTCAGGAGGGCGAGATCCGGCGCGTCGGCTCAACCCAGAGCCGGAAGGTGGACGTCCGGATGGTGGCCGCCACCCACCGCAACCTCAAGGCCATGACGCGCACCGGTGAATTCCGGGAAGACCTGTTCTACCGCCTTAACGTCATGCAGATCCGGCTGCCGCCGCTGCGCGACCGGGAAGACGACATCCTGGGGCTGGCGAAACGCTTCCTGGAACAGATCGGCGGTCGCATGACCCACCGCGGTTACACCTTCTCGCCGGAAGCCATGCAGCTGATCAAGCGTTACCGCTGGCCCGGTAACGTCCGCGAGATGGAGAACGCCATCGAGCGCGCCGTGATCCTGGCGGATGGCGAAGTCATCACCCCGGAGCTGCTGGATCTGGATGCGGAAGACGAGGAACCCGCCATCTCCACCGGGCTGGTGGGCGCCGACCAGCCCGCCGAGCCCCATGGCCGTGAGGAGGACGCGCCCTCGGATCTGTCCCTTGAGGACTACTTCCAGCACTTCGTGCTGGAGAACCAGGACCGGATGAGCGAAACCGAACTGGCCCAGAAACTGGGAATCAGCCGTAAATCCCTCTGGGAACGGCGTCAGCGCCTGGGCATTCCCCGCAAGAAATCCGGCGCACCGGGCTCCAGTGCCAGCCACTGACGGACTGCGCGCTACTGTTACCCACTGTTACCGTCCGAAACGCTGGCCCGCAGAACACAAAGTGTGAGTAACAGTTCACGCCTTTACATTAATCCCTGTTCAGACCTTTCCCCTTCGTAACTCCCTGTATTAAAAAGAGGTAAAAATTCTGGCACAGCATCTGCTTACTTCAGCCCCAAACAAGAAAAAGCGCCCAACAAAAACAATAACGCGCACTCACAAGGCAGCGGCCCAACAACAAGAACAAGCTGCCCCAAGGGCTCAAAAACAATAATGAATGCCCTTCGAACTGAGTGTTTTGGCAGCCGAGCTTTTTAGCGGCCATTCCGCTCTCTGTTGCAAAAACGTTCCGTTCGTCGAAAACAGTCGAGCGCCGATAACAAGAACAACAATGCACGCCGAATAACAACAAGAACCCTGTCAGACTGAATCCTGTTTCGGGGCTGCCTTCGGGCGGCCCCGTTTTGATTCCGCCCTCCGGACTCGCGCCAGCCCGCTTGAATCGTTACACTCGCGCTTTCGGGTCAGACAGAATCAGCAAGAGACTCCATGGCGAGACGTTTTCTGGAACGGGTACAGAACTGGCTGAGCCAGCTCGGCGGGCAGAACGGGACCGCTCCCCATGAACCCCGCATCATTTCGCGCGACGAACACAACATCTCACGCCAGAACATCAGCGAATCCGCGAAGAAGGTGCTGCACCGGCTGAATCGCTCCGGGCACGAAGCCTATCTGGTCGGTGGCGGTGTGCGTGATCTGCTCCTTGACGGTCACCCCAAGGACTTCGACATCGCGACCAGCGCCACCCCCGAGCAGGTGCACGAGCTGTTCCGCAACTCGCGGCTGATCGGCCGGCGCTTCAAACTGGTCCATGTGCTTTTCGGGCGCGAGGTTATTGAGGTCACCACTTTCCGCGGCTCGCCCAAGGACGCGGATAACGACCCGCATATGGACGTGAATGACCAGGGCCGGCTGCTGCGCGACAACGTCTACGGCACCCGCGAAGAGGACGCGCTCCGGCGCGACTTCACGGTCAATGCGCTCTACTACGATATCCGGGACTTCACCGTCCACGACTACGCCGGCGGCGTGAAGGATCTGCACAACCGCCAGCTGCGGCTGATCGGTGACCCGGTCACACGCTACCAGGAAGACCCGGTGCGCATGCTCCGGGCGGTGCGTTTCGCCGCCAAGCTGGACTTCACCATCGCCGAGGATACCGCCCAGCCGATCCGTGAGATGAGCCACCTTCTTGAGGACATTCCGCCGGCCCGGCTGTTCGAGGAAGTCCTCAAGCTCTTCACCGCCGGTCAGGGGGAGACCACCTACGGCATGCTGAAGCGCTTTGACCTGTTCGCACCGCTGTTCCCGGAATCCGCCAGGGCCATCGCCGAGGGCGAACCGGACGAGGTGATCCGGGAAGCGCTGGCCAGTACCGATCGCCGGGTCCGCCAGAACAAGCCCATTACGCCCTATTTCCTCTATGCGGCACTGCTGTGGCCGGCACTGCAGCAGGCCTGGCGCCAGGAGGAGGCGGAAACCGACCAGCCTGCCTACCAGTCCCTTCAGCAGGCGGCCGGAGAAACCATCCAGAACCAGACCCAGGCCACCGCCATTCCGCGGCGCTTCAGCACCCCGATGCGCGAGATCTGGGAGCTGCAGCTGCGGCTGGACAAGCGCAGCGGCAAGCGCGCGGACCGACTGCTGGAGCACCCCCGCTTCCGGGCTGCCTATGACTTCCTGCTGGTACGCGAGGCCGCCGGCGAGGACACCCAGGGCCTGGGCGCCTGGTGGACGGAATACCAGGATGCCGATGCCGACCGGCGCCGTGAAATGCTCCGCGCCCTGGGAGGCGGGGGCAAGAAACGCAGCGGCCGTAAGCGCCGCAAACCCGCGCGGAACGACTCATGAGCGTGACCGCCTGGATCGGCCTTGGCAGCAACCTGGACAGTCCCCTGCAGCAGCTGCACCTGGCTCTGGAAGCACTTCACCAGCTGCCAGAGACCACCCTCGCGGATGCGTCGCCCATCTACCGCAGCAGCCCGGTCGGCCCCTCCGACCAGCCGGACTTCCTCAACATGGCGGCCAGGCTCGACACCGACCTGGACGCCACCACACTGCTGAAACAGCTGCTGCGCATCGAGGACGCCCAGGGCCGGACCCGCACCCGCGTATGGGGCCCCAGGGTGCTGGACCTCGACCTGCTGCTCTATGGCCGCGAGACCATCGCGCAGCCCGAGCTCACCGTTCCCCACCCGGAAATCCCCAACCGGGATTTCGTGCTGCGCCCACTGCTGGATCTGGACCCCGACCTGAGCCTGCCCGATGGGCGACGCATCGACGACCTGCTCCGCGAATGCCCGGATAACGGCCTGACGCCCGTCACGCTTGCCTGAACACAGAGCCCGCTTTACCCTTGGCAGGATCCAAACGGAATCGGGAGCCGCTCATGAGCACCACCATCCAGTCGCTGCGGGACTACCGCGAGAAAGGGCAGAAGTTCAGCTGCCTGACCGCCTATGACGCCACCTTTGCGGGCCTGCTCAGCGACTGCGGCATCGACGTGCAGCTGGTGGGCGACTCGCTGGGCATGGTGCTCCAGGGCCGCGAGAGCACTGTGCCGGTGAGCATGGAGGACATGGTCTACCATACCGAATGCGTCGCCAGGGCCCAGCCCGAATCGCTGGTCATGACGGACCTGCCCTTCATGAGCTACGCCACCACCGGGCAATGCCTGCACAACGCCGCCCGCCTGATGCAGGCCGGGGCCCAGATGGTGAAGATCGAGGGCACTGACTGGATGGCCGAAAGCGTCCACCAGCTGACCGAACGCGGCGTGCCCGTCTGTGCCCACCTCGGCCTGACGCCCCAGTTCATCAACAAGCTGGGCGGTTACCGCGTCCAGGGCAAAGGGGCTGAAGCGGCCGAGCGCATGGTCGCCCATGCCCGCCGCCTGGTTGAGGCCGGGGCGGACGTGATCCTGCTTGAGTGCGTCACGTCCTCACTGGGAACCCGCATCACCCGCGAGGTGGGCGTGCCGGTGATTGGCATTGGCGCCGGTCCCGATACCGATGGCCAGGTACTGGTCCTGCAGGACATTCTCGGCATCAGCCGTGGCCATAAGCCCCGGTTCGTTAAGGACTTCCTGCAGGAGGGGGGCTCCGTGGAAGGCGCCGTGCGCGCCTACGACCAGGCCGTCAAGAACGGCGAATTTCCCGACAGCAAACACAGTTTCAGCGGATGAAAACCGTCCATACCGTCTCCGACCTCAGAGCCGAACTCAAGCCACACCGTGACGCCGGCGCGCGCATCGCGCTGGTGCCCACCATGGGCAACCTGCACCCCGGCCACCTGGCCCTGGTGGAGGAAGCCCGCCAGCAGGCGGACATTGTGGTCACCAGCATCTTTGTGAACCCGTTGCAGTTCGGCCCCAACGAGGATCTCGACAGTTACCCGCGCACTCTCACCGAGGACCAGGAAAAGCTGGAATCCAGGGGCAATGATCTGGTGTTCGCCCCCAGTGTGCGCGAGGTCTACCCCAACGGCATCGAATACCATACCCACCTTACCGTGCCGGTGATCACCGAGCTGCACTGCGGTGCCAGCCGCCCCGGGCACTTCACCGGCGTCGCGACGGTGGTCACGCTGCTGTTCAACATGGTCCAGCCGGATCTGGCGGTGTTCGGTGAGAAGGACTTCCAGCAACTGGCGGTCATCCGCAAGCTCGCGCGCGATCTGTTCCTGCCCATCGGGATTATGGGCGTGCCCACCTACCGTGAATCGGACGGGCTGGCCATGAGTTCGCGCAACACCTATCTGAGCGAACGCGACCGTGAACGGGCAGTGCGCCTTTACCAGATGCTGTGCTGGGCGCGGGACGCCATCCAGGAGGGCCGCCGCGATTACAGCACCCTCTCGGATGAGGCCATCCGACAGCTCGACAGCGAAGGCTTTCATCCGGACTACTTCAACATCGTCAACACCGACACCCTGGAGCCGGCCAACCACGACGACACCCGGATCACCATTCTCGCTGCCGCCTGGCTGGGGCAGACTCGGCTGATCGACAACCTCAGCCTGACCCTCGATAACAACTGAATCGCTCAGGGAGACGAGCCAGTGACCGAGCAGCAATCCCTGCCACCACTCATGGAAACGCCCGAGTGGTCCGCGCTGATGAATCACCGGGCACAGCTGGAAGGCCTGCCGCTGCGGGAACTCTTCCAGCAGGACGCTCAGCGCTACCCACGCATGACGCTCGAGGCCGCCGGCCTCACCCTGGATTACTCCCGCAACCGCGTAACCGACCAGACCCTCGGTCTGCTGGCCGACCTGGCCCGGGGTCGTGGTCTGCCGGAACGGGTCGACGCGCTGTTCCGTGGCGAACAGCTCAACACCACGGAGAACCGGCCCGCCCTTCACACCGCACTGCGTCAACCACAGGACCAGCCGGTCAAGGTGGACGGAGAGAACATCATGCCCGCCATCCAGGCGACCTTGGAGCGCATGGAGATCTTCACCAACACCGTCCGCGGAGGCGAGTGGCGAGGCATGAACGGCGACACCATCACGGACGTGGTCAGCATCGGCATCGGCGGCTCCTATCTGGGTCCGCTGACGGCAACAGAAGCCCTGACGCCCTTCCAGTCCGAACATCCACGCTGCCACTACGTGGCCAATGTGGACGGCAGCGACATCCGGGAGGCCCTGGCCGGACTCAATCCCGCGACCACCCTGTTCCTGGTCCAGTCCAAATCCTTCACCACCCAGGAAACCCTGGCCAACGCCCGCGTGGCACGCCAATGGTTCCTGCACGGCGGCGGCACCGAAACCACCGTCCAGCATCATTTCGCCGCCGTTACCGCCAATGCGGACCGTGCCCGGGATTTCGGCATCGCCGGGGACAGCATCTTTCCCATGTGGGACTGGGTCGGCGGACGCTATTCCCTGTGGTCGGCGATTGGCCTGCCGGTGGCCCTGGCCGTGGGCATGCCGCGGTTCCGGGAGCTGCTGGCCGGCGCCCATGCCATGGACCAGCACTTCCAGCAGGCGCCCCCGGAACAGAACATGCCCATGCTCATGGGACTGATGGGGCTGTGGTATATGCACGGCTTCGGCGCGGAATCCCAGGCCGTTATCCCCTACGACCACTACCTGCGCCACCTTCCGGAGCACCTCCAGCAGCTGGACATGGAGAGCAACGGCAAGAGCGTATGCCTGGACGGCAGCCCGGTCAGCCACCACACCGGCCCCGTCATCTGGGGTGGCCCCGGGGTCAACGGCCAGCACGCCTACCACCAGCTGCTCCACCAGGGCACGCGGCTGGTACCGGTGGATTTCATCCTGCCACTGACCAGCCACAACCCCGCGGATGGCCATCACGCCATGCTGGCGGCCAACTGCCTGGCCCAGGCCCGGGCCCTCATGCTCGGGCGCACGGAACAGGAAGTGCGCGCGGCGATGATCGCGGAAGGCATGGCGGAAGACGAGGCCCAGCGCCTGGCACCCCACCGGGCCATCCCCGGCAACCGCCCCAGTAACCTGCTCACCATGGAGCGGCTGGAACCGGCCACGCTGGGCGCACTGATTGCGCTGTACGAACACCGGACCTTTGTCCAGGCAGCCATCTGGCGCATCAATCCGTTTGATCAGTGGGGGGTTGAACTGGGGAAGGAAATCGGTGGGCAGATCCTGCCCGCCCTGAACGGTGAGCCGGATACCGACATGGCCTTCGACAGCGCCACTGCCGGCCAGATTGCCCGTTTCCGGGCGGCACAGGGCAGCGGTTCAGGTTCGCGGTGAGATCCGCCGGCCCTGCCAGTGGAACTCGATGGGCCAGAGGCGCTGGTCACGCTCGTACGACTGCCACAGGTCCGCGTAGCGCTCCCCGCTGACCGGATGCCGCTCATCCGGCGCAATCTCGGCCAGGGGCTGGAGCACAAAGGCGTTACTCAGGATTTCGGAGCGGGGCAGTTCCACACCATCAATGGTCCCCACCAGATCCCCATAGGTAAGCACGTCCAGATCCAGGGTCCGGGAGCTGAAGCGGGGCCGGTTGCGCTCCCGGCCATTGTCATCCTCGACCTGCTTGAGCCATTCCGCCAGCGGCCCCACGGGTTCGTCGGTGTTCAGGGCAACCACGAGGTTCAGGAAGTTCTCACCCTCAAAGCCCACCGCCTCGCTCTCATAGACAGAAGAGATGGCCAGCTCGCCGAAGCGGGCTGAAAGGGCATCCAGCGCGGCGCGGACGTTCACCACGGTGTTCTGGTTGGAGCCGATACTGATGTAGACCCGATTCATTCACCTTCTCCCCGTTCCACCACCACGCCCACGGCCTCAGCCCCGGGAACGGCACCGGGCTTGCGCAGCACAATACGCCGATAGCCGACGCCGAAATCATCCGCCAGCATGGCCGCGAGCCGCTCCGCCGCCGTTTCAAGCAGGCGGAACCGCCCTTCCCTGAGGCACTGCGCCACGGCCTCGGACACCGCCGCGTAGTCCAGTGCCAGTGTCAGGTCGTCCCCGGCAGCCGGCGCGCGATTATCCCAGCGGAGGTCCAGATCCACAAGCAGACGCTGGGTCACCGCCCGCTCCCAGTCCAGGACGCCGATAACAGCCTCAACGGCCAGCCGTTCAATGAAAACGCTATCCATTCCAACTCCCGGGTTGATCCATTATCCTGAAGGCCCGATTACGGTTCAGGGCCTTCGATGGAACTGCTGTTCGCACTCTTGCTCTGTGCACTGGGCTACCTCAGTGGCTCGATCCTGTTCGCGCCCCTGGTCTGCCAGCTGCTCAATGCACCGCCGCCCCACCTCTATGGCTCCCGAAACCCCGGTGCCACCAATGTGTACCGGATTGCCGGCCCCGGGCCGGCCGGGCTCACGCTGCTGGGCGACGCCCTCAAGGGCTGGGCGCCGGTTACCCTGGCCCAGTATCTGGATGTCAGCCCCGCCACCCAGGCGGCGGTTGCCCTGGCCGCTATAGCCGGGCACATGCTGCCGGCGTTTTCGCGCTTCCGGGGCGGCAAGGGCGTTGCCACCACCCTCGGCACAGGGCTGGCGCTGGCCGCCGGCACCATTCTCACCATGGCGCTCATCTGGCTGCTTGTTTTCCGGCAGTGGCGCATCGCCTCCCTGGCGTCCATCGTCGCCGCCGGCAGCGGTCCGGTTTTCGCGTTCCTGCTCAACCCACCCCATACCGGGGTCTTCTTGGTCATTGCCCTGGTGCTGTTCGTCCGCCACCGCGACAACCTTGTCCGGCTGGCACAGGGCAGTGAAAGCCACCTCTGAGCATCACACGGTCTGGCGCAGGCCCTCGAGGCGGACTTCCTCCAGCCCGGGCAATTCGGTCAGGGGCCAACGCGGCACGGCCAGCATCTCGGTGCCATCCCGCTGCCCAGCAACCAATCGCTCATGGCCGGCATAGGCGATCATCGCGCCGTTGTCCGTGCAGAAATCCAGGCGCGGGAAGAACAGTTCCGCCTGATGGCTTCCCTCAAGCGCCGTCAGCCGCTCCCGCAGCGCCCGGTTGGCACCGACACCGCCTGCCACCACCAGACGCCGCACTCCGGTCTGCTCCATGGCCCGACGACACTTGATCGCGAGCGTATCCACCACGGCCTGCTCAAAAGCCAGGGCCACGTCCGCGCGCAGGGTCTCGTCCGCACCCTCAGGGCCCGCTTCGTCACGCAGCGTATTGCGGGTGTAGGTCTTGAGGCCACTGAAGCTGAAATCCAGCCCCGGCTTGCTGGTCATCGGCCGCGGAAAACGGAAACGCCCCGGGGTTCCGGAAAGCGCCATCTTCGCCACCGCCGGCCCACCGGGATAGCCCAGGCCCAGCATGCGTGCCGCCTTGTCGAAGGCCTCCCCGGCCGCGTCATCCACGGACTCACCCAGCAGCTCATAGCGCCCGAGTGCTTCAACCTTCACCAGCTGGGTATGCCCGCCGGACACCAGCAGGGCTATAAAGGGGAACGCCGGCGCCCGCTCCTCCAGCATGGGGGCCAGCAGGTGCCCCTCCATGTGATGGACGCCGAGCACCGGCACATCCAGCCCGCGCGCCAGTCCGTGGGCAAAGGTACTGCCCACCAGCAGCGCGCCGATCAACCCGGGGCCGGCGGTGTAGGCAATGGCGTCGATGTCCTCCCGGCCACAGCCGGCCTCATCGAGGACGCGCTCACACAGAGGCAGCAGCCGGCGGATGTGATCGCGGGACGCCAGTTCCGGCACCACGCCACCGTAGGCGGCATGCGCCGCCACCTGGCTGTGCAGGGCATGGGCCAACAGACCGTCATTGCTGTCGTAGAGGGCAATGCCGGTTTCGTCGCAGGAGGTTTCTATACCGAGTACGCGCATGATCACCGCTTCCTGAAGAACGCGCACAGTGTACCAGAGCGGAAAGCCACGCCCTCTCTTTACAGCACCGGATCGAATGCGTAGACTTGCGGATCCTGAAAAGGCAGTGCCTTTAGAGCATCAATCTGACAACGGATTTTAAGGTAGGTGATTTCGCATGCCCGCTGTGAAAGTGAGAGATAACGAACCGTTTGACGTGGCCCTTCGCCGCTTCAAGCGCTCCTGTGAAAAAGCGGGGGTTCTTTCGGAAGTGCGTCGTCGTGAGCACTATGAGAAGCCCACCGAGGTGCGCAAGCGCAAGCGAGCCGCGGCGGTGAAGCGTCATCTCAAGAAACTGCAGCGTGAACAGAAGCGCTTCGAGCGCTATTACTGATCACCCGGACGCCCGCCTCGAGCGGGCGTTCCTGCTTTGGGGACCGGAACCATGGCCGGCATGATCCCCCAGACCTTCATTGAGACCCTGCGCGACCGGGTCGATCTGGCCGAGATCATTGGCCAGCGCATCCCCCTGAAGAAATCCGGCGGCAACTACAAAGCCTGCTGCCCTTTCCACGACGAACGTACGCCATCCTTCAATGTCCGCCCGGACAGGGGTTTCTACCACTGTTTCGGCTGTGGCGCCCACGGCGATGCCATTGCGTTCCTGCAGGAATACGAGAACCAGAGCTTCACCGAAGCCGTCGAGGCGCTGGCCGCCCACCTGGGTCTCGAAGTGCCCTACGACCAGGCGACCCGCGAAACCATGAAGCGCAGCCAGAGTCTGACCGGCGCCCTTGAGGAAGCCACCCGCTTCTACCGCGACTCCCTACGGAATCACCCCTGGAGCAGCCTGGCACGGGATTACCTGGCCAACCGCGGCGTCAGCGAGGACATGATCGAGCGCTTCGCCCTCGGGTTCGCACCGCCGGAAGGGGACGCCCTGGCCAAACGGGTGAATGGTGAAACCCGCAGCGCCCTGCTCACGGTCAAGGCCCTGAACGAGCGCAACGGCCAGGTCCGGGATCTCTTCCGCAACCGGCTGATGTTCCCCATCCGCAACACCCGGGGCCGCACCATCGCCTTTGGCGGGCGCACCCTGGGCGATGACAAGGCCAAGTACATCAACTCCCCGGAATCCGAGGTCTACCACAAGAGCCGTGAGATCTACGGGCTCTACGAGGCCCGCCAGGCCTCGCGCCAGCTGGATTCACTGCTGGTGGTGGAAGGCTACATGGACGTCATCGCTCTGGCGCAGATGGGCATCGGCAATGCGGTGGCGGCCTCAGGCACAGCCACCAACGAAGAGAGCCTCCAGACCCTGTTGCGCGCCTCGCACCACCTGATCTTCTGCTTTGACGGGGACACTGCCGGCTATCGCGCCGCGGACAGGGCCATGGAGAACCTCTTGGCCATGCTCGAAGATGGCATGCACATCCAGTTCCTGATGCTGCCGGAAGGCGAGGATCCGGATTCACTGGTGCGCACCGAGGGCGGTGAGGCATTCAGCCGGCGCATGGAGGCGGCCACGCCGCTGTCCCGCATGCTGTTCGAGCGCCAGGGTGAAGGCCTGGACCTCAGTCTGGCCGAGCACCGGGGGGAGCTGCGCAGCCGCGTGGAACCCATGCTTCGTCGCATGCCCCGTTCCGCCATCCGGGATGCACTCTGGGAAGAACTCCAGCGCCTGACCCGCCGCTCACCCGGTGGCCGGGGCGACAGGCGCGGCAACAGTGCCGACCAGCCCCACCATGTACAGCAACAACACGCCGGCCAGCCGGCCATGGCGCTGGACCGGGATACCCTGCTGGCCCTGGCGCTCTATTACGAGCCACCGCTGGCCTCCGAGGTGACAGCCGTACCGCAGGCGGCCAGCCATTACCCTTCCGCCCATGCATTCGCGCAATGGATCCTCGAGAGCGGGATTGAGTCGCGCAGTACCCTGCTGGCGGAAATGGCTTTCTCCGCGCCGGCCCGGGAGCGCTTCGCGGGGCTGTTCAACCGTATCGAGCACTTCCCGGAACACGAACCACTGCTTGCGGATGCGCGGCATATGCTCGGCCGTGCACGTTCCCGACAGCAGGCCCGGCAGGCGAGCGAGATCCTGGCCGGGCGCAAGCCCAGCGAGCTTACCGAAGAAGAACGCCAGGAGCTCCAGCGCCTGCGTGAGAACCGCCTGCGGGATACACACTGAAACGAAGCATTGAAATCCGGCGGTGTCGTCCCCAGATTAAGCGGGCAGCTGGTGGCCGAAGTGACAGCCGATAGCGGAATCCACTGACTGGCAGAACGGATGAGTCGTGGCTATAATGCTCGATTCATCTTGCCCCAGACAATACCGAGCCCAAAGGGTGACTATGTCAGCCAACTCCCAGAAATCGCGACTCAAGGATCTCATTGCTCGTGGCAAGGAGCAGGGATACCTGACCTACGCCGAAGTCAATGACCACCTGCCGGAGGATATCGCTGATCCGGATCAGGTGGAAGACATCATCCAGATGATCAATGACATGGGCATCCAGGTGACCGAAGAAGCCCCGGACGCCGATGACCTTCTGATCACGGATGGTGATTCCTCCGCGGACGAAGCCGCGGCCGCCGAAGCCGCCGCCGCCCTGGCCGCCGTGGAGAGCGATGCCGGGCGTACCACCGACCCGGTTCGCATGTACATGCGCGAGATGGGCTCCGTTGAACTGCTCACCCGCGAGGGCGAGATCGTCATCGCCAAGCGCATCGAGGAAGGCATCCGCGATGTGATGGCCGCGGTCGCCCACTTCCCGGGCACCGTTGCCGCAGTGATCAACAACTACGACAACATCGTCGAGAACGAAGGCCGCATCAGCGACCTGGTCTCCGGCTACCTCGATCCCGAAGGCGAGGAACCCGAATTCCCGGCAGCCGCCAGCGCGCCTTCCACGTCCGAAACGGCGGAAGGCGCGGACGGTGATTCCGAGGAAGACGAAGAGGACGAGGCCGAGGAAAGCTCCGACGGCGGCCCGGATCCGGAGGAAACCCGCCAGCGTTTCGACATGCTGCGGGACCGTCTGAACACCGCCATGGACGCCGTGACCAAACACGGCCGATCCAGCCAGGAAGCCCAGAAGGCACTGGAAGAGCTCGGCAAGGTTTTCGCGCCCTTCAAGCTGAGCAATCGCCATTTTGACGAGATGGTCAACGTCGTACGCTCCACCAACGACATGGTGCGCCAGCACGAACGCAGCGTTATGGCCATCTGCGTGCAGGAATGCGGCATGCCGCGCCGTGAGTTCATCAAACAGTTCCCAGGCAATGAGACCAACCTCAACTGGGCCGAGGAACTGGGCAGCAGCGATCGCAAGTACGCCAAGGCCATTGGTGAGCGCGCCAACGACATCGTGCGCCTGCAGAAGAAGATCGCCAACGTCGAGGAAGGCGTGGGCCTGGATGTCAGCGACATCAAGGAGATCAACCGCCGCGTTTCCATCGGCGAGGCCAAGGCCCGCCGTGCCAAGAAGGAAATGGTGGAGGCCAACCTGCGCCTGGTGATCTCGATTGCGAAGAAGTACACCAACCGCGGCCTGCAGTTCCTGGACCTGATTCAGGAAGGCAACATCGGCCTGATGAAGGCGGTGGACAAGTTCGAGTACCGGCGTGGCTACAAGTTCTCGACCTACGCCACCTGGTGGATCCGCCAGGCGATCACCCGCTCCATCGCGGACCAGGCGCGGACCATCCGCATCCCGGTCCACATGATCGAGACCATCAACAAGCTCAACCGGGTTTCCCGCCAGATGCTGCAGGAAATGGGCCGCGAGCCGACCCCGGAAGAGCTTGGCGAGCGCATGGACATGCCCGAGGACAAGATCCGCAAGGTGCTCAAGATCGCCAAGGAACCGATCTCCATGGAGACGCCCATCGGCGACGACGAGGACTCGCACCTGGGCGACTTCATCGAGGACATCCTGGCACTCTCTCCGGTGGACTCGGCCACGGCCGAAGGCCTGAGCGAAGCCACGAAGGGCGTACTCTCCGGGCTGACCGCGCGCGAGGCCAAGGTGCTGCGCATGCGCTTCGGTATCGAGATGAACACCGACCACACTCTCGAGGAAGTCGGCAAGCAGTTCGATGTGACCCGCGAGCGCATCCGCCAGATCGAAGCCAAGGCGCTGCGCAAGCTTCGCCACCCCTCCCGCTCCGATCACCTGCGCAGCTTCATAGACGAAGGCTGACCCGGGTGGCGGGCGCCAGCCGCTCCGGCTAGAATGGCGCCCGCACCTTCCCTTTCCGGGCCTGTAGCTCAGTTGGTCAGAGCAGAGAACTCATAATTCTTTGGTCGCTGGTTCGAGTCCAGCCAGGCCCACCACCCTCCCTTCCACTAAAATCTACCCAGATCCATAAACCGTAAAAAATACAGACATTTACACCACTTCCGAGACGCCCATAGACATCGATAGACCCCAGTGGACACGCAATAACTTGGGGGTATAATTGGGGGTATAACGCCAAAGACCCGAACCCCTTATACCCCCAACTGGTAAAAACTGTGACAACACGGGCACTTAACAAGCTAAACGACACAGCCATCAAGAAAGCGACGTTTGAGCGCCTCGGCGGAACCAAAAAACTGTCCGACGGTGGTGGCATGTATTTGCATGTCCAACGTCATGGGCGCTACTGGCGGCTAAAGTACCGTTTTGACCAAAAGGAACGCACGCTAGCTCTGGGCGTATATCCCGATGTGTCACTCAAGCAGGCTCGAGCTAGACGGGATGAGGCCCGCCAACTACTGGCAGAAGGCATAGACCCCCAAGTTCATCGCGCGAAATTGAAACAGGAACGGGAGGCACGCAATGCCAACACCTTCGAGGCGGTTGCGCGGGACTGGTTTGAAACCATCCATAAGCCCAGAAAAGAAGCCACATACACCAAGAAGAACTGGAACAGGCTTCGTAATCACGTATTCCCATTGCTCGCGAAACGCCCTATCGCCGAGATCCAACCCCCCGAAGTCCTGGAAGTTCTCCGGCGCATTGAGAGAAAAGGGTACACAGACAACGCCCACCGCGTTAAAGGACTGATCAGTAACGTCTTTCGCTACGCTGTGAGCGAAGGACGGGCCAACTCCGATGTCACCAGGGACCTCAGAGGGGTTCTCGCCTCAGCTAAGCCCGAACACTTTGCAGCTTTAGCAACCCCTGATGAGGTAATACCGTTGCTCAAGGCAATGGAGGGCTACCGGGGCCAACCAACTACTTGGGCGGCACTTCAACTTTCAGCCCTACTTTTCACGCGACCAGGCGAGTTAAGGACAATGCGCTGGTCGGATGTGGATCTCACACGAGCCCAATGGATAGCCCCCAAAACAAAAAACAACACATCACTCATGGTTCCCCTTGCGAATCAGGCTATATCGCTCCTCGAGGAGCTACTACCACTGACAGGGCGCTTTGAGTTCGTGTTCACAGGGAGTGGTAGACCGAATCGACCGATGTCCGAGAACACGGTCAACCTGGCCCTAAAAACGCTGGGATTCGAGGGACAGATGACGGCCCATGGATTTCGCGCAATGGCGCGGACGATGCTGGTAGAGCGCCTCGGGTACCCCGAAAATATTGTTGAAATGCAGCTCGACCACAAAGTCCCCGATGTGCACGGTCGAGCGTACAACCGTGCTCAATGGATCGAAGAGCGGCAGGAAATGATGCAGCGGTGGGCGGATTACCTGGACGAACTTAAGCAAACCTGAAAACGACCAACCGGCGCTTGGTCCCCGGACTTGCCGGCGTTTCTCAGGATTCGATAAAGCCACTATCGGAATCCTCATGCACCCTCTTGGTGCCGCTCACCCAGTGAATTATGTGTTGAGCCTGCCTCCGATGTAATCCGATGACGTGCCACCGTGGAATCTCACGTACCGGCAATATCGAGAGGGCTAGGCTTGTGGCCACCACTGTATCCATGAAAGCTTTCAAAAAGATATGTTATACCGTACTTTATAAAGCAGATCCAATAACTGGGCCATGCTCGGTAATGACGCACTATCCGGAGAAATAAAAGCAATGAAAGCCACGAAAGACCAACTGTGCGCTTCCTGCTCAGGGCTTTGTGTTTGCTACTGCCTGCGGACGCCCCTGCTGGTGAGCTCGGCTCGCTTTAGCGTCGGGATAGCTGTATAGCATCGAAAAGGCCCAAACTAGCGGTTGGCAAGCCCCCGATACAGTAGACACCTGAGAGCGTTACACTAACGCAAAGCCAGCAGGTGTTGAGAATGAGCGGGCAGCGCTATTCCGAAGAGTTCAAGATTGAAGCGGTCAAACAGGTGACCGAACGGGGCCACAAGGTCTCCGATGTGTGCCGGCGGTTGGGAGTGACCTCCGGCAGCCTCTACAAGTGGATCAAGCACTACGGTGATACCGACAGCCAACACCAACAGATCAGTGATCAGCAGGCCGAGCTGCGGCGCATGAAAGCGGAACTGCGCCGGGTTACTGAAGAGCGGGACATCCTAAAAAAGGCCGCAGCGTTCTTTGCCAAGGAGTCCGAGTAAAGTATCGCTTCATCAGGGCTCACCAGCAGCAGTTCCCTGTCCGGGCCATGTGCCGGGTTCTCAACGTCCATTTCAGCGGTTTCTATGCGTGGCTGCATAACCCGGAAAGCCCCCGCACCAAAGCGAATCAGCGGTTGCTGGGACTCATCAAGCAGTCCTGGCTGGAGAGCGGCTGTGTCTACGGTTATCGCAACATCACCCTGGATTTGAAAGACCTGGGGGAGCAATGCAGCAAGAACCGGGTGTACCGCTTGATGCGCCGCGAAGGAATCCGGGCGCAACGGGGCTACAAGCGCCACAGGGGGTATTACGGCGGCAAGCCGGCCCACGTGGCGCCCAACCACCTCAACCGGGATTTTCAGGCCAGCAGCCCGAATGAGCGGTGGGTCAGCGACATCACCTACATCCGCACCCATGAGGGCTATCTGTACCTGGCCACGGTGGTGGATCTGTTTTCCCGCCAGGTTGTGGGGTGGTCCATGAAACAGCGAATGTCCACGGATCTGATCATGGACGCGCTGCTGATGGCCTCATGGCGGCGGCGCCCTAAACAGACCGTTCTGATCCATTCCGATCAGGGGGCCCAATACACCAGTCGGGAATGGCAGCACTTTTTGAAAGAGCACAATCTGGCGCCGAGCATGAGCAGGCGCGGCAACTGTCACGACAATGCAGTGGCCGAAAGCTTCTTCTCACTACTGAAGAGTGAGCGGATCAAGCGCCGGATCTACAAAGACCGGGAAACGGCCCGGCGCGACATCTTCGATTACATCGAGATGTTCTATAACCCCATCAGGCGACACGGCACCAACGGCGGTCTGTCTCCGATGGAGTTTGAAAAGCAGTACTTTGAGGGGTATCCGGATTAAGTGGTAGATGGAGCCCCTTGCGGACCTTCTCCAAGGCCTCGTTGGCCATTCGCGCGATGTGGAACTTATCGACCACAATGCGAGCCTGCGGCAGTACCGCCTGGACAGCACGGCGGTAGGGTTTCCACATATCCGTGCTGACGATCTCGACCTGGTGGCGCTCGGTCATGCTCATGAGGCGCCTAGTCACCGCGTCCTGCTGGCGATCGGGCAGCAGGTCCAGTAGGGTGCGCTCCTCCAGGTTGGTCAAGATGCAGCGGTAGCGGCCGTTCAGGTACAGCTCGTCGATCTCCAGGCAGTGGGGGGGCTCGAAGCGATGCAAGGCTGCTAGGAATTTAGCCTTCTTCTTGAAGATCTCGCGGGCAGCCCTCTCGTCGAGGTCCGTGGTATCAGCCACGTAGGCGTAGGGGTGATCGAAGGCTTCCTTCTCGACATGGTTGTAAAGCCTCCGCGTCATGCGGTGATCGTCTAAAATTTGTGGAAGAACTGGCCGGAATCTCCCTCCACACGCCCGACACATGTAGCGGCGACGGACCACCCAGAGGGTGACCCGCTTTCCGTAGATGGGTAGGGCGCGATAGGCCACATCGCGTTTGCCGAACCTGACAAACTCACTCTCAACGGGGCATTCCTCGCAAGCTAGAGGCTCAGGAGCTCTTCGACCTGGTAGTGGAGATCATGCTCTTCCATTTTGGTGCCCAGGACTTGGTACTCAGCAAGCTGAAGGATGTTGTCGGGCAAGCTGGTCATGCAAACTTTCCTTGTCGACGTCGTCCATAGATGATCACGACTCTTTGACCGCGTTGTTTTCTATGAACTGGCTGAGTTACTCCCTTGGGTCTTCTGCTCCTCTGAGCCCTCCATGCAATGAGGCAATCAACGGGCAGGTGACATTGCCCTGCTGGGCGTGGCACCGACTGACCATTTCACTCAGCACCTTCTCAATCCGCTGAAGCCTGTCAATCTTCCCACGAACGTCCTGCAGCTTGTGTTCGGCCAGCGCACTGGCTTCCCGGCAATGGGCGCCGTCTTCCAGCTGCAGCAGGTCGCTGACCTCGTCAAGGCTGAAGCCCAGATGTTGCGCTGTTTTCACGAACGTCAGCCGTTCTATGTCAGCGGATCCATAACGCCGAATGCCACCGGGAGGACGTTCCGGTTCCCGTACCAGACCCCGTCGCTGGTAATAGCGGATGGTCTCGACATGGATATTGGTCGCTTTCGCCAGCTCGCCGATGGTCAATACGTTCGCCTTATCCGGCATGGGTCTTGACTCCGTAGTTGACTACGGGAGTAACGTTAGCTCAACAGAACTCGATAATGAAAGAGGCAAGCACTATGTCATCGAAGAAATCGGGGAGTGGTCCCCTGGCCGCCGGGGGAATAGCGGCAATTCTGGCATCGGCCTGCTGTCTCGGGCCCCTCGTTCTGATCATGTTGGGCGTTTCCGGCGCTTGGATCGGGAATTTGACTGCCCTGGAACCCTACCGCCCCATTTTCATCGGTATTGCGCTGGTGGCCATGTTTTTCGCCTGGCGCCGGATTTTCCGGGCCCGGGAAGCATGCGAGCCGGATGAGGTGTGTGCCGTACCCAGAGTCCGAATGGCCTATAAGGCGATATTCTGGGTAGTGGCAGTGTTGGTGCTCCTCGCTCTTGTATTCCCTTATTTTCTTCCCCTGTTCTATTGAAAGGAGCTTTCCCATGACGATACGTCTTATCCTGGCACTGTTTATTGGCCTGCTCAGTTTACCTGCCCCGGCCGCCATGAAGACCGTGACGCTCTCGGTACCGGGCATGACCTGCGCCGCCTGTCCGATAACAGTCGAGACCGCTCTCAATAATATCGAAGGCGTCTCGCAGGCTGACGCCAGCTATCCGGATCGGGAGGCGAAGGTCACCTTCGATGACGCCGAAACCTCGGTTGAAGCGTTGACCCAGGCGACGGCCAATGCCGGCTATCCCTCCACCGTAAAAACAGAAAAAACGGATAAGGAGTAATTATGGAACACCAACACATCGCCGTGATCGGCAGCGGCGGCTCCGCCATGGCGGCAGCCCTCAAGGCGGTGGAACGCGGCGCCCGGGTCACACTGGTCGAACGCCACACCATCGGTGGGACCTGCGTGAACATCGGCTGCGTGCCCTCGAAGATCATGATCCGGGCGGCGCAGATTGCCCACCTGCGCCGGGAGAGCCCGTTTGACAACGGCATCACGGCGAGGCCGCCGGCCATCGACCGTGCCCGTCTTCTGGAGCAGCAACAGGCCCGCGTTGACGAGCTGCGCCACGCCAAATACGAAGGCATTCTGGCCGATAACCCGAATATCCAGGTTCTGGAAGGCGAGGCCCGGTTCGTGGATGGCCGGACCCTGAGCATCCGCAACCGCCACGGCAAGGACCAGCACCTGACCTTCGACCAGGCCTTTATCGGCACCGGCGCCCGACCCGCGATTCCCGACATTGAGGGCCTGGCGGAAACGCCCTACTGGACCTCGACCACCGCCCTGGAAAGCGAATGGATTCCGCCGCGCCTGGCGGTGATCGGCGCCTCGGTGGTGGCCGTGGAGCTGGCCCAGGCCTTCGCGCGGCTTGGCAGCGAGGTGACGGTGCTGGCGCGCAGCTGCCTGCTGTCCCGTGAGGACCCGGCGGTGAGCGAGGCGCTTGAGGCGGCTTTCCGCGCCGAAGGCATCAGGGTCCTCAACAACACACAGGCCAGCCAGGTCCGCTACGGGAATTCCGAATTCACACTGGAGACCACGGCCGGCCCGCTTCACGCCGAGCAGTTGCTGATCGCGGCGGGACGCACGCCCAATACCCAAGCCCTGAACCTGGAGGCCGCTGGTGTGACGGCCCCGGACGGGATGGTTGAGGTGGACGACCATCTGCAGACCAGCGCACCCGGAATCCGGGCCGCCGGCGACTGCACCAATCAGCCCCAGTTCGTGTACGTGGCCGCGGCCGGCGGAAGCCGGGCCGCGATCAACATGACCGGAGGTGACGCCCGACTGGATCTCAGCGCCATGCCGGCGGTGGTCTTCACGAACCCGCAGGTGGCCACCGTGGGGCTCACCGGGCATGCCGCCTGCCAACAGGGCATTGAGACGGACAGCCGCACCCTGGCCCTGGAAAACATACCCCGGGCTCTGGCCAATTTCGATGACCGTGGTGTCATCAAGATGGTGGCCGAACGCGACAGCGGCCGACTTCTGGGGGTTCAGGCGGTGGCGGAGAACGCGGGCGAGCTGATACAAACGGCAGTGATGGCGCTGCGCGCCCGGATGACCGTGGACGACGTCGCCGACGAACTCTTTCCGTACCTGACCATGGTGGAAGGGCTCAAGCTCTGCGCCCAGACCTTCACCAAGGATGTGGCGGAGTTGTCCTGCTGTGCTGGGTGAATGATATGAGCGTAACCATGGTGCCACCCCCATGGTCGTTGGGCATGGACACCACAGGAAGTCCTGTCACGATGAACACAATAGTACCCAATTGCGGGATGATGTGGGCGATGGGCTGGATGACGCCAATGATCGGAGTTGCCCTACTACTGCTGCTGGTCCTGGGCATCGCCTGTTTGATTACGTATTTACTCTCTAGCAGGTGAGCGTACTGAACGAACCATCAACCAGCTAATCTGTTGTGGGTAGACCTTGTCGGCAACCTTTCTATCTCGCACACCAACCAAATAATCCGGATACCCACTTTGAGCAGCTCTCAGGTGTCTAGAATATCGGGGGCTTGCCAGGTCAGGAATCCAGTCCACACCGGCAATGTCGTTACCGATGCAGCCAAAGACGGCCTTACGGTCATTATTGTCGAAGCTCTTGTCAAAATGATTCAAGTCGCTGACGGTAGACGTCTCGCTCTGAGACTTGGTAAGCCCCAGACCGAATGGTTTTACTTCAGCTGCACCGGTTATTGCCCATGAGCCAAGCGGATGGAACGGTAGGCCATGGTGCAAAGCGCGAAGGGGATAAGGCATACTGAATGCCGAATACATTTTTGCGATTGAAAAGCAGTTACTATGGCTCCTAGTCGTTTTCCAGACACCAAGCGACCGCAACTAGATAGAGATTCTGGATCGCCTAAGTGGAATGGTGGCAAGCCGCCGCAGTCTTTGTCGTCATCAGCTAGGTCAGAGCCCCCTAAAGTGAATCAATTGGCACCGCAGCAGCAACCGGCAGCGCTCCCTGAAGCCAGTAGCGGTAAAACGTCTCGAGACTATCGCCAGAACAAGGTTGACCGTGTCAGTAATCTGCTATTTAACCGATATTATCGGGTTGTTAATGAAACGAATAGTGTTCTACTTTTTGATACCCATACCGGAGAGGTGGTGCCTGAAGTTATCGACGCGATTGAGGCACCGATAGCGACATATTACCGAGATAATTACCCGGGGGAAGTGTCGAAAGGAGACATTAAACGTGCGCTTGACCATTTTGGTCAGAGAATCACACCTTTGCTAGTACCGATATACTTCGGTCGGGCTGGCTATAATCCAAAGACCCAGGAGCGTTTTATCGACGCTGGACCGGGAAACTGCTTCACTTTTAAACCCGGTGAGATGCATTTCTATGCAGGGACTGTTCAGCCAATGATTCGCCCCGCGCACAGCTACTGCTTCCCCGACCTGAGCCATATTGGCAACAATCACCCCGCGCTGGTTAATCAACTATTTGATTGCACGCTGTTATCAAGTGAATCCGATTTGCTGGTCGTTGCCTGGATGGTCTTGTGTTGGATGCCGGACAAAAAGCAGGTCATGCTAGAAATCTTAGGCACTCCTTCTGCTTCAATGGAACAGGCGCATCGGCAAGTCAAGACCGCAGTGGACCCAGCAACGACGACTTGGCAAGAAGACGTCCCGAGCAATGTCAAACAGTTTAATAACTTAGCGCTCAAGCACTACCTCCTGAGCTTTAATCAAGTCGAAGCTCTCACGCCAACTCAGCAAGATCATATCTTCAGCCTGATGCGGGGTAAGCAAATCCAGTGGCAATGGAAGGACAAAAAGGTAGCTGCGGAAATTACTGCCCAGTGCCCGGTGATGCTTAATAGCACGGAAAGCGTTGCGACAACGCCAAAGCTCGCCGATGCGACCTTGAGCGTTGAAGTGGAAGAAGACAATCTTCAACCCACCATGCCAGGACAAATGACATCCATGGACCCGGCAATCGTGGCCGGCTTGCTACTGATATTCGGATACGTCAATTCTCAGTGGACACAGATGGAATATCGCAAGGAGTTTGATCATCACGGTGGCTTGGCCGATCTCTGTCGCGTAGGGGTATTGGTAGCAGAATACTTGCGCCAAGATAAAGATGCGTTTTGGCAGCAATTCCGGCTCAATCAGCAAGGTCGGCGTGAGTTCGAGCTGGAAGAGTCGCCTGTCGCAACTGCCGTGGCTCAGGCGCTAGCTGCTGAACCATCGGGGGTGTTGGATCTGTCAGTCACGGACTGGAAGACACGCTTGGAGGAATATCGCCCCAAAAAAGAGGATTCTTCCGAAAAGAGACCCTCTGAAAAAGAACCTTCGACCGATATGTGGCCCACCACCCCAAGGGGGTTGGGATCAAAATTCAATCAGATAAAACCCCTGCTACGTGAATTTGGGATCTCCCTGACCTCGAGTGGGCAGCGAGGTCCCAGGCGGTACTGGCGGGCCGAACAGACGACGACGCCCGTTATGGATGAATGAGAATGAATCTGGTATGGGCATGACGTTGTGACATTAAACTTTAAGAAATTGCGAAAATAAGCATCATTACTAGCTATTTCAGCATATTCTTGCTTTTCAATGTCATTATGTCATGCCATGTCACACCTCCACTCACCGCCTTGATAGGGGCGTACCCGGTTCCAGCGCCATCCGCTGACACGCCAGCCCCCTGATCAATGCTCCGGCCTCAGCACCGCTTGTCGGCCGCTGCTCACCCACCGCCTTTGCTCACCCCCTGGATGATGACCAAACCATCGCCGACCGAGTCAGCCAGAGCAGGGCTGAACAGCAAAGCCGGAAAGCTCACAAACCAAGTCCTGACCACCCCTAGCGCAAGGGATTTAAACCAACACCCGCTGCCCGTGCCAGGACTAAGCACTACTTCCGCCAGGGGACATTTCTCGTTTTTGGGGTGACACCATATCTGCGAAGCCACCTCGAGCAAGAAGCAGGAGTCCGCGACAGGTCTCTATGTGAGTCGCATTGCCTGGCTCCTGCGTCGGATTTTCATCTGAGACAGCACCCTCCGATCCAATGAGCGGACTAACCATAGGAGACCCTCATGAGGATCATCAGATTACGCGAAGTCATGGAATTCACCGGCCTGGCACGCTCCACCATCTATAAGTACGTCGAAGCAGGCACCTTCCCACAGCCCGTGCCGCTCGGTGGACGTTCGGTTGGTTGGGTCGAACAGGAAGTTGAGGAGTGGGTACTCGCCCGCATTGAAGAGCGAGACGCCGCCGGCAGCACCCCAGCAACACCACTCCAATCAATCGGCTAGTTCACAGCCCCTTCTGACCCGCCTCCGTTCCGGAGCCCCGATCAACGCCGTGTGACGACACACTATCGCGGACCTCCCCGCACACCCTGCTGTGGCCCTACCACAAGCAGCTGCATCCGCATGTCAGTCACACCTGCGCCCAACGATTGTCATGGGAGTTGTCACAATGACCGTCATTCAAGAAACGAAGGATGTATTCACGCCCCAGAACGTTAAAGCCGCCGCGCTGCAACTCGCTGAACACCTCTCCCAAGATCCCTGGGCCCGAAAGGACGCTGCGCAGATCCACAACTGTGCGCTTCGGACCAGAGACACCAGCCAGCAAGGTTGCCATCACCCCCACTGCCCCATCTGTCAGCACCAGAAGGCCTATAACCACGGGAACCAGATAGACTGCATGTTCCGGGAGGAGCCTTGGCAAGGCGACAGCCGGTGGGTTGTCGTTACTTTCTCTGTGCGTCAGTGCCAAGTGACCGAGCTCAGCGAATGCCTGGAGGCCATGAAGGTCGCTTTCCGGCGCATGACCCGTAGGCGGTTCTGGAAACGTCGTGTCCAGGGTGCTCTACGTGTCTTGCGGGTGGACCAGGGCTTCAGCGATGCCAATATCGCTCACCCGCGTTTCGAGTGCGTTCTGCTACTCCGACCGGATGTTTCTAAAGATCCAGCCGGCTTCCGGGAGGATCTCTGGAACAACCTGTGGCGGGATTGCTTTAGGGAGGACTTCATTGCCGAAGTACATCCGGACAACGTGGAACCGATCGAACAGGAGGTTCGTACCCAGGTTAAACACGCCACGATTCGAGCTTTGAGGCCACGCACACCCCCTACGTCCCCTGGGTGGCTCCTGAACGCCATGCCTCAGATGGACTCGTTCAGGTGGATGGAAAATTTTGGGGTTCTGCGCCGTCTCACGACAGGCGCCTACGCTCCTAATGCGATGTAAGTCCCTGCTTTATATTTATTATTAGAAACCTTTTCACTACTCCATAACTCCTTCGACACCCTTCCATCAGGTCATTTTTTAACCGGTTTATTCGGGCAATTTCAGAGTCGCAACACCGAATCAGACCCTGTTTGCAGATAAATGGCCACCGATCAATCACGAGGAGCACGCAATGAATCAATTCAACGATCACCAAGAGAACAAAAGCCTGATCAGCCTTGAAAAATACAAACCAATTGCTGACGACACAGCGGGTGTCTTCTCAGCAGACCACCGCTACCGCAAAGAGGCCACCCGTCTTCAGGAGTGTGCCAGTAACGTCCGCATCCACCTCAATCCATCCCAAGAGCCAACAAACACCACGTGGTACTGCAAGCATCGCCATTGCCCGATTTGCCAGAACCGCTTTTCAGCCCGATGGAGAGTTCGTCTGCAGTGGATTCTGCGAACCATGCGCGCAGAAGGCTATAAACCGCATTGGCTGTTCCTGACACTGACAGTGCGTAATTGCCCAGTGACCGAACTGAGATCCCAAATCCAGGCGATGAACAAGGCCTTTAGTCGTTTGACCGATCGCCATGCCTTGCGACATGTGCACGGTTCCGTCCGGTTCCTGGAAGTGGATCAAGGCCAGGACGACCCGGAGACAGCGCACCCGCATTTCCACTGCCTGTTACTCGTGGCACCGACGATGCGCGGCGGTAAGGATTACCTCTCACGGGATCGTTGGGCGCAACTCTGGAAAGAGTCCCTCCAGGTCCATTACACGCCGGAGGTCGATGTCCAGCGACTGAACCCGGAAGGCCAATCTGTGGATGAGGAAGTGTTAAGACGGCTTTCCTATTCCACCAAACCTCGAGTGACCATTCCGGAACCTGCGTGGTTTCTGGAGATGGTCGAGCAACTGCACCACACACAACGCGCGATCGTCACAGGCCAGCTTAAGCACTGGACCGAGCGCTTCAAAGCGGCCAACCAGGATTGGCACATCAATGAGCTCAATGTTGACCCTGAAAGTGATCCCCATAAACGTTACCGCTGGGATCCAGATCAAGGCTCCTACGTGGAAATGTCGAGTTAATCCCGTCACAACTCAAGTGGATCATCGGAGTGAACCTCCTTTCGATCAAATCCAAGAGACAGTGCTTCGAAAGGCTCTCAACTCTCACGTATCGACACAATTGGAGGCTTACAAAGGAGACAGAGGGAGGACGGTCTTTATGTGCATTGTGTTGTCGGTGCGTCGGTCAGGCTCTGTCGTCGTGTAACTGGAATCCCAGCGATGCTAACGCATTCGGAAAGTCCGATTGCTGTGTGGCCCAGAAACCAAGATAACCATAGTCGGCGGGAACTGCTGGATTAGCCAGGAACCACTCAGCCATAATCACCGTCGGTACCGCCGTGGCTTCACAAAGGTTCTCATGGCAGAGCGCGATTGTCCGGGGTTTGCCGCCTTGCATGAACTCGGCTTCGAGGACGAGGCCGAACGGTGGGCGGCTGAACCGGCGCATGGCATTGATGAAAAACTCATGGCGTTTGGTTTTGGGCGTTAGCTTGAGAAGATTGTTCCTGACCCCGTTTCAGATCGGCCATTACCCAGCCCTGCCTGTAAGGCCTCAACGAACACAACTGTCTCATGCTGCGCAGCGGCACCGAGGACATGCGCCTGATGCACCTTCAACCCGCCGGTAACCGGCCGTGAAGTGCATGACAAGGACGGCGCCTACCTGCCCGACGAAAGCTGAGCCGGGCAGGCCTCGCCGGCGTCACCGGCGCTCTTCTCCGAACCGATGACGCCGCAGCAGAATCGAGTTGCCGATGACCGACAGGGAACTGGCGGTCATCGCAACCACCCCGATCATCGGGTGCAACAGCCCCGCCGCCGCAATGGGAATGGCCGCCAGGTTATAACCACTTGCCCACAGAAGGTTCTGGACGATCTTACGGAACGTCGCCTTCGACAGCTCCATGGCATCCACCACGGCCGACAACTGCCCCCGCACCAGCGTGATATCCGCCGCCTCAATCGCCACATCGGCGCCAGCCCCAATGGCTATGCCGACGTCCGCCTGGGTCAGTGCCGGCGCATCGTTGATGCCGTCCCCGACCATGGCCACATGGGAACCGAAGCGGGACTGGAACTCGCGCACGGCCTCCACCTTGCCATCCGGAAGGACACCGGCCTGGACTTCATCAATGCCCACTTCCCGGGCCACTGCCTGGGCGGCCCGTTCGTTGTCGCCGGTGATCATGACCACGTGCAGACCCATTGCATGCATACCTTCAATGGCACGGGCGGAGTCCTCCTTGATGCCGTCGGCGACCGCCACCAGGCCGAGCGCCTTCCCGCCAGCAGCCACGATCACGACTGTACGACCATTTGATTCCAGCCTTGCCAGGTCGTCATCAAGGGCTTCCAGCCCCGTGACGCCGTCCTCCTCCAGCAGGCGTCGATTGCCGATCAGCACTTTCTGATCACCCACCATACCGGTTACACCCCGGGCCCCGGTGGAGCTGAACGACTGCACGTCGCCCGGTTCCAGTCCACGCTCCCGGGCACCCGCTACGATAGCCTGTGCAATGGGGTGTTCCGAGGCATTCTCCACCGTCTGCGCCAGCTGCAGCACCTCGGTCTCATCACTGTCCGGTCCTGCCACCACATCGGTCAGTTCCGGTTCACCCCGAGTGATGGTCCCCGTCTTGTCCAGCACCACAACCTTCAGGTCCTTGATGGCCTGTATGGCTTCCCCGGAGCGGATCAGGATGCCCCGCTCGGCGCCCATGCCGGAACCAACCATCAGCGCCGTGGGTGTGGCCAGACCCAGGGCACAGGGACAGGCGATAACCAGAACGGCAATGGCGGCCAGCAGCGCCAGGATCAGCGGCGTTGCCCCCGCATCCACCCAGGGCAGGAATCCCGCGCCCCAGTCCAGGACCGGGCGAAGGGTCTCGGGCATAAGCAACCAGGCGCCGAACGCCAGCACCGCAATAGCGAGCACCGCCGGAACAAAGCGCGCGGTCATGCGATCGGCAAACTCCTGGATGGGCACACTGCTGCCCTGGGCTTCTTCGACCATGCGCACCACCTGGGCCAGGAAGGTCTCGTCGCCAAGCCGGTCCGCCTTGACCCGCAGCCGCCCTTCCTTGTTGATGGTGGCGCCGATCACCGAATCACCCGCTTCCTTGGGAACAGGCACCGATTCCCCCGTGGCAATGGACTCATCCACGTGGCTTTCACCATCCACCACTTCGCCGTCCGTGGGAATCTTCTCCCCCGGGCGCACGATCATGATGTCGCCGCGCTGCAGCTCCTTGATGCTGACCTCCTCCTCTCGGCCATCCCGCTCGATACGGGCGGTCTTGGCACCCATGAAAATCAGCCGTCGGATCGCGTCGGAAGCGCGCCCCTTCGCCCGGGCCTCCAGGTAACGCCCGACCAGGTGGAAGGTCATGATGGTCGCGGCCATCTCGATGAAGGAGGTCATCGGGTAGATGAATCCCACCAGCCCTAAGAAGTACGGCGGCAGGCTGCCCATGGAAATGAGCACGTCCATGTTGGCCTGGCGGTTCTTCAGCGCGCGCCAGGAGGCACTGTGCGTGGCCGCCCCGCCGAACAGGAACACCACTGGGAAAGCAAGCACCGCGATGATGGCCAGATAGCCGGGAATGGGTTCCATGAGCATGTGCGGCATCATCAGGATCATGATGAGGGTGGTAGGCACCGCCGCAATCCAGAGGTTCTTCTTCGCCTGGCTCAGATAGGCCTCTTCCAGGGCCGCATCGTCGCGCTCCCCGCGCTCGTCACCGCGCCGTACATCGGCCACATCATAACCGGCGTTTTCAACCGTCTGCTTGAGCGTTTCAGCATCCGGTCCGCCCTCGGCCACCGTCACCACAACCCGGTGATTGGCGATGTTGGTGGATACCGTCTCGATGCCCTCCAGTCGCTCAAGACTGGAAGACACAATGCCGGCGCAGTGGTTGCTCCCCATGCCGGGAACACTCAGTTCCACGCTGTTCGTTTGTGCCTGGGCCGTTGCCATCACTCAATCCTCCTTGTTATTGACTGGCGGGACCTCAGTCCCGCCTATCTACAGGCCACTCCGAAAAGGCCAGGAAATAGATGAACCCCAGGTTTACCAGCGGGATCAGGATAAGCAGCGCCAGCGGACCGGGATAACCGGTCCGGGTGGTCAGCTTCCAGAACGGGATCACCAGCAGGGCGCCAACAATCAGCATCCAGATGACCCCTCCAGTATGCATGCCATAATGCATCATCGGTTTTCTCCTTAATTCATTTCTTCTATCCAGTTAGACCGCCACTCAAGCAGCCAGAAAGCGCCGCTTCCAGACCCAGTAAAGCACGGGAATAATCAGCAGCGACACCAGCGGCGCGGTGATCATGCCGCCGACCATCGGCGCCGCGATGCGCTCCATGGCCTCGGATCCCGGCCCGCCACCAATGAGCAGCGGCGTCAGGCCCAACACCACGGTTGCGGAGGTCATGGCCTTGGGCCGCACCCTCAGCACAGCCCCCTCCATGATCGCCTCGCGCAGTTCCCGGCGGCTGTTGGGACTATGGTGATCCACCGCCTCGCCGATGTACATCATCATCACCACTGCAAACTCCGCCGCCAGGCCAATCAGCAGGATGAAGCCAGCACCCACCGCGACGGACAGGTCAAAGCCCAGCCAGTAGACCAGCCAGATGCCCCCCAGTGCTGCAAACGGCAGAGCGCCCATCAGCATCAGCGTCTCCGGGATGCGGCGGAAGCACAGGTACAGCAGCATGAAGATGACCACCAGAGTGAACGGCACCATGTAGCTGAGCTTTTCCTGGGCCCGCTGCATGTATTCGTACTGGCCGGACCAGGTGATGGAGTAGGCCGGCGGCAGGTCCACCTCCTCCGCCACGGCCTTCTGGGCGGCGGCCACATATTCACCCAGCGCCCGGTCCCGCACATCCACGATCACCCAGCCGTTGCGGCGGGCGTTCTCCGAGCGGATCATGGCAGGCCCATCCTCGATACTCACATCCGCCAGGGTTCCGATCGACACCTCATCGCCGGAGGGTGTGACCAGCGGCATATCCCGGATGGCTTCCAGGGAATCCCGTGACGCCTGGGGAAACCGCACGTTGATCGGGTAGCGCTCCAGGCCTTCCACGGTCTCGCCAATGGAAACACCCCCGATGGCCATGCGCACCGCGTCCTGGAGATCCGCCACCCGCACGCCGTAACGGGCGGCCTGACGACGGTCGATATCGATCTCCAGGTAGCGGCCGCTGGCCGTTCGGTCCGCCCTCGCCGAGGCCGTTCCCGGAACATCCTCCAGCGCGGCTTCGATGTCCTCACCGATGCGCTCAATGGTTTCCAGGTCCTCACCGGCGATTTTCACGCCAACGGGTGAGCGGATACCGGTCGATAGCATATCAATGCGGGTCTTGATGGGTTCGACCCAGACATTGGAGACACCGGGAAGGTCCACGGTCCGGTCCAGCTCATCGATGATGTCATCCCGGGTCATGCCATCGCGCCATTCGGATTCCGGGCGGAGCCGGATCAGCGTCTCGAACATCCCCAGCGGCGCCGGGTCCGTGGCGGTCTCTGCCCGCCCCGACTTGCCGAACACCTGCTCGACCTCCGGAACCTCCTGGATCAGACGGTTGGTCTGCTGCAGCACCTGCCGCGCCTTGCCCACGGACACACCGGGGTCAAGGGTCGGCATGTACATGATGTCCCCTTCCGAAATATCCGGCATGAACTCCGTGCCCACCTGGCTGCTCGGGTAGAAACCGGTCATGCCGATGGCCAGGGCAGCCACCAGCGTGATCCACGGGTGACGCAGCAGGCCGCTGAGCACCGGCCGGTAGATGCCGATAAGCAGCCGGCTCACCGGATGGACGGACTCCGGCCGGATTCGGCCACGCACGAGATACCCCATGAGCACCGGAATCAGCGTAATGCCAAGCCCCGCCGAGACGGCCATGGCATAGGTCCCGGTGAACGCGAGCGGATGGAACAGCCGGCCTTCCTGCCCTTCCAGGGCAAACAGCGGGATAAAGCTCACGGTGATGATCAGCAACGCGAAAAACAGCGGCCGGCCGGTTTCCTTGGCGGCCATATAGACCGCATGCCAGTGGTCTTCGCCCGCATGGCGTTTCTCCAGCCGCTTGTGCAAGTTCTCCACCATGACGATGGCCGCATCCACCATGGCGCCAATGGTCACGGCAATACCGCCCAGGGACATGATGTTGGCGGTGATGCCCTGCCAGCGCATGATGGTCAGCGCCACCAGGATGCCGATGGGCAACGCGATGATGGCCACCAGCGCCGAGCGGATGTGGAGCAGGAAAACCGCGCATACCAGCGCAATAATGATGAATTCCTCAACCAGCTTTTTGGACAGGTTATCCACCGAATCCTGGATCAGCCCGGAGCGGTCATAGGTCTCAACAATCTCCACCCCTTCGGGCAGTGACTTTCTGAGCTCCTCCAGCCGTTTCTTCACGTTGCTGATGGTGGCCATGGCGTTCTCCCCGTGGCGCATGACCACGAAGCCACCTACGACTTCCCCCTCACCATCAAGTTCCGCGATTCCCCGGCGCGGCGCCGGACCCAGCCGGATATCGGCCACGTCGTCCAGCATCAGGGGCGTGCCCTCGTCACTGGTGCCAACCGGGACCAGGCCCAGTGATTCCAGCCCGGTGAGGTAGCCCCGGGAACGGACCATGTATTCCGCCTCCGCCATCTCGATGACGGAACCGCCGGCTTCATCGTTGGCCGCCCGGATGGCGCTGCGCACCTTTGACAGTTCCAGCCCATGTGCTCTCATACGGTCCGGATCCAGAACCACCTGGTACTGGCGCACCATGCCGCCCAGGGTGGCCACCTCGGAGACGCCATCCACGGCCTGTAGTTCAAACCGCAGAAACCAGTCCTGGAGACTGCGCAGTTGCGAGAGGTCATGCTCACCGGTGCGATCCACCAACGCGTACTGGTAGACCCAGCCCACGCCCGTGGCATCCGGCCCCAGCTGGGGCTGCACCCCGTCCGGCATCCGCCCCCCGACCTGGCTCAACTGTTCCAGTACCCGGGTGCGGGCCCAGTAGGGGTCGGTGCCGTCCTCGAACAGTACATAGACAAAGGAGTTGCCGAACATGGAAACGCCGCGCACATCCCGTGCCTGGGGCACGGACATCAGGGCGGTGGAAAGCGGGAAGGTCACCTGATCCTCCACCACCTGGGGCGCCTGCCCCTCGTACGGAGTCTGCACAATGACCTGCACGTCGGAGAGGTCCGGAATCGCATCCAGCGGCATATCGCGCATGGACCAGACTCCGTAGACCACCATCACGACGGTCAGCAGCAGTACCAGAAGCCGGTTTTCGAGGGACCACTGAATGATGCGTTCAATCATCACTCGCCTCCTCTTCACGCACCGGCTTCATGCCCGTGATCTCATAGCCATCCCCATCGCGCTCGCGGATGCGGAAACGCATTTCCATGCCGGGCTGCAAATGGCCCTCGTCAACGCCGTCACCAATCCCGAAATTCATGGTCATTGCGGGCCAGTCCCATTCCGGGACGGGGTCATGGGCCAGCTTGACCGTCCCCCGCTCGATATCCAGATCCTTGACCTGGCCCCGCGTCCAGACGTCGGTTTCCGCATCCGGCTCATCAGCATCCGACGCCCCACCAGCGTCCATGCGATCAAGCTCCGCCACCGTCGAGGACTCGGAATCAATCAGGAACTGGCTGGATACCACCACGGATTCATGGGGTTTCACGCCCTCACGGATCACCATCCGATCCCCGATGCGGCGCCCTATGCGGACTTCCCGCACCTGGAAGCTTCCCTCTTCCTGCATGACCACAATGCGATTCTGTTCACCGGTGCGGATCACACTTTCCGCAGGCACATGCACCGCGTCACTGACGGTTTCGCCGTCCAGGGCAACCTGCGTGTACATACCGGGGCGCAGCTCGCCGTCAGCGTTATCCAGTGTCAGGCGGGCCCTCTGGACGCGGCTGTCCGTATCCAGGTTCGGGTAGACGAAATCCAGCTCCGCCTGCCTTTCCCAGCCCGGCCGGAAGGGCAGTGACACACGGGTCGATTGCCCGGTGCGAAGCGCGCCCATCTGCGGTTCAAACACCTCGAGCATCACCCAGACCGAGGACAGGTCCGCAATCTCCATCAGGGTCTGGGAGGGGTTCACATGCATGCCCTCGGAGAAATTCAGTTCCCGGACCACCCCACTCTGGCGGGCCCGCACCGGAACCAGCCGCAGGATGTCACCACGCTGTTCAACCGTGCGGATGTCCTCATCCGCCATGCCCAGTGACCGCAACCGCTGGCGGGCCGAGTCAACGCCCGAGTTGCGGCGGTGGGCCTGCAGCAGCTCCTCCTGGGCGTTCTGCAGGCGTGGCGAATCAGTCCGGAACAGGATCTGCCCCTTGTCGACGGACTCGCCGGTGGTCCGTACCTTCAGGTCTTCCACCCAGCCTTCGGCGCGAACGTGAACGTGCTCCAGCTCGGACTCGTTGTACTCAACAAAGCCCAGGGCATCGACGCCGGGGGTCAGATCGCCCTGTTTCGCCATGGCCGTTCTCACGCCCAGGTTCTGGGTCACCTGCGGCTTGATGCTGACGGTGCCAGGGCTGTCATCCCCCTCGCCTTCTTCCTCATCGCCGGCGTAGACCGGAATGTAGTCCATCCCCATGCTGTCCTTGTCGGGGGTATCCGAGGTAATGGAGGAATCCATGGGGTGGCGGTAGTAGAGAATTTCCCGCTCACCATCACCGCCGCCATTGGCAGCGGTGCCGTGCATCCAGACATAGAGCCCGCCGCTGCCGGCTGCGGCGCCGATCAGAAGGGCCAGAATAAAGAGCCATACTTTCATGGGGTGTCCTCCCCGAGCAGATACAACAGTTGCGCCCTGGCCTGCTTGCGTTCCGTGGTGAGACGCAGCGAGTCCAGACGGGTTTCCAGAGCCAGAAGGCGGGATTCCATCAGGGCGGTGAAGTCGGTAGTGCCAGCGCTGTAAGCCCTTTCCGCCGCTTCGGCGTTCGCGTTGGCCACTTCCAGAAGGCGGTTACGGTAGCGGGCATCGCGCTCGCGGAGCTGCTCCAGGTCCGCCATGGCGGCATTGACCTCGCGTTCCAGTGCCAGCTGGGTTTCATCCCTATGCCGGACGGCGGCTTCACGCTCGGACTGGCGCGCGGACAGGCGACGATCCTGACGATCACCGGTAAACAGGGGCAGATCCACCGAGACCATGGCGCCCAGGCGATGGCGATTGGCCACGGCCGTGTTCGTGCGCACCCCATAGCCAACCTGGACGCTCCATTCGGGCTTGTACGCTTCCTCGGCCAGAGCCACCCCCTGGTCACTGGCACGGATCCGGGCTCGGCTCGCCGCCAGGCGTGGGTGATCCGTCAGGTCCTGGTCCTTCCAGTCAGGAAGTTCGGGAAATCCACCGTCGGGGAGGGGCCGGTAGGCAGCGTCGCCAATCCAGCGCGCCAGCGATGCCTGTGCGCGATCCCGCCTCTGCCTTGCCTGCAGGATCCGGTCTTCCAGACGCTCCAGTTCCAGCTCCGCCCGCATGACGTCCTGGCGCGACACCATGCCGGAGGCGGAGCTGCGCTCCGTCATCGCCACCAGGTTCTCAAACAGGTCGCGGCTGTCCTCGAGCACTTCCTGGCGCCGATGCTCCAGGATCAGCTGCAGGTAGGCATTGCGCGCCTCACGGATGATTTCCTTTTCGCGATTGCCGGCAAGGGCCTTCTTTACGCCAGCCTGCGCCCTCTGTTGCTGACTGCGGTACTGGCGGCTGTCGCCCCGGGGGAAAGTCTGGCGCAGACCCAACTGGATCTGGGTCATTTCGTCCTGCTGGAATCCCGGCCGGTCCAGGGGAAACTGCAAAAGCTCGGTGGTCAGCTGGGGATCCGGAAGTTCTCCCGCCGCAACGGCATCTTCCTCCATGGCCCGCGCTTCGTGTCGGAACCGTTCAATGCCCGGATCCCCGGCTGCACGCTCTTCCACTTCCGCAAGGGTGAGCGGCTCGGCCAACACGTGACTGCCCATGCCGACCAGCCCGAAAAGAAGCCAGGCAGGGCCGATGAATAACATTCTCATGGTGTGATTCTCCTCCAGCCGTCGGGTCCTGAGACTGCGTCAGGCCTGACGGGCAAACGATACTTGCCATGCGCACGGGAACTCCGTGCCTATGGCGCTACCGGTTAAGAGGAGTGTGCTCTGGGAGGTTGGAGTTCGGACTCAAGGTCGGTCCGGGGTGGACTGAAAGTATGGCCTGCAATGGGGCGCGAAACCGCTTCAAGGTCGAGCGGGAATGCCAGCGAGAGAGCGCAGGCCACACAGCTCACGCAGCACCCTCTCGCCCCATCCCCGTCAGCGCAGGCGCGTTGCTCGGGCGAGAGGTTCCGGAGTTCGGCGTCGGCGCCTTCGCAGTCCATCTTCTGGTCGGAGTGCATGGTCCCCATCATCAGACCGCCCATCGTCCCCGCTCCGGCGACGACCGGCGACAGGACAAGAGCGATTATCAGAAAGATGCTGAACCATGACTTGTTTGAATGCATGAGCGAAGGTTACCACCCTTTCAACAGGAGCAATATACCCCCTTCAGGGGTAGGGTCAGTGTGCATGATCGTGGCCCTCATGGCCTTCAGGTACTGACTCTTCAGTCTCAGTGCCACCCTGCCCTGAACCCTGCTGCGCATCCTGCGGTTCAGGATCGCTGGATTCTTCAGCCTCTCCCGCTTCAGGGATCGCTGGTGAGCGCTCTGCCCCTGTGTCCTGAACGCCTTTGGGCAGACGCTCAACGCCAAGACCATGACGGTACACGTTCTCCGCCCCGAGATAACCGGTGACCCCAACCGCAGCGGTCCCCACGAGCATTACCGCGGCAAGCAGCACACTGGCACCCCGCGTACGACGACGATCAAGCCACGCGAGCACGGCGGCCAGAGCAAATACCGCGACCGTCACCCAGGCTGCGGTCATATGCCGTTCCATGGCTTGGTGGCCCGGGCCATCATGGGCGACCGAATTGTAGGCCAGATAGCCGGTTACCAGCGTTGGCAAGAGAAGGAAGCACCCAAGGACCAGGTTCCAGCGAGCCGCAGACGTCACATTCTCTCCGGCTCTGCCTGAAAGGATGAGGCCGAGCAAGAAAAAGACTGTGGCCATGCTAAGCAGGGCAATAGGGAAATGGACCCAAACCGGATGCCAATTGGGGATAATCTCAATCAACTTCCTGCCGCTCCATCATCTGTTCCATTGCGCCCTGCATCATATGCATCTGACGCTCCATTCGCTCCATCCGGGTTCCGGTGTCAGCGGGTTTGCCTTCATGTGCACCATGGTCATCCATCGTCTTCATGCTTTTCATATGGGCCTGCATGGCTTCATGGTGCTTCTGCATCAGTTCCCGCCGCCTCTCCGGATCCTCGGTATTACGAATCGCCTCCATGTGCATCTCCATGGCCTGCATGTGCTCACCCTGCGTCATTCCGTTGGAATCGTGGCCATGATCCTGCCGCCTTTCGGCTGCGAAAGTCCCCATTGCTATAAGCGCCCCAAAGACCAACACCAATAGTTGCTTATTCATCAGAACCTCTCCTTTGTCACTGTTTATTTCAAACCCATACAATCACACCAACCTGAATTGAAGCTGACGGAATGTTACCTTCAGTGGGTTACAGAGCCATCACGCTTGGCAGCCGGACCTGAACACAGAGGCCGCCCTGCATCCGAGAGCTGAATACGACATCACCTCCATACCGGGAGACCGTATCCCGAACTATGGCCAACCCCAGACCATGCCCCGGCGCCTGTTCATCCAGGCGCAGCCCACGAGTCCCGAGTCGCTGTAACTGATCCTCCGGAACCCCCTGACCATCATCCGCCACCTGAATCTCAAGCCAGTCCGGCGTCTCGACCAGGCTCAGCAGGACGCGACGTTCCGCCCACTTACCGGCGTTGTCCAACAGGTTGCCGAGCAACTCATTCAGGTCCTGCTCCTCCATCGGCCAGCGCCGGTCTTCACTCAGGTCGGTATCCAGCTCGAAGTCACGCTCCGGGTAGAGACGCCCCAGCATCCAGAGCAGGTCCCTGGCCTGAGTGACCGGGCAGGCACCCCGTCCGGCCTGGGCACCGGCAAAACGACTGCGGCGCATTTCCGCCTCGAGCTGACGATCAATCTCGGAAAGCCGGCGTGCCAGCTGGGCTCTCAGGTCGGCATCAAGCTCTCTCCCGGGGTCTTCCAGAACCTGGCGTACCGCGGCAATCGGTGTCTTAACGCTGTGGGAGAGGTTGGCGAGCGCGTCCCGCGACCGGTCGAGGCGATGCTCCAGGCTTTCCAGTAACCGGTTGAGTTCATCCACCAGCGACTGGAATTCCTCTGGCGCGTCTACGTCCAGCCGCTCACGTTCGCCCTGCTGCAGCGCGCGCAGAGCTGCCTTGAGGCGGTGAACGGAACGCAGCGCAATCCGGATGGCAAACCAGATAGCCGCTGCCAGCAGCGCCAGCAGCAGCACAGACACACCGGCGGTCCACCAGTGCAGCTCCCGCTGCCCCGCATTGAGACTGGCGACGTTATCGGAAGTCATTGTCTCGGGGTGATCGCCCTGGAGATGCGTCTCCACAAAGTTGCTGACCATCCGGTCAAGCAGCATGCCGTGAATCACCCAGGCCGCCCCCATCAGCCCAATCGCGGCAGGGAGAAGCAGGACCAGGAGCATGCCTCTTATCGAGCGGCAGGGATCAATGCGGCGCATGGAACGCATACCCCTGCCCGCGACGGGTCACGATGGTATCATGCCCCACCCGTTTCCGGAGGCGGCGGATATAGGCCTCGATGGCGTTGAGGCTGGGGCTATGATCCAGGCTGTAGACCTGCTCCAGCAATTGCTCCTTCGAAAACAGCTGTCCGGGACGGCTCATGAGACAGCGCAGAAGACGGAATTCGGTCCCGGTCAGGGTTTCTGTTGCCCCGTCCGGTGTTGTGAGCGCCTGACGGTATTCGTCCAGCACGAACCCCCCTACCTGGAGGCGGGTGTCCACACGCCCCTCACTGCGCCGGATCAGCGCCTGGAGCCGCGCAACAAGCTCCTCCACCTGAAACGGTTTCGCCAGGTAGTCATCGGCGCCTGCCTTGAGGCCGCTCACCTTGTCCTGCCAATCCCCTCTGGCGGTCAGGATCATGACCGGAAGGCCGAGTCCGGCGCTCCGCCACCGGCTCAGGAGGTCCAGCCCACTGCCATCCGGCAGGCCGAGGTCCAGCACAACCGCCCGGTAATCCTCCTGAGGGGCAAGGTGCGCCGCGCCCGAAGCAGTGCCGATTGTGTCCACAGTAAATCCTGCTGCCTCAAGCTGTCGGCTCAGGCTGTCACACAGGAGTTGGTCATCCTCTACCAGGAGCAGTCGCATCGGTCTCCATCAGAACCACCAGCGCACACCGGCCACCAGTGATGTCTTCTCCGTGTCCTCACCTTCCGCACGGGTCAGGTCAGCCGTGTCCCCGTACTGGTCCTGCCAGCGCACGCCGATGTAGGGCGCGAATTCCCGGGCCACCTCGTAACGCAGGCGCAGGCCCAGTGTCAGCCCGTTCAGGCCCTCACCCACACCAAACTCACGCACCTCGCTGAACGCGTAGCTGGTTTCCGCCCGGCCCTGCAGGATCAGGCGCTGGGTCAAGAGCCAGTCGTACTCACCCTCGAATTCGGCCACCGCATCGCCATCCTCACTGACGCGAAGGCCTGTGTCCACCTCGAACCAGTAGGGGGCCAGCCCCTGAACGCCGATGACGGCAGAGCCCCGGTTACGATCAGGCCCCGGGCCAAAGGTGGTCTGGTATCCCAGCCCGGCCTTGGCCTGCCAGTAGGAACTGAAACCGTAGCCGTACTGGACGTCAAAGCTCTCCACTTCGCCGCCATCGCCACCCGAGACGAGCGCCTCACCCTCGGAGTCGACCACCAGACGATGGGTATCACCGCCCCACCAGGCCTGCCCCTCCCAGGCAAAGACATCCTCGTCGTCACCAGCCTGGTATTCAAAGCGGTCCATCAGAAGCTGGCCATAGGCCACATCATCATGCACCGGGAGCGACCAGTCCGGCTCTGCCTCTGGGCCCACACCCTGTGCGACAGCGCCGGTTGCCGGCACCATCAGGCCCAGGACGACCAGGGCCGTGGAACGAACGTGTTTAACAGCCATGTTGTTCCTCCTGTACTGCGCACTCATTGAACGGACACCACGCGGAACATCCCCGCCTTCATGTGATAGAGAAGATGGCAGTGGAAAGCCCAGTCACCCTCATGCTCCGGCGTAATCTGTGCCGAGATCATTTCCCCGGGCTTGACCAGCAGGGTGTGCTTGCGGGGCCGGTAGCCATCATTGCCCGTCTCCAGTTCCATCCACATGCCGTGAAGGTGGATGGGGTGATCCATCATGGTGTCGTTGACCAGGATCAGGCGCAGACGCTCGCCGTGGCGGAAAGGAACGGGCCCGTCCACTTCCGAGAACTTCTGCCCGTCGAAGGACCACATGTAACGCTCCATGTTGCCGGTCAGGTGCAGTTCCACCTCGCGCTGGGGTTCGCGCTCATCCGGCCAGGCGTGCAGGCCCCGGAGCTGGTCATAGGTCAGTACCCGGTGCTCCACGTGCTCAAAGCCCACGCCGGGATCATCGAGTCTCGGCCTCGGGTTGCTTGCCACCATGGCGGCACCGGCGCCGTGGTTGTCCGGGCCATGCGAGATCTGGCGATCTGCTATCGGCGGCTGTTTCTCGTCGCCATGCTTCATCCCGTTCATGCCGGCGCTGCCCTCGTGCATACCATCCATTCCTTCCATGGAACCATGGTCCATTCCGCCGTCACCGTGACCGGCCATACCCATGGCCGCCATACCGCGCTCGGTGCGCGGGTAGAGGTCCGGCACCGGCGCCTCCATGCCCTCGCGCACGGCCAGGGTGCCACGGGTGAAGCCGGAGCGGTCCTGGGACTGGGCGAACAGGGTATGGGCCTCGTCCTGCGGCTCAACGATGACGTCGTAAGTCTCGGCCACACCGATGCGGAACTCATCGGTTTCCACCGGTTCGACCTTCTGGCCGTCGGCTTCGACAACCGTCATGGGGAGCCCGGGAATGCGCACATCGAAGATGGACATGGCCGAGGCATTGATCACGCGCAGGCGCACTTTCTCGCCCGGCTCAAAGAGGCCGGTCCAGTTGCCATCCGGCGACAGGCCATTCATCAGGTAGGTGTACTCGGCACCGGTGACATCCAGGATGTCCCTGGGCGTCATGCGCATACGGCCCCACATGCCGGCCTTCTCCCAGGCGGCACTCCATCCCAGGTTGGCCACATCCTCGAAGAAGTCGGCCACCGTGCGCCGGTTGTAGTTGTAGTAGCCTTCGGCCACTTTGAGATTGCGCATGACCTCGGCCGGATCATTGAAGGTCCAGTCGGAAAGCACGATCACGTATTCGCGATCGTACTCGAAGGGCTCCGGCTCCGCCGGATCCACGATCAGGGGTCCGTAATGGCCCAGCTGCTCCTGAAGCCCGGAATGGCTGTGGTACCAGTAGGTCCCGCTCTGGCGTACGGGATAGCGGTACTCAAAGGTCTCCCCGGGGGCGATGCCTGCAAAGCTGACCCCCGGCACACCATCCATTTCAAACGGCAGAAGGATGCCGTGCCAGTGGATGGAGGTAGGCTCATCAAGCTTATTGGTCACCCGGAGCACAGCCTCACGGCCCTCGCGCAGGCGGATCAGCGGAGCCGGCAGAGAGCCGTTGACCGTGATCGGCTGGACGCTTCTGCGCCCGTCGATGGTCAGGGGCGTACGGTCAATGGTCAGCTCATAGATGTCCGTGTTGCCCTCGGTACGGCGTGTAAGCTCCTGGTTACCGGTCAGACCCAGGGCATAGCCGGGCAGCAGGCTGCCCAGGCCGAGCATCAGCCCCATGGATGTCCCGGTTCGGATGATATCCCGACGCGAGAGTGAACGGCGGCCGGGATGCTGATCGTTGTGCATAGTCAAAACTCCCTCATTCCCCCTGACTTTGCTACGGACTGTTGATGTTGAGGTGGGGAGCATTGCACAGGAAGCTGACGTGAAACTGACGAAGTGACGCTGACTGAGCCCTTCGTTCAGTGTCAGCCTCAGTTCAGCTTCAACCGTTAAGTTCAGGAGCCGGATAACAGGCTTGCTACTACCGGAAGCCCCTGATGGCAAGTAAGCGCGTTCTTCAGCTCTATTCATGGTGGAAAGTTAGAAGAGGACAATGGGTATGGATTCAAATCATGGCGGCCACTCAGGGCACGCCGGACACGCAGGCCACATGCCCTCCAGTGGCCGGGGCATGGCTATTTCAGCCTGGCTCACCGGGATCTATTTCATCGTCGAAATGGGCATCGGGCTCTGGACCGGATCCATTGCCGTCATTTCCGATGCCTTCCATACATTCTCCGCTGTGGGTGGCGTTCTGGTAGCCATTCTGGCAGCGCGCCTGGCGCGCCGCCCGGCGGACGAAGACCGCAGTTTCGGTTGGTATCGCGCAGAGATTATCGGGGCACTGGTCAACGGTGGGTTTCTATTGGGCATGGCCCTGATCGTCATCGTCATGGGTGCCTTCCGCCTGGCCGAGCCTATCGAACTGCCGCCAGCCCCCATGCTCTGGGCGGCGGCAGGCGGCCTGGTCACGGAGATCATTTCCCTCAGCCTGATCTGGAAACAGAGCCGCAGCGACCTGAACGTTAAAGGTGCGCTCTGGCACATCATCCAGACCTTTGTCGGCAGCCTGATCATTATCGTCGCCGCCCTGGTCATTCATTTCACTGGCTTCCTGCTGATTGATCCAATTCTGGGCATGGGCTTCGGCTTCGTCCTGCTCTGGGCAAGCTGGGGCGTCCTTCGGGATGCCATGCACCTGCTCATGGAAGGCACCCCGGCGGACCTCAGTCTTGCCGAAGTGGTTCAAGCGCTTGAAGAGCTGGACGGTGTGGCCAATGCCCATCATGTGCATGCCTGGGCGCTCACCAGTGGCCGTTATGTGTTTTCCGGCCACTTGCGCACGAGCAACGGCGCGGATCCGCAGGCAGTGCTTAAATCGGCCCACGACATGCTGAGGTCAAAGTTTGGCTTCTTTTTTGTCACCCTTCAGGTGGAAACCGCCTGCCTGGATGAATCAGGCGCGAAAGACATTGATGTGACCCGCACCAAGGGACACCAGAAATCGTGATGAGAACCGCGCTTCTGCTTCTGTTGATCACGCTGTCCGAAGCAACCATCGGTGTCTTCGTAAAACTCACCGATGGTCGGATCCCGATCCAGACGCTGAATTTCTATGCGCTGACGTTCGCCGCCGTCTTTCTGACGGTGGCCATGCCCCTGACGACAGGTGCCCGCCTGCGTTTTCCAAGGGACAACATGAAGGACACCGCCATCATCGGCCTGCTGATCGCGCTTCAGATCAGCGTCTTCAACTTCGCCATGACGGTTGCTCCCATAGCGAACGTGGTGATTTTCTGGAGCATTGCGCCCTTTTTCACCTTTATCTTTTCCTGGCTGTTTCTGGGCGAGAAGGCCAAAAGGAACTATATCCTGATCTTTGCCCTGGCTATTACTGGCATTGTGCTGGCCAAACCGCTCGAAGGCAGCCACATGCTGGGGAACCTGGTGGCACTGGCGGACGGTGCCGTCTATGCGGCCATGGTGACCTACATGCGTTACGAGGGGAAAACCGAAACAGGCAATGACATTGCCTGGTCCATGTTGGCCGGCGCCATCATTCTGTCGCCCTTTCTCGTCCTGTTCGGCCCCGGCGATATCAATGGGTCCATCCATTACGAACCGCTGGGCATGGACCTGCCGATCATGCTCTGGGCCCTGTGCCTGGGGGTAGTATCCACGGGATTTGCCTACTTCGGTATCTCGATCGTTCTGAAAACCCTGAACGCCAACACCTATGCCCTGGTGGACATCATCGTCTCGCCCGTAGTGGCAGCGACCCTCGGATATCTGATCTTCAGCGAAGTCCCGGCGCAGGGTATGGTCTATGGTGGCGCGTTACTATTGGGAGCGGGCTTCTGGCTAACCCGGGAAATGTCGCGGGGTACAGGCAAACGAGCCGTGCATCCATGTCAGTGCGCGTAAATCACTTCCTTTGGATACCCCACAGGCGTCGACTCTGCACGCCTGTGCTGATGCCGGGAGATGAGCCATTCCAGCTCTTCACTGAAGGCGACCTGTTATACGACGCCATGATCCAGGCTATCGCCGAGGCCCAGGATGAAGTCGCCATGGAAAGCTATATCTTTGCCGAGGACGAAATCGGCTGGCGATTTGCCGAGGTATTGGCTGCGCGGGCACAAGCCGGTGTGCGTGTTCGCCTTCACCTGGACGCCGCCGGCTCGCTGTTCTGGGTGTCACGCCGGCTCGATCATTTTCTGCGCACCAGTGGCATTGAGCTGCGTTGGTTCCACCGTTGGCACTGGTCGCGCCCGTTACACTACAACCAGCGCAATCACCGCAAACTGCTGGTCGTGGACGAACGAAAAGCGTTTCTCGGTGGCTTCAACATTCATCGGGAAAACTCGCAGGAACTATACGGCGAACGCCGCTGGCGCGACACTCACGTCGCAATGACGGGCCCGCTGGTCCGACAGGCCCGAAATGCCTACCAGGCGCTTTGGGAAGACCAGCTTTTCCGCAGCGAACTCGACGCGGAACCGCCCAGCGCAGTTGTACTGCCCAACAAGTCAGCTGACTGCCAGCACCGACTGCACTGTGTCTTCGCCTCCATGTTTGGCTCGGCCAGGCGCCGTATCGAGATGACCACGCCCTATCTCGTTCCCGACGAATGGACCCTCAGGGCCCTGGAGCACGCTGCACGGCGTGGCGTGGCGGTGCGCGTACTGGTACCTCTGAGAAACGACATTGCCCCCATACGCTGGATCGCGCAACGCATCCAGGGGCGCCTGCAGCGTAAGGGCATACGCGTGTTTGGCTATCGACCGCGACTGCTGCACGCCAAGACTCTGACCGTCGACAGTGAATGGGCCAGTGTGGGTACTGCCAACATGGACTATCGCAGCCTGTTCCTGAACCACGAGCTCAATCTTTGCGCAAGGTCACCTTCACTGGCAGCAGCCCTTGAAGGACAATTCGAGACAGATCTCGCAGAAGCAGAGGAACTAGGTGCCAGCTCAGGCCTGCGACTCCCCCTGACTGACCGACTGCTTGCGCTCCTGGCCTGGGCAGCTCGCCGTTGGCTCTAATCCTGAAAGGAGGACATAGGAAATGGAACACTCTGTCTTTTCCTGAGTCGTGCCTGAACAAGCCCTGCTTCAATGAATCAGGAAGACGGCCCCGATTATCCCCTCGGTTCAGGGGCCTTTACAACGATAAACAACCCGACAATCGTGACCGCTATCCCGACCATCTCGACCAGGCTGAATGTCTCATCAAAAGCAAGTATGCCAACAAGGAGGCCAAACGCAGGGGTCAGAAAGGTAAATGAATTAAGCCGGTTCAGGGGAGCACTGGCCAGCAGAATATTCCAGAGCACGACCATTAACGCCGTAGCTGGAACGGCCAGTACGAACAGCGCTGTCGCGAAGGACCAGGTCCAGTCAATATCGACGCTCTCGCCAAAACTCACAGACGCAATAGCCAGAAAGACTGACCCGATAAGAAGCTGAATACCCATCGCCCAATACACGTCATCAGCACTTGCCTGATATTTCAGCAAGACGTTCCCTACTGCTGTTCCTATCGCACCGCCAAGAACATAGAGCGCTCCTATGAATCGGGAGCCACCAAAGTCCATTTCAGGCGTAGCGAGCACCACGACCCCGACAAAGCCGATAAGCAACCCAGCAAATACACGCCCCGTAATGACCTCGTTAATGATAAAGACCGCCAACACTGCCGCAAATAAGGGTTGTGCATTAGCCAGAACTGTCGCAACACCAGGCCCCAATTTGCCGGCCCCAAGAAACATACCGCCAAGTCCCATGCCGGTATAACTGAACCCTATAACCGCCAATACCAGTAACTGCCGAGGTGAATAGTTGACGCGAGCGCCCATATATATTGCGATCAGAACCAGACAAGTGCCCGCCAGGAAGGCGCGCAAAGCAGCAAAAAGCAGCGGCGGTGCGTCTGGCAAGCCCACGACGATAAAGGGGAAACAGATCGCCCAGAGGAATGCGACGAGCACCATCCCGACCACTGTGCGCATTGATAGTGACTGATTCACCAACTGCTCACACCCACGCTTTCTGCCCTGGAACGGTGACCCGGTACCTCATCAGTCATTTCGCTGATCTCCCTCGTTGTTGCCATGGCCACCGTGTCGACCATGCATGAATAGATGTATTAGAGGGCAGGCCAAAAGTATGAGCCAGGGTAAGGCACCAGGAAGATGAACCTTGTACTCACCCCAAAGGAAAAACAGCGCAATAACCGGAAATATCGCCAGTGCAACCTTCAAACGCCCATCCATAACCGTTCCTTTAGTGGGGTATTTTTCGTCAGGCGTAACCTCTTTGTGAGTTGAACACACAAAGCTGAGACAGGGCTGAAACCCACCGGATTTGCGACAATGGACTGGGGGGTGTTACAGCAGTTCCTTCGGGGCGCCTACACCATTGGCTGCCCAAGAAGGGACTGGGCGAACAGGCCAATGATCAGCGTGGCGGAAAGTGTGATCACCACTACGATGACGGGCCATGTGCCTGGTGCAGAGGGCGCTGTCTCGGCCGGCCTGTACATCGGCACAATGATGCGCAGATACACAGAGAGCGACAGCACGCTGTTGATGATCGCCACCACTGCCAGCCAGGTAAGCTGGACATCGATGGCGGCAGCAAAGAGCAGGAACTTGCCGACGAAGCCGGCAAGTGGCGGAATGCCGACCAGCGACAGCAGGAAGATCACCATTGCGATTCCCATCAAAGGCCGCGCGCGCCCCAACCCGCCAAAATCGCTCAGAGTGCGCCCGGTTGCGGCGGTAACGGCGAAAGCGCCGAGGTTCATAGCCGCATAGGCGGCGGCGAACAGAATGATCGATGGCAACGCAAGCTCACTGGCGCCCACCGCCACGATGCCCAGAAGAAAATAGCCGGACTGGGCGATGGAGGAATAGGCCAATAGCCGGACAACATTATCCTGCACCAGCGCAGCGAGATAGCCATAGGTCATGCTCAGCACCGCCAGGCCCGCGAGGACCGCAGTCCAGCCAGATTCCGGGGGCATGGCCCGAACCACCTGCGCCAACGCAAACAGCGCACCAACCTTTGGGACCACGGACAGGTAGGCCGCGATCGACAGGGGCGCACCCTCGTAGGCGTCGGGTGCCCAGAAATGAAATGGAACCAGCGATGCCTTGTAGCCCAGCCCCACGACGACGGCCACGAACCCGAGAATGACCGCCAGCGGCATGGTATCCATGCCCGGAAGATCGGCGAGCAGCGTGGAGCCGGAGGCGCCGAACCAGTACGTCAGGCCGAAAATCATGATCGCAGTGGTGACCGAAGCGAACACGAAGAATTTCATCGCCGCTTCGGTAGCCGGGTCGGTGTCCGGATAGGCAACCAGGGCAAACGTGGCCAGACCGGTCAGCAGCGTACCCAGCACCAGAAACATGGTATCCCCTGCCCCCGCCAGCGCCAGGGCGCCCAGGGTGGCAAAGCACAGCAGGCTGTAGACCGTGCCCTCTCGCGCGGTGTCCGCTACATCCACACGTGCCAGCAGTAGGGAGAACACTGTAGCGGGCAGCAGAACAAGCTTGGCCCAGACACTGAGCCCATCGATCCGGAAGCTGCCTCCGAACACGGTTGTGTCCGTGCCGCCTACCAGGCGCAATGTCAGCCCCGTGGCAACGAGCAGACCGATGACAGCGACGGCCAGCGCCGCCCGGGGCCGACGAAGCATTTCCGCGATCAGCGCGCCGACGGCCGTCAACAGGACGGCGATCTCCGGAATCAGTAATGCGAGGTCACGGGCCATTACAGCACCAACGCCGATGTCGTCCGGTGAATGACGGCCAGCACCCAGGACGGCACCACACCAGTGGCGACGGCGAGCACCAGCAGAGGCACCACGGCAAGCAGTTCCCGCCCACTCAGATCCGGCATGGCATGCCAGCGCTCCCGGGGCTCACCCAGAAAGGTTTCCCGGAGTGCCTTGAGAAAGGTCCCGGCGATAACCGCAATGCCCAGAATCACGACCACCGCGGCGGGAACCGTACCCAGGGTAGCGAGAAATATCTGGAATTCAGCCGGGAAGTGCGCCAGCCCCGGCAGGCCCAGGGAGGCAAAGGCGGCCAGGACAAAGGACCAGCCAAGCAGCGGGACCGTCTTGAGCAGCCCCCCGAACTCGCCCATTTCGCGAGTATGGGCACGATCCTGGATCATGCCCACCAGCAGGAACAGGGCGCCGGTGACCAGGCCGTGACTGAACATCTGCAGCACCGCACCGTCCAGAGCAACAGCACGCACCGAGGGGTCCAGTGTCAGCGCGGCCGCGGCGACAGCGACGATCACGTAGCCCATGTGGTTGACGGAGGTATAGGCAACCAGGCGCTTGAGATCCGTCTGCGCCAGGGCGGCAAAGGCGCCGTAAAGCGCGCTGACGACACCGATGACCAGGACAACGAGGCCGGCCTCGTGGAAAGCCTCGGGGGTCATCTGCAGGGCGAACCGAACGAGGCCGTAAGTGCCAAACTTCAGCATGATCCCCGCCAGGATGACACTGCCAATAGTCGGTGCCTGAACATGGGCGGCGGGCAGCCAGGTGTGCAACGGCACAGCAGGAATCTTGACCGCGAAGGTGACCAGCATGGCGACCAGCGCCCACATGGCTGCCGCCCCTTCCAGTGGTGGGTTGGCGATCCAGGCTCGCATGTCGAAGCTGGGCTCGGGGGTACCCAGGTAAAGCCCCAGGATGGCAAGTAACAGCGGCAGGCTGCCCAGCAGCGTGTAGATGAAGAACATCAGGGCTGCACGCTGGCGATCCTCATGCCCCCACCCGGCGATCATGAAATACATTGATACCAGTGAGACTTCGAAGAAGACATAGAACAGAATCCCGTCGAGGGCGGTAAAGGTTCCGATTGCCGTGGTCTCCAGCAGCAGGGCCAGGGCCACGTACGCGCGCGGGCGATCGCGAAGGGACGACGCGTAGATGAACGAAACCAGGAACAGCACGGCACTCAGCAGCACCAGCGGCAGGCTGATGCCATCAACCCCGACCCGGTAGGCGGCGCCGATGGCCGGCATCCACTCCAGCTCTTCGACCTGGGAGAAGCCCGCCCCACTCACCCCCTGAAACCACATGGCCAGAGCGCCGACCAGCGTCAGGGCGGCACTGGCGATCGCTATGCCGTGCACCGTCCGCGCCGCCGGTTTCGGCAAACACAGAATCAGCAGCGCGCCGGCGAGTGGCAGGAACAGGGTAAGAGAGACAAGTGGCAGCATGGGTACGGGTTTCCTCTAGAAACTCAATGAAGCTAGAAACAGAATGACAAGTGTCACAGCGGTGGCCACGGCGCTGATGGCCAGGCTGTGGTGGATCAGGCCGCTCTGCAGGGTTCGTGCCCGCGCGCCCAGGGCGCGCACCCCGGACACCAGCGCGAAGATCAGGCCGTCAATACGGCGCTCATCCCCGACCCGCACCAGGTGAGCCACAGCCAGGTTTATATGGCCGAACCCAAGCACGGCCGAATACAGGCCCTGCTCCAGGCGCTCGCCCCCACGGGCAATCATGAGACCGCCACGGCCGACACCAAGCACGGCCGCATACAGGTGGCCTTCCAAATGTTCACACCCCCTGGCAACGGCCATTGCAGGCCTGCCGACCCCGGCCGTAAGCCCACCGCCAACGGCAAGCCCCCGTTGAGCCCAGGGATAGACCGGCCCGAGCAGTCGGGGCGCCGAGACAAGCCAGCCCAGCGCCAGGCCGACCACTGCGGCAAGCAGTCCGAGCAGCACGGCGCCAGTGCCTTCAGCTTCCCGGGTGGGCAGATCAAGAATTCCCTCGATGGGCCCAAAAGCCAGCCCCAGGGCAGCGGCCGGGATCACCAACCCCCAGATGCCCGCCCGCATCCAGGTACTGCCGGCGACCGCCCCGGTTTCCCCGGAGCCTTGCCACAGCAGGCGCAGGGCCCGGGCCATATAGGTGCTGGTCAGCAGTGCGCCGGCCAGCGCCAGAGGGCCGAGCCAGGCCGCGCCCTGCGCGGACAGGGCAGCGGCGATGACCGCGTCCTTGGAGAAAAACCCACTCAGCGGCGGGATGCCCGCCAATGCCAGCGCTGCCAGCGCAAAGCCTGCAAAGGCCCAGGGTCTCGCGCGGCCAACGCCCTCCAGCCGGTCGAAGCCGGTCCCCTCACGGGCGTGCTGGAAGTCGCCGGCAGCAAGAAACAGGGTGCTTTTGATGGCGGCATGGGCAAGCAGATGCAACAGGGCGGCCAGCGGAACCCCGGCGCCAACCGCGATCAGCATCAGGCCGTATTGACTGGCGGTGGACGCCGCGAGCAGGCGTTTAAGATCACTTTCAGCGAGGGCAATCACCCCGGCTGCCACCGTGGTAACCCCACCGACAACTCCAACGGCGAGCAGAGCCTCGGGTGTCAGCAGCGGGAAGGAACGAATCAGCAGGATGGCGCCAGCCGCCACCAGTGTGGCGGAATGCAGCAGCGCCGAGACCGGAGTCGGACCCGCCATGGCGCGCATGAGCCAGTCCTGTAACGGAACCTGGGCCGACTTGCCCATGGCGGCCAGCAGCAGCAAAAGTCCAGCAGCAGTCGATGCGCTGCCGCCAGCCTCCAGGGACGTGGCGATCTCGCTGGTACCTGTCCACCCGATGAGCATGAATACCGCAACATACAACCCAAGATCGGCGCTGCGGGTATAGAGGAAGGCGCGGCCGGCGGCATTCGCGGCTTCAGGGCGCTGGAACCAGAAACCTATCAGGAGGTAGCTGCACAGCCCGATCAACTCCCAGGTCGCCAGCAGCAGGACCCAGTCGCCGGCCAGTACCAGCGCCTGCATCGCGGCGAGGAACAGGGACATCACGGCGTAGAAGCGGGCCTGACTAAACTCCCGCTTCATGTACCCGACCGCGTAAATCAGCACGAAGGTACCCACCGTGGCCACCGCTACGGTCAACAGCGCGGTCAGCGGCCCGGCAACCAGGCGCAGCGGCATGTCCGGCAGACCGGGCAGAAGCAGCGTTTCAGCCTGCCCGTCGGCGACGCGGGCCAGAAGCCAGAGACTTCCCGCCAGGCTGGCTATTACTCCGGCCAGGGCCAGCACAGCGCCGCCCCGGCGCAGTAACAATACGGCCAGTGCGGCGAGCAGCGGCGGCAATACCGGCAGCACCACGGCACTCATCCTTTCAGGTCCTCCGCTTCTTCCATTTCTACCGAGCCCCTGGCCCGGAAGCGGGCAATCGCGACCCCGAATCCGACGGCCATCTCCACGGCCATCACCGTCATCACCACCAGCACAAACATCTGGCCGGAATAGCTCTCGGGATGCAGGAAACGCCAGAAAGCAACCAGATTCACCAGCGCGCCGGCCAGGACGAGTTCCACACCCATCATGATCATGACCAGATTGGTTTGAGAGAGCGCGCCATAGACACCGATTCCGAACAGGATGGCGCCCGTGACAAGCGCTACGATCAGGACAGCCGTCATTGCGAAACCTCCTTGTCGTCTTTACTCGCCAGGTTCTGCACCGGGATCGCCACCGCCGTGGCCGCGATCATCGCGGTCAGGATCGTGACGCCGGCGGTTTCGAAAATCAGCATCGAGCGCCCAAGCAGCTCATGCCCGAGCTCCCGTGTCTGCATGGCCGCGTCCGGCGCCTGGGCCGTCACGGCCCCCCAGTCGGCCAGCAGCGCAACGGCAATTGCGGCGCCAGCAGCAACCACTCCGGCACCAATTGAAAAGCGCTTCTGGTGGGTCATGTCCATGCCGCCAAGTCCGCCGGGATCCATCATGAACATCACCATGAAGATGGCCATGATGCTCATCTCCGTGGCCATCATCATGATCTGCAGCACACCCAGGAACTCGGTCTGCATAACCAGGAACATGCAGCCTACGGCAGTCTGCGAAAACAACAGTGCCAGCGCGGAGCGGACCATGGACGAGGTGCGGAACACCGCTACGCCGAACCCGATTGCAGCCAGCCCGAAAACGGCAAGGAAAAAAGCCTGAGCACCCATTACGGCACCACCAGAATCAGCAACCCGACAATGACAATATTGAGCAGTGCCAGGGGAATCCCCAGCGTCCAGCACCATCTCATCAGATCCGCCTCGCGAATGCGCGGGAGATAGCCACCGGCCAGCAGCATCGACACGGCCACGGCCAGTGTCTTGATCAGGCTCCAGGCCCAGGGCGGCAGTAGCGGCCCGTGCCAGCCGCCGAGGTAGAAGACCGTGGTCGCGGAAGCCAGCGTGACCACCAGCGTCAGGCGCGCCAGCCGCAGTACCGCCAGGCGCACCCCGGTGTATTCGGCATCCACGCCCCCCGCCAGTTCCCCCTCGGCGGTGGGCAGGTCAAACGGCGAGCGGAACGCCAGCGCCATGGCCGCAATGTAAAACAGCACGAAACCTAGCGGCTGGTAGACGATGTTCCACAAGGCGGCCTGGGAGCCAACGATCGCGGTGTTCACCAGGGACTCCGCGCGCATGGCCACGGCCGTGATTGGCATGACAATCAGCATGGAATAGGCAATAAGCTGACCGAGAAAACGCCAGCCGCCGATCATCGCATAGGCGCCGTTTGGCCCCCAGCCCGCCATGATCAGCGCGACTAGGACATAGGCCAGAGCCGCATTGATGAACAGTGCGCCGGTACCCAGATCCGCGATGACCAGGTCCGGCGCCAGCGGCAGGACCGCCGCGCCAAGCACCGCCACAACCAGCAGCAGCACCGGCGCCGCCTCGAAAAAGACCCGGTCCGGGGAGCGCGGCACAATGGATTCGCGACCGAGGTGCGCCAGGCCGCTGATTAGAGGCGCAGCCGGTCGCAGGCGTCCTGTTACCGTCCAGCCCTCGATCACGGCGAGCAGCCAGGCGCTGCCAAACAGCGTGAGCAAAACAATGGCGACAGTCACGGGGCCACCTCCCAGGGGGAAAGATCCAGTGAGCCGACCGCCACCAGTGCGTCGCCCAGTTCCCTGCCCTCGACGAGCTTCTCGACCAGGCCGATATGATGACTACAGGCGGTGTCCAGCTTGTATGATTTCACGTGGCCATGTTCCAGTTTCAGACTTAGCCTGGCCTCACCGCGCGGAGTATCAACCGTTGTTTCACCGGTTCCCGACACATCGCCGATGTCGCACAGGGATGGTAGTTCGGGCTCCCCGGCCCCCTTGATAAGGTCGAGGCTGGCCGATATCTCGGCCAGGCGTTGCCACAGGCGCGCCCAGGCATCTCCGCCTTCGTTGGCAGCCCGCGCCATGGGGCCACGCAGATCAGAAGATTCCGTGGGCAGTACGCCGATACCCTTCAGCCGTGCCTTTAGCAAAGGTGTTCGCCCGAGACGGGTGCCCAGTGCCCGCAGTGCCGGCTCCAGCGCAACAAGCCTTTTCCGGTTGGCGTCTCTGACTTGCAGTTGCAAAGTCGAAGCACGGTGCGTCAGCCAGGTGAAGCCGAGCTGACGCCCCACCTGGGCCAGCCAGCCCAGATGACTGGCGATGCGTTCGCGTTCAAGGGCACTGTTCCGGGCCTGCGTGGTCGCCGGATCGTCATTCACCCGGGCAGCTTGCTCAATTGCCTGACAGGCCAGGAGGCGATAGCTCACCGGCGCCAGCGGCATTGCCGATGCCAGATGCTCGATGAAGGTACCAGCCTCCACCTCTTCAAAGTCGTCACCTTCGGTAGCCATGCCCACCAGGGAAGTCGCCTGCCCTGCCGTCACACCGTCACCATCAAGCGTGAACGTCAACTTCAGTCCACCGGGCAGACCGGGGAAAACAGGACCGAACGGCACCTCAAGCCAGTCCATCTGCAGCCCATCGGCGCTGCGGGGCAGGTCCTTGGTCACTTCGATCATGGACATAAACCCGCCGGCACCATGGTCGTGGCCGGAATGATCGTGACCGGAATGGTCATGTTCTGACTGCCCCTCGGCCTCATCATGGTGGTGTTCATGATCGCCGCCATGATGATGCTCATGGTCCTGATGATGTTTATGGTGGTCCTGGTCCTGGGGCTCAGGATCATGGCAGTGTTCGTGCCCATGGTCCTGATGCTGTTCGTCATCATGCCCATGGTTCTCATGGTGCTCATGGTGCTCGTGGTGCTCGTGGTGCTCGTGGTGCTCGTGGTGCTCGTGGTGCTCGTGGTGCTCGTGGTGCTCGTGGTGCTCGTGGTGCTCGTGGTGCTCGTGGTGCTCGTGATCATGGTGGTGGCCGTGCCCTGCGCCGGCTTCCGCAGTCCCCGTGTCATCCCCGGCCTCATGAGCCACCAGGTCCATGCCGCATTTCGGGCAGCTGCCCGGCTCGTCCTGGACAACTTCCGGGTGCATGGGGCAGACATACTCAATCCTGACATTCAGGACAGAAGCGTCGAAGTCCTCGGGTGAGGCTGCAAAGGCGCCTTCAGCCATCGCCCGCCGCAGCCGACCGACGGCTTCGGCCAGTTCCTCCTGTGAGAGGCCCGCGGAAACATCAGCGTGAGGTAAGGATGACGGTGCTGGTCCGCCCAGCACGAGCACGGCGCGCGGCCGGGGCATCTGCGCGTAGAGCACCGCCGCCGCTTCATCCATTTTCTGTGACAGTTCCCCGATAATCAGGAGTACACCCGCATCACGAGGCGTAGCAGCGGTGCGCATGCCTGCCGCCGTCACGTCCAGTCCGTGCGCCAGGGCCACTTCCGGTCCCGGGACGACCAGACAGCTCAGGTTGCGTGCCATGGCCCGAGAGACCAGCTTCTGCAGTGCCGAGGGCCGTTTTTGTTGGCGGACGCCCACGAGGGGCATTGTTGGATCAGATGTCATTGCCGTCTCAGAGCCCCCTGGCTCCATCCGTAGAGCAGGCCGAGAAAGAGAATGGCAAGAAACACGCCCATATCAAGCAAAGCAACCAGCCCTACTTCCTTGTACACGACGGCCCACGGATACATAAAAGCCATTTCCATATCAAAGGCCAGGAACAGCAACGCGTAACCGTAGTACCGCGCGTGATAGCGCCCCCATACCGGATCCCGTGACAGCACTCCGGAACTCGCGGGCACATCCTTGCCCTGCTCCCGGCGCGTCAGGCCCATTGCGCGGGCAAGCCCATACAGCCCGATCACGGTACCTGCAATGCCGGCCACCAGGGCCAGCAGCAGGCTGTATTGCTCCAGAGCGCTCATCAACTATCCTCCAGCTCGCGCAATCATAAGCCTCCCTTGCTATCACACCAGAAACAATCATAACTTTCAGCCGATCGTTATTCTGACCAGCGAGTCGTACTTTCGTGCCAATATGGTTAATGCATAGACTTCAGCACACGCGTGCCAATATGGTTAATGCATAGACTTCAGCACACGAGACTGAAACAGAGCTGACAAATGTCACCAGACATGGATTTTTTCCACGTCGACCATCCCCGGAATCAGGGCCCCTGACTGTATGACCAATGCCGACGCAGCCCATCTCAATCGGGAGTGCTACTGCATCACCCTTGATCAAAAAGCCCTTGAGAAAAACCTACGGGATCAATTTCCGGACTCTGACCATGATTCGTCAGGAATCCCCGATCTTCATCACCTCTTCTCAAACATAGCGGTTTTCGTCCCGGAAGCTGACATGTCGACGATGGAACGAATCGTCCAGGCCATCGAGTCAGCCACCGGACTTCCGTCGTACCGGGAACAGGTCCTGTCCTGGGCACCGGACATCGCGGGGTTCGATCCAGGCCCGATAGGAGCCTTCATGGGCTATGATTTTCACCTTGGACCCGACGGCCCTAAGCTGATCGAGATCAATACCAATGCCGGTGGCGCTTTTCTGAACGCGGAACTTGCCCGGGCCCAGCATCGCTGCTGCACCCCATCCCAGCAGAACACCTCCAGCAATCCAGCACTCGATGGATTCAAGGAGGCCGTGTTTGCCATGTTCAAGCACGAATGGCAGAAGCAGTTTGGCGACTCAACACCCAGCCGCCTGGCCATCGTGGATAACGACCCGAAAAGCCAGTTCATGTTTCCCGAGTTCCAGCTCGCTCAAAGGCTGCTCCTGGATCGGGGACTGGATACATTGATCCTCGATCCCTCCGAGCTCGAGTATACCAATGGCAGGCTGACAGCGGATGGGAAGCCCATCGACATGGTATACAACCGGTTGGTGGATTTTGCCCTGAAATCCCCTACCCACGCACCGTTGAGGCAGGCGTATCTCGACGGCGCGGCAGTAGTGACACCCAATCCCCGGGTGCACGCCCTGCTCGCCGACAAGCGGAACCTCACCCTCCTGTCAGCCCCCCAATGCCTGCGGGACGGGGGGCTGAATGAGGCCGATGCGGCGTATCTGGAGAAAGCAGTTCCAGAAACCCGACTGGTTTCCAGAGAAGACGCGACAGCGTTGTGGGAGGCTCGTCGTAAACTGTTCTTCAAGCCGGTGGCAAGCCACGGCAGCAAAGGTGTCTACCGGGGTGACAAAATGACCCGGCGCGTATTTGAAAACATTCTGGAGGACGATTACATCGCTCAGGAGCTGGTTCCCGCCGGGGAACGAAACGTCCGGATTGATGACACCATAACGAGCAGAAAAGTCGACATCCGCCTCTACACGTACGCCGGAAAACGGCTGCTTGCAGCCGCACGCGTCTACAAGGGGCAGACAACCAACTTCCGCACCCCCGGAGGTGGATTCGCACCCGTCTTTCAGGTGTAAGGTGGAGGGGTACTGGTCAACGAATCTGTCGGTGCACAAGCCAGACAATCAGGGGCGGAAGGACGATCCACTGCAGGAGCGGCAGCAGCCCGGTTCCTATAACCGGAATCACCGGCATCTGTTCTGCATAGGCCCAGCGCTCGGCAACCACCGTCGCGTGCCACTCAAGCCCGATGGTAATCATCACCGCAAACGCCGAGAATTTAATGACCTGCCAGGGAGTGGCCTGCACAATCCAGCGCCGGTTCCGCGATACAAGAGCAACTCCCCAGAAGCTGACCAGAGCGATCAGCGCATCCCCGGCGGTAGCTCGGGAGCAGAAAAGAATGGCATCCCAGTGCGCGGCCTGGGGCATGTCCCGGTAAAAAGGAACCTGCAGGAACTCCCATGGGTAGTTGAGCAGGAAGCCGAACAGGACAACGTTGAACTCGGGAGAATAGAGCCACCTGCACCAGTTCCTCATGTGTCGGGACTCCAAGTTCCTGTTTTCGCGAGCTCAAACCCTGACACGGCCCACTTTCAGTGGCAACTCCACGGAGTGCGTTCCTTGTTTTCCCGGACGTTGCTATCGCTGAACCGGTACCAGCTCTCCTTGAACCGCGTCCACCAGCCCTGCGCGATGTCGGCCCCATGCTCGCGCACGACCGCCTCGATGTCCTCGATATTTACCTTACCGGCATCGTAGGCAACATTGAGGATGGACCTGTCGTCGTTCAGCGAGACCATATCGATTCCTGTGATCTGGTCGATTGCCTGCCCGATGGCTTCCGCTTTTTCATGATCCAGATTGTCCAGCTTCAGGTGCCGGATCACGAGGCAGCATTCGTTGACAATAGCCCGATGAGGTTTAGCCATACTCGAGTCTCCTGGCCATTTGTGAACTTTTTCCGCTTCAACAATAATGGCACGCGAAGCTGAATCAGGGCTGATAGTTGTGACGGCGGGGAATCAGCTCTGATTCAGTTTCCGGGGTTACGCTTGACCGATTGCAACCGCGGCTCACCTGAAAAAGACGGACAGACGATGACTGAACAGGATGATCGAACCCCGCGCTACGCAGAGAACAGCCTGACGCTGCCCGGCGCGGTAATGCTGGGAACCGGCGTCATGATCGGCGCCGGCATATTCGCACTTACCGGCCAGATGGCGGAGATGACAGGCACGCTTTTCCCTCTGGCCTTCCTGTCAGCCGCGGTGATCGTGGCCTTCAGCGCCTATTCCTATGTGAAGATGTCCAACACCTACCCCTCGGCGGGCGGCATCGGCATGTACCTTCACAAGGCCTACGGGAACACGCTGCCGACCGCCTTCCACGCGCTTCTGATGTACTTCTCAATGGTCATTGCCCAGAGTTTTCTGGCCCGGACCTTCGGCTCCTACACGCTCCAGCTGTTTGATGTCAGTGACCAGAGCCGACTGGTTCCGGTGCTCGGTGTGGGCCTGCTGCTGGTGGCCTTCCTGATCAACCTCTCGGGCAACCGCCTGATCGAAGGCACGGCCTCACTCATTGGCATCGTGAAAATCGGCGGGATCATCATCTTCGGACTGGTCGGTGTGGCGATCGCCGACAGCATTGCGGTTGATTTCACCCGCTCCGAGCCCGAGCCGACGATCACCGGCTTTCTCGGTGCCACCGCACTGGGCATACTCGCCTTCAAGGGCTTCACCACCATTACCAACAGTGGCTCTGAGGTGAATGACCCGCACCGTAATGTCGGCCGCGCCATCATCATCTCCATTGCCCTCTGCGTGGTGATCTACACACTGGTGGGCTTTGCGGTAGCCAGCAACCTGTCCCTGGGCGAGATCATTGAAACCCGCAACTATTCACTGGCAGCCGCGTCCCGGCCCGCGCTCGGCAATTACGGCCTCTGGTTCACCGTCATCCTGGCCATGACCGCCACCGCCGGCGGAATCATCGCCAGTATTTTTGCCGTCTCGCGGATGCTGGCCATGCTGACCCAGATGAAACTGGTTCCCCACAGCCATTTCGGCATGCCCGGCGATATCCAGAAGCACACCCTGGTCTACACCGTGGTCCTTGGCCTGATCCTGACTGCGTTTTTCGACCTCACGCGGATCGCCGCCCTGGGCATCATCTTTTACCTGATCATGGACATCGCCATTCACTGGGGTGTGCTGAGGTACCTGAAGCAGGAGGTCGGCGCCAATGGCGCCATCCTGGTGACGGCAATCCTGCTTGATCTCCTGGTGCTGGGTGGGTTTATCTGGGTGAAGCTTGTCACCGATCCTGTTGTCATTGGCGTGGCAGCGCTGGCCATGGCGGTCATCCTGTTCGTGGAAAGCGTCTTCCTCGCCAACAACCCCGCTACCCCGGATGACGACCACCACCATCACGGGGCATGATCAAGGAGCAACCTTCATGGAACTCAAGACCTTCAAGGACCTTATCGACTGGACCCGCACACTCCACCACCACATGGCCACCTGTCTGGCCCACTGCGCGAGCGAGCACCAGGAAGAACGCGCTCGAATACTGCTCGACTACCTGGCAACCCACGAGGCGGAGCTGGAGAAGCTGGTCACGGCCTTTGAGCGCGAAAGCGACGTCAAAGCCCTGAAGACCTGGATCTATGACTTCCTGTCCCACAAGCCGATTGAAACCCACCGGACCTGTGATCTCCCCTACACCCACATGGGGTTCGATGACATCTGCCGCGAGATCTTTGACTTCCACGACCAGATCATCGATCTCTACCAGAACCTTCAGGATCGCGCCGAAATTCCGGAAGCCCGGGAAATGGTGGAGAACCTGCTGAACCTGGAGCGTCACGAGGCCATGCGAATCGCCAGGGAAGTCGGCCGCATGCAGGACGTCTGAATCCACGGCCGGCATTCGTAAACACCCCGACGGCGAGCCGCCCCGGTAAAGACCGCGGAAGCATGCCTATCTTCGAGGCTGACTTCCGCCAACGCAGGTTCAGGCCCCTGTCTCGCTTTTCCCTATCACGGAAGTCTTGCCGTTGAATGAGAGAGGTGCTAGCGTCAGATTACGCCTAGCCCTCTTGACCATTGGGTACATGGAATCAGGATGACCACCACCAACCGCCGACTCACTTCCGTGCTGCTGTCACTGCTTCTTGTGATCGGTGGACCGACTCTGGCCGCGACCGAAATGGCGGGCGGTCAGCCGGAATCCGCAATGACTGATTGTGGCTCCACGGGAATGGATCGGGTTGACTGCATCACTGCCTCCGAAATGGCGTGCCTGGGCGCCGGCGGACTGAGCCAGTGCGGTACCAGCCCCGCTATCCTGCTGGCAGGTCCCGAAGCTTTCACCGATACCGGCTCCCAACCGGTATTCAATGCCCGGGTAACCATTTACCAGGCTCCTTTCCTGGAGTTCATCACCCCGCCTCCGCGCCACCGCTCCTGAGCTTTAACCCAGACACTATTTCCTGAACCAAACCAAAGTCCCGGGCTTTTATTGCTCACGGGCCTTGAACTGGAGCGAACAGAATGCGCGATTCAAAAGTCAAGCTTACGATCACAGCGGTTTTCCTGGCCGGTACTATCGGCACCTTCTCAGTGTTTGCCCATGAGGGCGAAGGGAAAGGCATGATGTCCCCGGAAGGCATGCACGGAATGGGTGGCATGATGGGGATGATGGGGATGATGAACATGATGTCTGACATGGCTCCGGAAGATCGAAAAGCCATGACCGAGGCCTGCATGAAAATGATGCAGAACCACCGCAGCGACAACATGGATGGCGCCAGGCATAAGAAAGACGCGGACGCCAACTAGGGGTTTGGGCAGCAGCCCGAACTGACCTCCATTGCCCGGGGAAGCCAAGGCGCCCCGGGCCCTCATTGCCCCATTACCGATTCAAATCGAGGATTACCATGAAGACGAAAAAACCGGCCCTGTTTACAGGTATGGCCGCCATCCTTCTCTCCACCGGCTCGGCCATTGGCGCGGGCGGCCCGGCCATCACCATTTACAAGAGCCCTGATTGCGGCTGCTGCCAATCCTGGGTTGAACACCTCGATGCCAATGGCTTTGAGACCACCATTGTCGAAACCAGCAACCTCGGCGAGGTCAAGCAGCAGTATGACGTACCGCGTGATATGACGTCCTGTCATACCGCATTGATCGGTGATCTCGTGATCGAGGGGCATGTGCCAGCAAGTGATATTGTTGCTTATCTTGAGAATCCTCAAGCGGGAACGATCGGTCTCTCGGTTCCCGGCATGCCCCATGGCGCCCCTGGCATGGAAACCGGTCGGAAAGATGATTTTCAGGTCATCATCTTCAGCGACGACGGTGAACAAGACATTTTCCATGCCTATCAAGGTAACTGAGAGCAGAAGTTCTTTTTTATCAAGCAGAAACCCAGTCTACTGGGCTCCTGCATCGTAGATGCTCCCCTGACTGCGGGTTAGGTCAGGCGCACAGGTGCAAACAGACTGACGCGCCCTATCACTGTATCCCCCAATACTGCTGCCAGGGCAAGATGATGCCGGCGCATATATTTCCTCAAATAACGGGTATATGGATCAACTGGTTGTATCTAACGTCAACGACTCTGGCTGGGCGGCGACAATTATTTTGACCGGTTGAGGGTAATTGTTGTCAGGCGGTTGTATCAGACTAGGAGTCTGCGCGGTAGAAGGTTTTGAGCCCCGTTTTTGTCGGAACGGGGCAGCGTCCAGCCGGAATTGCTTCGAGCAACGTCGGTTGGGTTAAGACACCGATTTTTAGCCGGGTGCGCTGAGCTTGTCAGCTAATAGGCCCCTGAGCTGGGGCCACACCAGCGTTCCCTCATCCGGCCTACGCCAGGCTCATCCGGGAACTCATACGCCGGAGATTCAGCGCCAGACAGACCAGGTCCCACTCCCCTTGCACGGCGTTCAAGCCCCGCATACTGAATTGGCGAAAGCCCAGCACGTGTTTGATCCAGCCATTGACCGCCTCGACCAGGTGTTTTCGCTGGGCGTAGACTTCTCGCCCCTGTTCGGTGGTCAGTTTCTGTGCCATCCGGGCCGTAGCTGGATACTGATCGGCGTCTATCTGTCCGGTCTTTTTCCCTTCTCTGCGTAACGAGATATAACCATCAATGGCTTTGCTCTCCAGAAGTTGAAAGTCCTGTTCCTTTCGATAGCCGGCATCGGCCAAACACCGCTGCGGCTGGCTCCCCAATGTCGCTGTCACATCGTCCAGCAGTGGAATCAGGCAGCCGTGGTCACTGGCATTGTTACCCTGGTGGTTCGCCACAATCATCTGGGACTCAGCATCGACGGCCAGTTGCCCGTTATAGCATTGCTGGAAGCCGTCGCTCGTTTTCATGATCCGGCTCTGGGGATCGGTGAAGTTGCTCTGATCCTTATCGTCCGGGACCCCGTAATCGCGCTTGAAATTGCGCCCGCCACGCGGTGAGCGCCGCTCATCGTCAGGGTGGCGCCCGCGGGCGTCATCGCTGGCCTGCTGATCGGCTTCGAGCTTTTGCTTTGCGGCCCGGATCCTGTCCAGACGTTTCTCGCGATACTGGAGTTCGTCGGGTAATTCATCACCGCGTTGGTCGGTGCCAAACTGCTGGTCTTCGGACTCATCCGTGCGACCGGCCTGATTACACAGCTGTTCGATCTCGCTTGCCAACCGCTTTTCTTCGTCACGCATTCGGCCATAGCTCATGGCCTTATGCTTGCTGGCATTGGCTCGGACCTTGGTGCCATCAACGGCCACCGTGCCAAGCTTGATCAGGTCCGCTTCCCGTGCAATATGCAGTACCTGAACGAATACCGCCTTGAACTCACTGAGATGCTGTTTACGGAAATCGCACAGCGTGCGGTGCTTGGGGAAATTGCCGGCTGCCAGCACCCGAAACGCCACGTCCTCTTCCAGCTTGCGGGCAATCTTGCGTGATGAGAATACGCCCGTCGCATAGGCGTAAATCAGCACCTTCAGCATCATGCGCGGATCGAACGGCGATTTGCGTCGCCCGTCGCCTTCATAGCGCGCATAAAAATCACTGAGGTGCAGCTCTTCGACAACATCACTGATGAAATACGCCAGATGCCCCTCAGGCAGCCACTCTTTCAGGCTGGGCGGAAGGAGCAAGTCCTGGTCGGGCGAATACGGGCGGAACGTCGTTCCCATCGGGCTTCCTGCAAGAGAAGAATTTCGGGTTATTATGCCAGAAGGCGGTTTCTACCGCGCAGACTCCTAGG
>NZ_NSKD01000001.1 GCF_002286965.1 Halovibrio salipaludis | reverse complement strand
GCGCTTGTGTTGCGCCGAATCTCTCGCGAGACCGTGCTACTGCTGCACCCCACAAGCTGGGCGATGGCACGAAGGCTGCAGCGGTGCTGCAAACCGGCCTCAATCTGGTATCGTTGTCGCTGGGTCAGTTGTCGGTATCCCATCTGCTCTTCACTTTGGTCGGTAAAGGCGGTGAGGGTACCGGCGGCGGCCCTCCTACCTCTACCGGTTCACGCCAAAGTGCTGCAGTTATTATCTGAATTCAGGTTTTATCCGGAAAATCCTCAGTATGGCTTTACCTTTATGCAACAACCGGGGCTTTTGGCACCCTGAGCTTATCAAGCATGGGGTTAGTAGGCATACTTATGGAGGTAGCTCTCCTTATGTGTCTTTTCGTCCCTCTGAAATTTTTAAAAATCTTTTCAGCAACAGATGAAAAATACTACTGAGAAGGATAAAGACACCGCACCCCACGCTTTTTCAAAAAAACAGGATTGTTTTTCATAATTTTGATTGACTTAATTTTATTCGCTCAGGTAACTGATGGACAGCAAGTATGAGCAATACAAAAGTGGATACTAGCTCAAAATCAGGCAAAATTGATAGAGGTTTTCGTCGGCACCTTTTAATTGGCCCGCTACCTCCACCCGCTACAGGTCAATCTGTTTCCTTCGATAGACTACAGCGCGAACTTAGCAATCGCGGCTGGGAATGTAGAGTGATCAACCTTACAAGGGGGGCATGGTCAGCCTCACCAGTGCCCTCCGTGGCACGAGCGCTGAAAATGAGCGGATTAGTGGCCTCTTTCTGTTTAAACATTCTTAAAGGCTACCGTTCTGTTTATCTGACAATTGCCCAGTCACGCTCCGGTTTTATTCGTGACGCGTTGATGATCTGGTTTGCTGCCACTTTCCGCGCTCGCCTAGTGGTTCATCTGAAGGGTGGCAACTACGATGGATTTTATAGAGCTCAACCAAGCTGGGTGAAGGGCCTAATTCGCGCTACTTTGCTCCGCACACACCAAATTATTGTGCTTGGCCATGGCTTGGTCGATATGTATTCTTTTGAACCCCAACTAAGTGAACGTATCACCGTGGTTGCCAATGGCCTTCCTGAGAGGTTCGAGGGCACCAGGAAAAAGCATCCTGGAGATGCACTTCGGATCCTTTTCCTATCCAACCTAATTGAATCCAAAGGGTATTTTTGTCTTCTGGAGGCCTTCCGAATTCTTAAGGAGAGGGGCGTCAAGTTCCATGCCTTTTTTGCGGGGGAGTTCGTTAAGAGCGTTGACGACGAAACGATCATAACTGCCCAGGGCGCAAAAGCGGAATTCATGAATAGGGTTGAGAGGTATGGCCTAGAAAACAACATCAAATACCTCGGTTCTGTATCGGGCAATAAAAAATGGAAGCTATTAAGTGACTGTCACGTGTTCACTCTGCCAACACGATATGTGAACGAGGGGCAGCCTGTATCAATCATTGAAGCTATGGCTTACGGATGTCCGGTCATCACAACGAAATATCGCGCTATCCCGGACCTTGTAGCAGACGGAGAGAGCGGTTTTTTCGTCGAATACAATGATGCAGATGCTATCGCCGACCGACTTCAGGAATTAACGGAAGACGTCTCACTTTATGAGACCATGAGTCACAATGCCGTAGAGCATTACAGAAACAATTTTACCTTGGATGCACACCTGGAACGCATCCTCCCCATAATTGAAGGTGGGCCGCAGGAGCAAGCAGGTTACAACGCAAAGCATTTCCGTGGGGGATCCTAGTGAGCTTTTCCGATAAAAAAGTACTTATTACTGGTGGAACCGGATCTTTTGGTCGCCACATGGCAGAGCGCCTTCTATCTATGGGCTGCAACCATATCCGCATACTCAGTCGCGACGAGGCCAAGCAGGATGAAATGCGGGTCAGTTACAATCGCCCGGAGCTGAAATTTTACATTGGGGACATTCGCGACCGCCACTCCGTCGACAAGGCAATGCGAGGCGTGGACCTCGTGTTCCATGCGGCAGCGCTTAAACAGGTACCCTCCTGCGAGTTCTTCCCGCTCGAAGCCGTTAAAACCAATATCGTGGGCAGTCAGAATGTCATCGATTCAGCCTTCGGAGCAGGCGTAAAGAGTGTGGTGTGCCTGAGCACGGATAAGGCGGTTATGCCCGTCAACGCTATGGGCATGTCCAAGGCCATGATGGAGAAAACCGCCCAGGCCGCCAGCCGGCAGATCGATGAGGATGAAACAACCATTTCCTGCGTGCGCTACGGCAACGTGATGTACTCCCGTGGCTCCGTCATCCCCCTGTTCATTAAGCAGATCAGGGAAGGCAAGCCCCTGACGTTGACGGAACCCAGCATGACGCGTTTCATGCTCTCGCTCCCGGACGCCATTGAGTTGGTCAGCTTCGCCCTCGAGAATGCCCGCCAGGGCGACATCTTCGTGAAAAAGGCGCCGGCCTGCACAGTCCAGTTGCTGGCGGAGACACTGCTGGAAATCTTCGAGGCTGATAACGAAATCCAGGTTATTGGCATGCGCCACGGCGAAAAACTCTATGAGACTCTTGCCAGCGGCGAAGAACTCAGGCGCTCCGAAGACCTTGGCGGCTATTACCGTGTCAGCTATGACGACCGGGACCTCAACTACAGCAAGTTCTTTACGGAAGGCGACCCTGACGAGTTGGGTACTGAGGATTACCATTCCCACAACACCTACCAACTCAATAAGTCTGAGCTGAAAGCCCTATTGCTCAAACTGCCCGAAGTACAGGCTGAACTGAAAGCGCATACCTAAAACCCGGAGACCTTATGAAAATCGTCGTGACCGGTGCGAACGGTCTTCTCGGCACCCATGTGACACTGTTCCTGCGTTCGCTGGAGGCGTATCGGGATAACCTGGTCACGCTTAACAGGGAAGCGTTCAACGATGACCTCACGCTAAGCAGTGCGCTTCAGAGCGCCGATGCGGTCATCCATTGCGCAGGCATCAACCGCGACAGTGATGAGGCGCTGGAAAAGGGGAACGCGGCATTGGCCGAGAGGCTGGTGCAATTCCTGTCCGAGGCTAACGCTACCCCCCACGTTTTTTATTCCAACACCACGCAACGCGAACGGGATACCCCTTACGGTCGTGGTAAAAGCGCAGCACACCACATTTTCGATACATGGGCCCAGGAGCACAGCGCGCCCTATACCGAGCTTGTGCTGCCTCACGTATTTGGTGAGGGTGGCCGCCCGAACTACAACTCCGCCCTCCTGACATTTTGCCACCAGCTGGCGAATGAGGAACCGTTGACCATCAATGGAACCGGGCAGCTTGAACTGGTCCATACGCAGGACGTTGCAAGAGCGACGCTTGATGCCTTTGAACGGGGGCGCGTGGGCGAGCTTCGCGTAAGGGGGCGCCCGATGAGTGTGGCGACAGCCGCAGGGCGATTGACCGAAATGCACAGGAGCTATACCGGGAACATTATCCCGGATCTCCGGGATGCCTTTGACCTGCAGCTTTTCAACACCCTCCGCTCATTCATGTATCCCCGGTTCTATCCGCAGGAGCTCAAGCTCAATACGGATGACCGCGGATCTCTGTTTGAAGCCGTTAAGAACAGAAACGGTGGTCAGGCATTCCTTTCAACGACCAAACCAGGCATTACCCGGGGCAACCACTACCACTTTGATAAGGTAGAACGCTTCCTGGTTGTTAAAGGCGAGGCGGTTATCCGTATTCGACGGCTTCTGGATGATCATATCGAGGAGTTCCACGTCTCCGGGGACAAGCCAGCGTACGTTGATATGCCGACGCTCCATACTCACAGCATCACCAACACCGGCGATGAAGAACTCCTTACGCTCTTCTGGAGCCACGAACTTTTCGACCCGGACAGACCGGATACCTTTTTCGAACCCGTACTCACGAATGAGAATTGACCGATGAAAATAATGACAATTCTCGGTACTCGCCCGGAGATTATTCGCCTGTCCCGCGTAATGGCGGCATTGGATGAACTGGTGGATCACAGGCTCGTCCATACTGGGCAGAACTACGACTACGAACTCAACCAGGTCTTCTTCGAGGAACTCGGCGTCAGGCAGCCTGACCATTTTCTCAATGTCGACACTTCCTCCCTCGGCCAGACGCTTGGCGAAATACTGATCAAAACCGAAGCCATCCTCCTTGAAGAGAAGCCTGATGCGATTCTCGTGCTCGGGGATACCAACAGCGCAATCGCCACCCTGATGGCAAAGCGCATGAAGATCCCCACTTACCACATGGAAGCGGGCAACCGGTGTTTCGACGCGAACGTTCCAGAAGAGGTCAACCGCAAGATGGTTGACCATCTTGCGGACTTCAATCTGGTCTACACGGAACATGCCCGCAGGCACCTGATCAGTGAGGGCCTGCCGCACCGTTTTATCTACCTGACCGGCTCACCAATGCGGGAAGTGCTTGAGCACATGCTCCCAAAGATTGAGCAGTCCAGGGTACTGGAAGAACTGGGGCTCGAAGCCGGAAAGTACTTCATCGTGAGTGTGCACCGGGAAGAAAACGTCGATAACAGGGAAAGCCTCCGCGAGGTTGTGGCTTCATTGGAGGCCCTCCACCAGAGCTTTGGGTATCCAGTGGTCGTATCCACCCACCCCAGAACCCGCAGCCGTCTTGAGAAACTCGGCCTGGGGGAAGACTCGGATGCGGTCCGCTTTCTTAAACCCTTCGGCTTTATTGATTACAACCACCTTCAGATGCAGTCCTACTGCGCCATTTCAGACAGCGGTACCATCAGTGAAGAGTCCGCAATTCTCGGATTCCCGGCCGTAACGCTGCGGCGGTCGATGGAACGACCGGAAGCGCTGGACACAGGCGCCATTGCGCTTACAGGGCTGGATAAGCAAGTGTTGATCGAGGGGGTCAGGATTGCGACATCAGCGCGAACCGTCTTCTCTGGCGCTGAGCGTGAAGTCCCGGAGGAATACCAGGTCCGCAACACGTCAGAACGGGTAGTCCGGTTGATAACTGGCACGGCGAAGCTGGCTAACAGGTGGCGCAACATGGATGAGTTCAGTCGCTATGACTGGAACTGACCCGGGAAAACGCAAGGCCGGACGCTCACACCTCCGGATTCTGACTGTTCACCGTTATTACTGGCCGGATACGGCCCCGTACGCTTCTCTGCTCCGCAGGATCGTCCAGCGTTGGCAGCAGGAGGGAAATGAGGTGGAGGTGTTGTCTTCGCAGCCCTCCTATAAGGCAACCCTTGATAACGCGTATCAGAAGAGTGACCAAACGGTTGATGGGGTCAGGATTACGCGGCTCAAGCTCGCCAATGAGGCAGGGAAGCCCATTGTCCGGATACGCAATGCCATCAGGCTTGGCCTGAACCTGGTCTGGCGAGCCGTTGTCCGCCGCTATGACGTGGTCATGATCTCAACCGCACCGCCTGTTCTTGGGGGGCTGGCAGCCGCTATAGCGTGCCGATTAACCGGCGCACGCTTTATCTATCACTGCATGGACATCCATCCGGAAGTGGGTAGAATCTCCGGCGAATTTTCGCACCCTGCGGTGTTTGGCCTTCTCCGGAAGCTGGATAATTGGAGCTGCCATCAAGCTGAGCCGGTTGTTGTACTTTCCAGGGATATGGAGCAGACACTGCGAGAACGCCCCGGTGGAGACAGGCTGCAGATTCGGGTTCTGAATAACTTCAGCCTGCCCGATGACTCGGGGGAACCAGAGCCACTGCCATTCGAGATGCCGCCATGCAGGCTGAACGTGCTTTTTGCGGGTAATATCGGGCGCTTTCAGGGGTTGGAAACCGCCATTCAAGCAATGGCGCGCCTCACCGCCCGCGGTGACATCCGCCTGACCCTGATGGGTGATGGCATTGCGAAAGAGGCTCTGCAGGAACAGGCTCAACGGGCCGGAGCCAATGTGCAGTTCCTGGGACATCAGCCGGTAGCGGTGGCAAAAGAGGCAATGCGGCATGCGGACGCCGGGTTTGTGAGCCTGGTGCCCGGCATCTACCGGTATGCCTATCCCAGTAAGACCATGACGTACCTTGAGCAGGGATGCCCGTTGATCGTGGCGGTTGAGCCTGAGAGTGAGCTTGCGCGAGAGGTGGAAGCGGGTGGTTACGGCTACGCCGTTCCGCCTGATGATGCTCAGGCTTTGGCCTCACTGTTTGAGAGGCTTGCTGACGATCCCAGCTGGAAAGAACCGATGCGAGAGAACGCATCACAGAAAGCGCTTGATGTATTTTCTGAACCGGTCGTTCTGCATCAATGGTCTGAACTTCTAAGCAATAGAACAGCGGATACGGAATGAGGAACCAAGAAACCATCATTGTTGGCGCCCCCCGCTCCGGCACCAACATGCTCCGCGATGCCCTCACATCCCTGGAAGGCATCAGTACCTGGCCCTGCGATGAGATCAACTACATCTGGCGCCACGGCAACGTGCGGTATCCGTCCGACGAGATTCCCGCTGAGAACGCGACGGAACCGGTTACCCGCTACATCCGGGGTTGTTTCAACAGCATGGCTCGACGCACCGGCGCGAAAACGCTCGTAGAGAAGACTTGCGCCAATTGCCTGCGCGTGCCCTTTGTTGACCGGGTAGTCCCGGAAGCCCGTTACATCTACATCGTCCGGGACGGAATTGATGCCACCGGCTCCGCCCGCCAGCGCTGGACGGCGGGATTGGACATTCCTTACCTGCTGGAAAAAGTGCGGTTTGTTCCGGTGAGCGATCTGCCCTATTACGCGTTCCGCTATTTCTGGGCCCGCCTTTTCCGGCTGGTCTCCCGGGAGAAGCGGCTGGCCTTCTGGGGGCCGGCGCTCGACAACATGCAGGCCATCCTGCGCAACCATTCGCTGAACGAGGTCTGCGCGCTGCAATGGCAACGGTGCGTGGATAAGGCGGATGAGGCGCTTTCCCGGATGCCGGAAGGCAAGGTGCTGCGCGTGAGCTACGAAACCTTCGTCCGGGAGCCGGAGGCGGAGATGCGGCGCATCCTGAGCTTCATGGGGCACGATGAGGTGCCGGATGACGCCATTGCGAACGCGGTGGCCGGCGTTTCCAGCAAGACCATCGGCAAGGGGCGCAAGGCACTCGGTGATGACGAGGTGGCGCACCTTGAGGCCCTGGTCAGTTCCTCCCTGCAGCGCTACGGCTATCTCTGACACCATGGCGGACGGTCTTTCACCAGGCCAGCAGGCCCTGAAACGCACCTTTGATGCCTCGGTCGCCTTTGTTGGGCTGGCCCTCACCTTCTGGCTCATCGCCCTCACCTGGCTCCTCGCCACCCTCGACACCCGCAGCAACGGCTTCTTCACCCAGAAACGCGTGGGCAAGGACGGGCGGCTGTTCACCGTGGTCAAGCTCAAGACCATGCGCCCCACCCGTGCGCCCGGCACCACCATCACCCAGTCCCACGACCCGCGCATTACCCCGCTCGGCCGGTTTTTCCGCAAGACCAAGCTGGATGAGCTGCCCCAGCTCTGGAACGTGCTCCGGGGCGACATGAGTTTTGTGGGGCCCCGCCCGGACGTGCCCGGCTACGCGGACCGGCTGGAGGGCGAGGAGCGGTTGCTGCTCTCCGTGCGCCCCGGCATCACCGGCCCCGCTACCCTGGCCTACCGGGATGAGGAAGCCATCCTCGCGGCCCAGCCGGACCCGGAGCGGTACAATGACGAGGTGATCTACCCGGACAAGGTGCGGATCAACCTGGAGTACATCCGGAACTGGCGGTTTCGGGATGATCTGCGCTATATCTGGCGGACGGTTGTTGGAGGGTAAGTTCGCGAACCAAACAAAAGGATTTGTATGTTCATAGAGCGATTTGGCATGCAGGCTGTACTCACCCGTCATGCCCAGCAACGAATGACAGAGCGTCACATATCCATCGAGGAAATCTGCCATCTTCTTGAGACGGGCACCATCCGCCTGAAAGACGATCACCGTTTCTGGGCCGCAACGACATTTCAGGGACGGAGTGATAACCTGATTTGTGTTGCAGCCGTTTTTGAACCACCCACTGTCGTGATCAAGACGGTAATGCACCATTTTTCCTGGGAGGCCTGACCAATGCAGACACGATACGACGAAAAAGACGACATTCTGGTCGTGCATCTGGCTGACAAGCCCATCGTTAAAGAAGTGTCGCAGGACTGGAATACGCACATCAGTTACGCAGAGGATGGGTCCATCGTGGAAGTCGTGGTTCTTGAGGCATCCCAGCAGGGCGCTTGGCCGCTTCAGCATGCTGCGCACGGGTGATATCGCGAGCAAGCTCGCTCCTACAGAGGGTGGGGATTGAGCAACTGTAGGAGCTTGCTTGCAAGCGATCCGGGGTTATCCCGAGCAAGGCTCGTTCCTACGGTGTTGAATTCAGATTTATTGATAGCGGAATTGTTTAACCGATGCTGAACGGACCCTTCTCCCCCTGGCCTTCCTTCACCCAGGAAGAGGCGGACGCGGTGCAGCAGGTGCTGCTGTCCAACCGCGTGAATTACTGGACGGGTAGCGAGGCGCGTGAGTTTGAACGCGAATTTGCGGCCTTTGCGGGCACGGACTACGCAGTGGCCTTGGCCAACGGCACGGTGGCGCTGGATCTGGCACTGAAGGGGCTGGGCATCGGCCCCGGGGACGAGGTGATCGTCACCTCGCGTACCTTCCTGGCCTCCGCTTCCTGCATCGTGACCGCCGGGGCCACTCCGGTCTTCGCGGACGTGGACCGGGATTCCCAGAACATCACGCCGGCCAGCGTTCGTGCCTGCATCACCGAGCGAACGCGGGCGGTGATCTGCGTGCATCTGGCGGGCTGGCCCTGCGAGATGGAGGGCATCAATGCCCTCGCCCGCGAGCACGGACTCTCCGTGATTGAGGACTGCGCCCAGGCCCACGGAGCGCTCTACCAGGGCCGGCCGGTGGGCAGCTGGGGCGACGTGGGCTGTTTCTCGTTCTGCCAGGACAAGATCATGACCACCGCCGGCGAGGGCGGCATGGTCACCACGAACGATGAGGCGCTGTGGTCGCGCATGTGGAGCTACAAGGACCACGGCAAGAGCTATGACGCGGTCTACAACCGAGAGCACCCGCCTGGCTTCCGCTGGCTGCATGAGTCCTTCGGCACCAACTGGCGCATGACGGAGATGCAGGCCACGGTCGGGCGCATCCAGCTGCAGCGCATGCCGCAATGGCACAGCCTGCGTGTGGCCAACTGCGCCGCCGTCTGGAGTACCGCCCGCCAATGCCCGGGGCTGCGCGTGCCCGAGGTGCCCGAGCACATCGAGCATGCGGGGTATAAGTGCTACCTGTTTGTTGAACCTGGCGCACTGGCCCCCGGCTGGGACCGGGACGCGGTGCAGCAGGCCATTATGGAGCGCGGCGTGCCCTGCATGTCCGGCTCCTGCTCGGAGGTGTATCTGGAGAAGTGTTTCCAGGATGCCGGGTTTGGGCCTTTATCCTACCTTCCTGTTGCCCGTGAGCTGGGCAGCACCAGCCTGATGTTGCTTTGCCACCCTACCCTGACTGACTCCGAAATCGAGAAAACCTGTGATGTATTGAAAGCAGTGATGCAGGACGCAGCGGCGTCCCTGTAGGAGCTTGCTTGCAAGCGATTCGGGGTTATCGCGAGCGAGCTCGCTCCTACAGGTAGGTACGGGTAGGGGGAGTTATTCGAAGATGCGGCGGAGGGTTTCGCTGATGTTGGCGCCGTCGCTGGTGGCCAGGGCGCCGCTGCCGCCGTTGCACCAGACCAGGTCCGAGACGTCGTCATTGGGCTGGTAGCCGGTGGGCGCGGCGCGCAGCAGGGCCACCACGCGCTGGCAGTCGAAGCTGCGGCTCGCCAGCATCAGTTGCTCCAGCAGCTCCTCAAGGTCGCTCCAGGGCATGTCCGTCTCGCGCGCCTTCATGATGCGGGGGTGGCGGGTGCCCTGGGGGTCGTCTCCGATCAGCAGTTCCTCATAGAGTTTTTCGCCGGGGCGCAGGCCGCTGTAGACGATCTCAATGTCGCCATAGCGGTTGTCCTCGTTTTTCTCGGTCAGCCCCATCAGATGGATCATGCGCCGCGCCAGGTCCGCAATGCGCACGGGGTCGCCCATGTCGAGCACGAACACCTCGCCGCCCTCGCCCATGGTACCCGTCTGCAGTACCAGCTGGCTGGCCTCCGGGATCGTCATGAAATAGCGGATGATGTCCGGATGGGTGACGGTCACTGGCCCGCCTTCACGGATCTGCTCGCGGAACAACGGCACCACGGAGCCGGAGGAGCCGAGCACGTTGCCGAACCGGACCATTGAGAACACCGTATCTTCCTGGCGCCGGGCCAGCCCCTGAAGCACCAGCTCCGCCAGGCGCTTGCTCGCGCCCATGACGTTGGTGGGGCGCACGGCCTTGTCCGTGGAGACCAGCACGAACTTCTCGACGCCGGCGGCAATGGCCGCCTCGGCGGTGTACCAGGTGCCGAAGACGTTGTTCTGGACGCCCTCGATCACGTTCTGCTCCACCAGGGGCACGTGCTTGTAGGCCGCCGCGTGGTAGACGATGTTCACGCCAAAGCCACGCATGATGCTCTCGCACCGGCGCCGGTGGGTCACGCTGCCCAGCAGCGGGTGGATGGGAATGCTCAGCCCTTCGTTGGCGCTGATGATGTGCAGCTCACGCTCGATGTTGTACAGCGCGAACTCTGACTGCTCCAGCAGCACAATACCCACCGGCTCCTGGCGCACGATCTGGCGGCAGAGCTCGGAGCCGATGGAGCCACCGGCACCGGTCACCATCACCACACGCCCCCTCAGTGAGGCCGCCACCTCCTCGTTGCGGTAGCGCACGGGATCGCGCCCGAGCAGGTCGTCGATGTCCAGGTCGCGCACGTCGCTGATCCGCGCCTGCCCGGCCACCAGCTCCGTCACCGAGGGAACGGTCTGCACAGGCACCGGCAGCGTTTCCAGTGATTCCAGAATCCGGCGGCGGTCCACACTGGCACTCTCATCAATGGCCAGCAGGATGCGTTCCGCCTGGTGCTTGTGCACCGCCTTGCGGACGTGGTCCAGATCGTAGACCGGCAGGCCGTTGATGGTGGTTTTGTGGTTGTCCCGCTCAAGACTGACGAAGGCCACGGGCCGGTATTCAATGCCCTGGCTGAGGGCGGAGGCCAGCTGCAGGCCGGTCTCGCCGGCACCCACGATCAGCACGGGCATCTTGCTCAGGTGACGTGGCCGGTTCAGCACGGTCCGCACGCTGAAGCGGGTGCCGGTCACGAACAGGAACGCCAGTGCCCCATAGAGAAAGGGCACGGACCTTGGCATGTCGACCTGCAGGATGAACGCCGCCGCGATGACGATAAGGGCGGAGCCGGTAACGCCGCCGAGCACCGTGACCAGGGCCCGTTCGCTGAGGTAGCGGATAACCGCCCGGTAAAGCCCCAGGCGCGCAAAAAGGAAGACGGTGGCAACCGCGGTGATGCCGAACAGCGCCCAGTAGCCGACTCCGTCGAACCGGAACAGCGTCTCGTAGCGCAGCGAGAAGGCGGCCCAGAGCGAGAAAAGCACAAAGACGGCGTCGGAAACCACTGACACCAGCCGCTTCTGCGGCCGTTCCAGTGCCGCAAACCGTGAGAAAACGGCGCGGAACAGTGATTTAAGACGTTGGCTCATGCCCGGTCCTCGGAGCGACGTATGGCGGTGTGGTGAGATGTGATTATCGTCCACCTGCCGTCAGGGCGCAAATGGTGCCGGAAGGACCGAGGTTGCGAACCTAACTGTAGGAGCAGAGCTCAAGCCGGGCAGGGAGCGACAGCTCGAGTACGTAACCATTTGACCAGCCCTACCCACCTCCTGTAGCTTACTCTTCAGATATGGAACAGTGTTCATGAGAGGTGCCCTACGCCTACTATAGGCAAGCCCTCCGCACAAAAAGCAACGGATATGCAAAAAGTTCTGTTTTCCACAATATCAGCCTGCCTCGTCGCTATATCGGTTTTCTATCTGCCGATCGCGAATATTTACTTATACTCTTATATTATCCCTCTATGTCCAGAGACAGGGAGCTGGTCGACATTCCTTGAACCACTGGGCGGATGCGATTTCTATATTTATGCTCTCCAGGCACTTTTCGGAATATTGCTTTTTGTGTCTCTCAGGCTTCTTAACTCAAAACACTTATCCTCTTATGAGAGCCTGGCAACATTCTCGATATCGTCAATACTCCTGACATCACTTTCTGTATACATTGGACGTTACTATTTCATGGAAGCATTCTGGTTTCTATCACCAGTGCTTATCATGTTGCTCAACCAACTCTACCGATCATGGAGGATCTATGTCGAACGAACTCGAATACAGAATGCCGGAGAAGGATTCCGCTAAAATTGCGTATCTATGCGAGATCCTGAATCTTAAAAAGCAACGATTCAAAGATTTACCGGACAAAGAAACTATTGGTCTGTTGTCAGATGTCGTCCTTTATCATCATGTCTCACGAGGCGAGCAGCGGCGGATTCTTAAAAGATTGACCACACTACCAGGCCCTTTGCATGCAAAGCTGAGGAATAAAGTAACAACACCACTAGTGCAACCTCTTTGGAGTGTATGGTCATTGCCTACCCAAGAGTTGTTTGAGTATCAGGAACTTTTCGATACGATCGCCTCCTACGGAAACTTTCTTGGGTTTTCATTCAGTGCCGCATCAGGGAAAGAAGTTATTGAGAAAGTTAAATCACTTCCCGGCAAGGATGGAAGAACCCCTTTAACATTGGTATCGACAGTACTCATCTGGGGTTTTTTCTGGAACAATGCAAGCGCTAAAGCGACCATCCAGGAGGAGATCAATCGACGTGCAGGGAAACGATTCCAGAGCTGAGCAGGTCCTGATTCAGGCATTAGCATTAAGGGTGGGTCTATCGGAGTGGTTTCGCTTCGTCAGACTTTCCCTGCCCGCTATATTCATTCTGGCTATTTATTATCTTGATCTCCAATTCGACCTATTTGGCATTATAAAAGCGATACTGGTGTTTCTTGGATTGGAGATCATCAGTGAAGCCCCTGACCTACTCTCCAAAGTGCGGCCCAAGACGAAATCTGTTCTCACCATTGGCTATGATCTTATTGACCTAAACTTGGAGAACAACCACCGCCTGCCCATGGACGGATTAATAAGCTTGCAGGCGGAAACCCATTGGTGGCCTTTGAAACGAAACACTATAAGGTTCGAGTACCCTGAGGGAACCCGGACCATACGCACCAACCTTCACTATGCGCCACTTTTCCGGCGTTTACGTCAGCTTGGTGACGAACTGGGAAGGTGACATGTTGAAGGCGGTGATGCAGGAGGCGACGGCCCACCCTCTGTAGGGGCTTGCTTGCAAGCGATTCCGAAGATCATCGCGAGCGAGCTTGTTCCTACGGGGTTGCGTCCTTCAGGTTCTCCGCATACTGTATATTAAAACAGTATTTAGCGGACTTCAGGGATGAACAGCCACGACCAGAACTTCAAGAACCTCATTGTGGACTACCCGCGCCAGGCGCTGGCGTTCTTTGCCGAGGCTGAGGCGCGAGGCCTGGATGATTCGGTGCAGATACAGCTCCTGCGCGAAGAGCAACAGAAAGAACGGCTCGGGGAGCGCTTTCGTGAGCTGGATGTGCCCATGCTGGTGGAGTGGCCGGACGGCCGGCGGGAAGCCATCCTGTTTGTACTGGAAGAAGAGACCGATCCTTCCCGGTTCTCCATCCATCGGCTGATCCATTACTGCACCGACCTGGCTGAGCTGTACCAGACCACACGCGTTGTGCCGGTGGTGATCTTTCTCAGGTCTTCCTCCAGCATTCCCGGGCAGTTGCACCTCGGTGGAGATTCCCGGACTTACCTGTCATTCCAGTATCTCAATTGCGAGCTGGAACAGCTTCCTGCCGAGCACTATTGGGACAGCGACAACCTGGTAGCGCGCCTGAACCTTCCCAACATGCGTTGGTCCGAGGAGCAGAAGCTGGAGGTCTATGCCCGCGCCGTTCGCGGGCTGATGGAACTCGAGCCGGACAGGGAGCGCCAGCTCAAGTATGTGGACTTCATCGACATCTATACAGCACTGGACGATAATGAAATGAAGGTATACGAGGAACAGTATCCACAGGAGACGAAGACCATGGCCGGATTGAGAGAGCGTCTGCTGGCCGAAGGTGAACAGCGCGGGGTACAGCAGGGCCTGGAGCAGGGTTTAGAACAAGGCTTGGAACAGGGCAGGGCCACTGGCGAACGGACTCTGTTACTTCGCCAGCTCAAGCGCCGTTTTGGGCCTCTGGACGAAGCGACCCGTAAGAGGCTGGAGTCCGCCTCCACGGAGGAGCTGGAGCACTGGGCTGATAACGTTCTGGAGGCCCGCTCTCTGGAAGAAGTATTTACCCGCCATTAACACTATCGACCGAGGCATCCCAGCAGGGGGCCTGGCCACTTCAACATGCCGCACACGGGTGATATCGCGAGCGAGCTCGCTCCTACAGAAGACGGAGATCAATGAACTGTAGTAGGAGCTTGCTTGCAAGCGATCCGAGGTCATCGAGAGATCACCTCAAGCTTTCCCGAAAAGCCGCTTCCACAGCGGCGGCTTGGGCTTGGTTCCGGCGGTCGCTTCGGTCGGGTCTTTCCCCTGTGCGCAGGCCTCCAGGAGCTCTGATACCATGGCGTCATCGAACGCATACGGGTTGAAGGCCTGGTTGCGCTTGGCCAGCAGGCGCGAGACCTCATCAGCCACCGGCAGGTATTTCATGGACCAGTCCGGGAACATCCGCTGGTCGATGTCTTCAAAGGAGAGCGCCTTAACATCCCGGTGACGGGAATCCCCGCTGATGCGCTGGTAACAGTCGCTGACCGCGTCCCGCTCGCCTTCCAGGCACTGGAAGAAGTAGCCGTTGCCGTAATGGAGCACACCGCCGATCCGGCGCTTTTTGTTGTTGCGCCGTGATTCGGCCAGGATCTGGCCCACGGAGACCTCGATGCCGCCGCTCTCGTTGGGCTCGAACGTGGCTGTGCTGGCGTAGGTCAGGCGTACAAGGGCAGCATTGCTCACGGGGACCTCCGATTGGGTTGCTGTTGTCGATGGGAACCCATACGACCGAACAGCGGACCGGGATTGTTTTTGATAACGCATAGGGAGATGCCATGACCACCATTGAACTCCACCACCACGGCGCCGTGAACGGCGTAACGGGCTCATGCCATGAGCTGGCCGTCGGCGCGCGCAGCATCCTGCTCGACTGTGGGCTCTTTCAGGGCACCGACGCAGCCGGCAATGCCTCGGCCCAGTCGCTGGCCATTGGCTTTCCCATAGAGCCCATCACGGCCATGGTGGTCTCCCATGTGCACATTGACCACATCGGGCGCATTCCGCACCTTTTGGCGGCCGGGTTCCAAGGGCCCATCCTGTGCTCGGAACCCACGGCCCGGCTGTTGCCGGTGATGCTGGAGGATGCGCTCAAGATCGGCTTTACGCGGAACCGCTCCCTGATCGAGCCGGTGCTGGCGGTGATCCGTGAACGCACGGTAGCTCTGCCCTATGGCGAGTGGCATGAGGTGTTCGCGGAGGATGACGCGAGCCTTTCCATACGGCTCCAGCGGGCGGGCCATATCCTCGGGTCCGCTTACGTGGAATGCGAGGCCCGTGCTGGCGAGGCGCACGAGCGCATCGTCTACAGTGGCGACCTAGGCGCTCCGGGCACCCCTTTGATTCCGGCGCCGGAGCCGCCCGAGCGCTGCGACCGGCTGATCCTGGAGAGCACTTACGGTGACCGGGACCATGCGCACCGCGAGGACCGGCGCGAGCAGCTGCGCGGCGTCATCGAGGGGGCCCTGGCCAACGGCGGGACCGTGATGATCCCGGCGTTCAGTCTCGGGCGCACCCAGGAGCTGCTGTACGAATTGGAGGCCATCATCCATGAGGCGCCCGAGGCACCAGCGGCGAGCCATAACGGCCAGCCGGTGGCGTGGCGGGAGCTGGAGATCGTGGTGGATTCCCCGCTGGCCGCCAACTTCACGGAGCACTACCGGGCACTGAAGCCCTTCTGGGACGCGGAGGCCTCGGCACTGGTCCGCGAGGGCCGCCATCCATTGTCCTTTGAGCAGCTTACCGTGATCGACGATCACCAGGACCATCTCAATGCGGTTGAGTACCTGAACGACACGGGCCGCCCCTGTGTGGTGCTGGCGGGCTCGGGCATGTGCGATGGCGGGCGCATTGTGAATTACCTGAAGGCGATGCTGGGCCAGGACCGCAATGACGTGGTGTTCTGCGGCTACCAGGCACAGGGCACACCGGGGCGCGACATCCTGCGTTACGGGCCGGAAGGCGGTTACGTGATGCTGGATGGGGAACGCTGTGTCATCCGGGCCGGTGTTCACAGGCTCACGGGCTACTCGGCCCATGCGGGCCAGTCGGATCTGGTGCGGTTTATGGAAGGGATTGAGGAAGGACCCTCGGAGATCCGTCTGGTGCACGGTGATCCCGATGCGAAGCAGGCGCTCGCCCGGTTACTGGCGGCACGGACGCAGGCGCAGGTGCTGATTCCGGGTGAGGGTGGCTGAACTATTCCTCGAGCAGATCGTCTATATCGACAGCCAACGCATTCGCCAACGCTTTGATGACCCGGGTCGAACCGTCCTTGGAGCGCGCCTCCAGCTGAGAGATGTAGGATTTCCCGACACCGGCCCGCTCCCCCAGGGCTTCCTGAGTCAGGCCCCGATATTCCCGCCATACCTTGATCGGATGTTCCTCGCCACTGAGCAGACGCTCCACAACATCCTCGGGGATGGTCTCTTCCCCCGCTTCAATCGCCCGCACTGCGGCCTCAGCATCTGTAAGGTCCTGAGCCTCTTGCGCCTGCTCGACCAGCCGCTGATACTCCTTATACGGAATAACCGCGTATTCGGGGACTCCGTTCTTCTCGATAACCTGAACACTCATTTGTAGACGTCTCCCCTTGGCCCGACTTTCAACACGAGAATCATCAACTCGCCGTCATCGATACGGCAGATGGCACGATAACTGCCCTGCCGAAGCCGCCAGAAGTCGCCTCCTTTCATTGGCTTCCACTGGTTCCCTCTCGACCGATAGGGGTCCCTGGCAATCTCGCTTAAGGCTTCCCGCATTTTTTGCCCCTGTGGCGCGGGCATTCGCCGCAAAGCCTTGAGCGCCGCTTTCCGATAGCTCACTTTGTACATGAGCACAGTTTACTCGAAAGTTTACTATTAGAAAACAGTAAACGCAGAAGACAAAGACCATGGCCGCTTCAGCATGCTGCCCACGGGAAATATCGCGAGCGAGCTCGCTCCTACAGGTTGGGGAAACGGTTTATCATGGGGCCATTCATTCACGGATACTGGAGTTTTGATCATGAGCTTGCGTACCCTTCCCGAAATCGTGGCCGAAACCAAGGCCGGCCTGCACTGCCTCACCCCGGAAGCCGCGCGCGAGATGCTCGCGGATGAGCCGAACGCGCTGGTCATTGATGTTCGGGAGCCGGGCGAGGTCGGCGAGAAACGCGCCACCGGCACCATCAACCTGCCCCGGGGCATTCTGGAGATGAAGATCCCCGAGTACACGACGGACCCGGACACCCCCATCTTCCTCCACTGTGCCACCGGCGGGCGAGCGGCGCTGGCCGCGGAGGCGCTTGAGCGCATGGGGTTCACCCGGGTAAGCGTGATTGATTGCAGCTGTGATGAGGTGATGCAGGCGCTGGGGGCTGCCTGACTCTGTAGGAGCTTGCTTACAAGCGATCCAGGGTTATCGCGAGCGAGCTCGCTCCTACAGGCGCAGGGGTTGCGTGGCATGGATAGAGGTGGCGGGGCAAGTCAGTTATGCTGGCGCCTCTGCAGCAAACGATGACAACGGGAAGCTCCATGGGATACTTGAGACGAGCAGCGCGCGCCGTGACCGACCGGATGCCGAGGCTGCGCGCCCGCGGCCTGATCATGACTCCGGTGGTGGTGGGGCTGGCCATAGCGGTGGCTCTGTTTGTGGTGTCGTTCTGGCCCAACGGTAACCCGCAGGCCCCCAAACAGGACGCCATCCTGGAAGCGTTCAAGGCGGATTCCGATCAGGACGAGCCGCCAGTGGGCTATTACACCACCGAGTCGCTGATCCGCTCCCTGGACATCATCGTCAACAAGCGCGGCGGCTTCCTGTCCAATGACGTGATGCCGCCCTTCGTGCTGATGGACAACATCGCCGCCTGGGAGACCGGCGCGATCCGCCAGGCGCGCGATCTCTCGCTGGCACTGCGCAACGACGTCTCGCGTTCCCAGTCCCAGTCCAACGAGAACCCGAACCTGGTCCAGGCCCAGATCCTGCTGAACAACGACAGCGAGCGCTGGATCTTTCCCTCGGCGGAGGGTAAGTACAACAACGCGATTGAGGAGCTCAGGGCCTACCGGCAGGACCTGGTGAACCCGGATTCGGCCCGTGGCGATTTCTACGCCCGGGCGGACAACCTGGCAACGATCCTCGACCTGATGAACAAGCGCCTGGGCAGCATGTCCCAGAATCTGGCCGCCAGCGTGGCGGAGCGCCGCCGGGCGACCATGCTGGCGAATGATCCCAATGCAGCCGCCGCCAAGAGGCAGCCCATTGAGGATGTGAGCCAGACGCCCTGGATGCAGGTCGACAATGTGTTCTACCAGGCCCGCGGCACAACCTGGGCGATGCTGGTCTACCTCAAGGCCCTCAAGCGTGACTTCCGCAGTGTGCTGGAGGACAAGAACGCCATGGTCAGCCTTGAGCAGATCATCCGGGAGCTGGAATACACCCAGCGCTCCATGACCAGCCCGATGGTGCTCAATGGCTCCCAGTTCGGGCTGGTTCCGAACTATTCGCTGACGATGTCGTCCTATCTGACGCGTGCGAATGCCGGGCTGATCAATATCATCAGTCTGTTGCGGGACGGGTAATTCGGCGCGATTGTAGGAGCTTGCTTGCAAGCGATCCGGGATTTCGCGAGCAAGCTCGCTCCTACAGGCAGCGCTCTTCCAGTGCCTGGCGGTCCGGGATGAACAGGCGGCCGCGGCGCAGTTCGAACACACCCTCCTCGGCCATGTCCCGCATCAGCCGGGAGAGGGTCTCCGGCTGCATGGCCAGCCGCGTGGCGATCTGGTTCTGGGGCAGGGGCAGCTCCACCTCGATGTTGTAGCGCTGGTTGTCCGGTACGAATTCCAGCAGGTAGCGCATCACCCGCTGCACGCCCCGCCGTACCGTCATCACCTCCAGGTCCCGGAACCTCTGGACCATGCGCGAGGCGTACTGGCGCAGCAGCAGCTGGCTGTAGGCCGGATTCCGTTCGAGGATCGCCCGGAAACGGTCCGTGGGAATGGCCAGCAGCTCCGTCCGGCGCAGGGGTTCGGCGTAGGCCACATAGCGGGCCGGGTCCGCGTAGATCATCACGTCCGCGAACACCTCCCCCGGGCCGTGGCTGTCCAGGGTGCGTTCCTGACCGGTGGTGTCCAGCCGGTACAGGCGCAACCGCCCGCTCACCACATAGAAGAACTCGTAGGCCGGTGAATCCTGCTTGTACAGCACCTGGCCCCGACGCAGTTTGACCAGACGGATGCTTTCCCCGAGATCCTCAAAATCCCGACGCGACAGGCCATTGAACAGCGGATGCTGGCCCAGCAGCGCCATGCCAGAGCCCGGGTTCTGGCACCGCTCATTGTCTTCCCGCGCAAGGGTCTGGATGTCGTCGCTCATGCAGTCATTCATACCAGGGGATCATCGTAAGCTATAACGTTATTTTCCAATATGCACTGTATCAATGGATAAGGGGGTCTGCCTCTTGCCCGGATGGCTGAGCAGGCTATCCCCAAATGGGTAAGCCGCCTCCCTTCAATATAGGAGCAAGTTTGCTCGCGGTATAACCCCGGATCGCTTGCGAGCAAGCTCCTACAGGGTGGCATCTTTGTGGTAAGGTACGCCCCATGCCTGAGAATCCAAACCCCCAGGGCAAGGGTCTGCGCCCGGTACTGGCCTTCCTTGAGGAAAGCCGCGCGCCGGCGCTCATGGCCCAGCCCAAGCAGATCAAACAGATTTCACTGGAGCTGTTCACGTCGCTGTTCGTTCTGGAGAGCGACTTCAAGTTCAAGCCTGTGCGCGGGAACACCTACTGGCTCTACCAGAAGAACGGCCGTTTCTGGCTCTCGCCCATCCACCCGGATGAGTGGAGCGAGGACGTTTACGGCCGCTACATTGGCGAGTGTGAGCTGCACGAGGACATGACCTGGTCGCTGGAGATGTGCGAGGAGGCAGCGGCTGATCCGCAGCTGATGGCCAGCCTTGAGCAGCGCTGGGAATCGTTCGAGGAGGCCATGGAGGAGTCCGAGACAGTGGAGGACGCCCTGCCCCGCTATCAGGGTCAGATGCCGTTCTACCAGCGCGCCTACGCCTTCGCCCTGGCGCATTCCCTGCGCGCGTCCATGCAGGGCTCGGGGATCCAGGCGCTGTCCTACCGCGAGGCCCAGGCGCAGCTGCCGGATGATTCCGGGGCTGATGCGCCGTAACTGATCGCGAGCAAGCTCGCTCCTGCAGGGGCGTTCAGCGGTACCATTCCGGGGGGTCCACCTCCGGGCCGGCGTCTTCCTCCTCATGCGCTCGCGGGTCCAGGTCCACGAGCGTGGGCGCGCTGCGTGTCATCATCCGGAAGGGACTGCGGATGCGCTCGAGGTGGCGGGGCTGCATCAGGGCGGCGATTGCGAGCACGGCGCTGATCACGCCCATATAGATGAAGAGCCCGCCCGGCGGTGTGCGTGCCAGTATCGCCCCGCCGACGATGGGGCTTGTGGCCGCGCCAATACCCCAGAGGAAGATCAGCGCCGCGGATACCCCGACGAAGTTGCCCTCGTCCTGACTGTCGTTCGCCAGTGCCACGGACAGTGGGTACAGGGTGAACACGAACCCGCCCAGCAACGCGGAAAGCCCGACCAGCGGCCAGAGCGGAACACGGCCCGCCGCTGCCATCATGGCAACCGTGACCAGGGTTGTGGCGGCCGCCACCAGAAGGATCAGCGGGCGACGCCCGAAGCGGTCAGAGAAGTGTCCGATCGGCCACTGGAGCGCGACGCCTCCCAGAACCAGGCCCGCCATCAGGGGCGCCACGTCGGAAACCGCCAGGTTCATGCGCAGCGCCGCCAGCGGGATCAGCGTGTAGACCGCGCCACTGAGCAGCCCCGCGCCCAGGCAGGTGATCACCGCCAGGTGCGAGTCCCGCCAGGTCTGGCCCAGTGCCATGCGCGCCTGCTCCAGGGGCTCGGGCGGGTTGCTGGCACGGCTCAGGGCCACGGGCACCAGACACAGGGCAAACAGCACGCCCACAATCATGAACAGTTCCGCCCCCTGCGGGTCTCCCAGGTGCATCAGGAACTGCCCCAGGCCGATGCCACCATAGGTGATGATCTGGTAGGCGGAGAAGACAGTGCCTCTGTTGGAAGGCTCGGCCCGCTCGTTCAGCCAGCTCTCCACCACCATGTAGATGCCGGAGGTGGAGAAGCCGATCAGGATCCGCAGCAGGAACCAGCTCACCCCGCTCACATAGAGCCCCTGCAGCAGGATCGCCACGGTACACAGCGCCGCGAAGATGGCAAAGGCCCGGATGTGGCCGGCCTGGCGGATCACCCAGCCACCTTTCTGGGAGCCGATCACCAGACCAATGTAGTAGGCGGAGAGCACCAGCCCCTTCGCCTGCCCGCTCATATCCTCGAAGCTCAGGCGCACACTGAGCAGCGTGCCCATGAGCCCGACGCCCAGCAGCAGAACGCCGATCGAGAACATCAGCGCGGTGATCGATACCCAGAACTGGCGCTCCATTTCCGGTTACTCCCGTCTCAACAGTGGGTTACGCAATTTTCCTGTTGCAGCCACCCGTTTCCGATTTGAAACAGAGGCCAGACAAAGGTAGCCTGCAAGGCGACCGTGGGGCCGGAAGCCCCAATCATACGACAAACACGCTTCCAGCACGGCCTCACTCCATGACTGACGCCGCATGGCGGTAAACAGCCTGTTTACCCGTGCACCGTTGGCAGAACACAGGAGACTACCTATGACAGCACTGATCTGTGGATCGTTCGCTTACGACACCATCATGACTTTTGATGGCAAGTTCAAGGACCATATCATGCCGGATCGCGTTCACATGCTGAACGTGGCCTTCCTGGTACCGGAGCTGCAGCGCAACTTCGGCGGCACCGCCGGCAACATCGCCTACAACATGAAGCTGCTGGGCGGCGACGGCCTCGCCATGGCCACCGTTGGCGCGGACTTCGGCGGCTACCGCGAGTGGCTCAAGAAGCACGGCATCAACGACAAGTACGTAAAGACCATCGATTCCGAGTACTGCGCCCAGGCGTACATCACCACGGACATGGAAGACAACCAGATCACGGCCTTCCACCCGGGCGCCATGAACCATGCACACACCCAGAGCGTGCCGACCGACGAAGGCATCAAAATGGGCATCGTCGCGCCGGACGGCCGTGACGGGATGATCGAGCACGCACGCCAGTTCGCGGATGCGGGCATTCCCTTCATGTTCGATCCGGGCCAGGGCCTGCCGATGTTCGACGGTAATGACCTGAAGTGGTTCATCGAGAAGGCCACCTGGGTCGCCGTGAACGACTATGAAGCGGGCATGCTGGAAGAGAAGACCGGCCTGAGCCGCGAGCAGATCGGCGAGAAGGTTGAGGCGCTGATCGTGACCCTGGGCGGTGAAGGCTCCGTGATCTACGCCGACGAGGAAGTGCACGTGGAACCGGTCAAGCCGGCGGCCATCAAGGACCCGACGGGTTGCGGCGACGCGTACCGTGCTGCTCTGCTGACCGGCCTGAGCGAAGGCAAGGACTGGAAGACCGCAGGCCGCATGGCGTCCCTGATGGGCTCCATCAAGGTTGCCAGCACCGGCCCGCAGAACCATTCGCTGACGCGTGATGAGTTCGCGAAGCAGTTCAAGGATGCTTTCGGGGTGGCGCTGGACTGAATCCAGCCCTTCTCTTAAGACGTTCGAAAATGCCCAGCCTTGTGCTGGGCATTTTTTGTCTGTAGCAGCGGCTGGCTGGGGGATCAGCCAGAGCAGCTGGCGCCGCCAAGGACGCAGAATTTGGCGCAGTGGGGGTGGTTGAGGGGGACTTCCTGGAAGCTTTCGCTCAGGGTCTGTCCCAGCTCGAACTCGGGCTGGTACGGCAGCAGGGTGCAGGGTACGACCACGGGGTTGTCGGCGCCCTTGCGCTTGATGACCATGCGGCTGGTGGCGCACATCTGGGCATCCGGGGAGACCTGGAGCCTGCTCCAGCAGGCGGTAGTGATTTCCGGCACATCCACCTTCTCGTCCATTTCCGGGAACAGCACCACCTGGTGCGGATCGCGGGCGTCCATGTCGATGCCTTCGCGCTCGAACAGCCGCGCAAAACCGGCGCGCATCTGCTCCTCCGCTTCCCCCGAAAACAGCCGACCGGCGATGTCGAGGTTGAATCCGTGCTCACTGAGCCACTGCATGCCCTGGATCGCCGGATCCCAGGAGCGCTTACCACGCTCCTGCTCGTGCACGTCCTTGCTGTAGTGGTCGATGGAGATGCGCATGGTCAGGCGGTCACCGTACTGCTGATGCACCGCCAGAAGCGGCTCGCTGACCTTCATCATCGGCTTCATGGCATTGGTCAGCACCAGTGCCTCATAGCCCCGCCGCAGCACCTCGTCCAGGATCGGCACCATGTCCGGGTTCATGAACGGCTCACCGCCGGTGAACGCAATGGTCGTCGTCCCGAACCCTTCCCGTTCAATCTCATCCAGATACGCCGCCACCTCGCCCACACTGATGTAGACCAGGCTGTCGTTGCTGGGCGAGGACTCGATGTAACAGTGCTCACAGGTGAGGTTGCACAGGGTGCCGGTGCAGAACCAGAGCGTCTCCAGCTTTTTCAGGTGCACACTCGCCCGCGGCTCACCATCCGCAGTGGTCCACGGATCCCGGAACTTGCGCGGGTCCAGCAGCTTCAGAGGTTGGGCTACGGTCTCTTCCATTATCGATTCCTGTCCTGTTACCGACTTCTCTTGTTTCTGATACGCACCAGACAGCGTGTGGACCATGATGTTACAGAATCAGTGCTGGCCGTTATACTCTGCTTTTCCGTCATCCCGGCTAATGGCAAGCCCTTTGAACACGTGGAAGAAAGGGTATGGGGGAGGGCTTTCAGGGAGGCTCGATGACAGGATGTCATCGCGCCAGCGCCCATGGATGGGTTCACAGCGGTCCCTGAAAGCCCTCCCCCATAGCCTTTCGTAAGCGCCAGATTTCCAGGACAAACGACTCATGCCACAACCGAACCCCAGGAAAAACCAATGACCGACAACATCATCCAGGAAAAAAGCCACCAGATCCTGATCCTGCGCATCAACCGCCCGGACCAGAAAAACGCCCTCACCCACGCCATGTACACCGCCCTGGCGGACGGACTGGCCGAGGCGCACAACGACCCGGACATCCGCGCCATCCTGATCACCGGCAACACCGAATGCTTCACCGCCGGCAACGACCTCTCCGAATTCGCCAACGGCATGCCGGACGAATTCCAGCATACCCCGGTTGGCCGCTTCCTGTTCGGGCTGGCGGAAGCCACCAAACCGGTTGTGGCCGCCGCCAACGGCCCCGCCGTGGGCATCGGCACCACATTGCTGCTGCACTGTGACCTCGCCTGGGCCGGCAGCAACACCACCTTCCGCATGCCCTTCACCAACCTGGGCCTGTGTGCCGAAGGCGCCTCCAGCCTGCTGCTGCCGCGCTGGCTTGGCCGTGCACGTGCCGGGGAACTGCTGCTGCTCGGGCGCCCCTTCGATGCGGAAAAAGCCGAGCGCTACGGCCTGATCAACGGCGTCTGCGACCCCTCCGAAACCGAAACCAACGCCTGGAACGCCTGCCTGGAGCTGGCCGCCCTGCCGCCGGCCGCCCTGCGCGCTACCAAGGAATTGATGAACGCCGCAACAGCGGAAGAGGTCTCCGGGGCCATGACGCGTGAGGGCCAGCGGTTCGCGGAACGTCTGCAGTCGCCGGAAGCCACCGAAGCCTTTACCGCCTTCAGTGAAAAGCGGGCACCGGACTTTTCCCGCTTCAAGTAGGAGCCGCTACAGCGGCGGTTGTCGCGGCCATGAATCATGCTCGGATCGCGGCCGTGGCCGCTCCTACAGGTTGCCGGTGCCGAAGAACTGGGCGATCTCGTCGCTCTGGGCCTGGGCATCCTTGTATCCCAGTTCGATCAGGTCCCGGCAGAACCGGTGATCGAAAAGCAGGTAGCTGCCCAGGCTGGCGCCGGAGACGTTCCCGTCCTCCGGCACCCCCGCCAGGGTTCTCAGAATGGTGGGCAGACCGTCCATGTACTGCTCCGCAATATCCTCCAGCGGCTGGCTGGGTGAGATGTCCAGAAGCTCAATCGGCTTGAGGTCCAGGCCCGCCCCGGTCAGCGCCTCCTGCGGAATCAGCTCGACCAGCCGGTTGATCAGGTCCAGGCGTTCGATGTCGTAATCCAGGGTGTCCAGGAAGAGCCCGTTGAACACATGGCTCATGATCTGCCCGAAGGTTGGCACCGCCGGATGCTCCGGGCGCCTGGGTTCGCTCTGGCTGTTGCCACTGACGCCGATGATGACCACCTTTTCCGCGCCAAGCCGGATTGCCGGGCTGATGTGGGCGATCTGCCGGGTCACGCCATCGCCGAAGTATTCCCGGTTGATGTGCACCGGCTCGAACAGCGTGGGGATCGCGGATGAGGCCATCACGTGATCCAGTGTCAGCTCTGTGCGTGAGCCAGCGCGCTGCCCGTTGCTCCAGCTGGTGACGTCCGTGCTCCCTTCGAAGAAGCACAGGTTGCGACCCGTGGTGTAGCCGCAGGCGTTGAGCCCGAGCGCACGCAGGTGCCCCTGTTCGATGGTCTCGTGGATGGCATCAAAGTCCAGCTCCTTCTCCAGAAGCTGGCGCAGCGGCTCATTGTTCAGCAGGGACAGGCTGTGACGCTGTTCACCGCCCGAGATCAGCTTGCGCGCCACCCGGCTCATGTTGCGCATGATGGCAAAGGACCCGGCATGGTAGACCTGATCCACGCTCAGGTTCGCCCAGATGTTTTCCAGCTGGCTCACGTTGTGCCGGAAGATACTGCCACCCCCGGCCAGCGCCGCCGCGTTGATCGCCCCTGCCGAGGTGCCAACCACCACGTCAAACGGGTAGCCGCTGCCGGGATACATATCCGAGATCGCCCGCAATACGCCCACCTGATAGGCGGCCCGGGCGCCGCCGCCGGTCAGTACCACGCCGGTATGCGTCATCCTGCACTCCTGACTCGGTTACTGTATTACCATCAGCATAGCGGCTCAGCGGGGAAACGTGTTATCAAGGCAACCGTTATGCGGGGGCGGCCTGCGTGTGAGGCGGTCGGATCGCGGCCATGGCCGCTCCTACAGCGGAAGAACATGCTCAGGGTGTAGGAGCTTGCTTGCAAGCGATCCGAGGTCTATCGCGAGCAGAGCTCGCTCCTACAGGGTAGCGATTGCAGGTGGCTGAGGAGTTTGGGATGGGAATAGCACGACAACTGACGGCACTGATCGCAGCCACTGGATTACTGGCGGGCTGCGCCGCCAGTGTCAGCCCGGAGGCGGCGCGGATTGTGGAAGCCCACCCTTCCGAGGTGAAGGGCTGTGAGCCTTTGGGATCTGTCTACGGCAGTTCCTCGGGCTTCCACTGGTCCGAGGGCGAGGCCATGGCCGCCGCCCGCAACCGTGCGCTGGAAAGTGCCGCGAAGCGGGACGCCACCCATGTGGTCTGGCAGCACGATGAGGGAAGCATCACGCCGGAGGTCAGTGGCACCGCCTACCGGTGCGCCCGGTAGTACCGCAGGAGCCTGCTTGCAGGCGATACCAGAGGTCATCGCGAGCAAGCTTGCTCCTACAGGGCGTCTGCCGGCTTGCGGCGGGCACCCATCAGGACCATGAACAGCGCGGTGCCGATGCCCCAGGCACCGTTGAGGATGAGCCCGCCCATCCAGGTGGCCGCGGATACATCCAGCCCCTTGAGCGGGAAGACCACCAGCATGGCGACAGCCGTGGGCAGAACGGCGCCGAACACCAGCGAAACACCCCAGTAGCCCAGCGAGCCCATGTGCCGGACCACCGCCCACAGCGGCAGGCCCCAGAGCCCACCCCAGAACGCCAGCGAAATGACCGCCGGCACGCCCAGGGGCGCCCTTGGCTCCATGTTGTAGGGCGCGGCGGGGACCACCTCGGCGAGATACAGCAGACCAAACACACCCTGGTGGAACACCAGGGTCGCAAGAAACGCAGCCACAAACGACTTGAGCCAGACCATTACCATCCTTCCGGTTTTCGCATACTGCTTTCCAGACTAGCAGTTCCCGCCCGGATTAAAACCGCAGCCGCAGACTTCCGACCAGATTATGGGAGCGCATCGAGAAATTGCTCTTAACGCCGTTGGTGGCCTCCATGCTGATGTCCTCCCAGGAGCGATACCGGTAGGACACTTCCAGATCCAGCACACTGAATGGCTGCCAGACAGCACCGCCGATCAGCTGGTAGCCATAGGTAATGTCACTCTCATCCATCACAACGCCACGCCCCCGTGCGCTGTGCTGATCAAAATTCACCTCCGCCAGACCAAACCCGAAGCCGCCAACCAGTGCCGTGCTGCTGGTCAGACTGAAGTCCCCGATGGCATTGGCAAACCCGAACGCCGCCTCGGACTGACCCGACACATCACTCACCCGGTCGCGGCTGCCCTCCTGCTCGACTTCGCCGGTTTCCTCATCAATCACCGGATCATCATCAACGGCCGGCTCCTCGTTGGTGGTGTCATCAAAGACCATGCTGCTCACGCGATCCCTCTGGAAGCCGAGCTCAAGTTCCGTCCGGCCATTGAAGGTGCTACTGCCCTCGGACGCCCGCCCGATACTCACCGAGACCGTCTCACCCCCTTCATAGGAGCCGATCACCCGGGTGTCCCCGCCGTCACCATAGGCGAAGCGCGTGTCCCGGAAATCGGAATAGCCACCGTTCACACCGATGTAGTAACTTTGCGCCTGCAGTGGTGTCGCCAGCACCAGCAGGATCAGCACAGCCACCGCGGAAAAGGCCTGCCTCATGCGATATCTCTCCCTGTCGCTGTATCGCGAAGGGCATTGATACCATAGCGCGCCGGGTGATTCCGTGGCGCTTTTAACAGTGCCAGGAATCAGGTTGCGAACTTCAGGCACTTACCTTACGTAAATAACGGCCGGATCCCTGCTGCAAGGTGGTAGCGGGGGTTCCTTCACGGGAAGCTCTGGAGCCAGGGATGGCGGAAGAGCAGCCTACAGGGACGTACTTGTGGCGATTCCCGTGAAGGAACCCCCGCTGGCACCGCCCCGGACCAAAAGCAATCCACAGATGAGGCACCAATGGACCAACCAGACCAGCCAGTACTCCGCGACATCGTCCTCATCGGCGGTGGCCACAGCCACGTGGGCGTACTGCGCAACTTCGCCATGAACCCCATCCCGGGCGTGCGCCTCAACCTCATCTGCCGCGACACCCACACCCCCTACTCCGGCATGCTCCCCGGCTACATCGCCGGCCACTACAGCTACGACGACGTCCACATCGACCTCAGCCGCCTGGCCGAGTTCGCCGGTGCCCGCTTCTACCGCAGCGAAGCCATCGACATCGACCGCACCAACCAGCGCGTCATCTGCCGCGACCGCCCGTCCATCCCCTACGACCTGCTCTCCATCAACATCGGCTCCACCCCGCGCGTGGACCAGGTGGCCGGGGCCGAGGACCACAGCGTGCCGGTCAAACCCATCAACCGGTTCAACAACCGCTGGCAATCGCTGCTGGAGCGCATGGAGAATCACCAGGGCGAACTCAATGTGGCCGTCGTGGGCGGGGGTGCCGGCGGCGTGGAACTGACGCTGGCCATGCAGTACCGCCTGCGCAATGAACTCAGCGCCATGGGCAGGGACCCCGAGGCCGCCCGGTTTCACCTGTTCAACGCCTCCGAGCAGCTCCTGCCCACGCACAACGGTGGGGTTCGGCGCCGTTTCGAGTCCGTTCTGCAGGAAAGAGGCGTGAACGTTCACGAAAAAACGCGGATCAATCAGGTCAACGACCGCCAGCTGGTTGCCTCCAGCGGCGAGACCTTCGAGGCGGATGAAGTCCTCTGGGTCACCCAGGCCGGCGGCGCGGAATGGCTGACCGGCACAGGGCTGGAACTGGACGAGGGTGGCTTCATCAAGGTGAGGGATACCCTGCAGACCGTTACCGACCCCAACATCTTTGCGGCCGGCGACATCGCCACCATGATCAACCACCCGCGCGAGAAGGCCGGCGTTTTTGCCGTACGCCAGGGCAAGCCGCTGGCGGAGAACCTGCGCCGGGCCGTGCACGGCAAGACACTGAAGGACTACCACCCGCAGAAACAGTGGCTAGCCCTGATCAGCACCGGGGACCAGTATGCCGTGGCCTCGCGCGGGCCCATCGGGTTCGCCGGAGAGTGGGTATGGCGCTGGAAGGACTGGATCGACCGGCGTTTCATGGCGAAGTTCAACAACCTCCCGGCCATGAGCGAGGACAGCAAGGACGACCCCACTTCGGGTATTGCCCTGAGCAGTGAGGAAGCCCAGCAGGCCATCTCCGCCGTGGCCATGCGCTGCGGCGGCTGCGGCGCCAAGGTGGGCAGCACCGTGCTCTCACGGGCGCTGAACAGCCTCCAGCCCATCGAGCGGGACGACGTCCTGGTGGGCCTGCACGCCCCGGACGACGCCGCCGTGGTGCGGGTGCCGGAGGGCATGGCCATGGTGCACACCGTGGATTTCTTCCGCGCCTTCATCGATGACCCCTACATCTTCGGCCAGGTCGCCGCCAACCACAGCCTTGGCGATCTCTTCGCCATGGGCGCCGAGGCCCAGAGCGCCACCGCCGTGGCGACCGTGCCCTACGGGCTGGAATCCAAGGTGGAGGATGTGGTCTACCAGATGATGGCCGGCGCCGTGGAAACCCTGAACGAGGCCGGCTGCGCCCTGGTCGGTGGCCACACCGGCGAAGGCAAGGAACTGGCACTGGGCTTTGCGGCCAACGGCTACATTGACCCGGACACCGTCATGAGCAAGGGCGGCATGAAGCCCGGGGACGTGCTGATCCTGACCAAGCCCGTCGGCACCGGCACCCTGTTCGCCGCCCATCCGCGCCTGGAGGCCAGGGGACGCTGGATCGACGCGGCCCTGGCCTCCATGCGGGTCTCCAACCAGAAGGCGGCCCGCTGCATCCATGAACACGGTGCCCAGGCCTGCACCGATGTGACCGGCTTCGGCCTGCTCGGCCACCTGGTGGAAATGACCCGCCCCTCGGGCGTGGACGCGGAGCTGGACCTGAGCGCCATACCGGTGCTGCCCGGCGCCGAGGAAACCGCCGCCTCCGGCATCCTCAGCTCACTGCAGCCGGCCAACGTGCGCCTGCGCCGCGCCATCCGCAACCAGGAGGAGGTGGTGAACCATCCCCGCTACCCGCTGGCCTTCGATCCGCAGACTGCCGGTGGCCTGCTGGCGAGCGTACCCGCGGCGAACGCGGAAGCCTGCGTTGCCGAACTCAGAGCCCTGGGCTATCCGGAGACGGCCATCATCGGCCGGGTAAAGGAACAGGGCGAGGCGCTGGAGCCGATCCTTCTCAACCCCTGATGGCTGTTAATGGAACACTCATGCTGCAGCCATCCAAAACGTGTAGGATTTCCGCATAGTCACTGGGGTGGAGCACGGTTGCCAGCATGAGCCAATCGATGGGGATCACGGATGTCCTCCTGAGGGTCCGTGCGCAGACGGACACGGAACAGGTGCCGGTGGACACGCTCATCACCGCCCTGGAATCCCGCGGCTTCGGGCCACTGCTGCTGGCCCCGGCACTGCTCGCGCTCCTGCCCACCGGCGCGATACCGGGCGTACCCAGCGTCTGCGGCATCCTGATCTTCCTGATCGCCATCCAGGGCAGCCTGGGCCGGCGTTCCCCGTGGGTCCCCCGGCGCCTGCGCGAGCTCAGCATCCACAGGCAGAACCTGATCCGGGCCATTGACCGTGCCCAGCCCGTGACACGCCGTATCGACCGCCTGTTCTCGCACCGCCTGTCACTGCTCACCCACCCCTGGGCCAACAGCCTGATCTTCCTGGCCTGCGCGGTTTCCGGACTGACCATGATCCCGCTGGAACTGATCCCGTTTGCAGCCGCCGCGCCCGCACTGGCGATCACGCTGGCGGCCATCGGCATCAGCACCCGGGACGGGCTCGTCATCCTCGGGGCCGGCCTCGCGGCCGCCGGGGCCCTCTACCTTCTGGTTACGAACTGGCCCTTCTGAGCGGACTCAGTCCACCCGCTCCCAGACAGTCAGCTGGGCCAGGGTATGCTGGTGCTTGCGCCGCGTCTCGCGGATCACGAAGGGTACGTCCTCCGGCTCGGCGGCCAGCCGCATGCCGGGTTCCAGGTGGGCCCGCATGCCATCCAGCACCGTCACCGGCTCACCATCGGCCCCGTAATAACCACCGATCCAGTTCGCGCACGGTGTGAACTCGGGGAGCAGTGTGTAGGGAGAAGTCACCACCAGTAGGCCGCCGGGATTGAGGCGCTCCCGCAGCCCGCCCAGGAAGGGGCCGGGGTTGGGCATGCGGTCGATGAGGTTGCCGGCGAAGATCAGATCGTAACCGCTGTACTCCGGCCCCAGGTTGCCCGCATCACCCTCTTCGAAAGACACCCGGCTGGCCTCCTCGGTCAGCCCCATGGAGGCAAGAGAAGCCGTCTCGCTGTGCCCGATCTCGCCTTCATCAACCAGCCGGTAGCTCAGCTCCCCATCCCGGCACAGCCGCTCCGCCGCATCAATGAACCGGTGCGAGAGATCCATGCCCAGAACATGCCCAAAACCCCTGGCCAGCTCCAGGGTACTGCGCCCGGTGGCACACCCCAGATCCAGGGCCCGTTCGCCCCGGGGTTTGGCTTGCAGGCAGCGCTCGGCACAGGCTTTCGGGAAGTTCGGTACGCCGAAGTGCTCGGGGCCGTAGTGGAAGTCCATGTACTGGCCCAACTGCTCATCAGACTCATAGAAGTCGGTCATAGAAAAAGGTCTCGTACACCATGAAGGTCTGAAAGCAGGTGGTCGGGTAGTGTTTTACGGGAAGCTCGGTCGCCAGGGATGGCGACCGCGCAGCGTCCATGGATGGATTCATAGCGATTCCCGTAAAACACTACCCGAGCGCCTGCCCCGAACCAGTTCTCAGTCCTGAGACAACGCACAGGTCCGGAACCCGGTATAAACATCACACCGATCCGGATGGTAAGCCTGCCGGTAAGTCCCGCGAATCAGCATCGACGACGCCGCACACCCGCCGCCCTTGGTGGTCTTGTGCGTACCGAACTGCAGCGTCGACATGAACGGGTACATGTCCACGGAAAACCCGTCATAAGGGAAGAACTGGTTGCTCGTCCACTCCCAGGCCGTGCCCAGCATCTGCCGGCACCCGAAGGGGCTCTCGCCCTGGGCGAACGCCGTCACCGGCACGCGCCCCATGTAGCGCTGATCCATGTCCAGCTTCGCCGGATCCATCTCGTTGCCCCAGGGATAACGCCGGCGCGCCTCGCCCGGCCTGTTGGCCAGGGCCGCCACTTCCCATTCGTACTCGGTGGGCAACCGCCGCCCAGCCCAGTTGCAGAAGGCCTCCGCTTCCCAGTAACTGACCTGCTTCACCGGGTGCCCCGGCTCCAGCGGCAGCCACTGGTCAAAGACGCGCTCGTACCAGCGGCCATCGCGCTTGCGCCAGTGGAACGGCTGCGTCTGGGTGCCCATCAGCGGCGGCTCGCCAGTGCCGAAGTTCAGGTTGATCTCACGCTCCAGCCACTTGCGTCCCCCCTGGCTCCAGAACTCGGGGCGCTCGTAACCGCCCTCTTCCACGAACTTCTGGAACTCACCGTTCGTGACCAGGGTCCGGGAGATGCTGAATTCCGGAAGGTCCACCTCGAAGGCCGGTTTTTCGTTGTCGAACCCGAAGTCCTCGGTGGCGTAGGCATCGGTCTCACGGTTGCCGGGCAGGCCAATGAGATAGCGCCCTGCCGGAATGGTCGTGTCACCGCGCGCCTCCTGATCCACGCCCTCGCCGGTGAAGCCCTGGGGCTCCGCGAACGGCGGGGCCGGGTAGCCCACGGTCTGGCGGCACCAGGTCATGGACTCCACGTGCATGTTCTGGTGGTAGATGGCGTAACGGTACAGGTACAGCGCCTCGTCCGTGAGCGACTCGTTGCGGATGCGGTCTTCCATGCGCTGGATGATGGTGTCCATGTAGGTGAGGGTGTCATCACGCGAGGGGAACAGCGTCTTCGACCAGCGGTCCTCGTGATCCATATGGAAGGAGTCCCAGAGTTCGTCCATGGACGGATCATAGCTGGGCGTGCCGTCCAGCCAGTTGAGCACGAACACCTCGTAGAAGAAGGTGGAGTGGCCCATCTCCCAGACCGGGGGGTTCACGCCCGGGTGATAGGGCACGCTGAGCTGGTCCTCGCGCAGGCTGCAGACCAGATCCTTCACGCGGTCACGGGTCTGGTGGAGGGCATGGATCAGGCTTTCGCGGTCGTTCATCACGCAGGTTCTCCGTCGCTGTGCGTCGTCTGCAGGAGCGAGCTTGCCCGCGATGGTCGCAGGGATCGCTTGCGAGCAAGCTCCTACAGGGGATGTGTTACGTATCCGTTTTACCGTAGGGGTGCAGCACGGCGTTGACCACCCGTTCCAGGGCGGCCTGTTCAGCTTCCGGGCGGAACAGCGGGGCGCGGTTGTCCACACCGGCGCGCAGAGCCTCCAGAAACGCCGGCTCGCGTTCAGCGCGCAGCAACTGCCTGCGCAGGGCACCCGTGTCCTCCACCGGATAGTAACCGGGATAGTCCGGGCCAAGCAGCCCCACATTGCCGGGAATATCCGAGGCAATCACCGGCAGGCCCGCCACGCAGGCCTCGGAGACCACGTTGGCGCCGCCTTCCATCACCGAGCTGATCACCATCAGCCGCGCCTTGGCCATGTGCCGGCGCACCTGCCAGCGGGGCAGCTCGCCCTTCCAGTCAAAGCGCGGGTTCTCCCGCGCCTCCTGTTCCGCCAGCGCCTGCCACTGCTCATTATGCGCCCGGCCCAGCTGGATGACATTGGGCCGGGACTCCGCCGGCAGCTCGCGGGCTGCCCGGGCCGCGCGCAGGGAGTCCTTCTCGTCCCGCAGGTGGCCAATGACCACCACATCGAACCGGGACTGTACCGGAGGCTGGCGCCGGGGCAGCGGCTGGGCCGATTGAAAGATCGTATGCAGGCGATTATGGAATTCTTTCGGAATATCATCCGCCACCCGCTCATGCAGCCCGATCAGGGCATCCGCCTCCGTCATGCTGTAACGGGTGGCCTCCGGGTGCGTCTGCTGGAAGCGGTAGATATCCGTGCCGGTGAGCGCCACAATCAGGGGCCCCGTGGGAGCATGCGCCCGGTACTGGCGCACCGACTCGCTACTGCGCCAGGCGTGCAGCGCCACCAGCAGGTCCGTGGGTTCGGCATCGTATTCCGTTATAATGCGTGGCCGGTGGCCCGCAGCGCGCAGCAGGTGCGCCCAGCGCTCGGCGGTCGCCCGATTGCCCGCGCGGCTCCCGCGCGGGGCGGGGGTGATGAGCGTGATGTGCAACGGGTTCAACCTCCTGCTGCAGGAGCTTTTCGCAAGCGATGCCCGAGACCATCGCGAGCAGGCTCGCTCCTACAGAATGAACGCGGGCATTGCCCCGGGCGTATGAATGTACGTTACCTGCGACACGACAGTAATCAAGGAGACAGAACAATGCGATGGATAACCGGCCTGCTTGCCGCCCTGATGATGGCGGCGCCAGCGATGGCGGAATCGACTCTCTATTTCACGGCCATCCCGGATGAGGATGAAACCAGCCTGGAAGAGCGTTTCTCGAAGGTTGCCGACTATCTGGAGAATGAGCTGGATGTGCCGGTCCAGTTCATCCCGGTGAAATCCTATGCGGCCTCGGTAACGACCTTCCGCAACAACCAGGTGCAGCTGGCCTGGTTCGGGGGGCTGTCCGGGGTTCGTGCCCGTCAGGCCGTACCCGGGTCAGAAGCCATTGCCCAGGGTGCTGAGGACCAGGAATTCCGCAGCTATTTCATCGCCCACGAAAGCACCGGCATCGAGCCGACTGAGGGTAAACTCCCCGAGGCCCTGAAGGGCAAGACCCTGACATTCGGTTCAAGGGGCTCCACATCCGGGCGACTCATGCCCGAGCACTACATCCGTGAGCGCTTCGGCTCTGCCCCCGGCGAGGTATTCAGCCGCGTCGGCTTCAGTGGCAACCACACCCGCACCGCCAAGCTGGTGGAATCCGGCGCCTACCAGGTCGGCGTGCTGAACTACACCGTCTGGGACAAGATGGTCGAGAACAACGAGATCGACACGGACCAGGTGCAGATCATCTGGACCTCGCCCACTTACCCGGACTACCAGTGGACCATCCGCGGTGACGTCAACGAACGTTTCGGTGACGGCTTCAAGGAGCGTGTCCAGCAGGCACTGCTGAACATGGAGAACCCTGAGCTTCTGGAAAGCTTCCCGCGCTCCTCGTTCATCCCCGCCAGCAACGACGATTACGAGACGATCAAGCGAGTTGGCGAGGAAACGGGCCTGCTTGACTGATGGCAGGACTGGACGTCAGCAATCTCTCGGCGAGTTATGGCGGCGAGCGGGTCCTGGGCCCGCTCACGCTCAGTCTGGCGCCCGGCCAGCGGGTAGCGCTGGTAGGGCGCAGTGGCGCCGGGAAGTCGACGCTGCTGAGCCTGCTGTATGACGAGGCGGGGCCGAAAACGGCCTTCCTGCCACAGGAGCTGGGTCTGGTGGATACCCTCTCGGTGTTCCACAACGTCTACATGGGGCAGCTGGACCGCCATTCCATCTTCTACAGCCTGCTGAACCTGTTGCTGCCACTGAGAAAACCCCGGCAGGAGGTGCACGCGATCCTGGAGACGCTGGGACTGGCGGACAAGCTGCGCGAACCGGCCGGCGAACTCTCCGGAGGCCAGCGCCAGCGTACCGCCGTAGCGCGGGCACTCTACCAGCAGGGTGACATGCTGCTGGCGGACGAGCCGGTATCCGCGCTGGATGGCCCCCTGGCCCGCCGCGTCATGGACGCGCTGACACAGGACTACCCCACCTCGGTCATCGCGTTGCACGATGTGGACCTGGCACTGGCGTATTCGGACCGTGTGATCGGTATCCAGGACGGCCACATCGCGCTGGATGAGCCCAGCAGCCGCCTGACCACCGCCGATCTGCAGCCACTGTACTGACATGCTTCGATCCCGAACCGGCGTCGTCACGCTCACCTTCATCGGCATCGCCCTGGCCTGCCTGCCCTTCGCGGACCTGGCGGTCACCACCCTGAACCCTTGGCAGGAGCTCCAGCGACTGCTCAAGGGGCTGCTGACACCGGATCTGACGGCGACGGACGCGCTGCTGACCGCCTTCACGCGGACCATTGCCTACGCCTTCACGGGCGTCGCACTCGGCGCCGTTGCGGGCTTCTTCCTCACGACCCTGTTCAGTTCACGCCTGATCCGGGTCTTCTGTGCCTTTATCCGCTCCATCCATGAGATCTTCTGGGCGCTGATCTTTCTTCAGTGCCTCGGGATTCACCCGCTTTCGGGCGTTCTGGCCATTGCCATCCCCTTCGCGGGCATCTTCGCCAAGGTGTACTCGGAGATCATCGACGAGGCCGACCCGCTGCCGGCGCGCGCCATCCCGAAAGGCAGCGGCCGTATGGCGCGCTACCTGTTCACCCAGGTGCCCGAGGCCTGGCCGCACCTGCGGACCTACACGGCCTACCGGCTGGAGTGCGGGCTGCGCTCCTCGGCGATCCTCGGGTTCATCGGGCTGCCCACACTGGGATTCCACCTCGAGGCCGCCTTTGCCCAGGGGTTCTACTCCCAGGTGGGTGCGCTGCTGCTGGTGTTCTACGTGCTGATCGCCACCATGCGGCTCTGGCTCCGGCCACGCCTGGTGCCGGTCTACCTGGTGGCAGCGCCCTTCTTCCTGGGCGAGGGAATGCCCATCATGTGGGGGAACGTGACGCGTTTCTTCACCGAGGACATCGTGCCCCACCCGCTGCGCAACGGCGAGGGCTGGGAGGGGTTCCAGCCCTGGCTGATGGACATACTGGCCAACCAGGCCCTGCCCGGCATCTGGAACACGCTGCTGCTGACCCAGATGGCGCTGGTGGCCACCGGAGTTCTGGCGCTGCTGGCCTTCCCGCTGATCGCCACCCACTTCGGCGGCCCGGTGCGGCGCACCAGCGGCCATGTGCTGCTGGTCATTGCCCGTTCCACGCCCGAGTACATGCTGGCCTACATCCTGCTCCAGCTCTGGGGCCCGTCCATGCTGCCGGCAGTGGTGGCGCTGGCCCTGCACAACGGTGGCATCATCGGCCACCTGGTCGGGCGCATGAGCGATGAGGTGCCCCTGCGCAAGGGGGCGCCCACCGGCTTCAACCGCTATGCCTGGGAGCTGGTGCCCCGGGTCTACCCGCCCTTCCTGGCGTTCCTGTTCTACCGCTGGGAGATCATCATGCGCGAGACGGCCATCCTGGGCATTCTCGGCATCACCACACTGGGCTTCTACGTGGAAGGGGCGATCCAGGAGATCCGTTTTGACCGGGCCATGGTGCTGATCCTGATCACGGCCCTGCTCAACATCGGGGTGGATGCCCTGTCACGCCGGATCCGGGCTTGGCTGAGACTGAGAACCCGGCCAACCTGTGAGGCGTGATTCCAGCGCCGGTCTGTGCTTTATTGCCTCTGTGCTTTATTGTCACACCTGACGTATTCCGACGAGGTATTCGATGTCCGATCTGGTACGGCTCGCTCCGGGGCTGCTAACCGTGGGTAAGCCACTGCCCTGGCCGGTCTATGACGAGACCGGCAACCTGCTGGTGGCCCAGGGGTATGTCATCCAGAACGAATGGCAGCTTGAGCGGCTCTATGAACGGGGCATGTACGAGCCGCCCCAGCGCCAGGCGGAGAAGCGCCAGAAGAACGATACCACGCCACGCTTCAGCCCCTTCGCCGAGTATTCGATCCTGCTCTACGAACTGGAGCAGACCCTGGAGCGGATCATGAACGCGGACGCCCGCGCCAGTGAGCGCCTGGAACACCTGGCCCGGCGCATCCAGAGCCTGTGCCAGCAGGACGCGGACGCCTGCATCGGCCTGGTGCACGTCTATGCGGTGGAGCCCACGGCCTATGAGCAGACCCTGTTCTACGCCATCATCTGCTGGCTGGCGGCCTACCACTTCGAACTGGACGACACCCGGACCCTGCTGCTGCTTCAGGCCGCGCTGAGCGCGAACATCACCCTGCTGCCGTACCTGGACAAGCTCAACAACTCCAACCGGAAACTGACCGACGAGCAGCGCCGGGTGATCGAGAAACACCCGGAGCTCAGTGCCAGCGCCCTGCGCAAGGCCGGCATCAACCAGGAGGTGCTGATACGGATCGTGGAGCAGCACCATGAGCGTTTTGATGGAACGGGTTACCCGCAGGGCCTGAGCGGCAGCGAGCTTCTGGTGGAGGCCAAGGTGCTGTCCCTGGCGGAGCGCTATACCGCCATGATCACCAAGCGCGCCTACCGCAACCGCTACCGGGCGGACCACGCCATGGATGAGATCCTGGAATCCATGGCGGAGGACCCCCACCAGATTGTCTATGAGGCGGTGTTCCACCAGCTCACCCCCTACCCGCCGGGCGTGCTGGTGCAGCTGGCCAATGGTGAGACAGGGCTGGTCACCCACAGGCGCCGCAGCCCGCGCTCACCCATTGCCCAGGCGGTGTTCAACGCCCAGGGCAAGCGTTATCTGGGGCCACTGCGGCGCGATACCAGCGTGGAGGAGTACCGCGTCCAAAGCACCCTGGTACCGGACATGCTGCCGTCACTGAACCTGGCCCTGCTCTGGGGCTACGGCTGAGGCTCAGCGCGGGCGGACCAGCTCCTGCCAGCCCAGCCGGCCACGCCGAATGGCGGGTTCGCTGGTCCGGGTGACCCGGGTCTCCTCATCCTTTTCCTGGTCCGTGGCGTTATCCACCTGCACGTCCAGCAGGTCACTGCCACCGCTGAGCAGGCCGTCATCATGCTCGGTGCCCGCGTTGGGCTCTTCCTCGAGCTCGCCGTCATTGTCCTCATCCACGTTCGGCTCGTCCGGGTTGGAGCCGTCCAGGTCCACGAACATGCGGAAGCTGCTGCCACCGGCCGAGCAGGGATCCGTCTCCGGTATGGTGGTGTTGAACCGCAGCTGACCATTGCGCAGCCTGGGCCGCTCCACCACCCGTTCACCGATGCGGGTATCAAAGTCAAAGTACCAGCCGTGGTCGTCGGTGGGGTTGCGGCCCCAGCCCACGTCATCGCCGCTGAGGCTGCGGGTCCGGGTCTGCCCGGCGACGGATTCGGTCAGATCCTGGGCCTGCAGCTGATCCCTGCTGATTCCCGTGCCACCATGGTCCCAGACCCCGTAGAAGGACTGGGTGGTGGTGTCGCCCAGATCGCCGGTACTCAGGTACTGGCCGGTGCCGAAGAACACCAGCAGGTTCGGGGCATTGCTGTCCTCATCCGGCACAAAGCGGTTGCCGGTCACCGTTACGCCGGTAGTGATCGGCTGGCCTCCCGGGGCGCGGAACAGGGGCTCGTCTTTGGCAACCCAGCTGCCACTGTTCTCCACCAGCACCCAGATGCGGCCCTCGCGGTCGCTGGCATAGAGCCGGTCCGGTACCCGGTCACGGTCGGTATCAACCGGTGTCACATCCGAGGTCACGCCCGGCAGTCCATCGCCGCCGGTCTCGATGAAGCGGTAATCCGTGCCCTCGCTCCATTCGCCGTCCAGCCCCCCTTCCAGGCGCAGCATGAAGACGCCGGACCGGCCACTGGGCGCGTTATAGCCATTGCCGAATACCGCCACCCACTCGTGGCCGTCATCCCAGGGCATGAGCACGATGTTCACGGGCTTGTTCAGGGTCCCCAGGTCCTGATGCTGGAACTCCCACAGGAGCAGGTCCTCAGGCGAGTCGGAACTGGCCACATCGGGATCCGTGACATCCAGTGCGAACAGACCCCGGCCACCGGTGCGCATGCCGCCCACCAGCACCGAGTGCCATTCACTGCCGGCATCCGGATCCGTCTGGATGTGGGCATCGGAGACCGCCGGTGCCAGATCCACACTGTAGCGGTGCTGGTATTCCGGTGACGTGAAATAGCTGAAACCGCGGCTTTCGGCCCCATCAAAGGCGAAGGACGGAATATAGGCGAAACGCTCACCGCCGCCGGACTCGTCCGGCGTGCCATCAAAGGCGTGCAGCATGCCGTCATTGGCACCCGCGTAGATGGTCCGCTCCCGGTCCCGCTGGTCAGCCAGGTAATCCGAGTAGCGGTCATCCGCTGTGCCGTAGGGCGCCTCGTCCGGCCACCCCATGGCAGGCCGGCCCACATGGACCGGATTCGAGTGGACAATATCGCCCAGACGACCGCCGCGCTCGCGGAACCGTTCACCCTCAAGGCTGCGCCGGCCCGCCAGGTACGCAATGCGATCCTCGGCGGTGGCTTCGCCGGCTTTCAGGTCATCCCGCGCCTCATCGGGCAGCTGATCAAGATTGCCCGGCTCAAACGCCACGGGCTCCCCGTCGGCACCGGCCGTGAGGATGGTGCGTGGGTTGCTCTGGAGATCGCGTTCATCCAGGACCGTGCCCGCATCCCACAGGACTTCCCCCAGGACCTGGTCCTGCGGGTCATCACTGTCGGTCGCGGTGAGATCCGCGCGCCGGGCGGTCAGTCGCCCTTCCCAGTCACGGGGGTTGAAGGAGGCGCTGTAGACCAGTCCTTCGCGCTGCGAGATCTCAACCACCTCGGGCGTTGCGGCGGACTCCCAGGCGTTGAGAGTGCTCGGGCGGTTGAGGGCATTGTTGAGCGAAGAGGCGGCGTTCACGGCATCATCCGCACTGAACAGCTCCCCGAAACCATTGACCGCAGCGTGATAGAGATCATCCCGCTGGGCGGCGCTGCCGGGGTTGTCACCCGGGCGATCCGTGGAGACCGGCCACCACTGGGGCGGCTGTTGGTGCGCATTCCTGCGCCGCTCATAGCCATCGTCCGTGCCGGGCATCGGCCAGCCCCAGACATTGGCGCCCTGGTGGCCGGTGGTCACCCCGAAGGTGTTGAGGTGGAGGTCGCGGTTGCAGTCCAGCCAGCCCGCGGGGTTACGCTCACTGCAGGCATCGGGAACCGGTACATTGCCGTCTTCCAGGCCGGGGACCTCAAGCTCGTCGTAATAGTTCCAGGCAACGTCGGCCAGGGTTCCCCTGGCCCCGTCGGAAAAGGGCTCACCGGCGCCGCCATCGGCATTGCCCACGGCACTGACCGTGCCATCGGTGCTGTAGCCGTCCGAATACAGGCCCGCGATGTTCTGCTGGCAGGAGGCGGTCACAGGGGCATTGTCGTCGCTGCGCTCAAACTGCTCCCCGACGTGATTGAGGGTGCTGCGCAGGGGCGCTGTCCGCTCATCCGTAGCGCCGTTATAACCCGTGTAGATCTGCGCCAGGAACTGGTCCAGCCCGCCGTCCCCGGAACGGTCCTGCAGGTCGTACAGGGGCAGATCCCCGGAGGCGCTGTTGGTGAGCACCGGCATCCCACGCAGGTTGTCCACCCGCACCGCCGTCTCCCCCAGTGCCGCTCTCAGGGACTGGTGGCGGCGCCGGTGGTAGGTGAACCAGTTGGCGAAGTTCTGGAGCTCTTCCTCGTAGGTGCGGCCGTAGCGTTCCTGCACAAAGTCCCGGACGGCATCCGGATCGCTCAGATTCACCCGCCGCAGGCAGGTGCCGTCAGGCGCCAGGGCCCCGGGGAACTGGTTGCCCTGCGCGTCCTCGAACCGCAGTGCCTCCTGATCAAAGTTCTCAATGAACTCAACAAAGTCATCACTCTGCCGGCTGCCGCACTGCCCTTCTCCGAGAACACCGAAAAGGTCGCCCTCCCAGCGGTAGGAGCCGGTCTTCTGGGGCACGTAGTAACTCGCCTGCACATGCGGCATACAGACGCTGTTCTGGTTGAACAGGGTCTCTTCGCCCACAACGGTGCCGAAGTCATTGCGGAATTCATCAATCTCACAGGCACTCCGGTCAAGGAATGTCGAGCCGGGACTGAGGCCCAGCGTGCTCTCCTTGATCGAGGAACCCGCCGAGTCCAGAACCCCCTTGACCGCATCACGCAGCTCACCGGATACCGTGAAGGGCCGATACTGCACATCGAGCATGGGCCGGTCCGCCTCACAGTCGGTGAACCAGGAGGTCAGGAAGCACTCCACATCACTGAGGAAATCAGCGCCATCCCTGAGCCAGTTGGCGAAACCGCTGTCTGAGCGCATCTCGCTCATCCGTTGCCCATACAGCGGGTCCAGCTTCGGGTCGCTGGTGCTGGCCGGGGGCATTGTGTGCATTCCGTCCGGAACAGGGTAGGGCCAGGGCTCGTAATCCACCCCGGGGTTGTAGAACTGGGGGTTCCAGGCTGCGGAGCGCAGGAAGCCGAACTTCGCCAGTGGAGGCACGACGTGGATTTCCGGATTGATGCGGCGGCCGTCGTAGGTGTCGGCCAGGCCCGGCTCGAACAGGTAACCATAGCGGATGTCGCGGAGCAGCGGCTGGGCGATCGACTCGAACAGATTCACATCGCTGCCGTCCAGAAGCTCCCCCAGCCAGCGGCTGAAGCCATCCCTCTCCAGGGCCCCCTGCCGGGTGCCGGGAACCTGCAGCTCAAAATCCGCACTGGCGGAATCATCCAGCACAAACGCCATGCTGTCCGCCGCTGGTTCATTCAGGAACAGCGGTGACTGGGCAAAGCCACTGTTTTCCGCCCCCACTGCCACCAACGGAACCAGCAGACTGACTCCGAGCAGATACGTCAGGATTCTGTCGCGTACTGCGGTTACCGCCATGATTACCTGCTCCTGCCCATTGTTCTTCCGGGTTCGACGCGACCGGATCACCTCAGATCCGCCGCGAAATAGCCTTCAAGGATCCGGTCACTGTGTCCCGTCGCGCCCCGTGAGCGCACGATGATCCGATAGCCTTCCATCTGCCCGCCGGCGGCCAGCTGCTGTCGGCCACCGACCATAACGCCGCCCTCGCCGCCGTCACCGATCCGCCCGATGCGTTCGATGATGAACCGGGGAATGGTGGCGTCGCTGTATTCCTGCACCCAGCGGTTGTGGGTTGCCGTGGCCTCGCGGCTGCCGCCACCGGGTTCCCAGGTGGCATGCTCGAAGGGGTCCGGGGCCTCACCCTGGCTGTAGAAGGGACCCTGGGTGCTGAAATCCGCGGGCGTCACCTGACCGGTTTCGAGCAGGGTTTCCGCCTCACTGAGTGCGTCCTCGGCCATCTCGAAGGCGATATCCGCATCCCGCTGGCTGCCCACCATACGATCCTGCAGGGTGGCCCTTTCGGCGCTGCTGATCGCCAGCAGCGACACCACCAGCAGCACCAGCAGGGTCATGATCAATGTGGCGCCCTGTTGCCGCTGCATTCCGCTGCTCGCCTGCATACCTCACTCCGTCAGCCGGTTGCGGATGGTCATCGACGTTGAGTACACGCGATAGAGATGGCGGTCCTGCGCACTGACCAGGCCTTCGCCGCTGTCCGTGCAGTCCCGCCATGCCGGGAAGCAGTAGGACTGCGGTTCTTCGGTCACTTCACCGCCCGGAGAGCGCACCAGAAGGCTGATGCGCAGCCCGATGGCCTCATCGAGAGCGGATTCATCGCCACCCTGCGCAGGGGGCGCTTCCCAGGCATCAACCGCGTTATCACCGTCCGTATCCAGGCCCAGCCGTACGCGCATGGCGCGCACCCCGGAGACCACCTCGCGCGGCGGGCCGAGCTCAGCCGTTGTGCCACCGCCACCGCCCGGACCTCCACCGGTAGTAGTCCCTCTGATCTCCTGGATCATCAGTGAATAACGGCCCTCACCGTGCTCGGCCACGAAGAAGCGCTGGGTGCTGACGCCCATCATCCGGGCGCCGGCGCCCGGGTCGGTCTGCAGCTGGTTGTTGCGGTTACCGGGGGTCACATTGGCGCTCGGCTGGTGGCGGACCTGGTGCTGCTGCACGGATGTCGCCTGGAAGATCTCGCCACCCCCGCAGTCCGCGACCACCATCAGGTCCCCGGGCTTGAAGTAACGCGTCAGGTCGCGCCCGGAATCACTCCTCAGGCCGCCACTGTTGCTGGCCGTCGCATCCACCCGGGCGGAATCGCCGCCTTCCGCGCCACGGAAAACCAGCACATGCGAATCCGCCACGGGATTGAGGTCATCCATATCGTCCATGGGGCCGCTGTAGACGCCCAGCCCGTGGCTGAAATCAAAAGCCACGGACTGGCCGTTGCCCGCATTGAGGTTGCTCTCCAGTCCGGAGGCATCCTGGAGACACCCCCAGTAATCGGTATTGCGCCCCGCCCGGGACAGAAACTCCATGGCGATCCGACCGGTTTCCTGGACCTGGTTGGTGGCCTCGGCCAGCGCAAACGTCTGGCGCTGGCCGACGAAGATCTGGACGATCGCCATCAGCACCAGCAGCCCCAGGACCATGGCGATCATGACCTCCACCAGGGTCATGCCGTCCTGTGCTTTCAAGCTGCCAGTCTCCCCGGGCATCAGCCGTTCTCCCGCACGGTTGCATCCAGTCCGTACTCAGTACGCTCGCGCTCGTCCTGACTGAAATCCTGGGAATCCGGGGCCGCGCGCTCCAGCCAGCTCACCTGCACCCGGATATCGGTGCCATCCACACTGATCATGCCGCGCCCGCCGGGCAGACCGTTCGCGACGGTGCGGCACCAGTTGTTGATCTCAGCCGCCACGAAACCGCTGCCCCCCGGGAGGCTGTCCGCGGCGCAGCTGTTTTCGGTAACCTCAAACGCCTCGCGATCCTCCGGGGTCATGCGGATCCGCTCGATCATGTCGCGCACGTGCAGCCGGGCCTGGGTGCGCAGGTCCGCCTCCGTGGACGAGCGCAGCGCGTGCAGCTGGAGCCCGGCCACCCCCAGGATCCCAAGCGAGAGCAGCAGAACCGAGATCAGCACTTCCAGAAGGGTCAGGCCTCGCTGGTGTCTCATGCCCCGTCACACTCCTCGCGCTCGATGGTCGTGGTCTCGATCTGGCCACCCAGGTTGATCCGCACTCGCCGGCTGTCCGACGGCGTGATGCTGTTGCACAGCACAAAGTCCACACGGTCCGCATTGAGCAGATACCCTTCCGGGCTGAAACCAAAGGCGTCCTGGGTGGCCTCGGCGCCGTCGACACTGACCACCAGGCGGTCGTCGATGGTGCTGACCGCCCTGAGGAACACCGTCTGCTCCAGGAACTCCTCCGGAGCGCCGACAGTGGCATGGATGCCGCTCTGCCAGGCCGTGGTGCCGTTTTCCCCCACCCCGGGAGAGATCCAGACGGTGCGGTTGCGACGTATGCCCTGCACACGGGCTTCGTTCAGAACCCCCACCATGGCGTTTGTGGTGGCCGTCAGCTCGCTGGACGCCATGATACTGCGGCTGACCGGAATGGCCATCCCCAGGATCAGCGCCATGAGAGCCATGGTCACAATGAGTTCGATCAACGTCAGACCCCGCTGCACCCGGCCTCCTTCAACAACAGATCACGTGGCACTTTGCCTGGATCTGACGTTATCAGGGTGTGATGGGGGAACAATTGGCCAAAACGGCCACGAATGTAAAAGATTGAACAAATGTTCAGAGCAAGCAGACAGACAGCCATAATGATGAACACAGCATCCGCGTCAGAGGTGGGGAGCCATGGCTACGCCGTATCCCGATGAGAACAGTCGGCTGGCCGCCGTTGACCGGCTCGGCCTGATGGGCACAGGGCCGGAATCGGCCTATGACCGGCTGACGGAGCTGACGCGGCACCTGTTCGGCACCCGCCTTGCCCTGATCACCCTGGTCGGGGCCGAACGCCAGTGGGTCAAATCCCGTTCGGGCCCGGATCCCATCCAGGACATCCCCCGCGCCGAAAGCTTCTGCACCGAGCTGATCGCCGATGACGCGCCCCTGATCTGCGAGGATGCCACCCAGGATCCCCGCTTCCGGGATAAGCCGGTAGTCTGTGGCGAGCCGGGCATCCGGTTCTACGCCGGTATCCCCCTGCGCCCCGAGGGCAACACTGTCGTGGGCAGTCTGTGCATCCTGGACGATGCACCGCGCAGCCTTTCCGAATCCGACCAGTGGACACTCACGTGCCTGGCCCAGCAGGCGGAAGAGCTGCTGCGCTTCCAGCTGGCACGGCGGGAACAGGAGGAGGAGCACTACCAGGCACTGGTCTCCAATGCCCGCTACGGGGCCCTGATCGCGGGCGCCTCCGTGGGCATCATCCGCGTTGACAGTGAAGGCCTGATCCAGGACGCCAATCCCTTTGCCCTGTCACTGCTCGGCCACAGCGTGGACGAGCTCCAGAACCTTCACCTGCAGCGTATCCTGCCGGAGTTCCACCTTGACCGCCCGGACCAGCCGCAGATCACCCGAGAGACCGGGGCCCTGACCCGGGATGGAACGGGCGTGCCGGTCCAGGCGACGCTCAGCCGGGTCTCGCTGGCGGACGACAGCAGCAGCGAGTTCATGGTCGTGCTCACGGATCTCAGCGACATCCGTGAAGCCGAAGCGGAATCCCGCCGGGAGCGGGCTTTTCTGCGCTCCATCATCGATGCGAGCCAGGACCCCATCTACGTGAAGAACCGGGAAGGCGTCTATCTGCTGGCCAACGAGGCCAGCCAGATCCTGGCGCATGAGCTCGGTCAGGAGCAGGTTGAAGGCCTGACCGCCCGCGATCTCTATCCCAGTGACGTTCTTGAGGAGGCCGAGGCGGCCAATGAACGGCTCCTCGCCACAGGGCGCCCGGAAACGCTGACCTTCAACAACACCGACGGCCGCCGCTTCCGCATCAGCAAATCGCCGCTTTTCGACGCCAACGATGCCATCCACGGCATTGTGAGCGTGGCGCACGATGTGACCGAATACCTGCAGATGAACGAGGCACTGCGCGAACGGGAACGCGAGCGGGACCGCCAGAGCCAGCTGCTACAGGTATTGCACCGGGGGCTGACCGACTACGAGGCCCTGATGTCCGGCGACCGGCTCTGGACCTTTCTGCTGGATGCGCTCAGGGAGCTGACCGGCAGCGACTACGGCCTGATCGGTGAGGTGATCACCAACGAGCAGGAAACGTCCGCGCTCAAGATCCACGCTATCACGGACCTGTCCTGGAGCCCGGAATCCCGGGAACTCATGGAGCAGCTGCGCGCCGGCGACATGACCCTCAGCACCCCGGACAGCCTCCTGGGCCGGGTCTTCGCCCATGGCGAGACCATCATTTCCAGCGCCCCCATGCAGGACGACCGGGGCGCCGGGCTGCCCGAAGGCCACCCGCCGCTGTACAGTTACATGGGCGTGCCCATCCGCCATAACGGCGAACTCATCGGCATGTTCGCGATCGCCAACGGGGCGTACGACTACGACGAGGCCGTGCTGGAATGGCTGGAGCCGTTCACCGCCACCTGTGCCCTGCTGATCAACCTGAGCCGCCACTTCGAGGAGCGTGACCGTTTCACCCGGGAACTGGCGCAGGCCCGGGACCAGGCCGAGAAGGCCAGCAGGGCCAAGAGCCACTTCCTCTCAGCCATGAGCCATGAACTGCGCACACCGCTGAACTCCATCCTCGGCTTCGCCCAGCTTCTGGAGAACAGCCAGCGTTCCCACCTGGACGAACGCCAGCAGCGCCAGGTGGGCCAGATCCAGCGCAGCGGCCAGCACCTGCTGGAACTGATCAACGAGATCCTGGACCTGGCGCGCGTGGAATCCGGCCGCATCCAGCTTTCCATGGAAGCACTGTGCAGCGGCGAAACGGCCCGCGAAGCGCTGGACACCGTCGCCGGTATGGCGGAGACCCACGGCATCGAAGCCCACCTGCACGGGCAGCCCAGCCAGTGGCCGCGGGTGCATGCGGATTTCACCCGCCTCAAGCAGGTGCTCCTCAACCTCATCTCCAACGCCATCAAGTACAACCGCCCGGAAGGTCAGCTTCGGCTGTTCTGGACCCTTGAGGGGGACTGGGCTGTACTGCACTGTGAGGACACCGGCATGGGCATTGACGCCGGCAAACTCGAGCAGCTGTTTGACCCCTTTGACCGGCTCGGCGCGGATCACAGCATCGAGGGCACCGGCATCGGGCTCGCGCTCACCCGCCGGCTGGTTGAGGCCATGGGCGGCTGGATCGACTGTGTCAGCGAACCCGGCGTGGGGTCCGACTTCCGGGTGCACCTGGCGCTTGCGGAAACACCGGCCACAGACGCGACGGCCCCGGAGAAAGCCTCAACAGTGGCACGGCCCGAGAACCAGAGTGGCCGGCGACGCATCCTATATGTTGAGGACAACCCGGCCAACCAGCGCCTGATGCAGGAAGCCTTCGAGGAGTACACTGAGCTGGAGCTGGTCTGTGTGCACAGCGCGGAACTGGGCCTGGACATGGTCCGTTCCCAGCTGCCGGACCTGGTCCTCATGGACCTCAACCTGCCGGGCATGGACGGGGAAAGCGCCCTGGGCGAACTGCGGGATGATCCCGTCACCCGCCCCATCCCCGTGGTGGCGGTTTCGGCCAATGCCATGCGGGAAGACATCCGCCGTGGCATGGAATCCGGCTTCGTGGATTACCTGACCAAGCCGGTGGACATGAACTATCTGTTTGAACACCTGGACGAGTGGATCCGCAATGACCCGGAATGAGCCCATCGGGGAGACCCAGACCCCACACGCCGATGCGACCATCATGGTCGTGGACGACAACCCGGCGAACGTGGAACTGCTCTGCGAGATGCTGGAGGATGCCGGTTACAGCAACCTCATCGGCCTCTCGGACCCGAAGCAGGTTGAGCCCCGGTGTGAGCGGGCACTGCCGCAGCTGATCCTGCTCGACATCCGCATGCCCGAGCCGGACGGCCATACGCTGCTGCAGCGCCTGGGGGAACGCTGGGCGGACCAGTGCCCACCGGTCATCGTGCTGACCGCCCAGACCGACGAGGAAACCCGGGACCGGGCCCTGGGGGCCGGCGCCCGGGATTTCCTGACCAAGCCCTTTGACCAGCGCGAGGCGCTGCAGCGCATCCACAACAGCCTGAGCAGCCATTCCCAGTATCTCGAGCGGGTCTCCGAGGCGCGCACGCTGGAACAGATGGTGGCGGAACGGACCCGCGAGCTGGAACGACTGGCGCTCCAGGAGCCGATCACCGGCATGCCCAACCGGCGCGCCATCCTTACCGGTATGGCGGAGCACCTGGAACAGGGTGACACACTGGCAGTGGCCTTCATCGCGCTGAGCGACCTGGAGGAGATCGCCCACCTGCACGGTTACCCCGCCATGGAGCAGCTGCTGCGGCTGGTCGGGCGCCTGCTCAACCGCAAGCTGGAAGACGCGGAAGTGGGATGCTGGGGCAACGCCGAGTTTGTCTGCTTCCGCCGGGAACACGAAACAGGGCGGCAGCTTGAACAGGACCTGGTCGCAGTAGCTGAGGAGCTGACCCGCACCTTCCAGATCGGTGACCTGCGCCTCAATACAGGCCTGCGGATCGGCATGAGCCGCAGCGGCCGGGACGGCCACGACGCCGAGCAGCTCGTGCGCTATGCGGCCCTGGCACTGCCACGGCGCGACGGCGCCGCCATCCGCCAGTTTGATGCCAGCCTGGAGCAGAGCCTGCGCCGGCGCGGCGAGGTTGAGCACGAGCTGCGCAATGCGGTCAGCAACCATGAGCTGTCACTGATGTTCCAGCCCAAGGTCAACCTCGCCACCGGCGCCCTGGCCGGTGCCGAAACCCTGCTGCGCTGGTACAATCCGCGCCTGGGCCAGGTCTCACCCGGCGATTTCATCCCCCTGGCCGAGGGCAGCGGTGAGATACTGACCCTGGGGCGCTGGGTGCTGGAGGAGACCATCCTCCAGACCGCCCAGTGGTACCGGGCCGGCCTCACGGAAGGGGACTGCCGTATGGCAGTTAACGTAGCGGCACGCCAGCTCACGCGCCCGGACCTGGCGGAAGAGATCCTGGCACTGCTGACGAAGTACGGCCTGCCCAGCCACTGCCTGGAAGTCGAGGTTACGGAATCCGGACTGATGGAGGATGTTGAACAGGCCCGCCGGCAGCTGAAACAGCTGGCCGATGCCGGAGTGAGCGTTGCCATTGATGATTTCGGCACCGGCTACTCCTCCCTGGCCTATCTCAAGGACCTGCCGGTGAGCACGCTCAAGATCGACCGTACCTTCATCAACGCCATGGGCGAACACCAGCAGGACCAGAACCTGGTGCGCACCGTCATCGCCATGGCCCATAATTTCGGATGCGCCGTGGTGGCGGAAGGCATTGAGGCGCCCGATCAGGCGCGGACCCTGCTGGGGCTGGGCTGCGAGCTGGCCCAGGGCTTCTGGTTCGCCCGCCCCATGGAGGCCGCACAGTTTGAACAGATCTGCCGGCAGCCGCCGGACTGGCACTTTGGAGCCTGAACAATGACACCATTTCGGAACCCCGCAGGAGCGAGCTCCGCTCGCGATCCTTACAGTCACTCTTCCTACAGGCGCAGCATGCTTGCGTTTCTGGCACTGGTGCTGGCGGCGGGTGCCGGCAGCGCCTCGGCGGAGATCCGCATCGACAATGCCTGGGCCCGCGCCACCCCGCCCGGGATCGACCGGGGCGCCGGCTACATGACCCTGCACAATGACGGCGAACAGACCCGCACCCTGACCGGCGCCACAGCCGACTGGGCGCAAAGCGTCGAGATCCACGAATCCCGGGAGGTGGACGGCCAGATGCGGATGCAGGCCCTACCCGAGGGACTGACGCTCGAGCCGGGCGCGACGATTGAACTCGCGCCCATGGGCCTCCACCTCATGATCATGGGAATGGACGGACCGCTGACCCAAGGCGAAGAACGCTCGCTGACACTCGAATTCCGCAACGGCGAAACCCGCAAGGCCCAGCTGGACATCCGGGCCCCGGACGGCACAGCCGACCAGCACAGCCACTGATCACCAGGAGTCATCATGCCCCAGAATCTGCAATGGATTCTCATTCTTGCCGGCCTCATCGCCATAGCCGGCCTGAGCCTGTACATCTTCCGCAAGGGGCGGCGGCTGCGCCAGCACCAGCGCGCGGTTGAGCGCACGCGGGCACTGCAGGCCGAGCGCCGCGAGAGCATGATCGAGAGCATCCGCATTCTCGCCATGACGCTCGAACAGGAGCAGGTTGAGCCCTCTGAGGGCTGCATCCGCATCAAGGGCCTGCTGGACCATGTGGAGCCGGATCTGCTGAACCACAGCCCCTACAGCATCTTCCAGACCATCTACGAGAAGACGGAACACATGCCCACCCACGAGGCCCGCAAACAGGCCGACCCCAAGCTCATCCAGCGCCTGGACCAGGAGCGGTTCGCACTTGAGGCGGAGCACGCCGAGGCCATCCATGAGGCCGCGCTGGCGATCCGCTACTACCGCTTCGACGGCAGTGTCAGCGCTTCCGCCGGTGAGCCACGCACCGTTGATCCGGGCCGTTCAACGCTGCATCCATGACTTTCCGCCACTGCTGGCCTATGCTTGCAGAAAGCACATTTCCCGGGATGGGACACTGATGGAAACCACCCTTTCCCAGCTGGCGCACTCTGTTGCCTCGGCAGTCTCACTCGAGGGGCTCGTCCGGCCCATGCTGGATCTGATCCAGCAGGCCACGGGGCTGGACTCGGTCTACCTGACCATGTACCGGCCCGAGGATGATTCCCAGGAGATCATCTACGCCCGGAATACCGGGTCACTCATGCTCAGTGAGGGCCTTCGCGTCCCCTGGCAGGACACCCTGTGCCGGCGAGCCCTGACCGAAAACCGCCTGCTCACCCAGGATGTACCCAATACCTGGGGCGACTCCCTGGCAGCCCGGCGCCTGGGCATCCAGACCTATGTAACCGTGCCCGTGCGCCGGCTGGATGACGGGCTCCTGGGCACCCTCTGCGGCGCCAGCTCCCGGCGCGTGGAGGTCGCGGACACCAGCCTTGCCACGCTGAGGCTCTGTGCGGACCTTATCGCCCACCAGATCACCCGCGAGGAGCACGCCCTCAGCGTCCGCCGCCAGGCACTTGAAGCCGAGCAACAGATGCAGCGCATGGGGCTGATCTCGGAAGTGAGCCGGCTGTGCCTGTCCGCCACCCGGCTCCATGACGCCGTGGCCGCAACAGCGGCCAGACTCGACCACTCGCACCTGTGGGAAAGGGTGATTCCGCTGTACCTGAGGGATGACGGCCACGCCCGGACCCTGGGCGAGAAGGATCCGGAAGCGACCTGGATGGCGGATGCCCTGATGGAGGCCAACCCCGAGCACCTGGAGGGGATGCTGCACAGTGACCATGAGCATCTCATCTTCCCCCCGGATGACACGCGCTGGGTCCGTGAACAGCGCCGCCGCGAGGCGCTGCCCGAGGACGGCGATGCCACCCTTCTGGTGATCACATCGGCGGAAAGGGCCGAGGCGGCCATCCTGATCCTCTCCGCCCATGACCTCAATCGCTCCCCGGATGAGCGCCAGCTGCTGGACAGCGTTGCCAATGCGCTGTCACTGCTGGCCAACCGGCTGCTGGATCACAGCCGCCTGGAAGCGGCCAACCTGGAGCTCAAGCACAGCGCCCTTCACGACGCCCTGACCGGCCTGCCCAACCGGCGCTACCTGATCGAGGAGCTTGAAAGGCTGCTGGCCCAGGCCCGGCGCGTCGATGGCGCTGTCCACGTTGCCTTCATCGACCTGGACGGCTTCAAACGGATCAATGACACCCATGGCCACGAAACCGGTGATGAATTCCTTCACCGATTCGCTGCCCAGCTGCGCAACCTTTCCCGCATGGGCGACATGGTGGCGCGCTATGGGGGTGACGAATTCGTGTTCGTTGGCAAGCCGGGCGCGGGCGGCGACCCCGCGCACGAACGCAGCGTGATCAGTGAGCGGCTGCGCGAAGGCACCCGGGGCGTCTACGAGCTGGAAAACACCACCCTGGAATACAGTGGCCCGAGTGTCGGCGTCGTGACCTGGCATGCCGGCGAAGTCGCGGATGCGGACGTGGTGCTGGCACGTGCGGACGAAGCCATGTATGCGGACAAACAGGCGCGCCGCTCAGCTCAGCATACCCGCCATGCTGGCGACTGAATCACTGTTCTCCACGAGGATGTCCATTTCCTCGGCCACCCGTCCGGGCGCCACATTGAGGCGTTCATACAGTGCGTCCGGAACCGGGAGCTCCGGCCCCAGGCGCACCCCGCGTTCCACCAGCAGCGCCCGCGCCAGGTAGAGCGCGTTGGCATAGGCTGAATGCTCGCCCTCGTAATCCGGGTTCTTCTGGTGGCGGATCGCGGTGACCACCTCTTCCGGCATGTTCCACAGATCCATCAGCACACCGCCGATCTGCTCCCGCGTAATGCCAATCAGATGATGCTCCACCAGCTCATGGGGCGCATGGGTGTTCACTTCGGTATAACGGCAGATCAGTGAGAAATGCGGCGGGAAGACATGGGCCAGGACCAGGTAGCCGAAGTTGTGCAGCAGCCCCGCCAGGTAGCTCAGGCCGAAAGTGGGCCGTTCACGCCTGGGCATGCAGCTGATGATCACGCTCACCGCCTGCGCCATCCAGATGGCCTGGGTCCAGTAGCCGATGAACCCCTCGGGCTGATCCGTGGGCTGTTTCAATGTACGCCCCAGGGACAGGCCCATGGCCAGGTTCATCACCAGATCAAAGCCGAGCACTCTCTGGATGGCATCGTAGATGGAATTCACCGGCGTATGCGACGCATAGAACGACGACGAGGCCCAACTCACCACCTGGGCCGCGAGGCTCGGGTCATTCTCCACAATATCCGCCAGGTCCCCGATCTCCGCGTTGGGCTTCATGCGCAGGTGCAGGATGCGCTGGGCCGTCTCCGGCAGCGGCGGGATCTCAAGGGTGTCGTCCAGGCGCTGCTTGATGCGCAGGCCGGTGAAACTGTGCAGCGCCTCGCGCAGCTGGGCCTCGTCCTGCTCCGGTGACAGGTGGTTGACCGCGATGTCCGTGAGCGGGCGGGAGATGGCCAGCCAGCGTGCGCCATCGAGCAGTCGCCTGTAGTCATCCAGGGCCAGCGCCAGATCCTCTTCCCCCTGACCGCTGTAGAAGCGTGCCTGCTCGAGTTCGGCGATCCGGTTGTCCACGGCCGTCTCGAAATGGGTCATTGCCGGCAGGGGCGGAATCTGGCGAACCTGGTACTTCTGGCGCAGCCGCCCCATCTCGCGCAGGGGCAGCCCCCGCAGCTCCCGCGCCAGGGCCTGGTTCAGGTGGTCGATGTCGAGCAGGCTGTCCTCGCGGAAGAAGGCCTGGACCCGGCCCAGGGCATCGGCCAGCACCGCTGTCCGGATGCGTGGTTCGGCAGCGGGGTCCCTGCTGTTGAGGCTTTCCGGCGTAAGCCCGCCCTCGTCGGTGCGGAAGAAAGTCTCAAGGTGTCGCGGTGTGGTCATCGGTACGTCCTGTCCATATCAAGCGTTTTTCAGGGGCCGGGATTACTGCTTTCTATATCCGTTCCGGAAGGATACCTCAGACATCCCCGTACCGGATACGCTCCCCCAGCCATCGATCAATCAGTGCATCCACCCGTTCCGGTTCCGACAGCAATCGGGGTCCGATCCGGTGCACTTCCTCGAGCCAGCCAGCATCCTGCTCCCAGTCCGCGAGACGGAACCCCATCAGTCCGGTCTGGCGAGTGCCCAGCACCTCACCCGGACCGCGGATTTCCAGGTCGCGCTGGGCGATGGCAAAGCCGTCCTGGGTCTCGCGCAGGGCCTGCAGGCGGGACTTGGCGGTGTCCGACAACGGCGGGTGATAGAGCAGGACGCAGTAGCTTGCCCGCTCCCCCCGCCCGACGCGGCCACGCAGCTGGTGGAGCTGGGCCAGGCCCAGACGCTCCGGGTTCTCGATGATGATGAGCGTGGCCTCGGGCACATCCACGCCCACCTCGATCACGGTGGTGGCCACCAGAAGGTCGATCCGCCCTTCCTTGAAGGCCTCCATCACCTCCGCTTTCTCCGCCGCCTTCATGCGCCCGTGCACCAGCCCCACGGTCAGCTCCGACAGCTCCGCCTGGAGCTGCTGCGCGGTGTCTTCGGCAGCCTGGCACTGCAGGGCCTCGGATTCCTCGATCAGGGTGCAGACCCAGTACGCCTGGCGGCCCTCGGCGCAGGCCGTGCGTACCCGCTCCACCACATCGCCCCGGCGCGAGTCCGGCAGGGCGATGGTCTCGATGGGCTGGCGACCCGGCGGCAGTTCATCAATCACGGACGTGTCCAGATCCGCGTAGGCGCTCATGGCCAGGGTGCGGGGAATGGGGGTGGCGGTCATGATCAGCTGGTGGGGTACCGTCTCCGCATTGGCGCCCTTCTCCCTCAGGGCCAGGCGCTGGTGAACGCCGAAGCGGTGCTGTTCGTCGATGATCGCCAGCGCCAGCCGGTTGAACACCACCTCTTCCTGGAAGAGCGCGTGGGTGCCGATCACCAGCGGGCACTCGCCACTGGCCAGCTGCGCCAGGACAGTCTGTTTCTGTTTCGAGCGGCTCTTACCCGAGAGCCAGCCCGGCTCGATCCCCAACGGCGCCAGCCACTCACGGAAGCTCAGGTAATGCTGTTCAGCCAGGATTTCGGTGGGCGCCATCAACGCCACCTGGGCGCCGGCTTCGATGGCCTGCAGCGCGGCCACGGCGGCCACCACCGTCTTGCCCGAGCCCACATCGCCCTGGACCAGGCGCAGCATGGGCACCGGCTGGGCCAGGTCGTGGCTGACCTCTTCGGTCACGCGCCGCTGCGCGCCGGTGAGCTCGAATGGCAAGGCCTCGAGGAACCCGGAGACCAGGCGGCCATCACCGGTGTTGAGCGCCAGAGCTTTCCAGGACTGAACCTGGGCGCGGAGCTTGAGGAGGCTCAGGTGATGGGCCAGCAGCTCCTCCATCACCAGGCGGTCACGGGCCGGGTGGCGCTGCTCCATCAGGGCGGCCAGGTCCGCACTCGCCGGCGGCTGGTGCAGCATCCGCAGGGCCTGGTTGATCTCCGGCAGCTGGTACTCGCCGAGCACGGATTCCGGCAACCATTCGCGCACCGGGTGGCGTTCCAGCATGGCCACCGCCTGCTCGCACAGGCGCCGCAGCCGTGGCTGCTGGATGCCCTCGGTGAGCGGGTAGACGGGGGTGAGCGTGGCCTCGTCGCCGGTGGGCAACGGCCCCGGGTTGGTCTGGTATTCCGGGTGGTAGATCTCGAGCCCGGCCCGCCCGGGCCGGATCTCACCGAAGCAGCGCACGCGGGTGCCCGGGGCGAACTGGCGCTGCTGGGCGGCACTGAAATGGAAAAAACGCAGGGCCACGAAACCGCTGCGGTCACGGAGGGTCACCTGGAGGCTGCGGCGCCGCCCCTGGACCACGTCCGCGCTCACCACCTCGCCTTCCACCACCCCGGAATCCCCCACCCGGAGCTGGCCCATGGGCAGAACCCGGGTGCGGTCCTCGTAGCGCAGGGGCAGGTGGAACAGCAGGTCCTGAAGGCTGGTGATCCCCAGACGCTCAAGGGTGGCGGCCAGTTTACCGCCAACCCCCTTGAGCACGGTCACATCCACTGTGGCCGGATCCGCCATGATCAGCCCCGGGTGGGTGCGCGCAGGCTCAGCCCACAGGCCGCCTGGGTGGTGCTGCTGTCACGGCACTGGGCCACGGCGTGGGCCAGTGCATCGATCGCCTTGGGCCGCGGGAAGGTCACCCGCCAGGCCAGCGCCACGGTCCGCGACGGCACCGGATCCACGAAGGGCCGCACGGCCAGCAGTTCCGGCTGATAGTTCATGGCGGTGGCCGCCGACAGCGGCAGCACCGTGATCCCCAGACCGGAGGCCACCATGTGGCGGATGGTCTCCAGGGAGCTGCCCTCGGTCACCACACCGCCGGCGGTCTCGCGGCGCTGGTTGATGGTGTCGATCAGCTCCGGGACGGACTCCAGCACCTGATCCCGGAAGCAGTGACCGGGGCCAAGCAGCAGCAGGGGCTGGTCCGCAAGCTGCCCGCTGTTGATGTGCTCGTATTCCGCCAGCGGGTGATCCGCAGGCATCAGCACAACGAATGGTTCATCATAGAGGGGCAGGGTGACCACCTCCGGTTCCTCGAACGGCAGCGCCACAATGATGGCATCCAGCTCCGAATGGCGGAGCTTACGGCGCAGGTCCCCGGTATAGCCTTCCTCAATGAAAAGGGACATCTCCGGGGCTTCTTCCCGCAGGCTCGGCATAAGCTGGGGGAACAGGTAGGGGCCGATGGTGTAGATGGCACCGACCTTGAGCGGCGAACTGAGCTGGTTCTTGCCGTCCTCGGCCAGATCATGGATCACACCGGCCTGATCCAGAACGCGCTGGGCCTGCTCCACAATGCGCTGGCCGATCTCGGTGACCTGGATGCTGTTCTTGCTGCGCTCGAAAAGCGCAATACCCAGCTCATCCTCGAGTTTTCTAACAGCCACGCTGAGTGTAGGCTGGCTGACGTGGCAGCGTTCCGCCGCGTGGCCGAAGTGCTTTTCCCGCGCGAGGGTGACAATGTAGCGGAGTTCGGTAAGGGTCATGGCCACTCCCGGCCGGTGATGATTAAATTTTTCTATTGCAGCATAAGAAATGAGCGGAGACAGCGCAATGCGCGATGCACGTATCCTCATGGCCGGCTGCGGCCGGCTCGGCCAGCGCATCGGCGCCGCCCTTGCCGAGCATCACCAGGTGTTCGGCCTGAGGCGTCAGGCCAGCCGTGTACCCCTGCCCCTGACGCCCATCCAAGGGGATCTTCTGGACCCGGACAGCCTGGGCGAACGGGTGCCGCAGGTCGACATCGCCATCATCTGCCTGACACCGGACCAGTACGATGAGACGGGCTACCACCGGACCTTCGTTCAGGGCACCAGCAATCTAATGGCCGTTCTGGAAACCGCGGCAGAGCCACCACGGCGGGTGTTCTTCATCTCCTCCACCGCGGTCTACGGCCAGCACAACGGGGAGTGGGTGGATGAAACCAGCCCCACGGAGCCGCCGCGCTACAACGGCACCGCCCTGCTCGCTGCTGAACGGCGCCTCGGAGAGAGCGCGATCCCCGGCACGGTGGTGCGCTTTGCCGGCATCTACGGCAACGACCGGGACGGCATGCTCTCGCGCATGCGCGATGGCAGCATCGCTCCCGAACCGGACAGCGGCTATACCAACCGCATCCACGAGGACGACGCGGTGGGCGCGCTCTGCCACCTGGTCAACCGGACGCTGGAGGGCGACGACCTCGCGGACTGCTACCTGGCCAGTGACTGCGAACCGGCCCGGCTGGGCGACGTGGTTGCCTGGGTGCGGGAGACCATGCGCTGTGACCCTGTCCAGCCCGATGCCCGGCGCGACAGCCGTGTCGGATCCAAGCGGGTGGACAGCAGCCGGTTGCAGGAGGCGGGGTACCGCTTCCTGTTCCCCACGTTCAGGGAGGGTTACGCCAGCATGGTGGCGCATCCTGTGCCATAGTGTCGGTCTGTCCGTTCTGACCCAGGGAGACCATGGCAAGTAACGAGCTGATTCTTTTCGGCGGACTGTACGCACTGATCCTTGTGGCCCTGGCCTGGCTGGCCGAGCGCTCCGGTGGCTGGCCGAAGCGCATGCGGGGCCTGCTCTACGGGATGTCGCTGGGCGTCTACTGCAGTTCCTGGACCTTCCTCGGTGCCGTGGGCAACGCGGCGGACAGTGGCTGGACCTTCCTGCCGATCTATCTCGGCCCCATCCTGATGTTCGTCTTCGCCTGGCCCTTCATCCGGCGGCTTCTGCTGGCCGGCAGCCGCAACCGGGTGACCTCCATCGCGGATTTCATCGGGTCACGCTTCGGCAAGGACCAGAAGCTGGCGGCGCTGGTGACCCTGGTCGCACTGATCGGCACCCTGCCCTACATTGCCCTGCAGCTGCGTGGTATCGCCCTGGCCTGGAGCTCGGCGAACATCTCCGACTGGCAGATGCCCTTCGCCCTGGGCAACAACGTCAGTTTCTTCGCCGCCCTTTTCCTGGCCTGGTTCGCGATCACTTTCGGGACCCGCATCATTGATGGCGCCAACCGCCACCGGGGCCTTCTGGCCGTGGTGGCGGCGGAGTCCGCGGTCAAGCTGCTGGCCTTTATCCTGCTGGGCGGCTTCGCGATCTGGCTGCTGGCCGGTGAGACCGATATGCAGCCTCTGGGCGAGGCGTCGCCGTTCTCCTTCTCCACCTTCGGTGATGCCGGTTTCTACACCCAGCTCCTGGTGAGCGCCCTCGCCATCGTCTGCCTGCCACGCCAGTTCCATGTCCTGGTGGTGGAATACCATGACGAGGCCTCGGCCCGCTGCGCCCGCTGGATGTTCCCGCTCTATCTGGCCCTGTTCGCCATTATGGTGCTGCCCCTGGTGGAGGCGGCCCGCCATCACCTGGCCGGCATGGCCATTCCCGGCGACAGCTATGTGCTGGCCCTGCCGGCGATCACCGGCCACTCCTGGCTGACCGCCGTGGCCTTTGTCGGCGCCATGTCCGCCGCCACCGCCATGGTGCTGGTGGCCACCATCGCCCTGTCGCTGATGATCTCCAACGAGCTCTTCATGCCGGTTTACCTGCGCATACGGGAGCGCCTGGACCGGCCGCGCAGTGACCTGGGCGCGGTGCTGCGCCAGGTGCGCCAGGCCTCGATCCTGGGCATCCTGCTGCTGGGGTGGATACTGGAGCAGGCGGCGCGTTTCACCGAGGGGCTGTCCTATATGGGCCTGCTGGCCTTCACCTCCTGCGCCCAGCTCATGCCGGCGCTGGTGGCGGGGCTCTACTGGCGCGGCGCCCACCGCAACGGTGTCCTGCTCGGCCTGCTCACGGGTACGCTGACCTGGCTCTATACCCTGCTGCTGCCGGTCCTCATCCAGTCGGACAATGGCTGGCTGACCCAGGGGCCCCTGGGGCTGGGGTGGCTGCAACCGCAGAACCTCCTGGGTCTCGGGAACTTCCTCGATCCCCTGACCCATGGCGTGATCTGGAGTCTGGGCCTCAACATCCTGGTCATGACCCTGGTCTCCCGGGTTTCCAGGGCCACGGCCCTGGATGAACGCCAGGCCCTGGCCTTCATCGACCCCATGCCTGGCCACGGTCTCAGTGACGAGGACCTGGCCGCCACCGAGATCACCCTGCACCAGCTGCACGGCCTGATCCGCCCCGTCCTTGGCCAGGAGGAGTCCGACCGGCTCTGGGCGGAGCTGGAGCAGAGCCAGGAGCAGCGCCTGCTGCCCTTCGACAAGGCCACGCGCTACACCGTGCGGGTGACGGAGTCCAAGCTGGGGTCCGTCATCGGGGCGGCCTCCGCCCACCGCGCCATCCGGCTGCTTGAGCGCCAGACGCCCCTGCAGATGGAGGACATCGTGGACCTGATGGGCGGCACCTCGGAACAGCTCCAGTTCTCGCGCCACCTTCTGCAGACCACACTGGAGAACGTCCCCCAGGGGATCAGCGTGGTGGACCGCAACCTGGAGCTGGTGGCCTGGAACAGCCAGTACGAGAACCTGTTCAACTATCCGCCACGGCTTCTCTACGTGGGCTGCCCCATCGCCCGGATCTATGAGTACAACGCCGCCCGCGGCCTGCTCTCGGACGTGCGCGACAACAACATCAATGCGGCCGTGGAGCGGCGCCTGGAGATGCTGCGTTCAGGCCGCCCCTACCGGCTGGAGCGCCATATGCCGGATGGCAGCGTCATCGAGATCCGGGGCAAGCCCATCCCCTCCGGCGGCTATGTAACCGCGTACAACGATGTCTCCGAATACCACCGCGTGATGACGGAACTCGAGGATGCCCGGGACACCCTGGAGGAACGGGTGGCCGAACGGACCCGGGAACTGTCCGCCGCCAACGAGTCCCTGCAGAACGAGAATGAGCTCAGGGCGCGGATCGAGCGGGAACTGCACCAGGTGCATGCCAGCAAGAGCCGCTTCCTGGCCGGTGCCAGCCACGACCTGCTGCAGCCGATCAACGCGGCGCGCCTGCTGTCCTCCACCCTGCTGCGCCAGCAGGGTAATGAGGCGGCCCCGGAGCTGCGCCACATTGATTCGGCGCTGGCCTCCGCGGAGACCCTGATCAGCCACCTGCGCGAGATCTCCCGGCTGGATTCCGGGCGCCTGGAACCGGAAGTGCGCAATGTGGAGCTGGGCGCCATCCTGGAGGAGCTCATCAACGAGTTCCGCATGACCGCCGAGCGCAAGGGCATACGGCTCGACTATGTACCCTGCTCGCTCTGGATCCGTACCGACCCCCATCTGCTCCGGCGTGTCATCCAGAACTTCCTGAGCAATGCCATCAACTACACCCGCGAAGGGCGTGTGGTCCTGGGCTGTCGCCAGAGCGCGCAGTCGGTCAGTATCCAGGTCTGGGATACGGGGCCGGGCATTGCCGAATCGGACCAGCAGCGCATCTTTGATGAGTTCGAACGGCTCCACACCGACGCCACACGCGAGGTCCAGGGGCTGGGTCTGGGACTGCCGATCGCCATGCGCATCGCCCGCCTGCTGGAGCATCCCATCGACTGCCGCTCCATCCAGGGGCAGGGCTCGATGTTCGCGCTGACCGCCCCGCGCGGCACCCCGGAGCAGACCCGCCGGGATCAGCCCCAGACCGAGGACCCACAGCTGTCGGGTCTGCAGGTGATCTGCATTGATAACGAGCCCCACCTGCTCGCCGGGTTACAGGCCCTTCTGACCCAGTTCGGCTGCCGGGTCACAACGGCCAAGTCCCTTGGCGAAGCCATGCAGAAACGCCCGGCCGAGGCGCCGGACCTGGTGATCGCGGACTATCACCTGGACCAGGAGACCGGCCTGGCGGTGGCGCAGGCGCTGACGCTCAACTGGGAGGAGAAGGTGCCGGTCCTGATCATCAGTGCCGACGACAGCGATCCCATCCGCAACGCCGTGCGGGAGGCGGGCTACCGCTTCCTGGCCAAACCGGTGGATGCGGCCTCGCTGCGCCTGACGCTGCGCCGCCTGCTGCGCCGCCGGCCCGGACACTGAGCCTGCGGGCGTTGCGGGTCAGTCGGAGCGCTTCGCCAGCCAGTCAACCACCTTTGGCCAGATGTGCGTCGGGGCCGCACTGCCGGCCAGGATCCCCATGTGCCCGCCCGGCACCAGGGCCTGCTCGATCTCGCGGCTTGAGACCTGATCCACGAGGGCACGACTGCATTCGGGGGTGACCAGCGGGTCGTTGTCGCCGTAGACGAGCATGATGTCGGCGGTCACGTCCTTCAGCGTGCGCTCGGCGTCGTGCATGGGGAGATTGCCGTGCGCGGTGCAGTTGTCCACCCACAGGTACTGCACGGTGTCCTGGATGACGCCGCCGGGGTAGGCCACCATGTCGTTGAGGAAGGCACCCTGGGTGGCGTTGCGGGTCACGTACTCTTCCGAGTGCAGGTTGCGTACCAGGTCCAGGTAGTTGCGCAGGCTGCTGATCGGCGATGTGAGCTTGAAGGCGGTGGCATTGGCCCAGCCCGGGGAGCGCCAGAAGCGGCGCCTGGTCTGGTGGACCCGGAATCCGAGGGTGTTCTCGAGAAAACTCAGTGACTTTGAGATCAGCTGGTACTGCTTACCGATGCTGCCGTTGGCATGGTAGTCACAGGGGCTGCCCACCAGCACCAGGTTGCGGATGCGTTTGTCGTCGTCCAGCGCGGCGGCGCAGTAGCTGAACAGGGCGCCGAAGCTCCAGCCGTAGAGGGAGACTTCGCTGGCGCCACTGTGTTTCAGGACTTCGTCGAGCAGTTCCGGCAGGTAGTCGGCGAAGTAGGTGGCGATGTCGAAGTGGTTGTGGTCCCAGCCGGGGGTGCCCCAGTCGATCAGGTACAGTTCGAAGCCGCTGGCGCGCAGGTAGCGCACGAGGCTTCGATTGGGGAACAGGTCGTAGATGGACATGTTGACCGCGAGCGGGGCGACCAGGACCAGCGGGACTTTGTGTGGGTCGCGCTGGACGGCGACCGGGGCGTCGTCGTCGCCGACGGGGATGTGGTTTTCACGCAGCGGTGGGTAGTAGCGGACGTTCACGAGGTCGTCGCTGTGGATGATCTCGTAGGGGGTCTGTTCGGCCTGCACCAGGGTTTCCGGGTTGAGGAAGCGCTGGCGGGCATTGCGGGTGATTCTGGTGAAGCTGGTCAGGGGTTGATTCATGGTTTCTGACATTCCCGGCTCCGGGTAGCGATAAGACTGAGAGCTCGCTGCCCAGGGGGCGGGTGATGCTCTCCGGGAACCGCCACAAGTACATCCGTGTAGGCTACCGGTCGCCATCCATGGCGACCGAGTTTCCCTACGAGCATCACCCGCCCCCTGAAAACAGACTCATTGCTGGACTCAGAAAAGCATACCAAAGATTAAAAGAGACACATTGACCTGCCCGTCAGTCAGATCGGTCAGGATTCTTCCTGGGAGACGTCCGCGAGGTCCAGCTGGCCCAGCTTGAGGGCGGCCTGGGTGCGGGAGTGGACGCCGAGTTTGCGGAATATCTCGGTGACGTGGGCCTTGACCGTGGCTTCCGTGACGTTGAGTTCGTAGGCGATCTGTTTGTTGAGCAGCCCCTGGCTGATCATGGTGGCAACGCGGAACTGTTGCGGGGTGAGCTCGGAAAGCGCATCCGCAACGCCGGATTCCTCCTCGCTGACGCCGGGTACGGCAAGGTCAACACCGTCCGGGAAGCAGAAGTCACCGCGTGCCACGTTCCGGATGGCCTGGCCGATGGCTTCCATGCTGGCACTCTTGGAGATGAAGCCAGCGGCGCCGTGGTCGGCAGCACGGCGGATGATGTCGTCGCGCTCGTTGGCGGAGATCATCAGCACCGGGATGTCCGGGTAGTGGGCGGTGAGGAAAAGCAGTGCGCTGAAACCGTGGGCGCCCGGCATGTGGAGGTCGAGGAGCACCAGTGAGGGCTCCCCGATCCGCGTTATCACCGACTGCAGGTCCCCGAAGTCCGATGCCTCTTCGAGGGTGGCATCAGGCTCTTCCTGACGGATCACATCCTTCAGGGCGGAGCGGAACAGCGGGTGGTCGTCGGCGACGATCAGGGTAGTCATGATTGGGGCATCACGCGTTTACCGGTTTCATACGGAAATGGGGCAGCGACTCAAGGTCGGTGCCCCATTGAAGATAGTCCTCGTTCAGCGCCTGCGCAATAAACCGTGAACCATGTAGGAGCGAGCCTCGCTCGCGATCGCAATCAATCGCGAGCAGGGCTCGCTCCTACAGGGCGGCTTACTGGTTGGAACCGGCTGCGACGCGGTGACCTTCGATGAGGTCATCGACCACGTTCGGGTCCGCCAGCGTGGAGGTGTCGCCAAGGGAGTCGAACTCGTCCGCGGCGATCTTGCGCAGGATGCGGCGCATGATCTTGCCGGAACGGGTCTTGGGCAGGCCGTCGGCCCACTGGATGACGTCCGGCGTGGCGATCGGGCCGATCTCCTTGCGCACGTGCTGCTTGAGTTCCTTGGCGAGCTCGTCGCTCGGTGACTGACCGTGGGTCAGGGTCACGTAGACGTAGATGCCCTGGCCCTTGATCTCGTGCGGGCAGCCCACCACGGCGGCTTCGGCGACGGCGTCGTGGGAGACCAGTGCGCTTTCCACCTCGGCGGTGCCCATGCGGTGGCCGGAGACGTTGAGGACGTCGTCCACGCGACCGGTGATCCAGTAGTAGCCGTCTTCGTCGCGCTTGGCACCGTCACCGGTGAAGTAACAGCCCTCATAGGTGGAGAAGTAGGTCTCCACGAAGCGCTGGTGGTTGCCCAGGATGGTGCGCATCTGGCCGGGCCAGCTGTCCTTCAGAACCAGGCCGCCGGAGGTGGCGCCTTCCATCTCGTTGCCCTCGGGGTCCATCAGCGCCGGCTGTACGCCGAAGAACGGCTTGGTGGCCGAGCCGGGCTTGAGGTCGATGGCGCCGGGCAGCGGCGAGATCAGGATGCCGCCGGTCTCGGTCTGCCACCAGGTGTCGACGATCGGGCACTGCCCCTTGCCGAACTTCTGGTGGAACCAGCGCCAGGCCTCGGGGTTGATGGGCTCGCCCACGGTGCCCAGCAGCTTCAGGGAGCTGAGATCGGCGTTGGCCACGGGGGCATCACCCTCGGCCATCAGTGAACGGATCGCCGTCGGCGCGGTGTAGAAGGTGGCGATCTTGTACTTGTCGATGATACGGCCAAGGCGGCCCACATCCGGGTAGGTCGGCACGCCTTCGAACATCATGGTGGTGCCGCCGTTGGCGAGCGGGCCGTAGACCACGTAGGAGTGACCGGTGATCCAGCCCACGTCCGCACTGCACCAGTAGACCTCACCCGGGCGGTAGTCGAACACGTACTCGTGGGTAATGGAGGTGTGCAGCAGGTAGCCGCCAGTGGTGTGGACCACGCCCTTGGGCTTGCCGGTGGAGCCGGAGGTGTAGAGCACGAAGAGGGTGTCCTCGGCGCCCATCTCTTCCGGTTCGCACTGGTCGGACTGCTTGCCCACCAGGTCGCGGTACCAGATGTCGCGATTGCCATTGAAATCGACGTTGCCGCCGGTCGCCTTGAGCACCACGACGTTGTCGACGCTGGATTCCTTGCACAGTGACACCGCTTCATCGACGTTCGCCTTCAGCGGTACCCGCTTGCCACCACGGCGCGCTTCGTCGGCGGTGATGACGACCTTTGAGCCCCCGTCGTCAATGCGGCCGGCCAGTGCCTCCGGCGAGAAGCCACCGAAGACCACGCTGTGGATGGCCCCGATGCGCGCGCAGGCCAGCATGGCATAAGCCGCTTCCGGCACCATCGGCATATACAGAGTGACAATGTCGCCCTTTTTAACGCCCAGCGATTTCAGCCCGTTGGCGAGGCGGGAGACTTCCTCGTGCAGCTCGGCGTAGGTGATGACGCGGTTGTCCTCGCTCTCCTCGTCAGGCTCCCAGATGATGGCGGGCTGGCCGCTGCGCTCTTCCAGGTGACGGTCGATGCAGTTGGCGGCGGCGTTCAGCGTACCATCATCGAACCAGCGGATATGCACGTCATCGCTGGCGAAGGAGACATCCTTGACGCGCGAGAAGGGTTTCATCCAGTCCAGGCGCTTGGCCTGTTCCGCCCAGAAGGACTCCGGATCCTGGATGGAACGCTGATACATGGACTCATAGGTCTCTTTGTCGATCAGCGCCTTGTTCCGGAAGTGGTCCGTGACCGGGTAAACCGCTTCGTCACTCATCACTGCCTCCTCAATCCTGTTCTGCTTGTCATTTCGGTGCCTTAGTGGGAAAGGCTTTGTACCTCCCAGTGTCGACAAGGGCGGAAGCACTGGGTATTAGACCATGGTCTAAGGGCCGTGAACCCTTGCGTGACAAGGAGTTAACAAACCGGCACGACAGCTTAGACCAAAGTCGTATGGAGACTGGCGATCAGCGGGTCAAAGCTGTGCCGTAGCGGTGATCCCACCGTGAACGCGTTGACAACAATAATGGGGGGAAATGCTGATGGCATTCCAGAATGAAACACTCAAGAAGCAGTACTGGCGCGACAACCTGCGCATCATCGGGTGGTTGCTCGCCGTCTGGGCCTTCGTGTCCTTCGGCTGCGGCATCATCTTCGCGGAGGCACTGAACGCCATCCACATCGGCGGTTACCCGCTCGGTTTCTGGTTCGCGCAACAGGGCTCGATCCTCACGTTCGTGGTGCTGATCTTCGTGTACGCGAAACTGATGGATCGGCTGGACCGCAAATACGGCGTCCAGGAAACCGAAGACGCGAAGTAAAAGGGGCTTACCATGGACCAGCAGACACTGATCTACATTGTCGTGGGCGCCTCCTTCGCGCTCTATCTCGGCATTGCCATCTACTGTAAAGCGGGCTCCACCCGCGAATTCTACGTCGCATCCAAGGGCGTTCATCCGGTTGCCAACGGCATGGCCACGGCAGCCGACTGGATGTCCGCGGCGAGCTTCATCTCCATGGCCGGCCTCATCGCCTTTCTCGGCTATGGTGGTTCGGTCTTCCTCATGGGCTGGACCGGTGGTTTCGTTCTGCTTGCCATGCTGCTGGCGCCGTATCTGCGCAAGTTTGGCAAGTTCACGGTGCCCGAGTTCCTGGGGGATCGCTACTACTCCAATACGGCGCGCGTGATCGGCGTCATCTGCCTGATCCTGGCCTCGCTGACCTATGTCATCGGCCAGATGACCGGCACCGGTGTTGCCTTCTCCCGCTTCCTGGAAGTGAGCTATGAGATGGGCCTGTCGATCGGCATGCTGATCGTGTTCTTCTACGCGGTCATGGGCGGCATGAAGGGGATTACCTACACCCAGATTGCCCAGTACTGCGTGATGATCACGGCGTATACCGTTCCGGCGGTCTTCATCTCCCTGCAGATGACCGGCTGGGCTCTGCCGCAGATCGGCCTTGGTTCTACCCTGACCGAGCAGGGCACCTTTGTGCTGGATCGTCTGGACCAGGTCCTGAATGAGCTGGGCTTTGCCGAGTACGTGGCGGTGAATGAGCATAACCGCGTCAACATGTTCTTCTACACCCTGTCGCTGATGATCGGCACCGCCGGCCTGCCGCACGTCATCATCCGCTTTTTCACCGTTCCGACGGTCAAGGCGGCGCGCTCCTCCGCAGGCTGGGCCCTGGTATTCATCGCCATTCTCTACACCACCGCTCCGACCGTTGGTGCCATGGCCCGTCTGAACCTGATGGAGACCTTCGGCACCACCGAGGCCACCGAGATGGTCTATGAAGAACGGCCGCAGTGGGTGAAGAACTGGGAGCAGACCGGTCTCATCGAGTTCACCGACAAGGATAACGACGGCACCATCACTTACAGCTCCAACGAGGAGGAGAACGAGGTCACTGAGCTCAACCGTGACATCATCGTTCTGGCCAACCCCGAGATCGCCATGCTGCCCGACTGGGTAATCGCGATCGTGGCCGCTGGCGGTATCGCCTCCGCCCTGTCCACAGCAGCGGGTCTGTTGCTGGCCATCTCCTCGGCGGTCTCCCACGACCTGCTGAAAGGGGTGTTCAAGCCGGACATTTCCGAGAAGAGCGAGCTGATGGCGGGACGGATCTCAATGGCAGCGTCCATTGCCGTAGCCGGCTACCTGGGCTTCAATCCACCCGGCTTCGCCGCGGGGACAGTGGCACTGGCCTTCGGGCTTGCAGCCGCCAGTCTGTTCCCGGCGCTGATGTTCGGCATCTTCTACAAGAAGATGAACAAGGAAGGCGCCATCGCCGGCATGCTGGCGGGCCTGACCGTGAACCTGCTCTACGTGTTCCAGCACAAGGGCATCATGTTCGTCGCCAGCACGTCCTTCCTGGGCGACCTGGATCCGAACTGGTTCTTCGGCATCTCGCCGAACGCCTTCGGTGCGGTTGGTGCCATCGTCAACTTCATCGTCGCCATGGCGGTGTGCAAGATGACTCCCGAACCTCCGGCGAACATCCAGCACATCGTGGACGACGTGCGGGTACCGGTGGGCTCCTCGCTCGCCTCAGGCGGGCACTGAGCCCTGAGGGTTCAACCCCCGGACAGTGCTGCTTCGGCAGCACTGTCCGTTTTCAGCTACCCTAGATGGAGCTGCCGCGAGAGCGCCCTTCTGTAACAGAGTGCTCTCCCGGCAATTCCCTTTCCCGAATCAGAGGCCCTGCATGTTCCGCAATTTCCATTTCATTGTCGCGCTTCTGGTTGCTCCGGCACTGGCCATCCTGGCCTGGTACGCCGCGGACACCGCCCTGGGCGAACGCAAGGAGCCGGCAAAGGAGGGGCTCGGTTACGAGCTGATCGGTGACTCCAACTGCCGCTATGAGAGCGGCACCTGCACCATGACCAACGGCAACTTTGAGCTGGATATCCAGGTGGACCGGGCCGGCGGCGAGAACCAGCTGGCGGTGCGGCTGGAGTCCGCCCACCCGCTGGACGCCATGACCATGGGCTGGGTCAACCCCGGCGCGGAGAAGACGGAACAGACCGCTCTGGAGCCGGCCAACGACAGACGCACCCGCTGGGAAGGCGTGATTCCGGGAGAAGCGAGCACCAAGGCCCGCATGCGCGTCCTGGCCCGGGCGGACGGCACCAGCTACTACGGCGAGGCCAAGACCGTCTTCATCGATTACGAAACCAGTTTCGGGGAGGACTTCCGGAAATGACCGAAACCCAGTCCCTGCCGCCAGAGCTGGCCTCCATCGCGGATTTCATCCGCCAGACACTGCCCTTCAACGCCCTGCCCGAAGGAGAGGTTGAGCGCATTGTCCATGAGATGGAGATCGGCTATTTCCGCAACGGGCATGTGTTCAACGAGAACACCCGGGATCAGGGACTGCGTATTCTGCGAAGTGGCGCCGTTGAGATCCGCAGCCAGGACGGCGAGCTGCTCGACCGTCTGGCCGAGGGCGAGAGCTTTGCCCTGAGCGGGCTTCTCCAGCAGGAACCCGGTGTGCGGGCGGTCCTGATCGAGGACAGCCTGATCTACTTCCTGCCGCAGAAGGCCTACCAGGACCTGCGTGGACGCTTCCGGGACTTCGACCGTTTCTTCCACGGCCAGCGCAGCCGGCGCCTGTTCCGTGCCACCCGCAGCATGGTCTCACCGGATGGCATGCTCACGCCGGTAACCAGCCTGATGGCCACCGATCTGGTCACCACCAGCGAAGAGACGCCCGTCTGCGAGCTGGCGGAGATGATGTCCAGCCGCCGGGTCTCCTCGGCACTGGTGCTCAATGACGGCAGGCTGAGCGGCATTGTCACTGACAGGGACCTGCGCAGCCGGGTACTGGCAGCGCGCCGCTCGCCGGACACGCCGGTTTCGGAAATCATGACGGCGAATCCGGTGAGTCTGGAGCGCAAGGCGACGCTGTTTGACGCCACCCTGCTCATGACCCGCCATCGCATGCACCACCTGCCGGTTCTGGAAGACGGCAGGCCTGTAGGCATCCTCACCACCTCGGACCTGATCACAGCCCGCCAGGACGACCCGGTCTACATCGTCCAGCGCCTGTCACGCCAGGAATCGGTGGCCACCATGCAGACCGTGCTGCGCGACATCCCCCAGTTCCTGCTGCGCTGGACGGATGCCGGGGTACCGGCGGATCAGGTCAGCCACATCCTCACCGCCATCAGCGATACCGTAACCAACCGGCTGATCGAGATGGCGCTGGACGAACTGGGCCCGGCCCCGGTGCCCTTCGCCTGGCTGTGCTTCGGCTCCCAGGCGCGGGCGGAACAGCTGCTCAACGCCGACCAGGATAACGGTCTGGTGATTGCGGACGAGGCCACCGACGAAGACATGGCCTGGTTCGAGCAGTTGGCCACGAAAGTCAGTGATGGCCTCGACGAATGCGGTTACGTCTACTGCAACGGCAACGTCATGGCCACCAATCCCTTCTGGCGACGCCGACTCACAGGCTGGTACGGGGCCGTGGATAACTGGGTCACCAGTTTCAGCCCCCACCATGTGATGGAGATCAGCATCGCCTTTGATCTCCGCACCGTTCACGGGGACGCCTCGCTCACCAGCCGGGTCCAGTCCCACATGCTGGAACGGGTCAGGGCCAACTCCATCTTCCAGGCCGCGCTGGCAGAGAACGTCCTGGAAGGAAGCCCGCCCATCGGCATCTTCCGGCGCTTCGTGGTGGAGCGCAACGGTGATCACAAGGATACCCTCAACCTGAAAAAGCGAGGTCTGCTGCCGATCATCGAAATTGTGCGGCTGCACGCCCTGGCATCCGGGGTTGACCGCATCAACACGCTGGAACGGTTGGACGAGCTGGCCCGCGGCAAGCACATGACCCGGTATGACGCACGCAACCTGCAGGACGCCCTGCGCTTTCTGATGCAGGTGCGGCTCCAGGTACAGGCGGACCAGATCCGTGAGGGCGAGGAGCTGAGCAACTACTGCAACCCACGCAACCTGCCCAAACTGGCCCGCGAACAGCTGCGTGACGCCTTCCAGCTGGTGGACAGCGCCCAGAAGTCGGTGCGCCTGGCCTACCGCCAGGGGATGCGCTGATGTGGCTGACCCGCGCCCGCCGGGAGCGGGCACGGCGCCGCTATGCCCGCCACCCCTTCCCGGACCCGACGCTGCAGCGCCTCCTGGCAAGCCCCTGGCCGGACACCAACGCCCTCTGGGATGAGGTGGACTGGCTGGCCATCGACCTGGAAACCACCGGCCTCGACCCGAAGACCGGCTACATCATCAGCTTCGGCTGGGTGGCGGTGGACCGCGGCCGGATCCGGCTGGACACGGCCCGGCACCTGCTGATCGACAGCCGCAACCTGGTGGGCGACAGCGCCACCATCCATCACATCCGGGACACGGACCGCAGCGAAGGCGTGGATCTGCCCTCCGCATTACGCATGCTGGCAAGGGCGATGACCGACCGCCTCCCGGTCATGCACCATGCACCTCTGGACACAGGGTTTCTGCGCGCCGCCTACCGGGAACAGTTCGGCATGGACTGGTTCCAGCCCACGGCGGACACACTGGTGCTGGAGAAAAAACGCCTGTTCCAGCGCGAGCAGACAATGCCGGGGAATGTCCTGCGCCTGAACCGGTGCCGCGAGCGTTACGGCCTGCCGGAAACCAATGCGCACAATGCGTTGGAGGATGCCCTGGCGTGCGGGGAACTCTTCATGGCCTGGGCCCGCCACTTCGGCGGTGACGGCCCCAGGGTCAAGGACTGCCTCAGCCGGGTCTGACCCTACTTCAGCACCATGATGGCATCCATCTCCACCTGCGCGCCCTTGGGCAGTGCCGCCACGCCAATGGCGGCGCGCGCGGGATAGGGCTCGGTGAAGACGGTGGTCATGATCTCGTTGACGATGGCGAAGTTGCCCATGTCGGTGAGGTAGATATTGAGCTTGACCAGGTCCTGGATGTTGCCCCCGGAAGCCTCACAGACGGCCTTCAGGTTCTCGAAGACCCGCTTGACCTGTTCCTCAAAGCCGCCGGGCACCAGGTCCATGGTCCGCGGATCCAGCGGGATCTGGCCGGAGAGATAGACCGTATCCCCCGCCTTCACAGCCTGGGAATAGGGGCCAATGGCTTCGGGGGCGGTATCCGTCTGGATAATGGACTTGTTCGTCATGGGTTGCGGCGTTCCTGTCGTCTGTAGCGGAAAAACACGATGCTCGCCCGCTGGCGCGGCGCTGTCAACGGCGTACCCGGGTAACGGATTTGACCGTGCGCAGGTTGCGGATGCGCCGCATGATCCGTGCCAGCTGGGTACGTCCGCGCACATGCAGGGTCATGACGACGACACTGTGGCGGGCGTCGTACTCGTCCACGTTGATCCCCTCGAGGTTGGCTTCCGCCAGGGCCACGGTATTGGCCAGCTCGGCAATCAGCCCCCGCTTACGCGCCGTCTCCACACGCAGCTCAACCGAGAAGTCATCGGTGATGTCCTTGGCCCAGCTCAGATAGACCAGCTGGGGTGAGTCCGCGTCCAGATGGCGCACGCTCTCGCAGCGCTCGGAGTGGATCACCATGCCGCTGCCGGAACTCATGCGGCCCACGATGGGGTCCCCCGGAATGGGCTGGCAGCAGTCCGCGAACTGGATGACCGAGCCCTCGCTGCCGGCAATGGTCATGGTCTGCCCGGCGCGGGTATCCTCCAGCGCCGGCGCGGCGTCGCTGTCCTGTCCGGTATCCGGTGCCAGCTGCCGGGCGACGATGTAGGCCATGCGGTTGCCCAGCCCGATGTCCGCCAGCAACCGGTCGAAGCTATCCACCTGGTTGTGCTCCAGAACCCGCTGGACGCGTGCGTCACCGAGCTCATCCAGGCGTGACCCGAGGCTGTTCAGGGAGCGGCTGAGCAGCTGCCTGCCAAGCTCCACGGACTCGCGCCGCTGCTGGGTCTTGAGAGCGTGGCGGATGCTCGAACGCGCCTTGCCGGTCACCACGTAGTTGAGCCAGACCGGGCTCGGCCGGGCGCCGGGCGCGGTGATCACCTCCACCGTCTGGCCGCTCTGCAGCGGCTGACTGAGTGACGCCAGCTGACGGTCCACACGACAGGCGACGCAGGCGTTGCCGATGTCCGTATGGATGGCATAGGCGAAATCCACGGGCGTGGCCCCGCGCGGCAGCTCCATGATCCGGCCCTTGGGCGTGAACACGTAGATCTCGTCCGGGAACAGATCCACCTTCACGTGCTCGATGAACTCCAGCGAGTCGTCCGCCCGCTCACGCATCTCCATCAGCCCTTCCAGCCAGCGGTCGACCCGTCTCTGGTTGACCTCGCCCACCTCGGAATCGTGCTTGTACATCCAGTGCGCCGCGATGCCGTGGTTGGCCACGCTTTCCATCTCCTCGGTGCGGATCTGGATCTCGATATTCACGTGTTTGCCGAACAGGGTGGTGTGCAGGGACTGGTAGCCGTTGGCCTTGGGCATCGCGATGTAGTCCTTGAAGCGCCCCGGCAGTGGCTTGTAGAGGCTGTGTACCGCGCCCAGGATGCGGTAGCAGTCGTCCACAGAGTCGGTGATGATCCGGAAGGCGTAGACGTCCATGATCTCGCCAAAGGATTTGTGCTTGAACTTCATCTTGTTGTAGATGGAGTTCAGGTGTTTCTCGCGCCCCAGGATACGCCCGGGCAGTTCGCGCTCACGCAGCTTGTCCTCGAGTCCGGCGCGGATCTCGTTGATGATCTCGTGATGGTCGCCCCGCAGCTTGCGCACCGCCTTGGCGATGTACTGCGAGCGCATCGGGTACATGGCGGCAAAGCCCAGATCCTCCAGCTCCACGCACAGGCTGTGCATGCCGAGGCGGTGGGCGATGGGGGCGTAGATGTCGAGGGTCTCGGTGGCGATGCGGCGACGTTTCTCGGGGTTGAGCGGCCCCAGGGTGCGCATGTTGTGCAGCCGGTCCGCCAGCTTGACCAGGATCACGCGGATATCGCGTGCCATGGCCAGGGTCATCTTCTGGAAATTCTCGGCCTGGGCCTCGGCGCGGGAGCGGAATTCGATCTGGGTGAGCTTGCTGACGCCATCCACCAGTTCGGCCACTGGTGCCCCGAACTGCTCGATCAGGGCATCCTTGGGAATGCCCGTATCCTCGATCACGTCATGCAGCATGGCCGCCATCAGGCTCTGGTGATCGAGGTTGAGCTGGGCGAGGATGTTGGCCACCGCCAGCGGGTGGCTGATGTAGCGCTCACCACTGCGGCGATACTGCCCCTCATGGGCCTGTTCCGCATAGAAATAGGCCCTCCGTACCTGGTTGACCTTCTGGTCATCCAGGTAGTTTCCGAGGCGTTCCGCCAGAGACTCGATCGTCGACATCGGCTGTTCAGGATGCTCCGCAAGGTGGTGTTAAGCCGGCTTCCTCCCTGCCCTGCTGCCAGTTTCCGAATTCCCTCTTCCCAGATTATAGCGTGTACAGGCATAAAAAAACCGGGTCGGGCCCGGTTTTTACAGGATCACGGCCGGCTGGTTTCAGCCTGCGGCTTCGCCTTCCTCGCCGGATGCGGCCTCGGTGCTGCGTGAGGGCGACTCCGCGGATTCCGCCTGCATTGCCCGCTCATCGGCTTCGACGCTCTCGAAGCTGATCTTGCCTGCGGCAATCTCGCGCAGTGCCAGAACCGTGGGCTTGTCGTTCTCCGGCGGAACCTTGGGCTCACTGCCATAGGTGGCCAGCTGGCGGGCCCGCCTGGTGGAGAGCATGACAAGCTGGAAGCGGTTGTCGACGTGGTCGAGACAGTCCTCAACGGTGACGCGTGCCATGGAGTACCTCTGTTCGTGTTTGGGTCACTGCGGATCGCACAGTGTAACCCAGTGATCGGTTTCTGGCCATCACTGATCGGCCAGGGAGAGGGCCCTCAGCAGGGTCTCATGACGCTGGCTCTGACGGCTCAGGCACTGGCGCTGGGCGCGGAAGACCACCAGCAGTTCATCCAGGGCCCGTTCAAAGTCGTCATTGACCACCAGGTAATCGTATTCGGCCACATGCCGGCACTCCTCAGCGGCCTCGCGCAGCCGGCGCTCGATCACCTCGTCACTGTCCTGGCCGCGCCCCTGGAGCCGCTCGCGCAGCGCTTCCGGCGAGGGCGGCACAATGAACACGGAGACAGCGTGCGGGCGCAGCCGCCGGATCTGCTGCGCGCCCTGCCAGTCGATCTCCAGGATCACGTCCAGGCCGGCGGCAAGCTGCTCATCCACCCAGTCGCCGGAGGTGCCGTAGTAGTTGTCGAACACCTGGGCGTGCTCCAGGAAGGTGCCCGCCTCCATGAGCGACAGGAACTCCTGTTCGGTCACAAAGTGGTAGTTGACGCCATCCTGCTCCCCGGGGCGCGCCGCACGGGTGGTGTGCGACACGGAGACGGTCAGCGCGGGATCGCGCTCAAGCGCCTGCGACACCAGGCTGGTCTTGCCCGCCCCGGAAGGCGCCGACACCACGAATAGCGTGCCCAGGTAAGGCTGCTCGCTCATGATCGGATTACTCCAGGTTCTGGATCTGCTCGAAGCACAAAAAATTAAAAAGCGTTTAGAAATAGATGCTTGATATATTTTTTCGGCCAGCGTCACTCAATACTACACTGTCCATTTTACTACCCATGGATAGAAACTCTATCTCTGAGCAGTCCGAGTAGTTACTACCTATGATTATAAACCGGAATAACAGGAAAATCGGGAATCTCTCCCGGAGCTCGCCCAGCGAGTTGTTTGTCGACAAAAATGATGAAAAATGGTGTGGGTCAGCCTGACTGCGGTGATTCGTGCCTAGGATACAGCTTTAGATTTAGATCTACAAAGATCTCCCTGATTCCCGGAAGACATGAGTTGATGGGAAGGGGAGTGCTGGCGGGAACGGGAGAGCTGCGCAGGGGCGTCGAGGCGCTCTATCGATACCACCGCATTGCCCACCAGGAAGCAGCCCTGAGCTGGCATCACGACCACGACCTTTCCAGGCCAAGGGGAGCAGCCGGAGCTGGAGGCGGCTACCCAGAGCGCCCTGAAGGGGTATGACTAATGGCGGGAGGGAAGGGCCGCTTGAAATATATGGATGCCTAATGTTTATGCTATAATGCCCCCTACCCGATTGCGGCCAACCAATCATGAGATACGCCCATGAAAATCGTTAAAGTTCAGAACATCATTGGTACCGAGCGAGAAGTCAGCGACAAGCAGTGGACCAGCCGCCGTCTGCTGCTCAAGAAGGACGGAATGGGATTTTCCTTCCACGAAACCATCATCAAGGCAGGCTCCGAGCACACTTTCTGGTATAAGCACCACCTGGAAGCCGTTTACTGCGTTGCCGGTAATGGGCGCATCAAGAACCTCGCCACGGATGAAGTTCACGAGATCACCGACGGCACCCTCTACGCCCTGGACAACCACGACAAGCACACTCTGTACGGTGGTACCGAGGACATGCGCCTGATCTGCGCCTTCAACCCGCCGGTAACCGGCCAGGAAGTCCATGACGAGGACGGCGCCTACCTGCCAGACAGCAGCGATAACTGATCCACCCTGGTATAGCGACTGATCTGACCGCTGACACACCGCCAGCGCGACTGCTGGCGGTAGCACTGTTGCTTTGGCTGGTACACCCATGCCGGCGAATCCCGATTACGCCTGGACACCCTTATTGATCACACCGTCCATAGCGATCTGCCAGATCAAATCACCAATGGCGTCGAGTGAATGGGTCCCGTTCGGGTCGAACCAGGTCGCAACCCAGTTGAGCGCCCCAAGGCCGATCAGGCGAAGCAAGCGGCCGTCAACATTCTTCCGGACCACGCCCTGGGCAATCATTGTTTCGAGAATATCGGCCCACAGGTACTCGTACTGGTCACGCAGTTCGATGATTTCCTCGCGAGCCTCCGGGCCCAGTGCCCGCCATTCAAACAACAGCACGTAAACCGCGTCCGAGTCCACCAACAGGGCTCGCAGATGCGCGTTGAGACAAAGGCGCAATTGTTCAAACGGGTCATCCGAGCTGGCGTAAGCCGACTCGACCTCTGCGGTCACCAGATCGACTCCCCGGCGCATAAGTTCGACAAGCAGCGCTTCCTTGCTGCTGTAACGATAATACAGACTTCCGGGCAACATATTGCAGGCCTCGGCAATCTCCTTGAGCGACGTCCTTTCAAACCCTTTCTCACGAAAAAGCCTGGCTGCGTTAGACAAAACGTCGCCCTGGTCGCCCAGTTTGCCTGGAGGAGCAACCTGTCTGTTAACCATCACTTAAGTATCTCCTCAGCAAGCCCATTCATTATTCATCAGAGCCGTCACCACCAGACTTATTGCGCTGATCGTACGCCATTAAGCAGGTGGCCTGCCATTTGTCCACAAACATAGCCTTGACTTTTGGTTGGTTAACCAACCAAAATCCAGAAATAATGTTATCCGGAAGAAAATGACATGGCAATGATCGATGAAAATCAGGGGTTTCCCATCCCTTCCGCCCCGGCACAAAAGGTATGCCAGGCAGGGCAGATCTGATGACCAAGCCGAACGGAGTTCAGCACAGTGACGCCATGACGACGGCGTGGCAGTTCACCGAAAAGGTTCCCCACGGCAGGGATCTGGGCATGCAGGTTGTCTCGGTAGACCAGGGCCAGGTCTGCATGCGTCTGACGCCACAGTCATGGATGTTCGCCCAGGAGGATAGGAAAGAAATCTGTACCAGCGTACTTTACTCGCTGGCAGACTCCGCCGGAGGCTTGGCGGTATTCGCGGGGGCCCTGGAGTTGATGCCCATTGCCACGCTGGATATGCGCATGGATTATTTGCGCCCTGCCAGCGGCCACCAGGCCCTGTTAGCGGAGGCTACCTGTCGACATTTAACGGACGAGGTCGCGTTTATTCATTGTGACATCCTTAACGAGGGCAATCGTGAGTTGCTGGCGACGGCAAACGCCACCTTCATGCGTAACACCCAGGGCCAGCAATTCAATGCAGGTGGACGAGGAAAGGAGCGCGCATGAGCACGACTGGCGATTCGGAACAACACATCTCAGGCGCTGCGGAAAGCGCGGAAGAATGTGCTGACTGGCAGGCCCTGCTTGCGCGTATTCCCTACGCACGGCACCTCGGGCTTGAGGTTCAGCAAGGTGATGCGGGTGTAGTGGTTCATTTGCCGTGTCGTGAAGCGCTGATCGGCAACTTCATGCTCCCCGCCCTCCATGGCGGTGTGCTTGGGGCCCTGATCGAACTTACCGCACGGGTGGCTGCGCAAAGCCGTGATACAGAGACGCGTTGCCCGCGCATTCTCGACAGCCACATCAATTACCTCCGCTCCGCGAAGGACCGATCGACGTTCGCCAGCGCTGACATTGTCCGGCAAGGCAGGCGGAGCAGCCTGATCCAGGTGACCTGCTGGCAGAGCGAGAGGAGTAAACCGATCGCCAGCGGTCTGGTTCAGTTGTTGCTCCCGACAATGGCCGCCCAACAAGAAGACCTTCATGAACATTAAGCACAACACGCCTGAACGCGACGAATTCCGGGCGACGGATGGCGCCGACATCGCACTGTGGCGCTGGCCGCAATCCAAAGCGCGCCCCACGCTGCACTGGGCGCATGCCACGGGTTTCCATGGCCCCCTGTACCACCCCCTCCTTGACGAGCTTGCCACGGACGTCAATGTCCTGGCCTGGGACATGCGAGGGCATGGCGCCAGCGCCGGTGCGGCAAATGTTTCGACATTCCGGGGCTGGGATACCTACTATCGAGATATGACAGCTCTGCTGGATAGCCAGGACGAGCCGGTCTGGCTTGCCGGCCATTCCATCGGTGCCACCACCAGCATCATGGCCGCTGCCCGGCGGCCTGACAAAGTGCTGGGCCTGATTCTGGCGGAACCGGTGATCATGGATCTGCGGCAGGGCCTGAAGTTGTGGCTGACCAAGCTGCTACGCCAGTCACATCGGTTGTCCCTGGCCGCCGGAGCCGCACGTCGGCGCAGGGTATTCGACTCGCACGCTGCCGCGCTGGACAACTTTCGTGGCCGCGGTGGCTTCAAGACATGGCCCGAAGCATGGCTGAACGCCTATGTCCAACACGCCTTCGTGCCGCAGGGTGACCAAGTTCAGTTGGCGTGTGCGCCGGAGTGGGAGAGCACCACCTTTGCCCATACTGAACACAACCCCTGGCCCGGTATTCGTCAGTTGCGGTGCCCGGTTATAGCACTGGCCGCGGAACGCGGGTCAACCTTCTCGCCGGCGGCGCAAAAACGCCTGCAGACCCTGCTGCCTTCGGCTGACGTGAGGGTGGTTGCAGGTACGACCCATTTCCTGCCCATGGAGCAGAGCGAAACCGTTCGCGATGCCATCCTGCAACTTACTTTATCTGGATGCCGCGAGAACTGATCCCCACACTGGGATTTTGCCGATCGGGACACCTGCATGTGCTGTGCACTGACACCCTTTATCTTGCTGCTCAGGAAATCGGGTTCAGCCGCCCCTGCAGCACAGCACTGGTCAGGTGCGACCTAGATCTGGTGGCGGCCATGACAGGGCAGGATTAAGGACCGGCCGGGTCTCGTAGCCAACGATATCAGTTATATGAAAAAGACGGATGCATATTGTTTCCCTGATTCCCGGATAGAGGCGTGAGCGGAAGTGAGGGGTTGAACATTGTCGCACCCGGGAGTGTAACCAATAAAGGATGACAGATGACAGTTGCCGTGGCGGATCATGTTCCAGCCGAGACCATCGCAAATGTTAAAGTAGGACCGGTCACCATAGCTCACATTAAGCGTCGGCCAGACCCTGGCTTCATAACCGTCACAGCCGAGGTAGTTCGGAGCATAGAGCACACCGGCTCCCAGACTGGCATCCCAGCCGTGTTTGCCTGGCTCGGGGCTGAAGACAGCATAGACGGATTCTCCAGTTGAAAAGCTTCGCCGCGGCGAAGCACAATGTGAAGATTGAGTCCGTTGTAGGAGTCAGGACCCGGTAGAGTCCCGATACCCGGCCATCATTTTCATCATCCAGCCTGGATATTCCTCCGGTATACGGCTCACCTCGTCGAGCGCATTAAGTTCTTCGCCAGACAACCGGATCTGCGCTGCCTGGATATTGGCTTTCAGCTGCTCCGGCCGCTTGGCGCCAACGATAATGCTGGCCACAGGTTTTTGATGCAACAGCCACGCTAGGGCGATCTGGGCCACGGTAACCGGCTCGCCGTCGATCTGCTTTCCGTCGGCAATCTCCCGCATCACCTTGATGACTTCGCTGCCCCGCTCACGGTCGACAGGCGGAAAGTCAAACCTGGCACGCCGGTTTTCCTCGGACACGTCCGGCCCCTCGTATTTACCGGACAGATAACCGCCGGCCAGTGGGCTCCACACCATCAGACCGACATTTTCAGATTCCAGCATCGGAATAATATCCCGCTCCAGGTCGCGACCCACGAGGGTATAGTAGGCCTGCAGGGATATGATCGGGCACAGGTTACGGGCCCGGGTGATGCCGATGGCTTTCATCACCTGCCAGGCAGCCCAGTTGGACAGACCCACGTAACGCACATCGCCCTTTTGCACCAGGGTGTTCAGTGCCTCTAGGGTCTCCTCGATCGGTGTGGCCGGGTCGAAGCCGTGAATCTGGTACAGGTCGATATAATCCGTTTGAAGGCGCGCCAGGCTCGCCTTGCATTCACTCATGATATGACCGCGGGACGCACCGCGGGCATTGGGGCCATCCCCCATGGGGCCGAGCACCTTAGTGGCCAACACGACATCTTCCCGGCGAACGCCAAGGTTCTTCAGGGACTGGCCAACAATGCGCTCACTGGCCCCGAAACCATAGATGTTGGCGGTATCGATAAAGTTGATCCCCGCTTCCAGGGCAATCTTTACCAGTTCGTCGGCCTGTTCCTGCTGCAACTGGCCGATCAGCCCCCAGATGTCTTCATCGCCGCCAAAGGTCATGGTGCCCAGACACAGTTCGGAGACGAACAGCCCCGAGTTGCCCAGTGGCTTGCAACCTGGACGCTTGTCATTATTGAACTGCGGTAAACTCTCAGTGGCCATGTTGCACCTCATCATGCTTTTCGGTTGGTGTTGCAGGATTCACTGTCAATACTGCCGGTTCGCGATTCTTGTCCAGTCGTTACTGGCAGCGGGCGAGCAGCAGTCGCGTTGCGGCATCAAAGACGGCGGGGTCTTCTTCGGTGCGCGCGGCAAGGTGGGCACCTTCCAGCATCGCCAGGGTCGCCGGTGCTTCATCACTCGGATCACCGATGGCCGAGACGGATCCATCCCTGTGCCCCAGCTCAAACGTTTCTGCAATCCACTGCAGAACCATTGCGCGAACGGCGCCGACTCTGGCAATGACGGTGTCGGACAGGCTTTCGCGACAGGTCGAAAAGGCAACACACAGACACACGGTTTGTCCATCATGCAAGGCTCCGCGGTATAGGGCAATGAGTGCCTTGAGGCGCTCGCCTGCGCTGGCATGGGCTGCCTCGATCTCGGCCAGACCATTCTGCAGACTGGTCTGATAGCGCTCGATCAAGGCTTCCGAGAGCTTCGCCTTGGTGGGGAAATGATAATGGACCGAGGCCGTCCGAATCCCGATGGCCTCAGCCAGATCCGCATAGCTGAACCCGTCAAATCCCCTTGATCGGGCGATGCGCTCTGCGAGGTCCAGAAGGGCCGATCTGGTGTCACGGGTCATAAATATCCAGGGTTTAACGCGGTTCACTCAGGCGCTTGCCGATTATGACGCCTTGATCGAAAGAAGCTTGACCTCCATTCCCCCCGATCAAGGCCCATTATCTCTTTACAGGTACAGGACTCTTCCGGCTCCGGGCAACTACCTCCCGGGGGCTCTGACAAACCGAAGGTGACCTGTCTTCATCCAGATTTTCGCCTCCTGGGCTCCGGCCGTTGCGGACAACGCTTCCCCATCAGGCAAACGCAACCAGGCATTCCTACCCAGCGCATTATTGTTCACCGTGACGTCGCCGTCCAGGACCAACACCTCGATCCCACCGGTCGCGTCTGATGTCAGGGTAGCACCGGGCTCAAGCTTGCGGTAAGTGACCGTTTCACGCTCGTCCTCGTGCAGGAGCGAAGTGGAAACGCCCTCCACCGGGGCACCCAGTTCCGCTTCCATGTTTTTGCTGAACTGAGTGCGGTCCGCCGGATCGAACTGCCAGAGCTTGACAAAAATCGTACACCCCTCGGCAGAGCCAGGCACGTGAGAGGTGGTTGGCGGATTCCGCACATAGGTTCCCGCCGGATAATCCCCATGTTCGTCCTGAAACACACCGTCAAGTACGATGAATTCCTCGCCACCGTCATGAGTGTGCGCCGAGAATCGGCTGCCTGGCGCATACCGCACAATACTGGTGGCACGGGCCACTTCGCCACCGATACGATCCAGCATTCTCCGCTCCACCCCTTTCATGGGTGAAGGGCGCCACTCAAGCTGGTCGGTGTCAATGACCACGGGCTTTGTGAAATCTGCATTGATTTCCATGCTCTGTCCTCCGGTTAATCAGTCTGCCAAGCCGAAAGGCCCGGGCATCAGCCGGTAATTGACGGACGGGCCGCGACCCGGGCACGCCAGGCCAGGAGATGATCCAGGTGATCGGGAATGTCAACCTTGGCGAACTCTGCAAACACCAGCCCGGCATAAGCCGTGATATCCGCAACAGTGAAATGGTCACCAGCAAGAAACTCGTTTTCCACAAGCACCTCGTTGAGATAGGCCATCGTCGACTGAGCGACCTCTTTCTGCTTATTGCCCCACTCAGGGCATTGCCATGTCTCGAGGTCGGGCCCCAGTCCCTGGGTTGCGTGGTGGAAATACGCGCCCACCGCATCCATCAAGCCGGATTCAGCACGAATATTCATCATCGCGATAACCGCGCGCTCTTTGGGCGAGGCGCCCGTCAGGGAAGGCCCGTCAAACACACCGTCCAGATACTCGGTGATGGCGTTGCACTGTGCAATGCAGGTGCCATCATCAAGTTCCAGTACCGGTACGGTGGCGTCGGGGTTCTTCGCCCTGAAGGCGCTGGTACGGTGCTCACCCGCCATGACATCCACTGGGACAAAAACCACTTTGTCAGTGGCACTTTTTTCGGCAAGGGCAATACGTATGCGCAGCGGGTTGGGAAAGCCTTCGGTCTCGTAAATATTCATTGCTCACCTCTGTTGGGATTAAACACTCTACCAGACTACCTACTAATAGATAGGCACTCAAGAGGCAATCAGCCATTTCTGCTTTGTCTGTGCATCACTGGGGCAGCAAGCCACTGTACTTCAGTCTTCCTGCAGATGCACAAGTTAACGAACTACCAGAAGAGGGTAACTCTTTCTTGAGATCTGATCATCTGGGACCTGACACGTAGGCACTGGCTACACAGGCGCAAGCAACACCGGTTCATGCCTGTCCATCAGGTGGACGTACGGCGTTTGATCTGACATTCAGCCTGAATTGCTCTGGCGGTTGGCCAAACCAGCGTTTGAAGGCGCGTCTGAAGTTGGCACTGTCGTGATAGTTCATCAACGCGGCAATGGCCTCGATTGACAGTTCGCTGTCACGCAGGTGCAGCGCTGCCTGCTGAGACAGAATCTCATCACGGATTTTTCGGAAACTGCTTCCTTCATGGTTGAGTTTACGCGCCAGGGTACGTTTGCTGATGAACAGAGAGGCAGCCGCTTCCTCTTCACTGAGCGTTCCCGGCGGCCGGGACAACATCATCTTCTTCAACCGGGTCTGGTAGCTCGGCTTATCGGCCTGAAGTTGCGCAAGCATGGCTTCACACTGTTGCATGGCCAGACGATAGTTTTCATGATTGGCAGAGGCGTTTGGTGCCCGACACAAGGCCATCGGTAAGCTGAGTTTTAACTGGTTGCAATCAAAGTGAATCTGGCCGGACAGAAAGTCCGAATACATTGCGTGATAGCCGGGCTTCGGGTGGGCGAAGCATACTTCAGCCTCGTGCAGAGGGCGGCCAACCATGAATTCGCCGAATTCGAAAAATGCCATGACCATCACCTCCGACAGGCACCGCTGTATGTCATCGTCCAACGGCTCCCGGTAATGCAGAATACATTCCAGACGCTCGTCGCCTTGCTGTAAATGCAGCTCGATGAAACCTGCGCGCATGGGCAGGAATGTCTGAACCGCGTGTAGAGCAGTGAGGAGGTCGGGGCTGCTGTAAGCCACGAACCCCATTGCTCCGTGGGTTGCCGGAGTCATTCGTCTGCCCAGCCTTAACCCGAATTCCGGCTGGCCGGACAGCTCCATCGCATTACGCAGGATCCGCGTCTGCTGAGCTACAGTAAGCAAGTCGTCCTCGCTCAAAAATTGCGTCACGCCAAGCCCAGTGCCCCGCAGCAGGCTTGGCAGCTGTTTCGCTGCTAGATCCAGCTCACGCGCGATTAGCCGGGAGTAATTTGTTGGTATACCGGGGCGGGGCCCCTGCTTGCCCACAGTCTTCTTCTGCACCGCGATCATTGATGGTTTTCCTCCTAGAGCCCAGCTATTGTGGCTTTAAATGACCCCACCCTGTCAAGAAATGACCTGATGGGAGTACCGACAGACAGCCAATATCTAACTACTGGGAACGATCTAGAAGGGGAAAATATTGGGCAAGATTACCTTTATCGAGAATGATCAAACTGTACATGTCGCAGAATTCGAAGCCGGTTCCTCGGTAAGGCAGATCGCCGTTGACAACGCCATTCCCGGTATTGACGGGGACTGCGGGGGTGAATGCGCCTGTGGCACCTGCCACGTCATCGTCTCGGAAGGATGGTTCAGCAAGACAGGTACGCTTGGTGGTGAGGAAGAGCAAATGCTGTCAATGACGCCGGAGCGGACGAGCACTTCGCGCCTGGGCTGTCAGGTGGTACTGACTGATGAAATGGACGGCATGACCGTGCATTTGCCCGAGTTCCAGATGTGAACACAGGAGGACACATGCCAACATTATCCAGAACATTTGACGACATTCAGTCCCGGCTGATTAACGCCACCTCCAGGGTGGTGCCGATGCACAGGCAAATCCAGGGATTGAAATTTTTAATAGGCGGCAAGAAGAAAGCCTTCGGCCCACGCCGGCCAATGCCCGAATTCGTTGAAAAGCCTATCCCGGACGTTAACACGCTGGCCCTTGAAGACATTGATGTCAGCAATCCGTTTTTATACCGGCAGGGTCAGTGGCGGCCCTATTTCAAACGGTTGCGCGATGAGGCGCCGGTCCATTATCAGAAGAACAGCCCTTTTGGCCCTTTCTGGTCGGTAACTCGCTTTGAGGACATCATGTTCGTGGATAAAAGCCATGACCTATTTTCCGCCGAGCCGCAAATCATTCTGGGTGATCCTCCAGAAGGGCTGTCGGTGGAAATGTTCATAGCAATGGATCCACCGAAACACGATGTGCAGCGCAGCTCGGTACAAGGGGTGGTGGCACCGAAGAACCTGAAGGAAATGGAGGGGCTGATCCGATCGCGTACCGGCGAGGTACTTGACAGCCTGCCTCAGGACAAGCCCTTTAACTGGGTGCCTGCTGTATCAAAGGAATTGACCGGCCGCATGCTGGCGACCCTTCTGGATTTCCCTTATGAGGAACGTCACAAGCTGGTTGAATGGTCGGACCGAATGGCCGGTGCGGCATCGGCTACTGGCGGGGAATTTGCCGACGAAGAGGCTATGTTTGACGATGCGGCAGACATGGCGTGGTCTTTCTCCAAGCTTTGGCGGGACAAGGAGGCACGCCGCGCGGCAGGCGAGGAGCCCGGTTTCGATTTGATCAGCCTGCTGCAGAGTAACGATGAAACGAAAGATCTGATCGATCGCCCGATGGAGTTTATCGGCAACCTGACGCTGCTCATCGTTGGTGGCAATGATACCACTCGCAACTCGATGAGTGGTGGCCTGGTGGCCATGAACGAATTCCCTGAAGAATTCAAAAAACTGAAAGCAAATCCGGAATTGATTCCGAACATGGTCTCGGAGATCATCCGCTGGCAAACGCCTCTGGCCTATATGCGTCGAATCGCCAAGCAAGATGTTGAGCTGGGCGGCCAGACCATCAAGAAGGGTGATCGAGTTGTCATGTGGTACGCCTCGGGCAACCGGGACGAGCGCAAATTCGACAACCCCGATCAATTCATCATTGACCGCAAGGACGCACGAAACCACATGTCGTTTGGCTATGGGATTCACCGTTGCATGGGCAACCGCCTGGCTGAACTGCAACTGCGCGTCCTATGGGAAGAAATACTCAAGCGTTTTGACAACATCGAAGTCGTCGAAGAGCCCAAACGGGTGCAGTCCAACTTCGTGCGGGGTTATTCGGAGGTGATGGTCAAGCTGACACCGAAAGGTAAAGAAGCCGGCTGATCAGGATGACAACCGAGCAATTTGATTATGTGGTGGTTGGCGCCGGCTCGGCCGGATGTGCCGTCGCCAATCGCCTGTCGGAGAGCGGTCGTTATTCAGTGCTACTGCTCGAAGCCGACCCGTTCGCGGCGCCGCTGATCGACTCCACCTACATGGCCGATTCTGCGGATGTGGGGCGACTGGTACGCGGGGTACATCTGGTGCGCAGAATCCTGGCGCAACCAGCCTTTGCCCCGCACCACGGGCTTGAGGTGTCGCCCAGGCCAGCGTTACAGAATGACGACAACCTTGCCGCATGGGTGTGGCGCAGCGGTGAATCGGCGTATCACCCCCTTTGTACCTGCAGGATGGGTGTCGATCCGGTGGCGGTGGTCGACCCACGCCTGCGCGTCCATGGCCTGCAATACCTGCGGGTGGTGGATGCCTCCATCATGCCGACGCTGGTCGGCGGCAACACCAACCAGCCGGCGACCATGATCGGCGAGAAGGGTGCCGCGATGATACTTGAGGATGCCGGAGAGGCGATCGGCTGAGCACCGTGTGCGGGGCATCACCGGGAGCAGTTGGGGTCTTAACTCATGATCAACCTAACCCCAAAAAACAATAGAAAGAGACAGGTATGACAAACAAACAGAAAGAGACGACAGTTATCGTTGGCGGCGGGCACGCAGCAGGTGCACTTCTAACAACCTTGCTGCAAAAGAACTATCAACAGGAGGTGGTTCTGGTGGGCGAAGAACCACATCCACCCTATCAGCGGCCGCCCCTGTCCAAGGACTACCTGGCAGGAGAGGTTGATCAGGCGTCGCTGTACCTGAAGCCTTGCTCGGTGTACGAAAATTCAGGCCATCAGTTGCGGCTCGGTGTGCGTGCCAAAGAAATCGACCGGGACAACAAGACTATCACTTTGTCGGACCATGGCACATTGCAATATGATCGACTGGTCCTGGCCACGGGGTCACAGGTTCGACGCCTGAACGCCCCCGGAGCCGACTTGAAGGGTATTCATTATCTGCACGACATAGCTGACTCGGATGCCCTGCATGAAGAACTGGTTCCGGGGAAGCGCCTGGTCATCGTGGGTGGTGGTTACATCGGCCTTGAGGTGGCAGCCAGCGCTATCAAAAAAGGCGTTCATGTCACGGTGCTGGAAGCCGCCGAGCGTCTTATGCAGCGCGTTACGGGCCCGGAAATATCAGCGTTCTTTTACGACAAACACCGCAGTGCCGGGGTAGACGTACGTCTGAACACAGCGGTAACCGGTTTTGAAGCGGGTGATCAGGGGCATGTGGCTGGCGTCACGCTGGGGGAGGGAAGTACCATACCGGCTGACACCGTGCTTGTGTCGATAGGCATTATCCCGGAAACCGCTCTAGCTGAGGCTGCCGGCCTGCCCTGTGATGACGGCATTATTGTTGACGAGTTTACCCGTACCGAAGATCCCGCCATTCTTGCCATAGGCGACTGCACTCAACACCGAAATCTTTTCTTCACGAATAGGCAACGACTTGAGTCGGTCGCCAATGCTGTCGATCAGGCCCGTACAGCCGCAGCAACCCTGATGGGTGAAGAGAAACCCTACGATAGCGTCCCATGGTTTTGGTCAAACCAGTACGATGTTCGTCTGCAGATGGTGGGATTGTCGCAAAATCATGATCAACGAGTGATTCGCGGCAGCCCCTTGGACAAGGCATTTGCCGTGTTCTATCTCCGTAAGGGTTGTGTCATTGCTGTTGACGCGATCAACCTACCCATCGCTTTCATGGTTGGTAAGGCACTTGTTCGACAACACAAGAAGATCAGTCCGGAACTACTGAAGGATCCGGATATTGAACTGAAGTCTTTGGTGAGCAGTCCACAGACTTCGTCTTGACGACTGAGAAGATAGATGCGCAAGACAGGTAGTTACAAAAATAAAGCATTTGCAGAATAGAACAAAACACTACTCAACATTCTGTACTTGTTCGCGCATCTGTTCGATCAGCACCTTGATCTCCACCGCCAGGCGGGTCAGTTCCGCCGCCGTGGACTTGCTGCTGAGCGTGTTCGCTTCGCGGTTGAGTTCCTGCATCAGGAAATCCAGGCGCCGCCCCACAGGACCGGCAGATTCCAATGCCGCGCGCACTTCGGCCACATGGGCTTCGAGCCGGTCCAGTTCCTCTGTTACGTCCGCTTTCTGGGCCAGGATCGCGACTTCCTGCGCCAGCCGCTCATCACCGGGTTCAGCGCCGGATTCGGCCAGGCGCTCAACCAGCCGCTGCCGCTGTTGCTCGCGCCACTCGGGCATATTCCGGCGCAGTTCGGCCACATGGGCTTCGATGGCATCCAGGCGTTCCTCAAGCAGCGGCACCAGACGCTCGCCCTCGCGCCGGCGCTGCTCGGCCACTTCGTCCAGAGTAGCGTCCAGAAGCTCGTCCGCGGCGGCCACAATGGCCTCTTCCGGCAGCTCGCCACCGGCAAGGACACCCGGCCAGTTGAGCACCTCCAGCGGCGATACCGGGGCAGTGTCGCCAATTTCCTGCTCCACCCGCACCATGGCCTGGCGAAGCTGGCGCAGGGCGACCGGGTCCGGATCCTGACTGCGTGCCTGATCGGTGCCCTCAAGCCGGAACTGAAGTTCCACCCGCCCACGCGCAAGGTATTGGCCCAGGCGTTCCCGGTAGGCCATTTCCCGGGGGCGAAGTGCATCGGGCAGGCGCAATGACGGGTCGAGGTAGCGGTGGTTGACCGTACGGCACTCGCAGGTGAGGGTGCCCCATTCAGCCTGCGTCTGGCGCCGCACAAATGCCGTCATGCTGTTCAGTGTGGCCATCTCCACCTCGCTCCGATCCGGCACGAACCGAACAGTATACCATCGCTGACGGGCACGCGCCCGCACGCACCCTTCCCTGCCATGCTAGACTCCCCGCCCTGATCATCCATCAACCCCGGAGGAGCAAGCATGCGCCCCAGCGGCCGAAATCCCGATCAACTGCGCGATATCCGCCTGACCCGCCACTACACCAAGCACGCCGAAGGGGCGGTGCTGACTGAGTTCGGCGACACCCGCGTGCTCTGCACCGCCAGTGTTGAAAACAAGGTGCCGCCTTTCCTGAAGGGACAGGGCCAGGGCTGGGTAACCGCCGAATACGGCATGCTGCCCCGCTCCACCGGCGACCGTATGGGCCGCGAGGCCAGCCGTGGCAAGCAGGGCGGGCGCACCGTCGAGATCCAGCGCCTGATCGGGCGCTCACTGCGCGCCGCCGTGGACCTGGAGGCACTGGGCGAGCACAGCATCGTGATTGACTGCGACGTGATCCAGGCCGATGGTGGCACCCGCACCGCGGCGATCACCGGTGGTTGCGTGGCCCTGGTGGACGCCCTTAACACCCTGGTGGCCAACGGCCGCCTGAGCCGCAGCCCACTCAAGCAGATGGTCGGCGCGATTTCAGTGGGCGTCTATGACGGCACCCCGGTTCTGGACCTGGACTACCCGGAAGATTCCTCGGCGGAGACCGACATGAACGTGATCATGACCGACAGGGGCGGCTTCATCGAGATCCAGGGTACGGCGGAAGGCGAGTCGTTCGAGCAGCAGGAGCTGGATGCCATGCTGGGTCTGGCACGCAAGGGCATCAACGAGCTGTTCGAGGCCCAGAAGGCCGCGCTTGCCGGGTAATCACTCCGGCGAGATGCGGTAATCCATCACCACGGGCGCGTGGTCGGAGAACCCCGCGTCCGTGTCGATCCAGCCATCCTCAAGCGCATCGTGCAGGCCCGGTGTCAGCATCTGGTAGTCCGTCCGCCAGCCGGCGGCCCGACGCCAGTTGCGCGCCCACTCCGGCCACCAGGAGGCTGCCCTGTCATCCGCCTCCAGTGAGCGGAAAGCATCCAGGTAGCCCTGCTGGTTGAACAGCTCGTCCATCCAGGCCCGTTCATGGGGCAGGAATCCGGAAACAGGCTGGCGGTGGAAGAAGGAGTCGGCGTCCTCGTCCCGGTGGGCGGTGCGCAGATTGGCGCAGATGATGTACTGGCGCCGCTTCCGGGCGGTCTTGCCGGTATGGGTCAGGAAGGCCTCCATGAAGGCGTCGCGGGCCTGCTCCCCACCGGCCTCGTCGGCCGCCGGCGCCAGCACGGACGCCACACTCAGTTTCTGGAAGTCCGCCTGCAGATAACGGCCCTCCATATCCCCGGGCCCGTAGTTGAAGCCGTAGATGATGGCCTTGGGGAAATGCCGGGTGTAGAACCCCACACCGCCGCTTTCCGGATTCTCCGCATCCACGAACCAGGCCTGATAGCCCTCGGGAGTCAGCGCCGGATCATCCTCGATCTCCGCGACCCGCACCCGGTGATCCTGAACCGCCACCACGTCCGCATCCTGCTCCGCGAGCCACTCGAAAAACCCCTTGCTGATTGCCTCGCGCAATCCGTTGACACTGACTGTAACGACCCGCATAAATGATTCCAGTATCGATTTGTGTGTATCATACCCATGCTTGCCAATGGACAAAATACGCTGACCCCGAAGGCCCCTATGATCGAAACCTATCAGAGAGAGTTCATCGAGTTCGCCATTGCCCGCAAAGTGCTCCGCTTCGGGGAGTTCGAACTGAAATCCGGCCGCACCAGCCCGTATTTCTTCAATACGGGCCTTTTCCAGCGCGGCAGCGATCTGGCCCGGCTCGGCCAGGCCTATGCCCAGGCGCTGACACGCAGTGACCTGGAGTGCGACATGGTCTTCGGCCCGGCCTACAAGGGCATTCCCCTGGCCACCGCCACCGCCTCGGCACTGGCCACCCACCATCGCCTGGACCTGCCCTGGGCCTTCAACCGCAAGGAAGACAAGGCCCACGGCGAGGGCGGCGACATCGTGGGCGCCCCGCTGGAAGGCCGGGTACTGATCGTGGACGACGTGATCACCGCCGGCACCGCCGTGCGTGAATCCATCGAGCGCATCCAGGCCGCAGGCGCAACACCGGCCGGCGTCCTGGTGGCTCTGGACCGCCAGGAAAAGGGCCAGGCGGAACGCTCCGCCATCCAGGAGGTGGAGGCGGAATTCGACATACCGGTGGTGAGCATCATCAGCCTCGACCAGATCCTGGAATACCTGCGGGAACTGCCCGACATGTCGGACTACGCTGAAGAGGTGGCGCGCTACCGGGATACCTACGGCGTGGCGTGAGCACGCGGACTGGAGAGCCCCCCGATGCACCGATGGTTACTGACTGCACTGTGCCTGACCCTGACCGCGCCCGTCTTCGGCGAGATGTACCGGTATGAGACCGAGGAGGGCAGGACGGTCATGAGCAACACACTGCCCCGGGAAGCGCTCAAACAGGGTTATGAAGTGCTCAACAAAAGTGGCCGCGTCATCGAAAAGGTCCCGCCACCGCCGACCGAGGAAGAGCTGGCCGAACGCCGTCGGGAGCGCGAACGCCAGGAACGGCTCGAAAAGGAACGCGAGGAACAGAAAAAAGAGGACCGGCGGCTGCTGCGCCAGTACAGCTCACCGGATGACGCGGTGCGCGCCCTTCAGCGCAAGCTGCGCGAGCGCTTCGGAACCGTGCGCCTGAAGCTGGCCAACATAAAAAATATCGAAGGGCAGATCGCGAACCTCCAGAAACGTGCTGCCAACCAGGAACGTACCGGCCAGGAGGTTCCGGAATCCCTGCGTGAGAAGATGGAAACCCAGCGCGCGGAAAAAACCGCTCTGCTGAACGAGATCCAGCAAGAGATCAGCAGGGCGGAACAGACCCGTGAGGACTACCGGGACAAGATCAAACGCCTTGAGAAGCTGACCGGCAAGAAGCGCAGTTTACCCCTGACCATCCCGGAGGAAGAGACGGCCCGCGAGGAACTGGCCACGATGGGCGACTGACATTCCATAAAAAACGGGCAGCGGCTCGCGCCACTGCCCGTTCCATTTCAGCCCGAAGGCTGAGGCTTTACGCGGAAGCCTGACTCTCAGTCTGCTTCTTCGCGCCGCCGGTGCTCTTCTTGGCACCGCTGGACTGCTTGCTGGCGCTGGATGCGGACTTCTTATGGGCGCCGGACTGGGCACTGCTGGCGCTCTTCTGCTCAGCCTGCTTCTCAGCCGGAGCTGCTTCCTTGTCGAAGCGGCCGATCAGGCTGTTGGCATAGTCGCCCAGACGCTGGTTCCACACGCGCAGGGTTTCGTACGCGGTGTTGGCGTAGTCGTCGTGCTTGGCGCGCACGGACTTCACACTGTAGCTCTTGGCCTGCTGCTCAACCTTCTCGGCAAGTTCGAAGGGCCGCTCGGCCAGGGTCTTGTGCTGCTTCTCAACAGTGTTGATGCCCTTTTCGATCACGTCCTGTACCTGCTGCTGATAATCGCGGATCTTACTCATGATGAACCTCCTTTGAATGGATCATTCGGCGCGCCTGCGCCCATTGATTACTTCACCATGCACACTACGGGGAATAATTAGAATACACATACTAATGGTGTAAAAAAGCGGGTTGCAGTCGCCGGAAATAACCTCATAATGGCGTCCATGTTCGGATTCCGCCTGAGATTATACGCCCTGATCCCCGTCTTTCTGATTTCAGGGTGCGTGTCCAGCAGCGACGAGGACAACACCGTAACCCTGGGCTGGGAGGCACCGCTTACCCGCATCGACGGCAGCAAGCTCTACCCCGGGGAAATCGAGGGGTACCGGGTCTATTACCGCCAGTCGGGGGACCCCGACTTCGATGTCCAGGTGATTGAGCAAGCCGGCACCACTCAGTGGCAGCCCTCGCAGCTGCCCTCAGGGGAATACCAGTTCGCCGTCTCCACCCTGGATACCTCTGGACTGGAAAGCCCCCGTTCTGAAACACTCCGCGTTACCATACCCTGAAGCGACACCTCCATGATTGAGCTCAGCAAAGACCGCCCTGTCGTCCTAGTGGACGGCTCTTCCTATCTGTTCCGCGCCTTCCATGCCCTGCCGCCACTGACCACCTCCAACGGCCAGCCCACGGGTGCGGTCAAGGGCGTGATCAGCATGATCCGCCGGCTGCAGCAGGATTATCCCGGCTCCCCCATTGCCGTGGTCTTCGACCCCCGCGGCAAAACCTTCCGGCACGAGCTGTACGAGGACTACAAGGCCAACCGCCCGGAAATGCCCGAGGAGCTGGCCGGCCAGATCCAGCCCATCCACGCCATCATCCGCGCCATGGGCCTGCCGCTGCTGATCGAAGAGGGTATGGAGGCGGATGACGTCATCGGCACCCTGGCCAACGAGGCCACGGACAAGGGGGTGGACGTGATCATCTCCACCGGCGACAAGGACATGGCCCAGCTGGTCAGCGACCATGTCTCGCTGATCAACACCATGAATGAGACCACGATGGACCGGGAGGGCGTGATCGAGAAGTTCGGCGTGACCCCGGAGCAGATCGTGGACTACCTGGCACTGGTGGGCGATACCGTGGACAACATCCCCGGCGTAACCAAGTGCGGGCCCAAGACGGCCGTGAAGTGGCTCCAGCAGTACGACAACCTGGACAACCTCATGGCCCATGCGGATGAAGTGGGCGGCAAGATCGGCGAGAACCTGCGCGCGGCCCTTGACCAATTACCCCTGAGCCGGGATCTGGCCCGTATCCGCACGGAGCTGGACCTGGGCTACAGCGTGGAAGCGCTGGATCCTGAACCGGTGGACCGGGATCAACTGCTGGAGCAGTTCCGGGAGATGGAGTTCCGCGGCTGGATCCGGGAACTGGAAAACGGCGGCGGCGAGCAACCGCAATCCGACGCAGGCGAGAATCCGAACACCGCGAACACACCGGCGAGCACGGATTACCACACTGTCCTGGATCAGGAAGCGCTGGATGCCTGGCTGACCACGCTGCGCGATGCGCCGGCGTTCGCCTTCGACACGGAAACCACCAGCCTCAATTACATGGACGCGCGCATCGTGGGCGTTTCCTTTGCCGTCGAGTCCGGTACCGCCGCCTACGTGCCCCTCGGGCACAGTTATCTGGGCGCACCGGATCAGCTGGAATGCGACGACGTACTGGAGCAGCTGCGCCCACTGCTGGAGGACCCGGCACGGGTCAAGATCGGCCAGAACCTCAAGTACGACATCAATGTGCTGGCCAACCACGCCATCACCCTGCGCGGCGGCATCGAAGACACCATGCTCCAGTCCTACGTGCTGAACTCATCGGGCTCGCGCCACGACATGGGCACCCTGGCCCAGCGTTACCTGGAGCGCGAGGTCACCAGCTTCGAAAGCATCGCCGGCAAGGGCGCCAAGCAGAAACGTTTCGACGAGATCGAGCTGGAAACCGCCGCCCACTATGCTGCCGAAGACGCGGACATCACCTTCCAGCTGCATGAGACGCTGCGCCCGCGCCTGAAGGACGACCCGTCCCTGGAGTCGGTCTACCACGACATCGAGCTGCCGCTGGTGCCGGTGCTGGCCCACATGGAATACCGCGGCACCCTGGTGGATGCCAACCTTCTGGCCACCCAGAGCGGCGAACTGGCCGAGCGCATGAAGGCCCTGGAGGAGCAGGCCTGGGAGCAGGCCGGCGAGGAGTTCAACCTGGGCTCGCCCCAGCAGCTGCAGAAGATCTTCTATGAGAAGCTGGGCATGCCGGTGCTCAAGAAGACGCCCAAGGGGGCGCCTTCCACGGCCGAGCCGGTGCTCCAGGAACTGGCGGTGGACTACGAACTGCCGCGCGTGATCCTGGAGCACCGCAGCCTGAGCAAGCTCAAGTCCACCTATACGGACCGGCTGCCTGAGGTGATCAACGCACGCACCGGGCGTATCCACACCTCCTACCACCAGGCGGTGACGGCCACCGGGCGGCTCTCGTCCTCGGACCCGAACCTGCAGAACATCCCCATCCGCACCGAGGAGGGCCGGCGCATCCGCCAGGCCTTCGTCGCGCCGGAGGGCTACCGGCTGATCGCGGCGGACTATTCCCAGATCGAGCTGCGCATCATGGCGCACCTGTCCGGCGACCGGGGGCTGCTGAACGCCTTCGCCCATGGTGAGGACATCCACAAGGCCACGGCCTCGGAAGTCTTCGGCGTGGCGCGTCAGGACGTGAGTGACTCCCAGCGCCGGGATGCCAAGGCCATCAACTTTGGGCTCATCTACGGCATGTCGGCCTGGGGGCTGGGGCGCCAGCTGGGCATTCCCCGGGATGAGGCCCAGGGCTACATCGACCGCTATTTCGAGCGTTACCCCGGCGTGCTCGAGTACATGGACCGCATCCGCAAGACGGCCCATGACCAGGGCTATGTGGAGACGCTGTTCGGCCGGCGCCTCTACCTGCCGGAGATCAACAGCCGCAACGGTCAGCTGCGCCAGGGCGCGGAGCGCACGGCCATCAACGCACCCATGCAGGGCACGGCAGCGGACATCATCAAGAAGGCGATGGTGATGGTCGAGAATCGCATCGCAGACTCCGGGTTTGATGCGCGCATGACGATGCAGGTGCACGACGAACTGATCGTGGAGGTCCGGGAGGACCAGGTGTCGCAGTTGGGGTCGTTGCTTGAGGAGCTGATGAGTGGGGCGGCCCAGCTTGAGGTGCCGTTGCTCGTTGAGGCGGGTGTAGGGAAGAACTGGGACGAGGCGCACTGATTCCCGTCAGGGTCTAGATCGATGCACCGCCACTGTAGGAGCCTGCTTGCAGGCGATTCCTGTCTTATCGCGAGCAAGCTCGCTCCTACATGGGAAACAAACCGGGAATCATTATGAAAACCACCTTGCAGCACGAGTGGCAGGCCTTCTGGCTCTGTCTGGGATTCATCAGCCGTATTCCGATGCCGGTGCGGATTGATTATTCGCAGCAGCTGATGAACCAGAGCAGTATGTACTTCCCGCTGGCGGGACTGGTTCTGGGAGCGCTCTATGCTCTGGGGTACCAGGTGCTGGCGACGTTCTTTCCGCTGGTGGTAAGTGTCATCGGGGTGGTGATTTTCCACCTCTGGCTGACCGGCGCCTTTCATGAGGATGGGCTGGCGGATGCGGTGGATGCGCTGGGCGGCGGGTTCACGGTGGAGAAACGTCTGACCATCATGAAGGACAGCCGCATCGGGACCTACGGGACGGTGGCGCTGGTCGGGGCGCTGGCACTGAAGGTGGCGCTGCTGGTGGAGCTCGCGCCCCTGCCAATCTGGGTGGTGTTGCTGGTCACGCCGGCGCTGGCGCGCGTGACGCCGTTGTTCCTGATGGCGCTGATGCCCTATGTGACGGACACGGATACGAGCAAGACCAAACCGGTCGCGGATACGTTCCCGTTGCCCCGGCTGACGGTGGCCACGGTGTTCAGCGTGCTGCTGGCCGGGGTGGCTGTCTGCTGGCTGCCGGGATTGATGATGGCTTTCGTGGTCGCCACGGCCCTGGTCGGGCTTCTATGGGGCTGGCAGCTGCACCGGGCGCTGGGAGGTTACACCGGGGATGCGCTCGGCGCGGCCATCGTGCTGACGGAACTGGTGCTGCTGGCCCTTCTCGTGGCGCTGTAATCACGCCGCCTGTTCGCGCGCTTTCTTGATACGGTCGTACGCGTTGGCGATTTCCTGGGTCTTTTCTTCGGCCATCTCGCGCATGCTATCGGGCATGCCGCGCCCGGCCAGCTTGTCCGGGTGGTTCTCGCTCATCAGCTTGCGATAGGCCTTCTTGAGTTCGGCGTCGCTCGCCTCCGGGGAAACCCCCAGTACCTTGTAGGCATCCTCCAGGGACTGCTGCTGTTCCGCGGCACCGCCGGCGGCGCCACCGCGCAGCATGGCCTCGAGCTGTTCCACCTGGCTTTCCGACAGTCCCAGCCCACGGGCCACGCGCACCAGCATGTCATGCTCGTTCTCGTGCACTTCCCCGTCCGCAGCAACGGCGGCGACCTGCACCTGCAGGAACATCTGCAGCAGGCCGGACTGGCCACCACTGCGGCGCAGGAATTCACGCAGCTCGGCATCCAGATCGAAGTCATCGGCCTTACCGCGGTTGAAGGCGGCCTTGGCGGCTTCGCGCTGGCTTTCATTCAGATGGAAGCGCTCAAACAGGGCCTCGGCCACCTGGATCTCGTCCTGGGTGACAACACCATCGGCCTTGCAGACGGCCCCCATCACCGCGAAAACGGATTCCATGAAGCGCGACTGGACCTCACGTACGCGCCGGTACAGCTTCATGCGCCCCCAGTACACCAGGCCGCCACCAATGAGGGCGCCGATGAGGGCACCGGGCAGGCCGAAGGCCGACCCGATCAGGCCGCCAATCAGTATCGCAAGGAACATTCAGTCCATCTCCGTCGTTCGCTGGCAGAATCTCCGCCATGGTAAAGGAATGGCCGACCGGGGGACAGGCGGATAACAGGACCGACATGCCTGGCCCCGGCCTCTGCGCTTGTATAGGCTGATGCGGAAAGGAACCTACAGGAGGGACAATCCATGAGCCGCAACCCCATTCCATGGACGCCCGCGGACATTCCGGATCTCACGGACCGCACGGTGCTGATTACCGGTGCCAACAGTGGGCTCGGACTGGAATCCACGCGCAGGCTGGCCCAACGGGGCGCCCACGTCATCATGGCATGCCGCAACCGGGAGAAGGGGCAGTCAGCCATGGACCACATCCGGGCCCGTGCCCCGGATGTCGACCTCAACCTGATGCAGCTGGACCTGTCAGACCTGTCTTCGATACGGGACTTTGCCCAGCGCATCAACGACCACTACCCGAAGCTGGACATACTGCTCAACAACGCCGGCGTCATGGCGCCGCCCCTGCAGTACACCCGGGATGGCTTCGAGATGCAGTTCGGCACCAATCACCTGGGCCACTTCGCCCTCACCGGCCTTCTCATGGATCGACTGCGGGCGGCGGAGCGCGCTCGCGTGGTGACCGTCAGCAGCCTGGCCCACCGCATTGGCAGCCTCGATTTCGAGAACCTGGATGCCAGCAGGGGCTACCAGCGCTGGCGGTTCTACGGCCAGAGCAAGCTGGCCAACCTGATGTTCGCCCTGGAGTTTGACCGGCGGCTGCGCAGCGCCCGGGACACCATCCAGTCAATCGCTGTACACCCGGGCTACTCAGCGACCAACCTGCAGCGCACCATTCCCGGGCACAGCCTGTTCAACGCGGTGACCGCGCAGTCCCAGGAGAAGGGGGCCTACCCCAGCGTGTTCGCGGCCACCTCACCCCAGGCGGAGCCTGGCCAGTACTATGGCCCCCATGGTTTCCAGGAGCTCTGGGGCATGCCAGCGGAAGCCAATATAAGGCGACTGGCCCGCAACCAGGAAGTCGCCCACAAGCTCTGGTCCGTCTCCGAGGACCTGACCGGTGTCCGCTACGCCGACCTGGAGCGCTGAGCCGTCAGACAAACAGCAACACAAGGAGGGCCACCACCGCGCTCGCGAGGACCAGTGACATGCCCTGCCAGAAGCGCACCGGGTCCCTCTCCACAAGAGGCAGCGGGGCCTGGCTGTAGGCCTCGCGGCCGGGGTGGCGCAGGTTGAAGGTGAATTCCGAAAGGGCCTCGTAGCGCCTGTAGGGATCCGGGTGCAGTGCCTTCCGCAGCACTCCATCCAGCCAGACCGGCAGCTCCGGGTTATAGAGGCGCACCGACTGGTAACGCAGCCGGTGCATGGCAGAACGGCTCCGGGCCTTCGCCACCTCCGTACCGTAGGGCAGCTGGCCGGTCAGCATCTGGTAGGTGATCACCCCCAGGGAATAGATGTCCGAGCGCATCGTACCCTCACCCTCCAGGAAATACTCCGGCGCGGAATAGGCGGCAGTGCCCAGCGGGCCCTCATCGACGACCACCGGAACCATTTCCAGGACGCCCGGGACCCGGGTCGAGCCGAAATCAATCAGCTTGGCGGTGCCCTCCTGATCGATCATGACATTGGCCGGGCGCAGATCCCGATGCACCATCTCCAGGCGATGGAAGGCCTGCAACCCTCTGGCGACCTGTTCCACGATGTCCCGTACGGCCTCGAGTGTCGGCTGCGGGTTGTCGGTCATCCACTGGGCCAGGGTGCGCCCCTCAATGAATTCCATGACGGTGTAGAGGTAGTGCCGTTCCTGCTGCGGCGCACGGGCGCCGGCCACATGCGCATGATTGATGCGCTGGGCAATCCACTCCTCCATCAGGAAGCGTTCCACCTGCCCCGGGTCATCGCGCATCTCCGTGGCCAGTGTCTTGAGTGCGACCCGTTCGCCGGTCCTTTCCTCCACCGCCAGATAGACATGGCTGCGGGCGCTGGCATGGAGCTGGCGCTGCAGGCGATAGCCCTCGAATATCACGGGCGGGTCCAGCACCGGGGGAAACGGCAGTCCGATCAGGTTCTGTACGGCCTCCGCGGGCTGCGCCTGTTCCGGCACCGAATCAATGCGCACCACCTGCACGGTCAGATTGTCATCACTGCCCTCGTCGTAGGCCTGATCGACGATCTGGCGGGCCACCCCATCAAGGTCGCCCCCACCTCCGGCGATCATCCGCGCCATGGCGGCGGGCCTCAGGAATTCATGCACGCCATCGGTCGTGAGCACAAAGACATCACCGGGCTCGATGCGTACACGCTGGTAATCGATCTCCACTCGCTCATCCCCACCCATGGCCCGTGCCAGGTGGCTCTCCTCCGGGGAGACCCGGATGCGGTGATCCTCGGTGAGCTGCTCGAGCGTGCTGCCCTGGAGCCGGTAGATGCGGCTGTCACCGACATGAAAGAGGTGGGCGGAAGTGCCCTTCAGTACCAGGGCACTGAGGGTACAGACGTAGCCGCGATCCATGTCGTAGCGGTACTGGCTGCGGCGGGTCTGGGCGTGAAGCCAGGAGTTGGTGGCGGCAATCACCCGCTGGGCGGCGTTACTGACGGACCAGGCCTCGGGCGTGGCGTAATAGTCCTCGAAAAACCCGGTAACTGCTGCCTGGCTGGCCACCTGGCTGACATCACTGCTGCCGATGCCGTCTGCCAGGGCCACAGCGATCCCCTTGGTCTCCAGTTCCGACCCCTGTGGCCGGCATGCACCGTAAAAATCCTGATTAACGCCTTTGTGCCCCTTTCTGGAACACTGGCCAATGGAGACCGTCAGCCTGGATGCCATGAATGCGGAGCCACCCTGCCTTGCCGGGTGAATGACCCGGCAGTATATGCAAGTGCGATACCAGCGTTCAGGACGTCTCCAGCCAGCAGCGGTAGAACCAGGCCATCACACCGCCTTCCGAACGCCCGCGTTCGATCTCCTCACGATACTTGGCGACATCCTCACCGGCCGCTGCACGCTCCTGCAGCTGCTGCTGGAGACGCTGGTATTCACCGTCCGTCAGCGGTGGATGTTCCGAGGGCTTCATGTTGACGTAGGCCGCAGGCCCACCACCCAGACTGCACATGAGGTTACTGCCTGGATTGTTCCCAACCTCCTGCTCCTCGGCACCGGTGTCGGTCGCGGGCTCCGCGTCAGAAGCGGATGCAGTCTCAGTCTCAGTCTCCGGCTCCGGCTCCGGCTCGGATGAAGGCTCAGGTGCCGGCTCAGGCTCGGGTTCAGGCTGCGGTTCCGGTTCAGGATCGGACGCAGGCTCGGGCTCAGGTGCTGGCTCCGGGTCTGTTGAGGCGTCAGCCATCTGCTCATCATCCGCTGCTCCGGACGCCCCGGCCTCCGTGCTTACGGCTTCCTCTTCGGAAGCGGCTGCCGTCGCCTCTGTCGCGGTGTCCGTATCAGCCCCGGAGGTGGTGCTCTGGCTCTCCTCTGCTGCGGCATCGTCCTGACGATCCGGCTCCGCGGATTCCGATGCCTGCGCAGCCTCCGCCGTGTCCCGCGCTTCCATCTCCTGGGATCCGGTGGTGCGCTCGTCGGAATCCCATTGCCAGTAACCACCAGCGCAGCCCGTCAGGGCCAGCGACGCAATGACCAGTACCACCGTGTGTTTCATGTAAAGCCCCGTCGTATCGGATTATTGTTGGAGGTGACGCGCTATTGATGCATGCAGTAAAGCTCAGTTCTAACACGGACGCCAACAAGCCGGCGTGTCAGTGCGCACAGTTCAAGGCAACCGGCATGGGTTCCGGGGGTTGTTCCAGGCATTACAGGACGCACAGCGCCCTGTCAGACGTTAACCCCCCCCTTACCGTCCACAACCGGTCCCCCACCCCGCACAGCGCATGGTACCGCTTCTCCTCCCCGGATTAACCGGGCGCCTGTCCATTACCGCTGCCTGAATGGATTGTATTTTGGACAGCTGACTGCCCCCGGTAGCGTACGAGTCAAACAATGAAAAACAGGAAGACCTGAGGTGAAACAGAGCTCAAACCCAACTCCCGTCATGGAGGAAGCGAGTCATGAAACGCACCCTCAATATCGCAATCATCGGCATCAGCCTGTCGCTCGCCACACCAGTAGCTGTTTCGCAGACCAGTGGTGACCGTGAGATCCGCCCCTACCTGGGTGGCGGCATCGGTTACTACCGGCTGGACGATGAGGATTTTCTGAACGAGAACGACCGCCTCAAGGATGACCACAGTGCCTGGCGGGCCTTTGGCGGTGTCGAATTCGGCCGGATCTTCAGCCTCCAGGCCGGGCACATCGACTTCGGCGAAACCAGCGACGGCAACGCTGACATGGAGGCGGACGGCCAGACCATCTCCGGCATGGTGGCATTGCCGCTGACCGATACATTCGCGCCCTATGCGAAAGTGGGCAACCTCTCCTGGGACCGTGAACGCAGTCTGGGCCCAATCACCAGCAGTGACAGTGGCGATGATCCCTTCTATGGCGCCGGCGTCCGGTTGACCCTGACCGAGCACACGGACCTGCGCCTGCAGTATGAGCGCTTCACCCTCGAGGACACGGACCTGGACATGGCCTCCGCGGGCGTCCAGTACAACTTCTGATCAACCCAGCACCTGATGAATGAATGGAAGGGGTTGCCTCACAGCGAGGGCGCCCCCTCTCCACTGAACCGGCCGTCCAGCCATTCCACCACTTCCCTCGCCGCAGGATGATCCCATCCAGCATAGATGGAACGCAGATGCTGCTTCTGCACACTGCCCATTGCCAGCCCGGCATCCTGGAGTACGGGAAGATCCGCAAACAGCTGCGCCGCCAGGGACTCTCCGAGCACTTCCACCATCGCCGTGAGCGTGGATTCCATGTACTGGTAGGCCTCCCCCTGACGATAGCTGTCCGCCAGCGTGAGCGCGGGAATGCATGAAAGCGTGGGCTGCAGTGCGGGGTTGATGGCGTGGGCGGAACACAGCGGGCCCATCGCGGCCGGGCGGCCGGTGAATCCACGCAGGTGCAGGTGTTCCGCCATGGCGGCGCTGTCGTTCACCGGGTAGTTGTCCCACAGGAAGGGGCGGCGCTGGAGCTGGCCGCTCACCCGCTCAAGGTGGCCAGGGGACCACTGACGGGCGCAGACTTCCTCGCCCGCCCAGAAGACCTCGATACCGCTGTCGAGGGACGCGCCCAGTGTCTCCAGGTAGCCCTCGGGGCGGGTACCGAAGAGCGCATCCAGCATGGGGTCGTCGGAATAATAGCTCGGGCAGACAATGAGCCGCTCCGCGGCGGAATGCTCGCGCACCCAGTGCACCAGCTCCACCTGGCGAGCAGCCAGATCCGGCAGGTCCGCCAGCGCGTCATCAAACTGGATCACCAGATCCTGGACGCCAATCCCATCCAGGAACTGCAGCCGCTGCAGCAGGGCCTGGCGGATGACGTCGTCAAAGGCGTCCAGCGCCCCGAGCGGACTCAGGCCCACACCGAAGCGCACGCCCTGCGCGCGACAGGCCGAGGCAAACCCTTCCATATCGGCCCCGGCTTCCTCGGGCACGGGCTCGAACCACTGCTCCCGCAGCAGGGGATCGCCTTTGGGCGCGTAGATGTAGAACGAATAGCCATGCGGGCTCAGCCGCTCCATCACACGCCGGCGTGCCTCCCAGGACCAGAGCGGCCCGTAGAAGCCCTCGATGATGCCAAGCGGTGGCTGCATACGCCCTCCCGACGGTTCCGGTTGAGACACAGGCCCGGAGATAGAACTATCTGAGCAGCAACAACGGTATCCGGGTACGGCGCAGCATATCAGTGGTGGTACTGCCCACCAGCAGGTGGCGGATACGGGAATGGCCGTAGGCGCCCATCACCAGCATGTCGATGGCCTGCTCTTCCTGATAGGTGTGCAGTGTGCCTTCCACTTCGCCGGGGCGGATCGCACCCTCCGCCTGGTGGCCGGCCCCGCGCAGGGTCTCCAGGGCCCAGTCCAGATGAGAGCGGTTGTCGGCAAGGTCCGCGCCGACGATCACCACATGCACCGTCACCCCCTCGAACAGAGGACTCCGCGCCAGCATTTCCACACCCTTGCGGGTGGTCCTGCTGCCGTCAAAGGCGATCATCACCTTCTCGGGGCGCTGGAAGGCCGGCGGCACCATCAGTATGGGGCGGTGCAGGGTGCGGATGACCCGTTCGAGGTTGGAGCCGAGATGCTCACTGGCCTGATCAACGCCCTCGCCCCGCTTACCCAGCACCAGCAGGCGGATCTCATTCTGGAGTTCCTCCAGGGTCTCCACCAGGGTACCGTTGCGCTGGCGGGTGGCGGCCTCGGCCACACCGTCCTCAAGGGCACGCTCCTTCGCCGCCTGCAGCATGAGCCGCCCCTGCTCCTGGGCCACCCGGGCCCGTTCCTCATCAAGGCGTGAAAGCTCTTCCATCAGGTGCTCACGCGCCCCGAGGCTGAGGTTGCCGGAAAGATCCTGCTCCTCGGGGGCGGTATGATTGTCATTCACGTGCAGGAAGGTCAGCGGCACGCCCAGCGCCTGGCTGGCCCAGGCGGCACTGTCGCAGACCGCTTCCGAGAACTGTGAGCCGTCGATGGCGGCCATTACCTGTTCGGTCATGTCATTCCTGTTGTTGTTATCGCCCTGAGTCATCAGTGGCCTCCCATCAGTTTCTCGACCGCAGCCGGATCATCATGCACGGCATAGCGGTCGACGATGGTGGCGCTCGCCTCGTTGAGACCGATCAGCTCCACCGCTGTGCCTTCGCGGCGGAACTTGATCACCACCCGGTCCAGCGCCTCCACGGCGGTGATGTCCCAGAAGTGGGCTCGGGACAGGTCAATGGTGACCCGCTCCACGGTCTCCTTGAAATCGAAGGCGTCCATGAAACGCTCCGATGAGGCAAAGAATACCTGACCCACGACGCGGTAGATACGGTGCTCGCCCTCGTCGGTTTCCTCAGAGCCCACATACAGGATCTGGCCCACTTTATTGGCGAAGAACATCGCCGCCAGCAGCACGCCCACGAAGACACCGATCGCCAGGTTGTGGGTGCCCACGGTCACCGCCACCGTCGCCAGCATCACGATGTTCGTGCTCATGGGGTGTTTCTTCAGGTCACGGATGGATTCCCAGCTGAAGGTGCCGATGGACACCATGATCATCACCGCGACCAGGGCCGCCATGGGGATCTGCGACACCCAGTCCGCCAGAAAGACCACCATGATCAGAAGTGCCACCCCCGCAAACAGGGTGGAAAGGCGGCTGCGGCCGCCGGACTTGATGTTGATCACCGACTGACCAATCATCGCGCAGCCAGCCATGCCACCCAGCAGCCCAGAACCGATGTTGGCAATGCCCTGCCCCCGGCACTCGCGGTTCTTGTCACTCGCGGTATCGGTCAGGTCATCCACAATGGTGGCGGTCATCATCGATTCCAGCAGACCCACCACCGTCAGCATCAGCGCGGTCGGGAAAATGATGGTCAGGGTTTCCAGGTTGAGCGGGATGTCCGGCCACAGGAAGACCGGCAGGCTGTCCGGCAACTCGCCCATGTCACCCACACTGCGGATCTCCATACCGGTGATCATGTAGACCGCGGTCAGCACTACGATGCACACCAGCGGCGAGGGAATGGTGCGGCCAATGCGGGGCAACCACGGGAAGCCGTAGATGATGGCGAGGCCGGCCGCGGTCATGGCGTAGACGTGCCAGGTGACGTCCGTGAGCTCCGGCAGCTGGGCCATGAAGATCAGTATCGCCAGGGCGTTGACGAAGCCGGTCACCACCGAGCGCGAGACAAAGCGCATCAGGTCGGCGAGCTTGAGATAACCGGCGACAATCTGAAGCACACCGGTGAGCAGCGTGGCCGCCAGAAGGTACTCCAGCCCGTGCTCTTTCACCAGCGTGACCATCAGCAGGGCCATGGCCCCGGTGGCCGCCGAGATCATCCCGGGGCGCCCGCCCGTGAAGGCGATCACCACACAGATGGCAAAGGAGGCGTAGAGCCCCACCTTGGGATCCACACCAGCAATGATGGAGAAGGCAATCGCCTCGGGAATCAACGCGAGGGCCACGACGATGCCCGACAGTGCATCGCCCTTGAGGTTGGAGAACCAACCCAACTTTATCTTTTCGTACATGGTACAGCCTGATCCTGGGAAGGGAACGGAGGGGGCTGAGCCGGCTCCGTTAAAAGCGCGGCATCATACACGAAAAGGGGGCGGGTAGCATCCGGAGTTCTACTGGCCCCGGTTGATGCCCTCGACGGCATCCAGCACGCGCTGCGCACCACTGCGGATGTCGTCAACGATGGCGACGGCGTCGTTCATCTGGCTGCGACCCTCGGTGGCGACGGTGCCCACGCGGTCGATCTGGTTCTCAACGTCCGACGACAGCTCCACAATGGCGTTGATCACGCCCGAGATATCACGGCTCGCCTCGCGGGAGTTGAAGGCGAGCTTGCGCACCTCCTCGGCCACCACGCCGAAGCCACGCCCGTGTTCTCCAGCCCGTGCCGCCTCAACCGCAGCGTTCAGCGCCAGCATCTTGGTCTGCTCGGCCACACCGGAGATAGTGGTCACCATCTCCTCAATGCTTTCGGTCTTCTGGTTGAGCTGCTCAACCACACTCCTGACCCGTGCAACGCCGTCGTCGATCTGGGTCGATGTCTCCAGGGACTGGTTCAGGGATTCGCCGGCCCGCCGGGCGATGTCCGCCGTTTCCGAGGCGGTTGAAGAGGCCACCGACGCGGCCTCCTGGGTACGCAGGGACTGCTCCATGTACGCCGTGATGTCACTGGCGAACTTGACCACCTTCAGGGTGTTACCGGCTTCGTCCAGAACCGGGTTGTAGGAGGCCTCCAGCCAGACCTTGCTGCCGTCCGCCCGGCGCCGCTCAAACTGGCCTGTCATGAACTCGCCGTTGCCCAGACGCTCCCAGAAATCCGGATTCTGCTCGTAGAAGGCATCAAAGCAGAAGATCCGGTGATGGCGCCCTTCCACGTCCTGGGCGCGATAGCCGATCACATTCAGGAAGTTGTCATTGGCCTGGAGGATGGTGCCATCCGGCAGGAACTCGATCACCGCCATGGAACGGTTGATGGCATCGAACACGGCCTGCTGGTCCATGAGCAGTTCATGTTCCTCGGTCACATCCGATGCGATCTTCATGATCCGGCTAACGCGCCCCTGATCATCCAGAATGGGGAAATAGGTGGCGTCCAGCCAGATCCGATCACCGTTGGCCGTCACGCGGGGGAAGGTGCCCTTGTGCGACTGCCCGGAACGCAGCTGCTTCCAGAAATCACGGTATGCCCTGGATTCTATGTAATCCGCATCGCAGAAGATCCGGTGATGCGCCCCCAGCACCTCGTCGGCCTGGTAACCCACGGCGCTCAGGAAATGATCGTTGACGTCCGCAATGATGCCATCCGGCGTGAATTCGATCTTAGGGATGGACGACTCGATCGCCGCCATGCGCGCCGCCAGCGCGGCATCACTGTGCCCTGTATCGCTAACCGGGTGCTTGCTTCCGGTCTCTGTTGAAGCCACTGGATCACCTGCCTTTACACTGGCTGTTTACTGAACCTGTGGCCTTTTACGCGGCTGCGGCAGGAAGAGTTCAGACCGCCAACAGAACGTTACACCAGCGGCTGCCAGACGTGGGGCAGGAAGCGGTAGCCCTTTCCGTCCACGGCGACGTAGCCCACCCCGGGGAAGTCGACGTGATGACCGCCGACCAGCTCCCCGGACTCAGCCACCTCGGCCATGATCCGCTGCCGGGTGGCCGCGGCCTGGTCCGGATCCACATCAAAGGCGACCGTGGCATCCGGGCGCGGGAACTGGATGTGCGGCAGGTGGACGATGTCCGTCCAGAGCAGCACCCGGTCCTCACCGGAGAACACACGATAGCCGGAATGGTCCGGCGTATGGCCCGGCAGCGGTACACGCGTGATGCCCGGCAGCACATCCGTGCCCTCCAGGCGCTGCATCCGGGAGCCCATGGCGGCGAGTACGCGGTGCGCCGCGTGGAACTGGTTCGTCAGCATGCCGGAGGCGTCTTCCGGAATGTCGCCACCCCAGTAGTCCAGCTCACCGGCCGGAACCAGAATCGCCGCGTCCGGGAAGACCGGCTGATCCTGCGTATCGATCAGTCCACCGACGTGATCCGGGTGCATGTGGGTGATCAGGATGGTATCGATATCAGCTGGCTTTACGCCGATGCGCTCCAGCCCCTCCATCAGGTAGGGACCGGCATCCCCGGCAAAAGCCCCGATACCGGTATCAACCAGGACGGTCCGGTCACGGCCCTGGAGCAGGTAAGCGTTCAGGGTGACCCGGGGCGGCGTGGGGCGGCGGCTTTCCGTGTGCAGGCGCTGGACCTCCTCCTCGCTGATGGACTGGATCAGCCCGAAGCTGCCCTCCATCTGGGCATCAAGCAGGGTGGTCAGGATGAAATCACCGATGCGCATCTGGTGGACGTTGGCGGGCTGGCGCTGGGTCATGGTGTCACTCGGGGTCGCAGCGTTGGGATCGCCATTCTCTCAGCCAACCCCCGTGCATCATAGTCCACTGCTGCAGCCCCCACTGAGCACGATCTTTCTTTACAATGCGCCCTTTCCCATTGCCTGACCCGAGAGAGCCATGGCTGAGCTGACCACACTGCAGTACGGGCTGATCGCGCTGATCTTCGTCTGGAGCGGGTTCGTCCGGTCCGGGCTGGGCTTCGGCGGAGCCGTGCTCTCACTCCCCTTCCTGCTGCTGGTCCACAATGAGCCGCTGGTCTTCCTGCCGATCATCTCCGTGCAGCTACTGGTCTTCGCCTCCCTGACCATCGCCCGGAACAACCGGGCCGCTGCCCTTAACGCGCCGGAGAGCCACGGAGGCACAGTGAACTGGCGTTACCTGGGCCGGATCCTTGCGATCATGATCGTGCCCAAGATCATCGGGGTCCTGGGGCTGATCACCCTGCCCAATACGATCATGAGCCTGATTATTTTCGGGATTGTCTCAGTCTACTCGCTGTCCTACCTGCTCAACCGCCCCTTCCGGAGCAACAGCCGGACCCTGGATGTGGTGTTCCTGGTGCTGGGCGGCTACATCAGCGGTACCTCGCTGATCGGTGCGCCGCTGATCATCGCGGTGGCCGCGCAGCATCTTGAGCGCCATCAACTGCGCGATACGCTGTTCGCGCTCTGGTTCATCCTGGTCACCATCAAGATGGCCGCGTTCATCTACGCCGGGGTGGATCTCCAGCTGATCCACCACACCTGGCTCCTGCCCTGCGCCGCACTCGGCCACGTGCTCGGGCTCTACGCGCACGACCGCATCCTGAAAGCGGAGACGCCGATCTTCTACCGGGTGCTGGGTGGCGTGCTGCTGACCATCAGTGGCGTTGGGCTGTGGCAGAGCCTTGGGCAGCACCTGGCTGGCTGACGCGGGGCTGAATACCGCCGCTGGCCCGGGCCGCGTGCAGCTTGCGATAGCTTTCCAGCATCCGCTGGTGTTTTTCCAGGCCTTCCAGCTGCGTGTCCGTTGGCGTCAGCCCGTGGAAGCGGACGCTGCCGTCCACCGAGCCAACCGCCGCCGCCATGGTGTCCTCGCCAAACATCCGCCCGAGGTTGTACCGGTAATCCGCCAGTGACAGCTCATCATCCAGGGTGATTTCCAGCACCGCCTGGACCGCCCGGAAGAACAGGTTGCGGGTGACGTGGTTGTCGTTGAACTGGAGGAACATCTCCACCAGATCCAGCGCCTCCTCATGCTCCTGCAGCGCCAGATGGATCAACAGCTTGAGCTCCAGAATGGTGAGCTGCCCCCAGACACTGTGCTCATCGAACATCACCCCGATCAGGGTGCCGATGCCGGTATAGATATCAATGTCGCTGTCATCCAGGCGCTCCACCAGCGCCCGCAGCTGGTCGTCCTGCAACCGGTGCAGGTTCAGGATATCCTCGCGGAAATCCAGCGCCATGTTGGTGTTGTCCCAGACCAGGTCCTCCACCGGGTAGATCTCGGAATAGTCCGGCACAAGGATCCGGCACGCGGGCAGCCCAAGCTCCTCGTACATGGCCACGTACACTTCCTTGCCCATGTCCCGGAGGATGCCAAAGAGGTGGTCGGCTTCTTCCCCGCTGGTCCCGGAGAAATCCCATTCGCAGAACGCGTAATCCGAGCGGGCACTGAAAAAGCGCCAGGACACCACGCCACTGGAATCGATGAAGTGTTCCACGAAGTTGTTGGGCTCGGTGACGGCCATGGAATTGAAGGTCGGCAACGGCAGGTCATCCATGCCTTCAAGGCTGCGACCCTGGAGCAGTTCCGTCAGACTGCGTTCCAGGGCCACCTCGAAGCTGGGGTGCGCACCGAAGGAGGCAAAGACGCCACAGGTCTGGGGGTTCATCAGCGTGACGCAGGCTACCGGGTAGCGGCCGCCCAGCGAGGCATCCCTGACCACAACCGGAAAGCCCCGGGCCTCCAGCGCCTCAATGCCTTCCTGGATGTGCGGGTACTTCGCGAGCACCTCCTGGGGGATTTCCGGCAGCGCCATCTCCTGTTCGATGATCTCCTTTTTCACCGCCCGCTCCAGGATCTCGGACAGGCACTGGACCTGGGCCTCATGGCGGGTGTTGCCGGCGCTCATGCCGTTGCTCAGGAACAGGTTCTCGATCAGGTTGGACGGGAAGTACACCGTCTCGCCATCCGACTGGCGCACGAAAGGCATGGCCACAATACCCCGGTCACGCCGCCCGGAGTTGGTATCGATCAGGTGGGAACCGCAGAGCTCGCCATCGGGGTCATAGATGGCGCGGCAGTGCTCGTCCAGAAGGCCTTCCGGCAGGCGGTCATCGGAGCGCAGCGGGAACCAGCGTTCATCCGGGCGGTGCACGAAGTCACTGCCGGCAATCGCCTCGCCCCAGTAGAAGTCGTTGTAGAAGAAGTTGCAGCTCAGCCGCTCAATGAACTCCCCCAGCGCTGAGCAGAGAGCGCTTTCCTTGGTGGCCCCCTTGCCGTTGGTGAAGCACATGGGCGAGGCGGCATCCCGGATATGCAGGGACCAGACGTTGGGAACGACGTTGCGCCAGGAGCCCACCTCGATCTGCATGCCCAGCTGTTCCAGGATGCCGGTGATGTTGGCAATGGTGTCCTCCAGGGGCAGGTCCTTGCCCGGGATGCGGGTCCGCTCCCCGTCCGGCTGGATGGTCAGCAGCGCCTGGGCGTCCTCGTCCAGATTGTCCACGGCCTCGATCTCAAAGGTGGGGTCGTTCTGCACCACCCGTTTCACGGTGCACCGCTCCGCGGAGCGAAGGATGCCCTTGCGGTCCTTCTCGGACAGATCCTCCGGCAGCTCCACCTGGATCCGGAAGATCTGGCTGTAGCGATCCTCCGGATCCACGATGTTGTTCTGGGACAGGCGGATCTTCTCGGTGGGAATATCACGCGCCAGGCAGTAGACCCGGATGAAATGGGCGGCACACAGCGCCGAGGACGCCAGGAAGAAATCAAAGGGACCGGGGGCTGAGCCGTCACCCTTGTAACGGGCGGGCTGGTCGGATATTACGCTGAAATCGTCGAATTTCGCCTCAAGACGGCGGTTTTCGAGGAAGTTGACCTTGATTTCCATGAACGGTACCGGGTTGTTGGGTGGAGCGGGTGCAGAAGCTTGGCGGGTGATCGCGCCCTCAGGCGCGATACAGTAACAATTATTGGAGGCCGAAGGACACTGCCTTCAGAGCCCCTGGGCGCCACGACGCAGCCAGTTGTGCACGAAGGCCATCTTCTGGCGGGCGTGATCCGAGAGCACGAAGGGGTAGATGTCCGAAAGCCCCATGGAACGGTTCACGTGATTGACCCCCACCGTGAGCGACGCGGCGATGTGGATCAGACGCTCCGCGTCCGGCTCCGAGTACGGATCCCAGCCGGGATGGGGAATCTGCGGCGAGGAGAGCCCGGTCGCCACGAAACTGTCCGCGATGTCCGTCAGATGCAGCAGATGCGCCGCGGTTTCCGCCCAGTCCTCGTGCGGGTGGGCGGAGGCATAGCTGGTGAGGTAGTACTGCTTCCACTCCGCCGGCGGGCCATTCTCGTAGTGATACTGAAGGGAGGCCGGGTAATCGATGCGTTCGTCACCGAACATGGCCCGGAATGCGTCGAGGAAATCCTCGCGCAGACTCAGCCGCCACCACAGCATGTGGGCGATCTCATGGCGCATATGACCGATCATGGTGCGGTAGGGCTCGTCCAGCGCCTCCCGGCGCGTGGTCACCAGGACCGGATCAACCTCCGCCACGCTGATGGTCACCACGCCTTCCGCGTGCCCCATCGGCGCCGGGGTCGGCCCTTCCGCCAGCATGTGGAACACCGGCCGCGCGCCCGGGTCCTCCGGGCGGAACCAGTGCCAGCGCCCCAGGTTGTCCAGCACCCAGCGCTTGGCAGCCTCAGTCTGCGCCCAGTTCGGGACCGCATCGGGAATCGATGGATCCGGCGCCAACGCCGTCATGGCACAGGAACGACAGAACGCCCCCTCCTCCGGTGCGATCCAGTTGCACCCGATCCGATCCCGGTTCACGCAGAACGGCGGCATCGGCAGGAAGGCCCGGGCCTGAGGATCATAGGCCACAGGTGTCCCATCCGCCGTGGTGAGATTATCGAACCAGAGCGAGCCGGCACCGACCGGGTTGGCGAAAACGCGCATGGAGGAACTCCAGAAGGGGAATGGACTGCCAGAGTGCGCCAAGGATCCAGCGATCCGCAAGTAGGCCGGCCCGAAAAGCCGCCGGCAGTAACGCCTCAGGAGCCGCCCTGCCAGTCCCTCACGATATCGATCTCGAAGACGTGCCCATCCAGCCGGAAGACCACGCCAGCGGTGGTGATTTCCTGGATGACCAACCCCTGAAAGCGGCCACCTTCGCGCAGCAGCCGGTTATTGATCATCACGCTCCGGGAGGAGGGCCTGGAGGACCAGACGTGGCCGTTGAACGTCATCTCCGGCACGCGCTGCTGGACCGAGCGGGGCATGTCATGGATCGATGGCACCTCTTCCTCCGGGGCATCCGCCTTGCGGTCCGCGGAGGGGTCGTTATCTGGCGGGTTCTGGTCAGGAACCTCGGAGGAGGGGGCGGTCGATTCCATGGAGGACTTCGTTGGTTGCTCTCTGGAGACAACCGGAGCAGCAGCTGTTTCAGACGTCATGGTCTCCTCCTGCACGCTCTCCTGCCCCGGGGGCTCCGGGGCGGTCTTTGCTGTTGTCTCTTCGGCGGGGCGGGGGCTCTGTACCGGCGCCACATGCTCAGGCACCACGGCCTCGTCTTCGGGAGCGGATTCAGGCCAGACCAGGTATCCCACCACGGCGGCGTTGGCCATCAGTGCCAACGCCAGCAGATAGGGCCAGAGTTCGCGCTGCTGGCCTGGCGTGGACGCGAAGGATACCCGGTGACCGGACTCAGCCGGATCCGTGTTGGAACGCTCGGCTTCGGATTTTTTCAGGGCATCCAGGATATAGGACATGGGACTGCCTCAGCCTGACAACGGATCGGATGATGCACTGGAAAGCGTCGGAACGGAACGCCCCATGTAGTGATTCAGGCGGATGAGCGTCAGAGGCCCGACAACCCCATCGCTGCGCAGACCCTCCCGGCGCTGGAACGCTTTGATACGCGGCTCCGTTTCATCACCCGACGCCCCGACCTCAAGGGACAGCACCTCCTCCGCCTGACTCAGGGCCTGATGCAACCACAGCCCCCGGTCCCTTGTGGTGCCCGGCTCGATCAGACGCGACTGCCAGGGAGGCAGGCGCCAGAGCAGTGAATAGTCACCGAACCAGACCGATTCAACCGTATCGCGGGAGACCCATCGCGCTTCGCCGCCAACCGCCAGCCGGGCCCGGTCCTTCTCCATGGCCAGTAACGCGGCGGAAATGACATCGCCCTTACGGTTGATCAGCTCCAGCACCGCGGGCCGGTCCAGAGTCCGCAGCCGGGTCCAGTTGCCCTGGCGGTGCAGACACCCCAGTCCCCGTGTCTGCGCCCAGTCACAGGCCTGCCCGTGTTCGCCGGCACGGTAGTCATGCCCCCAGGCACTGAAGAGTGCTTCATAGGCCTGGGTCCGGGAGGCCTCAGGGCTCAGCGACCCAAGGGACAGGGGCGCCCCGGAACCCGCTCCAGGGCCGGCGTCACGCTCGACACGCCCTTCGGCGGCAGCATCCTCCTCAACCGTCAGCGCAAGCGAAGGCACCCAACCCCCGGCACTGGAGGCCACGGCCGGCGGGCTCTCGGTCACCCCCTCTGAGAGCATCAACGTGACCACGCCCGCGGCCACCGTCAGTACAAACACACCCAGCCCCAGTCTGAGCTGGGCAGCGCTCCGCCGGAGCCAGTTCAGGCTGGGGCGCCCCGCGCGCTCATCACCTCGGACCTCCCGCGCCGCTCGGCGAACGGTGGCCGCATTCACCGTCAGGGAATCGCGGGTATAGGCGCCCAGCAGACTGCGGTCGCAGATCAGATTGATCAGCCGGGGAATGCCGTGGCTGCGCCGGTAGACCGCCGCCAGCGCGCGCCGGCTGAAGATCGTGCCTTTCTGGCCCGCTACGGACAGGCGGTAGGCGATGTAGTTAAAGGTCTCCCTGCGGCTCAGCTGATCCAGGTGGTAGCGCGCCGTGATCCGCTGGGAAAGCTGGCGGAGACGGGGGCTGTCCAGCAGGGTCGCCAGTTCCGGCTGCCCCAGCAGGGCGATCTGGACCAGTTTCTTCTCCGAGGTTTCCAGGTTCGTCAGCAGTCGCACCTGCTCCAGAACGTCCGCCGAGAGGTTCTGGGCCTCATCGATCACCACCAGCGTATGCCGGCCCTCGGCGTGGGCCTTGAGCAGATAGTCGTTGAGCTGGTTGATCATCTCCATGGTCGAGTGCCGGCTGACTTCCGGAAGGCCAAGCTCACGACCAATGGTGGCCAAAAGCTCCCGCGCACTGACCTTCGGATTGAACACCAGGGCGATGTCCACGTTCTCCGGAATCTCTTCCAGGAACCGCCGGCACAGGGTCGTCTTCCCGGTTCCCACTTCCCCCGTCAGCACCACGAAACCGCCCTGCCCGGAAACCCCATACAGAAGATGCGCCAGCGCCTCCTTGTGACGCTCGCTGAGATAGAGATAGCGGGGGTCGGGCGCGATGGTGAACGGCGACTCGCGGAACCCGAAGAAATCGTTATACATGGCGCTCTGCGAACACTCGATCAACGGATCAGGGAAAGCAACAACATAACGCAGCAAGCAACGATTGTCGCGCGGGAACCTCCCACTATCCAATTCCTTCCCTTCTCCGGGCAACCTTTCCGGAAGCAATCAGCCACTCTCATGCCACGCCATAAAAAACTGAATTGGGACCAGCGTGCCAATACGCGTAGGCTTGGTGATATGACACTGGACTGCTCACCCACTGCCCCATGAAGGTGCCAACAATGACCGTTTCCTCCAACACCACCTTTGTGGTCAACCGCGAGAACCTCCACGAACACAGTGTTCTGGAACAGAATCCCATCCAGCCCGGGGACCTGGCCGAGGGCGAGGTGCTGCTGGCCATTGACCGGTTCTCCTTCACCGCCAACAACATCACCTACGCCGCCCTGGGCGATGCCTTTCACTACTGGGATTTCTTCCCCGTCGAGAAGCCCTGGGGCCAGATCCCGGTCTGGGGCTTCGCCGATGTGGCCGCATCACGGCATCCGGACGTGACGGAAGGCACACGGATTTACGGTTACCTGCCCATGGCACGCCAGCTCAGGGTCCAGCCGGGGCGGGTCAGCAAGAGTGGCTTCACCGACGTCGCCGCCCATCGCCAGGACCTTCCGGGCATCTACAACCAGTACGTGTTCACCGCCAACGACCCGGCCTACCGGCCGGAACACGAAGCCTTCCAGATGCTGCTGCGCCCGCTTCTGGTCACCTCCTTCCTGCTGGACGACTTCCTGGCCTGGCAGACCTTTTTTGAGGCGGAACAGGTGATCCTGACCAGTGCCTCCAGCAAGACAGCGCTGGGGCTGGCCTTCATGCTCAACCACCAGCGTGAGACGCGCGGCGGGCCCAGGGTCCTGACCGCCCTGACCTCCCCCGGCCATGCCGGATTCGTGCGCCGGCTGGGCTATTACGACCGGGTGGTGCCCTATGATGAACTGGAGACGCTGGATGCGGACCAGGCCAGCGTCTCCGTGGACTTCGCCGGCAACGGCCAGGTGCTTGGCCGCCTGCATGAGCACTTCAGCGATCAGCTGCAGTTCAGCTCACTGGTGGGCGCCTCCCATTGGGACCAGCGCGGTGGTGGCAAGGGCCTGCCCGGCCCCAAACCGGAGCTGTTCTTCGCGCCCAAATACTGGGAACAGGCCGCCGGGGAATACGGCACAGCCGCGCTCATGCAGCGTTTTGCAGGCCTCTGGGCGCCTTTGGTAGCGTCCATGGAAGGCTGGATGACGATCCGTGACGTGCGCGGCGCTGAGGCCGTCGCCCAAGCGTATGAGGATACCCTGGAAGGGCGCATCAACCCCGACCAGGGATTGACCCTGACGCTCGCCCCCTGACGCGGGCGCTCAAAACCTCCATTCACGGCATACCATGGCCGTGTTAGATTCATTCTGGAAACCGGGTGGCGCCACGCGCCACCGGATACGCGGACGGATAGATATTATGAACGTAGTCGTCATCGGCGCGGGGATCATGGGAACCACTTTTGCCGCCCTGGCAAAGGAAATGGCCCCGGAACTCGACATCACCATCCTGGAACGACTGGACAGTGTCGGGGCGGGTAACTCGGCCGCCTTCAATAACGCCGGGACTGGGCACGAAGCGAACTGCGAGCTCAACTACACCCCGGTGGATGAAGAGGTCATCTCGGTTGATAAAGCCCTGAAGATCCATGCCCAGTTCAATGTGGCCAAGCAGTACTGGGCTTACCTGGTGAAACAGGGCGTCGTCGAGGATCCCAGAAGCTTCATCAATCAGACCAAGCACTGCACCATCGTGCCCTCCGAGGCGATTGATCTGTTACATCGGCGCTACCAGGAGATGTCCTCGCATCATTTCTTTGAACAGATGCGCTACTCAGAGGACTTCGACGAAATCAAGAGCTGGATTCCCTACACCATGGAAGAGCGGCCCCGTCACGAAAAAATGGCGGCCACAGTGGTGGAGACCGGCACGGATATCAATTTCGGGGCCCTGACCAACCAGATTGCGGCACATCTGGTTCAGAATCTGGGCGTGACCATCGAACACGGCGTTCACGTGAAGCGGGCACACCGCAGCCCCTCGGGGACCTGGCTCATTGAAGCAGATCGCCAGGGACAGCCGGTGCAGTACAGGGCTGACGTGCTGTTCGTCGGTGCCGGCGGTGGCGCATTCCCGCTGATGAAGAAAAGCCACCTGCCCTTCCGCAGCCGCTTCGCGGGATTCCCGGTGGGCGGACGCTTCCTGCAGGCCGAGATCAGTGCCGAAGAGGCCAAACACTACACCGCCAAAACCTACGGCAAGGCGAAAGTCGGCGCGCCACCCATGTCCGTTCCGCACCTGGACCTGCGGGTGGTGGATGGCAAGCACTACCTGTTGTTCGGGCCCTTCGCCTCCTTCAACCCGATTCTCGAAAAGGGTCGTGGCTTCATCGATTACGTGCGTGCCCTGCGTGTCCATGACCTCCCGAGCCTCCTTTCGGTGGCCATGGAGCACTTCTCGCTGGTGAAGTACCTGCTTTCCGAGTCCTTCAAGGGCAGCAGGAGCATGTTCGAGGAACTGGAGAAGTTTGCCCCCGGCATGAGCAAAAAGTTCGACTGGAAACCCATCCAGGCGGGCCAGCGGGTACAGATCATCAAGGACGGCGATCTGCAGATGGGGACCGAGATCGTGGTTTCCGAGGATCACACCTACGGCACGCTTCTGGGGGCCTCGCCTGGCGCCTCGGTTTCTCCAGAGGTGATGCTGCGCTGTCTTGAGCAGATGCTGCCCTCAGCGGTCAGCACGGAACAGGCCCAGAAGAAGCGCCGGGAGATCTTCCCCGAAGACAACCTGGCAACGCTGATCAATGACCCTGAGCGGTACCGGGCGATCCGGGATAACGTGAACAAACAGCTGGGGATTAAAGGGCCCTGACCCGGAAGGAACGCCCTTTCAGCTTCCCGTCACGCAGTTTCTGCAGGGCGGGTTTGGCCGCCTCGCGTGCCACGGCCACATAGGCCCAGTTCTCGGCAATATCGATCTTGCCGACCTGGTTACCGGCAATCCCCTTGTCGCCGGTAAGGGCCCCGAGCACATCGCCGGGGCGGACCTTCTGCTTCCGGCCGCCATCAATCTGCAGCGTCACCATCGGCGCCTTGTAGGCGCGCTCCTCAAGCCGTTCAGACGGCGGCAGTGACTCGGGCTCAATGCTCAGGTTCAGTTCGGCCTCCAGCCGGGCCACCTTATGGCTCTCTTTCCCGGTATACAAGGTGTAGGCGCTGCCCTGCTCCCCGGCACGGCCCGTGCGGCCGATGCGGTGCGTGTGGGCGTCGCTGTCGCGGGCGATGTGGTAGTTGAACACCGCGTCCAGCGCGTCAATGTCCAGCCCCCGGGCCGCCACGTCCGTGGCCACCAGGATCGAGGCACTCTGGTTCGCGAAGCGCACCAGGGTCTGGTCGCGTTCCTTCTGGTCCAGATCCCCGTGCAGGGCCAGGGCGTCAAAGCCGTGCCGGCAGAGCTCATCCGCCAGCTCCCGGGTATCGCGTTTGGTATTGCAGAAGACCACGGCGGAGGCCGGTCGGAGCTGCAGCAGGAGCAGGCGCAACGCGGTCATGCGTTGCTGCTCATCCTGAAGGCGGATGAAGTGCTGGCGGATACTGCTGTCGTCGTGGCTTTCTTCCACCTGGACGCGAACCGGGTTGTGCATGTGGCGTTCCGCGACGGTCTGGATCGCATCCGGGAAGGTGGCGCTGAACAGCAGGTTCTGGCGCTTGCCCGGAACACTCCCGAAAACCGCCTCAAGGGCGGACTCGAACCCCATGTCGAACATCCGGTCCGCTTCATCCAGCACCAGGGTTTCCAGTCGGCCCAGATCGAGGGTGCGCTTGCGCAGGTGATCCTCGATCCGCCCGGGCGTGCCTACGATGATGTGGGCGCCGTGCTCCAGCGAGCCGATCTGCGGCCCAATGGGCGTGCCACCGCAAAGGGTCAGCACCTTCACGTTGGCCGTCGCCCGGGCAAGCCGGCGGATCTCCCGCGCAACCTGATCCGCCAGCTCCCGCGTGGGGCAAAGCACCAGGGCCTGAACCTGAAAGCGCTCGGCATTGAGCCGGTTCAACAGCCCAAGACCAAAGGCAGCGGTCTTTCCGGACCCGGTCTTACCCTGACCAATGACGTCCTGCCCCGCCAGGATGGGCGGCAGGCTCTGCGCCTGGATCGGCGTCATGGTCTCGTAGCCCAGCGACGACAGGCTCTCAAGCAGCGCCGGCTGCAGCCCAAGGGTGGAAAAAGACATCTGGCTCAACGTGGGTTCCTTGGCTCATGGAATGGTGGCGCAGGATAAAGCAGATCTCAGGGGCGGGACAGGTTTTCCTGCTCCACCAGTGCCATACCAATGGCCGCGCCAGGAACCTCAACCAGGCAGAGGCCGGGTTGTTGGCGACGGCCAAAGAAGACACCCCATTACCGAGCCGGAGGCGCCATGAATTCGGGCCCGACGGGATCATCAATGCAACGGGCCAGAATGTCATCGATTGCGGCCATCGCCTCACCATCCAGTGACCAGCCGTCAATCTCACCGACCGGGTCCAGCTGTTCCGGCCGCCTTGCGCCCCAGAGCGCCGTTGTCACACCCGGCTGATCCACAAGCCAGCGAAGGGCCAGCGCGAGGACATTTTTCTGATACCGCTCCCGGGCGAACCGGTCCAGCTCCGCCACGGCATTCAGGTACTGGCGATAGCGTTCACCCTGGAACTTGGGATCGTTCTTACGCAGGTCGTCACCGGTGAACTGCGTATCCTCCCGCATCTTGCCCGTCAGCAGGCCCCGGCACAGGGCGCCGTAAGTAATGGTCGCAATGCCGTTTTCCCGGCAATAGGGAAGAGTCTCCTGCTCAATGTCCCGCTCAAACAGGTTATAGGGGGGCTGCAGGCTGTGCAGCGGCACGGTCTTCTGCAGCTCGTCCATCTGCGCGGGCGTGAAGTTGCTGACACCAATGGCGCGGATTTTCCCGGCCCGGTAGAGCTTTTCCAGCGCCCGGGCGGTCTCTTCCATGGGCGTCTCCGGATCCGGCCAATGGACCTGGTAAATGTCGATCCTGTCCGTCTGAAGACGCCTCAGGGAATCGTCCACTTCCTGTTCAATGCGCGACGCACTCGCATCCCGCCAGACCTTGTCGTGATCATCGTTCCAGTTCAGGGCGACTTTCGTGGCCAGCGCCACCTGATCCCGACGACCATCGGCCAACGCCTTGCCCACAATCTCCTCGGAGCGCCCGAAACCGTAAACGGGTGCCGTATCGACCAGACCAATCCCCTTGTCGATGGCCCTGTGGATGGTATCGATGGACTGGGCCTCGTCCGTTCCACCCCACATCCAGCCACCGATGGCCCAGGTGCCGAGCCCCACGGGCGTAACCTGAATGTCTGTGTTGCCGAATGCCCGCGTTTCCATTCTTCCTCCTATTGCCTCGAAAATCAGTTGGAGCAAAGGCGGCGCTGTGAATGCGTCGTACCGTAGACATGCGAGGGAGCGCGGGTGAATTCAACCCCGTCCCCTGTTAAACCTTATGGATTCGATTATGGTCCTCGACGCAAAGCGGAAAGAGCGCTGTCCACGACACGATCCGGGTCAGCCTGTGGGTTAGCTGCCACCGAACGAAACCAGCTCTCGCCCCCAATCTGAGTCAGTGAGACAAACGCTCCCTCCATCCGCTCGCGCACCGCAGACGGAGACTCGTTACGTGGCCGCCAGAGCACAACGCCCGTTACCGGACTCCCGAAAAGCTCCAGAGCAGGCTCCTCATCAATACGGGCTGCGAGCCTCTCCGCCAACTGCATGCAGTGCTCTATCCGTGCCGCAATCCCCTGACGCCCCCAGGCCAGAAGCGTTGCAGCCAAAGGCAGCGCAGTGGAACCGTGCGAACCAAGTAACCCTACATTCGGGACGGCAAGATACCCACCCCCAAAACTGATTGCGTCGTGAGCCTCGTCAGGCCGACGGAACATCACAATGGCACTGTCCTTGGGCTGAAAAAGCCATTTATGAGCCGACATTGAGACAGAATCCGCCGCCTCGACGCCATCCAAAAGCCCCGCGTATCGGGTGAGGCGGAGCGGCCCACCCCAAGCCGCATCCACATGACGCCACGCTGCTTCAGGAAAGGCATCCAGAGGATCAATAGCACCGGCAGCAACCGTCCCCGCCATCAGAACCACCGCCGTCTCGTCCATCTCAACATCAGCAACAGCCTCGGGCTGCAACTGATGCTGACTGTTCGTGGGCACTTCATACAGATTCAGATTGAGCAGGGACGCCGCCTTGCGAATGCTGAGGTGCGCCATGTCACTGACGACAACATTCCGTATTCCCCTGAGTTCACGCGCTGCCCAGAGCGCGGTTATGTTTGCCAGGGTTGAACCGGGAACCAGATGCCCACCGTTCATACCAAAAGAGCTGGAAAGCGAGGCTACGACTTTCTCTTCGAGCTCGCGCGCCCCCTTTCCCGTATCGGTGTGCAGCAGGTTCTGATTGCAGGAAGCTGCCCAGAGCGCCCCAACCCAGGTAAACCAGGGTGTCGGCGGATCCATGTGTGCGAAGTAGCCGGGATGGCCGAGCCGGGCTGCTGAAGGGAAAAAATCACCCGCCAGGTTCTCGAGGGCAGCAATTCCTCCAATGCCCTCAGCAGGAAGTCCCTCCGACAGACGGAACGAGGGGGGCTCCGGGACCACACTGGCTTGTTCCGCAGCGTATTCTGAAAGCAATGACAGCGCCCTCGACAACGCTTCTGGCTGGAACGAGAAGTCTTCATCCTTTGACATCACAACGAGTCCCTATAAGTCTGTATCCGTTTTAGCTTCACCCACCACGCCCCAGACCTGTACCAGGGTAAAGGTAACCTGCACCCGGTCCGGATCGTTAACAGCCTCTTCTACGGCCTGAATCAGATGGTCGAGCTCCTTCTCGCTGGTCAGGCCCGCCTGGAGCATCCGCTCACGCATGGCACGGGCCCCGATGAGCGGCATGCGCATGTAGGGGTGCCGGTCCTGTAGCGCCTGAACCGATGTGCGAATCTGCACATCCTCAAGACCACACTCCTTCAGCATATGGAAGGTTCTACGTCCGATATTGATATCACCGCGCAGGGCAAACGTCCGCTCCAGAAGATCCAGAAGCTCAGCCCATATCGACTCAGTCCCAACCCGACCGGACACCAACCCGGTCCAGCATTATCTCCGCGTCCGGTTCCCAGACATGGGCCTGAACCTGCAGCCGGTCCAGTTCTTCATCGCTGGCGAGGAAATATCCCTGATCTATTGGTGTGGATGACATCCTGTCCTCCTGCTATTTGAAAGTGGTCGCACTAAGGTACTTGTCCCAAATGCCTTGATCCTGGATTTAAATAACGCTTTCCAGCTTACGCAATATCGCAGCACAGGTTCCCTGGCCGGACCTATCCAAATTCAGTTCACGCCACCGAACAGCGGGAAGCACTTCAACCCCTTCAAGCCCAAGAAGATCCCAATCCGGTTTACGCTGATAGAACGATCGAAGAAACTGTTTGTGCACGTCCGGCATATTGTTTACCACATCTGCAATTACCCGCTCCCTGGCTTCAAGCAACTGATCCAGCGCTATTTCTTCGTCAGCCATACCAGCAAAGGTCTGCGTGAAATCCTGAGTGATATCCTTCCGGACCGGGTCGAGCAGGGAATGGGGTGAATGGTCGTGACTAACCAGGTAAACGACGAGCGCAGCGCGTAGCGAGTCGCTGATTCCTTCAGTCGCAAGCAGATGGTGAACGTCAAAGAGATCCCTTGGATGCTGGCGATCCAAGGCCGCAAGAATTTTCCCGGCGTAAAGGTCATCGAATGAAAGGACCTGCGCGTCCGCAAACCCAAAGTCATCCTCCACCTTCTCTGAGACGGGCATCCGTTGGGCCTCGTAGACCGATCCCCTCAAAACAGGAGTAACCTCTACCTTAACCTGTACACCATCACGCGAACGGATGACCAGTTTGGTGATTTCATCCTGCCTCGCGGGTGAAGAGTGTGTTATCCGAGCGTCGGGCTCTGAAGACCGGATACGGGTTTCAATGCGCTTCAGCGCCGCATCAATTTCAGCCAAAGAATGGCCCCATGATTCGACAGGCAGATAGGTCAGATCGATATCCACCGAGAGCCGGGGCATATTCCTGACAAAGAGATTGATCGCAGTGCCGCCCTTGAGTCCGAAACAACTTTCCTCAGCCACATGGGGCAAGACTCGAATCAGTAACTCAACCTGACGGCGATATTGATCGTGAAATGCCATTGCCTTCCTCCCTGGCAAATTCAGCCGGTACGGTGATCTGGTATGCGGGGTCCAGCACTCCGCCCTTCACCAGCATTCGCTTCCCGGAGCCCAGATCAATCCGGCTTCGATCAATCCATTTCAACCAGGCGTGGCGCTGCCGGTCCGCAAAGAAAAAGAACAGCCGTTTCACCTTGATACTGCGGGTGGCCTCCAACAGGGGCTGCAGATGTCGGGGGCGGAGGTTGCCCAACCCTTCCATGAAGGTATCCGCCATATGGAAGGTCGCCCGATTCGGCAACTCATCCAGATACTCCAGGAAAGCTCGCTCAGGCGTGGAAACAATCAAAGGCCAGTTCCAGTGCCCCCAGGGACTGATCCTCAGACCTCCCGGAAGGGCGTTCCCGCCTCCAGCGGATGACTCAGTCAGAGAGGTTGCCCAGGAAGGCACCTCCACGGCGGGGAGAAACCGCTGCCGATTATGCACCACCAGTTCCGGTTCAATCGGCAGTTTATACACCCATCCGGGGAGTTTCGCGTCCGAATACAGATGAACCTGTAACTGCGCGTAAGGCAGATAATGGGCATAGCCCTGAAGTTCCAGCGCGGTACGCCCGCCCACTGAAACAGGGTATTCCAGCAAGGTCTGGAGGGATATTACCGCCTGCTCCCAACTCACCTCACCTCGTGGCCGGCGAAACACGCCTCGTACCGGCTGCTCCAACCACCCTGAAGCAACATACTGACTACGCAGCGCACGCGAGTAGCTCTGCTTCTCCAGCCACGCAGCATCCACCAGCAGGCCTTCGGGGAGCAAATGGCCTAGATGGTTTAGTTTTTCACTATTTTGTATAGCCATGCTTAGCAAAATAGGAGAAACATAAACCGAGGGCAAGCCTCTTTAATTATTCCCGCTGGTACCGGCTCGATGATGCGCCCAGATCAGCCGGTAATACTCGACCCCTGATTGGTAGGCGCTGGTGTTGTAGAGGTACCTCGCAGCGACTTAAAGCTTAAAGAACTCAATCATCGTCCAGGCAAGCACGCCCGAAATGACCATCGCCATATTTGCAATGAACAGGAAGATCAGGTGATAACGCTGATTTAGAGGCAGCGCCTGCACGATTTCATGGAAGTCATTACGCTTTGCCACGCTAGGGAACAGCAACCCAACGCCGTAACCGCCAAGGCGAAAGATGCCCAGGATTAAACCGAACTCGACATAAGGCTCATTTCGGGTCTCATGCACTTGCTGCTCAATGGCTTTTTGATAACGGAAGTGAAAATAGGTGGCGTCCACAAGCCAGGCGATCCCGATAGCCAGACACCCTCCAATAAGCCCTAATGCTGTCCCCTTTAAAGAACCCACGCTCTAAACTCCTAGTTTTCAGGCTTGTCAGGGTCTTTTGCGATGGCGAGCCCCATAGTTGGAAGGCTTTCTCCTCCGGCGATATACCTTGGCCCTCGCGATATCGCCAAGCGCCTTGGCGATGAAAGCCGCATCGCCATTCGCTTCTTCAAAGCATGCTTCCAGATAGGCCGCCATCTCTTCGGGAGTACGGAGATGGTCAGCTACGTCATAGCGTGTCGCCGTTGTCTGTCCCCATCAATCCACTCCTTCCTGGCTTCCACGCTCCAGCGACGGTGTTGGCCAATGGTTCTCAAGGGAGAGTAGTTCATAGTCTGCGGCGTATCCCTTCGAGAACTGTTCCAGCGTCATTTCCGGCCTGGCCGTCCTGCTCATAAGCCGACAGCCTGCGGTCCAGTTCTTCCCGCTGAGTCTGAGTCAATTGAAGCTTTTGCTGATCCTCAGCGATACTGTCCCAGACGTCTTCCACGAGCTGAATACGTTCGTCTATCGGCAAGTCTCTGATACCTTGATTCACGCAACACCTCCTGAGTCTCAACAATACCGCTCTGGAAAGATTGGGGAAATACTGCACGCAGAGACCTGCCGAAACCGAAGGCCAGGCCCTACCCGCTGAATTGACACAGCCATGCCGCCCATTACCATCACCCCGGTTAACGGTGTTTTGAATCACTGATCATTCAAAGGAATGAGCTCACATGAAATGGAAAGCGCTTGCCGTTATCTGCCTCCTGTTAATATTGGCTCCTATGCTGCAGGGGTGTTATGACACCACCAACAGAATCCCCGTCAGCATCTGGCAACACTCAGTCACCCTGCCCAAAGGCGAAATCAGCCAGCTGGGTGTCATCCAGGACAGCCTCTCAGTCCGCTTTAAGGATGACTCCAGGATCACGCTCTCCGTTATCGACTATCAGGCATCTTCCTTCCCGCAGGACCTCGCGCCCTCTGAGTTCGTCAAAGCGGTCTACGGCGAGGAGAAACCGGATAATCCGGACTTCCTTTCGGCACGCCGGGACATATTTGAAGGTGCGGAGGAGCACCAGGTCATTGAGATTCAGGAAGGCGTCAATGCCTATCTGTTCCTGTCAGATACCAGGAACACAGCCTACATAGCCGACGAACAAAGCGAGCGCTTCTTCATGATGGTGGAAGCGACGGAGCGCTCGTTCGACGACGTTATTCAGTCCATCACAAGGAGGTGAACCATGTCTGAACAGATCGACATCAAGCAAAGGGGTCGCGCCCATGTCCGCAAGGTCATCGCTGCGTTCGTGAACTAAGGCCTGGCCTCTTCTTCAGAAATTGACTGGACCAGTGGGAGGCCGGCCTCCACCTGGGCATTGAGCAGGATTGTGAGGATGCTCAGTTGACGATTACGACTGTTAATTTCTAGCCTTGCTTCGATAAAAGGAAATCCATCACGTCTAGAGGAAGGACACAATGGGCACACAGCGTCCCGCCGAACTCGGGGAGTACGAGTTCAATATCCGATCGTTTCATCCCAAAGAAAGCTTTGGATGGTCCGGCCTTTACTTTGAAGGTGATAACCGCCGTTTTTCTCTCAAACCCAGCAGTAATCGGTCTATAACATCGCGCATCTGGCACCGCTTTACCGTCAACACGAAATCCGAAGCGGACCCAAAACCTTTTACTGGTTCTGACGCCTCCAACCATCCGTGGGCGGACGAACCCTACGAATACAAAGACAAGGTGGCAAAGCCGAAAGGCAGGATCACAAGTAAGTTCTTCACGCCCTCCAGGAAGTCGAATGGTAAGAGTATTCGGCTCGACGGCGGTTATAAGGGGGAGAACCACCTCATGCCGCTCTCCACAGAAATGAAAGAAAAGCTGGGCTTCACTTATGTGCCAACGCTGAACGTCAACTACAAAATCCTGGCATACGTTGATCGGGACAATCGCCACGTGGATCTTGTCACTTATATCAAAGGCGACGGTTTCCCCAATTGCGAGGCGTTCGTGGTGGGCCCCGGAGGTACTCGCGTTTTCCTTGGCATACACGTTCGTAAGGGCGTCGCTCCGCTCAGCTTAAAAGGAAACCCGAACCACCCAATGATCGCATCCGCTGTCCGGCTTCCCATTAAGCAGGATGGCAGCTTCAGCGGGACTATTGCTGACCTTCTCTCCTCAAACCTTTCGAAAAAAGGCAGGGATTCCTACCAGAGCATCTCGGACTGGAATGCCGAGTTTGCCTCGACCAGCCCTAACAATGGTCGTTACACGGGCTATGAGGAACTGGGCTATCTCCGCAAACAACTCGGAAAATATCTTGACGATCTCTTTGACCTGGACGGCTACCTATGAGCACTCGAATCTCCTTTGCAACAAGCACCCTCACCGTCATCAGCAGCCTCTTAGCGCTGATGACAACAGGATGTTCGGCCGAGGAACAAAAGTCCGAGATTTTCCTGTTGCCTGAAGGCTACCAGGGAACCTTTTACATCGTGTACAACGTCCCTGAAGGCAAACGCCCTACCTATGAGGATGGTGCCCCGGTTTATGACATCCCGGAAGACGGCGTGCTACTCACGCAGGCGGACGTCACCCCCAGTAGCGTGAGAAGTGACAAGTTCTTCTATGAGTCGGATGACGGACTCCGGGAAAGCATTGATGGCCGCTGGACAACCAGCTTCGATGATACTCCTGAACACCGATCCGATGACCAAGTCTATATCTTTGGCGAGTACCTTGTGGAATACGGTCATTCGCAAGACTGCCGCATCTACTACAGCGATTTCTATGTGGGGACCAAGAGCCAGGCGCTGGATCAGGTTGGCGAGTTCGAGCTTTTCAGTGAGCAGGGGTTGGGCGAAACGCCCCCGGAGAAAGTTCTCGAAGTATGTGACGAAGAACGAAATTAGAAATCACATGACACCTCCGCCACCTCTTCAGTCGATTCTTCGCATGCGATTGTCTTGTCAGAAGGCGACGTCCTAGCCAGCCAAACGCCCGCAAGGCTAACGAGAAAGCCTGCAACAATCGAAAGCGTAATTGGTTCGCCAAACATCATAAATGCCCAGACCGTGGTTACCGGCGGTGTCAGATAGATCAGGCTGGATACGCGTGTGGTGGAGGTACGTGCCAGGTTGGCCCAGTAGAGTCCGTACGCCGCGAGCGTTGAAAACATAATGAACCAAAGGACTGCATAACCGAAGGCTGGCGTCATATCAGGTAGCAATCCGCCATCAAGAGCAGCTAGCGGCAGAAACAGAGTTGCAGACACGGCACACTGAACTGTTAGTGCGGGAAGCAGCGGTGTCGCACCTGCTTTAGCTTTGGCAATCAGTGTCGCCGCTACAATGCATGCCATGCTCACTAGGGCTAACCCATAGCCACCAAGCGGGGCCTGGTCCAGCCCACCTGCAACAGAGATCGACACGCCGACAAACCCAACTGCTAGCCCAACCCACTGCCTGAGAAAAACACGCTCACCCAGCACAGTACCTGACAAAGCCGCAGTAGCCAGTGGCTGCAAGGCAGCGATCAATGCAGCTGTTCCCGGCGGCACACCGAGATCAATGGCTGCAATCATGGTGGCGAGATAGCCAAACATTGCAAAGCCCCCGATTACTCCGTGCAGCCCCATGTCGCGCGGTTTCATTCGCCTCAACTGAGGTAAAGCCAGCGGAATAAGTACCAGAGCAGCTAAGAAAAACCGCCAGAACAGCACCAGAAAAATCGACGACGTCATCGACGCAAGCGTTCCGCCAATAAACCCTGAGCTCCACGCTATGACGAGCCCCGTCTCAAGCAACGGCGTGGCAGTGATGCGTAATGGCAAAGGCATAAATCACCTCAAAGTAAAACGATCGCTCTACTTGCCAAAGTAGATCGATCGTTCTACCATGTCAAACATGACGAATACACAGGAAAAAATTGCAACCGGGCTCGAGTGCGCGTTCGCTGAGCATGGCTTTGCGGAGATCGGGGTAGATGGGTTGCGTGAAGCGACGCAAGTGAGTCTTCGCACCCTGTACAAGTACTGCCCTTCGCGTGAAGACATGGTTCTGACCGCGCTGAACCATCGTCATACGCGCTATCTTTCCCACCTGCTCGAGGGATTATCTGAAGAGCCGCAGGATGCACTCGAAGAAATGTTAGACCGGATTGGCAGCTGGATGGCCGCTAACGCGCCCCAGGGGTGCCTGTTTCACAGCGCTGTGGCCGCACACCCTGACAACACGGTTATTCGAACGATGCTTGAACGACACAAGACGGAGGTAGCTGATGGCATGGTCCAAGCGACCGGCCTGGCATCGGCCCGGGACGAATTGATGTTAATACATGAGGGTGTTACGCAAAGCTGGCCTCTGATGCAGGAGCGCGCAATCAGAAGCGCTAAGATGCTCGCCCGTAATTCACTTTACGATAATGAGTCGCTTTAATTGTCAGCAACAACTCCATTATCCGGTTTGGGGGTGCAAACAATAGGTCATGCTTAAACCGCCGGCCTCCAAACATGCGGCAAAAACCGAAACCCATCCCCGTCCTCGGCCACATACCCGATTCCCGGAAAGTCCAGATGATGCCCGCCGACCAGCTCCCGGGATTCGGGCAGTTCGGCCATGATGCGGCGGCGGGTGGTGGCGGCCTGGGGTGGGTCGACGTCGAAGGCTACCGTGGCCTCGGGGCGCGGGAACTGGATGCCGGGCAGATGCACGATGTCCGTCCAGATCAGGATCCGGTCCTCGCCGGAGACGATGCGGTAGCCGGAATGGTCCGGCATGTGGCCCGGTAGCGGCACACGGGTGATGCCCGGCAGGACCTCGGAGGCGCCCTCCGGGATGTCGCCGCGCCAGTAGTCGAGCTCGCCGGCCGGAACCAGCACCCTCGCCTGCGGGAGGACGGGCTGATCGTCGGCATCGATCAGCCCGCCGACATGGTCGGGATGCATGTGGGTGATGAGGACCGTGTCGATGGTGCTGGCGTCGAGGCTAGGTTACACAATGCCGCTAGAAGCAAGGTGGATGTCTATCGTATAGATTGACACCAGACACCAGAATGCCTATCTTTTAAACAGATTCCGTGCAAAATTTTGTACGATATTATGATCGTGGCCCATGGAGGTCAGAGCGATGACAATGCATACCATCTTGGCGGAGAAAACCGTCGGCATCAGTGAGCTGCGGAGCAAGCCGGCCGAATACTTTACGGATGAACCTGTAGCGGTTCTGTCCAACAACCGGCCTGCCGGCTATCTTATTGGCCCGGAGACTTACGAAGCCATAGTGAACGTGATCAAACAATACGAGCAGGAGCACGCTATCGAAGCGCGGTTCCGTCCCACCGCCCAACGGCTCAAAGAGCTTGGTGAGCATGGGACACAAGTCACCGAGAATGCTACCGATGCGGATTTGGGTGAGTTTACTGAATGTCAGTGAGAGTTTTTACCTCTCGCCTTATTCGTCAAACCCTGCCTGAGCAAGACCTCAACGATCTTGTTCAGGATTTCAAGGCCTACAAGTCAGATTCCGGTCGACCTTCTACCTTCGGGCGCAACGCCCTTTACGACCATCCCAATACTTACCCACCGGTGAGACAGAAGGAGGTCGGGCACATCCATCTGGCGGATCCGTCTTACTGGCCAGTACGCGCCCTTCAGTTTAATCGCACCAGTGATGAGCACCTGGTCTACTGCCAGGGTATTCGTGACAAAAACTGTTATCTGTTGATCCAACTCCTTAGTCCTGATGCACACGATCAGGCTAGGAACAACAACATCATGGCAGTGATTGCGAAAGAAGCTGGTAAATTTCGTAACCAGTACTAATGTCACGGCCTCAAGCGGGGCGGAAACATCAAACCTAGTGCCAAAAGCATCCCTGAATACGATCAGAACCTGTTTCAGGTTGCCATCACTGAACACGCGTGATGCCCGGCAGGACCTCCTTCGATAATTTCTGCTGTGGGCGCCGCATCCGCTTACCGGACTGGTCAGTAGCGATCACTGCCGCCCCTCCCTAATAGACCCCTTCCCTTGCGTCTTCGGTGGTAGTTGTCCTCTCTGTCAGCCAGGGGAGTCCCTTTGGCCTGTCTTTGGTCCTTGTTTTGTTTGGTTCTTCGCAGATCAGCGTGAAACAGGCGCAATCTCCCGAAGCAAGTCTTCCCGAGATTTCTCAATGAACTTGAATTTGGCCAACTCTCGGGCCATGTCGTCATCATCGGAGTCCAGACTTTTCAAGTAAGCATTCAGCTCATCTTCAAAAGCCTCATCCCCTGCCAACCGGAGCGCGAGAAGATAGGTCTCTCTTCTCCCATCTGGCGTGTCGGAATCAACTTCAATATCCTCGATGAGCTGTCGGTAACACTCCAAATTCTTACCGTCACTTTTTCCGGTTGCTTCTTGGGCCATGCACAGTGAGAGACGGTTCTCAGGATGGGGCTGAAGCTCAACCGGACGCTCCGTTGCTTTAACGATACCCTCGACTTTGCCCATACGCTTCAGGATATTTATCCGTGCGATATAAGCCGAGACATAATCTGGATCAACCTTCGTGGCACGTTCTGTCAGTTTAAGGGCTTTTTCCAGCTCCTCGCCCTGACCATGCTCTACCATAAGCTGTTGTGCCTCCTTAACTAGGGCTGCGGCGCTCTTATTAGGTTGATCGGCGTCTTTATCCTGGTCAGCGGAACAACCGAGCAGAAACGCAATGATGAAGGCCTGTATGAGCAGGCGACGAAACAGCACAGTACTGGTCATTGGCCTCTACCCTTTAGCTGGATTTCCTTTACTCCTAGATTCAAGTAATAAATGCAGCACCACCCGTATCCAGTGCTCCTGAGTATTCGCCCCAGAACACTTCCGCCGGTGTGCGATAACCAAGCCGTTTCCGGGGTCGGTTATTCAGTTGCTTTACGGTTGCCCGCAGCGCTCTGTCAGAGAGCTTCCGGAAGTCCGTTCCTTTCGGGAAATACTGGCGCAGCAGCCCGTTGGTGTTCTCATTCGTGCCCCGCTGGCTGGAGCGGTACGGATCGCAGAAATAGGTCCCGACACTGAGCGTTTGAGCGATCCTCTCATGGTCCGCGAACTCAAATCCGTTATCCAATGTCAGCGTGCGCACCGCGCCTCTTATGGGGCGGAACTGGCGAACGATGGCTTCTGCTGTCGGCCTGGCTTTGAGCTGCACAAGCCGTTCAGCCAGAAGGTAACCACTGCGCCGCTCCACCAGGGTGACAAGGCCCGATTGCTTATGCCCGTGAAGCACGGTTTCGCCTTCCCAATGGCCAAGCGTATCGCGTTTATCAACATCACCTGGCCGCTGCTCGATCCCAACCCGGTTGGGAATGCGCCCGAGCCCGGCACGCTTGGCCAGGTGGCGCTGGTAACGCCGTCGCCCCGGCTGGCGGCAGTAGCGCCACAGATCGCCGCCAGTTGCCTTATCCCGGTAGATCAGTTCATAGATCCACTGGTGGGAGATCAGCCTGCTCCCGGCCCGACGTATGAACCCGATGATCTGCTCCGGGCTCCAGTACTCACGCAGGCGCTTGCTCACCCAGATCATCAAAGACCACGCCCGTTTGCTGGCTTTATGGGCCTTCTGACGTCGATCCCTGCTGATGCACTGAGCCTGTTCCGGGCAATAGCCACTGGCACCGCTGTTGCGCCGAATTTCTCGGGAGACCGTGCTACTGCTGCACCCAATCGTCTGGGCTATCCAACGAAGGCTGCACTGGTGCTGCAAACCGGCCTCAATCTGGTATCGTTGTCGCTGGGTTAGTTGTCGGTATCCCATCTGCTCTTCACTTTGGTCGGTAAAGGCGATGAGGGTACCGGCGGCGGCCCTCCTACCTCTACCCGGCTAAACCAAAGTGCTGCAGTTATTATCTGAATTCAGGACCAAAGACCAAAACTCTGAAGATCGAAGAAATCGGGGAGATCCAAGAATGAGGTTCTGGACTCTGTTATTAGTCCTTTTTCTCGCCGCGTGCGACGGCCAATCCAACGGTGAGCCAGCTAAAGCTCCCCAGGCACCAGATACTGTTTCTGAAGAAGCGGTCTGGGTGGGGGGCCGTGATGGCGGTGTCTTCGTTGAACTCTCCGAAACCGAACAAGGTGGTATCTATACCGGTTCGATCCGCTATGGACATAACGGTGAACTCTGGTATCAGGGGAAGTTCAAGTATACCGGTGACGAACCTTTTGCTCTCGACAAGCAGTCCAGTTTTAAAAGCTGGGATGGGACAACTCTGTACCTAAGCAACCAGGAACAATTGGTTGCTATAGAGTCGGATAATTAGGCATCTGAAATTTTCTGAAATAAAGCCTCGGACCTAAGGTTCGCCGTCACTGCCTCGGCCAACCGATCCAACTCAGACAACCGATGCTGCTGGTAATCCGTTTCTGCGTATTGGTTGGTGAGGCCCGCCCAAGACAAGAGAGTGTCGCAAGCCGCCGCTTCATCGAAGACGCCGTGAATGTAGCAACCGGCTATGGCCTGGTCGTCACTGACTGACCCATCCGGCCTGCCCTCAATCGAGACCAACGGCCGCTCCAACGCACTCCCGGTCGTCACCCCGTTATGAATCTCATACCCACTCATCGGCGCGCCGCTTTCCGCAAACACCCCGGTCACACGCCGAAGCTGCTTGCCTTCCACCAGCCGCGTTTCCAGATCCAGCAGGTTCAGCCCTTCGGTTTCACCGGGCTCCCCTTCAATCCCGTCCGGGTCCGCAATGGTCCTGCCCAGCATCTGGAATCCCCCACAGATCCCGAGCACCTTGCCGCCGTAGCGCAGGTGGCGCTGGATGTGGTCGTCCCAGCCCTGTTGCTTGAGCCATTCGCGGTCGGTGCGGGTGCTCTTGCTGCCGGGGAGGATGATGAGGTCGGCGCCGGGTTTGGGCTGGTCGGGGCCGATGAACTGGAGGTTCACCTGGGGGTGCAGGCGCAGGGGGTCGAAGTCGTTGTGGTTGCTCATGCGTGGCAGTGCGGGAACCACGACGTTGAGCGCGCCCTCTTCGGCGTCGGTGCCGGTGAGGCCGACGCTGTCTTCGGCGTCCAGGATCAGGCCCTGGAGGTAGGGGAAGACGCCGACCACGGGTTTGCCGGTGTAGTCTTCGAGCCATTCCACGCCGTTGCCGAGCAGGGCCGGGTCGCCGCGGAAGCGGTTGATGAGCAGGCCGGTGACGCGGTCGCGTTCGGTCTGGGAGAGCAGTTCGAGGGTGCCGACGAGCTGGGCGAAGACGCCGCCGCGGTCGATGTCGCCGACGAGCAGTACGGGGAGGTCGGCGGCTTCGGCGAAGCCCATGTTGGCGATGTCGTTCTCGCGCAGGTTGATTTCGGCGGGGCTGCCGGCGCCTTCGACGATGATGACGTCGTACCGGGCCTTGAGCGCTTCCCAGGCGGCCATGACGCTGTTGCGGGCTTCGGCCTTGAAGCCGTGGTAGTCGACGGCGTCCATGTTGCCGTAGACCTGGCCGCGCAGGATGACCTGGGCGCCGCGGTCGCTCTGGGGTTTGAGCAGTACGGGGTTCATGTCGCTGTGGGGTTCGATGCCGCAGGCCAGGGCCTGGAGGGCGGTGGAGCGGCCGATCTCGCCGCCGTCTTCGGTGACGGCGCTGTTCAGGGCCATGTTCTGGGGTTTGAACGGGGCCACGGACACACCCTGGCGGTGGAGCCAGCGGCAGAGGGCGGCAACGATGGTGCTTTTGCCGGAGTCCGAGGTGGTGCCCTGAACCATCAGCGACTGCATGAAGTAATGTCTCCGTTGTGCGCGTTCTGTGTAGGAGCGAGCTTCGCTCGCGATATCGCTTGCAAGCAAGCTCCTACGGGGTCAGGAAATCGCGGGCGTGCCCGCTCCTACAGTTCGACGCCTTTCTGGGCTTTGACGCCGAGGTCTTTGAAGGCGTGTTTGACGATGCTCATGTCGGTGACGGTGTCCGCCAGTTCGATGAGTTCCTTGGGCGCGTTGCGGCCGGTGATGACGACGTGCTGCATTTCGGGGCGGTTCTGGAGGTCGTCTAGGACCTGGTCGAGATCGAGGTATTCGTAGCGCAGGGCGATGTTGAGTTCGTCGAGCAGGATGAGACCGTAGCTGTCGTCCTTGAGCATTCGGGCGACTTCTTTCCAGGCGTTTTCGGCGGCTTCGACGTCTTTTTCGCGGTCCTGGGTGTCCCAGGTGTAGCCTTCGCCCATGACGTGGTAGTCAACGTTGGGAACGTCGCGGAAGAAGCGTTCTTCGCCGGTCTGCATCTTGCCTTTGATGAACTGGACGATGCCGACTTTCATGCCATGGCCTAATGCGCGGGTGACCATGCCGAAGCCGGAGGAGCTTTTGCCCTTGCCGTTGCCGGTGTTCACTACCAGAACGCCCTGCTCTTTCTGGGCGTTGGCCATGCGCTCTTCCATGACCTTCTTCTTGCGGGCCATTCGTTGGGCATGGCGCTCGGGGTCTTTGGCGTTCTCTCTCATTGTTCGATCTCCAGTTGAATCAGCCTTTGAACAGATCCGCCACCAGTTCCGGCGCGGTCGGGAAGTAGCCGTGGAAGTAGCTCGCTGTGAGTGATCCTACCCGGAACACGCGCTCGCCTTCACTGCCGTTTTTCTTGGTGGTTCGGCTGTCCGGTTCCACGTCCGTTTCGAGCTGGGAGTGGTGGAAGGTGTGGCCGCGGAGTTCGCCTTTTTCGGTGTTGAGGGCCTGGATGCCGAGGGCTATGCGTTTGGGGGCCATGGAGACGCGGCCGGGCATGAGGCCGTAGAGGCTGTGTTCGCGGCCGTCTGCGGGGTCGACGAGGGTTTCGGTGCAGGCCATTAGGCCGCCGCATTCGGCGTATATGGGTTTGCCGGCCTGGTGGTGGGCGCGGATGGCGGCTTTCATGGCGGTGTTGGCGGCCAGTTGTTCGCCGTGGAGCTCGGGGTAGCCGCCGGGCAGCCAGAGGGCGTCGGTGGCCGGGAGTTCTGAGTCTGCCAGCGGTGAGAAGAAGCTGAGTTCGGCGCCCATGGCTTCGAGCAGATCAACGTTGCCGGGGTAGATGAAGGCGAAGGCGGCGTCTTTGGCAATGGCGATGCGGTGGCCTTCGAGCAGGCGCGGCGGTGCCGTGGGGAGGCTCGCTTCAATGGTCACTTCACTGGGCAGTTGGTCGAGGCCGGCTTCCTTGAGGACCTCGGCGGCGGCGTCGAGCTGCTGGTCGAGGTTGGTGATCTCGTTGGCCTGGACGATGCCGAGGTGGCGGTCCGGGATGTCGAAGGATTCGCTGCGCGGGATGGCGCCGAGCAGGCTGATGTCCTCGGGCAGGCTCTCTTTGACCAGTTGGGCGTGGTAGCTGCTGCCGACGCGGTTGGCGATGACTTCGTGCACGGCGAGATCATCGCGGTAGCGGGCGAGGCCCAGGGCGATGGCGCCAAAGGTCTGGCCCATGGCGTTGGCACCGATCACGGGCAGCGCGGGGATGCCGCAGCTGACGGCCAGATCGGCGCTGCTGGGGTCGCCGTCGAACAGGCCCATGGAGCCTTCCACCAGAACGAGGTCGGCCTCCTGTGCGGCCTCGGCGAGGCGCCAGCGGATTTCATCGTCGCCGGTCATCCAGCCGTGGACCTGGTAGACGGGGTTGCCGGAGGCGCGCTCGAGGACCATGGGGTCCAGGTAATCGGGGCCGTGCTTGAAGACGCGCACGGTGCGGCCTTCGTTTTTATGCAGGCGCGCGAGGGCGGCGGTGACCATGGATTTGCCGTGGCCGGAGCCGGGGGCGACGATCATGGCGATGGGGGCGGTGCCGCTGATGGTTTTTCCTTGGTCTGACATATCAATATCTCTGGGTTTCTACCGGTGATGAATCAGGGGGGTTCTTTCCGGGAATCGCTATAAATCCATCCATGGACGCTGCGCGGTCGCCATTCATGGCGACCGAGCTTCCCTCCAAGAACCCCCCTGCTTCATCACTCCAACGCTTATCTATGAATAAAAACATCTAGCCCTCTCAAGCGTTTTAGGACGGCACGAATACCGGCGCCCCGTCCACTTCCGCCCAGGTCAGGGGCTGGCCGTAGAGTTGTTCCAGGGCTTGGGGCTTGAGCATGCTGTCGGCCTCGCCCCAGCAGGCTTCGCCGTCCGGGTACAGGAGCAGGAGGTGGTCGCACCAGCGGGCGGCGAGGTTGAGGTCGTGCAGGCAGAGGACGACGGTTCGCCCTGCCCTGGCCTGCCCGGACAGCAGGTTCATAACGGCGACCTGGTGGCGCAGATCCAGGTGGTTGGTGGGTTCGTCGGCAAGCCAGACGCTGGGCGACTGGGTCAGCGTGGTCGCCAGCGCCACGCGCTGGCGTTCACCGCCGGAGAGGGTGCTGACGGAGCGCTCGGCGAGGTCGCTGAGTTCCAGTTGTTCCAGAGCGTTTTCGGCCATTTCCAGGTCGTTTCCGCCTTCCAGCTGCCAGGGGGAGAGGAAGGGGTGGCGGCCGATGAGGGCGGTCTCGAGCACGGTGGCGGGGAAGCCGTCCTGGCGTTCCTGGAAGACGATGCCGAGCTGCTGCGCCACAGTGCCCCGGCGCAGGCGGCTGAGGCTGGTGCCGTCGAGCTGTATGTCCCCGGAGCGCGGGGGCTTGAGCCCGGCAAGGGTGTGCAGGAGCGTGCTCTTGCCGGCACCGTTGGGACCCAGAATGCCCCAGGTCTGGCCGGGTTCCATACGCAGGTTGAGCGCCCGGCCGTCCGGGCGCTCGGGGATGTCGATGACGAGGTCCTGCGTCTCGAGCACGGTCATCAGCGGCTCCGGTACAGCAGCACGAGGAAGGTCGGCACACCCAGCAGGGCCGTGATCACGCCCACGGGCAGCTGTTCCGGGGCGATGACAATGCGCGCGAGGGTGTCCGCAAGCGTGAGCAGTGCGCCGCCGGCCAGGGCGCAGGCCGGCAGGATAAGGCGTTGGTCGTTGCCCAGCACCAGCCGGAGCATGTGCGGCACCACCAGCCCCACGAAGCCGATGCTGCCGGCGGTGGTCACGGCCAGTGCGGTCAGCAGGCTGGCGAGCACGTAGATGGTCCATTCCAGCGGGCGCACGGCCACGCCCAGTGCCGCCGCCTGCAGCGGGCCGCGCGCGAGGACGTTGAGGCTGCGCCCGAGGGGAATCACCAGCAAGCAGACCAGCGCCAGCGTGATCAACGCCGGCCAGGGGGTCTGCGCGTAGGTAAGGTCGCCCATGAGCCAGTAGAGCATGCCCGGGAGTTTGTCCGTCGGGCCGATGGCCAGCATCAGTGTGATGACCGCGCCCCAGCCTGAGGCGACCACGATGCCGGTGAGCAGCAGCCGTGCGGGCGTCCAGCTGCCGGTGCCGTGGGCGAGGCCGAAGACCAGGAAGGTGGACAGCAGCGCGCCGGCGAAGGCGGAACCGGAGAGCACGGCGGTGCCGGTTCCGGCGAGCATGGCGGCGAGCGCGCCCACGGAGGCGCCGCCGGAGACGCCGAGCACGTACGGGTCCGCCAGCGGGTTGCGCAGCAGGATCTGCATCAGCGCCCCGGCCACCGCCAGCAGACCGCCGGTGGCGAACCCGGCCAGCGCACGCGGGGCGCGCAGCTCGAAGATGAGGGTTCGGTGCAGCTCACTGCCCTCGCCCAGGATCACCGCCCAGAACTCGCCGGGCGCGATGGTCACGCTGCCGATAGCCACGGCCAGCATCAGCGCCAGCACCCCGAGAAGCGCCAGCCACACCAGCGGCAGGAAGGGGCGCCAGGCGGAAATGGCCATGGAGGCGTTGGCCCGGTGCGCGATGGCCTCAGCGGCGTTCACGGGCCGTCTCCAGTTTCTCGCACAGGGTCGCGCCGCCTTCGAGCAGCCGTGGCGTCGGCCGCTGCAGGGTCGACGGGGGCACGAAGAAGAGATTGCCCCGTTCAGTGGCGGTCAGTGAGTCATACTCCTTCCATTCCTCAAGCCAGTCACGGTTCTCCTCTCCCATGCCGCCTGCCACGATGGCCTCCGGGTTCCTGGACAGAACGGACTCCCGGTCGATGCGTGGCACCAGACGATCGAGCTCCGAATAGACGTTCTCGCCACCACACAGTTCAATCACTTCGTGGATGAAGTGCTCGCCGTTAACGGTCATCAGCGGCTGGTCCCAGACCTGGTAGAACACCGGCACCGGAGCGGCATCACCGTATTCATCACGCAGCGACTCGATCCCGGCGCGGAACCGGTCGGCTTCCCTGTGGCCCACCTCTTCGGTACCCGCCAGGGTTGAGAGGCGCTCGATGGCACTGGCGATGCCCTTGAAATCCCTGGGTTCGAGGTAGTACAGGGTGAGGTCCAGCTCTTCCAGCCGCTCGGTCTGTTCCTTGGGGTTTCCGGTCACCCAGACAATCACCAGGTCCGGCGACAGGCTCAGGATCCGCTCGACATCGAGCCGCTTGAGGCTGCCGATGATGGGCAGTTCCTTCGCCGCCTCGGGGTAGTCGCTGTAGTTGACCACGCCGGCCACGTCGTCCCCGGCACCGGCGGCGAAGAGCAGTTCTGTGGCGCCGGGCGAGAGGCTGATGATGCGTTCAGCGGGGTTGTCCAGGCAGACGTCCTTCCCGCGATCATCCGTGGCACAGACTTGCGCGTGGGCCATCGTGGTGGCGGCCAGGAAGAGAACGGCGATGGCAGTAAGTCGGTGCAGCTGCCGGATCACTGGCTGTTCCCCTTATCGATCATGATCATGCGCCCGGTTTCCGGGTCCTGATAGACCTGGCCCATGGGCTGGAAGCCCTCGCCGGATTCGCCGGCGCCCTCGGGCAGTTCCGGCATCTCGCGGCCCGCCTCCACGTCCACGCCGCTCTGCTGCGGGTCGTTGGCCCTTTCGGACGCGGCCAGCGCCACCATCAGGCCCACGGCGAACACGAGCATGATATCAGCCAGGTTCGCCAGCGGCCCCATGGGGTCTTCGTCGGTGACATCGAAACGGCTGCGGCGGTACTCCGGCACACTCATGCGCTGGCCTCCTCCAGCTTTGCCATGGCGCCATCGTACCAGCGGCGGCGCATGCGCCCGAGCAGGAAGCCGATGATGCCGGCGAGCAGGCCGAGGACGGTGGTGTTGAAGGCCACGGTCACCGCCTCCGCCAGCACGTCCAGCTCACCGCGCCCGAGCGCGGCAAGGCCCGGGCCGAGCGGGATCAGGGTGCCCATGAGGCCCATCATGGGGCCAACACGGGCGATCAGGTCGGCGCGGTCGATGCGGCGCTGGGCGCGCGCGGCGAGGGAGTCGGCATCGCCACGTTCGATCATGCGGCGCAGGCCGCCGGTGCGTTCACCAATGGCCAGACCGGTTTCCCAGAGCGCCAGGGCGATCAGCGCCAGCAGCGCGATGATCACCGGCTCCAGGAGGAAGCTCACCATGGAATCCATGATGTCGAGGGTTGCGGATGTAAACATTGCGTGCCTCCTTCAGGCCTTATGACAGGCGTCGACCGGCGACGACACCACCACCGAGAAGCAGCAGAACGCCACCGCCGATGAACCACGGAAGCAGGACCGGCCCGCCTTCGGCGGAGGCCTGCTCTTCTTCGGCCTTATCGGACTCTTTGCCTTTTTCCTTTTCCGATTGGTCCTGGGACTGTTCAGCGGCTTCCTGCTGCTGTGGTTTCTGTTTCATGCTGACTTCGCGCATGCTTACCGGCTGGGCCTTGGATTCCGGCGCTTCCATGCGGGCGGAGTCGAGGACGGCCTTGAAGTCTTCCTTGAGTTCGGAGTCGCTCAGCTGCTCAGCCACCCACTGCATGGTGGGGTGGTCCGGGCGGGTATGGCCACTGCCGGGGAGGCCGTTCTCGACGACGAGCTGGGCGAAGTCCTGCCGCTGTTGTTGCAGGGTTTCCTCGCTGGGTTCCCAGAAGCCGCGGTGGGCAGCGACGAGGGTGATGGCCTGCATGTGGGTTTTGACGTGGACGTTGTGGTCCTTTTCGAGGAACTCGTCCATGCCCAGATCGTGCTTATCCTCGAAGTAGACGTCGTGGACGTCGTCCCAGACGTCCGAGTTGATGACGTCCGGGCTGGTGACCTGCCAGCCCCAGAGGTTGTCCATGAAATCGGCGGACATGGTGCGCGCACCGGCATAGCCCTGTTCCATGAGCGGCTTGAGCCACTGCGGATTCAGGTTCTGGCCGCGCAGTTCGCTGAGCAGCGCCTGTTGCAGGGACTCGACTCGGGGGTTGTCCGGGTCGGCGTGCATGAGGACGCGGTTGTCCGGCGTCTGACCGGTTTCGTGTTCCACCGCCATGGAGAGGCCGCCCTGGAAGTCGAAACCGTCGTCGTTGTCCAGCAGGCCGTAGACGTGACTGGCGCGGCCGAGGTAGGTGCGGCCGACGTTATCCAGGCGGTCCTTGAAGGCGTCGTGCGCGGCGCGGCCGCCCTGTTTGTCACCGCCGAAGGCGTAGCCCATGCGGCGGGTATAGGCGTCGGCGACCTTGCCGCGGTCGTCCCAGGCGCCGGAGCGGTCAGCGAGGCGATTGACGCCGGCACCATAGGAGCCGGGAGCGGTGCCGAAGACGCGCAGGGCGGCATCGGAACCGGCTTTCTCAGCGTCGGCGCCGTTGGCCAGCATGGCCTTGGTGTCCGCGACCCAGCGGGCGGCGACGTCGTTTTTCGCGAGGCTCTCATTGCCGGGGTCGCGCATGTCCTCGGGCAGCGGTTCGATCGCCGCTTCCAGAGCACGGTCCAGCTGCGGATGCTTGCTCATGATGGTGTTGTAGGCCCCATCCAGCGCCAGCCTTGTGGCGTGGTCGAGCAGCACGAGCTGGTCCTCGTAGAGGTCCCGAAACAGGCCTGAGGTGGTGAAGAGCGCGTCGCGGCGCCGGCTACGGTCTTCCAGTGGCATCCGCTCAAGACCTTCCACAATGCCCCGGGAGTTCCAGTCCGGCTTGATGCCGAGCATGTCCAGGCCAAAGGCGATCATCACGCCTTCATCACGGACGGTGTCCGAGGCCCAGAGGACGATGGCTTCACTGCCCTCGGCCTTGGGGTCGCCCTTGTTGCGGGCGTCCTTCGCCATGTCCGCGCCCAGGGACCAGGCGACGCGGGTCGGGACCAGGTCGCTGGAAAGGGCGTGGAAGTTGCGACCGGTGGGCAGCACTTCCGGGGTGCGCACGGGGTCGTTGCCCTGGCCCGGCGGTACGAACTGACCGTCCAGGCCGGCGAGCAGGTGCGCCATCTCCTCACCGGGCGAGGCCTCGAGTTTCTCGCGCCACTCGGACTTGGGGTCCTCGTCGTCACCGGCCATGGAGTTGAGCATGGTGTCGATGCCTTCCTGCTCCCAGTCACGCCCGAAGACGTGCAGGCCCAGGGGCATGAAGCTCTCCTGCATGTTGGTCAGGTAATGGCCCACCTCATGCACCAGGAGTTCGTCGTCCACGTCTTCCAGGTGGACGGTTTCCTCGTGCTCGTCGTGGTGGTGCTCGTGGCCGTGTTCATCACCATCGTCATGCTCGTGCTCATGCGCATGGTCATCGGCATGGTCGCCACCCTCTTCCGGGTGTTTCTCGTCCCCATGCTCGTGATGGTGCTCTTTCTCGGCGTGCTCGCTGTGTTCCTCGCCGTGCTCGGCCTCGTGGCCTTCTTCCTCCTCGCCATGGTGGTGCCCTTCGGCGAGCTCCTTCTCGATGTCCTGGACCATATCCAGTTCGTCGATGCGCTCACGCAGGGTTTTCACGGCACGGTCGCGGGCGGAGGAATCAGGATCGTTGGAGGATTCCCAGGTTTCCACCAGCTGGCGCAGTTCCAGCAGGTTGTCGTAGAGCTTGGTGGTTTCCAGCGGCGGTGTCAGGTGACTGATCATCACGCCCATGGCGCGGCGCTTGGCCTGGATGCCCTCGCCCACCCCGTCAACAATGTAGGGGTAGATGAGCGGCAGGTCCTTGCCCAGCAGTTCCGGGTAGTCGTCCTCGGCCAGGCCGGCACGGCGCCGTGGCAGGAATTCACGCGTGGAGTGACGGCCCAGGTAGACCATCGCGTCCGCGTTGAAGTCCTTGCGCAGCCACTGGTAGAAGCCGACGTACTGGTGCGTGGGCGGGAAGGTGGTGTTGGCGTGCAGCAGTTCCTCGCTGACTTCCCAGCCACGCGGGGGCTGCGGGCCAATAAAGACGTTGCCGAAGTGGATGCCGGGGAACAGCATCTCGCCCTCGTGGACCATGGAGCGCCCCGGCGCTTCGCCCCAGCCGGAGAGACCGGGAATGCCGGTGCGCACCAGGGCATCGCGGATGCGGGTAACCTGCTCGATGGAGCCGGATTCATCGCGGAGCACGTCCCGCCAGCCGGTCTGGTACTGGTCGAGCAGGTCCAGGGCGCGCTGGGTGGCATCGTGCTCGTAGTTGCGCAGCATGTGGCGCAGGTCTTTCACACCGCTCTTGAGCAGGTCGTTGCCGAGCTTTGTGTGGCCGTTGCTGGCGGCGTTCTTGAGCTGCGCGTGCAGGTAGCCCACGGGGCCGTTCTCCATTTCCGCCTGGACGGCTTCGGGCATGGCCTTGAAGCGCTCCAGGTAGGTTTCCTTACTGATGGAGGGGACCTTGCCGACCAGGTCTTCCAGCCCGGACTGCTGGTCCGGCAGGTTCACGCCCCGTTCCTGGATCTGGTCCAGCAGTGCTTCCGGGGACTCGGGCAGTTCGCCGGTGTCATAACCCGCGGCCTTGAGCTGTTGCAGGATCTCGAACAGGGATTCGGGGACGTTGAGCTTGTCCGCGCCGATGTTCTGCCGGCCCGGAGGATGGTTGTAATAGACCAGGGCAACGCGCTTGTCCGAGTTGTCCTTCTGCTGGAGGGTGACCCAGCGGTTCATGCGGTCGGCCAGGGAATTGACCCGCTCCGTGACCGGGCGCGTGAACTTGAGCTTGACGCCCGTAAGCTCGTCTATGCGCGGTTTCTCCGCCACGGCCAGCACCATGGGCTGGCTGATGCCCTGGAGTTCGGGCATGGCAAGCTGGTAGTGAACCGCGTCCCAGGGCAGGCCCTCGTCGGAGAGCAGCCATTCCGGCTCGGTCAGCTTTGACAGGCGCATACCCTTGATCACGGGCACGTCCAGGTCCTCGAATGCCTTGGTGACGGCCCGGCGGCCATCGCCCCCACCCACGGTAAAGTACTGGAGGCTGACGATGCCGGACAGGGTCGCGGGTTTGATGCGATCCTCCAGCGTCTCCACCGCTTCCACACTGGCACCGCCCCAGCGGGCCAGGATAGTAAAGCACTGGATGCCGCGCTCTTCCATCTGTTCGCAGGCGGCATCGAGCAGATCCCGGTCGCCCGGGCGGTCGCCGGAGTCCAGGTCCAGAAGAGCCACGGCCGGTCCCTCGTCGAGATTAAGGGAATCCGGATCGGCACTGGCTTCGCCATCCCGGTAGTACCGGATGGGCTCGCGGGGTTTGGGTTCCGGCACCTCGATGTCGTGCCCGGCCTGGGCCAGGACCCAGCGGAAGAGGCCGTCCATGTGTTCAGGGCTGCGGCCCTGGTAGAAGGCGCGGCCGGTGAGCCATTGCGCCTGTTCCGGGTACTGGTCGCGCCGTTCTTCCAGATGCGCCGCAGGGTCTTCCCCGGGTTCGGGGTTGGCGACCATCTCGTTGATCTCTTTATCCGAGAGCGGTTCCAGGACGCGCTCGCCCCCGAGCCGGGAAAGGCGGGTGATGCCCCGCTTACTGTTCATGGCCATGATGGGCACATCGGCACCCGGCCCCTGATCCCGGACCAACCGGCGAATGCGACCGGACTCCTCGCCAAAGACAGCGGCAAGCACCAGCGCATCCGCGTCCGCCCAGAGGCGAGTCACCTGTTCGTCGGAAAGATCCTTCAGCTGTTCGGGCGTGCGGAGCACGATCTCATGCTCCGGGAACGCCTCAAGGTGCTTCTCGGCGCCCGCCGCCATTTCGGCGGAGGAGCGGTCGGAGACGATGCCGACGATGGTGGCGGCCTGAGCCAGAAGCGGGAACAGCACGCCTGCGAGAATCAGGACAGCTGCTCTCATCGACCCGGCTCCCAGCTGATGCCAACGAAGCCAGCCACGTCCTGAGTGTTGTAGGTATCCGCCAGCTGGTATTCCTTGTTGGTGAGGTTCTCGATCCGGGCCTCCAGCCGGATTCCGGATTCCAGCCTGCGGGTGGCGGCCAGGTTGATAATGCCGTAACCCGGCAACGTTCGACTGCGATCCGGCCGTTCACTGGCTACCTTCCCCTCCAGGGTCACGCGTGTGCGCGCATCCAGGTTATGACCCAGAATCAGGCTGGCTTTCTCATCCGGGCGCCGCAGAAGACGCTCGCCACTCTGACGGTTCTCGGCACGCTGGAAGGTGGCACTCAGGGTCATGTCCCAGCCTTTGAGGGAGCGTCCGTATTCAGCTTCGACGCCCCGGATCTCCGCCTCATTCACGTTCACCGCCTGAGAATTCTGGCCCTGGTAGGCAATGAGATCATCAATCCGGGTGACGAAGACGTTGAGAGCGGCTTTCTCATTGCCACTGTCCTGATAGCGTAGCCCTATCTCAGCGCTGCGGGACTCCTCGGGATCCAGTTCAGGATTGCCTGCATACGCTCCCCCAAAGGAAGGCAGCCCAGGACTGTAGAGTTCGTTCGCACTGGGGGCCTTGAAAGCGGTTCCGGCCGAGGTTCGGATCCGGACACGATCACTGAGCGGCACCGCGCCGGCCAGCTGCCAGGTGGTCTTGCTGCCGAAATCCCGGTTGTCGTCATGGCGGACCGAGGCTTCCGCGTCCAGCACCGGATAGGCACCGCGCCAGAGCCCGAAGACCCCGACGTTGCCGAGCGTCTCATCAAAGTCTTCGGTACCGGCGACTCGATCCTCCGACAGGACCTTCTCTTCCCGGAAATCCGCGCCGAACTGCAGGGTCTGGGCCTGTGTCAGGCTGAGGTCGTGGCGCCAGTCGACGGAACTCCGCCGGGTCCGGATCCGGTCGTGCTGGTCATCACTGCGCCCCCCGAAATCTTCCGTCTGGTCTTCGGAGTAACCAACTCCGAGTTCATGCGACCACGCACTCCCCAGGGACTGCTCCAGCGACACCCGTGTCGCCACATTGCGGGTTTCCTGGAGGCCGGTTTCGGAACTCACGGTGTTGTACTCCACATCACCATCATTGGCCCAGAAACGCGCATTGAGCTGTGTACCATCGCTGATCGGAGCCTTGAAGTAACCAGAGGCGTTACGGCTCCGGTATCCATGGTCTTCCTGAACACCCGCCCCTTCCTCCTGGGACGGAAAACCGTCGCTCCTCTCGTACCCAACGTTGACCCCATAGCGGACGTCGTCGCCGCCACCAAAACCGGCTTCCACGCGCCGGTTGCCATCGCTACCGGCAACCGCGCGCAGGCGGGGACCATCAAGTTCGCGCGTAAAGACCTGGATCACCCCGCCGATCGCATCCGAACCGTAAAGGCTTGCACGGGGCCCACGGACCACCTCCATGCGCTGGATCTGGGCCGGCGACAGACTCCGCCACGAAAACTGGCCGGTGGTAGCGGAAGCTGCGCGCATGCCGTCAACCAGAACCAGCGTATGATCGGACTCGGTACCCCGAAGGAAGACGCTGTTATTGCCGCCACGGCCGCCATTGCGGGTCACGTCCACACCGGTTTCGGTACGCAGCAGGTCGAAGGATGACTGGGGCTGGCGCTCATCAATCGCATCGCGGTCAATGACCGAAACCGCCGACAGGGCTTCATCAGCGGTCTCTGTCATCCGGGAAGAGGTAACGACTAGCGGATTAAGTTCCAGAGAGGAAACCTGAGTGGTCCCATCAGCGGTCTGAGCCGTAGATAGGGATGCAGAAAGACTGATTGCAGCTGCCAGAGGCAGAATGGCCTGACGTTGGTTCATGGTGTAACTCCCTGTTGCCTGCTGCGCTTCCCCGCACAGCATTGCTGGACGCGTCGCGGGGGCAGACTCAGGGTGACAGGCGGCGGAAGGTTGAAGAGTGCGCGGTGTGATCCGCGGGGGAAGATCCGGCCGGCCTGTCGTTGCCCTCCGCAACGCATGGCGATCCCTTCAGGCCGGTCTACGGGCTGATGAGCGGATGCCCATGGCATCCCCAGCGACCGCCTTCCCATGCTTCTCCGGCACAGTGGCGTGATGGCCGCCTTTGACTCAATCACCGTTGCGGGGGCAGCGCCGGCCTTGCTGCGTCATACAGCTCACCGGCTTCCCGTTTCATCCCTGCAATGCAGGGACACCTGAAAGCGGATCGAACCGTAGCAAGGCCCCATCAGCAGGTCAACTCGGGCAGGGACAGCCATGACCGAGCGATACGCAGGGAAACTACGGATGGAGCGGCGTTGGGCTGCATGACAATTGAAGCTATCATGGAAGAACTCCCGATAAACCCAACCTATCAGGCGAAGGCATTTGAAGAACGCTCAACTCAAAGGTCTCGGTCAGAGACTGAACTGGACCGGCTGGTTCCTGCTCATCAATGGTGCGCTTGCGCTCCTGGTGGGGCTGCGCTACCTGCCATGGATCAGCATCCCGGACGGGGCTACGGGCGCCTATGTAACCCTTCTCTACCTGGCGCAGTTCCCGCTTCTGGCCCTGGTCGCCGGTCTGCCCCTGCTGGTGATTGGCCTGATTCCCAGCCGGAAGGTACTGATCACACTGGGCGCACTCTATGCCACCAGCGCGCTGGGGCTGCTTCTGATCGACACCGTGACCTATGCCCAGTTCCGCTTCCATCTTTCCGGCTTTGTACTCGACATGGCTCTCAAGGGCGGCACCCAGGTCTTCTCCTTCCCCTGGCAGATGTGGGCCATGGCGGGTGGCACAGCGCTCGGCCTGCTCCTGCTGGAGCTTGTCATCGGGGGTCTTCTGGCCAGGCGCCGTCCCAGAGCCCGCTGGCTGGCCCTTGGCATCGCCACCATCTTCGCCGGTCAGCTGACGGTCCACAGCTGGCATGCCTGGGCGGATGCCAACCACGACAGCCGGATCACCTCCACGAGCCGGGCTGTGCCGCTCTATTACGGCGCCACCGCCAAGCGTTTCATGGAAAAGAACGGCCTTGTGGATACGGAGGCGGTGCAGAAAAGCAATGCCACACGCGCACTCTCCAGCAACAACAGCGGTGGACAGCTGGACTACCCGACGCAGCCCCTCTCCTGCGAGACGCCGGCCCAGCGCCCCAATGTGCTGATCATTGCAATCGACGGAGCCCGCGGGGACATGGTTGAGTCATCCTGGATGCCCAATATCGACGCCTTTGCCGAGAACAGCCTCCAGTTCACAGACCATTATTCCAACGGCAACGCCACCAAGCCCGGCATCTTCACGCTCTTCTATTCCCTGCCGGGCGGCTACTGGGACGCCTTCACCAGCGAAAAACGTCCGCCTGTCATGATCACCCGCATGCAGGAACTGGATTACGAGATGAAGATCCTGGGCTCCGCCCCGCTGATCAGCCCGGCCTTCAACAAGAACGTCTTTGCCTCCGTGGATGACCTGAGGCTTGAAACCCCTGGTGAGAAACCCTGGGATCGGGACATCCGCATAACCGAGGACTGGCTGGCGTTTACCGAGCAGCGCGGCAAGGCCGGTGACAGGTCCCCCTTTTTCGGATTCCTGTTCTACGACACCCCGCACAACCACCGGGTTCCGGATGATTACCCGGTGAAATTCCAGCCCTACTGGGACCCCGTGAACAAGCTGGCCCTGGGGCCGGATTTCAACCCGGAACTGATGCGCAACAACTACAAATCCACCCTGCACTTCGTGGATCACCAGGTCAGTCGTGTGCTCTCGGATCTCAGGGAGCGGGAGCTGCTTGAGTCCACCATCGTCATGATCACGGGAGACCATGGCCAGGAGTTCAACGACTACGGGAAGAATTACTGGGGCCATGGCAGCAACTTCGGTCAGTACCAGCTGCATGTGCCGATGATCGTTCACTGGCCCGGACGTGGGAGCGGCACCATCGAGTACCGTACGGAAAACTTCGATGTGGCGCCGACGTTCATGGGAGAGGCCCTGGGGTGTGGAGCCACGGACCCGACGCAATACGCCACCGGCAACGGTCTCTTCCAGCGCCGGCAGCGGGACTGGAGCATCGCGCACAGCTACATGGACTACGCCGTCCTGCTGGATGAGCACCACATCGTGCAGCACGCCTCAGGCCAGGTCGAAACCCTGAATGACGACCTTGAGTCGGCACCGGCGTTCACACCTGAACCCGCAGTCGTCCAGTCCGTGCTCAGGGAGATGTCCCGGTTCTACCGGTAGCCGCCCTGACTCCCCGGCATTGCGGCCAGGGCGTTCTCAAGGTGCTGCCATTCGGCTTCCGGGCCGGGCAGACCAAAGCGCAGCGCCGGGGGTGACTCGAAAACACGCACCAGCACCGCCTGCTCCGCCAGGGCGTCCGCCACCCGCCGGGCATTGTCGTGGGGGCAGTACATGAACAGCGGGGTCCCGCCCTGCGGGGCCAGGCCAGCCGCCCGGAGCATTCCGGCAAGGCGGTCACTGTCGGCCCTGAGCCGCTCGGCCGCTGCCTTCTGCCACCCGGTATCCGCCAGCGCCCGCTGCATCAGGTAGCGGGCCGGATGACTGACCGACCAGGGGCCCAGCATGTCGCCAAGCTGATCACAGAGCGCCCCGGGCCCGAACACCAACCCGGCACGCAGGCCCGCCAGGCCAAAGAACTTACCCAGTGAGCGGTACACCACCAGGCCCTCACGCCCCGTTTCCGGGACCAGGGTCTGAGCCGGCTCCGCATCAATAAAGGCCTCGTCCACCACGAGCCAGCCCCCATGGGCCACAAGGCGTTTGTGGCTTGCCAGCAGGCGGTTCGCTGTCACGGTTTCACCCGTGGGGTTATTGGGGTTGATCCAGACCAGGGCGTCCAGTCCGGCAAGGGCCTCGTCCGAAGGGAAAGCACTGAAGGGCACCACTTCATGGCCGGCGGCGCGCCACCCCTCGGCATGTTCCACGTAGGCCGGTTCCGGTACCCCGATTCGGCCAGGCCTGCGTAAGCGGGGAAGCGCCTGGATCGCCGCCTGGGTCCCCGCCACGGGGAGGCAGCCTGCGCTTGCTGGTGCGCCGGCCCAGCGTCGGGCGAGTGCCGGCAGGCCATCATCGTCTTCCGGGAGGCGCTGCCAGACCTCTACCGGCAGCTCGGGCACCGGCCAGGGGCGAGGGTTGATGCCAGTGGAGAGATCCAGCCACTGCTCCAGCGGAATCCCCCAGTCGCGCGCCGCCTGGTTCAACCGACCCCCGTGTGTTGCCACCACTTACAGCACTCCCCGATTCAGGACTTCCACCAGCACCGTGACCCCCCCCGCCACAAGCATCCACAGCACGAGACTGCGCTGGATCAGAGTGATGGCCGATGGAATGGTCAGGGCGTCCGCAGGCTCGCCATGGCCAAGCAGCGGCCGCTCACGCCAACCGTCATGATAGGGCGCACGCCCGCCAAGCCGCACGCCCAGCGCGCCCGCACCCGCTGCCATTACAGGACCGGCATTGGGGCTTTCCCATGCCCGCGCCTGGGTTCTCCAGCACCTCAGTGCCATCCGCGTGCGGCCCGCCAGCGCGTACCCCAGCGCGGTCAGCCGTGCCGGAACCCAGTTCAGGACATCGTCCAGCCGGGCCGCCACCCGGCCAAAGCGGTTGAAGCGGTCGCTGCGGTAGCCCCACATGGCGTCCAGTGTATTCACGGCCCGATGCAGCAGCAGCCCCGGAAGACCGGCGACCAGGAACCAGAAGAGGCTCGCGAAGATCGCATCCGCGCCGTTTTCCAGCAGGGATTCCGTCGTAGCCTTGGCGATGGCTTCTTCGCCCAGCCCCCGGGTATTGCGGCTGACGATCATGCCCACGCGCTCACGGGCCGTCTCCAGATCCTCGTCCATCAGTGGCTGGTAGACCGCCATACCGTGCTCCGCCAGACTGCTGTGGCCGATGCAGACCCACAGAAGAATCACCGCCACGACCAGCCCATAGGGCCACGGCAGCGCCGACGCCACCAGGGCAACGCCGATCACCGGCAGAACCACCAGCACGGTTGCCAGCCCGCCAGCCAGGATGCCCCCCTGCCCGGCAGGATTCAGCGCGGCTTCAATGCGGTCCGCATACCAGCCCAGGCCCACCAGTGGATGCCACCGGCGGGGTTCGCCCACCAGAAAATCCAGGACGAGGGCCAGCAGGCAGGCCAGAAGCGCCACTGCCATCACAGAAACTGCCGCACCAGCGCTGCCGCCACGAACCCGGCGCCGATGGCCGGCAGGGAGCGGCCCGTGGCAACCATGATCACCGCCGTGGTCAGCAGCGCCGCCTTGGCACCCAGATCCCCGGCGAAGGCCATGGGCACGACAATGGCAATCAGCACGGAGCTGGCCATGGCATTGATGAAGCTCTCCACCCGGCGGCTCAGGGGGACCCGTGCCATCAGGAAGGCACCCCCGAAACGGGTCGCCAGTGTGACCAGCGTCATGACCAGGATGATGGCCAGGATACCGAGGGTTGTGGTCTCAATACTGGTCATGGGAAGGCTCCAGCCAGAACAGTCCCACCACGCCGCCGGCCAGCGCGCCCACGATCACGTGGGTATGCGGCGGCAGCCACCGCCAGGCGAGCACCGCCGAGATGCCCGCCACAGTCCATGCCACCAGGATCCGGCGTGATTTCGGCCCGCCCAGTGCCATGGTCAACAGGAAGCACCCCAGCACCATATCCAGCCCGAAGGCTTCCGGGTTCTGAACAAGCCCGCCGAAATAGCCACCGAAGAGGGTACCCGCCACCCAGGCCATCCACAGCACCAGACCACCACCGAGGATGGCTTCAAGGTTCTCGCGCCCGGCCTGGTACTGCTGGAAGGAACGCGCCCAGTTGGCGTCGGTCAGCACCAGCAGGATGCCGTAGCGCCGCGCCGGCGGGAGCTTCCGGAGCACGGGGTAGAGCGAGGCGCCCATGAGGATGTGACGGGAGTTGATGGCCAGTACAATGGCGACCAGGGGGATCAGCGAGACCTCCTGCCCCCAGAGCCCCAGAGCCGCGAACTGGGCGGCACCGGCGAAGACCGTGACACTCATCAGGCCTGCCTGCCACGGCAGCAGCCCCGCCTGCCCGGCCGCCAGACCGAACGCGATACCGAACACGGTTACAAAAACCGCAATGGGCAATAACTGGAAGAACTCGGCTTTCACCTGATCGGGGTTGAGCCGATAGGTGTCCGTCTTCGCGTCAGTGGCCATGAGGTGTCCCGGGCAATCGGATGGATCGAACGGGGATTCTATAGCCCGGACAGTGCCCGGTAAAGGCGCCACCCTGGCACTCCCTCGGTCTTCGGAGTAAGGTGCACCCATTTCAGCAATGCGATACTGAATGATGACCGACCCCTTCTGGCAGCTGCCCCTTCCGCAACCGTCCCGCGCCCACTATGACCGGGCCCTGGCCCGCCAGCAGCAGCTGACCAAGCCACCGGGCTCACTCGGGCAGCTGGAAGCACTGGCCTGCCACCTCTGTGCCCAGCAGCACCGCGACTGCCCGGCCGTGGACCGGGTGCACGTGGCGGTTTTCGCCGCGGATCACGGCATTGCGGCCGACGGGGTCTCGGCCTTTCCCCAGGAGGTGACGGCCCAGATGGTAGCCAACTTTGCGGCCGGCGGCGCGGCCATCAGCGTTCTGGCCCGCCAGCTGGGGGCTTCACTGGAAGTGGTCAATCTGGGCGTGGCCCACCCGCTGCCGGATGATCGGGGCGTGACGGACGAATGGATTGCGGCGGGCACCGGCAATCTCATGAAGGAACCCGCCATGACGGCGGAGCAGCTGGAACAGGCCCTGGAAGCCGGCGACCGCTCGGCGGCGCGCGCCTCGGAAGCTGGGGCGGAACTGTTCATCGGCGGTGACATGGGCATCGGCAATACCACCAGTGCCTCCGCCCTGGCCAGCCTGCTGCTCGGGGCCCGTGTGGAGGAGCTCGTTGGGCCTGGCACCGGGCTGGATGAGGTTGGCGTGGCCCGCAAGGCCCGCCGCATCCGGGCGGCCCTGCAGCGCCATGGCAGCGACACGGACCCCTTCAATGCCCTCGCCTCGCTCGGCGGCTTTGAGATCGCCGCGCTTGCCGGCGCCATGATCGGTGCCGCCCACCGCGGCATCCCGGTGCTGGTGGACGGATTCATCGTCACCGCGGCCGCCCTGGCCGCAACGCATCTGAGCCCGAACCTCATGGCCTGGCTGCATTTCTCCCACCAGTCCCGCGAGCCCGGCCACCGTTACCTGCTTGGCGCCATGGGGGCCACACCGGTTCTGGACCTGGACATGCGCCTGGGCGAAGGCAGCGGTGCCGCCGTGGCCGTTCCAGTGCTACGCTCTGCCTGTGCGCTCCACAATGAGATGGCAACCTTCACGGAAGCGGGAGTAAGCGATGGCTGACAGCGCCGAGCAAACGGGCACCTTTTTCGACCTGATCCGCCATGGCGAGCCGGAAGGGGGCCGCAAGTACCGCGGCCTGATCGATGACCCGCTGAGTGACCAGGGCTGGCAGCAGATGCAGGCCCAGGTTTTTGAATCGGATCAGTGGGATGCGGTTCTGACCTCACCCCTGAAACGCTGTGCCGATTTTGCCGCCTCGGTGGCCGAGGCCCGGGGCCTGCCCCTGCTGGAGGAGCCGGACCTGCGCGAGATGAGCTTTGGTGACTGGGACGGTCACACGCCGGAGGCGATCGCCCGGGAAACCCCGGAAGCGCTCAGGGCGTTCTGGCGGGACCCGGTCCACTGCCCTCCGCCGGGCGGCGAGAACATCGCCGTTTTCTACCGGCGGGTTGAGGGCGCCATGCTGCACTGGCGGGAACAGCTGGAAAACCAGCGCACACTGCTGGTCTGCCATGGCGGGGTGATCCGCATGATCCTGGGGATGGTCATGGCCACGCCGCTGGAGAACGCCATGGGCGCCGTGTCCGTGCCCTTTGCCTGCCGCAGCCGGATCCGGATGGACCGGATCGCGGAAACCAGCGAGTGGCTCAGCTGCCTGATTGCCCACCAGCCCGGGAACCCTTGAGGACCTGGGGCAGCCCGGCCACCGACAGCACCACCTGATCGCAGCGCTGGGCCAGCGCCTGGTTGAGCCAGCCCATTTCATCGCAGAAGCGGCGGGTCAGTGCGTCCATACCGATCACACCCAGCCCCACTTCGTTGCTGACGATCACCAGCGGCCCGGGGTAGCGTTCCAGCTGGACCAGAAAGGCCTCGCGCTCGCGTTCCAGCGCGCCCTCCTCTTCTCCCAGAAGGTTGCCCAGCCAGAGACTCATGCAGTCAATCAGCAGGCAGGGTGCTTCTTCCCGGTGTCTTGCCAGGACGCCGCCCAGCGCCACCGGCTCCTCATCCAGCCCCCAGTCCTCCGGGCGCCGCTGCTGGTGACGGGCGATCCGGTCGACCATTTCGCCGTCATCAGCAGTGGCCGTGGCCACGTACACCACAGGAAGGCCGCTGGCAGCCGCCTCGGCTTCGGCCAGGGCGCTCTTGCCTGAGCGGATACCGCCCAGGATCAGTGTCCGGTTGCTCATCGTCGGCTCCGTTTGCGGTGGCCCAGTGGCACCCAGAAGGGCGTCTCGTCCGAGCCGACTTCCTTCAGGGGGACCCCGTAGAGGTGTTCCAGCCGGTCCTCGGTCAGTAATTCCGCCGTATCACCGGCCTCCCAGGTGCCGTCAGCGTACAGCATCAGCAGGCGGTCCGCGTACTGGCTGGCGAGATTCACATCGTGCAGCGAGACCATGATCAGCCGCCCGTCATCCGCATAGCCACGGAAGCGGTCCATCAGGGCCACTTCGTGGCGCACGTCCAGGTGGTTGACGGGCTCATCCAGAAGCAGGGCGCCGGGCTCCTGCGCAAGAAGGGTGGCGATGGCCACACGGCGCTGCTCGCCGCCGGAGACCTGGTCGGCCCGCAACTCGGCAAATTCCAGGAGACCGGTTTCCGCCAGGGCGCGCTCAACCGCGTCGTGATCCTCCCGGCTCAGGGGCCGCCATGGCGGGCGGTGGGCATAGCGCCCGGCGCTGACCGTCTCGCGCACCGAATAGGGGAACGCCACGTCCTGGTGCTGGAGAAGCAGGCCGAGCCGGCGCGCCAGAACCTTGCGCGGCATACGCCGGAGATTCACGCCGTCCACCGCCACCTGCCCCGCGAGGGGCGGCCGAAGGCCCGCCAGGGTTGCCATGAGCGTGCTCTTACCAGAGCCGTTCTCACCCAGGACGGCCCAGAATTCCCCGGATCGGGCCTCCACCGTCACCGGCCTGGTGAGCCCCTGGCCGCGATGCCCGAAAACAAGCCCATCCAGCTGCAGTGATGCCATCAGCCACCGATCCTTGTTCGCTGCAGCATGTAGAGAAACACCGGAATGCCCACGATGGCCGAGAGAATGCCGACCGGAATCGACCCCGGGATCAGCGGCAGACCAGCGATTGCATTGAGGCCGGTGAGATAGATGCCACCCACCAGAACCGAGAACGGCAGCAGTATGCGGTGGCGTGCGCCCAGACGGAGCCGGACCAGGTGCGGTACCACCAGGCCGACGAACCCGATGGGCCCGGCCAGGGTCACCGCCAGGGCCGTCAGCACCGCCGCCAGCACGTAGCACACCAGGCGCACCCGGTGCACTTCCACGCCCAGCACAGCGGCCTGCTCGTCCCCCCGAACCAGCAGATCCAAGGCCGGGGCCATGACCCAGCCGGCCACCAGTGCCAGCGCCAGGGCGATCAGGCCCCACCAGGGGGAAATGGAACGGGTCAGGTCGCCCATCAGCCAGTAGAGCATCTCGTGCACGGAAGCGCTGGACTCCATTGCCAGCAGGAAGCTGATGACGGTGCTCCACCCGGCGGCCATCACGACCCCGGTCAGCAGCAGCCGTTCCCGGGGCACACGGGCATCACCGCCGCCGACCAGGAACACCACCGCCAGGGAAAAGAGACTGGTCACCAGCGCGGAACCGGAGATCCACCAGCCGCCCAGCCCGAGCAGCATGCAGGCCAGACCGGCACTGGCGGCCCCGCCGGAAACCCCGAGTACATAGGGCTCCGCCAGGGGCGTGCGCAGCAGCACCTGCATGAGCACACCGGCCATGGCCAGCATGCCCCCGACGGCAAACCCGGTCAGCACCTCCGCCAGCAGGGCGTTACCCATCGTCCTGGATGGAGAGCTTGTCCACCGAGCTGGAAAGCTCATCCGCCGTGGCCGCATCGGCACCGAGCTTGATCATCAGGCGCAGATCGTTGGCCGAGTCCGCGTGGGCCAGGGCATCCTTGTAGGTGATCCGGCCGTCGGCGTAGTGGTGGTACAGCGCCTGATCGAAGGTCTGCATGCCCGCCTCGCCGGATTTGGTCATCAGGTCCTTGAGCTTGTCCACCTCGCCCTTGCGGATCATGTCCTGGGCCAGCGGCGTATTGATCAGCACCTCGATCGCCGCGACCCGGCCGTTGCCGTCGGGCGTGGGGATGAGCTGCTGGGCCACGATGGCCTTGAGGTTGAGCGACAGGTCCATCCAGATCTGGTTGTGCACTTCCGGGTTGAAGAAGTTGATGATCCGGTCCAGCGCCTGGTTGGCGTTGTTGGCGTGCAGCGTGGCCAGGCACAGGTGCCCGGTCTCGGCGAAGGTGACGGCGTATTCCATGGTCTTGGCGGTACGCACCTCACCGATCAGGATCACATCCGGCGCCTGGCGCAGGGTGTTCTTGAGCGCGGTCTCAAACGAGTCCGTATCCACCCCCACCTCGCGCTGGGTCACGATGCAGCCCCGGTGCTGGTGGATGAACTCGATGGGGTCTTCCACTGACACAATGTGCCCGCGGCTGTTCTGGTTGCGGTAGCCGAGCATTGCCGCCAGCGAGGTGGACTTACCCGTACCGGTGGCCCCCACGAAGATGATCAGGCCCCGCTTGGTCATGGCCAGCTCACTGATGATGTCGGGCAGGCCCAGATCATCCAGCTGGGGAATCTCGGTCTCGATCCGGCGCAGCACCATGCCGCACAGGTTGCGCTGGAAGAAGGCGCTGACACGGAAGCGCCCGATACCCCGGGCACTGAGCGCGTAGTTGCATTCGTTGTTCTCGTCGAACTCCCGCGCCTGCTTGTCCGTCATTGAGCCGTACACCAGCTCCCGGGTTTTCTCCGGCGTCAGGGGGTCCTTGGTGATCGGCACGATGCGCCCGTTGATCTTCACGCTCGGTGGCACACCCGTGGTAATGAACAGGTCCGAGCCGTTCTTGTCGACCACAACCTTGAGCAGTTTTTCGAGTTCCATGACCTTATTCCCCGCCCGTTATCAGAAATTGTCCGGCATCTTGGCCTTGGCCTGGGCCTCTTCGCGGGTGATGGTGCCCTTCTGAAGCAGGTTCTGCAGGTGCTGGTCCAGGGTCTGCATGCCCAGCTGGCCGCCCGTCTGGATGGCGGAGTACATCTGCGCCACCTTGTCCTCGCGGATCAGGTTCCGGATCGCCGAGTTGCCGATCATGATCTCGTGCGCGGCAACCCGGCCGCCACCGTTTTTCTTCAGCAGTGCCTGGGAGACCACCGCCTGCAGGGATTCCGACAGCATCGAGCGTACCATGGCCTTTTCCTCAGCCGGGAATACGTCCACTACGCGGTCGATGGTTTTGGCCGCGGAGGTGGTGTGCAGGGTGCCGAATACCAGGTGGCCGGTCTCAGCCGCGGTCAGGGCCAGACGGATGGTCTCGAGGTCCCGCAGCTCGCCGACCAGGATGATGTCGGGGTCCTCACGCAGCGCGGAACGCAGGGATTCATTGAAACCGAGTGTGTCGCGGTGTACTTCCCGCTGGTTCATCAGGCACTTCTTGGAGTCGTGCACGAACTCGATCGGGTCCTCGATGGTGAGGATGTGGTCGTACCGGGTTTCGTTGATGTAGTCGATCATCGCGGCCAGCGTGGTGGACTTACCCGAACCGGTGGGGCCGGTGACCAGCACCAGGCCGCGCGGGTTGGAGGAGATGTCCTTGAACACCTGGCCCATGCCGAGGTCTTCCATGGTCAGGACTTTGGATGGGATGGTCCGGAAGACGGCGCCGGCGCCGCGGTTCTGGTTGAAGACGTTGACACGGAAGCGGGCGACGCCGGGGACTTCGAAGGAGAAGTCGGTCTCGAGGAACTCTTCGTAGTCCTTGCGCTGCTTGTCGTTCATGATGTCGTAGATGAGCCGGTGCACTTCCTTGTGCTCCATGGGCGGGAGGTTGATTCTCCGGACATCGCCGTCGACCCGGATCATGGGGGGGAGGCCGGCGGAGAGGTGGAGGTCGGATGCGCCCTGTTTGGCGGAGAACGCAAGCAGTTCGGTTATATCCATGGTGCCCTCAGACAGAACATCGCAGAAAGACTTCGGGTTTTGTTGCAGCGATGAGGTTGGCAGGCCTTTCCGGGAAACGCTGTGAATACTTCCCTGTACGCTGCTCTTCCGCCATCCATGGCTCCAGAGCTTCCCGGAAAGGCCTGCCAACCTCACCGCCTACGGACGTCACGAAAACGCCCAAAACAACCAAGTATTCGTCGTGCTTGGTTTTTACAGGGGCAGACGTTACTTTATGAGCCGTCACATTCCCCCGGGCAGAGCCAATGATCAGCATAGCAGAGAACCTCGAAAAGGCAGCCACGCGCATCCGTTCCGCAGCCGAGGAGGCCGGGCGGGATCCGTCGGGGGTCCAGTTGCTGGCCGTGTCCAAGACCAAGCCTGCGGAGCTGCTGCGGGAGGCGGCGAACGCGGGTCAGAAGGCGTTTGGCGAGAACTACATCCAGGAGGCGCTGGATAAGATTGAGGCGCTTTCGGATCTGCCGGGGCTGGAGTGGCATTTTATTGGGCCGTTGCAGTCGAACAAGACGCGCCCGGTGGCGGAGCATTTCAGTTGGGTTCACAGCATTGATCGCGCCAAGGTGGCGCGGCGGCTGAGTGAGCAGCGGCCTGAGGGCATGGCGCCGCTGAACCTTTGTATTCAGGTCAATATCGATGATGAACCGACCAAATCCGGCGTGCGTCCGGAGGAGGTGCCGGGGCTGGCGCAGGAGCTGAGTGGGCTTGAAGGGTGCCGGTTGCGGGGGCTGATGGCGATTCCGGACCCGGCCAATCCGGCGGCGGTGCAGCGTGAGCGTTTCCGTGAACTGGCCGGTTTGCTGGCTGAGGTAAGGCGCGGCGTGGATAATGGGGCTCTGGACACTCTGTCCATGGGCATGTCCGGCGACCTGGAAGCCGCCATCGCCGAGGGCGCGACCATCGTGCGCCTGGGCACTGCCCTTTTCGGACCCCGCGACTACGAGGCTCAGTGATGCAACAGGATCCGCAGCAACCCGCCATTTCGTTCATCGGCGCCGGCAACATGGCCCGCGCCATCCTGGGGGGTCTGGTCGCCAACGGCTATGATCCTTCGCGGATCTGGGCCAGCGCGCCGGAGGACAAGCACCTTCAGAGCCTGCGCGACGACTTCGGTATCTATACCACCACGGACAACCGCCACTGCGCCAGCCAGGCGGACATCCTGATCCTGGCGGTCAAGCCCCAGATCATGGCGGAGGCCTGCCAGGACATTGCCAGCGTGGTCCAGAATACCCGCCCCCTGGCTGTCTCCATCGCCGCCGGCCTGGACTCGGAAACCATCGGTAACTGGCTTGGTGGTGATGTGCCAATGGTCCGCTGTATGCCCAACACGCCGTCACTGGTCGGCAAGGGCGCGACCGCGCTCTATGCCACGGACGGCGTCTCCCGGGAACAGCGTGACACCGTGACTGATATCTTCAGCAGTATCGGCCTCGCCGTCTGGCTCGAGCAGGAAGAAGAGATGCACGCCGTCACCGCCCTCTCCGGCAGCGGCCCCGCCTATTGCTATCTGTTGGTGGAGTCCATGGAAGCGGCGGCGATCGACGCCGGCGTACACCCGGACACCGCCCGTCAGCTTGCCATCCAGACCATGGCGGGCGCCGCGGAGATGTGCTCACGGGGCGACGAAGCCCCCGATCAGCTGCGCCGCAACGTCATGTCCCCCGGCGGCACCACGGAGCAGGCGGTTGATGCTCTCGAGAAAGGTGGCCTGCGGGACATCGTGAAAAAGGCGTTCAATGCGGCTAAGACGCGTTCGGCGGAGCTGTCGGAGCAGTTGAAAAAAGCTTTATAATCCAACCAGCTGGCAACAACACAGAGGAGAGGCCGGGAGTGCTGTATGGGAAGCTCTGGAGCCATGGATGGCGGAAGAGCAGCGTACAGGGATGTATTCACAGCGTTTCCCATACAGCACTCCCGGCCTCTCCTCGTCTGAATGAGACAACGACCCAAAGCACCCAACTGGAGTAAACAACACAATGGGCACCGAAATCCTGGTTTCATCCCTCCAGATGCTCACCACCTTCTACCTGACACTGCTGATCCTCCGGTTCCTGTTCCAGCTCTGTCAGGTGGACTTCTTCAACCCCATCAGCCAGTTCATCGCCAAGGCCACCAATCCGGTCACCGATCCCGTGCGCAAGGTGGTCCCGCCGGTCAAGCGCTTTGACGGCGCCTCGCTGATTGTTGCCATCCTTTTCCAGGCCCTCATGTACCTGATCATCCTCAGCCTCGCCGGCTACGCCTTCCCGCCGCTGGCACTGCTGGTCTGGGGGCTGCTCAAGGTGATCAGCCTGGTGCTGACCATCTACTTCTTCGCCATCATCGGCATGATCGTGATCAGCTGGCTGGCGCCCGGCAATCCCCACCCCGGCATCCAGATCATCCACCAGATCACCGAGCCCATCATGGCGCCGTTCCGCAACCTGCTGCCCCCCATGGGCGGACTTGATCTGTCGCCGATCCTGGTCTTCCTGGTGCTGAACATGGTCCAGGTGGTCATGAGCAATCTCCAGCAGGCCGCCGGCATGCCGTTCTGACGACTCCGCGTATTCAAACCGAAACATAAAGGCACAGGGGCATTACATGCCCCTCTTCCAGGGACGTTCTATACTTCCGCAAAATCCCGTCAAACGGATTACGGAAGCTCAGGGGCCCACGATGGCAGATGCAGTTACCCTCACGGATCAGGTTGAGGCCTACCACAGCTGGAAAAAGGAACTGGTCCGGAACATCACACGTTACCGGCGCTGGCTCCAGTTCAACGAGCTGCTTGAGGGGGATATTGAACGCCACCTCCAGCGCAGCATCCGCCTCCTGGTGGAGGACGAACTGACCATCGCCTTTGTGGGCGAATATTCCCGGGGCAAGACCGAGCTGATCAATGCCCTTTTCTTCGCCGGTCACGGTCAGCGGCTGCTGCCCTCTGAGGCCGGGCGTACCACCATGTGCCCCACGGAGCTGTTCTACGACCGGCACGCCCGCACCAGTTACCTGATGCTGCTGCCCATCGAGACCCGCAACGGCGCCATGTCCCTGCAGCAGCTGCGTCATGAATCGGGTGCCTGGGAGACCGTGGCACTTGACCCGGCCGACACGGAGACCATGGCGGCCACACTCGCCCGGGTTGCCGAGACGCGCACTGTCCCGCGCGCCGAGGCGGCGGATCTGGGCTTCAACGATGCCATGCTTGACGCCTCTCCGGACGACCCCACGCAGGTGCTCATTCCCGCCTGGCGCCATGCCCTGATCAGCCTCCAGCATCCGATCCTTGAGCGCGGCCTGCGAATCTTGGACACCCCGGGCCTCAATGCGCTGGGTTCGGAACCGGAGCTGACCGTCTCCATGCTGCCCTCGACCCAGGCGGTGGTCTTCCTGCTGGCGGCGGATGCCGGCGTCACGGCCAGCGATATGACCATCTGGCGTGAGCATATCGACACCCGGGATGCGGACCACCGTGCCGGGCGCTTCGCGATTCTCAACAAGATCGATGTGCTGTGGGATGACCCTTCCGGCAGTGACCATACCGGCAATGCCATTGAGCGTGTGCGCGAGACCACGGCCCGCCAGCTTGGCCTCGGCATGGAGGACGTGCTGCCTGTCTCCGCCAAACAGGGTCTGCTGGCTCGCATCCGCGATGACGACGGGCTGCGCCGCAAAAGCGGCGTGGCGCAACTGGAGGAGCTGGTCAGTGAACGCATCCTCGGGCGCCGGGAACAGCTGATCAGCGGCGAACTGGTCTCTGATCTGCGCTCCATGATCCGCTCCAACCAGGCGGAGCTGGAGAACCAGCAGGCATCACTGGCTGCAGAACTCGAGCTCCTGGAGGCCCAGGGCACCGACCGCCAGGAAATCGCTGAGCTGGCGGAGAAGACCCGGCACGACTATGACTTCTTCAACCGCCGGCTGATCACCCTGAAATCCAGCCGGCGCCTCATGGCCTCCCAGGGCGATATGCTGCGGCGCATTCTCAACCCCGAGCGTTTTGAGCAGCACGCTGAACGCACCCGCCAGCGCCTGGAAGGCAGCTGGACCACCCCGGGGCTGGCCAGTGCCATGAATGCCCTTTTCGAGGTGCTGGAGAACGACTTCAACAACCTGATGGCGGAAGGCCGTCGGGCGGAGAAGATGGTGGGATCCATCTACCGCCGCCATACGAGCGGCGACGATGACCGCACGCTGGAGCCGGTGCCGCTGCGCCTGGGCCGGCACCTGATTGCCCTGCGCGACCTGCGCAGCCGCGCGGATCGCTTCCGCCGGGACCCACGCTCGCTGCTGATGCAGCAGAGCCGGCTGATCCAGCAGTTCCTGACCACCATTGTCAGCGAGGCCCGCCAGATCATCCACCGCACCATGCAGGACATTGACCGCTGGCCGGGCGAGGCCCTGATGCCCCTTCTGCAGCACACCCAGCAGCAGAAACAGCGCCTTGAGAGCCAGTTCCAGCGTCTGCGCCATATTGTGGACGATGAGAAGGAACTGAAGGCCGAAGCGGACAAGCTGCGACAGCAGCGCGGGACCCTGGATCAGCAGTTGCGTGTGGCGCGAAAACTGGAGGAACGTATCGCGCCGCCTCCCGGCGCACAGTTGCCTTAGGGCTGCCCCCTCGATACACTGCCCGGCCTGACCGGAACCGTCCATCACCGAAGGATCCTTTTCGCATTCATGGCTGCTGAATCCCAGGCCGCCGACTCGGTGGGCATTGTCGAACCACAGAGCCTGCACTTCCCGGAGCCCATCCGGCTGGAGTCCGGCCATACCCTGCCGGAATTCAATCTGGTGTTTGAGACCTATGGCACCCTGAACGCGGATGCCAGCAACGCGGTGCTCATCTGTCACGCCCTGAGCGGCCATCATCACGCCGCCGGCTATCATTCCCGTGAAGACCGCAAGCCCGGCTGGTGGGATGCCTGCATCGGCCCCGGCAAGCCCATCGATACCAACAAATTCTTCGTGGTGTGCCCGAACAACCTCGGTGGCTGCCACGGCAGCACCGGCCCGGCGTCCGAGAACCCCGATACAGGCCGGCCCTACGGGCCCGATTTCCCGGTGATCACGGTCCGGGACTGGGTCAAGAGCCAGGCCCGGCTGGCCGACCGCCTCGGCATTGACCAGTGGGCCGCGGTGATCGGTGGGTCACTCGGTGGCATGCAGGCACTCGACTGGGCCATCCACTACCCGGAGCGTATCCGCCATGCCGTGGTGATCGCCGCCACCCCCAGGCTGACCGCCCAGAACATCGCCTTCAACGAGGTGGCCAGGCGCGCCATCACCTCGGATCCGGAATTCCACGAAGGGCGCTACCTGGAAAACAACGCCATCCCCCAGCGCGGACTGATGCTCGCGCGCATGGTCGGGCATATCACCTATCTATCCGACGTCTCCATGGGGGAGAAGTTCGGCCGGGAGCTGCGCGACCACGCCTATCACTTCGGCTTCGATGTCGAATTCCAGGTGGAGAGCTACCTGCAGTACCAGGGGGTACGCTTCTCCGAGTCCTTTGATGCCAATACCTATCTGCTGATGACGCGCGCCCTGGACTATTTCGACCCGGCGCGGGAATTCGGCAACGACCTGACCCGCGCCATGGCCGAGGCCCGCTGCCGCTTCCTGGTGCTGTCGTTCAGCTCCGACTGGCGCTTTGCCCCGGAGCACTCCCAGAAGCTGGTCAACGCCATGGTCGATGCCCGGCGCGACGTCAGCTACGCGGAGATCGACTCCGACTGGGGCCACGATGCCTTCCTGGTGCCCAACGAGCGCTACGAGAGCCTGTTCCGGGCCTACATGAACCGGGTGGCAAAGGAGCACGGCGATGCGGGCTGATCTCAAGCTGATCGAACCCTGGGTGGCCCCCGGCTCCCGCGTGCTCGACCTGGGCTGTGGTGACGGCACCCTGATGGACTACCTCCAGCGCGAGAAGAGCGTTGTCGGTTACGGGCTGGAGATCAACCCGGACTACATCGAGGAGTGCGTGCGCAAGGGCGTGAACGTGATCGAACAGGACCTGGATGAGGACCGGCTGCACAGCTTCCGGGACCAGACCTTCGACACCGTGATCATGACCCAGGCCCTTCAGGCCGTGCGCCGCCCCGACCGCGCCCTGACGGAAATGCTGCGCCTCGGTCGTGAAGGCATCGTGACCTTCCCCAACTTCGGCTACTGGCGCCTGCGGCTGCACCAGCTGTGGAACGGGCGCATGCCCATGTCCAGCACCCTGCCGCACACATGGTACAATACGCCCAATATTCACCTGTGCACGGTGCGCGATTTTGAGGCGCTGTGCCAGGAGCACCGGATCCGTATCAAGGATCGGACGGTGGTGGACAACGCTCACCGTTCCCGCTGGTACAACCGGCTCTGGCCCAACTTCCTGGGGCAGATCGCGGTCTATCGCGTCACCCGCTGACGGAGGTCATCCCATGGCAAAACGTCTCCTGGCCCTTGCCCTGCTGCTTGCCAGCCCGCTCGCCCATGCGCTACCCGACGAGAACCAGGGCATCACCGAGTTCGACAACTACCGGGTTCACTACTCCGTCATCCCGTCGACCTTCCTGGAAAAGAAGGTCGCCCGGGAATATGACCTGACCCGCAGCCGTTCCGTTGGCCTTCTCAATGTCGCGGTCCATAAGACCTCCGGGGACGATGCCCCCAAGCCCATCACGGCTCAGGTCAAGGGCACCTTCACCAATGAGGCCCGCCAGACCAAGGAGCTGTCCTTCCGGCGCGTGCAGGAGGGTGACGCCGTCTATTACCTCGCCCAGTTCCAGTACCGCCAGGGTGAGCTCCTGATTTTTGAGCTTGAACCGGCCCCCTACGGGGATGCCAAAACCCTGCCGGTGCGTTTCTCCCGGGAGCTCTATGATGACGAGTGATCGCCACTGGGTGCTGGCCAGCAACAACGCCGGCAAGATCGCCGAGTTCAACCGGCTGCTCCAGCCCTGGGGCATAGAGGTCAGCGCGCAGAAGGACCTGGGCGTGGACTCGCCCGAGGAGACCGCCACCACCTTCGTGGAGAACGCGCTGATCAAGGCCCGCCATGCCGCGCGCATCAGTGGCCTGCCGGCACTCGCGGATGATTCCGGGCTGGCGGTGGATGCCCTGGGCGGCGCCCCCGGTGTCTATTCCGCCCGCTATGCGGGCGAGCCGGCGGACGATGACGCCAACAACCGCAAACTGCTGGATGCCCTGGCCAACGTGCCGGATGCCGAACGCACCGCCCGCTTCCACTGCGTACTGGTGCTGATGCGTTCCGCCGAGGACCCCATTCCCATGATCTGCCACGGCCAGTGGCCTGGCCGGATCGCCCGAGAAACGGCCGGGGGTGGTGGCTTCGGCTATGACCCACTGTTCCTAGTGCCGGAAGAAGGCTGCACTGCCGCCGAACTGCCAGCGCAGCGCAAGGCCCAGGTCAGTCACCGCGGCCGTGCCATGGCCGAGCTCAGGGAGCGCCTTGGTGACAGCGTCGCCTGAAGCTTTCACCGCCCCGCCGCTGACGCTCTACGTGCATACGCCCTGGTGCGTGCGCAAGTGCCCGTACTGCGACTTCAACTCCCATACGGCGCCGCAGACGATCCCGGAGGACGACTACCTGGACGCCCTGCTGGCGGATCTGGATGCGGACCTGACGACACCGGAACCCCGCCCCATTGAAGCCATTTTCATTGGCGGCGGCACGCCCTCGCTCATGTCGCCAGGGTTCTACGAACGGCTTTTCGAGGCGCTGGCACGCCGCCTGGATCTGTCCCGGCTCGACGAAGTCACGCTGGAGGCCAACCCCGGCACCGTGGAGGAAGCCCGTTTCACCGGCTTCCGCCGGGCGGGCATCAACCGGCTGTCACTGGGGGTCCAGAGCTTTGACCCCGCGCACCTGGAGCGCCTCGGCCGCATCCATGACGGCGATGACGCCTCGCGCGCGGTGACGGCGGCCCAGGCCGCGGGTTTCGAACGCATCAACATCGACCTGATGCACGGCCTCCCGCAACAGACACCGGAACAGGCAGTGACGGACCTGCGGACCGCCCTGGCCTTCAACACGGGCCATATCTCCTGGTACCAGCTCACCATTGAGCCCAACACGGTATTCCACTCGCAGCCGCCCACGCTGCCGGACGAGGACACCCTGGCCACCATCCAGGAGGCCGGCGAAGCCTGCCTGCAGGAACACGGGCTGCAGCGCTATGAGGTCTCGGCCTGGTCGCGCCCTGGCGAGGAATGCCGGCACAACCTGAACTACTGGCGCTTCGGGGACTATCTGGCCATCGGCGCCGGCGGCCACGGCAAGCTGACCCACCCGGGAGCCGACCGGATCACGCGCTACTGGAAGACCCGCCGGCCCGAGGACTACCTCAACCGCATCGGCAGCCGCACCGCCGGCCGCCAGGAGCTGGAACACGAGGATCGCCCGCTGGAGTTCCTGCTGAATACCCTGCGGCTGAGCGCCGGTGTGCCGACCTCTTCCTTCCCGGCGCGAACCGGCCTACCCTTGGAGCGCATCCATGATCAGCTCGAACAGCTCCGCAGGCGCGGGTTGCTGGTGGCGGATGAACAGCGCCTGGCCGTGACCGACCAGGGCCAGCGCTTCCTGAACGATGTGCTGGAGGCCTTCGTGCCATGAAACTCTTCGGCGTGGAACCCCGACCCTGGTCCCACAGGCTGCGCTGGCTGGCCCTGCTCACCGGTGCGGCACTGGTGGCGGTGATGCTCACCAACCAGTACCTGGCGAGCCCCGAGATTCCCCAGCATGTCATGAGCTATGAGCTGGCGGATGAGCCGGAACGCGCCGAGCGGCTGCACCGCCAGTGGCAGCGTAACCACACGCCCCTGCCGGAGCTCACCCTCTGGGTGGATTTCGTGTTCATCGGGCTCTACGCGGTTTTCCTGGTGGCCCTGGCCAACCACTTCCTGTACGACCGTCCGGGGATCCGGGAACGCAAGGCCGGACGCCTCGCAAAGGTTCTGCTGGTGGTCGGTGCCCTGGGCGATGCGGCGGAGAACGCCTTCCTGATCACCGCGATCCACCAGCCGGAAACCGAACTCTGGCCACCCATGGCCACCGTCGCCACCCTGGTCAAGTTCACCGGGCTGCTGGTGGGCGGCGCCTGCCTTCTGGTGGTCCGGGCCGCCCGGCGCCAGCCGGTGCAGCCTGAAGACTGGCGTCACTGACGCTCGAACAGCATATCGGCCACGCCGTGGCCACGGGCCTCGCCCCGCTTCTCGAACTTGGTCAGTGGCCGGTCCGCCGGGCGCGGCACCGTGGTGCCATCGTCTGACAGGTTCCGGTAGCCCGGGGCCTCGTTCATGACCTCCAGAATGTGCTCGGCGTAGGGCTCCCAGTCCGTGGCGATGTGCAGCAGGCCACCGGGGCGGATGTATCGGTGCAGCGTCGCCACGAACGCCGGCTGGATCAGGCGGCGCTTGTGGTGCTTCTTCTTGGGCCAGGGGTCCGGGAACAGGATCAGTGCCCGGTCCAGGCTGGCTTCCGGAATCGCCTCGCTGAGCACGTCCAGGGCATCCGCCCGGTAGAGGCGGATGTTGTCCAGACCGCGCGTTTCCATCTCCATCAGCAGTGCACCGCAGCCCGGCTTGTGCACCTCCACGCCGATGAAATCCTGTTCCGGCGCCGCCTCGGCCATTTCGGCCAGCGATTGCCCCATGCCGAAACCAATTTCCAGGTTCAGGGGGGCATGACGACCGAACAGCTGCTCACGGTCAATCACGCCATCCGCCAGGCTGAGCCCATAGCGCGGCCAGAGCCGATCCCAGGCGTTCTGCTGACCACGGGTCATGCGCCCGGCGCGCAGCACGAAACTGCGCACGGACCGCTCCTTGCTGCGGGCCAGGTCGTCGCTGGAATCAGTCATGGGGCCTCCGGCTCTGGGGTTTGGGCCACGGATTATCCGGATTCGGCGCCGGACTGCAATCGGTAACCCAGGGCCTCCACCAGATGCGCCTTTTCCACCCGTTCCGCACCGGCCAGGTCCGCAATGGTGCGGCTCACCCTCAGCACCCGATGCAGCGCCCGGGCGGACAGCCCCAGCCGCCCCATGGCCTGCTCCAGCAGGGTTTCACCGTCGCCGTCCAGAGCACAGGCCTGGTGCAGGGCATCGCCCGCCAGCTCCGCGTTCAGTGCACCACGCTGGTGCTGGAAGGTGCGCAACCGGCTGACCCGATCACGCACCTCGGCACTGCTGGTCTCGCCCTTCTCCGGGCGAAGCAGTGTGCGCCCGTCCTGAACAGGCACGCCCACGTGCATATCAAAGCGGTCCATCAGGGGCCCTGAGAGGCGGCTCTGGTAGCGCAGTACCTGCTGCGCCGAACAGCGGCAGGCGATATCCGGGTGCCCTTCATAGCCACAGGGGCACGGGTTCATGGCAGCCACCACCTGGAACCGGGCCGGGAAGGTCACCCGGGTATTCGCCCTTGAGATGACAATCTCACCGGATTCCATGGGCTCGCGCAGCACTTCCAGCACCTTGCGGTCGAACTCCGGCAGCTCATCCAGAAAGAGCACCCCCCGGTGCGCCAGCGAAATCTCTCCGGGGCGCGGGCTGCTGCCACCTCCGACCAGGGCCACGGCCGAGGCGGTATGGTGGGGTGCCCGGTAGGGCGGCGTGCGCCATCCCCGCGCCTGGCTGAACGAGCCCGCCACTGAGTGCACGGAGGCGACCTCCAGTGCCACCTCCCGCGCCAGCGGTGGCAGCAGCCCGGGCAGCCGGCTCGCCAGCATGCTCTTGCCGGTCCCGGGCGGGCCATGGAACAGCAGGTTGTGGCCCCCGGCAGCGGCGATCTCCAGGGCTCGCTTGGGAATATGCTGTCCCTGAACGTCCGCCAGATCCGGCACGGCGCCCTGCCCCAGATCGTCCGCCTCGCGGGGCGCAATGGCCGTCAGCCGCTGCTCGCCTTTGAGGTGGGCACAGACGCTCAGCAGATGGTCCGCGGCGAAGGTATCCTCCCGGCTGGCAAGGGCCGCTTCGTCGGCATTGCCGGCAGGCACCATTATGGTGCGCTCCATACCGCGTGCGCCCATCACGGCGGGCAGTATGCCCTCCAATGGACGCAGGCTGCCGTCCAGCGCGAGCTCCCCCAGGAATTCCATACCGGCCACAGCCTCCGGCTCAACCTGCCCGGACGCGGCCAGTATGCCCAGGGCGATGGGCAGATCGAAGCGGCTGCCTTCCTTGGGCAGGTCGGCGGGTGCCAGGTTGATGGTGATGCGGCGGGCGGGGAAATCGAAACCGCTGTTAAGCAGGGCACTGCGCACCCGGTCCTTGCTTTCGCGCACGCCTGCCTCGGGCATGCCCACAATGGACAGTGACGGCAGCCCGCCGGAAAGGTGGGTCTCAACGGTAACGGCGGGGGCATCCACGCCCACCCTTGCCCGTGTGTGGATCACGGCAAAACTCATGGCAACATCCCTGTTGTTGGTGGTGTTGTGCGGTTACTGCTGGTCGCGGCCCAGCTGCTCTTCCAGTGCCGCAACGCGCTTCTCAAGCGCCTCGACCTTCTCTCGCGTGCGGGTAAGGACGGCGGACTGGGCATCGAACTCTTCCCGGGTCACCAGGTCCAGTCGATCGATCACCGAGGTCACCGCCATGCGCACGTGCTGCTCCACGTCATCCCGGGCCACCCGGGCCATGTCCGGCATGAACTGGTCCAGCTGACCACGCAGTTCGCTGAAAAGATCCTGGGGGCTACGGGGCATGGCTAAACTCCTCGGTTCATTGATGGCGGTATGCTAGCACAGCGACCAGGGCGCTCCCACAGGCCACCTGACGCCCAATGTTGGGTCACGTCGGGGGCGAATGCGCTACAATGGGGCAATGCAGCCGGGCCGCACCCCGGCGGCATCAGGTAACTTCCTGTTTTACAGTTCGTTTCTGCGTTGGCACAGGGCGTGCAAAGGCCTGAGCAGAGTCCGCACAACCTGCTGCGGGCCTGGTACGCACCCCGATTAAGGCCGCCATACCCAGTTCGGCTGGGCCGGCAACGAAAGGAGAAACCCATGAAACTTGTGACAGCGATTATTAAGCCGTTCAAGCTTGATGACGTGCGCGAAGCCCTGTCCGAAATCGGTGTCCAGGGTGTCACCGTCACGGAAGTCAAAGGCTTCGGCCGGCAGAAAGGCCACACCGAACTCTATCGCGGCGCGGAATACGTCGTTGATTTCCTGCCCAAGGTGAAAGTCGAGATCGCCATCAGCGAAAAGCTGCTGGACCAGGTCATCGAGTCCATTTCGAAGGCCGCCAATACCGGCAAGATCGGTGACGGCAAGATCTTCGTCAGTGAGATGGAGCAGGCGATCCGGATCCGGACCGGCGAGACCGGCGAGGAAGCCGTCTGACGCCCGGCTACTCCAGATGCCAGAACACCATTCCCGAAGTTGAAAAGCCTTGTGCGGAGGGCTTATTCCAATGGAAAACACAGTTAACGAACTGCAGTTTGCGCTCGATACCTTCTACTTCCTGATCTGTGGTGCCTTCGTCATGTGGATGGCGGCAGGCTTCACCATGCTTGAGTCCGGACTGGTCCGGGCCAAGAACACCACCGAGATCCTGACCAAGAACGTTGGTCTCTATTCCATCGCCTGCATCATGTACATGGTCTGCGGTTACGCCATCATGTACAGCGGCGGCACCTTCCTGTCCGGCATCATGGACCCCGGTGTCTCCGAGGGCTTCACCTATGAAGCGGTTTCGACCTACGCGCCGGCCTCGGATTTCTTCTTCCAGGTCGTGTTCGTGGCAACCGCCATGTCCATCGTCTCCGGGGCTGTGGCTGAACGGATGAAGCTCTGGGCGTTCTTCGCCTTCACCGTTGTCCTGACCGGTTTCATCTACCCGATGGAAGGCGCCTGGACCTGGGGCGGTGCTGCCGTATTCGGCATGTACAACCTGGCGGATCTGGGCTTCAGTGACTTCGCCGGGTCCGGCATCGTGCACATGGCCGGGGCGTCCGCGGCGCTGGCGGGTGTCCTGCTGCTGGGCCCGCGTAAGGGCAAATACGGTCCCAACGGCGAGGTGCGTGCAATTCCGGGCGCCAACCTGCCGCTGGCCACGCTGGGCACCTTCATCCTCTGGATGGGCTGGTTCGGCTTCAACGGCGGTTCCGTTCTGGCAGCAGCCAGCGTTGAGTCCGCCAACTCCATAGCCATTGTGTTCCTCAACACCAATACCGCCGCTGCCGGTGGTGCCGTGGCTGCCCTGATCGTCTCCCGGCTGATGTTCGGCAAGGCCGACCTGACCATGCTCCTCAACGGGGCGCTGGCCGGGCTGGTTGCCATTACCGCCGAGCCCTCCACGCCGACACCGCTGGCTGCCACACTGTTCGGCGCCCTTGGCGGTATCCTGGTGGTCTTCTCGATCGTGGCACTGGACAAGCTGCGCATCGACGATCCGGTAGGTGCCATCTCCGTGCACGGTACGGTGGGTCTTCTGGGCCTGCTGCTGGTGCCGATCACCAACGGCGGCGCGAGCTTCAGCGGCCAGATCATCGGTGCCCTGACCATCTTTGTGTGGGTCTTCGTGGCCAGCCTGGTTGTCTGGGGCATCCTCAAGGCCGTGATGGGCATCCGGGTCACCGAGGAGCAGGAGTACGAAGGCCTCGACATTGCCGAGTGCGGCATGGAAGCCTACCCCGAGTTCGAACACACCAACTGATCCGGACAACGGGTAACAAAGCAGGCAACACAGGGGCGCCCCACGGGGCGCCCCTTTTTCATGGTTCAGCCGGTACCTGCCGCCACCACACGCACCACCGCATCGCCACGATTGGATGGCAGGTCCAGGTGCTCCCGGTACTCCGCCGGGTCATGGACCCGCACGCCGGCAAAACCAACCCCCCGGAATACCTGCTCCACCTCGCCGGCATCCGCGAAATGGAAGGTCACGTCACTGTCACTGAGCCGCCCCAGCGCGTTCGCCCCCATACGGATGGCACGACTGAACGCGCCACTGCGTGGCACGAGATAGGTCTCCATGAGATAGCGACTGCCTGGATGGCGCGCACCGAGAGCGGCTATGCGTTCCCAGAACGGGACCATATCCTCAAGCGTGAAGTAACTGGTCAGCCCCTCGGTGATCACTACAATGGGCTCACTTGGCCGGAAACACTGCGCCACCACAGCTTCCATGGATTCCGGCCCCTCCCGGTGAAAGACATTGAGCGGCAACACCTGATGCCCCTCGCTCAAGGCCCCCTCCTGTTCCAGGGCCCGGCGCTTGCGCTCGGCCATCCCCGGCATGTCGGTCTCCACATAGGTCAGCTCCGGGAAACACTGCCGGAAGCGGTGGCCACGCGGGGACAGGCCGCTGGCAATCTCCAGCACCTGGGTAACGCCCTCCTCCCGGATCCAGTGCGCCAGGAGGTGGTCCATGATGCGGTGGCGCTGCAGCAGGATGGTGCGCAGGTTGCTGCCGCCAAGGGTGCGACTCAGCCATTCCACGGGTACCAGCCCGCGGTACAGCCAGGGCCCCGCCCCGGAACCAAGCCAGTGTGGCGCCAGGTCGTTGCGGCGCCAGACCTCTCCGGTATAGAGGCCGGTAAAGCTTATGGATGCGGTGTCGTCGGACTGTCGTCTCATGATTCGGGGGCCTCCCCTGTCCGTACCCCGGAAGCGGCGGCTGCTCGCTGCCAGTAGACCAGCATCGCCAGGCCCACACCGGCAACCGGCAGTGACAGCACCAGACTCCCGGACCAGCCCAGCAGGTGATAGAGCGCACCCGCTGTCAGTGCGCCCACCGCGGCCAGGCCGGAGACGATCGTATCGTTGATGCCCTGAATACGGTGCGCCCGCTCCGGTGAGTGGCACAGCGTCAGGAAAGCGCTGCCACCCACGTAGAGAAAGTTCCAGGCGACCCCAAGGAGAATGAGCGACGGAACCACGAATACCGGCGCCCTGCCCGGCATCCCCGTAAGGGCGGAAAGCGCCAGCAGCAGAAAACCGAGCGCCAGAACACGGCCATGCCCCAGTCTCTCCAGCAACCGCCCGGTGAAGAACGAGGGCAGGAACATGGCAACCACATGGAGCTGGATGGCGACGCCCACCAGCGTGTGGCTGCCCGGCCCGCTGTTGAGGGCCAGCGTGGACTGGACCATGAGCAGGTTCATGACCATGTAGCCGGCACCCGCGCAGTACATGGCCAGAAAGGCTCCAAAGCCGGCCATGGCGGGTGGAACGGCGGGCACCTGCGACGCCTTCCCCGCCTCCGGCGCTGGCCCACCGGCATTGAGCCCCGGCACCGCGAGCATGACCAGGAAGGTGATCGCACCAGCCAGTGAGAAGATCAGGTAACTGTGGGCGAAGGACTGGCCCTCGAACAGGGCCCCGGCTTCCAGCGTCAGCAGTGGCGCCAGGATCCCGGCCAGGACGCCGCCCGCTGTGACCAGCGCCACCGCCCGCCCTCTCAGCTCCGCTTCAACCCCATCGGTGGCGGCGAACCGGTAGTAGTTGGCGTGGGTAATGAAGATGCCCAGCAGCACATGGCTGAGGATAAGCCCGGTGAAGGAGCCACCGCGGATGGCCAGATAGCCGGTCACACCCGCTGCCATGGCGAAACAGGCGCCCATCAGGAAAACGGGCCGCCGCCCCAGAGCTCCCATGAGCCTTGAGACCGGGTAGGCGCACAGGATCACAACCGCGAACTGCAGGCCATAGGGCAGTGTGGTCATCCAGGGGGTGGGCGCCAGTTCCGAGCCCACAATCGCGGCGACCGACACCGAGGCCACCGCACAGGTGAGAAACAGGGCCTGGCACAGAGCCAGGAGATAGACACGCTGCTGTTGTCGGGTCATTCAGAGCACTCCTTTGCGTTTGCGTCCGGTTCCAGTCGAGGCTTCACCCTTCGCCGCCGACGGGATGATCCTCGCCGATGATATCCTGCAGGAAGGGCGGTGTCGCCAGGGCTCCCCGGTGCACGTCCGCGCTGTAGTAGCGGGTCGGGAACGGGCGCGCCCCGGCATCCGCCTCCCGGAAGTGTTCCAGCGGCGTCACCTTGCCCGCGATGGTGCAACTCCACCAGCCCGTGGGGTAGACGGGCTGCGGGAACACCAGCGTCTTGCTGTGATGGTAGCCCGCGGCTTTCATGTCCTCATGGGCCTTACGGATGATCGATTTCGGCCCCTCCATCAGCGGCGACTCGGTCTGCTGCACCATCAGGCCGTTCTCCCCCAGCGCCATGTGGCAGTCGCGGTAGAAATCCTTCGTGAACAGCCCTTCCGCCGGGCCCACGGGGTCCGTGCTGTCGATGATGATGACATCGAAATAACCCGGATCCGTGTCCTGGATCCACTTGATGCCGTCGCCGAAGAAGAAATTGGCACGCGGATCCTCATTCGCCTCGCACAGTTCCGGGAACCACTGCTCGGACAGCTCCGTCACACGCTGATCGATCTCCGCCTGCCAGACCTCCTCAACACCGTCATGGCGCAGCACCTCGCGCAGCGTGCCGCAGTCACCACCGCCAATGATGGCGACCCGCCTGGGATTGCGGTGAGTGAACAGCACCGGATGGGCCATCATCTCGTGGTAAAGGAAGTTGTCCCGGGTGGAGAGCATGACGCAGCCGTCGATCGCCATCAGGTACCCGAATGTCGCGGTCTCGTAGATGCTGATGCTCTGGTAGGGCGACTGCTCCGCGTGCACCCTCCCCCTGATCCGGAGGGAAAAGGCGGAAGACTCCTCCGGGTAGATCTCAGTGAACCAGTTGTCGTCGAGTCCGCTCATGACTCCCTCCTGTGCATGGGTAAAGGGATCATTGTACGACCCGCCGGCAACGGACAGAAGCCTGTTCCATAGACGCGCGCGGCCTTACAATCCCCGGAAAGCCATCTGCCCGGAGCCCGCATGCACAGTGATACCCCTGGCCGCACCTGGAACATCGATCGCTGGAGCGAGGGCTACGTCACGGTCGGCGCCGGAGGTGAGCTGCGCATAAACCCCGATACCCGGAGCCCCGGGGTGGCACTGGCCGAGGTCGTGGCACAGGTACAGCACCAGGGCGCCCGCCTGCCGGTGCTGATCCGCTTCAGCGACATTCTCCGTCACCGTGTGAACCGTCTGTGCCGTGCTTTCAATGAGCCCATCCGGAACCTTGGCTACGAGGGAGGCTACACCGCTGTCTACCCCATCAAGGTCAACCAGCAGCGCCGCGTGGTGGAAGAGATCCTGCGCAGCGAACCGGCCGCCCGAGAGGGCCAGATCGGCCTGGAGGCCGGCAGCAAACCGGAACTCTTCGCGGTGCTGGCTCTGGCGCCACCCAATGCCCGCATCATCTGCAACGGCTACAAGGACCGCGAGACCATCCGTCTGGCACTGATGGGGCAGCGCCTCGGCCACCGTGTGTTCATCGTGGTGGAGAAAGCCTCGGAGTTGCCGCTGATCCTGGACGAGTCCCGCCGCCTGGGTTTGCGCCCTCTCATCGGGGTTCGCGCGCGGCTGGCCACCATTGGCGAGGGCAACTGGCAGAACACCGGGGGCGAGAAGTCCAAGTTCGGACTGTCCGCACAGCAGGTCCTGACGGTGGTGGAGCAGCTGCGTGAGGCCGATGCCCTGGATCGCCTGCAGCTGCTGCATTTCCACCTGGGATCCCAGATCGCCAACATCCGGGACATCCAGACCGGCCTGCGCGAGGCGGCTCGCTTCCACCATACCCTGCACGAGGCCGGCGCGCCCCTGAACACCGTGGACGTGGGCGGCGGCCTGGGCGTGGATTACGAGGGCACCCGTTCGCGCAGTGCCTGCTCCATGAACTACAGTATGGAGGAATACGCCCGCCAGGTGGTGCAGACCTTCCACGAGTCCTGCACCCGTAACAACCTGCCCCACCCGCACCTGATCACCGAGTCCGGCCGCGCCATGACCGCCCATCACGCGGTACTGGTGACCAACATCATCGACCGGGAAGCGCCCGAAGCGGCCACCCCGGAACCGGTCCCCGAAACCGCACCGGCGCCACTGCGCAGTCTCTGGGCGGATTACCAGGCGCTCAGCGGCGACGGGCCCGAACGCTCGGCCGTGGAGATCCATCATGATGCGGCGCAGGCCATGGCGGACGTTCAGACCGAATTCGCCCATGGGCTACTGTCCCTGCAGCAGCGCGCCCAGGCGGAACAGCTCCAGCGCCAGGTGGCCATGCGGCTGCGCACCCGCCTCAATCCCGGCAACCGCGTGCACCGCGACCTGCTTGATGAGCTCAACGAACAGTGCGCGGAACGGCTGTTCATGAATCTGTCGATCTTCCAGTCACTGCCGGACATCTGGGGCATTGACCAGATATTCCCCATCCTGCCGCTGCAGGGACTGGACCAGCCGACCACGCGGCGGGCGGTGCTGAGGGACATGACCTGCGACTCCGATGGCCGCATCGACCACTACGTGGATGGCGACGGGATTGAGACCACCCTGCCCCTGCCCGATGCCACGGACGTGGACCAGCTCGCCTTCTTCATGACCGGCGCCTACCAGGAGATCCTGGGGGACATGCACAACCTGTTCGGCGACACGGACGCCGCCGATGTCAGCCTGGATGCCGCGGGCAACGCCCAGGTCACCCACCTGGCCCGGGGTGAGACGCTGGCCAGCGTACTGCGCCAGGTCAACCATGACCCGGAGAACCTGTTCCGCCAGCTGGAATCCCGGATCGAGACCGCCGGACTGTCGGACGAAGAGCGTCTGCGGCTGCTGGAACAGATCCGCCAGGGGCTGGGAAGCTACACCTATCTCACCGGTGACTGATCCATACCCGCCGCGCCCGCGTAACCCTGTTCAGGTTTGATTTCCCAACATGGCTACGGGCACCTACAATGGAACTCATAAGAAGCAGCCAGACGGCAGCAGCCAAGAGTCGCAACGTGACCACAGCCCCGGACAGTTCGCGCGCCGAGCGCAGCAAGGACCACTGGAGCCAGCTCCTCGAGCGGGTCGCCAGCCATCAGGACAGGGCGGCCTTCCACGAGCTGTTCGAGCACTTCGGTCCCCAGATCAAGTACTATGCCATTTCCAATGGCATCGCCCATCAGGCGGAAGAACTCGTCCAGGAGGTCATGATCTCCATCTGGCGGCGGGCCTCCACCTATGACTGGCGCAAGGCGGCTGCCTCCACCTGGATCTTCACCATTGCCCGTAACCAGCGCATCGACATGCTGCGCAAGATCCAGCGCGGCAGTGCCGAGATGGCCATCGAAACGGAAGACCTTTGGCAGATCCCCGGTGACGATGAGAAGGATCCAGTGCCCTCCCTTCACCGTATCATTGCCGAACGGCGTATCCGGGACTCTTTCGAATACCTGCCGCAGGAACAGCTGACCGTGCTCAAACAGGTCTATCTCGAACACAAGTCGCACCAGGCCGTGGCTGAGGATCTCGACATTCCACTCGGTACCGTCAAGAGCCGTGTCCGTCTGGCACTGGGCAAACTGAAAGTGATTCTTCAGGATCAGGACCTATGAGTACCCATCATCCCGATGAAGTCCTTCTGATGGAGTACAGTGCGGGCACGCTCTCCGAGCCCATGGCCCTGTGCATGCGCATGCATCTCGACCGGTGCTCCCAGTGCCGCGGCCAGCTGGACATGCTGAACAGCCTGGGCGCGATCATGCTCGACCACAGCCAACAGGCCAGCCGGGTCTCCGACGATCTGTTCGACAATATTGTCGCGCAGATTGACAGCGAACCGGCGCCCCGTGAGGCGGAGACGGAGAAGCCCTCCCATGATTCCCCGCTCGAACGGCTGCTTGGCAGTGACCTGCAGGAGCTGCCCTGGAAGCGCCAGCTGGCCGATGTCAGCGTCTATGATCTGAGCGACCGCTTCCCCGGGGATGAGCGCGTCACCCTGCAGAAGCTGTGCGCCGGTGGACGGGCCCCTTCCCACAGTCACCACGGCTCCGAGGCCACACTGGTGCTGACCGGTGCCTTTGCCGATGCCAATGGTGTATTCAGCAAGGGGGACTTCGTGATCCTGGACCACCACCATGACCACCAGCCGGTGGCACTGCACGGTGAGGACTGCATCACCCTCTCGGTGATGGACGCCCCCGTGAAACTCACCGGCCGGCTGACGCGGCTGCTCAACCCCTTCATCCGCTAGCCCGGGGCTGATGGATACCCTGGTTGCCGGAATCAGTGGCGGCATCGGCCTGGCGCTGGCGGCCCATGAGCTGCAGCGCAATCCCGAAACCCATGTGGTGGGACTGAGCCGCAGCGCTTCCCGGAACCACGAGGCCTGCGCCCTGGCGGAGGCCTTTCCCGGGCGGCTCAGCCTGGTGGATGCCGACGTGGCCGAGAGGGGCTCCCTGGATGCTGCCCTTTCTGACCATTTACCCGGAGATGCCCGGCTCACCCGCATCCTCTATGCCGTTGGCGTGCTCCATGGCGAAGGGTTGTTTCCGGAAAAACGGCTGGAGGACGTGGACCCGGAGGCCATGCTGCACAGCTACCGGGTCAATACGCTGGGATTCCTCAACACCGTACAGGCGCTGCTCCCATGGCTGCGCCATCGCGACCCCAAGCTGATCGCCGCGGTTTCCGCCAAGGTCGGCTCCATCGGCGATAACAGCTATGGCGGCTGGTACGGCTACCGCTGCAGCAAGGCCGCCCTCAATATGGCGGTGCGCAATCTCGCTATCGAAACCCAGCGCCGGCTCCGGCCCGCGACGGTGGTGGCCCTTCACCCCGGCACCACCGAAACGGCCCTGACCGCCCCTTTCCCGCAGTCCCTGGCGCACCTCAGGGTGCACAGTCCCGCTGATACCGCCGCCAACCTCTGGGCGGTCCTCGATGACCTGGGTCCTGGGGACAGCGGTCGTTTCCTGAGCTGGGATGGTTCGGAACTCCCCTGGTAACCCTGAACCAGCACCCCGCCTCATCCGTAAACACTGATACATCCTGAATCTCCATTCACCTCACCATAGCGAGGCGTTTCATGGCCTACGATGCACCGGTTACCGATTACCGTTTCCTCCTCTACAACGTCCTGGGTGCCGACCGCCTGTGCGAACTCGAGCCCTACACGGAGGCGACTCCGGACCTGATCAACGCCATCCTGGAGGAAGGCGGCCGCTTCATGCGGGATATCATGGAGCCAACCAACGTACCGGGCGACCGCGAGGGCTGCCAGTTCAACCCTGAGGACGCCAGTGTCACCACTCCCTCCGGTTTCCAGGAAGCCTACCGCCAGTTTTCCGAAGGCGGCTGGACATCGCTGGACGCGCCGGTCGAGTACGGTGGCCAGGGCCTGCCGCACATCCTCAAGTTCATCGTCGATGAGATGGTATGCGCCACCAACCTGTCGCTGGGCATGTACCCCGGGCTTACCCACGGCGCCATCAGCACCCTGCACGAGCACGGCTCCCGGGAATTGAAGGACACCTACCTGGAGAAACTGATCTCCGGCGAATGGACCGGCACCATGTGCCTGACCGAACCCCAGTGCGGGACCGACCTGGGCCTGATCCGGACCAAGGCCCAGCCGGATGCCGACGGCAGCTATCGGATCAGCGGTACCAAGATCTGGATCACCGGTGGCGAGCATGATCTGACGGACAACATCATGCACCTGGTGCTGGCCAAGCTGCCGGATGCACCTGCCGGTACCAAGGGCATCTCCCTGTTCGTGGTGCCCAAGGTGATCCCGGAGACCGGTGAGCGCAACAGCATCTTCTGTGGTGGCCTGGAGCACAAGATGGGCATCAAGGGCTCCGCCACCTGCGTCATGAACATGGACGAGGCCCGGGGCTGGCTGGTGGGCGAGCCCCATGACGGTATGCGCCAGATGTTCACCATGATGAACGAGGCCCGTCTGATGGTCGGCATGCAGGGGCTGGGGCTGGCCGAGGCCGCGTACCAGGTGAGTCTCGGTTTCGCGAAGGAGCGCCTGCAGAGCCGCTCCCTCGCCGGCCCGAAGAACCCGGACGGCCCCGCCGATCCGGTCATTGTGCATCCGGATGTGCGCCGCATGCTGATGCGCCAGAAGGTGCTCAACGAAGGCATGCGAGCCATGGCCCTGTACGCCGGACACCAACTGGATCTGTCCAAGGCCCACCCGGACGCTGACACCCGCCAGACAGCCGATGACATCGTCCAGATCATGACGCCCGTGGTGAAAGCCTTCCTGACGGATGAGGGCTACGCCAATGCCAATACCGGCCTGCAGGTGCTGGGCGGTTCCGGTTTCACCCAGGACTGGCCCATTGAACAGTACGTGCGTGATGGCCGCATCGCCCGCATCTACGAGGGCACCAACGGCATCCAGGCCATGGACCTGGTGGGGCGCAAGCTGAGCCTGCACAAGGGCCGCCTGGTACAGAGCCTGTTCGCGGACATGACCGGCTACCTAAAAGCCAACCCGGACTGCGCGCACCGGGATGCGCTGAAAGGGGCCCTGGCAACGCTGGAAGAGGCGGTGAACTGGCTCAATGACAACGCGCGCCAGGACCCGGAGCAGGCTGGTGCCGCGGCCACGCCCTTCCTGCGGCTCACGGGACTGACCGTGATAGCCTGGATGTGGACCCGTATGGCGGACGCGGCCGGCCAGGCGCTGGCCAATGGCGAGGGTAACCAGGCTTTCCACGAGGCCAAGCAGGTCTCGGCGCGCTTCTTCTTCGACAAGCTTCTACCGGAGAAGGACGCTCTGCTTGCGGACATCGTGGACGGCAAGGAGAGTCTTATGGCCCTTGATGACGACCAGTGGGCCCTGTAAACCATTACGCCGCACTCGACGCCGGGCCCAGTGCCCGGCGTTTTTGTGTGCGACCCATGCCTGGCGTAAACTCCGACCATGAAGCGACTACACCACCTGACACTGCTGATGACCTTCCTGGTCGGGCTCTACACGGTCCCCAGCCCGGCACATCCTCATGAGGACACCGACAGCGAGGCGGAGGCAACCTCCGAACCGCAACCCCGGGAGCGCATGCTCGGCGAGTCAAGCATCCTCCAGCCGCACCGGCGCAATTACCTGCTGCCGGCCACGCGGACGGGATCGCCCAACCAGATACCCACCACCCCCACCTACACGCCGCAACCCCATGGCGAGCAGGTGGAAAAGGAGGAGGTCAAGTTCCAGCTCAGCTTCCGCCTGCCACTGCTGACCGGTGTGTTTGAAGGCCCCAACCGGCTGTGGTTCGGCTACACCCAGCTGGCGTTCTGGCAGCTGTACAACACCGAGGAATCCTCACCGTTCCGCGAGATCAACTTCGAACCCGAGATCTTCATGACCCATGACCTGGGCTGGGAGATTGGCCCGGGCAAACTCGACACGCTCATCATCGGTTTCAATCATGAGTCGAATGGCCGTGAGGAGCCTTTTTCGCGCAGCTGGAACCGGGTGAAGGCGGGCATGGTCTACAGCACCGACAACTGGACCATCGCCCTGGAGCCCTGGTACCGGCTCAAGCCCTCAAGGGCAGAAGACGATAACCCGGACATTGAGCGGTATCTCGGGTACGGCGAGCTCAACGCGGTCTACAACCCGGCAGGGACCCACGCGCTCGGAATCTCGCTGATGAACAACCTGAGGGATGAAAACAACCGGACCTCCGTCGAGATCAACTGGTCCTTCCCGGTCAGCGATTCCATCAAGGCCCACATCCAGTACTACAACGGATACGGTGAGTCCCTCATCGACTACAACGAACGCACCCACCGCATCGGTCTGGGCGTTTCCCTGAACGACTGGCTCTGAACAACAGTGGAATCGGAAAGGAATGGGCAGGCGGACGCCTGCCCATGGAAGGGGCTGCCGGCCAGCCGAGGAGCCTGACCGGTAACCGGCTGCATCACAATGCACGGGCAAACCCGCTCTTCCCTGAACCCGCGCCTTGATGCTGGTTACACTTTACTCACGGTAATCGATGATGGAAAATGATTATTTCTATTCGATCCGTGAGTTCCGCTCATGATTCAGCGTCACCATCTTGAAATCCTCATGGCTCTGCACGAGAAGGGCACCCTTGGCGAAGCCGCCAGCCACCTCTGCCTGACCCAGTCGGCCCTCTCCCATTCCATGCATAAGCTGGAGGAGCAGAGCGGGGCCCGGCTGTGGTCCAAGCAGGGCCGACGCCTGCAGCTGACGCAGGCCGGCAGCTACCTGCTGGAACTGGGCCAGCAGCTGCTGCCGCGTCTGCAGGAGGCGGATGCGACCCTGCGCGCCTTCGGTGAAGGGCGGCGCGGACGCCTGCGGATCGGCATGGAATGCCATCCCTGCTACGAATGGCTGCTGACGGTTGTCCAACCCTACCTGCGGCGCTGGCCGGACGTGGATCTGGACGTGATCCAGAAGTTCCGCTTCAACGGCCTCGAAGCCCTGACCCAGCACCGGATCGACATCCTCATCACCAGCGATCCCGTGTTCAGCAGTGACCTCTGCCATACACCGGTCTTTGACTACGAGCTCATGCTCGTGGCCGCGCAGGAAAACGCCCTTGCCGGCGGCGGTGCCATAACGCCTGAGCGCCTCAGCCAGACACGGCTGATCCACTTCCCGGTGGCCCGGGAGCGGCTGGATGTGTTCACTCACTTCCTGTCACCTGCCGGACTGGAACCGGTCCACCAGCAGGAAGTGGAAGCCATGGAGATCATGCTCCAGCTGGTGGCGGCCAACCGGGGTGTCTGCACCCTGCCGGACTGGCTGGCTGAACGCTATCGCGACAGTCACCCCATCGCTACCCGGCGCCTGGGTGAGGAAGGGGTCCACAAGACACTGTATCTGGTGTACCGCCAGGCCGACGCCGGCATTGATTACCTGGCGGACTTCGTCGGTTACGGTCGGTAACCAGAGGGCAACACGGCATCCCGGGACCGCCACTACACTGAGCGGAAAAGGGATGCTGATAATGAGCCGCATACTGATTCGGTTGCTACTCTACGGACTCCTGCTGCTGGCAGGCCCCGCGTCCGCAGAGACTGCCCAGTGGTCCGGGAACGAACGGAACCTCCCACTTGAGGGCCATACCCAGTCGTGGGTCGACACCAGTGGCGACGCCAGCCTCGGTGACGTCCGCAGCCTGCCGCGTGAAGCCTGGACACCGGAAGAGCCGCCGTCCATCAGCCACGGCTATGTGGATGAGCCCTACTGGTTCCGGACCCGGATCCACAACCCCACGGACACTCCGCTCAATCCCTATCTGGAAATCGGTTACCCCGCACTGCACCACATTGACCTGCATGTACTCAGTGGTGGCGAGACGGTCCAGACACAGACCATGGGCAATCAGCTGCCTTTCGGGCAGCGCCCGCTGGAACACCGTAACTTCGTGATCCCCCTGCAACTCGCACCCGGGGAAACGCTGACGGTGTTCATGCGCGTGGAGACGGGCAGCTCCATGCAGGTGCCGCTGACCCTCTGGGAATCGGAAGCGTTTCTGGTCTATGAACAGTCAGACCTGCTGTTCCAGGGCATCTATTTCGGCATTGCCGTGGCCATGATCTTCTACCACATCTTCGTCTACATCGCGGTGCGCGAACGGGCCTTCCTCTACTACATCGGTTACATCTCCGCCATGCCCCTGTTCCTCGCCACGCTGGGCGGCCTCGCCTACCAGTTCCTCTGGCCCGGCGCGACCTGGTGGAACAACCAGCTGATGATGATCTTCCTGATGAGCGTGGTGGTCTTCGGTGCCCTGTTCACCATCCGCTTCCTGTCCATCAACAGCGACAACCATCCCTTCCTGCTGCGGGCTACCTCAAACCTGATCGCTGCCGCCCTGCTCATCATCCTGGCGGCCCTCTTCGTGCCCTTCAGCACCATTGTACTGCCGAGCATCGGCGTGGCCTTCGTGGCCTGCTGCCTGATGCTTCTTGTGGGGATTGTCCGTCTCCTCAAAGGAGTACAGGCAGCGCGTTACTATACGGTCGCCTGGTTCGCCATGCTTGCCGGCGGCATCATCCTGGCCCTGAACAAGTTCGCAGTGGTCCCCAACACCGTGTTCACCCAGAACGCGGTCCAGGTGGGCTCGGCCCTAGGGGTCATCGTGCTCTCATTCGCCATTGCCGATCGCCTCAACAAGGAGAAAAAGGCGGCGCTGGAAGCCCAGCAACAGGCCCTGCGCGAGGAGCGCAATGCCCGCATGGCACAGGCGGAAACGCTGCGGGTCCAGGAAGAGGCCAATACCCGTCTGGAGCATCGGGTGCACGAGCGTACCGAGGCTCTGGAAGCCGCCAATGCCAAGCTTCTGGAATTCAGCACCACGGACGCCCTCACCGGTCTGCGCAACCGCGGCTACTTTGAAGAGGTTTTCCCGAACTATTGCGTGGAAGCATTCCGGTACCGCCAGCCGCTGTCTGTAATGGTCCTGGACATTGACCACTTCAAGGCCTTCAACGACCGTTACGGGCACCTGGTGGGTGACGACTGCCTGCGGATGGTGGCGGAATGCATTGCCAATCTGGTGACACGCCCCGAGGACATTGTCGCCCGCTATGGCGGCGAGGAGTTCGTGGTGGTGCTCCCGGATACCGCGGTTGAAGGGGCCCGCTGCGTGGCCGAACGGATCCGCCGGCGCGTGGCCGAAACGCCTTTCCAGGTTTCCCGGGAGACCATCCACCTGACGGTGAGCATCGGCATCAGCGGCCGGATTCCCGAGACGGCCGAGATCACCCAGCGCCTGTTTGAAGACGCGGACCAGGCCCTATATGCCGCCAAGCATTCCGGACGCAACCGGGTCTTTGTCGACAGCGATGGGCAACCGGCCTGATGGCTCTAGGAGCCTGCCAGCCTGGCATCCAGACCCGGGGAAAGGATCTCGGCCATGGCCCCCATGAACTGGCGGCGGAGGAAGCGCTCCGTCTCCTTCTGGATGGCTTTCTGCTGTTCCGGGTACTCGATGTAATCCATGCCGCGGAACAGCATGAACCGGACGACGGTCCTGGCAATGTCCAGCACCGTGGTCCGGTCAACCTGGGGGACCAGCTCCCGCTCGGTCACGTCATCGGCCATCTCGCTGGCCGCTTCCTCCAGCTGCCGCGCCAGGGCCTGCCTGAGCACCAGTGAGGGCCCGTGAAGTTCCCGCACCGCGACCATGACCACCGCCGGATTAACGCGGAAGTACTCGTACACGAAATAGACCGAATCGTGGGCCGCCTGATCCGAGGTCGCCGCCGCTGTGCGCAGACGCCGGACCTGGCGCTTGACCTCCGAGGCGATGCACTCCAGCACGAACAGGCCGAAATCATCCAGATCCGAGAAGTGACGGTAAAAGGTGTTGGGATTGAGGCCAGCCTCACGGGCCAGCTCCCGGATACCCAGCGAACTGATGCTGCGACTGCTGGTCACCAGGCGCAGCGATGCCTGGAGCAGTTTCATCTTCCCTTCCGGGATGGACTGGGTGCCAGGTCCGATCATCGGCCTCTTTCCACTGGTTCACTCGGGTTCACGGGCCTTAGAATACGCGCTCAGCAGCACATTCGGACAGGCCACCCCCATCATGCCCACCACCTATGACGTCATCATCATCGGCGCCGGCGCCGCCGGGCTCATGTGCGCCGCGACTGCCGGCTACCGTGGCCGGCGTGTGCTGGTGATCGAGCACGCACGCCGCCCCGGGCGCAAGATCCTGATGTCCGGTGGGGGGCGCTGTAATTTTACCAACCTCAACAGCACCCCGGCGAACTTTCTCTCGGACAACCCGGGGTTCTGTATTTCCGCCCTCAAGCGCTACACCCCCGAACACTTCCTTGAGCTGGTGCAACGCCATGGCATTGAGCACGAGGAAAAAGCGGCGGGGCAGCTGTTCTGCCAGGACTCAAGCCGCGAGATTGTGGATCTTCTGATGACCGAGGCCGAGTGGGCGGGCGTCGATGTCATGACCCGCACGACGGTGGCAACGGTCGCCACCTCCGATAACGGCTATACCCTGGCGACCAGCGCCGGCGAATTCCACGCGGAAGCCCTGGTGGTTGCCTGCGGCGGCCTTTCCATCCCCACCATGGGGGCCACTGGTTTCGGCTATGAGCTGGCCCGCCAGTTCGGGCTCGATATCATACCCACCCGGGCCGGCCTGGTGCCCTTTACGCTGGCGCCGGAGCTCCGGGAGCAGCTGGCGCCACTGGCGGGCATCAGCTGCCCGGTGGCGGTCTCGTGCAACGGCGAACGATTCCGGGAACCCATGCTGGTGACCCATAAGGGGCTGAGCGGCCCCGCCATGCTGCAGATCTCCAGTTTCTGGGAACCCGGTGATGCCCTGGGGATCGATCTGCTGCCGGATCAGGATGCGAGCCAGTGGCTGACGGAACAGCGCCAGAACCACCCCAACCGCAGCGCGGCACGGGCCCTCGGCGAGGAGCTTCCGAAGCGCTTTGCCCAGGCCTTCTCGGAACTCCAGGGCTGGCGGGAACCGCTCCAGCATTTCAGCAGGGCGGACCTGACGCAGGCGGCACAGACCCTCAATAGCTGGCAGTTGACGCCGGCGGGCACCGAAGGCTACCGGACCGCCGAAGTAACCCTGGGCGGAGTGGATACCCGGGCACTGTCCTCGAAGACCATGGAGGTCCACGACCAGCCCGGGCTCTTCTTCATCGGCGAGGTGGTCGACGTCACCGGCCACCTCGGCGGGCATAATTTCCAGTGGGCCTGGGCCTCCGGCGTCGCCGCCGGCCAGGCGGTCTAGGAGCAGCGTATGATCATCCTTGTTCTCGTCACCATTCTCTGGGCCTTTTCCTTCAGCCTGATCGGCGTCTATCTCGCCGGGAACGTGGACAACGACTTCGCCGTGCTGACGCGCGTGCTGTGCGGTGCCCTGGTGTTCCTGCCGCTTCTGCGCTGGCGCGGGGTTCCCGGCGGCTTCCGGCTGGGAATGATGCTGGTCGGTGCCAGCCAGTTCGGCATCACCTACCTGCTGCTGTACCGCTCGTTCGCCTTCCTGACGGTGCCGGAGGTGTTGCTGTTCACGGTCTTCACGCCCATCTACATCACGCTGATGGATGACGCCCTCCACCGCCGGTTTGCCCCAGTGGCCCTTCTGGCTGCCGCACTGGCCACGCTGGGGGCGGCGATCATCCGCTACGATGGACTCAGTGAGTCCTACATCACCGGCTTTGTCATGCTGCAGGGCGCCAATCTCGCCTTTGCCGCCGGCCAGGTCGGGTACCGGCGCCTCTATGAGCGGTATTCACTGACGGCGCCCGCCTGGCGGCTGTTCGGCTACTTCTTTCTGGGCGCCATACTGGTGGCGTTGCCGTCCTTCATGACGTTCGGCGACCGCACCATGCTGCCCGCCACGCCCTGGCATTGGCTGGTTCTGGGCTGGCTGGGCTTCGCCGCCTCCGGGGCGGGCCTGTTCTTCTGGAACCAGGGAGCACGGAAAGTGGATGCGGGCACCCTGGCGGTCATGAACAATGCCCTGGTGCCCGCGGGACTGCTGGTGAACCTGCTGATCTGGAACCGGGATGCGGATCTGCTCGCGCTGGCTCTCGGCGGCGGGCTGATCGGCGTTTCGCTCTGGGTCAACCAGTACTTCCGCCCTGAACTGAAGGAAGCTGGGGCATGAGCATCGGCATGGACGAGCCTACACGGGTCCATACCCTGCGGACGCCGGATAACCGGCAGCTGGTGGGCCTGGAAACCGGCGCCGAGGACGGCATTCCCGTGGTCTACGCGCACGGCATGCCCGGCTCAGCGCTGGAGGCCCTGTTCTTCCATGAGCAGGCACGGATCGCCGGTTTCCGGATACTGGCGCTGGACAGGCCCGGCATCCGCGGCTCCAGCTACCAGCAGGACCGGACACTGCTCGACTACCCCCGGGACCTGGCCCTGTTCCTGGATCACCTGGGGATCGACCGCTGCATCCACATGGGCTGGTCCAGCGGCGGATCCCGCACCATGGCGGCCGCCCATGAACTGCCCGGGCGGATACGGCTCGCGGTGCTGCTTTCCAGCTATACCCATTTCCGGGAAATGGCCGGTGCCCGGCGACTGTTGCTGCGCACGCTCTGGCCCGGGCCTGTCATTGCGGATATCAGTCAGGCCCTGTTCCGGGCGACCGTCGCGCTGATCACCGCCATTGCCCAGCGGCGGCCGGATTTCTACATGGCCCGGGCACGCAGCCTGTTCAGCGACGCGGATCACGCCATCCTGGGAGACCCTGGCCAGATCCGGCGCTTCCGCGCCAGCCAGCTGGCCTGCCTCAACTCAGGCGCCCACGCCATTGCCACGGACCTGCTCACGGAGATGGGGGACTGGGGATTCCGGCTCGGGGCCATCCGGACACCAACACTGGTCCACCAGGGCGCCGAGGATCAGCTTCTGCCCCCGGCCTACGCCCGGCACCTGGCTGCAACCCTCCCTGATGCCGAACTCACCATGCTCCCCCACTCCGGCCACTTCTATCCCCTGAGCCGACCCTTTCAGGGCGATCTGTTCCAGCGTATCGAGGACGCACTCAACGCGCCTCGCGCTGGCCGATGAACAGATAGTAGGCCAGCGGCACCACGATCACCGTCAGCAGGGTGGACATGGCCAGCCCGAAGATCAGCGAGATCGCCAGGCCGTTGAAGATCGGGTCCGTCAGGATGAAGAACGCCCCCAGCATGGCGGAGACCGCGGTCAGCGCTATGGGCTTGATGCGCACGGCACTGGCCATCACAACCGCCTCTTCCAGCGGTGTCCCCTCGCGCAGCATATCCCGGATGAACACCACCAGCAGGATGGAGTTGCGGACAATGATGCCGGCCAGCGCGATCATGCCGATCATGCTGGTCGCGGTGAATTCCTTACCCAACAGCGCATGGCCCGGCATGATCCCGATGAGCGTCAGTGGGATGGGCATCATCACGATCAGCGGCAGCCCGTAGGAGCCGAACTGCGCCACCAGAAGCAGGAAGATGGCGACGATCCCGACGGCATAGGCGATCCCCATGTCCCGGAAGGTCTCATAGGTGATCTGCCACTCCCCGTCCCACTTGATGGCGGCCTCGTCCGGCCATTCCGGCTGCTGGATGTAGTACTGGGGCAGGTCTTCCAGATCCTCGGCCATACGGAACATGCCGTACAGCGGGGAGTCCACGTCGCCGGCCATGTCGGCAGTGACGTAGGTGACCGGCATCAGGTTCTTGTGATGGATCGCCCCTGGCCAGCTGCTCGGTTCGATTGAGGCCACCTGCGCCAGCGGCACCATATCGCCGGAACGGCTCCGGACCTTGAGGGACAGCAGCGCGGCTTTCTGGGCCCTGTCGCCTTCATCCAGGATCACCCGTATCGGAACCGCGTATTTGGCATTCGGATCGTGAAAGTATTCAAGATTACGCTTGCCCAACGTGACGGAGAGCAGATCCACGACCTGGGCCTGGGAAACACCCAGGGTGGCAGCACGCTGGCGATCCACCACCACACGCCAGCGCTCCACGGGAGCCTCCACTGTGGTATCGATATCCACCAGCCCCTGGATACCTCCCATGCGCTGCGCCAGTGACTCAGCCTCCCGGGCACGCACCTCGGGACCGGGACCATAGACCTCGGCAACCAGCGGCGACAGCACCGGCGGCCCTGGCGGCACCTCCACCACCTTCACGGCGGCCCCGTAACGCTCACCGATCTCTGTCAGCGGCTCGCGCATGGCCTGGGCAATATCATGGGAAGCCTTGTCCCGTTCGTCCTTCAGGTTGATCTGAAGGTCACCCTGCCAGGAATCCTGGCGCAGGTAGTACTGGCGCACGAGTCCATTGAAGTTGATGGGGGAAGCGGTGCCGGCATAGGCCTGCCAGTTCGTGACAGCCTCGTGGCTCTCCAGATAACCGCCCATCTCCGTGAGTACCTTCTGGGTGGTTTCCATGGGGGTGTCCTCCGGCATATCCACCACCACCTGCAGCTCCGACTTGTCATCAAAGGGCAGCATCTTGAGGATCACCAGCATGAACACCGGCAGTGCGGCCGCCGCCAGCGTAAGCCCGATAACCCCGGAGGCCAGCCCGTGGCGTCGCCAGCTGTGGTTGCCCATGAAGGGTGTCAGAACCCGGCTGAACAGACGGTAGAGCCGTGGATTCACGGCTTCCCCTCCGCCACCGTCTCCTTCGGCTCGATCACGGGGGCGCACCAGCCGCAATGCCAGCCAGGGAGTAAGGATGAACGCCACGAGCTGTGAGAGCACCATCCCCGCGGAGGCATTGATCGGGATGGGACTCATATAGGGGCCCATCAGCCCAGTCACAAACGCCATGGGCAGAAGCGCGGCCATGATAGTGAGGCTCGCCATGATGGTTGGGGTGCCTACTTCATCCACCGCTGTGGGAATCACACGGATGGCCGGGTCATCGGAGTTATGGATGCGCCGGTTGACGTTCTCGACGATCACAATGGCGTCATCCACCAGGATCCCGATGGCGAAGATGAGCGCGAACAGAGAGACCCGGTTCAGGGTGAAGCCCCATGCCCAGGAAAACACCAGCGTCAGGAGCAGGGTCAGAAGCACCGAAAGACCGACGACCATGGCCTGACGCCAGCCCATGAACGCCAGCACCAGAAGCATGACGGACAGGGTGGCCATGATCAGGTCCGAGATCAGCTTGCGCGCCTTGTCACTGGCGGTCTGGCCATAGTTGCGGGTGGTGAGCACCTCAACATCATCGGGAATCACCCGCCCCCGCAGCTGTTCGAGCCGGTCTGAAACAGCCGTGGTTACATCAATGGCGTTCTCGCCGGTTTTCTTGGCGACGGCAAGGGTCACTGCCGCATAGCGCTCGCCGGGCTCGCCTTCCCCTGCAGGTCCGAAACCCAGCTGCACCGATGCGTCCGGCACAGTACCGCCACGACTGACGGAGGCCACATCCGACAGGTGAACGGAAGCCCCATTGCTGCGCGCCACAACGAGCGACCTCAGTTCCTCAACCTGCTGGAGCGGCTCCCCCGGCTGAACCGGGATGGACAGCCCCGCACGCGTAACCCTGGTTTCCTGGCCAGTGGCATTGGCGGCCCGGATCGCCTCCCGCAGGTCACTGATACCCAGGCCGTAACCGGCCAGGCTGGCGGGCTCAACCCGCACATCGATGCGATCCGGCACGCCGCCGACCGTGTAGATATCCCGGGTACCGGACACCCGCTTGAGCTCCGTCTCCAGGGTATGGGCAAGACGGGTCAGGTCTTCGCCACTCTGGCGCCTTTGCGGGTCATAGAGGGTCAGGGTCATGACCGGAACATCATCAATCCCCCTTGGTTTGACCACGGGCTCGCCCGCCCCCAGCCCCTCGGGGAACCAGTCGCGGTTGGACTGGACCTTGTTGTGGATGCGCACCAGCGCTTCCCGCCGCGGCAGCCCCACCTCGAACTGGACCGTGATGACCGCCTGGCCCTGGCGCGAGACCGAATAGATGTCCTCAACGCCCCGGATCTCGTCCAGGATCTGTTCACCCGGAGTGGCGATCAGGCTCGCCACCTCCCGGGCACTGGCCCCGGGAAACGGCACCATGACGTCCACCATGGTCACATCGATCTGGGGTTCTTCCTCCTTGGGCGTCACGATGACGGCAACAATACCGAGCAGCAGCCCGATCAGTGCAAGCAGAGGGGTGAGGCGACTGTTCTGGAAGACCCGCGCGATCTGGCCGGACGGACCGAGCCTGCCATGCTGTGTCATCAGTACAGTGCCTCACGGCGCACGGATTCCCCCTCACTGACACCGGAAAGCACTTCCACCAGCCCGTCCCGACGGCTCCCGAGACGCACCTGACGCAGACGGGGCTCATCATCCGGGCCGCGCACGAACACGGCACGCAGTTCACCACGCCGGTAGATGCTGGATTCGGGCACCCAGAGTGCCTCGCGCGTCTCGGTCGGGATGCCCACGCGTACCAGCATACCGGGGAAGAGGCGGGCCTCGGGGTCGGCAAGCTCAAGCCTCAGCCGGAAGCTGTGGCTCTGCTGATCCGCATAGGGGTAGAACGTCATGCCGTCGGTTTCGAGCTGCGTTCCACCATCAAGGGTCACAACCGCCTCGCGCTCCGAGCGCACGCGCTCCGCGTACTGCTGGGGAAGAGAGACCACCACCCGCAGCTGCTCCAGCGACAGACCCCGCATCAGCGGTTGCCCTGGCGAGACGGACTCCCCCACCTCGACCATGCGCTCGGTCACGATGCCACTGTAAGGGGCGTGTACACGGGTGTAACTGAGCTGCTCCCGTGCTTCGGAAAGCGCGCCTTCGGCGCGTGAAACACGGGCTCTGGCTGCCTCGAAACGGTTACGGGCCTGATCCAGATCCTGTTGTGAGGCGACATCGCGTTCGTGCAGCTGCTCCACGCGCTCCAGGTTCTGGCGGGCATCAGTGAGCTCGGCCTGAGCCTCTTCCAGGCTGGCCCGGGCCTGCTCCACACGAGCCTGTTCATCACTGTCCTCGAGCCGGACAATCAGCTCGCCTTCCGGAACGGCGTCGTCCACGTCGTAGGGCAGCTCGACAACGGTTCCCGCTGTCTGGGCGGATACGGTGCTTTCCCGCACAGCCTCGATCATGCCATCAAGGCGGAGGGTTTCTGTCAGCGTTTCCCGCTTCACATCCACCCACTGTGCTGAGGCGGCCTGGGCTGCGCCCGAAAGGCAGAAGCAGAGAACCATCATTAGGGCTCGGCGCATGCCTGCCTCCTTAAATTTAGTGTAACCTAATATTTAAGTCTAGCACCCGCATGGCCTGGCAGGAAGGTGACGGCTGCCGGCTCCGCGCTTGCACGGGCCGGCAAACCTGTAAACAGAGCCCTGCCCTGGTCAGGAGTCTCCGCTTTCCGGATCAACGGCTTTGCCATCGGCCCAGCCGCCGCCCATCGCCTTGAACAGCGTGGCCGTGGCGTTGAGCCGGTCGCGGATGGCATTGGTGAGGGTCAACTCCGCGTCCAACAGGACCCGCTGGGTGTCCTGCACCGTCAGGAAGTCCGTGAGGCCTTCCTCATAGCGCAGCTCGGCCAGCTCCAGCGTTTTCTCCAGCGCCGACACCTGGTCCCGGAGCCGACTGACCCGTTCATCCGTCGCCTCATAGACGGCCAGCGCGTCCCGCACCTCGCTGAACGCCTCCTGGAGCGTGACGCGGTAACGGGTTTCCGCCTGATCGCGCAGACTCCGGGCGGTTTCAACCCTGGCCTTGTTGCGGCCGAAGTCGAATATGGGACCAAGGACGGAGGCACCGATCTCCCAGGTCTCGGCAGGGCCCGTGAACAGGTCATCGGATTCAATGGCCGCACTGCCTATGGAGCCACGGAGGTTGAAGCTGGGCAGGCGCTGGGCCTCGGCGACGCCCACCTCTTCGGTGGCGGCGATGATGGCCGCCTCGGCCGCACGGATGTCCGGCCGGCGCTCCAGAAGATCCGAGGGCAGGACTTCCGGAACCTCGTCAGGCAGCGTGATCCCACTGAGGCTGCCTTCGCCGAAATCCAGATCGCTGGTGAGTTCGCGCGGGGTCATGCCCACGAGTACACCCAGGGCTGTCTTCAGCCGGGCAACACGCTGGCGCTGCTGGGGAACCAGGGCACGGGTGGCTTCCAGCTCGGACTGAGCCTGGCGCAGGGTCAGCTCGTCGGTGTCGCCGCCTTCGTAGCGGGCGCGTTCGATCCGCACGGTCTCCTCGCGCGTCTCCAGGGTCCGCTGGGTGATCGCCAGGGAACGCTGGGCCGCACGCAGCTCCGTATAGGTGGCGACCACATCCGCGATGGTGCTGAGACGCACCGAATCATGGGTGAACACCGATTCCTGGAGCGCGGCCTCGGCGGCATCGCTCTGGCTCTCCAGCCGGCCCCAGAGGTCCACCTCATAGCTGAGCAGGCCGGTCACCGAGAACATGTTGTCGGTGGTCCCGCCGCCCAGCGGATTGGCAGCCCCGGATTCACGCCCCCGGGCGGCATCAGCCTGGCCCTCGATAGTGGGCATCTCCTGGGCATCCGCCAGCCCCAGCCGCGCCCGGGCCTCCTGCAGCCGCTGGTACTGCAGCTGCATATTGAGGTTGTCGTCCAGGGCCCGTTCCACAAGGCGATTAAGCGTGGGGTCATCAAACCGGTGCCACCAGTTGGACCAGTCCGCACGCTCATCATTGGTCAGAAGCACCTCGTCCGGCCATTCCTCCGGGAGGTCCACCTGGGGCTCCTTGTATTCCGGGCCGACCGCACAGCCGGCCAGGAGCAGAGGGAACGTCAGTGTTGCAAACAGTAGCCTACGCATCGGAAACCTCTCTGGAGCTGTTGTTGCTCCCGCGATTGCTCAACCAGATCGAGAACTCCTCGAAAAGCCGATAGAACAGCGGCACGAAGAACAGGGCCAGGGTGCTGGCGACGATCATGCCACCAACCACCACGGTGCCGATTTCCTGGCGACTGGAAGCGCCGGCGCCGGTAGCCACCACCAGAGGCAGGGAGCCGATGATGAAGGTCAGCGCCGTCATCATGATGGCCCGGAAGCGCTGCTGGGCGGCCGCTATGGCCGCGTCCTTGGGCGACAGCCCCTCCTTGCGGTTCTGGGCGGCGAATTCCACGATCAGGATGGCGTTCTTCGCCGCCAGGCCGATCAGTACCAGCAGCCCCACCTGGAAATAGATGTCATTGGGGAAGCCGCGCAGCAGCGAGGCCAGCGCGGCCCCGAATACGCCAAACGGAATCGCCGTGGCCACCGCCAGCGGCAGGGTCAGGCGCTCGTACTGCGCCGCGAGAATCAGGAATACCATGACCAGGCCAAGGGCAAAGGCAATGGTCCCTGCCTGCCCGGCAGCCGCCAGCTGATAGCCCTGACCGATCCAGCCCAGGGGCGTGTTGGACCCGAGGTTCTCGTCCGCAACCTCGCGCAGTGCGTTCATGGCATCACCGGTCGTATAGCCCTCTGCCGGATCCGCAGCAATGTTGGCAGCGGGATAGACGTTGAAGCGGTTGATGATGTCCGCCCCTGTCTCCCGCGTCAGCGTCACCAGCGAGCTGACCGGGATCATCTGGCCACTGTTCGAGCGCACGAACACACGCCGCAGATCCTCCGGGCGGCTGCGGAACTCACCTTCAGCCTGCATGTTCACCTGCCAGTTCCGGCCCCGCATGGTGAAATCGTTCACATACAGGGTACCGAAGGTGCTCTGCATGGCGGAGAAGACTTCACTGATGGGCACATCCAGGGCCCGTGCCTTTTCACGATCAACGTCCGCCCGGTAACGGGGGATGCTCACGTCCAGGTCAGTACGGGCATTGGTCAGCACCGGGTGGGCGTTGGCGGCCTCGACCATGTCCTGGGCCAGTGCATGCAGCTCCTCGGTGCTCATGCCTTTCTGGTCCTGGATGAATGCCTCCACGCCCCCGGTCAGGGACAGCCCCTGGATCGGCGGTGGCGAGAATGACATGACGTTCGCCTCTTCCACACCGGCTCCGGCGCCCATGATCTTCTTCGTCATTGCCGAGGCGGACTGCCCCGGGCCCTGACGCTGCGACCAGTCCTTGAAGGTCACAAAGGCGATGCTCGCATTGGGGCGCAGCGCACCAGCGAGCAGGTCATAGCCGGCAAAGGCGACAATGTTCTCCACTTCCGGCATTTCCAGAACCCTGTTGACCAGCTCCTCACGCACTTCCTCGGTCCGGCCCAGCGCTGATGCCGGAGGCAGGTAGGAGGCCATCAGCACAAACCCCTGGTCTTCCTGGGGCACCAGCCCCGAGGGCAGACGATCCAGCATCCAGAGAGTGCTGCCAATGAACAGGAAGAAGAGAGTCACACCGATCACCGCATGATTCAGTATCCAGGTCACACCCGCGACAAAGGCATTGGTGATCTTCTCAAAACCGGCGTTGAACCACTGGAATGGCTTTGACACATCCTTCGGCTCGCCATCCAGAAGGCGTGCGCACATGGCCGGAGTCAGCGTCAGCGCGACAATCCCGGAGATGACAATGGAGACCGCAATGGTCACGGCGAACTGGCGATAGAGTTCGCCCGTCAGCCCGCCAAGGAAGCCAACCGGTGCGAACACCGCCACCAGGACCAGCGTGGAGGACACGACCGCGCCGGAAACCTGCCCCATGGTTTCCACCGAAGCCTCATAGGCGCTCATATTGTGTTCCTGCATGAGCCGCTCAACGTTCTCCATGACGATGATGGCGTTATCCACCACAACCCCGATGGCAAGAATCAGTCCGAACAGGGTCAGCAGGTTCACCGAGAAGCCAAGCAGCGTCATACCGGCAAAGGTGCCAATCAGGGCAACCGGAATGGCCGCCAGGGGAATCAGGGTGGCGCGCAGGTGCTGCAGGAAGATGAAGGTCACCAGCGACACCAGAACCAGGGCGATCACCAGCGTGATCAGCACCTCCTGGATCGACATCTGGATGAAGGTGGTGGTGTCGTAAGGGATCTCGTACTGGAGGTCCTCCGGGAAGCGCTCCTCCAGGTCCCTGAGCGCCTCACGAACGTTGGTCGCTGTCTCCAGTGCGTTGGCGCCCGGCTGGAGATAGACCCCCACCGGTACGGCTGCCTGGCCATTGAAGGAGGCGGAGAAATCGTAATTCTGTGCCCCCAGCTCAACCCGAGCCACATCTCCGAGGCGCAGCGAGGCGCCATCGCTGGTGGTGCGCAGCATGATGTCCTCGAACTCCCTGGGATCCGACATCTGCTGCGGTGTGGACACGCTGAAGGTGAATGCCTGATCCACCGGTGCCGGCTGCGCCCCCAGTCGGCCGGCAGCATACTGCGCGTTCTGGGAACGCAGCGCACTGGCCACATCCATCGGGGAGACATTGTATTCCGCCATCTTGTCCGGCTGGAGCCATATCCGCATGGAATAGTCCTTGGCACCGAACAGCGAGGCGTTACCCACCCCCGGTGTGCGGACCAGCTCGTCAATGACGTTCAGCAGCGCGTAGTTGGAGATCTCAATGGTGCTGGTATCACCGGATTTCGAGGACAGTGCCACCACCTGCAGGATCGAGGTGGAGCGCGCCTCAACGGTCACGCCCTGATCCCGTACCGCCTGGGGAAGACTGGACATGGCCCTCTGGACCCGGTTGTTGACGTTGATCGTCGCCTGGTCCGGGTCCGTGCCCACCTCAAAGGAGACGGTGATCTGCACACTGCCGGCATCGGTGCTGGCGGACTCCATGTAGATCATGTCGTCAACGCCGTTGATCTCCTGCTCCAGCGGTGCCGCCACACTGTCCGCCAGAACCTCGGCACTGGCCCCGGGGTAGTTGGCCTCCACGACCACTTCCGGCGGAACCACGTCCGGGTACTGCTTCACGGGCAATCCCATGAGGGCAGCCGCACCGGCAATCAGGATGATGATGGAGATGACCGCCGAGAAGATCGGGCGGTCAATGAAGAATCGGAACATCAGTTACTCTCCCCGCCATTCTGGCCTTTCTGACCGTTCTCGACTTTCACCTTCATACCCGGCTGCCTGATGCCGGCCATGCCGCCGACCACAACGCGTTCACCTGCTTCCAGTCCGTCCGTGATGATGCGGCGACCATCAACCACCTGGCCGGTCTCAACCGAGCGGGGCTGGGCCTTGTTGTCGTCGTCGAGCACAAAGACCTGAAGGCCGCCGTTCCCGCCATCGCTCACCGCTTTGGCGGGGACGGTCATCACATCCTCCAGTGTGTTGAGCTTCACCCGGATGCGGACGAACTGGCCGGGCACAATGCGCTGCTCCTTGTTCGGGAACACCGCGCGCGCCGTAACGGTCCCGGTTTCCGGGTCAATGGTGCTGGCCGTGAAGTCGATGGTACCGGTGTGTTCGTATTCAGAGCCGTCCGGAAGGATCAGCTTCGCGGTGCTGCGATGATCGCCGTTGCTACCCGACTGCATGGCTTCGCGCGCACGGCGGCGTGCCGCGGCATCGTTCTCCGGCAGCGCGAAGCGCACATGCACCGGGTTCATCTGGGTGATGTGGGTAAGCTCGGTGCCGCGCTCGATCAGGTTACCCTCGGACTGGGTCTCGAGGCCGGTCACGCCGGTTACCGGCGCCTCCACATCGGTGTAACCCAGTTCCAGCTCAGCACGTTCGACTTCGGCCTCTGCAACCGCCACCTGGGCCTGTGCCAGTTCGAACGCGGACTGCGCATTGTCCCGCTCGCGCTCACTGACCGCGTTTTTCTCGTAGAGACTGGAAACCCGGTTCCACTCCCGCTCAGCCTGGTTGAGATCCGCCCGGGCGGACTGGAGCTGGGCTTCTGCGGCCTGCAGGGCCACCTCAAAGGGTTCCGGATCGATCCGGAACAGGGGCTGACCCTGTTTGACCACCTTGCCCTCGTCGTAGAGGCGCTCTTCCAGAACGCCCTCGACGCGGGCCCGGACAGCCACTTCACGGGCACCCCGGACACGCCCGGCATAGTCCTCGCGAATGGTCACATCCTCGGTCTGAACCTCAGTGACCGACACCGGTGGAGGCGGCGTCCCGCCGCCCTTCTGGCCCTGACCACCGTCACCACTGCCGCCACAGGCGGTCAGCCCCAGCGTCAGTACCAGCGCGGTACTGAGTCCGCCAATACGACGGGCTCGGCTGCTCCCTCTGACGTCTGTCCGGGTCAACTGATTCATGGTTCCTCTCTCCGCAAAGTGACAAATCGGTGTGGTTAAAACTGCGTTCAGCCGGCTCAACCCTCGGGCTTGAGGATGCCCCTGAACAGTAATGCGCTAATTTCATCCGCCCGCTGCGCACGCGATTCCCGATCGCCTGCAAGAAGCTGGGAAAAGACCGCCCCATAGAGCAGGTCGCTGAAGACTTCCTGAGCCAGTGCCGGCGACATATCCGGCCGCATACGACCCTGTTCGATCAGCTTTTCGAACCGGGCGCGCCATTTGCCGCCGCTGGTTTCCTGGTACACAAAGTAGAGGGGCTTGCCGTTCTTCGGGAACTCCGCCCGCTCCTGGATGAACAGCTCCACCGTCTCGGGGTTACACTCAAAGAACTCCAGGTAACGGCGGATACCCAGGCGAAGCTGCTCAAGGGGATCCTCAAGCGGGTCAACCGCCTCATTCACATAACAGGTCAGGTCCTCCAGCGCCTTCTCAACGGTTGCCATGAAAAGGGCTTCCTTGCTGGCAAAACAACGGTAAACCGTGCCCTTGCCGGCACCGGCACGCTCCGCAATGCGATCCATCTCAGCGCAACGGTACCCCACCTCCGCAAACACCACGGCGGCGGCCTCCAGGACCTCTTTTCGGCGTTGTTCCGGAGCCTTGTGGGTGCGCGTCGGGCGCGGTGAATCGGTCACGTGTATCGGCCTCACGGGAAACGGACTGACTAGTCCGTCGGATCATACGGATCTTAATCTGGACTGACAAGTCCGTAATCCTGAAACCCGGTTTCTGGTAGAATCCGCACAAACCGAAACCCACCAAGGAGCCGCCATGACGCCGGATTCCTTTTCCCAGCGCTTTGGGGGCATGGAGCGCCTCTACGGCCAGGACACCGCACGCACCCTTGCCGGAGCCCATGTGGTCATCGCCGGGATCGGGGGTGTGGGGTCCTGGGCGGCCGAAGCACTGGCCCGCAGTGGCATTGGCGCCCTTACCCTGATCGACATGGATGACATCTGTGTGACCAACACCAACCGCCAGGTCCACACGCTGGTGGGAACCATCGGGCGCCCGAAGGTAGAGGTCATGGCGGAGCGGCTCCAGGGAATCAATCCGGAATGCCGGGTTACAGCGGTTCCGCAGTTCGTGACCACCCGCAACATGGAGAACGTGCTTCCCGGGAACTGCGAGGCGGTGGTGGACGCCATCGACAGCGTCAACCACAAGGCGGCCCTGCTGGCCCACTGCCGCCGGCGCAAACAATGGGTGATCTGCGCCGGGGGCGCCGGGGGCCAGATGGACCCGACCCGCATCCGCGTGGCCGATCTCAGCCGCACCACCCAGGACCCGTTGCTTGCCAAGGTGCGCAACCTGCTGCGCCGGGAATACGGCTTCTCACGCAACCCGAAGCGGCGCTTTACTATCCCCGCCATCTATTCCGAGGAACAGCTCACCTACCCCTCGCCGGATGGCGGCACCACCCATGAAAAGCCCGGGGACGGCCCTACCCGGCTGGACTGCAGCACGGGCTTTGGTGCTGCCAGCTTCGTGACCGGTACCTTCGGCTTCGTGGCCGCCTCGAAGGTGCTTGAACATCTGGCCCGCCGCCATGAAACAATGCGCGCAAGAGCAGAAACCGACGACCAGTGACCATGGCCCGCATCCCCGAGAGCCTCGCAGCGCAGATCGACAGCCCGATTGCCACCGCCCAGCCCATTGGCGGTGGCAGCATCAACGATGCCGCCCGGCTGACGCTCGAAGACGGCCGGACGCTGTTTCTCAAGACTCACCCCTCACCACCGGCCGGCTTTTTCGAGGCGGAAGCGGCAGGGTTGCAGGCATTGGGCAGCGCGAATGCCGTACGCATTCCCTCAGTGGTCGCGGTTGCTGAGGACGGGCTGGTTCTGGAGTGGCTGGATGGCCGGCCGGGCCAGGACTTCGCCCGGCAACTCGGGGAACAGCTGGCGCAACTGCACAGCGTCACCGCTGGGGAGTTCGGTTTCGAGCGGGACAACTTCTGCGGCCTCACGCCCCAGCCCAATCCGCGCATGCGCGATGGCTTCCGGTTCTTCGCCGAGGCCCGCCTCCTCCACCAGGGAAGAATCGCTCGGGACAGCGGCCGGCTGAACCAGGGGGACATCCGACAACTGGAATGGCTCGCCGGGCGCCTGGACCGCTGGATCCCCGAACAGCCCGCCAGCCTGATCCACGGCGACCTGTGGTCCGGCAACATCCACTGCGGCCCCGGCGGCGAACCGGTACTGATCGACCCGGCGACCCACTATGGCTGGGCCGAGGCAGATCTGGCCATGACCACGATGTTCGGCAGCCAGCCGCGCCCGTTCTGCGAAGCCTACCTCGCCAACAGCCCGGTTGAACGGGACTGGGAGGAACGGGCCCCGCTGTACAACCTCTACCACGAGCTGAACCACCTGAACCTGTTCGGTGGGCCCTGGGCTGGAGGTGTCCGGCAGACGCTGAAGCGTTTCAGCTGACCAGGCCTGTGACGCCGCTCACACCATCATGAGGCTGCTTTGACGACGCGGGAACCAGTGGCATAATTCCCACTGATTAAACGACAGGACGTCAGCCTCAGGACAGGGAAATGGCCCGCACCGCTTTTGCAGATCCAACCCGGATGCACCATTGCAGGCAAACGGCACCGCAGGTGGCTGTATGACCAAGCATCGTGCCACCCCCCAAGGACTGCTCGCCCTCATCCCGATCCTCGTGGCTGCCGGCTACATGCTCTATTCCAGCGAGGTCATGGCCGATATGTTCGGATGGTTCAAGCGTTATGATGTGCATCTTTCGCCGAAGGTGAGAGGGCGCCTTACAGCTCGGGGGAAACCGCTGGAAGGTATCCTGATTACGCGGGAGGTTCATTATGGCAAGTCCTATATTGATAGGACACGAACTGACTCTGAAGGTAACTTCGCTTTCCCGCAACGGCAGATTCGATCGTCTTTACCGGCGCGCCCTTTGACTGAGGCTAGGGTGATACAGCTCATACACGCCGAAGTCGATGGAAAGTCATATATCCTGTGGCAAGCCGCAACGGAAGATCTCCAAACACCCAAAGCCTTTCGCGAGCGCTTAGGGCGCCTCGATTGCGATATCTCCAACCCTGACCAAACACATCATTTCTATAATCACGAACATCCCCAATTCGAACATAATGTTGGCAGTATCTGCCGCTGGGAATAAATCAGGACGATCAATTCAAATGTGAAGAAGGATCTTCATAATGGAAACACTGTCACCAAGCATAGCGGCGGAGTGTGCTGACGCCGTTTACAGCGTTTTTTCCCCAGATTCGATGGGGAACATCCCAATGCCGCTCTCAACTCAGCTCGAGCGTCGTTTCTCTTTCAAAGGCAAACCGAGCCCAGTCATGGGGGAAACGGGAGGAATCTTCGGACTTTATACTCAAACAACTGGCTTCGCGGTCATAGGTGAGGGACGAGAAAGGCATCGTAATTCAACGCTCATAGCGATCCGGGGTAGCAGTTCGATTGCAGATTACCTGACCGATTTTGACGTAGGCATTGCAACCGGGATCAATAATCAAAGCGTGCACTCAGGCTTTGAAGAAGCTTTTGCAAGTATGAGGCCTTCGTTCAATGACAGGCTTGCGAAGCGACTCACGCAAGCTGGCCCCAATCACACTGTCCATTGCGTAGGCCACAGTCTCGGTGGCGCCCTCGCCTCACTCACCGCCGATTGGCTCAAATCTCAATTCCCTGTAAAAGTAAAACTGTACACCTTTGGCGCGCCTCGTGTCGGCCTGAAAGGCTATGCTACGAAAAACACGAACCAAATCGATGCCCATTACCGTTGTACACATGGTGCTGATCCCGTTCCATTAGCCCCCGTTTGGCCATTTATCCATGCACCCAATGAAGGCGCTGGTGAATACAGGCTTGATAGCGCTGAAGGCATAAATTTCTCCGCGCACAGAATGGGACACAAGGGAACACCTGGTTATCGGAATACGGCGGAAACCGATGACTGGGGAAAACTGAAACGCCAATCTATGCGTTTCCTTAACCAGACCGTACGGCTCCGCTACGAAGATCGTCTCCAAGCCTCTTTCACAAACTACTGGTCCGAAAAGCTGAACGCTGCCCTGATCACGCTGCTCAAGGACGCTGGCTACTATTCCGTTGTGGCCGGTCAGGCCACAATGAGTTCTGCGTTGACTTTCTATGATCGGCTGGCCCGCTCGCTGGAGAAAATCGCTGAGGCATCAACGGAGTTCGCCGAGCAGACAGCGGGCCTTCTGGGTCATATGCTGGTATTTGCCGGGAAAGCTGCAGTGACAGTGACAAAGCTCACCTATCAGTTCATCCGATGGGTATTCGAAACCACAATCGGAACGCTGAACCGCAGCGTCAAAAAAGCTCTGGAGTCATTGTGAATGGGAGGCTTTGTTTAAAGGCAACCTATCGGAGCATGTCAGTCCTGATCCCCAGCGTGCTGATTCTTGTAGCTGTCAGTGATATCACCAACCCGGTTGAGGTTATGTCCGATATGCTTGGAGCATTCAAACGTTACGACGTCCTTCTCTCTCCAAAAGTGGAGGGGCAGATTCTTGAAGGAGGGAACCCCGTACCAAACGTAAAAGTCATCCGCGAGCTCACTTACGAGGATGAATACACTGATCAGACACGAACTGACGACGAGGGGTACTTTCAGCTTCCAGAGAAATGGATTCGTTCACGGATTCCAGGCCGTATGTTCGATGAGACCAGAATCCGCCAGATTGTCGATGCCGAAAAAGATGGCCAAGCTTACTTACTGTGGTATGCGAATACCCCAAGCATCCAACCGGAACAGACCGTCGTCGAAAAACTGGGATCACTCTACTGCGATCTGTCGAACTCCGAGAAACTTCACCACTTCCCTGTCGCCGGTGAGGCCCGCTTTGCTCACGATGTCTATAGCATCTGCCGATGGGAGTGAGCGGTAGAAAGATAACCGAGTTACCCTGAAAACATCACGCCAGCTCTCGCCCGATCTATGGCTGCAAAACCAACTTCCCCCGCACATGCCCATCATCCTGCCGGCGATGGGCAGCGGCCGCATCACCGAGGGGGAAGGCGGCGGAGATGTGGAGTTCCGCGTCACGGCGGTTGAGCAGGGCCAGGATCTCCTCGAGCTGGTCGGTATCCGGCTCAACCACGTAGCCGGCGGCCTGTATGCCTTTCTCGGCGGCAAGGTCCTTGATGGCCTGGGCCGTTACCGTGGGAACGGTGACAAGCTTACCGTGTTCCCCGAGGGTGCTGAGCGCGGCCTTGCCGGCTTCGCCGCCGACCAGGTCAAGTACGGCGTCCAGTCCATAGCAGACGTCATGGACGTCTTCCTGTTCATAGTTGACGACATCGTCAGCACCAAGCTGGTGGAGGAAATCCTCGTTGGCCCCGGAGCCGGTCGTCACCACATGGGCGCCGTGCTGGGCGGCGAACTGCACCGCGAAATGGCCAACCCCGCCAGCACCCCCGAGGATCAGGAGCTTCTGGCCGGGTTGCAGCCCCAGGTGGCTGAACAGGCCCTGCCAGGCCGTAAGCGCGGCCAGGGGCACACCGCCGATTTCTTCCAGTTTCAGCCCCTCCGGCGCCCGGCAGAGTTCGTCGGCGCGCACCAGGGTCTGCTCCGCGTAACCGCCACCGGCCCGAGGGAATCCGGTCATGCCAACGACCGGGTCACCCTTTTGCCAGCCATCAACACCGGCGCCCACCGCATCAATGGTGCCAGCCACTTCAAAGCCCGGCACCCAGGGCAAATGATCACGTATGGCATTGGCCACGAATCCCTGGCCAGAGCGGGTCTTGAAGTCGATGGGATTGACCCCGGCACTGGCCACGCGCACCCGCACCTGGCCCTCGCCGGGCTCGGGCAGCGCCGCTTCACGCAGTTCAAGGACGCTGGCATCTCCGAATTCGGGAATGACGATCTGGCGCATGGCATATCCTCCAGGGATTACTGGTCGTGGCTGGCCTTTTTCAGCAACTCGGCCATGGGTTCCGGAATCCGGGCCGGACGCTGGGTCGCGGTATCAATACAGACATGGCGGGACTCGGCTTCCACCAGGGTCCGGCCGTCACTGGGCCGGACCAGCTGGAACTGACGCCCGGAACGCAGCTTGCCGTCGAATTCGGTCAGCCAGGTTCCAAGGATCAGGTCATCATCGGCCAGCGCCGCGGCTTTGTAATCAATTTCGGTGCGCACAATCGCCATGGCGCGGCCAAGCTCTTCCTGCAGCTCCCACGTCAGGCCCACGGACTCAATGTGCGCCCAGCTGATCTCTTCCATCCACTGCAGATAGACGGTGTTGTTGGCGTGTCCGAGGCGATCCACGTCCTGTTCCGAGACCCTGATGTTCATCGTGAACGGATCGGCCATCCGCCAGTGCCAGTCACTCATTCGGTTGCTCCCTCAGGGCTTTCATCGCCCGATCGTAATCCAGTCGACCAATGCGGTCATTGTAGAGTGAACCAAAATAGAGCGCACCGTCCCGCGCTTTCACCGAGGTTACCATCTGCAAACGCTCCCCCGTCGGGTCATGCAGGCTGCCCAGCATCTTCCCCTGCTGGTCGAAAGCCAGTACCAGGCCGTAGGGCTCGGGGCTCGGCTGCAGGGATTCCGGCAGCTTGGCCACCTGCTCCTTGAGCCAGGGACTCGGGTGAAAGGCGTCCATCTGTGGATTGCGCCTGGTGGGCAGGGCCACCCAGATGATGCCGTTATCATCCGCGGAGAGGTTATCCGGGAAGCCGGGCAGGTTCCGGGCAAAGATCTCACTGGTACCGGCCTTCTCGCCTTCAAGCCAATACTGCTGGATGCGGTAGCGCCAGGTTTCGTTGACCAGTACGGAACGCTCGTCTTCGGTCAGGGCCACCCCGTTGGCGAAGTGGAGGTCATCCATCAGAGTTTCGGTTTCCCCGGTTTCCGGGTCATAGCGGAGCAGGCGCCCGTGCGGGCGGCTCTCGAGCATATCCAGGCGGTAGTCCGGCTGGTGGAAACGGCTGCTGGCGTCCGAGAAGTAGATGCGCCCGTCCGAGGCAATGGCCAGGTCATCGGTGAAAGCAAAGGGGGTGCCTTCGGATTCAGTGGTCAGCACCTCAATGGCGCCATCCGGGGCAACCGACAGCAGCCCCTTCCAGGCGTCTGCAACGATCAGGTTCCCATCATCGTCGAACTCCATGCCCAGGGGGCGACCGCCGGTATCCGCGAAGGTTTCCACCTCTCCGTTCGGGCTTACGCGGATGATCCGCCCGTCCTGCAGGCCTCCATAGACGTTGCCCTCGGCATCCACCTCGGTGTCCTCCGGGCCTTCGATGTCACCTTTGGCCAGCACATCCGCGTCCAATAAAGCTTCATTCGGTTGCGCGGGCCCTTCCAGCCCCGGTGCCTCCGGCGGTTCCCAGGCGACGGAATCGACTGGCGAGGGCCACAGCAGAAAGATGCCGATAAGCAGCAGAACAGCGATCAGGAGTATGAGCAGGCTTTTTTTCATTGTTATTCCGACTTGCTGGTGTCAGTTGTCTTCCGCCAGAAAGCGCTGGCAGATGCGGGCAAACAGCTCGGGTTTTTCCGCGTGGAGCCAGTGCCCGACCTCGGGGATCACCTTCAGTTCAGCCTGGGGAAAATAGCGCTGAACAGCGTCCTGGTGGCGGCTCTGGATATAGTCCGAATTGCCACCGCGAATGAAAAGGGTCGGCCCCTCATAGGCACCCTCGGTCGTCGGGCCTGCCATGATCTGTTCGTAGCAGGCCAGGATCCCCGGCACATTCATCCGCCACCGGAAACCGCCGTCCGCCGGCACCAGATTGGTCAGCAGAAACTGCCGCACGCCTTTCTCACCGATGTCTTCCGCCAGCACGCCATCGGCTTCACGGCGGGATTTCACGGCGGCCGGATCCAGCGCCTCAAGCGCATCCTGGATGGCGTCATGGTGGGGCTCATAGGCCACCGGCGCAATGTCGGCAACGATCAGGCGCCGAACCCGCTCCGGCGCCATCAGTGCCATTTCCATGGCGGTCTTGCCGCCCATGGAATGGCCCAGAAGATGGGCCGTCTCCAGTCCAGCCCGATCCATGTAGGCCAGCACGTCCGCTGCCATTTCGGGGTAGCTCATGCTGCGCGTATGCGGTGATTCACCGTGGTTGCGCAGGTCCAGGCTGTGCACCTCGAATTCCGGCGCCAGGCGCCGACGCACACCGCCCAGGGTATCGCCGGCGCCGAAGAGGCCATGCATGAGTATCAGGGGCGGGCCATCACCCTTGACGCCCGCATTGAGTTCCACCGTCTCTGTCAAAACCGTTTCTCCGTGCCATACCGCTCACCCGCCACTGGCGAAGAGCGGGCGACGGGCTTAGACTCGTAACATCAAGCAGTGTAAGCCTAAACGGAACCTGACCCCATGGCCACAGCAGCACCCCTTTACGATGAACGCCGCCACCTGCAGCGTTTCCCCGCCGCAGAACTGGAAGTCCGGTTGAAGCCAGGGCGCAGCCGCTTCAGGCGTGGTGAAGTCGTCGAAGCCGCCGATTTCACCCGCGAGGGTGTCGCCATCATCACGTCCCGGAAACTGCGCATGGGGCAGAAGGTGCTGGTGGATCTGACTCTGCGCCTGGACCGGAGCGAACTCCACCAGAACCGGCTGGTTGCGGTGGTCACGAACGTGCGCGCTGAAGGGGAACAGCACCGTTACGGTCTGAAATTCGACTTCCGGGCCAATGGGACCATGCGTGCACTCGAAACCCAGGCCCGCCTGGGACGCATGGAGGGGATTCTGGAGCGCATCCAGAAAATGAAGGCCCGTCACCGCAGCGGTGAGGACCTCATCAGAACCTATTCAGATCAGGGGTAGAGCGGGCCCCTCAGTTGAACGCGGGGATCTCGCTCAGATAATCGGACAGAGCCTTGAGATTGGCTTTTTCTTCTTCAGTGTGCGGAACGCAGATTTCGAGGTTGGTATCCATATCCATGACGCGACTCCTTGGGTTTGTCAGGATTTCAGGTATTATCCTACGTCGCAATGCCTGAGCCGGCTTGACGCACCCGCTCAACCTTTTGACAGGTGGTAACAGTCGATGACAGACAGTCCCACGGTGAGCGCTTCCGGCACTCTTGCTCTCACCCACTACCTGACCAGCCGGGGATTCGCCACCCAGGACCATATTGATGGCATTCTTGGGATCTCGTCAGAGGAACTTGAGGATCCCGACTGCCGTGTTGCTGTGCACAGCCATAACCAGCTGTGGCAGGAGGCACTCCTTCTGACCGGGGACCCGGCACTGGGATTGCGGCTGGGTGAAATTGTGGATCCGGACCGCATGGGGCTGATGAGCCACATCGTGTTCAACAGCGACACCATTGAGCATGCGCTGGAGGAATACATGCGGCTGCACCGTCTTGTGAACGAGGCGGTGCACCTGTACCAGACCCGGGAGGGCGACCGGATACGGGTCACCTGGCACGTACCGGATCCGGCGCTGTACTGCATTCCGGACATGGACCGAACGCTGTCCGCTGCCGTCACCCGTGCGCGCCACTTCATCCATCCCCGGCTGGCCATCGAGCAGCTGAGCCTGGCGCACGAGGACCCCGGCTACCGGGCCCACTACGAGCGGATCTTCCAGTGCCCGGTCACCTTCGGCGCCGGTGAGACCAGCCTGTGTTTTCCGGCCCGCTACCTGGATTCGCCCCTGCCCCACCGCAACCCCTATGTGCATTCTGCCCTGACCACACACGTCAATCGGCTGCTGCGCCAGTTGCGCCCGCGCAAAACCGTTTCCGAGCGGGTCCGACGCATCGTCCAGAAACAGCTCCCACGCACACCGGATGTGGACCGGGTGGCCTCGGCCATGCACATGAGCCGCCAGACGCTGTACCGCAAGCTGAAGAAAGAGGGCGAGAGTTTCCAGAACCTGGCGGAAACGGTGCGGCGTGAACGGGCACTGCAGTATGTGGCTGAAGGCGAATACGGGCTGACGGAAGTGGCGTTCCTGCTCGGGTTTTCGGAACTGAGTGCCTTCAGCCGGGCCTTCAAGCGCTGGACCGGGGAAAGCCCTGGCCACTACCGGGCACGGCACCGCGAAGAACGCGCCTCGACGATGGCGGACTAATCCTCGCCGAACTGCAGCACCAGATGATTCACCAGACGCTGGAGACGTGCCCGCACATGGCGGGCACTCACGGCTACCTGCTGGGCCGCCCCTGGCTCCTCGAGGTCTTCGGGTGACAGATCCGGCTGGTACAGCTCACAGGCAAGCCCCAGCTTGGGGATGCGCCCACCCAGCAACCACGGCAGGCTCACCACACCGCTCTGGTTCACAGCCCGGCGCAGGTGTTCGGGCAGACGCTCCACCAGGAAACGGGCTGAAGCCGGAATGGGCACCGGTCGCCCCAGCCTTTCAGTGCCGCTGTGGGCCAGCAGCAGTACAGGTACTTCCGCCCGAACGGCCGCCTCTATGAACCGCTGGCTTCGGAAGGGCTGGATATCGATGCCGTTGCCGACATTGCTGTATTCGCCTTCCGGCATGATGCCGCAGTCATTGAAGGTGCCATTGCTCAGTTTGGCAACAACATCCTCTACTCCGGAATCCGCCGAGGTCTGCACCAGACGCTCCGCCAGGGGACCGACACCGGGCACCCGGTAGAACCCTCTCCAGGTCACCCCGAACGGCACCCTGTCACCTCCGCCATGACGCACCATGGTCCGAACCAGTGCTGCCAGGGCGGGCGCCGGGCCGAGCGCGGGGCCATGATTCATGATGATCATCAGCCGGGGATGGTCCCGGAGAATGCCGGCAAGGTCATCCATGCCGACACCCTCGGCTTCTTCGCGGTAGAACAGCGGCGCCAGCCGATCGGCGACCGGGAGAAGGTCCTGGTAGGTGCGTGCCATGGCTAGTCCTTCGCCAGCTCACTGCGCACGGTTTCAAGCCGCCGCCGGTTCACGCCGAGATCCGAATAGCCGAGCCTTGAGGCCGAACGCACCTGGATCACGCCCTGCTCCGGGTCACGGACAAAATCCAGATCGTCCACGAACCGCAGCACCCGGGTGCGGGCCTCGGCACGGATGGTCTCCGCCGTCTGCTCCACAATCCGTACGCCACTCAGGGCCTCCAGCACGCCAGGCAGCCGCTCCCATGTGCCTTCATCCCCCGGCAGGGGCTCTATGTACTGCTTCCCCCGGCCCTTACTGGAAACGCAATTGGGCTTGCGCGGACACGGCCTGAGTTGCGGACTTCCTGCATCAGTACTCATACGGACTCCATTCTGGACGACAGGGTAGGGGTAAATCTGCTTCACTTGCGTAAAGGTCAGACATTACCAGAGGCCAACGATGGATCACACCGACTACCTTCAGGCACTGCGCAGTACGGCAGCCGGCACCGAACAGAGTTTCGACGCCGGAGAATTCCGGGCACGCCGCCAGCGGGTGGCCAGCGCCATGCGCGAAGCCGGCCTTGAGGCACTGCTGGTGACCAATCCGGGCGAGATCAACTACCTCACCGGCTACCGGACCTTTGAGGTCTCGGTCCATGCGGCGCTGGTCTTCCGCCCGGAGCGCTGTTTCCTCCAGGTGCCCTCCATCGAAACCGGCCCCGCTGCGGCAACCGCTCTCGTGGACGAGGTGGACGGGTACCGGTGGGAGTCCGTCCAGTCCGTGATCGGCCCCCTGGTGGACCAGCTCCGGGACTGCCGCGCCATCGGCATCAACCAGTGGGGCAACGGCCTGCGCCCCGGCGTTCTGGACGCCCTGCGGGCCCAGTTGCCCGATACTGGCTTCCATGAATCCAGCGCCGTCCTGGACCGCGTCCGGCGCGTCAAGACAGCAGCAGAGCTGGAACGTCTGCACGAGAGCGCACGCATGACCATGGCCGGCCTGGATGCCGCCATGGCCGTGATCGAACCGGGCGTGGACGAGAACACCATTGCGGCCGAAGGCGCCCGCGCCATGCTGGCCGCCGGCAGCGAGTTCATGAGCCTGCAGCCCATTGTGGTCAGCGGGCCACGCAGCAGCGTGATCCACCTCAACCATCAGAGTCGGGTTATCGAGAAGAACGAATCCGTGTTCCTCGAATTCGGCGCCGTGCGCCACCGCTACACCGCGCCACAGATGCGTACAGCCGTTGCTGGGAAGGCATCGGACCGGATGAAACGGCTCAACGATGTCTGCCACCGTCTCCACGACACGCTGGTCTCGGAGATGCGTCCGGGGCAGCGCTTTACGGACGCGGCAACAGCCGCCAACCGGGTCCTGGCGGAAGTCGCGGACGAGGTCTTTTTCTCCGGTGTCTTTGGCTACACCGTGGGGGCGCAGTTCCCTCCGAGCTGGGTCGAGGGGACCGGCTTCATTGCCGAGGGCGAGGAATCCCCGTTCGAGCCGGGCATGGTCTTCCACCTGCCCCTGTGCCTGCGGGCACCGGGTGAGTTCGGAATCGGTATGAGCAACACGGTTGTCGTGGGTGAGAACGGGGCCACTCCCATCACCCGTAATGACTGGCAGCTGCGGGAGCCATCCTCATGAGAGCACTTGTCGTCGGCGCCGGCATCGTCGGTTTAACCACCGCCCGGATGCTGGCCCGCAGAGGGTATTCAGTGACTGTGGTGGAAGCGCACGAGGGCCCGGGCATGGAGACGAGCTATGCCAATGCCGGCCAGCGCTCCTACGGCCACGTCTCTCCCTGGGCAGCACCGGATCTGATCGGCGTTGGGCTGAAGGGTCTGGTCCGTCGGCAGGGTCCGCTGAAGATGCACATGCCGCCAGCACCGAGAACGATCGGTTTTCTCTTCCAGACGCTGCGCTATGCCTGGGAGAGCGGCCGCTATGACGCCAGCAACCGCGCCATGCTCCAGCTTGGCCAGGTCAGCCGTAACGCCTTCCACGCCATCGACCGTGAGCTGCCCGAAGGATTCGACGGTCATCATGAGGGGCTGCTGGAAATCAGCCGCGATCCGGTCGAATACGCCGGCCTTCAGACCAAGGCCAGGGCCCTCGCGGAGCAGCAGATCGAGCACGAGTGGCTGGACGCCGACTCGGTCAATCGCCAGGAACCCGCGCTGGCGGCAACCGGGGACCTGCAGCCATCCCTTCTGATCAATGGTGATGGCACCGGCGACTGCCATCGCCTTTCACAACTGCTCATGGCGCAGTGCCGGAAAGCGGGCGTCCGGTTCTTCTTCGGCACGAGCGTGACGCAGTGGGAACATAACGGTAATGCCCTGGAAGGCGCGCACGTTTCCGACGGCAACAGGAGCTGGCTTGAAGCGGCTGATGCAACCGTTGTCTGTGCCGGCTGCGCCTCGCGGGACCTGGTCCGGCCACTGGGCCTGAAGCTCCCCGTCTACCCGGTCAAGGGTTACTCCCTGACGGCGCCCCTGGACAATCCCGACAAAGCTCCCCGCTCCACGGTCGTGGACCTGGACAACAAGGTTGCCATCACCCGTCTCGGGGACCGGATGCGGATCACCGGCTTTGCGGAGCTGGCCGGCTTCAACCGCCGGATACCGGAATCACGACTGCAGGTGCTGCAGGAAGCCATCAACGAGCGCTTCCCGGGCGCCGCGGATTTCAATCACGCGGAGCCCTGGACCGGCTTCCGGCCCATGCTGCCTGATGGCCCGCCGGCCCTCGGCGCCGGCCCCTTACAGAACCTCTGGCTCAATACGGGCCATGGAACCTTTGGGTGGACCCTCTCGGCAGGAAGCGCGGAACTGCTGGGCATGATGATGCATTCAGAGCCGACGCCCATCGATGTCAGCGCTTTTGACCCGTGCCGCTTCGGGGGTTCTCGCCGCTAACGGCCAGTCCGGTATTCCCCTCGATCACCGGCTGCACCAGTGGCAGTGGAATATCCGGATGACGCCGGACCTCGACGCCGCTCATATCAAAACCGGCACGCTCAAAAACCCGACGGGTATTCCGGTTGATATTGCAGCCACAGGCAAGCGGTCTCCAGAGAGAGTTGAGACGCTGCTGCCAGCGGGCCAAACCCGGCTCGCTGGCGGCCACATGTTCGAAGAACAGCAGCCGGCCGCCCGGCTTCAGCACCCGCGCCATCTCAAGGGCGGCCCGGTCCGCCTCCGGGATGGTGCAGAACACCAGGAACGCCACCACGGTATCGAACCGGTTGTCCTCAAAGGGCATGGACTCAGCCCCTGCGTGAACCAGTTCCACCGGTGGTTCCCCAGAGCGTGACGCAACGCGCTCCCGGCATTCGTTCAGAAGGACCTCCGAGGGCTCCAGGCCCACAATCCGTTCCACGCCCGACCTATAATGGCTCAGGCTGAGCCCGGAACCGATACCGATCTCCAGCACCTCCCCCGACGCCTGGCTGAGCAGATCCCGGCGGACATCCGCCAGCGTGCGCTCGGCCAGCTTCAGCACGGGCGAAAAGACGTGTCGTTCGTAAAATGCAGCCAATGACACGGCGCCTGCCTCCCGGATGATGGGTGATCGACAAGCATAACCCGGATCACCGCTACAGGTCAGACCCATGCGAACACGGACTCTCAGACGCCCCCAGACGGAACTCCATATTGTCGAGGACGGCGACCCGGCCAACCCGGCTATCCTTTTCCTGCACGGGTTCCCGGACTGCCACGACCTTTGGCTGCCCCATATGCAGGCGTTGAGCAGCGACTACCACGTGATCGGTTTCGATATGCGGGGGGCGGGACAGAGCACTCCGCCAGCGCGTGCCGAAGGCTACCGGATCCCCTGCCTTCTGGAGGACATTGATGCCGTGATCACGGCTACCCGGGGCCGGGAAGGCACCGCACACCTGGTGGGCCACGACTGGGGCTCAATCATCGGCTGGAGCTTCGTGGCCGACCCGGTCTATGGCCGCCGTGCCGCTTCCTGGACCAGCCTTTCCGGCCCACATCTTGGAGCGGCGGCCGAATGGGTCCGGAACGGGATCCTGAAGGGCGGTGGCGACCGCAAACCGGCACTGAACCAGGTACTGCACTCCTGGTACATGCTGGCACTGAACGTTCCCGGCCTTGGCCGGGCCGTGTTCAGCACGGTCGGCACGCCGGTTTACCGTGCGGCCCTGACCATGGGCGGCCTTCCCGGCGATCACCCTCACCTGGCACGCTCACGCGATGAGGTTACCCGCCTCACGCGCCATACGTTCCAGCTCTACCGCCAGAACGCGCTCAGCCCGCCACCCACGCCACGCCCCGGCAGCATCAGAACACCCAGCCAGATACTGGTCCTGGAAGAGGACGCCTTCGCGACACCAGCGGTGTGCGAGGCCATGACCCGGTACTGCCAGCAGGTGAGCTGCAAGCGTCTGGCAGCCAATCACTGGGCGCCGGTCACACACCCCGAATGGGTCCAGGCGCGCGTCAGGGAATTGGTGGACAGCCTCCACTGAAACAGAAAACCCCCGGCCGGACGCACCGGGCGGGGGTTGAAGCGCGCCCTTCCAGAGGGCGGGCAGGGCCGGTTTACGCCTTGTTGAGCTGTTCCTCGGCGTACTCGTAGTTGGCCAGGTTGTTCAGGAAGTTCATAACATAGTCCGGACGACGGTTGCGGAAGTCCAGATAGTAACTGTGCTCCCAGACGTCCAGCGCCAGCAGGACCTTGCCTTCACCGGTTGCCAGCGGGTTGACGGCGTTCGGGGTCTTGGTGACCTTCAGCTTGCCGTCGTTGCCCAGCACCAGCCAGCCCCAGCCGGAACCGAACTGGCCGACAGCGGTGGTCTTGAACTGCTCCTTGAAGTCATCCACGGAACCGAAGTCCTCGACCAGCTTCTGTTCCAGCTTACCCGGGATACCGCCACCGTTGGGGGACATGTTTTCCCAGAAGAAGTTGTGGTTCCAGTGCTGGCCAGCCTGGTTGAATACTTTCTGCAGGTCATCACGGCCATAGGCGAGCTTGACGATTTCTTCCAGCGACTTGCCCTGCAGGTTGCTGTCCTGCTCGACCAGACTGTTCAGGGTCGTGACATAGGTGTTGTGGTGCTTGCCGTGGTGGAGCTCAAGCGTTTCCTGGCACATCCCCTTTTCCGCGAGTGCGTTGTAGGAATAGGGAAGATTGGGGAGTTCAAAAGCCATAGTGTTTCCTCCTTAACGGCCTTCAGTATTCGGTTGAGAGCCTCAGTCATGGACGTTAACACAGATCTCGACCCCTCGGTGCCCATAATCGAGCCAATGCCGAACGTCCATTTCCGGGGTCTACCTGCAGACCATGGGATCGGTTTGACGGAAATCAAGGGGTCGGCAGCGCTTGCAGAACCGCTGATTTGTGCAACGATGGCATGATACGATCATCCCATAAAAATGAATCCGAGTTCCGGCAATGCAGTCGTTCAAACCCCGCGAAACCCTGAGTGAACAGGTTGCCCGTCACCTTGAGAACATGATCGCCTTTGAACAGCTCAGATCAGGCGATCGTATCCATGAAAGCAACATGGCCAAAGAGCTGGACGTGAGCCATGGCGCCGTGAGGGAGGCGCTGCTGATGCTGGAGAAACGCCACCTGGTGCGTAACGTGCCCCGTAAGGGGGCGTTTGTGACCACGCTGGACGAGGACTTCGTGCGCAGCCTGTACGAAGCAATGAGCGTGTTTCTGGGCCACACCGGGCGCAAGCTCGTCCGCCAGTGGGAAACCGGCGATATGGAGCGGCTGGAATCGCTCTACGAAAGCATGTGCGAGTCCTTCCGTAACGGCCAGCTCATGGAGTTCCTGGATACCGGTATTGAATACACCCAGGCCTCGCTGGCTTACGCCAACAATTACTTCATCACCGCCGCCATCAATGACCTCTGGCCCTCGGCCAAACGCTGCGCCTTTGTGGCCCTGCGCCAGGGCAACCGGGTACTGGAGGACAACCTCAATCACATGCGTGAATCGCTCGACCTGCTGCGCGCCCGTGATGAGGAAGGACTGGTGCAGAACGTCCATGATTACGCGATGAAGCAGTGTGAGCAGGTGATTGCATGTCTGACCACCCAGGGCAATGAAAGGACTGGAAGCGGAGCAGCCGAATCATGAGGCACGCACCGCTTATCATGGCCACTGCACTCATAGGCGGATGCAGTATTTTCCAGTCGCAAGAGCTCCCTCTTTCTGAAGAACAGGACTGCAAGTGGGCCCAAACGCGAGGCGTTGCTGAACTCGTGCGTTTGGAGGACAATAAGGCGCTGATGAACTTCTTTCCCGGAGAACACCACTTCCAGACGCCCAAGGAAAACGACTGGGAAAAGGGAGACGAATTCAAGGTGCTTCTGGAAATCCCGAGCAGAACTGAATGCGGGCAACCCCGCGTCCAGGAAATACACCCCCTCACGGTCACGGATTAATAACGCAGGATGCCCACCCCAGCGCCCGCTCGCATTGGTTCATTCGTCTTCTCGGCACTTTTCCTGGTTACGCTCACTGGTGGCTTGATCGTTGATAGCTTACTTTCTGGCGGAGTTTACCTGCTGTCTCTTTGCGGGCTTGTCCTTATTGGTTATTCAAGACTTCGTGGCAGGCGGCCGATTGCGACAGGAGACCGTGAAGTCAAGCTGATTGGCTTTGCGCTTGCCTTTTTTGCCGTAGTAAGTCTGGCTTCCTGGGTCATCAATGGATTTGGCTATGAAGGCTTCAAAGACTTGGGAAAGCATGGGCGCCTCCTTCTGTTCTGGCCCCTGTTTATTATCTTTTCCTGGACACGATTGAAAGATACAGCGTTATTCTGGGGCCTGGCTCTTGCAAGTATGGCGGCAGGACTGATTGCGGTTGAGCACACCATGTGGGGGGTTAGTGGTGGGCGTGCAGAAGGCGCTACCAACCCCATCCCCTTTGGGAACCTTTCATTGCTGCTCGGCACGATGCTCCTCGCAGTCCTGCCTGTTCTTCGCCGGGAACGCCTCTGGGGAGGCGCCTTGGCAGCCCTTGCAGCGATTTTTTTCGCGTTCACAGCCGCCTATCTATCCGGGACCCGCAACAACCTCATCGCATTCCCGGTTCTTCTGCTGTTTCTCATCATTGCTGGAAAACCGCACCAACGGTGGCTCTCGGGCGCACTCGGCGGCTTAACCCTTGCACTCTTCGTCGGCCTGGACTCTCGCATGTCGTCCGGGTTCTCGGGCCTACTGGGTGGTATGGTCGATAATGGAATCCAGTTCCGGTTCGACATCTGGCAGAAAGCGCTCAAACTCTTTCTGGAGGCTCCCATCCTTGGGGTCGGTAGCCAGGGGTACGCCGACGCCATTCATCAGGGCGTCGCCTCAGGCAACCTGAACGAAGGCCTTATAGGTTGCTGCGACAACCACGCACACAATGACCTACTCCAGGTACTCGCAACACGAGGCCTGCTCGGTGCACTATCCTGGAGCCTTCTTCTGCTTATACCATTCGTTCAATTCGCCCGCCTGACCCGCCACGAAAACGGCCGAGTGTCTGCCATGGCGACCGCAGGCTGCCTGATTCCACTTGCATATCTGCTTTTTGGGCTCACCGAGGCAACGTTCATGAGGGGGATTTACCTTTCCTTCTATCTCCTTACTGTCACTACTCTGACCTACGTTGTCTGGCGCACGGTGGCGGAGAACCTCCAAGGCCGGCGCGAGCAATATCTCAGCACCATCATCATCACCTATAATGAGGCTGATAACATCCGGGACTGCCTGGCATCCGTTCAGCCAGTCTCAGATGAAATCATTGTAGTTGACAGCGGAAGCACGGACGAAACCGTTACCATTGCAAAAGAGTTCACTGACAATATCACCGTGACCGACTGGCCCGGTTTTGGCCTTCAGAAACAGCGAGCGCTCGAGCAGGCCAGCGGTGACTGGGTTCTCTCCATTGATGCGGATGAACGACTGACGAGCTACCTTGCGCGGGAGATTAACCACGAACTTTCCCATCAACCCAGGGCGGATGCCTACAAGCTGCCCTGGGCCGTCACACTATACGGTAAGCGTTTGGATTTCGGGCGCAGCGGCCGCGCCCCACTGCGTCTTTTCCGGCGAGAAGGTGTGCGTTTTTCAGATGCAATGGTCCACGAAAAGATCCTTCTCCCAGAAGGGCGCAGGACCGTTACTCTGAGAGGGCGCCTCACACACTACACGCATCGGGATTTTGGGCATGCACTTGAAAAAAGCGCCAAATATGCCTGGCTGGGGGCTCAGGAGCGTTACCGTAAGGGGCGGAGAACCAAGACACTGATATACCCCACGTTCAGGGCAATCGTGACCTTTGTTCAGGTTTATATTCTGCGACTGGGATTTCTGGATGGGCCTGTAGGCTTTCTGGTCGCCATGACCTACACTCAAGGAGCATTCAACAAATACGCGGGTCTATGGACCCTTACCCGCGCTGAGTCGACAAAGCCCCGAGGAAAGACCGCGAAATAAAACTTAGCGGCTTCTCTGTGCCGCCACTAATGACCGGAACCTCCAGCGGACTTTAAGTCTGCGAATCAAATTCAGTGGCTTTCTTTCCAGCGCTGGAGGATCCTGAAGGAATGCCTCAACGGCATCCATGATTCGAACAGACGCTTTACCATCCTTCCATGAATGCAATGTCTGGAAGAAACTGCGCATGGATTCCAGCTGCTCGGGGTCACGTTGCAGAGCTCTCTTCAAAGCGGGCTCAATTTCGCCCGCTTGCTGGACATCAATAAGATGTGACCCCGGCATTCGAGTCCTGAACGTCACCACAGGCACATCCAACGCCATAAACTCGAACATGATTGATGAGGTATCACAGAGCATGACATCGGTCATACCCATGTAAGGGACAAAATCTTCCGTACTGTCCAGAAACACCAAGCGGTCACCTGCCAGTGCGCGATAGGCCTCTACTGTTTCCCGAGCCATCTTTGGGTGCAGTGTCACTACAATGTTCCATTCCCCCGAGGCACGAAGCTTTTTGATGGTTTCAACCAGATCCGGAGCGGATGACACATCCCGGGTAAATGTGGACGCATAAAAAAGAACCGGTAGGTCGCGACGTTCAAAAACATCTTCTTTACTAAGCCACTCGTTATTGCTCAGTATCCTGTCCAGCTTTGGCCAGCCGGTTTTGCGAACCACAAAATGTGGGTTATCCCCTGCAAGGCGCTGGAACCTCTCCGTATCTTCCTCGGCCATAGTGCAGTAGATATCAAACCAGCCGCGGATTCTATAGTGGCTGCGCCGATCTTCCGGATCTCCCCTCTTATTGATCGGGAAACCGTGGAAAATTTTCACTTTAACGCCGGGGAAAAAGTCTGGAACCCAATCGCCTGGGGCAAATACGGCGTCGGGCTGATAATCCATGACAGCTTTCAAAGAGCAAAGACGCTGATCTGAGAAGCCCAGCGGGTCATCACTGCAACCAGCAACGAACCAAGCTATATCATCACCACGTGCTATAATTTCGCGCTGAAGAGGTTTAAGTATCGAATAGGCGTAGTTCTGGTTGACAAAAAAAAGGTAGCGTCTCAACTATCACCTCTCTCCGCCAGATAGCCCAATTCTGCCAAGTCTATCCTGCAGAGCTCGGACAAATTTTCATTGCTTCTTCGGTAGGCGCTGAGAATTGTCTTTTTAGTCTCTGCGTCCAACTCAACAGTTTCCTTGTTTCCTTTAAAGAAATTGATTCTTTTCCTGATCTTCAACAGCAATTTCTTCTGCAACTCTTCATTCCCGGGAACCGGCAATGAAACCAGATGGCGCATCCACGCTTTCGGTAAGGGATACTGTTCAACCTTCCAAGTGTCAGCCGTAACCCTACGCCTGTTGACCCCCTGACCTTCACGAACCTGTTTCTTCAGAAACTCAAGCCCCTTCCCGGCTTCGAGTCCTGTAAAAGTCGCAAAGCTTCTCCAGAAACACTCTTCAGTTATTTGTTCCTGGAACAGGATACAGGTTCTCCCTTCTGTCACATCAAGCAAGTCTCGATAGAGACGATCATATTCAAGAAATGCTTTTCCTTCGAAGCCTGGCTCCGCCAAAACTTCATTAACCACATTCAAAAACGTCCGCTGGTCGACCTTGACTTCATACCGGTTAGCGCATTGGGCAAAGTAGGAAGCAATGAAATCAGCCTGGTTCCGACACGTGACTATGACCTTCAACCGATAACCGAACTTATACGACAGAGTTCTCTTCAACTCCTCCATGTGCTGGGCGAGCGGATGCCTACCGTCATCACTGTCTTTCCAACCCTGCTTTTGCGGGGGAGACAACATCTTCGGCCCCCATAACCAATGCTCATCACTGACCAGCACCGACTCTCGATCACTCAGTTCAAAAAGCCTGCTCAACAACCTCTCAGCTTTTCTGCTTCGCCAGTAGGAGGCTGGTTCTTGCAGGGCAACCCTCTTAAGCTCACGATCGATCGGCTTGCTTTGAGGCTGTTTTGAAGCTCGACCAAAAGCCGAAAACTCCGGAAAAACTTGTGTCTGAAGAAAGGTGGTTGCAGTCTTGGGATACCCAACATGCAATATGAAATCGCGCATTACCCAATCTCTTTAGAATACGCACATTAATTTAAATAGAACTGGCCTACACACTAAAGCAAGGCTACTGCAACTTCCCTACTCGACCCAGTGTTTTAAAGCGTGATGTCTAAGGTGTGCCTAGGCTCCGATATAAGCGGATCGTCTGATCGACTGTCTGACTGGTATGGAATTGCCTTTGGATACGTCTCTGGGCAGCCTCACCCATCGACTGTGCCGCAGACCGATCGCGTGCAAGCTTACATACTGCTTCGGCCAGTGATTCAGCATCACCTCTGGACACAACATACCCACAGTCCCCATCCACAACCAGTTCAGGCATACCGCCAACATCGCTGACAACCGGTGGTATGCCGTAAGCCATGGCTTCAATCACAGCCCTGGGGAGCCCTTCACGCTCAACTGAGGGAAGCGTGAAGGCATCGCTTGCCGCTGCCAGCTGCGGTGCGTTCTGTTGATACCCTGCAAAGTGGATCCGTGATTCATGGCCGGAGTCACGGGCGAGCTGTCTCAGGCCCTCATTCCCATCCATATCGCCAACGAGAAGGAAATGGATATTAAGTTCCGTGGGGCAGAATGCAGCTGCCTTCAGAAGGATATCGTACCCCTTCCGCGGCCGATCGCGCCCGGTCGCACAGACCACAAATGCATCGTCTGGAATACCAAACCCTGAGAGATCCGCGGGTGCCTGCTGGTACCAGCTCAGATCATGCCCCTTGTAGATACGGGTCAGTTTCTCCGGTGGCAGACGCCACCCGAGAAAGTGAACCCCTGCAAGGTAATCTCTGACCGCATCACATACCGCCACAATACGGTCGACACGGGGATGCAGAAAAGTCAGCCAGGACTCTGGATTCAGATAGCTGATGTTGCCTGAAACGCCCCGATAGGCCACGACCCGCACAGGCAGTCCTTTGGATGCCCTGAGACCGCAGGCAAGTGCACGCGGGTTGTAGGCGTGCAGTATGTCGTAATCTGAGGCTTGCAGCTGCTCACGGATCTTGTCAGTACCTTCCCTGTCGAAACGGCCACTCAGTTTCATGGGCAGAACCTTAAGCCCAGCTTCTCGCAGGTACTCGAAAAACCGCCCTGAGGGATTGCACATGACATCGACCTGATGCCCTGCACGGTGCATCCCGATGAACAGCTCAGATTCCGGGCGGTCACAGGCATCTGTCAGGCACAGAACCCGGAGAGGTCGTTTACCATCGCTCATATCGTACCTAAACACCAATCCATGCATCCGGGAGATCCAGAGCCCGGCCCTGTATTCCCGACGTTTCAGACCGCATAATATACGCCACATCCTGAATGAACCGAACCCCATTTGGCAGGCCCATCTTGAACGCAATCTGCATACTGCGACTTTCCGCCATTGGTGACGTGACGCACGTTATTCCGGTGATCCTCAGCCTCCAGGAACAACTTCCCGGCACCCAGCTCACCTGGGTTATCGGGCGCACGGAGGCCAAACTCGTGGGTGACCTTCCTGGCGTGGAATTCATCACGTTCGATAAAAAAGCCGGTCTTCATGGTTATCGCGAGCTCTTCCAGAAACTCAGGGGCCGCCAATTTGACGCGCTCCTGCACATGCAGGTTGCAATGCGGGCCAACCTTGCTGCAGCCCTCGTGCCAGCCCGACTCAGAATCGGCTATGACCGAGCCCGCAGCAAGGACCTCCATTCGCTGTTCATCAACCGCCGCATCCCTACCGCACCTCGCCAGCACGTTAGGGACTGTCTAGCCAGCTTTCTGGAACCACTGGGCTTGGAGCCAGCACCAGCACGTTGGCAATTGCCTCTGAGCTCATCAGACCGTGAATGGGCACGACAGCATATCGCAGAGAGCGGTCCGAACATCGTCATCAGCCCATACGCCAGCCATCCGCTGCGTAACTGGCTCCCCGAGCGCTATGCGGCATTGGCCGACTACGCCATCAAGCGTTATGGAGCCCGCGTTATTCTGGTTGGAAGCCCCGCGGAGCAGGAAGCCGCGTTCATCAGCGCCATTGAGCGCCGGATGACAGAAACTCCGCTAAATCTGGTCGGCCAGGATACCCTCAAACAGCTTGCAGCACTGCTTGAAGCCGCGAACCTCGTGGTCTCCCCGGACACCGGTCCGGCGCACATCGCGAACGCGATGGGCACCGATGTACTTGGGCTCTATGCCGGTTCCAACCCCCATCGCTCAGGCCCCTACAATTCGCTAGAGTGGTGCGTTAATCGCTACCCTCAGGCGCTGGACCATTTTACGGGCAAAACGCCAGAAACCGCTCCATGGGGTGCTAAAGCGGAATATGAGGGCGCCATGGCCTTCATTGAAACAGCGGATGTAACCGCGAAGTTGGACCAGTGGATGGCGGAACGCTATGAGGTGTGAGCGGTGTGCCCTATAAGCGAATCCGATCGCGATGCTCCTCCAGAAAGGCTGCGAGGTTTTTGCGACTTTCCGGCGGCACAAGATCTGGAATCACAAATGGATTGAGACGTTCTCCCGCAACTCCAAGTGACTCATAGGCTTGATCAATAAGTGAGGATTCCTCATCGCTCAGATAACGCCCCCCCGAATAGGGGCGTGCTTCTGGGGCGCCCTCCAGTCCCATCCAATCCGCCATGAACTGAAACCCACCCGGGCTTTCAATATTGAAAACCAGAAAGTCGTCCCTACCACGGGAAGCCTCGGCAAATTCCAGAAGAAAAGCATTGTGCCGCAGAATCTCACCCCGAATGAATCGCTCTGAGAAACGAGGGCGGTTACGCCCTTTTCGCAAACGCTTGCGCACTTGGCGATCCAACCGGTTACGCACGTAGTGAAGGCTGGGCCTGGTATTCAGAATGAACATGCTGTTCGGATAGGTGGCCCTGAGCAGGTCCAGGGGCTGGTAATTACCCCGGTCCGCAAAACACTCGTGAGCGTCCGTACGCCACCGCCGGGAGGTATGCTGGCTGTTATAGCCATTAGCTTCAAACAGCCTGGCGAGTACCGTGGTAGCCGTGTGCGGATGCCCCATGATAAACACCCTGGGATGCTCCCGGTCACCTTTCCGGGCCAACCGTAGACTGATCCGGTTGCGCAGGCGCACCAGCCAGTACTCAATGCCGTGGGGATCGATCATGTCTTACCGGCTCCCTTCCACTCCAGTCTCTGTTGACTCAAGATAGCCTTCCAGCAGTGCCTCCCAGGCCTGTTCAGGGCCCGTCTGGCCATGCTCCGGCCAGACAACCTTTTTGAGTGAACGGTGGAGCCGCTTCAGATTCCGGTTCCTCCAGCCTTTTGCAGCGGGATCCCTGAAAGCGCCTTTATCAAAGTCAATGAGATAGACAGAGCCACCAGAAAGAAGCACGTTGAAGCAATTAAGGTCCGCATGGCATATCCCAGCCTCATGAAAACGCCGGATGGTCCTGCCCACTGCCTGCCAGCGCGACCACTTCAGTGTCCCGACAAGCTGACCAAGGGACTGCACCCCTTGAAGGCGCTCCGTCAACAACGAGGCCTGGTAGCTCAACACTCCCTTCCACCAGACGCCCGCCGCGATGGGCTGGGGCACGGGCAGACCCAGCTCCAAGGCACGCATCAGAACCTGGAACTCGGCCACCGAACGCACACGACGCCGGCCCATGTACAGGTAGGAAGAACGGGATACTCTGGCGACAGCCCCGCCACGCTGATATCGGCGCAGTACCATTCCAGGTTCCGCATCGATGAACCAGGCACTACCCCGCCCACCATCATCAACCGGGCGTGCGCAATGCCCCCACCAAGCAGGATCGAACCATTCCCAACGGAAAGAACTGGCGTGTGGAGCCGCCACCAGTGCTTCCGCCGCTTGGTCCCTGAACGTTAACGGCTCTGGCAACAGAAGAACCTCTCAGACTCACTTACGGGCGTAATCCTGATAGGACTTCTCTTCCACATAGCGTGAGCCCAGTGCTTCATTAACGTCCTTTTTTACAGCAGCACGACGGTCATTGGTGAAATAGACGGCCCTTGCCAGCTCGATAAACCGCTCCCCGAAGTCACCAGCAGCCTCCTGCTCCCGTATGCCATCCTCAATCTCCCAGAGCTCTTCGTTAATCCGTTTAAGCTGATCCCGTTGAGGAGCGACAAGGCCGGCGTCAACCGTTTCCTGCCATGCCCTGCTCAGGTCATCGAGCTCTCTCCGAACATTTGCAACCTTGGAGGGATCGCTGATGCGTTCCGACTTGATCTCGAGGATCGTAATCTTATCCAGTACCTCTCCGAAGGAGACGGGCACCATCATGGAGTCTGCCATAGTTCTCTCTACCACCTCAGAAATTTCTGTATATCAACCAGAAAGGTAGTGCTCATGATAAAGCCTTCCTCCTCTGACCACGACCCTCTCAAAATCCGGAACTCAGGAGTTATCCGCCAATGACAGATGGGAAACATCCGGCGCCGGCGGCTCCGGCTTCTCCTCCCCGGCTCCGAGATCCTCCCCGGGCGGTGCCACCGACCATTCATCCAGGTGCTCGAACACGGGTTCCGGTTCCTCCCGCGTGTCCCCCAGCTGCTCGCCCGGAGCACCCAGGCTGAGATCAGAGCCGGCCAGAATGGAATCCACCTTCTCGCCCGCCACCGGCAGCCGGTCACCCGGTTCCACCGCCACATCACTGCCTGAAGGCGATGGGTCACGGCCCTCATCCGAGCGGGCTTCCGGCTGCTCCGCCGTCCCGGCCTGCTGCATGGGCTCAATATGCGCCACCAGCCCGTTCTTCTTCATGGCGGCCTGATACTTGTGCGCCGTGGCCTCATCAAGCCGGTTCCTGATCACCACGCGCTCACCGGAGAACATCTTCTCCAGCTGGGCATCATTGGCCTTGAACAGCCCCCTGGCCCGTTCCCGCGCCGACTGTTCGTCAAGGCCTGCTTCCCACTCCCCGCGAAACACCAGTTGATACATAGCGTTTGCCCGTTGTTTGCCTGCGTCTGTTTCACAGCATAGCGCACATGACGCCTGTGAGCCCTGTAGCAGAGCGAGCACTGGAATATTAAAAAACTGTCAAACCGGCTGCATTATCCGGAACAGCCTAGGATAATACATCCGTTACGTTCTGTTACGTTGAATGCGATGATGCTGCGAGTTTCAACAGGATACTGGTTCACCGTTCTGGCAACCACGCTGCTGCTCACCCCGGCTGCGACGGCTGGCGCCAGCGAGCGTCTCGAGGACCGCCTGGCCTCGACCCTGAAGCAGGTAAATGCCAGCTACGAAGGCTACGAGCATGCCACCGTCCCCGAGGATGGACACCCCAAGACCTATCTGCTTCTGGACTTTGAGGGCGACAACCTCAGCCGCCGCGAGCAGCGCCAGGAGCGCATCCATCACATCTGCAGCCGCATACTGACCAACCGTGATCTGGTGGAAGACCTGTCCCGGCGGGGCGTGCATATGGTGTCCGTCGCCTTCGACCGCCAATACCAGTACGACTGCCTCTGAACAGTCCTACTCCGGTTCCGGCAGGAAGGCTTCCCCCGCGAACTGTTCCAGCAGCTGCTGCACCCGGTCCAGCTCAAAGCCGGCAACGGCCTCCGCCAGCTGGCTGGCAAAGGCCACCAGCTCCTCAACACCCTGGTCCCGCGCCTGCGCCTGTAGGTCTTCGGCAAACGCCTGGAGTGCCTCCGGGTCGCCGCTGTCGACCAGCGACGTGGCCTGCGGGATCAGGGAATAACGCAGCGCCCGCATGACCCGCTTCTGCTGCTCCTCGCTGAGGTCGCTCCAGGCTGTCAGATTCTCCGGCTCACTCCCCTCATCCGTCTGCTCCAGATCAATGCGTTCATGGGTGAGGTAATCCGCCAACTCCCCGAGCAGGATCTCCCGGCTCACGGGTTTGTGCAGATAGCCATCAAATCCGGCCTCGCGGATGCGCGCGGCTTCGCTGGTCATGACCGAGGCAGTAAGCGCCACGATCGGGATATCACTGAGCTTGCGATCCTCGCCAAAGGCCCGAAGCGCCGCAAACCCGTCCATCTCAGGCATGCGGATATCCATCAGCACCAGATCCGGACGGGAAGCACGCGCCTTCTCCAGCGCCTGAACACCATTCTCAGCCTCTTCCACCGCGAGTCCTTCGGGCTCAAGCACATCCCGCACCAGCTGACGGTTCACCGGGTTGTCATCCACGATCAGGACCCGGCTGCAACTGAAGCGATAACGTACCGCCAGCGTCTCATCATTCACATCCGGTGCGGCCAGCGCTGTTTCCACATCACGCAGATGCACGCGGAAGGTCGTGCCCTCACCGGGCTGGCTGCGCACGCTGAGCTCACCGTTCATCATCTCGACCAGCTTGCGGCTGATCGCCAGCCCCAGACCGGTGCCGCCGTAAAGCCGGCTGCTCTGCCCGGCCTGCTGCTCAAAGGCCTCAAAGATCCGCTCCTGCTGCTCCTCGGGAATGCCGATGCCGGTGTCGACCACCTCGATGCACAGCTCCGGCGCTTCGCTCTCCTTCCAGGCCACACGCACCCGGACCTCACCATGATCGGTGAACTTGATGGCATTCCCCACCAGGTTGAACAGCACCTGGCGCAGGCGGGTCTCATCCAGAACCATCACCGGCGGCATGTTCTCGTCCATTTCAAAGACCAGTTCCAGCCCTTTCTCGCGCGCCCGGATCGTGAAGATATGGCGCACGTCCTCCAGCAGCCGCCCCAGATCCAGCGGCCCGTATTCGAGCCGCATCTTGCCCGCCTCCACGCGTGACAGGTCCAGGATGTCGTTGATCAGCGTCAGCAGGCTGCGGCTGCCGGCCTTGATGGACTCCAGGTAGCCGCGCTGGCGCTCGTCAGTGATGGTGCGCTCAAGCAGCTCCGTATAGCCGATGACGGCGTTCATGGGGGTCCGGATCTCATGGGACATGTTGGCCAGGAACTCGCTCTTGGCGCGGTTCGCCTCCTCGGCCTGATCCGCCAGATCCTCGGCCCGCTGCTTGGCATCGAGCAGCTCCTCCTCGCTGCGCTTCAGGGCCTGTTCGGAACGCACCCGTTCACCCACTTCCCGGGAGAGCTTACGGTTCCAGTAGAAGAAAGCCGCCAGCACCAGCAGGGCGATGATCCCCACCCGACGGACCACGGTGTAGTCCGCCTGCTGTTCCACGTCGAGCTTGATCCAGCGGTTGTAGACCTTGTCCAGGGCCGAGCGGTCAATGCGGCTCAGTGCCTTACCCAGAATCCCCACCAGTTCCGGGTGTTCCGCCTGTACGGCCAGCCGCAGATCGTACTGGAAGGGCGCGATACTGGTGATCCTGAGATTATCCAGACCGAGCCGGGAGATGTTGTAGCTCACACCGGGGATATGGGTGATCATCACGTCCAGCTCGTTATTGGCCACCCGGCGCAGGCCCTGCTCGATGGAGGTGACTTCCGTGACATCCAGGGCCGAGTGGTGGCGGTTGAGATACTCCCCGGCGGCCATACCCTGGACCACGCCAACCCGATCGCCGTCATCAAGCTCGGAGAGATCGCCCACGAACCTGTGGTCATCGCGCACCACGATCGCCACCGGCAGACTGAGGTAGCTGCGCGTGAACAGGTGCTCGTCCTGGCGATCCGGTGTGCGTGGAAGCGCGGGTACCACGTCCACTGTCCCGTCAGCGAGCATCGAATCCACCGTCTCGCCGGAGGGAACCGGCACCCGTTCAAACTCGTAATCCAGCTCCGCCTCGATCAGTGACAGGAGATCGGGGATCACGCCTTCCAGCTCGCTCTCGCCCCGGAACTCAACCGGGGGCCAGCCGGTGCGCATGGCCACTTTCAGTTCCGGGTTGTCCTCCAGCCACTGGCGTTCGCTGGCAGTGAGCACCACCTCTTCCTCAGTGTCCCCGAAAATCTCCTCATGGCCGATCCAGGCGCCCTGGATATTGCGGTGCTCCAGGGTGGTCATCGAATCAATGGCCGCATCCAGAATGCCCCGCAACTTCCCCTCCTCGAAGGGGACGGCGTAGGACATGGGCAGGGGGCGTTCCTCCATGACCTGCACCCTCTGGATGACGCGCAGATCGTTGTTCTCAAGATACTGATCCCCCACCGGAACGGGAGCGAGCAGTGCATCCGCTTCCTCGCTGCGCAGCATGTCCATGGCCTCACTCAGCGTCAGTGCTGCCAGGGGCGTGAACGAGGGGATGCGATCGAGGAGCTGGAACGGGTAACGGTCGCCGTCCAGAAAGACCACGCGCTTATCTTCCAGGCTGCCAAGCCGGCTGATGCTGGCGTTATCCCGGCGTGCATAGATGCCGTAGCGCACCTGCATATAGGGGCGGGTGAACCGGTACTCGCCGGTTGAGCGATTGGCGAAGCGCATGCTGATCGCGTCAATCTGGCCCTGGGCCAGCATGCGTTCAAGAAGCAGGGGGTTGCCGCCAACCATTTCCACACGGGTCCCCAGCTTGCGCTCAAGAAGCCGGGCATAGCCGGATTCGGTGCCCAGGACCCGACCGAATTCATTACGATAGGCCAGCGGCGGACGGCCCGAGGGAATGCCCAGGCGGATACGCTCCTTGTCCTGCAGCCAGAGCTTCTGGTCCACACTGAGTTCGGGCAGGTTATCGCTCGCCGGGAACGGAATGGCATGCCCGGCCACCGGGATGACCAGCGCCAGTACCACCGTCAGAACCACCAACAGCCGCATCAGCGCTCCCCTCCCGAGCGTTTGTCCTGTTCGTCAGCGGGCAGCACACGGTTACGGCCCTGCGCCTTGGCGCGGTACAGGGCACGGTCCGCCATATCCAGCAGCTGGTGCGGCCCATCGACCTCCATGAAGCCGGTAACGCCGCCGGAGAAGGTCACCTCGACCCGTTCATGCCGGAAATGGAACGGCAGCGACTGGATCCGCTCACGCAGCTTATCCAGCACGGAAACCGCGGTCTCCAGCGGCGTTGCCGGCAGCAGGATGATGAACTCCTCGCCACCGTAGCGCGCGATGTAATCCGTCTCACGCAGGTTCTCCCGCAGGGAGCGGGCCAGAAGCTGCAGGACCTTGTCGCCGGCCAGGTGGCCGTAGGTGTCGTTGATGCCCTTGAACCAGTCGATGTCGATGATGGCCAGACTCGTTGGCTCGCGATAGCGGTGCCAGCGCCGGTATTCCTGGTCCAGCCGTTCCTCCAGCGCCTCGCGGTTGGGCAGCTGGGTCAGCATATCGGTAGCCGCCCGCTCCCGCTCCTGTCTGAGTTCCTTCTGCGCTTCCCGGGACTCGGCCTCCATGGCGGTCACCTTTTCCTGAAGATCCTGAACCTGCTCCCGCAGGGCCTGTTCGCGCTTCGTCTCAGCCTCGCGGTACTCCGTCAGCGTGGCATTGAGGCGGTCAACGTGATCACGAACCGCCTGCTGCAGCCCGCTGAGCTCAGTCGCTCCCAGCGCGCTGCTGCCCATCTCATCCAGTTCCCGGTCAATGCGCTGGTCGAAGGCTTCGGACACTTCCTGCCAGTGACCGAAGTCCAGTGCCCCCGTCTCGAACTGGGTGCGCAACCGCACCAGCCGCTGGTCAAGACCTGCCAGGAACTGTTCAAACTCCCGCTGCCCCCGGCCCACGGCCGCCACAACCAGGTGCACAACCTCATCCAGAACCGCCTGGATCTGGCCCCAGTTTTCGCTTGCACGGACCCTTTCCAGAAGGATTTCAATCCGTTCCTGGGCCGGTTCCGGAAGCGGGATATGTTGCTGGATATGGCGCAGAAGCTGCAGAAGCCGGGCACAGAGGTTGCGGAACTGCTCATCGTCGGCCCGGGGCTCACCGCTGTCCAGATCGAGCCCGGCAGCCAGCTCACTGGCCTCCGGCTCGTCAGCGTTACTGTCCGGAGAGTCTGCTTCAGCCGCCTCTTCCCTGACGTCAGCTCTGCCACCAAGAACCCGCTGCCAGAACGAGCCGCGCTTCTGTGCGTCCCCGGACCCGGAAAGAACCTGCTGCTGGAGTTCCGCCAGCTGCTCCAGAATCCCGGGTAGTGCATTGAAGCGCCCAACAGTGTCTGCCGGCGTGCGCTCCAGCGCCCTGAGCTGCCGGCGCTCCTTGCGCCCCGCCCGTGAACGCAGCGGATCGATCAGGTGCTGCAGCGCGTCCTGGAGGCGGCTGACAACCGCCTGACGTTCCTCGTCGAAGCCGGAAACGTGCGTTTCCAGCGTATCCTGGAGGCGCCGAAGGGCGCCGGCATCAGGGTCGCCTTCACGGGCCAGCTCCCGCAGCTCGCCAAGCAGCCGGTCCAGTTCGCCGTCCTGCCCTTCGGCAACCAGCGAGACACGGACCAGAAGCCGCTGAAGGCTGTTCTGGCGCTGCTGCCATTGCTGTTCATCCTGCTCATGCTGCTCCAGCGCGGCCAGATACTTCTGCCGCCAGTCCTGGTCACTCATGCCGCCCCTGCTCCGTCCTGGCTCCGCGGTCACCGGCTCTGCGCCGTCGCGCACGCGGATGCGCGCTGTCATACACCTGGGCCAGATGCTGGAAATCCAGGTGAGTATAGATCTGTGTGGTGGCTATATCCGAATGCCCCAGTAGTTCCTGTACGGCCCGCAGGTCACCACTGGATTCCAGCATGTGGCTGGCGAAGGAATGACGCATCAGATGCGGATGCAGGCCCTGGTCCGCGTGGCAGCGCTGCCCCCAGCGCCGCAGGCGGGCCTGCACCGTGCGGCGATGGATGCGCTGCCCTCTGCGGCTGACGAATACCGCCGGCTCACTGGCCACCGCCAGTGCCTGGCGCTGTTCCAGCCAGCGGTCCAGTGCCGCCAGGGCAGCGCGACCAACGGGCACGATGCGGGTCTTGCCGCCCTTGCCGGTCACCCGGACGCTGGCATCACGGCGATCCACGTCGGATTCATCCAGTGCCACCAGCTCCGCCAGCCGCAGCCCTGAGGAGTACATCAGCTCGATCATGGCCAGATCCCGCATCTCCAGAGGGTCCTCCGGCGACTGTTCCAGCAGATGGTGCAGCTGGTCCACGTCCATCACGCCGGGCAGCGGACGCTGGTTGCGTGGCGGACGGATGTCGAGGGCTGGGTTATCGGCGACCAGTCCCTCACGGATGAGGAACCCGTAGAACCGCCGGATGGCGGAAAGATGGCGAGCAATCGTGCGACCGGAACGCCCCTCGCGGGCCAGGCCGGCCACATAGCGACGGAGTTCGGCCTGGTTAAGGGCAACCGGGTCGCGCTCCTGATTGTCGCACCACTGGTAGAGCCTGCGCAGATCCCGGCCGTAGTGTTCGCAGGTCCGCCAGGCGCTGCGTTTCTCCGAGGCCATGTAGCGCAGAAAACGCTGCACCGGCTCTGGCAGCTCCTCAGCCGCCTGGACCCGTTCCGCGTATCCATCATCAGTGGACGCCATGCTGGAACTCCCGGGGTGATGGGTCAGTGGCCGGCTTCCGCATCGGGCATGGCAATCCGGCCTTCCGGCGCCAGCAGCGGCGGAAGCAGCCGGCCAAGGGTATCGCTGATGTAGGTCATGAACAGCGACCCCATGCTGCTGTGGAAATACCCTTCGTCCTCACTGGCAATGGCGATCAGGCCGACGCACTCATCCCGGCGCACCGGGATCACCGCAGCCGAGCCCACCCGTTCCGGCGCGGAGAACAGTGCCTCACGGTGGCTGTCACGCAGCCTGCCGAACAGCGGCTGGCTTTCATCCAGCACGTCGCCAAACACCTCCCGGGCCTTCTCCCGTTCCAGATAGCGCACAGCACCGCACTGGGAAGGCGGCTCGCCATCGGTAAGCACTGTCAGGCTCGCACTCTGGAGCTGGAACTCCCCGCGGATGGTTTCATCCAGTACCGCTGCCACTTCCTCCACTGAGCGGGCATCCAGCAGCGCCATGAGCAGGCGCTTGCTGCGCGTGAACAGCTGGTCATTCTGCCGGGCAATGCCGATCAGGCCGGACAGTTCCTCACGCAGGGCGTCCCGCTGCTCGCGGAACAGATGCACCTGGCGCTCCACCAGCGAGATCGCCTGACCGCTGTCATGGGGAAGTGTCAGCTTCTGCAGGAGATGTTCATGACGCTCGAAGAAATCCGGATTGGCCTCCAGGTACTCAGCCACATCGGCTTCGGAAACCCCGGCGGTTGCCGGTTCCGCTGTCGGGTCTGTCATGCATTACCCTTCTTTTTCCTGTTGTTCTGCGGGCGACCACCACCCTGACGGGAGCGGCGTCCGTCACCGGGTGGCTTGATCCGCCCCTCGAAGACCCGCGTGGCGGGCCCTTCCATCGTAACAGCTGCCCCATCCCCCGGCCACGAAATGGTCAGGGGACCGCCGAGCAGCTCCACTGTGACGCGCTCGGACAGCAGCCCACGCAGCCGCCCGGCCACAACCGCGGCACAGGCGCCACTGCCACAGGCCCGGGTTTCGCCCACACCGCGCTCGAACACCCGCAGCCGGATCCGGTCCGGCGCCACCACCTGCATGAAGCCGGCGTTGGCCCGTGCCGGAAAACGCGGATGGGCCTCAATCAGCGGGCCCAGGCTCTCAACAGGGGCTGTGTCCACATCGTCCACCACCACCACACCATGGGGGTTGCCCATGGACACCGTGGAAATGCTCAGCTCCTGGCCGTCCACCGAGATCGGATAGGTCACCGCCTGTTCGTCCGCCGCGAACGGGATGGCCGCTGGCGCCAGCTCCGGAACCCCCATATCCACGCGCACCAGCCCCTTCTTCGTAACCTCCAGGGTCATGATGCCGGTGGCCGTCTGCACCCGTATCCGGTGCTGGCGGGTCAGCTGCTGGTCGCGCACGAACCGCGCGAAACACCGGGCCCCGTTGCCGCACTGCTCCACCTCGGAGCCGTCCGCATTGAAGATGCGATAGCGGAAGTCCACGTCCGGGCGCTCCGGGGGCTCCACCATCAGCAGCTGATCAAAGCCCACACCCAGATGACGGTCCGCCATTGACCGGATCTGGCCGGCCTCAAGCTGCACCGGCTGGGTGATGGCATCCACCACCATGAAGTCGTTGCCAAGCCCGTGCATCTTGGTAAAGCGCAGCCAGCCGCCACGCCCCCGGCGCCCATCACCACTCATGAACCCAGCTCCGGCAGCGGTATTTCCGGTGCCAGCTGTTCCTCCAGTGTCTCCCGCCGGCGCACCAGGTGCACATCCGCCCCGTCAACGAGGAGCTCCGGTGGCCGGTTGCGGGTATTGTAGTTTGAACTCATGACAAAACCGTAGGCGCCAGCCGAGCGCACGGCAAGCAGATCGCCCGCCTCAATGGCCAGCTCGCGCTGCTTGCCCAGGAAATCCCCTGTCTCGCAGACCGGCCCCACCACATCGTAGACGGCCGGCTGGATACCACTTTGGTCGGTCACCGCCTCAATCCGCTGCCAGGCGGAATACAACGACGGCCGGATCAGATCATTCATGGCGCCATCCACAATGGCGAACCGGTGTTCATCACCGCCCTTGATGCCCTCCACGCGGGTCACCATGATCCCGGCATTGGCAGCAATGGAACGCCCGGGCTCCAGCAGCAGCTCCAGGTCCCGGCCGGCCAGGCGCTCCTTCAGAGCCTCCCCGTAAGCGCCCGGGCTGGGAGGCTGCTCGTCACCATAGGGCACGCCAAGACCCCCGCCCATATCCAGGTGCTGGATGGCGATGCCGTCTTCGGCGAGGGCGTCGATCAGGGCCAGCATCCGCTCCAGCGCGTCCATCAACGGATCCAGGCTCTGCAGCTGCGAGCCGATGTGACAGTCCGCACCCACCACCTCAAGGCCGGGCATCTCCGCCGCCCGGCGGTAAAGGACCCGCGCCTGCTCAATCTCGACGCCGAACTTGTTCTCCTTAAGGCCGGTGGAGATGTACGGGTGCGTCCCGGCATCCACGTCCGGGTTCACGCGCACCGACACCGGCGCGATCCGGCCGCGCTCCGAGGCTACCTCGCTGATCATGGCCAGCTCGAAGTCGGACTCCACGTTGAAGCAACGCACCCCGGCCTCCAGGGCGCGCTCGATCTCCCAGCGCTGCTTGCCCACGCCCGAGAAAACGGTCGCTCCGGGGTCGCCACCGGCCCGGATCACGCGCTCGAGCTCGCCACCGGAAACAATGTCGAAACCGGCACCCAGCCGGGCCAGCACATTGAGCACCGACAGGTTGCTGTTGGCCTTCACCGCATAGCAGATGCGATGGGGCATCCCCGCCAGCGCCCGGTCATAGGCGTGAAAATGGCGCTCCAGTGTGGCCCTTGAGTAGATGTAGCAGGGCGTGCCGTGAGCCGCAGCAATCCGGCTTACCGGTACGGATTCGGCGTAGAGCTCGCCGTCGTGTCGGTTGAAAAAATCCATGGTCGGCGTCTGCCCTGATCAGCAAAGATGACTGGGAGTGGTGTGCGGAGCCGGCGCCCGTGCACTGTCCGGCCCTTCCTGGTCGCCCTCGCGGTAGAGCGGCCCCTTCTGCCCGCAGCCGGCCAGAACCAGCATGAGCGCCAGCAGTGCCAGGATCGATCCGCGCATAAGCCACCTCCCGAAGAAACGCAGTATTATAACGCCACAGTTGAAGGATCTCACACACGGATGTCACCCGGCCGCCATGCTTTCTGCTAATCTCGGGCGCTATGAGGGAATATCTGATCAAGCGGGTCCGCACCGAACCCGGCAGCAGCGCCAACGCCGAGCCCGCCAGCCTGCAGGTGGACGATGACGGCGTCATCCAGGCAGCGGATGACGCCGCCGAGGCCCTGTTCGGCTACGGTATCCTGGAAATGCAGGGTCTGCCCATGCAGGAGCTTGTGGCCAGCCGCGAGGACAACCCCCTCATGCCCCCGCTCAACGATGCCCTGGAGCAGGGCCAGAGCGCGCTGATCACCGTTCGCCATGCCTCCGGCTATTTCTTCTCCATCAACCTGCGCCGCTCCACCAGTGACGCCACGGCCAGCACCGACGAGGCAATGCGCATACGGCCGCGCCAGGCCACGCCCCTGGACACCCGCGTATTCCGCCTGGCCGAACAGAGTGGTGGCCTCGGTATCTGGGAGTTGGATCCGGACTTCAACCGCCTGCACTGGTCCGAAGGCCTTTACCACCTGCTGGACCTGCCGCCGGGCAATCAGCTCGACCCGGAGCATGTGCTGTTCTACTTCCAGGAGCACCAGAGCCAGGTGCGCCGGGCCATTCTCCAGTGCCTGCGCCAGGGCGAGCCGTTCTCCATGGAAGTACCGGTGCTCACCGCCAACCAGAACCACCGCTGGCTGCGGCTCACCGGGCGCAGCCTGGACGATTCCGGCAAACGCCGCCTGATCGCCGGCAGCGCCGTGGACATCACCGCTCGCCGTGCGGACGCGCACTCGGCCCAGGTCTGGAAGTACCGTACCGAAAGCGTGCTGGCCGCCTCGAACGATCTGATCGTCATCATGAACCCGGAACTGGAAATCGTCGCGGTCAACCAGGCCTACAATGATGCCTTCCAGGCCGCCTTCGGGGTCATGCCCAATGTGGGCGACCAGCTCACGGATCTGCTCGCGGACTACCCGGAGGAACGGCGCCTCTACGCCCGCCTGTGGGAACGCGCCATGAGCCAGGAAGGCTTCTGCATCGAGATGCCCCTGGCGCAGTCCGAGGAACAGCAGACGGTCTACGAGATCCAGTTCAACCGCATCTTCTCCCCCGGCGGGGAACTGCTCGGGGCGGCGCAGGTGGCCCGGGACAAACGGGTTTCCCAGCTGGATGGCGAGGATCACGTCCACTACCTGAACCGGCACGATCCGCTGACGGGGCTGCTCAACCGCCGCGAGATCCTCCAGCGCCTGCACCGTGCCCTGAGCCTCCAGCGTGAGGCCGGCACACCCCATGCCCTGGTGCACCTGGACCTGGACGGCTTCAGCACCCTCAACGCCCGTTTTGGCTCCGGTGGCTGCGACCGCTACCTGCGGGAACTCAGCAGCATGATGTCGGGCCGCCTGCGCCAGCGCGATGCCATTGCCCGGGTGGCCAGCGACCAGTTCGTCATCATTCTGGACAACTGCGGCACGGAGGAAGCCGTCAAGGTCTGCCACAGTCTGCGGGACGCCGTCAGTGCCTTCGGCTTTGAATGGCGGGGCGACACCATCCAGACCACCGTCAGTGCCGGCCTCCTGCCCCTGCACCTGGTGTCCGACGAATCACCGGAGCAGTGCCTGACCCTGGCGGCGGACCTGTGCGAGACCGCCAAGGCCACCGGCCCCTCCAGCCTCAACCTCTACCGCACCGGCGCCGAAGGCGGTGACGAAACCGCCACCCGCGAGGACCTGGCGCAGCTGATGTACGCCATCACCACCGATGCCATCGAGCTGCATTTCCAGGCACTGCGCCCGATCGCCAGCGCCACCTGGGGCGACCATGTGGAGGTACTGGCACGGCTCTACCGGGAGCCGGACGATCAGGGCCGCCGCGCCGAGGAACTCTGGCGCCCGGCCTCCTTCATGCCGCTGGCGGAACGCTTTGACCTGGGGTATGCACTGGACCGGCGCGTCATCGCCCGTGCCCTGGCCTGGCTGGAGGAGAATCCCCTGATGCAGCCGCGGCTCAAGATGATCAGCTTCAACCTGTCCGCCAGCAGCCTTCTTGATACCAGCTTTGCGGACGAGGTGGCACACCAGATCGAGGCCAGCTCCTTCGAGGCCACCAGCTTCTGCTTCGAGATCCGCGAGGCCCATGCATGCCGGTACCCGGATGAGGCCCGGCGAAGTGCTGAAGCACTGCGGGCGGCGGGCTGCCGCATCGCCCTGGACGCCGCTGGCGTCAGCGGCAGGACCCATAACCTGATCGGTGATCTGGGGGTCAGCATCGTCAAGCTGGACGAAAGCCTGGTGCATGACCTGGCGGACAATCCACTGCAGGTGATCATGGTGGAAGCCATACACCGGATGGCCCTGCTCTGCGAGGCGGTAACCGTCGCCCCCTTCATCGAGGACGACGCCACCCTGCGCAAGGTGCGTGAACTGGGGCTGCACTTCGGTCAGGGCTATCGCCTGACCAGCCCGGAACTTCTGGACCAGCTCGCGCCGCCGTCCAGGCCCGGCAGCCGCGGCGGGTTCTTCAGGGCCCGGAATTAAGCCGCTGCGCCGCCTCGCGGGCCGCCTCGCGCACCCGCACCGGCGCCGTACCGCCCACATGGGCACGGGCGCTCACGGACCCCTCCAGGGTCAGCACCTCGTAGACGTCCTCCCGGATTGTCGCACTGAACTGCTGCAGCTCGGCCAGCTCCAGATCCTCAAGGTCACGCCCATCACGGTCGGCATAGGCAACGGCCTGCCCCACCACCTCGTGGGCATCCCGGAACGCCAGCCCCTGCCGCACCAGGTAGTCCGCCAGGTCGGTGGCGGTGGCAAAGCCACGCCGGGCGGCCGCCCTTGTATTCTCACGCTTGACCGTCAGCGCCGGCATCATGTCCGCGTAGGCCCGCAGGCAGCCCTTGACGGTATCCACAGTGTCGAACAGCGGCTCCTTGTCCTCCTGGTTGTCCTTGTTGTACGCCAGCGGCTGGCCCTTCATCAGGGTCAGCAGGGACATGAGATGGCCGTTCACGCGCCCGGTCTTGCCGCGCACCAGCTCGGGCACATCCGGGTTCTTCTTCTGGGGCATGATGGAGGAACCGGTGCAGAAGCGGTCCGGCAGATCCACGAAGCTGAACTGCGCGGAGGTCCACAGCACCAGTTCCTCGCTGAAGCGGGAGAGATGGGTCAGCAGCAGCGCAGCGAAGCTGCTGAACTCGATGGCGAAATCCCGGTCGCTGACCGAATCCAGTGAGTTGGCAGTGGGGCCGTCAAAGCCCAGCAGCTCAGCGGTGTAATAGCGATCAATAGGATAGCTGGTACCGGCCAGCGCGGCAGCACCCAGCGGCAGGCGGTTCACCCGCTTGCGGCAGTCCAGCAGGCGTTCGTGGTCGCGCTGGAGCATTTCGTTCCAGGCCAGCATGTGATGGCCGAAGGTGACCGGCTGAGCGCTCTGCAGGTGCGTGAAACCCGGCATGATGGTATCCGCCTCGCGCTCTGCCAGCTCGATCAGCCCGGACTGGAGGCGCCCCAGCTCAGCGGCAATGGCATCGATCTCGTCCCGCAGGTACAGGCGGATGTCGGTGGCGATCTGATCGTTGCGCGAGCGCCCGGTATGAAGCTTCTTGCCTGTCACGCCGATGCGCTCGGTCAGCGCCGCCTCGATGTTCATGTGCACATCCTCAAGGCTCACCGACCACTCAAAACGGCCCGCCTCGATGTCCGCGTGCACGGCCTCCAGCCCCTCGATGATCTGGTGCTCCTCCTCGGAGGTGAGCACGCCGACCTTCGCGAGCATGCGCGCATGGGCGATGGAGCCCCGGATGTCATGATGGTAGAGGCGCTGGTCAAAGCCCACCGAGGCGGTGAACCGCTCCACAAAGGCATCCGTGGGTTCGCTGAACCGTCCGCCCCAGAGTTTGGCCGCCGCTTTCCGCTCGTCGCTCATGGTCTATCCTGTTGTCATGGAATCAAATGCACCCGCAGGCCGCGCAGTATAACAGCCTTCCAATCCGGCGCCCTATGTCACCATGAACCAGAGCCAGGAGCCACAACACGACGGCGGCTTCATCCCGGATCTCTGCCAGGTCCGGGCCGTGTTCCTGCTGGTGCTCACCACCGAGCTGGTGGTGCTGCTGTTCGCACTGGCCCGGCCTTCCAGTGGCCTGCTGGACTGGCACTACCTGGGCCTGGCCTCGCTGCTGGCGCAGTGGGTCACCCTCACCGCCGCCGGCCTCATCTGCGCGCTCAGGCGCCAGCTCGAATCCCTGGGGGTGCCACTGGCCACCGTGGCCATCACCCTGCTGGTACTGGTGGACACCGCCGCCTTCACACTGTTCGGCCAATGGCTTCTCAACCCCGCGCTCTCGCCGTTGGACGCCCCCTTCACGCTGCTGCGCAACCTGCTCATGGCGGCGCTGATCACCCTGATGGTGCTGCGTTACTTCCACCTGCAGTACCAGCGCCGCCGCCAGGAGGAAGCGGAAGTTGAGGCCCGCCTCGCCGCGCTCCAGGCGCGCATCCAGCCCCACTTCCTGTTCAACAGCATGAACACCATCGCCAGCCTGATCGCCTCCGATCCGGAACACGCCGAGGAGGTGGTGCTGGATCTTTCCGATCTCTTCCGGGTCAGCCTGAATACCGCCGGGACCCGCCTGATCCCTCTGTCCGAGGAGCTGCGCCTGTGCGAGCGCTACCTCGCCATTGAAAAGCTGCGCCTGGGCCCGCGCCTGGAAGTGGACTGGCACCTGGACGACAGCGCCAGCGAACTGCCGGTACCGCCGCTGATCCTGCAGCCCCTGATGGAGAACGCGGTCTATCACGGCATCCAGCCACTGACCGGGGGTGGTACCATCCGGGTGGAGTCCGAACGGACCCGGCGCTGGCTCTATATACTGATCCACAACCCCCTGGCCAGCGACCAGGCGGGCCGCCACCAGGGCCAGCGCATGGCCCTGGAGAACATCCGGGCCCGGCTGCAGGCGGTCTACGGAGACACCGCGGCCCTCAAGGCCAGCCAGGGCAGTGACCACTTCACCGTGACGCTGAGACTGCCAGGGAACAGGGAGAACAAGGCATGACGGAACATCGGGTCCTGATCGTGGACGACGAGGCCCCCGCCCGGGATCGGCTGCGACGGCTGCTGGAAGCCATGGAAGACTGCCGGGTCTGCGCCGAGGCCGGCAACGGAACCGAGGCCCTGGAAAAGGCAGCGGAACACCGACCCGACATCGTACTCATGGATGTGCGGATGCCGGGCATGGACGGAATGGACGCAGCCCGGGAGCTGACCGCCCAGGCCACACCACCGGCAGTGATCTTCTGCACCGCCTATGACGACTACGCCCTGAGCGCCTTCCGGGTCGACGCCACGGACTACCTGGTCAAACCGGTACGCCGGGAGGCCCTGGCCAGTGCGCTGACCAGGGCTGGCCGCGTCAATCGCCCGCAGAGCCGGCAGTTTGCGCCACAGGACAACCCCGCCATTGTGGTCCGCAACCAGGCGGGCGTGGAGCGCGTTGAGCTCGACCGGCTCTACTACGCCAGTGCCGACAACAAGTACGTGACCCTGGTCCATGACCGCGGCGAAACCCTGTGCGATTACAGCCTGCGCGAACTGGAGCAGGCCCACGGCGAACACCTGCTGCGTATCCACCGCCACACCCTGGTCAACCGCCGCTACCTGGAGGCGCTCACCCGGACCCAGTCCGGCCACCTGGCCCAGCTGTCGGACCCCGCCGGCACGCGCCTTCGGGTCAGCCGCCGGCATGCCACGGGCGTGCGGGATTATCTCGAGAGCTGACCCTGGCGGGCGACATCCGCCGCTGTAAACGGTACCCTAGGGAAGACCCGAAACCATTCCGACATCGAGGAACCGCCGCTTCATGGCCCGAGACACCCTGCGCATCGCCACCCGCCGGAGCCAGCTTGCCCTGTGGCAGGCCGAACACATCAAGAGCCGGCTGGAACAGGCCCATCCAGGGCTGAGCGTCGAGCTGGTGGGCATCAAGACCCGTGGCGACAAGATCCTGGACGTGCCGCTGGCCAAGATCGGTGGCAAGGCCCTGTTCGTGAAGGAACTCGAGGAAGCCATGCTGGACGGTCGCGCGGACATCGCCGTGCACTCCATGAAGGACGTTCCGATGGTCTTCCCCGAGGGCCTGGGGCTCATGGCCATCTGTGAACGGGGCGCCCCCACGGACGCTTTCGTGAGCAACCATCATGCGGATGTGGACGCCCTGCCCGAAGGCGCCGTTATCGGCACCTCCAGCCTGCGCCGCCAGGCGCAGCTCGCCGCGCACCGGCCCGACTGCCGGATCGAAACCCTGCGCGGCAACGTCAACACGCGCCTGGCCAAGCTCGATGACGGCCAGTACGACGCCATTGTGCTGGCCACCTCCGGCCTGCGCCGGCTGGGCTTCGACGAACGCATCCGCTACGAGATCCCGCCGGAGATCAGCCTGCCGGCGGTCGGCCAGGGCGCACTGGGCATTGAATGCCGCAGGGACGACGCCGAGCTCATCGCGATGCTGGAACCGCTTATCCATGCCGACTCCCGGGACCGGGTACTCGCGGAACGCGCCCTGAACACCCGCCTGGAAGGAGGCTGCCAGGTGCCCATCGGGGCCTATGCCGAACTGGAAGGGGATCAACTCCACCTGCGTGGCCTGGTCGCCGCCCCCGACGGCAGTCGTGTCCATCAGGTTGAGGGCCGCAGCCACCGCAGCGGCGGTGAGGAACTGGGCCGCCAGCTTGCCGAACAGCTGCTGGAGGAAGGTGCCGGCGCCATACTGGCGGAGGTCTATGGTTACGAGCCCGAATAACGCGCCACTGGCCGGACGCCGGATACTGGTCTCGCGTCCGGAACCCAGGGCGGAGGAAACACGCCGGGCGCTTGAGCAGGCCGGCGCCCGGAGCCGTGCCCTGCCGCTGATCGCCATCCAGCCCCGGACCCTGGATGGCCGTGAACGCAGTCTGATCCAGGAGCTGGACAACTTCCGGAAGATCATCGCGGTCAGCCCCAATGCCGCACGTCTGCTTCTGGAGCAGGCGGATGACTGGTGGCCGCAGTGGCCCGTGGGCCTGGAATGGTGGGGGCCCGGCGACGGCACTGCGCGGGTATTCCGTGATGCCGGCCTGCCCGGCCAGGCACCGCCCAGCGGCCATGACTCCGAGGCCCTGCTCAGCTGCCCCGCCTTCCAGCCAGAAGCGGTGGCGGGCGAAAAAGTCCTGATCGCACGCGGCGACCGGGGCCGGGAACTGCTGCGGAATACCCTGGCGGATCGCGGCGCGCGCGTTGAGGTCCTGCCACTGTATGAACGCACCCCCATCGACTGGCCCGAGGCCACGCTCCGGGAAAACCTCACCACCTTTGACCCGGACACCGTGCTCGCGCTTTCCGGGGAAACATTGAAGCGCCTGCTCGAGGTGGGTCAGAATGCAGACTCGAAGCTGCGGGAACGCTGCCTCGTGGTACCGGTGGAACGCGTGGCCCAACAGGCCCGGGACGCCGGCTTTCGCGACGTCCGGGTGGCCCCGGCCATGAGCCCGGACGGGCTGATCGACGCCTGCAGGGCGTCCCCCTCAAACGCGGAGTAACGGACACTCGTGAACGACAACAGCAAACAGCTTCCGGCGACCACCACGCCCAGCCCCCAGCCCGGCCGCGCGCGGCTATGGCCGCTGTGGCTGGTCATCATCCTCCTGGCCGCGGGCCTGCTCGGCGCCGGCTTCATGCTGTGGGAGCAGCACCGCACCCAGCAGCAGCTCGGCAACCGCCTCGACACCCTCAACAGCATGGCCTCCGACCTGCGCGAGACTCAGCAATCCGGCAGCGAGGCCCGCGCGCAGCGGCTCAACCGGCTTGAGGGGAAACTCGACGAACAGGCCGATGCGCTGGACACCCAATCCCGCCAGATCGCCCACAACGCCCGCTCCCTGCTTGGGCTGGGTCAGCGCACCCGGACCGACTGGCTGCTCGCCGAAGCGGAGTATCTGCTGCGCCTCGCCAACCAGCGGCTGGAACTGGAAAACGATCACCAGGGAGCGCTGCGCGTTCTGGAAAGCACCGATGAACTGCTGGCGGGCATCGACGCCGCCGGTGTCCACCCCATCCGCGAGGCCCTTGCCGAAGAGATCCTGGCGCTGCGCACCATGGACCCGGTGGACCGGACCGGCATCCATCTGCAGCTCGAGGCCGCCATTGGGATGATCCCGGAGCTCGGCCGCGCCCAGTCCCTGGACGGTGCCGACACACTGCCCGATGCCGGCAGCAACAGCAGTCAGCAGACGGATGCCGGCCTGTGGCAACAGCTGCTGGGCGTTCTCGACCGCATGGTCCGCATCCGCCGGGTGGACGGGCCCACCCAGGCCCTGCTGACCCCCGAGCAGGAGACCCAGGCCCAACTCCATCTCCAGCTGATGTTCGAACAGGCCGCCGCCGCCCTGCTGCGCGGTGACAACGCCGTCTACCGGCGCTCCCTCGGGCGTGCCGGGGACTGGCTGGAGCGCTGGTACGACAGCAGCAACCAGACGGCCTCGGCACTGCGCGAGCTGATCAGCGACCTCCGGGATGAACGCCTCCAGGCCGAAGCGCCGGACATCAGTGAATCCCTGGAACTGCTCAAGGCCCGGCTGCGGGCCCGCGCCGACGAATCCGGTCCGCCCCAGTCGGATGATGACAATGGGGAGACCAGCCAATGAGGGCCCTGCTCATTGTTCTGTTCGTCGCCGTTCTGGCAGGCACGCTTCTCAGCCTGGGCATGGCGGAGGATCCCGGCTACATCCGCATCAGCATCGGCAGCTGGCTGATTGAGACCAACTTCTGGGTGGGGATGTCACTGGTGGTTCTGGCGGCCCTGGCCCTGCACTGGCTGCTGGGGCTTGTGCGCGGGCTGCGCCTGAGCCCCGGTGCCATGGGCCAGTGGTGGCGCAACAGCGGGCGCCGCCGTGCCCAGCGCCGGACCACCCAGGGGCTGCTGGAGCTGGCCGAGGGCAACTGGGGACGGGCACGCAAACTGCTTGAGCAGGGTGCGGGCAACGCGGAAACACCGCTCATCAATTATCTGTCAGCCGCGGAGGCCGCGCACCAGCAGGGGGACCAGGAGGAGGCCGACCGCTTCCTGCGCCTCGCCTGGGAAAGCACCGCCGGCTCGGATCTGGCGGTGGGCCTGACCCAGGCCCGGCTGCAGCTCAACGCCGGGCGTAACGAACAGGCCCTGGCGACACTGCTGCGGCTGCGCCGCAACTCCCCCAACCACCCGCACGTGATGCGCCAGCTTGCCAATGTCTACCGCAACCTCGAGGACTGGCAGGCGCTCAGTGAACTGCTGCCGGAACTGCGCCGCCAGGCCGCGCTGGATGAAAGCAGCCTGACCGTTCTGGAACAGGAAGTCTGGCTCAATGTGCTCGACCAGGCCGCCGAGCGGCTGGAACGCCAGCCCCCGGAACAGCGCAACCTGGACCATCTGGACCGGGTCTGGGATCAGCTGCCGCCGCCCCGGCGCAATGATGAGTCCGTGGTGCATCACTACGCCAACCATCTCGCCCGCCTGGGCGCGGAATCCCGCGCCGAAAGCCTGCTGCGCAAGGTCCTGCGCCACAGCTGGAGTGACCTGCTGATCAACCTGTACGGCCGCATTCAGGGCCCCAGGGAGGATGAGCAGCTGCTGGCGGCCGAGGGCTGGCTCAAGGAGCGCCCCAACAATCCGGAACTGCTGCTGGCGCTGGGGCGCATCAGCCTGCGTAACCGGCTCTGGGGCAAGGCCAGGGAATACCTGGAGACCAGTCTCGGAGTACGCCACAGCCAGGAGACGGCCGCGGAACTATGCCGGCTCTACGCCCATCTGGGCCGCTACGAGGACAGCGTCCGCCTGCTTCGCCAGGGGGTTCTTGAGCACCACGGTCTGCCCAGGCTGCCCATGCCGGAGCCCCGGCGCCGCAGCGGTGCCCCGGCGCGCTGAGGCCTCAGTCGCGCGGGGCGTACTGCAGTACGTCCGAGTGGAAGCGGGCCGGGTCGAAACCGGCAGGCGTGAGGCCATCCAGAACGCTGTACACCATCGCCGGTGAGCCGCTGGCGATAACCTTCACCTGACCCAGGTCATGGCCATCCGCCAGGATGGCCTCGGCCAGGCGTTCATGATGACAGTCCGAGGCCGCATCCGCCTCGCACACCACCGGCCGGAAATGGAAGTCCGGCCAGGCCTCCTCCCAGCGTTCGGCGGTCCCGCGCAGGTACATGTCCCCGGCATCGCGTGCGCCCCAGTAGAGGGTGACCGGCTGCTCCATGCGGCTGAAACGCAGGTAGTCCACGATGCTCTTGGCCTGGGCAAACCCCGTGCCGGCCACAACCAGCAGCAGCGGCGCTCCGGGCGGCTCGCTCAGACAGGCCTCACCATAGGGCATGGAGATCCGGGCGCACCCCTCGTGACGCAGGTATTCCATGACTTCATGGGCACTGGCCCACTCCGGCGGCGCCTGGATGTGAAGGGTCAGCTGCTCGGCCCCGGGGGCGCTGGCAATGGAAAACCAGGACGGATCCCGCCCGGGCAGATGGATGGCCAGGTACTGCCCGGCACTGAAGGGCACGGGGCGGCCCCGGGGCCACTCGAACCGTACCTGATAGATGTCGTTACCGACCTGCCCGATCTCGCTGAGATGGAACAGGTCTGTCTTCGGCTGTTGCGCGTTGGCGTCCATAGTATCCTCGTACGCGGCGCAGGCGGCCGGAGTTCAGTCGAGGCCGAGCTGGGGCCAGAGTTCGTCCACCCGGCGTTTGACCTCGTCGCTCATGGTAATCGGGCGCCCCCACTCCCGGTCGGTCTCACCAGGCCACTTGGTGGTGGCATCCAGCCCCATCTTGGAACCCAGCCCTGCTACCGGTGATGCGAAATCCAGGTAATCAATGGGCGAGTTGTCCACCAGGGTGGTATCGCGGGTCGGGTCCATGCGGGTGGTGATCGCCCAGATCACGTCCTGCCAGTCACGGGCATTGATGTCATCATCGGTGACGATCACGAACTTGGTGTACATGAACTGGCGCAGGAAGGACCATACACCCATCATCACGCGCTTGGCATGGCCGGGGTACTGCTTCTTCATGGTCACAACGGCCATGCGGTAGGAGCAGCCCTCCGGCGGCAGGTAGAAGTCCACGATCTCCGGGAACTGCTTGCGCAGGATGGGCACGAACACCTCGTTCAGCGCCACGCCCAGAACCGCGGGTTCGTCCGGGGGGCGCCCCGTATAGGTGCTGTGGTAGATGGGATCTTTCCGGTGGGTGATGCGCTCCACCGTGAATACCGGGAAGGTCTCCACCTCGTTGTAGTAACCGGTATGGTCCCCGAAAGGCCCCTCCGGTGCCGTGTCATCCGGGTAGATGTGGCCTTCCAGGATGATCTCCGCACTGGCCGGCACCTGCAGATCACCCACCCCGGCATTGACCAGTTCAGTGCGCGAGCCGCGCAGCAGGCCGGAAAACGCGTACTCGGAAAGGGTATCCGGCACTGGTGTAACCGCGCCCAGGATGGTGGCCGGGTCAGCACCCAGCGCCACCGCCACCGGGAAGGGCTCGCCCGGATGCTGCTGTTGCCACTGCTGGAAATCCTGGGCGCCACCGCGATGGGCCAGCCAGCGCATGATCAGGCGATTGCGCCCGATCCGCTGCTGGCGGTAGATGCCCATGTTCTGGCGTTCCTTCTCCGGCCCGCGTGTGACCACCAGCGGCCAGGTGATGAGCGGCCCCGCATCCTCCGGCCAGCAGGTCTGCACCGGCAGCTGGTAGAGGTCCACGTCATCGCCTTCCAGCACCACTTCCTGACAGGGCGCGGAACGCCTGATCTTGGGCCCCATCTTCATGACCTGACGGAAGATGGGCATCTTGTCGAAGGCATCGCGGAAGCCCTTGGGCGGTTCCGGCTCCTTGAGGAACGCCAGCAGCTCGCCGATCTCGCGCAGGCTCTCGACGCTGTCGCGCCCCATCCCCATGGCCACCCGCTTGGGCGTACCAAACAGGTTGGCCAGAACCGGCATGTTGTACCCCGTCGGGTTCTCGAACAGCAGCGCCGGCCCCTCCTTCTTCAGGGTCCGGTCGGCGATCTCGGTCATCTCCAGCCGCGGGTCCACCTCGGTGGTGATGCGTTTGAGCTCGCCCTGCTGTTCCAGCTGATCAATGAAATCGCGCAGATCCCGGTACTGCATGAAGGCTCCTGCGGGGTTATCGTTTCTTCATGGCCTGGAAGAATTCCTCGTTGGTCTTCGTGTCCCGCAGCTTGTCGATCAGGAATTCCACGGCGGCCACGTCATCATCCATCGAGTGCAGAAGCTTGCGCAGGATCCAGACCCGCTGCAGTTCGTCCTCGCTGACCAGCAGGTCCTCGCGGCGCGTGCCCGAGCGGCGGACGTTGATGGCCGGGTAGGTGTGGCGTTCGGCAATGCGGCGATCCAGGTGCACCTCCATGTTGCCCGTGCCCTTGAACTCCTCGTAGATCACCTCGTCCATCTTGGAGCCGGTGTCGACCAGCGCCGTGGCCATGATGGTCAGGCTGCCGCCTTCTTCCACGTTCCGGGCGGCGCCAAAGAAGCGCTTGGGCTTTTCCAGGGCGTGCGCATCGACACCACCGGTCAGCACCTTGCCCGAGGAAGGGATCACGGTGTTGTAGGCCCGGGCGAGACGCGTGATGGAGTCGAGCAGGACCACCACGTCCTTCTTGTGCTCAACCAGACGCTTGGCCTTCTCGATCACCATCTCGGCCACCTGCACGTGCCGGGCCGGCGGCTCGTCAAAGGTGGAAGCGACCACCTCGCCACGCACCGTGCGCTGCATCTCAGTCACCTCTTCCGGACGCTCATCAATGAGCAGCACCATCAGATGGCAGTCAGGCGAGTTGCGGGCAATGGACTGGGCAATGGTCTGCATCAGCAGCGTCTTACCGGCCTTGGGCGGGGAAACGATCAGCCCGCGCTGGCCCTTGCCGATGGGGGAGACCAGATCCAGGATCCGGGCCGAAAGGTCCTCCGTGGAGCCGTTACCGGCCTCCAGCCTCAGCCGTTCTTCCGGGAACAGCGGCGTGAGGTTCTCGAACAGGATCTTGTGGCGGGAGTTATCAGCCTTGCCAAAGTTGATGTCATTGACTTTCAGCAGGGCGAAATAGCGCTCACCGTCCTTGGGGGGCCGGATCTTGCCGGAAATGGAGTCCCCGGTGCGCAGATTGAACCGCCGGATCTGACTGGGCGAGACGTAGATGTCGTCCGGGCCCGCCAGGTAGGAGGAGTCCGCGGAGCGCAGAAACCCAAACCCGTCCTGAAGGATCTCAAGCACGCCATCGCCGTGGATGTCCTCACCGCTTTTGGCGTGCTTTTTGAGAATCGCGAAGATCACATCCTGCTTTCGCGACCGGGCCATGTTTTCGAGGCCCATTTCCTGGGCAACCTCAATGAGTTCGGGAACGGGCTTTTTCTTGAGTTCGGTCAGATTCATAGATTGTCTGGGATTACGTCTGGATGGATAGGATGAAGTTGATTGTCAGACTGTCGGGGAAGCGAAGTTCCGGATTGCCCAGGCTCTGCCAATCGGGGCGATTCAGTGAAACCAGGGTCAGAACGGAGATTCCGGGATTGGCGGATGGGTGGGGCACCGACCCGCCTGCCTTATTCAGGATTTTGTCAAAATACACCATTTTCCATGGCAGTGCAAAAACCCCCTCGCTTACCCCACAGGAGGCATTGGTGCAGCCCCCGGCTGCGCTTATCATGGCAGCATCAAGGAACCCTCACAGGAGACCCGACCCAATGGCCTCAGCCAGTGACTTCGCGCCCCTCAACCTTGCCATCCTGACCATCTCGGACAGCCGGGGGCCGACTGAGGACAGTTCCGGCCAGTTCCTGGTGGATGCCGCGCTGGAGGCGGGTCACACCATTGTGGCGCGGCGCCTGCTGCAGGACGACACCTGCCTGATGCGGGCCCTGATCAGCCGCTGGATCGCGGATCCGCAGATCCAGAGCGTGCTGATCACCGGCGGCACCGGCCTGCAGGAGCGTGACAGCACGCCGGAATCGCTGGGCCCGCTGTTCGAAAAGACCATCGAGGGTTTCGGCGAGGAATTCCGCCGTCTTTCCGCCCAGGAGATCGGTAACAGCACCATCCAGTCCCGGGCCCTGGCCGGGCTGGCCAACCATACGGTGATCTTCTGCATGCCGGGCTCCACCGGCGCCTGCCGCACCGCCTGGGAAGGCATCGTGCGCGACCAGCTCGACAGCCGCCACCGACCCTGCAATTTTTCGGCCCTGGTCCAGCGAAAACCCGAGCGTGACCTCAGCGGACTGGACCGCGAAATTCCCCTTGATGCCGCCCGGGGAGCGAACTGATGGCGGGCACGGACACACTGATCAGCGTGGATGAGGCCCGGACACAACTGATGAAGGCCGCCCGGGTCCTGCCCGGTACCGAGACCACGCCCCTGGATGACGCCGTCGAGCGGATCCTCGCCGAGAGCCCGGTTTCAGCGGTGCAGGTACCGCCGGCGAACAACAGCGCCGTGGACGGCTATGCCCTGCGCGCGGCGGATGCCGGAGCGGGCACACTGCCCGTCTCGCAGCGCGTACCCGCCGGGCAGGCACCCGAGCCCCTGGCGACCGGCACGGCCGCCCGCATCTTCACCGGCGCCGCCATTCCCGAAGGCGCTGATACCGTTGTCATGCAGGAGAACACCGAACCCGAAGGCGAGCGGGTCCGGCTTCTCCAGTCGCCGGGCGTCGGCCAGAACATCCGCCCCGCCGGCCAGGACATTGATACCGGCGACACCCTGATCAATGCCGGCACCCGGCTCGATCCCTGGCACCTGGGGCTGCTCGCCTCCGCCGGCCTGCCGGCGATCACCACCTTCCGACCCCTGCGCGTGGCCATCATCAGCAGCGGCGACGAACTGATTCCGCCCGGCCAGCCCCTGGCGCCGGGGCAGATCCACAACTCCAACCAGCCCATGCTGACCGCGCTGGTGCGGGCCGCCGGCTGGGAGCCTGTCCCGTTCCACACCATGGCGGATACTCTGGAGGCCACACGGGACACACTGGCTCAGGCCACGGAGCAGGCGGATGCCATCATCACCACCGGCGGGGTTTCCGTGGGGGAGGAGGATCACATCCGTGATGCCATCCGGGCGCTGGGCGAGCTGGACCTGTGGCGCATGGCTATCAAACCCGGAAAACCTCTGGCGTTCGGCCATATCAACGAAACCCCCGTCCTCGGGCTGCCCGGCAACCCGGCGGCGGTCCTGGTAACCTTTCTGGTACTGGGCCGACCCTTCCTGCGCGCCTGTCAGGGAGAGGACGGCGAGCTCATGCCCCGCCCCTGCACCATGCCCGCGGGGTTCTCGGTGGAACGCCCCCAGAGCCGGCGCGAGTTCCAGCGGGTGCGCTGTCGCTCCATCGAGGGCCGCACCTGGCTCGAATCAGCACCAACCCAGAGTTCGGGCGTCCTCAGCAGTGCCTGCTGGTCGCACGGGCTGGCCATCATTCCGGAGCACCAGACCCTGGAAGTCGGTGATCCAGTCTCCTTCCTGCCGTTTTCGGAGCTTCTCCATGGCTGAATCCAGTATTGCAATCCGCTTCTTTGCCAGTCTGCGCGAACGCCTCGGGATCGGCGAGGAAAAGCTGCCCGCCGACGGCATCACCTGTGTCCGTGATATCCGCGAGCAGCTTCAGCAGCGCGGCGACGAATGGGCCGAGCTGCTGGACGACGACTGTGTGCTCATGGCCGTGAACCAGGCCATGGCACGGGAGGAAACGCCGGTGAATCCGGGGGATGAGGTGGCCTTCTTCCCACCGGTCACCGGAGGCTGAAATGATCCGCATCCAGAGCGAAGCACTGGCAACCGAGCCGGTTCTGGCCGGGCTGGAAGACGATGCCCCGGCGGTCGGCGCGGTCTGCAGCTTCACGGGCCTTGCCCGCGACCTTGGGGACCAGAGCGGGGTCCAGAGTCTCTTCCTGGAGCACTACCCCGGCATGACCGAAACCGCCATCCAGGGGGTGGTGGACGAGGCCGCCCGGCGCTGGCGCATTCACCGCACCGAGGTCGTGCACCGTGTGGGAGAGATCCAGGCCGGAGAACGGATTGTCTTTGTGGGGGTCAGCAGCCGCCACCGCCAGGATGCCTTTGAGGCCTGCCAGTTCATCATGGACTACCTGAAAACCCGCGCACCTTTCTGGAAGAAGGAAATCACCGCGGCGGGTAACGGCGACTGGGTGGAGCAGAAGGCCAGTGACCGCGAGGCGGCCCGGCGCTGGTCGGATTCAGACGGTCTCTGAGCGCGCCTCGCTGCTGAGCCGTGCCTGGTCCCCGGGCTCGTTCACGTTCAGGAACCCTTCCACCATGGCGCTGCAGTCCATCCATTCGGCGTCCAGCTGTTCCGCCAGTTCCAGGGCCCGGCGTTCGCCACGACTGAGATAGCGCTCAACCCGGCCCAGCAGCGCTACCGGGTAGTAGCCATGCAGCGGGTGCCGCCGCTCACCGGTGTCCGAGAGACAGGGAATGGCCGGACGCCGCCGCGCCGCCTCCAGGATCTGGACCGCCCATATGGGCGGGAGCCGTGGCGTATCACAGGGCGTCACAACCACACCCTGGAATCCACGCATACGCGCCCACCGGAGCCCTTCCACCAGCCCCGCCAGGGGGCCGGCTTCGGCAAAGGCGTTATCCGGCAGAATGGTATCCGCCCACTGCCCGTGAGCATCGGCATTGCGGTTGGCACTGACGGCCACCGCGGAGGTCACCGGAGACAGCACGTCGGCCAGGTGAGCCGCATAGGAACGACCGTCCAAGCGCAGAAGCCCCTTGTCTTCTCCGCCCATCCGTTCACCGCGCCCTCCGGCGAGAATCAGTCCACCAACCACCATAGTGCATCACAGCGCCCCGGCAGACCGGGGCGAAAACGTTACAGGTTGCTGTCGAGGAAAGCCGTCAGCTGGGACTTGGACAGTGCACCCACCTTGGTGGCGTCCACATCGCCGTTCTTGAACAGCATCAGGGTCGGGATCCCCCGGATGTTGAAGCGCGGCGGCGTCTGCTGGTTCTCGTCGATGTTGAGCTTGGCGATCTTGAGCTTGCCCTCGTACTCGTCCGCAATCTCTTCGAGAACCGGATGGATCATCTTGCAGGGCCCGCACCATTCCGCCCAGTAGTCCACAAGAACCGGTACGTCCGACTTGAGAACTTCGTCTTCGAAGGTGCCGTCGGTCACGCTCACAATGTTGTCGCTCATCGCCCTACTTCCAAATTGCTGCTGTGTGAATGGGAATTTGCCCGCCGTAACCGGCTGTCACCGGGACACGCGAGGATCCCCTCTGTTACATGGGCCGCTCCGCGGGTTAGTATCCGAATCAGATACCAGCCCTGAACACGGCGCTGTTCAGAATATATGGGCTTTCAGCAGGATTTCAAGACAGGTGACTTCCCCGCACAGTTCCCAGGACGCCCCCCGGCTGCTGGCCGCCGTGGACCTTGGCTCCAACAGCTTCCACATGGTCGTGGCCCAGGCGGTGCACGGCGAGATCCGCACCATTGAGAAAATGGGCGAGAAGGTCCAGCTCGGTGCCGGGCTGGACCGCGACAACTACCTCTCCGCCGAGGCCAGGGAACGCGGCCTGGCCTGCCTGCAGCGCTTCGCCCAGCGCATCCGCAGCATGAACGCGGAATCGGTCCGGGTGGTGGGCACCAACGCCCTGCGTGCCGCCCGTAACGCGGACCACTTCATCCAGTCGGCCGAGGAGACCCTGGGCTGCCCGGTGGAGATCGTGGCCGGGCGCGAGGAAGCCCGCCTCATCTACCTGGGGGTCTCCCACACCCTCGCGGATGACGCCGGCCCCCGACTGGTCATCGACATCGGCGGCGGCAGCACCGAGTTCATCATCGGCGAACGCTTCGAGGCACGCGAAACGGAAAGCCTGCACATGGGCTGCGTGTCCTTCCGCAACAACTACTTCCCGGACGGCAAGATCTCGCGCAAGCGCATGGACAGAGCCATCACCCACGCCCGCCAGGAGCTGCTCAACATCCAGCAGCGTTTCCGCCAGAGGGGCTGGCACAACTGCGTGGGGTCCTCCGGCTCCATCAAGGCCATCATCGGGGTGGTCAATGAGCTGAACCTCAGCCGCGAGGGGGTTACCTGGGAGTCCATGAAGTCACTGCGCAAGCGGCTGATCGACATCGGGCGCACGGAAAAGCTCGATACCCTCGGGGTACGCGAGGACAGGCGCAGCATTTTCCCGGCCGGCTTCGCCATACTCTACGCCGCCTTTGAGTCGCTGGGCATCGAGTCCATGAGCTTCGCCGACGGCGCCCTGCGTGAAGGGGTGCTCTACGATCTGCTGGGCCGGGACAACCATGAGGACGTGCGCGAACGCACCATCCAGGCTCTTCAGGGGCGCTATTCCGTGGACCTTGATCATGCGGCGGCGGTGGAGGCCACTGCCACGCGGGCGCTGGAGCAGGTCGGCCCGGACTGGGGACTCGGGAACAGCGACTACCGTAACCTGCTGTGCTGGGCCTGCCGGGTGCATGAGATCGGGCTGGCCATCAGCCATACCCAGTACCACAAGCATGGCGCCTATCTGATGACCCACTCGGACCTGCCGGGTTTCTCGCAGGACGACCAGCGGGCGCTGGCAACCCTGGTGCGCACCCACAGGCGCAAGTTCAACAACGCGCTGTTCGAACACCTCTACCCGGACGAGATCCAGCCGATCAAACGGCTTGCGGTGATGCTGCGGCTTGCGGTGCTCTTCCAGCACGGGCGTGCCGGCGCCGCGCCGCCACCATTCAGCCTCAGCGCCAAAGGGGCACGGATCACCCTTTCACTGCCGGCTGACTGGCTGGAGGCGCACCCGCTGACACGGGCCGACCTGATGAGCGAGCGGGAGCGGGTCAAACAGGCCGATGTCGACCTGGTGATTCAGGAGTAGGCGTCCGCCTCCAGTGACTCCAGGGACTCGCTGGCCTCCACCCAGGCCGCCTCGGCCTCGGATTCACGGCGTGCCAGCTCCGCCTGGCGGTCCAGGAGCTGCTTCAGTTCGTCCTTGCGCTCGGCCTCATACAGGCCGGTATCGCCGAGCGCCTCTTCCACCTCGGATTTCTCCTTCGCAAGGCGTTCCAGCTCCTTCTCACAGCGCTCGACCTCCTTTTTCAGCGGCGCCATCTTCTGGCGCTGCTCGGCGGCGGCTTTCCTGCGCGCCTGGCGCTCGGCTGCGCTTTCTTTGGCTGCCGGCTGAGGAGCGGCATCCCGGGCACCTGAAGACTTTCCGTCCCCGCCGGAAGCCCGTTCACCGCCTTCGGCAAGCCAGCGTTCGTACTCGTCCAGGTCGCCGTCGAACTCGGTGACGGTACCGTCCGCCACGCGCCAGAAGGTGTCCACCGTGTTGCGCAGCAGGTGGCGATCGTGGGAGACCAGCACCATGGCACCGCTGAACGACTGCAGCGCCATGGTCAGGGCCTGGCGCATCTCCAGGTCCAGGTGGTTGGTGGGCTCGTCCAGGAAGAGCACATTGGGCTTCTGCCAGGCGATGATGGCCAGTGCCAGACGGGCCTTCTCACCCCCGGAGCAGTTGCGGATGCTCGCCAGGGCATCATCCCCGCGGAAACCAAAGCCGCCCAGGAACTTGCGGATGGACTGATCCGACGCCTCGGGCGTCAGCCGCTGCAGGTGCTGGAATGGGCTGGCGTCCAGATCCAGTTCATCCAGCTGATGCTGGGCAAAATAACCCGGCCGGAAATGTTCCCCGGTAACACGTTCGCCACTGAGCAGCGGTGTGGCCCCGCGCAGCATGCTGATCAGCGTGGACTTGCCCGCGCCATTGACCCCGAGAAGACCGATACGGCTGCCCGGCAGCAGGTGCAGGTGAATGCCACTGAGCAGCGGCGCGCCGTCATAGCCCACGGCACCGCCCCGCACGGTCAGCAGTGGATTGGAGACCTTGTCCGCCTCCGGGAAGCGGAATTCGAACTGGGAATCCACGTGCGCCGGTGCGATGGTTTCCATGCGTTCCAGCGCCTTGATGCGGCTCTGGGCCTGCTTCGCCTTGCTGGCCTGGGCCCGGAAGCGGTCGATAAAGGACTGGATTTCGGCAACCCGCTTCTGCTGCTTTTCATACTCCGCCTGCTGGCGTGCCAGCCGTTCCGCCCGCTGGCGTTCAAAGGCGTGGTAGTTGCCCACGTAATAGAACAGCTTGCAGTGTTCAAAGTGGATGACATGGGTTGCCACCCGGTCCATGAAATCGCGGTCGTGGGAGATGAACAGCAGCGTGCCCTGGTACTGCTTGAGCCAGCCTTCCAGCCAGTAGCAGGCTTCAATGTCCAGGTGGTTGGTGGGCTCGTCCAGCAACAGCAGATCCGAAGGCACCATCAGTGCCTGGGCCAGGTTCAGCCGGATGCGCCAGCCGCCGGAGAAGCTGTCCACCGGGCGGTCCATGTCATCATCCGTAAAGGCCAGCCCCCGCAGCAGGGCCTCCGCCTGGCGCGGGGCGTCCCAGGCCTTGAGATTGTCCAGTTCACCATGGACACGGACCATCTCGTTTTCGTCGCCACTGGCCTCGGCCCGGGCCAGACGTTCCTCAAGCTGCCGCAGCTCGGCGTGGCCATCCAGCACAAAGTCCCGTGCCGTGCGCTGGCTGCCACCCACCTCCTGGGCCATGTGGGCGATGCGGCAGCCGCCGGGGACCTGGATCTCGCCGTTTTCCGGTGCCAGTTCCCCCAGGATCATTTGAAAGAGACTGGACTTGCCGGCACCATTGCCACCAATGAGGGCAACCCGCTGCCCGGGCTGAATGGTGGCGGAGCAGTCCTCAAGCAGCCACTGGCCGCCGCGCTGAAGTGTCAGGTTATTGAATGCGATCATGGCGGCATTCTACAGGAAAGACCCCATGCCACGGCAGGAGCCCCCCGACAATCTGTCACTGGACAATCCACTCTGGCAGTACGTGCTGACCCTATGGCGTCACGACGGATTCGCATACCAGTGCCTTGAGGCCCAGAACCAGGGTCTGGCGGTGACCCCACTCCTGGTGGCGCTGTTCTGTGCCGCCCGCCGTCGCCAAGCCCCGCAAACCGAGCCCGAGGGCATCCACCAGTGGCGCACCGATGTCACCGCCGACCTGCGCGCCCTGCGGATGAATCTGCCCAGGGGCAATGACACCACGGCCCCACTGCGCGACACCGTCAAGCAGGCGGAGCTGAAGGCCGAACAGGTGGAGCTGGCCTGGTGGTGGCAGCGCCTCGTGGATGACGGATCCGTCACGCAGTCGGGCCTTTCGCGCACGGCCCTGGCCCGCCATAATCTGGGCAGCCTCCTCCCGGGGCTCGACCCGGCCACTGCCGCATCGCTGGTTGAACTGTGGGGGGAGATCAAGGAAGCCAACGGAGAACCATCATGACGCGACGCACTTCCCTCGCGCTGCAACGCAGCACCATCGCCGGCGCCTGCCTGATGCTGGCGGTCGGCTGCAGTGCCGAATCCGATGTAAGCCTGGAGTCCGAGGACCAGCGGCTCGGTTATGCCATGGGCAAGCTTTTTGCCGACCGCATCCAGCAGGATATGCAGGACCTCAACAGCGATGCCTTCATGGCCGGTGTCCGTGACAGTATGAAAGGCAACGAGCCCCGGCTCTCCGACGAGCAGATCCAGAAGGCCGTCAGCAACTACCAGAAGCGCCTGCAGGATGAAGCCACCGGCAACACCTCCGGCCAGCAGAGCAAGAGCAGCGGCGGCGGCGATGCCGAGGAGAACCTGGCCGCCTCCAGAGCGTTTCTGGAGAAGAACCGCCAGCGGGATGGTGTGAAGACCACCGACTCGGGGCTCCAGTACGAAGTGATCGAGGAAGGGGATGGTGAGTCACCGGCCGAGGACGATCGTGTCACGGTCCACTATACCGGCGAACTGATCGACGGCACCGTCTTCGACAGCTCCCGGGAACGCGGCGAGCCCGCCACTTTCGGCCTGCAGCAGGTCATCCCGGGCTGGACGGAAGGGCTCCAGCTGATGAACGAGGGCGACCGCTATCGGTTCTACATTCCACCGCAACTGGCCTATGGCGAGAATGGCCCGCCCTCGATCGGCCCCAACCAGGCACTGATCTTTGACGTGGAGCTGATCGAGGTCCAGTAGGGGCCAGGTCAGGCCACCTGATCGGCATGCGCGTTATGGAGGTTCTCGATCAGCAGATCCTCCAGCTCGAAACGCTCCTCCATGATCTCACCGAGGCGTGAGACACGGGCGTACATCGCGCGCATGTCCTCTTCGCTCTTCTCACTCACCTCAAGCAGGTCGTTGAAGGCCAGCATCTCCTGGGTGGTTTTGCTGATCTTCGGATAGACCCGGTTGGCCACCTCGATACCGCCGTCATCGAACTCCCGGGCCTCGTTCATGAGCTGCTCGTAGACCTCGAAATGACCAGCGGACACATAATCCAGAAGCTGTTCACACAGCGATGACAGCTGTTCGTGAAGCCGCCCGGTCTGGCTGAAATCCGGGTTGTTGCTGAGCCCACAGTACTGGACGATCAGCTGCTGGCGCGCCTGCAGCCAGCGGTCTACCAGCTCAGTGACACCGCCCCACCGCTCCCGGGCATTCCGGCAGTCTTCCAGCATAGTCCCCTCCCATCAAAGGATCAGGTGTTTCCGGAACCCTGTCAGGTTCCCTTAATGTTGTTCTTCAACACCATGTGCGCTTTCAAATTACCGGAACATCGTCAGTCCAGCAACCCGTGCCGCCGCCCTTTGCCAACCACCAGCAGGCCGACTCCCGCCAGCGCGGCAAGCGCGAAAAGCACAAAACTCCAGCCGGGAATGCTCAGCCCCAGGAACTGCCACTGGATCTCCGCACAGCTGCCGTCGCCCTCCAGTGCCATCCGGACCACCTCCGTGAGCGGGAAGGTCTCACGCAGGTAATCATAGCCCGGGCCACAGGGCGGCACTTGATCGGCGGGCAGGCTCTGGAGCCAGAGCTGGCGCCCGGCCAGTCCCAGGCCGGCCAGCGCCGGGACCACCATCAACCCACCGCCCAGGCGCACCCCCGGGCCGGAGGGGCCAATCAGGGCCGCCAGCAGCGCCACCACCCCTACCCCCACAAAGGCCATGCGCTGGAGCATGCACAGCGGGCAGGGTTCCAGGCCCATCACGTGCTCCATGTAAAGCGCCACCCCCAGCACCGCCACACAGGCCAGTGCAATCAGAGTGAAAACAATCCGGTTGAATCGCATGCCTACTCCTGTGACGTTCCTTCGGGCCGGATGCACAACCGCACCCGGCCGCCTACAATGGGGTGTAAGTTATCACCCACAATCACGGACAGCATCCTTCATGCGTCAATTCACCCTGTTACTGCTGGCTCTCACCGCACCCCTCGCACTCGCCGCGGGTGGCGGAGGCGATGACGGCCCACCATCCACCTACCTGGAACTGTCGCCCGCCTTCGTAGTCAACATCGGGGACCCGGATCAGGCGGGCAGTTACGCCAAGGCAAAAGTGACGCTGCGTTTCCATGAGGCACAGGCGCGTAAAAAGGCTGAAGCGCACACGCCCTGGCTACGCCATGAGGTGGTGATGCTGATAAGTGACCGGTCGGTGGATGAGCTGCGCAGTGCGGAGGGCCAGGACACGCTGCGCTCGGATATCCGCAACGCGGTAAACGAACGGCTTGTCAGTGAGATCCCGGCCCTGAAGCAGAAACCTGAAGAGGCTCAGGCCGATAGTGAAGAAAATAACGGGTCCAGTGAGGATGAGCCATTGCCCTCCGGCCCGGTACGGGAAGTGCTGTTGCCCGGTTTCATCGTGCAGGCCAGGTGACCATCCTCCCAGCCCGCCTCCCACGCGGCGCGGATCACATCCGTCCAGTAGGGGCAGCGTGACGGCTCCATGTGAACGGACGCCGCCATATAGCCATGGTCATAGGCCTTGTTCAGCGATTCCAGGTCCCAGCCCAGCTCCCCACTCCTGGCCATGACCCTGTTCCTCCGGATGCGGTTTCGGCCACCGATAACGTTCCGTTACCTTCTGCAACAGACGGTAACAGCCGGGTCAGTGTCCAACAACTGAACATTCAAGAACTGTGCGCCACTGCCACCCTCAGGGCGGACAGCGTTCACAGGGCAGCCCTCATTCCGCCAGATAGCGGGCCAGAAAGGTCTCGAAGTCCTCGCTCTCGGCGTCCTCCACCGCTTTCTGCTCCGCCAGTGACTGGCGGGCCTGTTCGGCCAGGTGTGCATCCCAGTCATCCGTAGCCTGAGCGCGGACCTGCGCCTGCTGCGCGGAGGCCTTTGCCAGCCCCCAGTCCACCAGCTCCCGGCCCTCACCCAGCTCACTGAGCAGACGGCCCGAGGGTGTCTGGGCGGGGTCGTCCAGCCGGGCCCGCATGGTGGCCAGAACCGCCTGGTAGCGCTCAGCCCCCGGCAGCACCGCCGCCAGCTCCCCCATTTGATCCAGGATCCGGTGCCCTGCCTGCGCCAGCGGTTCCGCACCTGCACCGAAACAGAACCGGGCATCCGGATCACGCCCGTGACGGACCACGTCCTGGAAGGCGTTGTCCAGGCTTTCACATTCATTGTCGTCGATCAGCGGGCTGTCGCTGACCAGGCAATGCAGAAGGAACAGGTCCATGAAGTCCAGCTGGTCCTCGTTAACCCCCACCGCCGAGAACGGATCGAGGTCGAGGCAGCGCACCTCCACGTATTCCACGCCCCGTTGCTGAAGGGCATGCAGCGGTTTCTCGCCGGATTCGGTGGTACGCTTGGGACGGATGGCGCTGTAGTACTCGTTCTCGATCTGCAGCACACTGTCATTGATCTGGATGCGTTCGCCATCCCGGAACAGGCCGATCTCCTGATACGGAGGCCAGGTCGTGTGGATGGCGTTTTCCAGGGTATCAGTGTAGGTCTCCAGCCGGTTGAAACAGATGTCCAGCGAGGATTGAGCCTGGTTGTTGTAGCCCAGATCGCTCATGCGCAGGGAAGTCGCACCCTGCTGGAAGAGGGTGCGGTCACCGAGTGGCGCCAGGCCGGAACGGCTGCCGTTCATGAAACTGGTGTCCAGCGCCGGCGAGGCGCCGAACAGGTACATCAGCAGCCAGCTCTGGCGGCGGAAATTGCGGATCAGCCAGAAGTACTGCTGGGTGCGGAAGTCCGCCAGCGGCCCCGGGTCGCCCAGCTGCTGCTGCCACTGCCGCCAGAATGCATCCGGCAGCGAGAAGTTGTAGTGGGTGCCGGCAATGCTCTGCATGATGCGCCCGTAGCGCCAGGCCAGACCACGGCGATAGACGGTCTTGAGCATGCCGATGTTGGAGGTGCCGTACTGTGCGATGGGGATGCTCTGCTCGCCATCCAGCCGGCAGGGCATGCTCAGGGGCCAGAGGGCTTCTTCTCCCAGATGGCGGTGAACATAGGCATGGATGCCCTCGATGGCCGCCATCAGTTCAGCGGTGGACTCACAGACAGGCGTGACCAGCTCCAGCAGGGACTCGGAATAGTCCGTGGTGATCGCCGGATTGGTGAGAGCGGAACCCAGAGCTTCCGGATGCGGTGTCCGCGCGATGGCCCCCTCCGGATCCACCCGCAGCCCCTCCTTCTCCAGCCCCTTGCGGAATCCCGGCCAGTCACCGCCGGCAATCGACTCCAGGGCCCTGAAACGGCGTTCCCCCATGCAATACTCCCGGTTAATGCTGTTTGTCGGACTGGCGGGCGCGGGCAAAGGCATCCGCCATGGCGCCACCGGCTTCCGGCTTCTTCGGTTTCGACCCGCGACCGCCGGAGCTGTTACGCGGCCCTTTCCCGGCGGGTTCACCCTTGCCGGCATTTTTCGGCTTGGCGCTGCCCTGGGTGGCCTGCCCGGGCTCATCACCCATGCGCATGGTCAGCTCAATGCGCTTGCGGTCCTGGTCCACGGACAGCACTTTCACGGTCACCACGTCCCCGGCACGCACCACATCCCGCGGGTCCTTAACGAACTCGTTGGACAGCGCGGAGATGTGCACCAGCCCATCCTGGTGGACGCCGATGTCCACGAAGGCCCCGAAGTGGGTCACATTGGTCACGTTGCCTTCCAGCTTCATGCCGGGCTCCAGGTCCGCCAGCGTCTCCACGCCCTCGCGGAACTGCGCGTATTCGAACTCCGGGCGCGGATCCCGACCAGGCTTCTCCAGCTCATTCAGGATGTCGCGGACCGTGGGCTCACCAAAGCGCTCATCCGCGAGTCTGGCAGGGTCCTGACTGCGGGTGAATGCGTGATCACCGATAATCGCGCCCAGGGAACGGCCCTCCTTCTTCGCCAGGGCCTCAACGAAGCCGTAGGCCTCCGGGTGCACCGCCGAGGCGTCCAGAGGGTTCTCTCCATCCATGATGCGCAGGAAACCGGCAGCCTGTTCGAAGGTCTTTTCCCCCAGCCGGCTGACCTCCATCAGTTCCCGGCGGCTGCGGAACATGCCCTTCTGTTCGCGGTGGCGGATGATGTTCTCCGCAATGCCCGTGTTCAGCCCCGCCACCCGGGTCAGCAGCGGCACGGACGCGGTGTTGAGGTCCACACCCACGGCGTTCACACAGTCCTCGATCACCGCGTCCAGGGTGCGCGCCAGCTGTACCTGGGAGACATCGTGCTGGTACTGGCCCACGCCAATGGACTTGGGCTCAATCTTGACCAGCTCTGCAAGAGGATCCTGCAGGCGCCGGGCAATGGAGACCGCGCCCCGGATGGTCACGTCCAGGTCCGGCAGCTCCCGGGAGGCGTACTCGGATGCCGAGTAGACCGAGGCTCCGGCTTCGTTGACCATGACCCGGGTCACGCCCAGCTCCGGATAGCGTTTGATGAGATCCCCGACCAGCCGGTCCGTCTCCCGTGAAGCGGTGCCGTTTCCGATGGCGATCAGCCCCACACCGTGCTGGCGGCACCAGCCGGCGAGCTGCTCGATGGACTGGTCCCACTGGTTCCGGGGCGCGTGCGGGTGAATGCTCCCCTGATCGAGAAATCGGCCGGTGCCGTCCACGATCGCCACCTTCACCCCGGTGCGCAGCCCCGGGTCCAGGCCGATGGTCGCCGTCTTGCCCGCGGGCGCGGCCATGAGCAGGTCCTTGAGGTTGCTGGCGAACACCTGGATGGCCTCGGATTCCGCCCGCTCACGCAGGCTGCCCATGAGGTCGGTTTCCAGGTGGGTGCTGAGCTTGACCCGCCAGGTCCAGCGCACCACCTCGCCCAGCCAGCGGTCCGCCGGGCGTTCCCTGTTCTGGATGCCCCAGTGCGAGGCAATCATGCCCTCGGCCGGATGCGGCGCGCGGCTGTCCGCCTCCGGGTCGCCCACCTCGATGCTGTACTGCAGAACGCCCTCGTTGCGGCCCCGGAAGATGGCCAGGGCGCGGTGTGAGGGCACTTTCTTCAGCGGTTCCCGGTGATCGAAGTAATCCCGGAAGCGCGCGCCTTCCTCTTCCTTGCCACTGACCACCTGCACCCGCAGCTGGCCGTCCTGCCACAGGAAGTCACGCAGGCGCGCCAGCAGGTCCGCGTCCTCGGCAAAACGCTCCATCAGGATGTAACGGGCGCCATCCAGCGCCGCCTTCGCATCCTCAATACCCGCCTCAGTGTTGAGGTAGTTGCCGGCCAGCACTTCCGGATCCTGACCCGGGTCATCAAAAAGCGCATCCGCCAGCGGTTCCAGCCCCGCCTCCCGGGCGATCTGGCCCTTGGTTCGGCGCTTGGGCTTGTAGGGCAGGTAGAGATCCTCCAGCCGGCCCTTGGTGTCCGCCGTATTGAGGCTGGCCAGCAGTTCGTCGGTCAGCTGGCCCTGCTCCCGGATGGTCTCAATGATGGTGGCGCGCCTGTCCTCCATCTCCCGGCGGTAACGCAACCGCTCATCGAGCTGGCGCAGCTGGCTGTCATCCAGCGAACCGGTGATTTCCTTGCGGTAACGGGCGATGAAGGGAACCGTCGCGCCCTCGTCCAGCAGGGCCACGGTGGCATCCACCTGGCGCTGGCTGATGCCCAGTTCATTGGCAATGGCCTGATTGATTGAGCTCATGGGGAACCGTATCCGGTGGGTTTGAAGTCCGGTGGCCATTATAGCGATGCGGGCACTCAGGTACAGGTCCCACAAATCCCTTCCGGAACGGAGCAATTCCTTTCCTCAATGTCACGAAAGTGTCATACCCTCTCCATAGACTCGTCGCCAGACGCTCGCGGGAAGCCCGCAGGGCAACGGTTTACTTCCATTAGAAAGTTTTGATGGAACCCAATGACAGACATTCAGAGCTGGATCACAATTAATCTGGCATTACGCAAACCAAAGGCGCACACCATGACCAGAAAACAACTTCTCTCCGCCGCCATCGCCGCGACCCTGGCCGCCCCAGGCGCCCAGGCCCTGGAGTTCACCGCGGATGAAGGGCTCAGCCTGGCGGAGAACACCACCTTCAACCTCTACGGCACCGTGGAGCCCAAGGTGATCTCCGAAAAGAACGAAGACGGAGACGCCTCCACGGAGCTGGATGATGAGGACTCCACTCTTGGCTTTGCTTTCGAGACCCGTGTAAGCAACGCTGTGACCGCCTTTGGTCAGCTTGAGTTGGAATACAGCAGTGACGACAACAGCGACGGCTTCGACAGCCAGGACAGCGCCTTCCTCGGCGTGAAGGGCGACTTCGGCAAGGTCCAGGCCGGCAACTTCGACAGCGTCTATGAGGACCTGATCATCGATGCCACGGAAGTCGCCGAGGACGCCGAGATCTCCGACGAGGCCTTCGCCGGCGAGAACAACCAGATCGCCTACTACAGCCCGGACTGGAATGGCTTCAGCTTCCGCACCCAGGCGCGGATCCAGGGGCGTGATGAAGGCCCCGGCAGCGAGGACAGCAACGAGGTAGGTCTCTCCATCGCCGGTGGGTACACCGGAAATAACTGGGGGCTGTATGCCGGCTATGATGACCGTGCGGCGGATACAACCGGTGAGGTCTACAACGCCAACGGAGAGCAACTCTACGTTGATAATGATGGCAACATCACCACAAACGACGATTTCGATGCACTGACCGCTTATGACAGTGAAAATACCTACGGTATAGCCGGCGTCTACGGCATCGGCCAGTTCGAGTTCGGCGCCAAGTACTCAATCCAGGAGAACGCGGAGAACGCTCCCGCCGGCGACGAGACCACCTTCACCGCCCTGCGCGGCACCTTCACCCAGGGCCGTACCGAATTCTACGGCGCCGCCCAGCGGGTTTCCCCGGATGACGAAACCACCGTCAAGGAACGTGACGAGTTCACCCTGGGCGTTTCACACAAACTCTACGAGCCGCTGAGCCTGTGGGCGGAAGCCGGCTGGTACGACAAAGAGAACGACGCAGACGATAACGTCATGGTCGGCGCCATCTACAGCTTCTGATCCCCACCGGAAGCCGCTTCGGCCCCCAGCCGGGGCGGTTTCCAAGACGGGTCCCATCCGGACCTTTTCTTTCACCGTTGTCATAAAACTGTCACACACCCCCCGTAGACTCGTTGATGTAACGATGAGGTGGGTCAACCTGAGGAGTGTATCCATGAAGACCTGGAAGAAATCCGCCATCGCCATGGCGGCGCTGATGAGCGCCAGCACGGTCTCGGTCGCCCAGGAGCGCGATCAGATCCGGATCGTGGGCTCCAGCACCGTCTACCCCTTTGCCAGCTATGTGGTTGAGGAATTCGGCGCAACGTCCAGAAATCCCACCCCCACCATCGAGTCCACCGGCTCCGGTGGCGGCCTCCGGCTCTTCTGCGAGGGCATCGGCGCCGGCACGCCGGACATCACCAACGCCTCCCGGCGGATGAAGCCCAGCGAGTTCGACCGCTGCCAGGAGAACGGCGTTGAGAACATCACCGAGGCCATGATCGGCTCCGATGGCATTGTCTTTGCGCAGAGCGCGGAGAACGACGACCTCAACCTGACCCGCGAACAGGTCCTGCTGGCCGTGGCCGCTGAGGTGCCAAAGAACGGTGACCTGGTCGAGAACCCCTATGACAACTGGAGCGACATCGATTCCAGCCTGCCGGACCGCGAGATCGAGATCCTGGGTCCACCGACCACTTCCGGTACACGGGATGCCTTCGAGGAACTGGTGATGGCATCGGTCAGCGAGGAAGCCGGCTACCCCGGTGAGTACACCGACGTACGCTCTGACGGCGCCTATGTGGACTCCGGCGAGAATGACAACCTGATCATCAAGCGCATCCAGGAGAACCGCAGCGCCTTCGGCATTTTCGGCTACGGCTTCCTGGAGGAGAACCGCGACAGTGTGAAGGCCGCCAGCATCGATGGCGTGGAACCCACCACGGAGAATATCTCCACGGAAACCTACCCTGTGGCCCGCAGCCTCTGGTTCTACATCAAGAAGGCCCACGAGGGCGATGTGGTCTCCGGCATCGATGGCTACGTCAGTCTCTTCATGGATGATCTGATGATCGGCCCGGATGGTCTGCTGGTCGAGGAAGGTCTGATTCCGCTGCCTGAAAAGGCCCGTCGCAAGTGGCAGGAGCGTGTCGCTGAGCGGGTCAACCTCAAGCGCAGCGATCTGACGAAGTAACCGAGAAGCCCTTCCCGGCTGCTCCGCCCATGGCGGTCAGCCGGGTTTTTCTTTGCAGAAAAGGGAGGCAACAGTGAGCGTAGGTGAAACCACGCTGATCCTGCTCGCGGGGCTGATCCCGCTGGGCTACGCCGGCTTCTTCCTGGGCCGGCGCAAGGCAATGGCAACCCAGGCCGACGGCACACGGCTGCATTCAAGGCCGCAGCAGTATGGCTGGTACTCAGTGGTCTCCATGGCGGTGCCCGCCATCGGGGTGGCCTTTGCCGCTTCCCTGCTCAATCTTCTCGGCTGGATCGCCCTGCCCTCGGAGCTGGTGCTCGCCATGACGCTGATCACGGCGGCAGCCGGTTTCGCTTACGGGCTCATGGCTATCCGGCCGACCCTGCGCGCCCGCAACACCCTCGACCGGCTGATCCGCTGGCTCCTGCTGGGCGCGGCCCTGATTTCCATCATGACCACCCTCGCCATTGTCCTGTCGGTCATCTTCGAGGCCATGCGCTTCTTCCGGGAAGTGAGCGTCTGGGAGTTCATCACCGGAACGGTCTGGTCACCGGGCGACTCCTTCCTGGAAGCAGCGGGTCGCGGCGATGAGGTCAGCGAGGGCGGAGGCGGCGTGTTCGGCTCGGTCCCGCTGTTCGCGGGCACCTTCATGGTCACCGCCATCGCCATGGCCGTGGCGCTGCCCATCGGGCTGCTGTCGGCCATCTTCATGTCCGAGTATGCCTCCCTGAAGACCCGGGGCGTGGTCAAGCCGATCCTTGAGACCCTCGCCGGCATCCCGACGGTGGTCTACGGCTTCTTCGCCGCCATCACGGTTACACCCATTGTCGTGGACATTGCCGGATTCTTCGGCCTGGACGCCTCGTACAGCAACATCCTGTCGCCCGGCATCGTCATGGGCATCATGATCATTCCCTTCATCTCGTCACTGTCGGATGACGTGATCAACAGCATTCCCCAGAGCCTGCGTGAGGGCGCCTTTGCCCTGGGCACCACCCGATCGGAAACCATCCGCAATGTGGTGGTGCCGGCGGCCCTTCCGGGCGTGATCTCGGCGTTCCTGCTGGGCGTCTCGCGGGCGCTGGGGGAGACCATGATCGTGGTCATGGCGGCCGGTGTGCGCCCCAACCTGACCTGGAACCCGCTGGAGGACATGACAACGGTGACCGTGAACATCGTCTACTCCCTGACCGGGGACCAGTCCTTCGACAGCCCGCAGACGCTGTCCGCGTTCGCGCTGGGGCTGGTGCTGTTCATTGTGACCCTGACGCTGAACATCATCTCCACAGTGATGGTGCGGCGCTTCAAGCAACAATACGACTGAGCGAACCAAGACATGAGCACGCGCAGACTGACCGGCTCCGCCAACGACCCGCACATCCGCCGCCGCTACCGCGCCGAGAAGCGCTTCAAGGCGTACTGCATTGGTGCGGTGGGGATCGCGTTCGCCATCATCGTGGCGTTCTTTACCGACATCATCAGCCAAGGGTACACGGCCTTCTGGCAGCACCAGGTCCAGGTGACCCTGGAGTACAACGACCGCTCAGCCCGCCTGGGCCAGTTCGCGCTGGACAGTGACATGCGGGACATCGCTTCCCGTGGCGCGACCCGCTCCATTCCCCTGGAGATGGAGGATAACCCGGACCTGATGGGCACCACCGACCAGCGCTGGGTGCCGGTCAAGGCCGAGATCGACCAGTACCTGAAACACGGCCATGACCTGCCGGCGGAACTCCGCCAACAGGTGGATGCCCTGGCTGACAGCGGCCGTATCCAGAGCGCATTCAACACCCGCTTCTTCACGACCGGCGATTCCAAGTTGCCGGAACTGGCGGGCATCTTTTCGGCGGCGGTGGGCACACTCTATGTGCTTGGCATCACCCTGGTGTTCGCCTTTCCCATTGGCGTCATGTCCGCCGTTTACCTGGAGGAGTTCGCCCCGGACAACAAGCTGACCCAGACCATCGAGGTCAACATCAACAATCTGGCGGCGGTGCCGTCGATCATCTTCGGCCTGCTGGGTCTGGCGCTTTTCATCAACTTCTTCGGCGTGCCCCGCTCCTCGGCCCTGGCCGGTGGCCTGACCCTGGGGCTGATGACGCTGCCCATCATCATCATCAGCACCCGGGCGGCGCTGCGGGCGGTGCCGGACCCGATCCGCCAGGGCGCCTTCGCCATGGGCTGCTCCCGCTGGCAGGTAGTGCGCGACCACGTGCTGCCCTCCTCGCTGCCGGGGATCCTGACCGGCACCATCATCGGGCTGGCCCAGGCCATGGGCGAGACCGCGCCGCTGATCATCGTGGGCATGATCGCCTATATTCCGGAGGCGCCTTCCGGCATCTTCGAGTCCGCTACGGTGCTGCCGGCGCAGGTCTTCACCTGGGCCTCGGAGCCCCAACAGGCCTATGTGGAGAAAACCGCCGCCGGCATCATGGTGCTGCTGGCGGTGCTTCTGACCCTCAACGCCACGGCCGTCTTTCTAAGGCGCAAATTCGAGCGCCGCTGGTAGCGCTATACGAGGTGCGTATGTACTCTGAAGCCACAACCGAATCCCCAGAAACCACGGAATCAGTAACCGCTATGACCACCGGGCAGACCGACACCAGTACCCAGGCCCAGACGGCCGGCACCGCCGAAAAGAACGTGAAGGTAAAGGCCGAGAATGTACGCCTGTGGTATGGCCAGACCCAGGCACTGCACGACCTCAACCTCGACATCCACGAGAACGAGGTGACGGCTCTGATCGGCCCGTCCGGCTGCGGCAAGAGTTCGTTCCTGCGCTGCCTCAACCGCATGAACGACCTGATTCCGAGTGTCCGGATCGAGGGCCAGATCACGCTGGACGGCGAGGACATCTACCACCCGGATGTGGACGTGGTCCAGCTGCGCAGCAACGTGGGGATGGTCTTCCAGAAGCCGAACCCCTTCCCCAAGAGCATCTACGAGAACATCGCCTACGCCCCGCGGCTGCACGGCATCGTGAACAGCCGCCGGGATCTGGACGAGCTGGTGGAGCACTCACTCAAGCGCGCCGGGCTCTGGCGGGAAGTCTCGGACCGGCTGCAGACGCCGGGCACAGCCCTTTCGGGTGGCCAGCAGCAGCGCCTGTGCATCGCCCGGGCCATTGCTGTGAACCCGGAAGTCATTCTGATGGACGAGCCGGCCTCCTCACTGGACCCGCTGGCCACGGCCACCATCGAGGAACTGATTGACGAGCTGAAGGACCGCTACACCATCGCCATCGTCACCCACAATCTGCAGCAGGCTGCCCGCGTGGCCGGCTACACCGCCTTCTTCCACATGGGCGAGATCGTGGAGTTCAATGACACGGATACCCTGTTCACCAACCCGCGTGAGCAGAAGACCGAGGACTACATCACCGGTCGGTACGGCTGAGGCTGGCGGTACCAGCCTCAGCCGATCAGCACGGTCGGGTTGCCGACCACCAGCTTGCCGCCGTGGGCTGTGGCGCAGCCCAGGGTGGCGGCCGGTCGGCCATTGATGAAAACGGTGGGCGAGCCCTCGCTGACGGTATCCGGAGGCCCCACACAGACGGCCCTATCCCCCTGCCGCACGGCCGGGCGACCCCCGATCAGCACATTCGGTGATCCTTCCACGGCGGGGCCGCCCACATGGGGCTTGGGGCCATCAAACTGGGGGCAGACGTGAAAATCGCCGAGGGTAGCTGCGGGTTTGCCCATATTGCTCTCCTTGCTGCTTGCTTTTTGCTCCTTGCCCCATTCCGGGCCCAAGGATTTAATCACGGCTGCCTGCACCAATCAAGCAACACCTTCTCAATGCTACACTACGTCTCCAATCAGGAGGACAGCCCGTGGCCGATCTCAACCCCCGCCAACGCGAAGCCGTTAAGTACCTGGACGGCCCGCTTCTGGTACTCGCCGGCGCCGGCAGTGGCAAGACCAGCGTGATCACGCGCAAGATCGCCCACCTGATCGAGTACGCGGGCTACCCGGGCCGCCACATCGCCGCCGTGACCTTCACCAACAAGGCGGCGCGGGAGATGAAGGAGCGTGTGGGCAAGCTGGTGGATCGCCGCGCGGCGCGCGGGCTGACGGTGGCCACCTTCCATAATCTGGGGCTGACCATCCTGCGTGAGGAACACGACGCGGTGGGCTATCACCCCGGCTTCTCAATCTTCGACGCCGAGGATGCGCGTGCGCTGTTGCGCGACCTTCTGGCCGAACACGCCGCGGACACCGGTCTCGAAATCGGTGACCTGCAGGCGACGATTTCCAGCTGGAAGAACGCCATGCTGCTGCCGGACCAGGCGCTGAGCCGGGCCAATGACGCCCGCGAGGAACGCTTCGCGGTCATCTACCAGCATTACGCGGACTACCTGAAGGCCTACAACGCCCTGGACTTCGACGACCTGATCCTGCTGCCCGTATTGCTGTTCCGCAATCACGAGGAGGTGCTTCAGAAGTGGCAGCGCCGCATCCGCTACCTGCTGGTGGATGAGTACCAGGACACCAACCTGAGCCAGTATGAACTGGTGCGCATGCTGGTGGGCCATCGCCAGGGCCTGACCGTGGTGGGCGACGACGACCAGTCCATCTACGCCTGGCGCGGCGCGCGGCCGGAGAACCTGGCCCAGCTCAAGGAGGACTTCCCGTCACTGAAGATCGTCAAGCTGGAGCAGAACTACCGCTCCATGCGGCGCATCCTGAGCACCGCCAACACCGTCATCGCCAACAACCCGCACGTATTCGACAAGGCCCTGTGGAGCGAACTGGGCGTGGGCGACCCCATCCGCGTTCTGCGCTGCCGCAATGAGGAGGGCGAAGCCGAACGCATCGCCTCCGAGATCCTGGACCAGCGACTCCGGAGCCGCTCGGAATACCGGGATTTCGCCGTTCTTTACCGGGGCAACCACCAGTCGAAGCTGCTGGAGATCAAGCTCCAGGCCTACCAGGTTCCCTACAAGATCTCCGGGGGCACCTCCTTCTTCGCGCGCAACGAGATCAAGGACGCCATGGCGTACCTGCGTCTGCTCACCAACCCGGACGACGACGTGGCCTTCCTGCGCGTGGTCAACGTGCCCCGCCGCGAGATCGGCCCACGCACCCTTGAGCAGCTCACCGGCTACGCCCGCCAGCGCGGCATGAGCTTGGTCCGCGCCCTGGATGAGGTCGGCGCCGAAAGCCACATCCAGGGCCGTGCGCTGGAGAAGCTGCGGCGCTTCACCCACTTCCTGCACGACACCCGCCGACAGCTCGAAACCGGCGACGACACCCTGGGCGTGATCCGCCGGATGTTCACGGATGTGGAATACGAGGAGTGGCTGCACCAGAACGCCTCCAGCGCCAAGCAGGCCCAGAAGCGTATGGAGAACGTCTGGTACCTGCTGGACTCCATCGAACAGATGGAGCCGAACGAGGACGACGGCGAGACGGAGCAGACACTGGAGGAAGCGGTCAGCCGGCTGGTGCTTCGCGACATCCTGGACCGCCAGGAGGAAGAGGACGACAGCGACCGGGTCCAGCTGATGACGCTGCATGCCTCCAAGGGGCTGGAATTCCCGAACGTCTTCATCATGGGGCTGGAGGAGGAGCTTCTGCCGCACCGCAGCAGCATTGAATCCGAGACCATTGAGGAGGAGCGGCGGCTGATGTACGTGGGCATCACCCGTGCCCAACGCTGCCTGACCCTGACCTACGCCGGCCAGCGCAAGCAGTACGGTGAGGTCATCGAGCCTATTCCCAGCCGCTTCCTGGATGAGATGCCGGATGAGCACGTGGAGCGCGAGGGCGACTCGGACAAGGACCCCGAGGCCAACCAGCGCCGGGGCCGCGCCACCCTGTCCGCCCTCATGGACGACCTCTCATGAGGTCTCGGTGTAGCCTTGATACCCCCGGGACCGCAAAGTAACATCCCGCCTTCGTTGAGAGGGCAGCGTCATTCAATGCTCTCTTGATACCCGGGATTCGAACACCTCAATGATCGCCTGAAACTCCCTATCATTATCCGTGCTCCGAAAATGACGGGCTAATTCCAGTGGCGTCATGCCATCAAATCTGTCGCTTTCCGCATCGGGATCAGCGCCCTGATCCAGTAAAAACCGGGCTCGCTCTGGATCATTGTAGAGAACGCTCAGATGCAGAGGGGTTGCATCGGAGTCTTCATCGCCGTATTGATTGGGTTCATCAACGTCCAGTCCATTCTCTATAAGAAACCTGGCGATCTTGTACTTCCGTTCATCCTTCATATTCAGAACAGGATCAAGCCCACCGTAACGAAGTTCCTTTATATCCGACTCCGAGGATCTGAATAGACGCATGTGGGTTTCGCAGACCGAAGCTGGAATCCGTATTCCCCCTTCCCCGGCGCTGCATAACACCAATGTGGACATAGACATGCTTGACAGGACATACGCGACCAAAGCCAGTGTCAGAACAATGCTGATTGCAGAAACTCCTACGAACCACTTGACCACAGGATTCTTCATATCCATCACCCCACCACCTTGATCAAGCCCTGGCGAGGTACTGTATAGGCGAAAAATGCACTGGTCTTCAACTCACGCTCAGAGGCCAACAGTATCCTGAGCTCACTTTTAAACTGGGTGGCAAGGTGATCCACGACGAACTGGTAGACCCGCACATTCTGTAAGTCACTGGCCGATGCATGCTTAAACCACTGCTTGGACGCTTTCTTGGCGAAGCTCTTCAGAAGTTTGACAGCGCCTTTTGTAGGATTCGCAGCGCTTCGAAATAATTTCTCCAAATAGCCAATGGAATAGGACGCATCAATTGCCTCAACGAGTAGTCCTTGCGCATAGCCACGAGCCTTCTCATCCATCTCCAGTCTATCGATCAAGTTTTTTTCAGCATCAGTGAATATGAAGTAAAGCACCGTCCTTGCCTCTTCTCCATCAAGTAAGATCTCATCAGAATCGAAGCTCTTCAGGTGTTTGCGTGTTCTCACAGGGTTCCCTCCTACTGTTCCAGCTTCCATCGTGCATGTTTTACGAACTCAAGCTATCCAAACCATCCATACATCTCTATAACGACGGCAATCATCTCCCTGGGTTAGGACGTCATCACTACGTTTGATTTCATATAGATTCGACCAGCAAAAAATTGGACGATACGAATGAACGTAACAAAACGAGGAAAAGGGGCTGGCAAGGATGATGAAGCAGACATGCGTATCGGCCAATTTCCTTATTGGTTTCGCGCAAGCTCCAGATTAAATATCGCTGTTTGCGCACCGTACCGGAAGTGTCCCACTAAAGACCTCCCCCATCAACATTTGAGAGACCATCATCACATCACCAAAGTGGGTCAATCGACGACCTCTCATGAGCTTTCGGCGTAGCCCTCATGCACCGCCCAGACGGCAGCTTCCACGCGGGAGCGCAGCCCGAGTTTCTTGAGCAGGTGCTTCACATGCACCTTGACGGTGCCCTCGCTGATGTCCAGCCGCCGGGCCACCATCTTGTTGGAGAGCCCTTCCGCGATGTGGCGCAGGATGTCCTTCTCACGCGGGGTCAGGCTGGCGTAGTCCGGTCCCTCCGCCTCCGGCGTGTGCTGATGGCGCAGGGCATCGGCAAGCAGGGTCGTGAGCCGGTCGCTGATCACCAGCTTGCCCACGGCGGCCTGATGCAGCCGGCTCATCAGGTCCTCGGGTTCCATATCCTTGAGCAGGTAACCATCAGCACCCGCGCGCAACGCCGCAACCACGTCATCCTCGGCATCCGAGACAGTGAAAATCACAATCCGGCCCGGGAAACCGTCCTCCCGCAGCTTACGCAGCGTCTCATGGCCATCCGTTCCCGGCATGTTCAGATCGAGCAGAATCAGGTCCGGGTCCAGCTCCCCGGCAAGGCGCACCCCCTCCTTTGAGCTGCTGGCTTCCCCGGCCAGGGTCATGCTGTCCTCCATTTCCAGCAGCTGGGTAATGCCCCGGCGCAGCAGGGGGTGGTCATCAATCAGAAGAATCCGCGCCGGCGCTTTATCGTCTGTCTGGGTCATAACATCATCCCGTTACTGTTCTGTGAGCAATGGGCTCAGGAAGCCTGGATCAGGCCGGAGTTGTTCTGCGGGATCATCAGGCGCACTTCGGCGCCGCCTTCGTCCCGGTTGCGCATACTGAGTTCACCACCCAGGGTCTGGCTACGGTCGCGCATGATCACGATACCGTAATGGCTCGGCGGTGCCCCACCGTCGGGCAGACCCACGCCATTGTCCCGCACCACCACCCGGAGTGAGCCGTTGCGCTGGTAGACACACACCGAGGCCTCAGTGGCATCGGCATGCTTGAGCACATTCGCCAGCGCCTCGCGCACGATCTGCAGCACATGGATCTCCTCATTCGGTGAGAACATGCGTGGCGGCATGTCGTACTCCAGTGACACCGGATAGCCCAGGCGCTCACTGAACTCGCTCACCGTCCGGTTCAGGGCCTCCTCCAGCCCCGGGGAATCGAACTGCAGGCGGAAGGTGGTCAGCAGTTCCCGGAGCTGGCGGTAGCCATTGTTCAGCCCGTTGCGCAGCTCATGGATCACTTCCTCCTCGCGGGCATCGACCTCACGACCGGATTCCTGCTGCAGCTTCTGCAGACGCGCCACCTGCATCTTGAGGTAGGAGAGTGACTGCGCCAGCGAGTCGTGCAGCTCACGGGCGATCACGGTGCGCTCCTCCATCAGCGTCAGCCGCTGCTGTTCCGTCATCCGACGGCTCAGGTAGACCGCAGTGCCGAGCTGGTCAGCCAGGGTTTCCAGAAGCTGGCGTTCGTGATGCTGCAGGGTCCGGTCGCGCTCATACCAGACCTCGAGGGTTCCCACCAGATCGTCCCCGGTACGCACCGGCAGAAGCAGCCGCTTGCGGTGTTCCTCGGGCTGGTCCTCAAAGGTATGGCAGCCCGTGAGGCAGGCATCGCAGTTGAAGGAACGGCAGTGTTCCGGGCGCGCGTGGGCGAAGGTGGTGACCGCCTCAAATGAGGCGTCATTCTCCTGTTCATGCAGATAGAGGCTCACCGGGCCTATATCCAGAAGCCCTTCCAGCTGCTGCAGCAATGGAACGGAGCCCTCGCAAAGGTCCGTGGCGCCATAGAGCGACCGGCTGGCGCTGTGCAGGAGCTGCAGTGCGCGGTGGCTGCGTTCGAGTTCCTCGGTCCGCGCCGCCGCCTGCGATTCCAGGTCCGCGTAGCGCCGGGACAGTGATTCACTCATCTGGTCGAAGGTCCGGCCCAGAACGGCCAGCTCATCCTGACCCCGGAAGCCGGTACGCTGGCTGAAGTCCTGGCGTGCCGCCGCGCGCGCCATGGTCAGAAGCCGGTTCAGGGGCTCCACCACACGCCGGCGCACGTCCAGGAACAGTACCACCACAACCGCAAGGGTCAGGATCAGGGACAGAACCTGGACCATGCCCAGAAGGGCAATGCGCGACTCGGCACGTGCTTCCAGCGCTGCCACCAGGGCATCCACCTCCTGAATGAAGACAGCAGTCCCTTTCAGTGGCAAACCCGCGGCGCTGCCACGGAGTACTTCCGAATAGACGGGCCGGATCAGGGCCAACCAGGTCAGCCGCACACGCTGGTACTGTGCCGTGACCGGATGCGCCAGCCCCGGCATGGCACTGTTGAGCAGGGGGCTTTCCAGGCGGGCGGTGATCTGCTGCATCTGGTCCTGGATGCGCTCCGGCCCAGCCTCGGCCTCCCCCAGGGTCACCAGCCGCTGGAGTTCCATGCGCACCAGTCCGGAATGGTTGATGGCGGCGGCGTCGCCCCGGGCACTGGCGGAAATCGCCAGCGAAACCCCAATATTGATCAATGCCAGTATCACAACGGCCGCCAGGGCCATTCCGATACGGGCAATCAGCGAATCCCTGAAAAGGCGCATCTGGTTCTCAGCAAGCGTGTCGGACTGGGCGTATATCGAAAGTAATAGACATGTTACACCAATTCAACAACGGCTACCTCTAATGACCTTTTGACCGGTATGACGGTTGGGCGGACACTCAAGCCACTGAAACCGCAATGCCATCCATCATGCATGAGGTCCAACATCCAATGCAGCCCGCAGACAAGAACTGGAACCTGTCCAGTTCCCTGCCGCTGGCCATACTGGTACTGGCACTGGCGGCAGGCAGCTGGGGTGTTTTCGGGGCGCTTGTGACCCTGGTGTCGCAGACCTTCGGGCTCACCGGCACAGAGTTCAGCCTCATACTGCTGGCGCCGGCAGCCATCGGCCTCCCTCTGGTATGGGTGCTCTACCGCTGGGCCACCCATTCCGCCAGACCCGGCAACGTGCTGCTGATGGTCTTCCTGGCGCTGATCCCATTACTGGCCGGTCTGGCACTGGCAAACCGGTTCAGCCACCTGCTGCTGGTGGGCGCGGGTCTCGGCGTGGTTCCCGGCTGTTTTGCCGCCGGCGTGGTCTACCTGCACAGGCTGACCCGCATCCCCCGGCTGGCGCTGACCACCGGGCTTCTGGTTCTGTGCGCCCTGGGGACCACCTTTGCCTATGTCTCAACCCCCCTGATCACGGACGCCTTCGGCTGGCGCTTTACCCCCCTGATGAGCATCGGCCTTATCCTCATTGCCGCCGGCCTCCTCGCCACCCTTGGCGAGCCCACTGAAACCCGCGTGTAACCCTTTCCTATCCCTTGGGGGGTAGATCCCGGTTATCTCGTGGTATCCATGCAGACCTGATACTTCTTATTGACCAGAATAGGGCCCATCAGCCTGGACATTGAGAAAGCTCAACGTTCAGGCAGCGCGGACAGGGCAAACCTGAGGAGATCAAGATGAGTAACTTTCTGGACCGACTGACGTTCTTCAAGCGCCAGAGGGAACCCTTTGCCGACGGCCACGGCGTGAGCGTGGACGAGGATCGGCGCTGGGAGGACGGCTACCGCTCCCGCTGGCAGCACGACAAGGTAGTGCGCTCCACCCATGGCGTGAACTGCACCGGTTCGTGCTCCTGGAAGATCTACGTGAAGAACGGCCTGGTCACCTGGGAAACCCAGCAGACCGACTACCCGCGCACACGCCCGGGCCTGCCCAACCACGAACCGCGCGGCTGCGCCCGGGGCGCGAGCTTCTCGTGGTATATCTATTCCGCCAACCGCCTGAAGTATCCCATGGTGCGCCGCCACCTGGTCGAACTCTGGCGCGACGCGAAAAAGCAGCACAGCGACCCGGTCCAAGCCTGGGCGTCCATCGTCCAGGACCCGCAGAAAGCCCACGCCTACAAGTCCCGTCGGGGCCTGGGCGGCTTCGTGCGTGCCGACTGGACCGAAGTCCAGGAGATCATCGCCGCCGCCAACGTCTACACCGCGCGCGACTACGGCCCCGACCGGATCATCGGCTTCTCGCCCATTCCGGCCATGTCCATGCTCTCCTACGCCGCCGGCACCCGCTACCTGTCGCTGATCGGCGGCGTCTGCATGAGCTTCTACGACTGGTACTGCGACCTGCCCCCGGCATCGCCGCAGACCTGGGGCGAGCAGACGGACGTTCCGGAGTCCGCGGACTGGTTCAACTCGACCTTCCTGATGATGTGGGGCTCCAACGTGCCGCAGACGCGCACGCCGGACGCCCACTACATGACCGAGGCCCGCTACCGGGGCACCAAGACCGTTACCGTAACCCCGGACTATTCCGAGGCCTCCAAGTTCGGCGACATCTGGCTCAACCCCAAGCAGGGCACGGACTCGGCGCTGGCCATGGCCATGGGCCACGTCATCCTCAAGGAATGGCACGTTGAGGGTAAGAGCGAGTACTTCGACGACTACGTGCGCCGCTACACCGACCTGCCCTACCTGGTGATGCTGGACGAAGAGAACGGCAACACGGTACCGGGCCGCTTCCTGCGCGCCTCAGACCTGGCGGACAACCTGGGCGAGGAAGACAACGCCGACTGGAAGACCATCGCCTGGGACGAGAACAGCAACAGCATGGTGGCACCGACCGGTTCCATCGGCTTCCGCTGGACCGAGCACAAGGGCAAGTGGAACCTGGAGCAGAAGACCGGTGACGGCCGTGACGTCCATCTGCGACTGAGCCACATCGAGGAATCCGATGAAGTAACCGAGGTGGCCTTCCCCTACTTCGGGGGCGGTGGCAACCCGCACTTCACCCACACCAGCCACGACATGATCCAGAAGCGGCGCGTGCCCATGCGCACCATCACCCTGGCCGACGGCAGCAAGGCCCGGGTGGCCAGCGTCTTCGACCTGATGGTGGCCAACTACGGCATCGACCGGGGCCTGGGCGGCGACCACGTGGCCAGCTCCTACGATGACGACGTACCCTACACCCCGGCCTGGCAGGAAGCCATTACCGGCGTGCCGCGCGAGAAGGTCATCACCGTGGCCCAGCAGTTCGCGGAAAACGCCCACAAGACCCAGGGCAAGTCGATGATCATCATCGGCGCCGCCATGAACCACTGGTACCACATGGACATGAACTACCGCGGCGTCATCAAGATGCTGATGATGTGCGGCTGCATCGGCGTCTCCGGCGGCGGCTGGGCGCACTACGTGGGCCAGGAGAAGCTGCGCCCGCAGACCGGCTGGGCGCCGGTGGCGTTCGCGCTGGACTGGCACCGGCCGCCGCGGCACATGAACTCCACCTCCTTCTTCTATGCCCACACCAGCCAGTGGCGCCACGAGACGGTGAAGATGGAGGAGATCCTGTCACCGCTGGTCAACGCCGATGACTGGAACGGCTCCATGATCGACTACAACGTCCGTGCCGAGCGCATGGGCTGGCTGCCCTCCGCGCCGCAACTGTCGCGCAACCCGCTGCAGGTCGCGCGCGAGGCGAAGGAAGCCGGCATGGAGATCAAGGACTACATCGTGCAGTCCCTGAAGGACGGCAGCCTGCAGTTCGCCAGCGAGGACCCGGACAACCCGGCCAACTTCCCGCGCAACATGTTCGTCTGGCGCTCCAACCTGCTGGGCTCCTCGGGCAAGGGCCACGAGTACTTCCTCAAGTACCTGCTCGGCACCGAGAACGGCCTCCAGGGCAAGGACCTGGACAGTATCCCGAATGCCGAGAAGCCGGAGGAAGTGCAGTGGCGCGACGCGGCCACCGGCAAGCTGGACCTGCTGACGACGCTGGACTTCCGGATGTCGACCACCTGCATGTACTCGGACATCGTGCTGCCGACCGCCACCTGGTACGAGAAGCACGACATGAACACCTCGGACATGCACCCCTTCATCCACCCGCTCACCGCGGCCGTGGACCCGGCCTGGGAGTCGCGTTCGGACTGGGACATCTACCGGGGCATCGCCAGGAAGTTCTCCGAGCTCTGCGTGGGCCACCTGGGCGAGGAAACCGATGTCACCACCCTGCCCCAGATCCACGACACCCCGGCGGAGATGGCCCAGCCCAAGGAGGTTCAGGACTGGAAGAAGGGCGAGTGCGAGGCGATTCCCGGCAAGACCATGCCCAGCATCGTGCCGGTGGAGCGCAACTACCCCGAGACCTACAACCGCTTCACGGCCCTGGGCCCGCTCCTGGACAACGTGGGCAACGGCGGCAAGGGCATCAGCTGGAAAACCAATGACGAGGTCGAGTTCCTGGGCGATCTCAACGGCCGCGTGACCGAGGACGTCAGCACCAAGGGGCGCCCGAAGATCCGCACGGCCATCAACGCCTGCGAGACCGTGCTGAGTCTGGCACCGGAGACCAACGGTCATGTGGCGGTCCGGGCCTGGGAGGCGCTGAGCGAACAGACCGGCCGCGAGCACGCGCACCTGGCCCGCCACCATGAAGGCGAGACCATCCGGTTCAACGACATCGTGGCCCAGCCGCGCAAGATCATCTCCTCGCCCACCTGGTCGGGCATCGAGTCGGATAAGGTCAGCTACAACGCGGGCTGGACCAACATCAACGAGCTGATCCCGTGGCGGACCATTACCGGCCGCCAGCAGTTCTACCAGGATCACCTCTGGATGCGCGCCTTCGGCGAGACCCTGTGCGTGTACAAGCCGCCGATCGACATGAAGACGATCGATCCGATCCTGAACAAGAAGGGCAACGGCAACACCGAGATCGTGCTCAACTTCATCACGCCACACCAGAAGTGGGGCATCCACAGCACCTACACGGACAACCTGCTGATGCTCACGCTCTCACGTGGTGGCCCGATCGTGTGGATGAGCGAGACCGACGCGGCCAAGGCCGGCATCGAGGACAACGACTGGATCGAGGCGTTCAACGTCAACGGTGCCATCACCGCAAGGGCGGTGGTCAGCCAGCGGGTCCCGGAGGGAATGTCGATGATGTACCACGCCCAGGAGAAGATCGTGAACACGCCCGGATCCGAGATCACCGGCAACCGTGGCGGCATTCACAACTCCGTGACCCGGGCCGTGCTCAAGCCGACGCACATGATCGGCGGCTACGCCCAGCAGAGTTACTTCTTCAACTATCACGGAACCGTCGGTTCCAACCGCGACGAATTCATCGTTGTCCGGAAGATGAGCAACATCGACTGGATGGACGAGGAATCCAGCGATGCCATGCGGACAGAGGGGGCATGACATGAGGATACGCGCACAGATCGGCAAGGTACTGAACCTGGACAAGTGCATTGGGTGCCATACCTGTTCAGTGACCTGCAAGAACGTCTGGACCTCCCGCGAGGGCATGGAGTACGCCTGGTTCAACAACGTTGAGACCAAGCCCGGCGTCGGCTACCCCAAGGAGTGGGAGAACCAGGAACGCTGGAAAGGCGGCTGGAAGCGCCTCGACGATGGCAGCATCCAGCCCCGCATTGGCGGGCGCTGGCGGGTACTGGCGAACATCTTCGCCAACCCGGACATGCCGGCCATCGACGACTATTACGAGCCCTTCGACTTCGACTACGCCCACCTTCAGAAGGCGGGCGATTCGAAGACCATGCCCACGGCCCGGCCACGCTCGCTGCTGACCGGCAAGCGCATGGAAAAGATCGAGTGGGGCCCGAACTGGGAAGAGATCCTGGGCACCGAGTTCAAGCACCGTTCGAAGGACTACAACTTCGAGGGCGTGCAGAAGGAGATCTACGGCCAGTTCGAGAACACCTTCATGATGTACCTGCCCCGGCTGTGCGAGCACTGCCTCAACCCCACCTGTGTGGCCTCCTGCCCCAGCGGCGCCATCTACAAGCGGGAAGAGGACGGTATCGTCCTGATCGACCAGGACAAGTGCCGCGGCTGGCGCATGTGCGTCTCCGGCTGCCCGTACAAGAAGATCTACTACAACTGGAAGTCCGGCAAGTCCGAGAAGTGCACCTTCTGCTACCCGCGCATCGAAGTGGGCCAGCCCACCGTGTGCTCCGAGACCTGCGTGGGCCGGATCCGCTACCTGGGCGTGATGCTCTACGACGCCGACCGCATCGAGGAGGCCGCGAGCACGCCCAACGAGCAGGATCTCTACGAAGCCCAGATGGACGTCTTCCTCAACCCGCATGACCCGGAGATCGAGGCCGAAGCACGGCGCCAGGGCATCCCGGACGACTGGCTGGAAGCCGCCAAGAACTCCCCGGTCTACAAGATGGCCATGGAGTGGAAGGTCGCCTTCCCGCTGCACCCGGAATACCGGACGCTGCCCATGGTGTGGTACGCCCCGCCGCTGTCGCCCATCCAGTCCGCCGCCGAGTCCGGCCGCATCGGTTACAACGGCGCGATCCCGGACGTGGACCAGCTGCGCATCCCGGTGCGTTACCTGGCCAACATGCTGACCGCCGGGGAGGAACAACCCATCACCCACGCCCTTGAACGGATGCTGGCCATGCGGGCCTTCATGCGCGGGCGCAATGTGGATGGCGTTGAAGACACCGAAGTGCTGGAGCGGGTCGGGCTGGACGTGGCGACAGTCGAGGAGATGTTCCGCTACATGGCCATCGCCGACTACGAGGACCGCTTCGTGATCCCGACCAACAAGCGCGAGTACGCCCACTCCATGTACGACGGCCAGACCGAGCGCGGTGGCTGCGGCTTCAGCTTCGGCAGTGGCTGCAACGCCGGGGGTGGCGAGGACGCCGACGTCTTCGGCGGCAAGCCCAACAACAAGCGCAACTTCTTTTCCGTTCGCGTCGAGAAGATGGGCAACTGAGGAGATCACCATGAAGACACTGCACGCCATCGCCCATCTCATGGCCTACCCGACAGGGCCCATGCACGAGGCCCTGCCGGAGCTGGCCGAGGTCATCCGCAGCGAATCGCGGCTCGGGGAAGCCCCCCGTGACGCGCTTCTGGCGCTGATCGACGACCTGGCGGCCCGTCCGCTGGTCGAAATCCAGGAGAACTACGTGAGCCTGTTCGACCGCGGCCGCCACCTCTCACTGCACCTGTTCGAGCACGTACACGGTGAATCCCGGGACCGCGGCCAGGCCATGGTCGACCTGATGGAACACTACCGCCTGCACGGCTACGAGCTGGATGCGAAGGAACTGCCGGACTACATCCCGCTGTTCCTGGAATACCTCTCCACCCAGGACGAAACCGAGATCACCGACATGCTCGGTGACGCCATGCCCGTGATGGTGCTGCTCGGTGCCCGCCTGGAGGAAAAGGAATCCCCCTATGCCGCCCTCTTCCATGCGCTGGAAGCCATCGGCGGCAGCTGTGAACAGGCCCGTGACATGCGGGACCTGGCGGCCAACGAGGGCCCGGACGAATCCATCACCAAGATGGACGAGATCTGGGAAGAGGAACAGGTCACCTTCCTCGGCAATAACGACCCGGCCGGCGGTGGCTGCGGCAACACCAGCCCCGGCCCCGCCACCACACCCACGGACGAGATCCCTGTGCGCTGGGTGGACAACCCCGGCGCCCAGGCCGCCGGCCAACGCTGATTCAGGGGAGAGACACCATGGAAACCTATATCAACCAGCTGATCTTCGGCGTCGGCCCCTACCTGGCCGGCACCGTCTTCCTGCTCGGCAGCTTCCTGCGCTACGAACGAGGGCAATACACCTGGCGGGCCATGTCCAGCCAGAGCCTGGACAACCCACCCGCGTTCCGCTGGGCCAGCATTGCCTTTCACGTGGGCATCCTGCTGCTGTTCTTCGGCCACCTGTTCGGCCTGCTCACGCCCACGGTGGTCTACACCTCACTGGGCATGAGCCCGGGCGCCAAGCAGATCATGGCCATGGTCGCCGGCGGTCTCTTCGGCCTGCTGTGCTTTGCCGGCCTCAGCTACCTGGTGTACCGGCGCCTGTTCAACGCCCGGGTGCGCGCCAACAGCAGCCCCATGGACACCTTCATCATCTGCCTGATCTACCTGCAGCTGATCACCGGCCTGTGCACCCTGTTCGTCTCCATGGACCACCTGGACGGCGCCGTCATGCTCGAACTCGCCCACTGGGCCCAGGGCATCGTCACCTTCCAGGCAGGTGCATGGCAGTACATCGTGGACGTGCACTGGATCTACAAGACCCACATCTTCCTCGGCCTGCTCATGTTCACCGCCTTCCCGTTCAGCCGGCTGGTGCACATCTGGAGCTGGCCGGTGGAATACGTGGCCCGGCGGTACCAGATCGTACGGCCGCAATAATCCCCACAATCATGGGGCGGCCGGTGCCGGGGATGCTCGTAGGGAAACTCGGTGGCCATGGATGGCCACCGCGTAGCGCACAGGGATGTGCTTGTAGCGGTTCCCGGAGAGCATCCCCGGCAGCGGACGACCTGCAGCAGAGACAGAGGCGATAACTATGCAAGCCATTCCAATACAGCAAGTCGCCGGCGGCGAAATCATGGTGAACGGTCGCACCATCACCGAAGAAGCCATCGACCAGGAAGTCCAATACCATCCAGCATCCTCCCTGGACGAAGCCCGGAAAGAAGCCGCGCGCGCCCTCTCCATCCGCACGATGCTGATCACCGAAGCCGAACGCCAGGGCATCACCGGCGAAGACCGCCAGACCGCGGAAACCCAGGAAGAAGCACAGATCCGGATGCTGCTGGACCAGGAACTGGACAACCCGGAGCCGGACGAAGCCGCCTGCCGCCAGTACTACGACAGCAACCGCGAACGCTTCCGCTCCCCCAGCCGGTACCACGTCTCCCACATCTTCCGCCCGGCCCCGGCCGAAGACGCCGACGCCCGCGTTGCCGCCCGCGAACGCTGCCGCCGCATCATCCGCGTCTGCCAGGCCGATCCCAGCCGCTTCACACGACTCGCGTTCAAACACTCGAAATGTCCCTCCGCCGAAGCCGGCGGCGACATGGGTACCATCGGCCCCGGCGACACTGCCCACGACTTCGAAAAAGCCCTCGAACGCCTACCCGAAGGCGAGATCGCAGCCTATCCGCAGGAAACCCGCTACGGCTTCCACGTGATCTGGCTGCACGAACGCCAGCGTGGCGAACAGCTGCCCTTTGAAGCCGTCCACGAAAAGATCGCCACTTACCTGAAGGAATCCGTCTGGCGCCGCTCCGTCAGCCAGTACCTCCAGATCCTGGCCGGGCGCTCACGGATCGAGGGAATTGACCTGGCTGGCGCCGACAATCCATTGGTACAGTGAGCGAGAGGCACACAATGACGGTAGAAACCTTCACCCCGGAACCAAGAATCACCACTTTCGACGACCTGGCGAAAATGTCCGAAATGGACAGCCCCGGCACCAAACTCCTGGTCGTACTCATCAACGTCCAGCGCCTCCAGGAAAAAACCGCCAGCGGCGAGCACGCTGCCATGGACGACCAGGGCACCCTCATGCCCCTGATGGTCCGCGACTTCCCCTTGACACCCCAGACCCGCCTCAAGGACATTGTCGAGGAAGCGGACCAGGTCAGCACCAACTGGGAATTCCTGATGACCGCTGTCCTTCCCGGGCGCAACGGCGAGCCCGCGCCCGAGGACGAGACCGAACAACACCTCACGCGCATGGCCCAGACCCTCACCACCGGTGAGAATCTGGACCAGTTCGCCATCTTCACGCGCGACGGCGAACCGGTACAGCTCCAGGCCATGAGCGAGCAGTAAGGAGAACACGATGTCCGAACCGCAAAAGGCACTGGTCGACCAGTTCGGGCGCACCATCACCTACGTGCGCATCTCCGTGACCGACCGCTGCGACTTCCGCTGTGTCTACTGCATGAGCGAGGACATGGAGTTCCTGCCGCGCCAGCAGGTGCTCAGCCTGGAGGAGATCGGGCGCATCGCCCGCATCTTCCGCGAGCTCGGTGTCGAGAAGATCCGCCTGACCGGCGGCGAGCCCCTGGTCCGCAAGGGCATCGTGAAACTGGTCGAGGACATTGGCGGCCTGGGCCTGGACGACCTGGCCATGACCACCAACGGCAGCCAGCTCCCGCACATGGCCCACGACCTGAAAAGCGCCGGTATGGACCGGCTCAACATCAGCCTCGACTCGCTGGACGCGGAAAAATTCCGGGCTATCACCCGTAACGGCGACCTGAACAAGGTCATCCGGGGCATTGATACCGCCGTAGAAGCCGGCTTCAAGGGCATCAAGCTCAACAGCGTCATCATGAAGAACCGCAACGACCACGAAGTCCTCGACCTGGTCGAGTTCGCGCGGTCGCGCGGTATCGACATCAGCTTCATCGAGGAAATGCCGCTGGGCGAGATCTCCGACCATACCCGGGATGAGACCTTCTGCTCCAGCGACGAGGTCCGGGAAATCATCGAACAGCGTTACGACCTCATCCCCAGCACGGCGGATACCGGGGGTCCTTCGCGCTATTTCCGGATGCCGGATTCACAGAGCAAGGTCGGCTTCATCTCCCCACACACCCACAACTTCTGTGGCGACTGCAACCGCGTACGCCTGACCGTGGAAGGGCGCCTGCTGCTGTGTCTGGGCAATGAGCACTCGAAGGACCTGAAGGGGCTTATGCGTCGCTACCCGGAAGATGACGAGCCCATCCGCGAGGCCATCATCAGCGCCATGGACCTGAAACCGAAAGAGCACCACTTCACCACAGACGGTGACGTTCAGATCCTGCGGTTCATGAATATGACGGGGGGGTGACGGTGCGCCAGAGACCTGGCGCGCAAGGAGCGTAACCGAGGTCGCTCCTACACGGCGGCTGCCGATCCCTCGGTGGGGATGTTCAGAAGCCGGATGAGATGGGGCGCGTCCTTGCCGGGAACAATGTCCGACAGCGTGTAACGGTCCAGGGTCGCAAGGAATGCGTCCAGCGCTTCACCCAGTACCCCTTTGAGCGAACAAACCGGTGAGATCACGCAGTTATTGTCCGGCCCGAAGCACTCCACGAGATTCAGGTCCGGCTCCATCTCCCGAACGAGCACACCAATATTGATTTCCGACGGGCTGAGCCGGAGTCGGACACCGCCTTTCTTGCCCCGGACGCTGTCCAGATAACCCTTGAGGGTCAGCTGATGAACCACTTTCATCAGGTGGTTCTTGGAGATCTGATACCGGTCGGCGACTTCCTGGATCGTCGCCAACCGGTCACCCTGAAGGGAAAGGTAGATCAGAACCCGGAGGGAATAGTCTGTGTAGCCGGTTATTCGCATTGACCGCTCTCAACTGTCAGAGACAACGCGCGCGGCACCCCGAAATCCCTGCCGGGTTTTAGCAGCGTGGTTCACTCGCTCTCCGCGGTCATGTAATCAACCGCGTTCTGTACTTCCTCATCGGAACAGCCACTGCAGCCGCCCTTGGCTGGCATGGCGTTGAAACCATTGATCGCATGATCATAGAGGGTTTCATCCCCCTTGCTCAGACGGTCCGCCCAGGCCCCGGAATCACCGATCTTGGGTGCGCCAGCGGCACCAGAGTCATGGCATGCGGCACAGGCGTCGGCATAGACTTCTTCGCCACCGCGCGGTCCGCTGGACTGCTGCTGGCGCTGCTGGCCTTCCTCACCTGCAATATTCACATTGCCGGTGGGCTTGATGCGTTCCCTGATCTGGTCCTCAACAGCCGCCAGTGTGAGCGCGGAACCGCCCAGCGCCACAATGAGGCCGAGACTTGCGAAAATTCGGGTCAGCTTGTTCATTACCACACCTCAGTCGTCAGAAGCGGGCGTATTGTACCCGCTCCCGGCCGATGATACGAGCCTCCTTTATTCGCCGCCTTCCTCGGCAGTGCCGCTGGACTGCAGCTGGCAGTAGTTCTCGAGACCCATGCGGTCGATCATGTCGAGCTGTGTCTCAAGGAAGTCCACATGGCCCTCCTCGTCCGCCAGCAGGCTCGCGAGCAGATCGCGCGTACCATAATCCTGAACGGATTCAGCATGCTTGATGCCGGCCCGATAGATGGCGATACCGTCGTGTTCGGCCTTGAGGTCGCACTCAAGGATTTCCTTCACATTCTCACCGATCAGCAGCTTGTTCAGGTCCTGAAGATTCGGCAGACCGCCCAGGAACAGAATGCGCTCGATCAGCTGATCGGCGTGCTTCATCTCGTCGATGGATTCGTCGTATTCGATTTTGCCCAGCTTGTCGATGCCCCAGTCCTTGAGCATGCGCGCGTGGAGAAAATACTGGTTGATAGCGGTCAGCTCAGCCGCCAGCGCCTGGTTCAGATACTGGATGACCTGTTTGTCGCCCTTCATGGGAATTGCCTCCTGATCCGGTCTGTCTGTTTTCAATTACGCAAAACTAGCACATACGGATCAGCAACGGCCAGCCAGTCGCAGGGAGTAGAGGCTGTTACGCGGGGCGTGCGAGCGCATTGATCAGGTCCAGGTCCACGCTCTGGCGGTGCTCATTCAGAATCTCCCGGGCCATGTTTCCACAACGACCACACTGGGTAGCAACACCGAGCTCGTTCCGGAGCTGCCGCATGCTGGAGCAGCCATCCTCGACCGCGCGGCGGATTTCGTGATCAGTGATTTGATTACAGAGACACACGTACATGACAACTCCTGCATGGCAGCTAACGAGCACCTTAATGCTAATTATTCTTATTTCCCCAAAAGAATGCAAGCGTTTTGCGCAAAAAATGTTCTCACTGAACACTGGCACATTTTGCAGCGGCCCTCAACTACTGAAATGTCACCTGGGGATGGACGTGCGGGCCAACGGCCCTTATCATACTGCCCCTGTTTCGATGGCGTCGCTCACAAGGCACCAGCCGTCGAACGACACCGGTACTATCCATTCCGGTGTCAATCTCCGCCCGTAGCTCAGCTGGATAGAGCGCTGCCCTCCGGAGGCAGAGGTCATAGGTTCGAATCCTATCGGGCGGGCCATACAGCCGAGGGGCCTGCGAGCAATCGCAGGCCCTTTTTTTATGCATCGTCGGCGCTGGACAACGACCTATCCCCTGTTGAGACTCCTGAAAGCAGCCAATGCTGAAAGGTGATCCTGGTCGATACGTGGATGCCACGCAGATGTAGTACTCCGAAAGCACCAGCTTAATCTGGCAGCCGACACGAAAACCCTACTCCTTAAGGCCTACCTTCCTGATACTGAAGGGAAATAAAGCCAGAAACTTGATAAGCATCATTTCCCATATTTCTTTAAGAGGGGATACTCGGCTGAGAATTCATCCTCAGTCGGCCGTTGGAGGCCCCACCCCATGACAACGCGATCACCGATTACCACCGCCGTGCGCTCCTATCTTGGCAAAGCCCCCCTTGTGGTTGCTGTTGCTGCATTTTCCGGAGGAATCTGCGCGGATCCCATCACAGATGCCATTGCCAATGGCACATCCTCACTGGACACGCGTTATCGCTACGAGAACGTGGACGAGGATGGTTTCACAGATGATGCGCGGGCATCCACGCTGCGTGTCAGGCTGGGCTATGAAACCGCTGAGGTCGCCAACCTCAAAGGTTACATGGACGTGGAACATGTCACGGCGGTCGGCCCTGAAAACTACAACAGCACAATCAATGGTCGAGACAGCCGCCCAGTGGTTGCCGACCCAACCGAGACGGAGCTGAACCAGGCTTATCTCGCGTACAGCGGCCTGACGAACACCAGGCTGAGAGTTGGCCGCCAGCGCCTGAAGCTGGATAACGACCGCTTTATTGGCAATGTGGGCTGGCGCCAGAACGAGCAGACCTTTGACGGCTCAACGCTGGTCAATACGTCACTGCCGGATACCACCATCACGGCAGGGTATCTCTATAACGCCAACCGCATTTTTTCGGATGCCAGCCCCAAGGGTGACCTCGCCATGGATACCGGCATCCTGCATGCGCAATACGAAGGCCTGGACTACGGCGCAGTGTCGGCCTACAGCTACCTGATCGCGCTTGATAACAACCCCGATGACTCCACACAGACGTTCGGACTGCGGTACACGGGAGATGCACCGCTCAGTGATGGCGTAAATGCCCTGTACACGCTGGAGTACGCCCATCAGAGCGATTATGACGATAATCCCCGCAGCCTGGACCAGAGCTACTACAGCCTCGAAGCCGGGGTCGATGTGTCAGGCGTACAGTTCAAAATCGGTCAGGAAATGCTGGGCAGTGACAACGGTAACTCAGCCTTTGCAACGCCTCTGGCGACACTGCATGCGTTCAATGGCTTCACCGACCGTTTCCTGGCAACGCCGGATTCCGGGCTGGTGGACAGCTACACCAGTCTCTCCGGCACTCTGGGTGGTGTCCACCTGATGGCGATCTACCATCAGTTTGACAGCGATGAGAGCAGCGACGATTACGGTTCTGAAGCCGCATTGCAGGCGACGTACAGCATCAACGGGACCTATTCGGTAGGCGCCAAGTATGCCGCCTACGATGCTGACGGCTTCAGTCAGGGCACTGACAAAGCCTTCAACCGCGATGCGGACAAGGGCTGGGTCTGGATACAGGCCTCCTTCTGAATTCAACCTGAAACTCCAAAAGCCGGGCCTCTTTGTCAGCAGGGGCCCGGCTGGTTACGATTATTCGGACGCGGTCATCCATAACGCCGCCGCCAACGAATAACCCACCATGATTCAGAATACAGACATCGCCATTGTTGGGGCTGGCGTTGCCGGCCTGACAGCAGCCCTGCGCGCACGCGAAGCGGGTTTCACGCCCATCATCTACGAGAAAAGCCGTGGCCCGGGAGGGCGGCTTGCCAGCAAGCGCACCCGGGATGATGCCAGCGTCGACATCGGAGCGCAATTCTTTACCATTTGCAATCCGAGGTTCAACGCGTTTCTGAGGGAGTATGCCGGAGCAGACGCCCTTCAGCTCTGGGACGCCACTCTCTGGCATGAAAGTTCAGAAAGCGGGGTGGACAGCTTCCACCAGGCGATGCGTTATGTTGGTACGCCCCGCATGACCGCCATCACCCGTTCTCTATCCAGGAACCTTTCCATCAGCACCGGAACCCGCATCACGGCCGTGTCGGCGGGCCCTAAGGGCTGGACTCTGACGACCGATCAGGGTCCGCATGGCCCCTTCTCACGCGTGATCATTACGGCTCCGCCCGAACAGACCCGGGACCTGCTCCCGGAATCCCTGGTCGCATCCATGGCGCTGGAACAATTCCGGATGCTGCCCTGCTGGACTCTGGCACTGCGCTTTGAAGAGGCTCTGGCACTTGGCTTTGATGGCATCCAGTTGGCCCATGAGAGTCTGGGCTGGGTCGCCCGGAACACCAGCAAACCCGCTCGTGGCAATGCGGAATGGTGGGTTATCCATGCCAACAGCACCTGGTCCGAAACCCACCGTGACACCGATCCGGCGATAGTAGCCGAAAAACTGACCACCGCCTTCCGCCAGCGCTTCGGGGTTGGCCAGCCCACCAGCGATCACCTGGTGCACCGCTGGCTCTACGCACGCCCGGCCCCCGGGCCCAGGCCACTGTATCTCAGCTCAGTGGACAATAGACTGGGGTTGTGCGGCGACTGGCTGGCGGGTGGCCGTGTGGAGGGTGCTTTCGAGAGTGCGGACGCACTGATCACGGCCTGGACGGATCAGCCGTAGACGCAGTCCCGCCCGGCCTGCTTGGCCCGGTAGAGCGCCCGGTCCGCACGTGCCATGAGATCATCAACGCCATCGTCGGCTGGAATCAGGGAGGAAACACCGAAGCTGGCACTGGCGCTGACCGTGGCATCCCGGCAGGCAACGGAGGAACCGGAAAGACACTGGCGCAGCCGGTTGGCCAGGATCCGGGCCTCGTCCTGGTCCGTGTCCGGAAGCAGCAGCACGAATTCCTCGCCACCGACGCGTGCCGCGACATCGCCCTCTCGCACACAGTTGCCGATCAGCTGCCCGATGTGGCGCAGTAGCCGGTCGCCGGCCTCATGGCCGTGTTCGTCATTGATGCGCTTGAACCAGTCCAGATCGAACTGCACCAGTGAAAGGGGGCGATCGCTGCGACGGGCCCTTGCGAGCAGCTTCTCCGCCGCCTCGAAAAAGGCCCGCCGGTTGTTGAGCCCCGTCAGCTCATCTTCACGTGCCAGCGCATCCGCGCGTTCGCGTTCGGCCCTGAGCGCCTCTTCCATCTCCCGGCGCTCGGTGATGTCCATGGCGATCTCCAGCCGCACAAGGCGCCCGTCCGGCCACCGGATGGCCTGATCGCGGCACTGGTACCAGCGGCCGTTGGCCTGGTTCCGGAATTCCCACACCAGTGGTTCAGCACCCTCCCGCTCGCCATCCACAAGCTGGGAGTTGGTGCAGAAGGGGCAGGGGCTGTTCCGATCCTGGAGTACCGCCCAGCACTTGCGACCAGCCGGTTCACCCCAGACGCGCCGGCCGTAGTCGTTCATGAACAGCAGCTCGTGCGTTTCCATGTCCGCCACGTAGACGAGCGCATCCACATTATCGAGGATGGTCAGCAGTGCCCGGGGATCCATCTGACGTAAGTCGGTAGCAGGCCCCTCCCTGAAAAACACCGGATCTCCTTCCTGCATCAAAGGGCTCCCATACCACAGAAGGGGTAATTATCAGCGGGGTTCCGCCCGTATGCCAACCAGTCAGGCATAAACTTTGAAAAATCCCGGTAAAAGTCAATTAACCCGACAGGTAGACCCGGTGGGTCAGCGGCTTTGCTCCAGCACTGCATTGTGGCACTGTTGGATCATCCGCGGTCACAGTGACAGCGTACCCAACGGCGGTATTCCAACAGACGGACAGAAACAGGGAGAACAGCAATGGCACAGGTCACACTTGGCGGCAATCCGGTCGAGGTCAGCGGCAACCTGCCCCAGCCCGGCGATACGGCCCCGGACTTCACCCTGACCAACCCGGACATGGAGGAGAAAACCCTTGGTGACTGGCAGGGTCAGCGCCGCATCCTGAACATCATTCCCAGCGTGGATACCGGCGTCTGCGCCGCCTCAACCCGCACCTTCAATGAAAAGGCCAGCAGCCTGGACAACACCGCGGTGCTGGTGATCTCGGCGGACCTGCCGTTCGCGGCGGCGCGTTTCTGCGGCGCGGAGGGGCTGGACAACGTGATTACGCTGTCGTGTTTCCGCAACGACGGCTTCCGGCAGGACTACGGGGTCAATCTCACCTCCGGCCCCTTCCGTGGCCTGTGCGCCCGCGCCGTGGTGGTTCTGGACGAGAACGGCAAGGTGCTGCACAGCCAGCTGGTATCAGAGATCGGGGAGGAGCCGGACTACGAGGCGGCCCTTAAGGCGCTGGGGTAAGTCCTTATGCCGCCGGCTCGGCTGTACGCTCGAGCCGGTAGGCCGTTTCCACCAGCGACGTAACGCCCGCCTCCTGCAGGTGGGTGTAATATCCGATAACCTCCTGGCGCTCAAGCTGTTCGACCCGGAACCAGTTCTGGGCGTCCAGCTCCGGGCGCCGCACCGGGAAGGGCGGGCCGTCCATCTCGCCGTCCGGGTACTCAAAGGTGATCAGCATCCCCACGCCGCCTTCAACAACAAGCGAAGCCAGCTTCCTGAGGTAGTCCGGGCGCATCGCTTCCGGCATGGCGATCAGGGCTGCCCGGTCGTAGAACGCCTCAAAGCGCGCCTCCGGCTGGAATCCGAAAAAATCCCCCACCAGCAGATGGATGTTACCGGAATGATGGTCCGCAAGCCCGTCAACGCGCGCGTCGACCGCCGGCTGACACTGCCATTCCTCGAAGAACTCATCCACGGCACGCTGGTCCAGCTCAATGCCGGTCACCTGGTGACCTTCGCTGGCGAGCCAGCGCATATCCAGTGTCTTGCCGGACAGCGGCACCAGTACATCGAGACCCTCGCACCCGAGTGAATGCCAGTGGTTCTGGAGCATGGGGTGGATGTCACTACGGTGGAAACCGATTTTCCGCTCGGTCCAGATGTCATGCCAGAACTGCGGCTCCATTGGAGGCTCCTGCGACTTTATTTAGAACAAACTAATGCAAAGACAGGACATCAAGCAAGTCTTCCGGGGCCTGTGACACGGTCAGCATGGCCCGATGCCGGGGATGCACAAACCCCTCGGAAACGGTGCCATCCAGGAACCGGATCAGGTCATCGTAGTATCCGCGGGTGTTGAGAAGGCCAATGGGTTTGGCGTGGAAGCGCAGCTGGCCCCAGGTCAGGATCTCGAACAGTTCCTCCAGGGTACCGAGACCACCCGGCATGGCGATGAAGGCATCGGCACGCTCGGCCATGAGGCGCTTGCGCTCGTGCATATCCGCAGTCACCAGCAGTTCCGTGAGCCCGTCGTGGGCCACCTCCTTCTGCTGAAGCGACTCCGGGATCACCCCGGTCACGGCGGCGCCGGCCGCCAGCATCTCATCCGCGATCACCCCCATCATGCCGATGGAAGCGCCTCCGTAAACCAGCCCGAACCCCCGCGCCGCCATGGCCTTTCCAAGCTGGCGCGCGGCGTCCGTGTAGTCATCCCCATGCCCGGAGCGGGAGCCACAGTAGACACAGATGGACGTCATCACCCTCTCCCTGATCAAGTGAGGCCGGGCTCAGTCCACCCGGAACTGGCGCACCATGGACTCGATGGAATCCGCCGCACTGCCCAGGGACTGGGACTGCTCCTGGATGCTGTTGAGCTCCTCCCGGACCTGCCCCGCCAGTGTGGTCAGATGGTTCAGGCTGGCCGAGATCTCGTTGGAGGCCTGGGACTGCTCCTCCGCCGAAGTGGCCACGTGCTGGGTCATGTCGGTAATGGTGCTGACCGAACCGGCGATGGCCTCCAGCGCCTCCCGGGCTGAATCCACACTCGTCTGCATGCTCTGGGTCTGTTCGCTGCTGCGCTGCATGGTCTCCACCGCGTGGCGGGTCCCTTCCTGCAGCTGGTTGATCATCTCGCGGATCTCATCCGTGGACTGCTGGGTGCGACTGGCCAGGTTACGCACTTCGTCCGCCACCACCGCGAAACCACGCCCGTGCTCGCCGGCACGGGCCGCCTCAATGGCCGCGTTCAGCGCCAGCAGGTTGGTCTGGTCCGCCACGCCATGGATCACATCCAGCACCTGGCCGATGTTCTGGGCATGCTCGTCCAGCTTGCCAATGGCGTCGCTCGACTGCTGCACCTCCTGCACCAGATTCGCCATACGGTCCCGGGCTTCCTGGGCCGTGTGCTCACCCTCGCTGGCGCGGTCATTAGCGGTGCTCGCAGCATCCGCCGCCTCACTGATGCGCTTGGCCACATCATCCACGGTCTGGGTCATTTCCTCGATGGCGGAAGCGACCGTGTCCAGCTCGGATTTCTGCTGGTCAAAGGACTGTCCGGCCTCGGTTACGGAGTTGCGGACGCTGCCGGCTACTTCCTTGTTGGTCCCGACCACATCCCGAAGTTCACGCACCATATCCTGGATCCGGGCCACAAAGCTGTTGAAGCTTCGGGCCACGCGCGCCACCTCATCGCTGCCGGTATCATCCAGACGCCGGGTCAGGTCGCCCTCACCCGTGGCGATACTCTCCATGGCAGCAGCAGCGCTCCCCATGGGCTGTGTCACGCTGCGAACGATCAGGAAGCTCACACCGATGAGCACCAGGAACCCGATTACTGCCAGCGTCACCACACCACTCATGGCAGCGGCGTACTGGGCCTCCTGTTCGTCCAGGTAGATGCCGGTGCCGATCACCCAGCCCCAGGGCTCGAACCGCTCCACATAGGAGATCTTGCGCACCGGATCATCAAACCCTGGCTTGGGCCAGTGGTACGGCACGAAACCGGCGCCGCCCTCATTGCGGATGGTTCTGTTCATCTCCGCAAACAGGCGCACCCCGTTCGGGTCCTCGTAATCCTTCAGGGACTTGCCTTCCAGATCCTCACTGAACGGGTGCATGACCATGACAAGATCCATGTTATGGATCCAGAAATAGTCATCGTCGCCATAGCGCAGATTGCGCACAGCCTCCGCGGCGCGGCGCTTGGCCTGCGATTCACTGAGTTCGCCGTCCTGCTGGCGTTCATAATAGTGCTCCACCATGGTCATGGTGCTCTGCACCAGATTACGGGTACGCTCCTTGCTGCTGTTGTAGAGGCCTTCCTCAAAATCATTGGCCACCATCAGGACAAGCCCGAGCAGGACCAGGAAGGCTACGCCCACCAGGCCCATCAGACGCTGGCGGATGGTGAAACGACGCATCAGGGCAAGCATGGTGTTGGTCTCCGAATTTTCGTAGTGGCGGATTCGCATGCAATATAGTTGGAGATGTGACACTCGTCACGGAAAGGATTCAAACACCCGTTCGACAACCCTCTGTTAGCATGTACTTTTTCTGTAACCGGAAGGCTCCATGAAAGAACTGGCATCACTGCTGACCCGACTCGACGGTAAAAGCTACAGGGCCTATAAGGACCTGCTCGGTGAACACCGCTTCGAGGGCTGGACCCTGATCGTGGACCACGTGCAGGCCGATCCGTTCGCCGCCCCCTCGCGGGTGCGGGCAAGAGTGGACGCCGCCACGGCGCAGCTCCCATCAACGGTATTCACGAGCCAGGCGCGTCAGTGCGCGGCACGCGATTACATCGCCCGTGCCTTCCGCCACGCCACGCGCAATGAGAAGGAGCTGGGCATCGACGCCGGTAACCAGACGGTGCTGGACCGGACGGCAACCCTGATCGATGACAACGGCGACGTGGAACTGCGCCTGAGCCTGAGCCTGCCGGCGCGCGGGCGCAGCATCATGGGCCACCAGGCCCGCAAACTGATCTGCGAGAAACTGCCCGAGGCGGTGCTGGCCGCAGCCACCGCCCGGCGTCTGGATCTGAAGGCACTGGAGCGGCACATGGCCGTGGTGGAGGACCAGCAGGCCCTGCGCCGCCAGCTTCCGGAGCACGGGGTCGTGGCCTTCGTGGCCAACGGCTCGATCCTGCCGCGGCGCTCAGGGGTCGATGACCGGCCGCTGACCGATGCCATCCCCTTCGAGACGCCCGGGTCACTGGCCGTCACGCTGGAAACGCCCAACCATGGCCCGGTCGCCGGCATGGGCATTCCCGAGGGGATCACCCTGATCGTCGGCGGCGGCTTCCACGGCAAGTCCACCCTGCTGTCGGCGCTGGGGCTCGGCGTCTATGACCATGTTCCCGGGGACGGGCGCGAGCAGGTGGTCACCGATGGCGGCGCTGCCAAGATCCGGGCGGAGGACGGGCGCGCCGTGCACGGCCTGGATCTCTCCCCCTACATCAACCGCCTGCCCTACGGTAAGACCACGGAACGTTTCTCCACGGAACTGGCCTCCGGCTCCACCAGCCAGGCAGCGGCACTCCAGGAAGCCCTGGAAGCCGGCGCCCACACCCTGCTGGTGGACGAGGACACCTCCGCCACCAACTTCATGATCCGCGACCGCCGCATGCAGGCCCTGGTCGCCCGCGAGAGCGAACCCATCACCCCCTTCGTGGACCGCATCCGTCAGCTGCGCGATGAACTCTCGGTCTCCACCATCCTGGTGATGGGCGGCTCCGGGGACTATTTCGACTGCGCGGACACCGTGATCCAGCTCCAGGACTACCATGCCCATGACGTGACCGCTGATGCCCGGGCTGTGGCCGAGCGCTTCGCCACCGGGCGCGAAACCGAGGCCCTGGACCCGCTGGACCGGCCAACACCGCGCCCCCTGATTGGCAAACAGCTGAACCCGGAAACCAAGCCGGGCAAGACCAAGATCCAGGCCCGGGGGCCGGATACCCTGATCTTTGGTCGCGATGACGTGGACCTGCGTTCGGTTGAGCAGGTGGCCGACCCCTCCCAGGTGCGGGCCATCGGCCAGCTGCTGGCACGGGTGGCGGAATCCGGCACACGCCTGGATCAGCCCCCGGAAGAGCTGGCCCGGCGGCTGGAGGCAGGGTTGACCGCACTCAGCCGCCGCCCGGACGGCGATCTGGCCCTCCCCAGGCTGCATGAGGTGATGGCCGTTCTGAACCGTCTGCGCAGCTCGGCTTTCGGGGAACCCTGAGACGCCGCCCCTGTAACGGCGGACTCCGGCGCTTTATCATGGCGCTCCCGCTGTTCACCGGAGTCCGCCTTGAACCTGCGCCTGCCACGCTTCATACAGACCAACCCCTCGCTGGCCCTGTTCGCACTGCTGGCCACGGCGCTGTCCGGGTTCGGGCAGACCTTCTTCATTTCCATCTTCGGCAGCAGCCTGCGCGACACCTTCGAGCTGAGCAACGCCACCTATGGCACCTACTACAGCCTGGCGACACTGGGCTCGGCCCTGGTACTGGTGCGACTCGGGACCATCGTGGACCGCTGGTCCCTGGCCAACACCATCACCCTGGCACTGGGCCTGCTCGGAACCAGTGCCCTGCTGCTCGGTACCGCCTGGCACTGGCTGCTTCTGATTCCCGGCTTCTTCCTGGGGCGGCTCGGCGGCCAGGGCATGATGACGCACATCGGCTTCACCGCCGCCAGCCGCTACTTCGACCGCGATCGGGGCAAGATCATGGCCCTGACCGTCTCCGGCCTACCGCTGTCCGAGGCACTGCTGCCGGCGGCCGGGGGTCTGATCCTGGCGGCCTGGGGCTGGCGTTCGCCCTGGCTGCTGGCCGCCGCCTTCCTGCTCGTACTGGCGCTGCCCCTGATGCGCTGGCTCGCCCGCGATGCCCGCCATCCGCGCGAATTCCGCGCCACGGGCCATGAGGACGGCGCCGAGACCACTGGTTTCACCCGGCGCCAGGCGCTGCGCGACCCCGGCCTCTACATGGCCCTGCCGGGTGCACTGGCCGTGCCTTTCACGGTGACCGCCATCCTCTTCCACCAGACCGCCATTGCCGAGATCCGGGGCTGGCCCTTGGAGCACATCGCCCTGGCCTTCTCCGGCTACGCCCTCGGCCACTTCCTGATGCTGTTCGTGGCCGGCCCGCTGGTGGACCGCATCGGGGCCCGGCGGTCCCTGGTGATCGGGCTCTACCCCATGGTCGCGGGGCTGCTGGTCATGGCCATGACCCATGCGAGCTGGACGCCCTTCCTCTACCTGGCGCTCACGGGCATGAGCCAGGGCTTCGCGGGCACGGCCGGCAACGCCCTCTGGCCGGAGCGTTACGGCGTGGCCCACATCGGCGCCATCCGCTCCCTGGCCCAGGCGGCCATGGTGCTGTCCACCTCTGCCTCGCCGGTCCTGGCCGGGCTGGCGTTGGATGCCGGCATGACACCCTCGGGCCTGGGCATAACCCTCGCCGGCGCGACTGTTGCCGCTTCCCTGCTGTTACTGCTGGCGCCCGAGAGACCCCGCACCGTATCTCCGAGTGCCTGATCCTGCCGCTAGCGGCGGAGAACGCCGGCAGTGAAGCACAACACGCCAGCGAACAGCATGCCGTAGGCAACCAACGAGAGTACCACCGAGGGTGCCAGGCCACCGGAGACCATGGCCAGCAGCGGCGCCAGGGCCGTCAGCATCAGCAGGATTCCAAGGGCCCGCAATGTCTAGTCCCGCTCCGGATCCTGCAGCCAGCAGGCGGAATAGTGCCCGGCCTCCGGCTCGAACAGGGGCGGATCCTGCCGGTCACAGAGACCGGCCATGGCCTGGGGGCACCTCGGGTGGAAACGGCAGCCCTCGGGCGGGTGCAACAGGCTGGGCGGCTCGCCATCCGGCACGTCGCGCTCATCCAGCGCGTTGTCCGCATCCACATCCGCAATCGCCGCCAGCAGGGCGCGGGTGTAGGGGTGCTGGGGATTGTCCAGGAGCTGTTCCACCGGGGCCTGTTCCACCACCCGGCCGGCGTACATCACGAAGATACGATCGGCGTAGTGGCGCACGGTTGAGAGGTCATGGGTGATGAACGCCAGTGTCAGCCCACGCTCCGTCTGGATGCGCCGCAGCAGGTTGAGGATCTCCACCCGCACCGACGCATCCAGCATGGAAACGGGCTCGTCCGCGATCAGCATGGCCGGCTCCAGCAGCAGCGCCCGGGCGATCACCACCCGCTGCTGCTGGCCGCCGCTGAGCATGTGCGGGAACTTGGGCAGGATCTCGTCCACCTGGGTCAGTCGTACTTCCTGCAGCGCCTGGCAGATGCGGCGCTCACGCTCGTCCCGGTCCTTCACACCATGGATGATCAGCGGCTCCGACAGCAGCCGGCGCACGTCCATGAACGGCGGAAGTGCACCGAAGGGATCCTGTTGCACGTAGCCGACCCGTGCCAGGTACTGGCGGCGGGCCTCACCCTTCAGTTCACTGAGGTGCTGCCCTTCAAAGATCACGTCGCCATGGCTGGGGTTGTGCAGGCCCAGCAGCGTCCGGGCCAGGGAGCTCTTGCCGCAGCCGCTTTCGCCAACGAAGGCCACGGACTCGCCGCGGCCCAGCTCGAAGTCCACGCCGTCCACGGCGCGCACCGAGCCCACGCGCAGGAAGCCCCACTGGCGCAGCTCAAACCAGGTGTGCAGGTTGGTCGCCTGGAGTAATGGTTCCTCAGCCGTCATGGTCGGTGCCCTCCTCATGCAGCCAGCAACGCACACGGCGTTCGCCGTTCAGCTCGAAAGCAGGTGGATCCTCGCTGCAGCGCCCGAAACGCGACGGGCAACGGTCCGCAAAACGACAGCCCGCCGGCGGGTCGATCAGATCCGGTGGCTCACCCGGGATGTAGCCCGGCGGCTCGCTCTGGTGCAGGCGCGGCACGCTGTCCATCAGCAGCTTCGAATAGGGATGGGCCGGATGGTGGAAGAAATCCCGGGCGTCGCTCTGCTCCACTACCTGGCCGGCGTACATCAGCGCCACCCGGTCCGCCAGTTCACTGGAGGTGGCCACGTCATGGGTGATCAGGATGAAGCTGGTGCCCTGCTCGCGCTTGATGCGTTTGAGCACGTTCATGATGCTCGCCTGGGTCAGGACGTCCAGCGCCGATGTGGGTTCGTCCAGAATCACCAGTTCCGGCTCGGTGATCAGCGCCATGGCCAGTACTACGCGCTGACGCATACCGCCGGAAAGTTCGAAGGGGTAGCGTGTTACAAAGTCCCGGGACACGCCCACTATGGCAAACGTCTCCACCACCCGCTCCATGGCCGCCGCTTTCGACCAGCCACGGTGCACCCGCAGCGGCTCCGCCACCTGCTCGCCCACCCGGACCACCGGATTGAGAGCGTTCATGGCGGCCTGCATCACCATGGCGATGCGGTTCCACTGCACACCGGAACGGAAGCGTTCGTCGTCCATGCCCATGAGTTCGTCACCGCCGAGCATCACCTGGCCGCTGTAACGGGCCACGTTGCGCGGCAGCAGCCGCATCAGCGCCTTGGCCAGGGAGCTCTTGCCGGAGCCGGACTCACCCAGCACCACCAGCGCCTCGTTGCGCCCCACATCGAGGTCAACGCCGTCCACCGCCCGTGCTGTCCCCCGGCGGGTACGGTAATGGAGCTGCAGGTTGCGCACCTGCAGCAGTCGCTCGCGAGCGTCCGTCATTGCGTTCTCAGCCTCGGATTGAAGACACGGTCCAGGGCGAAACCGAACATGGCGAAGCCCAGCCCCGTCAGCATCAGCAGCACGGCGGGCGCCACCACCCAGTAATAGAAGCCGTTGTAGAGCGCGCTCTGCTCCTGGGCGTCATTGAGTACCTTGCCCCAGGTGGGCAGCTCCGGGTCACCCAGACCCAGCACGGCCAGCGACGCCTCCAGGAACACGAAGGTCGGGATCAGGGTCACAAAGGTCGGGATCAATACCGGCAGGATGCGCGGGATCATGTAACGCAGGATGATGCGCGCGTTGCCCGCGCCATAGGCCCGTGCCGCCTCGATGTAGGGTGCCTCGCGGATGGGCAGCAGCATGGCCCGGTAGGTCTTGATGCCGGCGCTGAAGATGCCCAGGGCAATGACCACGCCCAGCATCAGCCAGATGCTGGTGGAGTAGAGCGTGCCCACCATCACCAGTATCGGCAGCATGGGCAGGATCATGTTCACCTCCGTCAGGCGCTGGATCAGCGCATCCACCCAGCCCCGGTACCAGACGCCCGTGGCGGCGATCACCAGGGTCGTGATCGTGGTGCCCACCGCCGCCAGCAGCCCGAAAGCCAGGGCCACGGGCGTGCCCCACATCAGTGCCAGCATCAGGTTGCGGCGCTGGTAGTCGGTGCCGGCCAGCCCGTGGACCCGGCCATAGACCGCCAGGTCCGCCTCCAGTTCGGCACCCGGATCAAACAGCATGGCGTCCACCGTGAGCCGGTAGTCGCCCCGTTCCGCCCTCGGGTCCGCCGGATCACTCCCGCCGGCGAACAGCCCCACGTGCGGCACCATACCCAGCCGCCCCTCCAGGGCCCGGTTCTGGGAGATGGAGATGCGGTCCTCCTCCGAGACCCGCTGGCCGCCCAATGGGATGGTCTCCCCGGAAGGCGTGTGCCAGGTGAGGCGCACAAAGGCCTCCTGCTGGGTGCCCTTCTGGTTCAGGAACAGGTTGAGTTCGCTGGGGAAGCCCTCGTTGTCGTACTCAAAGGTGAGCGGAATCCGCACCTGCTTGCCGCCCTCAAAGGGCGCCTCGCGCACGTCAGCATTGTCACTTTCCACAACCCGGGTCTGCGGCAGGTTGCCCCCCAGCAGCCGATCCGCCCAGACCGGCCCGGCGTTGACCGGGTTCATCTGCCAGTGGTCCCCGCCACGCCAGCGGTCCAGCGCCTCGGAATAGGGAATGGTGATGACGGTATAGAGCGACAGCGCCACCAGGAACAGGATGATCGCCAGCCCACCGACCGCGGACGGATACCCCCTGAGTTCACGCAGCCCCTGCACCCAGCGGTTCATTGCTCACCTCCCTCGATCCGGACCCGGGGGTCGAGAATGGCGTAGAGGAAATCCAGCATGAACACCGTCACCGCCAGCAGGTAGGCAAAGATCACCACGCCCCCGATGATCACTGGCGTGTCCCGGTGCCCGATGGCCTGGAACAGCAGCGTGCCGAGGCCGGGCCAGTTGAACACCTGCTCCAGGATGATGGCGCCGCTCCAGAGCCCGATCAGCATCAGCAGGAAGTTGGTGATGATGGGCGCCAGAGTGGGCCGCAGGATGTAGCGGCTCTGGATCAGGTTCGAGGGCAGGCCCTTGGCCCGCGCCATCTCCACGTAATCCTCGCTGGAGTGGATCAGGAAGAAGGTCCGCCACGAGTAGATGGAGATGAAGATGGACGACAGGAACATGGCGATGACCGGCAGCACCAGATGCTCCAGCACACTCCCGGCATAGACCCACGGATCCTCGGGCGGAGGAATCGCGACCATGCCGCCGGCGGGCAGCACCGGCACCACGAAGGCGAACAGCAGGATCAGGAAGATGCCGTAGAACCAGGCCGGGGCCGCCGAGCTGGGGGCGAGGCCGATAACGGCGCGGTCCAGCCGGCTGCCGTAGCGTCGCGACAGGTAAAGTGCGGCATAGACGGAGACGAAGAACACCAGCAGGTTCGCCGTGCCAAACAGCAGCAGCGTCGCCGGCAGCCGTTCCACGATGATGTCATAGACCGCGCGCGAGCCGGTATCACTGTGCATCTCCTCGGCGCGGCCCAGGTCCAGCTGGATGGCCTGGGCCAGGTAGTCGAAGCTGCGCCAGATGAAGGGTTCATCCAGGTTGCGCTGCTCGATCTGCAGCTGCACCTGCTCCTTGATCAACTCATTGCGCTTTTCGGAATCCATTTCCGAAAAGGAGGGATCCGCCCGCACCGATTCGGACACGGTGGAACGGATCTGCAGCTTGCGCAGCTCATCCACCTTGCCACCCATGTTGGCGATGACGATGGTCAGGTAGACCCCGATCAGAACGGTCACGAACAGCGCCAGCACCCGGCGCAGGGTGAACCAGCCAAGACGGCGGAAATCCCGCAGGCGGCTATTCATCATCCACCTCCATCAGCCGTGTCCCCACCGGAACCGTGGCAAAGGCGTGGGAGGCGAAGGCCGGCAGAGCCACACGGGACGAGGTCACCGCCACCTCCAGGCTGTTGGCACCGTCGTCCAGCGCCGACAGGGTGTCGGCATCCAGTGACACCTGCCAGCGCCCCTCGCCCGCGGGTTCCGCCTGGCCGCGGGTCTGGAGATTGCCGTCGGCGTCGAACAGCAGGTATTCAAGGTTCCTGATGGCCTTTTCCGGATAGGGATCCCCGCCAAAGGTTATCGTCACGGTGAAGGTCGCCGACTGGCCCTGGGGCACCATCATGGGCCCATCCAGGGTCACCTCGGGAATCTCCGGCTCGCTGAAATCCAGCCATTTATCCGCCGGGTCCGCAAAGTCTTCGTTGCGGCGCAGCACCACTGTCTTTTCAACAGGATGCACGGAATGCAGGTAGAAGGGCCCGTTACCCACCCAGAAATGGCCGCGCTCGCGGTACCAGTCCTGGATGGCGCTGTAACGCCGCTCCGCCGGGTTCTCACCCTCGGTCATGTCCCTGAGGACCGAGGCATAGGGCAGGTAGCCCTGCTCGCGTGCGCGGCCCAGATGCCGCTCCAGGGTCTCCAGGCTGGGTCCGGAAACCAGGCTGAGCCAGGGCACGCGGTTCGCATCCGCCTTGTGGGATGAAAAGGCAAGATCCCCGGCCTCTTCCGCGCGCATGCCCAGCGCCAGCATGTGCCAGGGCAATGGCGACAGCGCCTGCTGGGCCACGATGGTCTCGGCATCCGGGAAGACCTGATCACTGTAGACCTCGATCACCAGGGGCTCACGCTGGAGGATGCGCCAGCCCTTGAAATACTGCTGGAACACCTGGAAGCGCGGGACGTGCGCCGGATCGAAGAAGGGACTGTTCTCGTCCGCCCGGGCGAAATTCAGGATCCAGGGCAGCACCAGATCCGCCAGGGACATCTCGGTGCCGTCATGCCACTGGCCGTCCAGATAGCCTTCCTCGTAGCGGATGCGGGTGCGTGAGCGCGCGGTGGTGCCGTCTGGATGCGCGTCCGCCACTGTCCGGAACCGGTTTTCCTCCGCGTTCCAGCCGATCCACGCCTCCGGCGGCACCTCGATGGTTTCCTCGCGCTCCAGCTCCACCCAGTCCTGGCTGCGCTGGGCCACCGTATCCCCGGTCACGGTCACCTCCGCACCCTGGATGCTCTGGGGCTGGTAGAGCCCTGTGTAGGGGTTCGGAAGCAGCGGCGGATCATTCAGCGCCCGCGTGATCATGGTATCGAACAGCCAGTTGCTGCCGGCCACCGGGTTCCAGGGCTCGGTGAGCATGCTGGGCGCGGCGAAGGTCATACTGCCGCCCAGCCGGTTCCTGTAACGCAGGGTGTAGGGCCACATCCGCGAGCCCGAGATCCCCCCGGCCAGGTCCGCGGCCAGAGCCACGTTGGCGGCACGCGGGATGATACTGAGCTGGTCCACCAGCCAGATGCGGTAGGACTCCTCCATGGCCAGCTCCATGCCCTCGGCCATCAGCTCGCGGCGTTCCTCCATGCTGGTGTAATCCCGGCGTTCCAGCCGGCGGGCGATGTTGTCCAGGGTCTCGTCCGGGTCATAGGCCTGCCACAGCGGGTCCGGGCGGCCGCGGTTGGTGTAGTAGAAGCTCAGGTTACTGGAGACGTCCCGGTTGATGGCGGTTGAGACCCAACTGCCGGTATAGATGTGCCACTGACCGGCGGAGGGGTCGCTGGCAATCCAGATGCGCGAGGCCTCCTGGGCTGTACGGTACTGGCGCCGCACATTGAACCCGAGATCGCTCATGAGATTGCTCACATAGTCACCGACCTGTTTGCGGGCATCCTCGGTGCGGATCAGGATGCGCAGGGTGACCGGCTCGCCGTCGTGGTACCACTGCCCGTCCCGCCGAGCCGCGCCCAGTGCCTTCATCTCCTCCTCGATGATCCGGCGCGCTCTTTCCGGATCATGGCCGTACTTGAGCTCCAGGGACCGGGCGGTCTCCGCCAGCCGCGCGTAATCGGGAAAGGCCGTGTTCATCGGCAGATAGCGGGGCACGGCCATGCCGCCATAGATCTCCTCGGCCACGTGCCGGCGGTCCACCAGCCAGTTCATGGCCTCACGGATACGGCGGTTGCTGAAGGGGTTGAGGTTCTCCTCGAATTCCGCCGGGTTGAGGGTCAGCTCGGTGTTGGAGCCATAGGCGGTTTCGTAGTCACCCTTACGGGAGTCGCGCAGGCGCTGATAGGCGGTGATGTTGGTGATGCCCTGGGCAAACACCTGCTGCCGGCCGCGTTCAATCAGCCCGGCGATCCGACCCACGTCCGATTCCTGGGTGAACACCACCTCGTCCACCAAGGCTCCGCGGCGGCCGGTTTCCTCAATGGCCTCCCGGAGATCCCCGTCTTCCGGGCCAGCACTGGTGGACTCGGGCTGCTCTGCCGGGCGTGGCAACAGCATCAGCAGGGCCAGCACCACAAGCCCCGCCAGCACCCAGGCAATGGGTTTTCTCAAGATGACCGGCGCTCCCTTCCTGTTGTTCTTTGACGGGACAGGTTATACGAAGCCAAGCCGGCGGGAAAACCGGATTCAGGCTGAAATGACGGTAATGCCAACCCGTTGGCGGGGTAACAGCGGGCTACTCAGAACAGAAGGGCCAGAACTGCCAGAAATGACGGCAGCGGAACTCCGACTCGCACTCCTTCAACTGGGCGTCATAACGCCAGGCCCGCTGCTCCACCTGCCGGGCGATTCTCTGGATACCCGGCCTGGACCGGTAACTGCCCCGCTCATAGCCGGCCGGCCCCTGATGGTAGGCCAGATAGAGATGTTCCGGATTGGAAAGGGGAATGCCCTGGCGCTCATGGCTCCGCCGGTTGTACCAGCCAATGAAGTCCGTGGCGTGCTTCATGTGGGTGCGCCGCGCGAACAGGCCGCCCGCATCCTCCTCGTACTCACCCCAGACTGGATCCTGGGCCTGGGCGTACCCGTAGGCCGAGGACGAGCGGAACCAGGGAATGATGCCCAGAAGCCAGGGGCGTGGTGGCCGGACATGGCTGCGGAAGGACGATTCCCTGTAAATAAACGCCATCTGCGTGGCGATGGGCGTACCCCAGCGCTCCTCGGATGCCCGGGCGTAGTCATACCATTCGGGCTGCTCCCTGAAGATCTCACAGATGTTGCTCTGGTCAGAGGGGGGATCCGGAGCCAGCAGCGAACACCCGGCCAGCACTCCTGCAGCAATAACCAGAAGAAGATACCGGAGAACAGAAAGCATTGGCGAAACCACTCAAGCCATCAGGATGGCGGCAGTATAGCGAGGCGGGCAATACGGGGGAATGGAGCGGGCGACGAGGCTCGAACTCGCGACTTTCAGCTTGGGAAGCTGATGCTCTACCAACTGAGCTACGCCCGCAAACGTGGACAGGGAACCACCGCGAACCGCTTCTGTCAATCTTGCACGGTCGCAGAAGCCCTTTGACTCCGCAGAGCGCAGCGCTCCCGCGCCTGCCTGTTAAATCAATAGTGGTACCGAAGCTGAGCAATGAGCACGGCATCATCCGTGACCCTGTAAACAATCCGGTGCTCTTCGTTAATCCGCCGTGACCAGTAACCGGCAAGGCTGTGCTTGAGGGGTTCCGGTTTGCCCACGCCCTCGAACGGTTCCCGCTTGATCTCTTTAATCAGCTTGTTGATCCGATTCAGGATCTTTTTGTCAGTCTTCTGCCAGTACAGATAGTCTTCCCAGGCGTTCTCGGAGAAGATCAGTTTCATTCAAGGAGTTCCTTTTCCTCTCCCCCGCCCTGCTCCAGCTCGGCAACGGATTCCATAAGACGGCGGGCGTTCCTTGGGGCACGCAGCAGATAGGCAGTCTCCTGCAGAGCCTCATAGTCCTCAAGCGAGATCATGACCACGGACTGCGACTTGTTCCGGGTGATGATCACCGGCGAATGGTCTTCACAGACCTGATCCATGGTTTTGGCCAGGTTGGTTCTGGCGGCTGTGTAGCTGATGGCATCCATAGGGGCCTCCTGTACAGGATATTGTCCCTGTTCATGATAAAGTACAGGAATAGGTCAGGCAATTAGCATCACGCCAACGGGTGTCGCTCCTGCCATACGCTCATCAACTCTCCAGTGCTACCCTGCGCTGCGTATTCCACTCTGAACGGTATCCCCATGGTCCAGCCTGTAACCCTGATAATGCTCGTTCTCAGCAACCTGACTACACCGGTTCTGACCCCGGGGATCAAGAACCGGCATCTGGCGCTGCCGTTCCCCGCCTGGTTGCTCCTCCCAATGGAGGGCACGAGCCAATGAACGAACTGGATACGCTGCTGCCCCGCATCCGCAACTGCCGCGTCTGCCGTGACTGCCCCCGCCACGGACCACCACTGCCCCATGAACCCCGGCCCGTGATGCAGGCAGGCGCTGGCGCCCGGGTGTGCATCGCCAGTCAGGCGCCGGGCAACAAGGCGCACCAGAAGGGCCTGCCGTTCTACGACCCCTCGGGCGTGCGGCTCAGGGAGTGGCTGGCCGTTTCCGAGGAACGCTTCTATGACCCGGAGCAGTTCGCCATCGTGCCCATGGGGTTCTGCTTCCCCGGCTATGACAGCAAGGGCGGCGACCTGCCACCACGGCGGGAATGTGCGGAGACCTGGCACGAGTCCGTGTTCGCGGCCCTGCCGAATCTCTCCCTGATCCTGGTCATCGGCCAGTACGCCCAGCGTTACCACCTGCCGAAGTGGCACCGGGAGAAGACGCTGACCGCTACCGTGGCCAACTGGCGGACGATCCTAGAGGAAGGCCGTGAGCCGGCGGTGCTGCCCATGCCCCACCCTTCCTGGCGCAATAACGCCTGGATCCGGAACAACCCCTGGTTCGAGACGGAACTGCTGCCGGAGCTGCGCCAGCGTATCGAGGCTCTGCTGGGGCCCGAATCAGGCGCCTGAGGCCACCACCGGGTAGCCCGGCTCACCCCAGTCCGCCTCCGGGTGCGCCATAAGGATGTCGATGATCACCGGCACCAGCTGATCGAGGATGTTGGCCCCGTCCCGCACCTGCTCCCGGTTGACGGAACTGTTCCAGGTGGAGCCGCCGTGCATCATCTGGTTGCGCAGGGTATAGAGCCGCGAGAACACCAGGCCCAGCACACGCGCTGTATCATCCGAGCCCAGGGCCCGGGAGGCGGCCACCTTGGCGCGCTCGAACAGCCCCTGCCACTCGCCGCGGGGCCGGCGCCCGTTCTGGCAGTCCCAGTAGGGCTGGAACACATACTGGTTGTTCAGCAGCATCCGGATGGCATTGGGGAAGGCCGTCCAGACCACCCCCGAAAGGCGTTTCTCCACGTCCAGCGCCACCAGCCCCTCGAGGAACTCACGCAGCACCTTCTGTTCCGGCATCGGCTCCTCAAGCCGCATCTCCTGGGCGTAGGCGGCATTGAAGGCGATCCAGAGAAAGATGAATCGCCCGTCCTCGTCGTCGCACAGTTCCGCCCTCTGGAGCCAGCTCAGGGCACGGTGAACGCGCAGGTCCAGGGCACCCGGAAGGTTGTCGCGAATGCCTCTGTGGCGGGCTTTGAGGGATTCAAAATCCTGTGACACCGGGGCTCTCCTGTTTGACCTCTGAGTTCAATACGTATAGGTTCTTACACCATGACTGGGCGGTTACGCATCAGTAATCCTTCCGCGCGCCGCCTTCTTGTATCTATATCCAACCAGACCACGGGGTATTATTGCAGTGATACGGGCTGAAGGCGTCACCAAAGTATTCGGACCCAACCCGGAATCCGTGAAGCCTCTCCTGGATCAGGGCAAATCCAAGGACGAGATCCAGGCCGAAACCGGGCATGTCGTAGGCGTCAACAACGCCAGCTTCGAGGTTGGCGCCGGCGAGGTCTTCTGCATCATGGGCCTCTCCGGCAGTGGCAAATCCACCCTCATCCGCTGCATCAACCGTCTCATCGAGCCCACTTTCGGCAAGATCATTCTCAACGACCCGGAACATGGCGAAATGGATATCGCCACCATGGACGACCCGACACTGAGACGTGTGCGCTCACAGCACCTGAGCATGGTCTTCCAGCACTTCGCGCTTTTCCCGCATAAGACGGTTCTCTCGAACGTGGTCTACGGCCTCGAGGTCCAGGGTCGCGACAAGGCCGAACGCGAGGAACTGGGCAAGAAGTACCTGGAAATGGTCGGCCTGGGTGGCTGGGAGAACCACTACCCGGATGAGCTTTCAGGCGGCATGCAGCAGCGCGTGGGCCTGGCCCGGGCGGTCGCCACCGAGGCCAACATCCTGCTGATGGACGAACCCTTCTCCGCACTGGACCCGCTGATCAAGGTCCAGATGCAGGATGAGCTGATGCGCATCCAGCAGGAGCTGGGCCGCACCATCCTGTTCATTACCCATGACCTGGACGAGGCCATGCGCATCGGCGACCACATCGCCATCATGGATGCCGGCAGGATCGTACAGGTCGGGAACCCGGAAGAGATTCTGGTCAACCCGAAAACCGAGTACGTGGCCAAGTTCGTCGAACATGCCGATCCAACCGGCGTCATCACCGCGGAAACCGTCGCCCTGCCGTTCAGCGACCGCTACTTCAACAGGGTGGGCAAAGAAGCCGGCAACCAGGTCTGGAACCGCACCGGCTACAGCGATATCGAATTCCACGTGGATACCAACGGCCACCTCGTGAAGATGCGGTTCGAAGGGAATGAGGTGGCGCTCCATGAGCTCGAAGAGAAAGTCACCGAAACCGGTGGCGCCCCTGAACGCCACACGGATGCCGCTGTCCACTGCAGCTCGGATACCGTATTGAAACGTGTACTGCGCGGCCGTGCCTACTCGGAACTGCCGGTCATCGTCCAGGACGCCGAGGGGCGACTCCAGGGCGTTATTGATGAACCGGAACTGATCCACGGCATTCTCGAGAAACAGGGTTACGCACAGGACGACTGAGGCTTACATCATGAATGATCTGATCCCGATGCTCGGCGGTTCCCTGGGCAACCCGTTTGAGCTGATCGACATGCCCATTGATGACTGGGTCACCCAGTTTGTCGACTGGCTGGTGAACACCTTCCGGGATTTCTTCCGGACCTGGGTCAGCCCACCGGTAAAGACCGTCATGGAGTGGGTCCAGTGGCTGCTCACCTCCACGCCGCCACTGGCCGTGCTCGCCGGTCTGTTCGTCATCGCATGGCGCGCCGCCTCCTGGAAAGTGGGCGTGTTCGCCGTGGTCGCCTTCGCCTTCATCGGCTTCATGGGCGTCTGGGAAGAGCTGATGACCACTCTCTCGCTGGTAATCACCTCGGTGCTCTTCTGCCTGATCATCGGGGTGCCCATAGGCATCCTGTGCTCGCGCAAGGACATGACCTACACCCTGGTGCGGCCGATACTGGACATCATGCAGACCACCCCTCCCTTCGTTTACCTGGTGCCTGCCGTCATGCTGTTCAGCATCGGTAACGTGCCGGGGCTGGTGGCCACCATCATCTTTGCCATGCCGCCAACCATTCGCCTGACCAACCTTGGTATCCGCCAGGTGCCCGGTCAGTATACGGAAGCAGCCACCGCCTTCGGCTCCACGCCGCGCCAGATCCTGTGGAAGGTGCAGGTGCCGCTGGCCATGCCGACCATCATGGCCGGCCTGAACCAGACCATCATGCTGGCGCTGTCGATGGTGGTGATCGCGGCCATCATCGGCGCCGGTGGCCTCGGCCTGCTGGTGTTCCAGGGGCTGAACCGTCTTGATATCGGCCAGGCCTTTGTTGGCGGGCTGGGGATCGTGCTGCTGGCCATGGTGCTCGACCGGATCACCCAGGGTCTGGGTGAAAAGGCCCCGGGAAGCCGTGCAAGCAGTGACGACTGATAACCATCTGTGAAGTGCGGATGCCGCCGGCATCCGTAGGACGACACAGCTCACAAAGACGTGAGTCCAACAAGAGCAATACGGAGGAACGTATTATGAAACGCCTGAAATCCATTTCGCTGAAAGCGCTGGCGCTGGTGTTTGCCGGTTCGCTGGCATTCACGGCACAGGCACAGGAAAAGCCCGGCGAGGGCGTAAGCGTCCAGCCGGCTGTGGCTACATGGACCTCCGCCATTCCGGTGAGCTGGGTCTATGCGGAACTGCTGACCGAACTGGGCTATGACGTCCAGGATCCGATTTCGCTCCAGAACCCGGTCGCCTACCTGGCCATGAGCGAGGGCGATGTGGACTACTGGCCCAACGGCTGGTTCCCGCTGCACAACCCGCAGCTGCCCGACAACTGGGAAGACAACGGCACCATCTTTGATCCGCTTTGCAAGGGCTGCGGCATCCAGGGCTACCTGGTGAACAAGGAAGCCGTTGAGAAGTACGACATCGAAGGCATCATGGACATCGTGAACAACGAAGAGATCCGTAATGCCTTTGACCACGACAACGACGGCAAGGCCGAGCTCTACGGCTGCCCGCCCGGCTGGGGCTGCCACGAAGGCATCAACGCCATGATCGACAAGTTCGATCTGGGCGACCGCATCGACCACGTGGATGCTGGCTATTCCGCAAACTTCACGGAAGCCATGTCCCAGATCGAACAGGGCAACCCGACCCTGTACATGACCTGGGGCCCCAGCGCATGGATCCTGAAGCTGGTACCGGGTGAGGACGTTATGTGGGTCAACGCGCCCGGCATCGTCGAAAGCGAGAACGAAAAAGCTTCCGGCATCACCGGCGCTGTGACCGATCCCATCGAGATGGGCTTTGTTGCGGCTGACATCCAGGTTGCCGCCAACAACAACTTCCTCGAAGAGAATCCGGCAGCCGCAGAGCTGTTCCGTCAGGCGGAAGTACCGCTGAAGTGGATCAGTCAGGTTGACGGCAAGATGAGCGAGCAGGATCTGGACGACGACGAAGTCCGGCCCCTGGCCGCTGAGTGGATCGATGAGAACCGTGAAATGGTCGACAAGTGGCTGAAAGCAGCCCGCGAAGCGGCCAAGTAAGCAAGCATCGATCCATGGGGATCAGAAGGGGGCTCTGCGGAGCCCCCTTTTTTTGTGCCCGTTTACCGGGCCGGCGTGCAGGCCAGCCGGTAGGCGGCCGGTGTCACCACCAGGGCGATCACCGTCGCCAGCAGCAGCCCCACGCCAAAGGTCTGGGCAAACGGCGGCCACAGGGTGCCGCCCGCGACCATCAGTGGCACCAGGCCACCGAAGGTGGTCATGGTGGTGGAGCCGATGTGGCGGAACGTGGGCCCCGTGATCACGTCGACCATGGCGGCGGCATCACCGTCCCGCGCGTGGTCATCATCGTCCAGGGCGGCAATCATGATGATGGTGGCGTTGATGGCCACCCCCACCAGCCCCATGATCCCCACAATGATGATGAAACCGAAGGGATGCCCGGTCAGGGCCAGGGCCAGCAGGCCGAGTCCAAAGGCCTGGGCGCCACTGAAGAAGACAATCCCCGCCCGCCGGAAGGAATTGAAGGTCAGGGCCACCGCGGCAACCATCATCAGCACCAGGATGGCAACGGAACTCAGAAGCCGGTTGACGGCCTCGTTGCGCTCCTCGGCCTCGCCCCCCGTCTCCAGCCGGTAACCCGGGGGCAGATCCAGTTCCGCTTCCAGCCTGTCCTCAAGGCGCCGCATCACCGTGGGCGCCAGCTCCCCGACCTGCAGATACCCACGCACCAGCTGGACCCGTTCGCCCTGGCGACGCTGGATGCGCCGCCAGGACGGCGTCAGCTCCTGCTCCGCCAGGGCCGCCACCGGGATACCACCCCGGTCCTCGCCGCCGCGGATCAGGGCACTGCCGAGCATACTGCCCTGACTGCGCCAGGGCTCCGGGTAGCGCACCTGAACCGGCATCTGTTCCGTCTCCTCCAGCATAAAACCACCCTCGCGCCCGCTGAGAAGGGCATTGAGCTGGCCCGCCACGCTTTCCGCGTCCAGCCCCAATGCCGCGATCTCCTCCTGGTCCGGCGTCAGCTCAATCCGGGGCTGATCCCGGTTGACCAGGGTATGCACATGGGTCACTTCCGGCAGAGCGTGCATGAAGCCGGCAATGCGCTCGCCCAGATCCGCGAGCACCGGCAGTTCCGGGCCATAGAGGCGCAACTCCAGGGGCGCCGCCACCGGCGGGCCCTGTTCGTAGCGCCGCACCAGCGTCTGGGCGTCAGGGAAAGCCTCATCAAGCCGACCCTGCAGCCTCCGGATGGCTGGTATCGTCCGTTGCGCCCCGGCGGTATCCACAATGGCCTGGATAAAGGCGGGGTTGCTGTCCTCGCGCCCGACGAGGTTGTAGTACACCTTGGGCGCATTGCCACCGGCGACCATCCAGACGTCCCGCACCCCTTCAACATCCCGAATGACCGGGGTCATCCGTTGTGCGACGTTCCGGGCGCGATCCACCGAGGCGCCGGGTTCAAGGCGGACCTGGATATGGAACTGGTCCCGGTCCGCCGCTGGAAAGAAGCTGATCGGCAGCATCGGCAGGATCACGGCGCCGCTGATGGGCAACAGCAGTGTCAGACCAATGGCGAGGACGGGGCGCCGCAGCGTGATCCCGATGAAGGAACGCAGCCACCGCATGGCCGGCCCGGGCCCCGAGGCGGAGACGGCTGTCAGCCCCGTAAGAAGCAGCGGGCTCATGGCGGGAATCACCAACAGCGCCACCAGGTAGGAGCTGATCAGCGCCAGGATCACCGCAATGGCGAGCGGCCCCACGAACTCGCCCGCTCCGCCCGGCATGAGCACAATCGGCATGAACGCCAGGATGGTGGTGAGCGTGCTTGCCAGGAGTGGACCGGCGAAGTGGCGCAGCGTCCAGCGAACGGATTCGGTGTGGGAATCCCCCTGGCCAAGACGCTCACGCAGGGCGTTGGTCACCACGATGGCGTTGTCCACGATCAGCCCGATCGCCACGATGATGCCCGTGATGCTGATCTGGTGGATATTGACCCCGAAGACACGGAACAGGCTCAGCACCAGCAGCATGGTGGCGGGAATCGCCAGCCCCACGGCCAGCGCGCCGCGCCATCCCAGGGTCAGGAACAGCAGGGCCACGACAATCATCAACCCCATCAGGAGATTGCCGACCACGCCTTCCAGCCGCTCCTGGGTATACTGGCTCTGGTCGAACAGAACCCGGGCCTCGATCCCGTCCGGCAGTTCCGTGCGCACCTCATCCAGCACGCCCCTGGCCTGCTGCGACCAGCTGTCGATACGACCACCACCGGCCATGCGAGCGCCCACCAGGATGGTTTCCTCGCCGTTGAGCAGGGCGTGCTGTTCCGGCGGGTCGGCCACGCCCCGCTCCACGTCCGCCAGATCGCCCACTTTCAGGCGCTGGCCCTCGTCGATGCTGATGGTCACGTCCCGGATCCGCTCCAGGTCCGCGAAATCCCCCTGCAGCGTCACAGCCCGGCGCGACTCGCCGTTGTCCAGAACACCCGCCGGACGACGGGCATCGGAGCCGGCCACACGCCGGGCCATGTCCTCCGCGGACAGGCCAAGCTGCGCCAGCTCGGCCGGGTCCGCGTGCAGGCGGATCACCTCCGCGGCGCGACCGAACAGGTTGGTATAGTCGGTACCCGGCATGGCCCGGAACCGCTCCTCCAGGCGATCCGCGTGACGACCCAGGGCGTTGTGGCTGATGCCCGGGTCCTCACGGGTCAAGGCGATCACCATGGAAAAGGCGTAGAAGCGGTCATCAATCAGACGCGGGCGTGATGCCTGGTCCGGCAGCTCCGGGCGGGCGTCCGCGAGTTTGTCCCGTACCCGGCTCCAGACAGGTTCAACCTCCGTCACCTCTTCAAGCAGCTCGATGGCGATGCTGGAAACGCCCTGGCGGGAGGCGGAGGAGAGCACCTTGACCTCCTTGAGCGTGCGGATCTCGTCTTCAAGCGCCTGCGTGACCAGCGCCTCGACCTGTTTCGGGTCAGCCCCCGGGAAGGTGGTGAGCACCCGTGCATTGCGCGCCGTGATGCGTGGATCCTCAAGGCGTGGCAGAGTCTGGATGGCCGCCAGCCCCGAGACAATCAACAGCCCCACCGCCATCACCAGCAGGCGGCGGTTGAACAGCAGCCGTTCAATCACCGTCGCCACCCTCTTCCGCAATACGCACACGCTGGCCCGGCACAACCCGGTGGGTGCCGCCATCGACCACGTCCATATCCGCCTCGAGTGGGCCACGGACCAGAACGCGCCCATCGTGGCTGTAGAGCCATTCCACGTTCACGCGCCTGATCCGGTGCGCCTCCTCCCCGTCCGGTTCCAGGACCAGTACGGCCCAGAGGCCGGAACGGGCCCGGGTCAGCGCGGATTCAGGCAGTACATGGCCGCTTTGCGACACCTCGGTGGCATGGCGCAGATGGGCGATCTGACCGGGCATCACGGGAGCACTGGTGTCCAGTTCCACACGCAGGGTGCGTGTGCGCCGGCCCGGATCCAGCTCCGGGAGGCGTTCGAGCACGGTGCCCTCGAGGGCGTGTCCACCAGCGGTCAGCGCTACCCGGTCACCGGGCGCGTAATCCGCCGCAGCGCCCGCGGGCATACCGATGCGGGCCTCCAGGCTTTCAGGGTCCAGTACCCGGAAAGCCGCGGTTCCGGTGGAGACCAGATCCCCGCGATCCACCATCCGGCGTGCCACGATACCGTCAAACGGCGCCTCGAGCCGGGCGTCGTCCAGGTTGGCCTGCACCCGGTCCCGACGCCCCTGAAGCCCCTGAAGCTGGCCCTCAAGCCGGCGGCGTTCCGCTTCGGCCCGATCCACGTCGCGTTGGGTACTGGCACCATCACGGCGCAGGTTGCGCTGGCGCTCCTCCTCCTGGCGTGCCAGATCCAGGCTGGCACGGGTGGCGGCGATCTCGCCTTCCACCTCCTTCAACGAGGCCCTGAGGCGGCGGTCATCCAGCACCGCCAGCACCTGCCCCTCGTCCACGGCATCGCCCTCCCGGACCTCGATGCGATCAACACGCCCTTCCGGCTGGAACGCCAGGGTGCTTACGCGGCGTGGCTCCACAAGCCCGGTATGGCGGGTGACCTGGGGAAAGGCATCCACAGCGTCGGGGGTGCTGACGCTGACGGGAAGCAGCCGGTCGCTGCCGCTGTCACTGGCGGGCTGCGTGCTGGCCCAGGCACGCATTATGATCAGGGCCACGGCGAGGACCGCCAGTGCCACCAGCACACGCGGTCGTTTCCATTGGTCGGTCATGGTCAGGCTTCCCGGCTGTTGTCTTGTTGTACCGCTCGGCAGAAGGTCCGCGGCGAGAGCTTAACAGAAGGTAACCCGTAGCACCCTATCTATCCAGGGGTCCCCCTGACCTGAGTGACGGCCCGACTGGAATCCAAAGTCTTGCATCACCTCTCAGATCCACGCTTGCCGTGGGTGGTAAGCTTGCCGGCCGGAACTGGGACACCACGAGTGACTGCCATGGGAATGAACACCCGCGCCTGCATCCTTTGTCTGCTGACCGCCCTGCTCAGTCTTGGCGGCTGTACGGTCCACCAGTCCATCGGCCATGATGCCGGCGCCTTCCTGCGGGATGTGGACGGTGAGCGTTTCCGTCCCGTGCCCAAACACAAATGGGACAGCAACAACCACGCCCTGCTCTATGTCTACCGCCCACAGTCGGAATGGGGCGACCAGGAGCTCATGGCACCCAGCTTCTACGTGGACGGCCACCACTACGTGAACCTGCGCAGCGGCGGCTACACCTGGCTGGAAATCCTCCCCGGCACCCGCGAACTGGACATGAGCCGCCCCTTCTTCGGGATTGAAGGCATCGGGTTCCGTTTCTCCCATCTCCTGGATGCCGAGCTGGCAATGGAGGCGGGCGAGATCTACTTCCTGCGCTACTCGGAAGTCAGCGAAACCGGTGCCACGGACCCGCGACTCCCCGATGATCATCCCCTGAGCCGGGGTGCCGCGCGGCTTGTCGCGCAGGAATCCGCCATGAAGGAACTGCGCCAGACCCGCTTCATGGAGAGCGTGCTGCTCGCGACCAACCATGCCGGCACTTCCATTGTGGCGGACAACCGCGCGGCGGATTACCAGCGCCAGCGTCAGGCACTTATGGAAAAACGTAAGGAGGAGATCGGGCGCATGAAGGAGCAGGGCCATTACGAGCCCGCACCCTGGTACTGGCCCTGGGGTGGCGGGCCTTCCCGGCCACTGGAGACGGATCGCAAACTCCGCCAGCTTGAACGGGACCGGGAGCAGAGGCTGGCCGCACAGGAAGGCGACGGTCACTGGTGGTGGCCGTTCTGAGCGCCGTACAGTAGTATGGCTGGGTTATGAGCGCCAACACGATCTCCCTCAACCGCAACACAGACCAGCTTCCGCAGGACGGCCGCCCCGTATGGCTTTTCGGGTACGGGTCACTGATCTACAAGGCGGGCTTTGACTATATCGAGACGCGCCCGGCCACCATCCAGGGCTGGAAGCGACGTTTCTGGCAGGGCTCCCACGACCACCGCGGCACCCCCGACAGCCCCGGCCGCGTCGCAACCCTGATCGCGGACGCCCGGGCCTGCTGCACTGGCCTGGCATACCGGGTGACACCGGATGTGTTTGAACAGCTGGACGTGCGCGAGAAGAATGGCTACCTGCGCCTGATCCGGTCCCTCAGGCTGGACGATGGCAGTGACGTGGAGGGCCTTGTCTACATCGCCACCGAAGACAACGCCGCCTGGCTGGGTCCGGCCTCAGAAGCCGCCATTGCACGGCACGTAGCCGCTTCCGAAGGGCCAAGCGGGCCCAACAGCGAATACGTACTTGAGCTGGCGGAAGCACTCCGCGCCATGGGAGTGGATGATCCGCATGTGTATGCGATTGAACGCCATCTCAGGGCTGTTCTTGATGGGGACAATAAACCCGCCTATAGTTACAGCCAGTCCCCTGAGACCTGATGAGTCAAAAACGTGTCCGATAACGACAATAACAGACCCGTCAGGGACGCGAGCCTAGCCGAACCCGCGCTTGCCGTTGCCGCAAGGCGACTGCGCACTGATTTCCAGCTCTCGATTATCACACTGCTGGGCGCGGCCGCCCTGTTCGGCATTGTTCCCTTTGGCGTCTACCGGTTCCTGGAAACCAACTATCTTGCCGGCGCGGCCGATTCACTGATCTCCTTCGGCATCATCAGCAGCGTGATCTATGCGTGGCTGTCCGGCGATACGGAGAGGACCGGTTTCGCCCTGGCGGTCTTCTGCTGTGTCGCAGGGGCGGTCATCGGCTCCATCCTGCCGGATGTGGGACATCTGTGGAGCTACCCCATACTGGTGGCCAGCTTCTTCCTGACACGGCCGGTCATCGCCATAGGCCTCAATACCGCCATGGTCGTGGCCATCATCATCCACGGCACCTCCCTCCCCTCGGGAGAGAGCCTGTGGGCCTACTTTGCCACGGCCACGGTGGTCAGCGCCTGTGCCTTCATCTTCGCGATCCGGAACCAGCAGCAGCGCAAGGAAATGGCCGTTCTGGCCCGCCGTGACCCGCTCACCGGCATACGCAACCGCCGTTCCATGGACGATGCCCTGCAGCTGGCCGCCTCCACCGCCAGCCGCACCGACACCCCCTATGCCCTGGTCATGCTGGATCTGGATCATTTCAAGGCCATCAACGACAAGCACGGTCATGGCCTTGGTGACGAGATCCTGGTCAACCTGGCCAGGATGGTGGAACGCAATACCCGCCAGAGCGACCAGCTGTTCCGCTTCGGCGGCGAGGAATTCGTGCTGCTCATGCCGGGAGTGGACCCTGATGGCATGAGCGCGGTGGTCCAGGGCCTGCGCCAGAAGATCCGGGCCACCCTGAGAAGCCCCGACGGCCCCGTCACCGCCTCCTTTGGCGCGGCGCAACTGGGGGCGGATGAAAACTGGGAGGACTGGCTGAAGCGCGCGGATGACGCACTCTATCGGGCCAAGGAAAGCGGACGGGACTGTGTCGTAATCGCCGGCAACAACGAACGGACCGGCGGCTGAGACCTCAGCCCACCAGCTGGACCCGTTTCCTGGAGCGCCGCACCCGCCCCTCATCCACCAGTTTCTCCAGGTGGGCTTCCAGTGAGCGCGCGGCCACCGGATGGATAGCCGCCGGCACGTCGTCATAGACCCGGGCCAGCAATGCTTCCGTCTCAATACCTTCTGGTGCTCTGGCCAGGCAGCTCAGGACCTTGTGCTCGCGGCGATGGCGGTGGGTGATCAGGTAGTCGAACACCGCCCAGGGATCGGCCATCAACTGCCCATGGCCGGGCAGCAGATAGGCCACCGGCTCATCCAGAAGGCGCCGCAGGGTGGCCAGATAATCCCCCAGATGCCCGTCCGGCGGGTCAATGACCACGGTGGAGGACTGCATCACCAGGTCCCCCGCCAGCAGCAGCCCTTCCGGCTCCCACAGGAACGCCAGGTGATTGCCGGCATGTCCGGGTGTGCCGAGCACTCTCAGCCCCGGCACGAGGTGATCCCCGTCCGCTGGTTCATGGTCCGGCTCAAGATCGTAGTCGTGATGCGCCAGGCCTCCGGCAGGACGCCGGAACACCAGCCGGGCACCGGTGCGCTCGCGCAGCCGATGGCTGGCCGGCGTGTGGTCCAGATGCGTGTGGGTGAGCAGGATGCGGTCGATACGTCCGCCGGTGGCCGCCAGGATCGCCTCCACATGAGCGCCATCATCCGGCCCCGGATCGACCACCAGCATCTCCCTGTCCGTACGCAGGATGTAGGTATTGGTGCCCGGTCCCGTCATGACACCCGGGTTGGGCGCGGTCAGGCGGGTGACGGCCGGGGTGACTGCAACCGCTTCGCCCGGCTCGATGCGCCCGGTCGTGTGCCCGCCGGCTGCGGGATCCAGGAAACGGGCCTCATCGTATCCTGCTGCCCCTGCCGCCAGAGTGCCGCTGCGGATCGGCCAGTCCTCTGACGGGGCCTCGTAGGGGGTTAGATCCGCCAGTGATGCCACCAGATCGGTAACGCTCCGGAAGCCCTGGATCTGCCTCAGGGTGCCCAGTGTCGGCGGCACCAGAAGACGTTCACCACGGCCATGCTCCGCCAGAGCCTGTTCCGGGGTCAGCCAGAAGGCCTCGATGGTTTCGGTACCATCCGGCCAGGCGGTCTGCCCGGCCGGCACCGGCGCCAGGAAGAAACGGGTATCGAAGCGCCGCGGTGGCCCAGGGGGTGTGATCCAGCGCCCCAGATAGAAGAGTCCATCCGTGGCGGGCGTCAGCCCCGCGCGCTCGCAGTACTCCGCCAACGCCTGCTCGCCGGCGTCCAGACGCCGCCGTTCCTCGAGCTCGGGGACCGTGTGCGTGGTCAGTGCCCCGGCACTGTCCCGGACCACGAGCACACCGGCTTCCTCAAAGCACTCCCTGAGCGCGGTGGTGCGATCCACCGGCGCCTCATCCACGTCACTAACCGCCCCGCCGGGAAAGACGTCGAATCCCGGCAGGAAGACGGCATCCCTGGTACGACGCAGCAGCAGTACCTCCGGACCACCAGCACCATCGCGCACCAGCACCAGGGTCGCCGCTTCACGGATCTCGGTCATGGCCACTCAGCAGGTCGCCTCCATCGCTACCTTGCCCCGGGTGTGCCGGGTTTCAATGTGACGATGGGCGTCCTCGGCATGATAGAAGGGATAAATCTCGTCCACGTGAACCCTGAGCCGACCCTCATTCACCCACTGGCGCAGCACATCCAGGTCCGCGCGGTTGGAATGCACGATCACAAGCCGGTTGCGCTTCTGGAGACCCAGCCTGGCCAGCCCCTCTGCGGGCAGGCTGTGACCGCTGGGAATGGTGTTCACATAGCGCCCCCGCCGCACCAGCGTGTCGCTGAAATCACCGGCCCGGTAATTACCGAAGACATCGAATACCGCGTCAAAGGGGCCGGGAATGGCGGGGGCTGGCGTCTGCTGGTAGTCCACAGCCTCGTTCGCGCCCAGATCACTCACGAACTTGAGGTTGCGCTCACTGCACACGGCGGTGACATGGCAACCGAGATTGCGGGCAATCTGCACCGCGAAGTGGCCAACACCACCGCTGGCGCCATTGATCAGAACCCGCTGCCCCGGCTGGACACCGGCGCAGTCACGCAGCGCCTGCAGGGCGGTGAGGCCGGCCAGAGGGATGGCCGAGGCCTCGACAAAGGACAGCCCCTCCGGACAGGGCGCCACCTCATCCGCCTCCAGCACCGCGTACTCAGCATGGACGCCACCATGGAAACGGTTGCTCATACCGAATACCGGCTGCCCTACTTCCAGGCCCCGGACACGGTCCCCGATTCGGGTGATCTCGCCGGCCATATCCAGACCGCTGACCCGCGGCAGGGGTTCCCGATCCAGGAAACGCAGAAAGGAACGGAACATCCCCTTGCGCAGCAGCACATCCTTGGGGTTCAGCCCACCGGCCCGGACACGCACCTGAACCTGGCCGGGACCAACAGCGGGTTCCGGCCAGTCATCCACCCATTCCAGCACATTGGGTTGGCCGTAGGCCCGGTAGATGATGGCTTTCATTGCGGGATGCTCCCTGACCAGCGACACGAACTTTGCGTCAGTGTAGTCACCAGCCGTGGAGTTTTCCTGTTGAATAACAGGCCCGCTTCGCGTTCCACGGGCCTGTCGGTTAGCCCCCCGCGCTTTAAGGGTTGCGGTATTCGGCCTTCGGTCCGAGGTAATACCACCAGTTCACCACCATGCACAGCGCGTAGAAGACGGCAAAGGCATAGAGAGCATTTTCCGGAGTGGTAGCCTTGATCTGTTCTCCGAACACCTTCGGGATAATGAAGGCACCATAGGCGGCGACTGCCGAGGTCCAGCCCAGTACTGGCCCGGCCTGCTCGGTGTTGAAGACCTTGGCGATGGTACGGAAGGTGGAACCATTACCAATGCCCGTAGCCGCGAACAGCACCAGGAACAGCAGCAGGAAGGGCACGAAGAACTCCTGCGGCGTCTGGGAGGCATAGGCCTGCTGCATGTAATAGGCCACCCCCAGGGAACTGGCGATCATCACTACCGCCACAATGCCCGTAACAAGTGCACCACCGACCTTGTCCGCGATCCAGCCGCCAACGGGACGGATCAGGGCACCGATGAACGGCCCCATCCAGGCCCACATCAGAGCTGAGGGACCCGCCGGGTTCGGCGTGTCGTGGGTCATGACCCCATCCACCATGATGTGCTGATAGCCGAAGATGACCTTGATGGCCAGACCAAAGCCGGCGGAGAAACCAATGAAACTGCCAAAGGTCATGGTGTAGATCAGGCTCATCACCCAGGTGTGCTTGTTCGAAAAGATCCTGAACTGGCGTTGCAGGTTCGGCTTGATCTCACCCGGGATCTGCTTCAGCAGCATAACCGTGGCGAACAGGATGCCCGCGATGACAGGCCATTTCACCCAGTCCGGCGTACCCAGCCCAACCGGCTGCGGCAGGATGATGTAAAGACCGACTGCCGCTGTGAAGAAGCCGATCAACAGCATGCCCGTCATCTTGGCAAAGGCACTGAGAGGACTGCCGATATTGGGCGAAACGCCTTCCGTGCGGATATTGTCCATGCCAAACCAGCCGGCGAAAGCCAGCGGAATCAGGAACAGAAGCCAGAGGTAGCCCGCATTGTGGATATAGGTCTCACTGCCTGCCGGGATCTTGCCGATCAGTGTTCCGGAGCCGTTTTCCAGAACCATGGGCGCCCCACCAAAGACACCGATGGTCATGAACAGCGGCACCAGAATCTGCATGGTGGTAACACCCGCATTGCCCAGACCGGCATTCAGCCCCAAGGCCAGCCCCTGCTTACTCTTGGGGAAGAAAAAGCTGATGTTGGACATGGATGAGGCAAAGTTACCCCCACCGATACCAGAGAGGAACGCCAGCAACTGGAAGATCCAGAGGGGCGTTTCCTTGCTCTGCAGCGCCAGTCCCGTTCCGAAGGCGGGAATCATGAGCAGCGCCGTAGTGAAGAAAATGGTATTGCGACCGCCCGCGATGCGGATGAAGAAACTGCTTGGAATACGCAGTGTAGCGCCCGTAAGACCGGCAATCGCGGTCAGTGTAAACAGTTCATCCTTGGGGATCGGAAAGCCCAGATTGTCCATCTGGACGGTGATGATGCCCCAGTACAACCAGACCGCAAACCCACACAGCAGACTCGGGATGGAAATCCAGAGGTTGCGGTTGGCGATTTTCTTACCCTTCGACTCCCAGAAGTCAGGGTCTTCGACATCCCACTTATAGAGATCACCCATAATAAAACTCCGGGTCAGAATGAATGGATTGAGTCAGTCGGGAGGCTGGGCCTCCCGACCCTGTTTCAGTTTTTCGAAGCCTGCGCCTCCTTCCCATAATCCAGCTGGATTTCGGGAAGGTCACGGGCACTCTGCTCTTCGCCACGTTCAGGATGGCGGCGACGCTCCATACGCACGATGGCGCCATGCATCCACAGCAGCGAGACAAGCACCAGCAGGAAAAGCAGCATGAAGCAGCTTGTCCAGACCCCGAGCAGATCGTTCAGAGAACCAAACAGGATGGGCAGGAAGAAGCCACCGAGGCCGCCGATCATGCCCACAAGGCCACCCACAGACCCCACATGGTCCGGGTAGTAGACGGGGATATGCTTATAGACCGCTGCCTTGCCGAGTGACATGACAAAACCAAGCAGTACAGTCAGCACGACGAACAGGGTCAGCGGTATACCGAAAGCGAACTCGATTGGGCCATCAATGCCTTCAATGATGTAGCGCGTCTGCGGATAACTCAGTACAAAGAGGCAGAGCAGCGACACACCATAGGTCCAGTACATCACCGCACGCGCACCTATCCGATCTGACATCCAGCCCCCCAGCGCCCGGAAAACCGAGGCGGGCAGCGCATAGAGGGCAGCGAGCATGCCCGCCTGCTCCAGGCTCAGTTCATAGACATTGACATAGTAGTTGGGCAGCCACGAGGCGAGCGCAACAAAGGCGCCAAACACGAAGAAGTAGTACAGCGAAAAACGCCAGACCTGAAGATTCTTCAGCGGCGCCAGCTGTTCCTTAACAGGTGTTGGCTCCGCCCCCTCTTCCCGGCGGCGCTTGAGACGCGGATCATTTTCAGTCATGAACCAGAAGACGACAGCCATACCAGCAAGAATTGCGGCATAGACCTGGGCGGTCATCTCCCAGCCAAGGCCGACCACAAGAAAGGGGGCCCCGAAGTTGGTGACAGCAGCACCGACATTACCCGCCCCGAAAACCCCGAGGGCGGTTCCCTGGTGCTTTTTGTCATACCATTCAGACGTGTAGGCGATGCCAACAATGAAAGAGCCGCCGGCCAGGCCAATACCCAGCGCTGCAAGCAGGAACAGCTCATAGGTGGTAACGGTCGAAAGAAGGAACACTGCCACCGATGTGGCCAGCATCAGGATGGTGAAAACCAGCCGTCCGCCATACCGCTCGGTCCACATGCCGAGAAAGATCCGGCTGATGGAACCGGTCAGCACCGGCGTCGCCACCAGAATCCCAAACTGAGTATCCGAAAGCCCAAGATCCTGTTTGATCTTGACTCCGATGACGGAAAAGATCGTCCAGACCGCGAAACATACGGTGAACGCCAGGGTGGAGAAAGCGAGCGCCCTATGGGCGCGCGGTGGGTCGTAGTCGTGTTCACTCAGCATCATTAACTCCTGTTCCGGTCAGCGGCCACACGGCGCTTTGTGACCTACTGGCACAGACTAACCAGAAAGGAGCTTTTTACATACAGGTTTATTTCCAAATAATCAGAAGGTTACCCACATAGGGGTAGAGCCGGAAAAGTTGAGGTAGATCAAAGTGGCCTCAGGATGGCCAGAGCGAAGATCGCCACCAGCTGACCCAGGGCCACCAGCGCCGCCACCCCCCTTACCCCGGGCGTCCGCGTCTGGTCCAGTGCCCACTTGCCGGCCAGGATATAGCCCACCAGCAGAATCACCTTGCCGGTCAGCCAGTGGTGAACGAAGGGCATCCACCCGGTGAGGGCCAGCAGCCCCAGTGCGGCGGCCAGCAGGACGGTGTCATTGAGGTGGGGAACCCAGCGCAGCGGTGTAGCCCGCCAGCCCGGCCGACCCGCCGCATCCAGCCCCAGGCGCAGCAGCATCAGGGCTGCGGTGGTATAGGCAGCCAGCATGTGCACGCCTTTGACGATATGATAGAACTCCATGGTCGACTCCGGATATTAAGATTTATTTAAAATATATCTTAACTGGGTTACACTGACGCTGTCATGCGATATGGCAGCAGCACAATGGCGGACTGGCTGATGCTCATCAAAGCGTTCTGGCGCCTGCTCGCGTCCCTGGCGGTGCTCCTGGGCGCCCTGGGGGTAGCCCTTCCAGGCCTGCCCACGGTGCCTTTCCTGCTGGTGGCCGCCTGGGCCGGGAGCCATGGCTGGCCGGAACTGGAGCAGCGCCTGCTGGAGCATCCGCGTTATGGCCCCTCCATCCGGGCCTGGCGTGAACAGCGGGCCGTCCCCCGGAGGGCGAAGTGGGCCGCCTCTGTGCTGATCGCCATCAGCCTGACCATGCTGGTGGTCTCGCCGGCGCCGGAGCTTCTGCGCTGGGTGCTGCCACCGTTCCTGCTGTGCGTCATGATCTGGCTATGGAGTCGACCCGATGGCTGAACCGCTCAACACGCCGCCCCGCCTGTCCCCTGTCACGCTGTTCAGCTACCCCTTCCGTATCTTCTTCCTGTCACTGGCCGTACAGGCTGTGGTGATTGTCCCACTCTGGGTTGGCGCCGTCACAGGGCGGCTGGACCTGCCGCTGGCGATCCCGGCGCTGGCCTGGCACCAGCACGAGATGGTCTTTGCCTGGCTGCAGGCCGCCATTGCCGGTTTCCTGCTGACCGCGGTCTGCGTCTGGACGGGCACCACGCGCACCCATGGCTGGCCACTGGCGGGACTCTGGGGCGTCTGGCTCATGGGGCGGCTGGTGATCACGCTCGGGGAATCGCTGCCCGAGTGGCTGGTGATCGGCGTGAACCTGCTGTTCCTGCCGCTGCTCATGCTGGATGCGGGGCTGCGTGTATGGCGGGCACGCCAGCCGCGCCAGATCCCGATACTGCTGGTCCTGCTGGGCCTGTGGCTGATGCAGGCGACCTTTCTCATCAACGGCAGCGGCGCCGCCCTCGACGGCGCCCTGCTCATGGCCATGACGCTTATGCTGATCATCGGCGGCCGCATCACACCCAACTTCTCCATGGGCTGGCTGCGCACCCGCGGGCTCTCCACCGAGGGCATCACCGTCATTCCCTGGCTGGAAAAACTCCTGCTCGCTGTGATGGCGCTGACCTTCCTGGGCGTGCTCGTGCTGCCCGACCCGGTTACGGGCACACTGGCACTGGTGGCGGGAACCGTGGCATTGGTCCGCATCCTGCTCTGGCGCGGATGGCGGGTCGCCCGGGAGCCACTGCTGTGGATCCTGCACCTGTCGCTTCTGTGGATTCCTGCAGGGCTCTGGCTTCTGGCAGCCAGCCGCTTCAACGCCATACCCGAGACGGTCTGGGTCCACGCCACCGGCCTGGGCGCCATGGGCGGCCTGATCCTGGGCGTGATCAGCCGGGTGGTACTGGGCCACACCGGCCGCACGCTCACCCTGCCGCGCGGCATGGTCACGGCGTTCGTCATGGTCCACCTGGGCGCCCTGATCCGGGTCGTCACCGGCGCCGGCGGCATGGCCTGGCAGACAGGCATCAGTATCAGCGCCCTGCTGTGGATGATCGCCTTCGGGCTCTTCCTGTTCCGCTACACGGGCATCCTGATGCGGCCACGCGTTGACGGGAGTCCTGGCTGATGCGACTGACGCGCCACACCGACTACGCCGTGCGCATGCTCATGTTCCTGGCACTGCGCGAGGGCCAGCTGGGCACCATCCGTGAGATTGCCAATGCCTACGGCATCTCCCGCAACCACCTGATGAAGGTGGCCCATGAACTGCAGCGCAACGGCTACCTGGAAACCCTCCGCGGCAAGGGCGGCGGCCTGCGCCTGGCGCTGCCGCCGGAACGGATCATGCTGGGGGATCTGGTCCGCACCATGGAACCGGACCTGAAAATGGCGGAGTGCTTCGGATGTGATAACCAGTGCGTGATCACGCCCAGCTGCCAGCTGAAGTTCGTGCTGGATGAGGCTCTGGGAGCTTTCCTGAAGGTTCTGGACGGTTACAGCCTGGAGAACGTCACGTCACCAAGGGCGCAGAAGCTGCGCCAGCATCTGGCGCTGACACTGGAAGGCGAGCCAACCCCGGCCCTGAACAGCCATCCAGGAAACTGAAGCCCGGCCCTTTTCACAGCGCGCCGAATCTCAGCCCATCGTACTGCTGGCCCACCAGCTGTTCCAGGAAGTCCAGATCCCTCAGCCCGATGGGGCTGCGCTCCGGCGCGAGAATTCCCTCGCGCCGGAAATCATTGAGAACCCTGGAGACGGTCTCCTCACGCACTCCCAGCATCAGTGCCACCTGCTTCTGGCGACACGGCAGGCGGATCTCACAGCTGCCCTGCTCCTCGTGGAGCTGCAGCAGGAAGGCGGCGACCCGCTGTTCCGCGGAACTGGCCGTGAAGAAATCCACCTGGTTGAAGGAGCACTGAAGCCGTTCACTGGTCTGTTCCAGAAGGCGGGAAGCGAAGGGACCGTTGGCCTCGGCCAGGGCTCGCAGCTGGCGCGCCGGGACCCCGAAAACCCGACTGCGCAGCGTCGCGCGGTAACTCATGATGTAGCCACTGCCATTGAGAAACGCGGCCGTCAGCGCCACCAGACGCCCGGGGCCGTGGGTGCAGAAGAACTTCTCGTCACCATTCTCGGTGTAGCGCACACCGGCCACCTGGCCGCTGTCGACCACCCCGCAGTAATGGGCTGACTGCCCCTCACTGAACAGCAGTTCGCCAGCGCGTGTTTCCAGCCGCACCGTGGCTCCGATCAGGTTATCCAGCTCACGCCGCGACAGGCTCCGGAACGGGCTGTACGCGAGCAGCCAGTCACGCAGGCGTTGCGCTTCCTCATTCTGGATCCGTGTCTCCTGCATTCACTCCCACTCGCTCTGTTGCCCGGGGAAAGCCAGGGCCTATCCCACGAATTCCTGCAGTCCGGCCCTGTCCAGGAGGGTGACCTGACGCTGGGCAACCTGGATCAACCCGCGGTTACGCAGCTCCTTGAGCACACGGGACAGTGTCTCGGGCTGCATGGCCAGCTGCGAGGCCAGAAGCCCCTTGGGCAGCGGCAGCTCCACCTTGACTCCGGTGTTGCGCCGGTCCGTGCCCGGGACCAGGCTCAGCAGATACTGGACCAGCCGCTCCCGTGCGTTCTGCGCGGTGAGAATGGTGCGATCCTCCACCGTCTGGGACATGGCAGCCGCCACGTAGCGCATCACGTTCATCATGTAATCGGAACGACCGGCTACCATCTCCCGCAGCAGGCCGCCACTGAACGAGCGGACCCGTGTAGGCTCCAGGCTCTGGGCATACCAGGGGTAGCACCCATCCGGTGAGCAGGCTGCAACCTCGGCAAGCACATCATCCGCGCCAGCGCTGCCCAGAACACGCTCGCTGCCCTGATCAGTGACCCGGAACAGCTTCGCGGAACCGGAAAGCACAATGAAGAACCGCTCCGCTCTGTCCCCCTCGCGGCAAAGCATCTCTCCAGCTTCCAGGGTGTGCAGGCGGCTGCGCTGGCACAGGCTGGCCAGATCCTGATCGCTCAGATCCTGGAAGAACGGGTGCCGGTGGATGGCGCAGTGCTCCAGGCGCGGGCACAGCAGGGGCTCTGCAAGCCTCGCGTGGGTTACATCGGCCAGTTTGATCGCGTCACAGGATGTCACGGCAGCCTCCTCGGTTTGACGGTTGTTCGCTGTGGGGGTGTTATGCCTTGACATATTACAAGCTCCCGGCCGTTCAGGCTGCGCCTCTTAGGTGGTACTCCCTGTGGCATCCCAATGCTGCACGGTCACCTAAAAGAATCATTTATTATGAATCTTAAAGCAGAGAGAGACTGACCGCAATCGTCGGGTTCTCCACTCACGGCTGGAAAATATGCGGAGGATCCACGTCGGCATCGTTATGAGCAGACACCAGAACCCCATCATTGATTTATCTAATTTACATCTTTAAAGTCAGCCCGGATAATCATACCAGTCACGGATCCGCCGTGCAGACCCCAAAGCCATGACCGGGAGGACACGCCCATGTCCGAGGGACTGACCCGAAACGCCGCGCGCAACATCTTCTATGGAGGCTCGACGATCTTCTTCCTGATCTTCGCCGGCCTGACCATCCATACCCATATCTACATGAGTACCACCTCGACCAACAGCAAAGAGCTGGACGAGGCCGTTATTGCTGGCAAGGAGGTCTGGGAGGAGCACTCCTGCATCAACTGCCACACCATCATGGGCGAAGGGGCCTACTTCGGGCCCGAGCTGTCCAACGTCTGGCACCGCTACGGAGGGCGCGAGAATCCGGAGGCCGCCCGGGCCGGGATCAAGGGCTGGATGAAGGCCCAGCCCACCGGTGCCCCGGACCGGCGCCAGATGCCCCAGTTCAACCTGAGCGAGCAGGAACTGGACCACCTGGTGGACTTCTTCAAGTGGGTGGACGGTATCGACACCCACGACTGGCCGCCCCACAAGTCCGGCTGACCATGCCCACAATCCACTCCGTCCGTTCATCCAGGGAGAGAACCGATGAAGTATGAAACCCAGAAAGTGGCCCTGCCGTTCTTCGCGGTGGCCATGGCGCTGTTCGCGCTGCAGATCTGTTTCGGGCTGATGGCGGCTACCGTCTATGCCATGCCCGAATTCCTTTCCGAGGCCATGCCCTTCCACATCATGCGCATGAGCCATACCAACCTGCTTCTGGTCTGGCTGCTGATCGGCTTTTTCGGCGCCACCTATTACCTGTTGCCGGAAGAGGCCGAGACTGAGCTCCACTCGCCAACCATGGCCTACATCCAGCTGGCCATTTTCGCCGGTGCCGGTGCCGCCGCGCTCATCGGCTACCAGTTCGGGATCCACGGCGGCCGCCACTACCTGGAGCAGCCGGTCTACGTGAAGATCCTGTTGACCATCTCCTTCCTGATGTTCCTGTACAACAACACCCGAACCGTCATGAAGGGCCGGCGCACTTCCGTGTCCATTGTGCTCCTGCTGGGGCTCTGGCTCGCCGCCATCTTCTGGCTCTTCGCTTTCTACGAGCCGGACAACCTGGCCCAGGATAAGCTCTGGTGGTGGTGGATCGTGCACGTCTGGGTTGAAGGCGTCTGGGAGCTGATCATGGCCTCCATCCTCGCCTACCTGCTGATCAAGATGACCGGTGTGGACCGCGAGATCATCGAAAAGTGGCTGTACGTGATCGTGGGCCTGGTGCTGTTCTCCGGCCTGCTTGGCACTGGCCACCACTACTACTGGCTGGGCACCCCCGGCTACTGGCAGCCCATCGGCAACATCTTCTCCACCATGGAGGTCATTCCGTTCTTCGCCATGGTGATGTTCGCCTTCTACATGTTCTGGAAGGGCTCCCGGGAACACCCGAACAAGGCGGCCATGCTCTGGACCCTCGGCTGCGCGGTGGTTTCCTTCTTCGGCGCCGGCGTCTGGGGCTTCATGCACACCCTGTCCTGGGTGAACTACTACACCCATGGCACCCAGATCACGGCGGCGCACGGGCACCTGGCCTTCTTCGGTGCCTACGCGATGCTCAACATGGCCATCATAAGCTATGCCATGCCCCAGCTCCGCCGGCTCCAGCCCTACAACCAGATCATGAACATGTGGTCGTTCTGGATCATGGTCGGTGGCATGTGTTTCATGACCTTCACCCTCACCTTTGCCGGGGTGGTCCAGACCCATATGCAGCGGGTGCTGGGCGAGGATTTCATGACGGTTCAGGGCCAGCTTGATCTGTTCTTCATCATGCGGCTTGGCTCGGGGAGCGCCGTGGCGCTGGGTGTCGTGCTGTTCCTGATCGCCATCTTCGGACCGGCCCGTGAGCAGCTCCCCGCCCATGTCAAAGGCGGCAACGGTAACGGGAGCAGCCAATGAGCGCCGCCGAAGCGCCCTACTACGAACCGGTCGGCCACGAGCGTGAGCTCTTCGAGTATGCGTTCCACCGCAAGCTCCCTCTCCTGCTCAAGGGCCCGACCGGCTGCGGCAAGACGCGCTTCGTCAGCCACATGGCGGCGCGTCTGGGGTTGCCCCTGCAGACAGTTGCCTGCCATGACGACCTCACGGCCTCTGATCTGACCGGTCGTTACCTGCTGCAGGGCGGTGAGACCGTCTGGACAGACGGGCCACTGACCCGGGCCGTTCGCCACGGCGGCCTGTGCTACCTGGATGAGGTGGTGGAGGCCCGCAAGGACGTGACGGTGGTCATGCACCCGCTGACCGACGACCGTCGGGTGCTGCCCCTGGATCGCACCGGCGAAACCCTGGAGGCCCCGGAGGACTTCATGATGGTCGCCTCCTACAACCCCGGTTACCAGCACGTGCTCAAGTCGCTCAAGCCCAGCACCCGACAGCGCTTCGTGGCGCTGGAGCTGGACTTCCCGCCGCCGGAGCAGGAGCTGGCCATCGTGGTGCACGAGAGCGATCTGGCCCGGGAACGGGCGAGGGCCCTGGTGAACCTTGCCGTGCGCCTGCGGGAGCTCAAAGGGCAGGATCTGGAGGAGGCCGTCTCCACCCGGCTGCTGGTCTACTGCGCCCGGCTGATGCAGGCCGGCATGCCGGTGCTGCAGGCCTGCCGCGCGACGCTGGTGGAGCCACTGAGTGACGATGCCGACGTGCGTGAAGGGCTGATGGAAACCATAAGGGCCACTTTCGGGGGCTGAGGAGACGCCAGGTTGGCATCCTTTTTCGAGGTTGAGGAAATCGCCGGGGAACTCTGGCACCGCTGGGCCTCCCGCGCGGTCAGTTACCCGCGCTACCCGGACGCCGGCGTTGCCCTGGCGGAACTCGAGGGCAGCCTGGGTGTGTTCTTCCGGGCCATGGGCGGGCCCGGCGCCATCCCGGTCAGTGCCGTGGAACCCCGTGCCTCCGGCCACCGCCTGACGTTCCGCCAGAAGCTCGGCTTCGACCGCGAAAGCCTGGACATGGCGTTCCTGGACGACGACCAGCTGCTTCTGCCGCCACGCATGGACTACTTTCCCAGTCGTGCACTCAACCGGGGCGCCTACCACTGGCTGACCGCCCTGCTCACCCTCCTGCCAGAGCCGACGCCGGATCAGCCGGCGCTGGCGGCAGACATTGCCTGGCTGCAGGCGGTGCACCAGGCCGAAGGCATCCTGGAACGGGACTTCCCCGGCCTGATGGCTACCGGCAGGGCCTGCCGCGAGCACCTGCTTTCAGTTCGCCCATGCCAGCGCCTGCCAGCCTGGGAGGACGCGGTGGACCATGGCATACGGGTGCTCCTGGGCGAGCAGCGGGATCCCGCCACTGCAGAGCGGGAGCAGGTCCTGGCCTGGGTCCTTGACCAGCCCGATACCGCTTTGCCGGAAACCACCCCAGCGGGCTACCGGCCACCGTTGCCGGTGCCCTTCTGGGGCCAGCGCCGGCCGGGGCTGCACGCGGGCACCCCCAAGGAACCGGAGGACAGCGAGGACCCACGCCAGGGCGCCACGCCCGAGGCCGAAGGCGGCAAACGCCAGGCTGTACGCCGCCGGCAGGACCAGAGCGAACGCGACGACCCGCTGGCACTGAACATCTTCGAGAAGATGCTGTCCTGGACCGAGATGGTCAATGTGAACCGCCCGGTGGAGGACGAGAATGAGGAGGATGCCCGCAAGGCGGCGGAGCAGATCGAGGAGATCACCCTGAGCCCGCACCGGGAGAAGACCGCCTCGCGCCTGAAGGTGGAACTGGACCTGACCCCGGATGCGCCGGATGTCGGCGCGCTCAGCGGACCGGTGACCTACCCGGAATGGCACTATCGCAAAAAACGCTACCTCGGTGACCAGTGCCGGGTGCATCCGGCCATCCAGTCTCTGGAAGGCGAGGACTGGACGCCGGATGAAGGCACACGCCACCGCATCCGCCGTGTCCAGCGCCAGTTCGAGGCCCTGCAGCCCCAGCGTCAGTGGCTGCGCGAACAGCCGGACGGCGACGAATTCGATATGGACGCGCTGATCCGTAACCGCTGCGACATCCACGCCACCGGCAATGGCTCCGAGCGCATCCATCAGGCTCTGCTTACCCAGACCCGGGATCTGGCCGTGACCCTGCTGGTGGATACATCGCTTTCCACCGAATCCTGGCTTGCGGACCGCCGTGTCCTGGATGTGGAGAAAGAGGCCCTGCTGGTGTTGTGCCACGGCCTGGCCGCCTGCGGTGATGATTTCAGCATCCATGGCTTCACCTCCCGGCGCCGCCACAATGTGGAAGTGAACACCATCAAGGGCTTCCACGAACGCGCGGATGAAACCGTGCGCCGGCGCATCCAGGCCCTGAAACCCGGCCATTACACCCGCATGGGCGCGGCCATACGGCACGTGAGCCAGGAACTGGCGCAACGCGGCAACCGCAACCGCCTGCTGCTCGTGCTCACCGACGGCAAGCCCAACGACACGGACTATTACGAAGGACGTTACGCCCTGGAGGACACCCGCAAGGCGGTACTGGAGGCCCGCCAGCAGGACGTGCGCACCTTCGGCATCACCATCGACCAGCAGGCGCGCCAGTACTTCCCCTGGGTCTTCGGGCGCGGGGCCTACCACATCGTGCAGCGCCCGGAACAGCTGAGCGCGGCGCTGCCCGGCATCTACCAGCAGATCGCAGGAGTCTGACCATGCACCGAGTCCACCGCCCCCTTGCCCTGCTGATCCTGGGCGCCGCACTCGCCGGCTGCGGCGAGGCTCCGGTTCCAGAGGGCTGCGGCCCCGAGGCCAGCGCCGCGAAAAAAACCGCCATGAACGGCACGCCCATGCCCGAATGCGCCGGCCCCCAGGCCCAGGCCTGCCTCGCGGACAGTGGCCGGAAGCATTACTTCTGCAGCACAGCGGACCTGCTGGAATGGCAGAAGGGACTGGGCGATAACGAAGGGGAGATCGTCACCTTCACCCGCGATCTGTCGGATGTGGACTGGAACCCCAGGGACACCGGCGACTGGGTCACCATGGATACCGCCTGGTTCGTGGTCGGCCATGAACGCGACAACGGGCAGGACCAGACACCACCGGTGGGGTTCTCGGATCTGGGGGATGCGGAGATCTTCGCCAGTAAGCATGGCGGCCGCATTACCGGCCGCCAGGGCCTGCCTGCTCCCGGCGACTAGCCGGATTGCCGCAGGCCGCGCGCCGCCCCCACCATGGCCGCCAGCGCGGGCCGCACTTCGCCCCAGTTGCGGGTCTTGAGCCCGCAGTCCGGGTTCACCCAGAGACGCTCCGGCGGAATGCGCTCGGCCGCCTTCCGGAGCAGCGCCACCATGGATGCCTGGGTGGGAATATTGGGCGAATGGATGTCGTAGACGCCCGGCCCGATGCCATTGGGGTACTCGAAGTGCTCGAACGCTTCCAGCAGCTCCATGTCCGAACGTGAGGTCTCGATGGTGATCACGTCCGCGTCCATGCGGGCGATGGCAGCCATGATGTCGTTGAACTCGGAATAGCACATGTGTGTGTGGATCTGGGTGTCATCACTGACGCCATTGGCCGCGATGCGGAAGGCGTTGATGGCCCATTCCAGATACGTCTCCCACTCTGAACGCCGCAGCGGCAGGCCCTCGCGCAGCGCCGCCTCATCAATCTGGATGATGCGGATGCCGGCGGCCTCCAGGTCCTGGACCTCCTTCCTGACGGCAAGCGCCAGCTGGTTGGCCGTATCCCGCTCCGGCTGGTCATCGCGGACAAAGGACCAGTTGAGCAGTGTCACCGGGCCGGTGAGCATGCCCTTCACCGGCCGTTCGGTCAGTGACTGGGCGTAGCGGATCCAGTCCACCGTCATGGGGTCGGGCCGGTCCACGTCGCCGTAGATGATCGGCGGTTTCACGCAGCGCGAACCGAACGACTGCACCCAGCCATGGCGGGTGAAGGCGAAGCCGTCCATCAGCTCACCGAAGTATTCCACCATGTCGTTGCGTTCGGCCTCGCCGTGGACCAGCACATCCAGGCCCAGCGCCTCCTGCTCACGGATGCAGTCCCGGATCTCGGCCTGCATGGCTTCCCGGTAGGCGGCCTCCGAGAGATCCCCGCGCCGGTACTGCAGGCGTGTACGCCGGATTTCCCCAGTCTGCGGAAAGGAGCCGATGGTGGTGGTCGGGAAACGGGGCAGATCCAGATGGCGCTGTTGCGCCTCAATCCGCCGCGCATAGGGGGACTGGCGCTGACCCATGACCTCGTTCAGCCCGGCCACGGCCTCGCGCACCGCCGGATTACGCACCCGCTGGGAGTGGCTGCGACTTGCATGACAGGCACGGTTGGCCGCCAGTTCCGCGATGATGGCGTTGCGCCCCTTGTTGAGGCCCTTCTCCAGGATTTCGAGCTCTTCCAGCTTCTGCACGGCGAAGGCCAGCCAGCCGCGCAGCTCCTCATCCAGGTCCGGTTCCGTGTCCAGATCCATGGGCACATGCAGAAGGGAGCAGGCGGGCGCAATCCAGAGCCGATCACCCAGGGCCGCATGCACGGGCTCGAGCCAGTCCATCAACGCCGTCAGGTCCGCCTTCCAGACGTTGCGCCCGTCCACCACACCCAGTGACAGAACCCGCCCCTGTGGAAGCTGCTCCACGGCCCGCTGAACGTCCGCGCCGCCGCGCACCGCGTCCAGATGCAGCCCCGCCACCGGCAGCCGACAGGCCAGTTCCAGGTTATCCCCCAGGTGGCCGAAATAGGTGGTCAGAAGCAGGCTGACCCGGGTATCCGCCAGCCGGTGATAGGCCGTCTCCAGGGCATTACGCCATTCAGGGGCCAGGTCCGTGACCATTATGGGTTCGTCGATCTGGACCCAGTCCACGCCGGCATCGGCGAGCTGTTCAAGCAGGCCGGCATAGGCCTCCGCAAGCGCTGTGAGATGTTCGAGGCGCTCACTGCCGTCCTTGCTCTTGCCAAGCCACAGATAGGTGACGGGCCCCACCAGCACGGGTTTCGGGTTGTGCCCCTGCTCCCGTGCCTCGGTGACCTGCGCCACCAGGGCACCGGCATCCGGACTGAAACGGCTCTCCCGCGTGAACTCGGGAACAATGTAGTGGTAGTTGGTGTCGAACCACTTGGTCATCTCCCCGGCCGCCACCACGCTCTCATCGTCATCGGCGGCGGAACGGCCGCGGGCCAGGCGGAAATACTGATCCGTGGCAGTGCCGCCGAGATCAAGCACCCTGGGCGGGAGATGCCCGAGCATGATGCTGGTGTCCAGTACATGGTCGTACCAGGAGAAATCGCCCACCGGTACCCGGTGAAGGCTGGACTGCTTCTGCCAGTGCTGGCGGCGCAGGTCACGGCTGCGCTGGATCAGTTCCGCTTCAGTGGTTTCTCCCCGCCAGGATGCTTCCAGCGCGAACTTGAGTTCGCGTTTGGCTCCGATGCGGGGGAATCCGAGATTGTGCATGGTCACCATGGTCGTCTCCTCCGATCAATTGTTAACCAGGAGCATGGTGACACCACAAAACCAGTAATAAAATTGATGGTTTTTCGTTTATTGATGATCCATTTTCATGTTTTAAGATTCCGAGGGCATCATACCTGGGCTGTGTCCCGCACCACGCGGGATGAAACCTGCCGCGTCTTGACCGATTCAGCAGCGCCTTAATGGCCATCGTCCGATAATGGGCCAACGTTTTACCTTCAGCACCTGAGACCCCCATGAGCGACAACCGGACCCCCGACTGGAACCCACGCGACGACTCGATCCTGGACGATCCGCTGCCCACCTATGACCGGATGCGCCGGGAGTGCCCCGTGGCCTGGAGCCCGTTCCAGCACTGGTCGCTGTTCCGTCATTCAGATGTGATGCAGGTACTGCACGAGCCGGAAACATTCTCCAACGCTGTCTCCCAGCATCTTTCCGTGCCCAACGGCATGGATCCGCCGGAACACGGCCGGTACCGGGCCGTCATCGAGCCCTATTTCAGTCCGGATGCGATGGCGCGGTTCGAGCCCCGGTGCCGGGAAATTGCGCGCGAGCTGGTCCAGTCACTGCCGCAGGCCGGGAGCATCGACGTGATTCCAGCGTTCGCGGAGGACTTCGCCCTGCGCATCCAGTGTGCCTTCATGGGCTGGCGGTGTGACCTGCACGAGCCGTTGCGTGAATGGCTGCACCGCAACCAGACCGCCACCCTCGCCGGCGACCGTGACGCCATGGCCCAGGTGGCGGTGGACTTCGACAGCACCATACGGTCGCTGCTGGCCGAGCGCCGAGCTACCAGCAATGACGCCCCCGAGGACACGACCACCGCGCTGATGCGTGAGACCGTCAACGGCCGGGCGCTGACGGATGAGGAGCTGGTCAGCATCCTGCGTAACTGGACGGTGGGGGAGCTGGGTACCATCAGCGCCAGCGTGGGTATTGTGCTGAACACCCTTGCCCGGAATCCGCAGCTCAGGAATCGACTGGCCGAAGCGCCGGAAAACCTCGGTAAGACCATTGATGAGATCCTGCGCAGGGACGCCCCCCTGATGTCCAACCGGCGCGTCACCACATGCCCGGTCACACTGGGCGGACGCCGGATTGAGGCGGGCGAGCGGCTGACCCTTCTATGGGCCTCCGCAAACCGGGATGAGACGGTTTTCGGTGATCCGGAGGCGCTCAATCCCGACGCCAACGCGGACCAGAACCTGCTCTACGGAGCCGGTATCCATGTGTGCCCCGGCGCGCCTTTGGCACGGCTGGAGCTCAATACGCTGTTCGAGGAACTGTTGTACTGGCGGCCACAGTTTGAACCGGAGGGCACGGCAAAGCGGGCGCGCTACCCGGCAGGCGGCTTTGCCCGTCTTCCGCTGAGATTCAGCGCCGGCCCTGAGACGGAGTGATTCCCGGGGCGTTTGCTGAAGCAGCCCAGAGTCTCCTTCACTCCATTCTCCGTCACAGAAGCCCCAGCTCCAGCCGGGCCTCCTCGCTGAGCATGTCGTAGGTCCAGGGCGGATCAAACACGATGTCCACCTCCGCGTTTTCCACGAATGGAACCTCCCTCAAGCGGTTGCGGGCATCGCCGGCGATCACATCGCCCATGCCACACCCCGGCGAGGTCAGGGTCATCCTGAGGTACACGGAACGCTGCTCCACGCTCACACTGAGACCGTAGACAAGCCCGAGACTGACGATGTTCACCGGAATCTCGGGGTCATAGACCTGCTCCAGTGCCTGCCAGCACTGATCCTCACTGATTTTCCCGTCTTCCGGCGGTTCAAATATGGCCACGTCACTGCGCAGGCCCACCTTGCCGGCCTCCTCCGGAGACAGCCGGTACAGGTTACCCCCATGGTTGACGGTCACGCTGCCACCAAGCGCCTGGGTAACCGAGACCTGTGCCCCCTCGGGCAGTGTGACCTCGTTGCCATGCGGCACACGCCGGGCCACGCACGCCATGGGCAGGGCCAGTTCCCTGGGCGGTGCCGCCGGCTGTTTGGCGTAGGGCGCTTTGATGGTCAGGGTCTGGGCGTCCGCTGCCGTGTCCAGGTCGAGCCGTATTTCCCGGAGATAGGGAAGACTCGGCGCGTCCACGTAGAGCGTGACCTCACCGAAATCCAGCCGGACATCACTGGCCTGCTCCTCGCCAGGCGGACAGAAGGCCAGACAGCTCTCCGCTCTAGACGTGCCGCCATTCTGGACAAAGAGGCGTGCCGCCATGCCCGGAATTTCCTGTTTCGCCAGTATATCCGCGAGGTAGTCCCGCGCTGCGTCACTGACCTCGGCATCGATGCTCATACCACAGAGCCCCTTACAATTTACATTTTCTGAACCCCGATGGCACAGGCAGTCCAGTCGCGGCCATAACCACCGTGACTTCGTATTTCACCAGGGCAGCCACCCCTGACCAGAATGGTACGCGCCACCCTGGAACGACAACGTTCCTATGGAGAAGCGCTGAGTGCCTCTTCAAACCGGCTCCGGGATTCCTTGAAACGCGCCACCGGAAAGCTGAGGGGGACACCGGCCACGGCCGCTTCCAGCATCTGGAGATGAGCATCCCAGCCCGCCGCGCTGATGGCGATCTGGTCTTCGGGCAGGAGCCCGATGGTAAGGGTGAGCCGTGTGCCGCTGTTGGTTGGCGCGAGATCCCAGCGCAGGGGTCTGCGCGGCGCGTCACCGTTACTCCAGGAGTAGGTGAGGTGGCGTTCCGGCTCGAGTTCGATGATATGCGAGTCAATGGGTTCACCACTCATCTCGAACTCGATGCGGACCCGCCCACCGGGACTCAGATCCATTTCACCGGGCGCCAGCCACTGCCGAAGATGGTCAGGGTCTGTCAGCCAGGTCCAGACCTGTGCCGGGACGGTGGCGAGCTCCCTCTCCAGCATGACCTTCCAGCCATCGGTCTGCTGTTCAAACGCTGCCCTTTCGGTACGGATTACCGCTGATGAATCACTCATGAATCTGCTTCCTTATCCTGTCTATTGCTGACCAACCACCCTGTGCCAGTGTAAGCTCGGCCCACCTCACAGCGGTTGATCCCGGTCAAACGCATTCAGGCTCTGAGCTTCCAGCGCCTTCGTCCCGGGCTGCGTCGCCCGATGTGCGCCCCATGGCCATCATCGTGATCGCCTCCCGTTTCGTGTAAGGTCTCTGGTCAGACCTTTTTATTTTATGTATTTTTAATACATCTTATTTTGAAACCAGGAAGGCGTCAATTCAAAGGGGCATTAATACTCCATTGATGCCGACCCATGAATCGACCCGATAACAGGAGCCCACCATGAGCGCGTATCTTGATGAGAAACTCGAGCCCATCTTCCAGGACATTCTCCACCGAAATCCCGGTGAGCAAGAGTTCCATCAGGCGGTCCACGAGGTCCTGGAAACCCTTGGCCCCGTCCTGGTGAAACATCCGGAGTTTGTGGACTCCCGCATCATCCAGCGCATCTGTGAACCGGAGCGCCAGATCATCTTCCGGGTACCCTGGCAGGACGACAACGGCGAGATCCAGATCAACCGCGCCTTCCGGGTGGAATTCAACAGCGCCCTCGGCCCCTACAAGGGCGGCATGCGTTTCCATCCCTCGGTTTATCTCGGCATCATCAAGTTCCTGGGCTTCGAGCAGATCTTCAAGAACGCGCTTACAGGCCTGCCCATTGGTGGCGGCAAGGGCGGCAGTGACTTTGACCCCAAGGGGCGCTCGGACTCCGAGATCATGCGCTTCTGCCAGAGCCTGATGACCGAGCTCTACCGCCACCTGGGCGAATACACGGACGTGCCCGCCGGTGACATCGGCGTGAGCCAGCGCGAGATCGGCTACCTGTTCGGTCAGTACAAGCGCATCACCAATCGCTACGAGTCCGGCGTTCTCACCGGCAAGGGACTGGGCTGGGGCGGAAGCTGTGCCCGCACCGAGGCCACCGGCTACGGCACCGTCTTTTTCGTGCAGGAAATGCTGAAGGCCCGCGGCGAATCACTGGATGGCCGTAAAATGGTGGTTTCCGGCTCCGGCAACGTCGCCATCTACGCCATCCAGAAGGCCCAGCAGCTGGGGGCCCATGTGGTCGCCTGTTCCGATTCCTCGGGGATCCTCGTCGATGAGGAGGGGCTCGATCTGGACCGGATCCGGCGCATCAAGGAGGTGGAACGGCGCCGGATCAGCGATTACGCCGATGAGAAACCCCATGCCCGGTACGTGCAGGACGGCAACGTCTGGCGCGTGCCCTGTGATGTGGCCCTGCCCTGCGCCACCCAGAACGAACTCAATGGCCAGGACGCGAAGTACCTGGTGGAAAACGGCTGCCGTGCCGTGGCGGAAGGCGCGAACATGCCCACCACACCCGAAGGCGCCCAGGTCTTCCGGGAAGCAGGCATCGCCTATGGGCCCGGCAAGGCCGCCAATGCCGGTGGCGTCGCGACCAGTGCCCTGGAGATGCAGCAGAACGCCAGCCGCGACTCCTGGTCCTTTGAGCACACCGAGAACCGGCTTGAGCAGATCATGGCGAACATCCACCGTGACTGCTTCGAAACGGCCGAAGCCTTCGGCTCCCCGGGCAACTACGTGGTCGGCGCCAATATCGCCGCCTTCCTCAGGGTTGCGCGTGCCATGGAAGCGCAGGGGCTGATCTGAAAATCGGTTTCGGCTGAATCCCCACCCGGCTTGCGGGCGTATACAGCGGAGAGTACATTCTTGCTGATGCCCCCTGGGGCTGAAACGGATTCTCCATGCGCCCACTCGCCTTTCTGGCCCTTACACTGCTTCTGCTTGCCGCACCGGTCCAGGGGTCGGATGAGGCTGACGTGGTCACACTGGTGGCCGACGAATGGTGCCCCTACAACTGCTCTCCGGATGCCGACTCCCAGGGCATCCTGGTGGACATCGCCCGACAGGCCCTGCTTCTGGAAGGCTACCGGGTGAAATACCAGAGCATGCCCTGGCGCCGCGCCATCCGCGACGTGCGCAACGGTCATTTCGATGGGCTCATCGGGGCGGGACCGGCGGAAACGCCGGACTTCCACTTCCCGGAGCAGCCGCTGGCCATGGCCCATCACAGCCTGTTCACACGCCCCGACAGCGACTGGACCTACACCGGCCTGGAGTCGCTGACGGCCATCCGCCTCGGCGTCATCCAGGAGTATTCCTACGGGGGGCTTCACGAGGCCTATATCGCACCCAATGAACACAGTGCCGAGCGCCTCATGGTGCTCAGTGGCAACCAGGTACTGCCCCGTCTGGTCCAGCTCCTGGAGATGGGCCGGATTGATGCGCTGGCCGCCGAGGAGAAGGTTCTCAATCACCACTATCAGCGCCAGGATCGGATCAACCCCCTCCGTAACGCCGGCCTGGCCTACCAGGAGGAGCTCTACATTGCCTTCACCCCGGCCAGCCCCGAGGGCCGCGAACTGGCCGAAGCCCTCGACCGGGGCCTGATGAAGCTGCGCGAAAAGGGGATGATCGCGGAGATACTGACCGATTACCGGATGCTAGACCACTGACCGGATCAGCAGTGCGGTTGCCGGTAAGACGTCGGCAACCGGCGCCTGGAGCCAGACCCGGTGACCACTGCCCGGCGCCGATGGCACCGTCTGGTGGTCACGCTCTGACAACAGCGTCGTGGGCTGGAACCAGTGATTCCCGGAGGGCGTCATGAGTTCCAGCCAGTCCCCGCATTCAAACCGGTTCTTGGCCTCGATACACAGCCAGTCCCCCTCGCGGGCAATCACCTCCCCCACCCACTGGCGGGTACCGAGCAGTGAGGTTCCGGCTTCATAGCGCTGGTATTCCGCCGGTGGATGACGGCGCAGGAACCCCTCCGTGTACCCCCGGTTCGAGAGCGCCTCCAGCTCATCCATCAGTGTCCGGTCAAAGGCCCTTCCCGCCATGGCGTCATCAATGGCACGCCGATAGACCTGCACCGTACGGGCAACGTAGTAGGGGCTCTTCGTGCGCCCCTCGATCTTCAGCGAATCCACGCCCATCCGGCACAGCCGCTCCACGTGCTGCACCGCGCGCAAATCCTTCGAATTCATGATGTAGGTGCCGTGCTCGTCCTCGTGCATGGGAACGCTCTCGCCGGGGCGACCGGCCTCCTCCACCAGCATGCTGCGCTCACCGTCCTCCTGGTGCAGGGGAATCAGGTCGCCACTGCTGTCATGAGTGGAGGCCTGCGGGGTATAGGACCAGCGGCAGGCATTGGTGCAGGCCCCCTGGTTGGCATCGCGATGGTTCATGTAGCCGGACAGCAGGCATCGACCGGAATACGCCATGCACAGCGCCCCGTGCACGAACACCTCCAGCTCCATACCGGGCACCTGCCCGCGCATTGCCTCAATCTCGTCCAGGGACAGTTCCCGGGAGAGAATCACCCGCTCAAGCCCCTGCCGACGCCAGAACTCAAGGGTGGCCCAGTTCACCGCGTTGGCCTGTACGGACAGGTGGATGGGCATGTCCGGCCAGTGCTCCCGAACCAGCATGATCAGCCCCGGATCGGACATGATGAGCGCGTCTGGCCCCGTGGCGATCAGCGGCTCCAGATCCCGCAGGGCAGAGCGGATCTTGTCATTGTGGGGCGCGATGTTCAGCACCAGATAGAAGCGTCGGCCGTGCGCATGGGTATACCGGATGGCCTCCGCCAGCGCCTCGGCATCGCGGAAGCTGTTATTGCGCACACGCAGCGAATAGCGGGGCGGGCCGGCATAGACCGCGTCCGCGCCATAGGCAATCGCCATTTCAAGGTGCCGCCGGTTCCCCACCGGGGCCAGCAGTTCAGGAGCCTGTTCCATCATGCGCGCAGGGTAGGACAACGGGCGCAGCGGCTCCTTGATTTCCATCAGCCGTGAGGCCTTCCCCCTCCACCGCTCTCCAGTTTAGGGTGACCCCATGACCGATTTCAGCCTGCACCCACAGCTTGAGGCCGACTGCCACTGGGTTGGCCGCCTGGAGAACTGCCAGATCCTGCTCCACCACAATGCCGGTGTTCCCTGGTACATCGTGGTTCCGGAGACCGCGGCGGGAGAGCTGCATGAAATGGGCATGGCCGAGCGTGCCGATGTGGACTGGGTGCTCGACGCAATGGCCCGCTTCATCAAGCACCATCACGGCAGTGAACGCATCAACCTGGGGGCCATCGGGAACCGTGTGCCCCAGCTGCATATTCACGTGATCGGGCGCAGCGAGGGCGACCCCTGCTGGCCGGATGCGGTCTGGGGCCACCTGCCCGAAGGCCCCGCCTGGAGTGAGGCGGCGATTGAGGCCATCCGCCAACAGGCACCGGTCGAGGCCTGATCCCTACCAGGCCCCCCGCGTAATGCGGCGGCACCCCTTAACGCTGCCGTTGTAGAAATAGACCCAGGCCGGGCCATGGCGGGTCTCCATCCGCTGGCGGGTGTACTGGCCATGCTCAGGTGCCTGCGCATTGTAGCCCTCCAGGGCGTCCACCCGGGCGAAGGTCCGCTCATCCACTTCGTATACCTCCACCAGCACGCCCCGGGAAGACTGTTCAACGGCACCGGGATACGGGCCCAGATCATAGAGAACAATACTCTTCAGATGATCCGTGCCCAGAAAACGGGCGCGCATCAGAAACCGGTGATTGCTGTAGCCGCGCTTGAGGGTGCCATAGACTGCGATGCGGAACACCGTGTCCTCCCCTATCCCGCTCATTCCCGACTCCTTTCCTCCTCTTTCACCTCGTCATCCTGCGAATACCAGTTATCCAACATGCGCTGCAGCCGTTCCCGCTGGATGGCCTCGTGGAGCTCGCTCTGGCGCTTCTCATCGCGCAGCGACCGCAGCAGTGCGACCGCCATGAACAGCATCAGGATCATGAAGGGGAAGGCCGCCAGGATCGAGACGGTCTGCAGCGCCCCCAACCCACCGCTGAGCAGCAGCACACCAGCCACCAGCACCTGCACCGTGCCCCAGGTCAGCCGGGACCAGCGCGGCGGCGTCAGAACGCCCTTGCTGGTGAACATACCGAGCACGAAGGTGGCGGAGTTGGCGGAAGTGATCACGAAAAGCGTGATCAGCACCAGCACCAGGATCCCGAGCCACTCCGAGCCGGGCAGCAGCGAGAGCATGGCGAAGAGCCCGGCGCTGACTTCATCGGCCACCGCCTGGCCGACACCCGCCCCCTCAAAGAGTTCAAAATAGAGCGCGGAGCCGCCGAAAGTCGCGAACCAGAAGGTACTCAGGAGCACCGGGGTGCCAATCACGCCCACCACGAATTCACGGATGGTCCGCCCGCGCGAGATACGGGCGATGAAGCTGCCCACGAACGGCGCCCAGGAGAGCCCCCAGGCCCAGTAGAAGATGGTCCAGCGCTCAACCCAGTCATCCCCGGTGTAGGGCGTCATGACCAGGCTCATGCCCATCACATTGGCAAAGTAGTCGCCAATGGCGGTGGTCATGGCGGCGGTGATGAAATCCGTGGGGCCGGCAAAGAAGACGAACACCAGAAGCAGCCCCGCCAGAATCATGTTGGCATCGCTCACGTAGCGTACGCCGCTTTCCAGCGGCGCCAGGGAGCACAGCAGGAAAACCACGGAGACCCCGCCCAGGATCATGAGCTGCTGCTCGGTGCCAAAGGCGGTATCCGCCACCGAGACCAAGCCACTGTTGATCTGTATGACCCCGAGCCCGAGGGTGGTGGCCACACCGAATACGGTGGAAACCACGGCCAGGATGTTGATGCCGTGACCGGCGAAGCCATCAACACGGTCACCGATACTGTTGCGGAAGGCCTCACTGATCAGCCCCGCCCGCTGGTGGCGGAAGCGCACGTAGGCAATGGCAAGCCCCACAACCGCAAAGTTGGCCCACTGGTGGAAGCCCCAGTGAAACAGGGAATACTGCATCGCCAGCCGGGCTGCCGCCGGCGTTCCACCCTGGGCACTGTCCAGCGGCGGCTGCAGGTAATGGCTCATGGGCTCGGCCACGCCCCAGAAGACCAGCCCCACCCCCATGCCGGCGGAGAAGATCATCCCCAGCCAAGTAAGGAAGGAGAACTCGGGCATCTCACCGTCCGCCCCCAGGCGGATATGCCCGTAATCGCTGAAGGCCACCCCCAGGCAGAACAGCAGGAACCCCGAGGTGACGAACAGGTAGAGCCAGCCGAAATGCTGGGTGGTGAACTCGAGTGCCTGGTCACTGTAGGCCGCGAACGGCGCCGGCCACGCCACGCCGGCCCCGACGAACGCAAGCAGCAGAAGCAGTGAGGTGTAGAAGACCCATCCTGGACGGTGATTGCTCATGAGTACGCTTCCAATGCTGGCGGAATGACCACTCTAGCTCCCCCTGTTCACGGGATAAAGACCGGACTCAGCCCCCCGCAGCCGGGCCAGTGCGGTACTGGCGGGGATCGATGCCATGGCGCTTGAGCCTGGAAGCCAGGGTCGTGGGCTTGACCTCGAGCAGCTCCGCCGCGCCCCCCCTGCCCGAAGACCTTGCCCCGGCACCGGCGCAGCGCACTGATCATGTTCTCACGCTCCTGCTCCCGTTTCTCGCCTTCGGTCAGTGGCCGCTGTGCCGTTCCGGCGGTTTCCGCATTGCCAGCAACCGGTTGAGGGGCAGCGGCCTCCCGATCGGCTGGCAGATCAAAGCTCAGCTTACCGCCCTGGGTGACGATCACCTGCCGTTCAATGACATTCTCCAACTCACGCACGTTCCCCGGCCAGCTGTAACGCTGAAGGGTCTCCACATTGGCATGGCTGAGCTCCAGCGGCTCGCGGTGGAACCTGCGGCAGGCATTGCGCAGGAACAGCTGCGCCAGCGGCGGAATGTCCTCCGGGCGCTCGCGTAGCGGGACTGACTCGATCGGGAAGACATTGAGCCGGAAATAGAGATCCTCCCGGAACCGCCCGGCATCCACCTCCGCTTTCAGGTCCCGGTTGGTCGCCGCGATCACACGCACATCCACACTGCGGGTGCGCGTCTCGCCAATACGCTCAAAAGTCTGCTCCTGCAGGACCCGCAGCAGCTTGCCCTGCAATGACAGCGGGATCTCGCCCACCTCATCCAGAAACAGCGTACCGCCATCGGCCAGCTCGAAACGACCCACACGGTCATTCACAGCGCCCGTGAAGGCCCCCTTGGCGTGGCCGAAGAACTCACTCTCGAACAGCTCCGCCGGAATGGCGGCGCAGTTGACCCGGATCATGGGCCTTTCGGAACGCTCACTGACGTTGTGGATGGCCCGGGCGATCAGCTCCTTGCCGGTGCCGGATTCGCCGGTCACCAGCACATTGGCGCCGGTGGGCGCGACCAGGTCGATGCGCTGGATCATGGCCGCCACCGCCTCGCTGCGCCCGACGATCTCATGCGCATTGTGCTCGGCGCTGATCTCCTCCTGGAGGTAGGCGTTCTCCATCTCCAGCCGGTGCTTGAGGTTTTCCACCTCTTCCAGCGCCTCCTTGAGGCTGTCCTCGGTACGGCGACGGTCAGTGATGTCACGGAACACCACCACCGCCCCCACCAGCTGGCCGTTGTCCACGATGGGCGTGCTGGTGTACTCCACCGGAAAGCCGGAACCGTCCCGGCGCCAGAAGAAATCATCGCTGACCCGATGGACGGCCCCGTCGCAGAAGGCCTGGTAGATGGGGCAGCACTCGCGCTGGTGGGGGGTACCGTCCGAGTGGCTGTGGTGAATGGCCGTGTGCATGACCCGTCCGAGCAGTTCATCCCGGTGCCAGCCCAGCATGCGCTCGGCGGCGGAGTTGATGAAGGTGGTGCGCCCCTCGGCATCCACCCCGTAGATGCCTTCGCCCACAGCTTCCAGGATCAGGTGGTTCTCGCGCTCGATCTCCCGGAACAGGGTCTCCACACGCTTCCAGTGCAGAAGCCCCCCGCGGTGATAGCTGTTGATCTCGTGGCGCTCCCGGCGCTCGCGCAGCAGGGTCAGATCCCGCAGCAGCATCAGCACCCGGGGCTCCCCCGCTTCCGTCATGACGGAGAGCGACATCTCGAGTTCGATGACCCGTTCATCCCGGGCCACCAGACTCAGATCCCGGCTCCAGGCCTGACCATGGGTCATGGCCTCGTCGGTGAGACTGACCAGCTGGGGAATCTGGCCTCCGAAAAGCGTGGTGACACGCAGAGACACCAGATCCTCGACCGACCGACCCAGCATCCGCGCAAGATGGCTGTTGGCAGCCTCAACGGTATCGCGCACCGGATCCACCAGCAGGCCGGGCTCCGGCAGTGCCTCAATCCAATCCAGACTTGTCTGCGGTGTGATGACAGCGTTCATGGGGCCTCCCGCTAATACTCCTCCTTCCCCAATCAAACGCCGTGCCGGATCACGAGTTTCCGTAGCCAGGGACTACGAGTTCTCGTGAATCACGAAATAACGTAGCCCCTTCCGCCACACCTTTAGGGCAATAAGTATCTGACTGAAAAGTTTATTCAGACTCAAAGTCAGATTGGCACGATCACTGCGACAACGCCGATGACCCCCTGGCACAGGGGCTGCCGGGCGACTCCGGCAGTGCCCTTTTCCGGGGCACGCCAGACGCATCTGCACAACACTGAAACAGGAGCAGCACCATGATGAACCACGAAACCATGACCGCGACCATCCTCACGGCCAAGAACGAGAAGGGCTACACCTGGGAGCAGCTGGCCGAATCCATCGGCATGTCCCCCGTGTGGACGGCTTCCTGCTGCTACGGCATGAACACCATGCTGGAAGACCAGGCCAAAACGCTGTGCAAGACGCTTGCGCTCGGGGATGAAGTGGCACAGATGCTGCAAACATGCCCCCACAAGCAGTGGGGCAACGCGGTCCCAACTGATCCGCTGATCTACCGTCTGTATGAGGCAACCATGATCTACGGTCAGAGCGTCAAGGACATCGTCCACGAAAAATTCGGTGACGGCATCATGAGCGCCATCGATTACAAGATGTTCGTGGACCGCGTCGAAGACCCCAAAGGCGACCGCGTTGTGATCACGCTCGATGGCAAGTTCCTCCCCTACAAGCGGTGGTAAGCGATGGTGGCCCTGTAACCACCAACCGGCGTTCCGGAGCTGAATGGCTCCGGCTCTGCACCCATTCGTGAACCAGGGGACTGAATATGCTGCACACCGATAGACCAACCACCAGGCATGGCCTTAATACGATCCCGGCCATGGGCCTGGCCCTGACACTGGTAACACCGCCAGCCCTTGCCGCGGACCCGGTCACGGAAGCCCTCAGCAACGGCGAAACCAACCTGGATGCGCGCTACCGCTATGAATTCGTGGACCAGGATGGCTTCGAAAAGGACGCCGGCGCCTCCACGCTGAGAACCCGCCTGGGCTATCGCACCGGCGAGATCAGCGGATTCACGGGCTTCCTTGAGGCCGAGCATGTGACGCGGCTCGGCGGTGAGACCTACAACAGCACCATCAATGGGGTACAGAATCGCCCTAAGGTAATCGACCCCGAAGTGGCCGAAATCAACCAGGCCTGGGTCCGCTACGAGGGACTCGTGGATACACGGATGACCTATGGTCGCCAACGGTTCTTTCTGGACAACCACCGGTTCATCGGCACGGTAGGCTGGCGCCAGAACGAGCAGACCTTCGACGGGCTGACCGTCGTGAACGAGTCACTGCCCGACACGACGCTGACAGCCGGCTACCTGTACAACGCCAACCGCATCTTCTCGGACGCGAGCCCGAACGGTAACGCACCCATGGATACAGGTGTTCTCAATGCCCGTTACGACGGTCTTGGGGCAGGGTCACTGACGGCCTACACCTACCTGCTTTCGTACGAGAATGCCCCGGGCAGATCCACACGGAGCCATGGTCTGCGTTTCAGCGGTGAAACCGAAACCGGCGAGGAACTCGACGCCCTCTACACGCTCGAATACGCCCACCAGTCGGACTACGACGATAACAACGCTGATTTCGACGTGGATTATTACCGGGTTGAAGGTGGGGTGCGCGCCGCCGGGGTTACCGCAAAAGTGGGCCAAGAGTTGCTGGGCTCGGACGGCGGCAACGTTGCCTTTGAGACCCCGCTGGCCACCCTGCATGCGATGAATGGCTGGACGGACCAGTTCCTGAGCACTCCCGACCAGGGGCTGGAGGACACCTATGCCTCACTGGCAACCACAGTGAGCGGCGTCTCCCTAAAGGCCATCCACCACCGATTCGACAGTGATGAGGGCAGCGCGGAATTCGGCTCCGAAACCGGATTCGTTGCCTCGTGGTCACCTGACGAAACCTACACCCTCGGCGCCAAAGCTGCACTCTACAGCGCTGACAACAACGATCCCAACCCCGACCGGACCGATACCGACAAGGCCTGGCTCTGGGTGGACGCCAGTTTCTGACCATCAACCTCAACATTCCAGAGGAGACTCACTATGTCTTACCTTCAACCCAACGAGTTCGTCACCAAGCTGGTGGACGCTGGCGAAGCCAAGATCCACATGGGCACGCGGGACACCCTGATCCGTGCCTTCATGGCAGGGGCGACGCTGGCACTGGCGGTTATCTTTGCCGTTACCATCGCGGTGCAGACCGGTTCCTTCCTGATCGGCTCACTGCTCTTCCCCGTGGGCTTCTGCATGCTCTACCTCATGGGCTACGACCTGCTCACGGGCGTTTTCACCCTTGTGCCCATGGCGCTACTGGACAAGCGGCCGGGCGTGACCTTTCCGCGGATGCTGAAGAACTGGGGCCTTGTCGGGCTCGGTAACCTCGGGGGCGCGCTCTTCATCGCGGTTTTCGGCTACCTCAACTTCTCCATGGGGGGTTCCGAAGCCATCAATGAAGTCGGCCAGAAGATCATGGCCGTTGGCGAAAGCCGGACCGTGGGTTACCAGGAAGCCGGTATTGCCGGCTGGATCGTTCTCTTCATGCGCGGCATGTTCTGTAACTGGATGGTTTCCATGGGCGTTGTCGGCGCGAGCATTTCCACTCACGTGTCCGGCAAGATCATGGCCATGTGGATGCCGATCATCATCTTCTTCTATCTCGGTTTCGAGCATTCCGTCGTGAACATGTTCCTGTTCCCGATCGGCCTGATGATGGGCGGTGAATTCACCCTGTATCAGTACATCATGTGGAACGAGATCCCGACCGTGCTGGGCAACCTGGTGGGTGGCCTGACACTGGTTGGCCTGGTGCTTTACACCACCCACGTCCGCACCCAGCCGAAGAAGAGCTTTTCCTGATCAGGGCGAGGCCCCTGGTCCGGATGACCATCCGGTAATAACCCTCCCAGCCGGGGCGTGGTGGCTTGCCGCCGCCCGCCCCGGCTTTTTATGCTGGTACCCCATCAACACAGGGAGTTACAGCATGAACGCACTGACCCGCACACTGACCGGCATTACACTGGCTCTGGGCACAACCGCCGCAATGGCCAGCGATGCACCGGAAGACGCATCCGCCTACTTCATTTCCCCGCAGGATGGCGAGACCGTCAGCTCTCCCGTAACGGTGCGCTTCGGCCTTGAGGGCATGGGCGTGGCACCCTCGGGCGTTGACCGGAAGAATACCGGCCACCACCACCTGCTGGTGAATGTGGACGAGATGCCGGCGATGGATGAGCCCATTCCTTCCGACGATCAGCACCGGCACTTCGGCGGTGGCCAGACCCAGACCACACTGGATCTTGAACCCGGCGAACACGAGCTGACGCTGCTGCTCGGTGATGAGACCCACACGCCCCACGAGCCGCCGGTCAAATCCGAGACCATCACCATCACCGTTGAATAACCACCTCTGAGCAACCGGGTCGGTCAGCCTATGTTCCTTTCACCATGAGTACACCGCTGCCCGGCCCGGTCAACTGGAAATGGAAAGCCCTGCGTGCCGCCGTACACGTACGTCGCCACCCCTGGCTGTTCGCGCTTCTGGGCTTCGTAGCGGGCATCGCCAGCTTCCTGCTTGTTGATCGCCAACAGGATACGGCCGGGCTGATCGCGGTACTGATGCTGGCAGGCTGGCTCTGGCTTCTGCTTGAAGATCCGATCCGCCGCCTGATCAGCCTGATTCCGGGCGTGGACCTGCCACCACCCCTGGTGCGCTTCACGACCCAGCTGATCCACCAGGAGAGTTTCTTCTTCGCACTGCCGTTCTTTGCCATCACCACGACCTGGACAAGCGTGCAGGCCCTGTTCACGGTGATGATCGGCGCCGCCGGACTGATCTCGATCATTGACCCGGTTTACCACGGCTGGCTGACCCGCCACCGCTGGCTCTATCTGGCCTATCACTGCCTGGCGCTGTCCACCATTCTGCTGACAGCACTCCCCATCATCCTGCACCTGAGCACCTGGGAAAGTTACATCGTCACGGCCGTGCTCACCCTGACGCTGGCGCTGCCAAGTCTGGCCCAGGCTGTGCCGCTTGGGGGCGCCCTGCGCCTGGTCGGTATGGCCGGTGTTCTCACGGTCCTGGCGGCTACCGCCTGGTACGGCCGCGTGGCCGTGCCTCCCGCTACCCTGTGGCTGACCGAAAGCACCATATCCCACCTTGTGGATCAGGATGACATGGAACCGGGACGCTCTCTGGAGGGCGCCACTGCCAGTGCGGTCCTTGAGCGCGGACTCTACGCCTATACGGCAATACGGGCTCCACGCGGGCTGCATGAGACGGTCTATCACGAGTGGGTTCATAACGGCCGTGTCTATGACCGCATACCACTGGAGGTTACCGGTGGCCGTGAGGCGGGTTACCGGGCCTGGAGCCACAAGCTCCGTTTCCCACCCAACCCGGAAGGGATCTGGCATGTGCGGGTTAAGACCGGATCGGACCAGATGATCGGGCAGATCAGTTTCCGGGTCCGGGACTGAGCCGGACCCGGGGAACACCTCAGAAACCATGCCCCATCAGGCCGAGAACCCCCATGGCGATCAGGTAGCCCGCCACGATGTAGTTGAGAAGCTTCGGGAAGATCAGGATGCCGATGCCGGCGCCCAGCGAGATCAGCGGGGCAAGATCAATGTGAAACGTCATATTACCTCCTTTAACGGGGTATGCGGGAATCCCCGAATCCAATCCTAGCAGCTCGGGCGTAGAATGGGCCCACTGTTAAGGAAACGTAAAAACCCATCATGCCCGAGTTAAAGATCCGCGCCCTTCCGGGAAACGCACTGCGCCTTCTGGCGGCACTACTGCTGGCCGGCCCTGCCTCAGCAGGCACTCTGAGCCTTTCCTGGGACAACGACCTCCTGACCGGGGAGGACAAGGGCTACACAAACGGACTGCGGATTTCCTATCTGGGCGAAGCCGCAGAGACAAACCCCGAATGCGCTCTGTGCCTTAGCAGCCGGGCTCGGGATGCGCTTGCCCCGCTGCCCGGCGTGGGCGCCACTGAAAACAACCACGCCCTGGCCTGGTCCCTGCGCCAGCTGATGATCACGCCCCAGAACATCAAACGCCGCGAGCCGCAGTACGACGACATCCCCTACACAGGGTATCTTTCCGGTAGCGTCACCCTCTGGAGCTGGAATGGCCGCAGTATTACGGGTTATGGCGTATCCGCCGGTGTCATCGGACCGGACTCCCTGGCGGAGGAGGCCCAGGAATGGGTACATGGCATTACCGGCAGTACCAACCCGAGAGGCTGGGACAATCAACTGGGGACCGACTGGGTTGGCGGCATCCAGGCCATGCATGCGCGCCGGGCCCTGAAAACCGGTCAGTCAGATGGTTTGCAACAGGACCTGAACTGGCTGGTGAGCGCTGAGGCCAGCAACTTCATCTCCAACGCCCAGGTTGGTGCGGGCTGGCGCTTTGGTACTAATCTCCCCAACAATTTCATTTCGGACTACGCCGGGCTGTCATCCTCAGTGGGCATGCCGGGCATCCTGGATGCGCCGGGGCCGGGCTGGTCCGTTTTCGTCGGCGTTCTGGGGGAGTGGATTCCCTATTCCTATCTGGACGAGCGCTCCGGCCGGTACCAGTACGATCAGGAACCGTTGGTCGGCCATGCGGGTATCGGCGCAAGCCTGCACACCCGGGACATCCATTTCTCTGTCTCACTGCGGACCACCACCTCGCAGGACGCGACCAACAAAGAGCCCCTCTCTTTTGGTACGGTTTCACTGGTCTGGCGGCTCTGACGCCGTCGTAGTGACAGGAACCATCCGCGTACCGACAAGGGGCAATCCCGAATGACAGAACGGACACTGATCCCCTTACGTTACAGTGCCTACCTGGCCTGCATCCTGCTCAGCCTGATCACTCTGGCGCTTAGCAGCCTGTCCGCATGGTGGCTGGCCGTTGCCCTGCCTGCCATTGCGTTTACCGTGCTGGGCACCTGGGACCTTCTGCAGCCCAGACGCACGGTCAGCCGCAACTACCCGGTACTGGCGCACTTCCGTTACTTTTTTGAGTCCATTGGGCCGGAAATCCGCCAGTACTTCATTTTTTCGGACACTGAGGGTCGCCCCTTCAGCCGCGAGCAGCGGCGCATCGTCTACCAGCGCGCCAAGAACACCCTCGACAAGCGGCCCTTTGGAAGCCTGCTGGACATGGACGATCCGGGATACGAGTGGATCAACCATTCACTGACGCCCGTGGACCATGCCAACGCGGACTTCCGCATCACCATCGGCAGCCGCTGCGCCCAGCCCTACAGCGCCAGTATCTTCAACATCTCCGCCATGAGCTTCGGTTCGCTCTCCGCCAATGCCATCCGGGCCCTGAACCATGGCGGCGCACGCGGCGGGTTCTATCACGATACCGGGGAGGGTTCGATCTCACGCTATCACCTGGAAGGCGGTGGCGACCTGGTCTGGGAGATCGGCTCCGGCTACTTCGGGTGTCGGGATGAGCAGGGGTACTTCAATGAGGACCTGTTTATTGAGAATGCCACGCGTGACGCGGTGAAGATGATCGAGGTGAAACTCTCCCAAGGCGCCAAGCCCGGGCACGGCGGCATCCTGCCTGGCGCCAAGGTGACGCAGGAGATTGCCGAAGCACGGGGCGTCCCTGCCGGCGAGGATGTGGTCTCGCCGCCCAGCCACTCGGCCTTCAGCACGCCCATTGAACTGCTCGAATTCCTGGATCGGCTGCGGGAGCTCTCCGGCGGCAAGCCCGTGGGCTTCAAGCTGGCCATCGGCCATCCCTGGGAATGGTTTTCCATCGTCAAGGCCATGCTGGAGACCGGGCGGCACCCGGATTTCATCGTGGTCGACGGTGGCGAGGGCGGCACCGGCGCGGCGCCCCTGGAGTTCATCAACCGCCTGGGCATGCCGCTTCTGGATGCCCTGCTGTTGGTCCACAACACCCTTGTGGGTACCAACCTGCGGGATGTCATTGCCGTGGGCTCCGCCGGTAAGATCAGCTCTGGTTTCCATCTGGCGAAGACGCTGGCGCTGGGAGCGGACTGGTGCAACGCGGCCCGGGGCTACATGTTCGCCCTTGGCTGCATCCAGGCCCTGAACTGCCACACCGGGCGCTGCCCCAGCGGTGTGGCCACTCAGGACCCACGCCGGGGCAACAAGCTGGACGTACCGCTCAAGAGCGAGCGCGTATACCACTACCATCAGAACACAGTGCAGGCGCTCGGCAACCTGATCGGGGCCGCTGGTCTGAAGGACACTTCGGAACTGGGGCCGGACCACATCATCCAGCAGACCTCCCAGACCGAATTCCGCACCTATCGCGACCTCTATCCGTTCCTGGAACCCGGCGCGCTGCTCAATGGCGACACCGGGTACGAACTCTTTGACCATTACTGGGAGGAAGCGAGTGCCTGGGAGTTCGGGGTTCCCAGCTCCGTCATCCGGTTCCGCCGGAATCCCGTGCGCTGAGTCAGGCTCCGGCGGGGCGCACGAGGGAAAGGCCGACCAGGGCGCTCTCATCCATGGCCAGAACCGCCGTTGTCTCCGTGAACTCACCCAGGTTGTACCCCTGCACCAGCCAGGCCCAGCCGAAGAGGCAGCCGGCCACGCCCAGAGCGCCCAATGACGCTTCGGGAAAGCTCCAGCGGACTTCTGACTGAACCCAATCGCCCAGTGCCGCAAGGGCCGGGTAAAGCTGGTCCAGGTACCCATCACTGCCGGTACCCGGGCACAGCACCGCCTCGGGTTGTGTCACCACCTCCCCTCCCTTACGAATCAGGGCGCCGGGGTCGGTCCCACCTTCCGGTCGGCCATCCACCTGCGAGAAGACCAGCTCGAGGCCTTGATCGGAGGGTGTCCAGTCCAGGGCCACAACTGCTTCCACCCCTTCTTCATCCGCTCCGATCATCCGGGCCGCGATTACACGCCCGGTCGTTCCCAGCCGGTTAAGCTGACTCATGGCCAACGCGCTCCAGCCCCGCCCGAAACCGATTTCGGCCCTGTCCCCAACCTGTTGCTCCCAGCCCAGTCGCTGGTCCTGTTCACTGGCTGGCAACACCACCCAATTGGGCTGGCCAGGCAGGAGTAACGGCTCAATGACCTCGATCAGACGATCATGAACGTCGCCAGCCTCAACACCCGGAATCCGGCACTGGCCCTGATCGTCCGGAACCCGGGGCTGGGCTCCAAGCCCCGGCGTCAGAAGGTCCTCGGGCGGGCAGGAACCTATCGTTCCGTGAATACCGGTCAGCTGCCAGGGCACCAGTGACCTCCGTGCAACGAAACAGGGGTACCTTCAATCCTGTGACCGCACGCGGGCCATAGTCGTCCGCGGAAACCGAGCGGCAGGACCCGGAACAACCGCTTCCAATCCACCCCGTCCAGCGCCATGCCCCACAGCTGCCGCCCGCGGTGACGTTCTTCCCGGTCACCGACCAGCCAGCGGACCTCACGCAGGGCGGAATCCGCCAGCGATTCATCATGACGAAAGCTGGCCAGCCAGGGCAGGAAGCGACTGTGCCAGGTGGCCCCAAGCATCGCGACCAGGACGTCATCCGTAACCCGAGGCGCCAGGGCGTTGACCAGCAACGCCACACGCGTGTCATCCGTGGCAGCCAGAACAGGGGGAAGCCATTCGCGCCAGAGGGCCCCGCCACTTGCCTCCCAGAACGTCAGCGCGACCGCCTCAGGATCGCCTTCACGGTTGAGCGCCGCATACCAGTCCCCCCAGGGGGCCGGCGGAACATAGCCGCGCCGGATCAGGGCGCGGGCCGCCCAGACTTGAGTGGTAAATGGCTCCGGGAAATCCGTGGGGCAAGCCAGGCTGCGGTAGTGGGCGGCCAGCCACCAGGCGATGGCCTCTTGACCCCGTTCATGGATGAAACTGGACTGAACCTGCGCCAATTCGCCCGGCCATACCCGGTCACGGGCTTCCACCACGCAGAGCCGCCGCTCCGGCTGTTCCGCGAGCAGGTCGGCCAGCTCGCAGGCACGGGTATCAGGCGACAGTAACGCGGGTGATTCGGTAACTTCCTTCAGGAGGTGCCCCAGAAGCTGCCGATCGTGCGCCTTCAGCTGATCAGGGCTGGCGCTGTCACTGGCAAGCAGCGTGTCGCGGACATCCAGGAAATGTTCGAGTTCGTCTTCCATAACGAGTCGCAATCCAGGTTACTCGACAGTCCACATCTCAATGAACTCCTCGTCGTTTTGCTTCGCAACAACCCACTTGAAGAAATCTTCGGTTTCTTCGTCCGACCACGGGTCCAGCTCGTCCACTGCCGCTGGCGGATACGCAATCCTAAGCACCTCTAGGCCGTGCTCTCGAATGATGAACTGGTTCTCCGAATCACCTTCCTGAACGTCAGCGGACCAGCTGGAATCACGGAATGAGTACTGATGGTCATTAATGAAAAGCTTCGGGCCATGTTTAGTCCCGATAACTCTCATGAAGTCATTGCTATTCCTTCCGTATCGGGGCAATAGGACACGGACACGACACCGACTCACCTTCAGGACACAGCGTCTCTGGACCACAAGGCATAGAGATTATGAGCCGCCTTCCGGTTTTCCTTGAGCATAAAGACGTAGCCAAAAATATCTTCCTCAGCGTTCTCTTCTTCCCTGCTCGCTGCCATTTCATTGAAGCATTTAAGACGTAAAATGCTTCCCGCCATTATCAGAAATTCGTTTCCTGATCAGCTGCTTGCGTGGTTGCCCAGCTTTGAGGCCGCCTGCCGTTGAATACAAAATCGGATACCACCCGACTCACCGCTCTCCCTTCCGGCAGATCCTCGATGGTACATTCCCACGGTGCGTAAATTTCCCGAAAATTTGGATAGTCGTTGCCAATCATGAGTGGAGGTTCAATTTCCTCCCTGGCCAACTTGTCACCAAGTGCGTTGAGTTCTGGAATACAAGCCTTTTCCTCAGCCGACAATGGACGTGACGCGTTTTCAAGTATCGCAATCAGCTTGTTAATACAACGTACGGCATAGGGATAATATTCTCGTTTTGCTAGGAAACAGCCATGTCTTGTGAGACTGATCAGACGTTTCTCATAAACCTCCACAGTCCGAACATACTCCTCTCTAGAGGTCGCAAGCCAGCGTAATGAGCCCTCAGTAAAGACGTAGCTCAGGGTAGCGATATACCGCCCATCCAGTGGCAATTCCAGACTCCAAGCCTTAGTTTGTTCCTTGAGCCACTTCAGCTGGGAAATCATCGCTCCCTCGGGTGTGGAATCTTTTTGAGAATAGGAACTCAGTTTCTCAAGAAGCAGGTCACAGTTTTCAATAATGTCTGCGTAACGCTCATCACTATTGATCATTCCTGATGCGCTATGATCCTGAATCCAGTAACGCTTTTCTGGCACTTACACCTGCTCTCCCGGTTTCAGGAAGCGCAGCAAGTCCTGTTCATTGATCGGGCCTGTTACCGTTTCCTTCAGAACAGAATCGGGATTTTTCCAATAACCGCCAATTGTACGACGAATATTGGAAGCACGCTGTACGGCTTCCTTGCGGTTTCTGATGAATCTTTCCTCATATTCGGAGGGGACATAGCTCCACCATTTTTCTCCCATACCGTCCATGTCTTTGCTAAGAGCAGTAAGGCCATTGCAGGTTCCGCGTAACCGATCCGGATCACCGGATTGATATTGCTGAACCCCCTGTTTCAACGAAATATAGAGATTTTCCATATTCTTCTGAGCACGATCACGCCACGTAGTAGGCCATTCTGATGGATGCCAATTTTTCCAATCATCCTGGCTATAGTGCTTCTCAAAATAAGCTAGCGCTTCATCAAGGGCATCCAGTGCGTTGCGAAAATAGCTCTGACATTCCTCCATGTATTCAATGCTTGAGAATTTCCGTAGAAGCAGCCTTCTTTTGACTTGTGGATCCATTTTATGGCTCCGGCCAATTGGTCAGTTTAGGAGCCCCGGGTTCCGTTTCTCCGGGAGTGATGAAAAGCTGATTTTTACCACCTTTTAGATAGAACCTACCATCCTGATATTCCTGTCCGGCCGCTGGGCCCTTCCACGCTTTCAACCCTTAATCCCCGACAACATGTTCCACGTAGTACCCGTTATCGTTCCAATCATCTTTTACAGCATAGTCACGGCGCCACGCTTCTTTGTTTTCCGGTAGCTCATCAGTCCAAAACCCACCTGCATTACCCGCTCGCTCATCCACAATGCGGTATATCTTGGTTTTAGGTGGTAGTTCCACAGGCTCTACATCGGTAAACGTTTCATAAGTCCTGTTTCCTTCAAAGGTCAGGTCTGGCCACCCTTCATCAACCAGAGCATCATGGTCGGCTGGTGGTCCTTCCATACCATCATATTGTGGGGGCATCGCTCCCTCTTCTGCCCCCAGAGGTTTTCCATCAGACTGGATCGTATAAGGGTCCTCTTCAGGACCGTCCTGGTGTTTACGCCGGTGAACACGGTTACCAACCTTGGGTTCCGTATATTCCGGGTCAGGCGTGTAAGGCAGATCTTCGTCCCCTGCCCCATTTTTACGACCAGAGCCGCTATCACCGGAAGCAGGTGTTCTTGACGGGTCGAGGTTCGGATCATACTCCAGATACACCTTCAGCTCCCCGCTGCCAACCTGGCGAGCAAGGTCGTCCAACAGCTGGTGGAGGTTCGTCGGTTGATCCCACGGCCGCTGGAACACGTCCAGCCAAAGATCCAGAAGCCGGTAGTTGAACGGGTCGTCCTGACTCCGGGCGATGTCCTCGAGTGTCTGGCGGGCGTAGATCCGGCAGGCCATGACATCCGGACGCCGGTAAGTGCCGTCTTCGTTCATGCGCAGTCCCAGGCTGAACGAGTACAGGCGCCCGAGGTCGGCCCTGAGATGGTGGTCGCGTCTCAGCATCCCTGAAATCCTGTCCTTTCCGTCCCTGGTCTCAGTTGAGACTGATGTTGGCGCCCTTGAGGCTGATTGTCGCGCCATCAAGACTGATCTGTGTGCCCTCGATGGCGATGTTGCCGGAACTCTCAAGTGTGATGCTGGCGGCCCCGGTCTGCAGCGTGATGCTGGTTCCGGCGTCCACCGTGATGGTCTTGCCGGCCTTGATGGTATCGCTGCCGCTGGTCTCGCTGGTGCGGTCGCCGCCAATGGAGGCATTCTGGTTGTTGCCCACCTCGAGCTGGTCGTCGTTTCCGACCTCGGTCTCGCGGTTATTGCCGATGGAGTCGGTCTCGTCATTCTCGACGGTCAGCTCGTGATCCTTCTCCGCGTGGAGAACCAGCAGCTCCTTGCCCTTGTCATCGTCAAAGCGGATCTCGCTGTAGTTTTCCTCGCCGCCCTCCAGTGTGGAACGCGAACGGATGCCCGAGGAGTTCAGTTGCTCGTCGGTCGAGAACGGCAAGGGGTTGTCGTCGTTGTAGACGGAACCGGTGACCAGGGGCTGGTCCGGGTCACCGTTGATGAACTCGACCACCACCTCCTGACCCTGGCGCGGCAGGAACTGCGCACCGAAACCGGCGCCGGCCCACCCCTGGGCAACACGGATCCAGCAGGAACTGTCCGGGTTGTTCTTTCCTTCCCGGTCCCAGTGGAACTGGACGCGGACGCGACCGTATTCGTCCACGTGCAGTTCCTCGCCCGGCCCGGTGGTCACCGTAGCGGTCTGCACGCCGGGAATGACGGGCTTCGGTTGACGCGCCGGCACGAACGGCTTGTCGGTCGTGATGCACTCAAAGGTATTGGTGTAATGGGAGGATTCCCCTGAATCCCCGTCCTCACTGTTCACGGGGACGCTGGCGGTGCACTCGAACCGGGTGATCACAAAGCTGGTCCCCGAGTTCACGCCGTCCTCATGCTTGTGGAAGCTGAAGGTCAGGCCAGCCCCGAAAGACAGATAATCCGAGGCCCCATGGTAGATCTGTGCCTCACGGTTCAGTCCCTTGAGGTGGGTCGCCGCCAGGGGTTCAGTGTCGTTGATGAGCAGATGATCCTCGCCAATGTAATGGAAGATCTCCTGCTCCCCGAACGCCTCGCCGGGAACGCCGACCTTGCCGTTGTCGGCAACGGTCTCGCCGGGACGCGTGAAATCAAAACCCTGTTCCACCAGGGCATCCGGCCCGGCATTGTGCTCCTGTCGCCACTGGTAGATGCGGCTGTCGCCGGTGGTGCCCGAACGGTAGACCACACTGTCTTCAAGCGCCGGCTGATAGGCGTTCACGTTATCACCGACCACCATCCGGTGGCCGGATTCGGAATGTTCGAAAAAGAAGAAAAGGCCTTCATGGGCCAGTAACCGGGTTACGAAATCCCAGTCGGTTTCATTGTACTGAACGCAGTAACGGTAGTTGCGAAGTGCCCCTTCGATGTTCCGGACCAGTTCAACCTCGTGCTCTCCCAGCACGGTTTCCGCAATGTCCAGCGCCGTTTCCTCCTGGAAGATACGGCAGTTGCTGCGGTTCCGGGCACTCCAGGCACGCGGGACCACCCTAGCCTCATAACGCTGGCCCTCACTGTTGTGGAAGGGTTTGCCAAGTTCCCCGATGCTCGCGATATGACCGTGGAAGTAACGCGTTTCACTCTCCGACTGGCCACTCAGGGTCAGGCTGATACTGACCGCCTGACCGACCTGGCCCTCCAGATCGCTCAGCCGTTGATTGGCGATAAACCGGACCTGGATCTCGAAAAGACGCGACAGGCCCTCGCTGACCCGCAGGTGCTCAATCGCCAGCGCGTCCTTTCCCTGGGGGCCCTGGATCTTCAGGTGGTGATGCTGCTCTTCCGTTGCCATGACACTCCGCACCGTCCTGGTCTGTGGGAATTCAGAATGGGGAGGGCATACCCTCCCCGTTCCATGTGGCCACTGCCACCCTTAGAGCTGCTGGCCCTTCACACCGCTGTAGCCGTAGACCAGCGGCGCGGTTGCCGCGTTGGTGTCGTCAGTAGGCGTGACGGACATGGTCATTTCGGTGTAGCTGATGGTGATGGACTCAGTCGGGCGATCGCCTTCAGCGGAAACGCTGTAGTTGGAGATCATGGCGTCCGAGAGTTCGATTTTCATGATCTCCTCGATCTTGTCGCCCTGCTTGGTCAGATAGAAGGTGGCAGGCTTGCCTTTGCCGATGGTCGCTTCCTTGAAGAGATCCGGTGTGGCCTTGTCCTGCTTCTTGGTAATGGTGATGTCACCCAGGCGTGTTGCCGAGGCTTCCCGATCCATGGCGGTACCCGTGGGCGCCGCAATATCCCGGTGGACGTTGAAATCCAGGGTATCGACGGTGATCAGGTCCTTGTATTCCTCGGCGGTTGCTTCGCCTTTCAGGCCACCAAAATCCAGGTAGGTATTGGTCTGCATTGAATTGCTCCTTTTGCATTTTGCGTTACGTCCTGTAACCAGGACATGGCGGTTCGCTTCCCATCCTTACGGGAAGCAGTTATCCGGAGAGTTCCAACTCCCCGGAATCCGGCTCAGGCCTGAACGGGCGTATCCGTCCAGGCTGAATTCCTTTTCGATGGATCTGCGTCATCAACCGAGAGCTCGATGCGGAACGACCCGTTGTCGATGGACAGCGTCACGGTGCGGGGACTCTGTTCCCGGCCGAGACTTTCCAGAATCCGTGTCGACATCTCGGGCAGTACTTCCTGCTGCAGGATGCGCGGGATATTGCGTGCGCCGGACGTGCTCTCGGTGCAGCGATCCACAATGGCGTCGATGACGTCGTCGCTGTAACTCAATGGCGCCTCGTGATGACGCTGGATACGGTCGGCGACACGGCCCAGCTGCAGGCGCGCGATCTCGGCCAGTTGTTCCCGGCCCAGCGGGGTATAGGGCAGCACTGTCGTACGCCCGAGGAACGCTGGCTTGAAGGTGTTCAGCAGCTCATCCCAGATAGCATCCTTCAGGGCGTGGGGCCTGGGTGCCGTCATCTCATCCGCGTACAGGTCGTTGATCATTTCCGAGCCTGCATTGGAGGTCATCAGGATGACCGTGTTGCGGAAGTCCACGTCGCGACCTTCCCCGTCCCGGAGCATGCCCTTGTCAAAAACCTGGTAGAAGACGTCCTGGACGCCGGGGTGCGCCTTCTCCATTTCATCCAGGAGAATGACACTGTAGGGACGGCGCCGGACCGCCTCGGTCAGGACGCCACCCTCGCCATAGCCCACGTAGCCGGGAGGTGATCCGACCAGCTGGGAGACCTTGTGCTCCTCCTTGAACTCGGACATGTTGATCACGGTCATGTTGTCTTCGCTGCCGTAGACCTGCTCCGCCAGCGCCAGCGCGGTCTCGGTCTTGCCCACGCCGCTGGGGCCCACCAGCAGGAAAACACCGAGTGGCTTGCGCTCATCGGCGAGGTCCGCCCGAGCAATGCGGATGGTCCGGGCAATGTCGTCGATGGCGTGGTCCTGACCCCGCACCCGTTCCCGCAGGTGGTCTTCCAATGACAGGACACTGGCAACCTCATCCGCCTGCAGGCGCCCGAGCGGGATTCCGGTCCAGTCGGAAATCACCTCAGCGACAATCGGCTCGTCGACCTGCCAGTGCACCATGGGCGCGGTCCGTTCACCGAGGGCCTGCCGGAGCCTTTTCAGTTCTGTGACCGGTTCTTCGTCGCCGTCCTCGGCAATACGCCGGCCAAGTTCCCGGGCTTCGTTGACCTGCTCGCATTCGTGGTTCCAGGCAGATTCCAGCTCTTCCAGGGTCTGCTCCAGGTGGTGCAGTTCGGTGCCCAGCTCGTCCTGGCGCTGCCCATGCTCGACGCCGGTACGGGCCTCGGCGGCAAGCCGGTCGGCTTCCTCACGGAGACCCCGGTGTCTGGCGCGAGCCTGTTCAAGAGCCGCCGGCAAACTGGCCTGGCTCATCGCCACCCGGGCACAGGCGGTATCCAGAAGTGCCACTGCCTTGTCCGGCAACTGGCGGCCCGGGAGGTAGCGGGTCGACAGCCGAACGGTAGCGCCCAGCGCCGCGTCAGTCACGGCCACGTCGTGGTGAGCTTCCAAGGTCGGTGCCAGCCCACGCAGGATCCGCGTGGCGGTCTCCTCGTCCGGCTCGTCCACCGGCACGACCTGGAAGCGCCGGCTCAGGGCCGCATCTTTCTCAAAATACTTCTTGTATTCAGACCAGGTGGTCGCCCCGATGGTGCGCAGCTCGCCCCGTGCCAACGCCGGCTTCAGGAGATTGGCCGCGTCATTCTGGCCCGCCTGGTTGCCGGCGCCGATCATGTTGTGGGCTTCGTCAATGAAGAGGATCACCGGCTCGGTGGCGGCCTTCACCTCATCAATCACGCCCTTCAGCCGATTCTCGAATTCGCCCTTCACACCCGCACCCGCCTGGAGCAGCGCGAGATCCAGCGTCAGAAGCCGTGCCCGCGACAGTGCGTCCGGGACCTCACCATCGGCAATACGCCGCGCCAACCCCTCGACCACGGCTGTCTTGCCCACACCAGCCTCGCCGGTGAGGATCGGGTTGTTCTGGCGCCGCCGGGTCAGGATGTCGATCATCTGGCGGATCTCGTCATCGCGCCCCAGGACAGGATCAATCTCCCCGGCCTGGGCCTGTGCCGTCAGATCCACGGTGTATTGGGACAGATGCTGCTCTCGCCCCGAACTCGGCTGGGTCTGGTTCCCGGGAGAATCATCCAGCGTCTCGCGGAGTGTGGGCCAGTCGCCCAGAAGCCGTTGCGCGTCCAGCTGGTCCAGCTCCTTGGCATAGCGGGTGGCAAGCGCCGCCATGGCCGGATCCTGAAGCAGGCTGTAGAGCAGTGTAGCGCCGCGGATGGCGGCTTCCCCGAACTCGATGGAGGTATCCAGCCAGCACTGGCGCAGCAGGTCCACGAGCCGGGGCGACAGGCTGGGCGTGGCACCATTGCCCGTGCTGAACCCTTCCAGGGCCTGGTCCAACTGGCCTTCCAGCCGGCCGCAATCCATCCCGTAATGGTTGAGGATGCCGGTAATGTCCGGGTCCTGTTGTGTGAGCAACGCACGCATGAGGTGTTCCACCTCAACGCATTCGTGGGTGCGCTGGTGGCTCTGGCCCACCGCCGCTTCCATGGCCTGGCGGGTGGACGGGTTCATGCGCTCCACGAGCGCCTTGAGTGTCATTGATGACATGGCGGGTTACTCCTTCCCTGGCCTGAATCCGATCTCCAGGGGCTGTTCCGGCTCCTGGAACGCCCCGATGAAACTGTTTTTTCCCACGCGTGCGTGGCCATCCAGCCGTGCCCCGGTCACCATCGCGGTACGGGCCCGCACCCGGTAATGCAGAACTGTCTGTCCTCCTACCAGTTTCCGGCTCAGCCGCTCCATCACCGGGCTGAGGGCGCCACCCGGCAGAAGGGAACGAAGCTGGGTTTCCTTCTCCGCATGAAAGGTGACCCGCACCCCGTGATCGGCGATCCATACCCGCTTTCCGAGCATGGCTTCCCCTAGCCGGGCATGCTGGCCACCCGGGCGCGAGGCATCAGGAAGACGGGTCTGGTCCGCCTCGGCCACATCCGCCCACTCGCCCTGCAACGGCGTAACCGTCACCGGCATACCACACAGGTCCTCGAGACAGTGGCGCAGCATGCTGGCGGATCGGGGGCCACGCGCCAGGGCGGCGCCGTAATGGATATCCAGTTCCGTCTCCGCCCCGGTCAGCGCCCCCAGGACCGTGGTGAATGCATCCGCTTCGGTTCTTTCCTGCTGCACCGCGGGTTGGGTCTTTTCCCAACTGCGGTAGAGCAGCGACAGGAGCCGATGATTGAACATGTCCAGAAAGTCCCGCAGCGCGGGCGACCGGGACCGGACCTGTGCCAGCACCATCTCGGTGTAGTGGGAGGGCAGCGCTCCCCGGGCACCGGTAAGGCCAAGACTGTCCACGGTCAGTTCGCCCCGGCTGACTCCCTCCTCCAGCTGTTCCTCGTGCGTCGCCACCAGGTCTGACCCCACGAAGCCCATGTGCTGGCTGGTGCGGAACCGGACCAGTTCCTGGCTTGGCCAACCGTCATGGCCCACGCGCCGGTAGGCGGAACGACGCTCCGGGATCTGGCGCTGGAGGCGCCAGACCGTGCGGAAGAAATCCTGCTCACCGGTCATTGCTTCCACGTTCATAGCAGCGTCTGCTCCCCGGCCCGGGCAGGCCAGACGTGGTAATCCTGGTTCTGGCCACTGAGCCGTACCCGCAGGCGGGTGAAACTGTTCAGCTGGGCGAAGTGGGCGAAGAACCGGTCCAGAACGGCAGCGAACAGGTAGATGCTGGTGCCGGCGTAGCTCGGACGCGAGAAAGTGATCACCACGTCACTGCCACGGCATACGCCCCGCTGGACGCCGCTTCCGACCCGCGCCACCGAGGGCTTGATGGCGACGTCTTCGATCCCGTCGATCAACGTGCGGGTTTCCGGTGTCTTGCGGAAGTCATGAAGCTGGAGCACGGTCCGTAGCCGATCCAGCGCATCCGGACCGTCGAAATGGGACAGTGTCAGGTGCTGGATGAACTGCCACCGACCGGCATTCCCGAGTTCGGGACGAACCGTTTCCGTCGGCGCCACAATGGCCTCCGCCCGCTCCACCCGGGACTCATCCACAGCCCGGAACCGGGTCGAACCACCGCCGAACGGAAGACTGGCGGGCAGGTTGCGATTACAGCACCGTGCCCGAACGGCGAGCGTCTCGTCGCGCGGCAGTGACGCACGATCCTGCTCCACGCAACGATGGTCCACCAGGCTCAGCCAGGCGTCTGTTCCCGGTTCATTGCGGCCACCGGCCCATTCCGCCTGCTCACGGTGCAGGTGCCAGTAGACGTTCATCGTGTTCTGCCATTTAGGGTGGCCACGACCGTAGTAGGGCGCCAGTTCGCGCGCCCTGCCATCGCGCAGCAGCTCCACGCGCTCCAGATCCACCACCTCGCTCACGTCACTATCGCCATAGCGGGGAGCCAGACGGTGGCGGTACTCACCCTCATCAGCCCGCACTGGTTCAAGCCGGTCACTGAACAGGTTCACCACCGGTGTGCACCAGAGACGCATGTGGTCCGCAACAAACCGCTTTTCCTGTTCCTCGGACCCTTCGCCGAGGTAGAGGTACAGATCCACTTCCCGGCTGTCCGGCCACTGGTCTTCAAGTCCTTCCAGATGGACAAACAGGAACTTTTCCGGGAACAGAAAATATTCCGTCAGCAGGCGGTAGCCGGTGAATCCACGCTGCCCCCAGGGCACCAGCGCCTCGTCGTCGTCAAAGCCAACGGGGCGCAGGACGTCACCCGGAAAGAAACGGACCTGGCGTTGATCGTTCACCGGCACCATGGCACAGCCCAGGCCAGTACGATGGATCAGGTCGTAAAGCTCGTGGCTCTGGTGCGACTGACCGTGCAGGTAGAAACGCAGCCAGGGGGTATTGAGGTCCTGCAACGACGCCCGGGCCTGCAGGCGCAGGCGGATGATGCTGCGGGCACCCGTTACCCGCGGATGACGAGGTGCCTGGAAGGGGCTGTTCTCGAACGCACCCTCTGTCACCTCAATCGGCCCCACGGCCTGTTCGCCCCGGCCTTCGAAACGGCATTTCGGGTGTTCCCTGGAAACCGTTTCGAAGGCCACACCCTGTTCCAGCGGGGCAATGGATTTCAGCGCCGGTGCCGGTGTCATCTGGAGGATACTCATGGACGGAATCGGTGCCTGGTAATCCGGATACAGTGTGCCCATGAGCACGTCCGCCAGCTCGGTGAAGTGGCCGTCCAGGCGCTGCCGGACCTGGGCGGACAGAAAAGCCACACCCTCCAGGAGCCGGGAAACATGGGGATCCTCAACCGACTCCTCGCTCATCCGCAGATGCCCGGCGACACGCGGATAGGCCTCGGCGAATTCAGCGCCCTGACGCCGGAGATAGGCCAGTTCCCGGTTGTAGTACTGAAGCAGTTCATCACCCATCACGCGCACTCCCTGAGCGTTACCGAAAGGTTCACCGGTTCCAGTTCCGAATCAAATGCCACGGGCTGCGGTACGGGTTCGACCAGCAGGATCCCCTCGATGCGCAGTCGCAGGTAGCGATCCATGGGGGTATCCGTATCCCGCATCACCACGTCGACCCGGGCCAGGCGCGGCTCGAACCGCCGGATCGTCCGCCGGACTTCCTCGCAGAGCCATTGACGGCCGTCCTCGGTGCTGAGCTCCATGACCGTGAAGTCCGGTAGCCCGTAGCCCAGTACCGATTGGTCCAGCTCCGAGCCGAACGCTTGGAGCGGCAGCCAGCTGCGCCGGGCATTCAGAAGCCACTCCAGGTCCCGGCGCACGGATTGACGGATCCGGGCCAGACTCGGCCGGACCGCACCGTCCTCCAGGAGTCGGTCAAGCAGGCTAAGCTGCAGCCCGTTACGGGCATCAGACGGTTTCATGATCGGCCCCGGCCCGGGTCTGGCGTTCCAGCTCCAGCCGGCCATCCAGTGGCACCGCCTCATCGCCCAGCAACAGCAGCTTGAGCCCGACCCCCGTGACAACCCCGGGTGCGCGCTCCACCCAGTCCGTCTCACGGCCGAGTTTCTGAGCATCCGTTTCGCTGGTTGCATAGGTCAGCGGCAGCAGTACCTCGCCGTGGGAGCCGCTGCTCAGAGCCACGCGGGCGCGTCGCCATACCCATTCAAGCGGGGAGGCGGGCGCCTCGAAGTGGATGCTCTCCAGCTCGTCCCACTGCCAGAGATAGAAATGGCCGTCCGTTCCCAGTGCCTCAAGATAGCCGTTGAGGGTGTCATCACAGTCGCGGACCGGGCCCGCCTGATCGCCGCGTTGGAAACAGGCCGTCGACCGGGTCTCCTCCAGCGCCCTGGCGGCTTCGCCGGCCGCTTCCATGTCACCACTGCCAATCCCGGCATGGAGCTTGAGGAGCGCCTCCAGGGAAGCCCCCGGCGTGGCCACAACACCGTCGGCGAGCTGCCCCTCACGCAGGGCCAGCCTTGCCTGCTGGGCCCTGAGGAGCTGGCGCAGATTGGCCGCCCCGGCAAGCCAGTCCGGATGATGGCGAGCCAGGTGCTCCAGTACCTGGTCGGCGCGCTGGAGGTCGTTGGCAATGCACAGCAGTTCCACCAGGCAGGCCCGCCAGTCACTGGCGGAAGGCGCCTCCCGGAGGTGGTCCTGGATGACTTCAATGGCCGGTGTCAGTTCACCGGCGGACAGGTACTGCCTGATGGGTTCCATATCCCTGGTCCTGTTCGTCCGTGCATTTCCCGGGCCTGTTGCCCGGCGATCAGTTGTGTATCGGTGTCAGCTCGGTGATCAGGCGCATGCTGGTCACCAGCTGATCCAGCTGGAAATGCGGCTGCAGCCGGATCACCGAATCGTAACGCCCTGGCTGCCCGGGCCTTGGCCGCACCGAGACACTGGCGCTGCGCAGCGGGAAGCGGGCCCGCATCTCATCCGAAGCGCCTTCCGTGGCCATGGTGTAGCGGTGCAGCCAGCGCTGGAGCTGGGTTTCGCATTCCTCCGGTGAGCGGTATCCGCCCACCCGGTCCCGGCCCATCACCTTCAGGTAATGCGCGAAGCGGGAGACACAGAGTGTGTAGTGCAGCATCGCTGCCAGCCGCGCGCTCACCTGGGCCTCGCCCTGGTCGTAGTGCGCGGGCTCCTGAATGGAGGGCACCGAGTGCAGCACCAGCATCTCCGTGTTCACCAGCGGCAGCAGCGGAATGAAGCCCTGGTCCGCCAGGACCCGCTCCATACGGTCACTGATCTGCCACTCCACCGGGCTCCGGGTCGGAAAGATCCGCCCCGCCGAGGACAGCGTCTGGACCCCGGGCAGATTATCCACCGTGCCATGGGCTACCCGTCCTTCCCGGTATCCACGGATCTGCGCGAACCAGCCTGAATGGCAGAAGGCCCGGATCGCGACGGTACCCACTGCGAAACAGGCCGGCCCCCACAGGTAGTCCCTGTCCGGCGAATCCCCCTTCTCACGGAACCGGAAGGCTTCCGGCCCAGGTCCCGCGTCCGCATAGGGGCGCCGCATCAGCATGCGGGGCATGGCGAGCCCCAGGAATCGGGCGTCCTCGCTGCGCCGCAGGGAGCGCCAACGCACCAGTTCCGGTTGCTCGAAATGACTCTCCAGATCCATGACGCTCGCCAGCTCGGCGAACCGATCCACCCCGAAGAAGCTCGGATCCGCGTTCAGGATCAGCGGCGCAAACGCTGCGGCTGCCACCCGCGCCAGCTCGCCCAGGGTCTCCAGGTTCGCCTGGCCACCCTGAACCCTGTGGCTCACGCTGTAGGCGCCGAGCAGTAACCCGAAGGGTTCACCGCCCGGGCTGCCGAACTCCTCGGAATAGAGCCGTGCGAACAGCTGGGACTGGTCGAACTCGATCGCACGGGCCAGATCCCGACTCAGTTCACTCCATTCCAGGTCCAGCATCCGGATTCGGACAAGTCCCTCGGTATCATCATGGGCCGCCTGTTCGGTCAGCAGCTGGACGCCGCGCCAGTTCGCCTCCAGTGCCTGGAACGTCGGCTGGTGCAGGATGGCGTTAACCTGCTCGTTCAGGCGCGCATCCAGTTCCTCCAGCGCTCCCACCAGCAGTGCCGTCACCTGATCCCGATCCCAGTCGGTTTCCGGCGCCCGGATGGCAAGGCGCTCCACCAGTTCAGCAACCGTGGTCACCTCGGCCAGCGCTACTGCCGTAATACCTGCCTTGAACTCTGCACTACCCATGACACGTCCCTGTCACGACGGTTTTACCCTGTGGCCTCAGCCGGCCTCCGGAATCTTCGCCACCATCCGCAGCGAGGTGGACAGTTCCTCCAGCTGCAGCCAGGGCCGGAGCCAGGCGACAGCGTTGTAGGAACCGGGCCGCCCCGGAATCTCTCGGACTTCCACTTTCGCATCCGCCAGCGGATACCGTGCCCGGATGTCCTGGCCGCCGCCCTCGGAACCGTTCACGTAGTTGAGAATCCAGCGGTTGAGCCAGTTCTCCACATCTTCGGCCTCCATGAAGGAACCGATCTTGTCCCGCGCCATGACCTTCAGGTAGTGCGCAAAACGCGAGGTCGCCATCAGGTAGGGCAGGCGTGCGGAGATCGCCGCGTTGGCGGTGGCGTCCGGGTTATCGAAGACCTTGGGCTTCTGGCACGTCTGGGCGCCGAAGAACACCGCGTAGTCCGTGTTCTTGTAATGGCACAGCGGCAGGAAGCCGAGTTTACTCAGTTCCGCCTCGCGCCGGTCGGTGATGCCGATCTCGGTCGGGCACTTCAGATCCGGATCGCCGTCATCGCTCTGGAAGACGTGGGTCGGCAGGCCCTCGACCTTACCGCCGCCCTCCGCGCCCCGGATGGCGGTACAGAAGCCGTACTTGGCAAACGCCTGGGTCAGGCGGGTGCCCATGACGTAGGCCGCGTTCATCCAGCAGTAGTCATTGTGGTCGGCCGCCACGGACATGCCGGAATCCGCGTCCATCTCGAACTCCTCAAAGTTGAACGCCTCCACCGGCTGGGTCGCGGAACCGTAGGGCAGACGCGCCAGCACCCGGGGCATGGTCAGGGTCACGAACCGGGAATCGTCACTCTCGCGGAAGGAGCGCCACTTGGTGTATTCCACGGATTCGAACACCTTCTCGAGGTCGCGGGGCTTGGTCAGCTCGGTCCAGTCATCGAACCCAAAGAGCCCCGGACCGGAGGAGGCAATGAAGGGACAGAAGCCGGATGCCGCCACATTGGACATCAGGCTCAGGGTCTCCATGTCCGTGGGATGATTGCTGAACTCGTAGTCGCCGATCAGCGCACCATAGGGTTCGCCGCCGGGCGTGCCGAACTCGGACTCGTAGATCTTCTTGAAGGTCTGGCTCTGGTCGAACTCAACCGCCTTGGACAGATCCTTGTGCAGCTCCTTCTTGCTCACGTTGAGCACCCGGATCTTTAGACTCGAGCTGGTTTCCGAGTTCATCACCAGGTGCTGGAGCCCACGCCATGAGCCTTCCAGCTTCTGGAATTCCTCGTTGTGCATGACCTCGGAGAGCTGGCTCGAGATCGCCTCATCGATGGCAGCAATGGCCTGGTTGAAGGTGACGTTGAGGTTCTTGTTCCAGGTCACCGTGCCCTTCATGGCCTCATCGGTGAGCGTGCGGATCAGCTCCCGTGCCCGGTCGCTTTCCGTCTGCTTGGTGGCCCCGATGGCCTGGTCCAGAAGGCTCAGGCTTTCGCCTTCCTCCGTGACAGCTTCCTGAGTCTGCTCTTCAGCACTCATTCCGAATCCTCCCCTTCCCTGGTTCCCAGTTCGCTGTTCAGGCTGTTCAGGTCCTCGGAGTTGCTGAGAACCCGCTCCAGCAGTTCCTCGAGCTCTTCAGAGCGATCCACCTTGGTCATCAGGTCCCGCAGCTTGTTACGGGTTTCCATGAGCTCGCGCAGCGGCTCCACCTGGTTCACGATGGCCTCGGGCTCGAAGTCTTCCATGCGGTTGAACTCAAGCTCCACCGCCATCTGCGAGTCATCATCGGAGAGCTTGTTATCCACCTTCATCGACAGCTTCGGGCTCATGCGACGCATGACGTCGTCGAAATTGTCCCGGTCAATCTGGATGAAGCGGCGATCCTTGAGCGGTTTCAGGTCGGTGTTGTTGTTGCCCGAGAAGTCACCCATGACGCCGACCACGAAGGGCAGCTCCTTCTTGACCATGGCGCCCTCGGTCTCAACATCATAGGTGATGTGGACCCGCGGCTTGCGGACTCTTGAAAGCTTGTCGTGGACGCTTTCCATGTCGGTTTCTCCTTGTCGTCCTCCTGGAATGGCAGCCCGACGTTTCTGTCAGGCCCGGTACGGCGTTCAGCCCTCGGCATCCTGCAACGGCACCCCGGTCATACGGGCAAAGCCGTCACGAACACTTTTATCCTCAATCAACTCCTGCATCAGTTCCGGTAACGGCAGCTCGCTCCAGCGCACGGCCTGGTCAATGGCGTAGGATACGGGCGAGTGTGGCTCGGTCTGCCGGAAGAAAGCAGCCAGTTCACGCAGCTGTTCCAGAGCCCGCGCGCGGCTGTCGATGGCGACCCGCACGGGGTCCTGTACCGGTGTGATATGACCCTGATCGGCATCCCCCTCGGAGGGGGCCGTGCCGTCATCACCCGTTTCGGAAGCGGCAGCAGCACGGGCGCGCTCGAGGCGCTCCCCGGCATAATGGGTGAAAATGCTTCGGCAGCGTTCCAGTGCGGAGCGGATGTGGCTGGTGGGCTGGGGATCACCCTCCATGGCCCGGTCCATGGCCTCACTCAGAGCGGCAAACGCGTTCAATGCCCGGTCAATGGCTCCGGATAGCGCCTGCAGGTCACTCAGGGGCGTTTCCCGCACGGACCGTGACACCTCCTCCTCCAAGGGGACGCCCGCCGCGATGCGCTGTTGGGCCTTCTGTTCATCCAGGCGCGTCATCTCCGCTGCCTGCTCCAGCTGCCAGGCGGCAATCCACCCGGATTCCGGGTGCGCCAGCACCGGGAGCTCCAGAATCGGCTGGATCAGGGTTCCCTCGGCATCGCCCCCATTGAGTCCGACCAATGGGGCCATACGGGTGGTCATGCCCTCTTCATCGGGCAACGGGTGCAGCTGTTCCCAGTGATGCTCGAGCATGGAACGCGCAAGGTCGAAGCCCTGGGCCAACCCCTCGAAACCCTGCTCGCGGCACAGCGCCTCAATGTACCAGGCGACCAGCTCAAGGTCCTTGCTGCGTTCGGCCAGAAGATCTGGAATCCGCTCTGCCAGCTCCCGCCACTGGGTCGGGTCGCCTGTCTCGCCATCGATCTGGCGTTCACGCTCAAGGGCGCGCGCCTGGCTGCGGAGGTCTTTCAGATGGAAATAGGGGGCGTCCGGGGCATCATCCTCGCGGGTATCATCACCGCAGGGCCGCGCCTCGGAAATCGGTCTGAGGAGTGCTTCGAAGTCGAAGAGAGGTGTCGCAGTATCGTCCATAACCCGCACGCACTTTATCCCTGTGTCGTTCCTCGCGGCATCCGTACCGGTATGGTGGCATCCGGATCCCGCGCTTCCCTGATAGCGTCATGATGATAACCACTCGTTTCGGCTTTGACCAGAAGGCAGGTGATGTTATCGCTGCATCTGTTAACCAGTGCCGAATAGAGCATGGCATCGTTCGCATCCTGAAGGCTGCTGTTGCTCAGGAACCGGTGCAGCTGATCGTCCGCGAACTCGTCACTGATGCCATCACTGCACAGCATGAACAGGTCTCCCGGCTGTGCCTCCCCCTGCCTCCGCTCCAGTTCGATCCGTGGTTCCACGCCGAGCGCGCGCGTGACCACATGCGCCAGCGGATGCCCACGGGCATTCTCACGCGCGAGCATGCCGGCACGGATCATGTCATTGACCTGGCTGTGGTCCTCCGAAAGCTGCTCCAGACGTTCCGACCGCAGCCGGTAACAGCGGCTGTCCCCGGCCCACAACAGCTGGTAGCGACCATCACGGATCTGCAGCGCCACCAGTGTCGCCCCCAGTGTGCCCCCCTTGAGGGAACGGGTGCCGTAATCCCGGATCACCTCATTGGCCGTCTGAAGCGAATGCGCAAGGTGGTCAGCGTCATAGGCGGCGGCACCGGTCCGCGCGAGATCGCGGGCAACGGTGTCGCAGATGATGCGGCTGGCCACGTCTCCGGCACTGTGTCCGCCCATACCGTCAACCACCAGCCAGAGGCCAGCCTCGGGCCAGGCCCGCCAGGCATCCTCGTTGTGCTCCCGGGTTCCTCCCTGATGGGTGAATCCCACCGACGTCAGTTCCATGACCTACTCCACCATCACGCCCTGTCGCCAGCCATGTTCCCGCCACTGTCCGGCAATCATGGCCGCGAACTGGCCCACCTGGGGCAGCCCCTCGGTCAGCAGGGTGGCGGGCTCCACAAAAGCGGATCCCTGTGTCCACCAGAGCACCCGGCCACGGCGGACACCGAACACAGCCGTCAGCCAGTCTTCTTCCCGGGCTTCGCCGGGGAGCATCAGGTTCCCCTCCCCGTCCGGCCACTGGAGACGGTTCACCTCGGCGGTCGGGCCAGTGATGCCATCCAACCCCCGATACCAGAGGGACTCGTTCCAGTCGTCCTCAAGCACGGCCAGAACCCGCTCCTCCATGGCACTGAACCATTCGGGCTGACGCCAGGCATCCAGCAGGGTACCGTCATGGGGGCCAGCCACCAGGAACGGAAAATGCCGCCCGACCCGGTCTACCGAGGGGATCAGGGTTCCGATCATGCCGCCTTCGCCCAGGGCACCCGGACCCGCCGCGAAATGCCAGATCGGGCAGGTCAGGTAGGCATCCAGCCACTGTTCGCCGAGCTGCTCACGGCTGACCGCCAGAGCAGCCTGGCACCACTCGAACCAGCGTTCGCGCAGCTCTCCGGGCAGCCCCTGCACAATGAAATCACCGCGACTGGGAACCTTACCCATATAACCCCATTCCATGATCACTCTCCCTTAAAGGTCTGGCGGCAGCCAGAACGGTTTGAACAGATCCCGGCTGAATGGATGGCGGACGGAGTCAGCGGTGAGCTCAAATGCGGCGCTGTAGCCATCCATCTCCACGGTAACGTCGCGACTCCGGCCGCTGCCCGTGAGAGCGCCGGCGGACTGAAGAAGACGGAAAACCGACCACTCGCCCTGATAGCGTCGGCGCAATGGCGCCGCACCCTCTGCGCCGGGTTTCAGGGACAGCGTCGAAATGCCGGCGTCCGCTTTCAGAGGCCAGTGGAAGCCCTGTTCACGCTCCGGGCCATGCCGGTACACCAGGGTCTGGTCACCCAGAGCCAGGTCCAGACGGGTCACGTCCGCATCCAGCTGTGTGGGACGAAGGCTGAATCCAACCGCCAGACCGCCACCATCCGGATTGAAAAAGGCGCTCCGGATGCGTTCGGCATGCTCGAGCAGCCGCAGGGTCCGGGGCTGGATGTCGAGGCCCCCGGTCACCTTCCAGGGCGAACTGGAGCGGTCAATCCGCCCGGCCAGATGCTCCTCCACGAAGGCGTCCAGAGTGCCGCCATAATCGAAGAAGCGCACAAAATCCTGAAGCGCGATTGACTCGGAGGCATCAAGGTCCACCGGGTAATGACCGGAAATGGCCTCGCGGTACTCAGCATAGACCTGGCTCCGCCACAGCTCATTGAGGTTCCGGGTTCGCGAGGCCTGATCAAGACGGCGTCCATCCTGCAGGAAACCACTGAACAGAGCGCCGAGGCTGTCGGACTCCGTCCCGTCCACGGTTTCATGGAGTCCGTTCACCGCCTTGCGGAAATCACCCTGTGCCAGTCCGGCCTCGCCTTCTCCCAGATGGTCCGCAATGGTGTCGGCATTGTCGCGCAATGACTGGTAGGTTTCTGACGGGACCTCATGGAGCTCACTGAAGGCGTCATCCACGGGTGTGGAAGGCGCTTCATCCGTCCCCTCGTCCGCTGGCATCAGGCTGCTGAGGCGCGGACCACGGCCACTGGCCCGGTCCGCCACGCGCCCTGCCTGCTCGGAAGCGGCGTCGGCCAGCTCACCACCTTTGGACTCCAGTACGGGGGCCAGCCGGGTGTTGTGGGTCACCGCCTTCATCAGCCGCTCGACAGGAGCTTCCGGACCCGCAATGGCTGCGGCGATACGGGCGCCTTCCGCCTGCTGCTCATAGGAACGGATACGCAGATCCATCAGGAGGTCACGCCAGCGATAGACGTAGTCCCTGAAATAGCGGTCGCGTACGCCCTGCTTCAGTGCGGCTTCGTCCAGGTTCCGGAACGGGGCGCTGTCCTCGCCGTAGACCCAGGATTCCGCCAGAAGGCGCTGCGAAACCTGCTCGAGCCCGGGCCGGAACAGACCCTCAAACCCATTGCGGGTATAGAGGGCGGGTATGGGCTCATCCAGGGGTTTGCCGGAACGGCGCTCAAACACCCTGTCCGCGACCGAACCGAGGACCAGCGGCAGCCGGAAATCGGGAAAATCCGAGGCCCGCGCACTGAGCCGGATCCGCTCATAGGCCCGCTCGTCCACGGGCAGGCGTGCGAGCTGCTCCCGCGCCTTTCCGACGCGTTCACTGTCCAGCGCCATCCTGTGCCCCAAGGCCAGATAGCGGTCCAGATGCTCCTGCAACCGTGTACGTGTTGATTCATTCGCGGATCCGGCCAGTTCCTGCTCCAGCCAGGCTTCAAACCAGTCACGCACCTGCTGTGGCTCGAGATGCTGATGCTGGTTCAGCATCAGGTAGGTCTTGAGTGTCTCGTAAAGGTACTCCGTGTTTTCCGGGTTCTCGGCAAGTGCCTGCTCCAGGGCCTCCCGGAGGTGGCTGCTGAAATGATGCTGAAGCAGCCGCCCATAGGCGCCCTCGCCCAGCTGGCTGAGCCGTGCTCCCTGATCAAGCCCCACGTTGCGGGGGCCCCCTTCGGGAAAACCGGTATCGGCCACGCCTGGCAGAGAAGCCGCCCGGGAAAGCAGCTGCTCCAACCGGACCCAGTTCTCCGGACCGGCCTCATCGGCCTTTTCCACCTTCTCCAGGTCCTGCTCGTAGTCGACGATCAGCGCCCTGTTCCACTGATAGCTGAATGCCCAGGCCATGCCACTGCCGGCCATGACCAGTGCGAGAACCGCAACCACACCGCGCTGCAGCCAGCGCAGACGCCAGCGGTGCTGGCCATCAGGACGAACCAGCCCGTGCTCGGAAAAGACAATGCTGTCGAAAAGACGACGGAGAAAGAACCCGTTAGGCGAGATACCCACGGTCTCCGGCTCCGCTCGCGCGGGTGTGATACCGAACTCGTCGTCCACCAGCTGCGACACCCGGTCATAACCATGTTGCGCCTGTTCGGCGGAAACCAGGTAGATCCCCCGCAGCTGTGCCGTGTCCTCGTAGGCGGACGGGCAGAAAACCTCACTGATCAGATTCCACACCGGCGCGCGCAGCAGCGCTACCTGTTTGGGGAAATGATACAGCCGGCGGGTGGCCCCGGTGGTACGTTCCTGCTGGACCCGGTGGAGCGAGAAATGGCTCAGGCGTTCAATCAGCCCGTCAAACGCCTCGCTGAACCGGGCAGCCAGCGCCTCGCTGTCCGGAGCCGGCTCCAGCTCGAAGGTCATGCCCAGAACCTCGTCGCGTTCGGCCTCCGTCAGCATGCCGAAGGTTTCGGTGAACCCCTCGAGAAGATCCGTCTTGGTCAGTACGACATAGACCGGAAAGATAACGCCCAGGCGGTTTCTGAGCTCCTGCACGCGCTGCTTGAGCGCACGTGCATGCAGGGCTCTTTCCGTGGGGGTCTGCTCCAGAAGATCGGCCACACTGATCGACAGAATGGCGCCATTGATGGGCTGGCGCGGGCGATAACGGCGCAGAAGCCCCAGGAAGGACTCCCAGCCCCTGGCATCCCGCCGGTCAGCGCTTTCCTGGGCGGTATAGCGTCCCGCCGTATCAATCACCACGGCGCGGTTGGTGAACCACCAGTCGCAGTTGCGGGTACCACCGACGCCACGCACTGATTCCACACCCATCCGGTCCCGCAGGGGGAAATCCAGCCCGGAATTGAGCAGAGCGGTGGACTTCCCGGAACCCGGCGCCCCGATCAGGATGTACCAGGGAAGATCGTAGACTGACCGGAAACGCCCCGGCCGCCAGCGCCGCACCAGGGCCAGCGCTTCCCGCAGACGCTCACGCTGCTCGCTGACCTCCTCCTGCAGCAGCTCGTCTCCGTCATTGTCAGCGATCATCTCACTGACCACTTTCTCGTTATCCGCCCGCTGACGACGGGCCCGCCAGAGGGCAACCCCCAGACCAACCACAAGCAGACACAACAGGAACACCAGGCGGGACGCAACAGACCCAAGTGGCGTCCAGCCGGCGATCGCCACCAGCGGCCCACCGAACCATATGAGCAGCAGCAACGCCACCACCGCGAGGCTGATCAGAACGCCACGCAACGTGATCCACTTACCGAGAGAACGCATCCATGCCATCAGGCGCATATTCACCTACCTTGGTGTCAGGGTGATGACCACCCGTCGATTCCCTGCCCGGTGCTCGGGCGAGTCATTACTGAAACGGGGCTCCGCCGCACCGCGCCCCTCGGGCCAGAGCCGTCCCTCCAGCGCGCCCCGCTGCCCGAGGAAGTCCGCCACCGCGGTGGCACGCGCCAGCGACAGGTGCCAGTTGGAGGGATACTGTTCGCTGTTGATCGGGACATCATCGGTGTGGCCCGTGACCTGGATCAGGCTTTCGGTGCCTTCAAGGGCACGCGCGATCTTGCCCAGCAGGGGCTTGCTGGCCTCACGGATAGCGGCGGACCCCGGCGCAAACAGACCCTCATTCCCGAGAACCAGGCTGGCGCTGTTATCATCCGATTTCAGTGTGACCAGCCCACGTTCCATCTCGGTTCCCAGCACCTGCTCCAGATAGCCGGTATCCGGGCCCTGCCCCCCGGCTTCCCCGGTGGTGGTCGCAGGCGGAACACCAACGGCGGCAAGCCGCTCGGCCACCGGCTGGGCATACTGTCCCAGGGCATGGGTCAGCCCCAGGTAGACCACCAGAAGCACACCGCCGGCAATGGCCGTCAGTGACCACAGCGGAATGCGGTGAACCGGACTGTTGCCGGTAAAAACGCGCTTGTCCCACCCCGACTCAAAGGGCTCCCCCTGGGCCTCACCATCCTGGGCTATTTCCCGGTAAAGGCCGTTACGCAGCACTTCCAGCTGCTCCGAACCACGCTCCTCCACACGGAACCGACCCCGGAAGCCCAGAGCCAGGCAGAGGTACTGGAGCCGCATCAGGGGGCGATTACCCTCTCGCCTGGCCTGATCCACGCGTTCGAAGAAATGGGTGCCGGCCCAGGTCTGGGAATGGAATTCGGAAAGCAGCGAACTGGCAGCCCAGTCACTCGCCTGGCCCCACTCACTGTGGAGAACCAGTTCGTCGATCAGGGCACACAGGCAGTAGGAAGCGGTATCCACCGTATCCGGGCTGACTTCCTGCTTCGCGAGCGCGCGCTGATACTCGGCGACAAGGCCGGTACACTGGCGTTTGAGCGCCGCAACGTCCGCCACGCCGTTGGCCTGCCCGAGCCGGTCGGCCAGCGAGAGAAGCCGGGAGGCCTCATCGCAGACCGGGTCCAGCCGGGTTGAGGGCAGACGCAGGTCGGAAGCTGCCGGCACGGCCCTTTGCGCCGCCACACGGGTGCCCTCATCCGCACTTTCCGGCAGGGGCTGGTTCCTGCTCCCCGGGCGGGGTTTCACAATGGTCTGATCCGTCATGACCGTGTTTCCTCAGTCCGTGATTAGCGGCGGATGGCCCAGAGCTCCAGTTCCAGGCCCGGATAGTGGCCGGATACGTGCACGGCCAGGCCACCGCTGTGCTGCAGTTGACGCCAGCGCTCACCACCGCTTTCCAGCATGAAGTAGTGGTAGCCCGCATGATACGGGATCTGGCGTGGTGCCACCGGGAGTGCGCTTACCGGAATACCGGGCAGGTGACTGTTCACCAGTTCACGGATGTGTTCCACGGGCCCAAGCTTGATCTGCGCCGGCAACCGGCGCCGGACTTCCTCGGTGCTGAGATCCGTACGCACCGCCAGGACCAGCTGGGCGTTCTCGAGCAGCGACTTGTCGTTCAGCGGCGCCACCCGGATGCCGTAGTCCGCCTCTTCCAGCTTCAGCGCCACCGCTGTTTCCTCGAGCACTGTACTCAGGGACTGGCTCAGTACCGCCCCCAGATCCCCGAAGGTTTCCGTCAGGGATTCATGCCGGTAGCACGGCAGTTCCGGAGGCCGCTTCTCGTTCCGGGTGAAGGTTGCAAGCTCGCCCGCCAGCGTCACCAGGGTACGGTAGAGTTCCTCCGGATGGACGCCGGAACTCCGGGTGCAGTGTTCCAGGGCGGGCTGCCAGCGGTTGAGGGTCTGCAGCATCATGATGTCGAAAAGCGTCTTGGACTGCTGGTTACCCTTCTGCATACGCCCTGCCAACGCCTCCCCACGCTGGCGGATCATCGCCAGCGTCTCGTTCAGAAGCGAGGTCAGTGCCGGAATACGCCCCACATCCAGGCAGGGCGGTATGAAGTGGCGGTCCAGGCGGACCTCCTTGTCGTTGGCCACTTCAATGATGCGCGCCACCGGGATCGCAACATAGCCGGCCATCTCCTCGCGCCCCAGACGCAGACAGGGGTTCAGGCGAGCCAGCCCTACCGTTTCCGGCTCCTGGCCCGCCAGGGATTCATCAGGCAGGGGCGCGTCCCGGATCACGAACCGGGCCACGGATCCATCGTCTTCCCCGGCAATGTTGGTGCCGCCCTGGCGCTCAATGGGCAGCGCCAGATACACCAGCTCGTCACGGGCGTCCGCGGGCACCTCAAGGACGAGGCCCGCATTACCGTCCAGGCTGAACGGCATCCCGTCCGGAAAGACACCACTGGCACTGACCACACCGAACTGACCAAGGTGAAGGTGCTGGTCATCCAGGCTGAGCTCGCTCACCCCGTACCCACGGGGGTTCAGATGAAAATGGCGGAGCCGGGCTGCGTGGTACAAAAACCGGTCCTGCTGCTGGAAATGCTGCGGTCGGAGAAGCATCCCCTCCGACCAGGCCACCCTGGCCATCGCGTCCGTCATGGTTACTCCGTCAGTCGTCCCTGTTTCTGATCCCAACACCGTCCACCCGGAGATCAATACCGGGCACGAAGAAGATGCCATCCGCCGGCCGGACCAGGCGCCAGCGTGCGTCATCGATGTTGCGGAAGGCGGCTGTCACACCGAGATACCGTGTGTCATCCGCCAGCGCCCGCTCCGTGTACCAGTCACTGCCCGGGCGCAGCATCGTCTCCTCCATTCCCAGGAGGTCGTCGCCCAGTACCGCTTCCGGGTCCTCATGGAGGGCATCAAAGCCCGCATCCCGGAAAGCGTCCGGCTCCCTGAGCTCATACAGCCGGACCAGTACCGGCGAGGCCCGGTCTTCCGAATCCGGATTCACCGAATCCCCGGCTTTCATCCGGACATCCGCGACCGGATGGAAGAAGGCGCAGCCCCCGAGCATGACCCCCATTGCCAGCACCCACAGCCAGCGCATCATCCCTGTCCCTCCACTTCGTTCTCCCGAATGGCGGCCTCATAGGCCTCCGCAAACACGGGGCTGCGCATCATGCGCTCGGTGTCACCCCACTCCTCCCGCTGCCAGTCACGCCGCTCCATCAGTTCCGCATACGCCCTGGCCCGAGTGACCAGATCCCACTTCGGGGGGCGCGCTGCCGCAGCACCTTCCGGCCCGTCCGCAAGCAGTTCACTCACCACGGCCTCAACGCCACGCAGCATGGCCCGGTCATGACCGCGGATGTCCGAGAACGCATCCGCCACGGCCTGCTGGGGCTGCATGAACGCCGGATTGCGCCGCAGCAGCAGGGCTTCCACAGCATCCTCGGGCGTAGCGGAAAACTTCAGCGGGTTGTTGCCACGGCGTTCAAAGAGGGTCTGTTCCACCCGCAGGGACTGCTTCTCGCGGGCCCGCTGGCGCAGCAGGGTCATCAGCTGGTCCAGAAGCAGCCGGGTCAGCCCCCCCAGTTCCCTCATGGTCTCCTGGGAGAGCGACTCACGGGCCACCGCATTCACCCCCAGCGCCTCAAGGAACGGCTGGATGCCGCACAGGGGCTCTGCGGTGGCCGATGACTCGCCTTCCGTCCCGGCGGGCTCTGGCCCATCCTGCCACTGCCAGTCCGGGGGAATCGCCACCTCCGGGAGAGTGACGTGGCTGTCCATGGGCTCGGAGGCATCCTCAAGATCCGCCATGGGGTTGGACACCGAAGCCGACTGCGGGGCGGAAGCGCCCGGCCCCAAAGGGGTTTCCGGTTGCTCGGGGTGCTCCCGTGGCTCCGGGGCTGGCTGTTTCACAGTCACACTGATCTCGTAATCACCCAGTGTGATGCGATCACCGTCGCCCAGCGCGGTTTCACCGCCCTGACCCAGGGGTGTTTCCGCGCGGTTCAGGAAGATGCCATTGGTGGAGCGGTCAAGCAGATGGAAGGCGCCATCGCGGTAGACAACCTCACCGTGAACGGAGGAGACAACGCGTTCGGGATCAGGCAGATGCCAGTCGCATTCCTCGGAACGCCCGAAGGTATAGCGCCGGTCGGCGCCAAATCGGTACTGGCTGGTAACGGTTGGCGAGAGTCGCTGATAACTCGTGATGGCAAGCGCCAATTCCATTGGCCTCTCCTGTCCCTGGATATCCTGATCTTTCCTTTCCCTGCGCCGGTGTGGAAGTGCCACCCCGACGGCTTTGAATGCTATTGCGTCGCCATGACTCTGTCAATGAACTGTGTCACACCCCGCCCGCCCCCGCATTGACCCGGAGAATGGCGCTTGGCTAGACTCCGGACCGCTAGTGACAGGAAAAGGAATTCCGGCATGGATGCAACACGGATTCAGCCCCGGCCGCAGAGCGGGGCGGATGCACCTCCCCTCGACCAGAGCCCTTCACGCCATCCCAGGCTTGATCAGCACCTTGCAGGACGTTACCGCATTGAGGCCCTGATTGCCTCCGGCGGCATGAGTGACGTCTACCGGGCCGTGGATGAGCACCTTGAACGCGCCGGCTCGCCTGACTGCCAGGTGGCGGTCAAGATCCTGCGCCAGGCGCTGACCCACGACGCGGATGCCGTCTCGATGCTGGCAAGGGAAGCGTCGCGCTCAATGCGCCTTGCTCACCCCGGCATCATCCGCGTCAGGGACCTGGAGCAGGACGGCGATACCTGGTTCATCGTCATGGAGCTGCTCGAGGGGGAGCCCCTGTCCCGCCTGATCCAGCGCCACCGCCCCCGGGGGCTGCCCTGGAAGGGCTGCCGATGGATCATCCAGGAAGTGCTGGACGCCCTCGAGTACTCGCATAACCAGGGGATCGTACACGCCGACCTCAAGCCCTCCAACGTATTCCTGACCCGGGATGGCCAGGTGAAACTGCTCGATTTCGGGGTGGCCCGTGCCCTGGCACCGCAGCAGCGGATGGAGGACTATCTGGCACCCCGCCAGAAGGATGAGACACGGATGTTCGGCTACACGCCAGCCTATGCCTCTCCCTCACTGATGGCGGGCAACGAGCCCCGGCCCCATGATGACCTCTACGCCCTGGCGTGCATCACCCATGAGCTGGTCAGCAGCCGTCATCCCTTTGAACGGCGGGAGCTCACGGATGCCGAGAGGGCCAGCTACCCCCTGAAACGTCCGAAGCACCTCCCCGCGCGGGTCTGGCGGGTGATGCGCCCCCTTCTGCGCCAGAGCACCCCCGAATGCAGCACCGCGAGCTGGAAAAGCGCCATCAGACCACGCCCATGGCGGGTCCCTGGTGCCGCGGCCATGGGCGGCGTGCTTGCCAGCCTGACCCTGGCCGGAGCCCAGGCCGGACTGGAGATGGGCTCTGACACCGCCTCCTCCCCTGAAGAACGGCTGGCCAGCCTCGGCGTGCTGGCAGAGGACGCCGCCCCCCAGCGGATCCTCGCGGCGCTGCCAGCACTGACGGACCTTGAACGCGATGCGGTCCTGCGACACCGCGAACCCGTGCTGAGCAACTACTACACCCGGGTGCTCACGCAGGCAACCCGTGGCCTCCAGCAGGGAGAACTCAGGCTCGTTCCCGAGGCCCTGGAACTGGCCCAGCAGGCGCGAACGCTTTACCCCAACCACTCAGCCATCACCCGGGCCCGGGAACAGTTCCAGCAGCGCCGGACTTCCCTTGTCAGTGCCCTGCGCGAACAGTGGCACCAGCAGCTGGCACAGGGCGGGTTTGCGCAGGCAAGCCGGAAGCAGGCGCTCGCCGACCTCCACGACCGCCTGACCCTGCTCGATGCAGAACCCCCGCTACCACAGGAGGACACCCGTGCCGCCTACCGCGCCGAACTCCAGGAAGCCATGACCGCCAGCAGGGAGAGCGCTCTCAGTAACCTTGTTGCCGTTGGCGATCTGGCGTTCGGTCATGATGCCGACACCAGCGCGGCATTGGCCTGGGCCCGCGTTCAGGCCGGCTTCTCACCCGGAAACCCATCCGGAGACGCCTTCGGGAAGCAACTGGACCGACTGGAAGAGAGGGTGGCCGGCGCCGAAAGCGTGGCGGAGCTGAATGCCGCTTTCGAAGCGGTACAGGAACTCCCCGCAGCGGAATCGGGGCACTCCAAAAGACTGAAAAGCCTGCACCAGACCCTGGCCAACCGCTATATGCAGCAGGCCCGGCAGAGGCTGGACGAGCAGCGGCTGGAATCGGCAGGGCCACTGCTCAAGCGGGCGACGGACCTGACCCACAGGGCCCAGGCATCGCCCTGACGCTGGCGCTTCAGCCGTGCTTCTGCTTCATGCTTTCCAGCAGATCCACGTACTGCTGCATGGCATCCTCGGAGCTGGTGCCCTTGAGCTTTTCCCAGGCGCTGTACTTGGCCCGGCCCACCTGGTCCAGCATGCCGGGCTTCTTGCCCTTCACGTCGCCTTCGGTAGCCTGCTTGTACAGCGCATAGAACTGGAGCTTGAGGTCGTTGGAAGGTTTGAAGTCACCCTCCGCGGTCTGGACGTAGTTGACGGCTTCGTCGAACTGCTGTTTCAGGTCACTCATACGCTACCTCTTTGTTATCGGTCGTTTTCCCGGAAACTACCAGAAAAACCCATGCATGACACTGGCCGTTACTCCCGTACCTGTGTGTTGGTGGTGGAACCGGGATCATAGGTACGGTTCTGGAATCCGGGGTACTGGACCTGAGGCGGCGCTGGGGATCTGTCCATGATGGGCCCGATCAACTGCTCCCGCTGGCGTTCCAGTTGGCTCCGCTCCAGATTCAGGGCGCGGCGCAGGTCATCACTCAGGTACACGGGTTCCACCAGGACCTCCGTCTCCGGGCCTACCAGGCCCGTGGAGGGTGGCCCCAGTGCGCCCTGAATGGAGGTTTCCCCCAGCTGCTCCTCATCCACCGGCGCGAACTGGATGCTTTCAGGGGTCGAGCGTTCGCGTGGAGCAGTCTCCTGCGCACACAGCGGACCCGTGAACGCCATCATGAGGGCACTGAGCCAGTAGGCATGACTGCGGTGTTGGGCCGGCATACCGGATACTCCCTATCCAGCGGGTTCAGACCCCCATGGTACCGCGCCTGCGGTCAGAAAATCGCCAACACGCTCGCATTCCCGGCATTCAGGGATAATCAATCGCCGTGATGATCCACAGCCGTTCTCCGTCGCTGGTGTTCTGCACCACTTCGTCATCCAGGCGTTTCCGCAGCATGGCCCTGGCGAAGGGGGCATCCACACTCAGCAGCCCCTGGCTCACATCGAACTCATCAGGCCCGACCAGACGGTAGCGTACCTCCTCGCCGGTTTCGTCATCCTCCAGCGTGACCCAGGCACCGAAGAAAACACGGCTGGTGTCATGGGGAGACTCCCGCACCACCGTCAGCTCGTCCAGGCGTTTGCTGAGAAAGCGCACCCGGCTGTCGATCTCGCGCAGCTGCTTCTTGCCGTAGATGTACTCGGCATTCTCGGAACGGTCACCCTGGGCTGCCGCCTCCTTGACGGCCTGGGTCACCGCCGGACGTTTCTCTTTCCAGAGGTAGCGCAGCTCCTCTCGCAGGGCCCTTTCGCCCTCCGGTGTGATGTAGCGGGAACCGCGTTCGCGCGGTGGCCGGTAACGCCCCATGACTCCTCCCCTGGATCACTAACCCATAACGGCGGTTGTTAGGTTGTGCACTCTAATCATTCGCAGTAGTCTTCCGCCAGACTGAAGCAGGAACCCAATCAGAGGTGATTCCCATGGATACCAAGAAACTGACAGCAGTGGCGCTGAACGGCCTTGATCGTGTCGGCTATGAACTCGAAAACTTCGGCATCACCAACCGGGTCAACCGGCATACCCTGGCGGCCCTGATGATGGCCGAAAAGAACCGGTTCGAGGGGGAAATGGACAGCCTGAACGCCCGCACGGCACGCTACCGGGCGATCGCCGAGAATGCGGCGGAACTGGCCTTCCGTCCGGCTCGCGCCGCGACCGAAACAGTCCGTGGCCTGATCAGCGGCAAGAGCGCCTGAACCCGTCAGGCCTCCTGTTACTGCTCCCGTTCGCCGCTGTCTCCGGACGGGGGCTGGGCCGGAAGATAGAGCGTAACCTTCAGCCCCGGTCTCTCGGCGCCGGGTTTGGCATCCGAGAGGCCGATGTGGCCCTCATGCAGCTCCACCACGGCGCTCACCAGACTGAGCCCCAGTCCGTTACCGGGCTGTGACCGGCTCTTGCCCACCCGGTAGAAGCGGCCGAAGATGTTCTCCTTTTCGTGGTCCGGCACCCCATCGCCGCTGTCCGCCACTTCCAGGACCGCCTGGCCGCCTTCGCGCCGCACGGTCACCCCGATACGTCCGCCTTCATCGGTGTACTTGATGGCGTTGTCGATCAGGTTGCTGACCGCCTGGAACAGAAGGTCCCGGTCGCCCAGCAGCGGCACCTCCTCGCTGGCTTCGTAATCAAGAACCTGGTCCTTTTCCTCGGCCAGTGCCTCGTAGAGTTCAACCGCGTCCGTCACCAAGGTGCTCAACTCCAGCGGCTCGCTCTGCAGCGTCTTGCCACCGGTTTCCAGCCGTGCAATGCGCAGCAGGGCATTGAAGGTCCCCAACAGCTGGTCCGCTTCGGCCACGGCTTCGCCCACCTGGTCCTGGGCGTCGGGATCCTTGAGATTGATCAGGGTATTCTCGAGCTGGCTCCGGAGCCGGGTCAGTGGTGTCCGCAGGTCATGGGCAATGCTGTCTGATACATGCCGGATGCCCTCCATCAGGTACTCGATGCGGTCGAGCATCTGGTTGAGATTGTCCGCCAGCTGGTCAAAGTCGTCCTGGGTCCCGCGCGTGGGCACACGCTGGGAAAGATCGCCGTGCATGATCCGGTAGGCGGTCTGGTTGATCACCTCGATCCGCCGCGTGGTGCTCCGGCTCATGAGGAAACCGCCGATCAGTGCCAGCCCCAGTGAGATCCCCATCCCCCAGTTCATGGCCGTCTCGATCAGGCTTTTAACACGGCTGAGTTCGCTGATGTCCTGCCCCACGAGCAGGCGCAGTCCCCCCTGGACCTCGAAAACCCGCGCCCGGGCCCGTCGCTCCTCATCCTCATAGCCCATGGACTCATCCAGGGTGAAGTCGATCCAGCCGTTGTCCGTGCGTGCGCTCTCCGGCCACTTGGGCAGGTTGCCGGCAAGCTTGAGATAGTCCTCGGTGGCGAACAGGTACAGGGACTGGCCGTCCGGATCGCGGGCCACCCGTTCCCGTACCACGTTCATCAGGCCGTTGATGCCCCGTGAACGGTACTGCTCCGCCAGACCGGCGATCTCCGCCTCAATGGTCTGGTCGGTCTGCTCCATCATGAACCCGGCAGTGCGCCAGTAGATGAACGCCAGCAGTATGAACACGGAGGTGGCGAACACCACCATGTAGAGCATCGCGACCTGGAACGTGGAGGTTCGGAGCTGGCTAAGTATCGTCACGAAGCATGTACCCGGCGCCACGGATGGTCTGCAGCAACGGTTTCTCGAACCCCTTGTCGATCTTGGAACGCAGGCGGCTGATGTGCACGTCAATGACGTTGGTCTGCGGATCGAAGTGGTAATCCCAGACCTTCTCCAACAGCATGGTGCGGGTCACCACCTGATCGGCATGGCGCATCAGGTATTCCAGCAGCCGGAACTCGCGGGGCTGGACGTCGATGTTGATGCCGTTGCGCTTGACGGTCCTCGCCAGCAGGTCCATCTCCAGGTCCGCCACTTTCAGCACCGTTTCAGTCTCACCGCCGCTGCGGGCCCGCCGCGCGAGTACATCCAACCGAGCCAGCAGCTCAGTGAAGGAGAACGGCTTGGTGAGGTAGTCATCACCGCCGCCACGCAGTCCTTCCACCCGGGCGTCCACATCACCCAGTGCACTCAGGATCAGCACCGGGGTCTGGTTGCCGGTGGCACGGATGGTCTTGATGATGTTGAGCCCATCCATTCCCGGCAGCATCCGGTCGATGATCATCACGTCGTAGTCCCCCGACGCTGCCATGGTCATGCCTTCCTTGCCGTCGGTGGCATGGTCGACCACATAGTCGCTCTCGCGGAGCCCCTTGTTCAGATAGTCCGCCACATCCTGATCGTCTTCAATCACCAGTACACGCACCCCGAAATCCCCCTTTTCAAAAGGCCATGAAAAACATTAACAGATCGCCAGCAGGTTACGGGCGAGGCACCTTTCCGGCAAAGTTACCATGTTTTAAGGCTGATAGGCCCCAAACAGAAAAGCCGCTCCCGGAGGAGCGGCTTTTCCCAACAGATGCGCGACTGACGGCGGCGTTCAGGCCACCATGCTGGTGCGGATCTTCTTCATGGCGTTTTTCTCAAGCTGGCGGATCCTTTCGGCGGAAACGCCATACTCATCGGCCAGCTCATGCAGGGTGGCCTTGTTCTCACCAAGCCAGCGCCGGCGCAGGATATCCTGGCTGCGCTCGTCCAGTGCCGACAGAGCGTGACCAAGCCGTTCACTGGAGTCCTGACTCCAGTCGGCCTGCTCCAGCTGAGTGGCAGGGTCCTGGCGCTTATCGTCCAGATAGTGCACCGGCGCCTGCCAGCCAGTTTCATCATCGTCGTCCGTCGGCGCATCAAAAGCCATATCGTGGGAGGCCATACGGCCTTCCATCTCACGGACAACCTTCGGCTCAACGCCCAGATCCTTCGCCACGGCCTCGGTCTCGTCGTTGTTGAGCCAGGCCAGGCGCTTCTTGGAGCTGCGCAGGTTGAAGAACAGCTTCCGCTGGGCCTTGGTGGTGGCCACTTTCACGATGCGCCAGTTGCGCAGGATGAACTCGTGGATTTCAGCCTTGATCCAGTGCACGGCGAAGGACACCAGGCGCACGCCATAGCCCGGATCAAAGCGCTTGACCGCCTTCATCAGGCCAACGTTGCCCTCCTGGATCAGGTCCGCCTGGGCCAGGCCATACCCGGAATAGCTGCGTGCAATGTGAACCACAAACCGCAGATGCGACAGCACCATCTGCCGTGCGGCTTCGATATCCCCGTGCTCCTGGAAACGCTGGGCCAGGTTCTGTTCCTCATCCACACTCAGAACCGGAATCTGGCTCACAGTCTGGATGTAGCTCTCCAGATTGGCACCTGGCACCAGATTGTGGCTGAGCTGAAGTTCTGTACCCATGGTGCTCCCCCTCTGTTCATTGTCTCCCGACAAAGAGTCTGAATCCAATATATGATCATTTATTGCGTTTTCAAGCCCTGTATGTCCATACGGACTATCCCGGACAGGGGATCATTCCGGCTCCACGGCCCGAAGGTGGCGATGCACCGCCCACCAGGCCCCGAGCCATCCCAACACAACAGCGCAGCCGAGCAGAAGAACCACTTCATCAATGCCCGGCCTCTGGAGTTCAAACCCACTGTTGTAGAGCTCCGCCAGGCGGCCAACCGGGCCGCTCAGCCACCAGAATGCCACTTCCACCAGCCACCATGCCAGCAGCCCACCCAGGGCGCCGTACCAGAGACCGGTGTAGAGGAAGGGCCGGCGCACGAAACTGTCCGTGCCTCCCACCAGGCGTGCCACGATGATCTCGCGACGGCGGCTCTCGATCGCCAGGCGGACGGTATTGGCAATAACCAGCACCACGCCCACCACGAGCAGCAGCGCCAGCGCCTGGGTGGCCCGGCCGAGCACCTTCGCCATGGCGTTGAGACGCTGCAACCAGGCCAGGTCCAGCTTCACCTCGTCCACTCCGTCCGCCTGGCGCAGGCGTTCCGCCAGGTCCTCCAGGGCAGCGGCTTCCCGGTAGGCCGGGTCCGGCGTCAGCACCAGGGTGTGCGGCAGCGGATTCCCATCCAGAAAGTCCAGCGTGCCGCTGAGTCCTTCGCTGGAGCGCATGGTCTCCATGGCCTCATCCCTCGGGATGACCGTCACATCACCCACCGCAGCGTTCTCAATCCAGCGGTCGGCCAGCGCCTCCGCCCGCTCTATGCCGGTGTCCGGGGTGAGATAGACACTCAGGCGACCGGCCTGCTCCCAACCGCCACCAATCTGCTGGATGCTGGCCATGATCAGGAACAGGGCCGTGGGCAGAGCCAGCGCAATGCCCATGACCAGCCCCGTCATAAGGCTGGAAAGCGGTGCATTACGCAGGCGCAGGGCGCTGTCGTGCGCTGAGCGCCGGTGGTGGCTGAACCAGCTGCGGAGCTGGTCCCGCCAGGGTGTCTGGGCGCTGGCCGCGCCACGGGTGGTCTGCTGGCGTGCTTCAGCCATGCCCGGTCTCCAGTGCCGCCGGCAGACCGTCATGAACCAGCTCCCCCTGTGAGAGCTCCAGGGTGCGCTGAGCCATGGTCTCGATCAGACCGATATCATGGGTCGCCACCATCACGCAGACGCCCACCCGACTGAACTCCCGGAACAGGTCCATGATCTCGGAAGAAAGGGCCGGATCCAGGTTCCCCGTCGGTTCGTCCGCCAGCAGCAGTGGCGGCTTGTTCACCACCGCCCGGGCAATGCCCACACGCTGCTGCTCGCCGCCAGAGAGGCTGATGGGATTGAGCTGTTCCTTTTTCAGCAGGCCAACCTTATCCAACGCCGCCCGCACACGCCGGCCAATCTCGTTAGGCGGCACGCCCGTCACCTGCAGGGGCATGGCCACGTTATCGAAGACGGTACGGTCAAAAAGCAGCTGGTGATCCTGGAAGACAACCCCGATATGGCGGCGGATATAGGGAATGCGCCGGCGCGGGGTCTTTTCCAGCGCCTGGCCGCCCACCAGGACCTGGCCGGCGGTGGCGCGCTCCATCAGCATGATGAGCTTGAGCAGGGTGCTCTTGCCGGCGCCGGAATGGCCGGTGAGAAACGCCATTTCACCGCGCCCGAGCGCGAAGCTCACACCCCGCAGCGCCGTGAACTGCTGCTCATAGCGCTTGGTTACCTGGCGGAATTCAATCATCGCGCCTCATCTTCCGGGAGCCGGATCATTCCCGGCCGTCAAACAGGGCCTGTACAAACTCGTCCGCGGCGAAGGGGCGCAGGTCGTCGGCCGTCTCACCCACGCCGATGTAGCGTATCGGCAGTCCCAGCTGGCGCGCAATGGCGAAGATGATGCCACCCTTGGCGGTGCCGTCGAGCTTGGTCAGGGTCACACCGCTCACGCCCACAGCCTCCTGGAACGTCTGGGCCTGGCTGAGCGCGTTCTGGCCGGTGCCCGCATCCAGCACCAGCATGATCTCGTGCGGTGCCTCGGGGTCGAGTTTCTTCATCACCCGAACGACCTTGGCCAGCTCGTTCATCAGGTTGTCCTTGTTCTGGAGCCGGCCGGCGGTATCGGCGATCAGCACATCCGTCCCCTTGGACTGGGCGGACTCCAGGGCGTCATAGATGACAGAGGCGCTGTCGGAGCCGGTGTGCTGGGCCACCACCGGCACATTATTGCGCTCGCCCCAGACCTGGAGCTGCTCCACGGCGGCGGCACGGAAGGTGTCACCGGCCGCCAGCATCACACTCTTGCCATCCCTCTGGTAGCGCTGTGCCAGCTTGCCGATGGTGGTGGTCTTGCCCACACCATTCACGCCCACCATCAGGATCACGAAAGGCTTGTTCTCCGTCTCCGGCTCCAGCGGCGTGGTGCAGGGCTCCAGAATGCCGTGCAGTTCCTCGCGCAGGGCCTGGAAGAGCGCGTCCGAATCCCTGAGTTCGCTGCGTTCAAGCTTTTCCGTGAGGCTGTCGATGATCTCGGTGGTCGCCGTCATCCCCACGTCGGCGGTGAGCAGCAGGTTCTCGATCTCCTCGAGCAGGTCCCGGTCGATCTTCTTGTTGCTGGCAAACAGGCCGGCCAGGCCATCCGCCAGCTGGCCACGGGTACGGCCCAGGCCCTCGCGCATGCGCTGGAAGAAGCTGACCGGCTCCTCGGGTTCCGGTTCGGGAGCAGGGGCCGGTTCAGCCTCAGCAGGTGCCGGCTCCGCAGGTGCTTCCGCCTCGGGGGCCTGAGCCGGCGCTTCTGCCGCTGACTCCCGTTGCTGGCGTTCAGGCGGCCTGGGCGGCTTCGGGATCTGCTGCCGGCTTCGCACCAGGTCCACCACAAACCAGGCGACAAGAAGCACGAAGAGGGCGTTGAAAATCAGTTCTGCGTTCATGGCGTTCAATCCTGCCCATGGTTCATCGGTGCCATTGGCCGACCATCAGGGAAACTGGTCGGGCGCGGTCAAGGCGGGTTATTCTACCGGCCCGCAACAGGGCCGTCCAAAAAGCGAACACAGCATGGCATCACGCAACCAGCGCCGGGGCCGGCGTAACGACCAGGGCCAGGTCCGCCTGATCGGCGGTGAATGGCGCCGCCGCACACTCACCTTCCCTGCCGTGGACGGCGTCCGCCCCACGCCGGACCGGGTGCGCGAGACCCTGTTCAACTGGCTCATGCCGGTCCTGCCGGGCAGCCACTGCCTGGACCTGTTCGCCGGCAGCGGGGCCCTTGGGCTGGAGGCCCTGTCACGCGGGGCAGAGAGCGTGACCTTTGTGGAGCAGAGCGCCGACCTGAGCCGTGCGCTCCATCAGAACCTGGCCACCCTCGAGGCACGCGGAGGGTCCGTGACCAGGCAGGACGTCCTGAACTGGCTCAGGACGCCGGAACAAACCAGGCCCTGCCGGATTGTGTTCATGGACCCGCCCTTCCGGGCCGGCCTGGTCGAACCGGTCTGTCAGGCCCTGGCAGCCTCCGGCCTGCTCGCGGACAATGCCCGCGTCTATGTGGAACACGAAAGCGACCACGAACCCTCTGTGCCGCCGGACTGGACTCTGGCCCGGCGCAAGCAGGCGGGCCAGGTTGCCTACAGCCTGTTCGAGGTGGCCTGACCCATGCCGGAACTGCCCGAAGTCGAAACCACCCGGCGCGGTGTCGCTCCCTGGCTGGAGGGTGTGACGCCCCCAGAGGTGCGTATCCACAACCCGTCCCTGCGCTGGCCGATTCCGGCGGACTTACCGGATCAGCTGACCGGCACGCCCATCACCGCGGTGGGCCGGCGCGCCAAGTACCTGCTCCTGCGCAACGCACGCGGCACCGCCCTGGTACACCTGGGCATGTCCGGCAGCCTGCGCCTGAGCCCACCGGAGGAACCCCGTCGACCCCATGACCATGTGGAGATACCCCTGGCGGAACGCATTCTGCGGTTCAACGACCCACGCCGCTTCGGGGCCTGGCTCTGGAGCACGGACCCGGAACAGCACCCATTGCTTGCCAAGCTCGGCCCGGAGCCACTGGGGCCGGACTTTGACGGCGACCACCTGTACCGGCTGAGCCGGGGGCGCCGGGCGTCGGTCAAGGCGTTCATCATGGATGCAGCGATCGTGGTGGGCGTGGGCAATATCTACGCCTCCGAAGCCCTGTTCATGGCCGGCATCCACCCCCAGCGCCCGGCCGGCCGCGTGGGTCGGGCGCGCTACCGCAGGCTGGCGGAGGCCATCCGCGAGGTTCTGGCGAAGGCCATTGAGCTGGGCGGCACCACCCTGCGCGACTTTACGGACAGCCAGGGCAACCCCGGTTACTTCCGCCAGTCACTGGCCGTCTACGGTCGCGAGGGGGAACCCTGCCACCACTGCGGGCAGCCGCTGCGCCACCGGGTCATTGGTCAGCGTGGCACGGTTTTCTGTGTCCGCTGCCAGCGCTGATTTCAGGGCTTGAAAAAAAGCGGATTTGGGCCATAGTGGAGGCAGTATCACACAGTCCCGGAGACTCCCGATGAAAAAGCTGAGCACACTGATCACCGTTGCCTTCCTGAGCGGTTTCATGGCGTTTGCCGGTCCCGCCCAGGCCCAGCGCGTTGAGGAGAAACCCTCCGCCCTGGCCATGGTTGGTGACGCCGTCATCGCCCGCCCGCTGCTGCTGGGCGCTACTGTGGTGGGCAGTGTCGTGCATACCGTCACGCTGCCGTTCTCCGCACTGGGCGGCAATGCCGATGAAGTGGGCGAGACCCTGGTGGTTGGCCCCGCCAAGGCTACCTTCGTACGCTGCCTGGGCTGCACCCAGTCCGGTCGCAATGCCAGCGAGGTCGTCAACCAGGGCGATGATTGACTGGGAGCGCGTCCAGACCGTCCTGCTCGACATGGACGGTACCCTTCTGGACCTCCATTACGACACGTACTTCTGGCTCACCCACCTCCCGGCCCGATACGCGGAGACCCGGGGGGTTGAGCCGGCGCAGGCCAGCCGGGAAATCCATGAGACCATCCAGAGCCTGAAAGGCTCACTGGACTGGTACTGCCTGGATTTCTGGAGCAACCGCCTGGGCATGGACGTGAGCCAGCTCAAGCACGAGGTGGGGGACCGTATCCGCTACCGGGCGGACGCGCCGGCCTTCCTGCGCGCGCTGAAAGCGTCCCACTGCCGCACCGTGATCGTCACCAACGCCCACCGTGGCGGACTGGACCTCAAGCGCGAACGCACCGGCCTGGACCAGTGGGTGGACGCCATCCACACCACCCACAGCTTCGGTCGCCCCAAGGAAGATCCGGCGTTCTGGCCGGCCCTGCATGCCAGCGAGCCCTTTGACCCGGCAACCACCGTCCTGATCGACGATAGCCACGCCGCCCTGAGCGCCGCGGAAGCCTTTGGCATCAGCCACCTGCTGAGCATCCACCAGCCGGACAGCCAGCGTGACCCCATTCCGGGAGGCCGCTGGCCCGCGCTGGAACGCTTCGAGACGCTCCTTCCGATCACGCCGCCCGAGGCGGTACAATAGCCCCATGGGCAAAAAGGGCGACCAATCCGACTCCGGCTCCGCACGCGTTCGGCTCGACAAATGGCTCTGGGCCGCGCGCTTCTTCAAGACCCGCACGCTGGCCCGCGAGGCCATTGAAGGCGGCAAGGTCCGCTACGAGGGGCAGCGCCCCAAGGCGGGCAAGTTCGTGACCCAGGGCGCGAAGGTGGAAGTGCACAAAGGCTCCACCACCTTCGAAGTCATCATCGACGAACTCAGCGAGAAGCGTGGCAGCGCCCCCCAGGCCGAGATGCTCTACACCGAGACCGAGGCCAGTAAGGAGAAGCGCGAGGACAACGCCTGGCGCCGCCGCATGATGATCGCCGCCGAGCATCCGCCCGCACGCCGCCCGAACAAGAAACAGCGCCGCGAACTGCAGCGCGTGAAAAACCAGATGTCCCACTAGCGAGCCAACATGACCGATACCCTGCAGCGTTTTGTCTTCAACGAGGGCGAGGTCCGTGGCGAGCTCGTGCTGATCGAGGACACCCTCAAGACCGCCCTTGAGGGCCGTGACTATCCCGAGCCCGCCCGGCACCTGCTGGCACAGAGCCTGAGCGCCGCGGTGCTGCTCGGGGGTGTGCTCAAGATGAAGGGCCGCATCAGCCTCCAGGCCAAGGGCCAGGGTCCGGTCACGCTGCTGATGGCGGACTGCAGCAATGAGCGCGGCGCGCGCGGGCTCATCCACACCGAAGACAGCATCCAGCACGGCTCCATCGGGGAGCAGCTCGGCCATGGCCAGCTCGTCATCACCATCGAGCCTGAGCAGGGCCAGCGCTACCAGGGCATCGTGCCGCTGGAATCCGACACCCTCCAGGAATGCCTCCAGGACTACTTCACCCGCTCGGAGCAGCTCGACACCCTGATCCTGCTGTTCGCGGACAATGAGCGCGCCGGCGGCCTGATGCTCCAGAAGATGCCCGGCTACGAGACCACCGAGGACGACGACCTCTGGAACCGCCTGACGCACCTGGCCCAGACCACCGGCCAGCAGGAGCTGCTCTCCGTGGCGCCTGAAACCCTGCTGCACCGGCTCTTCCACGAGGAGTCCATCAGTCTCTACCCCGAGGAACCGGTGTTCTTCCACTGCCACTGCAGCCGTGAGCGGACCGCCAACGCCCTGGAAACACTGGGCGCCCAGGAGTGCTACGACCTGCTGGCGGAACAGGGCGAGATCAGCGTCGACTGCCAGTTCTGCAACCAGCAGTACCGCTTCGGCCAGGACGACATCGAGGCCCTCTTCGGCCCCCACCAGCGCCACTGACACTGGCCCGGACACCGCCCGGCACGCTAGAGTAACGCCCTCACTGAACAGCGGAGGGGACCATGGAATACCTGGAATGCGTGGAAAAGACCACCGGCGAGAACCCGGACGCCAGTGTCATCTGGCTGCACGGCCTGGGAGCCAGCGGGCATGACTTCGAGCCCGTAATCCCGCACCTCGGGCTGCCCCAGGACGCACACGTACGCTTCGTCTTCCCGCACGCCCCGCAGATCCCAGTCACCCTCAACGGCGGCATGGTCATGCCCGCCTGGTACGACATCCGTTCACTGGACCGCCACAACGATACCGACGAACAGGGCATCCTGGCTTCCGCCGAGCGGACCCGGGACCTGATCAAGCGCGAAATGGAACGCGGCGTCAGCAGTGACCGCATTGTGATCGCCGGCTTCTCCCAGGGCGGCGCTGTGGCCTACCACACGGCCCTCACCTTCGAGCAGCCACTGGCCGGGCTCATGGTCCTCTCCAGCTATTTCGCCACCATGAAGCTGACCACGCCCTCCGAGGCCAACAGACAGCTGCCGGTCTTCATGGCCCACGGCACCAACGACCCCATGCTGCCCGAATTCCTCGGCCAGGAAGCCCTGGAGCATCTTCGGAAACTGGGTTACGAGCCCGAGTACCGTACCTACCCCATGGAGCACGAAGTATGCCTGGAAGAGATCCAGGCAATCGGCGCCTGGCTGCGGTCCGTGCTCTGAACGGCACGGATGCCGACACTATCACTTCCGACAGATTGTGAAAGCCCACGGCGGCGCTCAGAATAGAGCGACTGCCTGATTACCTCCTCTGCAACAGGGACCCGTTTCATGATCCATTCTTTCTCATTCCTTGGCCGCCACCTCTGGATCCCCGCCATCGCACTGTTGATGAGCGGTTGTGACGGGGATCCCGGCGAAAGCTCCGAAGCCGCTGAAGAGCAGCCCTTGCGGCCCGCGCGGATGATGACGCTTGAAACCCCCACTGGCCTGGCCTCACGCCGTTTCAGCGGGCGCGTGGAACCCGCCGAGACCACCACCCTGAGTTTCCGCGTACCCGGCAAGATCGAAACACTCAACGTCGATGTCGGTGATGAGGTTACCGAGGGCGAGGTGCTTGGGAAACTGGACCAGCGGGATTTCCGCCTCAAGGTGAACGAAACCGAGAGCAAGCTGGACTCCATCCAGGCCACCCTGAACGAGGCGCGCAAGAACTGGGAGCGTGGCAAGAAACTGGTGGATTCCAACGCGATCAGCGACGCCAGGTTCGACCGCCTCGAAAGCGCTTATGAACAGGCCCGCGCCAAGCGCAACGCCACCCGTGAAGCTCTGGAAACCGCCCGCTCGGCGCTTGATGACACCGTTCTGGAGGCGCCTTTTGATGGTGTGATCAACCGCCGTATGGCGGAGCCTTTCGAGCAGGTCAGCCCGCAACGCCCAGTGTTCTCGATCGACAACATTGAAACCGTGGAAGTCGAAGTCAGCATTCCGGAACGGCTGATGCAGTTCCGCGACCATCTTAAAGACGTTCATGTATTCATGCCGGTTATGGACAACAAGCGCTTCGATGCGCGGGTGGAGAATGTCCGCCTTGATGTCTCGCCGGCCACCCAGGCGTATCCCGTGCGGGTTGCGGTCGAGAACCCGGAGCAAGAGCTGCTCCCGGGAATGACCGCCGAAGTCTCGTTCAAGGCCAGCCTCAGGAACACCCCCTGGGATGACAGCTTCCTGGTCCCAGTGGAAGCCATCTTCGAAAAAGAGAACCAACCCCATGTCTGGGTCTGGAATCCGGACTCCGGGAAGGTCGCGTCACGCCCGGTCACCACCGAGTCACTGGAAACCGACAGCGTGCGGATCACCGGTGAGATTGAATCCGGTGAGCAGATCGTGGTGGCTGGCGCGCAACACCTGCAGGAAGGCCAGGGGGTCAAGCGGCTTGAAGGCGGGGTGATTCAGTGATGCTGGCGCAACTGGTGCGCGGCGCGATCAGCCGCAATCGCTTTGTGGGATTCCTGATTCTCCTGATCACCCTGCTCGGGGTCATCGCCTTCACCCGGCTCGGGCAGCTCGAGGACCCTGAGTTCACCATCCGTACCGCCATCGTGATGACCGGCTACCCCGGTGCGGACGCGGAACGGGTGGAGCAGCAGGTGACCGAACCGCTTGAGAAGCAGATCCAGCAGCTTGGTGAGCTGGAGAGCATTGAGTCACTGAGCCGCAATGGCACCTCCATCATCTACGTTGAGGTTAAGGACCAGTACGGTGGCCAGCAACTGCGCCAGATCTGGGACCAACTCAACAAGAAGGTTATAGCAGCCCGCGCCAGCCTGCCCGATTCCGTGCGTGGCCCGCGCGTTAATGACGACTACGGCGACGTCTACAGCATGCTGCTTTCCGTGGAAGGCGCCGACTACAGCTACGCTGAACTCAATGACATTGCAGACCACCTCCAGCAACGCCTGCTGCGGGTTGATGACGTTGCCAAGGTCGACCTGTTCGGCGACCAGGGCGAGCGGGTTTTCATTGAAACCAGCCGTTCCAAGATCGCCGAACTGGGCCTGACTCCAGCGCTGGTTGTGAACGCCCTTAACAAGCAGAACGTGGTCGCCCCCAGTGGTTTCACCGAGATGGGATCACGCCGGTTGCGGATCAATGCCACCGGCACCTTTGAGTCCGTGGACGAACTGGCCAGGCTGAACATCCGCAGCCCCGTGACCGGTGAACTCGTCCAGCTGCGTGACTTCGCGGAAGTCAGGCGTGGGTACGCCAACCCGCCCGATGCCAGCCTGCGCCATCAGGGCGAATCCGCCCTCGCACTGGGCGTGGTCCCGGCCGAGGGGGCCAATGTGGTCGAGCTCACCGAAAGGGTCCAGGCCGAGCTGGACCGGATCGAGGCCAGGATGCCGGTGGGCATTGAGTTCGGTGGCATCGCGCTGCAGTCCGAGGAAGTCGAGCAGGCCGTCGGCGAATTCCTGATCAACCTGGTCACGGCAGTGGCCATTGTCCTGGCGGTCCTGATGGTCTCGCTGGGCCTGCGCACCGGCTTCGTCGTCGGACTTGGAGTGCCCCTGACCATTCTGGGCACCTTTGTGGGCATGTACCTGATGGGCTTTGAACTCCATCGGGTATCACTCGGGGCGCTGGTGATCGTGCTCGGTATGATCGTGGACAATGCCATCGTGATTTCCGAGCTGATGCAGGTAAAAATGCAGCGCGGCACGGAGCGTCTGAAAGCAGCCGCGGAATCCGTGCAGGAAACCGCCTGGCCCCTGCTGGCAGCCACCGCCATAGCGGTCCTCGCATTCGCCCCGATCGCCCTGACCAACACCGCCACGGGCGAGTTCACCCGCTCGCTGTTCTGGGTGGTGGCCATCAGCCTGGCCATTTCCTGGTTGCTCGCGGTTTTTGCCACACCACTGATGAACTACTGGCTACTGGACAGCAAAAGCGGGCTTGGAAACCCCGAGGACCGCGCCTTCTACCAGTGGGTACACCGTTTGATAACCGCCACACTCCGGCGTCCCTGGATCCTGACAAGCGGTGCCATCATTATCTTTGCCGCCAGCGCTGTGGCGTTCAGCTTCGTGCCACAGACCTTTTTCCCACCGGCGGAACGCTCCCAGTTCATGGTGGATTACTGGCTCCCGGAAGGCAGCCGCATTGAGCAGACGAGCGAGGACATGGCCCGGATTGAGCAACGGCTGATGGAGATGGAATCGGTAACGGACGTCACCGCCTTCATCGGTGAGGGCGCGCCACGGTTCTATCTGCCCATGATCCCGCGAACTCCCAACCCCGCCTTCGGGCAGATCCTGGTTAACGTGGAGACCAAGGAAGACGTTGACCCTGTGATGGCCAGAGTCCGGGAGCATCTGGAAGATGGTTACCCGCAAGCCGAACCCCGGGTGCGAGCGATGCAGCTGGGCGAACCCGTTCGCTTCCCGCTCCAGCTGCGGATCACCGGGCCGGAACGGGAGGAGCTCGTGGATACGGCCGGAGAACTGCAGGCCATCATAGCCGGGCACCCGGGCGTCACGAACCTGCGGCACAACTGGCGCCAGACCCAGCCCCGGGTCACCATCAACGTGGACCAGGACCGGGCCCGTCGCGCCGGGATCACCACCAACAGCATCAACCAGGCCCTGAACACCGCCTTTGCCGGGCAAGGGGTCGGCGTGTTCCGTGAGGGCGATGAGCGTATTCCCATTGTCTGGCGCTTTCCTCTGCCCGAACGGACCGACCCCTCCGAGCTTGAAACCATGGTTATCTGGCCGGAAAACGGCGGCAAGCCCGTCCCGCTCACACAAGTCGCCAATATCGAGCTCGACTGGGAGCGCCCCGTGATCTGGCGCCACAACCGGGAGCGGGCGATTACACTGCAAGCAGACCTGGCAAAGGGGTATACCGCGTCCGAGGTGCGCGCCGCCCTGGCAGCCGAAATCCAGAAGGTCACGCTTCCCTCCGGGTATGACACCCAGTGGGACGGCCAGGTTCACCAGTCCACTGAAGCCCGCGCGGGTGTCCTGAAACCCGTGCCGGTCATCCTTGGGCTGATGGTGCTCGTGCTCATGGCCCAGTTCAACTCGTTCCGGCGTACCCTGCTGGTCATGTTGATGGTGCCGCTGGGGCTGGTGGGCGTCAGCGTCGGGCTTCTGCTGTTCCAGCAGCCCTTCGGCTTCATGGCGCTTCTGGGAACCATGAGCCTGTCCGGCATGATCATCCGCAACGCCGTGGTCATGGTGCAGAAAATGGATATGGCGCTGGCCGAGAGCGGTACGCTGGAAGCCATTGGCGAGGCGGCGACAAGCCGCGTGCGCCCCATCCTTCTGACCGCCGCAACGACCATGCTCGGCATGCTGCCGCTGGCGCTGTCCGGGCCCTTCTGGGCACCCATGGCACTGGCAATCATGTTCGGGCTCGCCTTTGCGGCGATCCTGACCATTCTAGTGCTGCCAGCGGGCTATGTGCGGCTTCTGGGCATCCGCTCCCAGTAATATAGAGGGGCCTCAACGGCCCCTCAGAGCTTTCCCTTGAGTTTCGGATGGAGCTTCGCCAAAGAGTTTCTTGTAATCCTTGGCAAATTGTCCTCCATGCCAGAATCCCCAATAAGCTGCTATATCGGCAATTGCGGTTCCGGATCCAGCGCTAAGAGAGCGGCGAACACGGTTCAGCCGAGTCATCCGCAAAAACTGCATCGGGCTGACACCAACAATGGACTCAAAACTGTATTGTAGGGTTCGGCGACTTACATTCGTGAGCCTGCACAGGTCACTCATGGTGATTGGCGCATCGTTATACTCATTGATGTACTGCTTTACCCGGTTAACCACGAACTGACGGTGACGAAAACTCGGGACTGCTCTTACATTAGGAGTTTTCTCATGCAGTAGCTCCATGAGCGCTAGTATGATCGCTTCCTGTTGAAGCTCTGGCGAGACGGACAACTCTTTCGCATTCAAAGTCTGGTCCAGTAGTAACCGAACCCTTTGCAACGTCTTGGCTGGCACAGCCAAACGCGGGCATTGGTGCTCCGCTGCCTCCCAGAGTTTGATGCCCTGAATCTCAGCTGTACGGTTTAGTGCTTGTTGGTCAATAACAATACCGAAGATATCGAATTCAACGGGTGTCACCAACTCAAAGTCATACCCCCCAGGGCGGCAGAAGATATCATTAGTATCCATGAGAAGGCCGTTGATCCGACTACTTTCCTTTCCCTGGACGGCCGGAATTCCCAACCAGAGCCCATTGGGCCAAACGCTGCACTGTTGGCGCAAAGCTTGGCTGGTATGTTCCTTGAAAACCTGAACGTGTGACAGCTCGAGTTCATCCAGCCGCCCATAAAAATGGCCACAACTGATCTGGTCATACTCCTGGCGCCAGTGGGTCAGGTTACGGGCATGCCGATCCGCATCATGGGCTTTCATTGTGCAAAGGCCCGTTTCAGCCGCCTCATTATTGGGTTGCATCAGAACAGCTTCCTTTTCCCAAGGGCCACACCCCAACCCAACATAGCAGAGTCTCAGCCGAGTCAACGCCCCTTTCGGTGCCGATCCTAAAGCCCACGCCAGAATGGGCTATTCATTTGCCAAATCTTGATACCACCCAGGATGTCGAGCTCTTTAGGGTTGCTTTTAAGGGCATCGAGATTGACATCAAAAGGTGATCGCACAATGAGCGGGACATACAGCTACACGCTCGGACGCAAAGCTTACAAGTTCCACGGACTTGCGGAACTCATGGCGAAAGCAACCCCCGGGCGCTCCGGGGATCGCTTGGCAGGTGTTATCGCTCTGACAGCCGAGGAGCGTGTGGCAGCTCAGATGGCGCTTTCAGAAGTACCACTCAAAACCTTTCTTGAAGAGCCCCTGATCCCCTACGAAGACGACGAGGTAACGCGCCTGATCATTGACGGGCATTCCCCCCGGGCTTTTGCCCCCATTTCACACCTGACGGTGGGCGACTTCCGCGACTGGCTACTCAGCGACCAGGCAACGCCTGATGTGCTGGCCTCAATACGCGCCGGCATCACGCCAGAAATGGCAGCCGCAGTCAGCAAGGTTATGCGCAACCAGGACCTGATCATGGTTGCCCGCAAATGCCAGATCCAAACGGCATTCCGAAATACCATCGGCTTGCCCGGCCATCTCTCAACCCGACTTCAACCCAATCACCCCACTGATGACACCACCGGCATAGCCGCCAGCATTCTGGATGGACTGCTGTATGGCAGTGGTGACGCGGTTATCGGGATCAACCCGGCCCGGGATAACGTGCCCCAGGCCACGAAGCTCATGAAACTCATGGACGAGGTGATTCACAAATACCAGATACCAACCCAATCCTGTGTGCTGACTCACGTCACCAACACTCTCGAAGCGATAGAGCAGGGGGCACCGGTTGACCTGGTGTTCCAATCCATCGGCGGAACAGAAGCAATCAACAGCAGTTTTGGCTTCAACCTGAACACATTGGCAGAAGCCGAAGAAGCCGCTCTGTCGCTCAACCGCGGCACCGTTGGCAACAACGTCATGTACTTTGAAACCGGCCAAGGAAGCTGCCTCTCCGCCAATGCCCATCACGGACTGGACCAACAAACGTGCGAAGCGCGCGCCTACGCCGTAGCCCGCAAATTCAATCCATTACTCGTCAATACCGTGGTTGGCTTCATCGGGCCGGAATACCTGTTCGACGGCAAGGAAATCACCCGGGCAGGGCTTGAAGATCACTTCTGCGGAAAACTCCTGGGTGTCCCGATGGGATGCGACGTTTGCTACACCAATCATGCCGAAGCCGACCAGGACGACATGGATAACCTGCTGACCCTGCTGGGTGTCGCTGGGTGCACCTTCATCATGGGGATTCCCGGCTCCGACGACATTATGCTCAATTACCAGACCACGTCATTCCACGATGCGCTCTACGCTCGTCGGGTTCTGGGGCTTCGCCCAGCACCCGAGTTCGAGCGCTGGCTCACGGAAATGGGCATCTTCACGGATGCCAACAGCCCTCGCCTTAACGACCAGATCCCGGAACAGTTCGCGCGCTCATTGGGCACTATTCCAGGAGTAACCTCCAATGACTGACGATACTTCTCCCCGTAACGGCCGCCTCTGGGACCGTTTAAAGGCATTCACAGATGCCCGCATTGGCCTCGGCTGTAGCGGGGTAAGCTTGCCAACGCACCAGCTGCTGACGTTCCAGATGGCCCACGCCCAGGCACGTGATGCCGTCCACTGGCCCCTGGACGTAGAAGCACTCTGTGAACAGGTACTGGCGATTGCATCGCCTTTCACCACAGAGCCGCCATTACGGCTGCGCACCCAAGCCTCCGATCGAATGACCTATGTTCAACGCCCGGATCTGGGCCGAGTGCTGTCTAACGAGTCCCGGCAACAGCTGCAGCAACGAGCCAATCACCCCACAACCGCCTCGGACCTGGCCATTGTCATGGTAGATGGGCTTTCAGCGCTGGCAGTACAGACCCATGCGCCACCGTTCCTGGAGGGGCTGTTCGCCGAACTTGAAGCGGATGAGCACCGCGACTGGCAATTGGCTCCCCTGACCGTGGTCCAGCAGGGACGGGTAGCGATCGGAGATGATGTGGGCGAGCTACTGAATGCCAGGGCAGTGCTGGTGCTCATTGGTGAACGCCCGGGACTGAGCAGCCCGGACAGCCTCGGGCTTTATTTGACCTGGGGGCCCTGCAGCGGGATGACCGATGCCGACCGGAACTGTGTCTCCAATGTTCGACCGGCCGGCCTTAAATATCCGGAAGCAAGCAGCAGAGTTGTGCACCTGCTTAGTGAGGCTTTCCGGCGGCAACTGAGTGGCGTCCAACTGAAGGAGAGGACTGACGATGATGTGATAGAGCACAAGACCGGGTCCAAGAATTTCCTTGTTTCCTAGTTATTTTTCCAATAACAACAAGAGGTATGAACAATGTCTGAACAAACAGCTGACCAAGAATACCTTGCCCAACGTCAATTGAAACGCGGCAGCGCCGGATGGATTCTATTGGCCGGCTTGGGCGTCTCGTACGTTATCTCGGGTGACTTTGCTGGCTGGAACTTTGGAATTGCCCAGGCGGGTTGGGGCGGTTACGCCATCGCAGCAGCCCTTATGGGCACAATGTACTTCACCCTGGTTTTATCCCTCGCTGAGATGTCAGCAGCAATTCCCACAGCTGGCGGCGGTTACAGCTTCGCGAGGCAAGTTATGGGCCCTGCAGGTGGCTATCTGACAGGTCTCGCTGTGCTGATTGAATACGCACTTGCTCCGGCAGCAATAGTGACCTTTATCGGATCTGCTGTTGAAGAACTTCTCGGCATCAATGGCCCTTGGGTTTACGCGGCATTTTACGGTGTTTTCATAGGCATCCACATCATTGGTGTGGGTGAAGCCCTAAAGGTCATGATGGCCATAAGTGGACTGGCCGTTGTTGCGATCCTTGCCACGGCTGTCGCATTGGTGGGTGATTTTGACACCGCTAACCTGTTCAACATCCCGGTCACCGATGCCGCTGGCGCCTCGACGTTCCTGCCATTTGGCTGGTATGGCATCTGGGCCGCCCTGCCCTTTGCCATGTGGCTGTTCCTGGCGGTGGAAGGTGTACCCCTGGGCGCCGAAGAGGCCAAAAACCCAGCCAAAGACGTCCCCAAGGGGATCATTGGAGCCATGGGATTCCTGGTGTTCACGGCCCTGTTGGTCGTCTTTCTTTTGGCCGGTGCGGCCGGCGCCGACATGATCGGCGAAAGCGGGGTGCCGCTTGTGCACGCCCTCCAGGAGACCGGCAACGAGACGCTGGCCATGGTGGTCAATGTTCTCGGACTGGCGGGTCTGATCGCATCCTTTTTCTCGATCATTTTCGGCTACAGCCGCATGATCTTTGCGCTCTCACGCGCCGGGTATCTGCCTAAATCCCTCTCATTGACCGGCAAGCGCAAGACTCCCTACTGGGCTCTGATCGTGCCCGGCGTTCTGGGCTTTATGATCTCACTGAGCGGCAAAGGCGATTTGATCCTGGCCATGGCCGTAGTGGGCGCAACCATGTCCTACGGGCTTATGGCGTTGAGTCATATCCTGCTGCGCGTCCAACAACCTGATCTGAAGCGGCCCTACAGGACACCTGGCGGTGTCTTTACCTCAGGGGTAGCACTGGCGCTGTCGCTGGTCGCATTTACCGGCGTCTATGCCTTCGACCCGAAAGCGTTCTACTACACGATGGTGCTGTTCGCACTTGGAGCGCTGTACTACTTCCTCCACAGCAGGAATCACCTGGTGGCCAACACAGCCCAGGAGGAGTTCGAGCTCCTTGAGCATGCCGAGCATGACCTAACAAGCGAGTTAACAGGCGGTACGGTTACCTAGGAGTCGGAGCCGCCAACGGATCAGACCAAACACTACGTGCACCGGTCATTCTGGCACGACTTATTGCAGGGCTGGAATGACATCTTCCCCAAACCCCCGCCGCGAATGGCGGGGTCAAACAATAAGGACAAGACATGATCTATACAAATCCAGGCGAACAGGGTTCAGCCGTCTCTTTTCAGTCACGCTATGGCAACTTCATTGGTGGTGAATGGGTAGCTCCCGTCAAAGGCTCCTATTTTGAGAACATCACGCCAGTTACCGGCAAAACGATCTGTGAGATACCACGCTCAACGGCGGAAGATATAGAACTCGCCCTTGATGCCGCGCATAAGGCCGCGCCGCAATGGGGAAAAACCTCGACCACCGAACGCTCCAACCTGCTGCTGAAGATTGCGGACCGCATTGAGCAGAATACCGAAAAGCTGGCCGTGGCCGATACCTGGGATAACGGCAAGGCGGTACGCGAAACCCTCAACGCCGATGTGCCTCTGGCTGTTGATCACTTTCGCTATTTCGCCGGTTGCATCCGTGCCCAGGAAGACACCTCCAGCGCGATCGACGCTCATACGGTGGCGTATCATTACCATGAGCCGCTCGGAGTTGTGGGCCAGATCATCCCCTGGAACTTCCCGCTACTGATGGCAGCCTGGAAGTTGGCGCCCTGCCTGGCTGCGGGCAACTGCACTGTTATGAAACCGGCAGAGCAAACACCAGCCAGTATTCTGATTCTTATTGAATTGATTGCTGACCTGCTGCCTCCGGGCGTACTCAACATCGTCAACGGCTACGGTTCGGAGGCGGGCCAAGCCCTGGCCACAAGCCCGCGCATCGCCAAAATTGCCTTTACCGGCTCCACACCGGTAGGCGCTCATATCATGAAAGCCGCCGCCAACAACATTATTCCGTCCACTGTCGAGCTGGGCGGCAAGTCCCCCAACATCTACTTCTCTGATGTGATGAAGGCTGAGCCGGAATTCATCGATAAATGTGTGGAGGGTCTTGCACTGGCCTTCTTTAACCAGGGAGAGGTCTGCACCTGCCCATCACGGGCGCTTATCCAGGAAGACATGTATGACGAATTCATGGCGATGGTTATCGAGCGTGTGAAGAACATCAAACGGGGTAACCCGTTGGATACCGACGTTCAGGTGGGCGCCCAGGTAAGCCGTGAACAATTCGACCAGATCATGTCCTATCTCGAGATTGGCAAACAGGAAGGCGCTGAGGTTCTTACCGGTGGCTGGCATGAAGAATTGGGCGGCGAATACGCCAATGGCTTCTATATTCAGCCAACCCTGCTCAAGGGTAGTAACCACATGCGCACCTTTCAGGAGGAAATCTTTGGCCCGGTAGTTGGTGTGACAACCTTCAAGGATGAGGAGGAAGCGCTGGCAATCGCCAACGATACCGAGTTCGGCCTGGGCGCAGGCCTTTGGACCCGGGATATCAACCGGGCTTACCGCATGGGCCGCACCATTCAAGCTGGGCGTGTCTGGACCAACTGTTATCACCAGTACCCTGCTCACGCCGCTTTTGGTGGCTACAAGAAATCCGGGGTAGGTCGAGAAAACCATAAGATGACCCTGGACCACTACCAACAGACCAAAAACCTGCTGGTGAGTTACGATACGGATCCCATGGGTTTCTTCTAGGGCAAGTGACGTTGAAAGGGCTCTTGGCTGACCCAAGAGCCCGTTAATTCTGTCCCTTTAACAACCCCATCAGCAGGGATTACACACCCGATAGGTGCACATCTTGCAGGTATTGCCTTCCTCGATCTGGTAGGGCGTGTCGTAGAAGCTGATCAGCTCCCATTCACCCTTCACCTCGAGATCCAGCATCTTCTTCCGGTAGCCGTATTCCTCGTAGGCGCCCTCGCGCACGGTGAACACGATCGTGCCGCCCGGGCGGCTAACGCGGATCAGCTCATCAAAGCCCTCAGCACTGATGTGGCCGTAGGTGAAGGTGCCCGTGCAGACCACCGCATCATAGGCGCTGTCATCCAACGGCAGGCGCTCCTTCATGTCAGCCTGGATCAGCTTACGGTAGACGTTCTTGGTGTCCGCCTGGTCCAGCATGTCCTGGGAGTAGTCCAGCGCGTCCATGGTGCGGTAGCCCAGCTTGGCAAGCTCCTCCCCCACCAGGCCCGTGCCGCTGCCGGCATCCAGAATCACTGCGTCGTGACTCCCTCCCAACGCCTGATCCAGGGCCTTGGCGCTGGTGATATGCGCCACATAGCCCAGCTCTTCCAGGTCGCTGTCGTAGTCGGCCGCCCAATCCCTGTAGGCGTCCATCAGTTGTTCGTGGTCATCCGCCGTGTAGACCTTGTTGAGGATCTCGGTCTTGGTAATGGTCTTGTCCGTCATCGGGTGGGGTTCCTTGTTCTCGTTCAGGTACGTTACTGACCGAGCCACTATAGCAGGGCCCACCTGTACCGACGTAAACCATGCTTGCTATTTAATAGCGCACGATTTAATGTAGCTCACATGACTGATGGCAATGACTCACAGCAAAGCCTGCTGGCTCTGGACCGACAGGTATGCTTTGCCCTGTATTCCGCGCAGCTGGCCATGAGCAAGGTGTACCGGAAGCTGCTGCGGGAGCTGGGCCTGACTTACCCCCAGTACCTGGTCATGCTCGTGCTGTGGGAGCAGGACGGCCAGACCGTCTCCGGGATCGGGCATCGGCTGTTTCTGGACTCGGCCACGCTCACGCCCCTGCTCAAGCGGCTGGAAAGCGCAGGTCTGTTGCAACGCCAGCGCAGCCGCGAGGATGAACGACAAGTGGCTGTTGTACTGACGGAACAGGGCCATAAGCTCCGGGAACAGGCCGAGGCCGTGCCGGAGTCCGTGATGTGCGCCACGCAGTGCAGCCCGGACGAACTGGAGCGGCTGCGCGATGACCTGCACAACCTGCGGGAACGATTGGCCACCTGAGGCATTTTTTGATCATTTAAATCGTGCGCTATTTAATAGCGCACAATCAAAGAGAGAGGAGAAACCATCATGGGTGCAGAAAAGATCCTTTATCAGGCCCAGGCAACCGCCAGCGGCGGCCGCGACGGCAAAGCCGACAGTGACGACGGTCAGCTCAGCGTGAAACTGGCCACGCCCAAGGAACTCGGCGGCGCGGGCGGTGACGGCACCAACCCCGAGCAGCTCTTCGCCGCCGGCTACTCCGCCTGCTTCCTGGGCGCGCTGAAACTGGTCGCCGGCAAGGCCAAAGTCGAGCTGCCCGAAGAGACCGCGATTACCGGCCAGGTCGGCATCGGGCCGGAAGGCGAAGGTTTTGGCCTGGCCGTGACCCTGAACGTGCACATTCCTGGCATTGAGCAGCAACAGGCCGAGGAGCTGGTGCAAAAGGCCCACCAAGTGTGCCCCTACTCCAACGCCACCCGGAACAACGTGCCGGTGGAGTTGGTGGTTACCGTCTAACCACTGCGTTGTGAACGGAGGCCGTCGCAAGGCGGCCTCCAAGCTCGCTCCGCGTACCGATACCGGGATTCAGGAATCCGTCTCCGGCGTCGTGTCATGTTCGTGGCGCCAATCATGCCTTCACCGGCTTTGTTGCCGCCAACGGTTCATGGTTTCCAGCTGCGCCCGCATCCGACGCACATGACTGCCTTCCCAGAAGAGCTGGCGACAGACGGAACAGGCCCACACGCTCTGCCCATCCAGACAGACGGACTCGGGGTAGTAATGGGCCACTTCCCACCCACTGGCCTCGTGCAGCGGTGTGTTGCAGTTCCTGCAGAGCGTGAACGGCGCCCGGCACCAATCCAGGTCCAGCCTCAGTGTGAGCTCCCGCAGGCGGGCCTCGTCATCCCCACCCTGCAGATAGATGACGTATCGGCTTGCCTCCGCGAACGCCAGCAGGTCGGAATCCGCCGTCACCAGCCAACGCCCCTCCGTGCAGGCCTGGTCCATCAACTGATCGTCCGAAAGGCCCGGCGTGGGTACCGCAGTGTCATACCCTGCAACGCGCAGCCACTGGGCGATGCCATTGAGCATTTCGTCGCAGAGTATTCGCACTATGGTGGGCCCCACTAGCGTAAACCCCAAAGGCCTCACTCTAACGCAGCGCGACCGGATGCTGACCCTGAGAGACAGACATTCGATATTAACCCCTTCAGGGTGCCCAAGCCTTAAAGCTTGTTGCAGCTATGAACCTCCTCCGCCGGTGACGACCAGGTGCCCGGTTCAACCAACCAAACTGAGCCAGCCGCCCCAGCTCAAACCGGATTATGCGGGATCATCCCGAGCGTCCAACGCAGAGCGGTAGGCTGTTATTCCATTCATGCAGGCAGGAATACCCGCATAAACTGCCATCTGGATAACAACCTCAAGCAGCTCCTTTTCACTCACACCCACGTTCAGCGCCCCACGCATATGAAACTCCAACTGCCCCGGCGCTGTTCCCATCGCTGTAAGGGCTGCGACCGTGAGCATCTCGCGCGTCCTGAGATCCAGCCCCGGCCGCCCCACCACATCCGCGAATGCATAGTCGGTGATCAGCCTGGGCAGGTCCGGGTCCAGTTCCGCAAGCCGGCCGGTGACACGGTCCCCCGCTCCCGCTTCAAGGCGATCCATGATCTGCTTTCCCCGAACAGTCTTATCCGTCATTGCAATTCTCCTTACCCCTGCCTGATGTTTATCACAGCGCCATCATGGCTTTTGCCACCAGGGTGCGGAATGACGTTTTTTGCGATACCTTTATTGAATCAAAATGCCACCCCCAAACAGGCATCATTTCCTTCATTGATGTCCACAGGGTTGTGACTGAGCAGGGAGGCGCCTCTTTATGAGTATTTTCTCCCAACGGATGCCCACGATTAAGCAACTGCAGTGTTTTGTTGCCGTGGCCCAGGAGCTCAATTTTCGCCGTGCGGCGGAACGCCTGAACATGTCCCAGCCGCCGCTTTCGAGACAAATAAAACGCCTTGAGAGTCTGCTCAGGATTAAACTAATCGAACGCGACACCCATACAGTAAGCCTGACCTCAGCCGGTGAGGCCTTTGAGCATGAGGCACATGCGATACTGTCCAGAATCGACACCGCCACCAGTGCGTTACGCCAGAAAGAGTGTGGTAATGAGGCAGACGTTCGGTTGGGTTTGACCAGCGTGATCGACTTCTCCCAGATACCGGGTATTCAGGCCATACTGACATCCGACAAACGACCCGTTCAGATCCGCACGGAGTATGCCTACTCCAAACAACTTATTAAGCGGTTGCGGAGTGGGGAGATCGACCTTGCCATTGTCGGGAATATTCCCGGCCAGGGCGAGGCGTTTGAGGTACGACCGTTGGCGAGCGATCCGTTGATGGTTGCGCTCCCGGAATCCCATAACGCAAGCCAGCACGAGCAGGTGTCGTTTAAGGACCTGGCCGGCACAACCCTGTTCTGGTTTCCCAGGAACGAGAACCCCGATTTCTACGATAAGTGCGAGCAGACCTTTGTCGATTTTGGGTACGAGCCACCCCGTAAACCGGAGCCCACCGAACACATGACGCTGCTCTCGAAGATCGCCGCTGGTGAAGGAATGGCCTTTTTCCCTGCCTCTATGCGTGCGGCAAGCCGGCTGGGGGTGGTTTATCGACCGTTTGTTCCGGAGATTGAAGCCAGATTAAATGTTGAGCTCAAGCTCATGTGGCGCTCAAGCGAAACGCGTTCAGAAGTCCTCAGGACAGCTGATCGATTCATTGCCCTAGGAATCCCGGCAGGCACTTGATTACATGATCTCAGTGATCAGAGCCTGTTATCCGCGGTGATGTGTCCTGATCCTTGCTGCCAGTTTCTCCAGGGCCCTGTCATCGGCTCTCTGGTAATCATGCGAGGAGATATAACCCTCGTAGCGTTCAAAGTACTTGTCCACGTTGGATTCGATAGGTTTAAACCCAGCAGAATCGCCCGTTCCATGCATGGGAAACAGCTTTGCGTGCAGGTGGTCAACGCCATACCCCTCGAAGATCAGGCCCGTTCGCGCTACCCCATCCAGAGCTTCATCCAACAGAAGCCCCACCCGTTTCGAGGCCAGGACCAATGCGGAAATGACGTCGTCCTGCTGGCTGAACAGGTAACTCGACACATGACGCTTGGGAATGACCACGGAAAAGCCCGGCGTATTTGGGAAAATCGAGAGGAAGGCCAAATGGTCCGCGTCTTCCCATATCTTGTGGCACGGGGCTTTGCCCGCTGCGATCTCGCAGAATGGACAGGTCAAAACAACCCCCGATTTTCCAGGGTTTCGGATAACGAATGGATCATCTCCACATCGTTCACCGGCCTTGCTTTCTGCCGGTTCAGCCAGATACCACGAACGCCTGCTGACTGAGCACCGCGTGCGTCCTTATCCAAACGGTCACCGATATAGCAAGCTTCCGAAGGAGACACTCCGACCTGATCACACGCCGAGTTGAAGAGACGGGCATCCGGTTTGCCGACACCAACCGTTTCCGCCGTGACCACCGCCTGGAAGAAGTGCCGGATACCGGTTTTCTCCAGCTTTCGCTCCTGTTGGGCCTGAGAACCATCCGAAAGAGCTACGAAATATTCATTTGGTGACCAATGTTCAAGAAACGCCAACACGTCCGGGAACAATTCCCACGCCTCCTCGTAGAAGGCCAGATACCGGTTGAAGATCTCGTCCACATCGTGATCTGAGAGTGAGGGGTCACCAAGCACCGTCCGGACCCGTCGTGCCCTTTGCTCGGCAAATCTGATCTCACCGGCCAGGAACTCAGCCATGTGTTTTTCCGAAGCCTCCCGCCAGACCTCAGGAAATGTAGCCGCCGAGTATCTCGGGATCACATCCGCATAGACATTACCGAATTGCTGGGCAGCCCGTTCCTCTGCTGAGACATGGTCGATCAGGGTTCCGTCGATATCCAGAATGATCATTCCTGGTGCCCGGAACGCAGTGAGACATTGGGCGCTCCCTGCCCAAGCAACGCGGCTGTTTCAGCAACCACACCCTCAACCACGTCCCGCGCAGACTGCACGCGGTCAATCAGGTCCACCGCCTCACCCACGATCAGCGGAGCGAGACTGAAATCCCCCTCCCTGATCGCGGACTGGAACCGTTCGCGCTCATCGGCAAGGTTTTCCTCCAGATCCGGCAGATGGCCATGCCATTGGTCGGTCATGCGGTTGCGCAGACTGCGCAGGGTGTAAGGCTCCGGCCAACCGTAACCCCGGAGCCGATCGAACACCGAGCTGCGAACCGTGTCGTCACCGTGGGCGTTCGCTGCCCCCGTCTTGGCAGTTGGATGCGCCAGGGACTCCTCGGTGGCGTAGAAGCGACTCCCCATCAGGACACCGCTTGCCCCGAGCATCATGGCAGCGGCAGCTCCCCGCCCGTCCGCGATACCGCCGGCCGCAACCACGGGGACGGAGCCAACAGCATCCACCACGGCCGGAACCAGAGGAAGCGTAGCCCGATTCGCGCCATGCCCACCGGCCTCGGTGCCCTGGGCGACAATAACGTCCGCCCCTTCGTCCACGGCCTTCCTTGCCTGTTCGACGGTCTGGACCTGGGCCAGCAGGCAGCAACCGGCTTCCCGGATGCGCGGCGCAAAACCGGCCAGCTCCCCGAACGACAGCATCATGGCCCGGGGCTGATGCGCCAGCACCTGATCAAGGAGTTCAGGCTTCTGCTGCGCGCTCCAGGTAATGAAGCCCACGCCAACCGGGCTGTCACCCGCCTTGGCCAGCTCGTGTTCGAGCCATTCCGCATCACCGTAACCACCCCCGATCAGGCCCAATCCACCGGCTTGCGAGACGGCCGAAGCAAGGTGCCCACCGGCGACCCAGGCCATCGGCGCGGACAGGACCGGGTGGCGGATGCCCAGAAGGCGCGTAAGCGGTGTTTCGAGAGGCTGTTCATTCATGGTCATATCAGTCATCAGTGGATTCAGCCAATCGTGCGGCGACCACGGTATTCTGCCAGAGCGGGACCACTGCAAGGGCCGCCATTACAAATTCTGCCGGTTAACTTCGAACCAATGCCCCCCCATTAGCGACTTAACCATGGCCACTCCCTGAACGCTTCGCTGGGCCTGGTGACTCCACTCCACCGCCTTGACCTTGAACTCAGTGCTGTAGCGTTGTGTCTTCTTCCCCGTGATCATCTCGGGCATCGGTTTTCTCCTGCGTCGGAGTTATCGATGCGTGTCCAGTAAAGTGAGGGAAGTCCACATCCGAGTAACGCGTCTGGTTAGCTGTGACCAAGCATGTAGGCACGAAGCTGCCGCTCCTCTCGCATGACATAGAGCACGAGAACCCGTTGCTCATCCTCACGATAAAAAATGCGGCACGGTGTAACCACTAACTCCCTGTATACCGAATTAGGGAGCTCTGGCGGAATACGTCCGGATTGGGGAAAATCTGCCAAGCGGTCGGTCTTATCGAAAACTTCCTGAACCAGATCACTTGCGGCTGCAGGATTATCCAGAGCAATGTACTCAGCGATGGCATCCAGTTCCTGAAGGGCGGGCTCCGTCCGGACTACTTCAGCCATTTACTCATGTTCTCCCTGGCCTCACTTTGGCTGTACGTTTTTCCCTCAAGTACAGCACGCTCTCCCCGTGAGAGCCCCTCAAGCAGCTCAAGTCGCCGCTGCATAAACTCGTAATCCTGCACATCAACAAGGTATGCGGATGGCTGACCATGTTCCGTGATCAGTATCGGCTCTTTGGACAGATGCAGATCTGCCAGAATCTTTGTGGCTTGGCGCTTGAGGTTTGTAACAAGCTCAACTTTCATGGGCTCACCCTGAATCAGACCAATAATGATACTATAGTATCACTTTTCATGTGAGGCAATCACTGCTAACGCGGAGCTTTGCGGCAATTTCGGAGCCGCGCAGCGGTGGAGAAATTGTCCGGCAACAGCGGCTGATTATGCATTATTCGTAGTGGCTCCAGAGCCTCAGAACTTTCACCACCCGCTCCTCTTCCAGTACTTGGTAGACCAGACGATGCTGAATATTGATGCGGCGCGAATAGGCCCCCGCGAGATCCCCAATGAGTTTCTCGAACGGAGGCGGCTTGCGGTAAGGGTCCTCTGAAATCAGCGCCAACAATTCCTGGGCTTTTGGTTTGAGGCCGCTGGAGGCTAGTTTCTTTGCATCTTTCTGGGCCTGCTTGGTGTAAACCAACTTCCATGTCACCAGTCCAGCTCCTCATCGCATTCATCCACGGGGGTATCCATCCCCTCACGAATAGACTCCCTCATACCCGGTACGGAGAGAAGGTAAAGTGTTTCCTGAATTGCAGACCAGTCTTCTTCGGAAACCAGGACGGCTTTGTTCCGCTTACCCGTGATGACGATTGGTTGGTGGGACTCGGCAGTCTCGTCAATCAACCGATAAAGGTTGCTGCGCGCCTCAGTTGCTGTGATTCCGGTCATGACGCACCTCTTGCGTTGTTCAAATTTCCACCAAGTGTACGCCTTTGGGTACGTACGTCAAGACGAACGTCCTGCATAACAGAGATTAGTGTGCCGGCACCGATATCCAATATCGTTGCCAGGTCAATAACTTCAGGCCAGGCACGGCTGCACCCCCAATAAAAGCCGCCGATTCAACCTCGTAGCCGCCTGCCCTCTACGCTTCCGGAATCGCACGACTTCACCCTTAGCGCTCCCATATGCTCCCAAAGGTAGCCCCTCCCTCGGACGGAAAAAAGTCCCTCCTCTCATTTCTGTGAGCAGCCACTCGCCCTGCAACCCGGGCCGGTCACATGCCCCGGTAAAGCCCCGCTAAACCTGATCGACACCACCCCACAGCCGCCCCAATGGTCGTAATTACCGAAACCTTCTGGCATACTGTCGCGCCTGTAGACGACAGGAATGCTTTCCCGCGCCCCGGCACGCCGCAAGCGTGGCGGGGTGCTACCGCTTAGAGGGGTGCGCCCCGAACAACCATCCGCACCCCCGGGCCGCCGCGCTGCCCTTTCATCCCGGCAGCCGCGCGCCGCAACCGATTTGAAACATCTGAAAGTGAGGTCATCGTGAGTAAAACCTACACGGATCTGTGCCCGGCCCGGCTTGTTGAGCTGGCGCTGGAAAGGAATGAGGGCAAACTCGCCTCCAATGGCTCACTGGTGGTGACCACCGGCGAACGCACCGGTCGCTCCCCGGTGGACCGCTTCATTGTTGAAGAGCCCAGCACCGTTAACCAGATCGACTGGGGCAAGATCAATCACCCCTTCGACGCGGACAGGTTCGATGCGCTCTGGGAGCGTGTGAAGACATACCTGGGTGAGCATGAGCACTTCACCTCGCACGTGCACGTGGGCTCGGACCCGAACTACTACCTGCCGGTGAAGATGACCACCGAGACGGCCTGGCAGAATCTGTTCGGCCTGAACCTCTTCATCCGCCCTGATCAGTACAACCCCATCGACAACCCGGAATGGGAAATCCTGAACGCGGCGAACTTCGAGTGCGTACCCGAGCGCGACGGCACCAACAGTAACGCCACGGTCATCATCAACTTCGCGCGCAAGCGCGTGCTGATCGCGGGCATGCACTACGCCGGCGAGATGAAGAAGGCCATGTTCTCGGTGCAGAACTTCCTGCTGCCGGACCATGACGTGCTGCCCATGCACTGCTCTGCCAACGTGGGCGATGACGGCGACGTCTGCCTGTTCTTCGGTCTTTCCGGTACCGGCAAGACCACCCTCTCCGCCGACCAGAGCCGCCACCTGATCGGTGACGACGAGCACGGCTGGGGTGAAGGCACCGTCTTCAACCTGGAGGGTGGCTGCTACGCCAAGACCATCGATCTCTCGCGCAAGAACGAGCCCATCATCTGGGACGCCATCAAGTTCGGTGCCCTGGTCGAGAACGTGGTGGTGGATGAGGCGACCCGTGAGCCGGACTACACGGACACTTCTCTCACCGAGAACGGCCGCTGCGCCTACCCGCTGGATCATGTTGAAAAACGGGTGGTGGAGAACCGTGCCGGCGAGCCCAAGCACATCATCTTCCTGACCTGCGACATGACCGGCGTGCTGCCGCCCGTGTCCATCCTTTCGCGCGAGTCCGCGGCCTACCACTTCCTCAGTGGCTACACCGCACTGGTGGGCTCCACGGAAATGGGGTCCGGCGAAGGGCTGAAGTCCACCTTCTCCACCTGCTTCGGAGCGCCCTTCTTCCCGCGCCCGGCCGGCGTCTACGCCGAGCTGCTGATGAAGCGGATGGACGCGTTCGACAGCAAGGTATTCCTGGTGAACACCGGCTGGACCGGCGGTCCCTACGGTGTGGGCAAGCGCTTCTCCATTCCCACCACGCGGGCCATCATCAATGGCATCCAGGATGGTGAGCTGGACGACGTCGAGACCGAGCATCTGGAAGACCTGAACCTGGACGTGCCGACGTCGGTACCGGGCGTTGAGACCAAGCTGCTCAACCCGCGCAACACCTGGGATGACCCGGCCGAGTACGACAAAAAGGCCCAGGAGCTGATCAGCCAGTTCGTTGAGAACTTCAGCAAGTTCGACGTGCCGGATTCGATCGTCAACGCCGGCCCGAAGCTGCGCCAGTAAGCCCGGTTCCGCGCCCTGTCGGGCGCTCAAACAGAAAGGCCCCGGTCGTGTTGATCACGCCGGGGCCTTTTTCATTCAGGCGAACCTGTCACAGGGCGTAGAGAAGCAGGGGCACGAACGCCACCAGCACCAGCGCTGTCCCCATGACCACCATGGGCATGACGATGCGCTCATGACGCTGGTAGAAACTGCCACCACTGGCCTCCGTGCGCGCCAGGCGCACCTCCTCGTCGCCCACCACCTGCCGTGTCAACAGGTGGTTGAGGGAAACGGGCGGCGTGAGGTAGCCCAGCTCAAACGCCACCAGCGTCACCATCCAGAAGTGCACCGGGTCGATTCCGCTCTGGTAGGCGAAACTCGCCACAGTGGCGCTCACCAGGATGACGGCGCCGAAAGCATCCATGATCATGCCCAGCCCCACGAGCAGCAACACCATCAGGCCCATGGCCAGCCACGGGCTCGCCACGCTGTCCGGGAACAGCCCCATGAGTTCGGCACGCTCAATCACGCCGCCCAGGCTGATGGAAAGCCCGAACAGCAGCAGCAGTGCCCCGATCTCGGCGGTGGTATCACTGGTGGCATGGCGCAGGCTTGGTTCGAAACCGCTGTGCGCCTGGCCGCCGGCGGTCTGCGGTAGGGCCCGGCCTCGGAAGCGGATGGCCTCGAACACCAGGATACTGAGCAGCATCACGGGCAGGATCCGTGGCGCGGAGAATTCATCCAGGCCCACGCCCAGCCCCCAGCTGTAGGCCAGAACCACCGCGGCGACCACCAGCGCATAGGGAATCAGCGGCCGCAGGGCCTGGAGCATCTCCGGGATGGCCTCACCCATGGGCGCCAGCCTCATCTCGCTCTGGCGGTTGACCAGCATGGTCACCAGGAAGAACAGCACCGCTGAGAGCGCGAAGACAATTGCCCCCCAGCTGAAGAGTTCATCCGTTGTGACTTCGCGGTTGAGCATCGCGATGACCACAACCAGCAGGCAGGGCCGCAGCACAACGCCCATGGAGCCGGACATTGCGGTGGCGGCCAGGGCCAGCTGACGGCGGGCACCAGCGGAACGCAGTTCGTGGTAGATCACGGCACCGGCGGCGATCACGAAGATACCGGAGGCACCGGTATAGGCGGTTGGGATGGCGGCAACCACAACGGCCACAGTCGCCAGCAGCTCCGGCGGCATGCGCAGGGGCCGGAAAACGTCGAACACCAGGGTAGCCACCCGTGTCTGCTTGAGCATCATACCCGCCCAGACGTAGAGCGCCACGTTCACGAAGATCTCAGCGTGCTCCATCAGTGCGCCCAGGTAGACACCGATGCCCTGCATGTAGCCGAAACTCAGGAAGTAGGCCCCGGAGATGAAACACATCACCGAATACAGCGGAATGGTGGTCAACGCCTGCGGGATGCTGCCACCGGTGCGCAGGTCCGTCGGTTCGCGCAGAAGCCGGTAGACACTCGCCGCACTCAGCACCGCAAAACACAGCACCCAGAGCAGGTTGAGCATGTCCCGCGCCGGCGGCACCACATCCATGGCCTGATGCACGTGGTTGCGGTAGATCCAGCTGGAGGCCAGCAGCATCAGGTTGGCGATGGTCTGGGCACTGTAGGAGACCCGGTAGTCCGTACGGGTCTCGATGCCCCGGATGGCGATCTGGTGCCGGCCCAGGGTGGCCGTGGCCGCGCAGATGGCGACCAGCAGGATCAGCAGCGGCCGCTGCCAGTTGAGCCCGACCGCCGTCAGCTCCGCCAGGCCCTGTTCCATGCTGCGGTACAGGCGCACCGGGGTCGTGATCCGCTCCTTCGTGGCCTGGTACTGGAGATGCGCCGCTTCACAGGCCCGCTGGGCCGCGATCACCGATCGGCGGACGGCCTTGCGATCCACCTCGGACTCCCCGAGCAGGCCCGCGATCTCGTCGTCCATCCGGCGCTCTGCCACGCGATCCACTTCGGACTCGATGTCCACCATGGGATTGCAGTCCGGGCGCTCCGGGTCCTCCCGCAGCTGGTAGTAGCCGGACCAGAAGTACTCCCCGAGCTGGAGCGCCTTGTTGTGGAAGTCCGTGGTCGTGGCGAAGAACACGAACAGCAGCAGAATCAGGCAGGCCGGCAGCGAGGAGAACCATTCGATGCCGGTACGGCGTGGCAGACCCATACAACAACCCTGGTCAGATGGTGGCTTCAGCCCTCAGCGCGGGCGCATTCCGCACGTGAGGGATCCACCCGGCAGCGGATGCCGCGCATCAGCTTCAGGGCCGTCTCGTCGAACTCGCCTTCCTCGCGCAGCTGCTGGCGCACCTCGCGCAGCATCGCGTTGTATTCCTGGCGCTCCTGTTCCGTGGGCCGCATCCAGTACTTTTCCTTCACCTTGGATTCGGCATCCTCGATGATCCCGTACGCCTGATCCACGCGGCTGAAGGCGTAGTCGCGAACCTGGTTCACGTACTCATCCGGAAAACGATCGCGCCGCACAATGATCTGGAAGTTCATCTGCGCCAGGGTGTAGTCAAGGATGGCGCCGTCCTCGCCCAGGCCCTTGTAGAGCTCCAGCGGCTCATAGGCCACAGCGGGAGCGTAGGCCGCGTCCACGCTGCCGTTGTTGAAGCGCCCGGAAAAGTTGGAGGTACTGGAGCCCACCACGGAGGCTCCCACGTGCCGGACCATGGTGATGGAGGCCTTGTCGTGGTCCAGGGTGGCGATGCGCTTGCCCTGGAGATCCTCCACGGTGTCGATCGAGCGGTCATCCAGGAAGAGATAGACCGCACCCGCCGGCAGCACGCCGACCACCTCATACTTCTCGGTCTGGAGGTACTGGCGCGCGTTGTCCTGGCTGAGCACCTGCATCAGCATGCGCATCTCTTCCTCGCCGGGGATGGCGCCCATGGCCTCCAGCGAGCCGGTGAAGCGGTTGAAGTCCCGGGCCATGGTGCCGGTCAGCAGCACCGAGTCGCACTGACCATTGCGGAATTCCTCGGCGGCGATCTTCTCGCTGGTGTAGGCGCGCATGTCCAGCTCCACACCGCGCTTCAGCGCCATGGGGCGGGCTGACTGCATCAGCTCGAACAGTGGGCCGTTGGCGCCCACGGGGTCGAACACGCAGAAACTGCGCTTGATCACCTCTTCTTCCTGGGCCGTGGCATTGGCCGCGGTTCCAAGGGTCAGGGCGGCCAGCGCGCTTATCAGTGTGCGTTTCAGGGTCTTCATGTCCATTCCTCCGGCGCCCGTTACATCAGTTCATTCAGGTCAATGGTCTCGGATTCGGGTTCCGGGTCATCCCAGAACTCGCCCAACCGCCCCGTGGGGGTACGGTGGCCTTCAGCCCGGGTCCAGAGCCGGTCCGACAGGGCCTGGATGTGCCGCGTGGCCGTTTCATCGATCATGACCCAGTCCTCGGCGGCGGGTTTGGCGTCTTTGGCCTCGGCATGGCGACGGATGACGTCCCGCACCACGGCCTGGTCGTCCGCGTTCTCGGCGGCCACGGCATGGAAAACATGGGCCAGCCGCACACCGGCTTCCTCACCCTTCCGGCTGGCTTCCCTCAGCTGTTTGAACGGTTCTGCATCTTCCGGTGCGGCAGAGGGCAGCATGGCCCAGACGGCCGCCTGCATAGCGCCCGGTGCCCCCCACCAGCGGTCGTCATCCAGGCACTCGGAGGCACGGGCTACCCGCGAGCCGATATTGTTGGGAATGCCCAGCTGTTCCCCGGCACGCACCTGGGTGTGCATGGCCTGCAGGCCGGAGACCAGCCCGGCGAGGAACATGAACTGGTCGGTTTCCGTTTCCAGCCGCTCCGTGGGGCATTCGCCATTGCCCACCCGGCCGTAGTGTTCATTCATGTTCTTCCAGGCCTCGTGAAAACGCATTGCGGCTTCACGATAGTGGCGGCTTGCGGCATAGCGGGCATCCTGTGCAGCATCCGGATCGCGATCGCGCATCAGGCGCTCGTACTCGAGGTCAAGCTCGCGGGCCCGGGCTTCGGAGCAGCCGGCGGCGGAGAGGTGCATCATGATGCCGAGCTGGTTGGGATCATCCGTCACGCGCCCGAAGGACATCATCAGCGGCGTGGTCGCCTCGCTCATGGCACAGGACATGCCCACATCGGACTGCTGCAGCACGTAGGGGGTGGTGTGCTCCTTCGAAAGCCCCTTCATCACGCTGCCGCTGGTGGCGTACATGTGATGGCGGATCATGGAGCAGCCGCCGAGCATGGCCACCAGTACCAGAAGCACAATGGCCCGCCCCCAGAACCGGGGCCGGGCCACGGCAGAGAGGATTACGGTCATGGTTGGTCCTCAACCTTTGTTGTGGTTGTTGTTCCGTTGTGTGCAGCGAATCCTCGCCGCCCCCTGAAAGCGTGTCAAATCCAGGGCGGCATTATGTGCGACCCTTCGGCCAATTTGTGAGATGAGTACCACAAAGCCTGGGATGCGGCTGCCTGATGCGGGGAGCGGATTCATTACGGGGTTTGACAGTGGAGACTGGTGGGCTATACCTGAACAGTGTCGACCGCGACCATCCAAAGGAGAACCAGCTATGCGCAAACCGGAACTGGCAGCAGCCGTTGCCGAGGAAACGGGCCTATCAAAAAGCAAGGCCCAGGAAGTCCTGAATGCCTTCACGGATCAGATCAGTGCGGCCCTGGCGAAGAACGAAGGCGTGACCCTGCCGGGCTTTGGCAGCTTCAACGTGCGAGAGCGCAGCGCGCGCACCGGGCGCAACCCGCAGACGGGCGCTTCCATCCAGATTCCGGCGAGCAAGTCGGTGGGCTTCAAGGCGGGCAAGCCTCTGCGCGAGGCCATCAAGTAAGACGCGGACCCCGGGGTCTCACCCGGGGTTCTCCTCCTTCCCCGCCTCAAGCCGTGCCAGCCGCCGCTCAATGGACGTCAGCTCCGTCTGCATCGCAGCCTGGCGATCCAGCGCATCCCCGGTATTACGGGCAATCCGCCACAGCAGCCAGACGGTAACGGCAAGCAACAGTGTTGCGACCCAGCTCATGATCCGTCCCCTCCATGCTCGTGCCGGATGCGACCATCCACGGCGGTCAGCATGACCACCCCGGGCAGTTCCCGCTCCATGACCGGCAGATGCGGGCCGGCGGAATACAGACTCCGGACGGCCGGCGTCCAGTGCTGCTCCGGCGCCACCAGGGTCAGGTCCGCAACGGCATCCTCGGCAATGGCCGGCGCCTCCAGGCCCAGCACCCGCGCCGGCCCACTGGTCAGCGACCGCAGCAGGGCGCCGCGGGAGAGTTCCCCGGCAGCCACCCGCTCCAGTCCCAGCGAGAGCGTGGATTCCACCGTGGAGAGCCCGGGCTGTGTCTCCGGGAAGGGGGCGAGTTTGGCGGCTTTGTCCGAAGGACGGTGCTGGCTGACGATGGCGTCAATCACGCCACTTTCCACGCCCTCGAGCAGCGCACGCCGGTCCGCCTCCGTCCGCAGCGGCGGACGGCTGTGGAATGTGCCGTTGTAACCCTCAATGGCCGCCTCCGTCGCCACCAGGTGGGCGATGCCCACCTCGGCGGTGACACTGTGCCCGGCCTCCTTGGCGGCGCGCACCAGTGCCACCGAGCGGGCACAGCTGAGCGGCCCGAGATGCAGGTTCGCCCCGGTCTCCTCCGCCAGCATCAGCAGCTCATTCACGGCGGTGGTCTCCGCCACCTCGGGGATGCCCGGCAGCCCCAGGCGGGCGGCCACAAGGCCATCATGGGCACAGCCATCCGAGGCCAGCGAGGCGTTCTCCGGCTGCAGGAACAGCCGGATGTCAAAGGTATGGGCATAGGCCATGCAGCGCCGCAGCACCCGTGAGCTGGCGGTGGCGTGCCCGCCATTACCCAGCGCCACGCAGCCGGCCCGGGTCAGCCCGACCATGTCGCTCAACCGCTCGCCTTCCAGGCCCCGGGTCAGCGCTCCCACCGGCAGAACCCGCGTATGCCCGTTGCGCGCGGCCACGTCCCGGATCAGGTGGGTCACAGCGCCGGAATCGTTGACCGGGCTGGTATCCGGCGTGGTGCAGACGGTGGTGAAGCCGCCACGGGCAGCGGCACGGGTTTCACTCTCGATGCTGCCGCCACGGTCGCTGCCCGGCTCCGGCAGGTGGCAGTTGAGGTCGATCAGCCCCGGCAGCAGCCACTGGCCGGCCCCATCCACCTCACGTTCCACCCGTTCGCCCGATAGATCCGCCCCGAGTGCAGTGATGCGGCCATCGACCACCAGTACCGAGGTGGCCTCCGCCGCCGGCTCGCCATCAATGACCGGATGAACATTATCGACGCGCCATTTCACGTTGAAGCCACTCCCTCTCCGGTTCCAGACTGGCGTTCATTGAGCTGGCCGCCCATGGACATGGACATCACGGCCATGCGTACGGCGATGCCGTTGGTTACCTGCCCCAGGATCACGGACTGGGGGCCGTCCGCGACGGCGGATTCAATCTCCACGCCCCGGTTGATCGGCCCCGGGTGCATCACCAGGGCGCCCGGGTTGGCATAGGCCAGCTTCTCACGGGTCAGGCCGTACATGCGGTAGAACTCGCTCTCGCTCGGCAGCAGGGCCCCCTCCATGCGCTCGTGCTGGAGCCGCAGCATGATGATCACGTCCACGTTGCGCAGCCCCTCCTCCATGCGGTGGAAGACCCGCGCACCCAGCGCTTCGGGCTCATGGGGCAGCAGTGTGTCCGGCGCGATCAGCCGGACCTCGTCCACGCCCAGGGTATTCAGTGCCCGGATCTGGGAGCGCGCCACCCGCGAGTGCTGGACGTCGCCCACGATGGCCACCCGCAGGCCGCTGAAGGTCTTCATGTGCTGGCGGATGGTCAGCATATCGAGCATGGCCTGGGTGGGGTGTTCATGGCGCCCGTCGCCAGCGTTGATGATGGCCACATCCGGCGTCACGGACTGGGCCACGAAATGCGGTGCGCCGCTCTGGGAGTGGCGCATCACGAACATGTCGCTGGCCATGGCGCGCAGGTTGAGCAGGGTGTCCGAGAGGGATTCGCCCTTGGAGGTCGCGGAAGTACCGATGTCCAGGTTGAGCACATCCGCCGAGAGACGCTTGGCGGCCAGTTCGAAAGTGCTGCGGGTGCGGGTACTGGGCTCGAAAAAGAGATTCACCACGGTGCGACCGCGCAGAAGCGGTACCTTCTTGATGGTGCGCTCACCCACTTCGATGAAGGAGTCGGCGGTGTCCAGGATGCGTGTGAGCAGGGCCTGGCCCAGTCCTTCAATCGCGAGAAAGTGGCGCAGCTCGCCGTCGGCGGTCAGCTGGAGGTCGCGGCTGGTCTCAGGCATCGGGCACCTCCTCCACCGCCAGTTCCAGAGTCTCCGGCCCGCGGAGCTTGATGCGCTGGCGCGGGCCCAGAGTCTCATGGGTGCCGGTCACGTCGGGCTGGATCGGCAGCTCACGCCGGCCCAGGTCGACCAGCGCCGCCAGGGTAATGGACTCGGGACGCCCATAGTCGAAGAGTTCGTTCATGGCGGCGCGGATGGTGCGGCCGCTCATGATGACGTCGTCCACCAGCAGCAGGTGCTGGCCTTCGGTCTCGAACGGCAGCCGCGAGGGGCTGACCCGGGGGTGGAGCCCGATGCGGCTGAAGTCGTCCCGGTAGAAGGTGATGTCCAGTTCGCCGCATTCGGTCTGAATGCCAAGGCGTTCGCGCAGCGCCTGCGCGACCCAGACACCGCCGGTGCGGATGCCCACGGGACACAGGCTGGAAAGACCCCGCGCATTGATGTGCGCGCGCAGGTCGTCGGTCATCCGGTCCAGAAGCTGTTCAATATCCTGCACGGAGGCTCCTGTAGTCAGTCACTGGCCGAGGCGCACCAGGTCTCGAGGATCAGCTCCGCCGCGCGCCGGTCCACGCCCTCATCCGCGTAATCCGGCACCCGGCCCTGTGCCAGCGATTCCTGCTTGGCCTCATGGGTGGTCAGGCGTTCGTCCACCATGGTTGCGGGGCGATGATAGCGCCCTTCGAGCCGTCGTGCGAACTTGCGGGCCAGGTGGCACAGCCAGGTCTCGGTGCCGTCCATGTTCAGGGGCAGCCCCACCAGGAACAGGTCCGGCTGCCAGTCCTCGACCAGCTCCGCCACCTGGTTCCAGTCGGGGATCCCGTCCCGCGCCTTCAGCCGCGCCTTGCCGGAACCGTACCCGAGCATCTCCTGCCCCACCGCCACACCGATCCACTTCTCGCCGAAATCGAAGGCCATCAGGCTCCGGCTCTCAGGCATGCCCCACGCCCCCGCTGAGGTGGCCGGGACTGACGCCCAGTTTCTCCAGGGCGGCGTTGAGGCGCTGGGCCGGTTCACGCTCGAACAGGATGGTCTCGTCCGCCGGGCAGGTGAGCCAGGCATCCCCCGCCAGTTCTTCCTCCAGCTGCCCCGGCGACCAGCCGGCATACCCCAGCAGCATCAGGAAGTCTGTCGGCCCTTCGCCTACGGCGATGGCACTGAGGATGTCACGTGAGGTAGACAGCGCCAGTGTGTCGGTCAGCGCCAGTGAGCTCTGCCAGTGCCCCACTGGCCGGTGCAGGACAAAGCCGCGCTCGGGCTGGACCGGTCCGCCCTGGTAGACGGGCGCATGGGGAGGCTCGCCTTCCATCGACAGCTGCGACAGAAGATCCCCCAGGTCGAGATCCAGCGGGTGGTTGATGGTCAGGCCCATGGCCCCCTCATCACTGTGCTCACAGATGTAGGTGAGCGACCCCTCGAAGCGCGGATCCGCCAGGTAAGGGGTGGCGATGAGGAACTGGTTGGTCAGGAATTCGGGCTGCGTGCTCATGGCCGCAGTATTCCTTGCCTGCGGCGCACGTACAAGAGGGGTTATCCCCTATCCGGGGCGCTGCCGCTGAGACCACGGGGCTGGAACGACCAGGTGCGGATGATCTCGAGCACATCCTGTTCTTCGGCCATGCGTCCGCTGAAGGCCTCAAACGGGCTGGCCTGGCGCACGATGCGCCGGGCCGCGTCGTCCAGGACCGCGTACCCCGAGGACTGCAGGACCTCCAGCTCGCGCAGACTGCCGTCTTTGTTGATGGCAACCAGCATCCGGACCTCACCATGCAGACCCCGCCGGCGCGCCTCCTCGGGATAGTTGAGGTTGCCCGTGCGCTCAATGGTCTGCTGCCAGTTCCGCACATAGGCCGCGCCAGCATCCTGCATGGTGGAGACGGAGGTTACCCGGTTCACCCTGGGGCGTTTGGCGTACTGGTTCTGCTGCTGGCTGAGCCGGGCCTCCAGGCTGGCGATATCCCGGCTGCGTTCCCGGAGGGTTTCATGGGGATTGTCCCGTTCCGGGGCCTCCCGGTCCTCCTCGCTGTCCTCCGGCACCTCGCGGCGGGATTCGGCCTGCGTGGTGACACGGCTGGTGGCCCCGCCACTCTCAGGGCGGGGTTCGGGCCGCGGCGGCGTGGCCTGCCGGGTTTCAGGGGCGGACAGCGGCGCCGGCTCGGTGGCCGTAACCTCCTGGACGGCGTCCGCATCGCCACTGCCCTTCTGGGCCGCCTCCGCCAGGAAGTCCGCGTCCTCGGGCGCCTCCGCGCTTGGCCGGGTGGCCAGGGTCACGTCCATGCTGTGATCCGTGGTCGAGGGGTCTTCCGGCGCGAACCCCACCCCCAGGATCAGTACACCGTGAAACACCAGGGCTGCAAAGAGCGTCAGCCCCAGGCGATCCGTATGCGTTACCTCCGCCACAACAGCCCTCAGCCGGCCCGATTGTCCAGGCGGGTCGCGATAGCCTCCATCAGGCGTCCGCCGATGTCGTCGTCAAAGGCCCGGTCAAGCTCGCGCACACAGGTGGGGCTGGTCACATTCACTTCCGTCAGGTAGTCGCCAATCACATCGATGCCCACGAACAGCAGCCCACGCGCCTTCAGCGCCGGCCCCACCTGCTCGCAGATCCAGCGGTCCCGGTCGGTGAGTTCGCGGCCTTCACCGCGCCCGCCGGCGGCCAGGTTGCCCCGGCTCTCACCGGCACCGGGTATGCGCGCCAGCGAATACGGCAGCGGTTCGCCGTCGATCATGAGGATGCGCTTGTCACCGTCACGGATCTCCGGGAGGTAGCGCTGCGCCATGGCGGTCCGCGTACCGTCCTCGGTCAGGGTCTCGAGGATGACACTCAGATTCTCATCGTCGGGGCGTACCCGGAAGATGGACTTACCGCCCATGCCGTTCATGGGCTTCATGATGACGTCGCCGTGCTCTGCGTGGAACTCGCGCAGCCGCTGCGGATCCTGGCTGACCACCAGAGGCGGGATGCACTGGGGAAAGCGCGTCGCGAACAGCTTCTCGTTGCAATCCCGTAATGTATGCGGCGGGTTGAGCACCAAGGCGCCCTGGCCCTCCGCCATCTCCAGAATCCAGGTGGCCATGGTGAAGGCGTCGTCCACCGGCGGATCCTTGCGCATCAGGATGACGTCCAGCTCGCCGAGATCCTGGTCCCGGGTCTCACCGAATTCATGCCAGTGCTGCGGATCGTCGAACACCTCCAGCTCGCGCGTCCTGGCCCGGGCCCCACCATCGCGCACGTAGAGGTCGTCGAGCTCCATGTAGCGCAGCGTCCAGCCACGGCGCCTGGCTGCCAGAAGCAGTGCCAGCGTGGTGTCCTTCTTGAAACTGATCCGTTCGATCGGATCCATGACCACACCCAGGGTCACACTCATCAGGGGGCCTCCCGGAGACGGATTAACGGACCGGCAATGTGCCGGAAATGCGTGCCAGAGAATACCTGCTATGCTGGAAAAAGGGCAGCGGTTCTGCAAGCTGGCTTTGCAGGCTGTTGCATGGCGCCCATATAGTGAGACAGATCACAATCAGTGACACGGTGCCGCTGGAGGCCCGGGCCATCGTCCGCTATAACAGTGGGGCTATATAGAACATGCACGGGATCTGTGTTAAAACGGCGCCTCATATTGAGGCCGAAGCACGGGCACTGGACGCCATCCGGGCCGCCGACAACAATAATGATCTCTATCTCTAGCGCAGGGCTGTTGGACAATGGACGATAACTTCGAAAACCTCAAAGTCATGGTGATCGACGACAGCAAAACCATCCGTCGCACCGCTGAAACCCTTCTCAAGAAAGTGGGCTGCGAAGTCATCACCGCCACCGATGGCTTTGACGCACTCGCCAAGATCGCGGACTCCCAGCCGGACATCATCTTCGTGGACATCATGATGCCACGGCTTGATGGCTATCAGACCTGCGCCCTGATCAAGAACAATGATGCCTTCAAACAGACGCCCGTGATCATGCTGTCGAGCAAGGACGGCCTCTTCGACAAGGCGAAGGGCCGCATCGTGGGGTCGGACCAGTACCTGACGAAGCCCTTCAGCAAGGATGAGCTGCTCGGCACCATCCGCGACCACATGCCCGCACGCCAGGAATAACAGCGCCGGCATGCCCCATCATTTGACGACCCAGAGTAGAGGAACCCATGGCTCGCATCCTGATCGTTGACGACTCACCCACAGAGGTGAAAAAGATCTCCGGACTGCTGACCAAGAACGGCCACGAAGTACTCAGTGCCGACAATGGCTCCGACGGCGTGGCCATCGCCCGTTCGGAGCAGCCGGACCTGGTCCTCATGGACGTGGTCATGCCCGGGCTGAACGGCTTCCAGGCAACCCGGCAGCTGACCCGCAGCTCGGAAACCCAGCACATCCCGGTGGTCATCGTGACCACCAAGGACCAGGAAACCGACCGCGTCTGGGGCACGCGCCAGGGCGCCCGTGGCTATCTGGTCAAGCCCGTGCCCGAGGACGAGCTGCTCAAGACCATCGACGACCTGCTGAGCTGAACGGGAGCTCCGGATGTCCGCGCAGGCCACCTCCCCCGAAGCCGACCCGTTCAGCGTCCTGACGGACATTGCCCGGCGCAGCCGTGAACAGGCGGCCGGGCTGCCCAAGCAGGAAGAAGCGGTCGAACTGTTCAGCGGTATCGGGTTCACCCTGGCGGGCCAGCGGTATGTGGCCCCCATGGGTGAGGTGGTCGAAATCCTGGACGTCCCCCGGTTCACCCCGGTTCCCGGCGTCCGGGCCTTCATGCTCGGCGTCGCCAACGTCCGCGGCCGCCTGCTTCCGATCACCGATCTGGCCCTCTACTTTGGTCTGCCCAGGCCCGCCGGCGCCCTGCGTGAACGCCGCGTGCTGGTCATCGAACAGGGCAACCTGTTCAGCGGGCTGGTGGTGGATGACGTCCTCGGAATGCAGTACTTCAGTGTCGACAGTCATGTGCCGGACCCGGAGGATCCTCCCGCGGTGGTGAAACCCTTCCTGCGGGGGGCTTACCAGCGCAGTGACGAGGTGTGGAACGTGTTTTCCACACTGGCGCTGGCCGAAAATGAACAGTTTCTGGATGTCGCGCACTGGTAGTGCGCGTGTGGTAGCCACCGGATCCATCAATCAAAAACAACATCAGAGTGACAGGCCAGGAGCCGAAAATGCAGAACCGTGCCGGAAAATTCATCTCAGCGCAGAGCGCCAATCGGCCCATTGTGGGTCTGATCGGTCTGCTCGGGGTGCTGACCATTGCGCTGGTGGTGGTGCTGTTCCTGATCAACCGCAACAGCAGCCATGATGCCCAGTACATCGACTACGCGGGTGACCTGCGGGTGCTCTCCCAGGAGATCGCCAAGAACGCCACCGAGGCGGCGGGCGGCACCGAGTCGGCCTTCGACCAGCTCCAGAGCTCCCGTGACCGGTTCGATGAGCTCTGGGGCTATCTGCGCGAAGGCAACCCGGAAACCGGCCTGCCCCCGCTCGAGCTCACCGGGGAAACCGAGGTGCAATCGCTGTGGAACGATGTACGGACCAACGCCGATGAGATCCTCGCCACCCGCAGCGGGGTGCTTGAGCTGCACCAGGTGGCCGGCGAACTCAACAGCATCATTCCGGACCTGCAGGTGGAATACGAGGACGTGGTGGACATCCTCATCAACACCGAAGCGGCTCCCCAGCAGATCTCACTGGCCCAGCGCCAGTCGCTGCTGGCCGAGCGTATCGCCCGGAGCGTGAACAACATCCTCAGTGGTGACGAGGACGCGGTGGTGGCCGCCAACCAGTTCGGCCAGGACGCCCAGCGCTTCGGCCGCGTGCTCAACGCCCAGCTGCGTGGCGACGAATCCATGGATGTGAGCGCGCTGGAGGATCCGGACGCGCAGTTCATCCTCGAATATGTCGAGAACGAGCTCTTCAGCGTGGTGGACGAGAACGTCGACCGGATCCTCAACTTCTCCCCGGACCTGTTCCAGGCGCGGGACTCCGCCAACACCATTTTCAGCCAGAGCCCTGAACTGCTGAGTGAAACCTCGGAGCTGGTCTCCCTGGTCCAGAACCGCAGCCACATCGTCACGCCGCTGTGGGCCTACGTGATCCTGATCGCCATCCTGGCCAACATCATCGCCATCGGCGTGGCCCTGTACCAGGCCTCCCAGCGCCGGCTGCGCGAGACCCAGGAGCAGAACGAGCAGAACCAGAACGCCATCCTGCGGCTGCTGGACGAACTGGCCGACCTCGCCGATGGTGACCTGACCACCGAGGCCACGGTCACCGAGGACTTCACCGGCGCCATCGCGGACTCCATCAACTACGCCATCGACCAGATGCGCACCCTGGTGCAGTCCATCCGCGACACGGCCGTGAACGTCGCCTCCTCCGCCGAGCAGACCCAGGCCACGGCCAAGCAGCTGGCCGAGGCCTCGGAGCACCAGGCCCAGGAGATTGCGGGTGCCTCGGCAGCCGTGAACGAAATGGCGGTCTCCATCGACCAGGTATCGTCCAACGCCTCCGAATCCTCCTCGGTGGCGGAACGCTCAGTATCCATCGCCAAGAAAGGCGCCGAAGTGGTGCAGAACACCATCAAGGGCATGGACGACATCCGCGAGCAGATCCAGGAAACCTCCAAGCGGATCAAGCGCCTGGGTGAATCCTCCCAGGAGATCGGCGACATCGTATCGCTGATCAACGACATCGCCGACCAGACCAACATCCTGTCGCTGAACGCCGCCATCCAGGCCTCCATGGCCGGTGACGCGGGCCGTGGCTTCGCGGTGGTCGCGGACGAGGTCCAGCGCCTGGCGGAACGCTCCTCGGCGGCAACCAAGCAGATCGAGGCCCTGGTCAAGACGATCCAGTCGGACACCAACGAAGCCGTTATCTCCATGGAGCACACCACCTCCGAGGTGGTGCGTGGTGCCCGTCTGGCCCAGGACGCCGGTGTCGCCCTGGAGGAGATCGAGAACGTATCCACCAACCTGGCGGAACTGATCCAGAACATCTCCAACGCGGCACGCCAGCAGTCGTCCTCGGCGGCGCACATCTCGAACACCATGAACGTGATCCAGGAGATCACCTCGCAGACCTCCTCGGGTACCAACCAGACCGCCGAGTCCATCGGCAACCTGGCAGCGATGGCCGCCGAGCTGCGTGAGTCCGTGGCCGGCTTCAAGCTGCCGGAGACGGCGGGCGAGAGCGAGCAGGCACAGTCTGAGCCGGAAGCCCCGCAGGTTCCCGACGAGGACGAGCCCATGGATGACGGGGATGACAGCGACCAGGATGTCCCGACAGTCCGTTAATCAGAACCACCGGTCAGGTGCGGGCGTACCATGGTCAATGCTGAAAACGACAACCCATCCACAATGGCCATGCCCGGCTTCGCGCCGGGGATGGCCATGGATGACGCCCAGTTCGAGCAATGGCGGGACCTGCTTGAATCGCGTACCGGCATGACGCTGACCCCGGAGCGGCGCTCCTTTCTGGAAGCCAATGTGGGCACCCGCCTCCGGGAACTCGGTTTTCCCAGCTACCAGGCCTACTACGAGAAGGTCATGTACGGCCCCGGTGCCATTGCCGAATGGGCAACCCTGGTGGACCGGCTGACCGTCCAGGAGACCCGCTTCTTCCGCGACGGGGACGCCTTTGAGCTGGTGGCCGAGTACGCCCGTGAGCGCTACCGGGAACACGGCTGCAGAACCCTCGAGGCCTGGAGCCTGGGGTGCGCCACCGGCGAGGAAGCCTACACCCTGGCCATGATCCTGCATAAGGCCGCCAGCGAGGCAGCAGGACGCCGCTATTTCGGCGTTACCGGCACCGACATCAGCCTGGTGGCACTGGATAAAGCCCGCCACGGTGTTTACGGACCGCGTCGGCTCGCGGGTACGGACCCTTACTGGCAGTCCCACTATTTCGAGACCCTGACGGACCACAGTGTCTCCGTGATTCCGGAGCTCAGGAAGCGCGTCAGCTTCTCCCAGCTCAATATTCTTGAACTGCGACACGCGCCCATGCACGGCATGGACATCATTTTCTGCCAGAATGTGCTTATCTACTTCCGCCGCTGGCGGCGGCGGGACATCGCCAACCGACTGGCCGATCTGCTCGCCCCGGGCGGACTGCTGATTCTCGGGCAGGGCGAACTGACAGACTGGCAGCACCCGGAGCTGACCCCTGTGGCAGCACGTAAGGTCCTCGCCTGGCAGCGATCGGACCCCCAGAATGGCAACCGGAGTGATCATGGCCCAGCACGATGACAGCCTTTCCCTCCACTGGGTGAGGGGCGAAATCCAGGAAACGCTCAGACAGAGCCAGCATGCGCTGGAAGCCTTTGCCGAGAACCGCGAGGATCTGGCCCAGCTCCGGTTCTGCCTGAACCACCTGCATCAGGTTCACGGCACGCTCCGGATGGTCCAGCTCGAGGGCGCCGGCCTGGTCGCGGCGGAGATGGAAGCCCTGGCCGAAGCCCTGCTCAACCATGAGCCCGGGGACAGCGACACGGCCATCGGCAGCCTGATGCAGAGCATCCTGCAGCTGCCGGATTACCTCAGTACACTGCAATCCCGCAGTGAGGATGTGCCCCTGCGGCTGCTTCCGCTGCTCAATGACCTGCGGGCCGCGCGCGGCGAAACCTTCCTCTCCGCCAGTGCCCTGTTCAATCCGGACCTGACCCCGGCACGTTTTCAGGCACCGGCCCAGGTCAACCAGCGCCTCACCGCCTCCGGCGTGCTCGACAAGGTGCGCAAGCTCCAGCAGATGTTCCAGTTCGCCCGCGCCGGCCTGGAACGGGGCGTGGATGTGGACACCCACCTGGACTATCTCGACAAGGTCATCACCCGGCTGATCAAACTCTGCCAGAGAACCCCCCAGGGTGAGATCTGGCAGGCCGCGGGGGCCCTTGTTGATACTCTGAAGTCCGGCCACAACGCCATGGGCGCAGCCACCCTGGCACTGATCAGCGATCTCGATGGCGAGCTGGAACGGCTGATCAGCGAGAACGAGACCATCCTCAGCCAGTCCGTTCCCGAGGATACCCTCAAGAACCTGCTCTATTACGTCGCCCGTGGCGCGGACTGCGAGAGCGAGCGCGTCAGCACCATGGTGGAGCGCTACCGCCTGCGGGAAGCGCTCCCGGACGACACCGGCGACCACGGCCAGAGCCAGGCGCCGGCGCGGGCGGCCATGAGCTCGGTGGTGGAGGTGCTTACCGAGGAACTCAACACCATCAAGGACCGGCTTGACCTGTTCGTGCGCGCCCACGAGCGCAGCAATGCCGATCTCGCGGAACTGCTCCCGGGCCTGCGCCAGGTGGCCAACACTCTCGCCATGCTGCGACAGGGCACCAGCCAGCGGGTCATCAACGACCAGATCGAACGGATCGACCAGCTGGCAGCCAGTGCGGATGCCGTGGACGACGGCACACTGATGGACATCGCCGGGGCACTGCTCTATGTGGAAGCCGCGATCTCCGGCCTCTCTGAAGGCGAAAGCCAACAAACGTCCGATGCCGGGGACAGTACCGATCACCGCATCACCGGCATCCAGGCCACCGAAGCCGGCGGCGCCGTACTGCGCGAATCCCGCAACGCGCTGGAGCAGGTGAAGACCGGTGTGGTCAACTTCATCGCATCCCAGTGGAATACCGACGCCATCAGTGGCGTGCCGGAACTGCTCTACAGCATCCGCGGCAGCCTGCACCTGATTCCGCTGGAGCGCACCGCCACCGCCCTGGGGGCCTGCGAGCGTTTCATCCAGGACGTGCTGATTGACGGCGTCTGGACGCCCAACTGGGAACAGCTCGATACCCTCGCGGACGCCATCACCAGCATCGAATATCACCTGGAGCGGCTGATGGACGGCATCGACGACAACGATGCCATCCTCGCCATGGCCGAGGAACGCCTGGAAAGCCTCGGATTCCCCCCCGGACGCGAACCGACCCGCACGGCCCCCGAACAGGAAGCCGATGAGGCCACCGAAGCGGCGCCCGCCGACAGCGCTGCTGCCGCCACCGCGGAACCGCCCAAGGAGCGCGATTCCGAACTGCTGGATGACGACATCCTTGAGATCTTCGTGGAAGAGGCCGACGAGGTTCTGGAGGCCATCCAGCAGCATTACCCGACCTTCCGGGCTGACCACGAGAACCATCAGGCACTGAGCGAAGTGCGCCGCGCCTTCCATACCCTCAAAGGCAGCGGCCGCCTCGTGGGGGCGACCAGCATCGGCGAGCTTGCCTGGTCGGTCGAGAACCTGCTGAACCGCGTTCTGGACCGCTCCATCCAGCCCGGTGAGCGCATCATGAGCCTGCTCGACCGGGTGATCGAACGACTCCCCGGCCTGATCCAGTCCTTCCGTGACGGTGAGGCCACCGGCGATGTGGACGACCTGATGAGCGAGGCACACGGCCTCGCGGATACCCGCAATGCCGAGGAGCCCGAGGACACAGACGCAGAGCACGCGGTTCGCGAGGAGCCGGAGCCGGAGCCGGAGCCGGAGCAAGAAGACAGGGAAACAGAAGCGGAGCCGCAGCCTGAAACGACGGCGGCACCGGTGCCGGAAACAGAGGCGTCAGCCGCCGACGAGCCGCTTGTGGACCAGGAGATCCTCGATATCTTCATCGAGGAGGCAGAGGAAGTCCTGGAAACCATCCATGAATACCTGCCGCGGCTTCTGGAAAGCTACGAGAACACCAGCGCCCTCACCGAAGTCCGCCGCGCCTTCCATACCCTCAAGGGCAGTGGGCGCATGGTCGAGGCGGAACGCATCGGCGAACTGGCCTGGGCGGTGGAGAATGCCCTCAACCGCGTCCTGGACGGCACCCTCTTCATGAGCGATGACATGGCATCGGTGCTGCAGGAGGTGACCAACGCCATCCCCACCCTGGTGGAAGATTTCCGGCAACAGCGCGCCCCCTCCGTTGACACGACACGGCTTGAGGAGCGCGCCAATGCCCTTGCCCGTGGTGAGGTTCTGGACGCCGAACCCATGCCGGAAGCCGAGCCCGAAGCGCCGGCTCCCGAAGCCCCGGCCGAAGAGCTGGCGGACGTCGAAGAGCCCGAGCTCGACCCGATGCTCATGGACATCTTCCGTTCCGAGGCCGACAGCCACCTGGAGGCGCTGGACACCTTCCTGGCGGACGCCGAAGGCCAGGAGACAGCCGACTACACCGACAACCTCTCGCGCGCGCTGCACACCCTCAAGGGCAGCGCACACACCGCCGGCATCGAGCCCATCGCCCGGGTCACCGCGCCCATGGAGAAGTTCGTCAAACGGGCCCGGGCCGCGGGCGACCGGGCCGACCCCGAGGTGATCAGCCTCATCCGGCGGGTGCGCGACTTTGTGCAGGAAGGGCTGGAGCGCCTGACCAGCGATCCCCTGACCCCTCTCGACGGCACGGATACCTTCCTCACCGACCTGCGGAACCTGCACCAGGCGCGCTACCCCGACGAGGCGCCCCCGGCCGGCACCACCACACCCGAAACCGGGACGGCCGGCGACAACAGCCTGATCAGCATCTTCCTCAATGAAGGCATCGAACAGCTGCTCGACGCCGACCAGACCCTGGAGCAGTGGCTGGAAGGCAATACGGGCGAAGCGCCCCTGAAGGCCCTGATCGACAGCCTGGCCACGCTCAGCGCCAGTGCCGATCGCGCCCAGGTGCAGCACGTCAGTGAACTCGCCGGGGCCCTGCAGCACCTCTACGAGGAGGTCATCGAAACCACGGATCTGCCCGTGGACCAGCTGACACCGCTGCTGCGGGAAGCCCACGAGGCCATGATCAACCTCATGGACCAGCTGGCCGCCGGGCTTGCCACCGAATCCCCGGCCGGTCTCGTGACCCGCCTCAACGAACAGGCGGCGGACCTGCGCCAGGCCCGCACTGACGCCGAACAACAGGTCTTCGAGGAACGCTTTGGCGGGGATCTGGCGTCCATGGACGAAGCCCTGAACGAAGACATCGAAGCGGAACCGGCACCTGAGCCTGAGCCTGAGCCTGAGCCTGAGCCTGAGCCTGAGCCTGAGCCTGAGCCTGAGCCTGAGCCTGAGCCTGAGCCTGTAGAACAGGATGAAACCGCCAGTGGCGGGGAGGCCAGCGCGGACATCGACCCGGAACTGGCGGAAATCTTCCTCGAGGAAGCCCATGAGCTGATCGACAGCACCGGCGAGGCGCTGCACCAGTACATTTCCGAACCGGACAACACCGAGCTGGCGAAAACGCTCCAGCGTGAGCTGCATACCCTCAAGGGCGGCGCCCGTATGGCGGAGATCGCGCCTATCGCGGACCTGTCGCACTCGCTGGAGGACCTGTTCGAGCGCGTGGCCGAAGGCCGGCTGGCGCTGGGCGAAGCCACCGGCGACACCCTGCTCGCCTGCCATGACGCACTGGCGCGGATGGTGGATCAGACCAGTGCCTTCCAGCCCTGTGAACCGGCGGATGAGCTGACCGAAAGGGTGCACGCCCTGATGCGTGGCGAAACGGCCACCCCGGCAGCAGAGACCGAAGCCAAAGAGCCCGAGCCCGAGCCCGAGCCCGAGCCCGAAACATCGGAGCAGACATCGACAGCAGAGGCCACCGCCGAACCCGAAGCGGAGCCCACAAGCGCGCCCGAGAATGAACTCAGTGTTCTCTTCCTGGACGAAGCCCGCGAGATCGAGAATGCCCTTGAGCAGGCCGTCCGGGACTGGGAAGGCGACCCCGAACAGGGTGAGCCCATGGCGCGGATGCGCGAAGAGCTCCACACCCTCAAGGGCGGCGCCCGCCTGTCCGAGCTTGAACCCATTGCCGAGCTCGCGGATACCTGGGAAAGCACCCTCGACAGCGTCATCGAAGGCGCCGGCGACAGCCACCAGGCCCTGAGCTTCAGCCAGCAGAGCCTGACCCGGCTGGGTGGCATGCTGGACCGGGTTGAGGCCGGTGAGTCACTGGCGGCCGATGCGACCGGGGCGGAAGCCGGTGAAACCACAACGGGCGACGAGGCCGAAGACGACCCCAGCAACGTGGATCCCGAAGTCCTCGAGATCTTCCTGGAGGAAGCCGGCGAGCTGGTGGATACCCTGGACCACACCCTGGCCGCCTGGCAGAAGGCGGAGGACGGCGACGAGGCCACCCACAGCCAGGAGGCACAGCGCGCCCTGCACACCATCAAGGGCGGCGCCCGGCTGGCGGAACTGACCACCCTGGGCGAAAAGGCTCACCGTTTCGAGAGTCTGCTCTCACGGATTGAATCCGAGGGCAACCGGCCCACGGAAGACCAGTGGGAGGAGATCCACGGCCTCCATGACGAGATCATCAGCCGGGTGGAACAGGTCCGCCGCACCTGGCAGGGGGATGCGGGGGAACAGCAGCCCGAGGCGGCAGCACCGGCCCCGCAGACGGAACCGGCCGGCGCCGGGGAAACGACCGGAGCGCCGGAAGAGCCGGCGGAGCCCGAAGCACAGAACACCCCGGAAACGACTGCCGGCGAGCAGCAGACCCAGCCCCAGCAGCAGGCCCGGGACCAGCGCCGGGCCGAACTGGCCCGCAGCGCCCAGGAGACCCTGCGGGTCAATGCCCAGCTCATGGACGAGATGGTCAACCTCGCCGGTGAGACCAGTATCACCCGCGGCCGGCTGGAACAGCAGATCAGCGACTTCAGCCATACCCTGGACGAAATGGCGGCCACCACGGACCGCCTGCGCGAGCAGCTGCGCCGGATGGAGATTGAGACCGAGGCCCAGATCCTGCACCGCGCCGAGCAGGAGTTCGGCCCTGACTACGACCAGGACTTCGACCCGCTGGAAATGGACCGTTACTCGGCCATCCAGCAGCTGTCACGGGCCCTGTCGGAATCCGCCTCGGACCTGGCCGACCTGCGCGAGACCATGAGCGACAAGGTGCGTGACGCCGAGACCCTGCTGCTGCAGCAGCAACGCACCAACACCGAGCTCCAGGAAGGGCTCATGAAGACGCGCATGGTACCGTTCTCCTCGATGGTGCCGCGCCTGCGCCGGATCGTGCGCCAGATCTCCGGCGAAACCGGCAAGAAGGCCCACTTCGAGGTGAACAACGCCGAGGGCGAGCTGGACCGGACGGTACTGGACCGCATGGTGGCGCCACTGGAGCACATGCTGCGCAACGCCATCGACCACGGCATCGAGGATGCCGGCGAACGCGAACAGGCCGGCAAGCCCACCACCGGCAACGTGCGCCTGGATCTCAGCCGCGAAGGCGGCGAAGTGGTGCTGCGCCTCAGGGACGACGGCGGCGGGATCGACACGGAAAAGGTCCGCCAGAAGGCCATCAAGCAGGGACTTCTGGAAAGCGGCGAGGACCTGACCGACCACGAGATCCTGCAGTTCATCCTGCAGCCCGGCTTCTCCACCGCTGCCTCCGTCACCCAGATCTCCGGGCGCGGCGTGGGCATGGACGTGGTCGCCAGCGAGATCAAGCAGCTCGGCGGCAGCCTGGACATCAACTCCACCCTGGGCGAAGGCACCATCTTCACGGTGCGGCTGCCGTTCACGGTGTCCGTGAACCGGGCGCTGATGGTCACCATCGGCGACGACTACTACGCCATCCCGCTGAACACCATCGAGGGTATTGTGCGGGTCTCCACCTACGAGCTGGAGGAGTACTACCAGCCCGACGCCCCCATGTACGAATACGCCGGCCAGCAGTACCGCCTGCAGTACCTGGGCGCCCTGCTCAACTCCGACAGCCAGCCCAAGCTCCAGGGCCAGGCCCTGCCGCTGCCGGTGATGCTGGTGCGCGGCGCCGACCAGCCCATGGCCCTGCAGGTGGACAGCCTCATGGGCAGCCGCGAGATCGTGGTGAAATCCCTGGGGCCGCAGTTCGGCAGCGTGCGCGGCGTCTCCGGGGCCACCATCCTGGGCGACGGCAACGTGGTGGTGATCCTCGACCTCCCGGCCATGATCCGTGGCGACATCCTGGCCCAGCGCCAGCGCATGCTGGCCCAGGTCGAGACCCGCGAGACACCGCGAGAGCAGCGCCCGACCCAGGTCATGGTGGTGGACGACTCGGTCACGGTCCGCAAGGTCACCTCGCGGCTGCTGGAACGCCACGGCATGGAAGTGCTGCTGGCCAAGGACGGGCTCGACGCCGTCGGCCAGCTCCAGGACCGCCGGCCGGACATCGTGCTGCTCGATATCGAGATGCCGCGCATGGACGGCTTCGAGGTGGCCAGCTTCATCCGGCACGACAGCAAGCTCAGTGACGTGCCCATCATCATGATCACCTCCCGGACCGGTGATAAACACCGGGAGCGGGCCGAGGCCATTGGGGTCAACCATTACCTCGGCAAGCCGTTCCAGGAGCAGGAGCTTCTGGACACCATCATGGAGCATGCCAGCGTCGGAGAGGAGCAATGAGCACGGGCAGGGGCAGGGGCGTGATCGTCATCGCCGACGACGTGCTCCAGCGCCACCGTCTGCAGCAGGCGCTGGACCGGCACGGCCTGCCCGTTGCGTTCATCGGCGACCCGGAGCGTTTTGCCGCCCTGGACCCGACCCCCGAGGCGGACCTCTGCCTGGTGGAGCTCACCGATGAGGAGGAATACCCGGAGCTGATCGAGGCGCTGCTGGCGGAGGACGAGCGCCCCCTGCTGTTCGGCCCGGGCGCGGCACCGGAGCCGGGTCGCCAGGAATACGTGCGCTGGGAGCGGCGCCTGTTCGCCAAGCTGGAGGACCAGCTGGGCCGCCTGGAGGCGCTTGAGAATGAAGGCAGCCTGGATGCACTGGCCGCGCAGCCGGAAACCCGGGAACGCCTGCCCATGCCCAACTGGCTGGAACCGGCGGGCGAAGACGAACCGGCCCGGGAGATCTGGATTCTGGGCGCCTCACTGGGTGGCCCCGCGGCCGTGAAGGCCTTCCTCGATGCCCTGCCCGGCCGCCTGCCCATCGCCTTTGTCTACGCCCAGCACATCGATGCCCATTTCAGCAGCGTGCTCAGCCGGGTGCTGACCCGCGACTCGGAATGGCGTCTGGTCACTGCCGTACAGGACCGCACGCTGCGCTGCGGCGAGATCCTGCAGGTGCCCGTGGAACAGGCGCTCTGGCTGGACGGGGAGGCCCGGATGCAGCTCCGCGAGGAGCCCTGGTCCGGCCCCTACGGCCCCTCCATCGACGAGGTGATGACCCATATCGCGCGGGTGCACGGCGGCCACTGCCACAGCATCATCTTCAGCGGCATGGGAAACGACGGCGCCCTGGCCGCACCCGCCCTCAACCAGGCAGGCGGTCACGTCTGGGTCCAGCGCCCGGATACCTGCGCCAGCCCGGCCATGCCGGAATCCGTCCTGGCCACCGGTACGGCGGATTTCCAGGGCGATCCACGCGAGCTGGCAGCACGGCTTCTGCGGCTGCTCGAGGAACAGAGCCTGCTGGCGGGCCGCTCCCGATGCCATTCAGCCTGATTCGACCTGCAAGGAACCCATCATGGCGGAGAACCCCGAACAACTGTCCTGCGTGCTGATCCCGGTCCAGGACACCACCCTGCTTCTGCCCAACGTCTCCATTGCCGAGATCGTGGACTACGAACCCGACCCGGCGGACGAGGACCAGGAATGGGTGCTCGGCCGGCTCCAGTGGCGGGGCGTGAGTCTGCCGGTGCTGTCCTGGGAGGCGGCCAACGGCGGTGATCCCTTCCCGCCCGAGGGTCGGCGCGGGCGTATACTGGTGCTCAACACCATCACCGAAGCCCATGAGGCCATGCCCTTCATGGCCATGGCCACCCGGGGCATCCCCCGCCAGGCCAAGGTCAGCCCCGAGGAGCTGCGCCGGGAGCCCGAAGCGACCGGCGACGCGACCCTGATGGAGGTCGTTTTCGAGGGAGAGCACTGTGTGATTCCGGACATGTCAGTGCTCGAGGACCTGGCCCAGCGCGCCGCCGGCTGAGGTTCCGTCCCTGTGGAGCCGGTGTTACCCTGTAACATATGACGCATCCACTGCCCTACCGATCCCACGACCATGAGGCCTGCGTCAGCCAGGCCCTCAGCGACGCCCGACGTATCTGCGCCGAGAAAGGCGCACGCCTGACACGGCTGCGGGAACAGGTGCTGGAACTGGTGTGGCAGTCCCACCGGCCCCTTGGGGCCTATGACATTCTCGATATCCTCAACGGGGAAGGCCGCCGGTCGGCACCCCCCACCGTCTACCGCACTCTGGACTTCCTGCTGCAGATGGGCCTGGTCCACCGGATCGCCTCGCTCAACGCCTTTGTGGGCTGTAACCAGCCGGACCATCGCCATACCGGCTGCTTCCTGATCTGCCGCCAGTGCCACAACGTGCTGGAGATTGAGGCATCCGGCATACAGAAGGCCATCGACAGTGAGGCCCGGAGCCACGGGTTCCTGAATGAGGAGACAGTGGCCGAAGTGACCGGGCTCTGCCCCGCGTGCCGGGAGGAAGACGGCCATGACTGACCCCGTGGTATCACTGGAGGACGCCGGCCTGCGCTATGGCGAAACCCATGTCCTGCACGACCTGACCTTCAGCATGAGCGAAGGGGACATCGTCACCGTCATCGGCCCCAATGGCGCCGGCAAGACCAGCCTGATCAAGCTGATCCTGGGCATCGAGAAGCCCAGCTCCGGCCATGTGCGCCAGCGCGCGGGTACCCGGGTGGGTTACGTGCCCCAGCGCATGACCCTCCAGCCCACACTGCCGCTGACGGTGGGCCGCTTCCTCGGGCTTGCCGGTGGCGACGCCAGTGCCATTGAGGCGGCCCTGGCGCGCACCGGCGTGGCCCAGCTGGCGGACGAGTCCGTCCATCACCTCTCCGGGGGCGAGTTCCAGCGGGTACTGCTGGCGCGGGCCATACTGCGCCGCCCCCAGCTGCTGGTGCTGGACGAACCGGCCCAGGGGCTGGACGTTAACGGCCAGTCCGCGCTCTACGAGCTGATCCGTTCCCTGCGCGATGAGCTCAACTGCGCGGTACTGACCGTCTCCCATGACCTGCACGTGGTCATGGCCTCGACGGACACGGTGCTGTGCCTGAACGGTCACATCTGCTGCCGCGGCCAGCCGGAACAGATCTCTCAGGATCCGGCCTTCACCCAGCTGTTCGGCGAAAACCTGGCCAACACCCTGGCGGTCTACCATCACCACCATAACCACAGCCATGACGTGCACGGAGAGACCGTGCCATGATCGACCTGATCCTGAACGACTTCTTCTGGCGCGCCATGGCGGGCGGCCTGATGGTCGCAATGGTCGCCGGGCCCCTGGGCTGCTTCGTGGTCTGGCGGCGCATGGCCTATTTCGGGGACACGCTGGCGCACTCCGCCCTTCTGGGCATCGCGCTGGGCACCGCCTTCCAGGCCAATCTCAACCTGAGCATCGTCCTGGTGTGTGTACTGCTGGCAGTGATCCTGATGCTGCTCTCACGCCAGCAGTCACTGGCCAGCGACACCCTCCTGGGCATCCTGTCCCACAGCTCCCTGGCCATCGGGCTTGTGGTGCTGGGGATGATGCAGGATTTCAGCATCGACCTGACCGGTTACCTGTTCGGGGATCTGCTCGCCATCAACCAGCGGGACCTGCTCTGGATCGCCCTGGGCGGTGCCTTGATCCTGATGCTCACGGTCTGGCTCTGGCGCGGCCTGCTGATGATCACCATCCACGAGGAACTGGCGACAGTGGAGGGCCACCGCACCGGTCTGCTGCGGCTGGCGCTGATGCTGATGCTGTCACTGGTGATCGCCACCGCGATGAAGATCGTGGGGGTTCTGCTGATCACCGCCCTTCTGATCATCCCCGCAGCCGCCGCCCGGCCGCTGGCCGCCACCCCCGAGCGCATGGCGGTGATCGCCTCCCTGCTGGGCATGGGTTCAGTGGTGGCGGGCATGACCCTGTCCTGGCACGTGGACACCCCGGCCGGCCCCTCAGTGGTGGTGGCCGCTTTCGGTTTCTTCCTTCTCCTCTGGCTCGTGCGGGCGCGTGCGCCGGCCTGAGGCACCCACCGCTTGGTCTGCGCACACCACTGCGCTACAGTGAAACAAGGCAGACAGCGGGGGAGCCAGGACGATGGAACCGGAAAGCGTACCCGATACCGATCAGCCGGGCTGGTACCGGGCGCTGCCCCCGATCGTTCTGGGTGTGGGGCTGGCGCTGAGCCTGCTGCTGTGGTCCGAGACCCGCCAGGCACTGACCCGTGCAGCCACCACCGGCGACGACCCGGTCTTCCCGGGCCTCCTTCTGCTGTGCGGTATCCTTCTGAGCGTTGGTATGGCCCTGGTCACCTGGCAGCTCGTGCGTGCCCACCGGCTCATGATCCGCCGCGAGGTGCGCCTGGAACGGCTGCGCCAGCGCGACAGCCGCGCCCTTGAGAACAAACGCCTCGAAAAGGAAGTAATGAGCCGGGCGCTTTCAGACAGTGAACAGCGGACCCGGGATTTCATCCGCCTGGGCACCGGTATTGCCCTGGAGCTGGATGATGCCCGTACCATCGGCTATGTCTCGCCCCAGGTCGAAATCTGGCTGGGGCATACCCCCTCCACACTGGCGGGCGAACGCTTTGCCACCCTCCTTCCGGAATCCGAACACGAGCGTCTTGATGAGGCCCTGGAAACCAGCCGTCGCGAGGCCCGCCACACCAGCCTGGACACCTGGCTCACGGAGCCAGGGGGCGGGACCCTGTCCGTGCACCTGCGTATCTGCGCCATCGTGGACGCCCTTTCCCACTGCCAGGGCTTCCGTGTGGTCGCCTCACCCCGCGGCCCCATTGAATAGCAGCGATTCGCCACCACCTCTGTGAACAGAGATGACCTGAACACGGCGCCAGATTCCGAACAGAGGTTTGCCCATGGAATTCAAGGATTACTACAAGATACTGGGCGTGGACGAGGACGCCTCCAAGTCCGAGATCAAGTCCGCCTACCGTAAGCTCGCGCGCAAGTACCATCCGGATGTGAGCAAGGAAGCGGACGCCGAGGACCACTTCAAGGACGTCAGTGAAGCCTACGAGGTCCTGAAGGACGACGAGAAACGTGCCGAGTACGACCAGCTCCGCAAGTACGGCCAGACCGCGGACGGTGGCTTCGACCCGCCGCCCGACTGGGAATCCGGCGCCAGCTTCTCGCGCGGCGGATTCACCGGCGCCGACAGCATGGACTTCAGCGATTTCTTCGAATCCATCTTCGGCGGCGCCGGGGGCGGTTTCCGGCAGCAGCGGGGCCAGGGCTTCGCCATGCGCGGCGAGGACCTCCACCACCAGCTGTCGCTGTTTCTGGAGGAGGCCTACAACGGCTGTGAGAAATCCCTGCGCATGCAGCAGCCGGAACCCGGGCCGGATGGCCGTGTCCAGCGCCGCGAGCGCACCCTGAAAGTGAAAGTGCCCGCGGGCGTGCGCGACGGCCAGACCATACGCCTGCGCGGCCAGGGCGGTCCCGGCATGGGCAGCGGTCCGGACGGGGATCTTTATCTGGACATCCAGATCGCTCCCCATCCACACTTCAGACTGGAGGGCGGTGATCTGTATGTGACCGTCCCCGTGACCCCCTGGGAGGCGGCACTGGGTGGTCGCATTACAGTGCCCACCATGGGCGGCAAAGCGACGCTCACCATTCCGGAAGGCGCGCGCGAAGGCAAGAAGCTGCGCCTGCGCGGCAAGGGCATGCCCGGTAAGACCCCCGGCGACCAGTACGTGGTGCTCCAGATCGCGATGCCGCCGAAACAGACCGAGCGCAGCCGCGAACTCTTCCGCGAGCTGGGCGAGGAAGTGCCGTTCAACCCACGTGACCACCTGGGAGTCTGATCATGAGCAGCAGAACGCCCCAAGCCGAGATGATGGACGAGCTGATGCGGCTGACACTGCGCGATCTCTGCCATGACTGCCAGGTCAACGCCGAGTACGTGATCGAGCTGGTGGAGTTCGGCGTGGTGCAGCCGCGCGAGGGCCGGAGCCCACGGGAATGGATCTTTGCCGGTGAGGATCTGGTCAGGGTCAAGAAAGCGGAACGGCTGCGCCGGGACCTGGACGTCAACCTGCCCGGCGTGGCCCTGTCACTGGACCTGCTTGAGGAAGTCCGCGAGCTGCGCCGACGGGTGGATGACCTGGAACAGGACCGGACGCGCGACTGAGCCTCAGCCCAGTTCGGACAGCGGCCGCGCCACCTGGGCCACGCGGTCGTTGTCCACCAGCTCCAGGAAGTAGTCGCCCAGCCGCTGGCTCTCGGCCATGGCCCGGCGCCAGTGGGCCTCGCGCGTGGCGTCATCGTCCCGGTAGGCCGGGAAGTCCCGCCGGTCCGGCAGCTTGCCATCCGGCAGCCCCTCCAGATACGCCTGTGTGGGCGCGATGAGCACCAGGTTGCGCAGGCGCTCGGGATTCCCGTTGCGCCAGGGAAGGCTCTTGTCGAACCAGCCCGGCACGATCCGCTGGGTGAAGTGCGGATAGAGGACAAGATCGTCCCCGGCGTAGGGAAGATCCAGGTGGTAATCGGTCAGGCCGCCATCCCGGAACGAGTGGCCCGCAACACCGGGGATGGTGTCCACGGCGTTCATCACGAAGGGAATCGAGGCTGAAGCCAGCAGCGCGGCCTGAAGGTTGCCCGCGTTCAGTCCCTCATAACGCCCGGGGAAGTCACTGAAGGCATCCAGTGGGGGCTCGGCACGCTCATCGTGCATCACCATCCGCTCAAACCCCAGTCGGATCCAGGGCCGGTGAATGGCATTCGCCAGCACCACCGGCGCCAGACCGGCCATCAGCAGTGGCCTGCGATCCGAGGCCACCAGCCCCTTCGAGCGTGCCACCATCACGTTCAGACGGTAGCGCTGCTGCTCAAGGATGGCGGCCTCATGCCCACCGAGCAGCGCCTGCAGCATCTCCCGGCACTGCTCGGAGACCTGCGCCGGGGTTATCCCACGGGGGAAACGCTGGGAGGTGTAGAGTTCCCCGAGCCGCTCCAGCGCGGCCACCGGCTCCGGCGTGCAGGCACAGGCAAAGCGCCAGCTGCCGATGGAGGAGCCGATCAGAGTGCGCTCTCGCGGGGCCCGCTCCAGCCAGTCCCCGAACAGCACCCGGTCCAGCCCCAGCAGCCCCAGAGCCTTGGGGCCACCCGCCGCACCGGGGATGGTGCCCACATCCCCCGGCTGGAGTCCGCGTTCACGGATACGTGCCAGGGCGCGGTCACCGGCATGGATGCTCAGGGGCGGTATGGAATCGGTCATCAGTGCGGTCAGTCATTACCCAGTGCAATACGGCGACGGAAGGCCAGGTAGTGCTGGAGCGTTTCCGCGGGCGCCTCGAAATGCGGATAGTGACCAATGTCGTCCAGCAGTGCAATCCCGCGGTCACTGACCAGCTCGCGGTAGCGCGCCAGCATCGGTGTTCCGGAAACCGGATCCGCCCCGCCCCAGATCAGCAGCGCCGGCTGCTCCATGGCCTGCAGCGCCCCCACCCAGCGGTGCCGGTGCACCCGGCGCTCCTCCATGTAATGGATGATGCGATGGATGACGCCCCGGCCATTGTTATGAATCAGCAGCTGCCAGAAATCCTCGATGTCCCGTGCCGTGGGCTGGGTGGCCGCGCCGAAGATGCGCCCCAGGCTGTTTTCAAACACCCGCCGGGTCAGTGCCCGGCTCACCAGCCCGCCCAGCGGCCCCAGCAACAGCTTCTGGATCAGGATGGGCTGATGGACCTCCGGGAAGAGCGCAGCATTCATAAGGGCAACACTCTCAAGGCGGAATCCCAGGCTGCCCTCGCGCTGGCGCGCCAGCAGCTCCTGGGTCACGGTCGCCCCATAGTCGTGGGCCAGGACATGCACCCGGTCCTCGCCCATCTGCTCCAGCCAGCCCTGAATCAGGTCCGCCTGTTCAATGATGGAATAGTCATGATCCTGGGGCTTGTCCGAGAACCCGAACCCCAGCATGTCCGGCGCCAGCAGCCGGTAGTGCCCACTCAGCGCCGGCCACAGCCGGTGCCAGTCCCAGGAGGCCGTGGGAAAGCCGTGGATCAGCAGCAGGGGCTCACCCCGACCGCCGATACGGCTGAAGACCGCATGTTCGCCGTACCTGAACCAGCACCCGGCCTCCTGCCAGCGTTGCAGTCCATGGGACTCCCCCTCGATCCGGTCCATCACGGTCTCTCCCTGTCTGTTGTGTGACGATTCTGCCTTCCGGCGGCTGAGTCTATCGCAATGTGCAACCTGCAACGAACCTGTAACACTCATCCAGGGCCTTCATTGCGTCGTAAACCAAGAAAAAGAGATAATCCGTACGCCTTCTTCCATTGAGCGTTTCTATGATGGGATTGGCGCACACGGCATAATGGATCGCTGATCAACGATGGGTTGAACCCGGGAGCACACCATGGAGCACAACACAGAGGGGCTGGCGGCCGATTACCGGGACATCATCCGGCGGCTGGGAGAGGACCCGCAACGCGAGGGCCTGGCCGAGACCCCTGAACGCGCGGCCAAGGCCATGGAGTTCCTGACCCGTGGCTATCACCAGGATCTGGACTCCATCGTCAACGGCGCCATCTTTGAATCCTCCAACGATGAAATGGTCGCGGTCCAGGACATCGAGCTCTACTCCCTGTGCGAGCACCACCTGCTGCCCTTTGTGGGCAAGTGCCACCTGGCCTATCTGCCCAATGGGCGTGTCCTGGGGCTTTCCAAGTGTGCCCGTATCGTGGATATGTTCGCCCGCCGCCTGCAGATCCAGGAATCGCTCACGCGCCAGATCGCCGAGGCCATCCAGGAGGTCACGGGTGCCAAGGGTGTGGCGGTGGTCATCGAGGCCCATCACATGTGCATGATGATGCGCGGGGTGGAGAAGCAGAACTCCACCATGAAGACCTCGGTGATGCTGGGCACCTTCCGTGAATCCCAGGCCACGCGCATGGAATTCCTGACCCTGCTCAAACGCAGCTGACCGCCACGGGGCCGCCATGACCGACGCACGCACCGCCACCATCCGCATCAAGAATCTCCGCCTGCGCACCTACGTCGGTATCAAGGAGGAGGAGATCAACAACCGGCAGGATGTGGTGATCAACATCCGACTGCTGTATGACGCCGACCAGGCCATCCGCAACAATGACATCGAGGCGGCGCTGAACTACCGCACCATCACCAAGAACATCATTGCCCATGTTGAGGAGAACCGGTTCGCGCTGCTGGAGCGGATGACACGCGAGGTCCTGGACCTGGCCATGGAACCCGAGGCCGTCCTGGAAGCGGAAGTGGAAATCGACAAGCCCCATGCCCTGCGCTTCTCGGACTCAGTTTCGGTTACACTGGGGGCGTCCCGCCAGCGCTCATAGCAGCCGTGGACATTTGTGCACACTTCCCTACACTGAGGAACCACCGCTTCCGGCCCTGAGGCCCGACCCTGATGTCACTGCGTTCGCTGTTCAGTGCTGACACCCGACCGCCGATTCTGCTCACGCTGGCCTGGCTCACCGCCCTGTCGCTGGTTGCAGCCGGGACCATACTGTCCTGGCAGCAGGGACCGTTCTGGCCACCACTGGTCCTCACCTGCGGGGCCCTGGCCACCCTGGCGCTGACCCTTGGACAGGGCCTTCAGCGCCATAACCAGCTTCTGGAAAAAACCCGTGCCGCCCTGCGCCAGGAAACGGACCGACGGGTGAGTGCCGTGGCCGACCTCGAACGCATTGCCAGCAACGACCCACTGACAGGCCTCGCCAATCGGCACTTCTTCATGGAGGACCTGGATTACGCGGTCCAGCGCGCACGCCTGTCCGGTGAGAAGATCGCGGTGATCGCGATTGACCTGGACAGCTTCCAGACGCTCAACAATTCCATGGGCCACGATTACGGCGACCAGCTGCTGATGGCGGTGGCCGAACGCCTGCGCACCCTGGAGGACAGCAACCACCTGTTCTGCCGGGCCAGCAGCGACGACTTCTACCTGCGCTGCTACCCGCTGGCGGATCTGGAATCACTGATCCACCTGTTGGACCGCATCCGGGATCTGTTCCGACGCCCCATCCGAATGGATGACGAGGACCGCTACCTGTCCGCCTCCATCGGCGTCGCCCTCTTCCCGGATCACGTGGGCGACGCCCAGTCACTGATCGCCAGTGCCGAGGCAGCGCTGAACCAGGCGGCGGCGCTTTCCGGGACCCGCTACCAGTTCTACAACGAACGCCTGCATGAACGGATCCGGGAACGCATGGAGCTGCACTGGGGGCTGCACGATGCCCTGGAGCAGAGGCGCTTCCATCTGCGCTATCAGCCACAGCAGGACCTGGCCACGGGGCAATGGGTCTCGGCGGAGGCCAAGCTGTACTGGGAGCACCCTGAACGGGGGGACCTGGAGCCCGAATCCTTCATGGAAGCGGCGCTGGAAACAGGCCTGACACCGGCCATCACCCGCCACACCATCACACTGGTCTGCGAGCAGCTTCGGCGCTGGCGCGAGAGCGGTGCGCACCACCTGACGGTGGCGGTCAACCTGTACGGCCCGGAACTTGAGGACAGCGGCCTGGTGGAGCACATCGCCGGGACCCTGAGGCGCTGTGAGATTGCCCCGGAAGCCCTGGAACTGGAGCTGGCCGAGGCCAGTCTCGCCAGCAACGGTCACCAGCGGGAAAAGCAGCTGCGGGCGCTGAGCGAGCTGGGCCTGCCCATCAGTATCGACGGCTTCGGACAGGGCACCGCCTCCCTCGCCTGGGTCAGGGACTTCCCCGTCCATCAGCTGAAAATCGAGCCGGGCTTTGTACGGCGCGTCACCAGCCGTCATAATGACAGTGTCATCGTCAGGGCGATCATCAACCTGGCCCACAATCTGGGCATGCAGGTCACCGCAACGGGTGTCGATACCGATGCGCACCTGACGTTCGTCAACGCACACCGGTGCGATTTCGCCCAGGGTGAACGGGTCAGCCCGCCCCTGGCCGCGGATGAACTGGTGGAACACATCGGTTTCAACCGAGCCAACACAACAGAGTACTCCTGACCGTCATGCGCCGCCTGATCATCACCGTACTGAGCCTGGCCGCCATCGCCGCCGTCGCCCTTGGCGCCACCCAGCTGGTTTCCGGCAACCGGGAGGAAACCGCCACGGCGGAGAAGGCGAACGACAACGCCGCCCCGGAGCAGACCCTCACCGTCTTCGCCTCGCCCACCTGCGGCTGCTGCGGTGACTGGATCACTCACATGCGCGACGCCGGTTTCCAGGCTGAAAAGCGGGAAGTCAGCAACATCAACCGCGTCAAGCAGGAAGCCGGGCTGCCGCGCTCACTGGCGAGCTGCCACACCGCCTTCATCGGCGGCTACCTCATCGAGGGCCATGTCCCCGCCTCCGACGTGAAGCGTCTTCTGCGGGAGCAACCCGAAGCCGCGGGCCTCAGCGTGCCGCGTATGCCGGTGGGCTCACCGGGCATGGAAGTGGAAGGCCGTGGCCGGGACGCTTTCGATGTGATTCTTTTCCGGGACAACGGCGAGCAGGAAGTCTTTGAACACTACCCCGCCCAGACCAGCCTCTGACTCCGCAATACTGACAGGTTATTCTCTCAATGCTGAACAGCGACGCCCTGAACCAGCTCAAGCAGCTCCGTACTGACATCCAGGCCGACAAGGAGCTGTTTGCAGGCACCATCAAGCGCGTCACCGGACGCTTCGGTTTCGTCACCCTGGATGACGGCCGCGACATCTATCTGCCCAAGGATGAAGCCCAGAAGGTACTGCTGGGCGACCGCGTCCAGATCCAGATCACCCAGGGCAACGGCGGCAAGCAGGCAGGGGAGCTTGAGAGCGTCGATGAGCGGGTTCTGGATACCTTCATCGGCCAGTACGTGGTCCGGGGCAAGGGCCACTTTGTGGCGCCGGACATCAACGGTCTGAGCCGGTGGTTCTTCGTGCCCCCGAAACAGCGTAACGAGGCGAAGAACGGCGACTTCGTCCACGCCCGGGTCACACGCCACCCCTTCAGCAGCGGCAACGCCCAGGCCGAGGTGTTGAGTGTCATCGGTAACGAGTCGGACCCGGGCATCGAGCGCGGCTACGCCATGGCCAAGTACCAGCTGCGTGACGAATGGCCCGAGGCGGTGAACGAAGAGGTCGCCACACTCTCGGAGGCGGCCATTGAACAGGCCACATCCGGGCGTGAGGATCTGACGGATCTGCCCTTCGTCACCATCGACGCCCCCAGCACCCAGGACATGGACGACGCCGTCATGGCCCAGGCACGCCCGGAAGGGGGCTGGCGCCTGTGCATCGCCATTGCGGACCCGGCAGCGCTGCTTCCGGAGGACGGCGCCACGGAACAGGAAGCGCGGCTGCGTGCCAGCTCCGCCTACTTCCCCGGCCAGCCCCGGGCCATGCTGCCCTCGGCCATCAGCCAGGACCTGGGCTCGCTCATGGCGGGCAGGGACCGGCTGGCACTGGTCTGTGACCTCCGGCTGGACGCCGAAGGCAACATGGGCGATTACCAGCTGTACGCCGCCACCATCCGCTCCCGCGCCAAGCTGGCGTATGAAAGCGTGGCAGCCCTGTTTGAGGGTCGGACTGACGAAGAGATCCAGGCGCTGGACGACACCACCCTGGAGAGCCTGAACCAGCTGAAATCCGTGGGCCAGGCCCTGCGCCAGTGGCGCGAGGCCAACGCCCTGGTCAACGAGGAGCGCCCGGACTACCGCATCCGGCTGGACGAGAACCGCAAGATCCGCAGCATCCAGAAGGCCTACCAGACCAGCGCCCACCGGCTGATCGAGGAATGCATGATCGCCGCCAACCGCTGTGCGGCGGACTTCCTGCAGCAGCGCAGCGGCGATGGACTCTTCATCACCCATGCCGGCGTGCGTGAGGAAAAGGCGGACAACATCCGCCAGCTGCTGGAACAGCACTGCCCGGAGCTTCTGGACGTTGACCCGACCACACCGGAGGGCTTTACCAGCCTGGTACGCCGGGCCTCGGCACTGGAGACGGAGCTGCCGGTGAAGGCCATCGTCATGCGCCAGCTCGAACGCGCCGAAATGGCCACCCAGGCGGCGCCCCACCAGGGCATGGGGCTTTCGCTCTACACCACCATGACCTCGCCCCTGCGCAAGTACAGCGACTACTTCGTGCACCGGCTGATCCGGCATCACCTGGGTCTGGCCGGCAAACCCGAGTGGGATGAGTCCGTGCTCAAGGCCCTGCAGGAATCCCAGTGGCAGCTGCGCCAGGCGGTCAACGAGATGGAGCACAGTCTCAAGTGCCAGTTCGCCCCCAGCCTGGGGGACGAGGCGCACCAGGGCACCATCGTCCAGGTCAACGCCGGCGGCTTCCAGGTGAAGCTGGATGAGACCGGTCTGGTGGGCTTTGTGGCTTCACGGGATCTGCCCGAGAAGTTCAGCTTCGACCCGGTCACTCACACCATTGCCAGCGACCAGCGCCGCTTCCGGCTGGACCAGGTGGTGACGGTGCGCTTCAAAGAGGTGGATGAGGAGCGCCGCCAGATCCGCTTCGATCTGGTCGACGCCTGACCCGCCCTACTGGTCGGCCCCGAGTGCCTCGGCGCGCTCGCGGCTGGCCGCCAGCTCCTCCGGGTTGTTCTCGGGAAGGGTCCAGCCCTGCAGATGTTTCTCCACCAGGGTGGTGATCATGTCGATGTGATCCTCGTCCGAGTTCAACGCCGGAATGTAGTGGAAGTCCTCCCCTCCGGCCTCCATGAAGTACTCACGGTTCTCCTCATCAATCTCCTCGATGGTCTCCAGACAGTCCGATGAGAAACCGGGACAGACCACATGCACCCGCTTCACGCCCTGGCCGGGCAATGACTTCATGGTTTCGTCCGTATAGGGCTGGAGCCACTCCTCGTTGCCGAAGCGGGACTGGAAGGTGGTCATGTACTCACCCTCGCGCAGCCCCAGGCGCCTGGCCAGAAGCCGCGTGGTCTTGTGGCATTCACAGTGGTAGGGGTCGCCGTTGAGCAGGTAGCGTTTGGGCACGCCATGGTACGAGAGCACCAGCATGTCCGGCCGGCCATTGTCTTCCCAGTAGCGTTCGATCTTGCGCGCCACGGCCTCGATGTAGGGTTCGAAGTCGTGGTAGTGGCTGATGAAGCGCAGATCCGGCAGCCAGCGCCGCTGCCGGAAGTCCTGCGACAGCGCATCGAAGGTGGACCCGGTGGTGGAAGCGGAGTACTGCGGGTACATCGGCAGAACCAGGAGCTGGCGCACGCCCCGGCGCTGCAGATCCTCAATCGCGGATTCGATCGACGGGTTGCCGTAGCGCATGGCGTAGGCCACCTCGATGTTCTGCCCGTAGCGGAACTGCAGGCGCTGCTTCAGCCCCTCGGCCTGGCCACGGGTATGAACCAGCAACGGTGATCCGTCCTCGCTCCAGACGCTGCGATAGCCCTCGGCGGATTTCTTCGGGCGGGTGCGCAGCACAATGCCGTGCAGGATCACCCACCAGAGAAGCCGCGGCAGCTCGATCACGCGGGGATCCGAGAGGAACTGGTCCAGATAGCGGCGCAGCGCCGGCGTGGTGGGTTCATCCGGCGTGCCCAGGTTGGTGATGAGCACGCCCACCCTGGCCGGCTGGTCGTGGGTGAAGTGCTCACTCATGCCACGGTATTTCATAGGTTTGGATTCCCCGTTGCGCTGGAATGGATTGACTTGAGTCTCATACGCACCACCATAAGGACTGGTTCCCCGCAGGAGGTGGCCCAGTGACTGCCAGGCAGCTTTTGATCGTCGCCCACACCCCGTCGCCCAATACATCCCGCATGGCCGAGGCCGTACTGCAGGGCGCTCGTCATGAGGATATCGAAAACGTCGAGGCTCGGCACATACCGCCCCTGGAAGCGGGTCCGGACGATGTACTCGCGGCGGACGCCATCATTCTCGGGACCACCGAGAATCTAGGATATATGAGTGGGGCGCTAAAAGATTTTTTTGATCGGATCTATTACCCCTGCCTGGAACAGACACAGGCCCTGCCTTTTGCCAGTTTCGTGCGGGCGGGGAAGGACGGTACGGGGACGCTGAAGGCCATCGACAGCATCACCACCGGGCTGCGCTGGCGGGCTGTACAGGAGCCACTGCTGTGCCATGGGGAATTCCGGGAGGAATTCATAACCCAGTGTGAGGAGCTGGGCCTTTACGTGGCAGCAGGGCTGGATGCGGGCATGTTCTGACAGGTGTTTCCCGGCCGGTACCGACCGGGAAACACCCGTGCGCATCACGCGGGTCCGGCTTACTGCTGGCCCTGACCCTGGCCTTGCCCTTGGCCCTGACCACGCTGCTGCTGCATCTGCTGTTGCATCTGCTGCATCTGCTGGCGCTGCTTCTTCATCTGCTTTTCCAGCTCTTCGCGCTGCTCTTCGGTGAATACCGATTCCACGCGGGACTGGAGCAGGATGCTTTCCGCCGTCATCTCACCGGTGAGATTGCCCAGCTTCTCGGCATCCTCGCGGATGGCCTGCTCGTCATAGTCCGGGCCAACGCGGCCGTCCAGCTTCTGCTGCAGTTCCTGGATCTGCTTCTGGGTATCCTGAATATCACCCTGCATCTCATCCAGGATGCCACGGATCTCTTCCTGCTGCTCATCAGTGAGATCGATCATGCGGGCCAGCTGATCCACCTGGTCACCACCCTGCTGACCCATCTGCTGGGCGCCGGCGGTGAAGGCAAACGCCATGGCAAGGCCGGCGGCGAGGAGTCGGAAGGTCTTCATAGGGAACACTCCGGTTATGGTGTTAATGATGTATGAGCCCGCGAGCATAACGCGACTCCGGGGGATGTTTCACGTCTGGAAGACACGATTTCATTAACACTTTTACAGATAGGGCGACATCAGCTTCGCAATGCCGTTCCGCAGGCGCACCGGCAACCAGGCATTGCGCAGCTCAGCCAGCTCCAGGGGCTCGGCCCGGGCCGTTACCTGATCGACCATCCGTTCCAGCGAGCGGGCCAGGCGCGCGTCGTAGCATTCCAGGTTGCACTCAAAGTTCAGGCGCAGGCTGCGCGGATCCCAGTTGGCGGAACCGACCATGCTCCAGCGCCCGTCCACCGTGAACAGCTTGCTGTGATCGAAATCGCCCGGGCTGTACCAGACCCGCACGCCCCACTGGAGCAGGTCCTCGAGCTGCCCCCGGCAGGCCCAGTCCACCATCGGCAGGTTGTTGCGCAACGGCAGCACCACATCCACGGTGGCGCCGCGCAGCGCCGCCGTCTTGAGCGCGTCCTGAACGGTGGCGTCCGGCAGGAAATAGGGCGTCATGACCCGCACATGGCGCCGCGCCACCGAAAGGGCCCCGACAATGACCTGACGCAGGGTATCCAGGTTCTCATCCGGCCCGTCCGGAATCACGCGGCTGAGGGTGGAGCCCGGGGCATAGGGCTTGGGGAACCAGCGCTCGCCGTTGAGTCGCTCGCGACAGGCAAAGTCCCAGTCCTCGGCGAAAACCGTCTGCAGCTCCGCCACCACCGGCCCCTCAATGGCGAAATGCAGATCCCGGATGGGATGGCGCGGCTGGCTCTCCACACAGTTGCCAGCGGCGATATTCATACCCCCGCTGAACCCCAGTAGGCCGTCCACCACCAGCAGCTTGCGGTGGTTGCGCAGATTCATGAAGGGCATGGCCAGGGGGGTGCGCGTAGGCATGAAGCGGGCATAGGGCACCCGCTCACGGCGCAGATGCCGGATGATCGAGGGAATGGAGTAGCGCAGCCCCACCGCATCCACCAGCACCCGCACGCTCACGCCCCGGCGCACGGCCTGCCCCAGGCTGCGGGCGAAATCCCGGCCCACGGCATCGTTACTGAAAATGTAGGTGCTCAGGGTGATGCTCTGGCGGGCGCTGGCAATGGCCTCGAGCATGCGGGGATAGGCCTTGTCTCCGTTACTCAGCGGTGTGAGACGGTTGCCGGTGAGCAGGGGCTGGCGTGAGACCCGGTCGGCCAGGCGGGCCAGCGCCTGCATCTCCCGGGGCAGCTCCCGGCCCATGTCTTCGGGGACATAGGCACGCACCGCCGAGCCCTGGTCCACCCTGGGCATCTCGCCGCGCAGCTCGGCCGCCCGGCGCCGGATGCGGTTGATGCCGAACATCAGGTAGAGGAGCGACCCCATCAGCGGCGCCAGCCAGATAACACCCACCCAGGCCACCGCCGCGCGGCTGTCTTCCTTTTTGAGAATGGCGTGCCCGGAGGCCGCAATGGCCAGGCTCACGTAGAAAACCGCGAACAGGGCGGCCAGGATGCTGCTGTCCGCCTCAGGCATAACGGGTGTCCGTGTTGCTGGCTGCCAAATCCGGCTCCTGTGAAGGGCTGCTGCCGGCATTCTAGCCGGGCCCGGTACCCCCGGCCAATCACGCATTGCAATAAGCCGACACAGCCGCTACGTTTGCGCTCCCGAAACAGCCAGTCCGGAGCCTCCATGACCTTCACAGTGGGCCAGCGCTGGGTCAGCCAGACCGAATCCGATCTCGGCCTCGGCCTGATCACCGACGTCAGCGGCCGCCGCGTTACCATTGCCTTTCCCGCCGCCGAGGAAGAACGCACCTACGCCATGGACAACGCCCCGCTCGCCCGGGTGCGCTACCGCGTGGGTGAGACCCTGAGGGACCGCCATGAGCGCGCACTGACCGTGCGCGAAGTGGAGGATTCCGAGGGGCTCTTTACCTACGAATGCGAGGACGAGTCCGGCGAGCCGGTCACCCTTACCGAGGTCATGCTCAGCCCCCATGCCCGTTTCGTGCACCCGGAGCAGCGCCTGTTCTGCGGCCAGTTCGACCGCAACGGCGACTTCCAGCTGCGCTACGCCACCCTGCAGCACCAGGCGCGACTACAGGCTTCGCCGGCACGCGGGCTCATCGGCACCCGGACCCAGTTGCTGCCGCACCAGGTGGCGATCGCGGAGCAGGCCGCACGCCGTCCCCATCCGCGGCTCCTGCTGGCGGACGAGGCCGGCCTGGGCAAGACGATCGAAGCCGGCCTCATCCTCCACCGACAGGTCATCACCGGCCAGGCCGAACGGCTGCTGGTGGTGGTGCCGGACGCGCTGCTGACCCAGTGGTTCGTGGAGATGCGCCGGCGTTTCAACCTGCATTTCGCGCTCTTCAACCAGGAACGCCTGGAGGCCGAGGAAGGCAACCCCTTCGAGAACGAACAGTTCGTGCTCTGCCCGCTGTCACTGCTCAGTGACAGCGAGGCCAACCTGGCCGCCGCGGAGGAAGCGGGCTGGGACCTGCTGGTGGTGGACGAGGCCCATCACCTGCACTGGACGCCGGAGGGCGCCGATGCCGGCTACCAGGCCGTGGAACGGCTCGCCGGGCGCATTCCGGGCGCGCTGCTGTTAACCGCCACCCCTGAACAGGTGGGCCTGGACAGTCACTTCGCTCGGCTGCGCCTGATCGACCCCGCGCGCTTCACCGACTACGCGGCCTTCCAGCAGACGGTGCGCGAACACGGTGGCCTTCCCGAGCAGCACCGGGTGCTGTTCCGCCATACCCGCGAGGACGTGGGTGGCTTCCCGGAACGCGTTGTGGAACCCGCGCCCCTGGAGGCAGACCCGGACTACGCGGAACAGGCGCAGCTGGCCGGCCCCGCTGGCCTCTTCCCGGAAACGGCTCTGGACAGCGAGACCTGGCTCGCCGGAGACCCCCGTGTCGCCTGGCTCCAGCAGATGCTCAAGGCCAACCGCAACGAAAAAGTCCTAGTCATCTGTGCCCATGCGGATACCGCCGAGACGCTGGAGCATTTCCTGCAGCTGCGTGCCGGCATCCGAAGCGCCGCCTTCCATGAACGCCTGAGCATCATCGAGCGCGACCGCGCCGCCGCCTGGTTCGCGGACGACGAGCAGGGTGCCCAGGCACTGATCTGCTCCGAGATCGGCAGCGAGGGGCGCAACTTCCAGTTCGCCCGCCACCTGGTGCTGTTCGATCTGCCCCGGAACCCGGACCTGCTGGAGCAGCGCATCGGCCGGCTTGACCGCATCGGCCAGGGGGAGCGCATCCACATCCATGTGCCCTACATCGCCGGCTCGGCCCAGCAGGTTCTCTTCCAGTGGTACCAGCAGGGCCTCAATGCCCTCCAGGCCTACTGCCCCACGGGCGTGGCGGTCCAACACGAGGTTGCGGAACAGCTCGACGCCGCCCTCAATGACCCGGAAGCGCCGCTGGACGGGCTCCTGGAAGCCACGCGCCAGGCACGTGAAGCCCAGGAGGAAAGCCTGCAGGAAGAGCGCCGCCTGATCGCCTCCCTCACCCGGGACGAACAGGCAGCCGCCGACGCCAGCATCAGCACCATCCGGGAAACCGAGGCGCCGGACGATCTTGCCGCCTACCTTACCCAGCTGCTGGACCAGTACGGCATCGACCACGAGGAAACCGGCAAGGAACAGTGGACCGTCAGGCCCACGGACCATATGAAAACCGAGCACTTCCCGCACCTGCCGGACGACGGCCTCAGCTTCACTCTGGAGCGGGATGTGGCGCTGGCCCGGGAGGACCTGGCCTTCATGAGCTGGGAGCACCCCATGGTGCGCGATGCCATGAACATGGTGACCGATTCAGAGCTCGGCAACGCCGCCCTCATCACCCTGGAGCTCAAGGGCGTACAGCCGGGCACCCTGATGCTGGAGGCGCTCTACCGCGTCACCACCGCGGCACCACGCTCCGTACCTGTAGGCCGCTTCCTGCCACTGGCCCCGGGCCGGATGCTGCTGACCAGTGACGGCCGCGACCTGAGCACCATGCTCACCCACGACAAGCTCAACCAGATCGGTGGCCGCATCAAACGCAAGGACGCCCAGCAGATCCTGCCGCGCCTGCGCGACGACATCGAGGCCCTGCTGCCCGCCATCCGCGAGAAGGCCGAGGCCGGCCTCCCGGAAACCATCGCCGACGCCCGGCAGGCGCTGGAGGCCCATTACAATGCGGAAATCGAGGCGCTCAGGGAACTGCAGGCCACCAGTGATGAACTGAAGAACCGCGAGATCGAGGCCCTGGAAGCCCAGCGCGAACAGGGCACTGCGGCCATAGACCGGGCCGGCGTGGAGCTGGAGGGATTGCGGATGATACTGACAACCTGAAACGCGTTCATCGGTTGAAGGGGTCTCCTCTCACCCCCATCTTATAGAGCACATCAATCGGATTCAGTTTTCTGTCGTATACGTACCTATCAGAAACCATCCGACCACCAAGAGGAGACCCTTCGATGACCAACGGGGACAACGTGCTTTTTGAACCCTTTACCCTGGGCGATCTTGAACTGCCCAACCGCATCATCATGGCGCCGCTGACCCGCGCCCGGGCCAGCCAGCCGGGTGACGTACCCAGCGACATGAACGCCCGCTATTACGCCCAGCGCGCCAGTGCCGGGCTGATCATCAGCGAGGCAACGCAGGTTTCCCAGCAGGGCCAGGGCTACGCCTACACGCCTGGCATCTACACTCCGGAGCAGATCGCCGGCTGGCGCAAGGTCACGGACGCGGTCCACGCCGCCGGCGGCCGCATGCACGCCCAGCTCTGGCACGTGGGCCGCATTTCCCATCCGGAACTGCAGCCTGGTGGCGAACTGCCCGTGGGTCCCTCGGCCATCAAGCCGGAAGGCTCCCAGGTGTTCATCAGCGCCGACTCCGGCATGGTGGATATCCCCACGCCCCGTGCACTGGAAGCCGATGAGCTGCCCGGCATTGTTGAACAGTACCGCCAGGGCGCCGAGAACGCCCGCGAAGCCGGCTTCGACGGCATCGAGATCCACGCCGCCAACGGTTACCTGCTGGACCAGTTCATCAAGTCCGGCAGCAACCACCGCACCGACGACTATGGCGGCTCAGTGGAAAACCGCCTGCGGTTCCCGATGATGGTGGTGGAAGCGGTCAAGCAGGTCTGGCCAGCGGCACGCATCGGCATCCGGGTCAGCCCCACCGGCAGCTTCAACAGCATGTTCGACGCGGACCCGCACACCACCTTCCGGGCTCTGGCGCGCAAGGTACAGGAAGCAGGCCTGGCCTACATCGAGGTGGTGGAGGATTCCTTCCAGGGCAACCATGAGAACGGCCGCCCGGAATCCGTGATCGACGCCATCCGGGAAGAATTCACCGGCGCCTACATCGGCAACGGTGCCTACAGCCGGAATGAAGCCATTGAACGCATCAATGCCGGACGCTGTGACCTGGCCTCCTTCGGCCGGCCGATCATCGCCAATCCGGACCTGGTGGAACGCTTCCGGCAGGACGCACCGCTCAATGAGTGGGACGCGAGCACCTTCTATGGCGGTGATGAACGGGGTTACACAGACTATCCGACGCTGGCCGAAAGCCAGTAGGAAGGAAGACGGCGGGAGGCAGTTTACGCCTCCACGTCGATATTGGTGCCCAGCTGCTCGTCCGCGCTGACGGACTGATTGCCAGCCACGGAACCGCCAGAAGGGCTGTTGGTGGCCTCAGCACGGCTGCTGGCACTGTTGCCAGCCTCATTGGTGACGTTGCCGAAATCACCGCTGGAAAGCGTTGCCGCGGTATTGGTGTCCGCAGCGGAGGCATCCGGCACCGCCTCGCCACTGTTGGCGGCAGCGGAATCCAGGCCCTGCTGGGAGATCTGGACGCTCACGTCCTGCGCCGGCCGGGCATTATTGCTTCCGGCCGTGTTCTCACGCCCCTGGGCACCGTCCTGGACGCCACGTGTCTGCAGCTGCTGGGCGCCGGTATCCCGGGCCAGGTTGGCCGCCTGCGGGTTCATGCCTTCAATCATGCCGCTCACCTCGCTCAGGTGGGTTGACTGATTCCCATATTGAACAACTTCTGACCAGAGGTAAACCCCGGCCACCGGGGATACCGGGTTGTGATTTGTAACCACCAGCCCTCCCGCCGACAGCGCCACAACGCTTGTCATCAGCGGGCCCAACGGCGATACAATCCGTTGCATTGCTGGTATCGTATACAGCCAGACAATCCAACTCCAAGGTCAACACAGGGAAACACTATGGATCTCCTCATTGTTGTTCTGCTCGCTCTTGCCGGCCTGCTGTTCGTGCTGCGGCGCGAATCCGGCGCCGCGGCAGCCATCGCCGTCATGGTCGTGGTCGGCATCATCGGCCTGTTCATGGGCACGGGCTGGTTCAGCCTGCTGCTGTTCATCGGCGCCGGCATCACCGCCTTTGCCGGACTCCCCGGCCTGCGCCGCCAGTGGTTGACCCCGCGTGCCTTCGCCCTATTCAAGAAGGTGGCGCCCAAGGTCTCAGAGACCGAGAAGCAGGCCCTGGACGCGGGCACAGTCGGCTGGGACGGTGAGCTCTTCACCGGTCGCCCGGACTGGCACCGCCTGCTGACCAACCGCAACACCGGTCTCTCCCAGGATGAGCAGGCGTTCGTGGACAACCAGTGCGCCGTGGCGGCCAGCATGTGCAACGCCTGGGACATCGGCTTCGAGCGCGCGGACCTGCCCAAGGAGGTCTGGGATTACCTGAAGAAGGAACGCTTCTTCGGCATGATCATCCCGAAGGAATACGGCGGCCTCGGCCTCTCCGCCCGCGCCCAGTCCGCGGTACTGCAGAAGCTCTCCGTGAACGAATCGCTGATGGTCTCGGTGGGCGTGCCCAACTCCCTGGGCCCGGGGGAACTGCTGCTCAAGTACGGCACCGACGACCAGAAGAACTACTACCTGCCGCGCCTGGCCGACGGCCGGGAGATTCCCTGCTTCGGCCTCACCGGCCCGCGCGCCGGGTCCGACGCCACCTCGCTGCCGGACACCGGCATCGTGTGCAAGCAGGAGATCGACGGCAAGGAAGTGGTCGGCCTGCGCCTGAACTTCGAGAAGCGCTGGATCACCCTGGCGCCCATCGCCACCGTGGTCGGTCTGGCCTTCCGCATGTTCGACCCGGACAACCTCCTGGGCGAACAGAAGGATCTGGGCATCACCTGCGCCCTGATCCCGCGTGACACCGAAGGCGTGGAAATCGGCCGTCGGCACGCGCCCATCGGCACCCCCTTCATGAACGGGCCGATCAAGGGCAAGGATGTGTTCATTCCTCTGGACTACATCATCGGCGGCCCGGATATGGCCGGCCAGGGCTGGCGCATGCTGGTGGAATGCCTCTCCGTGGGCCGCTGCATCACCCTGCCCTCCGGCGCCAGTGGCAGTGGCCGCTACGCCGTGGGCCTGGCCGGTGGCTTCACCCGCATCCGCCGCCAGTTCAACACCCCGGTGGCGGACATGGAAGGCGTGCAGGAACCGCTGGCGCGTATCGCCGGCAAGGCCTACATCGCCCAGTCCGCAGTAATGCAGACCGCCAACATGATCGACAACGGCGAAAAGCCCGCCGTCCCGTCGGCCATCCTCAAGAGCCAGCTGACCGAGTATCAGCGTGACATCCTCTCCGATGCCATGGACGTTCACGGCGGCAAGACCGTCACCCTGGGACCACGCAACTACCTGGGGCTGTCCTTTGCCGGCTCGGCCGTCTCCATAACGGTGGAGGGTGCCAACATCATGACCCGCAGTCTGATGATCTTTGGTCAGGGTGCGATCCGCTGCCATCCCTATGTGCTGGATGAGCTGGCGGCCAAGGACAGTGACGACATTGATGCCTTCGACGATGCCTTCTTCAACCACGCAGGCCTCGTCTTCGGCAATGCCGCCCGCGCCTTCACCCAGGCCATCGGCATCGGCCGTGGCGACGTCCCCTTCGACAACGCGGCGGCCCCTTACGCCCGGGCCGTGAACCGCTTCAGCGCCGCCTTCGGCCTGGCCTCGGACGCGGCCATGACGACACTGGGCTCGGACCTCAAGCTGCGCGAGCTGCTCTCGGCACGGCTGGGGGATGTACTCGCCAACCTCTACCTGACCTCCATGGTGCTCAAGAACTGGCACGAAGGGCAGGCTGTGGAAGGCGAACGCGAGCTCATGGCCTACAGCTGCGAATACCTCCTGAACCGCGCCGAGAAAGCGCTGGATGAGCTGCTGGACAACCTGCCGAACCGGGCGGTTGCCGTGGCCCTGCGCTGGGTCACCATGCCGCTGGGCCGGCGCTGGAAGGCACCCTCCGACAAGCGCACCCAGGCAATTGCCCGCGCGATCAGCACGGACTCCGCGCTGCGCGCCAAGCTCACCAGCAACACCTGGGACACGCTTGAACAGAAGGGCGAGGTCTTCAACCCACTGGCACACTACAACCAGCTGCTGGCGGACTACCCGCGCGCGGACAAGCTCTACAAGACCCTGGACAAGGCGCACGCCAAGGGCGAGCTGCCCGCCGAGGCCCTGCACCCCGAGCAGAAGTTCGAGGCAGGCCTGGAAGCCGGCCTGATCTCCCAGGACGACGCCGAGTTCATGCGCAAGTACGAGGCGGAAGTGCTGGAGATGCTGAGCGTGGACGACTTCTCGTTCGACGGGCTCGCCCACAACAAGCGCAAGCTGGTGAAGCACAACGTGCTGTAACCAGCACCAGAGCGTTAAAAACCCCGGTCAGGTTCGCCCTGCCGGGGTTTTTCATTTTTGGCCCTAAGGGTCGCCTCAGGACAGTGCCACGTCCTCCCGCTCAAACCGTCCTTCCTGGTAATCCCGGATCGCCTGCTCAATCTCATCCCGGGTGTTCATCACGAAGGGCCCGTGCTGAACCACGGATTCCTTCACCGGGTTTGCCGCGAGCAGCAGCAGGCCAGCGCCTTCATCCCCGGCACGGAGGCGGAGCTCGTCGCCGCGTGACAGGAAGCCGGCATTGGTGGCAGCTACGGGTGAGAAGCCATCATCACCAGCTGATACTTCCCCGTCGTACACGTAGATCATGGCATTGCGGTCCGCGTCGATCGGCAGAGTCAGTTCCCGACCGGCCTCGATCACCAGGTCCAGATAGGTCGGCGCCGTGGCGACACCGGAGACGGGGCCCACCAGGGTATTGCCTTCAAGCACCACCTCGCCGGCGATCACGCGCACCCGGCCACCGTCGAAGGGGTATTCAGGTACCCGATCCGCCTGGATGTCCTGGTAGCGCGGGGCCTTCATCTTGTCCGCTGCCGGCAGGTTGATCCAGAGCTGGAAGCCGCGCATGTGGCCATCGCGCAGTTCCGGCATCTCCGAGTGCACGATGCCGCCGGCGGCGGTCATCCACTGCACCCCGCCTGGGCCAATGAGGCCACTGTTGCCCAGCGAGTCGCGGTGTTGCATGCTGCCCTCGAGCATGTAGGTGACGGTCTCGAAGCCCCGGTGGGGATGGGGCGGAAAGCCGCCAATCTGGCCGCTTCCGTCGTCGGCCTGGAACTCATCCAGCATCAGGAAGGGATCCAGGCGTGCAAACGGGCCCTGGCCCAGACTGCGCCTGAGCTTGACCCCATCACCGTCAGAGGCGCGCTCGCCGCGGATAAGGCGTTCAACAATGCGTTCGGTCATGTCTGACTCCCTGGGTTCATACCGGTTGCTGATGAGGCCAGTATTTCCCAGTACCGTCCGGCAGACAATCAAAGGATTCTGTTCAACTCGTTCAACAGGACTGGGGTATTCCCCGTGATGATGACAGGACTGATCCTGCTGCTTCTGGCTGTACTGCTCGGGGTGGGCCTGTACCACCGCTATAAGCCATTGCCGGCAGCAGTCGCCATGGCATCTCCCTGGTTCGAGCCTGGCGAAACCCGCTTCCTGGTGGACCACCGTTACGTGGACGCGCGGGGCCGCTCCCGCAGCCGCCGCGAGCTGGTTCCAGCCATGCTCGGGCTGATCCGCGATGCCCAGCAACGGCTGGTGATGGACATGTTCCTGTTCAATCCGGACGGTGCTGATCCTGCCGAACACCTGCCGGTCACGGAAACGCTGACCCGGGCCCTGATCGAACGCCAGCGCCAGTGCCCCGGGTTGCGCGCCACCGTCCTGGTGGACCCGATCAACAGCTATTACGGCGCCCACTGGCCGGAGCACCTCCAGCGCCTGGAAGCGGCGGGTGTTGAGATACTGGAAACGCCCCTGGCGCGGCTGAGGGATTCCAACCCGGGATGGTCGGTTTTCTGGCGCCTGCTGGTCCAGCCCTGGTCCCGCTGGCCCCAGAACGGCTGGCTGCCCAACCCCATCGGCCCCTGGCCGGTGACCCTTCGCAGCTGGCTGACCCTGTTCAACTTCCGCGCCAACCACCGCAAGATCATGGTGGCGGACACCCGGGATGGCTGGCGCGGACTGATCAGCTCCGGCAACCCGCACGATGCCAGCAGCGCCCACTCCAACGTGGGGCTTCTGGTCCATGGAGATGCAGCCCTTGCCCTGCTTGACCAGGAGCAGACCCTGCTGACCTGGGCCCGGGGGTATCGCTGCGATTTCAGGGCGCCGCCCGGCCCCGCAATGGCTCCGACAGCGGAGGGACCGGGACTGAGACTGCTCACCGAATCCCGTATCCGGGAGGCCAGCGTGGCACTGATCAACAGGGCCAACCCGGGTGATGAACTGGATCTGGCGCTGTTCTACCTGAGCCACAGGCGCGTTATAAAGGCCCTGAAGCGGGCACAGGCCCGGGGCTGCCGGCTCAGGGTGCTGCTTGACCCGAACAAGGATGCCTTCGGGCGCGTCAAGGGCGGTCTTCCCAACCGCCAGGTGGCGCTGGAGCTGCACGCCCACGGCATCCCGGTGCGCTGGTACCGCACCCATGGTGAACAGTTCCACTGCAAGCTGGTGCGACTGGAACGACGGGACGGGCGGGTGGAGCTGATCCTCGGCTCCGCCAACCTGACCCGGCGCAATCTGGATGACCTCAACCTTGAAGCCGGCTGTGAACTGGTGGGCAATGAGGAGCTGCCCGCCCTGAGGGCGGCAGGGGACTGGTTTGAGCGCTGCTGGAGCAACCCGCCGGGCTTCCAGTGCAGCGTGCCCTATGGCGTCTGGGCGGATGGCCGCCGGCGCCGTTACCTGCTTTATCGTATCGCGGAATTCACTGGATGGAGCAGTTTCTGATCAGTCCGTATCGATACCGCGGAGGGCGTTGACCAGCGCGCTCACCTCCGCATCCGGCTGATCCTCTTCCAGGGCCAGCCCCGCATCGGTGAAGACCTTCAGATCAATCCCGTGACTGCCCAGGGGCAGCTCGCGACTGATCTGGTAGGCCATGCCCGGCCGGTACTCCTCTCTCTGGCGAAGGTCCACAACACGCTGGGGGCAGGGCTGGCCCTGGGGATCCCGCACCACAAGCACCCTGGGGCGCAGGCGGTTGAGTGCATAGGTGGTGATGACAATGGCCGACTCACCGCTGTTAAGCTGGACAATGGAGCCCGGCGGGTAGACGCCAATGCACTGTATGAAATCAAGAGCCAGCGCTTCATCGAACTGGTCACCGCGCTGGTCATAGATGATTTCCAGTGCTTCCTTGGAGGAACGCGCGGATTCGAATACACGGTGGCTGGTCATGGCATCGTAGCTGTCCACAATCGACACGATCTTGGCAAAGTAGGGAATCTGGTGAGCCAGAAGGCCCTGGGGATAGCCGGTACCGTTCATGCGCTCATGGTGCGTATAGGCAACATCGACAGTGACCGGATCCACCCCCTTCATGCCGGTCAGAAGACGCCGGCCATGCTCCACATGCTGACGCATGACCACCTTTTCCTCTTCCGTCAACGCTTCTGTCTTGTGGAGGATTTCCACGGGTGTGTGCATCTTACCCACGTCATGCAGCAGACCACTGAGCGCCAGCTTTTCAATCTCGCCACCGAGCAGCCCCAGGTGGCGCCCGAAAATGGCGGACAGGATGCAGACGTTGAGGCCATGCTCAGCGGTGTAGTCATCCTTGCTGCGAACCTGAAGCAGCATCTGCAGTGCTTCATGGTTGCGCATCACACTGTCCACGCAGGATTTGACCACGGTTCGGGCCTGCCGGGCGTCAATGGTCCTGCCAAGGCGGGCGTTTTCCATGATGTCTTCAGCCAGCGCCTTGGTCTGCTCGAAGGCCTCCCGGGCGTTCGGCAACTCCGTTTCAATATCCACGGTGCTCAGGCGTGGCTCCTGCCGGCGACGTTTACCGCCACCAAAACCGAAGCGCCAGGGCCGGGCCTCCGGAACCTCCTGACCTTCCACGTACACGAAGCGACACTGTTCCTGCAGCGCGTGGATATCCGCCGTATGGCGAATGACGAATCCCTGTACCGGGAAACTGGTTTCCAGCCAGGAGCGATCCAGGCGCGTTACCGTCATGCCGAGCTTCAGCTCGCTGACGGACACCCGTATTTCAACCGGTTCGGTCTTTTCCATGGCAGAACACATGTAAGCTTGGATTGTAATGCATGGTAGCAACCCAGAGCCCTCGACACACCGATGGTTTCGTGCAGAATGCGTAAACGAACCTGCATAAAGGACGCTCCGAATGCGTACTTACCTCTTCACGGCGCTTCTGGCGGCTGCCAGTACCGTGCCGGCCATGGCATCTGATGACTTTGACCGGTGTGTGGCCGGCCTGCGTGACCATGCGCGGGACCAGGGCATTTCCGAATCCGTCACCAGCCGGGTACTGGCCGGGATCGAGCCGCTCGAACGGGTGATTGAGCTGGATCGCAGCCAGCCGGAGTTCACCCGCTCGTTCCGCGACTATCTTGAAAAACGTGTAACGGAACAGCGCATCGAAAAAGGCCGGACGCTCTACCGGGAACACTCGCAGCTGCTTGAACGGATCACCCGGGAAACCGGCGTTCCCGGCCGCTACCTGATCGCCTTCTGGGGTCTGGAAACCAATTTCGGGAGCTATACCGGCAAGATGCCAATCCCGCGCGCACTGGCGACCCTCGCCTGTGACCAGCGCCGGAGCGACTATTTCACCGGTGAACTGGTGTCCGCCCTGCGCCTCATCGAGCGCGGTGACGTGGAAGCCGACGCGATGGAAGGTTCCTGGGCCGGCGCCATGGGGCAGATGCAGTTCATGCCCTCCGTCTACCTCAAGCATGCGGTGGACGCGGATGGGTCCGGCCGGGTGGATCTGTGGAACAGCATACCGGACGCGCTGACCTCGGCGGGCCATCTTCTGAAAAGCCTGGGCTGGAACGAGGCCGAACGCTGGGGCCGGGAAGTCCAGCTGCCCGAAGGCTTTGACTACAGCCTCGCGGCAGGGCTCAAGCGCAAGCGCCCGCTGTCCGAGTGGCGGGAGCTCGGTATCCGCAATGCCTGGGGTGGCGAACTGCCACAGGCGGATATGGAAGCAGCACTGCTGCTGCCATCCGGCCACGAAGGTCCCGCCTTTCTGGTTTACGATAACTTCCGGGTGATCATGGGCTGGAACCAGTCCGAATTCTACGCCCTGGCCGTGGGCCACCTGGCGGACCGGATCGTGGGTGGCGGCCCGTTCCAGACCCGGCCACCGGATCACGAGCCCCTGAGTCGGAACACCATTGAAGCGCTTCAGGCGGCACTGAAGGAAGCTGGCCATGACCCGGGTCCGGTTGACGGCATTCTGGGCTCCGGCACCCGTTCGGCACTGCGGGACTTCCAGAAGGAGGCAGGGCTCAGGGCCGATGGGTTCCCTGATCCGGATTCACTCAGTGCGCTCGGCATCGACTGAGGTGTGGATGAAACCAATGCGCTCATCCTTCTGCTGCCACAGCTCGGTAATCCACTGCTGGAATCGGCTGCGGAAGGCCGGATCGTTGCGGTAGTCGCCACGCACCCACTGCTGGTCCAGCGGGTACTGGCGGATGTCCACGATCACCCGCGGAATCCTGTTGGCAAGCAGATCCCAGAAGCCGGGAACGCCATCGGGATAGACAATGGAAATGTCCAGGATGGTGTCGATCTGGTCACCGATTGAGGCGAGTACGAAGGAAATACCGCCGGCCTTGGGCTGCAGCAGATGCCGGAAACCTGGTTGCTGCGCCTCATGCTTGGCGGGTGTATAGCGCGTTCCCTCCGGGAAGTTCACCACGGTAATGGGCATCCCCCGGCACTTCTCACAGGCCTTCCGGGTGATTTCCAGGTCCAGTCCGCGCTTTTCCGGGTGCTTTTTCAGGTACTCACTGGAATAGCGGCGCATCAGCGGGTAATCCAGGGCCCAGAACGCCAGCCCAAGCAGGGGCACCCAGATCAGCTCGCGTTTGAGGAAAAACTTGTAGTACGGCACCCGCCCGTTGAGCACTTCCACCAGAGCGGCAATATCCACCCAGGACTGGTGGTTACACAGGACCAGGTAGGAGGTATCAAGCCGGGGGTTGAAGTCGCCTCGCAGCTCCCACCGGGTATCCAGCATACGGTTCAGCACCGCGACGTTGGCATCCACCCATTTCTCGGCGATCCACATCACGCCGCGCGCACAGCGCTGCTGGAAAGGCTGGTGGGGAACGATCAGCTTGGCAAGCGCGATCACCATCATGGGGCCGATGCCGATCAGTGTATTGATCAGCATCACCAACAGCCCCAGTATCGCGCGGATCGACGCCACCATGGCCGCTTCCCGTTATTCCACCGTGACACTCTTGGCCAGGTTGCGCGGCTGGTCCACGTCCGTGCCCTTGAGCACCGCCACATGGTAGGACAGCAGCTGCAACGGCACGGTGCACAACAGTGGCGCCAGAATGGGGTCCGTGTGGGGAATGGTCATGACGTGGGTACCTTCGCCATCCCCCATCGCGGTTTCACTGTCGGCAAACACGAAGAGTTCACCACCCCGGGCCCGTACCTCCTGGAGGTTGGACTTGAGCTTCTCGAGCAGGTCATTGGAAGGCGCCACGGTAACCACCGGCATTTCGCTGTCCACCAGTGCCAGGGGGCCATGCTTGAGCTCACCGGCCGGGTAGGCCTCCGCGTGGATGTAGGAGATCTCCTTGAGCTTGAGCGCGCCTTCCATCGCGACCGGGTAGAGCGAACCACGCCCCAGGAAGAGGCTGTGGTGCTTATCCACAAACCACTGGGAGAGCTGCTTGATGGAGTCGTCCAGGTCCATTATGGCCCGCATCTGGTGCGGTATGGCGCGCAGGGCCTGGACCAGTTCCGCCTCCCGGGCCTCGGAAAGTCCGTTGTGTCGGGCCAGCGCCAGGGTGAACATCAACAGCGCCGTGAGCTGGGTGGTAAACGCCTTGGTGGAGGCCACACCAATCTCCGGACCGGCGTGGGTCATGATCACCATGTCCGATTCCCGTACCAGGGAACTGCCCGGCACATTGCAGATGGCCAGCGCCGCCCGGAAGCCCGCATCCCTGGCCTGGCGCAGGGCCGCCAGGGTGTCGGCGGTCTCGCCGGACTGGGAGATGGTCAGGAAGAGGGTCCCGTCCTGGATGACATGGCTGCGGTAACGGAATTCAGAGGCGACCTCGACGCTGCAGGGAATACCCGCCAGCTCTTCGATCCAGTAACGCGCTACCATCCCGGCATGGAAGCTGGTGCCGCAGGCCACGATCTGGACATGACGCACTTCCCCCAGCAGGCGCGAGGCCTCGGTACCCAGGGCCTGCTCAAGCACCCTGCTCTCGGTCACCCGTCCCTGCAGGGTGGCCTCGATCACATCCGGCTGCTCGTGGATTTCCTTGAGCATGAAATGCCGGTAGTTGCCCTTCTCGGCGGCGTCCGCGCTGTGCTCGAAACGGTTGATGGGTCGCTCGACGCGCTGGCCGCTGGCGTCAGTGATGGTCACCGATTCGGCCCGGACCAGCGCCGTGTCGCCTTCGGCCAGATAGATGAAACGGTCTGTGACCGGCAGCAGGGCCAGTTGGTCGGAAGCGACAAAATGCTCGCCGATCCCCACCCCGATCACCAGCGGGCTGCCCTGGCGGGCCACCAACAGAGTCTCGGGTTCGTCCGCGTGCAGAACCGCCAGGGCATAGGCTCCCTCAACCTGGCTTACCGCATTGTGGAAGCCGGTGACCAGATCCCCGGCGTTGGCGTATTCACGCGCGATCAGGTGCGCCAGCACCTCGGTATCGGTTTCGGACGTGAAGGTGTAGCCATCGTTACGGAGCTGGTCACGAAGCGGCTCGAAATTCTCGATGATGCCATTGTGCACCACGGCCAGACGTTCGCCGGACATGTGCGGATGGGCATTGGCCGCGGAAGGCTTGCCATGCGTGGCCCAGCGGGTATGGGCAATGCCCAGGTGCCCACTGGGCGGGTTGCTGCCGACAGCCTCTTCCAGGGCGGCGACCTTGCCCACTTCCCGCTGGCGCTGGATGCCGCTGTCCGGATCCAGAACGGCCAGGCCGGCTGAATCATAGCCACGGTACTCCAGGCGCCTCAGGCCCTCGATCAGAATGCCCTGGACGTCACGGCGCGCTGCCGCTCCCACGATTCCGCACATGCCTAGCTGCCTCCCTCTTCGCTGTCCCGCCCGTTTTCCGCCGGCACCCAGTCCGGGATGTTGCGCTGGCGACCACGGGCCACCGCCAGTTCGCGATCAGCGACGTCCCGCGTAATGGTGGAACCCGCGCCCACAAGGCTGCGCTCACCGAGGGTCACCGGGGCCACCAGCGAGGTGTTGGACCCGATGAAGGCACCGTCACGGATCGTCGTATGGTGCTTGCTGGTGCCATCATAATTGCAGGTTATTGTACCCGCGCCAACATTCACGCCCGCGCCCATGGTGGTATCACCCACATAGCTGAGATGGTTCACCTTGGCACCCTCGCCAATGCTGCTTTTCTTGATCTCAACAAAATTGCCCACCCGGGCGTCCCGGCCCACCAGCGCATCCGGCCGCAGCCGGGCGAAGGGCCCGATAACGGCACCCTGGTCCACTCGTGCGCCCTCTATGACGGATTGGGCATCCACCCGGACATCCGAGCCGATGCGACAGTTACGCAACACCACGCCCGGGCCGATCTGGACCCTGTCACCAAGCACCACGTCGCCTTCAAAAACCGTGTTCACATCGACGACCACGTCCTGGCCGGTTTCCACGCGACCCCGGACATCCACCCGGGACGGGTCCGCCAGGGTGGCACCGCCAGCCATCAGCGTCAGGGCCTGTTGACGCTGGAACCAGCGCTCCAGTTCCGCCAACTGGGCGCGGTTGTTCACACCCTGAACCTCCTCCGGTTCATCCGGCTGGGAGACTTCGATGCCCAGCCCTTCCGAGCGACCAAGGGCAATGATGTCGGTCAGGTAGTACTCACCCTGGGCATTATCCGAGGACAGCGCAGGCAGCCACTGCTTCAGCCGTTCCGCCGGAGCCCCCAGGAGGCCTGTATTCACTTCAGTGATCACCAGCTGCTCCGGGGTGGCATCCTTCTGCTCCACGATACCGGTAACGGTTCCCCGGCTGTCACGGAGTATACGGCCATAGCCCGCCGGATCCGGCAGGTTGACCGTCAGCAGGCCCAGTGATTCCCGGCTGATGGCACCGGCCAGGCGTGCCAGCGTATCGGCGGAGGTGAGCGGCACATCCCCATAGAGCACCAGTACCCGCGCGGTTTCCGGGATCCCCGGAAGGGCCTGTGCAACCGCATGCCCGGTGCCCAGCTGCTCCTTCTGGATGACCCACTGGATATCGCTTCCGGGCGTCTTCTCCCGGACCTGCTCCGCGCCATGGCCGATCACCACATGCAGACCGTCGGGACGAAGGCTGCGTCCTGCTTCCAGCACATGGTGCAGAAGCGGCTGCCCGGCCAGCGAATGGAGCACCTTGGGCAGGGAGGACTTCATACGGGATCCCTGGCCAGCGGCCAGGACGACGATGTGCAGGGGTGTCGCCATCCGTTCACACTCCTTGAATCAGAAAAACCGCATTGGATCATGCCCCAACAGGGCCATGATCGGCAATGCGGTTTCCAGTAACAACCCGAGCGCCGGGTCAGCCGGTATTCAGCGCTTCTTGCGGCGCAGCTTCTCCAGCGTCCGGAGCTGGGCAGCAGCCTCGGCCAGACGCGCGGCAGCACGGGAATAGTCAACCTCGCTGCTGCGGTTGGCCAGCTCACGTTCGGCTTCCTGACGGGCCCGTTGCGCGGCGGCCTCATCCATATCATGGGCACGCTCGGCAGTGTCCGCCAGGATCGAGATCTTCTTGGGCTGAACCTCGAGATATCCGCCGGAGACGAAGAAGACTTCCTCCTTGCCGTCTGCCATCCGGATGTTCACGGGCCCGGGAGCCAGGCCGGTCAGCATGGGCGTATGGCCTGCCATAACGCCCAGCTCGCCGTTACTTGCGGTCGCGGTCAGCATCTCCACCTCACCGGAGAAGATGCTTTCCTGCGCGCTCACAATGTCACACTGTACGGTGTTAGCCATTGGTTACGCCTCTCTCAGTCGGAAATGGTTTACGCAGCTTTGTTTTCCATTTCCTTCGCTTTTTCGACCGCCTCGTCGATGCTGCCGACCATGTAGAAGGCCTGCTCGGGCATTGAGTCATACTCACCGTCCAGGATGCCCTTGAAGCTGCGGATGGTCTCCTTCAGGGACACGTACTTGCCAGGCGAACCGGTGAAGACCTCGGCCACGAAGAACGGCTGCGACAGGAAGCGCTCGATCTTACGCGCCCGGTCAACGGTCTGCTTGTCTTCCTCGGAGAGCTCATCCATGCCCAGAATGGCGATGATGTCCTTCAGCTCCTTGTAGCGCTGCAGTACACCCTGTACACCACGGGCCACATCATAGTGCTCCTGGCCAATAACCAGCGGATCGAGCTGGCGACTGGTGGAATCCAGCGGATCGATGGCCGGATAGATGCCCTTGGCCGCGATGTCACGGGCCAGTACCACGGTCGCGTCAAGGTGCGCGAAGGTGGTCGCCGGTGACGGGTCCGTCAGGTCGTCGGCCGGTACGTAGACCGCCTGGACGGAGGTGATGGAGCCGGTCTTGGTGGAGGTGATCCGCTCCTGGAGCTTGCCCATCTCCTCGGCCAGTGTCGGCTGGTAGCCCACCGCGGAGGGCATACGGCCCAGCAGCGCGGACACTTCCTGACCCGCCAGCGTGTAGCGGTAGATGTTGTCGATGAACAGCAGGACGTCACGGCCTTCGTCGCGGAACTTTTCGGCCAGGGTCATGCCGGTCAGGGCGACACGCAGGCGGTTCCCCGGCGGCTCGTTCATCTGACCGTACACCATCGAGACCTTATCCAGGACGTTCGAGCCCTTCATCTCGTAATAGAAGTCGTTACCCTCACGGGTCCGCTCACCCACACCGGCGAATACCGAGAGACCGGAGTGCTCCTTCGCGATGTTGTTGATGAGCTCCATCATGTTCACGGTCTTGCCCACGCCGGCGCCGCCGAAGAGGCCAACCTTGCCGCCCTTGGCGAAGGGGCAGATCAGGTCGATGACCTTGATGCCGGTTTCCAGCAGCTCTTCCGAGGCCGACTGGTCGGCATAGCCGGGCGCCTTGCGGTGGATGGTCCAGCGCTCTTTCTCACCGATCTCACCCACCTCGTCCGTGGGCTCGCCCAGCACGTTCATGATGCGGCCGAGGGTTTCCTCGCCCACCGGCACCTTGATGCCTTCGCCGGTGCCGGTCACGCTCATGCCGCGCTTCAGGCCTTCGGTGGTCCCCATGGCGATGGTCCGGACCACGCCGTCACCGAGCTGCTGCTGGACTTCCAGAATGGTGCCCACGTCATCGAGCCGCACGGCATCATAGATGTTGGGTACGGAATCGCGCGGGAATTCCACGTCGATAACCGCCCCGATGATCTGAACGATACGTCCACTACTCATGCTTGCTTCCTCACTAACTCAGTATTCGGTATCGCCTTAAACGGCCGCTGCACCACTGACAATTTCGGAAATTTCCTGCGTGATGTTGGCCTGACGGGCCTTGTTGTACTCGGTCTTGAGATCGTCGATGATCTCGCCGGCGTTGTCGGTCGCGCTCTTCATGGCGATCATCCGAGCGGCCTGCTCACAGGCGATGTTCTCGACCACACCCTGGTACACCTGGGATTCCACATAACGGGTCAGAAGCCCGTCAAGCAGGGTCCGCGGATCCGGCTCGTAGAGGTAGTCCCAGCGGTACTTGCCTTCCGGCTCCGCTTCCGCCTGGAGCGGCAGCAACTGCTCGATGGTCGGCGTCTGGGTCATGGTGTTCACAAACTGGTTGTACACCACGTAGAGCCGGTCAATGCTGCCGTCACGGTAGGCATCCAGCATCACCTTGACGCTGCCGATGACCTGTTCCGCGCTGGGCCTGTCCCCGAGCTGGGTTTCCGAGGCCACGATATTGCCGCCCACCACGTTCAGGAAGACGCTGGCTTTCTGACCGAGCGTGCAGAAATCCGACGGCACGCCCTTGTCGTTCCAGGCCCGGCTGTCCTGAAGCATGGTCTTGAACAGATTGTTGTTCAGACCGCCGCAGAGGCCACGATCCGTGGAGACGACGATGTAGCCCACGCGGTTGGCTTCCCGAGCTTCCATGAACGGGTGCCGGTAGTCCGAGTCGGCTTCGGCCAGATAGCCGATCACATCCCGGATCTTGCTCGCGTAGGGGCGGGTCAGCTCCATGCGCTCCTGGGCTTTACGCATCTTGCTCGCCGCCACCATCTCCATGGCGTTGGTGATCTTCTGCGTATTCTGGATGCTGGAGATCTGAGTGCGTATTTCTTTTCCGCTGGCCATAGTTCAGTGCCTTTTCCGGTTGATCGCTCCGCCACAGTGACGGGGCCCGAAGGCCCCGAACGGCATTACCAGCTCTGGGTCGACTTGAACTTATCCAGCGCTGATTTCAGACCACTCTCGATCTCGTCATTCAGCTCGCCAGTGTCGTTGATCTTGGCCAGCAGCTCAGACTGCTCGGTGCGCATGTAATCCATCAGCGCCTTTTCAAAGGCCACGATCTTCTTGGCGTCCACGTCCTCAAGATAACCCTCGTTGGCGGCGTACAGTACCGTCGCCATCTCACCGACGGACATCGGCGAGTACTGTTCCTGCTTCATGAGCTCTGTAACACGGGCACCGTGCTCGAGCTGCTTGCGGGTCTGCTCATCCAGATCGGAAGCGAACTGTGCGAACGCCTGGAGCTCGCGGTACTGGGCCAGAGCCAGACGGATACCACCACCAAGCTTCTTCATGATCTTGGTCTGCGCGGAACCGCCCACACGGGAAACCGAGATACCGGCGTTCATCGCCGGACGGATGCCCGAGTTGAACAGGTCCGTCTCCAGGAAGATCTGACCGTCAGTAATGGAGATCACGTTGGTCGGGACGAATGCGGATACGTCACCGGCCTGGGTCTCGATGATCGGCAGTGCCGTCAGTGACCCGGTCTTGCCGGTTACCTCACCGTTGGTGGCCTTCTCAACGTACTCCGGATTGACCTTGGACGCACGCTCCAGCAGACGGGAGTGGAGGTAGAAGACGTCACCCGGATAGGCTTCACGGCCCGGCGGACGGCGCAGCAGCAGGGAGATCTGGCGATACGCCCAGGCCTGCTTGGTCAGGTCGTCGTAGATGATGAGGGCGTCTTCGCCGCGATCACGGAAGAATTCACCCATGGAGGTACCGGCGTAGGGCGCCAGGAACTGCATGGAGGCCGGATCGGCAGCGCCGGCGGCGACCACGATGGTGTTGTCCATGGCACCGTGCTCTTCCAGCTTGCGCACCACGTTGGCGATGGTCGACTGCTTCTGGCCGATCGCCACGTAGATGCACTTAATGCCGCTGTTCTTCTGGTTGATGATGGTATCAACGGCCACAGCGGTCTTACCGATCTGGCGGTCGCCGATGATCAGCTCCCGCTGACCGCGACCAACGGGAACCATGGTATCAATCGGCTTCAGGCCGGTCTGGACGGGCTCGTTCACCTCTTCGCGGGCGATAACCCCGGGCGCTACCTTTTCAATCGGCGTGGTTTCGCTGGTTCCCGCGTCACCCTTACCGTCGATCGGGTTACCCAGAGCGTCCACGACGCGGCCCAGCAGTTCGCGACCCACCGGTACCTCGAGGATGCGGCCGGTACACTTGACCTTCTGACCTTCCGCGAGACCCTCGTCCTCACCGAGCACAACGGCACCGACCGAATCCCGCTCGAGGTTCAGGGCCATGCCGTAGTTGCCGTTCTGGAACTCAACCATCTCGCCGTACATGACGTCGGCAAGACCGTGGATGCGGACGATGCCGTCGGAAACGCTGACGATCGTCCCTTCATTGCGAGCTTCAGAAGACACATCGAGCTTTTCGATGCGCTTCTTGATGATCTCGCTGATTTCGGATGGATTCAGTTGCTGCATGCCTGTGTCCTCAAAAAATTCTGCAAATGACCGCGTGTCGGAATTCGGTTCCTGCCGTGCCTGGCGGACTCAGGCGCCCATGGCGTTGGCGAGCCTGTTCAGGCGCCCGCGCAGTGAGGCGTCGATGACCTCGTCACCCGCTCGGATAACCACGCCGCCGATGATCGACTGATCGGACTCAACACTGAGTTCAACCGAACGATCCAGGCGCTTCTCCAGAGCCTGGGAAAGTCGCTGCTTCTGATCATCGCTCAGTTCAAAGGCGGTGGTCAGCGTGACGTCCACAATCCGCTCGTGATCATGGCGATAGGCTTCGAAGAGTGCCGCAACAGCGGGAAACTGCGCCAGCCGGCGGTTCTCGGCCATGATCTGGATGAAGTTGCTAACCGGCTCCGGGAGCGGGTTTTCACAGACGTCGCTGATGAGCTGGATCTTTTCCTGGGCACTCAGGCCCGGATGGCGCAGGACCGAGGCCATGCGGTCATCACTGGTGATGGCCGCCAGCAGATTGAGCGACTGACTCCAGTCATCGAACTGACCGGTATCGCGTGCCGCCTCGAATGCCGCCCGCGCGTAGGGTCGGGCGAGTGACGTTGACTCTGCCATGTTGGACCTCGTTTACAGTTCCGCGGAGAGCTTATCCAGCATCTCGCTGTGCGCCTTGGCGTCGACGGAGGATTCCAGAATCTTTTCCGCGCCGGCGATCGCAAGAGTGGCAACTTCAGCGCGCAGCGCATCCCGTGCCTGTTGGCGTTCCTGCTCGATCTCGTCGCGGGCCTGGGCCAGCAGCCGATCGCCCTGTTCGCGGGCTTCGGTCTTGGCCTCTTCCACAATCTGGTTGGCGCGCTTGTTGGCCTTTTCCACGATCGTGGCCGCTTCGTCACGCGCTTCCCGCAGTTCCTGGGTTGCCCGTTGCTGGGCCAGTTCCAGGTCCTGGTTCGCCCGGTCGGATGCGGCAAGGCCGTCGGCGATCTTCTTCTGGCGATCCTGCATGGCCTGGACCAGCGGGGGCCAGACATACTTCACGCAGAACACGATGAAGATGAAGAAGCCGATGGTCTGCCCGATCATCGTGAGGTTGATATTCACGGCGTTCTACCTCTTTCCGATTCGTTGCTTTCGGGACGATGGGGCAGCCGCTTCCGGACCACCCCTGAACCATCCGGTGTTATGCAACAACAAAGATCAGGTAAAGGCCGATACCCACACCGATCATGGAAACCGCGTCCAGAAGACCCGCCATGATGAAGGTCTTGGTCTGGAGCTCAGCGGCCATTTCCGGCTGACGCGCGGTGGTTTCAAGCAGCTTGCCACCCAGCAGGGCAAAGCCAACGGCGGTACCCAGTGCACCAGAGGCGATCATGATTGCAGCGGCGATGATTACGAGTTCCATAACAACTCCTGATTTAACGACGGTTTAGGGGTTTAGATCATCAAAGATTGATGGTTAATGCTCTTCATGGGCCATGCTCAGATACACGATCGTGAGCACCATAAAGATGAAGGCCTGTAGCGTCACCACCAGAATGTGGAAGATCAGCCAGGGCACCTGCAGCGCCCACTGGGCCCAGAACGGCAGCAACGCGATCAGGATGAAGATCACCTCACCCGCGTACATGTTGCCGAACAGCCGGAGCGCGAGGGAAAACGGCTTGGTCAACAGCCCCACGGTCTCAAGGATCAGGTTGAACCAGGACAGGGACCAGTGGTTGAAGGGGCTGAAGGTCAGCTCCTTGGTGAAACCGCCCACGCCTTTCACCTTGATGCTGTAGTAGAGCACCATCAGGAAGACACCGATGGCCATGCCGAAGGTGGCGTTGGGATCGGTGGTGGGTACGATCTTGGTGTACTCGATGCCGATGGCCGAGGTCAGAGCCGGAATGTAGTCCACCGGGATGAGCTTGAGCGAGTTCTGGAGGAAGACCCAGACAAAGACGGTCAGGGCGATCGGGCCGATCATGGGATTGCGGCCGTGGAAGGTGTTCTTCACCAGGTCCTGGGTGAATTCCACCACCATTTCCACCAGATTCTGGAGCTTGCCGGGCTGATCACTGGTGGCGTTCCTGGCCACCATACGGAAAAGAACCAGGAAGATGATGCCTGTCAGCGCCGACATGAAGAGAGTATCAACATGAAAGGCCATGAACCCCATGGCTCGGGCCTCTTCGGCGGACTGGGCCATGGTCCAGGTGGCTTCCTGGAGTTCGGTACCGTTCCGTTCGAAACCGGCCGGCAATTTGCCGTAGGTGAGGTTCGTAAGGTGGTGCTGTATGTATTCCGCTGGAGATTCACCTGCCATGTTCTACTCTCGCCCCGTCATCGGTTTGCAACCCTACTGAACACAAGCGGCGTCAGCATGTGGCTGAGGATCATGGTGCCGAACCCTGTGAACAGGGCCGGCCCGTCGATTGGCTGGATCAGCATCAGCGTGCCCGCCAGCAGAACCACTGTCGCGGACAGCTTGAACATCTCACCGGCCATCATGGCCGCGAAAACCGCCCCCATCCGCCGCGCTCCGCTATGGCGGAAATAGCGCAGGGCAAAAAGGCTGTTCGGTATCCAGTAAGCAAGCCCCCCGAACAGGGCGGAGCGGGCACCGAGCGCCGACTCAAGCAGGAAAAGGCTGCTGATCAGCAGCAGAATTCCCAGCTGTAGCGTGATGAGTCGGCCTACCGGAGGCCGCCTGATGTTCAAAATGCCAACCCTTGTCGGCCGTTGTTAAAGCGGGGCAGATTATAGGGCTTTGGGTGGTCTGGATCAATGAATTTGGATGAAAATTCGAACGATTGCCAGCAGCCGACTACTGGATATGATCAAGAATTCCATCCAGCTCATCCAGGCTGTTGTACTCGATCACCACCTTGCCCTTGCCGCGTTTGCCGTGATTGATGGCCACGCGCGCGCCCAGCCGATCCGCCAGCCGGTCCTGAAGGTTGCGGATGTCCGGATCCTCCTTTTTCGGTTCCGGCTTGGCATTGCCCTGGCCCTGCTCCAGGGTCTTGCGCACCAGCGCTTCCGTCTGGCGTACCGAGAGTGATTTGCTCACCACCTGGCGGGCTACCGGGGCCTGCTGCTGTTCCGACAGGCCCAGGAGGGCGCGGCCATGCCCCATCTCCAGATCGCCGTGTTCCAGCATGATCCGGACCTCTTCCACCAGCCCCATGAGCCGAAGCAGGTTGGTGATGGTGGTCCGGGATTTACCCACGGCGTCGGCCGTCTGCTGCTGGGTCAGGCCGAATTCCTCCTGGAGGCGATGGAGGGCGGCGGCTTCCTCGATAGGGTTGAGGTTCTCGCGCTGGATATTTTCCACCAGGCCCAGGGCAATGGCAGCCTCATCCGGAACCTGACGGATCAACGCCGGTATGCGGTCCAGGCCTGCGAGCTGGGTGGCGCGCCAGCGACGTTCACCGGCGACCAGCTCGTAATGGCCGCTCTCCAGAGGCCGCACCACCACCGGCTGCATCACACCCTGCTGCTTGATGGACTCGGCCAGCTCCTGCAGCGCCTCTTCATCCATGTCCCGACGCGGCTGATAGCGCCCGCGCTGGATCAGATCCAGGGGCAGCTCTTTCAGCTCGGCTTCAATGGCCGGATCCGCCGGGGCGTCATCCTCCAGGTTGGTCCGGGAACCTTCAAGAAGAGCGTTGAGGCCTCTCTGGCCCAGTCCGCGTTTGCGCGATGACATGATGGTTGCTTGTTATCCTGTTCGTTGCTGGTGCGGGTGCCTGCCGTCAAACGGCGACGGCGCCCTCTGATTGCTGGCTGCCATTACGCCTGACCATCTCCCCCGCCAGCGCGAGATACGAGATGGCACCCTTGGAGCTGCGGTCGTAGCGCAGCGCCGGCATGCCGTAACTGGGAGCTTCGGCCAGGCGCACGTTGCGCGGGATAACGGCCGAGTAGACCCGGTCGCCGAAGTAGTCGTTGAGCTGGCGCGATACGTCCAGGGTCAGGCTGTTACGGGGGTCATACATGGTACGCAGCAGGCCCTCGATTTTCAGCGCCGGATTCACGGTTTCCTGGATCTGCTCGATGGTACCCATGAGTGCAGCCAGCCCTTCCAGCGCGTAGTACTCGCACTGCATGGGAATCAGCACCGAGTCGGCGGCGGCCAGGGCGTTGACGGTCAGCAGGTTGAGCGCCGGCGGGCAGTCGATGAGGATGAAATCATAGAGCTCGGTGATGGGCTTGAGCGCCAGGCGCAGACGGTGCTCCCGGCCGATCTCGTTCATCAGCTCCACCTCGGCGGCGGTCAGGTCGCCGTTGGCCGGCAGCACATCGAACCCGGAGTCCGGTGCTTCAGTACAGACGTCGGCAGCGTTCTGGCGGCGGGTCAGCACGTCAAAGCCGCTGACCTTGAGTTCGTTCTTGTCGAGCCCGCTGCCCATGGTGGCGTTGCCCTGGGGGTCCATATCCACCAGCAGCACGCGGCGCTTGGTCGCCGCCAGCGAGGCCGCCAGGTTCACACAGGTGGTGGTCTTACCCACGCCACCTTTCTGGTTGGTTACCGCCACGATGCGCGCCATTACCGTCAGTCTCCTGTCTCGCCCGTGGAATCCGTGCTGTTGCGCCCGATGCGCAGTATCCGCCGTTCCGCGTCCACGCCGGGTACGGTGACCCGACTGTCTTCAAGCAGCTGCCAACCGGTGGGCAGCCCTTCAACCTCGGTGGTGGCTTCCGGGCCCTTCATGGCCAGGTGTTCCCCGTCCTGCGCCAGCAGATGGGCCGTCATGGGTACCATTTCCGCCAGTGAGGCGATGGCGCGGCTTGTGATCTGCGGGAAGGGGCCGCCCTGCCAGTCCTCGACCCGGGAATGCACCACCTGCATGTTATCCAGGCCCAGCTCCAGCCGGCACTGGGTCATGAACCGGGTCTTCTTGCTGTTGCTGTCCAGCAGTGTCACCTGTCTGGACGGCGAGTGCAATGCCAGGACCAGGCCCGGGAAGCCGCCGCCGGAGCCGACGTCCAGTACGGGGCCAGGGCCGAGCCGCGGCACCAGGGTCAGGCTGTCCAGAAGGTGCCGGGCGCACATGGCGCTGCGCTCGCGTACGGCGGTCAGGTTGTAGGCCCGGTTCCACTTTTCCAGTAAATCCAGAAGCCGCAGCATCCGGTCCGCCGTCTCCGGGGCGAGACGGACACCGAGTGCCTCGGTCCCCGCCTCCAGTTCACGGCGCTCCGTGTCCATTCAGGCGCTTTCCTGCTGCAGCAGATCCCGTTTCTTGAGATGGATCAGCAGCTGGGAGACCGCCGCCGGCGTCACGCCCTGAATGCGCGAGGCCTGGGCAATGGTTTCCGGACGTGTTTCCTCAAGCTTCTGCTTCACCTCATTGGACAGGCCACCGACACTGTCGTAGTCCAGATCCTTCGGCAGGGTCATGTTCTCATGCCGGCGCAGGCGCTCGATGTCCGCTTCCTGACGGGAGATGTAGCCCTCGTACTTGACCTGGATGGCCACCTGTTCGGCCACCACCGGATCCTCGGCGCGTTCGCCCCCAATGGCAGCAACCGCCTCGTAGTCGACCTCCGGCCGACGCAGCAGTTCGGACAGGGTCTGGTCCTTTTTCAGGGGCTGTTTCAGGTACTGGTCGGCCACCGCCGCTGCTTCCGTGCCCGGATGGATCCGTGTGCGGTCAAGGCGCTCACGCTCCGCCTGGATGCCTGCGCGCTTGGCCTCAAACGCAGCCCAGCGCTCATCGCTTACCAGACCCAGATTGCGCCCTGTTTCGGTCAGTCGCAGATCCGCGTTGTCTTCACGCAGCACCAGGCGGTATTCCGCCCGGCTGGTGAACATCCGATAGGGCTCCTTCGCCCCCATGGTGATGAGGTCGTCCACCAGTACACCGAGATAGGCTTCGTCCCGACGTGGGTACCAGGGTTCCTCACCACGCGCGGCCAGGGCCGCGTTGAGCCCGGCCAGCAGGCCCTGGGCGCCGGCTTCCTCGTAACCGGTGGTGCCGTTGATCTGGCCCGCCAGATAGAGCCCGCCGATAAAGCGGGTCTCAAGCGTGTGATGGAGGTCGCGCGGGTCCAGGTAGTCGTATTCGATGGCGTAACCCGGCCGGGTGACGTGGGCGTTCTCGAAGCCCGGGATGGTCCGGATGAAGGCCATCTGCACGTCGAACGGCAGGCTTGTGGAAATACCGTTGGGATAGAGTTCCTGGCTGTTCAGGCCTTCCGGCTCCACGAAGATCTGGTGGGAATCCTTGTCCGCGAAGCGGTGGACCTTGTCCTCGATGGAGGGGCAGTAGCGCGGCCCAACGCCTTCAATGTCGCCAGAGAACATGGGCGACTGATCCTGGGCCCCCCGGATGATGTCGTGGGTCTCCGGCGTGGTGCGGGTGATGTAACAGCACATCTGCTCTGGATGCGAATCCGCACTGCCGATGTAGGACATCACCGGTTCGCGTTCGTCGCCGGGCTGAACGTCCATCTTCGAGAAGTCCACGGTCTTGGCGTCGATCCGCGCGGGTGTGCCGGTCTTGAGCCGGCCCACGGTGAACGGGAGCTCCCGCAGCCGTTTGGCCAGGCCGATGGTCGGCGGGTCGCCGGCGCGGCCGCCCTGCTGATTCTGCATGCCAATGTGGATGACCCCCCCGAGGAAGGTACCGGTGGTCAGCACCACCGTGGGTGCCCGGAAGGCGACACCGGTCTGGGAGACCACGCCCTGCACCTGGTCATTCTCGACGATCAGATCCTCCGCCGCCTGCTGGAAGATATGCAGGTTGGGCTGGTTTTCCAGCATGTTGCGGATGGCGGCCTTGTACAGGGCACGGTCCGCCTGGGCACGGGTAGCGCGTACGGCCGGGCCCTTGCTGGAATTGAGAACCCGGAACTGGATGCCCGCCTGGTCCGTGGCCAGGCCCATGGCCCCGCCCAGCGCATCGATCTCCTTCACCAGGTGACTCTTGCCGATACCGCCGATGGCGGGATTACAGGACATCTGGCCAAGGGTCTCGATGTTGTGCGTCAGCAGGAGGGTATCGCGCCCCATGCGGGCCGCGGCGAGGGCCGCTTCGGTGCCCGCATGGCCACCGCCGATGACGATGACGTCGAAGTGCTTGGGGTATTCCACGCTGGACCTCGGGGTTTGCCGGTATCTCTGAATGAACCGCGTAGTATAACCCGAAGCGTCAAGCCTGTGCAGGCGATCCGGACAATTTCTGAACAGATACCATCTATCCCGGAATAACAGACACCTGCAGTGCTTTCGTCACAAAGCACTCAAAAAACTGTCCACAGATTGGAGGCGCCTTAAAAAGCCTTATTTATTACCTAGAATGCTGACGTAAAAGTATTTTTTAAATTTTCTACAGATCTCTCCCTATTCTGTAAACAGAGTTTTCCACAAGGAAGGCGACCTACTGTCTCTGGATCACCAGGACCACCTCGCCCACACGGAATCCCCACCAGGTCATTTCCGTTTCATTGATGACGGTGTCCTCGGTGACACGGTACATCCAGTCATCCATTCGGACATTGTAGGTGCTGCCTCCGAAGGACACTTCCAGCACATAGTTCATGTGGATGGCATTGCCCTCGAACTCCATGAACCCCGGCTCTGTCACATCCCCTGCCGTGGCGTGATAGCCGCCGTCACGGGGTTCCAGGGTCCAGACGCGCGTGTCGGTCTCACCATCGCTGTACGTGAACACCTCGTCCAGGGTACCCACGCCATCCTCATCCCATGACGCATCAATGGTGGCATCGAAATGGCGGATCACCTCGCCGGAACGGTTCTTCACCACACCACGGGCGGTCAGCTCACCCTGGAAGAACTCACTGGGCACCAGCTCCGGCTCCTGGCCCGCATAGTCGTTGATTGCGGGGCCGGAGCAGGCCGCCAGAAAGGGCAGGACCAGAAAAAGAAGCCCGTAGACGCGGCGGGCTGGATGTATGACTGCCATGGGCTGAACCTCCATCGGAATGAGTGACTGTTACTGGATACGTGGGTTTTCCCGGGAGGGTTCATTGGGTGGCCGCAGTGACGTACACAGATGTACACGTCGCCATTGGCTCGAATGACGGAGCTGTCAGAAACTGTCTTCACAGTAAACAGATGGGAGGGTCCGAGATGGCAAGCTACAAGGCGCCTCTGACCGACGTGAATTTCCTGCTCAACGAAGTGTTCGACTACCCCAGTCACTACCAGAGCCTGAGCAACGGGGCCGAGGCGACACCGGACATGGTGGACGCCATCCTCGGTGAATGTGCAAAGTTCTGTGAGAACACTCTGTTTCCGCTCTACCAGAGCGGCGACCAGGAAGGCTGCAAACTGGTGGATGGCGAGGTTAAGACCCCGGCCGGCTACAAGGAAGCCTACGACGAATACGTGGCCGGTGGCTGGCAGGGCCTCTCCAGCCTGGAGGAATACGGCGGCCAGAACCTGCCCGCCTCCCTGGGCCTGATGAAGCAGGAGATGATGGGCACCGCCAACTGGCCCTTCAGCATGTACCCGGGTCTGTCGATGGGGGCCATGAACACCCTGCAGCTTCATGGTGATGAGGATCAGCGCCAGACCTACCTGACGCCGATGACCGAGGGCCGCTGGACCGGAACCATGTGCCTGACCGAGCCCCAGTGCGGCACCGATCTTGGCCAGGTCCGCACGAAGGCTGTCCCCCAGGAGGACGGCAGTTACCGCATCACCGGCACCAAGATCTTCATCTCCTCCGGAGACCATGACCTGGCCGAAAACATCGTGCACATCGTGCTGGCACGCACCCCGGAGGCGCCCAAGGGCACCAAGGGCATTTCCCTGTTCATCGTGCCCAAGTACCTGCCGGATGAGAAGGGCAACGCGGGCGAGGCCAACGGGGTTTCCGTGGGCGCGCTGGAAGAGAAGATGGGCATCAAGGCCTCGGCCACCTGCACCATGAACTTCGATGACGCCAACGGTTACATGGTCGGGGAGGAGAACAAGGGCATGGAGTGCATGTTCACCTTCATGAACACGGCCCGGATCGGTACCGCCATCCAGGGCGTGGGTCCGGCCGAACTCTCCTACCAGAATGCCCTGGCCTACGCGAAGGAGCGTCGCTCCATGCGTGCACTCTCTGGCAAGAAAGAGCCGGAGCAGGTGGCGGACAGCCTGATGTACCACGCGGACGTGCGCCGCATGCTGCTGACCCAGAAGGCGGTGGCTGAAGGCGGGCGGGCCATGCTCTATGATGCCGCTCAGTACGCGGATCACATGGTCTGCGGCCACCTGGAGGAGGACACGAAGAAGATCCAGAAGTACGACGACAAGCTCGGCTTCCTGACCCCGATCCTCAAGGGCTTCCTCACCGAGAAGGGTTATGAGGCCACCAACCTGGGCATGCAGGTATTCGGCGGCCACGGCTACATCAAGGAGCACGGCATGGAGCAGATCGTGCGCGACACCCGGATCGCCACCCTCTACGAGGGCACCACCGGCATCCAGGCGCTCGACCTGCTCGGCCGCAAGGTGCTGATGATGACACAGGGCGGCGCGGTGCGTGACTTCACCCTGCGCATGAGCAACGAGGCGCGCAAGCACCTCACCGACAGCACCCTGCGGCCCTGGGCCTGGCAGATGCTCAAGCTGGCAACCCAGTGGAACTGGCTGACGTTCCGGCTGATGGTCATCGCCCGCAAGGACCGCGACATGGTTTCGGCGGCCGCGCATGACTTCCTGATGTACAGCGGCTATGTCTACATGGCCTTCATGTGGCTGCGCATGGCGGCCGCCGCGCGCCAGGGCCTGGCTGAGGGCGGCGACCAGAGTGAGGATTTCTACAACGCCAAGCTCGCCACCGCTGAATTCTACTTCGAGCGGATGCTGCCACAGGCCCAGGGCCATGCCGACAGCATGCTGAGCCCCAGCGATACCCTGATGCAGCTGGGTAACGAGGCCTTCGCCTTCGATTACTGAACCCCTTTTACCCCTCCCCTGCCGGCCTCCGGGCCGGCTTTTTCATCTCAACCCCCCAGCGGCACCCTGAGGGTCATGCGCACATCGCGCCCGGGGCTCAGCGCATAGCCTTTGTAGGTATCCAGAAAGTCCCGGTAGGTCTTATCCGTCAGATTCCGCACTTCGAGGCTGAACCGCATGGGCGCGCCCGTAACGCCATCCACGGAAAAGCCCAGGGCCAGGTCCGCGACAGTATAGGCATCGGTCGATGCCGTGCCGAAGGGGGCGTTGTCGAACTGGACGAAGGGTTCACCCGGGGCTGCCTCCCTGGAAGCGTTATGCCGGAGACCCAGGCGGACATAGGGACTGCGGGCCCATCCCCAGTTCCCGGGTGTCCAGGTTCCTGCGACCAGCAGTTCGTCAGCCGGCTGGAGTGGCAGGTCCTCACCGGTCTGGTCGTTTTCACCGTCAACGGCACTATAGGTGGTACTCAGCTCAAGCGTTTCAGTCATCTGTGCCCGGGCTGTCAGTTCCACACCTGTGAGGACGGCGTCGGTCTGCTGGTACTGGAACACCGGTAGAGCGTCCTGCGTATTGCCCGTGTCGTGAAGGTAGATGTAGTTGTCAATCGCATTGCGGTAAACCGTGGCACTGGCAGACGTTTGGTGGGAACGCCACCGGAGCGACAGGTCGGTATTCAGCGATTTCTCAGCGTCCAGGTCGTCATTGCCCTTCTGGACCGCCGCAACACCAGCATGCACCCCGTCCGCATGGAGTTCGAAAAGGGTCGGCGCCCGGAAACCACGCCCGATGTTACTGGCAAGCGTCAGGTTATCGGTCAGGGCATAGGAACCACCGAACGAGCCCGATGTCACCGAGTAGTCATTGGAGTCACTGCCTGAGAACGAAGTCGGCGCCGCCGTCTTGCTGCTTTTCGCAATGGTCTCGGTCCAGTCCTGCCGCAACCCAGCCTGCAGGGTGAGACGCCCCAGTGTGCGCTCCTCAAAGGCAAACAGGCCGACATTGGTCACCCGACCTCCGGGCGTCAGCTGGGTAGTGCCCCTGGAGACCTGTTGCTTGGTGCGGTATTCAATCCCCATGCGCCCGGCGTCGAGAAACGCCAGTTGGCCGTGTCTGGCCTCGAGACGCGTGGTGTACTGATCGAATTCAATGTCGATGGTCCCATCAAACAGCTCATCCCTCGGGACACCGGCCGCGTTCGACTGGCGCAGGTTGTTCTGCCATGCCAGGGTTGGCTCAAGGGTCCAGGTGTCATTGACCGGCAACGTGGCGTCCAGGCGAAGTTCGTCGTTTTCCAGATTCTGGCCGACACCCTCGGGGCCCTGGCCAGGCGGCTTGTTGCCGGCCGGGGGCGGCAGCAGGAAGTTGTGTTCATTGCGCCATCCGGTATAACGCATCCGTACCTCGCCGAAGGTCCCACGATAACCGACGCCGATTTGGCCGTTGGTCTGGTCAAAGTCCGTGTAATCCAGTGATCCGGTGTAGGCGGGTGCCCGCCGTTTGCCGGCGTCACTGGGCGGCGGCGGGAAGAAGGTCCGATCATCCGGCACGGTGACATCGCCGGCATCCCGGTGGATGATGCCGCCGGTAAACGTCCAGCGCTCTCCCTGGCTGGTTCCCTTGAGCCCCAGGTCATTCTGGCTGTTGTTGGTGGCATGTCCCAGCAGTGCCTCGCCGCTGGTGTTAGGCGACCCACCACTGTTGAACGTCAGGGGCAGCGGTTTGACGTCCACGGCGCCACCCAGCGCATCAGAACCGTAGAGGATACTGGATGCCCCACGGACAACCTCAATGCGCTCGCTCAGGAAAGGTTCAACGTTGGGTGAATGCCGGGTACCGAACTGCTGGTGGTCCACGCCGATACCGTCGGACAGGATCCGCACCCGATTACCGGAGAGACCACGGATAACCGGTTTACCCGCTTGATTGCCAGCATTCACGGTATCGACACCAGGCAGGTGATCCAGCGTCTGGCCAAGAGTAGCGCTTTCGCGGCGATCCTTCTCCTCGCCCTGCAGGACGTCAATCTGGGCGGCCTGCATCAGGGGCGACCCGGGAGCGGGCGCGCCGGCTTCCACAACGACCTCATCAAGAGCCATCACCCCGCTGTCCGTATCCTGTCCCAGGGTCAGCGCGGGTGCCATTGCAAGACCCAGAACGCCCATGGTTCCCGGGATGGCATCGGATAGCCGTCTGGCATCGAAGGGTCTCAATTGCATGGTTCCTCCTTCCAACGTTATAGCATTACTTCTTTAAACGATATTCCAGTAGCAACGTCCTCTATCAGATGTGTTGAACTGGAATCCGACCCGGTGCCTTACAATGAATTAACGGATGTTATATCATAACATTAATAGACACAACCTGATCGGCAATGATTCAGGCGGCTGATGAATCGGTTGGGTAGGGGTTATTTGCCGATGCAGAAGGAGCTGAAGATTTCGCCCAGGAGCTCATCGGGCGTCATGGCCCCGGTGATTTCGCCAAGCGCGTCCTGAGCCTGACGCAGATCCTCGGCGAGCAGTTCGCCGGCACCAAACTCGCTGAGCTGGGTCTGGCCCTGAACGACCATGGAGCGGGCCCGCTCCAGGGCATCGAGATGACGCCGACGGGCCATGTAGCGCCCTTCAGCAGCGGTCTGATAGCCCATGCAGTCCTTCAGGTGTTCCCGCAGGGTGTCGACGCCCTCCCCGGACTGGGCGGACAGCCGGATGACGGGAGTGCCATCGTGGTCGGTGAACCCGGGCGCTTCTCCCGAGAGATCCACCTTGTTGCGGAGGACGGTAACCGGCAGTCCTTCCGGCAGCTGGCGTGGCAGCCCGGTTCTGAGGGTTGCGGGATCTGTATCCGGCGTTGTGATGCTGTCCACCAGCAACAGGACCCGGTCGGCCTTCTCGATCTCGGCCCAGGCCCGGTCGATGCCGATGCGTTCCACTTCATCGGCGCTGTCGCGCAGGCCCGCGGTGTCAATGATGTGCAGCGGCATGCCATCAATCTGGATCTGCTCTCGCAGCACGTCCCGGGTCGTGCCCTCGATCTCGGTCACGATGGCTGTGTCCTGGCCGGACAGGGCGTTAAGAAGACTGGACTTGCCGGCATTGGGTTTACCGGCAATGACCACCTGCATGCCGTCCCGCAGCAGTGTCCCCTGGTGGGCTTCCTGTACGGTGCGGTCCAGTGATTCCAGCAGGGCCTGGAGATCCGCGGCAACCTTGCCGTCACCGAGGAAATCCACATCCTCGTCCGGAAAATCGATGGCCGCCTCCACATAGACCCGGAGCTGGACCAGTTCCTCAATAAGTCCCGAGACCACCCTGGAGAAGGCACCCTGAAGGGATTGCAGGGCACTTCGAGCCGCCTGTTCCGAGCTGCTTTCAATAAGATCGGCAATGGCCTCGGCCTGGGCGAGGTCCAGTTTATCGTTCAGGAAGGCGCGTTCCGAGAATTCCCCCGGGCGTGCAAGTCGGGCTCCCCGGGTTGTGGCGGAAGCCAGGATCCGGTCCATGAGGACGGGTCCGCCATGGCCCTGGAGTTCAAGGACATCCTCACCAGTAAAGGAATGCGGACCGGGAAAGTACAGGGCAATACCCTCGTCCAGGACATCACCCGTCTCGTCCAGGAAAGGGGCATAGTGAGCGTACCTGGGCCGGGGCTCAAACCCCAGGAAGGCTTGCGCCAGGACCAGGGCCTGTGGCCCCGAGAGGCGGATAACGCCAACACCCCCGCGGCCCGGAGGCGTAGCGAGGGCGGCGATGGTATCCCGGTCAGCACCGCTCATGGCGCGTCAGGGGATCAGCCCTTGGCGGACTTCCCCTGCTCCTTCTCGATCTGGCGGTAGATGAAGAACTGCTGTGCCATGGAGAGCACGTTGTTGCTCAGCCAGTACAGCACCAGGCCTGCCGGGAACCACAGGAAGAAGAAGGTGAACATGATCGGCAGCAGCTTCATCACCTTCGCCTGAACCGGATCCGGTGGTGTCGGGTTCAGCTGCATCTGCAGGAACATCGAGCCGCCCATCAGGATCGGCAGGATGAAGTACGGATCCATCACCGAGAGATCGTTGATCCACAGCATGAAGGGTGCGTGGCGCAGCTGCACACTCTCGAAAAGCACCCAGTAGAGGGAGATGAACACCGGCATCTGTACCAGTATTGGCAGGCAGCCGCCCAGTGGGTTGATCTTCTCCTTCTTGTAGAGATTCATCATCTCCTGGGAGAGCTTCTGGCGATCATCGCCGTACTGTTCCTTGAGACGCTGCATCTCGGGCTGGACACGGCGCATGTTGGCCATGGAACGGTAACTGGTGGCCGAGAGCTTGTAGAAAGCCAGCTTCACCACGACCGTCAGAAGGATGATGGCGACACCCCAGTTGCCGGTCAGGTCATGGAACCAGTCCAGAAGGTAGAACAGGGGCTGGGAGATGAAGAACAGCCAGCCGAAATCGACGGTGCGGTCCAGGTTGGGCGCAATGCCCTGGAGCCGCTCGATGATCTTGGGGCCGACGTACACCCGGGAACTGATCTCTTTTTCTTCACCCGGAGCCACCTCGGTACCGGGACTGACAAAGCCCATGACATGCAGGTTACTGCCACGCTGGCGGGTCTGGTAACGATGGGTCTCTTCCTGGTCCGGGATCCAGGAACTCATGAAGTAGTGCTGAAGGAAGGCAATCCAGCCGCCTTCGACCTGGCGGTTGAGGGGGTTTTCCCTCAGATCCGAGAATTCGTATTTGGTATAGGGATCCTGGGGCGTGCTCAGAACCATGCCGAGAAAGGCCTGGACACCGAGGATCCGCTGGCCGGTAGGATCACCGCTCTCATCACGTACGATGCGACCGGAGAAGTATCCGTTCCAGGGCTCACTGGAATTGTTCCGGATATGGTAGCTGACCTTCAGGCGATAGTGATCCCGCTCAAAGGTGTAGCGTTTGATGATCTGTACCCCGGAATCCGTTTCATGGGTCAGATCCACCGTCAGACTGTCCTCGCCTTCATCCAGGCGGTAGCTGTCTGATTCGCTGGTGAAGGTCAGATTGCCGTGGCCGCGTGCGGAACCACCGTCACCGAGAAGACTGCTCTCGAGGATATAGGTGAGTTCGTCATCGTTCCGGAGCAGCTTCAGGGGTTTGTCCGACTCCCGGGTGCGGGTGTGTTCGGGCAGCCAGGCTTCCACGAGATGACCGCCGTTGAGGCTGATGCGGGCGTCCAGAACGTCCGTCCTAACCCGGATGGTGTTACTGCTGTCGGCGGTTCCACCGGAGGTGGTCGTTTCTTCAGGGCTGGTCTCCTGATTGGCAGTAGCCATGTCTGATTCAGGGCGTTCGAAACCATCACCGGTATCGCTGCTGTCGCTACTGTCCGGAGGCTGTTGGCTCTGGGTTCCACTGTCAGCGGGAGCGGACTCCTCGGCTGCCACGGGTTCAGTGGAGACGGATTGCTGGTGATAATCCTCGTTCCAGGCCATGACGAGGAGGTAGCTGACTATGGCCAGACCAAGCCATATGGCGACGCGGGGGATATCCATGGATTGGGTCATCCTTTGCGTGAACAGGATTGATGGGTCGGGGGAACCCCTGGAACCGGATCATAACCGGATGTGCCCCAGGGATGGCATCGGAAGAGACGGTGCAAGGCGTAGTAACCTCCCCGGAGCATGCCGTGCTGTTGGATCGCGCTCGCGGCGTATTCGGAACAGCTGGGCGTGTGCCGGCAGTGAGGAGGCATCAGCGGACTGATCCCGTACTGGTAGATGCGAATCAGCAGAAGAAGCAGCCAGCGCATTGGGTTATCCCGTTTTTACCGGAGACCGGGAGGTCGCCTGTTGGCCCAGCTTCCGCCACGCCCGGTCGAGTTCCCGGAACAGTTCGGCATTGTCCATGGTATTGCCGCCAGGCCGGGCCAGCACGATGATGTCCAGAGCTGGCAGATCATGCTGTCGGTGCCTGAAGGATTCCCGTACGGCACGCTTGAACCGGTTGCGCGCCGTAGCCTTGGGCAGATGCCGACGGGCCACGATGATGCCCAGACGGGGCAATGCCCGGGATTCGTCGGAACTCCGGGCAAGCATCAGGAATCCGCGGCTGCCGAACCTGAACTCGACACTGTTGAATACCCGCGTGTAATCACGACTGTTGAGCAGTCTTGCCTGGCGGGGAAATCGGAGGTCAGGCGGCAACTGGACGGGTTCAGACGCTGAGGCGCTTACGACCCTTGGCACGACGGCGCGCAATCACTTTGCGGCCATTCTGGGTTGCCATGCGGGCACGGAAACCATGGGTCCGCTTGCGCTTGAGGTTACTCGGCTGAAAGGTTCGTTTCATGGTGATGGTCCTGTTCAGGGCTGCGAATGTCGGAACAATGGTTTCGGCCGATGGTCCGAACACGGAGCTGCCACCGGGATGCGGGATTCTAGTCAATTTGTGGCGTTCAGACAATGGGCAGCGGTGCCGGAAAGGCCTGTCAGTTACAGTAGAAACAAAGTTTTTATCTTTAAGGAATCAATAAGACTGTTGTTACTGTTATTAGGGAGGCGGTTTTCTGTGGATAACCGGTTTCGGGCGGCTGGTGGCGCCAATCCAGAGTGGGGACGCTTCTGTTCAGTTGCGCTTGGTAACCTGGGACTAACAGGGGGTATGGAATGGGTATAACAGGGGGTGGCTGACCGGGGGGCGGGTTATCAACGGGTTCGTCCGGGGGTTATACGGTCGTGAACACACGGTGTTTGCACAGGAGGTTGTGGATAAGCTAATTCAAGGGGAATTGATCTGTAATTTTGTGCACGACTCTGTTTGCAAGTTGGTAGTTTTCTGAATGAAAACGAAAAAGTTATCAACAGGGTGTTTATATCGTTGCTGTGGGGGCTTTTACGGGCGGTGAGCGGCGCGTAGAATACCGCTCTTGCCGGGGAGAGACCCGTCCGAAGAAGAACAATGCGAGGTCAGCAGTCGTGGCACAGGAAATCTGGCAGCAGTGTCTGGAACTGTTACAGGATGAGTTCCCCGCCCAGCAGTTCAATACCTGGTTGCGTCCGTTGCAGTCGCGCAACGATGGGGGGGCTCTGGTACTGCTTGCACCCAATCGGTTTGTGCGCGACTGGGTGAGCCAGAAGTATCTGGATCGTATTGAAGAGGTCATCCGGGACCTGAATGGCGCCAAGGGGCTGCAGGTCGAGGTCAAGGTGGGATCCGCGGAGGACAGACAGCCCCGGTCGAGTCAGCCCCAGGCCGATCGTGGTGACAGGGCGGTGAAACGCCAGTCAGCTGACAGCGCGGGCTCCGAAGTGGGATCGGCCAGCGCGGAAGTGGCACCGCCGGTTAATGATGCGGAACTGAATACAGCCGATGAGCGCCCGGTTGAGGATTCACCCGTGGCCGCGCGTATTGCCGGGCGGGCCAAGGGTGGAGGCGATGATCGCCGGGCCAATGTCGAGGGTGGCGTCCAGCACAGCGAGACCTTCCTGAACCAGCAGTTCACGTTTGGCACCTTCGTTGAGGGTAAATCCAACCAGCTGGCGCGGGCTGCCTCGAGCCAGGTGGCGGAAAACCCGGGCGGTTCCTACAACCCGTTGTTCCTCTATGGCGGTGTGGGTCTGGGTAAGACCCACCTGATGCACGCCGTGGGCAACGAGATCGTGCGCCGCAATCCCGGGGCACGCGTGGCCTACCTGCGCTCCGAGCGCTTTGTGGCGGACATGGTCAAGGCGCTGCAGCTCAACGCCATCAATGATTTCAAGCGCTTCTACCGGTCCCTGGATGCCCTTCTGATCGACGATATCCAGTTCTTCGCGGGCAAGGAGCGCTCCCAGGAGGAGTTCTTCCACACCTTCAATGCGCTGCTTGAGGGCGGCCAGCAGGTGATCCTGACCTGCGACCGTTTCCCCAAGGAAATTGTGAACATGGAGGAGCGGCTCAAGTCCCGGTTCGGCTGGGGTCTGACGGTTATGGTGGAACCGCCCGAGCTCGAAACCCGCGTCGCGATCATCATGAAGAAGGCGGAGCAGGCGCAGGTCAGCATCAGCAACGAGGCGGCCTTTTTCATTGCCCAGAAGATCCGCTCCAACGTGCGCGAGCTGGAGGGTGCGCTGAAGCTGGTGATCGCCAATTCCCACTTCACCGGCCAGCAGATTACACCGGCATTCATCCGGGAAAGTCTCAAGGACCTTCTGGCGCTGCATGAGAAGCAGGTCAGCATCGACAATATTCAGCGGACCGTGGCAGAGTACTACAAGATGAAAGTGGCGGATCTGCACTCGAAGCGCCGCACACGCTCGATCACACGGCCCCGCCAGATGGCGATGGCACTGGCCAAGGAGCTGACCAGCCACAGCCTGCCCGAGATCGGCGATGCCTTTGGCGGCCGGGACCACACCACGGTCCTGCACGCCTGCAAGAAAATCGAGGAACTGCAGGAATCGGACGCCAATATCCGCGAGGATTACCAGAACTTCCTCCGGCTTCTGACCACCTGAATCACTGACAAACCCACATCCGAACCAGGCGGAATCCGATAATCATGAAAATCCGGACCAGTCGCGAATCCCTTCTCGAGCCACTCCAGGCCATCGCCGGCGTGGTGGAAAAGAAACAGACCATGCCCGTTCTCTCGAACGTATTGCTGGTAGCCGAGGGCGAGGCCCTGATGCTGACCGGCACGAATATGGAGGTGGAGCTGGTTGCCACTGTCACGGATCTGGAAGTGGAGCAGGAAGGTCGCATCACTGTGCCGGCCCGCAAGATGGTGGATATCTGCCGGTCGCTTCCGGAAGCAGCGGATGTGACGCTGGCGCTGGAAGGGGATCGCATGCGGATCCGGGCGGGGGCGAGCCAGTTCACCCTCGCCACCCTGCCCGCGGATCATTTCCCGAATGTCGAGGATGATGAGGACAGCTTCACGCTGAATCTGGAACAGGGCAGCTTCCAGAGTCTGCTCAGCAGCACCGCCTTTGCCATGGCGCAGCAGGACGTCCGCTACTATCTCAACGGGCTGCTGCTCGAGATCGGGGATGACGCCATACGGGCAGTTGCGACGGATGGGCACCGTCTGGCCCTGTCCAACCTGTCCGCCCCGACCTATCTGGATGAGACACGACAGATCATTGTGCCCCGTAAGGGCGTTCAGGAACTCATCCGGTTATTGGACGATAGTGAGAAGAATGTCGCGGTCACCATCGGTGGCAGCCATATAAGGGCGACGCTGGATGGATTCACCTTCACTTCCAAGCTCATCGAGGGTCGTTTCCCGGACTATAACCGGGTGATTCCCAGTGGCGGGGACAAGACGGTGATCGCGGATCGCGAGACACTGCGCAGCATTCTGCAGCGGGCCGGGATCCTGTCCCACGAGAATATCCGTGGTGTGCGGCTGGAACTCGAGCCCGGTGAACTGCATGTCTACGCCAATAACCCGGATCAGGAGCAGGCGGAGGACACCATGGCCGTGGAATACCAGGGTGAGGCGCTGCAGATCGGGTTCAATGTGGGGTATCTGATCGATGTGATGAACGTCATCCGTGAGGACCAGGTCCGGATCGTTCTTTCCGGTCCCAATGCCAGTGCGCTGATTGAGAGCACTGGCCCGGATGACAATCTGTACGTTGTGATGCCGATGCGTCTTTGATCCTTTCCAGATTGGACTGACAGGGAAGCTTGTGAATGAGTGTACTGATTCAGAATACCCCGGTAGCGGGGCGCAACAGAGGCAACCGTACCCCTGAAAACGAAGGCGGGACGCTGGGGAGCAATCCCGCACGAGTCCTTGGCGATGGTATCAAGGGCGCGTTCCGGATCGGGCAGACGGCCATGGTGGTCGGCGGTCAGGGGGTCCGCTGGCTGCGGGGTGACCGTCATCCCCTGCCGCGGCTGATGCGGGATACCTTTGAGCGGCTTGGCGCGACCTATATCAAGCTGGGGCAGTTCATCGCCTCTTCCCCGACGTTCTTTCCCCGTGAGTATGTGGACGAATTCCAGAACTGTCTGGATCAGACGCGGCCTCTCCCCTATGCCGTGATGGAGCGGATCCTGAGGGAAGAGCTGGGCACTGCGGTGGATACGGAATTCACGCGTATTGACCGCACGCCCCTGGCCTCCGCCTCCATAGCGCAGGTGCACGGGGCCCGGCTGACCAGTGGGGAGGAAGTAGTACTGAAGATCCAGAAGCCGGGTGTATCCAACATCCTGCTTACCGATCTCAACTTCCTCTACGTATCAGCCCGGGTTGTGGAAACCCTGGCACCTAAGCTGGCGTGGACATCGCTTTCCGGGATCATCCAGGAGATCCAGCGGACCATGATGGAGGAATGCGATTTCGTCCAGGAGGCCAACAACCTTGAGGCGTTCCGGGAGTTCCTTGATCGCACTGGTAACACTGAAGCCACGGTTCCGCGGGTTCATCGCAGGCTGAGTACTGGGCGGGTTCTGACGATGGAGCGCTTCCAGGGCGTACCACTGACGGACCTTGAGACCATCCGGCGCTACAGTGACGACCCGGAAAGGACACTGATTACGGCCATGAATACCTGGTTTGCCAGCCTGACGCAGTGTGAGTTTTTCCACGCGGACGTGCACGCCGGCAACCTGATGGTGCTTGAGGACGGTCGTGTTGGCTTTATCGATTTCGGAATCGTCGGGCGTATTGATCCGGATACCTGGACGGCGGTTTCTGATTTCATGGGGGCCTTGATGAGTGCGGATTTCGAGGGCATGGCGGATGCCATGGCGCGCATCGGGGTGACCCGTGAGGGTGTGGATGTGAAAGCCTTGGCGCGGGATCTCTCCGGCCTTCAGCAGCATATGGAGACGGTCGTTCCAACGGATCCCCAGGAGATGCCGGATATCGAGACCCTCTCCGAGGAAACGGACGATGATGTGAATGAACTGCTGATGGATCTGGTCCGCGTGGGCGAGGATCACGGTCTTCACTTTCCACGCGAATTCGCGCTCCTGATCAAGCAGTTCCTGTATTTTGACCGCTACGTTCACATACTGGCGCCGGAAATGGATATGTTTCTGGATGAGCGCCTGAACATGCTCCATTGAGGTCCAGGCAGATGGCACTTTTTCCCCAGCTTGTTACCTCCAGCCTGGCGCTCTGGCGGGGCACCGCGATCCGTGCTCCGGACGGGGAGCAGCCCGAACAGCCGTTGCAGCTGTTTGATATGGAGGGCTGCCCTCATTGCCGGCTGGTGCGGGAAACGCTTACGGAGCTGGATCTGGATGCCGTGATCTATCCGTGCCCGAAAGGGGGTGACCGGTTCCGGAACCGGGCGCGCGAACTGGGCGGACGTGAACGCTTTCCGTTGCTGGTGGATCCCGAACAGGGAGAGGTTCTTTACGAGAGCCGGCACATCAGGCGCTATCTGTGGGAGCGTTACGGTCACGGACGGGTTCCGGGGGTGAGCAGCCGGCTACCGCTCGATAAAGGGCGTGTTGTACTTGCTTCTGGTTCAAGACTGGGTCGGGGGCTCTACGCGAAGCCGGCCCGTCGGCCCGAACGGCTCCTGGAACTCTACAGTTTCGAGTCCAGCCCCTACTCCAGGGAAGTACGCGAGCTGCTTTGTGAACTCCAGCTTCCCTATGTGGTTCGTAACTGCGGTAAGTCTTCGTTGAACGAGTTTGTGCTTCCCGCGATCCGTGACAGGCTTGGACTTCGGTACCAGCCACGCTCGCGCAATCGTGTGGAACTGCTCAACAGAACAGGCCGCGTTGCTGTGCCCTATCTCGTCGATCCGAACCAGGGAACAGCAATGTATGAGAGCGAATCGATTCTGGCGCACCTCCGCGATCATTATCAGATCTGATCCATGGCGCTGAGCGAGCTCCATCTTCACCATTTCCGCAATATCGGACAACAGAAACTCCAGTTCTCCTCTCACCTCAATCTGATTCACGGTGCGAACGGGAGCGGTAAAACCAGCCTTCTCGAAGCGATCTATTATCTTTCCACCGCCCGTTCTTTCCGTACATCCAATCACCGTCGTGTTGTCCAGGAGGGATCCCGGTCACTGACCCTTTTCGGTGTGGTGACTGATCCGGTACGGGGATCGCTCCGGATTGGGCTTGAGCGGGAACCGGGGGATGCAAACGGTGTACGGCTGCAGCGTAACGGGGAGGCGGTTCGCTCCGTGTCTGAGCTCGCGAGACTGTTGCCTGTGTCAGTGATCGAACCCGGGACTTTTGAGCTGGTTGCCGGAGGGCCGGGTAATCGGCGGCGCTTTCTGGATTGGTTGGTGTTCCACGTGGAACATTGGTTCAGTGGACTCTGGCAGGAGGCGCAGAGAGCGCTCAAACAGCGCAATCACCTGCTTCGGCATGGTATAATCGATCAGTCATCCATCGGCCCCTGGAACGCGCGGGTGGCTGAGCTCGGCGAGCGGTTGAACCAGGGGCGTCAGGCTGGCTTCGATCGGTTCTGCCAGGAGTTCGAGGCGATCCGGACCCGGTCAGAGGCGCAATGGCTCAGGAACGTTTCCCTCGCCTTCAATCCCGGGTGGGATTCGAATAACAGCCTGGCGGCGGTTGTGGAAAGCAACCTCGAGGCGGAGGCCCGGGCTGGCTTCAGCCTCTATGGGCCCAACCGCGCTGATATCCGTATCCGGGTTGGTAAACAGCCTGCCGGGGAGGTGTTGTCCCGCGGCCAGCAGCGATCCCTGGTGGTGCTGATGAAGCTGGCTCAGATGCGGGTGCTGCAGTCCATCGGCTGCGAGGGCATCTGCCTTCTGGATGATATCCACGCAGAGCTTGATGGCGAAAATCAGGCTCTTCTGGCCGGTGAACTGCTGGCTCTTAATACACAGGTTTTTCTTACCGGGATCACTGCTCCGAATGAAGGAGCACTCGGTCATCTGATGCACAAACATGAACCTGCGATGTTCCACGTGGAACATGGCCGATTCACGGAACAATGAACGCCAAGCTGGGGGAACCCTGCGAATGTCTGATTACACCTCTACAAGCATCAAGGTACTCAAGGGTCTGGATGCCGTGCGCAAAAGGCCCGGCATGTACATCGGCGACACCGATGATGGAACCGGTCTCCACCACATGGTCTTCGAGCTGGTGGACAATTCCATCGACGAGGCCTTGGCAGGGTTCTGTTCCGAGATTGGCGTTGTCATCCATCCGGATGAGTCCGTAACCGTCCGGGACGATGGTCGTGGTATTCCCACGGACCTCCATGAGGAGGAAGGCGTTTCCGCCGCCCAGGTCATCATGACCGTCCTCCATGCCGGCGGTAAGTTCGATGACAATACCTACAAGGTCTCCGGGGGTCTGCACGGCGTGGGCGTCTCCGTGGTCAACGCCCTCTCCTCGACGCTCAAGCTGACGATCCGTCGCAGTGGCAAGGTCCATGAGCAGGTCTACCACGACGGGATTCCGGAGGAACCACTCCGGATCGTTGGGGATACGGAAGCCTCCGGCAGCGAAGTCCATTTCATACCCTCGTCCGAAACCTTCACGAATATCGAGTTCCATTTCGATATCCTGGCCAAGCGGCTGCGGGAGCTCGCCTTCCTCAACAGTGGTGTCAGGATCCGGCTGACCGATGAGCGCAGCGGCAAGGATGAGGTTTTCGAGTACGAAGGCGGACTCAGGGCTTTTGTTGAGCACCTGAACACCAACAAGACGCCACTGAACCGGGTATTCCATTTCACCCGGGAACGCGAGGACGGGATCGTCGTGGAAGTGGCGATGCAATGGAACGACGCGTTCCAGGAGAACATCTTCACCTTCACCAACAATATTCCCCAGCGTGACGGCGGTACCCACCTTGCCGGATTCCGGGCTGCACTGACCCGGACCCTGAACTACTACATGGAGCAGGAAGGGCTGCTCAAGAAGCTCAAGGTGAACACCTCCGGGGACGACGCCCGCGAAGGTCTGACCGCGATCATCAGCGTCAAGGCGCCCGACCCCAAGTTCTCCTCCCAGACCAAGGACAAGCTGGTTTCCTCCGAGGTCAAGACGGCCGTCGAGCAGGAGATGAACCAGCAGTTCACGGACTACCTCCAGGAGTACCCCCAGGAGGCCAAGACCATCGTCAACAAGATGGTTGATGCGGCCCGGGCACGGGAGGCCGCCCGCAAGGCACGGGACATGACGCGCCGTAAGGGAGCCCTGGATGTGGCGGGTCTTCCGGGCAAGCTGGCGGACTGTCAGGAAAAGGATCCGGCGCTTTCGGAACTGTTCATTGTGGAGGGTGATTCCGCCGGCGGCAGCGCGAAACAGGGGCGTGAACGCCGCACCCAGGCCATCCTGCCGCTCAAGGGTAAGATCCTGAACGTGGAGAAGGCACGCTTCGACAAGATGCTGTCCTCAGTGGAAGTCGGCACCCTGATCACCGCCCTCGGCTGTGGTATTGGCCGGGAGGATTACGACCCGGATAAACTCCGCTACCACAGCATCGTCATCATGACGGACGCGGACGTGGATGGTTCCCACATCCGCACCCTGCTTCTGACCTTCTTCTACCGGCAGATGCCGGAACTCATAGAGCGCGGTCACGTCTTCATTGCCATGCCGCCCCTGTACAAGGTCAAGCGTGGCAAGCAGGAACAGTACCTCAAGGACGAGAAGGCCAAGACCGCCTACGTCACACAGTCCGCGCTGGAAAACGCCGCGCTCTATGTGAATCCCGAGGCGCCGCCTCTGGCGGGCGAGGCGCTGGAAGACCTGGTCCATGAATACCAGAGTGTGATGGAGAACATCGAACGGCTTACCCGTGTCTATCCGGAACGGGTGCTCCAGGAGATGGTCACCCACAGGACACTGACGACCGAGGACCTCAAGAACCCTGAAACCATCCAGAAATGGGTGGCGGATCTGGGGGAACGCCTTGTCCTGGATACTCGCACCGGTATCCGTTATGAGTTCTCAACCACTGAGGACTCGGAACGCGGACTCACACTACCGAAGGTTACCCTCCTGATCCACGGTATTCCCTACGAATACGTGTTCCGCCATGAGTTTTTCGAGTCGCCCTCGTACAACGCGATCGCGCGCCTGGGTGAAAAGCTCGATGGCATGATCGAGCCGGGCGCCTACATACAGAGGGGCGAGCGCCGGCATCCGGTGGATACTTTCGCGGGGGCTCTGGACTGGCTCATGCGTGAAGGTCAGAAGGGTCTGACCATCCAGCGTTACAAGGGCCTGGGTGAAATGAACCCGGACCAGCTCTGGGAAACCACCATGGATCCGGAGACGCGCCGGATGATGAAGGTGACGATCGAGGATGCCATTGCGGCTGACCGGATCTTCACAACCCTCATGGGTGACGAGGTGGAACCCCGCCGGGAATTCATCCAGACCAATGCCCTGGAAGTGGCGAACCTGGATATCTGAGGGCTAGGAGTCCCAGGTATCCGGTTTCAGGGTCTGGAAGCGGGTGGCGAGATCCGCCAGGCGGTCGGGCAGGGACGGCCCGAGGCACATCAGCTCCAGCATCGGAAGCCGGGCCCAGCGTTCGGTTTCCGCCGCCGGTGACAGCATCACCGGCCAGTGCCGGGCCAGTGCGGATTCCCCCTCTTCGCCAGCCCATGCTTCCAGGATCAATACGGCATCGTGTTCCAGCATGCTGAGCGTCCGGACGCTCAGCTTCTCTCCTGCAACCCTTTCTGAAGGCGCACTGATCCAGCCAAGCTGCGCGAATATCCTGTGGCAGGGATGATCCCGCCCCGTCAGGCGGTAACGCCCGCGCCCCGTTTCCACCAGCACCAGAACCCGCGGACCCGGTACGTGCAACCGGGCGCGAAGACCCTCGAACGTTTCCCGGAAGCGCTGGGCGGGGACCATTTCACCCATGGTGTTGCCAAGGATGCGGGCAATGCGTTTCAGGTTGTCCTGGACATCGGCCGAGCTGCGCGCCCCCGGAACCAGGGACAGGCGTGGCTGGTAGCGGGTGGGCAGCCAGGTAGGGCACAGGCTGGTGCCGCCGGCGATCTCGTGGGCGAGGATCAGGTCGGGTTCCGGACCATCATCGCGGCCAAGATGCTGCCAGGGAACCAGGCGGTCCCCGAACCCGAGCGCCCGCACGTAGTCCTCGATGATTGCGTCACCGGCCATGACACGCCGGATCTGGGGCATGGTCGTGGCATGGAGGACCAGCGCGGTTTCGATGCAGGCGCTGACGGTGGCCTGGAGTTCGGGCAGAAGGCGGGTGAAAGACTGGCTCATGGCGATTCAATGGTTCCTGTGGGGTCATCGAATCGCCAGTATTGCCGGCCTTTTCCTATATGTCAATGAGAATGGTTCGCACTAATAGTGGCGTTCATCGGGGCGTTCCCTACTCACTGCCGGTCTGCAGCAGTGAGATATCCGCGACCCTGAGGAACAGCTGGCGGAGCCGTTCCAGCAGTGCCAGCCGGTTGGCTTTCAGGCTCTCGTCCTCCGCCATGACCATGACGTCGTTGAAGAACCGGTCCACCACCTCGCGCAGTTGCGCCAGGGACTGGAGGCCGGCATCATAGTCGCCGCGGGCGAACAGTGGTTCGACCTGTCCCTCCTGGGACTGGAGCGCTTCATAGAGTGCCCGTTCCGCCTCTTCCTGGAAGCGTTCGGGATCCACACTGCCGGCCTGGGTACCGCCCTGTTTCTCAAGGATATTGGAGACCCGCTTGTTGGCGGCTGCCAGGGCCTGAGCTTCCGGCAGGGCGACGAAGTTGTTCACCGCCAGAACCCGGCGATGGAAGTCCAGGGGCTGGGTGGGCCGGCGCGCCTGAACCGCCAGGAAAACCTCCGCCGGAACGCCCTGATCCTCGAAGCTGGCCCGGAAGCGCTCAAGAATATAGTCCACGACCGGCTGGACCGGATCGTCCACGGTAAGGCTGTTGAACTCCCCGGCAGCCCAGCCGGCCAGCTCTTCGAGATCCAGGGTCAGTTCGCGTTCCACCAGGATGCGGATCACGCCCAGTGCCGCCCGGCGCAGTGCGTAGGGGTCACGTGTGCCGCTGGGGGGCTGGTTGATCCCGAACAGGCCCACCAATGAATCAAGCCTGTCCGCGAGCGCAACGCAGGCGCCGATGTCGGTCTGTGGAACACGGTCCCCGGCAAAGCCCGGCAGGTACTGTTCGCTCAATGCCCTTGCGACCGATTCGTCCTCACCATCATGACGTGCGTAATACTCGCCCATGACACCCTGGAGGTCATCGAACTCCTGGACCATCTCGGTCAGCAGATCGGTCTTGCTCAGGGTACCGGCACGCCCTGCCTTGTCCGGATCCGCGCCAATGCCCTCGGCAATACGCCCGGCCAGGGAGGCAATCCGGAGTGTCTTGTCGTGCAGGCTGCCCAGATCCTGCTGGAAGACAATGGGCTTGAGATCGTCGAGCCGGTCGATGAGCGGGGTTTTCCGGTCGGTATCGTAGAAGAAGGCGGCGTCCGCCAGTCGGGGCCGGATGACCTTTTCGTTGCCCGCGACCACCGCTGAGGGGTCGTGGCTCGCGATATTGGCCACCGTGATGAAGTACGGCATCATGGTGTTGTTGGCATCCACCACATGGAAGTACTTCTGGTGTTCCTCCATGGAGGACACCAGGGCTTCCGGCGGTACGTCGAGGAATCGCTCCTCAAAACGGCCCAGAAGCGGCACCGGCCATTCACACAGCGCGGTGACCTCGTCCAGAAGGTCCGGATTGATGACCGCGCTACCTTTAGCCTGTTCTTCCGCCACACGGGTCACCCCGTTACGGATCGTCTCCCGGCGTGTCGCGAAATCCGGTTCCACCCAGCCGTGCTGGCGCAGCACCAGTTCGTAATCCGCGGGCGTGGAGATGATGAGCTCACCCGGGTGATGGAAGCGGTGACCCTGTGTGGCGTGACCCGCCTCACAGCCCAGGATGGTACAGGGTACCTCCTTGCTGCCGTAGAGCATGATCAGCCAGTGCACCGGGCGGACAAACTCTTCCCGGCGGGCCCCCCAGCGCATGCGCTTGGGAATGGGCAGGCCGTTGAGAGCCTGTTCCACCATGCCGGGAAGGAGTTCGGCCGTGGGGCGACCTTTTTCCACGCCGCGGTAGACCAGCCAGGCGCCCTTCTCGGTTTCCATGGTATCCAGCTCGTCCGGCTGGATGCCCAGGTTGCGAGCAAAGCCTTCCAGGGCGCGCGTGGGGTTGCCCTGATCGTCAAACGCAGCCTTCACGGCCGGCCCTTTCTTCTCGAAGGGGGTGTCCGGCTGGGCGTCCGCAAGCTTGTTCACGCGTACGGCCAGTCGCCGGGGTGTGGCGAAGGTCTCGATCTCACCGTGCTCAATGCCCGCGTCCACCAGCGCACTGCGCAGGCCCTCGCCGAAGGATTCCGAAAGTGTCTTCAGCGCCTTGGGCGGTAATTCTTCCGTGCCGACTTCAACCAGGAAATCCGGTGTGGCCATGATCATGCCTCCTTCTGGGTGTCGTCGTCGGCGAGCAGTTCGCGCCGGATGGCTTCATCCGCCATGGGGAAGCCGAGATCCCGGCGCCGGTCGTAGTAGGCCCGGGCCACGGCCCGGGCAAGGGTGCGTACCCTCAGGATGTAGCGCTGGCGCTCGGTGACCGAGATGGCGTGCCGGGCATCCAGCATGTTGAAGGTATGGGAGGCCTTCAGCACCTGTTCATAGGCGGGCAGGGGCAGGCCCGAATCCACAAGGCGCTGGGCCTCACGCTCATGCACCCCAAAGGCGTGGAACATGAACTCGACATCCGCCTGCTCGAAGTTGTAGTGGGACTGCTCGACCTCGTTCTGGTGGTAGACGTCGCCATAGGTTACTTCGCCGGCCGGTGTCCGCGTCCAGACCAGGTCATAGACGCTGTCCACCTCCTGCAGGTACATGGCGATGCGTTCCAGGCCGTAGGTGATTTCACCGGTCACGGGGTAGCATTCAATACCGCCCACCTGCTGGAAATAGGTGAACTGGGTGATCTCCATGCCGTTGAGCCAGACCTCCCAGCCCAGGCCCCAGGCCCCCAGGGTTGGCGACTCCCAGTTGTCTTCCACAAAACGGATGTCGTGCACCAGTGGGTCCAGGCCCAGGACCCGCAACGAGTCCAGGTACTGTTCCTGGATGTCGTCCGGCGAGGGCTTGAGCACCACCTGGAACTGGTAATAGTGCTGCAGCCGGTTGGGGTTCTCACCGTAGCGGCCGTCCGTGGGGCGGCGGCTGGGTTGGACATAGGCGGCATGCCAGTTTTCCGGCCCGATACTGCGCAGGAAGGTGGCGGGATGGAAAGTCCCCGCGCCCACTTCCATGTCCAGCGGCTGCTGGATGATGCAGCCGCGCTCGGCCCAGAACTGCTGGAAGGCCAGGATCAGCCCCTGGAAGGTTGTTACATCGGGTTGTGCCTGTTCGCTCACGGCGTCCACCTGCTGGGGATTGAGGGGATCGGTTTCCCGTTCTACCAAAGGCGCGTATTATACGCTCCGCCTCCGGTTCTTAGGAAACCCCGGCCCGGGAGTCGTTCAAATTTCCATGAAAACCCTGCGCATCAGGGGCCTGCGCGCCCTGCTCTGGCTCATCGGTCACCTGCCGCTGGCGCTCGCCCAGTCGCTGGGCCGTGTTGTTGGCCTCTGTCTATGGGCCGCGCGCGATCGTACCCGCAAGGTAACCGAGCGCAGTCTCACCCTGGCCTATCCGGACATGCCGGAAGCCGAGCGCCGTACCCTGGCCCGCGACAGCCTGCGGGAGACCGGCAAGCTGATCGCGGAAATCCCCATCATGTGGGAAAGCCCAGTCCCGCGCTGCCTCGGCCTGATCCGTGAATTCGAGGGCCAGCATCTTCTGGACGAGGCACGGGCCGAGGGCCGCGGCGTGGTGCTGATCGTGCCCCATCTCGGCAACTGGGAACTGCTGGGGCTCTACTACTCCACCCGCTTTTCCATGGCCGCGCTCTACAGCCCGCCCAAGATGGCTGAGATGGAAGACTACATGTCGAAGGTGCGGGGTCGTGGTGGGTCGGAGCTGGTCCGGGCGGACCGCAAGGGGGTGCTGCGGCTGTTCAGCATCCTGCGCGAAGGCGGTGTTGTGGGGATACTGCCGGACCAGGTTCCGGATGCCAGTGGCGGCACCTACGCGCCCTTCTTCGGTATCGATGTTCTGACCATGAAGCTGGTTTCCCGCCTGGTTCAGAAAACCGGCGCCCGGGCTGTGGTCACCTATTGCGAACGGCTGCCTGGCGCCCGCGGGTTCCGCCTGGTTGCGGACGAGGCGGATCCACGGCTCTACGCGGAGGACACGGAGACCTCGGTGGCCGCCCTCAACGCCAGCGTGGAATCCGTTGTCCGGCGGATTCCGGAACAGTACCAGTGGGAGTACAAACGCTTCCGCAAGCAGCCATCCGGCAAGCCCAACCCCTACAGAGACCTCTGACGGAGCCATTGAGTGCGCGCCTACGCGGATAACGACTACCCGGGCGATTACCGCCCGGACTGGCGGGTGATCGCCAGCCTCTGGCCCTACCTGAAGGAATTCCGGGGCCGCGTTGGCATCGCGGCTGCCTGCCTGATCGTCGCCAAGCTGGCGACGGTGGCCACGCCTGTGGCACTGAAATACATCGTCGACCATCTGGACGCGAAAGACAGCGGCGACATGGTCCTCTGGATTCCGGTTCTCCTGGTGGTCGCCTACGGGTTGCTGCGCTTCAGCGGCACCCTGTTCAACGAGGTGCGCGACGCGGTCTTCGCGCGCGTCGCAGAGCGGGCCATGCGTCGTGTTTCGCTGCAGGTCTTCCGTCATCTGCACCGGCTGGAGCTGGGATTTCACCTGGACCGCCGTACCGGGGGTCTCGCCCGGGATATCGAGCGCGGCACCAATGGCATCAGCTTCCTGCTGCGCTTCACGCTGTTCAACATCGTGCCCACTATCCTGGAACTGGTGATGGTCTGCGGCATCCTGTTGTTCGCTTTTGATCCCGGCTACATGCTGACCGTCCTGGTGGCCGTCGTGATCTACGTGGTGTTCTCGATCCGGGTCACCGAGTGGCGGACACGGTTCGTGCGCGAGGCGAACGCCAAGGACAACGAGTCCAACAGTCGTGCGGTGGACAGCCTGCTGAACTACGAGACGGTCAAGTACTTCAGCAACGAGGACTTTGAGGCCGAGCGCTACGATGCCAACCTGGCCGAGTGGGAACAGGCCCGGCTCAACAACCGCCTTTCACTGGCGACGCTGAATGCCGGTCAGGCCCTGATCATCGGCATCGGGCTCATTGCGGTCATGGCCATGGCGGTAACGGATGTGGCGGCTGGGGACATTACCCTGGGCGATTTCACCATGATCAACGCCTACCTGCTGCAGCTGTTCATTCCCCTGAACGCCCTGGGCTTTGTCTACCGCGAGATCCGGCAGGCACTGGTCAACGTGGAGCGCCTTTTCGGGTTGCTGGAACAGCCACCAACAGTGGTGGATACGCCGGACGCGAAACCACTGGCGGTCACCGGGGGCCGGATCGAATTCCGCCATGTTGAGTTCGGCTATCGCCCGGACCAGCGGATCCTGCAGGATGTCTCCTTTGAGGTGCCGGCCGGCTCCCGGGTGGCGGTGGTGGGCGCCAGCGGCGCCGGCAAGTCGACCCTGGCAAGGTTGTTGTTCCGCTTCTTCGATGTGCAGGAAGGCGCCATTACAGTCGATGGTCAGGATATCCGCGAGGTCACCCAGCAGAGCCTGCGCGAGGCCATCGGCGTGGTGCCCCAGGACACCGTGATGTTCAACGACAGTCTGCGCCGCAACATCCTCTACGGACGGCCCGATGCCAGTGAGGAGGACCTGCAGCGGGCGCTGCGCATGGCCCATCTGGAGGACTTCGTGGCACGCCTTCCCGAGGGGCTGGAAACGCGGGTCGGTGAACGGGGCCTGAAGCTTTCCGGGGGTGAGAAGCAGCGCGTGGCCATCGCCCGTGTCATCCTCAAGGATCCGCCCATACTGGTGCTCGACGAAGCCACGTCGTCACTGGACTCGGTGGCGGAGCAGCATATCCTGGAGGCGTTGGACGAGGTCGCCAGCAACCGGACCACGCTTGCCATTGCCCATCGCCTGTCCACGGTGAATGACGCGGACAGCATCCTTGTCATGGATGCCGGCTGTATTGTTGAACGCGGCACCCATGAACAGCTGCTTGCCCTGGGCGGTCGTTACGCCCGGCTATGGGAACGTCAGGCGCTGGGCGATGAGCCATCGGCGGATGCCTGAAGGGATTCGGGGGTGAGCATGTCGATACCGCCATCAGCGTTCTGTCGGGCCACAACCGTGCGGTTACGGCCGCGCGTCTTGGCCTGATAGAGGGCTTCGTCAGCGGTACGGATCAACCACTCATGGTCCCGCTGGCAGTCCGGTATACAGCACGCCAGCCCAATGGAAACGCTCAGCGCAATGGGGTTGCCCTCCCATTCAAATTCCACGGATGCCGCGGCCTCGCGTATGCGTTCGGCCAGCAGGGTCGCGCCCCCGAGATCGGTCATGGGCAGCAGGATCACGAATTCCTCGCCCCCGTAGCGCGCGACGGTATCGGCGACCCGTCCCACTCCCTCTTCGCAGATCGCTGCAATCCGGCGCAGCGCGTCATCACCGCAGAGGTGGCCGTAGTCGTCGTTAACCGCCTTGAAATGATCAATGTCCAGCATCAGAAGGGACATGGTATGGGTCTCACGGCAGCTGCGCCGCCATTCGCGCTCCAGGGCCTGGTCAAAGTAGGGTCGGTTCTTGAGCTGCGTGAGGCCATCCAGCTCGCTCAGCTGCTTGAGCTGATCATAGGCGTGGCGGAGCTCCTCGGTGCGTTCCTCCACCCGTGCTTCCAGCTTGAGGTTGGCGTCCTGCTGCACCCGCAGCGCCTCGGCCTGGGCCTGCTGGCGCTGTTCGCGTTCCTGGTTGATGCGCCAGGCCAGAGCAAAGGACAGCAGCAGCATCTGGATGACGGCGCCGATCTGGGTGCCATGGTCCACCAGCATATTGGTGGGAATCACGCCGGTCTTGCTGACGGTATAGGCGATGTTGGCAAACAGGAAGATGCCCCAGGCAATGACGTAGAAGCGGGCCAGCACTTCACCGCGCCACCACAGATAGCAGGCACCCACCAGCGCCAGTACCGCCTCGCTGCTGACGACCCCGAGCATCAGAGCAATGGCGATGTGATAGGGCACGAGCACGCTGATGATGGCCAGGGCAATACCCGACCAGCCGATGGCCCGGAAGATGATGGACCACAGGCGGCTGTGCCTGGGGGCATTGAGGAACTGATGGGTAAAGAACCCCACGGCGGCAAGGCTGAGTGAGAGAAGCACCGTCAGGCTGATGCCGTTGAACCAGGGCGCGCCGGGCCACAGGTACTGGAAACCGAAGCCCCGCAGCGCCGCCTGTGACAGAACGAAGGCCAGCAGATAGAGGACGTACCAGAGATAGGCGCCATCCCGTACCGCGAAGTACAGCAGCAGATTGTAGATGGCGAGCGCGCCCATGATGCCGAAGAACATCATGTGCAGTGCCGAGGACACCTGGGTATCCCTGAGGAAGGCCTCCGGCTCCCACAGACGTACCGGGGCCTGCAGGGCCCCTTCGGTCTGGATGCGGATCAGCAGCAGGTAGCGGGTGTCCGGAGCCAGTGTCAGCCGGCTCACGAAATCGTGATGCGCGATCGGTCGGGATGAGAATGGCAGGGTATCCCCGGTGTGGACCTCGGTGACGGTTTCACCGTCAATGGCCCGCAGAAGCTGGATCCGGACATCATCCAGTGGTGGATAACCTATCTGGAGATAGCGGTCGATTTCCGAACTGCTTTTGAGCCAGACGCCCATCCATACGGGGGCGCTCTCCAGCCCGAGGTTGAGGATCCGGCCGTTGGTGGTCTGCCAGTCCGGCTCCCCAGGCGCCTGTAACAGCGATTGCGCGCTCAGTTCAGAGTTGGGGTCGGCCACCCACCGCATGTCAGCGCTGAGGTCCAGTTCCCTTTCATCATCGACCTCGACGAGTTCAAGTGCTCCTGCCTGGCCGCTGCCCAGCATCATGAGCATTAACATGACGACCGGAAACCAGGTTCCGACAATCCGTTCCATGTTCTGCAATCTAGTCTGGAGTTCCCATGAAGAGGAAGAGAGAATTGGGTTAATGTTCTGGAATTCCAGTGCTTACACAAAAACCCACACAAAAAGCCGCTATCCAAAATGGTAGCCGAAAAACACCGTATTCGCGCAGATAAGCATCTAAAACCCGCCATCGGGCTGTGACATCCTTTACGGAATCTTTACGCCCCATGCCGCTTTTGGTCATCGAATTTTTACGCCCTCCGTCGCGATCATTAAGCATCATTCACCAAAGGAGGGCGCGACTATGTCTGCCTTGCTTCTCGTCACGTCACTGGCCATCGGGATCTATCTGGTGGCGGCACTTCTTCAGCCCGAGAGGTTCTGACCATGGCACTGCTTGGAATCGCCATCATCGTCGGGCTTTTTGCCCTCTGCTTCTGGTTCATTGACCTGGAGGACCGGCTATGAACGAGGTCATCATTATCTACGCGCTGACGCTACTGCTTGCCTGGCCGCTGGGGCGCTACATCGCCGGTGTCTATTCCGGCGAAACCGGTATGGGCGGGCGGGTCTTCCTCCCCGTGGAAAACGGCCTCTACAGCCTCTGTGGCATAGACCCGGGCCAGCCCATGACCTGGCAGGGGTATGGCCGGGCCCTGCTGAAGTTCCACCTGATGCTGGGCCTGCTGATTTTCGGGCTCCTGATGGCCCAGGGGCTGCTGTTTCTCAACCCGGATGGTATTGGCGGGATGAGCTGGGACCTGTCGCTGCATACGGCTGTTTCCTTCCTGACCAACACCAATCAGCAGCATTATTCCGGCCAGGCGTCGCTGTCCTACCTGGCGCATACCTTCGGTATTGTGACCCTCCAGGTCGTGACCCCGGCAGCGGGTATGGCCACACTCTTCGCCATCCTCCGAACCATCTTCGGCGGCCGTGATGCCCGTACCGGCGGAAGCCCGGAGGCGCGGGTGTCCGTGGGCAATTTCTACCAGGACCTTACCCGCGCGATTGTCCGGGTCATGCTGCCCCTGGCCGCCGTGGCTGCCCTTTTGCTTGCATCCCAGGGCGTGCCCAGCACCTACGAAGGGGCTCAGACGGTCCAGCCCCTGGACTCGAACGTCGCCATGGAACAACAGGAAATTCCCGTGGGACCTGTAGCACCCATGGTCGCCATCAAGCAGCTTGGTACTAACGGGGGCGGCTGGTACGGGGCGAACTCCGCCGTTCCGCTTGAGAACCCGACACCGCTGTCCAACCTCGTCGAAACCGTGTCCATCGTGCTGATCCCGGCGGCCCTGGTCTTCGCGCTTGGGTTTTTCACCGGCAGGCGGCGGCTTGCCCAGGTGGTCATGGGTGTCATGGTGGTCATGTCCGTCGGGCTGGCGTCTGTCGCCATCTGGCAGGAAAACATGCCTAACGCCGCTTTTTCCTCGCTGGCCGCGGAAGGCCCCAACCTGGAGGGTAAGGAAGTGCGATTCGGGGCAACGGCCACGGCGTTGTGGGGAAGCTGGACCACACAGACCTCGAATGGCTCGGTCAACGGCATGCACGACAGCTTCAACCCGATCGGCGGCATGGTTCCCATCATGGATATGTTCATCAACGTGATCTTTGGCGGCGTTGGTGTCGGGCTGATCGGCTTCCTCCTGTTCCTGCTGCTGGCCGCCTTCCTGGGGTCGCTGATGATCGGCCGGGCGCCGGAGATCGCCGGCAAGCCGCTTGAAACGCGCGAGATCAAGCTGGTGTGCATTGCGCTGCTGCTCCAGCCGCTGCTGATTCTGGGGTTCAGTGCGGTCACCCTGGCCTTCCCGGGCCTGACGGGTAACTCCAACCCGGGCTACCACGGGATCAGCCAGGTGATCTACGAATACACCTCGGCCTTTGCCAACAATGGGTCGGGTTTTGAGGGGCTGAACGACAACAGCATCTGGTGGAACATTACCTGCGCGGTCAACCTGATCTTGGGCCGTTTCATCCCCATGCTCGCGCCCCTGGCCATTGCCGCCTCGCTCGCCTCCAAGCGTACGGCCCCCGAGGGACGGGGCAGCCTGAGCCTGGACACGGGCACCTTCGGGCTGATGACGCTTGCCGTCATCGTGATGTTCACCCTGCTGAGCTTCATGCCGGTCCTGATTCTCGGCCCGATTGCTGAAGCCATGGCAACCATTCACTGACCGGAGGTTCATCATGTCCAGGAAACCAGATACCACCATGCAATCCATCAAAATGGGCGAGATCCTGATCCAGTCCCTGAGCCGGCTGTCGCCGCGCTCGCTTGCCCGTAACCCCGTGATGTTCGTCGTGGCCGTGGGAACCGTGGTCACGGCCCTTCTGGCCGGCGCGCACATGACCCAGGGCGTGCCCTTTGGCATGGACCTGGCCATTGCCGGGATTCTGCTGGTCACTGTCCTGTTCGCGAACGGGGCGGAATCCATCGCCGAGGCCAGGGGCAAGGCCCAGGCCGGCGCATTGAGGGCCACCCGGGAAAACCTTCAGGCCCGAAAGGTTACTGATAAGGGCGAAGAGTCCATCGCCGCGGGCGATCTCCGCAAGGGGGACCGGGTCCGGGTCAGGCCGGATGAGCTGATCCCGGGCGATGGCGAGATCGTCGAGGGGGCGTCCACCATCAACGAATCCGCCGTCACGGGCGAGTCCGCGCCGGTGCTGCGCGAGGCCGGAACCGACAACAGCGGCGTGAGCGCCGGCACCAAGGTACTTTCCGACGAGATCGTCGTTGAGATCACGGTTGACCCCGGCAACTCCCTGCTGGACCGGATGATCGCACTGGTCGAGGGCGCCAAGCGCCAGAAGACCCCCAACGAGCTGGCCCTGTCCGTGCTGCTCGCGGCCATGACGCTGGTGTTCCTCATCGTGGTGGTCTCACTGGTGCCGACCTCCGGGTTCGTGGGCATCGACCCGTCCTACTCGGTCCTGGTGGCGCTGCTGGTGTGCCTGATCCCCACCACCATCGGCGGGTTGCTGCCCGCCATCGGGATTGCGGGGATGGACCGCGCCATGCGGGCCAATGTCATCGCCAAGTCGGGCAAGGCGGTTGAGGTGGCCGGCTCCGTGGATACGCTCCTTCTGGACAAGACCGGCACCATCACCCTGGGCGACCGGCGTGCGACCGCCTTTGAGACCACCCCGGGGGTGGCGGCCGAGGAATTGCGCGATGCCGCGCTGCTGACATCCCTTGCCGACCCCACGCCGGAGGGCAAGTCCGTGGTCACGCTGGCCGGGGACCAGGGCTCCACGGCCAAGGCCGGTGAGGACGTACGGTTCGTCGAGTTCTCGGCAACCACCCGGATGTCCGGCATTGATTTTCCCGATGGCCGCCAGCTTCGCAAGGGCGCGACCGATGCCATCCGGAATTTCGTGGTCGAAAAGGGTGGCCATTACCCGGATGAAGCGGACCGGTTGGCCGAGCGGGTCGCCCAGAAGGGGGCAACACCACTCGTCGTCGCCGAGGGCGGCCGGGTGCTGGGCGTCATCGCTCTGTCCGATGTCATCAAGGGCGGTATCCGGGAACGCTTTGCCCGGCTGCGGGAAATGGGCGTGAAGACGGTCATGATCACCGGTGACAACCCGACCACGGCGGCGGCGATCGCGGCCGAGGCCGGTGTCGATGATTTCCTCGCCGAAGCCACCCCCGAGCAGAAACTCAAGTTCATCCGCGAGGAACAGCAGCAGGAAGGGCGACTGGTGGCCATGATGGGTGACGGCACCAACGATGCACCGGCACTGGCGCAGGCGGATCTCGGGCTCGCCATGAACTCCGGGACCCAGGCCGCGCGTGAGGCCAGCAACATGGTGGATCTGGATTCGGATCCCGGGAAGCTCATCGACGTGGTTGAGATCGGCAAGCAGCTGCTGATCACCCGGGGCTCGCTGACCACCTTTTCGCTGGCGAACGACGTGGCCAAGTACTTTGCCATTCTCCCGGCGCTGTTCCTGGCCAGCACGCCGGCGCTGGGCGCGCTCAACATACTGGATCTTTCCAGCCCCATGAATGCCGTGCTGGCGGCCACCGTGTTCAACGCCCTGGTCATTCCGGCCCTGATTCCGTTCGCGCTTCGCGGCGTCCGGTTCAAGCCGGCCAGTGCCGAGCAACTGCTCATACGCAATCTGCTGATCTTCGGCCTTGGTGGACTGCTTCTGCCTTTCCCCACCATCAAGGTGCTGGATCTCATCATCACCGTCTTCATCTAAAGGAGCTGATCCATGACAACCCACAACGCAGATGATCAAGCCGTCACCTCGGCAAGCTGGCTGTCCGCCCTCAGGGCGGCAGTGGTCTTTGTTCTGCTCTGCGGCGGCCTGTACCCATTGCTGATCACCGGAGTCGGGGGGCTGCTGTTTCCCCACGAGTCCACGGGAAGCCTGATCACGGCTGATGGCCAGCCCGTTGGTTCGGAACTTGTTGGACAACCTTTCTCTGCTCCGGAATACTTCCATGGTCGGCCCTCCGCGGCCGGGTATGACCCCACGGCGGTGGGTGGCTCCAACTGGGCGCCCAGCAATCCGGACCTTCGGGCCAGGGCCAAGGAGGACTCACAGGCAATTCAGGAGCACGAAGGCATTGGTTCGGATCGTATTCCGGTGGACCTGATCGCTGCCTCCGGTTCCGGCATTGACCCGCACATTTCACCGGAAGCGGCACGGATCCAGGCGCCGCGCATTGCGCAGGCCCGGGATATGCCAGTGAACCAGGTCGAGGCCCTCATTGAGCGGCAGGTCCAGGGGCCAACGTGGGGGATCTTTGGTCAACCCAGGGTCAATGTGCTCAAAATCAACCTGGCACTGGATGGTAAGGACTGGCGGAAATGAGTAATGGCGCCGAGCAACGCCCGAACCCGGACGCGCTTCTGAAAGCCCAGAACCGTGAACAGCCCGGCGGCCTGAAGGTGTTCCTCGGCGCCGCGCCCGGCGTCGGCAAGACCTACCAGATGCTCCAGGCGGCCCATGAACTCAAGCGCCAGGGCGTGGATGTGGTAGTAGGCGTGGCCGAAACCCACGGCCGTCCGGAGACCCAGGCCCTGTGCGAGGGACTTGAACAGCTCCCGACCCAGACCATTGAGTATTCCGGGCGACAGTTCCAGGAGTTTGATCTGGACGCGGCCCTGCAACGCCGCCCGGAGATCCTGCTGGTGGACGAGCTGGCGCACCGCAATATCCCGGGCACAAGGCACCCTCGCCGGTACCAGGATATCGAGGAGTTGCTGGACCAGGGCATCGGGGTCTGGACCGCGATCAATATCCAGCACCTGGAAAGCCTGACGGACGTGGTTGCCCGGATTACCGGGGTGCGCATGCGCGAGACGGTTCCGGATGCCCTGCTGGAGAGGGCCCGGGATATTGTTCTTGTGGACCTCGCTCCCTCGGAGCTGATCGACCGGTTGCAGCAGGGCAAGGTCTATGTTCCGGAACAGGCCAGGGCCGCCCTGGAAAACTATTTCAGTCCGTCCAATCTGGCCGCGCTTCGTGAACTCGCGGTCCAGACCATTGCCGAGCGCCTGGACACGGACGTTCGTGAGAATATGCAGTCGAAGGGCATCGAGGGCCCCTGGCATATCCGTGCCCGGTTGCTCGTCGCCGTGGATGCCAGCGGTCAGGGCGAGGCGCTGGTGCGGGCCGGGCGCCGGCTCGCGGAACGCTACAAGGCGCCATGGACGGTGGTGGCCGTCGATAACGGCCGCATGGACTCGCAGGATGCGGAACGGCTCGAGCGGGTTTTCGCCCTGGCATCACGCCTTGGGGCTGACACCAAGACCCTCCGTGGCCATGACGTTGCCGAGGAACTCATTGCCCATGCCCGGGAACAGAACGTCACGACGCTCGTCCTGGGGCGTTCACACAACCGCTGGTGGCATTTCCGGCGCTCGACCAGCCGCAAGCTGCTGAAGACCGCTGAAGCCTTTGACATCCATTTCATATCGGTGCCGCGCCGCCACCGCCGGGGCACACGCCTCAGCCGGGACCGGACCACCCGCAGGGCCGACTACCTCTGGGCCCCGGCAAGCGTTGGTGCCGCCACAGCCATCTCCATGCTGCTCCAGCATGTGCTGACACTGGCCAACCTGTCCCTGGTCTTTCTCACCGCCGTGCTCTGGGTGGCCGCCCGAACGGGCATAAGGCCGGCGCTGTTCACCGCGCTTCTGAGTTTCTTTACGTACAACTTCTTTTTCACCGAGCCCCGGCTTACCTTCAACATGACCGAGACGGACCAGATCCTGACGGTTGTGTTCTTCCAGGTGATCGCGGTTATCGGTGGCAATCTTGCGGCGCGCCTCCATCAGCAGATCCAGATGTTGCGGGCCTCCAATGACCAGACGGATGCGCTGCTCCAGTATACCCGCCGGCTCGCGGCCGCGCCCGATATTGCCTCGGTGCAGAACGAGGCCGTGGATACGCTCTATACCAACACCAAACTGCCTGTTGTGCTGCTCAAGCGCGATGCGGCCACCTCGGAGCTTGAAATCGTGGCCCGTGGCGGTCCCAGCGCTGAACTCAAGCCCAGGGCCTACAGTGCGGTCGAATGGGCGCTGAGCAACGGCAAGCCCAGTGGCGCCTACAGCGATACCCTGAGCAGCCTGGACTGGCGGTTTGAACCGATTGAAGTGGACGGCCGGATCCATTCGGTTCTGGGCCTCCATGTGGACAACAAGCCGGCCGACTACTACCGCAGCCTTGCAATCGATGCGTATATTCATCAGCTGGCGCTCGCCTGCTCCCGGACGGAGCTTGCCGCGAGCCTCTCCGCATCCCGGGTCGCGGAAGAGACCGAGCGCCTGCGTTCGGCGCTGCTGTCTTCCATCTCCCACGACCTGCGCACGCCCCTGGCGTCCATGATCGGCTCCGCCAGCACGCTTCGATCCATGTTCGAGAAGCTCAGCAACGAGGACAAGGAAAGCCTTCTGGATTCCATCCTGGGCGAAGGGCGGCGGCTGGATCGCTACATCCGCAACCTGCTCGACATGGCCAAGCTCGGGCACGGTACCCTCAAGATCGAACGCGACCGGATTGCATTCACCGATATCCTGGCCTCTGCGTTGCGTCGGACCCGGGAACTGCTGACTCACGTCCATATCCAGCGGGATATCCCGGAAAACCTGCCGCTGTTGTGGGTGCACCCTGCGCTCATCGAGCAGGCCCTGGTCAATGTGCTTGAGAACGCGGCGCGGTTTGCTCCACGGGACTCAACCCTGCATATTGAGGTGGAAAACCGTGAGAATGAACTGGTTATCTCGATCACCGATGAAGGCCCGGGTATTCCCGAGGAACACCGGGACCAGGTGTTCGACATGTTCTTCACCGGCGGCGACGGGGATCGCGGCTCCCATGGCGGCGGCCTGGGCCTTGCCATCTGCCAGGGGATGGTGGGGGCCCATGGGGGACGTATCCAGGCGCTGGAGGGCCCCGAGGGCCGTGGCACGACCATCGAGATCACACTGCCGTCACTGGCACCCTCTGAGGATCAGGAGGTTCAGGAAGAAGCTGAATGACTGATAAAGATACCGCACCGGCTCTCGCCCGGATACTGGTCGTGGATGATGAACCCCAGATCCGCCACTTTCTGCAGATCAGCCTCAAGACCGAGGGCTATGAGGTCCATGAAGCGCCCACGGGCGAGGCTGGTCTGGCGCACTGCGCACGCAAGCCCCTAGACCTGGTCATCCTGGACCTTGGGCTGTCTGACTGTGACGGAACAGAGGTGCTCCGGTCACTGAGGGAATGGTCATCGGTGCCCGTCATCGTTCTTTCAGTCCGGGATCGGGAACAGGAAAAGGTTAAAGCGCTTGACCTTGGGGCGAACGACTATGTCACTAAACCATTCGGCATCGAAGAGCTTCTGGCGCGGGTGCGCAGCCAGCTCAGGATCCAGGACAATCAGACGACTGGATCCAACGCTTGGGCGATTTTTGATGATGGTGTCCTGAGTATTGATCTGAGCAATAGACGGATCTACCGGCAGGGAGACCAGGTGCGACTGACACCCAAGGAATTTGCTGTGCTTCAGGTTCTGATGAAGGAAGCCGGGCGCATTGTAACGCAACCACAGCTTCTGAAGGAGGTATGGGGTCCTACTCATACTCAAGATACGCACTATCTGCGCGTTCTTATCGGAAAACTCCGGCAGAAACTTGGAGATGATCCCACCGAGCAGCATTACATAGAGACTGAGCCGGGTGTTGGTTACCGATTTTCAGGGAATCCGTAATTAGGTATTTCCAGCGTAGTTCTCAATGGTCGTCACATTGGCCGCTCAGCGCCGCCAGAATTCCGGGGTGAACAGCACCAGCAGGGTGAAGATTTCCAGGCGCCCCAGGATCATCGCCGCCATGCCGCCCCACTTGGTGAGATCCGGCATGGTCTGGAAAGTGCTCGAGACCTCGCCGAGACCCGGACCCAGGTTGGTCAGGGTGGCCACAACGGCGGTCCACGCGGTGACCTGATCCAGACCCACCGCGAGGTTGATCATCAGCAGTACAACGAACACCACCATATACATGGAGAAGAAGCCCCAGACTGCCTGGAGGATGCGGTCGGAAACCGGACGGTTACCAAGTTTGATGGGAATAACCGCATTGGGGTGAAGGATCCGGCGGATTTCCCGTGCACCCTGACGATAGATCAACAGGATCCGCATGGCTTTCATTCCGCCGGTCGTTGAGCTTCCGGAGCCCCCCATGAAGGCCATGAGAATCAGCATGACCGGAAGGATTCCGGGCCAGGATGCGAAATCCCCCGTTCCAAACCCGGCCGTTGTCGCAACGGAGAGTACCTGGAAAAGACCTTTGGAAATGCTGCTGAGGGGGACATAGACGTCGTTGATCAAAAGCAGGACGATCGTAATGATGCAGCCCCCGGCCATTACGCCTGCATAGAAGCGGAATTCAGGGTCTCTGATGTACTGACCGGGCCCCTTTTGATTCCACGCCATGAAATGCAGAGCGAAATTGATGCCACTCAGGAACAGGAAAAGAGAGCCGATCAGTTCAATGGTTGAGCTGTCGAAATAGGCGAAACTGGCATCATGGGTGGAGAACCCACCTGTGGCGATGGTCGCAAAGCTGTGACCGATCGCATCAAAAAGCGTCATTCCAGCCGCCCAGTAGGACAGGGCGCAGGCAATGGTCAGTATCACGTAGATATAGGAAAGCGCTTTTGCGGTTTCCGCAATGCGTGGTGTGAGCTTGCTGTCCTTGACTGGTCCGGGGACCTCAGCTCGATACAGCTGCATGCCCCCGATACCCAGCATGGGCAGCATAGCGACTGCCAGGACGATGATGCCGATGCCGCCCAGCCACTGAATCTGCTGCCGGTACCAGAGGATCGATTTGGGAAGGCCATCAAGACCGGTCAGCACAGTCGCGCCAGTCGTCGTCAGTCCGGAAACAGATTCAAAAAGAGCATCGACGAATACCATACTGGGTTCGGAACTGAAGAAGAACGGAACGGCCCCCGATACGCTGAGAACAACCCAGAAGAGCGATGTAATCAGGAAGCCATCGCGTACCCGCAACTCCATATTGTTCCGACGGTTGGGCCACCAGATCAGTGCCCCGGATAGAAGAACGACTGCAAACCCTTCCAGAAATGCGAGAGACTGCCCGTCCTGATAGATCAGCGATACCAGAATCGGTGGCAGCAGCGTCAGGCTGAAGAGCATCATCAGCAGGCCGAGGATTCTGGCAATGACTCCGTAACGCATGGCGTGCCCTTCTAGAAGAACGTGAGTCCGACCTGGAAGAGCTTCTCCACTTCCCGGATCCGTGTCTTGTCCACCAGGAAGAGGATGACGTGATCGTCCGGCTGGACCCGGACGTGGTCGTGGGCGATCAGCACCTCGTTGTCGCGCACAATGGCGCCGATGGTGGTGCCTTCCGGCAGCGGGATTTCGTCCAGCCGCAGCCCCACGACCTTGGAAGAACGCTGGTCGCCGTGGGCGATGGCTTCGATGGCCTCGGCCGCGCCCCGACGCAGTGAATGAACATTGACCACATCGCCCTTGCGCACATGCGTGAGCAGGCTGCCGATGGTGGTCTGCTGCGGCGAGATCGCCACGTCGATCTCACCGCCCTGGATCAGGTCCACGTAGTCCGGATTGTTGATCAGTGTCATCACCTTGCGAACGCCCAGGCGCTTGGCGAGCATCGAGGCCATGATATTGGCTTCGTCGTCATCGGTGACGGCGCAGAACACGTCCGTGTCTTCGATGTTCTCCTGCAGCAGCAGGTCCTTGTTGGCGGCATCGCCCTGGAGAACGATGGTGTTGTCCAGGTTCTCCGACAGTTCGATGCAGCGGTCCTGACTGCGCTCGATGATCCGAACCCGGAAGCGATCCTCCAGAGTGCGTGCCAGGCGGTGGCCGATGTTGCCGCCACCGGTGATCATGATGCGCTTGTAGGGCTTCTCCAGGGGCTGGAGTTCGCTCATGACCGCGCGGATATGGTCACTGGCGGCGATGAAGAAGACCTCGTCGCCCTCCTCGATCACGGTGTCGCCCTGGGGAATGATGGGCCGGTCGCGCCGGAAGATGGCTGCGACCCGGGTGTCGATGCGCGGCATGTGCGCGCGCAGGTAGGACAGCTCATGCCCCACCAGTGGGCCGCCCTCGCTGGCGCGGATCGCCACCAGCCGTGCCAGCCCCCGGGAGAAGTCCAGAACCTGGAGGGTGCCGGGGTATTCGATCAGGCGCGTGATGTGCTCGGTCACCACCTGCTCCGGGCTGATCAGCACGTCAATGGGGAAGCCTTCCTTCTTGTCCCGGTCGAACAGCTCCGGGCGGGCGAGGTAGGCGCCGGTGCGTACACGGCTGATCTTGGTGGGGGTGCGGAAGCAGGTCCAGGCCACCTGGCAGGCGACCATGTTGACCTCATCACTGTTGGTGGTGGCGATCAGCATGTCCGCGTCCTGGGCCCCGGCCTGCTTGAGCACGCGCGGATAGGAGCCGCGCCCCAGCACGGACTGGATGTCCAGCCGGTCCTGGAGCTCGCGCAGCCGGCCTGGATTGTTGTCCACCACGGTAATGTCGTTGGCCTCACTGGCCAGGTTTTCAGCGAGCGTACCCCCAACCTGACCGGCGCCGAGAATGATGATCTTCATGGGTAACTGCTGACTCCCTTGCCGGATCCGTCAGACCCAGTGGGCCGGGTTTTTCTCCAGACAGGCGTAGAAAAAGCCGTCCTGTTCCCGCTCCCCCGTGATTAACTGGCGACCGTAACCGGTCTCGATGCCCCAGTCCAGCGTTATGGGGACCAGCTGGGCATCCATGTGGCCATTGATGAAGCGCTGTATGATACGCGCATTCTCCTGCTGAAGCACAGAGCAGGTGGCGTAGACCAGCCGGCCGCCGATGGCCAGCGTCTGCCAGCAGGCCTCCAGCAGGCGCAGCTGGGTATCCGCCAGCTCGCGGATGTCGGTCTCGCGGCGCAGCAGCTTGATGTCGGGGTGGCGGCGGATCACACCGGTGCCACTGCAGGGGGCATCCAGCAGGATGCGGTCGAACGCGGTGCCGTCCCACCAGGCGTCCGGATCGCCGGCATCCGCCGCCACCAGCCGGGCGCCGGCGCCGATGCGTTCAAGGTTTTCGGTGATCCGCCCGAGTCGGTCCCGGTCCGAGTCCAGCGCTACTACTTCCGTGAGGTCCGGTTCGTGCTCCAGGATGGCGCCGGTCTTGCCGCCGGGGGCAGCACAGGCGTCCAGCACCCGCTGGCCCGGGGCCAGCTCAAGCAGTTGGGTACACAGCTGCGCGGCTTCGTCCTGCACACTGAAGTGGCCTTCGGCGAAGCCTGGAATGCGTTCCACGGGGCAGGCTTCATCCAGCTGCAGGGCATGGGGCGCGAGCTGGCCGGGTTGTGCGGACAGCCCGGCGTCCGCCAGTGCTGCCAGGGCACTGGCCTGGTCATGATGACCGGTATGATAGCGCAGGCTCATGGGGGCCCTGCGGTTGTTCGCCTCCAGCATAGCCTGCCAGTGCTCCGGCCAGTTGGCACTGAGCTTGGCTACCAGCCATTCCGGATGGCTGTAGCGGATGGCATCGGTAACGGGCTCTGATTCGCCGTCACGCAGGCTTTTCCGGAGTATGCCATTGACCAGGCCGGTGAGCTGGTGCGCGCCGAGTTCCCTGGCGGTCTCGACGCTCTGGTGAATGGCCGCATGGGGTGCTATCCGCGTGTGGCGAAGCTGGTAGAGACCGAGAATCAACAGGGACTCCAGCTGCGCATGGCGTTTCGGCAGGGGCTTGTGCAGCCGCTGCTGGAGTTCCGCGTTGAGGCGGTGCCACCAGCGGCAGCTGCCGAAGCACCAGTCCTGAAGCCGGCCGCGCTCATCCGCCGGCAGACCCTCAAGGGCGGGGGGCAGGATCTGCCCAAGGGACTGGCCGCTGTGAACCACCTGGTGGATGATGCGGGTTGCCGTGGCGCGCAGGGAGCCCCCTGTCACGCCGCTCATGCTCCCAGCCTCTGACCGGTGAGGAGCACGGGCCTGCCGCCATTGATGAGGTCCTGGATGGACTGGGGGCGGCCGCCGGGCAGCTGGACCCGGGTGAGGCGGATGACGCCCTCACCGCACTGCACCAGTGCTCCGGCGGGCTCGCGCTCGAGAACCGTCCCCGGCTCGGCATCCGTCACCTCGGTGTTCACCGGTTCCGCAAAGAGCACGCGCAGAGCCCCGTCATCCACCGTGGTGTGAGCCATGGGCCAGGGATTGAAAGCGCGGACGCGGCGCGCCAGGGACTGCGCCGATCCCTGCCAGTCGATGCGGCCATCGCTGCGCTCGAGCTTGCGCGCATAGGAGGCCCTGTGATCATCCTGGGGTTCGGGGTCCAGGCTGCCGTGCGCCAGTTCGTGCAGTGCTGCCGTGATGGCTTCGCCACCAAGCCCGGCCAGCCGGTCGTGAAGGCTGCCACCCGTCTCGTCGTCCGCGATGGTAAGGCGGTGGCGGCTGAGCACATCCCCGGTATCCAGCCCGGCGTCCATCTGCATGATGCTGATGCCGGTCTCGCTGTCGCCGGCGGCGATGGCCCACTGGATGGGCGCGGCCCCGCGCCAGCGTGGCAGCAGCGAGGCGTGGACGTTCAGGCAGCCGTGGTCCGGGATGTCCAGAACGGACTGGGGCAGGATCAGGCCATAGGCGGCGACCACCATCACATCCGGGGCCAGCTCCCTCAGCGTGGCCTGCGCTTCCCTGTTGCGCAGGCTTTCGGGCTGTTCAATCCGGAGCCCGTGGTCATGGGCCAGCTGGGATACCGGGCCGCGACGTGCCTTTCGGCCCCGCCCGGCGGGGCGGTCCGGCTGGGTATAGACGGCCAGGATCTCGTGCCCCGCTTCAATCAGGGCGCTGAGACTGGCCGCGGCAAAATCCGGGGTGCCCGCGAAAACGATCCGCACGGTTCAGTGACTCCTCAGGAGGCTTTCTGGCGCTGCTGTTTCTCGACCCTGCGCCGGATGCGGCTGCGCTTGAGCTGGCTCAGATAGTCGATGAAGAGCTTACCGTTCAGGTGATCCACCTCATGCTGCAGACAGACCGCCATGAGACCGCTGTGCTCCTCTTCGAAGGGCTCACCGTGGTAGTCCAGTGCCCGGACCCGCACGGACTGCGGACGGGAGACATCCTCGTAGACGCCCGGAATGGAGAGGCAGCCTTCCTGCATGGGCTCCTTCTCGCTCTCGGGGATCTCGAGTTCAGGGTTGATGAATACCCGGGGGTTGCTCTGGTCCTCGGAAAGATCGATCACCAGTACCCGCCGGTGGACGTTCACCTGGGTGGCGGCCAGCCCGATGCCCGGCGCCTCATACATGGTTTCGATCATGTCATCGACCAGGCGCCGGATGCTGTCATCGACGGACGTCACCGGCTCGGCAACGGTCCGCAGCCGCGGGTCCGGAAATTCCAGAATACTGAGAGTCATGGTGCTGCTCCGAAGGGTTACTGGCGTCATTATCACGCATCAGGCAATGGCCGCACAAACCGCGGCGCTTACAAATCATTGCAGTGTTGTGGACAGGGTCCACCCACTGGGATCGCAAATGGCGTTATTTCTTCTATAGTGGTGAAATAATGACGTCGATCGATCGAGACAAGCCAGCAAGGAAACCGAGCATGAGGATTCTGTCGATTCTGCTCACGGTGGCCCTCGGGCTGGGCGCCACCGGGATCATGGCCGAGACACAGCTGCGGGATGACCATCCCGAGCAGTATACCGTCCAGCCCGGGGATACACTCTGGGACATCAGCGCACGCTTCCTGAAGGAACCGTGGAACTGGCCGGAGATCTGGCAGGCCAACCCCCAGGTGGACAATCCGCACCTGATCTACCCGGGCGATGTCCTGGAACTGACCTGGGTGGATGGCCAGCCGCGGCTGACGCGGGCCAAGGACACGGACCGGGAAATCAAGCTCTCCCCGGAGGTGAAGGAAACCCCGCTGGACACCCCCATTCCCACCATTCCACTGGAGGAGATCCGGAGCTTCCTGTCCAACACGCGCATCGTTGATGAGTCCACGCTGGAGGAAGCGCCCTATATCGTGCAGGGCCGGGATCGGCGTTCGATCACGGGTGCCGGGGATCGGGTCTACGCAAGAGGCGAGGCGCAGCCCCGGGAGACCCTGGCGGTGTTCCGGCGCGGCACGCGGCACGTGGATCCGGAAACCGGTGAATTCCTGGGTCTGGAGGCACGTTCCATGGGCCGTGGTCGTGTGGCCGAGGTCAACGGTGAGCTTCTGAGCGTGGATCTGACCGCCAGCCGTGAAGAGATTGAAGCGAAGGACCGGCTGTTGCCCACCGAGGCACGCGAGATCACCACGCGCTTCCAGCCCCGCGCGCCCGGGACCGAGATCCGGGGGCAGATGATCGATGTCGAGGATGGCGTCAGCAACATCGGCCAGTATAATGTGGTCACCATCAACCGCGGTGAACGCGAGGGCCTGGAGCCGGGTCATGTGCTGGCGGCCTACAAGCAGGGCAACCAGGCGCGGGACCCGGTGACGGATGAACTGCTGCAGCTGCCGTCGGAACGGGCCGGGCTGCTGATGGTCTTCCGCACCTATGAGAAGCTCAGCTACGGGCTGGTGCTGCAGGCGACGCGACCACTGGAGATCATGGACGAGGTCCGTAACCCCTGAAACAACCTTTCTGACAGAGGAAGTCACCGATGACGGTCATGGAACGACCCACCCTCCCCGGCCCGGAGACGGGCGATGCCCATCATCTTCTGGCGCTGCTGCCGGGCATGAATCCGGAGCACTGGCAGGTGGTGCTGGATCAGCTTGAGGACCCCACACGGCTGCTGGCCATGACGCCGGACAGCCTGCGGGCCCTCGGTCTGCCGCCCTCCACCCGCCAGTCCCTGACCGCCTGGCAGGCCCAGGGGCTGGAGCCCACCACGCGAAAACGCCTGGATCATGCCCGGCAGCAGTGCCGGGAGCTCGGGATCCGTGTTATCCACTGGCGGGATCCGGCCTATCCCGAGACGCTGAGACACATCCATGGCCCTCCGCCAGTGCTCTACTGCCGGGGTGACATCAACGGGCTCAATCGCCCCTGCCTCGCCATGGTCGGCAGCCGGCACGCCAGCCGCGACGGCCTCAACCATGCGCGGCGTTTTGCCCATGCCCTGGCCGAGGGTGGCTTCAGCGTGGTCAGTGGCCTGGCCCTCGGCATTGACGGGGCGGCCCACAAGGGCGCGCTGGAAGGCGCTGGTGCCACCGTGGGCATCCTCGCCAACGGCGTGGACCGCCCCTATCCGCGCCGCCACGAGGCGCTGGCCAGGGACATGCTGGAGGCCGGAGGGCTTCTGGTCTCGGAGCTGCCTCCGGGAACCCCGGCCCGTGCCCACCTGTTTCCCCAGCGCAACCGCCTGATCAGCGGGCTCTGCCGGGGGGTTCTGGTGGTGGAAGCCGGGCTGCGCAGCGGCTCGCTCATCACGGCACGGCTGGCGATGGAGCAGGGGCGGGAGGTCTTCGCCATTCCCGGGTCCATCCATCAGCCAGGCGTCCGGGGCTGTCATCGCCTGATCCGGGAAGGCGCAGTGCTGGTGGAGACAGTGGAGGACATTGTTTCGGAGCTGGGTGTCTGGGAGTCCCTGCCGTCGCAGACCCAACCGGAAGCCGCTCACACGCCGGCACACCTGGATGATGACAGCCGTCGTGTTCTGGATGCAGTGACCTATGAACCGGTGGACTCGGACCGTCTCTGCCGGGCCACGGGCATGGCAGCCGCCGACCTGCTCCAGGCCATGCTGCTGCTGGAGATGGAGGGGCTGGTGGAATCAACGCCGGGCGGCTATCGACGCCGATCGGGCTGACGTGGGCCGCCGCTGGGGATAGACTTCCGCCTGACGATTCTGGAGACGGAGGTACCGGTGGCAGCGCGGAGCCCGGACTGGTGGCATATTGAACAGGCAGTGGATTCACTCATGGCCGGCGGCGTCTGGGCCTACCCCACGGAGGCGGTCTGGGGACTGGGCTGTGACCCCTGGGACCCGGAGGCCGTGGAGCGGATCCTGGCGCTCAAGGGCCGGCCCTGGCACAAGGGCCTGATCCTGGTGGCGGCGGATACGCGGCAGCTGGATTTCCTGCTGGCGGACGCGCCAGCAGCGCTCCGGAAGGCGGTGGACGACTACTGGCCCGGCCCCAATACCCTGCTGTTGCCGGATCCCGACCAGCGTGTGCCTTCCCTGGTGCGCGGCGACCACGAACGGGTGGCCGTGCGGGTGCCCGAGCACCCCCAGGTCCGGCGTCTGTGTCGGGCTTTCGGTGGGCCACTGGTATCCACCTCCTGCAATCGCGCCGGCGGTTCGCCGCTGCGTTGGCCCTGGCAGATCCACCGGGCATTCGGCAGTGAGCTGGATGGTATCCTAACCGGAGCCCTGGGTGGCGCCCGACGCCCGAGCCGCATCATCGACCCCATGGATGGTACCCTTCTGCGTGACTGACAATGCCCGCCCACGGACCGCCGAGGAGCACCCATGAACAACACCCCTGACCCGGACGCCGTCTACCAGTACCTGATTGATCTCCAGGACCGGATTACCGAAACCCTGGGCGAGCTGGATGGCGGTGCCGGTTTCCGGGAGGAGACCTGGGAGCGGGAAGCCGGCGGAGGTGGCCGCAGCCGCGTGATTGAGGACGGGGATCTGTTCGAGAAGGGCGGCGTGAATTTCTCCCACGTCATGGGCGCGGAACTGCCGCCCTCGGCGTCCGCCAGCCGTCCGGAGCTGGCGGGTGCGAGCTGGGAGGCCATGGGTGTATCGCTGGTGATCCATCCGCGTAATCCCTATGTGCCCACCTCCCACGCCAACGTGCGCTTCTTCATTGCCAGGCCGGAAGGCCGCGATCCGGTCTGGTGGTTCGGTGGTGGCTTCGACCTGACGCCCTATTACGGCTTCGTGGCGGACTGCCGGTACTGGCACGAAACGGCCCGGCAAGCCTGCGCCCCGGCCGGCGATGACACCTGGCACCGCTTTCGCCAGTGGTGTGACGACTATTTCCACCTCAAGCACCGTGGCGAACAGCGCGGCATCGGCGGGCTCTTCTTCGACGACTACAATGAGGGCTCCTTTGAGCACAGCTTTGAACTGATGCGTTCCATCGGGGACAGCTACCTCCCGGCCTATGTGCCCATTGTGGAGGCACGCCGCCATACGCCCTATGGCGAGCGCGAGCGTCAGTTCCAGCTCTACCGCCGGGGGCGCTACGTCGAGTTCAACCTGGTCTACGACCGGGGCACGCTGTTCGGGCTGCAGTCCGGAGGGCGCACGGAGTCCATCCTGATGTCCCTGCCGCCGCTGGTGCGCTGGGACTACAACTGGCAGCCGGAATCCGGAACGCCCGAGGCGCGGCTGAGTGACTACTTTCTGCAACCCCGCAACTGGCTGGAGGAAACGGATGAGTGAACAGGCCCGCTACGCCGTGGTCGGCAACCCCATTGAGCACAGCCTGTCGCCGCGCATCCATACGGCATTTGCTGAACAGACCGGTGAGTCCCTGGTCTATGAGCGGCTTCTGGCACCGCTGGAAGGGTTCCGGGATAGCGTCGAGCGCTTCTTTGCGGAGGGCGGTGCCGGGCTCAACGTGACGGTGCCGTTCAAGCAGCAGGCCTGGGAGACCGCCGGCCGCCATGAGCCCAGGGCAGCCCGGGCGGGCGCGGTGAACACCCTCTGGCGGGAGACGGACGGTACCCTGGTCGGGGACAACACCGATGGTGCCGGGCTGGTGCGGGATCTGCGTGTGAACAACGGCGTGACCCTGGCCGGTGCCCGGATTCTGGTGCTGGGCGCCGGCGGCGCCGTGCGCGGCATCCTGGAGCCATTGCTGAAGGAAGCACCGGCGGAAGTGGTGATCGCCAACCGCACACTGGCGCGCGCCGAGGGGCTGCGGGATCTCTTCGGGGATACCGGTGCCGTGGCGGCCAGCACCTTTGAGGCTCTGCTCGGGCCCTTCGATGTGATCATCAACGGCACCAGTGCCAGCCTGCAGGGCGAGTTGCCACCGTTGCCGGGCGGCCTCGTCAACCCGGCAACCGTCTGCTACGACATGATGTACAGCCAGGCGGAGACCGCCTTCAACGCCTGGGCACGCCAGCAGGGTTCCGGGCTGCGCCTTGACGGGCTGGGCATGCTGGTTGAACAGGCGGCGGAATCCTTCCTGAAGTGGCGCCAGGTGCGCCCGGACACAGGTCCGGTAATGGCCATGCTGCGCCCCGACTGAAGGCTGTTCCGCTGAATCTGGACTATGCTGGGGCCATGGAGGCCAGCCGGGAGGAATTCCCGGCCCCTTTCAGAGACAGTGAGGCGCCATGGATCTTCTGACACTGCTCGGCCTGCTGGTCGGCATCACCACCATTGTTGCCGCGATCGCCACCAGTTCCGGTCTCGCGTCCTTCCTCAATATTCCCGGTTTTCTCATCGTGGTGGTGGGCACCCTGGCGGTGACCCTCATCAAGCACCGCATGACCTCGGTGGTCAGCGCCTTCCGCATGGCGTTTGGCGAGGCCTTCCGGGACCGCACCGAGGAGCCCCTGGACCTGATCCTGCAGATCCGGGACCTGGCGGACATCGTCCGCAAGAAAGGCATCCTGGGCCTGGAGGATTACGACACCCGCTACCGGTTCCTGGCCAGAAGCATTGAGCTGGCCGTGGACGGTCATCCGCCGGAATTCATCGAAGAAGCCATGACCCACGAGTTCCAGCAGACGCTGGAGCGCTATGAGAATGCTGAAAGGGTCTTCCGGGGCATTGGCGACTCCGCGCCGGCGCTGGGCATGATCGGCACACTGGTGGGGCTGGTGCAGATGCTCAACCAGATGGATGACCCGTCGGGCATTGGCCCCGCCATGGCGGTGGCCCTGCTGACCACCTTCTATGGCGTGGCCATCGGCCAGGTGATCTTCCTGCCGCTGGCGGACAAGCTCCAGCTCAAGATGCAGGACGAGCAGCGCAACATGACCCTGGTGCTGACCTCCATGCAGAACATCCTGCAGGGCCAGAACCCGCGCGTCATGCAGGATGTGCTGGCCGCCTACCTCTCACCCGAGGCGCGTCAGCGCCTCGACCAGGGCCGACAGGCCTGACGGAGGGCGTTGATGGCGGCACTGCCGAAGCGCCGGCCCCGACGCGGCAACACCAGCAGCAGCTCGCCGGGGTGGATGACCACCCTGGCGGACATGTTCATGCTGCTGATGACCTTTTTCATCCTGATGCTGTCCTTTTCCAGCATGGATGCGGAGAAGTACCGGGCCATGGTCACGTCCCTGGTTGAGGCGTTCAATATGGCGCCCGATCGGATGCCCGAGCCCCAGGGGCTGGCGGATGAGGATACGGAGTCGCCGGCCATCAGCGAGGATGTTCCCATCCCCATGGACGGGGCACCCGCGGCCCCTTCCGAGGGCGACGCCATGCTCCGGGATCAGGCCTCGGCGGAGCCGGCCCGCCCGGATGTACACCCCGGGGTGGAACAGCTCGCCAGCATGCTGATCTCGGAAATGGAGGATGCGGTCAGTGAGGAGCAGATTGACGTCGGGTTTGACCGCCAGCGGGTGGTGATCCGTTTCAATGACGAGGCGACCTTTCCGGTGGGTAGTGCCGAACTGATTCCGGATATCCGCCCTGTGGTGGACGACATCGTGGATATTGTAGCCCGCTGTGACGGCGAGGTGATCGTCACCGGCCATACGGACAACCGGCCCATCGTCAGTGACCGTTACCGCTCCAACTGGGATCTGTCCGCGGCGCGTGCTGCTTCCCTGGTGCATGAGCTGGTGCTCAACCGCGCCATACCGGCGGAAAACGTGGTGGCGGCAGGACGTGCCGAAACCCGCCCTATCGCCGATAACGATACGCCGGAGGGGCGGGAGAAGAACCGGCGGGTGGAGATCGAGATCTATGAGCCGGACTGTGACACCGGGAGCTGAGTTCCGGGCATAAAAAAGGCGCCGGCAGAGCCGGCGCCGGAGCACCATGGGGCGTCCTGCCCCGAGGGGTCAGTTGACTTCCACCTCGATGGCCCGGGGCTTGGCCTTCTCCTGCTTGGCCAGGGTCAGCTCAAGCACGCCATCGTGGTAGTTGGCCTTGATGTTCTCGTCGTCCACATTATCCGGCAGCGAGAAGCTGCGGGCGAAGTGGCCGTAGAACCGTTCCACACGGTGCCGTTTGGCCTCGTCCTCGGTGTTCTCGAAGCTGCGCTCACCCTGAATGGTGAGGACGCCATCCTGCACCGAGACATTCACATCCTCTTTCCGGATTCCGGGCAGTTCCGCGGTTATGACGAAGGCATCCTTGTTCTCGGTGATGTCCACCGAGGGTGCCCAGTCGGTTTTCTGCAGGATCTCCCGGTTGCCGTTGGTGGCCGGGGCCGCATTGCGGCCGGCCACCTGGCGGTTATAGCGATCGAGAATGTCCTCGAACTCGGCAAAGGGGTTCCAGCGGGTCATGGCTGTCATGGTTATCACCTCCTCTCAACGAACCTGAAATCATGTCGGGACAACAGCTTCATCAGGGGGGAGCGTGGCTGACCGGCGCCGGATCATCAGTCCGCTTCCCTAACGCCCTGTTGGATAGGTAGGGACTGCCTGCGTATTTTCAAGGGGCATCGGCAAGGAATTCGTCCTTGAGCTTGACGTAATTTCCGGCAGTGTAGGTGAAGAACTCAAGCTCCTCGTCGGTGAGGGGGCGGGCCTGGCGTGCTGGGCTGCCGCGGTACAGGTAGCCGGATTCCAGGGTCTTGCCCGGCGGTACCAGGGTGCCGGCGGCAATGATGACTTCGTCCTCCACGACGGCACCGTCCATGATGATGGAGCCCATACCGACCAGCACCCGGCTGCCGATGGTGCAGCCGTGCAGCAGGGCCTTGTGCCCGACCGTGACATCATCGCCCACAGTGAGGGGGAAGCCGTCCGGGTTGTAGGGGCCGGCGTGGGTGATGTGGCAGACGGAACCGTCCTGGATGCTGCAGCGGTTGCCGATGCGGATGCGGTGCATATCGCCCCTTATGGCGGTCATGGGCCAGACCGAGCAGTCGTCGCCCAGCACCACGTCGCCGATGACGGTGGCGGTGGGATCAATCCATACGCGGTCCCCGAGCTGGGGGTGATCGCCCTTGTGGCTGCGGATCCGGGTCACGGTGGGTCCTCCATCTGAACTTAGGGTGGTTACGGGAAGTATGTCATCATGATTGCATCAAGGTCACACGCAGGAGACGCTCCATGAACAATCCTCTGCTGGCTCAGGACCAGCTGCCGCAGTTCGATGCCATTGATGTCGAGCACATGGAGCCGGCCATCGACCGGATCCTGAAGGAGAACCGGGCACGCGTGGCGGAACTGGCGGAGCAGCAGGCCCCGACCTGGGAGAGCCTGGCACAGCCGATGCAGGTCCTGGACGACCGCCTCAATAACGCCTGGTCGATCCTCTCGCACCTCAATGGCGTCATGAACGACGAAGCCATCCGCGAGGTGCACAAGCGCTGCCTCCAGAAGATCACCGAATACGGTTCCGAGATCAGCCAGAACGCGGCGCTGTGCGAGACCTACAAGCGGCTGGCGGAAAGCGATGAATTCCCGCAGCTGAGGGAGGATCAACAGGAAGCGATCCGCCAGACCCTGCGCGACTTCCGGCTCGGCGGCGTGGATCTGCCGGAGGCGCAGAAGGCGCGTTTCGCCACTCTTTCCCAGGAACTGGCGGATCTGGAGAGCCGTTTCGGTGACAATGTGCTGGACGCCACCCAGAACTGGTACCGTCACGTGACCGATGAATCCGAGCTCTCGGGGTTGCCCCAGACCGCTATGGACAGTGCCCGCCAGGCGGCGCAGCAGCGTGGCCTGGACGGATGGGTGATCACCCTGGATTTTCCTTCCTTCTATCCGGTGCTGACCTACTGTGATAACCGCGCACTGCGCCGCGAGGTGTACGAGGCCTTCACCACCCGTGCGTCGGACCAGGGCCCGGATGCCGGGCGCTGGGACAACAGCCCGCTGATCGACGAGATCCTGAAGCGCCGTCACGAACAGGCCCAGCTTCTGGGGTACGACAACTACGCCCAGCTGAGCCTGGCCACCAAGATGGCGGCCAGCGAGGAGGAGGTGCTGGGCTTCCTGAACCGGCTGGCGGGGCGCGCCCGGCCGGTCGCCGAGCGTGAGCTCGAGGAACTGCGTGAGTTTGCCCGGCAACAGGGCGGGCCCGAGCCGCTGGAAGCCTGGGACCTGGGGTATTACGGGGAGAAGCTGCGTCATGCGCGGTTCAGTATTTCCGAGGAGGAGGTCCGGCCCTGGTTCCCGGTGGACCGGGTGATCAGCGGCCTGTTCCGGGTGGTCGAGAAGCTGTTCGAGGTGCGCATCGTGGCGGATGAAAGCATCCCCGCCTGGCACGACGACGTGACCGCCTACCGCATGGAGCGCGGCGGCGAGCCCGTGGCCTTCTTCTATCTGGATCTCTACGCCCGCCAGGGCAAGCGGGGTGGCGCCTGGATGGCCGACTGCCGTGTCCGCTGGCGCCATGACGACGGCAGCGTGCAGCTCCCGGTCGCCTTCCTGACCTGCAACTTCACGCCCCCCGTGGGCGATCAGCCTTCGTTGCTGACCCATGATGAGGTGGTGACGCTCTTCCATGAGTTCGGCCATGGGCTGCACCACATGCTCACCCGGGTGGACGTGGCGGATGTTTCCGGCATCAACGGCGTGGCCTGGGACGCGGTGGAGCTGCCCAGCCAGTTCCTGGAGAACTGGTGCTGGGACCGTGAATCACTGGCGCTGATTGCCGGCCATCACGAGACCGGCGAACCGCTTCCGGACGACATGCTCGAACGCATGCTGGCGGCGCGCAACTTCCAGAGCGGCATGCAGATGGTGCGCCAGCTGGAGTTCTCGCTGTTTGATTTCCGGCTGCACAGCGAATACGACCCGGCTGACCCCGTGGACCCGCTGGCGCTTCTGACCGAGGTCCGCAACCAGGTGGCCGTGGTGCATCCACCGGCGTTCAACCGTTTCCCGCAGTCCTTCGCCCACATCTTTGCCGGCCCCTATGCCGCGGGTTACTACAGCTACAAGTGGGCCGAGGTACTGGCGGCGGATGCCTTCTCGCTGTTCGAGGAACAGGGCATTTTTGATCCGGAGGCGGGGCGCGCTTTCCGCGAGAATATTCTGGAAAAGGGTGGTTCACGCGAACCGGCGGCGCTCTACCGGGCCTTCCGGGGGCGCGACCCCAGCGAGGAGCCTCTGCTGCGCCAGTCGGGTATCACTGAATCGGATCGGGCGGCCTCAGCCGCGGGAGAGCCAGCTTGAAGAAACGCTTCATCGCCGGGGCGGTTTGCCCCCGCTGCAGTGCCATGGACCGGATCGTGATGTATACCACCGAGGAAGGCACCTTCCGGGAGTGCGTGGACTGCGGTTTCGAGGATCGTCAGCCCGAAGCGGCGGACATGACCCCGGCCTCGGAAACCCTGAAGACCCGCGTCACACCCACGGAACCGGATCCGCCGAAAAAGGATGACACCCCTCAGCCGGTGCGGATCCTGCCTTCCGGATCCGGCGGGACCCATTGAGGCCGGGAATCAGCGGCTGCCTTCCGGCACCGGCAGCATAAGGTCCGGGCGTATCGGCATCAGCGGCAGCTGCACCGGTGATCCGCCGTTCTCAAGGAAGGGGTTGGGCAGGGGAATGAAGACCCGGTCCATGACCTCCAGCCTGCGGATCGGCTCGCGGAAATAGGTGCTGAACCATTGCTCGTAGTCGCCGCTGAGCATGGCACGGTGCAGCCCCACGGTGAGCCGCTCGGCCATGTACTCGTCATCCGGGGCCACGAACAGGTATGAGGGCATCCGGTAGGTGAACACGAGCCGGTCCTCCACTTGCAGTTCTTCGGTTGGATACTGATCCAGATCGATCAGGATCTCACCAACCCCGCGCAGGAAGCAGTCGAAGCGGCCCCTCTCAAGCATCGTCAGAAGGTTACCGAAACGTGGGGAGGTCACAACCTCAAAGCCGGACTGGCGCAGGATGCGGGTATCGGGCCAGTGCGTACCCTGGCCAATGGTCAGGCCCTGCTGCTGGAAGTCCCCCGCGGAGAAAATCCGGTCAAACCGCGCCTGTTCACCCTTGCGGATGATGCAGATGCGGAACCCCAGCATGCCCTGGGCAATGGGAATCGGTATGGGTCTGAGCTCACGGTTGCGTTCCGGGGAAGAGGCAACGTTCGCAATGCGGACCCGGTCCCTGTTCCCGGCGCGCAGATGCCGGGTGGCCCGGGCCTGGGCCATGGGCATGCTGGCGCGGATTTCCGTGGGCCCGTAATCCGGCGTCTTCGCCAATGCCATTGTCACGAGTTCGCGGATGGCCGGACTGTCATGGTTGCGCTTCCAGAGCGTGATGGGCCCGTCGCCGCCCTCAGTGTCCGCCAGCAGAGGGGGTGCCAGCGCGAGCAGCAGAAGAATGGTGACTGACTTCCGTGTTGTCAGCATGATCTGCTCCTGTCAGGAATGGACCCGGTAGCGGCCTGGTCCGAGCATCAGGATCACCACCGCGTTTACAAGGAAAAGCGCCGGCAGCTCCAGGGCCCAGCCGCCGTTGGCCTTGAGCGCGAGCAGCTCGTGCTGGTGTGCCAGAACCAGGGCGAAGACCATGTTGATGGTGACCAGCACCGCCGCGACACGGGTGTGAACCCCCAGGATCAGCATGGCGGGCGCCAGGATCTCGCCAATCAGAACCCCCCACGCGAGTATGGCCGGAAGGCCGTGCGCGGCCAGAAGGTTCTCGATTGGCCCGATGCCGTTGAGCAGCTTGCTGATCCCATGCAGCAGGATCAGAAACCCCAGCGCCAGACGCAGTATGAGACGGGCGAGATCCGGTTGGTTGAGCACCACTGAGTCCCCTTCGGTCATTGCCTACAGTGCTGAGCGGAACGAGAACCGGAAATGGATTCCGTTGCGCGCCAGCAGGTTGGTCCAGTATTCATGCATCCACTGCCAGGCCTCATCACTGGCCTGGGCGACAAAGGGCGCCAGATCCAGATCGTAATAGTCGCCTGAACCGACAATCTGGCGTACCGTGATCAGTATGGCCTGATCGAGCTCGTTGGCGAAAGGCTCGCCGATGAGATGGTGCACGAGGAGGTTGGCCTGGGTGGCTTCCGGCTCCAGAAGATGGCTGTTGCGGAAGGACCGGTTGTTCTCGTACATCTCCTCCATCAGGCGGTGGCACTGGTAGGCCTTGATCAGCAGCCCCTCCAGTCCCTCATAGCCAGCCAGAAGCACGGACGGATGGGCGAAGTAGCCGGTGGCTGTCTTGAGGAAGGGGTGGAACAGCGCGCCGACCCCTGCACGTTCGGCGCAGATCCGGACGCAGTGGATGAGTCCGGGCGTCATTTCAACGTACTCGCGGGCGAAGCCGTACAGTGCCGCTGTCGGGTCGTCGGCCTCCACCCGGAACAGCCCATGCAGGGCTTCCGCTCTGGCGCGGAGTGCCTGCTGGAACTGGCCGCCGGCGGCTTCCCGGGCCACGGCCTGGGCGATGATCTGGGTTATGGACTCCGGCGTCATGGACCGTACAGCACTGGTGGATGGAGACCGCGAGCGGTTTTATCTCAGTGTAGCTGAGTTTGCGGGCAGTGCCCGGCGGGTGGTCGGAGCTGGCCGGACACGATAGAATTGACGCTTGACGGTTGTCATACGCGCAAAAAACGATAAACTCTGCGTAACTTTGCGCGAGAGACCCATACACATATCCCCGCGTTCCCCAGGGTTCGACGCCACGGCCCGTTTCTATGGTGCGCGGGGCCGAAACACAATTCTTGTTGGAGACGAGGTATGAGCGTGCAGGCCCTGCGTGCCGGTGCCCTGGCGACTGCTGTAACGGCGCCGTCCAGCGCCCTTGCCGAGTGGGGGGTTAACCTTCCTGAAGGTGTCACCTCCATAAGCAACACCATCTATGACATTCACATGTGGGTGTTCTGGATCTGTGTTGTGATCGGTGTGGGCGTTTTCCTGGCCATACTCTGGTCGGTTCTGGCCTACCGCCACTCGAAGGGGGCGAAGCCGGCGCATTTCCACGAGAACACCACGGTGGAGATCATCTGGACAGTCATTCCCTTCCTGATTCTCATCATGATGGCCATTCCGGCCACCGGCACCCTGGTGGATATGTACGACACCTCCGACGCCGAGATGGAGATCAAGGTTACCGGCTACCAGTGGCGCTGGCAGTATGAGTACATGGATGAGGACATCAGCTTCTTCAGTTCCCCGGATACGCCGCGCGACGCCGAAAAGAACCTGATGGAGAAGACCGGGGACTACAAGTATTCCGTGGACAACCCACTGGTTCTGCCTGTTGATACCAAGATCCGGTTCCTGATCACGTCCAACGACGTCATCCACAGCTGGTGGGTACCGGAGTTCGGCTGGAAGCAGGACGCGATCCCCGGGTTCATCAACAAGAACTGGGCAAAGATCGAGGAGCCCGGCACCTACTATGGGCTCTGTGCTGAGCTGTGCGGTCAGGGCCACTCGGACATGCCGATTGAGGTCAAGGCAGTACCGAAGGACGAATATCGCGAATGGGTCGCCGAGCAGACCGGCGAAGACGGTTAAGTATTCAGCGTTTGAATAACGGGGGTTCATCATGAGTGCGGTCGCAGACGCTCACGCCGCTGATCATCACGATCACGGCCCCGCCAAGGGGATTGGACGGTGGTTGTTCACGACCAACCACAAGGATATCGGCACCATGTACCTGGTGTTTTCGTTCGCGATGTTCATCGCGGGCGGCGCCATGGCCATGATCATCCGTGCCGAGCTGTTCCAGCCAGGCCTCCAGATGGTGGAGCCGGCCTTCTTCAATCAGATGACCACCATGCATGGTCTGGTCATGATCTTCGGTGCCGTAATGCCGGCCTTCGTGGGGCTTGCCAACTGGATGATCCCATTGATGGTGGGCGCACCGGACATGGCCCTGCCGCGCATGAACAACTGGAGCTTCTGGCTGCTGGTGACCGGGTCGCTGATCCTGATGTCCACCCTGTTCATGGATGGCGGTGCGCCCAACTTCGGCTGGACGGCCTACGCGCCCCTGTCCACAACCTATGGGCCTGACAGCACCACCTTCTTCATCTTCTCGGTCCATATTCTGGGCATCTCCTCCATCATGGGCGCGATCAACGTGATCGCCACCATCATCAACATGCGCGCCCCCGGCATGACCCTGATGAAGATGCCCATGTTCGTGTGGACCTGGCTGATCACCGCCTTCCTGCTGATCGCCGTCCTGCCGGTGCTGGCGGGCGCGGTGACCATGCTGCTCATGGATATCCACTTTGGCACCGCTTTCTTCGATGCCGCGGGGGGTGGTGATCCGGTGCTGTACCAGCACATTTTCTGGTTCTTCGGTCACCCCGAGGTCTATATCCTGATCCTGCCGGCGTTCGGCATCATCTCCCAGATCATACCGACCTTCTCGCGCAAGCCGCTGTTCGGCTACACCTCCATGGTGTACGCCACGGCCGCGATCGCGATCCTGTCGTTCCTGGTCTGGTCGCACCACATGTTCACGGTCGGTCTGCCGCTGCCCGGTGAGCTGTTCTTCATGTACGCGACCATGATCATCGCGGTGCCCACAGGGGTGAAGATCTTCAACTGGATCACCACCATGTTCCGTGGTTCCATCAGCTTCGAGACCCCCATGCTGTTCGCCATCGGTTTCGTGGTGCTGTTCACGGTGGGCGGGCTCTCCGGCGTGATGCTGGCCATCGCTCCCGCGGACTTCCAGTATCATGACACCTACTTTGTGGTTGCCCACTTCCACTATGTTCTGATCCCGGGCGCCATCTACGGCATCTTCGCTTCCGTGTACTACTGGCTGCCCAAGTGGTCCGGTCGCATGTACAGCGAGGCACTGGGCAAGGCGCACTTCTGGCTGTCGTTCATCGGCCTGAACATCGCCTTCTTCCCGATGCATTTCCTGGGCCTTGCCGGTATGCCACGGCGTTACGCGGACTACCCGATCCAGTTCGCCAACTTCAACCAGGTTTCAACCATCGGTGCTTTCCTGTTCGGCGCCAGCCAGCTGCTGCTCGTTTTCATTGTCTACAGGGCTGTGAAGAGCGGGCCCAAGGCGGACGCCAAACCCTGGGAAGGTGCGGAAGGTCTGGAGTGGACGGTTCCGTCTCCGGCGCCCTATCACACCTTTGAGCAGCCGCCGCGGGTCGACTGACCCCGGCGGTCCGGAAAAACGGAAACCGTAACGGAACAAGAACAGCGGAGGCTGCATGTCGAGCAACCAGTCCTATTACGTCCCGGAGTCGAGCATCTGGCCCATTGTGGGCAGCGTCGGGATGCTCCTGACCTTCTTCGGGCTGTCCTCAGTCCTGGTGAACCAGTCCAACGGGGATTCCACCACCACAGCCTGGGTCGTGTTCACGGTCGGGGCGCTGGTCCTGATCTACATGATCACCGGCTGGCTCCGGGATGTGATCCGCGAAAGCCGCGCGGGGCTCTACGACGCCCAGATGGATCGTTCCTTCCGGCAGGGTATGAGCTGGTTCATCTTTTCCGAGGTGGCTTTCTTCGCGGCACTGTTCGGCAGCCTCTTCTACATCCGGTTCTTCGCCGTTCCCTGGCTGGGCGGTGAAGGGGCCAAGGGCACCGCCAACATGCTCTGGGAAGGCTTCCAGGCCCAGTGGCCGCTGCTGACCAATCCGGATAACAGCCAGTTCGCCGGGCCGGATTCGGTCATCGGCCCCTGGGGGCTGCCGCTTCTGAACACCCTGATCCTGGTGGCCTCGTCCATTACGCTGACGCTGTCCCACAAGGCACTCAAGTACGACAAGCGCAAGCCCACCATCTACTGGCTGGCGGCCACCGTGGCCCTGGGTGCGCTCTTCCTGTTCTTCCAGATCGAGGAGTACGTTGAGGCCTACAGCCATCTGAATCTGACGCTGGATTCCGGGATCTACGGCAGCATTTTCTTCCTGATGACTGGTTTCCACGGCCTGCACGTACTGCTGGGCGGGATTATCCTGTTCGTTGTTCTGATGCGGCTGATCAAGGGCCATTTCAGCGCCCACGACCACTTCGGCTATGAGGCGGGTGCCTGGTACTGGCACTTCGTGGACGTGGTCTGGATCATGCTTTTCGTCTTCGTCTACGTGATCTGAACCGCTGGTGCGCCGCTCAGAAGGGCGGCGCGTTCAGTTGCAGATTGCCCGTCACCGCCGCCGCTCCGATAAGAACAAGCAGCAGCGCGGACAGTGACACCCGGACGATCAGTCCGTTCACGGTCCTGTGGCGGCTGCCCTCATCCTTCATCATGAAAAAGAAGCTGCTGGTCAGGCTGGCAATGATGCCGATGAGTACGAGAACGATCAGGAACTTGAGCATGGCGGATCTCTTGACGCTGAAACAACCCGATCACTATAACAGAGCATGACCGGATCCCGGAGCCAATGGCGCTGGCGGCCGAATCGGGCCATCTGGGGGATCGCCATCGCGTTTCTGCCGCTGCTGCTGGGGCTCGGCGTATGGCAGCTAGATCGGGGCTTCGACAAGGCGGAGCGCCAGGCCCGCTGGTCGGATACCGATGGGCCGGTTGAATGGCCGGTTGAGCGTCCCCTCGAAGGGCAGCCGGTGGTGCTTTCGGGTGAATATGATCCGGAGGTCCAGTGGCTTCTGGACAACCGGACCCGGGATGGCCGGCCCGGCTACGAGGTGCTCCAGCCCTTCCATACCGCGGACGGACCGGTTGTGGTGAACAGGGGCTGGATTGCCGCGCCCGCAGACCGGGATCGCCTTCCGGACCCCGAGACACCTGGCGGCAGGCTGACCATTGAAGGCCATGTGTGGTCCTGGCCCACTCCATTGGTGCTGGGTCGGGTCGAAGCGGTCAATCGGGAGAGCTGGCCAAGACGGGTGGCCAGCCTGGACCGGGCGGATGCCCGGGGAAGCTTTTCCAATGTTGCCACTGCTCCTGTCCGGCTGACGGATGAGGGGCAACCCGGGGCGCTGCGCACCGGCTGGACACCGGACCGAATGGAGGCCGCAACCCACTACGGCTATGCCGTGCAGTGGTTCGGGCTGGCAGTGGTGCTGCTGACCCTGACCATCGCAACCAGCTTTCGCCGAGATGAGGAGTCCTGAGTGAGCCAGAACAGTTTCAGTGACGAGGAAACCCGGCGCGCCCGCCGCAAGGCAGCGCTGCTGTTCCTGATCGCCATCCTGCCCCTGATTGCCGCCACCGTCATGTATTACACCGGCTGGGGCATGCCGGGCAGTACCACCAACAGGGGCGAATTCGTTGAGGGCAACGAACAGGTACTGGATCAGGGGATCCGGGACCCGGACGGCAACCCATTCCGGAGTCATTTCCTGCAGGAAAACGAGGACGCCAAGTGGTGGATCCTGGTCACCGCCTCAGACTGCGGCGATGCCTGCGTGGAATGGCTGGACCGCACAGGCAGCGTCCACCAGCTCCTGCACCGCGACTGGAATCGCGTCCGCCGTGGCTTCATCAGCAGGGATGGCAGCGTACCGGAGGGTGCGGATGACCGGCGACTGGTAACGCTCTCCGCTGAGGAGGCCAATCCCCTGGCCGCGTACACGGCGGATGGCGCCGGGGCGACTGTCTTTATCGTCGATCCCATGGGCAACCTGGTCCTGCGTTACGACCAGCGTCATTCCGGTGATGATGTGCTGGAAGACCTTGAACATCTGCTGGAAGTTTCCCCACTTGGCTGAATCCGGATAAAACGATGAGTACAGCTTCGGGCCGCTCACCGGCCACTGCTTTCCCACGTCTGCGCCGGGCCGCGCTCAGCGCCCTGGTTCTGGCCACGATCGTGATCCTGCTCGGCGCCTGGACCCGGCTGGTGGATGCGGGCCTGGGTTGCCCGGACTGGCCCGGCTGCTATGGGCATCTGACGGTGCCCAGTGGTGAGGAGACCATTGCAAAGGCGCAGGCCCGGTTTCCCGAGGCCCCCTTTGACGCCGGCAAGGGCTGGCCCGAAATGATCCACCGTTATGCGGCCGGCACCCTGGGCCTTGTGATCTTTGGCATTGCCGCCGCCTGCATCCGGCACCGCAGGGTGGGCGCCCCCGCCGGGCTGGCCAGCTTCGCGGCGGGGTTCGTGGTACTACAGGCGGCTTTCGGTGCCTGGACCGTCACCCTGTCCCTCTGGCCCCAGGTGGTGGCGGCTCATCTTCTGGGTGGCTTTACCACCTTCTGTCTCATGTTCCTGCTGTTCAGGCGTCTTCAAGGTCGAACAGGCAATGACGATCTGCCTCCGGAACCCAGGGCCCGCATCCTGGCTCTGCGGCCTTGGCTCTATGGGGGACTGGTCCTGCTGGTCCTGCAGATTGCGCTTGGAGCCTGGACGGCCGCCAACTACGCCGCTGTCGCCTGCACGGACCTGCCAACCTGCCATGGCTCATTGTGGCCGGAGATGGATTTCGCCGCGGGCTTCAACCTCCTCCAGTCCGTGGGACCCAACTACCTGGGGGGGCAGCTGGGCAATGAAGCGCGCGTGGCCATCCACCAGAGCCATCGCGTCGGAGCACTGGTGGTTCTGGTGACCCTTGGTGCGTTATTCTTGGCAGTGATCCGAAAAGCGCGGGGATCCGCCCTTGCCGGCGCTGCCGGTACTGGGCTGGCGCTGCTCCTGGTGCAGGTTGCTCTGGGTGTTCTCAACATTCTTCTCCAGGTTCCCCTGGCGATCGCCATCGCCCACAACGCATTCGGGGCCTTTCTCCTGCTGGGTCTCGTCAATCTCCTCGTGCGGGTGGAAAGACTGCGCGTCGCGCCCTCGAATCCGTGAGTACCGGAATTTCCTATGAGTGACAACACTGCCTCCGCGAAACAAGCCATTACCTGGCGCGACTATCTTGAGCTGACCAAGCCCAAGGTGGTCGCACTGATGCTGCTGACGGTTATCATCGGCATGCTGGTGGCCGAACCCGGGCTGCCTTCGCTGGCCACCGTGTTCTGGGGCAACCTGGGTATTGCCCTGCTTTCCGGCGCTGCCGCCGTCATCAACCATGTCGTGGACCATGAGGTTGACGCCCGCATGGCCCGCACGCGGCGCCGCCCGGTCGCAACCGGGCGCCTGAGCAATGCCGATGCCCTCGGCTTCAGCGCCACCCTGGGCCTTGCCGGGATGCTGGTGCTCGTGTGGCAGGTCAACATACTGACCGCCTGGCTGACGCTCGCCTCGCTGGTGGGCTATGCCATCATCTATACGGTTTTCCTCAAGCGCGCGACTCCCCAGAACATTGTGATTGGCGGGCTGGCCGGGGCCATGCCGCCCCTGCTGGGGTGGACGGCCGTGACCGGAACAGTGGACCCTAATGCCCTGCTGCTGGTGCTGATCATCTTCGCCTGGACGCCGCCCCACTTCTGGGCCCTGGCGATCCATCGCAAGGAGGAGTACGCGCAGGTCGACATCCCCATGCTCCCCGTCACCCACGGCAACCGCTTCACCGAACTGCACATCCTGCTCTACACCTTCATGCTGTTGGCCGTGAGCCTGCTGCCCGTGGCAACCGGTATGTCCGGCATGATCTACCTGGTGGGCGCTACCCTGCTCGGGCTGCGCTTCCTGCAGTACGCCTTCCGCCTGTGGTGGGGGGATGACCGGCGTGTGGCACTGGATACGTTCAAGTATTCCATCACCTACCTGATGCTGTTGTTCGTCGTCCTGCTGGTTGACCACTTCGTCCGCTTTCCGGAGATCTGATGTCCCAGAACCGTAACATCGCCATCACCGTCATCATTCTTTTCACGGTCGCCGCTGGCGTCATGGCGTTGACCATCTACAACGTCTGGGTGGGCTCCCAGTACGGCAACGCCGGAAGCAGCGAGCCGCCGGAAGTGGCTGAAGACAACGTCTACCTCTATGACGAGCCGCGCTCCATTGGTGATTTCTCGCTTGTGGATGAACAGGGCGAGACGGTCGACGAGTCCATGCTCCGCGGCCAGTGGACACTCGCCTTCCTGGGGTTCACCCATTGCCCGGACATCTGCCCGACCACCATGGCAACCCTGTCCAAGGCGGAGAAACGCATATCGGACCGGGCCACGGAGCCCCAGTTCCTGATGATCAGCGCGGACCCGGAACGGGATACGCCGGAAGCGCTGAGCCGCTACGTGACCTTCTTCGGGGATGATTTCAGGGGCCTCACGGGGGATATCGAAACCCTGAGAAGCCTGGCCTCGGACCTCAACGCCACCTTCACCCACAGCACGGATGAAAGCGGCAATCCGGTGGTGGAGCACAGCGCCCACCTTTCGATCATCTCCCCGGGCGGCCGCCTGGCCGGTCTGATCCAGAAGCCTTTTGACGCCGACACCGTGGCGGACACCTACGAAGCCATCCAGAGCTGGCAACCCGGTAAGAAGTGACCCGGAAACCCCGGAACCGGGTCGCTTGCCGGGTGTGACTTACGGTCATACAATGACCGTTGGTCACTAAAGGAGTCCGGCATCGGTGCGCTATCAGGATGAACTCTTCCAGCAGCGGGAAACTCTGCTGCTGGATACCGCTCTGTCACTGTTCCGCGACAGCGGCTGGGAACGCGTTACCATCGCCCAGCTCGCCCAGCATGCCGGTGTCGCCAAGGGTACGGTCTACAAGCACTTCAGCAGCAAGGAGAGCATCTATGCCCGTCTTGCCCTGGGTTTCTCCCGCGACTGTCTGACCCATTACCGTGCCCTGGAGCCGGCCGGAACCCCTCTGCAAAGCATCCGGCGCGTCCTGCACGAAGCCTTTGCCCTGATGCAGGCCCACCCCGTGGATGTCCAACTGTGCCTGCACTGCGACCGCCCGGAACTCCAGGCCCGCCTGGGGGAAGACGAGCGCGCGGCGATGGAGGCCCTGGACCGGGACTACCAGGTACTGTTCCACGAGTTGGTCCGGGCCGCCATCGAAGCGGGGGAGGTACCGGACAAACCCATTGAGGGCCTGTTCTGGGGCGTGGATGCCATCTTCCAGGGCGTCATGGAGCGTATTGCCGCCGGTGGCCTGGGCCCGGAGCGCCATGGGACCCCCAGTCTCGAGGCCTATTTTGAGCATGTGGTGGAATTCATCGTCGCTGGCCTGACAGGGCCGGATCCGGTCCAGGGAAGGGAGATAGCCCAATGATCAACAGAATCCCACGCGGACCGGTCGCCATGGCGATCGTGCTCGTCATTCTTCTGGTGCTCTGGCTGCTCAGCGGCGACGTCCGCCGCAGTGCCAGCAACATGGAGGATCCCTACGAGGAGTCGGAAGCATCGCTGGCACGGGTTGAGGTGAGCGAGCGTCTGGCGACGCCTTTCCAGCCGGAGGTGGTGATCCAGGGCCAGGTTGAGCCCTGGCGCAGCGTGGTGATCCGCAGTCGCGTTGCGGCACAGCTGGAAAGTCTTGAGCCCCTCGGTACCGAGATCGCCCAAGGCGACCGCATCGCCCGGCTTTCCGAGGAGGACCGGGAGGAGCAGGTGGAAAGGGCCCGGGCCGAACTGGAGCGCGCGCGTACGGATGTCGAGGCTGCTTCCCGGCTGCGTGGCGCGGACCTGGCCTCCCAGTCCGAGTACCTGGCGCGGCGTGCCGAAATGGCAGCGGCCGAGGCGGCGCTGGAACAGGCCAGGATCGCACTCGATGACCTGACGCCCGAGGCGCCGTTCGATGGCAGCATCAACAGCCATGAAGCCGAGATCGGGGACGAGCTCCAGCCCGGCGACCCCCTTGTGGCGCTGGTGCAGACCCGGCGTCTGAAGGTCAGTGGCCGTGTTCCCCAGCAGAAGGCCGGGAAACTCGCCAATGGCCAGTCCGTGCGGGTGGAGCTTCTTGATGGACGGGAGCTCAGCGGCAAATTGTCTTTCATTGCCCACTCCGCGCACCCGGAAACCCGAAGCTTCCGCATTGAGGCTGCCGTGCCCAATCCCGACAACTGGCGTGTGGCCGGTTCCAGCGCCACGCTGCGCATCGGCCTGGCGCCGGAACTGGCCACACGCCTTTCCCCGGCGCATCTCAGGCTCAATGAGGCGGGCCGTCTGGGCGTCCGCCATGTCTCCGCTGACGATGAGGTGGTGTTCACTCCTGTGCGCCTTCTGAGCACCGATGATGATGGCGCCTGGGTGACCGGCCTGCCGCTGCGCACGCGACTGATCACCCGCGGCGCCGGTTTTGTCCGCGAAGGTGAGCAGGTTATACCGGTCGCTGCCGGCGGGAACGGGGACTGAGCATGCGCGGCCTCATCAACGCGGCCCTGGACCGGGCACGCACCACCATACTCACCCTCATCTTCCTTGTGGTGGCCGGCATCGTGGCCTTCCAGACCATTCCCAGGGAAGCCAACCCCGATATTCCCATCCCCATGATCTATGTCTCCATGGCGCTGGAGGGGGTAAGCCCGGAGGACGGCGAGCGGCTGCTGGTCCGCCCGATGGAACAGGAGCTTCGCTCGCTGGAAGGTGTGGAGGAGATGAGCTCGACGGCCAGTGAGGGCCATGCCTCGGTCATGCTGGAATTCGACGCCGGCTTTGACGCCGATCAGGCGCTTCAGGACGTGCGCGAAAAGGTGGACATTGCCCGGGCGGACCTTCCCTCGGAAGCCGAGGAACCGCGCGTGAACGAGGTCAATGTGGGCCTCTTCCCGGTACTGACCATTGGTCTTTCGGGGCCATTGTCCGAGCCGGAACTGATCCGTATGGCGCGGGATCTCCAGAACGAGATGGAGGGCATTCCGGAAGTGCTGGAGGTCGAGATCGCCGGTGACCGGGAGGACATGGTCGAGGTGGTCGTGGACCCGCAGGTTCTGGACAGCTACGGGATCGACTACGCCACCCTGGGGAACCGGGTGGCCCGCAACAACCAGCTGGTGGCGGCCGGCAGTCTCGATACCGGTGCCGGCCGCATGGCCCTCAAGGTGCCCGGGGTGGTCGAAACCCTGGAGGATGTCATGTCCATGCCCCTGAAGGTGGCGGACGATTCCGTGGTCACCTTCGGGGACGTCGCCACCCTCCAGCGCACCTTCAAGGATCCGGAGGGCTTCGCGCGCATCAACGGCGAACCCGCGGTGGTCCTGGAAATCTCCAAGCGCACAGGCGCGAACATCATCGAGACTGTCCAGAAGGTCCAGAACCTGATGGATCAGGCGCGCGAGCGGCTGCCGGATGCGGTGCGGATCACCACCATCATGGACCAGTCGGATGAGGTGAATGACATCCTTTCCGACCTGCTCAACAACGTCCTGACCGCCATCGTGCTGGTGCTGGTCATCGTGGTGGCCGTCATGGGCCCACGTTCAGCGCTGCTGGTGGGCCTGACCATTCCGGGTGCCTTCCTTTCCGGTATCCTCCTGATCTGGCTGCTGGGCTATACCCTCAACATCGTGGTCCTGTTCAGCCTGATCCTGGTCGCCGGCATGCTGGTGGACGGCGCCATCGTGGTGTCGGAACTGGCGGACCGGAACCGCCTGGCAGGCATGCCGTCGCGCGAGGCCTGGGCCGAGGCCGCCATCCGCATGGCCTGGCCGGTCATTGCCTCGACGGCCACCACCCTGGCGGTGTTCATCCCGCTGCTGTTCTGGCCCGGGGTGGTGGGTGAATTCATGAAGTTCCTGCCGATCACGGTGATCCTCTGTCTGCTCATGTCACTGGCCATGGCACTGATCTTCCTGCCCATACTGGGTGGGGTCAGCGGGGGGCGCGCGAAAGGCGGCGATAACCGGCCGAGCCGTTTCGGTCAGGCGTACCGGCGGCTGCTGGACCGCTCCCTGACCTGGCCCGGCCGTACCCTTCTGCTGCTCCTGGTGGCCATGGCCGGCATCTACGGCGCCTACGGGGCCTTCAATCATGGCGTTGAGTTCTTTCCGGACGTGGAGCCGGATTCCGCCCAGGTGCACATCCGGGCCCGTGGCGACCTCTCCGTGCACGAACGCGACGCCATCGTCCGGGAAGTGGAGAAACGGATGTACGGGCTCCGGGAGGTCGAGGCACTGTACGCCCGTTCCCGGGCCAGTGCCGGGGACCAGATGGCGCCGGATGTGATCGGCACCATCCAGTTCCAGCTGGTGGACTGGGAGAAGCGCCGCCCGGCCAGCCGGATACTGGCGGATCTGCAGGAGCGCACCCGCGATATTCCCGGCATCAAGCTGGAATTCCGGCAGCAGCAGCAGGGGCCCGGCCAGGGTAAGCCCGTGGAGCTTCAGGTGCGCGGTGTGGGTGAGCAGAAACTGGATACGGCCACGGATCGGATACGAGCCACCATGGAGGAAGTGGGTGGTTTCGTGGATGTCGAGGATGACCGCAGCCTGCCCGGCATCGAGTGGCAGATCGACGTGGACCGTGAGGCGGCATCGCGCTTCGGGGCCGATGTGGTCAGCGTGGGCAATGTGGTCCGGCTGGTGACCAACGGCCTGGTGCTGTCCACCTATCGGCCGGAGGGCGTGCGGGATGAGGTGGATATCCTGGTGCGGCTGCCAGAGCTGTGGCGCAACCTGGACCAGTTCGAGCGCCTGACCCTGCCCACGGAAGGCGGCCAGGTGCCGATCACCAACTTCATGGATCTTGAGCCGGCGCCCAAGACGGGCGTTATCAAGCGCGTGGATGGCCAGCGGGCCATCACCATCAAGGCGGATGTGGCCTCCGGCGAGCAGGTTACGGAGCGGCTGGAGACGCTGCAGTCGGCCATGCCGTCACTGCCGGATGGTATCCGCGTGGAAGTGGCCGGTGAGAACGAGGATCAGCAGGAGTCGGCCCGGTTCCTGAGCAGCGCGTTCGCGGTCGCCCTGTTCCTGATGTTCACCATCATGGTGACCCAGTTCAACAGCCTCTATCAGGCGGTTCTGGTCCTCTCCGCGATTGTGCTGTCCACGGCCGGCGTGCTGCTGGGGCTGCTGCTCAATGCCCAGCCCTTCGGCGTGGTGATGGTGGGTATGGGCATCATTGCGCTGGCCGGCATTGTGGTGAACAACAACATCGTGCTGATCGACACCTTCAATGTGATGCGCAGGGAGGGGCTGTCACCCTATGAGGCCGCCCTTGAGACCGGATGCCTGCGTCTGCGGCCGGTCCTTCTGACGGCCGTGACCACAATACTGGGCCTGATGCCCATGGTGCTGGGAGTGAACGTGGACCTGCTCACCCCCGCGCTGGGCATCAACGCCCCGTCCACCCAGTGGTGGACCCAGCTTTCCAGCGCCATTGCAGGCGGTCTGGCCTTTGCCACCGTGCTTACGCTGCTGGTTACCCCGATTCTGCTGTTGCTGGGCGAGCGTTGGCTGCCCGGCAGAGGAGGTAAGAGTGACACCTGAAACCCGGTACATCGAAAGCAATGGTCTGACGTTCTGCGTGGAGGAACGGGGCGACCCGGAGGGGCCACCTCTGTTATTGATCATGGGTCTGGGGGCACAGATGACCCTGTGGCCGGAAGCCATGCTGGAGCGCTACGCCCGCGCAGGTTTCCGGGTGATCCGGTACGATAACCGGGACATCGGTCTTTCCTCGGAGATAGAGGCGCCGGTGGACGGCCATCCCGTGATGGCCATGGCCCGGTTCCGGATGGGCCTGAAGCCGGACGCGCCCTACACCCTTCATGATCATGTCCGCGACGCTGTGGGGCTGATGGATGCCCTCGGCATCCAGAGTGCCCACGTTAAGGGGGTCTCCATGGGTGGCATGATCGGCCAGCTGATGGCGGCGACCCATCCCCGGCGGGTGCGCAGTCTGTCGCTGGTCATGACGTCCAACAACAGTCCGCGCATGCCCATGCCCAAACCGGAGGTGATCTGGTGGCTCCAGGGTGGTGGCGTCAAAGGCCATGACGAGGAGGCGGCCGTCGCCCGGGGGCTGGGACTCTGGAAGCGGATCCAGAGCCCGGCGTACCCGCGCGACCTGGTGGAGACGGAACGCCACATCCGTGCCGACTACCACCGCAGTTACCGGCCCAAGGGGATACTGCGTCAGATGCGGGCCATCCTCGCTACCGGTGATCTGTCGGGCTACAGTCGCCGCATCCACGCGCCCACCCTGATCCTGCACGGCACCGCCGATCCCCTGATCCGGCCCCAGGCCGCACGCCGGTTGCACCGGCTGATCCCGGGGGCACGTCTGGCCTGGATCCGGGGCATGGGCCATGACCTGCCGGATGAACTGGTCAACCGGATCGTGGACCAGACGATCGCCCTGGCGCGCCGGGCCGACGAGCCCGGCTGAGGGCCGTGTTCAGCCCCGGCGTGGCTTGAACGCGTTTGCGCCCATCGCGCTGAAGGTACTGGCCACGGTGATCCAGGGGCTGAGCCCGGGCCGGGGCTTCTTGCCGTCGGCATGGCGGGCCAGGTGGGACTCGTAATAGGTGATGTCCAGCATCAGTGCCTTGTCGAGCCCCTTGAAGCCGGTGGACGGCCGCTTGATGGCCAGCTTCGCCTGCGGATTGCTGAGCAGGGTGCGTGGCAGCTCCGGGTCCACGGCCATCGGGCGGGCCAGGCCGATGAAATCGGTGGCCCCGGAGTCCAGCGCCTGCTGCATGGCGGTGGCGGAACGGAAGCCGCCGGTGACCATCAGCGGAACGTCCGTGTGGCGGCGGACCGCGTCCGCGTAATCCAGGAAGTAGGCTTCACGGGCGTTTTCCTTCTTGGCCTTGAAGCCGGTCATGGCGGGCGCCTCATAGGTGCCGCCGGAAATCTCGATGAGATCGATACCGGCTTCGGTGAGTGCCCGCACCACATCCATGGATTCCTCTTCGCTGAAGCCATCCTTCATGAAATCCGCCGAGTTGAGCTTGATGCCCACCGGAAAGTCCGGGCCCACCACCTCACGGATGGCCTCATGAACGGCCAGCACGAAGCGGCGGCGGTTCTCCGGTGAGCCACCCCATTCATCGTCACGCTGGTTGTGGCGGGGAGAGAGGAACTGGCTGACCAGGTAGCCGTGAGCGCCGTGGATCTGGACCCCCGAGAAGCCGGTTTCCTTCGCAAGGTGAGCGGAACGGGCGAACTGGCCGATGATGGCCTGGATCTCATCTCCCTCCAGGGCCCGGGGCGTGGCGAACATCTTCTCCAGCCCGCCACCCAGCGGCACCGCGGAAGGCGCTACCGGCTGGCTGTTCAGGAACCTGGGGATCTGCTTGCCGGGATGGTTGAGCTGCATCCACACCTGGGTGGCATTGGCCTGGCCCTGTTCAGCCCAGTTCCGGAAGGCGTCCAGGTCGGACTGTTCGTCCAGCACCACGTTCTTCGGTTCGCCCAGGGCATTGCGGTCGATCATGACGTTGCCGGTCATGGACAGGCCGATGCCGCCGTCGGCCCAGGCCCGGTACAGGCGGGCGAGCCGTTCATCGGGGTCGTGCCGGGCGTTGCCCAGCTGCTCGCTCATGGCGGACTTGCTCAGGCGGTTCTTGATGGGGCGGCCGCGCTGCAGTGTTTTCTCGTCATTCAGTGTGGGTGTTGCCATGGAACGGATACTCCATAAAAGGGATTGGAATCGGAAATCAGGGGCATTCAGGGGGCGGGCGCCATCAGGCGGTCCAGAAGCCAGTCGAGGTCGGCACGCAGCAGGTCGGCCTGGCCCTCGAGCTTCATGCGCAGGATGCCGCCCTCCCAGTGGTTCCAGAAGATGTCGCTCAGGGCGCTGGCGGGCATGTCGTCTCGGAACTCACCCGTGCGCTGGCCCTGCTCCACCAGCGGCACAAACCGTTCCCGCCAGTCGCGGTAACCTTTCTGAAGGGCCTGCTGGCACTGCTGGCTGGCCGCGCCGATTTCGGCGGCCAGGTTGCCCAGCAGGCAGCCCCGGATGCAGCCCCGGCGTTCAAACTCGGTGATCATCAGCCCGTACATCTGGCGGATGGTCTCGCGGGCGGAGTCGCGGGGCTGGTCCAGGTGGCGGTCCATCAGCGCCAGAAGACCCTCGGTGTAATCCTCGATGATCTCGGCGGTGAAGCCTTCCTTACTGCTGAAGTAGTGATAGAAGGACCCCTTGGGGACCTTGACCCGGTCCAGGATCTCCTTGATACCGGTGCCGTGGTACCCCTGTTCGGACAGCAGGTGAACACCAGCTTCAAGGAGTTCCTGGCGAAGGTTGGGATTGCGCTGGGGTTTTGTCATGATGATTGACTTTCTGTGCCAATTAGACCGGTCGTCTACTCGATATTCTGAACACTATCTGTTCTCCGAAGGGAGGTCAAATCCTCGTCTGAAAGGGGTGGATCAGTGATAATGCCGTTTTCCGTTCACAGGAGGTTCAGTGAATGGCCCAGAGTGCCAGCGACCTGAAGCGCCGACTCGACGCGCTGCACCGTAACCGCCTCTTCGAGGGCGCGGTGATCAGCATCATCATCGTTTCCGCCCTGCTCATCGGCGCCCGTACCTACGAGGGCGTCAGCCGGTTCGACCAGGTGATGGGTGTACTGGACTGGGCGGTGACGGTCTTCTTCCTGATCGAGATCCTGATCCGGATGGCGGCGGAGGAGCGCCTGCGGGACTTCTTTCGCGAGCGCTGGAACGTGTTCGATTTCATCATCGTGGTGGCCAGCCTCATCCCCATCAACGACTCGGAAATGGTGCTTCTGGCACGGCTGCTGCGCATTTTCCGGGTCCTGCGCCTGGTGTCGCTGATCCCGGAGCTGCGCATCCTGATGGCGTCGCTGTTCAAGGCCATCCCGCGCATGGGCTACGTGGTGCTGCTGATGTTCATCATTTTCTACATCTACGGGGCCTTTGGCAGCTTCCTGTTTGGCCACATCAATGACTTCCTCTGGGGCAATATCGCCCGCTCCATGCTGACGCTGTTCCGCATCGCGACCTTCGAGGACTGGACGGATGTGATGTACGAGACCCAGGAGGTGTACCCGCTGAGCTGGATCTATTACCTGAGTTTCCTGTTCCTGACGGCCTTCATTTTCCTGAACATGATGATCGGCATCGTGCTGCAGGTGATGGAGAAGGAAAGCCAGCGTGTGGACGAGGAGAACGGTGAGGGCGAGGCGGTGGAGGTGCACCGGATCCATGAACGCATGCAGGAGCTCCAGCAGCAGCTGGATCGCATTGAGAACAGCCTGGAGCGCAAGGAGGGCACGCGCAGCGGCTGATTCCATGCCATACTGGAATGTCACATTGATCAAGGGAACGACAGGAGGGAGCAGCTCCGATGAACGAATGGCTCAGGAAACGGCTTCACAGCAGCCGCATCCCGGGGGATCTGGATACGGTCACGGCCGTGGACAGGGACGGGGAGCAGAACCCCGCCGAAGCGGGTGTGAGCAGCGAGTCCGTTGAGGCCGTCTGGGAGAAGGTGGCCGCGCTGTACCGTACCGGTACCCATCCGGGCCTTCAGATCACGCTGCGCCACCGGGGCCAGCTTCTGCTGAACCGCGCCCTTGGCCATGCCCAGGGCAACGGGCCCGAGGACCGCCCCGATGGGCCCCGGGTACCCATGACACCCGAGACCCCCGTCTGCTATTTCTCAGCCTCCAAGGCCGTGACCGCCCTGCTCGTGCATATGCTGGCGGAGGATGGCCTCATCAATCTGCTGGACCCGGTCAGCTTCTACTGCCCGGAGTTCGCCCGCAACGGCAAGAAGCACATCACCATCCACCAGATCCTGTCCCATCGTGGCGGTATCCCGGGGCTGCCCAGGAACACGCCCATCGATGCGCTCTGGGACGAGCGCTACATCTGGAAACTGCTGTGCGACGCGCGACCGATCGAGGCGGACGGCAGCACGGTGGCCTACCATGCCATTACCGGTGGCTACGTCCTGGGTGAAGTGGTTCGCCGGGTTACCGGCGAAAGCATTGAAAGCCTGCTGGACAAGCGCCTGCGCCAGCCCATGGGCATGCGTTACTTCACCTACGGCATTGACCACGACAGCCTGCTGGATCTGGCCTGGAACTACGCTACCGGCCCGAAACTGGTGTTCCCGGTGTCCTGGATCGTGCGCCGGGCCCTGGGCGGTGACATCAATACCGTGGCCGAGGTCAGCAACGATCCGCGCTTCCAGGAGGCGGTCATCCCCGCGGGCAACCTGTGCGGCACCGCCGAGGAGATGGGGCGCTTCTTCCAGATGATGCTCAATGGGGGCACCTGGAACGGTAAGCGCATCTGTGACCGCCAGACGGTCATCCGCGCGGTACAGGCCTACGGGCGCATGCAGATTGACCGCACCATGATGATCCCCATGCGCTTCAGCGCCGGCTTCATGCTGGGGGCGGACCCGGTGGGGCTCTGGGGGCCGCAGTCGGGCGAGGCCTTCGGGCACGTGGGTCTGATCAACAAGTGGTGCTGGGCCGACCCGAGCCGTGACATCAGCGTGTCACTGATCAATACCGGTATCCCCATCGTGGGGCATCATCTGCCGGTGCTGGCGGGCTTTGTGAACCAGGTGTGCAGCAGTTTCCCTGTACTGGAAGAGTCGGAGCGGCCGCTGGGAGTCGTTCAGGGTATTCCGGGCGCAACCTGATCGCTTATGTAAAATAGTGAAAGCCTGTTCACATCTTATTGCAATCCGATGTCAGTCGGGGCAGAATGCGCAAAAAGTAGTCAATATAACCAGGCAGGGACGGGTTATTACGATGCGCAGCGAACAACAGGATGTGATGAGGGCTGAGACCGATATTGCCCTAGATCAGTTCGAAAGTGTCCACGACCATCTTCATCAGCGGCTCTGCAGTGAACTGCGGTCACTGCAGGAACGGGTGGATGCCCTTCGGGAATCACCCACAGCGCACAGCGCCAGCATTGTCAGCACCTACGAGCGCCTGATCCGCAAGAAGCGGGCCTTCATGGAGCAGTGGGGTATGGATACAGGGTGCAGCCGGCGGTGAGACCGCACGGCTGCTCAGTTCCGGGCCTGATCGACGCCTGGGTCGGCTGATTTGTAGCTGAACGTGTCCTCAGGATCATCGAGGGTTGCAGCGCTGCTGATGCCAGGACAAGTTTCTGAGTCGAGTTCAACCTCAACCTGATCATTGGCGTTGACTTCTCCATAGTAAGCCGTAATGCGTACACACCTGATTGTCGTGTCGCTGAACACCTCTGTTCCTTCCTGCGAACTCCATGACCAGCGGTCGGTCTGACTGCGATCATCTCCCCGGTCATCCTGGGTATTATCGAGAAAGGACTCGAAAATCACCGAGTCAGGATCTCCCTCATTCTCGCCGTTTTCTGAATCCCCGGAACTCTCCTCGTCGTTCACGGTTTCCTCAAAGTCCGCGTTGAATCCGGCAATCAGCTTGCTTGGCTGTTTGAACCCGGAAGACGGCCCGATCCCTTCGAAGGCCTGGTTGGGGTAGAGCGTGAACACAAAGCTTTCCGGTGTGAAAGCCACGCGCGCGACGTTAGGGCCAAAGGGGGTGGGATCCGTTAGCGGTTCCGGGTTGTGAGCGTAGTTCACGCCCAGCTCCCATGTTTCCCGTTCGTCTTCGGGGGGCTCTGTTTCCGTGACTTTCAGTGTGTTGACCCTGATGCTGCCGGGGGCATCCTCGCGAACGCAGTTCGCCATGGCATCCCGGGCCGTCTGGAGGGGGGCGACATTGCCGGAGGCGATCATAGCCTCAAGTAGGTCAAAACCGTTTTTCACCTTGTTGTAGTTCGGCAGGTTGTTTTCCTCGAACCCTATGAATTTTTCAGTCTCTTTTTTGAAGAAACCATAGGCTTCCTTTGCCCGATTCTGATTCTCAGTCCCGTCAGCCGGTTCTGCAATCCTTGCGAACTGGCGGAACAGTGTTTTTTCGATATCAGCGCCAGCTGGATTGGTGTTCTGATCCCCATCGATGGTCAGCGACCCGTACTGCACCTGCGACGGATCCTCGAAGGTGAAGCCATCCGTGCAGGACCCCGGGCCGCCCCCGGAGGAGCCGGTGTCGAGGTCACAGCCGGTGAGCCCGGCCGTCAGGAGAACGGCCAGGACACTGGTGTACGCCCTGAAACACAAGCGCGTTTTCATCAATCCACTCCAGCGACCATACTGTTCCGGTGAATGCACATTTGCAGCATAATCGGCCATTGCCTTCCCCGCGTCCGGAGAGATCACAGTTTTGAACGCCAGATTGCCCGCACATCCCTGGTATGCCTGGCTGCTGCTTGCGCTGGCGGTGCTCTGCCCTGTTGCGGTCTCCGGGGAAAGCGCGCAGGCCTCCGGGAGCTGCCTGGACGGTCCCGTCGAGATCCGCGACGGGGAGGAGCACCACAATATCGGCAGCTGCTTCCGTTATCTCCAGGACGAGGCCCACGAATACAGCCTGGAGGATGTGATCGCCGGCAATACGCCCGAGTTCAATGAGCACACTGTGGGGGTGCTCAACTACGGCTATACCGAGTCGGTGTTCTGGATCAAGCGCGACCTTGTCTACCGTAACGGCAGTCACCCGGTGGCCGACTGGGTGGTGGAACTGGTGCTGCCGCTGGTGGATGCCGCGGATCTGTATCTGGTCAACGAACAGGGCGAGGTGGTGGACAGGGACCGGCACCGGTACGCCGAGGACTGGAGCGGGCGTGAGTTCGAGGTTCCCAATCCCGCCTTCCGTCTCAACCTCGCGCCCGGGGAACGCTATACGCTGCTTCTGCGCGTGGAAACCCGGAACACCATGCGCCTGCCCCTGAACCTGTGGGAGCTGGACAGCTACCTGGGCAAGGTCGCGGTGGATGAGTGGATCCAGGGGCTGTTCATGGGGGCGCTGTTCGCCCTCCTCGCCTATAACTTCTTCGTCACCCTGGTGGTGCGCGAGCCGGGCTACATCTACTACACCACCTACATCCTGTTCGCCATGCTGTTCGTGATGACCGAACAGGTGCATGGCATGCAGGTGTTCGGCGGGCTCCAGTCCTGGCTCCACAAGGAATACCTGCACATCTATATCCAGCTGAGCTGGATCTTCGGCACCATGATGGCGCGGGAACTGCTGGATACCCGCAACCGTGCCGCCCACCTGGACCAGGTGCTGAAGCTCTGCCTGTACGCGGCCATCACCACGCTGGTGATCAGCCTCTTCCACGACTACCACGTGGCGATGGAGTGGACCGTGGTCGGTTCCGTGGGCCTGGCGGTGGTGATCATCGCGCTCAGTTACTGGGCCTGGCGCAATGAGCTGCCCAGCGCCGGGATCTACTTTGTTTCCTGGCTGTGCACCCTGGTCGGCGTGGGCTTTTACGGCACCGCCGTGATGGGGTATTACCCGCTCAACAGCTTCACCAGCCACGCCCCCCAGATCGGGTTCGTGGCCCAGAACATCCTGCTGTCACTGGCGTTCGCCAACCGCATCAAGATCGTCCAGCGCGAAGCCCTGGAGTGGAACCAGCAGGCGGTGGCCAACCTCCACCGCTATCGCGCCCTGTTCGAGAATGCCATGGAAGGGATCTTCCAGATGTCGACCAGCTGCCGGTTCCTGGACGCCAATCCCTCCATGGCACGGATCCTGGGCTACAGTTCCGTCGAGAGCCTGATCAGTGGCGTTCCGGATGCGCTGCGGGCCTGTTTCTCCCAGTCGAGTGTCCGCCACTGGGTGATCCGGCAGCTTGAGAAGGAGGGGGAGGTCCACGGGGTTGAAGGCACCTTCGATACCTGCCAGGGCGAGGAGCGCTGGGCCAACATCTCCATCCGGACCATCTATAACGAGGACGGCGAACCCAGCCACCTTGAGGGCACCTTCGTGGATGTGACCGAGCGGCGCCAGCGCCACGAGGTGGAGAAGGAGCGCGAGAACGAACGGCTCGAGAAGGAGATCGCCCGCAATTCGGCCGCCGCCAAGAGCCAGTTCCTGGCGAACATGAGCCACGAGATCCGCACGCCACTGGCGGCCATCATCGGTTATGGCGAAACCCTCATGGAACCGGATCTCAGCGAGTCCGAGAAACGCGGCAGTGCCGAGACGGTGGTCCGCTCAGGGCGTCACCTTCTCGACCTGATCAACGACATTCTCGACCATTCCAAGATCGATGCGAACAAGCTTGAGGTGGAGCGCCTGAACGTCAACCTCCCGGAGCTGCTGGACGAGGTGCGTGCCTTCTTCACCCCCAGGGCCCGGGAGAAGGGGCTCGAGTTCTTCATCCAGTGCGAGTACCCGCTGCCGGAGATCATCCGCACGGACCCGACCCGGTTCCGCCAGATCCTGATCAACCTGTGCGGCAATGCGCTCAAGTTCACCGATAAAGGCAGTATCCATATCGCGATCCGCTGCGACCGGGAGCAGGAAAAGCTGCATGCCAGGGTGGTGGACACCGGCATCGGTATGAAGCCGGAGCAGATGGAGCGCCTGTTCGACCCCTTCGCCCAGGGTGCCGCCGCCACCGCCCGCCAGTACGGGGGAACGGGGCTGGGCCTGAGCATCTCCCGGCATCTCGCCGAGTTGCTGGGCGGTGATATCAGGGTGGACAGTGTCTATGGTGAGGGCAGTGAGTTTGAGGTCACGATCGACAGCGGGCCACTGGACGGTGTCCACATGATCCGCGATGCCTCGGAGATGACCCAGCGCCGCCGCCAGCTGCCCATGCTGCATGCGCCCCATCTGAGCGGCCGCATCCTGGTGGCGGAGGACAACGAGGTGAACCGCAAGCTGGTGGATCTGCTCATCACCCGCACCGGGGCCGAGGTGGCCCATGTGGGCAACGGCGCCGAGGCGCTGGAGCGGGCGAGCAGCGAAGCATGGGATCTGATCCTGATGGACATCCAGATGCCGGTGATGAATGGCCGGGACGCCACCCGGGCCATTCGGGAAGCCGGTGTCAACACGCCGGTCGTTGCCCTGACGGCCAATGTCATGGCGGAGGATCTGCAGGACTATCAGGAAGCCGGCTGTGACGATTACATGGCCAAGCCCATCGACAAGCGGCGCTTCTACGAGACACTGGCGCGTTACCTGCGGGTGCGCAGTGAGGCCAGGACAGAGGTGGTGCAGCAGTATCAGGGCACGGTGCTGGTAGCGGAGGACAACGAGGATAACCGCCGCCTGGTCGAGCGGCTCCTGGCGCGCTTCGGGGTGACGGTGCTGGCGGTGGATACGGGCTCCGCTGCGGTGTCCACCGCCATGAGCGAAACGGTGCATCTGGTGCTGATGGACAGCCACATGCCGGAGATGAACGGCCCGGAGGCGACCCGTATGCTGCGCCAGACCGGGTTCCGGCGGCCGATCATCGCCTTCACCGCTGGTGATGAGTCGGAAGTGGACGATCTCCAGAAAGCGGGCTGCGACGGCGTTCTCCACAAACCCATTGATTCCGGGCAGCTGCGGGTGCTGCTGCAGAAACACCTGGGGGGTGCGGTGTCGACGGAGGCGGATTCAGAGTCGGGAACGGATCCGGATCCGGATATCCAGCACCTGGTGGATCAGTTCCTGGATGGACTGCCCGAGCGGCTCAACATCATGGAGCAGGCGATCCGGGATGAACACTGGATGGATCTGCAGCGCCAGGTGCACCAGATCAAGGGAACGGCGGGCGCCATGGGGTATCCGCTGATCACGGAGAAGGCCGCCGAAGTGGAACGCGCCCTCAAGAACCAGGACGTGACCCATGCGGTCAACCTCTATCCGGAGCTGGCCGGCCTCATCCGGCAGGCTCTGGAGGGGCGGGACAGCCAACAGTAACAGGATGACACCATGAACCATCTTCCGGACCATCGTACGAATCACGAAACCGTCAACATGATGTACGGGACCTACGCGGATGTGATCTTCATCCTCTTCCCGTTTGCCGTGATTGCCCTGACCCGCGCCTGGCATGGCCATCCGGAAGCCACGCTCACGGCGCCGGATCTTTCCATTGCCGCGGCCATTCTGGGCGGTCTTGCCCTGGGCAAGTTCGTGCTCGGGCTGATCACCGATCACAACCTGAGCCAGTTCCGGGAGCGCATCGTGTTCTTCCTGGCGCTGACCCTGCTGCTGGTGCTCGGGCCGGCCATCCTGATGCTGCTTCTGATCACCACCAGTGAGGAGGTGCCCCGGATGGTTGTGTTCGTCCAGCCGATACTGCTGATCGTCGCCATCTCGCTCTATACCACCGCGATCAGTATCAGCAATCTGCTGACACACCCGGATCCGGTCCTGTTCGCCGACGAGGAGGCTGATCAGGGTGAATCAGATGGCGAACGCGAGCTGGAGCTTCCCGGCAGGAGTGGAGAAAGTCAGAAAATGTCACGCGATGAAGCGTGAGGGTGCACGCCTGCTATAGTTGAAAGGCCGGAGAACAATCGAGAGGACCCAATGACGAATCTCAACGTGCTTGTTGTTGAGGACGAACCCACCATGCGCCAGATGCTCACCGAGATGCTCTATGCCGTCGGTGTGAGCAGGGTGGTTGAAGCGGATGATGCGGCATCCGGGGTGGAGGCCTTCAATGGAGACAGTTTCCAGATCGTGATGCTGGACCTCGGCCTGCCGGATCGTGACGGCCATGAGGTGATGAAGGAGATCAAGGCGGCGAATCGGCAGCAGCACGTGGTGCTGGTTACGGCCGATGATTCCATCGATAGCATCCAGCGGGCGATTACCGCCGGCGCCAATGGCTATGTGGTCAAACCCTATTCCCGTGAAAAGATCCAGGATGTGGTCAACAACTACATGATGATCCACAACAGCGGCACCTGAGCCGCTGTTGTGGACCTTGCTTCCTCTTCAGGCCACCTGTTTCTGGATCCAGGAGTTGTAGCGGGCTGCCAGCGAGCGGATGTAGCGGCTTTCCGCCTCACTCGGTGTACCCAGAACACCATGGAAGATCCAGCCGCGCTCATACAGAGCCAGAACCGAGCGTTCGTCCTCCAGGTTCACGCGCTGGTTGAGGCGCTTGCAGATGGCGTCCAGGAACGGCAGACGCCCGGGGCGGCGGATACGGTTGCTGTTGTGATTCGCTTTCTGGCTCATGGGACCCCTCCTGTCCGCGTTGCTCGGATTCAATACAACGAAAAAGCCCGGAGGCGGTCACCTCCGGGCTATCGGACAGGGCATCAGCCCAACCGACCGGAGGCGACCCCGCAGGGCTCCCTCCGGCCTTGCATACCGTTCAGGAGCCCGCGGTCGTCAGCGGGTGCTTTCGTGTCGTAATGGATGTCACCCCCACGGGGTTACCACCTGTTGTCATGGTATAAGTGCCTCCTGACTCCATACCCTCAGTGTATCCCTGAACCGGGCTTTTTCAAGAGCGGCTGCGGGTAGTCCCTACAGAGCCTCCGCAATCCGTTCATGGTTGATAGAATGGGCATCAGGCCAACCGCACGGGAATCCCAATGAGCCGTATTGTTGTCATCTATTCAGGAGGCATGGACTCCTACACGCTGCTGCACCGGGCGCTGGCGGAGGGCTGGCGCGTGCATGCCCTGTCCTTTGACTACGGCCAGCGTCATGCCCGGGAACTCGACTGTGCCCGGGCCGTCACCCGGGAGCTCGGGATTGATCACGAAGTGGTCGACATCACCGGTATCCAGGGTCTGCTGGCCGGTTCCGCGTTGACCGATTCGGAACCCGTGCCGGAGGGGCATTACGAGGAAGCCACCATGAAGGCGACTGTGGTGCCCAATCGCAACATGATCCTGCTGTCGCTGGCCATCGGCCATGCCGTGAGCCGCGGCGCCGAGGCGGTCTGGTACGGGGCCCATGGCGGTGATCACGCCATCTATCCCGACTGCCGGCCTGAGTTCATCGAGCAGATGGACCGGGTTGCCCGCGTGGCCAACTACGAAGCCGTGCGCGTGGCGGCACCCTTCATGCACTTCACCAAGGGTCAGATCCTGGGTGAGGGCCTGGCCATGGACCTGGACTACAGCCGTACCTGGACCTGTTACAACGGCCGGACCCTGGCCTGTGGCCGCTGCGGTGCCTGCACGGAGCGGCTGGAGGCTTTCGCCGCCCACGGCGTCACAGATCCCCTGCCCTATGAGGATGCGCACTGATGTACCGGATCAAGGAAGCCTTCACCACCCTCCAGGGGGAGGGGCTTCAGGCAGGGCGGGTTGCCGTCTTCTGCCGCTTCAGCAAGTGCAATCTCTGGACCGGTCGGGAAAAGGACCGGGCCACCGCCGTGTGCCAGTTCTGCGACACGGATTTTGTGGGGACCGACGGGCCCAATGGCGGTGTGTTCGAGACACCCGAACAGCTTGCCGACCACATCGCGTCCCTGTGGCCGGGCTCCGGGAGCGGAGAGGAATCCCCCATGGTGGTGTGTACCGGCGGTGAGCCGCTGTTGCAGCTGGATGGCCCTCTTCTTGAGGCATTCCATCAGCGCCATTTCTTCGTGGCGGTGGAAACCAATGGCACGCTGGATGCCCCGGATGGCATCGACTGGCTCTGCGTCAGCCCCAAGGCGGGTACCGGCATCCGCATCAGACGCTGTGATGAGCTGAAACTGGTGTATCCCCAGGAGGGTCAGGATCCGGCGGATTATGACGACATTGCGGCACGGGCACGGCTGCTTTCACCCATGTCATCCCCGGATGCGGGCGCGGAACGGGATCTGGTCCGGGATGCGAACACGCGTGAGGCCATCCGTTACTGCATGGCGCATCCGCGCTGGCGGTTGAGTGTGCAGATGCACAAGATGGTGGGAATCGAGTAATGGAAGGAAGCCGCCCGAAGGGCGGCTTCCCGGCACCGGCTTATTCCTTGCCGGTCGCACGGTCCAGCATGCGCTTGGCCCGCTCGTTGGCTTCCTCAGCCGACTGCTCGGCATTCTTGGCGCGCTTGAGGGCTTCCTCGGCCAGCTCATAGGCTTCGTCAGCCCGCGCCTGTGCATCAGCCGCGCTGCTGTCAGCGCCCTCTGCCGTGCTCATGGCATCGTTCGCTGTGTCCATTGCATTGTCCGCTGTGTTCATGGCGTCTTCGTTGGTGCTTGCACAGCCGCCCAGTGCAACAGCGGTCAGAGCAATTCCTGCGAGCGTCAGCTTCTTCATGATGGTCCCCTTTTTCTTCGGGTTAATATTCGGCGGGACTCAGCTTGAGGAGTCCATGCCGCTTCAAGTGTAGCAAAGTGACGGTTTGTGAAAACCGTTTTCATGGTCGGATTTCAATAGGTGTACCAACGGTAACCCGGCGCCAGATCTCATCCATCGCCCGGTTGTTCACGGCAATGCAGCCGTCTGTCCAGTCGAGCCCCTCGAAGGCGAAATTCCACTTGCCCGCGTCATTGGGCAGCCCGTGGATCATGATGTTACCTCCGGGGTCCTGTCCCCAGGCCCGCGCCTTGCGGCGATCCTCGGAGTTGGGATAGGAGATGTGGATGGAGCGGTAGTAGTCACTCTCGGGATTGCGCCAGTCCAGCGTGTACTGGCCTTCAGGGGTACGGTTATCGCCGGCGAACAGTTTGTGCCCTTCCGGCTCCTGCCCGAGGGAGACGCGGTAGCTGCCGATGCGTTTGCCGTCACGGATCAGGTACAGCCTGCGCTCGCTCTTGATCACCAGAACCCGGTCCACACTGGCCACCGTCTGCTGGGCGTCGCTGGTTGCGGCTGCCGGGCAAGGCAGGATCAGGGGCAGCAGGAACAGCAGAACGGTGACGGCTGTTATGGATCGACGCATGGTTCTCCCTGTGGGTCTCAGCCTGCGCTGGAACGCTGGTGCTCGGGAATGCCGAGCAGGGCCGGGATCGGTATCAGGGTAATATCACCACCCCGGTAAAGCGTGTCAATCCAGAAACGGTTGGCCGCATGTATCGCCTGCTCGCAGGAGACATGGCCGTGCACCACGCGGGTCACGTGGCGTACCGGGGGAACCAGTGCCGGGCTGCGCAGGGCCTGGTTGTAGTCGGACCGGTCCCAGACCAGTTCCTCCCACTGGCCTTCATCCATGGGGACTTCCTGCACGGTACGCCAGTCCGAGGGGGCGGTGGCGTGGATGATGCCCACGGAACCGTTCATGGTTTCCACCGTAAAGGCCAGGGCCAGGTGCTGATGAAGCAGAGTGCCCTGGTAGAGCTGTGCCCCGGAGGGCTGGCGGTGAAACCAGCGTCCCCCGTTGTGTTCGTGCAGCACCCGTGCGCCCGGGTCGGCCAGTGCATCCAGCAGCATCAGTTCATGGTTGCCGAGCACGCTGAAGAACCAGCGTTCCTCCAGGCGCTCGACCAGGGCGGCACTGTTGTCGCCGCGATCCACAAGGTCCCCAACGGCGAACAGACGGTCGCGCTCAGGATCGAATCCCTGCTGTTCCAGCCGGTAATCGAGCCGGTCCAGGCGGCCGTGGAGGTCACTGACCACGAAATCACGACCACGCTGGTTGCGCCGGAAATAGCGATGCTGTGTCAGGTCGTGCATGATGTGTGGGTACCCAGGCTGATCCCGCAGGATGTACCCCAAGCTATCAGGGAACAGCTTTCAGGCGGAACCCGTTTCGGCCTCATCCTGGACCCGGTAGCCGGCGGCTTCCAGTTGGGTGCGTGTTTCCGCCATCTGGTGTTCCGGAATCAGGCCGTAGGCACCGGCGCCGGAAGGCAGTGGTACAAAACCGATGCCGCTGTTGCGCAGATTCTGCGCCACTTCCGGGAGCACGGGATCGCCGGTGCGGATATTGAGGCATAGCCAGCCGGTGCTGGTGTCGGCGGCCGGCAGCGACAGTGACTCATCACAGATCAGTGACAGAAACCCGGCGGTACGCCCGATCCAGTAATAGGGAGTCCGGAAGACTTCGGCAGGGATCAGGTCGGTGCTTCTGAGCTGGTGGACGGCGAAACGCACGTCCAGAACCAGTACCTCATCGGTCATAGAGGGTTTCTCCGGGTTGCTGAAACAGGCAAATTGGTACATTGACTCCGTACAGGACGCTCAAGCGTACTATCGGTTCCATTGAAACTGAAACAGATGCGTTTTGCAGCCATCATCCTTAAAGTCGGGTAAAAACAGTCCCGGGAGGACCGCTTGACCACCGACCTTCTTCTGTTTATCGGCCTCCTGCTCAGTTTGAGCATCCTGCTCAGCCCGCTGTCGAGCCGGGTTGGCATGCCGGTGCTGCTGCTGTTTCTGGCCATCGGCATGCTTGCCGGAGAAGATGGACCGGGCGGGCTGCCGTTCAATGATTTCGGGACCGGTTTTCTGGTCGGCAACCTGGCCCTGGCCATCATCCTGCTCGACGGCGGCCTGAGAACGCGGCACGAGAGCTTCCGGGTAGGGCTGAAGCCGGCGCTGGGTCTGGCCACCGTGGGGGTGGCGATCACCGCCGGACTGACAGGACTGGCCGCGTTCTGGCTGTTCGACCTGCCGCTGGCCGTGGCGCTGCTGATGGGGGCGATTGTATCCTCGACGGACGCGGCCGCCGTCTTCTCCCTGCTCCAGGGGCGTGGTCTGCACCTGAACGACCGGGTCAGCGCCACCCTGGAGATCGAGTCCGGCAGCAACGACCCCATGGCCATCTTCCTGACCCTGGTGCTGCTGTCGTTCATCCAGAGCAGTGGCCAGGCACCGCTGCTCGAAAGCCTCTGGCTTCTCATCCAGCAGTTCGGGCTGGGCGTGGCGGGCGGCCTTCTGGGTGGGTGGCTGCTGGCTGCGCTGATCAACCGGGTGCAGCTGGTGCCGGCCTTCTACCCGTTGCTGGTGGCCTCCGGCGGGCTGGTGGTGTTTGCGGGCATCAACAGCCTGGGCGGGAGCGGGTTCCTGGCGATCTACCTCAGTGGTGTGGTGCTGGGAAACCGTCGGATCCGTATGCTGCCGGCGGTGCTGCAGATGCACGACGGGCTTGCCTGGCTGGCCCAGATGGCACTGTTCCTGATTCTGGGGCTGCTGGTCACGCCGTCCGAACTGGTGGACCTGCTGATCCCGGGGCTGGTCATTGCCGCCGTTCTGATCCTCCTGGCAAGACCTGTTGCCGTGCTGGCAACACTCTGGCCCTTTGGCTTCCACGCCCGGGAGAAGGTATTCATAAGCTGGGTCGGCCTGCGTGGCGCGGTGCCGATCGTGCTGGCGCTGTTCCCGGTCATGGCTGGCATCGAGCATGCGCACCTTCTGTTCAACGTGGCGTTCTGCGTGGTGCTGGTGTCACTGCTGGTCCAGGGGACAACCCTGGCGCCCCTGGCCCATCGCCTGCGCCTCGAGGTGCCCTCGGGCCAGGAACCGCGGCGCCGGCTGCCCCTGGATCTGCCCGGCTCCGGCGACCATGAGCTGATGGTCTTTGAGCTGACCGGCGAGCGCTGGCGGGAACCGCTGCCGTTCAGTGAACTGAATCTGCCACGGCATGTGATCTGCGCGGGCGTCTTCCGGGACTCGGAACTGTTTCACCCGGCCGCGGAAACGGAACTCGCGGAGGGAGATCTGGTGGCGGTTATGGCCTCACCAGGGCAGCTTGACGAAATGAGCAAGCTCTTTGATACCCATCCACGGACCAGTCCACTGGAGGATCGCCAGTTCTTCGGCGAGTTCGTTCTCAATGGCGATGCCACGGTCGGGGACGTGGAACTCTTCTATGGCATCGACATCTCCGGCTATGAGCCCGGTGACACCCTGTCGGAGTGCTTCCGCCGGGCGCATGGGCATCCGGTGGTGGGTGACAAGCTGCGCATGGGGCCAATCAAGCTGGTGGTCAAGGCGGTTTCCGGCGACGCGGTGACCCGGGTCGGCCTGAATCTGCACAGTCGCAGCGCCAATGCACAGAATATGGAGTCATGATGGACGCGGAACACTGGAAACAGGAACTGGGGCTGGCGCCCCACCCGGAGGGCGGCTGGTATCGGCGCTTCTTTGCCAGCCCGATCAACGTGCGCACCGAGCATGGCAGTCGCCCGACCATGACGGCCATCCACTACCTGCTGGAAAAGGGCCAGTACAGCGCCTGGCACCGGCTGCGCAGCCATGAGCTGTGGCACTGGCATGCCGGCGGCCCGGTGCTGGTCCACTGTGCCGATGACAGCGGCATCGCCACCCATAAACTCGGAAGCCAGTCGGAACTCACACTGACCATTGACCCCAACACCTGGTTTGCCGCCGAACCGGCGCCGGAGACCAGCTATGTGCTGGTCAGCTGTACCGTGAGCCCGGGCTTTGACTTCGAGGACTTCGAGTGGGGTGAGCCGGAGGCGCTGATGACGGCGTTTCCCGAGGATGAACGACTGATACGCAGGCTGACGCGATGAGCAGTATCCCCGCACACCTGATTCTGGGTTTCCTGGGCGTGGGCAAGAGCACCGCCATCATGGACCTGATGCAGCGGCGCCCTGACGGCGAGCGCTGGGCCGTTCTGGTCAATGAGTTCGGGGAAGTGGGCGTGGACGGCGCCCTGATGGAATCCGGAGGGGTCGCGGTGCGCGAGGTGCCTGGCGGCTGCATGTGTTGCGTGGCCGGTCTGCCCATGCAGGTGGCCCTGAACGAGCTGATCCGGCGCGAGAAACCGGATCGGCTTCTGATCGAGCCCACCGGCCTGGGGCACCCGAGCCAGGTGATCGAAACCCTGACCGGGAGCGGTTACCAGGGGGTGCTCCACCTGGCGTCCGTGCTCTGTCTCGTGGATCCGCGGCGCCTGGCCGAGGAGCGGGTGCTCAGCAATGTCCACTTCCAGGACCAGGCAGCGGTCGCCGATGTGCTGGTGGCCAACAAGACCGACCTGTGCAGCGACGCGGATCGGGCCCGTTTCCATGAATGGGCTGCCGGGTTCGAGCCGCCCAAGGCGCTGGTGGCGGAAACCTCCCATGGCCGACTGGAGCTGGATTGGCTGACCCGTCCCCACAGCGACCGCCAGGCGGGGGAGCCGCATGCCCACGATCACCATCACGACGCCGTGCCCGCCGAGACGCCGCCACTGTCCGCGCAGCCCTGGCAGCAGTACCGCAACAGTGGTGACGGCCATTACAGCTGTGGCTGGCGGATCAGTCCGGATTACTGTTTTGATTACCAGCCGCTTGCCGCCTTCTGCCACGGCGGCGACTGGCGCCGCATCAAGGGTGTCATGCGCACGGATCAGGGCTGGGTGGCGCTCAACAGGGCTGGCGACTCCCTGAGCGAGGCGGGCGTTGATCCCGCCCGGGAGAACCGGCTGGAGATCATCGCCGATGAGCCCCTGGACGCGGAGGACCTGGATCAGCGCCTGAGTGCGGCTCTAGTCGGTGGATGACAGCCTCAGGAGCAGCTCCACCCGGCGGTTGCGTGCCCGGCCCTCGGCGCTCCCATTGCTGGCCCTGGGTTCAGTGTGGGCCTTGCCCACGGCCGTCATGCGTTCCGGACTGATCCCCTCTTTCTGGAAGAAACGCACAACCTGCGCCGCCCGTGCCGACGACAGTTCCCAGTTGGAGGGGTAACGATCCGTAGTGATCGGTACATCGTCCGTGTGGCCCGTGACCACAATGGGATGGGAGGACTGCTCCAGTGTCGGCACCAGCTCCGCCAGTGTATCGAGCCCCTTGTGTGAGAGCTCGGCCTGGCCTGACTCAAACAGCAGGCCGCTGCTGATGCGCAGGCGGAGCCCTTCGTCGCTGCGGCTGGTCTCGATGTCGTCGCCCAGGCTGCCCTCGGGCCAGTCCGCCGGGTGGGGAGAGGGCCCCTGCGCCTCGGGTGCCGGTTCCGTGGTATCAGCCGCGGTCTCGGGATCGCCGTCACCGGCAAAGGTGAGCATGACCACGAACATGACCACCAGCAGTGTCATGACGTCCAGATAGACCAGCAGCCAGCTCTCTTCCTCCGTGCTGTCCCTGAGCTCGATAGTCTGGTGGGGCGGTGTCCGGGGTGGCGTGGTCTCTTCGCTCATGCGTCCGGATCCCCGTCGTCATCATGTTTCCGGAGGCGGTCTTTCAGTTTCGAGAACAGGCTCTGGTGCGACGGACTCCCGTTTCCGTCACGGATCTCGTTAAGGTGGTCCGCCACAAAGGAGTTCAGGGTTTCGCGCATCAGGGTCGGGCGGCGCTTGCGGAACATCATGGAGACCCCCTGCATGACCATGTGCATCACGATCATGCGCTGTTCGGTGCGCCGCTCAAGCTTCACCGCGATCGGCTTGAGCACCAGGTTGGCCAGCAGGATGCCGTAGAACGTGGTCATCAGCGCCACGGCCAGGCTCTGGCCGATCAGCTCCATATCGCCACTGCCCAGCTGGAACATCATGTTGATCAGCCCCACCAGTGTGCCGATCATCCCGAAGGCGGGCGCGAAACCCGCCATGACGCGGAACAGCTGCGCTTCCGCATGCTCCTTGGCCCGGAGCCGTGCGATCCGCCATTGCATCAGGTCGAGGACGTCCTCTTCCGGGGTCAGATCCACCGCCAGTTGGATGCCGGTCCGCAGGAAGGGGTTGTTCACGTTCTGGAGCTCCTTTTCCACGGCCGGCATCTGACCGGTCTGGAAGAGCCGGGTGATGCGCATCAGTTCCTCGATGTCGTCCTCCGTGTACAGGCGTTCGTTGCGCAGGACCGTGCCGATGAGCCGGAAGATGCTCAGCACTTCGCGGATGGGGTAGCTGATGAAGGTTGCGGCCAGCGTGCCGCCAATCACGATGCCCAGCCCCGGCAGGTTGATGAACAGGGAAGGGTCGGAGACGGCATTCAGGAAAATGGTGGCGAAAAGGCCGAGCCCGCCCAGAATGCCGATGAGAGTGGAGGGGTTCATGGCTGGTCCCTGTTTGATTCCGTGTGCATGTGGTCAGCGGCCATCTGATCCCTGCCCGAAACGCCGGCTGATGATCCGGTTCCTGCCCGTGGTCTTGGCGTGATAGAGGCGTTCATCCGCACGTTGGAGCAGGGTCTGGATGGCATCGGCTGGGCCTATCTCCGCGATCCCGAAGCTGCAGGTCACCTCGAGCGGGCGTCCGTCCGCGGTCACCGGTTGCTCGATGATCCGCTGCCGGATGCGCTGGCCGGTGCTGATGGCGTCGGATTCCGTGGTACCGGGCAGGATGACCAGGAATTCCTCGCCGCCCCAGCGGATCACCGAATCCATTTTCCGGCAGCCCGAAGTGAGCCGCATGGCGATGGCCTGGATCACCTGATCCCCGACGTCGTGGCCCAGGGTGTCGTTGATGGTCTTGAAATGGTCAATGTCCACGAGGATGACGCTGAACGGGGTGCCGCTGCGCTGAAAGCGCGCGAATTCCCGGGCCAGCCGGTCCGTGCCCTCCCGCCGGTTGGCAAGATTGGTCAGGGCATCATGGGTGGCGGCGTGTTCGAAGATCTCGGCCATCTGGCGCAGGCGTTCGGCATGCTGGCGCCGGGCCCGGTCCAGAAGGTAGCTGAACACCATTACAAAAGCGAGGGAGGTGGCCAGGACGAGCCGGAAGGGCAACGGGTACTCGGCCACACTGAAAAGAAGGCGCCCGAGTGGTGTCAACGCCACCACCAGCGTCAGCCAGCCCGCCACGCAGCTGATCACGCCGAATCGTGGGCTTGAGATGTAGAACACCACGGGCGGATAGACATAGAGCCACATGACGCCGCTGCCCTGCTCCACGCCAGAGAGGGCCACAAAGATGAGGACGGCCGTGATGGTAGCGATGAAGCCCCAGCGCAGCTGGGCCAGGTTCCCGGTCAGCAGATGCAGTAGAAGGTTGGCGACCAGGATTCCGCCGAAGGCGGCCATCACGGTCCCGAACCACGGTGGGTCAGCGGTCACGTAGGCATTGCGCCAGGCGAAGAAGAACAGGGCCAGGGCCGCGGCCACAGACAGTATCCGCACCAGATGCACGATGTCGGAACGGGTTTCGGTGGATTCCGAGGCGGGATCCGGCGCTGTTGGGAGCGGAGCTTCGGCCATTATGGGTATCTTTCGCGGGAACTGCTGACTGCCATGGAGTGTAGTGCACACGACGGCGTTTGCACTGCGCCGTATGCGCCGGTGAGCGCGTTACGACCATGGTGGGGGTTGCACTGGCGGGGCCAGGCAAGGCTCAATGGCATCAGTAATCCATCCCGTCAGAGGAGGTGTGCATGGACATCCAAGTCAAGGACATCAACGAGGGCCAGCCCGTTCCGGAGCACTTCGCGTTCGGCGTGTATGACCCGGATAATCACATGGCCCTGGGGCGCAATCTCAACCCCGAGGTCACCTGGTCGGGGGTGCCCGAGGGCACACGCAGTTTCGTGGTCATGATCAAGGATCCGGATGTGCCCAGTGAGGCCGGCGATGTGAACCAGGAAGGCAAGACCGTTTCAAAGAAGATCCCGCGCGTGGATTTCTACCACTGGCTGCTCGTGGATGTACCGGCGACGGTGGCCCGCATCGAGGAAGGCAAGGAGTCCAACGGGGTGGTCCCCAAGGGCAAATCCCCTTCGAAGGATGCCCTGGGTAAGCGTGGCATCAATGATTACACGGACTTCCTGGCCGGCGACCCGGAGCTGGCTGGCACCTATGCCGGCTATGACGGGCCCTGCCCGCCCTGGAACGACGAGATCGTGCACCGCTATATCTTCACCGTTTTCGCGCTTGATGTGGAGCACCTGGACCTGGGGGATGAGTTCCGCGGTCCCGATGTGGAGAAGGCGATGGAGGGGCATGTTCTGGATCAGGCATCGGTAACGGCCACCTACACCCTGAATCCGGACCTGCGCTGATGCGTGACTTCACCTTCAACACCACGCCCTCGATCGCCATGGCGAGCGGGGGCGCCGCCAGCCTTGCCGCGTACTGTCGTGAGCGTGGGGCCCGCTCGGTGTTCATCGTGACGGACCCCGGCATCATCAAGGCGGGGCTTCTGAATGAGGCGCAGGCCGGCCTTGTCGACGAGGGGCTGGCGGTGGACTGGTTCAGCGGGGTGGAAGCGGACCCGCCGGACACCACCGTGCGGGCGGCCGCTGAGCGCGCCCGTGACTGCGGCGCGGACCTGGTGGTGGGCTTTGGTGGCGGCAGTTCCATGGACGTGGCCAAGGTGGTGGCACTGCTGGCCTCCGACGGTTGCGACCAGTCGCTTGAACAGCTCTATGGCGTGGGTATGGCCAGCGGCCGCCGCCTGCCCCTGATCCAGGTGCCCACCACGGCGGGCACCGGTTCTGAGGTGACGCCCATCGCCATCATCACCACGGGCGAAACCACCAAGTCCGGCATTGTATCGCCTCTGCTGCTGCCCGACCTGGCATTGCTGGATCCGGACCTGACGCTGGGGCTGCCGCCGCATGTGACGGCCGCCACGGGCATCGACGCCATGGTGCACGCCATCGAGGCCTACACCAGCGCCCATCGCAGGAACCCGGTCTCGGATGCCCTGGCGCGGGAAGCGCTGGCGCAGCTTTCCGGCAACATCGTGGAAGCCGTGCACAACGGCGAAAACCGTGACGCCCGGGCAGGCATGCTGCTGGGCGCCATGCAGGCCGGCCAGGCGTTTGCCAATGCGCCGGTGGCCGCCGTGCATGCACTGGCCTACCCGCTCGGGGGCCACTTCCACATTCCCCATGGTCTCAGCAACTCCCTGGTCCTGCCCCAGGTGCTGCGTTTCAACCAGCCCGTGGCGGGCGCGCTGTATGAGGAGCTGGCACCACTGGTGCGTAATGGCGGTGACGGGGACCTGGTCAGTCGCATGACCGCGTTGATCGAGGCGGTGGAGCTGCCGCGCACACTGCGCGAGATGAGCATCAGCGAGGATTTCCTGCCGACCCTGGCCGCCGATGCCATGAAGCAGCAGCGGCTGCTGGTGAACAACCCGCGTGAGGTGACCGAGGCGGACGCCCTGGCGATCTACCGGGAGGCCTTCTGATGGCCGGAGACGAGCCGCTGCCACGCGGTGCCTTCGATGCTTTCCAGACGATCACCACCCGCTGGCACGACAATGACCTCTACGGGCACGTGAACAACGTGACCTATTACGCGTGGTTTGATACAGCGGTGAACCGGTTCCTCATCGAGGATGGCGGCCTGGACATCTACAACGGACCCGTGATCGCGTATGTGGTGAGTTCCGGTTGTGAGTATTACCGCTCGGTGGCCTACCCCGAGCCGGTGGAGGTGGGCCTGCGCGTGGAGCGGCTGGGCAACAGTTCCGTGACCTGGGGCATTGGTGTCTTCGGCGGCCATGATGGTCGCCCCCTGGCCCAGGGGCGGTTTGTGCACGTGTTCGTCAACCGCGCCACGGATGAACCCACGCCCATTCCGGGGCCGCTGAGGGAGGCCATCGAGCGGCTCGGTGCATGATGCGCCTTGGGGCTTCCCTGACCCCCGGATTCCCCCCATTCCTGTGACCTGCGTGGAGCGGTATCCTTGCGGTTCAGGTTGACGCTATGACTGGCATGCTGGAGTGACCCATGTCCCCATCCGAATTGCAGCAGTACCTGCACAAGCATATCCCCATTTCCGAAGCCATGGGCGTGTCCGTAAACGCCGCCTCGCCGGAGTCGGTCCGGGTTGAAGCGCCCCTGGAGCCGAATATCAACCACCGCGCCACGGTCTTCGGGGGCAGCGCCTCGGCCGTGGCCATCCTGTCCGCCTGGTCACTGCTGCACCTGCGGGTGCGCGACGCGGGCCTGGAAGCGCAGCTGGTGATCCAGCGCAACGCCATGGACTATGAAAGGCCCATCCACGGCGCCTTCACCGCCGAGGCACGGCTGGCGGACCCGGAGCGCTGGGAGCGTTTCCGTAAGACCCTGGAACGCCGGGGCCGGGCTCGGATCCGTGTGGAATCGATCCTGACCTTCGCCGGCGAGCCGGCGGGCCACCTCACCGGTGAGTTCGTGGCCCTGACCCAGGGTTAGCCGTCCATGCGCGCGAGCAGGTCGTTGATGGCCCGCGCGAAGGGAACGGGTGAGTCCTCCTGCAGGAAGTGCCCGCCCTTGAGGGTGACATGGGGCTGCCCCTGGGCGCCGGGAATGCGCTCCTGCATGTAGCGGTCGCCGCCTTTCGTAATAGGGTCACCGTTGCTGAAGGTGGTGAGGAAGGGGTTGTCCCACTGGCTGAGAACCTCCCAGGCCCGGCGGTTGGCTTCCGTAGCCGGATCGTTGGGCGATGCCGGCACCAGGGCCGGGAAGGCGCGGGCCCCCGCCTTGTAGTGACGCGAGGGGAACGGCGCCTCGTAGGCCCGGCGTTCGTCACGGCTGAGCCGCCGGAAGCTGCCCACATCCACGATGCGCGCCGGCGGGAACACCGGTGAATAGAGCGCGAAGGTCTTCCAGAGCTGGAACGCCCTGGGCATGGCCTGGTCACCGGTCGGCAGCATGCCGTTACCCACCACAATGGCGCGGAAGCGTTCCGGGTTCTCGGCGGCGTACCGAAGCCCCAGCAGCGAGCCCCAGTCCTGGCAGACCAGGGTGATCCGGTTGAGATCCAGCTGTTCGATCAGCCCGCCCAGCCAGTCCATGTGGGACTGGTAGCTGTAGTCCCCGATGCGGGCGGGTTTGTCGGATTTACCGAAACCGATCAGATCCGGGGCGATGACGCGGTGCCCGGCGGCAGCGCAGACCGGGATCATGTGCCGGTACAGGTAGGACCAGCTGGGTTCCCCGTGAAGCATGAGTACCGGGTCTGCATCCGCTGGGCCCTCGTCGAGGTAGTGCATCCGCAGTCCGTCCACGTCCCGGTAATGGGGTTCGAACGGGTAATCGAGCAGGCGCTCGAAGCGGGATTCCGGAGTACGCAGTATGTCCCTGCTCATGAGTCCTCCTCCGTGCGGTAATGGTTCTCGGACAGGAAATGGTCCAGGGAGAGCCCCTCGGTCCAGCCCTCGATTTCCAGCATCGGGCGTTCATAGAAGGCTTCGACATGCCCGAGGCAGAGGATGGCCATGGGATGCCCCTCCTCCGGAATGGACAGGAGTTCGGCCAGCGCCCTGGGATCGAACAGCGATACCCAGCCCATGCCCAGGCCCTCGGCACGGGCGGCCAGCCACAGGTTCTGGATGGCGCAGGAGGCGGAGGCCAGGTCCATCTCCGGCAGCGTGCGGCGGCCGAAGATGTGCCTTTCGCGGCCATCACGCAGTGTGACCACCAGCAGCTCACCGCAGTCGCGGATGCCTTCCACTTTCAGTTTCATGAACTCGTTGCCGCGCTCACCCAGGGCTTCCGCCGTGCGCGCCCTTTCCGTATCCACCAGCTGGTGGATGCGTTCGCGCAGGTCCGTGTCGGTAACCCGGATGAAGTGCCACGGCTGCATGAGCCCAACACTGGGCGCCTTGTGGGCAGCCTGGAGCAGTCGCATCAGCACCGCTTCCGGCACCGGGTCCGGCAGGAAATGGCGCATGTCGCGGCGTTCGGCAATGCATCGGTAGAGCGCCTGGCGCTCGTCGTCACTGAAAGCGTGTTGCGGTTCCATGGGCGTTGAATGCTGTCGGGGAAAGCCGCAGGATAACCCAGAAGACGTTTTCTTTCAGTGAATCCTCCGGAGGTGCGCGATGGCGCGCTGGTTCATCCTGGCCGGCAGCTCTTTACGCACCCGGCAGACCGCTCCAATAATGAAACGATAGTGGATTGAAAGAGGTTAGACCCGATGGGATTCCAGGCGAACGGTATTGAGGTGGAAGTGGTTCAGGGCGACATCACCGATCAGTCGGATATGGATGCGATCGTGAACGCGGCCAATGCGGAACTCCGCATGGGCGGAGGCGTTGCCGGCGCCATCCACCGGGCGGCGGGGTCGGAGCTGGAGGAGGAGACCCGTCCCCTGGCACCCATCAATCCGGGCGAGGCCGTGATGACATCCGCCCCGAACCTGCCCAACCGGTATATCATCCATTGCCTGGGCCCGGTTTTCGGAGTGGACGAACCCGCCTCAACACTGCTGGCCAGCTGCTATCAGCGGGCCCTTGAGCTGGCCGAGGATGCCGGGCTGGAGTCCGTTGCCTTCCCGGCGATTTCCACGGGGGCTTTTGGCTTTCCCATGGAACAGGCTGCGGAAGTGGCGTCGCGCACGATTCTGGCCCGCTCGGGCAGCCTGCAATCCGTGCGCCGTCTCCGCTGGGTACTGTTCAGTGAGGAGGACCGCATTCTGCACGAAGAGGTGTTCGAGTCCGTCCTCAATGCCTGAGGGAATGGGCCTCCTCGGACCAGGCGCCCTCAAAATCCCGGATGATGCGCTCGACGTCCTCCGTTTTCCGTGAGAATACCAGTGTGGTACCCCAGGAGGTGAGGGGGCTGTGTGCGATCTCCGGGAACGGGAGTTCCTCCAGGGCTTCGGTTACCGGCGCCTCAAAATCCAGCAGGTAGTCACCACGCCCTGCCTTCAGCATACGCAGGCCGGCCAGGTGCGTTGAGGCCTGGTCAACCCGTGTTTTCTCGGCTTCCATTACCGGGTCAAGCTGGTTCATGTAGGTGTACCCCCGGATCCGGATCAGGTGACTGCCCTTAAGGTCCGTGATGTCGGATACTGGCCCGGTCTCTTCAAGATGATAGGCGTGCAGGCGTATATCCCGGAACGAGAAGTCCGGCTCCCGTGTCCACTCCGAGAGGGCGGGCACACCCTGTGACCCCAGCCACAGATCCAGCTTCCCTTCGCGCAGATACAGGTAGATCCGGTCGATGGGCAGGCTGCGCCATTCGATCCTGTAACCGGCTTCATGCGCGAGGCGATTGGCCGCCTTCATATAGGGGCCAGCCGGTCTTCCCTGCCCGCCGGTGTACGTCAGGGGCGGGAATTCGATGTAGGCGCCCTGCAGAACCGGCCGCTGCCCGTTATCGGCTGATGCCGGAGTAAGCACGAGCATGGTCAGTACAAGGATGAAAGGCAGAATGCGTCGGACATCCAGCAATGGCACATTTCCCCTAGGATCACTGTTTCAGGGGGCAGCATAGTGCTTCAGGTGCGGACGTGCGACTGGCTTTTGTGAACAGCTTCCCGCTCAGGGCGCTGCAGGTCCTTGGAAACCGATGTGTAGGTGGAAACCAGATACGGTATAAGGAATGTGAGAACGGTCTTGGCCAGGGACAGTTCCGCCTCTCCCACCAGGGCCTCCCACTGATTGATGAACACCAGCAGTGTTCCGATTACCGCGGCAAGCTTGAGTGCGCGCCATGGGGTCCCGTCGCTGACGGCGAGCACCAGGGCTCGCCGGCATTGATGCGGCAGTCGGCTGATGCCGGATGGTCTGTAGTTCATGTGGGTATTGCCCTCACCGCCCGGGTTTGCGCGCCGCGTCGACGCTGAACAGGGTGTCCTGATCCCTTAGCAGGTAGAGCGCAAAGCACGCGGCCAACATGGGCCACGCGGCGAAGAAAAGTAGGTTGTTGAAGGCGTCCAGGTACTTGGCCCAGGAGGAGAAAGTGGATACCGCGTGCAGGAGAAACACGAGTCCATAGGTCAGCCGCCGGAAAGCGCCTGCCACAAAGGCGAGGACCAGTACCAGCTGGGCGATACCAAGGATCATGAAGATGCTGGGGCCCAGCCCGGACAGCCCGTAGAAGTTCGCGAAAACGCCCGCCGAGTGTTCAGGCTGCACGAATTTATCGAGGGTCCACATGAGCATGACAATGAAAACGCCCAGTCGCAGGGTAAAAAGTGCTATGGGCAAACGCTGCTCAATGTTGTGATGCATGAGGCCTCCGGATGATTTGGGTGTGGACTTATGATATACGACACATGGACAGGCCCCCTGTTACAGAGGTAACTGCCGGCATTGTGGTGGTCGAGGCCCTGATCCTTTGACCTGGCAGGCTGGATCAGCCGCTGGTCTGTCCAGTGCTGAGCAATGGCGGTTTTCAGCGGGTTTTGAGTTCAGGGAAATTGGAGGGCTTGTTCAGCGACCAGTCGTAATCAATAAAGCGGATGGTGTCGGTGTCAGCAACAGCCTCCGTAATGTCCTGGCCCGTATAGTCCCCTATGAAATCCCGGATGGACCCGCCTTCGGCCTCGAAGTCGCCGCTGTACCAATCGAAAAGCTGACTGAGGTAAAGTGTGTCGCCCTCAATCCGCATCTGTCGTTCGGTCTGCATCGCAAAACGGGTGTTCTCCGTCATGAGCCGCTCGATGTTGTCAGCGGTGTACAGGGTTTCCCGCAGAGGCGGACAGCCAACGGAAGCGCAGTTGACAGTGAAATGGACCCGCGCTTCTTTCCAGCCTTTGTTTTCGAAGGACTCGCCAAGAAGGATATCCTTTTCGATCTGGTCCAGGCTGTAGTGTGCATCGCCGATTCGGTGTTCCTGCCACTGGAAGACGCTGTCGCGGAATGGGTTGTAGCGCCCGCCATAATCCCAGACCGAGTCCACCAGCCCGCCATCAACTGTTTCGGTGAGGATGGTCTCGATCATGAAATAGTTGTAGGCATTGTTCCAGAACGCCAGGGCCTTCTCGCGGCTGTCGAGTGTGTCGGTGTCGAACTTGGCCAGAAGGCGGTTCTGCTGCTTCAGCCGTTTGCTGGTTTTCGGGTCCTCGAGGGCCGCCTCGTAATCGAACGCGGAGACGAGACCGCCCGTGTCCGTGCGTTGCTCAACCAGATAGTCGTTCAACAGCTTCTGGTAAGGCGTATAGGTCTCCGCGAGTGGTTGGCCATGGACAGGAGTGACAAGGCCTCCCATCAGTGTGGCCATGATAGCGCCGGTAGAGTATCGGGTGATCGGCATGCCTGGCTCCCAGTTGTACGGATGGAATGGACGACAGGGACATGCTGGTTGGCGCTTCGTTACAGTGCCGGGCACCTGCCCTTTTCGGTCTGTTCCAGCGTGATCAGAAAGAACACGGTTTTCCCGCTCTTTCGTACCGGCGCTGTAACGCTTTGGACATGGAATGGCGTGTATCTTGATCGGAATGATGAACGCACCTGAGGCTAGCGTGCGAGTTCGTCCAGATTCCGGATGATCCTGGTAGGTTCGATACCCCAGGGGTCAAACACCGTGCTGGGGTCCCGCTGGACCCAGGCGGCCTCCAGTCCTGCCGAGCGTGCACCAATGACGTCCCAGGGGTTGCCGGATACCAGCCATAGTGTCCCCGAACCGGCTCCGGTTGCATTGCGCGCGTGCTCATAGACAGCCGGGTTGGGTTTGAAGGTTCCGAGTTCGTGAACACTGACAATGCCCGTGAGGTAGTCACGCAACCCGGCATTCACCAGAACCCGCTCCACCGCCTCAGGTGTACCGTTGGAGAAGGCATAGAGCCGGTAATGCGACTGCATTGCGGCCAGTGCGCGCGCAGCGTCATTAAAGGCCGGAAGGCTCTGGTAGGCGGCCAGGAGGGCATCGGCTGTGGCATCATCCAGCTGCTGCCCAACGGACTGGAACGCGTAATCCAGGGCCTGCCGCGTGCAGACCCCGAAATCCGCGTACTGCCCCATCAGGCCCCGGCGGAACGCATACTCGACCTGCTTCTGTCGCCAGAGGGCGGAGACGGTCTCCGCCTCCGCACCGACATACGTCTGTAAGTGGTCGATCATCCCGGAGGGATCAACGAGGGTGCCGTACACGTCGAACGCCAGCGTCGGTGTCATCCGGAGTTCTCCTGATGGGCCAGAGGGTTACGAGCGCTGCCAGCTGAGCGGCTGGAAGGGTTCGTCCAGTGGCGTCTCCGCCATGTGGTTAACGTAGTTGCTGATGGTCTTCTGGGCCAGTCCGAGCACCACTTCCAGCACTTGCTGATGGCCATACCCGGCCCTGAAGAAGGCGTCCAGGTCAGCCTTTTCGACATTCCCCCGCTTGGCCATGACCTGCTGGGTAAAGGTGCGCAGTGCTTCCAGCTTGTCATCCGGGAGAGGGGCTTCATCCCGCAACGCCTGGGAGATGTCGTCGGAGACGCCCATCTGCTTGGCAATGGCGGTATGGGCCGGTACGCAGTAAGTGCACTCGTTTTCAACGTTGATGGTCTGCCAGACGACGGTGATTTCATCCCTGTTGAAGCTGGTGTTGCTGAACAGTTCGTGCAGCGTGCCATACGCTTTCAGCGTCTGCGGCGATTCCGCCAGGACCGCATGCAGGTTGGGGATCATGCCCATGGTTTTCCGGGAGTTTTCCAGAATGGGCTTGGATTCCTCTGGGGCGCTTTCCACATCATGCAGACGGAATGTACTCATGGAGCCTCCTTACATTGTTCAGGCTGGAATTCTGGCATCAATTTTTGAGTGATCACTCAAAAACTACAGTAAGGGTAACTGTTGTTGAGCGATCACTCAAGTTATAATTGAGCGAACACTCAAAAAGCATCCCGTTATGCCAAGAACCGCGCGACACGACCACCAGGTCACACTCCAGCGAGCCGCCCACCTGTTCTGGGAAAGGGGCTACCACGCCTGTTCGCTCAAGGATCTGGAAACCACTCTGGACATGCGCCCCGGCAGCATCTATGCCGCCTTTGGCAGCAAGGAGAACCTGTTCCAGGCGGCGCTGACGACGTATTACGAACAGCTGGTCAATGGCATGGCGCGGGTGCTGCAGGCCCACGACAGAGTGCTGGATGGGCTGACCGCCTACCTGCGTCAGCTGGCCGCGGAGGCGACCGGCGAGGCCGGAGCCGGGGACGCGCCTGTTGCCGCCTGCATGATGGTGAAAACACTGCTCGAAACGACGGCCGATACGCCGGCGCTGAACGAAACGGTTAATGAACTGTTTGACCGGATTGAAAGCGATCTGACCGCCACGCTGGAACGTGCCCGGGGCCTGGGCGAGTTGCCCCCGGAGACCGATTGCGTGCGTCTGGCTCGACTCTGGCAGGCGCAGATCATGGCACTGAGAACCTTTGCCCATCGCCGTGTGGATCCGGAATCGGTGCTGCTGCTGGCCGAGGATATGATCGGGGCCCTACAGCGCCACGCCTTGAAACCGCGTGATGAGTCCATGGCCACGGCCGGGCCGTAGGTGATCCTGCGGCTCTGACTCAAAACACGGGGCTCTGGGGATTGTTACAGGGAAGACCCTTGTGCGTCGGCGAACTCCGATTCAATCGGGATCCGGAATGAATCCAGTAGTCGATTGAAGCCCGCGTAGAGTTCCATCACGCTCATTGCCTCGATGATATTGTCATCGTCAGCGCCTGCTGCGCGGGCTTCTTCCAGCAGCTCCGGGGGAACCTGGTGTGGGTTCCGGTTGGCTTCGCGGACCAGCCTGAGCAGTGCCTGTTCGCGCTCATCCAGGAAATCCGCCTGAGCCGTCGCCAGGAAACGCTTGAGTGTATTGGTGTTGATACCAAGTCGGCACAGCATCCGGTGGTGGTGATAAACGCAGTAATCGCAGCCGTTGTCCTGGGAAATCAGCGTTGCGATGGCGTTCTTGAGTGTCGCCGAGAGCCGCCCACCGAACATCAGGCTGCGCACACGACCCCATACCTGCTCCAGCTGTTCCGGGTTGTGGGCATAACTGCGGAACAGGTTGGGAACATATCCCTCATGGTCGCGGATATCCGCGAACACCGCCTGTACGCGCGCGTCATCACTGTCGCCGACGGGCTGGAAAACCCTGTCGTTACCGGCTGAGGCGTGTGCCTGTGACGGTTCAGCCCTGATGGCCTCCCCTGTAAGTCGCTGATCCAGCCGGTTCTGGATGCGTGTTTCAAGGTCCGCCGTGTAGGGCGCCTCCTCCGGGATACCGGCGCGTACTGCGTTGCGGGTGGCAGCCATGCCATCCACAAAGTTCCGGCAGTGGCGGCACATCAGAAGATGCACCTGAATGCGCATGCGCTCCGTGAACGTCAGCTCGCTGTCCAGCCAGTCGCTGGCCAGGGCCGTGACCTCGTTGCATTTCAGCATTCGCCCGTCTCCCGGAAGCCTTCAATCATGGTGAACAGTTTCTGTCGGGCCCGATGAAGGGTAACGCGCAGGTTGGAATTCGAAAGGCCCAGAATGCGGCAGACGTCTTCAGACGCCATCTGCTGGATGTCGCGCATCATCAACACCGCACGCTGGGTTTCCGTGAGAGCCTCGTAATGCTTGTTAAGGCAGTCCTTAAGGGCTTCGTTCTCAAGAAGCTCATCGGCCGATTCGGATCCCCAGGGCCGGGTTGGCTGAGACCATCCGCCACCCTCATTGAAACGGGTCTCGAGAGCGGGGTCCAGTGGTGACTGGAAGTCCGTCAGCGTTTCCCGCCTGCCACGGCGTAAGCGGTTGCGGGCGCGGTTGGCGGTGATGGTGCACAACCACGTCTTGAGAGCCGAACGGCCCTCAAAACCATCGATGGCATCCACCACGGCAACCCAGGTCTCCTGAACCACGTCTTCAGCGGTTGAAGGATCGAGCATGCTGCGGGCCGTTGCCAGCATGGCACCGGAGAAGCGCTGAACCGCCTCGTGGAAGGCCGCGGAATCACGCTGGCGCAGCCTTTCGATAAGTTGTTGTTCGTCCGTTATCGCCTGTTCCATGGATAGAGTCGCCCGCAAGCATCATTGACCGTTCTGAATCATAACGGCTTGGTCGTAGTGGCGTAAAAAAACCATTCACACCGGGAGTGCGCGCCAGAAGATCCAAGCTGTCGTGGATCGGCGAAGGTGTTGAATACGTATCCGGCTGGTGGCTTTTAATACGCCGATACCTGTAACGTCATCGACCGGTTCGCGTCGGACTATCAGCGAGCTATTCATTACCAGAAGGAATGCAAGGATGAGTAACAGCAAGAAAGTGATTGCTGGCACGATTGTGCTGTTGATTGGCGTCTTTTTCGTTTTCGATCTGGGCCGTTTTCTGGAACTTGGGGTGCTCAAGGACCATCAGGCGAATCTTGCAGCGCTGATCGAGCAGAATCTGCTTGTCAGTCTTTCGCTGTTCTTTGTCATCTACGTCACTGTTACCGCTCTTTCCCTGCCAGGCGCCGCTGTCATGACCCTGGCCGGTGGTGCGCTCCTGGGGTTTGGCTGGGGCTTACTGGTGATCTCCTTCGCCTCCACCATTGGCGCGACCCTGGCGTTCCTGGTGGCGCGCTTCCTCTTCCGGGACACTCTCAGGAAGCGCTACGCGGGCTATCTGAAGAAGATCGATGATGGCATCCAGCGGGACGGTGCTTTCTATCTGGCCACGCTGCGCCTGATCCCGGTCTTTCCATTCTTCGTGATCAACATCGTCCTGGGTCTGACCGGGATGAAAACCTGGACCTTCTACTGGGTGAGCCAGCTCGCCATGCTGCCCGGCACCGCGGTTTTCGTGAATGCCGGCACCCAGCTCGCGCAGATCGAGAGCATGGGTGACATTATCTCCCCTGAGTTGCTGCTGTCCTTCGTCCTTCTGGGCGTTTTCCCGCTCATTGCCAGGTTTGTGGTGGGTCGCATCCAGAAGAAGCGGCTCTATGCGGATTTCCCGAAGCCGGAGCGCTTTGACTACAACATGGTCGTGATCGGCGGCGGCAGTGCCGGTCTGGTTTCCGCCTACATTGGCGCCACCGTCAACGCGAAAGTAGCACTGGTGGAGCGCGGGAAAATGGGCGGTGATTGCCTCAACACCGGCTGCGTACCCTCCAAGGCGTTGATCCGCTCGGGCAGGGTCGCCCAGATGATGCGCCAGGCGGACCGGTACGGCCTGGAGGCCAGTGAGCCGAAAGTCCCCTTCGCCAGCGTTATGAAGCGGATTCACAGCGTGATCCGGACCATTGAACCCAATGACTCGGTGGAGCGGTTCACCAGCCTGGGTGTCGACTGCATCCAGGGTTCCGCCCGCTTCGTCACCCCCTGGGAGATTGAGCTGGATGAAAACGGCGCCAAACGCCGCATCACCACCCGGACCGTGGTCATCGCCACCGGTGGCAAGCCGTTCGTGCCGCCGATCCCCGGTATCGAGGAGGTCGAGCCGCTGACCTCGGAGAACCTCTGGGAGATTGAAGAACAGCCGGGGCGTCTGGTGGTGCTCGGTGGCGGTCCCATCGGGTCTGAGCTCAGTCAGGCCTTTGCGCGGCTGGGCACCCATGTGACCCAGATTGAACAGGGGGACCGACTCCTTCCGCGTGAGGATACCGATGTGTCGGAGCTGGTCCTCAATCGCTTCCGTGAGGAAGGCGTGGATGTCCGTCTTGGCCACAAGGCCAGCCGGTTCGCGGTCGAAGACGGCGAGCGGGTGGTCTACTGCGAGCACGGTGGCGAAACGGTACGGATACCGTTCGACCGGGTCCTGGTGGCCGTTGGCCGCAAGGGCAACACCGAAGGCCTGGGGCTTGAGGCCCTGAATATTGAACCCGGCCCACAGGGAACCGTTCCGACCAGCGACGACCTGAGCGTGATCTACCCCAACATCTTCGCCTGCGGCGACGTCGCGGGCCCTTACCAGTTCACGCACATGGCGGCACACCAGGCCTGGCATGCGGCGGTCAACGCGCTCTTCGGCCAGTTCAAGCGTTTCAGTGTGGATTACTCGGTCACTCCCTGGGTGACCTTCACTTCACCGGAAGTCGGGCGAGTCGGGCTCAGTGAAGCGGAGGCCCGGGAACAGGGCATCGACTACGAAGTCACCACCTATGGCCTGGACGGCCTGGACCGCGCCATCGCCGAGAGCGAGGATCATGGCTTCATCAGGGTCATCACTCGCCGCGGCAAGGATAAGATCCTGGGCGCGACCGTGGCGGGTGAACACGGCGGCGAGCTTCTGACCGAGTTCATCCTGGCCATGAAGCACGGGATCGGCCTCAACAAGATCCTGGGCACCATCCACCCCTACCCGACCTGGAACGAGAGCGTGAAGTTCACGGCCGGGGAGTGGAAGAAGGCGCATGCGCCGCAGAAGGTGATCCAGTGGCTGGGGCACTATCACCGCTACCGGCTTTGATTGAGTTCAGCTGTGCTATTTGGTGACTCGGAGGCCTCGGAAGTCGGCATCCATTAAACCTATGAAACAGATCCAGAAGAGTAACCCGAATCCTATCTCAAACTCCTGGATCAGAGCATGAGCGATGGCGGTTGTGGACAGAGCTGCCATTACCGAAGTAGGCAGGGTGATCATTAGCCACTCAACCAACCATGAACTGACGGGGCGGGAAGTCAGCCGGTTAATACACCAATGGTAAAGCGCAATCGAGGATATGAGTGCTAGTACGCCGCCAGAAAGCATCATGGGTCTTTTTCCTGGTGCCCTTCGTTGTTAGTGGTTTCCGGCGACGGGAGCCCAGCCTCTATCCGGGAAGAGATATCGTTAAGGATTGACTGGCATCGCTTTTCCGTAAATGTGCGGCGAGCGAATTCAGGCATGGTCTCTGTCGGCTCAGGCTCAAGCTCTGGGAAGCCGTTGCTGATCACTGACTGCATCGCGCTGGCAAGCTGCGCCGACGACCAACCATTTTCCAGAATGGCAGCTTCCAGCTTCCTGTTGATCTCAAGGAAAGCCTCACTCTGCTTGTTCCTCCCCTGTGTTTCCGCGACACTTCCACAGAAACTGATCTTATAAAGTAGGCGTGCCGAGGGGGTTAATGGTTCGTCATTAGAGGCGGGCTCAGCTGCAATCCCTATGGGAACGCTAGCTAACGCCAGAACGGCGCCTGTGAAAAGAATTGCCATATACTGCCGTAGGGTCATGACTTGTCGCTCCGGTTAAGTAAATCCATTTTCGTTTTTCCAAGGCTGCTGGCTTTTTTACAGCCATGGAGGGTAAACGGAACAAAGACGGCAACCAGGATAAAAAAAAGGTCTCGTGAGACTTCCGGCTCAACATGGGGAGCAGCCAGAACGGCTCCCGCAAAAGCGAACAGCGTTGCATTGAGAAGGCTGTGCTGGAAGGAGGTGGATAACCCCAACGGCATCCGCCCGCCGCTTAGCCCATTAATCACTGTCAGCCGGATGAACCATGCGAGAGCAAGCGCAATAACGCCGTACATTCATAGGTCCTCGTAAACCAGCAGTCCTCTAGCAGCAAGCTCCTTTCGGGCTTCATCGGAGCTTTTTCGGGCAGCGATATTGATTCCGGCGATTAGGATGAAAATGAACACGGTAACACCGCTTACGCGCACGACTTTCTCTGGGTCCTTGCCGAAGCGCTCAGCCACCGCCTTGACCAACGGGCTCTTATACAGAGCACGAATTGTTTCTGTCGCCGTTCCTCTAAACCCTTTGCTGAGCAATGACAGGATGGTGCTTGCAACACCGGCGACTGTTACCTCAGTGGTTATTTCGGGAATTTTCGTGTGATTCGTCCATGTCCTAACTTGTCGATTAAAAGTAAAGAACTCTTTCAGCTCAGCATCATTGAGTGACCACATGAACCAGTAGGGCTGTACCCGTTGAAAGCCGATCAGTTTCCGGAGATCCCGGAGAACGCGGGAATCCCAAGGCAGTTGATCGAGCATGCGTCTCAAGACTAGGCGTTGCTTCTGTTCCGGGAGATGGCGGTAAAGGACCACGCCAGTCAGGTGGGGTGCGTATTTTGATGGTGAGGCCTTGATTTCATCAATGCAGGGCTTGGAGAGCCCCATGAGGTTGGCCAGTGCCACAACTGGCTTGGTATCAAAATCAGCTGTGTTGTACCGGGAAAGTACGGAGTCTGTCTTCATCCGGGTTGATTCCTTTCAAGTGATGCCTCTGACAGCCGAAGGTGGACGGACGACCGTCGGTTACCTGATCCTTCAGATCGACGAAGAAAAAATACCCCAAGCTGATTTTCAGGGTCAAGGCAAAGCCCTTGCAGCGTGCGCTGGTTCCATTTTCACCAGCCACCCTTTATAATAACCTACGTATTATCCCATACAGGCTTTCAGAAAAGCCCTTAAAATCAACGGCAAAGGCACTCAGTCAGAACAGCGGGCACAGCTCCGATGGCTGGGTGAACTCGAGACCGAATGACCAGCGAGACCTCCAGGGCGGAGGCGATCGAGCTCCGGCAACCAACGGACACGGACGGCTACCGGTTACACCGGCTGATTGCCGAATGCCCGCCGCTCGACCCCAATTCCATCTACTGCAACCTTCTCCAGTGCTCCCACTTTGCCGAGACCGGCGTGGCTGCCGAGCTTGACGGTGAGCTGGTGGGGTTCATTTCCGCGTACATTCCACCCACGAAGCTGGACACCGTTTTCGTCTGGCAGGTGGCGGTGCATGAGAAAGCCCGTGGCACCGGGCTGGGCAAGCGCATGCTGCGCTTCATCGTGGAACGCCCGGCCTGCCGCAACGTCCGCTTCATGGACACTACCATCACCGAGGACAACGAGGCCTCCTGGGGCCTGTTCCGTTCCTTTGCACGGGATCTGGGCGCGGAGACACAGCACTCCATTTTCTTTGACAGTGAGGCCCATTTCGGTGGGCAGCACGATTCCGAGATCCTGTTCCGGATCGGGCCCTTCGACGTGAACGCTCACTGAAACAGCATACGGCTCCGGTGCCGGCTACACTGGTTGGCAGGACAACCGGTCGGTTCCGGGGCGCAAAGTCAGAATCAACCTAAGAACGGTACTATGGCAGAACATACGGTAGAAAAAATCGGTGGTACGTCCATGTCGGATTATACCGCCGTTCGCGACAACATCATTCTCGCCAACCGCGAGGAAGGCGATGTCTACAATCGCATCTTCGTTGTCTCCGCCTATGGCGGCGTCACGGACCGGCTTCTGGAGCACAAGAAGAGCGGCGACGCAGGGGTCTATGCCCTGTTCTCCCAGTCCGACTCCGACTGGGCCTGGGGGGATGAGCTCACCAAACTCTCCAAATACCTGTGCGAGATCAACGAGGAGCTTTTCGGCGACGAACTGCTGAGCCAGCAGGCCGACCAGTTCATCGCTGAGCGCATCGAGGGTGTACGCAACTGCCTGCTCGACCTGCAGCGGCTGTGCTCCTACGGCCATTTCCAGCTGGAGGACCACCTGCTGACGGTGCGCGAGATGCTCGCCGGCATCGGTGAGGCCCACAGTGCCTTCAACACCACGCTGCTGCTGCAGAATGAGGGCTACAACGCCCGCCTGGTGGACCTGACGGGCTGGCGTGACACCGAAACCCTGCCGCTGGATGAGAAGGTCTCCCAGGCGTTCGACAAGATCGACCTGAGCCGCGAGCTGGCGATCGTGACCGGTTACGCGCAGTGCAAGGAAGGGCTGATGCGCACCTTCGACCGCGGCTACAGCGAGATGACCTTCTCCCGGATCGCGTGCATGACCGAAGCGAAGGAGGCGGTGATCCACAAGGAGTACCATCTCAGCTCCGCCGACCCGAAGATCGTGGATGCGGAAAAGGTGGTGCCGTTGGGCCGCACCAACTACGACGTGGCGGACCAGCTCGCGAACCTGGGTATGGAAGCGATCCACCCGCGCGCGGCCAAGGGCATGCGCCAGGCGGATATTCCGTTGCGGCTGAAGAACACCTTTGAGCCGGAACACACCGGTACCCTGATTACCCGTGACTATGTGAGCGAAAAGCCACAGGTTGAGATCGTGGCCGGCATGCGGCACGTCTTCGGGATCGAGGTATTTGACCAGGACATGCTTGGCGAGCCCGGGGCGGACCGCAAGTTCCTGGAGATCCTGTCGCGCTTCAAGGTGCACTTCATCAGCAAGGACACCAACGCCAACACCATCACCCATTATGTGGATACCTCGCTGCGTAACGTGAAGCGGTTGGTGAAGGCGCTGGAAGAGGTGTTCCCCTCGGCGGAGATTTCCACACGCAAGGTGGCCATGGTGTCCGCCATTGGCAGCGACATGCAGGTGCCCGGGCTTCTGGCCACGGCGGTCAACGCCCTGCAGGATGCGGAGATCCCGGTGCTGGCCATGCACCAGTGCATGCGCCAGGTGGACATGCAGTTCGTGGTGGAGGAGAGCGACTACGAGCGCGCCATCGCCACGCTGCACGGCAAGCTGATCGAGCCCCACAAGCACGAATACGCCATTGTTGCGGCCTGATTGGCTGTCTCAATGGCTGTGATGAGACGCTGCTATTGCTTCAGAGCCCCTGTCTGACAGGGGCTCCCACCCTTCCGCTCGGTAACACTCGCGGGCGCATTGAGTCATCCATAAACGACCGCATACAGTATATACAGATAGAACCATCAACCAGGGGAATACTATGGATACGCTGTTAAACCCGATGGAACAGCGTGACCGTGAGCTGGTTGACGACGTCAGGGCCGATACGACGGAAACCTGGAAGGAACCGGCGTCAGCCGAGCCGGAAGGGCTCGACGATCAGGAGCCAGCTTCCGTCGTCGGTCACTATTTCCGGGATGCCCATCGCTTTTCGCTTCTCGGCAGGGAAGCGGAACGCGACCTGGGTCAGTCACTGGAACAGACCCTTCGCGGTCTGCTCGCGGAAATCGCGGAACCCGAACCGGAAGCGCTCACCATCCGGGAGGTGCTTGCCCGGGTGGAAGCCCACAGCGGTTCGCTCAGCGAGCAGGCACGCCAGCATCTGGCGGACCTGCGCAAGTGGCGGCGTGAACTCATCCAGAGCAACCTCCGTCTGGCGGTGTACATCGCCCGAGGCCAGCAGGGCCGGGGTCTGCCGCTGCCGGATCTGATCCAGGAGGCCAACCTGGGCCTGATCAAGGCTGTGGAGCGCTTTGATCCGACCCGTGGCTTCAAGTTCTCCACCTACGCCTACTGGTGGATCTCCGAAGAGGTCAAGCGCGCCATCAAGCGCGGTCGCCGTGTGGTGCGTACGCCGGATCATGTGGTGGATGAGATCCGCCGCCTGCAGGCCGTTGAGGCCCGTCTCCAGCGCGAAACCGGTTCCCAGCCCGACCGCTATGAGCTGGCGGAGGCAGCCGGCACCACGCCGGACCGGGTGGATGAACTGCTGGGCTTTGCCCGTCCGGAGGTTTCAACCGCTACGCCGATTTCCAGTGAAGGGGATCTGGAACTGGGTGACACCCTTGCCGATGAAAGCGGCAACAAAGGGGAGTCACCGCTGGAGGAACGGGACCAGGCGCGCCTGCTGAAGGATCTGTTCCACCTGCTGCGTGAACGCGAAGCGGATATCCTGGGTCGGCGATTCGGGATCAACCGGGACGAGCCCGAGACGCTCCAGGTGATCTCCGAGGAGCTGGGCATCAGCCGTGAGCGGGTGCGCCAGATCGAAAAAGGCGCACTCAGCAAGCTGCGTGAGCATGCCGCCCTGTTTGCGGATGTGGCCGGTAACTGACCCCCAGCCTCCTCAGTGCACCAGGTAGAGCCAGGTAGCAGCCGCTGCCTGGCACGCTACCACCCCCGTTGTCAGCATAAGCCGGAGATTGAGGTACCAGCGCGGCCAGTAGCCGGGCAGGGTAAACCAGTCCGCAAGGCACAGCAGGATGTACAGGACCGGGAAGATCAGTGCCTGTAAGTGCCAGTCCAGCAGCAGCGTCAGCCCCGCGGAAACGAAGAACACCTGGCTCAGGAACATGGCGTGGATGGGCGACAGCGGATAGCTGTGCTCACCCATCTGCATGCTCACAGGCCAGTAAACGCCGCTGAGAAAGGCCAGTATCCCCGCGCTGTACAGGTAGAAGAGCTGGGTCCCCAGCGGGCCGTGATGGGTGGAAAACACCATGATGGCAAGCGTGGCCACGAAGGGGATCAGCCCCGCGAGACCGAAGGTGAATGCAAGCGGGCGTATTGCAAGCATCAGCGGTATCTCCCTGTAGGGATGCGCAGTGGATCAATGCCCACCTCATCCAGACCGACCATTTCGTTGTAGGCCGAATCATGGACCAGTTCCCGGGTGGCAATGCCCGCCTCGTCGAGCAGCTCATTGGCGGCGGGGATGCTGGGAAGGAGCATGGTGGCGTTATGGTCGTCCGAAAGAACCCGCTGCTGACCGTCCAGCAGCACACGGATCATGTAGAACTGGCCTTCCAGTGAACGGATTTCGGTGTACTCGACACGTTGTGCCGCGTCGCGGAGAGCGGGGAGCTGAATACGCATAACCGGGTCCCATCATGCCCTGTGGTGTATCGAGAGATACGATGGCGTGGTGGTATCTGGTTTGCCCGTGCCCTCAGTCTGTGTGATCTGTCATGTTCCGCCGGCCTGCTGCCAGCCCCAGAGCGGTGGCGGCCAGCATCAGCACGACAGTGACCGTCATGTTGGCAATCCCCGCCGCTACGGCTCCGGAGCGCAGCAGGATAAGGGTCTCGTGGCTGAATACCGAGAATGTGGTGAACCCGGCGCAGACCCCCGGGACCAGGAAGGCATGGATGTCGGCGTGAGCGAACCGTGATGAGGGCGTGGTGGCACGCGCGGCAACCCAGCCAATGAGAAGGGAGCCGAGGGTGTTCACGACTAGCGTGCTCCAGGGGAACGTGGCTCCAGCGACCATGAATCGATCCACTCCGTAGCGCAGGATCCCGCCCAGTGCTGTGCCCAGTGCGACCCAGAGGCTGGTGATTCCTTGGTTCACGGCCCACCTCCTGTCATTGCCAGCCCAAGGATGACCGCACCCAGCCCGGCCACCAGTGTGGCGGCCAGGTTCACGAGCGCCGTCCCGAACCGGTGTGTGCGGGCCAGGGTCAGCGTCTGCAGTGACCAGGAAGACACAGTGGTGAAGCTTCCGCAGAAGCCCGTCATGGCCAGGGCGGCAGCCACGGGCTGGTCCGCTGTCCCCCCGAGCGTGCCGGCCAGAAGGCCGAGCAGAAAGGCCCCAAGGGTGTTCACCGCGAGGGTACCGAAGGACAGTGGCGTGTGGGTGCGCCGGTCAATCCAGGCCGTCAGGTGGAAGCGGCAGAGCCCGCCCAGCGCGCTGCCGACCGCCACGGCCACGAATTCCGTGATCACAGCACTACCCCGCGGCTCTGGGCGACGGTTTCCTCCCGGACTGGGCACCCCAGGAGGTGATCATTGACCATGCCGACCGCCTGCATGAAGGCATAGCAGATGGTGGGGCCGACGAAGCGGAAGCTCCGCTTTTTAAGCGCCCGGGACATGGCCCTGGACGCCGCGGTTTCATCCGGAATCTCCTGCACGTCACGGAATTCGTTGATGATCGGCTGATGGTTCACGAACGACCACAGGAAGGCACTGAACGCCTCGCCCTCCTGTTCCATGGCCAGAAGCGCCCGGGCGTTGCCGACAATGGCCTCGACCTTGCGGCGATTGCGGACAATGCCGGTGTCCGACAGAGCCGCCTCGATCTCCGGCTCGCCCCAGCTGGCCAGGCGCTCGGGCTGGAATGCCTCGAACCGCTGCCGGTAGCCTGACTGCTTGCGCAGGATTGTCAGCCAGCTCAGCCCGGCCTGCTGGCCATCCAGGCAGAGTTTTTCGAAGAGCTCATTCCGGTCCGTTACAGGACGGCCCCAGACCCGGTCGTGGTACTCGATGTAATCCGGCGCGTCACCGCACCAGGGGCAGCGCCCGTCACTGCGTTCCGTCACATTCTTCATGCTGAATCCACCCTGTGTAAGTGCCAGTGCGCGTCACGGATCAGCCCCTCATGCCGCCATTCGGGCATTGCGTGCCCCTGCCAGACCACGCACAGCCGGTGGCCCTGAACCGTGGTGGTGGCCACGCGCCAGGCTGGATCCGGCCGGTCCAGAACAACCCCGTTGTGCTCAGGGTCGAAAACCAGTGCCTGCAGGTTGCCGGCAATGCCCCGCCCGGTGGCCTTGATCCAGGCCTCCTTCAGGGTCCAGAGCATCAGGAAGGCGTCTTCAGGCTGGTCCTGCGCCTGAAGCCAATCCGTTTCCGGGCCTGAAAACCAGCGCAGGGCGAGCGCCTGCCACGGCGGCTGGCGATCCACCGGCTCGGCATCCACCCCGATGGGCCCCGGGTTGAATGCCGCCAGCACCAGGGTCTGGGTGTGGCAGAGACTGCTCCTGAAGCCGGCATCAGCGGGGGTGATGGCGCCCCCGGCCGGGAGTTGCTCGAAATCCGGGCAGGCCAGTCCATGGGTCCGGGTGAAGTGCCGTGCCCCCTGGCGCCAGAGCTGGCGGGCCGTTGCGTAGGTGCTCCGGCGTCCGGCGTCCGCCATGGCGTCGAGTCGAGCCTTTTCCGCGGCATTGAGCGTGACCTGCTCACCATTGCCGGGCGACCCACTGAACAGCTGCGGCGGTGCTACGGCTGAAGACGCTGGATCCGCCATCCATCACCTTCCCGGCGATACTCGAAACGGTCATGCAGCCGGCTGGGCCGGCCCTGCCAGAACTCGATGCGCTCGGGGATCACCCGGTAGCCACCCCAGAAATCCGGCAGCGGGATCCGTCCCTGGCGGAAGCGTTCCTTCATGCTCTGGAGCTTCGCCTCCAGCGCCTGGCGGGATTCGATCACCGCGCTCTGGTGGGAGACCCAGGCACCCAGCTGGCTGCCCTCGGGGCGGGAGGTGAAGTATTTCAGTGATTCCTGGCGGCTCACCTTCTCCACAGCGCCCTCGATGGTCACCTGCCGGTTGAGCGTCACCCAGGGGAACAGCATGGCCGCGCGGGGGTTCTCTTCCAGTGCCCTGGCCTTGCGGCTGCCGTAGTTGGTGTAGAAGACGAAACCGTCGGCATCGAAGTACTTGAGCAGAACGGTGCGGGCGGTGGGCCAGCCCTGGGCATCCGCGGTGGCCAGCGTCAGGGCATTGGCGTCCTCGATGCCCGCCTCCTGCGCCTGGGCGAACCAGTGCTCGAACTGGCGGAAGGGGCAGTCGTCCAGCTGCTCACGCTCCAGCCCCTCGCTTTCAAAATCGCGGCGCATGTCGCCAATGTCCACGGTTTACCTCCTGAGTGCTGTCGCCAGAACACTAACATGTTCGGGCCTGCGTTGCCCGGTGCCAGTCCCATGGCCGTATAATGGCGCACTGTGAACAGTCACCGCCCGATGGAGTACCGCATCATGGCACGCAGGACAAGCCCCTTTTTCGCCTACCTTGGCCGCCTGCGCTGGATCCGGCGCTGGGGGCTGATGCGCAATGCCATTGAGGAGGATGTGGCCACGCATTCCTGGGAGGTCTCGGTCCTTGCCCACGCCCTGGCAACCATCCGCAACACGCACTACGACGGGAACGTCAACGCCGACGCCATTGCCGCGGCCGCCCTCTATCACGATGCCTCCGAGGTGATCACCGGCGACATGCCGACACCGGTGAAGTACTACTCCAGCGTCATGCGCGAGGCCTTTGCGGACGTTGAGCACCGGGCCCAGAAGGAACTGCTGGATCTGCTGCCGGAGACGCTGCGCCCGGCGCTGGCGCCCTACCTGGAAGAAAGCAGCTGGAGTGACAGCACGGCGGAGCTGATCAAGGCGGCGGACCGGCTGGCCGCGCTTCTCAAGTGTGAGGCGGAGCTGCGGGCGGGCAACCGGGAGTTCGAGCAGGCGGCCCGGCAGATCCGCTCGCGGCTGGAAGCCGAGGCGCTGCCTGAAGTGGCGTATTTCCTGGAAGTCTTTGCCCCGGACTACGGCGCCAGCCTGGACTACCTGCTGGAGCGCCAGTAGCGCCAGCCCGGCGCCTTGCCCACGACCATGCCAACCCGGACCGCAAGGCCGCTGGCCCGCTCAACGGCCTCCTCCACCCGGCCGCGGTAGATCTCCACCCCGGGCTCGCTCCTGCGGATCCGTTCCAGGGCGGCTTCGGCTTCCCGCCACAGACGGTCGTGGTCTGCCTCCTCGAGGGCTTCCTTCTGCCCGTGAACCTGCAGCCAGATGGTGTTGCCCTGGACGGCCGCCTTCACGGGCTCGTCAACAATCCGCACCCCACTGCCCTTGGGCGTGGCCCAGACCAGCTCCTCGATGTCGTCATTGAACATCCGGATGCAGCCGTGGCTCACCCGCTGGCCAACACCGAAGCGCTTATTGGTGCCGTGGATCAGGTAGCCGTCCTCCTCCAGCTGGAGCGCAAAGGGCCCGAGCGGATTGGAAGGGCCCGGCGGGATCTCTGCCGGCAGTTTGCGGCCCTCCCCGGCGGCTTCCTCCCGGATGGATTCCGGTGGGTACCAGGCCGGGGATTCCAGGCGCATGCGCACACTGGTCCGGGTCAGTGGTGAGGGGGTGCTGGAGTTGCCAATGCCCACCGGGTAGGTCACTACCCGGTCGTCCCGGAAATGATAGAGCCGGAACTCGGCAAGATTGATGACAATGTCTTCATGGGGGGGCGACGGCAGAAGGCGGCGGGAAGGAAGCCTTATGCGGGTGCCGTCCCCGGGCAGCCAGGGGTCCACGTCCGGGTTGGCGCGCACCATCTCGAGAAAACCGAAACCACGGTTCTCGCCGATGCCGGCGAAGGTGTCCTCGTAGGCCGTGGTGACCCAGGTGGGTTTGCCGATGATCGTATCGCCCGGCTGCCACTCGTGCGCCTGCCCACTGGCAGCCACGGCTGTGGCGGACGACCAAAGGCAGAGGGCGATCAGGGTCCGGGAAAGGCTATTTCGTTTCGTCAGTGGCAGCAAGATCCTGTTGATCCGTACTCGCGGCTTCGGCATTGGCCAGGATGCGTTCGAACACATCGAGACATGTTGCCAGCTCGTCGTCACTGATGCCACTCAGAAGCTGCTCACGGAGGCCTTCAGCGCGTTCATCAAGCTTCTTGATGAAGGATTCGCCACGGTCGGTCAGGTGCAGGCGGCGGGCCCGCCGGTCCTGCTCACAGGGACGGCGCTCAATCAGCTTCTGGGATTCAAGGTTGTCGAGCAGCCGCACCAGCGTGGGGTTCTCAATGGACATCAGCTCCGCCAGCTCCCGCTGGGTTACCCCTTCGCCGCCACGGTGGAGGGCGACCATGGTGCTCCAGCGTGCCTGTGTCACACCGAGATCCTTGAGTCGTTCGTCGAGCAGCTTGCGCCAGCGACGGGCAATGCGGGCCACACTGAAAGGGAACTGACGTTGATTCATCTTATCGGGACTCTGCTTGGGCTGGCTGCCTGCCATCCTACCATCCATTGTTCTTCCTGCTGGTATATTGCGGATGCGGTTCTCAACACCCGGCCGGGCCATTGTGCCTCAGCGGATCAAGATCCGCCACGACATCCCTGAACGACCTTCTGGTAGTCTAATGCCGGGAAACGGTTTCACCCATAGGGGTTGTCCACAGGTTACAGCGGGAGGGAGCACGTCGATGCACAGCCTCAGATGGGTGCCGGTATGGCTGGTGTTGCTGGCCATCGCGCTCTGGTTCGCTATCAGCTATCGGTTCTGGCCATTGCCGGCGGCGGGTGAAGCGGGCTGCCACGGCGCGGTTACAGCGGTGGAGCGCATCCAGGGTACGGCAGCGGTCACGCCACTGGATGGTCGCACGGTGCTGACGGAAGGCATTGTCACGGCCGATTTCACCGCCCGTGAGCAACTGGGGGGGTATTTCATCCAGCAGGGGACGCAGGGTCCGGATCAGGGCCAGGCCTCCCGTGGCCTGTTCATTTACGCGCCCGGCGCTGATGTGTCACCGGGAGAGCGGCTCCGGGTGCGTGGTGAGGCCGGGGAATACCACGGCATGACCCAGCTTTCCGGGAGCCGCATCGAGGCCCGTTGCGGCGAACCGGGGCTGCCCGAACCTGTATCATTGTCCCTTCCCGTGGATGGCGAGGGGAAGGAGGCGCTCGAGGGGATGAGGGTCCGCCTGGAGCAGGGGGCCATCATTACCGGGCTCTATGGGCTGGCACGCTACGGTGTGATCAACCTGGCGGACGGGCGGCTGTTCCAGCCTACCCAGATTGCGGAACCCGGTGAGGGAGCACGGCAGGTGGCCGAGCGCAACCAGGAACGCAGCCTGCTGCTGGATGACGGCAGCCGGCGCCAGTTCTCCGCCCTTCCGCAATGGGTGCTGCGTCACTACGAAGCCGACCGGCGTCTCCGTGTGGGGGACGCGCTGGAGGATGTGGAGGGCGTTCTCGATTACCGCTATGGCGACTGGCGGCTCCAGCCCACAACGGCACCGACGGTCCGGACGCTGAATCCCCCACCGGAGCCGCTTGAACGGCCGGAGGACGGCATCATCCGGGTGGCAGGCTTCAACCTGCAGAACTATTTCAACGGTGACGGCAGGGGCGGCGGCTTCCCCACTGCCCGCGGCGCGGAATCAGCCGCGGCCTGGCGGGCCCAGCACCAGCGCCTGGTGACGGCACTGGATGGTCTGGCGGCGGACATCATCGGGCTGGTGGAGCTGGAGAACGATGGTACCGGGGAACGCAGCGCCATCGCCTCCCTCACGGCCGGTCTTGAGGGCAGCTGGGAGTATGCCCGCCCGCAGCGCCGGCCGGGTGACGATGCCATCGCCGTGGGCCTCGCCTGGCGCAGCGAACGGGTTGGGCCTGTTGGCGAGCCGAAAGTTCTGCGCTCGCCCCCTTTCAACCAGGGCAGTCGCCCGCCGGTAGCCCAGCGCTTTCGTCATCACGCCTCCGGTGCTGAGTTTCTCGTGGTGGTCAATCACTTCAAGAGCAAGCGCTGTGGTGAAGCCAGTGGCCCCAACGCAGCGCAGGGGGATGGTGAGGGCTGCTGGAGCGCCCACCGGAATGCGGCAACCCGCCGCCTGCTCCAGTGGCTGGAGCAGCTCAGGGAACCGATGGAAGCACCGAACGTTGTTCTGGTTGGCGATCTCAACGCCTATGCGCGGGAAACTCCCCTGTCGCTTCTGGAACAGGCCGGATACCGCAATGTGCTCGCCGGTCGCCACGAAGGCCCCGCCAGCAGCTACATCTACCGGGCACAGTCGGGAACACTGGACTATATTCTATGGGCAGGGGAATCAGACGTGACCGTGGAGGCGGCCGGCATCCAGTCTGTCAATGCCGATGAGCCGCCGCTGCTCCACTACAGCAGGGAAGAACGCAATGGGTTGCCGGAGCCGCTGACCGTCTCCGCGCAGGAACCCTGGCGAGCCTCTGACCATGATCCCACCTGGGTGGATCTGAGACCTGGTATCGAGTGAGCAATGACGCTGGAGCGCGTTGATGGCAAAGCGGTCCGGATCTCTTAACCGGAGTAATGACATCCGTTACCACTGGCCTCTGCTTCTGCAGCGGGGGCCGCTTTTGATCGTGGTCCTGTATGGCCTGTTCGGCACCAGCTGGATCCTGTTCAGTGACCTCTGGCTGGCCACCCTGGTGAAGGATCCTGAAACAGCCAGAAACCTGCAGACCTGGAAAGGGATCTCCTACATCGGCCTGACAGGGGTGCTCCTGTACCTGGCCATGCGGAGTCTGTATTCGGCCATTGCCGGTATAAGCCGTGAGGCCGTGGAGCGCGAGGCGCGGTTCCAGGAGATGGCAGAGCATATCCCGGAGGTATTCTGGATCTGGGATCCTGTGCGTCAGCGCCTGAGCTATGTGTCTCCGGCGGCCGAATCCATCTGGGGATTGCCTGCGCAACGCCTGCTTGAGGATCGACACCTGTGGCTGCGAACCGTCCATCCCCAGGACAGCGAGCGGGTTACCAGCACCCTGGAACACATCATCCGGAGCTGCCAGAGCATCACGCAGCAGTACCGTGTCCAGCATGCCGATGGTACCTGGCTGTGGCTTGAGGACCGTGCCTATCCGATCTGTGATGAACAGGGGGAACTGGTCCGGATGGTCGGGGTGGCCGAGAACATCACGGAGCAGCACCACCAGCAGGAAGCCCTTTACGAAGCCGCCTACTACGACCGCCTCACCGGGCTGCCCAACCGTTATCTTTTCCATGAACGGCTGGAGCAGCAGTGTCAGGACGCCACCCGCAACGACCTGGCGTTCTCCCTGCTGTTTCTGGACCTGGACCGCTTCAAGTACATCAATGACTCTCTGGGCCACAGCGCGGGTGACGAACTGCTGCGCCAGGTGGCCCGGCGGCTCCAGAGCGTCGTCGAGGGGCGGGGTTTTCTGGCCCGGCTGGGCGGGGATGAGTTCGCGGTTCTGCTTTCCCGTCGTCAGGATACCGAACAGCGCGAAACCATCGTGCGCGGGATCATCAATGATCTCTCGCGGCCCTACCGGCTCCAGGAGGAGGATTCCTTTCTGACCCTCAGTGTTGGCGTGGCGCTGTTCCCGAGGGATGGCGGTGATGCGGAAAGCCTCACCCGCAGTGCGGATGTGGCCATGTACAGTGCCAAGCGCCAGGGTCGTAACAACTGGTCCTACTTCGACGAGAGTGACAATCCCGCCACCACCGAACGCCTTCGGCTCGAGGCGGACATCCACAGGGCGGTGGAGAATCAGGAGTTTGAGCTGCACTATCAGCCCCAGTTCAATGCCCAGGGCACCCGCATGGACGGTGCCGAGTGTCTTCTGCGCTGGCAGCATCCCGAGCACGGCATGATTTCACCGGGGGAGTTCATTCCCCTTCTCGAGGAGACGGGCCTGATCGTGGATGTGGGGGTGCGGGTGATCGAACAGGCCTGCCGCTGCATCCGCGACTGGCACGGGCGCGGGCTGCCGGATCATTTCGTGCTGGCGGTCAATGTGTCGGCGCGGCAGCTGCAGGATGAACACCTGTTGACGGAAACGCGGCGGCTGATGGAGGCCTGGAATGTGCCGGAAGGCATGCTGGAGCTCGAGCTGACGGAGAGCTCGCTGATGGAGGAACCGGCCTATTCCCGCCGCCTGTTTGCGGGGCTGCGCAGCATTGGAGCCAAGATCGCCATCGACGATTTTGGCGTGCGTTATTCCAGCCTGAACTACCTGCGTGAATTCGCCCCGGATATTCTCAAGATCGATAAGAGTTTTGTGGACCCGGTTGCGGAGAACGAGCGGGATCGCCACCTGCTGGAAGGCATCATCCAGCTTTCCCATATCCTTGGTATTGGGGTGATCGCTGAGGGCGTGGAAACGGAGGCACAGCGGGCGATCCTGGAGAACGCCGGCTGTGACTGGATCCAAGGATTCCTGCTGGCCCGCCCCATGGCCCTGAGTGGCGTCGAGGACCTGATGGAGCGGCTGGGGACGCTCAGGGCTGAGGCGGATACTGCTCGAACATGGCCTCAATGATCCGATCAATCAGCCTGGTACGCTCTTCGCGATCCTGGTTTTCGCTGAGGTAGCGCCGGCCCCTTCCTTCCCAGACCACCTGCTCAATGGTGGGATCCACCATCTCCACCACCAGCTGGCCTTCGCGTATTTCGCGGGTCCGAACCGGGCTGTGGGCCATGCCGAAGGTGAAGGGGCTGCGTCCGAATCCGAATCCAAGGCCCAGGCTGGGCCCCCGTGACTCAGTCCTTACCTCGTCCTCTATCCGGTAACGCACGAGCACGTCCGGTTCCGCATCCGCCCGGGTGAAGCCCTCTCCGGTCAGTGCCTGTTCCAGGGCCCGTTCAATGCGCGCGGCGTCCAGGCCCTGAATGGCGTTCTCATCACGCTCGGCAAAGCGGTAGCTGCTGTAGCGGTCGAAACCGGCGTTGCTGTCGTAATCCGTAACGGCATAACGGGCACAGCCTGTGACCATCGCCAGCAGTACCGCCAGTGTGACCACTCTTAATACAGTTGCCATCGGTTGAGCCTCCCATCAGACGATTCCATTATGGGCGCTTCCCGCGCCTGAGGGAACCGATGCCGGGGCCTACCTGGTCCTGTCCTGACCCGATCGGAAGCGGTCCACCAGCACGTGCAGATCCTCGGCCAGTCCTTCCACGTCGGAGCTGACCTCCGCGGTCTGGTCCGCCTGCCCGGTGGTCTGGTCCGCAAGCTCGGCGATGCGTGTGATCTGCTGATTGATCTGGTCCGCCACCTGGCTCTGTTCCTCCACGGCGGAGGCCATCTGCATGGTCTGGGAGGCGATGGTGTCGATGTAACCCGCCACCTCCTGGACCTTCGTTTCCGTGTCCTGAACCGCATCAAGCCCCTGCTGGGCCATGCTGCGGCTGTTCTCCGTGGCCTCCAGGGAGGCCTGGACCTGCTGCTTGAAGTTGTCGATGATCTGGTGGATACGGTCCGTGGATTCGCGGGTGCGGCTGGCCAGGTTGCGCACTTCATCCGCGACCACGGCAAAACCACGTCCGGCCTCGCCGGCCCGGGCGGCTTCGATGGCCGCGTTCAGGGCCAGCAGATTGGTCTGGTCCGCGATGTCGGTGATCAGCTGGGCGGCGGAGCCGATCTCATCCGTGGCCTCGCCCAACTGGTTCACGGTCTGCGCGACGTTATCGACACTGCCGGTCAGCTCTCCGATAACGCGGGAGTTCTCGCCCGCAATGCGCGTGATCTCGCCGGTAGCGGTGTTGGCCTCATCCGCCTGCTGCGCCGCCTGGCCGACACTCTGGGAGACCTCACTGATGGAGGCGGTCATCTCGTTGATGGCCGAGGCGGTCTGGTCCGTCTCACCACGCTGGTTGCGGATCTGGTCGCGGCTGGTCTGCATCAGTTGATGCCCCTGGGCCGCCTTGGCGGACAACTGGCTGGCAAAGTTTTCCATGCGCTCGAGGACGGTGATCAGCCTGGCCTTTTCGCTGATCATCAGCATGTCCAGCTCGCGCAGGCCGCTGCCCCGGGGCGAATAGGTGGTCGCCACGAGCGGGTCGGCAAAGGCATCGGGCCGCAGCGCCAGGGTCTGCTTCAGGCGCTGCTGCAGGCGCTGGCGGTTCCAGGCACCACCGGCGGCAAGCCCGGCCAGGGTAGTGCCTGCCACTATGCCCGGGCCCAACCCGAGCGCCAGTGGTGCCAGCGCCGCACCGGCGACCAGCGCCAGTGGCAGGTTCTGCATGGCAATGGCCTTGATTTCCAGGCTGATGGGCGTGGCACGCTTGCCCGCATTCAGGCGCGCATAGACCCGGCTTGCACGCTCCACCCATTCGCGTTCCGGTTTGGCACGCACGGACTCGTAGCCCACGATCCGGCCATCGCGGCGGATGGGGGTGACATAGGCACTGACCCAGTAGAAGTCACCGTTCTTGCAGCGGTTTTTGACCAGCCCCATCCAGGGCTTGCCCGCCTTGAGGTGGCCCCACATGTGCTCGAAGACCATTGGCGGCATGTCCGGATGCCGGATGAGGTTGTGGGGCTGGCCGAGCAGTTCACCTTCCGGGAAGCCGCTGACCTCAATGAAGGCCTCATTGACGTACTCGATCACGCCCCGGTCATTGGTGGCGGAAATCAGGGGCCGGTCTTCCTGTACCGGTACTTCTCTGTCGGTAACTGGAAGATTCTGCCGCATGCCTGATACCTCTGAGGGGAAATTGATACTGCTCAAGATAGCACGGGATCCGACATTTTCCTTATGCGGATTACCCGTGATAGGGCTTTACCGGGGCGCTGGCTCAGGCATCATTGGTGCTGGTCCAACGGGTTGTAATGCAACAGGAGGTCCCATGTGGCGCAGAGGCACCGACTCATCCTTCGAGCTGAGCGAACACGTGGTGGTTCTGACCGGCGCCGGCATCAGCGCCGAGAGCGGTCTGTCCACTTTCCGGGACGCGGGCGGGCTCTGGGAACAGGTGGATCTTGAGGATGTGGCCACCCCCGAGGCCTGGGCGCGCAATCCGGAACTGGTGCGGGATTTCTACAACCAGCGTCGCCATCAGGTCCTGGCGGCCCGCCCCAACGCGGCCCACGAGGCGCTGGTGAATCTTGAGAACCGCTGCCGGGTCAGTGTGGTGACCCAGAACGTGGACAACCTCCATGAGCGCGCCGGCTCCTCCCATGTGCTGCACCTGCACGGCAGCATCATGGAGGCCCGCAGTGCCCTGGATCCGGAGGAGGTGATCGAGCTGGGGGAGCAGGATCTGAGCCCGGATCTCACCTGCAGCCGGGGCCACCCCATGCGCCCGAACGTGGTCTGGTTTGGCGAGGCGGTGCCGGCCATGGAAACAGCAGCGCAACTGGTCAGTCGCGCCGATCACCTGCTGGTGGTGGGGTCATCACTGAACGTTTACCCGGCCGCCTCGCTGGTCCAGTTCGTGGAGCCAGGGGTTCCGGTCAGCGTGGTGGACCCGGATGCCCGCCTGCATCTGCCCGGCGCCCGGGTGATCCGCAAACCCGCCACCGAGGGTGTACCCGAATGGGTCAGCGGCTTCCGGGCCGCGTTCAGCATCTGACCGGCACATGACGGAACTCCTCTTTCCGCCCCTGCTGCCCCTGATCTGGATGGCCCTGTGCCGTTGGCGGCCAGTGTGTTCACCCTGGGCTCTGCTGGCGGTCGCCTCTGCTCTGGCGCTGCTGGCCTGGATGGCCATTGGGTGCACGGATGCGGGCGTGAGTGGGCGGCTGTCGCTTCTGCCCGTCCTCGGGGTGGGGCTGCGGCTCGATGGGGTGGCAGCGCTCATGCTCGGGCTCACCTGGTTACTGATCACCGGTGGTGGCCTGCATGCGTGGGGCTTCCTGGAGGCGGAGCTGGCATTCAGGCAGCGCCGGCGTTTCTGGTGCTGTCTGGCCCTGCTCTGGGGTGGACTGAATCTGGTCTGGCTGGCCTCGGATCTGCTGCTCCTGTTCATGGGGCTGGAGCTCGTGGCGGTGGCCGTGGTGCTGCTGATCCAGCTGCGCCCGGGGGCTGCAACCAGGGCGGCCGCGCGGGGCTACCTGATAGTGGTCCTTTCAGGCGCGCCGGTGCTGGTGCTGGCTGGGTTCGTGTTGTTCGTCGGGTCAGGCTCGTTGACCCTCAGGGAACTGGAACCGGCGGACTCATCACTGCTCCAGATGGCGGCCCTTCTGGTAACGGCCGGCCTGGTCGGGCGTGCGGCGCTGTTCCCGCTGCACACCTGGCTTCCCCCGGCTCATGGCGCAGCGGAGCCGCCCATCAGCGCTCTTCTGTCCGCGCTGGTGACCAAGGCTTCCTTCTACAGTCTTTTCCGTTTCTGGCATGAGTCCGGCCTGAATGCACCCTTCTGGCTGGTGATGCTGCTTGGCGTTCTGGGGGCCCTGGCCATTGCCTGGGGAGGCTGGAAGGCCTGGTGCGAACCCCGGCTCAAGATGCTGGTTGCCTGGTCCTCGGTGAACCAGCTCGGGTACCTCTTCCTGGTGTTCCCGATTGTGGCTGCCGCTTCGGTGGCGATGGCACCCATGGCGCGCGCCGGCGTTTTTGTGTTTGTCCTCAACCATGCGCTCGCGAAGGCGGCCCTGTTCATGGCGGCCGGGAATCTGATCCGGGCCATGGGAGCCGGTGGTGTCCGGGATCTGGGCGGAACCGGCCAGCGGATCCCGGTGTCGCTGCTGAGCTTTGGGCTGGCGGGGGTTGCCATCATGGGTTTGCCGCCGAGCGGTGGTTTTGCCGCCAAATGGCTGCTTCTGGAAACCAGCCTGGATTCCGGGCAGTGGTGGTGGACGGCCGTGATTGCCGGGGGAGGCCTGGTTTCGGCTGCCTACATCTTCCGGGTCTACCGTCAGACCTATCTGACCGAGGGTGAGGCGCTGGTACTGACACCACCGCCCAGGGCGCTGGAGGTGATGCCGATGCTGCTGGCTCTGATGGCCGCTGGAATGGGGCTGTTCCTGAGCCCGATCCTGCAGCTTATGGGCCTGCCGGGACCCGGGGAGGGCACGCCATGATGGGCCAGGGGCTGCTTCCCATGCTGACGCTGGGAACCTCGTTGGTCGCGGCCGTATTCATTTTTGCGCTGCGCGAGCATCAGCACCGCCTGCGCACCACGGTGAATCTAGCGGCTGCGCTGCTCAAGCTGACGCTGGTGGTGATCATGGGCTGGGGTGTGGCGCAGGGGGAGGTCTATGAACTGCGCTGGGTCTTCAGGTCGGGGCTGGATATCGTCCTGCGCGCGGACCAGCTCAGCATTGTCTTCGCCGGGCTTTCCTCGATGCTTTGGCTGTGCACCACCATCTTTGCCATTGGCTACCTGGAGGGCTCACCCGGCCGTTCCCGGTTCTTCGGTTTCTTCAGCTTCTGCGTTGCCAGCACCATGGGTGTGGCGCTGGCGGGTAATCTCTTCACCTTCCTGATCTTCTACGAAATCCTCACCCTTGCCACCTACCCGCTTGTCGTTCACCGCGGTACCCGGGCGGCGCTCAATGCCGGGCGCACCTATGTCACCTATGCCCTGGCGGGTGGTGCGGCACTGATGGTGGGCGTGGTATGGCTGCACACCCTGGCGGGAACCGAGGATTTCCAGCCGGGGGGTTACCTGCTTGAGAATGCCCGGACGCAGCCGGTGGCGCTGACGGGGATATTTGTGCTGCTGGTGGCGGGACTTGGGGTCAAGGCGGCGCTGATGCCTTTCCACAGCTGGCTGCCGGCGGCCATGGTGGCGCCGGCGCCGGTCAGTGCGCTCCTGCACGCGGTGGCCGTGGTGAAAGCGGGGGCCTTTGGACTCATCCGCGTCATCCATGACCTCTACGGGCCGGAGGCCGTTCAGTATCTGGGGGTTGGAGGCCCGCTGGCAGTGCTGGCCGGGATCACCATTCTCTACGGCTCACTGCGCGCACTCCAGCAGCAGGATCTCAAGCGCCGCCTGGCGTTCTCCACGGTGAGCCAGGTCTCCTACATCACGCTGGGGGCGGCGCTTCTGGGGCCGGCGGCGTTCATCGGGGCGATTGTGCACCTGATCCACCAGGGCATCATGAAAATCACGCTTTTCTTCTGCGCCGGCAACTATGCCGAGACCAGGGGCATTCACCGGATCGACGAGCTGGATGGCATGGGCCGGTTCATGCCCCTGACCAGTGCCGCGTTCAGTGTGGCGGCGCTGGGCATGATCGGGGTGCCGCCCCTGGCCGGCTTCATCAGCAAGTGGTGGCTGGGGCTGGGTGGTCTCGGGGCTGGCCAGGGCGCCTGGGTGGTTCCGGTTCTGGTGGCCAGCACGCTCCTCAATGCCGCCTACTTCCTGCCCATCATCAACCGCCTCTGGTTCCTTGAGCCGGGTGGCGCCACAGTCGGTGGGCGGAGCCCGTGGCAGCAGGAAGCCCATGCCTGGCTGCTGTGGCCGGCCCTGTTCACCGGCGTGTTGGTCATCCTGGCCGGTATTCTGGCGAGCATGCCCTTCAGTCCACTGGTCTGGGCCCAGTTCATGGTCCGGGAGGTGTACGGCCTGTGATGCTTGCTGCCCTTGCATGGCCCCTTGTCCTCGCGTTGCTGGTGGCGCTGCCACGGGTAAGGGGGAACCTGCACCACCTGCTGGCGCTGGCCGCGCTGCCACTGCTGGGAATTGCCGCCGTGTCCGCGGAAACGACCATGACGGAAGACTATCCCGGTCTTCTGATGGGGATGACGCTGGGGGTGGATGGGCTGCGTTGGCCCCTGCTCGCTCTGGTAGCGGCGCTGTGGACCCTGGCAGGTGCCTTTGCCAGCCCCTATCTGGCGCAGAGCAGAGAGCGGGCCCGTTTTGCCGTGTTCTGGCTGGTCTGCCTGACGGGTAATGCCGGCCTGGTCCTGGCCCAGGATGTGGTGACCTTCTACGGCGCTTTTGCGTTGATGAGCTTTGCGGCCTACGGGCTGATTGTTCATGACGGCAGCGGGAGGGCCCGTGCTGCTGCCCGCCTTTACATGGCCTTTGCGGTTGCCGGGGAAGGGGTTCTGCTGGCGGGGCTGCTCATGGCGGTCCATGAAGCTCAAAGCCTCTCCCTTGCGGCGATCCCCGGTGCAATCGCGGACGCTGACAGCCCGCATGCCATCATCGGGCTTCTGGTTGCCGGATTCGGGATTAAAGCGGGCCTGGCGGGCCTGCATTTCTGGCTCCCCCGGGCTCATCCCGTGGCACCGACCCCGGCCAGTGCGGTGCTCAGTGGCGCCATGATCAAGGCCGGCGTGTTTGGCTGGCTGGTTTTCCTGCCACTGGGAGACGGCAGCTGGTCAGGCTGGGGCGTGGTGCTTGGTGGGATGGGGGTCTTGGGTATCTTTGGTGCGGCGATGGTTGGCGTTTTCTCCCGGGAGCCCAAAGTAGTCCTCGCCTGGTCCAGCATCAGCCAGATGGGTATGGCGGCACTGGCCGTTGGGGCCGCTCTGGCGGCGCCTGAGGCAGCGCCGGCTGTCATGGCCGCTGTTGTGGCGTTCACGTTCCATCACGGTCTGGCCAAAGGCGCGCTTTTCCTGGCGTCCGCTATCGGTTTGCCGGACCAGCGGGTATGGCGCTGGCCACTGATTCTGATGGTGGCCTGGCCGGCGTTGGCTCTGGTGGGGCTTCCGGGGACCAGTGGTGCCAGTGCCAAGGACGCTCTGAAGAAAGCACTGCAGCCGGTGGATGGCGTCTGGGCGGTCTCGGTGGACCTGCTCTCTATGGGGGCGGTAGCCACGGCCGTGTTGATGCTGAATTTCCTGCGGTGCTGGTACCGCGGGGCCACCCGGGGTCGTGCCGGACGATGGCTTATGCTCGGCAGCTGGCTGGCGCTGGTGTTGCTCAGTGCCCTGCTGGTGCCCTTGTGGCCGATGGCTGGAACGTGATCCCTGTCCCATAATGCAAAAATATGTTAGCCACGCTGGCCATACCGTTTTAGGGTCTGGGATTAAGGCCCGTTAATAACAACAACAGACAGAGAGAACGGTATGGGGCGATGGCTTGTGGCCAGTGGTGTGGCACTGGCGGTTCTGTTGGCCGTGGTTGCGGGGCTGTACGCCGTGACCACGGTCATGCCGGACCTTGCTCCGGAGCCGGTCGCGGTCACGCAACCTCCGGAGCCCAGCCCTTCGTCCGTGCCGGAGCCGGGCGGTTCAGCCGAACCGGAATCCGGTGCGCCCGTCGCCCGGCGCCTGGAAGGCGAGTTCGCGCGCATTGCCGACCAGTACGAGGCGGGTTCCCGATACCCTCCCTATTCCTTCCCCATCGATGAACAGGCCGTTTCGGACTACCGCTACAACGGCTACAGCCCGGTTCGCGTGCCGGTTGCCACTGACGACGGTGAGCGCGCCACCATCAGTCTGAGCCTGGACCGGCTCCATTTCGAACATGGCGAGCCCATTACCGGACAGGTGAGTGTTGGCGGGAACGGCGCCTCCGGGGTTTCCCTGGAGGAGGTCACTCTGCGGAATGAGGCGGGCGATATTCTCCACCGCGAGTCCCTGGAAGCCGGTTCCGGAAACCAGCGCCTGAGCGTCTCGCCAGCCACCCAGGGCGTGGATGAGTGGCCCGTGGAGCTGATGCTGATGGTCTCCGGCGACTTCCGGGGTGAGCCAGTGGATGCGGTGGCGCCGCTGCGTTATCACGCCCCCGTGGGGGATATTACTGGCGTGGGCGCAAGCCGGGTGGAAGGTGCCCACCTGGTGATCCCGGTGGAAGTGGCCGTTGAAACCAGTGGCGATTACGCCATCGCAGGCAACCTCTATACAGAATCCGGCAGGCCGTTGGTGCATGTGGAGCACGAAACCTGGCTTTCTTCCATGGAGGGCACGGCGGAGCTTCGGATTCACCGCCAGGCGCTGGAAGCGAAAGGCGATGAAGGCCCCTACCAGCTGGGCGATCTGAGTCTGCGCCAGTTGCCGGCGAGGCCGGGGGACCGCACACGTTTCGGCCCCACCGGGGAAGAGCGTCACGACGTTGAGGGCGCTCCGTTTGAGCGTTACAGCCAGAAGAACTACCAGGATCCCATGCGCGAGGCCCGACTCGAGTTCCTGCGCAATGCCGCTGAGGAGATCGAGCCATAGGCCCGCCGGGTACAGGGAAGGCACAACAACAAAAGGGTTATGCAGTACAACAACAAGACAAAAGATCCGGAAAGGAGAAACATCATGAAAGGCCTGAAGATTACGGCACTGGGCATGGCGCTGGCGTTTGCCGGCGGGGCGCAGGCCCAGCTCGCCGGCAAGAACGTGATCCTGATACACGGACTCCAGGGTGATGACATTGCGGAGAACCCGACGAGCCAGCAGGAGATTGAACAGAATGGTGACGCCTACTGGCAGGCGTTCTGGGCCTCCCGTGCCGAGGCACGGATCGACTGGGGCAGTCACGAGCGCGTTGAGGGTCGTACGGCCGAACGTGCGTTCAACCAGCTGGTGGAGATTTCCCAGCAGGGGCTGTGCAGTGAGGGCTGCATTGTCGTTACCCATTCCACCGGGGATCTGGTCGGGCGCTATGTGCTGGACAACCAGGCGCGCTGGTTGAGCAATGCGGGTCTTGAGCCGCTCAACGTAGTCGCGGCGCTGGACTTTGCCGGCGCCGGGGGTGGCTCCGAGCTGGCGGACCTGGCGGTGAACGCGGCCTATGCGGACAGTTTCGGGGATGAGTTGGCCAAGCTGGCCGTGACCGCCTACCTGGGCACCGCGCCAACACCGGAAAACCTGGGCGTTCTTCGGGACTTGCAGCCCGCGGTGGCACGCAACCTGGCGACCTCACCCAACAGCGTACCGCGCCTGCGGTTTGTGGGTGGTGGCAGCAACTACGGGGGGCTGACAGGTCCGTTCCTTCCGGGCAAGGACGATGGCGTGGTGGCACTGCATTCCACCTGCGGCGGTACCCAGGTGGGCAGCTACAAAAGCTGCGTGAGCAATGTGGCACTGGATGGCAAACGCACCAGTGTAAGCGCGCCTTCAGGGCTCTACTACAATCACTATCCGGTACTGATGGGAGAGAAGGTGGATCACAGCCAGGTGATCAACACCGAGTCCGGCAATACGCTGACCTACGCCAACAATGGGTTCAGTGTGTCCGGGGTGTCCGTCAACTTCCAGACCGAGACCTACGAGGAGCGCCCCTGGTGGAAGTTGTGGGGCAGCGGTGACACCTACCAGGTGGTCACCGACTCCGAACAGTCCAGTGTCTCGGGCCTGGTGTACCAGACGCTCAACTGAGTGAGCCCAGCCAGGAGCGGCTTCGGCCGCTTCTGGTTCACCGCATCTGGAAACGGATCGGGAGCTGCAGCCGGAAGGTGTCGCCCTCGATCTTATCGGGAACCCGTGGCAGGGGCTCCGCCCGTTCCAGCATTTCCACGGCGGCTTCATCCAGAATGCCGTAACCGCTCCGGTCCACCAGCTCCGTGCGGTTGAGTGAGCCATCACGGTTGAAACCGATGGTCAGGCTGACCGTCCCCTCCTGACCCAGCCGGCGTGCCCGCCGGGGGTATTCATAGTGCTGCGCCAGGTGGCGCTGGAGTTCCGCCAGGTAGGCGTCCTCCTCGGCCTGGTCGCCACCGCCGATGGTGACGTTCTGGGTCTCGTTACTGGCGTCCGGATTACGCCCGTTCTGTGAGCTGGATTCCTGCTCCTCGGGGTTGTCGGGTGGCTCGACCGGCTCAACACTCTTTTCAGGCTCAGGCTCAGGCTCAGGCTCAGGCTCAGGCTCAGGCTCAGGCTCAGGCTCAGGCTCAGGCTCAGGCTCAGGCTCAGGCTCTGGTTCTGGTTCTGGTTCTGGTTCTGGTTCTGGTTCTGGTTCTGGTTCTGGTTCTGGTTCTGGTTCCTCGGGTTCCTCGGGTTCCTCGGGTTCCGATTCCTCGGTCGTTTCGGATTCGGACGAGGTGCTTTCCTTCTGAGAGGGCGGCGGTGCCTGGGTGTTGACCACGATGCCGCGTTTGCCGGTCTCCGGCCCGGGCATCTCGGGCCGGTCCACCGGCCAGCGGAACAGCATGGCCAGATGCAGAATCACGGCAATGCTGATGGAGACTATGGCAATGAGCGAGCGGGTGCGTTCCGGTGTCATTGGCCCGGGTCCGTCAACAGGATGACCTGGGGGTGACCGGCCTCGTCCAGGGTCTGGAACAGACTCTCAAGCTCCGACATGGACAGCTGTTCGTCCACGCCCAGCCGCAGCCGGTCGGATTCGTCGTATTCGGGCAGCTTTTCACCGAGTGCGCTCCGCTCAATGGGCGAGCCCTCGAAGCGCAGATTGCCGTCCGCTTCCACCACCAGATCCATGTCCGGGCGGCGTTCATCGCGGCCGTTGGCGGTATCCGGCAGGGCCGGCAGCTGGTCCTGCAGCACGATCCCCACGATCAGGAAGAACAGAAGCAGCAGGAAAACCACGTTGATCAGTGGCAGAAGCCCTTCCTCAAGCTTCTCGGTCAGCGAGGGGTCATTGTCGGATTCGGGGAAAAACGGTTGTTGCTGTTTCATGGGGCGTCCGGGGTTTTGCCTGCGTTCCGCTTCCAGCTGGCGCTGACACCGGCGTCATCGGCCACGCCCAGCCAGTGCGTGAAACGCCCCAGGGGCACGTCATCATCGGTGCTGATCTCGATGCGTTCGCCCGCGAAGTTTTGGATCCGTTCCGTCAGCGCCGGTTCGTCCAGCGTCTCGCCATTCCACTCGGGCCCGTCTGTCGTCAGGTGCAACCGGGCGGGCGTGTCGTCCGAGGCTTCGCCGCCGGAATCCGGGGCCGGCGTATCCAGCTGCAGCAGGCCGACCGGCTCCATGCGGGAAGTGAGCATGAAGAACAGCAGCAGGATGAAGACCACATCGATCAGCGGCGTGAGCCGGATGGGCACACGCCGGCTGGGCCGGGGCTCAAGCCATTGCATGGCGCTGGGTGTTTTCCTGCCTGTGGTCATCGCTTTGCTGCTGGGCCCCTGAGGCGGTAACCGCTTCGCGGGGCCGGTCGCCCGGGACCTCGCGCCGGAAGATCCGGACCAGCAGATCGTTGATGTGTTGCTGCATGCGCCGCATCCGGAACTCCATCCAGGCGGCAATCGCCGCAAAGGGAATGGCGATGGCCAGGCCGGTTGCGGTCGTGGACAGGGCCTCGTAGATGCCGCCACTGAGCTCGGCCGGGTCCGCCTGACCCTGAGCGTTCGCCATGGCGTCAAAGGCCGTCATCATACCCATCACGGTGCCGAGCAGGCCGATCAGCGGTGCCAGGGCCGCAATCACCTCCAGGATCTTCAGGGGCGATTCAAAGGGCAGAAGCAGGCGTTGGGCACGGCGGGCGACTTCATCGCGCAGGCTGCTTTCCGTCTCGCCCTGGCTGCGGCGGTGCATGACGAATGCCAGAAGCCCTGCGAGCGGGTTGCGCTGGCCGCTGAGACTGCGCCGCGCTGCGTCGTCCTGGCCGTCACACCATTGATCGACGCCGGCCCGGATGCGGCGGTTGAGCCGGGGTGCCTGCAACAGGCTTATGACCAGCGTGTAGAGCGCTGTGCCCAGCCCCAGAACGGAAATAGCCAGGAGCACGCCCATCACGGGGCCACCCATGGCGAGAAGTTCGGTGACCGGGGCAAACAGATCCCCGGTGGCGGGTGTGGAAAGACTCATAAGCGTTGCCTGCCCCTCTGAGGGGTAATCCGCGAAGCGATGGTCGAATGATAAACATTATCATTCAAAAAGTGAAGGGACCTGGAGCATAAAACAGGCACTGGCCCCCTGGAGGGGAGCCGGGTGCGGATACTGGTCGTCGCGGGTGCGTCAGTGGAGGTGGGTGCGGCTGTCGCCGGCGAACGGCGCCTTCTCGTCGAGTTTTTCCGTTACCGTATCGATGATGTCCAGATAGGTGCTGGATTCACGGAAGGATTCCGTGGCCGGCGCGAAGACGTCGCCCAGGCTTGGCTGCATGGGGGTGTCCTTGCCGGGGTCCGCCTCATCGCGCAGGTGGGTCAGCTCCCTGAGACCGGTGACGACGCCCATACGCGGCTCGCGGATCTGCTCATAGGCACGGAAATACAGGCAGCCGGGGGTACCGATCTGGACGATCAGCGTATCCAGGGATTCGTCCTCGCCGTCGCGCTGGATCGTGGTCCAGGCGGAGAAATAGAGCATGACCGCCGGAGCGTCCATTTCCTCACGTACCGTTCGAAGGGCGTTCTGCCATTCCTCGTTTTCCGCGTCCTCCGGAAGGCCGCCGAGTACGAGCTGGACGTTGTTACCGTCGCCCAGAACCACGGCTGTCGGTGGTACGTCGTATTCCCCGAGAATGCCGGCATGGGCAATGGTGATGGCGTCGTGCATGAGATCGGTCACGGGCACCTCCCTTGAAGTCGGGTCAGGTCGTTCAGTAGGACCTGACCCCTAGAATAGACGCTTTGACGGGGAATCTCGACCCCCGTTCAGCGGAAACCACCGGTGTGGCATAGTGACACTGTGTTATCCCGCCCAGGAGAAGAGGATTTGTCGCACACTCCCGAGCAGCGCCTTTACCGCATATGGCTGGTAATGGCCGTGCTGATTACTGTTATGGGGGTTACGGCACTGGCATACAACCCGTTGCCGGCGATTGCGACCCTTGCGGGGGGCGCCTTCTGTGGCTGGCAGGCGTGGCTGGCCCGACCCCGAGCGCCCGGGTCGCTGTCGTTCCGGCTTGAGGCCGACCCCGACCCCGGATCCCTTGGCGGCGATGTGGGTGGCCGACTTTATCCGGAAGATGGCAGCCCCCTCCCGGCGGAGCCCGAGGTGACCCTGATCTGCACCCGTCTGTGCGAGAAGGCCGGCCACCAGACTGTCTCCCATCGCCGTGACTGGGTCTGGTGGGAGACACGGCCGGCCTTTCCGGAATCGCACTGCCTGAGCTTCCGGTTTGAGCCACCGCCGTCGCTGACCGGCACGGAGCCCAGGCCGGAGCTGAGCGAGATGGAGTGGCGCTGCCACCATTACTGGACGCTGGTTGTGCGCGGGTCTGTGGCGGGCGAAGTCCGTGAACAGCGGCTACGGCTGCGGGTCGTGCACGGGGAGGCGCGTATGGCGCAGCTGCTCGCCCCGGAGTCGGAAGCCCACAACCACTCTCTCGCCCGGGATGAACAGGAAGCCGCGGACGCCATCCTGGAGGCCTGATTACGGCCGATGCGGATTGCGCCTGGCCGGGGCCTGCACCATGCTGAGGCTGTCACCGTTCCGATGAGGCCTTCATGAATACCGAGCTGCTTGAGATCCGCGACCACATGGCCCGTTTCCCACCGTTCGACGGCCTGGATGATGACCTCATTGATGAGGTTGCCGGGTCTGTTGATGTGGCCTATTTCAAGGCGGGCTCCATGATTCTTGAGGCCGACCGCGAACTCCACGACCTGTGTTACATCCGCAGTGGGGCGGTGGAGATCTACCGCCGCAACAATGATCTCTACAACCGCCTGGGTGAAGGCGATGTCTTCGGGCACTTCAACCTCCTCAGGAACAACCGGGTGCGCTTCCCGGCGCGGGCCATGGAAGACACCCTCATCTATTTCATACCGGATTCGGTCTTCTATCAGCTCTGCGAAACGGATGATGCCTTTGCCGAGTTCGTGGAGGTGGAAAAGCCGCGCCTGCAGGCCACGGTTGAAGCCCAGCACAAAAGCAACGACCTGATGAGCACGCGGGTGCGCAAGCTGGTGAACCGCCTGCCCCTGCTGCTCGAGACGGATGCCACCGCTCAGGATGCGGCTGCCCGGATGACCGGAGAGAACGTCTCCGCGGCATTGGTGGTGGAGCCGGCTGTGGATGCGGATTCGGTGATCTACACGGGGGCGGATGGGCGTCAGTGGGCGCTGAGAGGCATCCTCACCGATGCCGACCTGCGGGTTCGGCTGGTCGCGGAGGGTCTGCCAGGAACAACCCCAGTGAGCCAGCTGCACAGCGGCACCCTGATCTCGATCCAGTCGGACGAGACCGTGCAGGAAGCCATGCTCAGCATTCTGCGCAACAACGTCCAGCATCTGCCGGTGCTGCATCGCCGGCGGCCCATCGGACTGCTGCATCTGTCCGACATCATCCGCTATGAAACCCAGAGCAGCCTCTATCTGGTCGGCAGCATTCTCAATCAGACCACTCTCCGAGGGCTGGCCGGGCTCCGCCATGAGGTCTCCGTTGCCTTTACCCGCATGGTGCGTGATGGCTCCGATTCCAAGGTGATCGGCACCGCGCTGGCCGCCATCGGGCGCAGCTTCGCCCGGCGTATCCTGGAACTGGCCGAGGAGGAACTGGGCCCGCCCCCGGTGCCCTATGCCTTCATGGTGCTTGGTTCCATGGCACGGGATGAGCAGACCGTGGTCACGGATCAGGACAACGCCATGGTCCTGAGTGACGACTATGATCCGGAACAGCACGGCGAGTATTTCGCGACCCTCGCAAAACGGGCCTCGGATGGCCTGGCGGCCTGTGGCTATGCCTACTGCAAGGGCGAGATCATGGCCACCAACCCTGAATGGCGGCAGCCCCTGGGCATCTGGCGGCGCTATTTCACGGAATGGATCGACAACCCTACGCCGGAAGCGCTGCTGCACTGCAACATCTTCTTCGACCTGGACTGTGTGCACGGTGAGGAGCAGTTTGTTGAGGCCTTGCAGGGTCTGATCGCCAACAAGGCACCGCTGGCCGACCGGTTCCTGGCGGCGATGGCCCGCAATGCGCTCAATCGCACCCCGCCGCTGGGTTTTTTCCGCACCTTCGTGATGGAAAAGAATGGTCACGAGAATAAGTCCATCAACATCAAGCGCCGGGGGACGGCGCCCGCTGTCGACCTGATCCGGATCCATGCCCTCGCCTGTGGCTCACGGGCCCAGAATTCCTTCGAGCGGCTGGATGACATTGCCAAGACCCAGCTGCTGACGCCCAATGCGGTTGAAAAGCTCCGGTATGCGCTGGAGTTCATGTCCATGGCCCGCATCTGGCACCACCTCTACGACGTGGAGGCCGGGCGCGAGCCGGACAACAACATCGAACCCGAGGATGTCTCCAACAGCGAGCGCCATAATCTCAAGGATGCGTTCCAGGTGCTGAGCAATGCCCAGAGCTTCCTCCAGTTCCGTTACCCCAGGCCCTGAGGCTCCCTATGCTGTCTCCACGTTTCCTGAAGGGAGCCGCTCCCGGCTGGCCGGAATACATGGCGGATCGTGCCCGCAAGTGCGGGAACGCGGATCTGAAGGCGTTTTTTGAGCAGGGTTCCCTGGACCCGGAAACACCCATCAAGCGTGTGCCGATGATGGCCATGGACCTGGAAACCACGGGCATGGACGTGACGCGGCATGGCATTGTCAGCGTTGGCATGCTGCCCTTCACGCTGGAACGGATCTATACCGCGCAGAGCTGGTACCGCATCGTGCGGCCCCGCCGGATGCTGCGGGAAGAGTCCGTGGTGGTGCATCACATCACCCACTCCGAGGTGGCCGATGCGCCCGATCTTGCGGACATACTGCCAGAGCTCCTCAACCGGATGGCGGGCTATCTGCCGGTAGTGCATTATCATCCCATCGAACGCCGCTTCCTGGATGAATCCGTGCGCGTGCGCCTGGGCGAGGGGCTGATGTGCCCCATGCTCGATACCATGGTCCTGGAGTCGCGCTGGTGCCGACAGTCGATGCGGGCGCGCATGCGCAAGTGGCTTGGCGCGCAGCCGCTGTCGATCCGGCTGCACGAGAGCCGGGCACGCTATAACCTCCCCTTCTACCGTGGCCATCACGCGCTTACAGATGCCCTGGCCACAGCAGAATTGCTGCAGGCGCAGATCGCTCACCGATTCTCCCCTGACACCCCCATAGGGGATCTCTGGGTCTGACGCCTGAAGGGGTAACCAAAAAAAGAGCGGCCCGCAGGCCGCTCTTTTCTGTTGCGAATCCGGAAGCCGGATTACTGAGCGCGAGGCTCGCTCATCAGCCCCTTCACGATCGCGAAGCAGCCGACCAGCAGCACCAGGGCGAATGGCAGGCCCATGGAAACCGCCATGGCCTGCAGCGCCTCCAGGCCGCCGCCGAGCAGCAGCGCGATGGCGATGGCACCCTCAATGACGGCCCAGAAGATCCGCTGGGGCTTGGGCGCGTCGACTTTGCCGCCGGCCGTGATGGTGTCCAGGACCAGCGAACCGGAGTCCGAGGAGGTCACGAAGAACACAATCACCAGCGTGATCGCCACAAAGGACGTGATGGCCGCCAGCGGGAGCTGTTCCAGCATCACGAACATCTGCAGGTCCAGGCCGGCATTGGCAATCGCCTCAACGCCGTGGTTGAGGTACTGATCCAGCGCGGTGCCGCCCAGTGCGGTCATCCAGAGGACGGAGACCGTGGACGGGATCAGGAGGACCGCGATCAGGAATTCACGCACGGTCCGGCCACGGCTCACGCGCGCGATAAACATGCCGACGAAGGGCGACCAGGCAATCCACCAGCTCCAGTAGAAGGCAGTCCAGCCCTGGCTGAAGTTGGCGTCTTCACGCCCGAAGGGATTCGACAGTGCCGGCAGGTTCACCAGGTAGGCGCCCAGATTCTCGAAGAAGCCGGTCGCGATGGCCAGTGTTGGTCCCACCAGGATCACGAACAGAAGCAGCAGGCCCGCGAGTACCAGGTTGACCTCGGAAAGCCGGCGCACACCCTTGTCGACACCCAGCAGGATGGAGCACAGCGCTACTGCGGTGATGCCCATGATCAGTATGATCCGGGTGGCATCCGCATCCGGAAGACCGAACAGATGGGCCATGCCGGCGGACGCCTGTGTGGCACCGAGGCCCAGGGATGTTGCCAGGCCGAACAGGGTCGCGAAGACCGCAAGGATATCAATGATGTGGCCGGGCCATCCCCAGACACGTTCCCCCAGCAGTGGGTAGAAGATCGACCGGATGGTCAGCGGCAGGCCCTTGTTGAACGAGAACAGCGCCAGCGCCAGCGCGACCACCGAATAGATCGCCCAGGGGTGCAGGCCCCAGTGGAAGATGGTTGCCGACATACTCAGTTGCTGAGCCGCCTCCTGGTCACCTTCCGCGGCACCCAGCGGCGCCCAGTCCGTGCGTACACCATCTTCGACTGTGGTACCGCCCATGGCAGTGCCATAGTGGGTTACCGGCTCGGACACGCCGTAGAACATCAGCCCGATGCCCATGCCGGCGGCGAACAGCATCGCGAACCAGCCCATATAGGAGAAGTCCGGTCGCGCCTTGGCGCCGCCCAGTCGAACCTTGGCCAGTGGCGTGAAGATCAGCACGACGCTGAGGATAAGGAAGATGTTACCGGACAGAAGGAAGACCCAGGTCAGGTTCTGGGTCAGATAGTTGAAGATCGCATTGTAGATCGGCGCCACCTGGTTCTGAAGTGCCAGTGTGATGAACACGAAGAACACGATGATGGCGGACGAGATGCCGAACACCTTGCCGTGGAGGTCAAGGTTCAGCGTCACCTTGCCGGAGAAGTTGTCCTGACCGATCTTGTAATCCGTATCGATCAGGTTAGCCGGCCCCTCCGGCGCGGGAACGCCGTCGACGCCCTCGCTGCTGTCATTGGATTGTTTTGGATCCTCTGCCATTAGAGAACACTCCGTTTATGATTTTACGTTATCAAAATATACCGCGATCCACGCTCAGGGGCGCACGAGGAAGATGGACGCATCCGTCTCCTTGGCCACTTTGCCGCCGTTGGCGGGCATGATGGCGTCGAGCTTGCGTGGCAGGTGTGTCGCCATAACCACCAGATCCGCCCCCACGTCCTTCACCGCCTGGAGCAGCTTGTCATCCAGCTCCACAGCCGGATCGGACGACACGATCACCTGTGCCGATACGGGCCGACCGTGCTGCTGGGCCTGTTCCTGGGCAAATGCTTCCAGCTTCTCCTCGTATTCCTCCGGGTTGTGGGCCACGGACCCCGGGGAGGAATGAGTGACGCTGACGTAACAGATTTCCGTTTCGTAGTGTTGCCCGAGGTCGCCGGCCACGGTGAGCGCACGTTTGAGCGCGTCCACATGGGCGAGGTCCACGGGAACCAGGATTTTACGGTACATTGCTGTACTCCTTCCGTGCTCGTGAAAGGGATTTAATGCTGCGCGACCGAGCCTACTAGCCTGCACTCTGTAATGCCACCCATAGTCCGGCTGCTGCCTTACTATAGTCCACACAATGGGGTTTGGTTCACTTTGGTTACAGAGAAAGGGCGCCGTACAGGTATGGGTTAACCACGGATGCCACTCCCCGGAACCCCTGTTATAGTCGAGGCATACCATTGCAACGGGCACAAACAGGGGAAACGGCATGATTGAATCACCACTGCTCGAGCGCGCGGAAGGCTACATTGGCGGCCAGTGGGTTGGAAAGGGCAGCGGCGGCACGTTGAGCGTCACCAATCCCGCCACAGGCGAAACACTGGCCGAAGTGCCGGCTCTCGGCGCTGCTGAAACCGAGGAGGCCATTGCCGCCGCGTCCCGGGCCCTGAACCTGCAGGAGCCTGCGTCCCTGGACGAGCGCCGCCGCTGGCTCGAGGGCGTGCGCGATGCATTGAAGGAAGAACGGGAGGAAATCGGCCGCATTCTCTGCCTTGAGCACGGCAAGCCGCTTAAGGAGGCCGTGGGTGAGGTGGACTATGCCGCCGGTTTCTTCAATTACTGCGCCAACTACATTGACCAGCTGGCGCCGCACACCATTCCGGAAACCCCCAAGGACTGCACCTGGACGGTTCATTACCGCCCTATTGGCGTGGCCGGGCTGATCACCCCCTGGAACTTCCCCATCGGCATGATCGCCAAGAAGCTTTCGGCGGCGCTGGCCGGTGGTGCCCCGAGCGTGATCAAGCCCGCCGAGGACACGCCGCTGACCATGATCGCGGCCTTCCGGGCCATCCATGACCGCGACGTCCTGCCCAGGGGTATGATGAATCTGGTCATGGGCCCGCCCAAGCCCATCGGCGATACGCTGTGCCAGAACCCGGATGTGACCATGATCAGCTTCACCGGCTCCACCGGCGTGGGCCAGTACCTGATGCGCGAATGCGCCGGCCGGGTCAAGAAGCTGGCACTGGAGCTGGGTGGTAATGCGCCCTTCATCATCTTTGATGATGCCGACATTGATGACGCCATCACCCAGCTCATTGGCAACAAGTTCCGGGGCGGTGGCCAGACCTGTGTCTGCGCCAACCGTATCTTCGTGCAGTCCGGCATTGCGGAGACCTTCGCGGAGCGGCTCGCCGAGAAGGTGGAGGCGCTGAAAGTGGGCGACGGCATGCAGGAAGGCACCGACATCGGCCCGCTGATCAATCAGACCGGTTTCGACAAGGTGCGCCGCCACGTGAAGGATGCGCTGGATAAGGGCGGTACCCTGAAGGCCGGCCCGCATCCGGACTCGTTGCCCGAGTCCGGCAGCCTCTTCTATCCGCCCACGCTGGTCACCGGGGTTACTCCGGACATGCAGTGCTGCGACGAGGAGACCTTCGGGCCCTTCGTGCCCATGGCCACCTTTGAGACCGAAGAAGAAGTGCTGGCCGCTGCCAATGACACGGATTACGGCCTGGCCTCCTACCTGTTCACCAGGGACGAGGCCCGGGCGCAGCGGATGATTCCGGCCATGCGCTTCGGCCATGTGGGCTGGAACACCGGCACCGGCCCCACGCCGGAAGCGCCTTTTGGTGGCATGAAGCTCTCCGGTATCGGGCGTGAGGGTGGCCTGGAAGGCCTGTTCGAGTTTGTGGAGCCCCAGACCGTGCCCAGGAGCTATTAGTCATGGCGGATGAGGCCTTGGAAGGTGAGCCCCTTGCGGGGCTCAGGATCGCCCTGCCTGAAACCCGCCAGCTCGACGTGCTGGCGCAGATGGTTGAGCGCCGTGGCGCTGAGACCTGGCGGTGCCCTCTGGTCTCGATCCTGGATACCCCGGATCAGGAGGCCGTGCGGGCCTGGCTGGAGCGCTTCAACGCCGGTGCCATGGATGACCTGATCCTGCTTACGGGCGAGGGTCTTCGCCGTCTTGCCGCGGCGGCCGAACGCGAGGGCTGCCATGAGGCCTTCGTAACAGCCCTGTCTGGCGTGCGGAAGATCACCCGTGGCCCCAAACCGGTGAACGCCCTGCGGGAACTGGGGCTGAAGAATGACCTCACTGCGGAGGAAGCGACCACTGAAGGTGTGATCGCCAGCCTGCGCGAGCATGACCTGCAGGGCCACACCGTGGGCGTGCAGCTCTACGGCGAGGAACCCAATGAGAAACTGACCGGGTTCCTGCGCCATCAGGGCGCGGACGTGGATACCGTGGCACCCTACGTCTACGCGGATGAAAGCAACCGCGAACAGGTCGAGGCCCTGGCCCAGGGGCTGGTCCGGGGGGAGCTGGATGCCATCGCATTCACCAGCCAGGCCCAGGTCAAGCGCCTCATGGACGTAGCGAAGGGCATTGGCATTCAGCCCGCTGTGACGGAGGCACTGAACCGGCTCCTGGTGGTGGCGGTCGGGCCCATCGTGGCGGACAGGCTCGCCCAGTACAGCGTCGGCGTGGACGTCATGCCCGAGGAATCCTGGTTCATGAAGCCGATGGTTCGGGCTCTGATTGAGCGGCTTGCTCGTTGAGGTGAGCGATACCGCGTTTGTACAGCAGCCATGAGGTTATGCCGGCGGCGATGTTGCCGAGCATGGCGCCGGTGAACAGCCCGTTGAGCCCGCCGATATGGCCGCCGAGCCAGAGCAGGGGCAGGAAGCAGGCGAAGAGCCGCAGTATCGAGATGATCAGTGCCCGCATCGGCAGCCCCATGGCGTTGCAGGCCGAGACCATCAGCATGCACACGCCCAGCCCGCTCCAGCTCACAGGCAGCCGCAGCAGGAAATTCGCCAGGTGCCCCTGCACCTCGGGGTCACTGGCCAGCAGCGAGGACAGGAGCCCGGAGAGCAGCAGCCAGGCCGCGGCGATTCCGAGCTGGAGCAGGATCACGAAACGCACCGCCAGCCAGACCAGCAGTTCCACTCGATCCGGCCGCCCCGCGCCCACGTAGCGGCCGATCATCGGGGGCATGGCCATGGTCAGGGCCAGCACCGCGACCAGCGAGAAGAACTCCAGGCGTGAGCCCAGGCCCCAGGCACCCACGGCGGACTCGCCGAAGGTGGCTACAAAGCCAGTGGCCAGCATGGCCGCAATGGGCGGCATCAGCTGGCTGAGCATGGCGGGCCCGGCAATGGAGCCCAGCTGGGCCAGCGCGGGCTGGATCGGCAGTTCCGCCAGAATAAAAGTGATCCACTGGCGTGCGAACAGCCGGGAGAAAACCACGAGAGTGCCGGTGCCGAACGCGACTACTGTCGCCCAGGCGGCGCCCGCAATGCCCCAGTCGAACGTGAAAATGAACAGAGGGTCCAGAGCCACGTTGACCAGGCTGGTGATCACCATCATGGCCCCGGGCAGTTTCGTATCCCCGTGGGAGCGGCACAGGCTGTAGCCGAAATAGAGCACGGCGCCGAGCCATGCGGCGAACAGGAATGGCGGCCAGTAAGCGTCCAGCAGGGGCTGGAGATCCTCGCTGCCGCCGAGCAGCGCCAGGATCCAGTAACGACCCAGCCAGATCGCCAGCGCCAGCAGCGCAATCAGCGCCGCGCCGGCGACCACCACCAGCCCGCCGAGCCGCCTGGCCCGGACCGGATCATCCGCGCCCAGTACACGGGATATGACGGCGGTGGTGGCAATGCCGATACCGACCTGGACGCCGATGATGAACATCTGCAGTGGCACCGTGAAACCGAGCGTTGCCAGCGGCTTGACGCCCAGCTGGCCGATGAAGGCACTGTCCACCAGCTGGTAGCTCATCAGCGCCAGAACGCCGAACAGCATGGGCCATGTGAGATGGAACAGTTCCCGGCCCGGGCGTGGGTTGTCCACGGAGGTGTTGATCATGGGTAACGTCGCGGCTCCACTGGCAGTGCGGAAGAGGGCATTATGCTAGCGGAGATGGTGGGGGATTCACACACACAAAAGGGAAGGCCCTTTCTGAGTGCCTTCCCTTACGATTGCCTGGCGTACCAGTTACTTGCGACGGAGTACCGCCTTGAGACTGCGCGTTTGAGCGGGGCGGGTCAGTGCTTCAAGCGTCATGTTGTCTTTGTTGGGACGGTTCACATCGGCCCGACGGGATGCCTCAACCGGCGCAGTACCGCGGCGGCGAACATCTGATTGAACGAATTTGGTGCGCATGATTCGCCTCCTCTAAGGTTTCCGGTTGATGTAAGTCATTGGTTTCGTCACCCCGATGCGGCATTGTGAGCCGTATTCGGGTTAACGTCGTATTGCCTCCCGTCAAGAGACATGACAATCATGGTCTTTTGTTTCCAATAGGAAAATACGGAAAGTTACTTAGCCTGCTCACTAAAAACCCGATCAAGCCCGTCATACGGGGAACCAATGGCGGAAACCATGGTGAGGAATCAGTGTTTCGGGTTGATGACAAATTAATTTTGCTTAACGGCATATCCTGATCTACCCTCTTAGCATCCTCACCCAAGTGGGTGCAGAGGCGGGAAAACTCGGAGGCGCACAACAAGAAATGCGTCACTGGGAAGTGAACCAGAAAAGACAGAGAGGATGATGACCATGAAAAAGAAGATCCTGGCCCTTGCGGTTAGTGGTGGTCTGGCAGCTGCACCCGTGGGTGCAATGGCGGCACCGGAAATTTACGGCCTGATTGATATCGGCATTGAGCATTACTCTGACAGTGATGGTGTCGGTGGCGATATTTTCCAGGGGCTCAATTCGGTCGCGGGCAACTCCGATGACCGGGACTTCGCCCTGTCCAACGGCCTTCAATCGCGGCTCGGTGTGCGTGGTTCCGAGGAGCTGGATGTTGCTGACCTGACCGCATCCTATAACATGGAATTCTCCGTTGACGTGCTCAACGAAGATGGCGGTACTGCTTCTGGTGACCTCGGCACCCGTCTCGGCTGGGTCGCGCTTGGCAGTGACTGGGGTAAGGTCAAGGTCGGTTCCCAGTGGCAGGCGCTCTACGAGTTCGGTGGCTGGAACACGCACCGTACTGACGTGCACGGTTACGGTTCCTATTACTACACCACCGGAAATCTGAGCAATTCCCAGGCATTTGGTTTCCGCCAGGACAGCGCCATCAGTTATGAGTATGGCAGCGCCTGGGGCCACTCTGATCCGTTTGCTGCTCAGGTAACGCTGGGTGTTGGTGAAGGTTCTGCGACTCAGAACAACACGGACGAAGACACCGTTCAGAACGAAGAAGGGATTACATCGCTGCAGGCGGCGTTCCAGTACAGTATCGACAAGCGCATCAGCTTTAACGCAGTTTACGCGACTGAGTTCAATACCTACGATTCGACTATTGGTTATCAGGATGGGAATGGCGACCCTGTCGCTCCTTCTACCCTGAATCAGGAGCCGAGCCTGTACAACGTGGGCGCACGCTGGAGCGTCACCGATGCCCTGGAGCTTGCGGCGAACTACACCATGGTGGATCTGGACAACGCAGCTGATGACAAGGTGGACAGCATCGCAGTTGCGTCCTTCATGGACTTCGGTAACGGCCTGAGCGGTCACCTTGGTGTGTCACAGGCGTCCGATGACCGTAACACGGTCGCAGACTTGGATCTGAACGTGTACGGCTACATCAAGCAGGCGCTGTCTGACCGCACTGATATCCGCCTCGAGCTTGAAACTGCCGACTATGATGATTCAGTGGACAGTAATGGCGCTGCGGTTTCCGGCGGCACTGCAACCGTCGCACTGGTCGCCCTGCAGCACAACTTCTGATCACCGGATCGGAAGCAACTGCAGCACGAACGGCACCCCTAGGGGTGCCGTTTTTCGTTGCGGCCCCGGTGGCCTTGGAACACCGCCCCTTCGTACCCATCTCCTGTGTAAAGCCATCAACAGGAGAGCACCATGCCACAGCATTTCGATGACGCCCCCGGCCTCTGCCATGAACCGGATGCGGAGACGCAGCAGTACCGCCTGAACCACACCATGGTCCGCATCAAGGATCCGGAGAAAAGTCTGGATTTCTATACCCGTGCGCTGGGCATGCGTCTGATCCGGAAGCTCGACTTTGAGGATATGCAGTTCACCCTGTACTTCCTGGGCTATCTGCCCGAAGGGGGAGAGTCCGAGGTGCCGTCAGACCCCGCGGCGCGCACGACCTACAACTTCGGGCGGGAAGCGCTGATTGAGCTGACCCACAACTGGGGTGACGAGAAGGATCCGGACAAGCAGTTCCACAACGGCAATGAAGAACCCAAGGGCTATGGGCACATCGGAGTGGCCGTGCCGGACGTGGAGTCCGCCTGCCAGCGCATGGAGACCCTGGGGGTGCCCTTCCAGAAGCGGCCGAACGACGGCAATATGAAAGGCATTGCTTTCGTGAGGGACCCGGATGGCTACTGGGTGGAGCTTTTCCAGCCGGACTCCCTGGCGAAGATGGGCCGGGCCTGATCAGGCCGCTGGCTGCTCGAACAGCTCATGGATGGGCGCGGGCCGGGCGATCCCGAAGCCCTGTCCGTAATCCACGCCAAGCTGCCGGAGGGCCTCGATGAGGTCCTCGCCTTCCACGAACTCCGCAATGGTGCGCAGGCCCATGCTGCGGGCCACCTCGCAGATGGCGCGCACCATGCTCTGGTCCTGGTGGTTGGCCAGAAGATCCCGCACAAAGATCCCGTCAATCTTGACGAAATCCAGCTCAAAGCTGCGCAGGTAGTCAAAGGTTGCCAGCCCCGTGCCGAAGTCATCCAGGGAGACGCTGCAGCCCAGCTCGCGCATGGCGCGGACCTGTGCCACAGCGGCGGAGCGGTTACCGATCTGTTCCGTCTCGGTGATCTCAAAGCTGATCTTGGCGGCGGGAACACCGGCAACCCGCAGTTCCTGGTCAATGAAGGCCACCAGCTCCGGGTTGGAAAGGGAGGTTCCTGCCAGGTTAATGGCGCATTTGGCCGTGCTTGCGAGCCATTCCGGATTGGCGGCCAGGGTTCTCAGTGTGGTCCGGATCACCCACTGGTCAATTTCACCCATGAAGCCGAAGGTCTCCGCCACCGGCAGGAAGCCTCCCGGGCTGACCAGTTCCCCGTCACGCTCGCGCAGACGTACCAGGATCTCGTAATGCAGGCCGGTATCCTGGGGTGAGAACGGCTGGATCCGCTGTGCGAAGAGCTCCAGGCGGTCCTCGGTCAGGGCGGATTTGAGCCGTTCGATCTGCTGGGTTGTGGCGTGGCGCTCTGAGATCAGGGTGCGCGTGTTCTCGATGATATGGATGCGTGGCGAATGCTGCTCGGCCTGGTGTGCGGCCTGGGTGGCGGCGCTGAGATAGTGGATGGGGTCCTCGAGGTTGCCGTCCAGCGGCGCTGCGCCAACGGTAACCCGGATCTGGGTCTGGTGTCCGCCGGGTTCCAGCACACTGCCGTCGAAGTCGGTGTAGAGTGACTCCAGCTGCCGGTACAGCACCGCTGTGGACTCTGCCGGCATCAGCAGAACAAAGGTGGCGTCCGCAATGCGGGCGGGCATGGCCCTGGGACCGGTTGTCCCCATGAGCCGGGCTGCCAGCTGGCGTTCCAGTGCATGACTGGCCTCGAACCCCAGCAGTTCCTCGATGCGATCCGCTTCAAGGACCCGGAGATAGACCAGCCAGTCGGGCGCCCTGTCGCTGTGCGTGCGCTCATCCAGAGCCGCTCTGAGGTCCTCCGTGAAGGCCCGGTCATTGCGCAGTCCGGTCAGGAAATCCGTCCGCGCCTGTTCCTGGAACCCCTGTATCAGCCGTGTCCGTTCCGTCGTGATGGCGGACAGCACCTGGCACATGACCGCCAGACCGCCCACCAGCAGCAGTGAACGGATCAGGTCCGGGAGTGTGATGATATGGGGGAGGCCGCCCATGCCATTCAGGGAAAGCCCCAGAAACACCCCCACGAAAACCGGGATGGCAACCAGCCCGCTGGGCGGCCGGGTCTGGAGAATGAACCAGCACAGCAATGGGAAAAAGGCGAAGCCAATGGCGGTGGCGTAGGAGCTTTCATTGAGACCGTGCACCAGCAGAGCCAGCAGGATCAGCCCTGAGGTGAGGGCCAGCCAGATCCAGGGCATGCGCCGCATCCAGTCGAGCCGGATCTGCTGGAAAAAGTAGCGGGGATTGCTCAGCAGCGAATAGGTCAGGGGTGCGAACAGAATGATGCCCAGGGCCTCGAACGCCAGGTACACGAATACGGTGTCGTGGAGCGTGGCTGCTGCGGCAACCGGGCTGCCCAGACGGTAGCCGACGGCTCCGAACAGGGAGGTGACCAGCCCCCCGGCAAGGGCCGCCCGGGTGTAGAGGGCGATGAGTTCGGAAAAGGGGCCCTTTTTCTGGCCCAGGCGCCAGAACCGCCGCATCAGGAAAGCACCGGTTGCCGCCCCCAGGCACTGGCCGGTTGCTGCCAGGGCAGCCAGCACAGGGGGAGAGCCGTCGAGCCACAGGAGCCAGATAAAGAAAACGGGTGTCATGACCAGAAGGGCGCGATAGCCCAGTGCCGCCGTGGCGCCGATGAAGATCCCGGCTGGTGGCCAGAGGGCGGACATCGACTGGTCGCCGATGGTGAACCAGCGTGATGCTTCGGCGCTGGCGATCAGTACAAGAGCAAGGGCGATCCAGCCCAGAGGCGACCGCCAGTGGGTGGTCGCGGGGGCTTGGGCTGAGCGGGGCTGGGCTCCGGTCAGAATGCTGGGTGTTGGCAACATGCCGCTGTCGGTTAACCTGCTTTGTTGAGCCTTACTTCAGGGAGCCCCGGCAGCGGAAAAAGGATCCGGTTGAGTGTCTTCACCGCATCCAGATAGTCGGCGAACTCGTCCAGCTGCCCTCCCGCCTCATGGCGCAGGGCATAGGTCTCGAGTTCGGGCTGGCCGTGACCGTCCGTCTCGGTAATACGAACGATACTATACCCTTGGATGCGTTCAAGTGTTTCCTCACTGACCGGCATATCGACCTCGTTCTGATCGCCAGAATCCTGTTTGATACTATTCTGGCGTCCCTCCCACCCTGCTCATACGGTAACTTCGTTACCAGAATGTGTCCGTCTGTCACCGGCGCTCTACAACGAAGGTCGAATACCCGTCGACGGATGTTGCCGTTAGTGTTCGCACCCGGCGCCGGGAAATTGCAGGTGAACATCTGTTATCATTCTGCGCCGTGTCGCCCAAAAGGCTGAGGTAATGTGTTCATGACGACCACCACGGATGTCGTCCTCGTAGGCGGGGGCGTAATGAGTGCCACTCTCGGGGTGATCCTCCGGGAGCTTGATCCTTCCCTTAACATCACGCTGGTCGAGCGCCTCGACCACGTTGCCCACGAAAGTACCGACGGATGGAACAATGCGGGAACCGGCCATGCCGGCTACTGCGAACTGAACTACACGCCCGAGGATGAACAGGGCAACATCAGCATCGACCGCGCCCTGGACATCAATTCGGCGTTTGAGGTCTCACTCCAGCTCTGGTCCTATCTGGTGAGCAAGGGCGAACTGAACCCCGGGGAGTTCATCCACACCACACCCCACTGCAGCTTCGTCTGGGGTGAGGACCACGTGAACTTCCTGCGCAAGCGCCACGAGCTGATGAGCGCGCATCACCTGTTCAAGGAGATGGAATTCTCAGAGGACCCGCGCGTGCTTGAGGAGTGGATGCCGCTGATCACCGATGGCCGTGACCCCATGGAGCCGGTTGCAGCTACCCGGGTCGGGCATGGCGCGGACGTGGACTTCGGGTCACTGACCCGGGCGCTGGTGCGTTACCTTGAGAGCAAGCCCAACTTCGAGCTGCTTCTGAACAACTCTGTCACGACCATGGACCAGGAGGACGATGGCAGCTGGAAGGTCGCCTGCCGGGATCGCCATACCGGCGCCAACCGGCACCTGGAGGCGGACTTCGTGTTCATCGGCGCCGGCGGCGGTGCCCTGCCGCTGCTTCAGAAATCCGGCATCGAGGAAAGCAAGGGCTACGGCGGCTTCCCGGTCAGCGGCCAGTGGCTGGTATGCCGCAAGTCGGACGTGGTCGAGCGCCATGACGCCAAGGTCTACGGCAAGGCGCCGGTAGGCGCGCCGCCCATGTCCGTGCCGCACCTGGACACCCGCATCATCAACGGTGAGCCGGCCCTGCTGTTCGGGCCCTTTGCCGGTTTCACCACGAAGTTCCAGAAGGAGGGCTCCTTCTTCGACCTGTTCTCCTCCCTGCGCGGCAGCAACTTCTCCTCCATGATGGGCGCGGGCATGAGCAACATGGACCTGACCCGTTACCTGATTGGCGAAGTGTTCCAGTCCGCTGAAGAGCGGATCGAATCACTGCGCAACTTCTATCCCCGTGCGAAGTTCGATGACTGGACCCTGCAGCACGCCGGCAAGCGCGTTCAGGTGATCAAGAAAGACGCTAATGGCCGGGGTGTACTGCAGTTCGGCACGGAAGTGGTGGCCGCCAGCGACGGCAGTCTGGCCGCTCTGCTGGGGGCATCGCCGGGGGCATCCACTGCCGCCAAGGCGATGATCGATGTGCTGGAGCGCTGCTTCCCGGGTCAGATGGCCGAGGATGGCGAGTGGACACGTCGGCTGCAGGAAATGATTCCTTCCCACGGCCGTTCGCTCAAGGAGGATGCCGATCTGCTCAATGAGGTCCGCCCCTATACCCTGAGTACCCTCAAGCTGAACGAGTGAGCCGCCGGTGGCCACGCTGGCGGCCCTGACCGGCCCTGAAGTCAGTGGTACCCCGGTATACTGGTGTATACTGGGTAACCATGACCACTGAACCCTCCATCAGCACGCCCATGCCACGCTGGCAGGACCACGCTTCCGCCATTGCCAGCGGGTTTCTCGGGGACTGGCTCCAGGCCCGTGAGAGCCCGCTCGCCATGCCCATGCAGGTCCGCCATCAGGGGCGCGCCCTCGATACTGGCGCCCCCGAGGTGCCGGATGCTTCCGGTACCCTCGTGTTCCTGATCCATGGCCTGACCGAGCTGGAATCCGTCTGGTCCTACCGGCATGAACCGGACAATGGCTACGGACCGGAGCTGGCCCGGGCGCTGGGTGGCACCTCCCTGGCCCTGCGCTACAACACTGGCCTGCCCGTTTACCGTAACGGCGAGATGATGGCGGAAGAGCTTGAAACTCTTATTGAGAACTGGCCGGTGCCGGTGGCAAACCTGATCTTGATCGGCCACAGCATGGGCGGGCTTCTGATCCGGGCCGCCTGCCATCACGGGCGTCAGAGTGGGCATCAGTGGTGTCGCAGTGTGGGAAGCTGCGTCTACATCGGCTCACCCCATGACGGCTCCTGGCTGGCCCGGGGAGCGCACCGGGTCGCGGAACATCTGGCAGCGATGCCGAAGGATTACCTGCGGGTAGCGGGCGAGTTCATCGACCTGCGCAGTGAGGGCATACGCAACCTGTCCCGCGGCGAGGTGACACGGCCTGACGCGCAAGAGCCGCCACTGCTGCCCAGTGTGGATCATTACGTGGTTTCGGGACTGCTTACGCGCAACCAGGCGCACCCCGTGAATACACTGTTCGGTGACGCCCTGGTCCAGGAACCCAGCGCTCGGGGCGATGAACGCTCCGGCTGGGTACTCAGGGACATTGCGAATTTCCCCGGAATCCACCACGTCCGGCTCGCCCATGAGCCGAAAGTGGCCCGGCAACTGAAGGAGTGGCTGACATGACCACTGAAACCACAGGCAACAACATGCGCTGGTGGTGTGGCGTTGCGGATCTGGCAGGCGTGAGTCTGGAAGAGGCGGCGCTGGGCCTGGAACGCATCCACCTGTCCATTGCGGACGAGACGTTCAACGTGCTGGAAGTCATTCCGGTGACCCGGCCGGTGAGTAGGCCAGTACGGCTCATGCATCACGGTATCAGCCGGATCTCCTACCGCAGCGTCGCCCTGCTCGGGCGAGGCCTCAATGCCGCCGCTGGTCTTGGTCTTCAGTCCCGACCCTGACGTACCAGCGTCTCCAGATCCTCACTGATCTGGCTGATGGACTGACCCGAGCGGATCAGCAGGCGTGCCCGACCCTGGCCGTCGAAGACGTAGACGGCGTTGCTGTGTGAGACGTCGTAGTCGCCGTTCTCATCGGGCTTGCCATAGCCGAAAGTGGTGCGGTAACGCTTCGCCAGTGTCCGCAGCGTCTCCTCGTCCGAGGTCAGGCCCACGATGTTGTCCCCGAAGAAGTCCACGTACTCCCCGACGCGTTCCGGCGTATCGCGTTCCGGATCCACGCTCACGAACAGCAGCGTCACCTCATCGCGCATGGCCTCCGGCATCTGCTTCACGGCGTTCTGGAGTCGGGCCATGGTCGCCGGGCAGATGTCCGGGCAGTTGGTGAAGCCGAAGAACAGCAGCCGCACCTGCCCGGCCCTGTCCTCCGGTGTGAAGGGTTCACCGTCGGTGGCCGTGAGTTTGAACTCGAGATCCGGCATCAGGCCCCGTATGTTCTTGGCGTTCCAGTCCGTGTCACTGCCGCTGCAGCCGGCCAGCACCAGCAGCAGGGTCAGAACACTCAGGCTGTGGATCATCCGGCTCATGCGTGTACCTCCCGGGCTTCATCAGCCTGTTGTGTCTTCGCGTTGCTGCGGTCATCGCGCATCATCCGCCCGACCACGATCAGGATGGCGATACCGCTCATCATCGCCGGCGGAATCCAGGTCAGGACCCCGCCCAGCATCTGGTCGGTCTCCGGCGCCATGGGCCAGGCCCGGCCGCAGACCTCGTAGACGTCATACACCATGCTGTCCGAGAACAGGATCCAGGCCCCGAGCGCGCTCTGGGGCGGAATGATCAGCACCAGCAGGATGATGCGCTTGCCATAGCCCAGGACCCGCTCGGTGTGCGGCGAGCGCGGGTCCAGTATCAGCCACCAGAACAGCAGCCCGTCCAGCAGCATGGACCAGTTCATGACCCAGTACAGGGGGCGGCTGAGCATGGCATCGAAATGCAGCTCCGGGGTGAGCCAGAGGTAGATCAGCCCCACGAACAGCGTGGCGGCGATCAGGGGCTGCTGCAGCACCCGGTAGGCCATCTTCACCGGCCACAGGAAGGGGGCCAGCCAGCCAGGCAGCTGGCGCGCCCAGAAACGCATGATGGGGAGCGGGTTCGAGAGCACCATGAGCAGCGGTCCCAGGTGGTGGAGCACCAGGTGCTGGCCGCGATGGATGAAGAACATGTACTGGGAGTAGTAGTCGAACCGCGTGTGCATCACCGTGTAGCACAGCAGCAGCCCCAGCAGGAAGGTAAAGACCCGCAGCGCGCCGGGGCGCTCCTCCGCCGGCAGTGCATAGAGTCCCTGCAGATACATCGTCAGCACCACCACGAACGCGATCAGCGTCAGCGGCGAGAAATCATAGGGTAGGAGGTAGTGATACCAGCTCATGGGCAACCGGGTGATGGTGTGTTGCGGTCCGCAATAATACCGGAAGGTGTGTGGATTTTCACCGTTGCGTTCGGATTGACGGGCCACTCTGGCTGCAGTGCCGGCTCCCCGGCTACACTGGCGAGCACTGATGATGAATTGAGGATAGCTGTCCATGACCGAGACTGAAGCGCCCTTCGACAAGACCTGGCCAATGATTGTCTACGCCCTGTATCTGGCCAGTCTGGTAGCCGGGGTTACCGGAATCATTGGTGTGATCATCGCCTATGTGAACGGAACCGTGGACGATGAACGCCTGCGCACCCATTACCGGTTCCAGATCCGCACCTTCTGGATCGGGCTGCTGTACATGGTGGTCTCAACCATCACCATGCCCATTGGCATCGGGTGGTTGATTCTGGTGTGGGCGGTGGTCTGGTTCCTGATCCGGTGCGTGAAGGGCATGGTGGCGCTGAACGAGGGCCGGGCCCACCCGGACCCGACCACCTGGCTCTTCGGCTGACCGGCTCAGTGTGAGAGGGCGCGGAAGTACAGGTGCGCACTCTGCTTGCTGAACTGCAGGGTGCGGCCGGAATGGAAGCGTACTTCGAAGGCGGTGTCCGTCTCCCGTACCACGCCGCCGGCGCCGTAGAGCACGTGTTCCACTTCCCGGGCCTGCCAGATGGGGTGGGTCTGGGCCTCTTGTGACGCCGTTTCCGGTGATGGGGCTTCCAGCGCCACGTCGTGCAGCTGCGCATAGCGCCGGGCGATGCGGGTGGCGGGCTCCGTGAGGGTTACGGTGTCGCGTTCCCCGTCTGCCAGTGTTTCACCCAGCTCCCGACTCAATCCGAAGGCGCATTCCGCCACGAAGCGGCTGGGCAGGCGCTCGGGGTCCGAGCCGTCCGTGGTAAGCAGGTGCAGATGCTCCTTCGTGCGCGTGATGCCCACGTAGAGCAGGCGACGTTCGCTTTCGAGCAGGGCATCCAGGTCCGCGCTGCCACGCGCGGTGTAGGGGAACGTCTTCTCCTGCAGGCCGGGGATCACCACCACCGGCCATTCCAGCCCCTTGGTGCGGTGGATGGTGGCCAGGTGCACGCCCGCCTGCTGGTTGGAGCCGGCGCGGGCCTTGAGATCCCGCAGGTGGCGCAGGGCTGTGGGGGCGTCCAGGTTCAGGGTGGCCAGATAGCGCTGGAAACCGGCCACGGTGCCGATGCGCTCGTCCGCCTGCTCGTGGGTCAGCGCCAGGCTGCGGATGCCCTCGAACAGCTCGGTGGCCGTGGCGTAGTCCTCCAGGATCTGATGGGCCGGCCTGCGGCTGCCTTCCAGTGCCGCCAGCGCCTCGCCCAGTTTGCGGACCTTGCGCGCGGGCAGTGGCTTCCAGTCACTGGTATCAAGCTGCTGCAGCACCTGACCCCAGTCCCGGGTAAACGCGGCCAGCTGGTCGGCGATGGCGTTGAGTTCCTGCTCTTTCAGGCCGCAGTGCGGGAAGCGCAGCACCTGCTGGAAGCACTGGCGCCGCTCCGCACGAGCCGCGTCCCCGGGTTCGCGGTGTTCGCCGGCGGCCAGCGCAAGAAGTTCCATCAGCGCCGCCACCTCGCGGGTGAAGAGCGCGCCCTTGTGGGCATCAATGCGGTAGGGAACGCCCCGGGCCAGCAGCCGCAGCTCAATCGGCACGCTCTGGCTCCAGACCCGCACCAGCACCGCCATGTCTTCCAGCGGCTGGCCGGCCTGCTGGCGCTGTTCGGCCAGGCGCACCACGGCATCGGCGTCCTCACGCACCTGCTCCAGTTCGATGGTGGTATCCGGGGTGCCCGGATGCGAATGGCAGAGCACCTCCTTGCGGTCGCTGTTGTGGGCGATCAGGTGGTTGGCCAGCAGCGCCACGCGGTGGCCGTACCGGAAGCTGTAGGACAGGCTCAGTTCCACCGGGTCCGGGAACTCCTCGCGGAAGCGCGAAAGGATGAACTCCGGTCGCGCCCCCCGGAACTCGTAGATGGTCTGGTCCGGGTCGCCCACCACCGTGACCCGGGCACGGTCACCGGCCACGACCTTGAGCAGAAGGTGCTGGATCTCGTTGGTATCCTGATACTCATCCACCAGCACCATGTCCATCTTGTTGGATACCAGCTCCCGCAGCTCGGGGTGCTCGTGCAGCGCCACAACCGGCTCGTAGAGCATGTCCGCGAAGGTGATGCGGCGGTGGTCCTTCCGCCATTTCTCGAAGGCGTGGTAGAGGTCCAGCAGGTAGCGGTGTTTCGGCTCGAACCCCAGGGCTTCGAAGACGGTTTCCGCACTGTCCAGAGTCGTCTTGACCCGGTCAATGAAGCCTGTGGCCGTCTCCACGAATTCCTTCTTGTTGCGCCGGATCTCGTCCTGCAGGTCCTCGGGCGCAAAACGCAGGGTCAGCTGCCAGGCCTGGAAGTTCACTTCCTGTTCGGTCAGAACCTCACCCTGCCAGGCGGGCAGGTAGCCCTCACGTACGAAACGGCGGTACAGGCGCAGGCCCATGGCATGATAGGTTCGGATCTCGGGCAGCTGGAGTCGGGTGTCGGCGGTGATGGTCTGGAGCTTGGCCTGGAAGTCCGCCCGGGCGCTGCGGTTGAACATCAGGATCAGGATGCGTGCCGGGTCATGGCCCTGCTCCAGCAGGTAACGGATGCGCCAGGCGAGCGTGGTGGTCTTGCCGCTGCCGGCCACGGCGGTGATCACGCAGTGCTGGTTATCGAGGGTGACGACCCTGTTCTGTTCGTCCGTCAGTGACATCATGCGGGGGACCTTCGGGCAGCGGCGATCATTGTAACGGCAGCAGAGGTAATGAGGGTAATGGTATGAGCGAACCGGAAAGCATTCAGCGCAATGTCCTGGGCGAGCCCCTGAAGGCGTGCGGCTATGATCCCATGACCGGTTTCTACCGGGACGGGTGCTGCCATGTGGGGCCCGAGGACATGGGCGTGCATGCCGTCTGCAGCGAGGTCACGGAAGCTTTCCTGGAGTTTTCCAGTGCGCGGGGCAATGACCTGGCCACGCCCATGCCCGCGTTCGGCTTCGAGGGGCTGAAGCCCGGGGATCGCTGGTGCCTGTGCGCCGCGCGCTGGAAGGAAGCGTATGAGGCCGGCTGTGCACCGCGCATTGTGCTCCAGGCCACCCATGAGTCCATGCTTGAGTATGTGGATTTCGCCACGCTCAAGGCCTACGCGGTGGACCTCAACTGAGCATGGAACCGGCACTCGGCCAGTGGCTGGAGGCGACCCTGCCCGTGATCCGGGCGCGGCGGCATCGAAGTGTGCTGGTGCTGGCGGGCCCTGCGGACTGGGGGCGGGCGATTGCGAAGGAGGTGGCCGCGTATCGGCAAGACGCCGGCCTGTGGGTGGGTGATGCCGACCCGGAGCCGGGGATGTACCAGTGCAGCGGCGCGCAGGCCCGCCAATGGCTGGGCCGGAACCTCTCGATGATTGTCTGGGACAGTCATTCAGGTACCCACCCGGCGGGGCTGGGCGCGGTCAGCGGGGCCCTGGTGGGCGGCGGCCTGCTGGTCTGGCTGGTGCCGCCTCTTGTGGACTGGTCGGAAGGGCCGGATCCGGATTACGACCGCCTGCGCCACCATGCCCCACCCTATCGATTTCTGGCCCGGATGGCGCGGCTTCTGGGGCAGGCGGCGGGGCAACCACCCAATGCGCTGGTTACACCGGATTCCGCCTTCCTTGAGCCACCGGCTCCGCCCGCAGTGGCCCGGCAGGCTCCTCGGGGGCCGACCGATGATCAGCAGCGCGCCATTGAGGCGGTTATGGCCATGGGCGCAGCGGCAGAGCCCGCACCCGTGGTCCTGCGTGCGGATCGCGGCCGGGGTAAGTCCGCGGCCCTGGGCATGGCCGCGACACGGCTGGTAAACGAATACGGCACGCGGGTCTGCGTAACCGCTGCTCGCCCCTCCGCGCTGGACAGTTTCTGGCATTTCGTCCCTGAAGAATGCCGGGATGGGGTGATGTTCGTGGCGCCGGATGAACTGCTTCGCCAGGCGCCGGAGGCTGACGTGCTGATGGTGGATGAGGCGGCTACCCTGCCGTTACCCATGCTGGCGGCGATGACGGCGCGCTGGCCGGGCGCGGTTCTGGCGACCACCGTGCACGGGTACGAAGGGACCGGGAGGGGCTTCGACCTTCGGTTCCGTGCCGTTCTGGACCGTAACCATCCGGGCTGGGACAGGGTGATGCTGGATGAGCCCATCCGCTGGGCGCCGGACGATCCGCTGGAAATGCTGATGAACCGGTTGCTGTGCCTGGATGCGGATCTGCCGGAGATCACCTCTTCGGGTGAACCGGTGGCCTACCGGGTGGTGTCGCAGAATGAACTGCTGACCGATGACGGGCTTCTGAAGGCCGTGATGGGTCTGCTGGTCAGCGCCCATTACCAGACCTCCCCGGACGACCTGCGCCAGCTCCTGGATGATCCCGAGACGGTTATTGTCGCGGCCCTCCAGGGCGATGCCCCCGTGGGCGTGGTCTGGGGGCTGCACGAGGGCGGGCTGGATGCGGAACTGGCGCGCTCGGTCTGGCTGGGCGAGCGCCGGCCACGCGGGCACCTGGTGGCGCAGTCCCTGGCGTTTCAGGGTGGTGACCCGGAGGCGGCACGCCGGCGCTATCTGCGCGTGACCCGGATTGCTGTGCACCCGGATCGGCGCCGTCAGGGGATCGGGCAGGAATTGCTGGCGGAGATGGAGAGAGTTGCCATTGCGGGCGGTGTTGACGTGCTGGCCACCAGCTTTGGCGCCACGCCGGCCCTGATGGCGTTCTGGCGGGTCGCCGGGTTCCGCTTTCTGCGGCTGGGCACGAAACGCGATGCGGCCAGCGGTACCCATGCCGCTATGCTGGGCAGGCCGCTCAATCATGAAGGCACGGAACTGTGCCGCTCCCAGGCCGAGCGCTTTGCAGCACACTGGCCCTGGCTTCTGCCGGTACTGAAGGGTCTTGAGCCCGAGGTGCAGGCAGCGGTGGAGGCGATGATGCCGGCGCCCCCGGCATGGGAGCCCGGAATGCTCAGTGACGACGACTGGCGCGAGATCGAGGCCTTCGTGAAAGGGGCCAGGGAACTGGAGGTAACCCGGCTGCCACTGGCCACACTGGCGTCTCTGGTTCCTTCCGGGGTTGCTGCTTGGAGCGATGGGGAGCGGCAGCTCTGGCAGCGGGCGGTCACCGGGGGAGCGGACTGGGAAGCGCTGCGCCAGGAAGGGCTGGTGGCGGGCCGGCGCCCGGGGTTGAAGCGGCTCCGGTCGCTGGCCCGGTCCCTTGTTGAGGAATGGTCGGAAAGCGGAGTGTGACCGCTTCGGTTTCATCGGGGTGGTGATCCGCGAACAATGTGGCGAAATCCATTCCCGGGAGTAACCCATGCGCCCCTGCCCCCTGAATCCACTGCCGGCCCTGCTCCTGCTCGGCACCCTGGTGCTTGCCGGTTGCGGCAGCTCACCCGGGCCGGATCGCGCCGAAACACGCACGGATACGAGCACGGCCCTGATGGAGGCCGCCTCCGAGGGTGATCTGGACCGGGTGAAAGCGTTGGTGGCCGAAGGTGGCGCGCTCAATGCCATGGGCCCGGACGGCACCGCCCTCTATCAGGCGGCGGACGCGGGACACGGGGAGACGGTGTGGTACCTGCTGCGACAGGGGGCTGACCCGGACCGCGGGCTGGAAGGAGGTATCACGCCCCTGATGGCAGCCGCTGCGGCCGGCCGAAAACGCATCATCGATCTTCTGGTCCGCGCCGGAGCGGATGTGAACGCACGCAGCGACGCGGGCGAGACGCCGTTGAGCTACGCGGTCCTGAACAGCCAGCTGGGTGCCACCAACCGGCTGCTGCGGGCGGATGCGGACGTGAATACGGTCAATGAGGAAGGTGAGTCACTGCTGATGCGCGTGGTGGCCCGGAATGATCTGCTGCTTGCCGGGGTCATCGTGGATGCTGGGGCAGGCGTGGACTACCGGGCACCGGATGGCCGCACCGCGCTGGATGTGGCGCGGGCGAACGGCAACCGGGACCTGGTGATGATGCTGCAGAACGCCGGAGGCGATTGACCCGGCTACAGGTCCTGCAGGGGGTGTTCGCCTTCCGGCCAGGGAGCGGTGAAATGGGAGCGGATCCAGCCCGCCGGAACACTGGCGACGTCTTTATGCGTCCAGCGCGGTTCGTGATCCTTGTCGATCAGCCTGGCACGCACCCCCTCCAGGAAATCACGATGGCGGGCGCAGTGCACCGCCACGATCAGCTCCATTATGAAGATGTCGCGCAGGCTCTGCTGCAGGCCCCGGTGCAGCTGCTCGAACACAATGTGCGCTGATACCGGGCAGCCGTTGCGCAGGTTGTTCTGGGCGGCCTGGAACCACTCGGATTCCGCTTCGGTATTGAGAATGGCGTTGACCACGGCCACCACGTCCCGGCCGCGGCATATCCGGCTGATGAACTGTTCGTGGCGCTCGAGGTTGGATTCGGAGAGGTCCAGCTGATAGCCCGCCGCAAAACCCTGGAGGGTTTCCAGCAGGTGGCGGTCATTGGTCTCCGGTGAGCGGGTCCAGCTCTGGTCACGGAGCCGGTTCATGAGCTCATCGAAGCCGTCGTTGGGTACGGCATAGTCGGCCAGGCTCACGCGCAGCGCGTCGGCAACGTTCAGGGTCGCGCCGGTCAGCCCCATGAACATGCCGATGCTGCCGGGCAGGCGGTTGAGGAAGCGGCTGGCGCCCACGTCCGGAAAGAAGCCGATGCTGATCTCGGGCATGCCCATTTTCAGGTCGGGGGTAACCAGGCGGTAGCGCGAGGCGTTCATCATGCCCAGGCCGCCGCCCATCACCACGCCCTGGCCCCAGCACACCACGGGCTTCGGGTGGGTAGCGATGGTGTAGTCCATGCGGTATTCCGCGGCGAAGAAGCGTTCGCCGTCATTCCCGGGCCGGCCCTTGGCGTTCTGGATGGCGTCGTGCACCGAGCGCACGTCACCGCCTGCGCAGAAGGCCTTCTCGCCGTTGCCGCAGAGGACGATCACGCGCACGTCGTCGTCCTCGGCCCAGGCGTCGAGCTGCTGCTGGATGGCTTCGATCATCGGCAGCGTCAGGGCGTTGAATTTACGGGCGTTGTTGAGGGTGATAAGCCCGAGTGCGCCCTCCTGGCATGGCTGTTTCTCGAAGAGGACGGCGTCCTCGGCCTGGTTCTGCGCTGTGTCGGCGCCCATGGGCGTGCCTCCTGTATACCGCGTTGGCCGTTCAATACGGGCCCTTATCCTACCGGAATTGCGCCGGGGCACCAATCGAGGCGGGTGCGTGCGCCGGGGCAGCGGTTATAATGCGGGGTTGGTAAACGGGGAGGTGTGCATGCGGAGTATCCTGGCGGTTCTGGCGGCGGTGGCGTTGACGCTGGTGTTTTTCTTTGTGGGTCAGGCGCCGGCCGGTGATCCGGATGCAGGCGAGGCGCTGGCGAGTGGCTGTGCGTCCTGTCATGGCAGTGATGGTATTGCGGCGGTGGATCGGTATCCGTCGCTGGCGGGGCAGAATGGGGAGTATCTGTTCCGGGCGATGAGGGCGTATCAGAAGGGGAACCGGCGTGGGGGGCAGGCGACGGTGATGCATGGGCAGGTTTCGGGGCTTTCGGAGCAGGAGTTGCGGGATCTGGCGGCTTATTACGCAGCTATGCCTCGGACTGGGGCTGCAGAGTAAAACGTCTTAAGACTGAGTGTCTTTTGCTTGGGCGGGGATTCGGGGCACCTCTCCGGGAACCGCCGGCAAGTACATCCCTGTAGGCTACCGATCGCCATCCATGGCGATCGAGTTTCCCTCCGAGGTGCCCCGAATCCCCTCCTTCCGACTGTGTTGCTTTCTCTGATGGCGGTTACTCTGCCTTTTCGATGATCTGGTAGCACGGCTTGTAGGACTGGCCGGGCAGCTTCATGCGGTTCTGGGCCACGAAGGCGTCCAGCAGGGTTTCCAGGGGTTCGAGGAACTCGGGGTCGCCTTCGATCTCGAAGGGGCCGTGCTGTTCCACCTGTCGAATGCCCTCGGCCTTGACGTTGCCGGCCACGATGCCGCTGAAGGCGCAGCGCAGGTTGGCGGCGAGGCGGTGGGGTTCCTGGTCGCGGCTGAGGTTGAGCGCGCGCATGCTGTCGTGGGTAGGTTCGAACGGGGTCTGGAAAATGGGGTCGACCGTGAGCATCCAGTTGAAGTAGTAGGCGTCGCGGCTGTAGCGGCGGTAGTCGCGTACGGTTTCCATGCCCTCGTTCATGGCGCGCGCGGTTTCTTCCGGGTCGTCGATGATGATGCGGTAGCGGCTGGCGGCCTGGTCGCCGAGGGTGTTGCGGATGAACTGGTCGATCATCTCGAAGTAGTCGGCGTTCTCCTTTGAACCGCTGAAGATCAGCGGGAAGGGAAGGTCCGCGTTGCGGGGGTCGAGCAGGACGCCGAGGAGGTAGAGGATTTCCTCTGCGGTACCAGCGCCCCCGGGGAAGACGACGATGCCGTGGCCGGCGCGCAGGAAGCCTTCGAGGCGTTTCTCGATGTCCGGCATGATCACGAGTTCGTTCACGATCGGGTTCGGCGCCTCGGCGGCGATGATGCCGGGCTCGGTGATGCCGATGTAGCGGCCACCGTCGATGCGCTGCTTGGCGTGCGCGATGGTGGCGCCCTTCATGGGGCCCTTCATGGCGCCGGGGCCGCAGCCGGTGCAGATGTCGAGGCCGCGCAGGCCGAGTTCGTGGCCGCAGTCCTTGGTGTAATCGTATTCGTCGCGGCTGATGGAGTGGCCGCCCCAGCAGACGACGATGTTGGGTTCGTGTTCCGGCCTGAGGATCTCGGCGTTGCGCAGCACCTGGAAGACGAGGTTGGTGATGTCCTCGGAGCGTTCGGGGTTGTACCAGCCGGCGGTGGCCAGTATGGAGTTGGCGTAGACGATGTCGCGCAGCACGGAGAACAGGTGCTCGCGGATGCCGCGGATCATGGCGCCGTCCACGAAGGCGCTGGGCGGGGCGTTGTGGAGTTCGATCTTGATGCCGCGCGGCTGCTGCAGCAGGGCCAGGCCGAAGTCCTGGTAGGTCTCCATGATGGCCTTGCTGTCGTCGCTGATGGTGCCGCTGTTGAGCACGGCCAGGGCGCACTGGCGGAAGAGATGGTAGAGGCCGCCTTCGCCGTCGTCCTTGAGCTGGTTCACCTCCTTGCTGGAGAGAATCTCGAGACTGCCTTCGGGAGAGACGCGCGCGTGAACGCCGTTTCTGGACATAGTATTTGGCCTTCGGTGTCGGTTAAAATCACGCTTCTGCTGAACAGAGCGCGATCCAAGCCGACTAGTGTTACCCATGGTCCATTACCTCATCAAGATTTCGCCGGAAATGGCGGTCAAATCCGATCCCGTGCGGCGCAAGCAGCTGCGCCAGATGCGGCGTAATGTCCGCCGGATGATGCGCCAGCTCGACGAGCGGATTGATGTGCGCCCGGGCTGGGATCGCATCGACGTGTACGTGCCGGGCGAGGACCCGGAGGCGGAGCAGCGGCGCACGGCGGAACACGGTGAGGAGGCGGGCCTGGCCGAGCGTGTTATCCATTACCTCCAGCGCATGCCCGGCGCCCAGTTCATCCTGCTGGTGGACGACCTGCCCTGGCAGAACTTCGAGGATGCGGCCGAGAAAGTGACCCATGTCTACCGCGAGCGGCTGGCGGGCAGGACCTTTGCCGTGCGCGTGAAGCGCCGGGGCGAGCACAGCTTCAGCTCCCAGCAACTGGAACAGTTCCTGGGCGGGCATCTGCTGAAGAACACGGACGCTGCGGGGGTGAACCTCAAACACCCGGAGATTCCGGTGAATCTGGAGGTGAAACGCGAGAGCATGGTGGTGGTGCGTCGGCGCTACCCGGGCCAGGGAGGCTTCCCGATCGGGACCCAGGAGCCGGTTCTGTCCCTGATTTCGGGCGGGTTCGACTCGGCCGTGTCCTCCTACATGGCCATCCGGCGCGGGCTCCAGACCCACTTCCTGTTCTTCAATCTCGGCGGTACGGCCCATGAGGCGGGCGTGCGGCAGATGGTCCGCCACCTCTGGGCGGACTACCAGTCCTCCCACCGGGTCTACATGATCTCGGTGCCCTTTGAGGGTGTCCTCGGCGAGTTGATGACCCGGGTCAACCACGCCTACCGGGGTGTGGTGCTCAAGCGTCTGATGCTGCGGGCGGCGGAGCGCATTGCCCACGAGATGCACATTACCGGGCTGGTGACAGGGGAGAGCATTTCCCAGGTTTCCAGCCAGACGCCCATCAACCTGGGCCTGATCGACCAGAGCACGGACATGCTGGTAATGCGGCCGCTGGTGTTCATGAACAAAGACGAGATCATTGACGTCGCGGACCGGATCGGCGCCTACTGGATGGCGGCGAACATGCCGGAATACTGTGGCGTGATCTCGGACCGGCCGACCACGCGGGCGAAGAAAGGTCGCATTGAGCGCGACGAGTCCTTCTTCGACGATGCGGTGCTGGATGCCGCCGTGGCCAACCGCACCATGACGGCGGTGGACCAGATGCTGGAAAGCGAGGTGGGGATCGACGATGTGCCGCGGGTGAACACGCCCTCACCCGGCGACGTGGTGATCGACATCCGCCACCCCGGCGAGGCGGCGGATGCGCCGCTGACGCTGACCAACAACGAGATCCGTTCCATTCCCTTCTACGAGCTGAACCACCGCTTTTCAGAGCTGGACGCCGGCAACCGCTACCTTCTTTACTGCGACGAAGGCAGCATGAGCACGCTGCACGCGGGGCACCTCATTGCTGAGGGGCACGACAACGTCGTGGTTTACGATCCGAACGAGTGATACGTCGAGAGGTGTAAGGGCTGGATAGTGGCGTGAGCCGGAGGGAAGACGGCCACACCAGTAACAACCGGGGTGGCCGTGGGGGCTGGTTAGCGCTTCAGGATGACACTGACCGAATCATCCACGTCCGCCGGGTCGGCATAACCAACACTGTTCGGTGTGGCGGCCACCTCGTCCACCATCCGGGCGGAGTCACTGACCTCAGCCGGAGGCTGACCTTCCCCGGTGAACGTCTGCTCGGCCCAGAAGGACTGCAGCTGGGAGTTGCTTCGGCCGGTAATCCATTCGTGAAACTCTGCTCGAACCTCACTGCCCTCAGCAATCTCAAACGGCGTGGCCGCTTTGCTGCGGTTGAGGTAGAGGTCCCGGACGTCGCTTTCAGACAGGTTGTCCGGCCCATCGGGGTGAGCGATCACCACCACGTCCGCCATGCTCAGGGGGGCGGCAAAGAGGCCGGCAAGCGCGATCATGCGTAATGTTTTCATGTCGGGGCTCCTTAAAATGCCGCGTCGAGCTTCAGGGTGTAGATGTTGGTGTGGTCGAACCGGTTGCCCTGACCACTGGCAAAGCTCATAGCGTTACCGCTCAGGGCGCCAGAGGTATCACCGAAGCCGCGGGAATGAGTCCAGTCCGCCTTGAGGGCAATGCCCGGCATGGCATCCCAGCGTACGCCGAGACTGTAATCATCGCGCTTCTCATTCTGGGTCGAAAGGGTGCCCGTTGGCCGCTTGTCGTCGTCCTGAGTCTCAACCCACGCATAGGTAGCGTAGGGCATCACGCTGTCGAACCGGTAGCCGAGGGTAATGTAGGCACCATCCCGGTCCGGGAAGACGCCATCAACGTTGCGGCGTGTGACTTCGGAAACCGCCATGACGTTACCCTGCTCATATTCCACGCCGAGACCGAAAAACTCACCGTCATCATCCTGGGTACCGAAAGGCGCAAAGTTCGTGTCGGCCCGGGCGGCAACACCACGGAATGTCCATGTGTAGTTGGTCCAGGACATCACGGCACCTGTAATGTTACGCAGCTCCAGCTCGGCAGAGGTGTTGGTCTGGCCAACCATCCGGTCCTCTTTGCTGTGGCCACCGAAGACCTGGGTGCGGATGGTCTGGCCAAACACGTCGAGATCATAGGTGGCATCCAGACCGGTGTAGGAGCTGAGCGTAACCTGGTCATAGACCGCGCTTGGTGCCCGCGCGAACGGCTGGGCATACCCCAGATCCAGAGAGTCGGAGTACATGAACAGCGGCATGCGCATCTTGCCGGCGCGAACACGCAGCCCATTATCCATCTCATGGCTCAGGTAACCCCATTCCAGCTGGGTTTCCCAGTTATCCCGTGCTTCATGCTCGCCACGCGAGAGAAGCTGGAAAGTGGCGCTGGTCTGATCGCTCAGGTCAAAGGTGCCCTGCACGGCGAACAGTGTCAGGGGGCGGATCTCGGATTCTTCGGTAACACCCGCGTACCCGGCATTGTTGCTGGCACGGGCATAGCCGGTGCTCATGAAGCCGTTGATGCGGAAGTCGGTGTCACGCGAATCGCGCATGTCCTGCTGGAGCCGTTCAAGCTGGCTCTCGAGGCGGTCGAGCCGCTCTTCCTGGGCGTGGGCGCCGGTGACGCCGGCGCTGACCAGCAGGCACACGGCGAGGCGGGTTTTAGTGGTGCGCAGTTGCTTCATGGTTATCTCCATTGAAGGGGTTTGAGTTTGTTGGGGTCAGACGCGGAACTGTGACGCGATCTGGTGCAGGCGCTGGGTGATTTCCCGGCTGTCCTGGCTCGCCTGGTCCAGCTCCTGAGTGGTTTCAGTAATCTGTTCGGCGTTGCCGTGGATGTCAGTGATGTTCTTGACCACATCATTGAAGGTGGCCGTCTGCTCATGAGTGGCGGCCGCAATCTGTTCGTTGATGCTGCTGATGCTTTCAACGTTCTCGAGGATGCTCTGCAGCACTTCTCCGGATTCCTTTGTGGCATCCACACCGGTGCGGGCCTTTTCGACACTGTTCTGCATGGCGCTGACGGAGGATTCCGCCAGGCTCGACAGGTCGGAGATCACGGTCTCAATCTCCTGGGCGGAGTTCTGGGTGCGGACGGCGAGGTTGCGAACTTCATCGGCAACCACCGCGAAACCACGGCCGTGCTCACCCGCCCGGGCAGCCTCAATGGCCGCATTGAGGGCCAGCAGGTTGGTCTGTTCGGTAACGGTCTTGATGGTGTCCAGCAGCCCAGCCACTTTGGTGGAGTGGGTTTCAAACTGGTTGACGAGCTCGGCACTCTGGTCGATCTCCTGAGCCAGATCCTGGATGGTCTGAACATTGCCGGAGACGTGAGCCTTACCGCGGTTGGCGTATTCCGCCGCGCCCTGGGTCTGCTCGGAGGCGTCGCTGGCAAAACTGGCCACTTCTTCCACGCTCTTGACCAGCTCGTCCACGGAGTGACGCGCCGAGGCGATGGCCGACGACTGGTCGTTGATGCGCTGCAGGTTCGCTCGACTGGTTTGTGACAGCTGCTGGGAGACCTCTTCCAGGCCTTCCACGTCCTTGCTGATGGTTCCGAAAGCGGAATGCAGCTTTTCGATGAAGGCATTGAAATGGGTGACCAGCTCCCGGAGCTCATCGCGGCCGTCATACTGGATGCGTGAAGTGAGGTCACCCTCTCCCGAGGCCATGTTGCGCAGCGAGTGGATGACGCGGTTGAGACTGCTGGTGATCGAGCGGGCGATGAACAGGCTGACGACAACCAGGGTGGCGATCGCGATAACGGCAATGCTCAGGCCCAGCGTTGTGCTGCGCTCGGTGGTCACGAGGGTCTCGTCGATGGAGTTGCTGAAGGCGTCGCGTGCTTTATCGCGCACGGTCGTCATATCGCTCATCAGCTCCTTCAGGCGTTTGGCATTGGCAGAAGCATCCTTGCCCAGCGCCCGCATATCGGCATCACCTTCGATGAAGGCCGAGGCGATTCGGGTGGCCTCGCTGTAATAGCGCTCCAGGTCCCTGGAAAGCCGTTTGAAACGGTCGCTCATCCGGGGAGCCAGGTCCTGGAGTTCATCCAGATTTGTCTGGATGGTGTTGTAATAGGTTTCGGTCTCGGCAAGCCTCTCCTCATTGCCGGTGGTTACGGCCGCGTTGATCTGCGCTTCCATCAGTTCCAGTTGCCCAAGATTGACGGTCGCCTTCTCCATCATTGGATACAGCTGGTCATTCACCTCGTGCAGGCGGCCGGCGTTGTTGTTCTGGACGTAAAAGTTAAAGCCCTGGGTGATGACAAAGGCGAGAATCGCAATCCCAACCAGAAGCGAGAGTTTCAGCGAAATGGAGAGTCTCTGTAGCATTGCGTCCCTGTGGTGTAGCTGTGCGGAGTTGCGGGATTATGGGGAAATGCCGGGTTGTTTAGTGAAAAAAGATGTATTCAATTTGTAATTAGGTAGCCAAGCAATATTTCAGCCTGAAATGCCTTGATCGGGGTTTATTTGAAGAAGGATCGAGCCGGGGGAATACTGGATGCACACACAGGTTCCCCTGTTATACTGCGCAGGTTTCACGCACCGGCAAAGGGCCCAGTGGCACTATGGATGTCTCCTCCATCCTCGACCCCCTCAACGACGCCCAGCGCGAGGCCGTCACCGCGCCGGACAGCCACGTGCTGGTTCTGGCCGGCGCCGGCAGCGGCAAGACGCGGGTGCTGGTGCACCGCATTGCCTGGCTGATCCAGGTGGAACAGGTGCCGGCCTCGAGCATCATGGCCGTGACCTTCACCAACAAGGCGGCGCGCGAGATGCGCGGGCGGATCGAGGAGATGCTGCAGATCCCGACCCGGGGCATGTGGGTCGGCACTTTCCATGGTCTGGCCCACCGGCTGCTGCGCGCCCACTGCCAGGACGCCGGCCTGCCCGAGAACTTCCAGGTGCTGGATGCGGACGACCAGCTGCGCCTGGTCAAGCGCGTGATGCGTGAGCTGCAGCTGGACGAAAGCCGCTGGCCGCCGAAACAGGCCCAGTGGTTCATCAACTCCAGCAAGGACGAGGGCCTGCGCCCGGATCACATCGAGGATCACGGCGATGTGTTCACCACCACCCTGATCAACGTCTACCGCGAGTACCAGAAGAACTGCCAGCGCAGCGGCCTGGTGGACTTCGGCGAGCTGCTGCTGCGCTCCCACGAGCTGTGGCTGGAGAAGCCGGAGCTGCGTGCCCACTACCAGAACCGCTTCCGGCACATGCTGGTGGACGAGTTCCAGGACACCAACGCCGTGCAGTACGCCTGGCTGCGGGTGCTCAGTGGTGACCGTGTGCCGCTGACCATCGTGGGCGACGACGACCAGTCCATCTACGGCTGGCGTGGCGCGCGCATCGAGAACATCCAGCAGTTCCAGCAGGATTTCGGTGGCAGCCGTCTGGTGCGCCTGGAACAGAACTACCGCTCCACCCAGACCATCCTGGAAGCGGCCAACGCCGTCATCGCCAACAACCAGGGGCGCCTCGGCAAGGACCTGTGGACGGACGGTGAGACCGGCGATCCCATCGATGTGTACTCGGCCTTCAACGAGCAGGATGAAGCCAACTACATTGCGGACACCATCAGCAGCTGGGCCGAACAGGGCAACGCCCGCGCCGAGTGCGCCATCCTCTATCGCTCCAATGCCCAGTCCCGGGTGCTGGAGGAATCGCTGCTGCGCCAGAGCATTCCCTACCGCGTGTACGGCGGCCTGCGCTTCTACGACCGCCAGGAGATCCGCAATGCCCTCGCCTACATGCGGCTGGTGAACTACCGCCATGACGACGCCGCCTTCGAGCGCGTGGTGAACATCCCCACCCGCGGCGTGGGCGCCAAGGCGCTGGAGACCGTGCGCGAGGCCGCCGGGCGCGAAGGGGTCTCACTCTGGCAGGCCACCGTAAACCTGCTCCACCACCAGCTGCTCAAGGGCAAGGCCCGGACCGGGCTGCAGACCTTTGTGGACCTGATCGAACAGCTGGCGGACAACCACGAGAACCTGCCGCTGCACTCGCTGGCCGAGCGCGCCGTGCGCGAGACCGGCCTGCGCGACTACCACGGCCGGGAAAAGGGCGAGAAAGGCCAGGCCCGGGTGGAGAACCTGGACGAACTGGTGGGTGCCACACGCGAGTTCCGCGTGGAGGACGACCAGAACCCGCTGAGCGAATTCGTCGCCCGCGCCGCCATGGACGCGGGTGAGTCCCAGGCGGAAGAGGACGAGGACAGCGTCCAGCTCATGACCCTGCACTCGGCCAAGGGCCTGGAATACCCCATGGTCTTTCTCACCGGCATGGAGGAAGGTCTCTTCCCGCACAGCATGTCCGCCGAGGAACCCGGCCGCATGGAAGAGGAGCGCCGGCTGGCCTACGTGGGCATGACCCGCGCCATGAGCAAGCTCACCCTCACCTACGCGGAATCCCGCAAGCTCTACGGCCAGGAACGCTTCAATGCGCCCTCACGGTTCATCCGCGAGATCCCGGATGAGCACATGCGCGAGGTGCGCCTGCGCAATACCGTCACCCGCCCCACCATGTTCAGCGATGCGGGCGGTGCCGCCAGCAGCGGCGCCGACACCGGCTTTCAGCTCGGCCAGCGCGTGGTGCACCCCAAATTCGGCGAGGGGATCGTGATGAACGCCGAAGGCGCCGGCGCCCACGCCCGGGTGCAGGTGAACTTCGCGGAAGGCAGCAAGTGGCTGGTGCTGGCCTACGCGCCGCTCGAGCCGGCCTGAGGCAGCAGCCCGGACCGGCTCAGGCGGCGCCGGATGCCTCCGAGCACACCGGGGGATCGGGCATCCCGTTTTTTCCGGATCGCCTCAATGGCGTTCAGGCAGGCATCATACCCTTCCTGGAAAAGGGCCTCGCTCTGTGTCGGATCGGTGCGGTCGTAATCCGCCAGGTCCAGTGACAGCACGTAATCGGCCCCGGCAAGCTGGGTCTGCGTGTGGCTGTCGATGGCGATGTCGAAGGCAGTGACCAGCGCATCAAAATACCCACCTGGCACCCGCCGCCGTGTGCTGCCGTTCAGGTCGACCCCCATCACGAAGTCCACGCCCCACTGTTTGAGCGGCGAGATCGGTACGTTCTCCACCAGACCACCGTCCACCAGCAGTTCCTCACCCCGCTCGACGGGGCTGTAAAGGCCGGGAACGCAGGCGCTGGTCATGGCTGCTGTGGCCACATCTCCTTTGTTCAGGATGACCTTGGTTCGTGAGGCCAGATCGGTGGCGATGAACGCCATCGGGTAAGGCGACTCGGAAAAGTCCCGGTCGCCAATGTGGTGGCGAACAAAGTCGCCCATGGCGGAATTGTTCATGATGCCGTACTTCGACCAGCCGAAGCTGGACAACTGCCACCAGTCCAGCTTCGAGCAGGCGTCGCGAATGGCCTCTGGCTTATGCCCGAAGGCATAGAGCGAGGCCATGATGGCCCCGATGCTGGTGCCGGTGATGTGGGTCGGCCGCAGACCGTGCTCCTCAAGAGCTTTGAGCGCCCCGAGGTGGGCAATGCCAAAGACGGCACCGCCGCCCAGGGCAAGCCCGAAGGTGGGTTCGCGGTGCGAAAAAGGGAATTCAAATCGGGCCATGGGCGTTGTGATGATCCGGTTATGTGGAGGACGCGGCCTATTGTCCAAAAACGAGAACCATGTTGCCAGCGACGAATTGGCGCCCCGACCCTGGCCCCGCAAGCCCACCTCAACCCAACGGACTGGCAACGCCCGCAAACCCCTGGCCGAGAACATGCGTGTAAATTCAACAATCCGGAGTCCCGCTCCGTACATCAGCGACGCCATCAGGTCGTAGGGCGGAGCCAGCTCTCCAATAAGTCGCATGGCTTCCTCGTGGGTGAGTACGACAGGGAGGCGGGGTGGGCGTTTGGCCCGAGTTGTGCCACTGATATCACCAACAGGAATCCCGAGAACCTTGTCATAAAGGAAGACAAGCGCGCTCAATGCCTGATTCTGGGTTGCCGCCGCGACGTTACGCTCAACAGCCAGCTAGGTCAGAAACTCCCGGATCTCCTTAGCGCCCATAGCCTGAGGGTGGGGGACGCCTTGAAAACGGATGTAGTAGCGGATCCAGTACCAATACGATTTCTCGGTACGGATGCTGTACCGGTTGAGCCGAATGACTCTGCGAACCTGGTCGCGCAGCCGGAGATTCGTGCTTCCCGTTGATGGCATCTGGGCCTCCTTGCCAATAGGTGTTCATATATACAGTATTATTGAAAGCGCAAAACCGAGAAGTCAAACGATTACGCGGCATGACTTCCGGTTCTGCGCTAAGGTACTATTCTATAAAGGGTTTGCGCTGGGAGGTCTCCCAGAGAAAGCTGGCGCTATCTAGAAGTCACGAATATTGATATCGCTGAATTCCAGCGATTACCTGTTGGGCATTGGAGGTGACATTTGAATCCCGATGATTTCTGGAGCCCGAATGAAGAGACAGTGAATAGCTTTGATGAGCTCGAGAAGCTGATGAATGAGGTGTTCGCCAAAGGTCCTCAGAAAGGTCGGGTTTTTGCTTGGCGAGGCCATGTGGATGCTGGCTGGCCGCTTCATAGCTCGCTTTATCGAAGACTGAATTGGACTACCGGGCGTTTGCCAACGGAACGTGAGCTCTATAGGCAGGAAGGTTCAATTTTGGCAGACCTACACCGTTGGGGCTTACACATGACATCAGCACTTGGTCGTTTGTCCGTTTTAAATCAGCTAGCAACGCTACAGCACTACGGGGCTCCGACCCGATTAATCGACGTTACCTTCAATCCATGGATTGGTGTCTGGTTTGCGGTGGAAGAGAAAAGACAAAATGGCGAGCTAGCGAAAGAGAACGTAGATGGAAGACTGTTTGCGATTGATGTCACGGATCGACTGATAAACGAGGATAAGGGGCTTAGAGAATGGGAGGACGATTTTAGGCGACCGTGGCGCATTGGCCAGCCGGACGGCGATCAAGGTGAGAACGGAAAAGAACAGTATCAGAGCTGGTGTACAAAGGTTTTCGCTTGGCGTCCACCGCATTTCGACGGAAGAATTGCAGCCCAAAATGGTGGCTTCGTCGTAGGGGGTGTTCCGATGAGTTATGGCCCTGATGGGCCGAATCAGTGGCCTAAAGACGGGGGAAGTTGGAAAATTGACGAGGTCAGGCAGTCAACTTCCTTGTCGCTTCGGCCCAATAAGCTGCGAGTGAAAAGAGGCAAGATATCACAGGATGCGGTCTACTCTATTCGTATAAGCGCTAGGGCCAAGGGTGAGATAAGACGGAGGCTGGAAAGCTTATTCGGTTATGAGCATAGAACGATATATCCCGATTATTCTGGCTTTGCGGATTTCGGCGTTCAGAAGCTGAAATCTACTCCGTGACCTCAGCCTTAAGGATAATGCCCAACAAGTCGCTCGAGTTCGCTCCGGCCCTGGTCGGGCCTCCGCCGGACGGGCTTTGCGCTCTGCTCCAAGCCCGCCGCTCAGCTTTGCGTTAGGAATCATGGGGTTCAGCGAAAATTATGATTGACGACCCATATCCTGAAAGGTGGCAAGATCTTCAGTCGGGCGTTCGCAGACTATTCCGTAATGTAGGCCTAGCTGCAGATGTAGAGGTGGATCTTGAAACACCGAGAGGCTCCGTCAATGTCGATGTCCTGGCTGTAGATCGTAGAAGCTTGGACCAAATTAGGTACATCGTGGAATGTAAAAACTGGAACTCTTCCGTACCGCAGTCTATCGTGCATTCGTTCACGACCGTGATGCACGAGACTGGCGCAAACATCGGGTTCATAATCTCAAAATACGGGCTTCAGTCTGGAGCTGAACAATATACGCAGAATACAAATATAGTCGGCTTAACATACCTAGAGCTCCAGCAGAGATATTTTGAGGCTTGGTGGCGAAGATACTTCTGCCCAAGGGTAGGTGATGCGGCTGACCGAGTCTTACAGTACACAGAAGAGTTCAACCGGCGTCGAGACGAGGCGTACGCCAATCTTCCGGACGAGAAAAAGAAAGTATTTGACCGATTGCGCGCTCAGTACATTGTGCATTCGTGGACGCTATCAATGTTTAATCTAGAGACTGTAAGCCCTCACTTAAATACCGGAAGCCTTCTAGATGTACCATCCGATCTAGACAGTTTTAAAAGGGAGGTGCTGTCTTTAATTTCTCCGGGTGTTGAGTGGCACTGTTCAAATTTCCGGGGTCTTTTGGATTTGATTCTGCGTTTTCTAAACGATGTTGAAGAAGAGTTTAACGAGTTGTTTGGTGGCTATATTTTTGACATCGAACCTATCAGTGGCGTAGGGCCAGATGGACCACCTGTGGACGGTAGCTTTCGATGATATATTTCGAAACTCTGGTGCCGCGTCGCAGGTTTTTCCTAACAAATGCAGGCAAGGGAATCTATGGAAGAATTAGTTCAAATCGTTGGTGTAATAGCCACTGTAGTCGCGCTTTACAAAATTTTTATGGAAATAGTGGTTTTCAGGTCGAGCAAAAGGCGAGATGAATACCAGTTTTCAAAACAGTTCGTTTCCGACCTGAGTAAAAATGATATCCACAGGCTCACACTCGAGAAAGGCTTTTTGGCATTGACAGGTAAAATATATCCAGTTGAGGAAATTCAGGTCATTCTCGATGGTAAAGAGCCCACCCGCTCGATAAACGAAAGGTCAGATGCAGCTAGCTTTATAACTTTCGAGCCAAATGAAAAAAAATACTGTTGGAAGGGGCGCTACAAGAAAGCCATTGTAAGAAAATATGCTGTTTCTTGGTATTACACCTGGTATGTAATTTTAGCAATGGTTGGTCTCGTTCCAGTTTTTATGAAAGGAATAGCTTCAGCCTTGGATGAGGTACCAATCATGGCCTTTTCTAGCTCTCTTGTGCTAGTCGCCATCATGTGTTTGATCTCGGCCGAAAAGTACAAGTCTGCCCAGCGATTCATGGAAAAATTCGGGAGTAGTGCCTAACAAGACGCTGTTGCCGGACAATTTTTACACCGCTTTGCGGCTCCAAAATTGCCGCAAAGCTTTGCGTTAGGCGATGAGACATGACAAACGAGCATATTGAATCATTGATAGACCGATTAAATTCGGGTGGAGATCTCCAGCTGATGTTTTTGTCAGCTCTCTCTAACAATGTCGATTTCGCCAAAGTTTGGTTGCAAGAGCCAAGAGGGAGTCTTGCAAACGAGAGATCATATGATTTTTATTTCATAAAAAACGAAAGCGGAACCTACGTTGCTGCCGTTTTGGATATGGTTAATGACCTGCATGTTTTTGTTAAGCAAGAACATAGAGGCAATGGGTACCTCACAAACGCAATGCATCAAGTCGTATTCCCTCATCTTTATCAAAATGGTCGAAGTGTTCAGCGGGTAACGTTCGTTGATGAAATGATTAGCAAGTATGTTGAGAATTGCTGGGGTTTCGAGATCGATGGGGAGCAACAGGCCGCAAAATCACTTTCAGAGTATGCAGGCGTCGCAGAGATAAAACCGCTACGGCGGAAGGTAACCGAAAGAGAATTTAAGGCAATAAAGAACAAGATTGATCGCGCTGGTTTGTACATCACAATGGCATCAGAACAGCTTGAATCTGCCCTTGGAGAAGAAGAAGGCGTAGGTATGCGTGAATTAGCGCGTATGTTGCTAAATCTGGATGATGACGTCTTGGATTTTATTGAGGAGTACCAAGACAGACTCGCTGACTAGTTGGTTTTCTAGCAAACCTGCCTAACAAATTGTTGTAGTTTGTTCCGGCCTACGGCCTCCACCGGACGCCCCTGTCGGGGCGCCGCTAAACAAAAGCGTTACGCATACTCTGGGTGAACTCATGGGGAGAGTTAGCCAAAAACGAAGAACTAGGGCCCTTAAACAGGCTTTGGGGCTGTGGCCAAATAGGTTTGGCCGGAAAGTTTTTGATAAGGAGCAACGAACAGACAGTTCTCCCAAAAAAAATCTGGAGTCTGATTTTGGTTTTTATAACCGTTCTGCCCGGCCAGAAATGGGGCTGGTAAGGGAAATTATTGAAGAGTGTGTAGCAAACTACCCAGCCTCGGAAGTCGCGGAGCTGATTTCTCGCCTCAGGTCAGGTGATGATGTCCATTTTAGGTCAGCCACTTTTGAATTGTTTTTACACGATGCTCTCAGAAGACAAGGATTTTTGCTTACTCCGCACCCCGACCTACCGAATGGAAGCCTGTTCAAACCTGACTTCTATGTTTTAGATCCAAATGGTGAGAGCTTTTATCTCGAGGCTGTTTTGGCAACCGAGAAAAATGAGTTAGACAAAGGCGGAGAAGCAAGAAAAGGGGCTGTGTTAGATACCTTGGAAAAGTCGCCCCACCATAACTTTATGATCATCGCTGGATGATGAGGGTAGCCCTAAAAGTCCTCCGAGCGGGAAAAAGCTAAAAAACAAGGTTCACAAGTGGTTGGATTCTCTTGATCCTGATGAGGTAAACCGAGAGATAGAGGGTTCAGGATTTGATTCGCTAGAACCGATGTTCTGGAGTCACGACGGCTGGATTCTTCAAATTCGCCCTATCCCGATCAAGCCGGAACGCCGGGGAAAGAGCTCAAACCTTGTTGGAATCGGTGGCTTTGGTGGTGGTTGGGTCGATGCCTGGAGTCCTATTCGTGACGCAATCAAATTTAAGGGAGGAAAATATGGTGATCTCAATGCTCCGCTGGTGGTGGCTGTAAACCTAGATAGCTTTCATCTTGATCGCATTGATGAGATGCAGGCCCTTTTTGGACAAGAGCAATTTGTATTTTCTGCTGGGGTCGATGCCGAACCAGAAATGCGTAGAGCGCAAAATGGTGCGTGGTGCGGAAAAAACGGGCCGCAGTACTCGCGCGTGAGCGCAGCATGGCTATTTAATGACTTGCAAGCCTCTTCACTTGCTGCCAGGGGCAGCACCGTGTACTTCAATCCCTGGGCCGCTATGCCTGCGCCCGAATCACTTAAATGCTTCCCTTTTGCTACTCCTGAAGCAAACAAAATGACGTGGCATGAAGGTTTATCATTGAGAGAAATTTTTGGACTTCATGAAGAGTGGCCAAGAGATGCGTAACAAGTGGCAGCACGGTGACCGCTTTTCCGCCGCGCTGCGGCTCCAAATCGGCACGTGTGCCAAGCGTTATGCCCATCTCAGCTGCATCATCTTGCTATAGTAACGCTTGACGTTATTAACGCGATGCGTCACGATTAAATCATGATCATTTCATTCAAGTGTAGGGATACTGAAAAGCTAGTCAGTGGGCGTCGCGTCAAGCACTTTGTGAATTTTGAGCGGGTTGCGCTGAGAAAGCTCCGTCAGCTTCAACTCGCGAACCAGCTGGAAGATCTTAAAGTACCGCCCGGCAATAGGTTGGAAGCATTGAGTGGTGATCGTCGAGGCCAGCACAGCATCCGGATTAATCAGCAATTTCGACTGTGCTTTCGGTGGACGAAGGCTGGCGCGGAAGATGTCGAAATCGTTGATTACCATTAGGGGGTAGCTTATGCGCGATATTGATCCTGTAACGCCTGGCGAGCTGCTGAAGGAAGAGTTTCTTGAGCCTATGGGGATCTCTCAGTATCGCCTTGCTAAAGAAATTGGAGTACCGGCTCAGCGTATTGGGCAGATCATTTCCGGGAAGCGCTCTGTAACCGCCGATACGGATCTGCGCCTCTGTCGTTTCTTTGGACTATCCAATGGCTATTGGCTTCGGGCGCAAGCTGCTTACGATACTGAGGTGACTGAAGATGCTCTGGCCGATCAGCTGAGCAATATTCGACCCTGGAATTCGGGTTCCCCCGCAGATCGCAGGGCATAACCAGTCGCGCCGCGCGGATGCGTTAAAGTGCGCCGGTGCGCTTTGCCGTTACACCTACCAACCCGCTCTCGAGTAATATTGCACGCTATACGGCATTGCCGTATTATTAAACGATGCTCTTCATAGAAACCAGCACCTTCAGCAAGCTTTTGCCAAAGTATCTTACGGACGACGAATATAGGGCCTTGCAGTCACTGCTGATGCAAAGGCCTGATGCTGGAGCCGTCATCAAGGGCTCCGGTGGTGTCCGGAAAGTGCGTTGGGCTCCTTCAGGTTCAGGCAAGAGTGGTGGGGTGAGGGTTATTTATTACTGGAAGAAATCGGAAGACGAAGTATGGATGCTGACGCTTTACCACAAGTCGGAGCGAGCCACGATTCCAGGCCACGCTCTGAAGCAGATAGCGGAGGCGATTAAAGGTGAGTGATCGGGATATTGGGGCCGAGATACTCGATGGCCTGAATGAGATTAAAGAGTTCAAGAAGGGTAAAGCTGAGCTTAGAACACGTCAGCTTTCTGAGCCGTCATCCCCACATGAGATCAGGCTCAAACTTAAACTATCGCAGTCGGCATTCGCTGCGCTTATGGGCGTTAGCGTGCGGACGCTGCAAGATTGGGAGCAGGGGCGAAGGGAGCCACAAGGTCCGGCCCTGGCCTTGTTGCGGATCGCTGAGCAGCACCCGGAGGTGTTCAGTGAGCTTCATTGAGGGAGGTGTAAACAGTGGCTCTACGGCGACCGTCTTTACGGCGCTACGCGCCTCCAAGCCGGCGCGTAAGCCTTTTCGTTAGGGATTGCTGCCTCCCAGCCAATAGCCAGGTTTTCGGGAATGGTGGGCAACGGCGATTACGATGGCTTCTTCCGGCAACTCATATCGTACGGGAAGCGTTCTAAAATTAGGCGTTTTGCATCGGTATCGTCAGCTTCTTCGGGGAGAGGTGATAAGGGGATAACGTTTTCTTCAATAATGTCGATAGCGTCATCAACGGCAGCGAAAAACTCGGCTCCGAGTCCAGCCTGCTCATATTCGTACCATGCTGCTGCCTCTATCGCTTCCTGCGAGGCCTCTTCCAGTATCCTTACCGTTCGCACTGTTACTGGCCTAACCTCGCTCGCATCTTTGATCGGAATTCTTCACGGCTGAGCAGCGTGGCTTTTCCGCTTTTGACCTTGGATACACGGCGACTAATTTCATCGTTCCATGCCTGATCGACAGAGTCGTCACGGGGGCCGTCCAGGCTCATTATGAGCTCGCGAGCCAGCGCTGCACGTTCCGACTCGGAGAGCGTCGAAATCTGGGAGCGCAGGTGGTCTAATGTTTCGGTAGTCATGGTACCTCCGCGAGTGCCGATAAAATTATGCTATCCCGATTCAAAGGCCCTAACAAGTGGCAGCAGGGTGACCGCTTTTCCGCCGCGCGGCGGCTCCAAAACGGCACGTGTGCCAAGCGGTAATACAGACTAGGGAGAGTCAAATTTGGAGTTAGCCAGCGTAGTCCCATGGGGCCGGTCTTTTGAGGAGTATCAGGCAATGTTCGGGTTATCGGAAGATGACCTGAACAGGCGAATCCTTGGGTGCGGTGACGGCCCCGCGAGCTTTAATGCAGAGGCAACAGGCCGGGGATGCCAGATCACATCCTGTGATCCGGTGTATCAGTTCCAGGCGGAGGAGATACGTCGCCGGATTGATGACGTGTACCCGGAGATCATGGCGAAGCTGCAGCAGGGAGCAGACAATTATTTCTGGGGCTCACTGGGCAGCGTTGAGCAGCTTGGCGAGGTCCGGATGAGGGCCATGTCAACGTTTCTCTCTGATTTTGATGGCGGTCTTCGAGAAGGGCGATATGTGTCAGCACAACTGCCAACATTGCCTTTTCGTGACTCAGGGTTCGATCTGGCACTCTGCTCCCACTACCTTTTTCTCTACAGTGACCATGTAGACGGGGCAACTCACCTGGCATCAATGCGGGAGCTTTGCAGGGTCGCGACCGAGGTTCGGGTTTTTCCTGTTGTGTCGTTGGATGGTAAGACGTCAAAACATTTGGATGGGGTCATGACGGCACTATCCGCAGACGGTATTAATGTCTCGTTGCAGCCTGTCAGCTATCGATTTCAGAAAGGTGCTACTGAGATGCTGGTAGCAAAGTCTGTATAAACCAGTGGCTGTTGGCGGACGCAACTACGCTGCTTTCCTTATATCTTCGTCAAGAATCGATAAAGATGCTTCATGAGATGGAACGGGCGAGCTACCGCCCCTTTTTCTTCCTGTCGGGAGTGGCCGCCATCGGTGGCGGTCTCGTCTGGTCAGCGCCGGTGGCTAACCCCGTACTTTTGCACATGCACCTCCTGCTGTTCGGAATGGGGACCGCAGCGGTTGCCGGATACTTGTTAACTGCTCTACCCAGTTGGGCGGGGCGTGAGCCGATCCCGACCTGGCTGATCCGGGCGCTGGTGGTTTTATGGTTGGGTGCGCGTGCCGGTGGCTTCGTAGCCGAGTCTGTGCCCTGGTCGTTGGTGGTTGCACCGGGTGTGATGTTCGGTGCCCTTCTCGCGGGGTTCCTGTTGTACCGAGTTTGCGGAGCAGCCGCGTGGCCCCGTGTGCACTTGTCCCTGATCCCGCTACTGCCAGCGTTGGCCGAAGTGTTGGTGATGCAAGGGGGCTCGTGGCCTTCTTCTCAAGACACCGTTATGGCCGGGCTGGTGTTCGCTTTGTTGATCATGCTGATCGGGGGGCGGGCGGTGCCAGCGTTTACAGTCACCGGCTTGGAGTTACGGGGCCTGCCGAGCAGGGTGTATGCGCCGCCTGGTCTGCAATGGATATCGGTTGCTGGGCTGGCGGTCACGCTGGGCGCTTTGGTGGTCTCGGTTCCTGACCGGTGGATTGGATCCTTTCTGTTGCTGCTTGGCGTACTGCAATTCTTCCGGCTCGTTGGTTGGCGACCGTGGCAGGTGTGGCGTGTCTGGCCCTTGCTGATGTTGCAGTTAGCCTGGGCTTGGCTCGTGGTCGGACTCGTGCTCCTTGGTGCTGCGTTCTTCGGTGTGGGCGGGTTGCTTTCGGGTGACGCGCTTCACGCGCTGACCATCGGGGCTATGGGAGGAATGATTCTAGCTTTTGCCTCACGGGTCGCTATGCCGCGTGACTCTCAGGGGCTGGAAGCCTCTGTCCCGCAATTTACCGCGATGGTGCTGATTTCGCTCGCCGCCCTTGCGCGAGTGTCACCGGAATTCACTGGCCCCATCGATAATCTATGGCTGGCCTCACTATGCTGGACCGGCGGCTGGATTCTCTTCCTTTGGGCGTTGGCTCCTGCGCTATGCGGGGCCGTACCGCACCCGGTACTTAGCGGGCATCGTGGGGGTGCTCAAAAATCGCTCAATGGCGACGCCGCAAGCGGCACACATTAGCTTCGCGTGTACCCCGGCTCGGTGAATCACACAATCGGCAAAGGCCTGCCAGCTTTGGGTCTTGGGAAGAGCTGGTCGAGTTTGGCGAGTTGTTCCCGGCCAAGCGTGACCTCGGCTGAAGCGCGGTTCTCGGCCTGTCGTTCCGGGGCGCTCGTTTTCGGGATGGCGATGACATCGTCGTGTGATTGCAGCCAGGCGAGTGCGGCCTGGGCGGGGGTGATTCCGTTACGTTCGGCAAAGGCGCGCAGGCCGGGTTGTTCCAGAAGCCGGCCCTGGCCGAGCGGGCAGTAGGCCATGGCGGGGAGGCCGTGATGGCGCATCCACGGCAGTGGGTCGTGCTCGATGGTGCGCTCGCCGAGGTGGTAGAGCAGCTGGTTGGTGCTGCAGGCGTCACCGCCGGGTACCGCCCAGAGATCCGCCAGGTCGGCGGCATCGAAGTTGCTCACACCCCAGTGATGGATTAACCCTTCCCTTTGTAGGTCCTCAAAGCCGGCGACCGCTTCGGCCAGGTCGGCACCACCGCGCCAGTGTAGGAGGTAGAGGTCGAGCCGGTCGGTGCCCAGGCGTTCCAGGCTCGCTTGGCAGGCTGCGCGGACGCCGGCCCGCGAGGCGTTGTGCGGGAAGACCTTGCTGACGAGGAAGAGCTCATCCCGCCGGTTTGCCATGGCTTCACCGACGATGCGCTCGGCTCCGCCGTTGCCGTACATCTCCGCCGTGTCGATCAGCGTCAGGCCGGCCTCGATGCCGGCACGTACAGCCGCGACCTCGCGGTTGTGGTCACTGGCGCGCTCACCCATCCGCCAGGTGCCCTGGCCCAGCGCGGGAATGCGTTTGCCGCCGTGCAGCGTAACCTGTTTCATGAGCGCTCCTTACCGTAGATCATGTGGCTTCGGACGTTGCCGGGCGCTTTGCGCGTACCGGCCAGACTTCCAGAACCCCGGCGCTGAGCACCAGCAGGCCGCCGGCAATCTCGATCGGCGCCAGGTGCTCGCCGGCAATTACGGCGGCTGAGACCGCGCCCACCAGAACCTCCGCCATCAGCAGGATGCCGACGCGGGCCGGCTCGAGCCGTGCCGTTGCCCACATCAGGCAGACCATCGAAAGCCCCCACCAGAGACCACCGGTGGCAAGCGCCCAGCCGAACGCGGGAATCGCCGCCTCGATTGCGAGACTCGGCAGGGGCTCAAACACCGGCGCCAGAACAGCCGCCCCCACGCAGGCGCCGAGTGCGAAGACGAAAGCCGCCTCCACGGACCCGGTCTCGGGCTGCGAGCGGATGCCGGTTGTGGCGATTGCCCATAGCAGCCCCGAACTCAGCCCCAGCCAATCCCCAAGGCCGTGTGGCAGCGGCAGCCCGCCATCAGCCCCCAGCACAACGCCCAGACCGATGACGCCCACCACGATGGCAAGCATCCGCAGCCAGGGCGTGGGCCAGCCCATCCCATAGCGGGCGATCAGGGTGCTCCAGACCGGCGTGAGAAAGAACAGCAGAACGACTACTGCGACACGCCCGTAAACGAGGCCTATCGAATAGAGTACGAAGGCAACACCGCCCAGTGCAATGGACGCCAGTGCAACCGGGCTGGAGCGCAGGAGACGGTGCCTTGCCCGAACGGCGGCGGGAGTCAGTACCAGTGCGGCCATCGCGACGATGGCCAGGGTTCCCCAGGCACCGGGGAGCCCGTTGGCTGCCAGATGGCGGACCGGCAGCCAGTAGAACCCCCAGAGACTTCCGGTTCCGATGACCAGCAGTGTCGCGATGATGGTGATGCGGTCGTTATGCATGGTGGGTCGTTACCTGGTGCGTTTCATGGTTCGTTCACTTGCGAGCCTGGTCCTTCAATCCGCAGCTAGACCCACTTCCATGGCGATGCGTTCGCCGTCCACGGACTCAATCGTTTCCGGGTCCTGGAGGCGCACGCGGTTGCTGTCGATCGGGTTATCCGCACCGGGGTCGACAAGGGCCTGCTGTACCGCTGTTGCACGGGCGTTGGCGAGTGCCCTGAGGTCCGACTCCGTGATGGATTGGGCGGCGATGATCCTGTCCGCCAGGTGGTTGCGATAAGCCAGGGCGTCAAAGCCGGTGTCCTCGGACGAATCACCCTGCTCTTCCGTGAAGCGTGACCGGATGGCTGCCAGGTCTGCCTCCGGATAATGCGTGGTGAACATTGTCTCCACAACGTCCTGGTTGGCCTCGGCCGTCAGGTTGGGCTCTCCAGTCTCTCTGTCCGCCTGGGCCAGGCGTTGGCGAAGGGCGTCGATGGCTTTCCCGCGCTTCAGGATGGGACCGTCGAACGTGTGGTTGAAGGGGCCGGTAAGCTCCAGCGCCAGCTCTGGGCGCTGGGTGAGGGCTTCACGAAGCTTGGCGACACGCTCGCGCTGGGGTGGGAGCAGGTCGGAACGGCCCGGCGGGAATTCAACCCGGCCAAGCTCTTCCGAGTCAGCGCCCACCAGGTTGGCGAGGAAGCGGAATGGCGATTGCACGACCGATTTGATGGTTTTGGTCAGTGCCTGGCGGACGACCCCGCCGACGTCGAATTCCGGGCTGCCCACATCGCCGGTCACCGGGAGATCCAGATCGATGACGCCGTTGCTGTCCTTGAGCAGGGCGATAGCCAGATCGAGCGGCAGGTCCATGGCATCGCTGACGGCCATCTTCTCGCCGAGGGTGAGGTCACGGAGCACGAGGCTGTTGCGCCCGTCGAGCTGCTGTTCACTGACGGTATAGTCGAGATCCAGATCCATGGTGCCCCCCGCTATCCTGCGGCCGGCAAAGCGCACGGTGTAGGGGGAGTATTCCGGTATCTGGAGGTTGCGGAACCTCAGTTTCAGGCTGGTATCGCGCATGGGGTGCCAGGCGTGGATGGTGCCGTCCACGCGCGTCAGCCCGTAGTCCGCGACCTGGCCCTCAAGGGCGACCTGCGCTGGCTGGGCGGAGCTGGAGCTCAGGGTCGATACCTGACCGTTCAATGTATGGATGCTTGTTGAGAAGGGCAGTGGCAGTGAACGGTCCGCAAACCGGAGGGTGCCGTCGGTCAGCTCAACGCCCTCAACGGTGATGTCGAATGGGGCCGTTTCGTCGTCCGTGTCGTCCATGCGCGCGGCCCCGTCATCTTCCGCCCTGGCGTTGGCGGGGGCCGTCGCCATAAGCTGGCTGAAGTTGGTGGTGCGGTCCTCGTTGATGATCAATCGCCCGAACAGGCCGTTGAGGCTGATGGGAGCGGTCTCGAGCCGCCTTTCACCCAGGTTCAGGTCGAGTTTTTTGGTGTGGAGGCTCTGCCACCCGATGAGGGGGTCCTGATTGGAGCCATCATTGATGTTCAGGGTTTTAATGCCGGCAGAGCCCTCGAATGCAAAGGGCTGCTCTGCCCCGGTCTGCATCCGCCCGTCCAGGTTGAGTGTGCCGTCACTGAGTTGCACGTTCGCGAACTGGCGCAGGTAGGGTTGGGCCTGGTTGAGTGCCAGTTCATCGATACGGGCGCTGCCCGCCAGGACGGCCGTTGGCAGGAGTTGAAGTGAGCCGTCGAAGGCCAGCGTGCCGCCGCCCTCAAGCTGTCCTTCCAGAGCGACCGGGAACCGTGCGCCTTCCTGCAGCGAGAGGTCACTGGCTGAAAGCATGAGCTCCTCCAGTGCCAGCGATACCCGTTTCGGTTGATCCGTTTCTGTTACTCCACCCGGCAGGTTATCCGTAAAACGCAGAGCAGCCTCCGTCACGCGCAGCTCATCGACCTGCAATGCGGGCAGTGGCGAGGCCTCGTCTTCGGTAGGGGCGTCCTCCGACGGCTCGGGAGCAAGTCGGGAAAAGCGTGTCTTGCCGGAGGCGAAGCGTTCTTCGTGAATCATTGGTCTGTCGAGGCGTATGGTCTGGAACGTCCAGGCGCCGTTGAGCGCGCTGGACCAGGCCAGGTCGACGAAGAGCTGCTGCCAGCCGAGAAGCTGGCGGTTGTCGGTGTCGTCCAGGGCGAGCCCGTCGATCCGGAGCGTGAGTGTGTACGGATTGACGTGGACAGCCTCGATGCGGAGTTCGCGCCCGAAGTCTTCCTTGGCGGTGCTCACGGCCAGGTACTGGATGAGCCAGGGCACGATGAGAAAGCCCAGCAGGGTATACGCGATGACCAGCGCGAGCAGCCAGAACCGGATCCGGCGCGGGGAGGCCCATCGTGTTCGCAGGTAGCCGCCGAAACGACGGAGTGAGTCACTTGGCATGGGGACCACATCCATGGGCATTGAAATGAACCGTTCCGCATAGACTAAACCTGCCCGAGCCTGGCGTCACTTCCTGCCCATCCCAGCTGCTGATAAGCTGAGGCCGACACTCCTTCCCTTGGATGCAGACCATTGCTGACCGCTGCGCGCAATCTCTGGCGGAAACACCGTTTTCTGTTTATTGCATTCATCACGGCGCTGGTTGTGACGGCATTCTTTGCCGCACGCCTCGTGGCCTTCAGCCTGTACTGGGCGGAGCCGGCCCATCAGGACCAGCCGGTGGAAGGCTGGATGACCCCGCGCTATGTGGCCCTTTCCTATGACCTACCGCCCGGAGTGGTGCGTGAAGCGCTGGAGCTGGAGCCCGTTGATGGTGAGCGCCATACGCTCGAAGAGATCGCTGAGGCCTCCAGCCTGACCCTCGAGGAGATACAGCGGCGCATTGATGAGGCCGTACGTTCCCATGAGGGTGACAGGGAATGACGGACACGGTCTTCCTACTTGTCGCCACCTACGGCAGTGCCGCCCTGTTTGTTGTGACCTTCCTCAGCTGTCTGGCGATTCCCGTACCGGCATCGCTGATGATGCTTACCGGTGGTGCCTTTGCGGCGTCAGGCGACCTGCCTCTCGTCTCGGTGAGCCTGGCGGCCTATGGGGGAGCCCTGAGTGGTGACCAGACCGGCTACCTGCTCGGGCGCTCATGCGCGGGGTGGCTTGAGCGTTGGGCGGAGGCCCGCCGGGGCCGGGCCGCACTGCTGGGCCGGGCGCACGCTTCTGTTGAGCGTTGGGGCGGTATGGGCGTTTTTCTGAGCCGATGGTTCGTCAGCCCGCTCGGGCCCTACGTCAACTTCGCGGCGGGCGCTGGGCGCATGCGCTGGGCGCGTTTCAGTGTATGGAGTGTGGCCGGGGAGACGGTATGGGTGGCGCTGTATGTGGGCCTGGGGTATCTGTTCGCGAGCAGCCTGACCGCCGTCGCCGAGTTCGCGGCTGACCTGAGCGGGCTGGTCGCCGGTGCCGTGGTTGCCGTGGGTCTCGGGTTCTGGCTGCGCATGATGCAGAAGCGCCATGGCCGCGTGAGGGGGTGATCCTTTTCAGTCCGTTATCCGTTACCTTCAGCGGGCCCCCTCCCCTCCGCCATGAGTTCGCTGCCCACGTCATGGATCTGTTCCCGTAACCATTGGTGCGCCGGATCCTGCCGGTACCGGACATGCCAACCCAGGTGCACTGGGAAGGTGCCGAGGTCTGCGGGAGGCCTTACGACCCGCAGACGCGGGTCTCGCACAAAGCGCCGGCAGATCAGGTTGGGGAGCGTAGTGCAGTAGTCCGTGGTGGCGATCAACTCGGGGATGGAGAGAAAGTGGGTTACGGAGACGGCCACATCCCGTTCCAGACCCTGCCGGCCGAGCGCCTCAAACAGACCCTTCTTCAGGCGGCCGGGAGGCAGCATATTGACGTGCTTCAGGCTCTCGAACGCCTCGCGCGTGAGCTGATCCCCCTGAAAGGGATGGTCCGCCCGCAGGACACAGGCCAGACCGTCCTCCATCAATGGCTGCACCACCAGGTTGTCCGGTGGGTCCACAATCCGCCCCAGTACAAGAGCGGTATCTCCGGCGGCCACGCCGGTCTCCGCCAGGTCCGCGCCGTAGGGAACAATGCGGATCTGAATACCTGGTGCCCGGTGCTGCAGGCGTTCGACAAGTCTTGGTACGAACACGTATTCCACGTAGTCATTGGCGGCGATCACAAACCGCTGGGTTGTCGTCGCCGGGTCGAATGTCTGCTGCTCCAGCACCAGATGGTCGATTTCCCCCAGCGCATCGCGGATGGCAGGGCCAATGGCTAGGGCTTTCTCGGTTGGCCTCATGCCATAACGTTCGCGGATGAAAAGCGGATCCTGGAACAGTTCCCGGCAGCGCCCAAGGGTGTTGCTCAGCGCTGGCTGGGTAATCCCCAGGCGCTTGGCCGCGCGCGTGACACTGCGCTCTTCCAGCAGTGCGATGAAGGTTCTCAGCAGGTTCAGGTCATAGCGCATGGATATGTCAAATTAAAATATCTGGAATAACAGAGATAAATTAGATGAATTTTTCCCAATACGCCATGGTGTCCGCCAGATCAACCGGCTCAGGCCACGGATGATCGGTACTCGCAAACAGGCGAACCGGCAATTCAAATCACGAGGAGTCATGACCATGTCCGACATTATGGGAAAAACCGTCATCATCACCGGTGCCAGCAGTGGCCTGGGTGAAGCCACTGCGCGGATGCTGGCGGACAAAGGGGCCAAACTGATGCTTGCAGCCCGGCGTGAGGACCGGCTCAGGACACTGACTGATTCCATCAACGCATCTGGCGGTGAGGCGAGCTACCAGGTGGCGGATGTGACCGACCGGAATGCCATGCAGGCACTGGCGGACCGGACCCGTGAAACCTACGGGCGTATCGATGTGCTGATTGCCAATGCGGGGCTGATGCAGCTGGCACCGCTGGACAGGCTCAAGGTTGATGAGTGGGATGCCATGATTGATATCAACATCAAGGGCGTTCTGTACGGCCTGGCGGCGGTGCTGCCGACCATGCGGGAGCAGCAGTCCGGCCATATCATCAATCTTTCTTCGGTTGCGGGCCACACGGTCTTTCCCGGCGCTGCGGTCTACTCCGCGACCAAATACGCGGTCAAGGCGCTCTCGGAAGGCATCCGGCAGGAGTCGAACGGTGAGATCCGCGCAACCAATATTTCGCCCGGCGCGGTTGAAACCGAGCTCACCGACCATATTACGGACCCGGGCGCACAGGAAGCGGCGAATGAGCTGTATTCCGTTGCGATCGGCTCCGATGCCATCGCCAGGGCCATAACCTATGCCATTGAGCAGCCCGGTGATGTGGATGTGAATGAGCTGATCATCCGGCCCACGCAGCAACAACTGTAATCCCTGGAAATCGGGTATCCTCTGGGTACCCGAAGGCGTTCATTCCGCAGTGAGGAATCATGAATTCAGTTATCGAGCTTCTGAAGTCCCATCGCTCCATTCGCAAGTTCACTGAGGAAAAGATTCCCCATGAACTGTTGCTGGAGCTGGTGCGTGCCGGTCAGAGCGCGGCGACCTCCAGCCACATTCAGGCCTACAGCGTGATCCACGTAACCAGGCCGGAGAACCGTGAGCAGATTGCCGAACTGGCCGGTGGCCAGGGCTACATCGCGAGCTGCTCGGATTTCCTGGTGTTCTGCGCCGACATGAAGCGGCCGACGGATGCAGCGGAGCGTACCGGCGCCAACGTGGTGAGGGGCATGACCGAGCAGCTGCTGGTGGCGAGCGTGGATACCGCGCTGATGGCGCAGAATATGGCGGTGGCGGCCGAATCCGAGGGTCTGGGGATCTGCTACATCGGCGGTATCCGCAATAACCCGCAGGCCGTCAGTGACCTGCTGCAGCTGCCGGAGCATGTGTACCCGGTCTTCGGCATGTGCCTTGGCTATCCGGCCCAGGATCCGGAGGTGAAGCCCCGCCTGCCGGTGGAGGCGATCCTTAAGGAGGATGTCTACAGCGAGGACCCGGATGAGGTTGAGGCCTTCGACCAGACCATGCAGGGCTACTACCAGGCCCGTACTGGCGGCAATAAGGACAGCAACTGGTCACAGAATCTGACGCCGCTGTTTGATACCAAACTGCGTCCGCACATGCGGGATTTCCTGGTGAAACGCGGTTTCGAGATGAAGTGACAAGCGTCCAGCGGTTTTTCAGCTTCCCGGCTCTGGGCAGGTCGGACACGGGGGCGTCGATATGCTTTACAATGCAACCCTTATGAGGAGCCAAGGGCCAGCAGGGGGTGTTGTGAAGCGTTCAGTATCGGTGCTTATTGTTGCAATGTTTGCCGTGTCCGGGTGTCAGACGTCCAGCCAGCTCACGGCGGCGGTTTCGGACGAGGAAGGCGTAAGCTGTGGTGAGATCCGGCAGGCGTTCCAAGCGTATGAGCGTGATCGCCAGTCCGCACAGGCGCTGAAGGAGCTGACTCTCATGCTCAGTCCCTCAGCCGGTACTTACGCCGCCGAGGGTATTGAATCGGCTGAAGGTTACTACGAGCAGATCCGGATCAGCACCAACCTGGCACTGGCCACAAGAGGGTGTGATCCGGTCCGCTGACCGGGGCTTCAGTCCCAGAACTTCCACCAGCCCTGGCTGTTTTCCTGGCGCTTCTGCTGGCCCTTCTCGCTTCCTTTACCGGCCTGAGGGGCGCCATCCTTTTTGGCGAGTCCAGCGGGCATGTCGTCGCCCTGGCGCTTGCTCTGCTTGCCTTTTTTCTCTGTTTCCCTGTCTTTTCCCCGATCATCCCGGTCGCGAGCTTCCCTTTCGCGCTCTTTCGCCTGCGCCCGTTTTTCTTCAGCACGCTCCTGGGCTTCCTCGCGCTTTTCCTCGGCGTCTTCCCTCGCGTTTTCTTCCTGCTCCTGGGCTTGTTCCCGTTTTTCCCCGGCGCGCTCCTGCGCTCCTTCACGCTGCTCTTCTGCCCGCTCGCGAGCCTTTCCCGCGCGTTCCTTACCCTTGCTGGCGGCGTGATCCGGAGGGCCATCCTGCCCCATCGCCCCTGAGCTGAGGGTGAGGGTCAACGCGGTCACGAGCATCAAAGCGAACTGTCTGTACATGTCTGCCTCCTCAGGCATGGAAATGGTTGCGTCTGCTGTTGAACAGACGCTCATGGTCCGCTACCGGTTCCATGTTATGAAAAACCGGGCGCTCTGTTAGCGGGTTCGGGGCCGCGCAACCGCGAGACAGGACGCCCGGTCGCCGTGGGTTTCGAGGGTTGTGAAGGTCTCCAGCTCCAGCCCCGCTGCCTCGATCTGCGCCCGGAAGTCGGCCTCGTAGGTGACCCGTCCGAAGTCGATGCTGGTAAGGCGCCGAAGTACGGGCTTGAACGCTTCCATCATCCTAGAGTGGTTGTTCTGGATGGTCTGGGTGAAATGGATCCGGCCACCGGGGTTCAGGAGTGTGCAGCAGTGGCGCAGCGCCTGTTCGGGTTCGGGCAGCAGCATGAAGCTGGCGGAGAAATAGATGGCGTCATAGGGGCCGCCCTGATGGTCGTAGACCGATTCCTGGTGGACCACGACCCGGTCATTCAGGCTGGACTGCGCCAGCCGCTGTTGTGCCCGTTCCACGTAATCCCCGTCGATATCGATCCCGGTGATGCGCAGCTGTTTGCGGGTGACATGCTCGGCATTGGCAATAAGGGCGCCGGCGGTGCCGATGCCGACATCCAGTACGGAGGCGCCCGCAGGCAAACGTTCCAGCACTTCGGCGTACCAGCGGCTGGTCAGCCTGAGGATCAGTGTGTCGTAGATAGCGCTTCGGATCATGGTTGCCAAACCTATCACAGCAACCAGTTGGTAACACGCCTGATTGTGGGTGGAACCATTCCGGTTCCGGGGGGAGCCGGCTTGGTCTGGGGGTAGGGTGGCGGGCTTCAGGGGGCGCCACCGCCACCATCATCGATGGCGGTGGCGTGGGGCAGGGATCAGAAGTAGTAGTCCATGGTCACGTACATGGCGTCGAAGTCCGACTCGTAGATATCGCCGTTCCTGTCGATGTCGCCATTGGACTCGAGGTATTCGAGGTAGACCCAACCCGGACCGTAGTCATAGCGGACGCCGGGCGCGAGGCCGTGGACCGTGTCCGCGTTATTCCCGTCCGTGTCCGTGGTAGCGGCGGTCGCGTCGATGTAGGCGAACCAGTTGCCGACCGTATAACCACCCATGACCGCGTAGCGGGTGTTTTCAACGTCATTGGCCACGTTGGGAATGTCACGGTTGACCCGGATCACTTCCGCCTTGGCGGTGAACGGTCCGTATTCGCCCTGATAGTAGGCGGCATAGGCGTAGTGGGAGCCGTCGTCGAGGTCCGTGCAGCTTGTGGCGCAGGCGTTGGCATGATCGCTGAGGTCCTGAAGCTTACCGCCCTGGACCGACAGACCGAACTGACTGCTTGATTCGTCCTTGCCGAAGGTATAGCTGGCATCAACAACCCCAGTTTGGGTCTTCCGGTAGGTAAATACTTCCTCACCAGCGGAGTTTGTGACTTTTGAGCCCCAATGACCGTTGTCGTCGATGGTATCCGTGCTGGTCTCGCCCCAATCATCCTGGTGGAAGTAGGCGGCCGCGACATCGAATCCGCTGACCGTACCGGTGAACTTGACGCCCACATCCATCTGGTCGCCATAGCCACCCTGCAGTACATCGCCGGGCCAGAAGTTCACGGTTTTCCAGCCAAAGGGAACCTGGCTCTTACCGATCTTCATGTCCCAGTTTTCGCCGAAGCTGCGACCTACCCAGAGTTTATGGATGGACGTGTAGGTCCCGGTGGAGTTGTTATCCGGATCAGAGAAGCTGCCCGGACCAAAGCGTACCTCGGTGGACAGGCGCCAGGGGCCGTCATCCTGGGAATGGCTGCCATAGAGGATCAGCGATTCGCGGCCGATGTCGCCACCCGTCTCGCTGTCCAGGTCGCTGTTGAAGGCCGGCGCGTCAAAATCAGAATCCGTCACATACCGGTAGCTGGCCCAGACCCCCGCTGAAATATTGGTCGTCGCAACGGCCAGTGAGGGGGCGGTGGCTGAAATGGCGGCTGTTACTGCGGCACCGATCAGCTTTTTCTTCATTGCATAGACTCCTTTTCTAAGGGATTTCCGAAATGCCGAGTTGCGAGAGGGTAATTTTATTTTAATTGATCGTCCAGTTAAAAATGGAGACCGGGCCATTCAGGGGTGTATGCCTGCGCTGGTTCTGCCGCCTGATGAATTAACCGATTATTGCGATCCGGGGTCGTGATCGGTGATTAAAAACATTAACCTGAGGCAATAGAGTCAGGCTCATGGGCGGGGGACTGATGGGGCGGAATGGATGCTTTCGTGCATGCCTTGTGATCGCGGTGGTTCTGGCCTCAGGGGTGGGGGCACACGCCGGTCAGAGCGTAACGGTGGCGGCTCCGAATCTGGCCAATCTGATTGAGCCGGATGGGTCGGGTGCCTATCAGAAGCTGGTGGCGCGCGCTCTGGAGCCACTGGATGTGAAGGTTGAACCGGTCTTCTATCCCTACCGCCGTGCCCTCCAGATGTTTGAGGAGTCCCAGGTGGACTGCCTGGTCTCACTGACCGATGTGGTGCGCCAGCGCATTGGGAACGAGGCCCTTGTGTACAGCCATCCACTTGGCAGGTTCCGTTTCCATATCTTCACACCCGCTGGCCAGCCCCCCATTGAATCAGTCAGGGAGCTGGAAGACCGGGTGGTCGGCAGCATCAAGGGGCATGAGCTCTATCTGGCCCCGATCCTGGAAGGCGCGATTGAGCTGGAGCCGGTACGCTCCGAGGAGCAGGCTGTCCGGATGCTGCAGATGGGCCGGCTGGATGCCCTGATTGCTGCCATCCCGGATATCCGGCCCCACCTGGAGCAGCTGAGCTACGTGCCGGATCGTCCCCTGCTTGAAAGCTTTGATCGCATCAACTGTCATGATACCGGGAAGAACCGTGCGTTTATCCAGGCTCTATCCAGGGAGCTCAGACGGCTTCAGGAAAAGGGGGTCTACCAGGAAATTATGGGGTCACTGTACGTGCCCTTCCAGGCCGAGCCCTGAGGGTTTTCAGGTAAGTGGCTCCTCCTGGATCCAGTCGACGATGTGATCCTCATAGTCCTCGGGGTCCACGATGGGCTCGGGAAGAACACGGCCCCGCACTGAGACCCCTGCGGTATGAACGGTGGCGCGCGAACCGGAAACCAGGGGGTGCCACCAGGCCAGCCCCCGACCCTCGGCGATCCGCCGGTAGGCACAGCTTTTGGGCAGCCAGTCGCTGTTGCGCGCGATCGAGGGGGTGACCTGGAGGCAGTCCGGCACCTCGTTCAGGCGGTTGGGATAGTCCGAGCACAGACAGCTCTCGCAGTCGAGCAGGCGGCAGGCGATCTGCGTGGCATAGACGTCACCGGTATCCGCGTCTTCAAGCTTATGGGTGCAGCAACGACCACAGCCGTCGCAGAGTGATTCCCACTCATCAGCCGTCATCGCTTCCAGCTGCTTGCGCTCCCAGAACGGAACGGTTCCATCAGTATCGGTCATGGCCTACCCCCTGTTATCCGCGAGGGTACGGTGATCGCACGGTGCCTTCAAATACTTGTTCGCCCGTGGCTGCTCCCCTATGCTCGAAAGCCCCGAAACCGGTGAACAAGGAGCGCCTCATGCTGGAATCCGTCCTGCAACGCATCGATAACGGCCTCGAGGGATCCATCGAGCGCTGGGCCGACCTGTTGCGCATTCCCAGTGTCAGTACGGATCCCGCTTACGAGGGCGCCATGCGCGAGGCGGCGCAGTGGCTCCGGGATGAGCTGGCGCCGCTGGGGTTCCGCATTGAGATCCGCGAAACCGAGGGTCATCCGGTGGTGATCGGCCATCATGAGGGCCCCGGAGATGATGCCACCCACGTGCTCTACTACGGCCACTACGACGTGCAGCCGCCTGAGCCGTATGCGGAGTGGCGCAACGAGCCCTTTGAACCGACCCTTGAGAACAGCCCCCATGGCCGGAAGATGGTGGCCCGGGGCGCGGTCGACGACAAGGGCCAGCTGATGATGTGGGTCGAGGCCCTTAAGGCCTGGCACGCGGAGCACGGCGGTCTGCCGATACAGGTGACGGTGCTGCTTGAGGGGGAAGAGGAAGTTGGCAGCAAGAACCTGCGGCCGGTGCTGGAACGCTACCGGGACGAGCTCAAGGCCGACGTCTGCGTGGTGAGCGATACCGGCATGTGGGACGTGGACACCCCGGCCATCACCTACACCCTCCGTGGACTGCTCTACACCGAACTGACCTGCCGTGGACCGGGCCATGACCTGCACTCCGGATTCTACGGCGGCGCCATCGAAAACCCGATCAATGGTCTCACAAAAGTACTCGGCGCACTCCAGGACGGGCAGGGCCGGGTTCAGGTGCCCGGGTTCTACGACAACGTGGTGGAACCCTCCGACGAGGAGCTGGCCGCCTGGAAAGCCCTCAATATGGACGATGCCGGCTTCCTTGCCTCCGCCGGCGTGACCACTGCAGGCGGTGGTGAGTCGGACCGCAGCCTGCTGGAACGGGTCTGGTCGCGGCCCAGCTGCGACATCAACGGCATCATTGGTGGTTTCACCGGCAACGGCGCCAAGACGGTGATCCCCCGGGAGGCCAGCGCCAAGGTCAGCTTCCGGCTGGTGCCGGACCAGGATCCGGACCGCATCATCGAGAGCCTGCGCCGCTTCATTGATGACCACACGCCGGCGGGCTGTTCCATTGAGCTCACCGTGCACTCAGCGGCCCCGGCCATCCGTATCCCCACGGAATCCCGCTACCTGAAGGCGGCCCTGAGCGCATTGGATGCGGTCTATGATCGCGAGCCGGTGCTGCTGGGCAGTGGTGGTTCCATTCCCATTGCCGCCTGGGCGCGGGACATCCTCGGCATCGATACGCTGCTGATGGGCTTCAGCCTGGAGGATGACGGCATGCACAGCCCCAATGAGAAATTCGAGGTGACCTGCTTCCATCGCGGCATGCGGGCCCATGCGGCACTTTTGGAGCAGCTGCGCTGACGCACTGGCGGGAAGTGGCAGGCACAGCCGCGGGTCACTGTCTATACTGCAGCCGGTAAGACACAGGCTCAGGAGTATCCATGGGCAGGGTCGCATTGCACATCTGGACTGCATGCCGGGGCGCCGTTGGAGCGGTGCTCGTGCTGGCGCTTGTGCTTGCGAGCCTGTCTGCCGCGGGCGCGGTTACGGTACTGCCCGGCACCACCAGCCAGAACCCTACCCACAGCCTCGAGTACTGGCCTGAGCCAACCGACCGCTCTGTCGCCATGCCCGCCATTCTCGCCGGGGACGTCAGTCCGGAGTGGTCGCCGGTGGAGGGCGACGTGGCTAACTTCGGTTATACCGCGGGGACACACTGGTATCGGATGCGGCTGGAAAACCCGCTTGAACAGCCGGTTGAGCGGCTTCTGGAGATCCGGTACCCGCTGCTGGATCATATAGAGTTCTACCGGGTGCGTGATGGGGACATTCTCGAAAGCCATCTGACCGGGGATCATTACCCGTTCGAGTCCAGACCCATGAGGCACCGGACCTTCGTTCTGCCGATGGAACTCGAGCCGGAGTCACAGAGCCGGATCTATCTCCGGGTCAGGACGTCCGGTTCCCATCAGGTTCCGATGATGCTGTGGGAGCCGGAGACCTTCTTTGAGGTGAATGAGACGGACATGGTGGGCCGCAGCATGTTTTACGGCATGCTGCTGATCATCATCACCTTCAATGTTTTCCTCTACGGTGCACTGCGTGAACGCAGCTACCTCTACTATGTGCTGACCAATGCCACGCTTCTGGTGCTCATGGCCAGCCTCCATGGCATGGCCTTCCAGTTTCTCTACCCGGCCTATCCGGAGATCAATGAGCGGGTGACCCTGGTGTCCTCCGCCATGATCGCTCTCTTTTTCAGCCTGTTTGCGCGGACCTTTCTCAACATTACGCCTGAGATGCGTTTCCGGCGGAATGTCTTCCATGGCCTGACCATTGTCACGGCACTGAATACAGTGGCAGCCCTCTTCATAAGCTATGACCTGTCCACCCGGCTGTCCGTGGTGCTGGCGGGCATGGTGAGTCTCATCATGTTCCTCATCGGCCTTGCAATGATGATCCAGGGGCACCGGGCTGCCCGGTACTTCATGGGGGCCTGGATCATGCTGCTGGTGGGGTCGATGGCCTGGATACTGCTGGTGACGGGGCTGGTGCCCTCCAACTTCCTGACACGCTATGGCGTGGAACTGGGGGCGGTCTCCCAGGCGCTGGTGCTGACGTTCGCGATGGGGCAGCGCTTCAGCTATGAGCAGCGTGCCCGTCTGCAGGCCATAGAAGAACGCGAATCCATGGAGCAGAGCCTGCTGGAGCAGGCGCGGCACCATGGCCTGACAGGGCTGCCGGGCCGCAATCTGCTGGAGGTGGTGTTGGGCGGGTGCACTGAGCGTGTGGACCATCGGCGGGACTGCAGCCTGGCGCTGGTGCTGATCCATTTCCGGGGTTTTGACGACATCAACAAGACCCTGGGCCATGAAAACGCGGACCAGCTCCTGTACCAGCTGGCATGGCGGATGAATGAGGTGGTCCTGGGCCTCCCGGATTCGGTCATCATCGAGGACATCAGTGGCAGCCCCTGTGCCGTTGCGCATGTGGAGGGCATCACCTTCGCCTGCGCCTTCCATCCGCGGGAGACCGAGGCCATGCAGGGCCAGATGGAGGCGCTCGTGGAAGCGCTGCGCCAGCCGATGGAGTTCCGTGGGCTGAGCCTGGATATGCGGATGGTTGGTGGCTGTTCCTTCTATCCGGAGGACAGCGGTGACATCACCACCCTGCTCCGCCATGCCTTCATCGCCTTTGATCAGGCCGAAAGCGGCGTCAGCCACGTGGCGACCTATACCGAGTCCATGAACCCTTACAGTGAGCGCCGCCTGACCCTGATGACCGAGCTCCGCCGGGCCATCAGGGAGGACAGCCTGGCGCTGTACTTCCAGCCCCAGGTACGGCTGAGCTCCGGGGAGGTGTGCGGCTTTGAGGTGCTGCTGCGCTGGAACCACCCGGAGCACGGCTTCATACCCCCGGATGAATTCATCCCCATGGCGGAGCAGACCGGCCTGATCCAGCCGCTGACCCAGTGGGTGCTGGATCGAGCCCTGCTCTTCGGGGCCGCCATGGATGGGGCCGGCTATCCCGTGCGCATGGCGGTGAACATTTCTGCACGCAATCTGGAAGAACCGGCGTTCGCGGAGCTGGTGCAGGAACTGCTCGAGCGCCATGGACTGCCCACCGGGCGGCTCATCCTGGAAGTGACCGAGACCGCCACCATGGTTAATCCAGTCAACGCCCTCCAGGCATTGCGCGGTCTCTATGACGCCGGTATCCGCCTCGCCATCGACGATTTCGGCACCGGCTATTCCTCGCTGTCCTATATCCGCAAGCTGCCGGTTCACGAGATCAAGATCGACCGTTCCTTTGTGCGGGAGATGGATGCCAACCGGGAGGACGCCACCATCGTGCGCACCACCATCAACATGTGTCATGATCTTGGCTTCGAAGTGGTCGCCGAAGGCGTGGAAAGTGATGACACCTCGCAGCTGCTGCGTAACATGCAGTGCGATATCATGCAGGGCTATCATCTCAGCAGGCCCATGCCGGAGGCACACGTCGCCGGCTGGCTGTCGACCTGGTATTACACCAGCGGTTCAGGAGGCTGAGGCCCTATGGCGCTGACTGAGACGGTACCCGTGCCCTGTCCCTGCTGCGGGGAGGTGATCGATGTTCTGGTCGACTGCTCCCTGGGTGACCAGACGTATGTGGAGGACTGCTTCGTCTGCTGTCAGCCGCTGGTGCTTACCGTCTCTGTAGACCCCGAGACCGGCCAGCCAGCAGTGGATGCCATGCCCGAAAACGCCTGAACCGAGGAGACTCCATGCTCGCACCCGCGACTGCCTTCTACGCTGTTGTCTTTGTGGTCCTGAAACTGATTCTCGTGTGGCGTGTCGTGGCGTTGCGCCAGCAGCTGGGAGTGGGGGTCGGTGATGGCGGGCACCAGCAGTTGAATGTGGCCTCGCGCATCCACGGCAACTACATCGAATCCATGCCGCTGATGCTGGTGCTGATGTTCATTGCGGAGATGAACGGGGTGGCCTATGCCGCGTTGCACACCGTGGGAGGGCTTTTCCTGGTGAGCCGGATCGGCCACGCCTGGGGCATGCACGAAGCCCAGGGACGCTGGCATGCGGCCCGCGCGGCGGGCGTTGCGGGCACCTGGCTGGCGCTGCTTGGCGCCTGTGGTCTGCTGGTGTACAACGTGCTGACCATCCGTTACTGATTTGACCCCCCGTAACCGATCTCGGGTTACACCTACAGTTCTCTGTTCATTTCCAGTACAATCCGCCACCGATCCGGGCCGCTTGAATAACCGCTGTCTGGTATAATCGGCCCGTCGAATAACCCTACATAGGGAGGATGCCATGTCGCCTGTCGATAGTTTCAAGACCGCCCAGACCCTCGAGTCTGGCGGCAAACAGTACCGGTACTACAGCCTGCCGGAAGCCGAGAAGCATCTCGGTGACCTGCAGCAGCTGCCGGTTTCACTCAAGGTTCTGCTCGAGAACATGCTGCGTCACGAAGACAATGAGACCGTGACGAAGGATGACGTCGAAGCCATTGCCGGCTGGCTGAAGAACCGCTCTTCCAGCCGTGAGATCCAGTACCGCCCGGCGCGTGTTCTGATGCAGGACTTCACCGGCGTACCCGGTGTCGTGGACCTTGCCGCCATGCGTGACGCGGTCAAGAAGGCCGGTGACGATCCCGAGAAGATCAACCCGCTGTCGCCGGTGGACCTGGTCATCGACCACTCAGTGATGGTCGACCAGTACGCCACTTCCGACGCTTTCCGCGCCAACGTCGACATCGAGATGACGCGGAACCGCGAGCGTTACGAATTCCTGCGCTGGGGCCAGGAAGCATTCGATAACTTCCGCGTGGTTCCGCCGGGCACCGGCATCTGCCACCAGGTCAACCTGGAGTACCTGGGCAAGGTCGCCTGGACCAAGGAGCAGGACGGCGAGACCCAGGTCTACCCGGATACCCTGGTCGGCACCGACTCCCACACCACCATGATCAATGCCCTGGGCATCCTGGGCTGGGGTGTTGGCGGCATCGAGGCGGAAGCCGTGATGCTGGGTCAGCCGATCTCCATGCTGATCCCGGAAGTGGTCGGTTTCCGTCTGACCGGTTCCATGAAGGAAGGCGTGACCGCCACTGACCTGGTACTGACTGTGACCCAGATGCTGCGCGAGAAGGGCGTGGTTGGTAAGTTCGTCGAATTCTACGGCCCCGGTCTCGACAACCTGCCGCTGGCCGACCGCGCGACCATCTCCAACATGGCGCCCGAGTATGGTGCGACCTGTGGCTTCTTCCCGGTCGATAACGAGACCCTGAACTACCTCAAGCTCTCCGGCCGCAGCGACGAGCAGATCAAGCTGGTCGAGGACTACAGCAAGGCCCAGGGCATGTGGCGCGATTCCAGCAAGCCCGAGCCCAAGTTCAGCGATTCGCTGGAGCTCGACCTGGGCGACGTCAAGGCCTCCCTGGCCGGCCCGAAGCGGCCCCAGGACCGGGTCGACATGCCGGCCATGAAGCAGACCTTTGAGAAGCTGCTGGATGACGCTGGTGTTCAGGACAAGAACAAACGCGTACCGGTCAAGGGTCAGGATTACGACCTCGGCCACGGCGACGTGGTGATCGCCGCGATCACATCCTGCACCAACACTTCCAACCCGAGCGTGCTGATGGCTGCCGGCCTGGTGGCCAAGAACGCCCGTGAGAAGGGCCTGGACCGCAAGCCCTGGGTCAAGTCCTCGCTGGCACCCGGCTCCAAGGTTGTGACTGATTACCTGGATACCGCCGGCCTGAGCAAAGAGCTCGACGCGCTCGGCTTCAACCTGGTCGGTTACGGCTGCACCACCTGCATCGGTAACTCCGGCCCGCTGATGGACGAAATCGGCGAAGCCATCAACGAAGGTGGCCTGCAGGTCTCCTCCGTGCTCTCCGGTAACCGGAACTTCGAGGGCCGTGTGCATCCGGACGTGAAGGCCAACTGGCTGGCGTCACCGCCCCTGGTTGTGGCGTACGCTCTGGCCGGCACTACCCGTGTCGACCTGGAGAACGAGCCGCTGGGCAACGACCAGAGTGGCAACCCGGTCTACCTGAAGGACATCTGGCCCTCCAATGCGGAGATCGCCCACGAAGTGTCCAAGGTCGACGACGAGATGTTCCGCAAGGAATACGCGGATGTCTTCAAGGGCGACGAAGTCTGGCAGGGCATTCCGTTCAGCAAGGACGAGACGTACCAGTGGGACGACGAGTCCACGTACGTGAAGAACCCGCCGTTCTTCGAGGGCATTGAGAAGCCGCTGCAGCCGCCGAAGGACATCGAGGGTGCGAACATCCTGGCGCTGTTCGGTGACTCCATCACCACGGACCACATCAGCCCGGCCGGCTCCATCAAGCCGGATTCCCCGGCAGGCAAGTACCTGCAGGAGAAGGGCGTGCATCCCAAGAACTTCAACAGCTACGGCTCGCGCCGTGGTAACCATGAAGTGATGATGCGCGGTACCTTCGCCAACGTCCGCATCAAGAACGAGATGCTGGACGGCGTCGAGGGCGGTTTCACCAAGTTCGTGCCCACCGGCGAGCAGATGGCGATGTACGACGCGGCCATGGAGTACCAGAAGCAGGGTACGCCGCTGGTCGTGATCGCCGGTAAGGAATACGGCACTGGGTCCTCCCGTGACTGGGCGGCCAAGGGCACCCGCCTGCTGGGCGTGGAAGCGGTCGTGGCCGAGAGCTACGAGCGGATCCACCGTTCCAATCTGGTGGGCATGGGCGTTCTGCCGCTGCAGTTCAAGGACGGCGAGAACCGCCAGACACTGGGTCTGACCGGCGAGGAGAAGATCAGCATCAAGGGTCTGGATGAGAATCTGGAGCCGCGCCAGGTGCTGAAGCTCGTAGCCGAGCGCCCGGACGGCAGCACCACGGAGACCGAGGTGATCTGCCGCGTGGATACCGCCAATGAGATGAACTACTACCTCAGCGGCGGCATCCTGCACTACGTGCTGCGCAACATGATCGCCAAGTGATCCATGGCGGTTGATGGGTTAGCCTCTTCGGGAGGCTGATCCGAGGAAAACGGGTGGCTTTCGGGCCACCCGTTTTTGTTTGTCCTTATGTCATCAGACTGAGGGGTACTGGGTGGCAGGCAATCGGGGAAGCCTTTCAGGGAATCGCTATAAATCCATCCATGGACGCTGCGCGATCGCCATCCCTGGCGATCGAGCTTCCCTGAAAGGCTTCCCCGATTACCTGCTTTCAAACGCATAGGAATACGCTGATGTCATTGGAAACTGACGGTATACCTGAAAACGACGACGAACTCCGCGCCAAACTCCACCAGGAGACGGCCCAGATCGGCTGGGTGGAGCTGCAGCGGTTCTACGCCCGAGGCAATGTGGTGCGCGTTGCCCCGGGGCAGGATCTGATCGAGGTTGGGTTGTCACTGGTGCGGGATGACAAGGCCCGCTTCCAGCAGTGGATCCAGGATGGGTCCGTGGGCGAGGTTAAGCCGGATGAGGCGCAGGCGTGGCATGATTCGGATGCGACGGTCTGGGCTCTGGTTGTTGCGCCCTGGGTTCTGGTGCAGCCGGATTCGTGACGTCTGGGGAGCGTGGAAAGGAGGCGGGGAGGCTTATACGGGAAGCTCTGGAGCCATGGATGGCGGAAGAGCAGCGTACAGGGACGTATTTACAGCGTTTCCCGGATAAGCCTCCCCGCCTCCTATTCACGCTTCCTGCGTCGAGTTCCGAAAAAACACTGCCTCGCTGTTCCGGTAGGCCTGCGCCAGGAACTCTTCCACGTCCAGCCCTTTGTGCTGGGCAATGAACTCCCCAACGAACGGCAGGTAGTACGGCATATTCTCCTTGCCCCGGTACGGGACCGGTGCCAGATACGGCGAATCCGTCTCCAGCAGGATCCGGTCCGCCGGCGTCAGGTCGATGATTTCACGCACATTCTCCGCCTTCTTGAACGTGCAGATCCCATTGAACCCGATGTACCAGCCCTGCTCCAGCGCATAGCGTGCCAGCGTCTCACCCGAGGTGTAGCTGTGCACAACGCCCCGCTGCTTCAGTGACCCTTCGAACTCCTTAAGGATCTCCATGGTGTCCTCATCCGCATCCCGGGTGTGGATCACCACCGGCTTATCCAGCTCCGACGCCATCTGAAGCTGCTTGCGGAAAACCGACTTCTGGGTCTCCGGATCGCTGAAATCGTAGTGGTAGTCCAGCCCGATCTCACCGATGGCCAGCAGCCGCTTGGGGCTTGCCGCCATCGCCTCCCGGATGAACGGATCCAGCCCGTCGTGCCAGTTGTCGGCCTGGTGGGGGTGGATGCCCTGAGTGCCGTAGACGCGGGGATGGGCGCCCACAAGGTGCTGGACGGTCTCCAGATTGTCCGGCGAGACAGTGATCGTGATCAGCCGCTCGATGTTCACCTGCTCGGCGGCCATAACCACGTCCTCCACCGGCTCTCCCTGGAGGTAGTCCAGATGGCAGTGGGTCTCGATGATCGGATGCTCGAAGACCGGAACGGGACGGCGTTTGTGTTTGCTCATGGGCGCGGAACTCCACCACGGGTGCCTGCTACAATGGACCCACATGATAGCGGAACCGACGAGGTCCTGACATGGGGCATCTGCTCCTCAACCTGCGCAACGTGCCCGAGGACGAATACATTGACGTCAAAACGCTTCTCGAGGAGCAGGGTATTCCGTATTACGAAACGGAGCCCAGCCGCTGGATGGTGTCCTTTGGCGCCATCTGGCTCGACGACCCATCACGGCTCGAGGAAGCGGAGCAGCTGCTGGCCGACTACCAGGCCGAGCGCGCCGAGCAGGCCCGGGCCGCACATCAGGAGGCCCAGGCGCGTGGAGAGGCCGAGACACCCGCCCAGCGATACCGGCACAACCCCCTGGCTTTCATTGGTGCCCTGATCGGGATTGGCGTGATCCTCTACCTGGCGCTGATGCCCTTTATAACCTTCTAGGCGCCGCTTTCGGTTCATCCGAAAGTATAAGGGCACCTCTGCTGGTTATGTTCTAACCTTCCCTGAGATCTCGAATAATAAGACCGACAAAGGGTGGCTGGTATGGGGGCGCTTCAGAAACAGGTCGTACTGCGGGCGTGTGCCGGTATCGGCGGGAGTCTTCTGGTTGCGGTGGCATGCAGCTGGTTGCCGGTGCCGGAACTGTACCGTTTCCTTCTGGCGGGGGCTCTGGGGGCCATCGCCGCAATCCTGCCCCTGATGGCACTGCTGCAGCGTGTGCAGGTGGAGGCGCACGCGGACGCCCAGGCGGAGCACCCGCTGTTGCAGGCGCTCATGCCCTCCATTTTCCGCAAGGCACGCACCGGTGAGGGACTGGAGCAGACGCTGGTGGAAGGCGCTGACGCCAACGCCGTCTCGGCAGCCCAGGTTTCCTATGCCGCGGACCGCCTGCGCAGTCGTCTCGACCGCCAGGTGGAGAACACCAACCAAATGACGGACTACGCCGGGCAGATCATGGAAACCATCCGCCAGTCCGCGGAGCAGGCCTCGGAAGCGGCGTCCGCCGCGAGCCAGGCCAGTGAGGTCAGTGATCAGGGTCAGACCGCGTTGAGGGAAGCCATTGAGCAGGTCCGGCGGGTGCACGAGCAGTCCTCGGAGACGGTGTCGCTGATCCAGGCGCTGAACGACAAATCCGAAACCATCCAGAATGTGACCTCGGTGATCGAGGGCATCGCCGAGCAGACCAACCTGCTCGCACTCAATGCCGCCATCGAGGCTGCCCGGGCCGGCGAGCAGGGTCGCGGTTTTGCGGTGGTGGCGGATGAGGTGCGCCAGCTTGCCGGCCGTACCTCGGAGGCGACCAAAGAGGCGTCCAGCACCCTGGAATCCATACAGCAGGACACCGGCCACATTGTTACCCGGGTCAAGGAGCTGGCCACCAGTGTCGAGAACGGCCTTGATTCGGTCGAGGCCGTTGGCCACCAGCTGGACGAGATCAACACCGGCTCAAGGAAGGTGGAGGAACAGGTGCGGTGGATTGCCGAGGGCGACCAGCACAACGAGGAGAGCCTGGGGCAGATGTTCGGCTCCATCGAGAGCCTGCGTGATGAGATGCGCGACAGCGATGAGGCCGTTGCCGAGCTGGCGCAGCAGGCGTCAAGGCTGATGGAGCTGGCTGAGCAGACCAACGCCGAGTTCGCGCTTTACAGCAGCGAAAGCTACCATCGCCGCTTCTATGAAGCAGCGCGGGCCGGGGCAGCGGAAATTGCGCGCTGTTTCGAGCAGGCGCTTGAACGTGGCGAGCTGACCCGGGAACAGCTGTTCAGCAAAGAGCGCACCCCGATTCCGGGCACCGACCCGCAGAAGTACCACAGCCCATTCGACGCCTTTACCGACAGGCATCTCCCCGCCATTCAGGAGCCCGTGGTTGAGTCGCTGGAGCCCATTGTCTTCGCGATCACCGCTGCACCGGATGGCTATGTGCCCACCCATAACAACGTTTTTGCCCATGAGCCGACCGGGGATCCCCAGGTGGATCTGGTGAAGAGCCGCAGCAAACGCCTCTTCAATGACCGCACCGGGGCCCGTTGTGGCAGCCATACCCGTGACATGCTGCTGCAGACCTACCGGCGGGATACCGGGGAGATCATGCACGACCTGTCAGTGCCCATCTACGTGAACGGTACCCACTGGGGTGGCTTCCGGCTGGGCTACCGGCCGGCGCAGCACTGAGCCCCGGGCGCTTCAGAACCAGCGCGGGACGCGCTCCCGGTACTGGCGGTAATCCGCACCGAGCAACGTGTCCAGGCTCGCCTCCTCGGCCAGGGCCTGGCGTCTCAGGACCGCGACACCAACCACCAGGCACACCAGCGAGAACAGGCTGGGCAGTGCCAGGAAAAAGCCGAGCTGCCCCACCATGATGATCAGGAACATGGGGTTGCGGCTCCGGGACCAGGGCCCGGTGGTGAGCAGTTTCGGGGGTTTTTCAGTATCAATCCCCGAGCGCCAGTCCTCGTGCATGTAGGCCTGCAGGTAGTTGATGCCCGTGAAGGCCGCGCACAGCAGGACCACCCCCGACAACAGTACCGGCGCGTTGTAGAGTGGCTCGATGATGCCCAGCCAGGGATCCACCGGCAGTCCGATGCGGAGGACGCTGACCAGCAGGATCGCGGCCCTGAAAACATTGAAGATGTGGCGGTTCCACCAGGGACGCGAGCCCACGTGACCGTAATGGATATGGGAGTGGCGGGTGCGCGCGCTCAGCCCCAGTGCCCGCCCGGTGAAGAACAGGCCGATCAACAGGAAATAGGTGGCGACAAAACATCGGGTGAACAGTTCTGCGCTCATGGCGCGTGCGTCTCCGGTCCGGTTTATATCTAATTTTAGCCGGAAAAGACGCTATGGTTCAGCCGGCTCCTATAGGATCTTCCAATTCCATGTATTGCCCGGGGCGGGTAACCGTGGCAGTTTCGGGCACTGTACGTATTCGGGAGAGGTTCCATCATGCTCTGTTTTGCCTATGGCTCGAACATGTCCATTCGCCGCCTCCAGGCCCGGGTTCCGGAATCCCGTTTCCTGACGGTTGGCTGGCTGCACCGTCACCGTCTGGTCTTCCACAAGCGCAGCCGCGAGGACCATTCGGCCAAATGCGATGCCTTGCATACCGGCGATCCGGGTGACTGGGTCCTGGGCGTCGTCTACGACATCCCGGATCGCGAGAAACCGATCCTGGACCGGATTGAGGGGCTGGGGAATGGCTATGAGGAGGCGTTGATCCGGCCCCGGACCCCGGAAGGGGAGTCCCTGGAGGCGCGGATGTACGCAGCTACGGATGTGGACGCCTCGCTGACACCCTACAGCTGGTACCGGGCGCATGTGCTGATCGGCGCCCGGGAGAATGCATTCCCGGCCGATTATGTTGAGGGCATCCTGCGGACACCGGCGCACGACGATCCGGATTTCGCGCGCCACCAGAACGAACTGGCCATCTATCCGGAGGATGTTCTGCCGCATGGGGCCGTGACATGAAACCCGCGATTTCTTCCACCCGCTGGCTGGATCGGATCGAGCGGGCGGGCAACGCCCTGCCGCATCCGGTCACCCTGTTCGCCATGGCCCTGGGTCTGGTCATGGTGCTCTCCCAGGTGGCCGCCTGGGCGGGCTGGTCCGTGCGCAAGCCCGCGGGCGCGGCCGGCGAGGGCGAACTGGTGCAGGCCCGAGGGTTGCTTGAGAGTGATGGCCTCTGGTGGCTGCTCTCGCACCTGGTGGACAATTTCATGCAGTTCCCGCCCCTGGGGCTGGTGCTGGTGGCCATGCTGGGGATTGGCGTGGCGGAGCGCTCCGGCCTGCTGCCAGCGCTGCTTGCCCGGCTTCTGAGACTGACACCCCGTGCGCTTCTGGCGCCCATGGTGGTCCTGCTGGGGATTCTGTCCTCGGTCACCCTGGATGCGGGCTACGTGGTGCTGCCGCCGCTGGCGGCGATCCTTTTCCACGCGGCGGGGCGCTCGCCCCTGGCCGGGCTGGCAGCGGCCTTTGCCGGGGTCTCCGCCGGGTTCAGTGCTCACCTTGTGATCACGGCCCTGGATCCATTGCTGGCGGGTCTGACCGAGGCGGGGGCGCGCATACTGGATCCCGATTACGCGGTCGCGGTCACGGCCAACTGGTGGCTGATGATTGTCTCCACCCTGGTGCTGGCACTGGTCGGGTGGTGGGTCACCGCCCGGGTCGTGGAACCCAGGCAGGCCGGCGTTGAGCTTGCCGGGGCGCAGGAGAGCCGGGCGGATAACGGTTTGGGTGCAGACCCCGGGCGCGGGCTGCGCCATGCCGGGATCGTATTCGGGATTACCCTGGCCCTGGTACTGGCAGCGGTGCTGGTTCCCGGGGCGCCACTCCACGGCGAGGGTGAGAACTTCGCCCGCTGGGTCGAGGCCATGGTGCCGCTGCTGCTGATCCTGTTCCTGTTGCCCGGCCTGGCCTACGGATTCGCGGCCGGTACCCTGAACAGTAACCACGATGTGGCGCAAATGCTGTCGGCCACCATTGCCGCACTGGCGCCCTATATTGTGCTGGCGTTTGTCGCGGCCCAGTTCATCGAGGCTTTCAACTACAGCCAGCTCGGGTTGCTGCTGGCGATTACCGGTGGCCAGTGGCTGGCCTCCCTGGCTGTACCCGCGCCGGTGCTGGCGGTCGGCTTCATCCTGATCGCCATGCTGGCGAACCTGTTCATCGGTTCCGCTTCCGCCAAGTATGCCTTCCTGGCCCCGGTGTTCGTGCCCATGCTGATGCAGGCGGGCCTGAGCCCGGAACTGACCCAGGCGGCCTACCGCATCGGGGATTCGGTGACCAACATCATCACGCCCCTCAATCCCTACTGGGTCATTGTCCTTGCCTTTGTGCAGCGTTGGCGGCCCGAGGCAGGCATCGGCACCCTGATGGCGCTGATGCTCCCCTATGCGATCGCCTTTGCCGTGGTATGGCCGTTATTACTGGCGGTCTGGGTCGCTCTGGGCATTCCGCCGGGCCCGGGGGCCCCGGTTATACTCGGCTGACGCTGACACAGGGAGAGAACCATGAAGACGATCTTCATCACCGGGGCAGCCGCTGGCATCGGCCGTGCCACGGCCCAGCTGTTTGCCGGGAAGGGCTGGTTCGTGGGAGCCGCGGATCGGGACGAGGCGGCACTGCGGACCCTTCAGGAGGGACTGGGTGAGGCCAACTGCAGTGTCCATGTCATGGATGTGACGGATGCCGCCTCGGTACGCCAGGCGCTCGCGGGTTTCGCCGCGCGCACCGAGGGCCAGCTGGATGTACTGCACAACAACGCCGGCATTCTGCGGGTCGGGCGCTTTGAGGCGATTCCACTGGAGGACCACAGGGCACAGGTGGACGTGAATCTGACCGGGCTTCTGAACGTCCTCCATACCGCGTTCCCCTGGCTCCGTGATACGCCCGGCGCCCAGGTGGTGAACATGAGTTCGGCCTCTGCGATCCATGGCACGCCGGACTTCGCGTCCTATTCCGCCACCAAGCATGCGGTGCGCGCCATGACCGAGGCGCTGGACATTGAATGGCAGGAGTACGACATCCGTGTTTGTGACCTGATGCCGCCTTTCGTCGCCACGGGGATGGTGAACGCCAACCGGGCCGTATCCGGTATGTTCGACGGTATGGGGGTGAATCTGGGCGCGGAGGATGTCGCCGCCCAGGTGTGGGCCGTAACCCGGGGCGGGCGCGGTGTGCACCACCCGGTTTCCCTCCCGATGAAAGGGCTCTGGTCCACCTCCGGGGCCATGCCGACCGCGGTCACACGCCGCATCATGAAGCGGTTCTGGGGGCGCTGAGGGGTCAGTGCCTTTCCGGCTCGCGTCCCAGCACCACCAGTTGGTCCCCCGCTGACAGGTTCAGGGGTTCTCCGGGATCCGGGTTGAGGGTCAGGTGGCGCCCTTCCGGGGTTGGTTGCGCACGGTGGATGCCAAGGGCGGTTTCGCCGCTGGTGGCAACCCACTTTGCCACCGCCCGGAAGTCCGTGTCGGCTGCCAGAAGCTCCGCGGGAAGCGCACGGAAGCCGATCTCGGCACCGCCCTGGGTGAAGAGTTCGTCATACACCAGGCGAAGCTCCCGGCGCAGGGCGACCTGGGCCAGCAGGTGGCTGAGCATCACGGGGCTGAGGAAGATCTCACTGTTCCGCGCCAGCAGCAGGGCCTCATTGTGCGGGTCAGTGAGTTCCAGCAGGATCTGCGGCCACGTCCCCGCCTGCTGAAGGTGATCCTGGAGCTGCAGGTAGCCCACCATGGCCCGGGCGTCCGCTTCCTCGTTGCTGCCCATGCGGTCACTGGTCAACAGCATGACGGTGTCATAGCGTTCGGGTGCCAGTCGGGCAATCTCCCCCTCCATCAGGAAGTCCGTCTTCACGTGCTGGCAGCTGACGCGTCCAGGTTCGGGCACATAGCCGTTGATCATGTTCTGGCGGTCTTCCACGGGCCAGAACGAGGCCACTGTGATGTCCGCCGTTTCGCCCGGGTAGCTGTCCAGTTCCTGCAGGAGTGCCGGCACCCTGTGGTTCCAGCCCAGGATCAGGATGCGCCGGTGACGGGAGGGCGGCCTCTCCACCTCATTGAGCGGTGGCCGATGCAGTGGCTCCAGGGTCTGACCACGTACCGGATTGCTATCCTCGAAACGCCGCGCCATCAGGATGAGCCCGTCGCCCTCGCGCAGGCGTTGTTCGGACGGCGCATTCATGTGGACCACCCAGTCACTGTCCGCCTGCTCAAGTACGCCCAGTACGATCGCGCTGGGCCGCCCGCTGTCGAGGCTGGCCAGGGTTTCACCGGCCCAGTCGTCCTGGAACCGTATGTAGAGTTCATTGCCATCGGGCAGGATCATCATCTCCTGGAAGATCTCGGCCAGACCCGGATGGCGCAGTGTCTGGACCATGAAGCGGCTGAGCGTGGCGTCCCCGGCCACCAGTTCCAGGTCTCCACCATAGGCACTGTGGAGAATGCGCTCGCGGCGCGGATCCTGCAGTTCCGCCACCACATAGGGCAGCGGCCGGCGCTGGTCCTTGGCCTGGGCTGCGATGGTGAGAAGGATCTTGATGGTCTCGGTATCCGCGTTCAGAAGGCTGTCTGTGGCCTGCGTGCTGCCGGGAATGATGACCGCTGCCGCATCCAGGCAGGCCACCCGGCGCAGTGCCTCGGACTGGAGCGGGTCACCGGAGCGCAGAATGACCTGCCGGGCACGGCGGCCGACGCCGCTCTCGCTGCGCAGCTGGTGCTCCCGGCTGGCGGAGACTTCCTCGGCCAGCGCCACCAGTCGCAGGCGTCTGGTGTCATTGCGGTGAAGGAACAGCCGCATCCGGCCAGTGGTGCTGAGCAGCTTGGTGATCAGGGGCAGGGTGCGGCTGGTCCAACCCAGAACGGCAATATGGTGCTTCAGCGAGACCGGCGTGAGCCCGCGTTCCAGATTGGTCATGGCGCTGATCAGCCACCGGGTCATGATGGCCACCAGGGTGCCCATGAACACCACATAGCCGCTGATGGTCAGTAGCGTGGCAACCACCCGCCGCCAGCTGCCCTGATCATCGCCCAGATACCCTGGGTCCGTCAGCCGCAGGAACGCCCACCAGAGCGCTTCGCCCAGGCCCGAGAAGCCCCCCTTCAGGGGCAGCACCAGCAGACCACCGATCAGCGAGATCAGGGCTATAAGCAGCCCAACCACCATCAGCTGGAAGAATGCGCCTCGGATGAGCTGGCGTTCAAGGAAGAACTTGAGCCGGTCTATGAATCGCAGCGGGGTCATGGACCTCCTGGTGGCGTCGCGTGCTGTCGCCAGTGTAGCGGAAATCCGAAAATGCATCCTGTCGGCAGGCTGCTGATCTGAAAGGTTTCTGTTGTTCGGTTACCATCAACCTCTCACGCGCCTGTTGAATAATGGCGATCAGCAGGCTATCCTTATTTTAATTGAACGGTTAATCAATATATGCCCAAGGTCGGAGTCCAGGAAGAACGCAGGCGCCAGCTTATTGAAGCCACCCTTGAAGTGGTGGGTGAGCTGGGGCTACAGAGTGCCACCATCGGGGCCATCAGCCGTACCGCCGGGATGTCGTCCGGTCTGATCAGCCATTACTTCGGCGGCAAGCAGGCGCTGATCGAGGCCACGCTTCGCCAGCTGCTTGAGGAGCTCAAGCTCGCGCTGATAGAGCACACCGGGGCCGGAACGCTCACGCCCCAGCAGAGGCTGGTGGCGATCGTGGAAGCCAACTTCAGTGACTTCCAGCGGTCCACGGCCGCTACGCGCACCTGGCTCAGTTTCTGGGCGCGGGCGATGCATGAACCGGGGCTGGCGCGCCTGCAGCACATCAACAACCGCCGCCTCTACAGCAACCTCTGCTATTCATTCAGGCAGCTGTTGCCGGTAGAGGCGGCCCGGAGCGCCGCGAAGCAGACCGCCGCACTGATCGACGGGTTCTGGCTGCGCAGTGCTCTCTGGCCTGACCAGGAAGAGGGCTTTCGTGAGAGCGAGAAACTCTGCCAGGCATTCATTAACGACATACTGACACAGCACGGAGTCGAACCATGTCACTGACCCGCTATCAGAACTTTGTGGCCGGCCAACCCATGGCCAACAGCACCGGTGAAACCTTCGAGGTGGTCAACCCGGGCACTGGCGAGGTGATCTATGAAGTGGAGGTGGCGGACGAACGCGTGCGCCAGGCCGCGCTGGAAAGCGCCCGTGAAGGCTTCGCCGCCTGGTCAGCCATGACCGGCATGGAGCGGGCCCGCATCCTGAACCGGGCGGTGGCGCTGCTGCGCGAGCGTAACGATGAGCTCGCAAGGATCGAAGTGCTCGATGCCGGCAAGCCGTGGCAGGAAGCCAGCGAGGTGGATGTGAACACCGGTGCCGACTCACTGGAATTCTACGCTGGCCTGGCACCCGCGCTGGAAGGCAATCAGCAGGACCTGGGCGGCGACTTCTACTACACCCGGCGCGAGCCGCTGGGCGTGTGCGCCGGCATCGGTGCCTGGAATTACCCGCTGCAGATCGCCTGCTGGAAGTCCGCCCCGGCGCTCGCCTGTGGCAATAGCATGATTTTCAAGCCGTCCGAGGAAACCCCGCTGGGCGCGCTCAAGCTGGCAGAGGTCTTCATTGAGGCAGGCATGCCGGCGGGCGTGTTCAACGTCGTGCAGGGCGCCGGTGAGGTTGGCAGCTGGCTGAGCCATGAGCCGGCCATCGACAAGGTCTCCATCACGGGCGAAGTGGGCACCGGCAAGAAAGTCATGGCCGGCGCCGCTACCACGCTCAAGGAAGTCACCATGGAACTGGGCGGCAAGTCACCGCTGATCATCTTCGACGACGCGGAAATCGATAACGCGGTCTCCGCCGCCATGCTCGCGAACTTCTACACCCAGGGCGAGATCTGCACCAATGGCACCCGCGTTTTCGTGCATGAGGACCTGTACCCGACCTTTATCGAGAAAGTCCTCGAGCGCACACGTAATAACATCATCGCCGGCGACACGCTGGATCCGGAGACCAATCTGGGCGCGTTGATTTCCAGTGGCCACAGGGATCTGGTGATGGACTACATCCGCAAGGGTATCGAGGAAGGCGCCACGCTGGCCTGCGGCGGCGAGGAGCTGTCCCCGGCCGGCGCGGAAGGCGGCTACTTCGTCGCCCCCACCGTTTTCACTGGCTGCACTGATGACATGACGATCGTGAAGGAAGAGATCTTCGGACCGGTCATGAGCGTGCTGACCTTCCGCGACGAAGACGACGTCATCCGCCGTGCCAACAACACCCAGTATGGCCTGGCCGCCGGCGTCTTCACCCGGGACATCAAGCGAGCCCACCGGGTCATCCACCAGATCCAGGCTGGCATCTGCTGGATCAACGCCTACAACGAATCCCCCTCGGAGATGCCGGTGGGCGGCTACAAGCAGTCCGGCATCGGCCGCGAGAACGGCGCGGCGACCATCAACCACTACACCCAGCTCAAATCCGTTTACGTTGGAATGGGTGATATTGAGGCACCGTTCTGAACCGGCGCCTGCTGATCCTATAGCAGGCAAGGGCGGGGATCCCCGCCCTTGCCCGTTGGCATCTTGGAGTGGATCCTATGAGTAAACACCAATACGACACCATCATCGTGGGCGCCGGCTCAGCCGGCTGCGTGCTGGCGAACCGGCTCACAGAGGACCCGCACCACCGGGTCCTGCTGCTCGAGACCGGGGGCAGCGACCGTAGCATCTTCATCCAGATGCCCACGGCGCTCTCTATTCCCATGAACACCAGCAAGTTCGCCTGGCAGTTCCACACTGAGCCCGAGCCCTACCTGGACAACCGTCGTATGCACTGCCCGCGTGGCAAGGTCCTGGGCGGCTCCTCCTCCATCAACGGCATGGTCTACGTGCGTGGCCATGCGAAGGACTTTGACGAGTGGGAGGCGCACGGCGCCGAGGGCTGGAACTACCAGAACTGCCTGCCGTACTTCAAAAAGGCCGAAACCTGGGTGTTTGGCGGTGACATGTACCGTGGCGACTCCGGGCCGTTGGGCACCAACAACGGCAACAACATGAAGAACCCGCTGTATCAGGCCTTTATCGACGCCGGTGAGCAGGCCGGCTACCCCGTGACGAAGGACTATAATGGCCACCAGCAGGAAGGCTTCGGCCCCATGCACATGACCGTGAAGAACGGTCGACGCTCCTCCACCTCCAACGCCTACCTTCGGCCGGTGATGAGCCGCCCGAACCTCACTGTGATGACAGGCGCGCTGGTGCACAGGGTGCTGCTCAACGGCAAGCAGGCTGTGGGCGTGCGCTACGAACGTGGTGGTAAGGTGCAGGATGTGAAAGCCAACAGCGAGGTCATCCTGTCTGCTGGCTCCATCGGGTCGCCGCACATCCTCCAGCTCTCCGGCATCGGTAATCCGGATGTGCTCAACAAGGCCGGTATCGAGGTGAATCACGCGCTCCCGGGCGTGGGCTCGAACCTCCAGGACCATCTGGAGTTCTACTTCCAGTTCCGCTGCAAGCAGCCTACCTCGCTCAACAGCAAGCTCAACCCGCTGAGTAAGGCGTTGATCGGCGCGCGCTGGATCCTGAACAAGGATGGCCTGGGCGCCACCAACCACTTCGAGTCCTGCGCCTTCATCCGCTCCAAGGCAGGCGTCGAATGGCCCGACCTGCAGTATCACTTCCTGCCGGCGGCCATGCGCTACGACGGCAAGGAGGCGTTCGCGGGCCACGGCTTCCAGGTGCATGTGGGCCACAACAAGCCTAAGAGCCGTGGCCACGTGCATGTGCGTTCCGCGGACCCGAAGGCCGCGCCTGAGATCCTCTTCAATTACCTCCAGCACGAGGACGACCGTGAAGGCTTCCGGGACTGCGTGCGCCTGACCCGCGAGATCATCAACCAGCCGGCCATGGATGACTACCGTGACGAAGAGATTCAGCCGGGGGCCGATGTGACTTCGGACGAAGCCATCGATGCGTTCGTGCGCCAGGCGGTTGAAAGCGCCTACCACCCATCCTGTACCTGCCCCATGGGCACGGATGCGCAGGCGGTGGTCGACCCGGAGACCCGGGTGCACGGCATCAGTGGTCTGCGGGTTGTTGATTCCTCCGTTTTTCCAACCATCCCCAACGGCAACCTCAACGGGCCGACCATCATGGTGGCTGAGCGGGCCGCGGACCTGATCCGTGGGCGTCAGCCCGAGGCGCCGCTGGATGCGCCGGTGGGGATGGACGAGCACTGGCGTGTGCGCCAACGGGCCGGAGAGCCCGAGCGCGTGCTCCGCTAAGCACCTTTCCTCTCCAGTGTTGACAGCGCTGATACGGGTCGCCTGTAAACGGCTCCAGGCGGCCCGGGAGGGGAGTTATTGCCATAAGAAAGCAAATTGACGCCGCAACCAGCAAAGGAGTTGGTTTATGTTGACCTGGCTAAGTATCGGACTGGTATTCACTTTCACCATGATTGCAGTGATTCTCCTGCGATGGGGCAACCTGCAGGTGGTGGGCGTGACACCGGTGCGTACCTTCACCTTCATGGCCATTCTGTTCACTTCCGGCCTCGACGTGGGCCTGATCATGTTCCCGCTCACCGAATTCAGTGGCTATGCGGAGGACTACAGCGTCACCAATCCGCTCGCGATCGAGTTCGGGTTCTGGGCCTTCCTGATCTGGGGTTTCTACTTCCTCACCTGTTTCTACTTCTGCGTGATCGAACCACGGATCAAGTTCTTTGAGATTCCGGTGGTTAAGGTTATCAACAACGTGGTGATCATCGGCACCTGTGCCTTTACCGCCTATCTCCTGCTGAAGAACCTTCCCTGGTATCTTCCGGAAATGGGCGATGATGGCACTGCGCAGACCGTTTTCTACGGCATCGTTTTCGTGTCCATTGCCATGGCCGTCTACTCCAGCACCAGCCTCAAGTACGTGCGGGTGCTGAGCGTGAGCACCAGCTGGATGTTCATCGGCCTGATCGCACTGTTCTGGTACTACGCCTTCATGACCGATAACGGAACCTTCGGCGATTTTGCCAGTACCCTGAGCCTGCTGGGCGGCTATTTCGGCAACATCCATGAGTTCATGCTGCCGCTGAGCGACTACCACGCCTTCTACCTGTACTGGTGGTTCGCCTGGTCCATCATGATCGGCCAGTTCACGTCACGTTTCGTGGGCGGTCTGCGCACCTGGCAGCTGCTTCTGGCAATGCTGTTTCTGCCGTCGATCGCCATCGGCATCTGGTTCACGGTGCTTTACTACTACCATGTGCAGGACATCGGTACGACCGGCGTGTTCAACATTCTCATGGTTACAGTGGGCATCACCATGGTCATCAACTCGCTGGATTCGCTGATCCGGCTCTATACCGACAACCTGAACCTGACGGTGAAGCGCTTCGGTAAGGGCCCCTACTTTGCGGGCAATCTGGTGGCCATGATCGGCCTGACGCTGCTGTTCCAGCTGGAATTCCTCAGGATCCAGTGGGTCGGCGCCCTGGTGATCGGGATCTACTTCGCGTGCATCCTGTACATCATCGGCCGAAACTGGCGGACCGTGAGCAGCATCAACAGCTCGCCGGAGGAGAACAAGCTGGACTACAGCCTGGTCGATTCCGCGAACTGACCCTCTGATGGGCCGTTGTGGCCGGAATGACTGGATAACGTCTGAATTTTTCTGGTAGAAAAGACCGTTATCCGGCATTCCAACAACAACACAACGGAGCCCATCATGGAACAAAGCCCAAGGGTCGCGGTCATCGGGGCCGGGCCCAGCGGTCTTACGGCAGCCAAGAACTGCCTTGAGGCCGGTCTGGACGTCACTGTGTTCGAGCAGAGTGACCAGGTCGGTGGCAACTGGGTCTTCAACAGTCGCACCGGCCATTCCAGTGTCTACGAGAACACCCACATCATCAGTTCGAAGGCATGGTCGGAATATGAAGACTTTCCAATGCCGGCGGACTACCCCGAATACCCCAATCATCGCCAGCTGCACGCCTATTTTGACGGTTATGCCCGGCATTTCGGCGTCATGGATGTTATCCGGTTTGAGCACTGGGTGGATCAGGTTACCCGTAACGAGGATGGCACCTGGCACCTGAAGGTGACCGGGCCCGACGGCGCGGCCCTGGAAGAGGATTTCACCCACCTGATGGTCGCCAACGGGCACCACTGGAACCCGAAGAATCCCGATTACCCGGGCACATTCAACGGCACCTGGATGCATTCCCATGACTTCAAGGGCGTCAGTGATGAGTGGCGTGGGAAGCGGGTACTCGTGATCGGCGCCGGCAACTCCGCCTGTGATGTGGCGGTGGAAACCGCCCGGGTGGCGGACCACGTGGCGCTGAGCATGCGCAGTGGCCAGTGGTTCATGCCCAAGTTCATGTTCGGAAAACCCACGGATGTACTGGGCTCCAGCATGCCCACCTGGGTGCCGAACCGGATCCGTCAGCTGCTGTTCACGGGTCTTCTGAAGCTCCTCCAGGGGGACTATTACCGCAACTACGGCCTGCCCAGGCCCAGACGGCCGGTGCTGAGCCACCATCCGACCATCAACTCGGATCTTCTGGATTTCATCCGCCACCGGCGCATCCACCCGCGCCCGGCCGTCCGCGAGCTCAACGGAGACAGCGTGATCTTCCAGGACGGGCGCGAGGAAGCGTTTGATCTGGTGGTTGCCTGTACCGGCTTCTGGATCAGCTTTCCCTTCTTCGACCCGTCGCTGATCGATTTCAGCAGTGCCGACCGGGTGCCGCTGTACCGGAAGATGATGCACGCGGACTTCAGCAACCTCTATTTCATCGGTCTGTTCCAGCCACTGGGCTGCATCTGGCCGCTGGCGGACTACCAGGCGAAGCTGGCCTGTCAGGAAATCCTCGGGCATTACGCCCGTCCGGCCAACATGCGCCTGGCTATCCAGGAGGAGGCGGCCAATCCGCACCTGGACTTTGATGCCGGGGGGCGCCACTCCACCGAGGTGGACTATCACCGGTTCCGGCGGGACCTGAAGCAGGAGCTGAGGAAAGCCGGGGTCGACATAGGCCGTCCCCCCGCGGGTAAACCCGGGCGTTACAAGGATTTCAGAAGGGCATCATGAAGGGGCAGCCACTGCCCCGTTTGTGATCCGCTTCCACCCATTGATTCAAATTCTGGAGAGAATGTGCCATCGAGGCCAATGCAGTGACAGGGAAAGTTGAATAGTATCCCGACGTTTATGCCTTACCAATAAACCATAACAATCAGGAGCTCTTGGATGATCAAAGTTGATGACAGGCCCACCACGCTGCACAGCCTTTTCTACTGGGCACAGCGTTCCCCGGACATGGTCTATATGAACCAGCCCTATCCGGACGGTTCGGTGGAGGAGACCACCTGGAAGCAGGCTGCGGACCAGGTGCTGCGCATGGCCGCCCACCTCAGGTCCCTGGAACTGCCGGAGAAAAGCTGCATCGCCATTCTGGGCAAGAACAGCGACCACTGGATCATGGCGGATCTGGCCATCTGGGCTGCCGGTCACGTCTCGGTGCCGCTGTACCCCACGCTCAACGGTGACACGGCCGCCTATGTGCTGGAGCACAGTGAGGCGAAGCTGATGATGCTCGGCAAGCTCGACGGCACGGCCGATGGCTGGAACGACATCAGGAACCATATTCCCGAGGACCTGCCGATCATTTCCCTGCCCATGTCCCCGCGCAGGGATACGGAGCAGTGGAAGGACATCGTCGCGCGCACCGAGCCGCTGGCCGAGCCGCACCTGCCGTCACCGGATGAGCTGGCCACCCTGGTCTATACCTCCGGCAGCACCGGCAGGCCCAAGGGCGTGATGCACTCGTTCGGAACCATGATCTCGGTGGCCGAGGGGCTCAAGGAGATCTTCCCCGTGGACCAGAACGACCGCATGCTCTCCTACCTGCCACTGGCCCACGTGGCCGAGCGCGCCGCTGTCCAGACGTCCTCGCTGTACTTTGGTTTCCCGCTCTATTTCGCCAACTCCCTGGACACCTTCCAGGAGGACCTTCAGCGGGCGCGCCCGACGCTGTTCTTCTCCGTACCGCGCCTGTGGATGAAGTTCTACCTGGCCATCTGCGACAAGCTGCCGCCGAAGAAGCAGAAGGTGCTGTTCCGGATTCCACTGCTCAACCGGGTCGTGAAGCGCAAGATCCTCAAGCAGCTGGGTCTGGACCACGTGCGTGCGGCCCTGACCGGGGCGGCCCCACTGGCTCCGGAGATCATCCACTGGTACCGCAACATCGGGCTGGAACTGCTCGAGGTCTACGGCATGTCCGAGAACTTCGGGTATTCCCATGCCAACCGTCCGGGTGACGCCAAGGTCGGCACGGTGGGTGTTCCAAACCCCGGTGTGGAACACCGCGTGACGGACGAGGGCGAGCTTCAGGTCAAGAGCCCGGGGCAGATGCTTGGGTTCTACAAGAACGATGAGAAGACCAAAGAAGAAATCACCGAGGACGGCTTTCTCAAGACCGGCGACATGGCGGAAGTGGATGCCAATGGCTATACCCGCATCACTGGCCGGGTTAAGGATCTGTTCAAGACCGCCAAGGGCAAGTACGTGGTGCCCGTTCCCATCGAGGGCCGGTTCACCCATCCCAAGGTGGAGGTGGTCTGCGTGGCCGGCGCCAATCAGCCCCAGCCCTGCGCCCTGATCACCCTGTCCGAGGAGGCCCAGGCGGAGCTCCAGAAGGGCGGCGACCGCGCGACCATCGAGAAGGAGCTGGCGGAAGAGCTGGACCGGGTCAACTCGGAGGTCGAGGACCACGAGAAGCTGGCATTCGCGGTGATCGTGAAGGAGCCCTGGACCATGGAGAACGGCATGCTGACGCCGACCATGAAGATCAAGCGCAACGTGATCGAGGATCACTACGCCGAGCGGCTGCCGCAGTGGTATGACCAGAAGAAAAAGGTGATCTGGGAGGACTGAGCGTCTTCTGATCACCCGTAAACCAGAAAACCCCGCCCCGGTGGTGCCGGCGCGGGGTTTTCTGTTTGCGGGCGGTGGCAGTCGGATCAGTCGCCGTGGATGACCTCCTCCAGGCGGCGGATCTCGTCCAGGCTGTCCAGGCGTTCCTCGTTACTCATGGCATCCCGGTACAGGCGCTGGTTTTTCCGGCCCTGGGGGCTGCCGTTCTCCGCCGCCAGGGTTGACCAGGCATAGGCCTTTTTCAGGTTGCGCTCGGTCCCCTGACCCTCGCCATAAAGGTAGCCCAGGTTGGCCTGGGCCCCCACATGACCCTGCATGGCGGCCTTCCGGTACCAGCGGTAGGCGGTTTCCGCGTCCTTCTCCACACCTTCGCCCTGGAAGTGGACGAACCCAAGCATGGCCTGGGCACCGGCGTGGCCGCGCTTTGCGGCCACCCGGTACCAGTAGGCAGCCAGTGCCCGGTCTTTAGGCGCGTTGTTGCGGCCCTCAAAGAGCTCGTCGCCCAGCTGTTTCTGGCGGTCCGGGGAACTGCGGGCGATCCGGACCTCCCGGGCAAGCAGACCATCGTCCTCCTCAAGGTAATCAATGGCCGGCTGATGGCCTGCCTCAGCGGCGGCTTCAAGGTGTTTCTCGGCGGCTTCCAGCTTCCGCTCCCCGCGCAGCATGCGGCCGAGCCGGTACCGGGCTTCCGCGATGCCGTGTTCGTTCGCCAGTGTCTCCAGGGCGGCCCGGGCCTGCTCGTCCGAGTCAAAACCTGTGCCGGTTTCCCGGTAAAGGTTGTACAGCTTCATGCGGGCACCGGGATTGCCCATATCGGCAAGCTCGCGATAGAGCTCGGCGGCAGCCTTGTGGTTGCCTTCGGCGCGCATGCGGTCCGCATCCTTCAGGGAAGGGGCCGCGCAGGCGGCAAGCAGCAGGACGGTCAGTAACAGCGTGGTTTTCTGCAAAACGGGGAACCTGTTGGTTGTGTGGGCCTCCCGGCCTGTCCGCCCATCAGACGTGGTTGCGCAGGCCGAGCTCATCCGGGTAGGGAGTAAGATAGTCCTGCCGCTCCAGATAGGCAACGGGTTCCCGCCTCTGGGCCATGCGCAGCAGGGTCATGGGCACCACCAGTGGCACCTGCCCCTGCTGGTACAGGTCGATCTGCTCGTGCAGCATCTCGCGGTCCGCATCGCTCATGGAACCGCGCAGGTAGCCCATCAGGTGCTGCATGGCGTTGGCATGGTCGCCCCGGGTGATCTGCTTCTGCATGGCCTTCATGAAGGCGCTGATGTAACGTTCGGCGATATCCGCCAGCGGTTCCGCCTTGAGGTCGGAGAGCATGGGGCCGAGTTCCCGGTAGGTCTTCTGGCAGTGTGCCAGGAGCTGGAACTTGTGCCGTGTGTGGAAATCCAGAAGGGCGTTCCGGGTCAGCCCCGCCTCGATCATGCGACACCAGTCGTCGTATACAAAGACGCGCTCGATGAAATTCTCGCGCAGGTGACTGTCATTCAGGCGGCCCTCCTCCTCCACCGGCAGAACCGGGTAGGCTTCCATCAGCGCCTGCGCGAACAGACCCCTGCCATCCCGCCGGATGACCTGCCCTTCCTCGTTGTGGATGCGGATGCGTTCCATGCCACAGCTGGGGGACTTGGCCTTGAGGATGAAGCCACGCAGGTCCGTGAGCGAGGGCAGGGCGTCCCGGATCCAGTGCTCCATGGAGGCGGTATGGTCCGCGTTGCCACTGGTGGTGATCAGGCGCAGGCCGTCCTGGTGTTCACGCAGGTGGATCGCTGGCCGGGGCACACCCAGACCGGCTTCCAGTTCCGGACACAGGGACCGGAACTCGAAGTAATGGGAGAGCACCTGGGAACAGTAGCGGGCATGCTTGTGCCCGCCGTCGTAGCGGACTTCCTCGCCAAGGAGGCAGGCGCTGATACCCACCGGGATTTTCCGGCCCTGCTCGTGACTCATGGATGACCTCCGGAGATCGTCGTATTTCCCTTCTATACGCTCCAGACTAGCAGTGCGATTGAAAGCTGCCGCCCGGGTTCACTTCGCCGGGCAGTGGATCAGCGGGCAGGCCGCCGTGTTGCCTCTTGGTGCGGGGGCCTCCGGAAGAGCCGTGTCGGCGCAGCCCGCCGCGTGCCGGGCAGCCAGAGGGCAGCCCCTGCGTGCCAGGAGCGTGGCGAGGTTGAGCCAGCCGGCGGTAAGCTCCGGGGCTTCCCGGGTCAGAGTGATGAACTGGGACAGGGCCTGCTCCCTTTCGCCCTGTGCGTAGAGGCTGTTGGCGAGCCCAAAGCGGGCGGCCGGGGCATCCGGCCAGCGTGCCAGGGCGGTTCTATAGGCCTGCTCCGCCAGAGGCAGCTGCCCCAGCTCTTCCATATCACTGGCCGCGGTCAGCCAGGGCAGTGGCCGTGCCGTCGCCGGAAGGCGATCCGGCGGGGTCATGACCATGGCCCAGTGATCGGCGCGCGCCCAGCTGGCCAGGAAGGGACGGATCGGTTCCGAATGCCGGGGCCGGGTGTCGGTGTGAAGGATGATCCGGTCACGGCCACGGTCGTAGCCAATGACCACGGCATAGTGCCACTGGGGCCACCAGTCGAGCCCCAGGTTCTGCATCACCAGCACCGGGTTACCCGCTTCCACCTCCTGGAGGATGGCTCCCAGCTCCGGTTCCAGCGGATAGGCCAGAAGGCCGTGGGCGCGGGCGGCGGCAACCATCTCCACCTGGAGCGAGCCACCGCGTTCCGGCACATAGACCTGATCCACGAGGCTTTCCGGTGTGCTGGCGACGGAGCGGTGGTTCAGCACCGTGGCCAGGGCTGCCGGGCCGCACTGGTAGGCTTCCTGGGGATGGAACGGGACCCCGTCAATGACGTGGCTGGCCGAGGATCCGGTGTGTTCCGGCCACTGGGGCTGGCTGGCGCAGCCGCCCAGAAGGAGGACGGCGGCCAGCAGCAGGGCTGTCAGTTGATGCAACGGACGAACGAGAAGATGTTGGTGGCGCAGAGCATGTCGGTAACAATGAACACCAGCACAAAGAGCACGATAATGCCCACGACGCCTTCACCGGCGGGTGCCTGGGAAAGCTGTTCATTGAAGGAGGCCAGCTCCTGCTGCGTCAGGTTGTTGATGCGTTCCGACACCTGGGCGCGATCCACGCCCATGCGCTCCAGGGTTGCCCTGACCTCGTCCCGGTCAAGCATGGCGCGCAGCTCCTCACGGTCGTGCTGGAGCTGCTGGTCGGCCACAACGCTGCCGGTTTCAATCATATCCGCTGAACCCATGAGCGGCATGCAGGCCAGAAAGAGCATGGCCAGAATCTGGATGAACGCCACGCGGCGCATGGGCAGACGCTGGTACAGCATGGTGTGCCTCCTTCTTTACGGATTTCCCCGGAGTCTAAAGTTCTGGCGGGGATTCGTCACTGGCCGGAACGCGACCTATAATGGCTGCTTCAATCAGGAGGGGGTGTGTTGGAGCGAGCCCAAGTTGTTGCCGGCCTGATGGCCGAGGCCTGCCATGAGCTGCATAACGCCTGGGCGCCGGCATGCCGGCTGCGCACGCGGGTGGGCTCGGGGCGCGCTACCTGGCACCGCTATGATCCCCGCCGTGATGACCATTGCATTACGATTGGTACACTCATGGTCGCGGACAAGGCCCAGCCGGCTCTCTGCAGCGGCTGGCTTTCCACACGGGAGATCCAGGGGCGCGGCTACTTCGGCGGTGCCGTTTCGGAGCTCAACCTGCTCGCCCATGGCTGCTGCCATGAGTTCGCCCACCTGCTCCAGACCCGTTCCGGCGGGCGGCGATACGGCGAGGTGCATAACGCCGCTTTCTATGAGTGGCTGGATCGCCTTCACAGCGCGGGCGCCGCCCATGCCCTGCGCGGCCGGCTGGCGGAGGAAGCTCAGACACAGGGAGTCGTGCTGGCCACTGACACCGTCAGTCCCGCCGGAGAAACGGCGCTCCGGGACTTCTCCCCTGGTGATCGGGTGCGTTTCGGACCCGGCCTCCAGGGGCGGATCCGGCGGGTGAACCGGCGCACCTGCACCGTGGACGGCACCGGGCCCTGCCGCGGCCGACGCTATCGGGTACCACCACAGATGATGACTGTTACAGGCTGATCACAACCCCATGAACCAGACCCTGATCCTCAATGGCCTTGCCACCGGCGAGCTGGATGCGATTGATCTGACGGTGCCCCCGGGAGGCATCGTCTGTCTCTCCGGCCCTTCGGGCTCCGGAAAATCACGGCTGCTGCGTGCGGTGGCCGACCTGGATCCCCATGACGGTGAGGTCCGTCTCGATGGGACTCCGGCACACAGCCTGAAAGCCAACGAGTGGCGCCGCCGCGTCATGCTGGTGCCCGCCGAGAGCCACTGGTGGCATGACACCGTGGGCGAGCACTGTGGCGTAGCCCGTGAGTCCGACCTGACGGCACTGGGATTTGAGCCTGATGTCCACCGGTGGCCCGTCAGCCGCCTGTCGTCCGGCGAGAAGCAGCGCCTGGCCCTGTACCGCGCCCTGTCACTGGACCCCGAAGCCCTGCTGCTTGATGAGCCCACCGCCAACCTCGACGAAGCCACCCGTGACCGGGTCGAACAGTGGCTGGTCAAGCGCATCCACGACCAGGGCCTGCCGGCACTCTGGGCCACCCATGACCCCAGCCAGATTGCCCGCGTGAGCGATACCCACTACCGCATCAACGGCCGTCGGCTGGAGGAGGCCTCCCATGGAACTGATTGAGCTCCAATACTGGCAGCTGGCGCTTGCCTCCGTGCTGGTGCTGCTGCTTGCCGGCTGTTCCTGGTGGGTCCGCCTCGGTTTCGGCCGTTCCCTGGTGATTGCCGCAGTGCGGACCACCATCCAGCTCTCGCTCATCGGCCTCGTGCTTGAGGCCCTGTTCAGCGTCGGCGCCCTGGGCTGGGTGGCCCTTATGGGCGTGGCCATGGTCATACTGGCCGGCCGCGAGGTCATGATGCGCCAGCGCCGCCGCCTCAGGGGCGGCTGGGCCTTCGGCATCGGCACCTCCGCCATGTTTGTCTCCGCCTTCACCATTGCCGTCATGACCCTGCTCATCGTCATCCGCCCGGACCCCTGGTACCAGCCCCAGTACGCCATCCCGCTGCTGGGCATGATGCTCGGCAACACCATGAACGGCATCGCCCTCAGCCTCGACCGCCTCACCGACACCGTCTGGCGCCAGCGCGAAGACATCGAGGGCCGTCTCATGCTCGGCCAGCGCTGGCAGGACGCCATCAGCGACATCCGCCGGGAAGCCATGCGCTCCGGCATGATCCCCACCATCAACATGATGGCCGCCGCCGGTCTCGTCAGCCTCCCCGGCATGATGACCGGCCAGATCCTGGCCGGCAGCCCACCCGCACTGGCGGTGAAGTACCAGATCCTGCTGATGTTCACCATCGCCGCCGGCACCGGATTTGGGACCATGCTGGCGGTGACGGCGGGGAGTTATAGGTTGTTCGACCACCGACAGCGGCTCCGGACCGATCGCATCACGACTCCAACCCATTAGGCTGGACTATTCGAAAACTCAGGGATCGCAGGGTGGGGGAGGTCTTCCCGGGAAGCTCTGGAGCCATGGATGGCGGAAGAGCAGCGTACAGGGATGTATTTACAGTGATTCCCTGAAAGGACGCCCTCCCCCTGTGATTCCGTCTTCAGTGTTTTCATAGACACAAAAAAGCCGGCCCCGAAAGGCCGGCTTTTCAATCAGGTTCACCTGTTCGGGTGATTACTGGGTCTTCTTGAAGCGGAAGATACCCCAGGTCAGGTAACCACTGTTACCGCCGTTGACCCAGTTCTTCAGACCCGTCTTCATGCGGTCAATGTACTCCTGGGACACCAGGTTCTTCTCGACCAGCTCCTTCTCACGGCGCTCAGTCTCCTCCAGAACCCGACCGTAATGACGCGGGAGATGGGGCGTGTTGTCCTCGAAGTCCACTTCTTCCATGCCATTGCGACGGCAGGCATCCCGGTAGAAGCCCGGAGAACCCAGCGTATCCAGATGCAGGCGGTCCAGGATCGGCTGCAGAACGCCATCCGGGCAATCATCCGCCATCATCGGATCCGTGAAGATGAACAGGCCACCCGGCTTGAGAACGCGGCCAACCTCCTCGATCACCTTCTCACGGTTGCCGCTGTGGAGGAACGAATCCTGGGAAAACACCACATCAAAGGTACCGTGCTCGAAGGGAAGCTCCTCGAAGTTGCCATCCACGACCGTGATCCTGTCCTCAAGACCCGCGTCCTTGTTGAAGCCGCGGTTGCGATCGTTCTCGACCTCGGACAGGTTCAGGCCCGTTACATCCAGTCCCAGCGCCTGGTGGAGGTAGCGACCGGAACCGCCGAAACCGGAGCCCAGGTCCAACAGTTTCTGGCCGGCCTGCACGTAGGGCTTCATCAGCTCGCCCATGTGCTCAACGATCCGGCGGCTGGCATCCAGAATCGGCTCCTGATCATCCTTGTAAAGGCCGACGTGCAGATCCTCACCTCCCCAGACGTGGAAGTAGAAATTATCGGCATCAGTGCTGTTGTAGTAGTCACGTGCCGTGTTGACGGCTTCACTGTCGTACTTCTCGGTCATGAGATCAGACCTCCTCAGTCTGTTGCTTTTCCTCGGTAAACGGCTTCCCGCAGCAGCGGTTGACGCTGCACACCAGGCGTCCGGGGGACGATAACCACAGCCACCGCCACGGTACGACGCTGTCCGGCTGGCCGCTCGCCTGTGTGCAGCGGCGCTGCCTGTATGTTTCTGAATCAGTTCTTCTGGTCAGGGAAAGTGTCCATCACGTGTCCGACGAACGTCAGACCAGACCATGCGGGCAGCTTTCCTGCTCAACGGCCTCTCGGTGAGGCCAGACCGAATCGCCCCGCCGGGCAGCGCCAGGGCGGGACGGGGATTCAAGCAGCGGGGTCACAGCCTTGTGGCTGAGCCCGGGTGGTTGCGGGTTTCGTTTACACCCTACCGGCTTGAGAGAAGATTTCAAGTCCCCCCTGGTGGATCGTGGGGCCTCGGATGCTTGATTCAGTCTGGCGCTGGAACCATAGTCGGTACGTGGAAAACCCGACTCAGCCCGGAGGAGGTTCCCATGAACCTGCCCTATGAGAGTGATGATGCGCTCCTCGTTGTGGATGTCCAGAATGATTTCTGTCCCGGTGGCGCACTCGGGGTGGCAGAGGGTGATGCCGTGGTGCCGGTGCTGAACCGGGCCATCGAAGCCGCCCGCCAGGCAGGTGTGCCCGTGGCCGCCTCCCGGGACTGGCATCCCCAGAGCCATTGCAGCTTTGAGGCCCGTGGCGGTCCCTGGCCACCGCACTGTATCCAGGAAACCGAAGGCGCCGCCTTCCATCCGGATCTGGTGCTCACGGACGATGCCCACCTGGTCTCCAAGGGCACCTTCGAGGGCGAGGACCAGTACTCGGCTCTGGATGGGACGGGCCTGGGCGACTGGCTGCGGCACCAGGGTGTCCGTCGACTATGGGTCGGAGGTCTGGCGCAGGATGTCTGCGTTCGGGCCACGGTTCTTGATGCCCTCAGGGAAGGCTTTGCCGTGAATCTGATGCAGGAGGCCACCCGGCCCGTGGACCCCGATGGCGGACACAGGGCACTGGAAGAAATGCGTGAAGCCGGCGCCAACATCGTCTGAAGCCAGGAGCGCGCATGCTGTTCACTGATCTCTACGAACTCAGCATGGCCCGCGTCTACCACGCGGAGGGCCTTGAGGGGGATGCCGTTTTCGAGCTCTTTTACCGGCGTCTTCCCGAAGGCCGTGACTATGTGCTCAGCTGCGGCCAGGCCCAGGCACTGCAGGCGCTGCTGGATTTCCGCGTCACGCCGGAGGAGCTTGACTGGCTTGAGGGGCTCGGGCGTTTCCCCCGGGACTTTCTGGAGATGCTGTCGGGGCTGCGATTTACCGGGGATGTGGACGCCATTCCGGAAGGCAGTGTGGTGTTCCCGCTGGAACCCGTACTCCGTGTGCGGGCGCCGCTGATCCAGGCCCAGCTGGTGGAAACGCTGCTGCTCAACACACTGCATGCCCAGAGCGTGTTGGCCAGCAAGGCAGCGCGTGTGATGCAGGCCGCCGGGGGACGGCCGGTGATGGACTTCGGCGCGCGCAAGGCCCATGGCCGTGAAGGGGCTATGAATCTGGCCCGGGCGGCCTGGGTGGCGGGGGCTGCTGGAACCTCCAATGTTGAGGCCGGGCGTGCGCTGGACATCCCGGTTCTGGGCACCATGGCGCACAGCTTCGTGCAGGTGTATGGCGATGAGGCGCAGGCTTTCCGTGCCTTCAGCCACTACTGGCCGGAGACCACGCTGCTGGTCGACACCTGGGACACTCTCAACGGTGTGGATCGGGTGATCGAACTGTTGCGCAGTGCCGGGGAGGGGCCGCGGCCTGCCACCGCTGTGCGGCTGGACTCGGGGGATCTGCCCGAACTGTCCCGCGCTGCCCGCCAGAGCCTGGATGCGGCCGGCTTCCCGGAGGTGAAAATCATTGCGTCTTCCGGGCTCGATGAGTACGCGATCCGGGATCTGGTTGGCTCCGGTGCCCCCATCGACGGCTTCGGCGTTGGCACTGAATGGGCGGCGGTTTCGGACGCGGCCAGCATCGACTTCGCCTATAAACTGGCCGAATACAACGGTGAGCCGCGGATCAAGGCGTCCAGCAACAAAAGCACCTGGCCTGGCCCCAAGCAGGTCTGGCGGCACAGCGAGCAGGGGCGGATGGTCGGAGATACGGTAGCCGCCGCCGACGAACCGGCGCCGGAAGGTGCCGAGCCCCTGCTACAGCCGGCCATCCGCGCGGGTAACGCCTGTACCGGAGCCTTCCCCACGCTGCAGACCGTGCGTGAACATGCCGCCCGGGAGCTGGCGGCCCTGCCGGAGACCCTGCGCTCGCTGACTCCCGTGGACACCCCTTACCCGGTTGCCATCAGTGATAGACTCGAAAGCCGTAAACAGCAACTGATTCAGGCGTATCGGGGTAGGAAAAGCGATGACTGAGGAACTGGATCCGGAAACCTGGCGGCAACGGCTTCTGGATTTCCGCGAGGAGCTGCAGGCTATAGAGCGTGACGGCGGGAACTCAACCGGTACCGTGGAGCTGGATCAGCAGCGCATGGGCCGGCTCTCACGCATGGATGCCCTGCAGGGCCAGCAGATGGCTCAGGCCTCGGCCCGGCGCCGTCAGGAAATGCTGACGCGTATCGAAGGCGCTCTGCGGCGGATCGAGACCGGGGATTTCGGGTACTGTTTTGTCTGCGGGGAGGATATTGGCGCGGAGCGCCTCCGGGTCGACCCGACTGTCACGCGCTGTATTGACTGCGTCAACGCCTGAGGTTCCCGATGCCGGAGTCCGGAACCACCGTCACCCACCTGATCGTGATCGGACTGCTGCTGAGTCTCAGTGTTCTGGCTGACGCCATCGCTACCCGTACCCGTCTCCCCCGTATTTCCCTCCTGGTACTGATCGGCGTCCTGGTCGCCGCGGTCCAGCAGGGCGTTCTGGGGTACGCTGAGGCGCGCCCGCTGGGCGAGCTCAGCGAGCCACTGATCACCCTGGCGCTGGTTATGGTGGCCTTCCTGCTGGGCGGGGAACTGACCCTTGACCGGTTGCGTGCTACCGGGCCCGTCATTCTTGTGATCTCGCTGAGTGTGATCGGCGTGGGCGCGGCCGCGGTGGGCGGCGGGTTGCTGGCGGTGGGCTATCCGCTGGCGGTGGCTCTGTCCCTTGCGGCCATTTCGGTGGCCACGGACCCGGCGGCCGTGAGCGAGGCCATCCGTGAGACGGGGAAGGACGACACCCAGTCCCGGGTCATACGTGGCATTGTGGCTATCGACGATGCCTGGGGCATCATTGTTTTCGGGCTGGCCATGGCCGGGTTGGGCTTTCTCGGTTCAGGAGATGGCGCAGGCGCGCTTCTGGAGGCCGGCTGGGAGCTGGGCGGGGCGGTGCTGGTCGGTGTGGGGCTGGGTCTTCCGGCGGCCTGGCTGACCGGCAGGCTGCGGCCGGGGGAGCCCACCCAGTCTGAAGCCCTGGCACTCGTCTTCCTGATTGCGGGGCTGTCCGAGTACCTGCATCTGTCGTCCCTTCTGACCGCGATGGTGGCGGGCTTTGTGATCGTCAACGTCACTTCCCACCATACCCGTTCCTTCACCGAGATTGAGCACATCGAGTGGCCGTTTCTGGTCTTCTTCTTCGTGCTTTCCGGCGCCAGCGTGGATTTTGCGTACCTGGGATCGGCCGGAGGGGTGATTCTGACCTATACCGGTCTGCGGGTTCTGGGGCGCTATGCCGGCGGGCGTCTGGGTATGGCCCTGCTTGGCCGCCGGGGGCGGGAATTGAACCCGGGAATCGGGCTGGCGCTCACACCTCAGGCAGGGGTTGCCATGGGCATGGCGCTGCTGGCAGCCGAGCGCCATCCGGAGCACGGCAGCCTGATCGTGGCGACCGTGGTGACCTCTACCATTGCGTTCGAGCTTTTCGGACCCCTGCTGGTCCGGCGGGTGCTGTCACGCGCCGGCTAGGACCATGGGGGCGGCGACCTCATCGCGTTTCGCCCGGCCGCACAGGTATTCCACCAGCGTCAGGGCAAACGCCAGTGCCGTGCCGGGCCCCTGACTGGTGATGCAGTGGCCGTCGACCACCACCCGCTCGCCAATCCGGCTCTGGTTAGAGAGCTGGTCCTGGAAACCGGGGTGCGCGGTTGCCGCCTGGCCCTCCAGCAGTCCATTGGGTTCCAGTGCCACAGCCGGGGCCGCACAGATGGCCCCGTAGAGGCGGCCGGCTTCCTTCTGGGCCCGCAGCATCCCCACCAGTGGTTCACTGTTGCCCAGGTTCCGGGCTCCCGGCATGCCGCCGGGAAGCGCTATGAGGTCGAAGGTCCGGTCGCTGCAGTCCGTGATCAGGGTGTCGGCGGTGATCCGCGTCTCCCGGGCCGCGGTGACCGTGGCATCAGCGTGCACACTGGCCACTGTTACCTCGACGCCGGCGCGGCGGAGTACGTCAATGATGGTGACGGACTCGATGTCCTCGCTGCCGTTGGCAATGGGGACCAGTGCCGTTGCAGTCATGGATCCTCCTTCTGTTAAGGGCTTAAAGGCCTGCCTCAACAAAGGTGGGGCCGAAACCGAAGTTCCACAACAGGCCGGTGGTGGCCAGGGTGCTCACGAGCAGTACCAGTGCGAGCGTCAGGATACCGCCGCAGTAGACCATGGACTGTTCCTTGCTCATGCCCATCACGACGGGCACCCCTTTCCACATCAGCCAGGCGCCGTAACTGGCGGCTGCCAGCAGGATCATGGCATTGCCCCAGGGATCCGGGTAGAGCAGGGTCAGGCCGGCGATGTACATGGGCGTGAGTGAATAGGCCACCAGGGCCAGGGCGTTGTTGCCGTTCTCTTCCTTCTCCGCGCCAAAGGTGGTGGCCATCCAGTTGATGCCGTAACCCAGGGCGAAACTGCCTGCGAGAATGGCCAGGTAGGTCAGGATGACCAGCTGCATGGCACTGTCCGGTGTCAGCTTGATGAGCCGGTCACCGATGGTCCAGCCGGTTTCCACGGTGCCGATATAGGCGGAGATCGGTCCGATCAGGGCCAGGATCAGGATGTAGAGGCCGTAGACCACCATTGGTGTGGGTTTTTCCTGCTTGATAGCCGCCCATTCGGTTTCGGGGCGGAAGAGCATGCCGAAGGCGTGACTGAGGATCATTGTGCAATTCCCTGTTTTGTTGTTGGAGCGGGACCTTTCAGGCCCGGAACGGTTACCAGTGTAATACACCATGGAGACAGTGCGTTAAGCGCCGCATCACTGCATTGCGTTATATCAATACGGGCATGCTGATCCGGCTCTGGTAGACTGCGCGCTCCATGTCGGGGAGTGGTGGATAATGGCGGAACTGGCGCTGTATCAGATACTGCTTGCGAATCTTGTGGTGCTGGCTGGAGCCTGCCTGCAGGGCGTTGTGGGCTACGGTATCGGCACCCTGTCCGCGCCATTGCTGTTTCTCATCAGCCCCGTGCTGGTGCCTGGTCCGCTGACCCTGAACGCCACCCTGCTCACCGTCATGATGCTGGCGCGCAACCGGATGGCGGTGCGCGTCCGCGAGGTGCGTCTGGCGATCGGCGGCGGCGTGGTCGGAACCTGCCTGGCCGCTGCCACCCTCATGGCGATTTCACCCCGGGGGTTCGAACTGATATTCGGCGTGCTGATCCTGGTGGCTGTGGGGCTGAGCGTGGCTGGCTGGCGACCGCGCCTGAGCGGGCGCAGCAGTGTTCTGGCCGGCATGGCCTCGACCTTTATGGGGACCATTACCGCCGTGGGTGGCCCGCCCATTGCCATGATCTACCAGAACGAGCGCGGCCCACTGGTACGCGCCAACATGTCCGCCTTCTTTCTGTTCGCCAGTCTCCTGAGTCTGAGCGCGCTGGCGTTCTCAGGCTATCTGGGAGCGCGCGAGTGGCTGCTTTTCCTTGTGACCTTCCCCGGCGTGATTGCCGGATTCCTGCTGTCCGCGCATTTTGTGGGGCGGATTGATGGCGAACGGCTGCGTGGCCTGATTCTGGGCGTTGCCGGACTCGCCGGAGCGGCGGCTCTTACGCGGGGGCTTCTGAGCCTGTAGTCAGGTCCGGAACTGTGCCACCTGGTTGCTCAGCGACCGGGCGTAGTCCGCCAGCCGTTCGCTGACGTCGTTCAGGTTCCGTGAGCGTTCGTCGCTGTCCTGGGCCAGGTCGTTGATGCGGGTCACGTTCTGGTTGATCTCCTCCACGGCCTGGGTCTGTTCCTCGGTAGCTGAGGCCACACTGGCGTTGATGTCGGTGATCCGGTTCATGCCCTCGAGGATGGTGTTGAGTTCTTCCTCGGCACGGTTGGAGCTCTCCACGCTCTGGGTGGCCTGCTGGCGCCCGGTCTCCATGACGCTGACGATGTTGGAGACGCCGCTCTGCAGGTTTTCGATCATGTCGTTGATCTCGGTGGTGGACTTCTGGGTGCGCTGGGCCAGGGTACGTACTTCGTCAGCGACCACCGAGAAGCCACGCCCGTGTTCCCCGGCGCGGGCGGCCTCGATAGCCGCATTCAACGCCAGCAGGTTGGTCTGGTCGGCGATGCCGCGGATGACGTCCAGGACGGTGGAGATGTTGCCGGAGTCCTCGGACAGTTTCTGGATCACGTTCACCGCTTCCTGGATCTGGTCCGCCAGCCGTTTCACCTCGCTGGAGGCGTCGTGGATGATCTGGCTGCCGGAACTGGCACTTTCATGGGTGCTGCGAGTGACCTCCGCGGCCTGGTTGGCGTTCGAGGAAACCTCTTCGATGGCGCTCTGTACCTCGTTGATGGCGGTGGCGACCTGATTGATGGACTCGGTCTGGTGGTAGATGCCATCACTGTTGTCCTTGGCGGTCTGCCTCAGTTCGTCCGCACCGCTGTCCAGATTGGTGGCCAGTTCCTTGATCTCACCAATCATGGACTGGAGGTTGCCGAGTACTGCGTTGAAGCTGTCCGCCAGCCGCCCCAGCTCATCGTTGCTTTCGGATTCGACCCGACGGGTCAGGTCGCCCTCGCCCTGGGCGATGTCGTCCAGGCGTCTGCGGAGCTGGTTAATGGCGCCGGTGATCAGCCTGGTGGCAAAGAGGAAGATACCGATACTGATGGCAAGTACAATCAGGGTGGTGGTTACTGTGGTAGTGATACTTGCGCGACCTTCATCAGCTGCGTTGGAAGCGGTGGTAACAGCCTCTTCGTCGGTGAACTCACCTGCTTCGTTGTAGAACGAGCGCAGTTCATCAAAGCGGGGAATCGTCTCGCTTTTCATCCGTTCCCGGGCCTGCTCCGGGTTGCCGTTGGCGGCCATCTCGTTGACGGCTTCCGCGCTGTTGCGCCAGCTGGAGAAGGCGTCATGAAAACCGGAAAGGGAGTCGTTGATACCCGTTCCGTCCATGTGCTCGCTTGCGGCTTCCATGCGATCCAGTGCCTGGTCCGCGTTTTCGGAAAAGGTTTCGAAGTGGGGATCCACCGGATCTCCCTCACGGGACGCGACGATCAGGGCATCCTGGGCGATGTAGGCCTGGTGCAGGTCGCGGTCCGCATTCAGGATTTCACTGATCGCTGGCAGGAAGGCGGTTGATACCTCGTCAACGTCACCCACTAGATTCCGGACCGTTGAAACATTCAGAAAGCCCAGAAGCACAATGGCCAACCCCGTAAGAGCGAACGGGAGCAGCATTTTTGTTTTTAGTCCGAGTTTATTGATGGCCTGCATAGTTGTCTCCACTGCCCTTGTACCGCCGGGAGTTTCCGGAATTTACTTTCGCGCAATATTCAAATTAGCAGAATATGCAGAAACTACTGACATCGGTGGGATGTGTTGTTGAAGGGGCAGCTTCTCCGACCACCCGGTTAGGGCTGTGTCTGCCGGAATCGCCCCGGTGACTGATGGTTCCATCGGTGGAAAGCACGTGTGAACGCACTCTGTTCTGAATAGCCGACAAGCAGCGCAATGTCGTTCAGGCTCAGTGCCGGGTCGGTCAGGTATTGTTGGGCGAGTCGGTTACGGGCGTGGTCCAGCCACTGCTGCCAGCTCAGGTCGTAACGGCCCAGGCGGCGTTGGAGCGTGCGCGGTGCCATGTGCAGGGCCCGGGCCATGCGTTCAAGGCTGGGGTTACCCTCGGCGAGAAGACGCAGCAGATGGTGGTTCAGGCGTTCCTCCAGGCGCTGGTCGTCCGGCAGCAGTCGCAGCTGGGCATTGGCCTGGCGGTCGAGCAGGGCCCGCAGGGTCGGGTCCCGCCGGGGCATGGGCAGTTGCAGGTGCTGCACCGGAAAGCGCATGCGCACGTGGGTATCACCGAAGGTCACGGGGCATCCGAAGAAGGCCTCATAGGCACGGGTGCGCTCGCTGTCCGCCCGTTCGTGGAAGCTCACGGATGAGGGTGGAGGCGGGTCTTCCAGCTGTCGGCGCAGGAAGGTGACCAGGGCCGCAATAGCGGCGCCGTCCGCCTGAAGTCCCAGCGGTTCCGGCCCCTGGGGCCACCGGATCTCGGCATCGGAACCGGTTGCGTCGATTTCGGCCAGTTGTTCGCCGTAGAAGAGGCGCTCGTAGCGCTGGTAGGCGAGCATGGCATCACCCAGGGTTTCGCAGGCCAGTACCAGGTAACCCAGGATCCCCACGTGGTGGGGCTGGACGCAGGCGCCCACCGCCAGTTCCGGGGCTGGCTCGCTTTCGGCAAGTGCCAGCCCTGAGGCCAGCAGGTCCCGCCAGACCGGCACGGGCACTGTGTCGTCCGGGGCATAACGGGCGAGGCGGTCCCGGGTGTCGGGGGCATCCAGCCCCTGCTCGTCGAGCCAGTCCGTCAGCAGGCCGGTCCAGGCACCGTTGATCCGCATGGCCATCTCCCGTCAGGCGTTATGGCGTCAATCATCAAAACCGTGGCGTGAAAAGTCAATATAAACGCTTGGCGTTGGTCAATACTGGTGCTGTATGAATAAACCCGGGAGAGGCAACAGGCATGACACTGTTTGAGATGATGCACGCCGTTCTTGCGGACAGCGGTCTGCTGGCGCTGTGGGTGATCGCCAGTGAGTGGCTGGCCCTGGATGCCCGGCAGCTGGTGTTCGTGGTGGCGACGCCCGTCTTCCTGCTGGTGGCGCTCTGGGAATACCAGAAACTCAAGCATGATCCGGACCGGATGGACGGCCGCGAGGGTGTGAAGAACTTCATGCTCGGGGCCGGCTACCAGACCACCGAACTGCTGTTTGCCGGGGTCATCGCGTTTCCCGTCTATTCACTGCTCTATCACTACCGACTGTTCGACATTGAGCTGAACCTGCTCACCGGGCTGCTGACCTTCATCGGCGTGGATTTCTGCTTCTACTGGCAGCACCGGGCCGGGCACCGCATCCGCTGGTTCTGGGCAGCGCACGTGGTGCACCATTCCTCGCCACGGCTGAACTTCACCACCGCCATGCGCCAGAATGCCACCAACATCTTCAATGGCACCTGGTTGTTCTATCTGCCTCTCGCATCACTGGGTTTCAATCCGCTCTGGATCGGCATCGCCTATGCGCTTTCGCTGGTCTACCAGTTCTTCATTCACACCGAGCTGGTGGGCAAACTGCCCTCCTGGGTCGAGCTCATATTCAACACGCCCAGCCATCACCGCGTTCATCATGGCTGCAACCCGGGTTACATCGATCGCAACTACGGGGGCGTGCTCATCATCTGGGATCGGTTGTTTGGCACTTTCGTGGACGAGCAGGCCCAGGACCCGCCCGTCTATGGCATTACCACGCCGGTTCCGGGCGATGACCTGATCACGCTCTGGACCCACGAGTACGCGGACCTGTTCCGGGACATGACCATCCGCGGGCCCGTGACGGAGCGCCTGAAGCACCTCTGGAAGCCGCCGGAGTGGCAGCGGGAATTATCCGGTTTACCCGAAGACAATACTTAATCTATGCGAGCCGTTGTGGGGTGGTCACACGGGTTCACCGAAAGCGTAAATCCTAAGGAGCATCAGGAACGATACAACGAACAGGGTTAGAAGGATCAGAATGGCTGTGTTGATCCTGATTCTCCGGGCCGGGCTCCCTAACAGCCATTCCTTCCCGATCATGACCGGGATCAATGCCACGGCGACATATTGGGTAACTGGCAGTGTCAGGAAGCAGAGAGTTTGTCCGCCGATACCAGCCCCACAGACTTCAGTCCCATGGATGAACTCTCCGAAAGCCTGGAAAAAGGCGATGACACCAAGAATCCAGATGCCAAGGCCAATGATTAACCGGTTACCCCATTTAACCAGTGATGGGCTTGTTTCAACTTGGGTCATGGCGATGTGCTCCCTGCAAATGCTTGGTCTTTAAAATTGGGACAACCCCTGACGTTGTCTGTTAAGGGTTTCCGGTCCCCTGACGAGTCTGCCGCGAACGCTCGTCCCGGCCACTTGCAACCCATTTACCTGGATATCCCTCACATCCACGATTTTCTTGTAGTTCCCCTGGCGGTTGATAAGCCCTATTTCTATATCCGATTTTCCGTAAAGCAACGTTGTGCCCTTGACGTGGATGTCCGCACTAACACCTTTTCCGACTATGTTGTCGAATTTGAGAGCTTCAAATGCTTCATCACTGATGTAGAACCAGTCAGAGTAAGCAATCCCCACGCCCAATGATCCGCTGTGACCATCAACGTCCAATGCACTGGAAAGTCCGTAGGTAAATTCCTTCGCCTGTCGGTTCTTTCTCAGGCCCAGGAGTCCAACCGTGGCAACATTAAGCCCGAAAGACATCTGAGCATGGCTAACGCCGGCGCCAACCAGTACCACCTTTGCCTGTGATTTTCTGTTTTCGTAAAAGCTGTCCATTCCGAAACTCCTTTTCGGTATCAATGAAGGTTTATATTGAAACGTGTATTAGCTCAGTCGGCAGGGACCGATGCCCACGAGAGACCTTAATGCTGACGGTTAGTCTATTCTGGGCGAAGAGGGGATCTGTATGCTGAAGTGTCGAGCTGGGCTTCATTTATTGCGTCCCTGCAGATTAAACGAATATCGATGGTAAGAGTGATCGATCTATGGAATCAAGGGCGTTCAGTGCCGGGTAGCATGGGTCAGCAGCTTGAGGTAGATCGGCTGGAATCCCGACGCTACGTGCGGCTGATGCGCTGAACGTGACACAGTCCCCGCGCTGCTCCAGCCGAGGCCATGGCACAATGCAGGCTCCAGTCGCGATCAGGAAGGTCGACTCATGGAAAGCAGTGTAACGGCGAGCCGGGATGCCACCCGATCCGAATGGCGGAACTGGTCCGGCCACCAAGGCGCTGACCCCGACGCGTTCGCCCAGCCGGAGACACTTGAGGCGCTGCGTGATGGGGTGGTGAATGCACGCCGGTTGCGGGTTGTCGGTGCCGGGCACTCCTTCACACCGCTGGTGCCAACCGGTGGCACGTTGATCAACCTGGATCGGATGGGCGGCGTCCGCTCCGTGGATCCGGAGTCACAGAGCGCCTGGGTGGGCGCCGGCAGCCGCCTGCGCGATCTCTCACCGGCCTTCCACGAACAGGGACTGGCGTTTCCCAACCTCGGGGACATCGACGTCCAGTCACTGGCCGGCGCCATTGGTACCGCGACCCACGGCACCGGGCGCGAGCTGCCCTGTCTTTCCGCCGCGATCACCGGGGTGCGCCTCCTGACCGCCGGGGGCGAGGACCTCGAATGGACGCGGGAGCGTGATCCGGAGCGGCTGCAAGCCGCGCAGGTCTCGCTGGGCGCGCTCGGCGTGATCCATGAGCTGCGGGTGGCGCTGCGACCGAACTACCGGCTGCACCGCAGGACCTGGGCGGAACGACTGGATTCGATTATTGCGGATGCCGCCGCCCGCTGGGAACGTCACCGCAATTTCGAGTTCTTCTACATTCCCTTCTCCGGCTGGGGCATGTGCATTGCTCATGATGAGACCACCGCGGCCCCCACGGAACGCGCGCCCAGCACGGATGACGAGGACCTTATGAAGGCGAAGCGCCTGCGGGATCTGACCCGCTGGTGCACGCCCCTGCGCCGGGCCATTCTCAGCCGGGTTGTGCGCGGCGTGACTCCCGAGGACGTGGTGGGCGACAGCTGGCGGCTTCTGGCCAGCGAGCGTAATGTGCGCTTCAACGAGATGGAGTACCACCTGCCGCCGGAGAACGCCGTGGATGCACTGCGCGAGGTGATCGACGTGGTGGAGCGTGAGCGCCGGGACGTGTTCTTTCCCATCGAGGTGCGCCAGACGGCGGGCGATGATGCCTGGCTGAGCCCGTTCAATGGCGGGCGGCGCATCTCCATTGCCGTGCACACCCACGCCCGGGATGAGGACGACTGGCTGTTCCGCCGGGTCGAGCCGATCTTCCGCCGGGCCGGCGGTCGTCCGCACTGGGGCAAGCTGCACTCGCTGGGAGCGCCGGAACTGGCGGAGCTTTATCCGGAGTTTGAACGCTTCCTGGCACTGCGCCGGGAGCTGGACCCGACCAACAAGCTGGTGAACGCGCACACCGCCAGGCTTTGGGGGGAACCACACCATGGCTGATCCAGGGCGCGATGCCTATTTCCAGGCCCTGCAGTCTGCGCTGATCGACGCGGGGGTAGCCGGCCCGACCCTGGTGGTGGACCGCGCCCGCCTGGACGCCAACATCGACACCCTGATGGGCCACCTGCCGGAGGGCATGGGCTACCGCATCGTGGCCAAGTCACTGCCGTCGCCGAAGCTGCTGGCGCATGTGCGCGAACGCACTGGCAGCGATAAGCTGATGACCTTCAACCAGCCCATGCTCAAGGCCCTGGGTGAGCTGATGCCGGACGCGGATCAGCTGCTCGGGAAGCCGTTGCCGGAGGCGGCCGTGCGGGCTCACTTCTCGCAGCTTCCGGACCCCCGCCAGCAGGCACTGGACCGGATCCAGTGGCTGGTGGATACGCCCCAGCGCCTCGCCCAGTACGAGCGGCTGGCGGAGGCGTTCGGGGTGAGGCTTCGGATCAGCCTGGAGCTGGACGTGGGGCTCCATCGCGGTGGCTTTGTGGCGGGTCGGCGGTTGGGGGAGGCCCTGGAACGGCTGGGTAACAGTGACTGGCTGATGCTGTCCGGCTTTATGGGGTATGAGCCGCACCTGGCCTCCATACCGGAGCTCCTGGGGTGGCGCCGCCATCTGCTGAGGCGCGCGAAGACCGCATACCGGGCGGCCATCGAACAGGCGGAATCCGTGCTCGGTGCCGGTGTGGCGGAATCCCTGATCCGCAACGCGGGCGGCAGCCCGACCTACCGCATGCACCCGGAAACAGACGTCGCCAATGAGGTTTCGGTGGGGTCGGCGCTGGTCAAACCAACCCATTTCGATATCCCGGAACTGGCACCGCACAAGCCGGCCTGCTTCATTGCCACGCCCGTGCTCAAGGGACCGGCGCCTACCCGCATACCGGGCCTGGAGTGGGCGAGCGCCCTGGGGCGGCGGCTGCGGCCAAAGACGGCCAGTGCACTCTTCATCCACGGGGGCAACTGGCAGGCGGACCCGGTGGATCCGCCAGGCCTTCATTACAATCGGCTTCTGGGGCGCTCCTCCAACCAGGAGATGCTCAACGGGGACCGCCGGCTGGCCATTCAGCCGGACGAGTTCGTGTTCTTCCGGCCCCACCAGAGTGAGGCCGTGTTCCTGCAGTTCGGCGACATCGCCGTCTACGAGGATGGCGCCATCGTGGACTGGTGGCCGGTGCTGCCGCCCTCCGCCTGAGAATGGCTCAGTGCCGGGTGGCGTGGGCCGCGATGGCCTGCTGGTAAGCCTTTTCCGCTTCCTCAGCCAGCTCATCCAGCCCCTGCAGGTGGTGGCTGTTGTTCTGGTGCCAGGGGTGGAAGCTGTACTTGAAGTATTCCAGCCATGACGGGATCTGGCGGCGCAGCAGGCCGGGGCGGCCGAGCAGGGTGTTGAGCACCGTCAGGTGACCACGCCAGCCTTCCCGCTGGCAGGCCTCGCTGGCGGCCGTCATCTGCAGGTAGAAGCGGGTGACGTTGCTCCAGAAAAGCGTGGTGGCCCGCATCATCCCCACGACCCGGTGCACGTAGGCGCGCGGGCCACGGCCCACGCACTTCTCCCAGACGTCGTAACACACCGACTTGTGCTCGACTTCCTCCATGGCGTGCCACTCCCACATGCGCCGGTAGTCTTCCTGGGAGCCCTCGAGGATCTCGGGGTGGTCCAGCATGAAGCCGCCCATGAGCGCGGTGAAGTGTTCCAGTGCGATGGTCTCGCACAGCAGGTCCTGGCGGCTGCCATGCTTCTTGAACCAGTCCAGCATCTGGCGCACCTGCTGGTCGAGACGCCCGGCGGGCAGCCCGGCGTCCTCCATGAGCTGGTTGTATTCCGCGTGCTCGCGGCTGTGGTAGGCCTCCTGGGCGATGAAGGCGGACGCCGCCCGGCGGAGGTCCGGATCCGGGATTTCATCGCGGTAGGCGCGCACGGCATCGATGAACAGGCGCTCGCCCGCCGGAAAGAACAGCGACAGGGTGTTCATGAACTGGCTCAGGTGTGGCCCCATGGCGTGCCAGTCGTGGATGCGTTCCTTTGGTGGCAGGAAGTGGAGGTCCCGGCGTTCCGGAATGACCATGTTGTCCTGGGTGGCCTCCGTTGTGTGCTGGTCGTTGGCGGCGGTGGATGTGGCCATAACGCGCCCTCCCTGTTCAATGGGTGTCTACCCAATGTAACGCCGGGCTGGATTGGGACAAGGCCGAAGCGACGCAGGTATGCGTCAGGTCGGCGAGCGCATAAAAAAGGCCCGGACGAACCGGGCCAAGGGGTCGGGGAGCTCTTGCAGTCCCGAAGATCAGTGATGGGTGTGGTGATGGTGGCCCTCTCCGGCCATCGCCTTCTGGTACGCTTCCTCGGCCTCTTCCGCCAGCTCATTGAGATGCGTGATGTGGTGGCTGTTGTTCTGCTGCCAGGGATGGAAGCTGTACTTGAAGTATTCCAGCCACTCCGGGACCTGGCGGCGCAGTACGCCCGGCTTGCCGAGCAGGGTGTTGAGCACCGTCAGGTGGCCACGCCAGCCTTCCTTGCGGCAGGCTTCGCTGTTGCTCACCATCTGGAAGTAGAAGCCCACGACCAGTGGCCAGAAGATGGCGGTGGCGGCGGTCATGCCGAAGGCGCGCTTGAGATAGGCGGTTGGGCCACGGCCGATGCACTTTTCCCAGACGTCGTAGCAGACGGCCTTGTGCTCGACTTCCTCCATGGCATGCCACTGCCACATGCGCTGGTAATCCTCCTGCGAGCCTTCCATCACCTCCGGATGGTCCAGAAGGAATCCGCCCATGAGCGCAGTGAAGTGCTCCAGAGCGATGGTGGCATTGAGCGGCATGCTCTTGGGGGTGCGTTCCTTGAGGAAATCCAGCAGTGACCAGACGAAGGCGTCCAGCTTATCGGCCGGGAGCCCTTCTTCCTGCATCAGCTTGTTGTATTCGATGTGTTCGCGACTGTGCATCGCCTCCTGGCCGATGAAGGCGGTGGCGGCTTTTTTCAGGTCCGGGTCCGGAATCTGATCGCGGTAGGCGCGCAGGGCGTCGATGAACAGCCGCTCGCCGGCCGGGAAGAACAGGGAAAGGGCGTTCATGAACTGCGTCATGTGCGGCCCCTGGGCATGCCAGTCGTGGATACGCTCCTTCGGCGGCAGGAAGTGCAGATCCCGGCGCTCGGGCATCACCATGCCCTCGTCGCCCGGGCCCTGGATGCTCTCGTCGGATTCATGTTCTTTGGCTGCGGTTGCGGCTGTCATGGCGGCCCTCCCCTTGATGATTGTCAGCCCTCATCAACCTGACATTGATGAAAGTCACAATGCTCAATGTAACAGTATTCGGGGGAGCGACAAGACCCGCGTGACGGAGGGTGGCGTCATGAGGGCCAATCGTCGGGTCACAGCGGGTGGGTCAGCCGGAGTTGTCCTGGGATTCCGGCAGGTTGAGGTGGTCCAGGATGTACGCCAGCCGGTCGCCCAGGTGGCGATCCGCGGCCTTCTGCATGGCCCGGGCAACCTCCGGAAGCACGGCCATTTCCACCAGTGGCCGCAGGCGCCATATGAGCTGGGCGAGTTCCTCGGATTCACCGGGCGGCGGCATATGCTGGCCGTAACGGCTGAAGATGTGGCGCTCCACCAGCTTGACCATCTCTTCCGCCGCCTGCTCGACGTTGTGGCGCAGGTAGGCCACGACATCCAGCATGTCCTCCAGCGGGATACCGGTCTTGGCCAGTTCCGAGCCGGCGTGCAGGATGCGCGGGCTGGGAATGCGGTAGCGCCGCCCCTCGGGGATGATCAGCTCCAGTTCCTCCGCGCGCTTGAGCGCACTCCCCATGAAGATGCTGCCGAAGCGCTGGACCAGTTCACGCTTGGTCACGAACTCGGGCAGTTCGTCGGACCAGGGGCTGACCACGGCCTTCTCGAGCCCCAGAATGTGCTCGATGCCGTTGCCGCTTTCCCAGCTCTCCACCAGCTCGGCGATGTTATTGAGGGTGTAGCCGCGCTCCAGCAGCCGACCGATGATGCGCAGCCGCGACAGGTGGGTCTCGCTGTAGATGCCCTTGCGCCCACGGCGTTCAGGCGGCGGTATCAGCCCCCGTTCCTGGTACACCCGGATATTGCGCACCGTCATGCCACTGGCCCGCGCCAGCTGGTCAATGGAGAACTCGCCGGATTCCTGTTTGCCACTCTGCGCCATAGGCAGTCTCTGGCTGATTCATGAGTGAAAACGGCATTTTAGCGTGGAACCGCAGGGATGAATAGCGCCATCTGACCATTGGGTGATGGCGCTGTGGTCACCCTCACGCTTTTCGACGCCGGCGCAGGTACCGGATCGACAGCCAGGTGCCGGTCAGGCAGAGCCCGGTACCGCCGCTCATCAGCACGATGACCAGCCCGTACCAGAACCAGCTGCCCGGTTTGAGGACGGGGAAGTCCAGGCTGTGCAGGCCGTTGTAGAGCCAGCGGTTGAGACGGCTGAGTGGCGTCGAGTGCTGGAGCACGCTGCCTGTGGCTGGGTCGATATAGAGCCACGCGCCGCTGGCGTAGTCCGCTCGGTAGACTGGCAGGGGCGGGCCCTTGCGCCCGATGCGCCCGGAACGACCGGCATAGTAATAGGCGTCGTACGCGGTTTGTTCGCGGAAGGCCGTCAGGGTGTCTTTCGGTGTGCGTTCCAGGGCTGTCCGCACCACGTTCACAGGTATCCTCCCTTCCGCGGCCGGTGTGGTGTGGCCGGGGCGGGCGGCATGGAGCCGTTCAGTGCCATCCCGGGCCATGCTGCGGTAATAGGTGCGGCCATTGAAGCGGTGCAGCTGCAGCTCGTGCGGCCCGCGTTCGGCCAGTGTGCCAATCGTTGAGGGCGCCGCGGCCGCTGCATGGGAGCCCGGACTGTTGCGACCGAGATGGTCCGTGAGCGCGGGTTTCCGGTCGGCCGAGGTCCAGTGAAAGGGCCCCATCGACAAAAGGCCGCTGAACACCCAGGTGGTGGCGAGTGCCCCGAAGACGAGCCCCAGGTAATGGTGCCACCGGAACCAGCCACGGAACGGGCTCAACCCACCACGGCGGGCGTTGCGGCGCATCAGCATCAGCCCCAGCACCACGCCGCTGAGACAGGCAGCGGTGCCGATGCCCGAGAGCCAGATGACCACCTGTCGCCAGACGCCTGAGAGGTCACGGAGCTGGGTGGGGTAGATCCAGTGGATTACCGGGCCCGCGTAGCCCCAGACCCGTTCGTGGAAGGTGGTGCCGTGGATGACCTCGCCGGTGGGCCGGGATAGGTAGAGGTGCGTGCCGGGATCGTCGTCCAGCGCCACCCGCCACAAGGGAGCCGGCGCCTCGACATGGCTGTTCACGGTCCACTGGTCCGGGCCTGCCAGCCGTGTGACCGAGGCGACCTCTGTCCCTGACAGCGCTTCGGCCCGCTGTGCTGCCTGTTTCCGGTCCAGCGGCGGCGCGGGCTCGCCGGTGTCCGCGAAAGCGCTTTGCCACTGGCCCGTTTCATCCATCGCATGAAGGCGCGGGCGTTTCCCCGGCTGGTTGATCCGCAGCCTCTCGGGGTCATCCATGTCCAGTGCGGCAAGGGCCTGCGACGGCGCAACCTCAAGTTGGCCCGGCGCCAGTGGTTCCAGCCAGTCCATGCGTTGGTGGTCCGGTGTGCGCGGGTAGCCCTCGAACATCATCACGATGCCTGAGGAGAACCACAGCAGCAGGATCAGGCTCATCCCGAGTCCGAGATACCGGTGGACCGGGATCAGCCAGCGCAGGGTGCGTTTCTTCAGCGGCCCCGCCATCAGAAGCTCCGGCTGTATTCAATCTGGACGTTGCGGGGTGGGCCCAGGGTTTCGTAGCGGAAGGGGGCACCCTCAGCGGGGTCTGCTTGGCCCACACCATTGGCGTATTCCTTATCCCGAAGGTTTTCCAGCCGCAGTGTCAGCCGATTGGCGCCATTCACGCCAAACTCGTGCCAGGCGCTGGCGCTCAACAGGGTGTGATCGCCATAATGCTGCTGGCCAAGGTCTTTAAGGGTGGTGGCGACATCGCCGGTGTGTCGGGCGTTGAGTTGCCAGCCTTGATTGTCGCCATCCCAGCTCAGCGTGGCGTTAGCGTGCCATTCCGGGATGCCGTCAATCTGTTCATTGCTGCCGCCCTCCCGGGAGTCAGCCCAGGTGGCATCCAGATCAAGCTGCCAGCCGTGGTCGCCGCCCAGGTTAAGGGCGACTTCAGCGCCATGGACCCGAACGGTCTGGTCGCTGTTGGCGTAGGTGCCATCCTGAACATTGATGAGGTTTTCGATTTCCCGATAAAAGCCACCCAGGTGCCATTTGATGGGCTCACCGATGTGCCCGGTCAGTGAGACATTGGTGTTGATGCTTTCTTCCGGCTCCAGGTCTTCATTGCCAGCGGGAAAGTCCTCGTCAATGACGAACATTTCAAAAGCCGAGGGCAGGCGGAAGTTGGTTCCGACGCTGGCTTTCAGGCTGAGGTCACCGGGTAGCGGCTGCTTCAGGCTGATGTTCCAGATGCTGTGGTCATCGCCAAAGTTGGAGTGGTTGTAGCGCGCGCCCAGTGCCAGATGGGTGCTCGGGGAGAAGCTCAGGTGAGGGCGGTACTGGACGAATCCGGCGGTGACGGCCTCGGTCTTGCCGTCAATGCGCAGCGAGTAGTCCTCGCCCTGGTAGCGCTGGTAGTCCACGCCGCCCAGGATCTGGGAACCGCCATCGGTCGTGTGGCGACCGGTCAGGTTGAGGCCATAGTCGTCGTATCCCCACTCAGCGCGGTCGTTGACAATGGTTACATCGCGCTCGCTGTCCATGCTCAGGCGGGTGTAATCGGTCCACCAGTCGTGCCAGTAAGCTTTGATGAAGTAGCCGTTCCGCTCTGTCACCTGGTGGTCCCATTTCAGTGAAACGATGTTTTCATCGCGCTCGTTGACGGCCTTGAAATTGCTGGCGTTGCGGGGGAAGTCGGCCTCCGCGTCGTTGCGGAGCACCAGCGCGTTCAGCGATTTGCCCTCACCCGCATCCAGCAGGTAGCGACCGCCGTAGGAGCTGCGGGTGAAACCGCGCTTCTGGCGCCGGGCGCTTGCCAGAAAGCTACTGTCCTCATAGGGCCTGTAGCCATCTGAATGGTCGTGCTCGCCAAACACCAGCCAGCGACCGTACTCGTTGCGGTTGCTGACATGGCCGGCAAGACGGCGGTCGCCCAGGGATCCGATGGCACCAGTGATGTTGCCGCCCGAGTCCGTTTCGGGCTTACGCAACACAATATTTACCACCCCTGCAATCGCCTGGGTGCCGTAGAACAGACCCTGGCCGCCCTTCAGGATCTCGATGCGCTCGACCATATGAGTGCTGATGGAATCGAGTGGCGAGGTGCTGCCGAACAGCCGGTTATTGATGCGTACCCCATCCACCAGCCAGAGTACGTCCTCGCTGCGCGAGCCTTGGATCGAAACGCTGGCGTAGTCGCCACGGCCGGTCTTGGGGTCCAGGTAAACGCCTGGAACGTTGCCCCGGAGCGCCTGCCCGATATCGCTGACGCCCGTCCTGTCGAGTTCTTCACTGCCGATGACTTCCAGTTCGGCGCCGTAGTCGGACAGTTCGGAGGGGAGAGTTTCTTCCAGGGCGGAGCCCTGGACGACCAGCTCCTCCAGCGCCATGTGGTGATCAGCGGCGAGTGCCGACAGTGGGGATAATAGGAGGGTGAGTAGTAAACGTAATTGCTTCATAAAAGGTCTCCAACACTGAGTCCATTAGTGGTGGAGCCCTCACGCGGGCAGGCCGACAGGCGGGGTCAGCGGTGGTTATACCGGTCCGTTGGCGGCCCGAACACCTCAATCGCGAAGGCTCGGCTTCCGGCCCATCAGTAATGTGGACCGGGCTCCGGCAGGTCTTCGGACTCAGGGGCGGGCGCCAATGCCTGGCGCTGGCCTTGGATCACGGCTTCCCATCCGGTCAGGACAGTGCCCGGGGTGACCCCCTGTGATCCTTGTTCCCCAATACCGCTGCGCGTCAGTCCCGGAGTCTCACCGGGTTCCCTCGCGCTCCTCGTGGAGCGCTGACCGAAGCGGGAAGGAGCCTAGGGAAGTCACTGATGAAAGTCAAAGGTGGTTGGTGCCAATTTGACCAGGCGGTGGCAATCCTCTAGGATTCGATCCTCTTTCGTCCCTGGGTGGCCAGCATTCGTTCGGATGCCTGGCTGAAACGGGAACCCGGTGAAAGTCCGGGACTGCCCCCGCAACGGTGAATGCTGGGCGCGGATCATCCCCCGCCACTGTGATGGTGTCATCATGGGAAGGCGATCCGCCTGAACCGGTACCGGTTCCAGCATGAGTCCGGAGACCGGCCCAGAGGGAACAGCATCGAGCGCGCGGTGGGCGTGCCGGTCACGCTGGCTGAACCGAAACCGATCCATGCGCCCTGAAACCCCAGAACACAACGGCCCACTACGGCAGGGTCTCTCCACCGGCGCCTGTGCCACGGCCGCCTCGGTGGCGGCGGCGCGTGCATTGCTGGCAGGAGTGGAAGAGCGGTGCGTGTGCATCCGGCTGCCCCGGGGCCAGGAACCGGCGATGACCATCGAGGACCTGGCGGTGACCGGCGCGGCAGCCACTGCCGGCGTCATCAAGGATGCCGGGGATGATCCCGACGCCACCCATGGTGCGCGGCTCTGGGTCCGCCTGGCACTCAGCGGCGACCCGGGCGTGCGCTTCCATGCCGGGGAAGGGGTCGGAACCGTGACCCGCTCCGGTCTGCCGATCGCCGTGGGCGAGGCCGCCATCAATCCGGTGCCAAGGCGCCTGATTACCGAACATCTCGAGGCCATTGCTTCGGAGACCGGCTACGAAGGCGGCTTCGAGGTAACCGTCGGCATCGACGACGGCGAAGCCATCGCCCAGCGCACCATGAATCCCAAGCTGGGCATCCTCGGCGGCCTTTCTGTGCTCGGCACCACCGGCATCGTGCGGCCCTTCTCCTGTTCCGCCTTCATCGCCTCGATCCACCAGTCCGTGGACGTGGCCAATGCCAATGGGCTGACCCATATCGCCGGCTGCACGGGTGGTACCAGCGAGACCTTCGCCCGCTCGTATTTCGGGCTGGAAGAAGGCGCGATCGTCGAGATGGGCGACATGTTCGGCGCCCTGCTCAAGTACCTGAAGAAACACCCGCTGCCCCGCGTGACCCTGGCCAGCGGCTTCGGCAAGCTCAGCAAGTTCGCCGCCGGCGAGCCGGATACCCACAGCCAGCGTTGCTCCATCGATTTTGATTTCCTCGCCGACCAGGCCCTGGCTGCCGGTGCCAAAACGGACCTGGCCGACTGGATCCGCACCGCCAACACCAGCATCGAGGCACTGGAAGCCTGCCAGCAGGCCGGCGTTCCCCTGGGCGACCGCATGGCCGGCCTGGGCCTGGCCCGGATGCGCGACTACCTGCCCGGCGAGCATCACCTGACGGTGTGCAGCGTCAGCCGCCAGGGCGAACTCACCGGGTTTGCCGAGGAGGTGGCATGAGCCAGGCTGCCATCGAACTCCAGGGGCTGCACAAGACCTACAAAGGCGGCCAGCCGGCACTGGCGGGCGTGGACCTGAGCGTACCCCGCGGAGCCTTCCACGGCCTGCTCGGCCCCAACGGCGCCGGCAAGAGCACCCTGATCGGCCTGATGACCGGCCTGGTCCGGCTTGAAGCCGGCAGCGTGCGCCTGTTCGGCCACGACCCGGAACGCGACCCCGTCGCCGCCCGGCGCCGCGTGGGCCTGGTCCCCCAGGAAGTGAACTTCAACAGCTTCGAGCCCATCAACGAGATCATTGAGACCCAGGCCATGTACTACGGCCTGCCACGCCGCCGCGCCCGCGAACGCACCCGGGTGGTGTTGGAACGGGTAGGCCTCGAGGAGCGGACTACCCGCAAGCCCTGGGGCCTCTCCGGCGGCATGAAACGCCGCCTGATGCTTGCCCGCGCCCTCGTGCACGAACCCGAGCTGCTCATCCTCGACGAACCCACCGCCGGGCTGGACGTGGAAGCCCGCCGCGACACCTGGGCCCTGCTGCAGGAACTCAACACCGCCGGCACCACCATCCTGATGAGCAGCCACTACCTCGAGGAAATGCGCGACCTCTGCCAGACCGTCGCCGTACTCAAGGAAGGCCGCCTGATTGCCAATGACACCCCCGAACGCCTCTTCGGCGCCGACGCTGGCAGCGGCACCGGCGACCAGGGCCTCGAAACCCGCTTCCTGCGCCTGCTTGAAGGTGGCGAGCCCGAAGGGGAGGAGAAACCATGAACGCCACCATCCTCTGGAACGCCTACCAGGGCCTGGTCATCAAACAGGTGCGCCGCTTCCTGCGCTCCTGGGTCCAGAACCTGCTGCCCTCGGTGGTCACCGCCTCCCTGTTCATGCTCATCTTCGGCCACTTCGTCGGCCGCGACCTCGGCCGCATGGGCGGCGCCGACTACGCCGACTACATCATGCCCGGCCTCGTGCTCTTCGCCGTGGTTACCAACGCCTACAACAACAGCACGCTCGCGTTCTTCGGCGCCCGACTGCAGCGCCACATCGAGGAAATGCTGGTCGCCCCCATGCCCGCCTGGCTCATCGTCGCCGGCTTCGCCACCGCCGGTGTCCTGCGCGGCCTCATGGCCGGCGCCCTGGTCCTGCTCATCGCACTGCCCATGACCAGCCTTGAGATCCGGCACCTGGGGTCCGGTCTCCTGGTCGCGGTACTGAGCGCGCTGCTGTTTTCCTTCGCCGGCCTGCTCAACGGCATCTTCGCCCGCAGCTTCGACGACACCTCCGTCATCGCCACCTTTCTTCTGACGCCGCTGATCTACCTCGGGGGTGTCTTCTACCCGATCGAACGGCTGCCAGCTCCCTGGGATACGGTGTCCCTCGCTAACCCGATGGTCTACATCGTTGATGGTTTCCGGTACAGCCTGCTGGACGACGGAACTGCGGGAGGTGGCTGGACGTTCCTGGTGCTGCCGTTGGTGACGGCGATGACGGGGCTGTTGGCATGGTGGTTGGTGGCGAGGGGTATAAGGATCAAGCCGTGAGCCTGGCGTTTCGTTAGCTGGGCATCTGGAAGGAATGGGTTGGGGAGGCTTTTCCGGGAAGCTCTGGAGCCATGGATGGCGGAAGAGCAGCGTACAGGGATGTATTTACAGCGTTTCCCGGAAAAGCCTCCCCAACCCATTCCATTCGAAAGAGTTGAAGTCTTGAGACGACGTTAACCGGTATTTGAAACAAAAGGATAGAACCATGGACGAACTCCATGACTACGAAAAGGACGGCGCCGCCATCTACCGCGCCTCCTTCGCCACCATCCGCAACGAAGCGGATCTCTCGCAGGTACCGGCGGATCTTGAGAAAACCGCCGTCCGCCTCATCCACGCCTGCGGTATGACCGACCTCGTCCAGGCCATGGCATGGTCCGCGGACGTCGCCGCCTCCGCGAAAGCGGCCCTGCAGGCCGGCGCCCCCATACTCTGCGACAGCGAAATGGTCGCCCACGGCGTCACCCGCAAGCGGCTGCCTGCCGATAACGATGTGATCTGCACCCTGCGCGACGACCGCGTCCCGGATCATGCCGACGCCATCGGCAATACACGCAGTGCCGCCGCCGTCGATTTCTGGGACGAACACCTCGAAGGCAGCGTGGTGGCCATCGGCAATGCGCCCACCACGCTTTTCCATCTCCTGAACCGGCTCGCGGACGGCGCCCCGAAGCCCGCCGCCGTGCTCGGCTTCCCGGTCGGATTCATCGGTGCCGCCGAAAGCAAGCAGGCGTTGGCCGGCACCCACAACCTCCCCTTCATCACCGTCCACGGACGACGCGGTGGCAGTGCCATGGCTGCCGCCGCCGTCAACGCCCTGGCCAGCGACACGGAATGACGACCATGAATGATGCAGTGACAACCACCACCGACGGTTACGGCCACCTCTACGGCATCAGCACCGGCCCAGGCGACCCGGAGCTGATCACCCTCAAGGCAGCCCGGCTCCTCTCCGAGTGCCCGGTGGTCGCCTACTTCTGCAAGCGCAACGGGCGGGGCCGTGCGCGAGCCTCCTGCGACGTCCACATCACGGACCAGCACGAAGAACTGCCGCTGGTCTACCCAGTGACCACGGAGCTGCCTCACGGCAGTGACGAATACCGCCAGCAGATCGAGGATTTCTTCGAGGAATCCGCCGAGGCCGTGGCGCAGCACCTCAAGGCCGGCCGGTCCGTTGCGGTTCTCAATGAAGGCGATGCCTTTTTCTACGGCTCCTTCATGCACATCTACCTGCGCCTCAAGGACCGCTTCGAGAGCACCGTGGTGCCCGGGGTGGGCGCCATGATGGCCGGGGGCGCACTGCTGCCGCATCCGCTGATGATGCGCGACGACCAGCTGCGGGTGATTCCCGGCACCATGGATGAGAAGGCGCTGCGCGCGAGCATCGACCCGGAGCGCGCCACGGTGATCATGAAGGTGGGCACCAACCTGCCACTGATCCGCCGGATCGTCACGGACATCGGCATCCAGGATCGGGCCTGGTACGTGGAGAAGGCGAGCATGCCGGAGGAACGGGTCATGCCGCTGATGGAGGCGCCGGATGGCAAGGCGCCCTATTTCTCCATGGTGCTGATTCCGGGGCCGGGAGTGCGGGTATGAAACGCCTGGACGTGATCGGTGTCGGCCCGGCCGGTCCCGGCTGGATCACCCCCGAGACCCAGTCCATCATCGATGCGGCCACGGACCTGGTGGGCTATGCGCCCTACCTGGACCGTCTGGCCTCGGAGCGCCACCACTGCCATCCCTCGGACAACCGGGTGGAGCTTGAGCGTGCGGCCCAGGCCATGGATCTGGCCGCAGAGGGTCGGCACGTGGCGGTGGTTTCGGGCGGCGATCCGGGGGTCTTTGCCATGGCGGCGGCGCTGTGCGAGGTGCTGGACCGTGATCCCCGCGCGGAATGGGCGGAGGTTGAATTCGGGGTTCACCCGGGCATTTCCGCATTGCAGGCGGCGGCCGCCCGGGTGGGGGCGCCGCTGGGGCACGATTTCTGTGCCATTTCCCTCTCGGACAATCTCAAGCCCTGGTCGGTGATCGCGCGCCGGCTGCAGCTGGCGGCGCAGGCGGATTTCGCGATGGCGTTCTACAACCCGCGCTCGTCCAGCCGGCCCTGGCAGCTGGGGGAGGCGCTGGGCATCCTGCGGGGTGAGCTGCCGGGGGCGACGCCGGTGGTGTTTGCGGCAGCCGTGGGGCGGCCGGATGAGTGGGTTCGGATGACGACGCTGGCGGAGGCGGATCCGGAGGAGGTGGATATGCGGACGCTGGTGATCGTGGGGAATTCGAGGGCCCGGTATTTTGCCCATGGGGATGAGTGGTTTGTTTACAGTCCCCGGGATTATTTGTAGCGCCTCGAATGACGGGCTCAGGGGAGCTCTGAACGGGAATCGCTGTAAATACGTCCGTGTACGCTGCTCTTCCGCCATCCCTGGCTCCAGAGCTTCCCGTTCAGAGCTCCCCTGACCCCGTCTGATACGCCTCGATAACTCTAACGGCCTGTTGCAGCCATTCCAGGACCGCTTCCGGCGACTGAAAAGAGTGGGTGGCCGGAGGCAGGGAGGGGCGGTCGATGATGATGACGGGGAGGCCGGCCTCGCGGGCGGCGTCGAGTTTGGGGTGGGCGGCTTCGCCGCCGGAGTTCTTGGTGATGAGGGCGGCGACGTTGTGTTGGGTGATGATCCGGCGTTCGGCCTCGAGGTCGTAGGGGCCGCGGTCTTCGATCAGGGTCCAGTTTTCGAAGCTGGGTTCGGGGTCCGGTGGGTCGACGCAGCGTACGAGCAGGTGGCGGCCTGTGATGCCCTCGAAGGCGGGTAGGCTGGTGCGGCCGGTGGTGAGCCAGAGGGTGTCGCCGGGCCGGGTGAGTTCGGTGGCCTTGCGGGCGGCTTCGTGGAGGTCGGTGACCGGGTGCCAGTTGTCGTCGGGGCCGGGTTCCCAGGGGGCTCGTTCGAGGCGGCCCAGAGGCAGGTCGAGCTCCTGGCAGGCGATGGCGGCGTTGTGGGACATCTCGGCGGCGAAGGGGTGGGTGGCGTCCACGACGGCGGCGATGTCGTGCTCCATGAGCCACTGCTTGAGCCCTTCAATGCCGCCGAAGCCACCCCGGCGGGTGGGCAGCGCCGGCGGCAGCGGGCGGCGGGTGCGGCCTGCCAGTGAGTAGGTGGGTTCCAGCGCCGGTTGCTCCAGGAGCTGTTCCGCCAGGGTCATGGCGTCGCGGGTGCCGCCGAGGATGAGGATGCGAAAGGCCATGGTTGGTTGCCGGAGTCGGGAATGAATGTAGAGCGGGATTGTACAGTGAGTGTGGATAACACGTCTTGTGGCGAGCCGGGTACGCAGCGCTGGCTGAGCATTGTGGGGCTGTCCGAGGGCGGCTGGGCCGGGCTCGGCGAGTCCGCCCGGGCGGCGGTGACGGATGCTGAATTCGTGATTGGCGGGCAGCGCCACCTGGATCATCTGCCCGCGATATCCGGCCAGCAGCGGGAGGCCTGGCCGTCGCCGTTCAGCGAGGGCATCGAGCGGATCCGGCAGTGGCAGGGGCGGCGGGTCTGTGTGCTCGCCAGTGGGGACCCCTTCTGGCATGGCGTGGGGGCGACGCTCGCGCGCACCTTCCCGCCGGAGGTGATGGTATGCCATCCCGGCCCTTCTGCTTTCTCGCTGGCGGCGGCGCGTCTGGGCTGGCCGCTGCAGTCGGTGCATTGCCACTCGCTGGTGGCCCGGGATCCGGACCGGTTGCGGGCGGCGCTGGCACCCGGTCGGCGTCTTCTTGTGCTGAGCAACGATGAACAGAGCCCGGAGACCGTATGCCGGCTGTTGGTCGAGAATGGCTATGGGGCCAGTCGCGTCACGGTGCTGGAGGCACTGGGAGGCCCGGAAGAACAGGTTACCGGGACGACCGCCGGGGAGGGCGTGGCTCACCCCGTGGCGCGCCTGAACTCGCTGGCCATTGAATGCGAAGTCGCTGATCCGGAGCGTCCGGTTGCGCGAGTGCCGGGGCGCCCGGGTGAGGCGTTCGTCCATGACGGCCAGATCTCCCAGCCCGAGGTTCGGGCGGTGGTCATGGCGAAGCTGGCGCCTCGCGGTGGCGAACACCTCTGGGATCTGGGCGCCGGTTCCGGCGCGGTGGCCGTGGAATGGCTGCTGGCGGATGCGGCCAACCACGCCACGGCCGTGGAGCAGCGCCCTGAACGGGTGGCCAATGTGCGGGCGAATGCCCGTTGTCATGGCGTGGGTCATCTGCAGGTCGTTGAAGGCGATGCGCTTCTGGCCATGGCCAGCCTCGTGCGCCCGGATGCGGTCTTCATCGGTGGCGGTGCCAGTGGGGAAGGCGTGATCGAGGGCGCCTGGTCCGCTCTGCCCGCCGGAGGCCGGTGTGTGGCAACGGCGGTCACCACCGAGGGGGAAATGGCGTTACTGGCGGCCCAGGGTCGACTCGGCGGTCAGCTGATCCGCCTCTCGATGGACCACACGGAACCACTGGGCCGCTTCAATGGCTGGCAGTCGGACCGGCCGATCACAATCTGGTCCGCCACGAAATCATCACAGGCAGGGGAATAAACAGCATGACGGTACACTTCATCGGCGCCGGCCCGGGCGCCCCGGATCTGATCACGCTGCGGGCCCGGGACCGCATCGCGGCTTCCCCGGTCTGCCTGTACGCGGGCTCGATCATTCCGGAAGAGATCCTCGCGCATGCGCCGGAGGATGCAAGGCTGGTCAACACAGCCTCCATGGCGCTGGATGACATCATCGGTGAGATCCAGGGCGCTCATGAGCAGGGGCTGGATGTGGCGCGGCTCCATTCCGGGGACCTGGCCATCTATTCGGCGGTGGCGGAGCAATTGCGCCGGCTGCGGGAGCTGGCCATTCCGTATGAGCTGACGCCGGGCGTGCCGGCCTTCTCAGCGGCGGCGGCCGTGCTGGGCCAGGAGCTGACCCTGCCCGGGGTCGCCCAGAGCCTGGTCCTCACGCGGACCCAGGGCCGGGCCTCGTCCATGCCGGAAGGTGAAACCCTGGAGGCGTACGCGGCCACCGGCACGACGCTCGCGATTCACCTCTCGCTGCACACCCTGGATTCGGTGCTGGAACGGGTGACGCCCTTTTACGGGGAGGCCTGCCCGGCGGCGGTCGTCTTCCGCGCCAGCCGCCCGGACGAACAGGTGCTGCGGGCACCGCTCGGGCGGCTGGCGGAGGATCTTGAGCGCATCCCGGAGAAACGTTCAGCGCTCATCCTTGTGGGTCCGGCGCTCGGGGAGACGGATTTCTGCAACAGTGCCCTCTACGACCCGGCCCATCATCGCCTGTTCCGGGATGCCTGAGCCACGCGTCCCAGGGACTGGACCAGCGGTTCGTCACCGGGGCTGTTCAGTGTTGCCGTGCTGACCAGGGCGCGCAGCGTATCCGGGACCTCTTCCGGCAGCAGACCGCTTGCGATCCGGTGGCCTTCCTCCTCGGGCAGGGCCCGGTCGTCGAGCACCAGGTCGTAGCGCCCCTCCCGGGCGACGAGCACCACAGGGGCCTTGCCGGGATGGGCGCAGCCCTTGGGGCATCCGGAAACGTGGACCAGATTGCGCCCGTCGAAGAGTTCCGGCACCTGGTCCGCCCAGTCCAGGGCATCCCGGCGGGTTGCGGTGCTGCCCGAGGCACAGCCCGGCATTCCGGGGCAGGCAATGGCCGAGAGTCGGGGGTCGCCCGGCGTGTGGATCAGTTCCGGCGCTTCCGCAAGCCCGGGGTTGGTGACCGGGCCATGGGGCATGATCAGGTGCCGCCGGGGTGTGATCCTCAGTGTGTCGTTGTGCGCTTCCAGCTGTTCCGCAATCAGCCGGGCGCTGCTGGTACCCAGGCACCCGAGGGCGACACCCAGCACCGTGCCCGCACTGGTCCGGCCGGGTTCCGGGGCCGGCGGATGGTCCGCCATGACGCCACCGGGCCGGCTGAGATCGCGCAGCCCCGCGAAGGGCGAACTGCCGGAGGCATCAAGGAGCTGCCGCATCCGCCTTGCCGGCGTGATCAGTTGCTGGCGCTCTTCGAGGAAGATCAGCGCCAGCTCGACCAGGACATCCACCACCTGCGATGGCTTACAGTTGCCCAGGCTGTGAGCCGTGGCGGAGGTGCCGGCCAGGCCGATGCGGTAACGGGTGCCTTCCGGTGTTGAAACCGCATCCGCTCGGATATCTCCGTCCGCATCAGCCAGATGGGTCAGCCCTCCGCCGTTGAAAACGAAGCGGAACTTGGGCGGCAATGCCCGGAAACGGTCATCGCTGATGAGCCTCTGATCGAGATCACGGGCTTGAGGGGCAGGGTCGATCAGGGCCTGTGGATCCAGGTCCGCAGCGGCACTGCACTGGATGTTGCGGACCGCTTCGGCCGCCGCCGGTTCAACCGCCAGGCCGGCATCCACCAGTGTTGCTGTCAGCTCGGCCTCTGCCTCCTCGGCGATGCCCCGGAGCTGCAGGTTGCCCCTGCCGGTGATCTCGATCAGGCCGGATCCGTGCTCATCCGCCAGCGCCGCCACCCGCCTGAGACCTGATGGTGTCAGGCGGCCATCGATCAGCCGGATCCTCGACAGCAGCCCGTCGCCGCTGGCCATCGGGTTGCCGGCGGAAGGGCAGGCGCCACGGCGGTAGTGATCCGGAATGGGCATGATGATGGCGTTGGGTTGTGTACGAAGGCTCAGGATAGGCCCGAAAGGCGGTGAAAAGAAAGACCGCCGCGGTTGCGGCGGTCCCCGGGATCACTGGGCGCGCTGGCGTCGGCCCAGACCCAGTCCCAGAAGCCCCAGACCCATCAGGCCAAGCGTGGCGGGTTCCGGAACCTGCGCTACCCGGCGGGCGTACAGGCTCAGGTTGGACAGGGCGGATCCACCCTCCTCAGTAGCGCTGGCGTCAGGGCCCTTGTTGCCGCCCTCGTTCATCCAGGGGATGAAGAAGGTGCCGCCGAGTGTGCTGAGCCCCTGGGTATCATCGAAGTAATAGGCCGCCCAGCCCGGATTGTTCGAGGCCTTGGTGACCACGAAGAAGCTGGCCCAGTTGCTGACGTCGCCGGAGTAGGACCAGTCACCCTGGTTCTGGTTGAGGTCCGCGCTCAGGACGTCGGAACCGCCATCATCGATCTTGGCGATGAAATCCCAGCTGTCGCCGTTCCAGGCTAGTGGTGCGCCGTCCGGCAGCAGCTCGCCGGGGTTGCCCTGGTAGGCACCAAAACAGTTTGTGGCATCGGCGTTGTTGGCGGTTACGTTGCCTGTGCTGATGATGTAGGCGCCGCCACTGCTGCAGCTGTGAGCATCAGTGAGACCGGTACCGCTGTCGAATGCGTAGGGCGCCGCCATGGCGGCTGCAGGCAGCAGCAGAAAACCCATGACAAGGGCACGTGATGCATGGGGTATGAATGTGGGCTTTTGCATGGCTCTGACTCCCTGAATCCCTGCCGGGATGGCAGATCGGACAGAGAGAGGCATGCATGAAGCGTGCACAGGGGGGCTTTCATGCACGCAATCATGCAGATGGTTCCGCGGGAGCCGCCTACCATACAGCCAATGTGTAAAAAATTCTGACAGATAGGGCCAGCCGGGTTCCCGGCTAGAGCTTCTGGGCCGGCTCGGGCACTTCGCGGATCCGGCCATGCTCGTCGATGGCCACGCTCACGAACTGCGCCTCGGTCACCTTGCGCGCATGCTGCTCGGTCTGGTCACGGGTCCATACCTCCACCCGTATCTTCATGGAGCTCCGGCCAATGTCCTCCAGGTGGGTGTAGAAGGCCACCTCGGCGCCAAGTCGCACGGGCGACAGGAATTCCATGCCCTCCATGGCGACGGTGGCGGTCCGGCCGCGCGCCAGGCGGCCGGCTGCGGTGGCACTGGCCAGATCCATCTTGTTGACCAGCCAGCCGGCGTAGATATCGCCGTTGTTGTTGGTGTCGGAAGCCATGGTGACCAGTTGCAGAGTCAGTTCACCACGGGGCTGTGGCTTGTCGGGTTGTGTTTTCATGGGTGTCTGTCCGATGCTTCAGTCAGGATGCGTTGCGGGCCAGTATAGCCCCATCAGCGGCATTTGCGATGTGGTCTCAGGCATGGCCTGATGTCATGGAACTGTCACACATCTGTCTTATCCTTCCCGTGGGTGACACATTGTCAGAGGCACAATAATGGTAAGTGATCGAGAGAACTATTCCCGCCACATTTCCCAGCGGTTCAACGATGAGCTGAGTGAGCTCAAGAATCAGCTTCTGGAAATGGGCGGGCTGGTGGAAAAGCAGATCGGTGAGGCCGTCGAGGCGCTGGTCGGTAATGATGCGGAGAAGGCCCGGGCGGTGCGCGACCGTGACCGCGAGGTGGATGACATGGAACGCCGCCTCGACGAGGAGGCCATTCAGGTGATCGCCCTTCGCCAGCCCGCCGCCAGTGACCTGCGGCTGGTGATGTCGGTGGTCAAGATGGTGGCGGATCTTGAGCGTATTGGCGACGAGGCCAAGAAGATCGCACGCCTGGCGCTGGAGATGGCGGATGAGATGGACGACAGCACGAGCCAGCGCCGTTTTGTGGAGGTGCGCAACATCAGTGGCCATGTCCGTGCCATGGTGCGGGATGCTCTGGATGCCTTCGCGCGCTTTGATACCGAGAGTGCTCTGGGCGTCATGCGTGAGGATGAGTCCGTGGACGAGGAATACAAGAGTTCCGCGCGCGCGCTGGTCACGCACATGATGGAGGATCCGCGTGGTATCGGGCTCTGTCTCAACCAGATGTGGACGCTGCGGGCCCTGGAGCGGGTCGGTGACCACGCGGACAACCTGGCCGAGCAGGTGATCTACCTGGTCCGCGGTATGGACGTGCGCCATCGGCCGCTTTCCGAGACGGAACGGGAACTTGACGCCGACGGCAACGACTCGGGAAGCGCGGGCTGACCACCCGCGCCCCGTGCCTCAGCCGTTGGGGAAGGGGGGCCAGCCCAGTGCCTTGCCACCGATCAGGTGCAGGTGGATATGGTACACGGACTGGCCGCCGTGCTCGTTGCAGTTCATAACCGTCCGGAAGCCGTCTCCGTCAATCCCTTCCTCCTTGGCAATCCGGGCGGCGACGGTATAGAGGTGCCCCACCGTCTTCTCATCCTCTTCGGTGATGTCGTTGACCGTTGGAATGGCCTTTTTCGGGATGATCAGGATGTGTACCGGCGCCTGCGGGTTGATGTCCCGGAAGGCGAGGCACTGGTCGTCCTCGTGCACGATGTCGGCGGGGATTTCACGGTTGATGATGCGGCTGAAAATGGTTTCGGACATGGGTTCCTCGCTTGGTTGTCAGGCCAGTCGTTTCAGCAGTGATTCAATGGGCGCGGGCAGCTGCTCGTCAATCCCCATGGCATAGCGGGTGACCCGTTCGCGCGCGAATGGTACCCGGCCCGCCAGCCCCAGGCCCAGGGTGCGCGCCAGGTGCAGTGGCGGGGTGGTGTTGCTGAACAGGTGGTAGAACAGGTCCATGGCGTCCATCATCAGGCGGTTGCGGGGGCGGCGCTCCGCCTCGTAGGCGGCCAGCACTCCCGCCTTCCCGGGGTCGCCCTGAGCACTGGCCGTGCCAAGGCAGCGCGCCAGCGCGGCCGCGTCCTGGAAGCCGAGATTCACTCCCTGCCCGGCCAGTGGGTTGATGGTGTGGGCGGCGTCCCCGACCAGCACAACACGTCCATGGGCGTACTGGTGGGCATGTTCGCGTGCGATGGGAAAACGGCCACGCGCCGGGGCGGCCTCGGGGTCTGGCAGCTCCAGTGGAAAGGTTCTGCGTATGGCGGCCAGGAGCCGGTCTTCCTCCATGGCCATCAGTTCGTCCAGGGTTTCCGGCTGGTCGTACCAGACCAGTGAGCCCCAGGCGCTGCCATCCGCTTCCGGCAAGGGCAGGTAGGCTTTGGGCCCCTGGGGTGTGAACATCTGCCAGGTGATGGCCTGGGCCGGTGGCGCATGGCGGATGTTGATGACCATGGCCTGCTGGCGGTACTGCGTGCGGCTGGTCCCGATGCCGGCCAGGCGCCGTGTTACGGAGCTGGCCCCGTCCGCCCCCACGACCAGGGCCACATGCAGCGTCTCACCGTCTTCCAGTGTGAGCGTGACGCCGTCCTCTGTCTGCTTCAGCGCCTGGAGTGAGGCCGGGCAGAACCGGGTGATGCCGGTCTGCTGGCCCATCCGTTCCCACAGGGCCCAGCGGGTTACCCGGTTCTCGACGATATGGCCCAGGTGGTCACGCCCGAGCCGGGCGGCGTTGAACTCGGTGCGTGCCTGCTGGGCCAGCAGCCGGCCGCCGGGCATGCTGGCGAGCGGGCCCGAAGCTGCCTCCCAGACCGCCAGCCGCTGGAAGGGCGCCATGCGCATTTCCTCCATGGCGGGCCATACGCCCAGCCCGCGCAGCCAGGCTTCGCTGCCGGCGCTAAGGGCGGAGACGCGCAGGTCGGGCTCGCTGTTGTCGGAGGGTTGTTCCGGGGTGCTGGGCTCGATTACGGCCACGCGCCAGCCGCCGGCTGCGCAGGCCAGTGCCAGGGCGGCGCCAACCATGCCGGCGCCGATCACGGCGATGTCGTGCTCGTGTTCACTCATGAGCGCAGTCTACGCCAGAGTGAACGACGGCAACAGGGGCTCAGCCGGCCTTGCGCGGGCGCCCGGGCCTGCCGGCAAGCCAGGCGGGGCGGCGGGCACCGGGCCGCAGGAAGCCCTGGCTGATGACCACTGGCTGGGCCAGTGCCAGGTAATCCCTTGTGGCGATCTGCATGGCCTCGGTATGGCTGCCTGCGGCGAAGGTGATTTCCGGTTGTTCCGCAAGGGTTTCGCTGCAGTAGGCCGTCATCCCGAAGAGGTTGCCGAAGGGGGGCATGGCCCCGACTTCGCAGTCCGGGAAGCGGTCGGTGAAGTCCGCTTCATCCGCCAGTTCCACGAAGTCCGTATTGAGGACCTCCATCATCCGGTCCCAGCGGATCCGGAAGCTGGCTGGCATCACCAGCATGGCCATGCGTCCGTCCAGCTCGATGATGACCGTCTTGGCCACCTGGTCACCGGGCACGTTGCAGTGATGGGCAAGGGACTGGGCAGTGAATCCGGGGGGATGGCTCAGGCACCGGTACTCGGCACCATGGGCTTTCAGGTGTTCAATCAGGGTCTGTACGGGCATGGCAACACCTCCTGGCATGGGGTTGTGACCCATGGATCCGGGGATCCTGATCTCAGGCTAGACCAACCCCGCCGGAGGTGTCCCGCAAAAAGGTTACATTTTGTACAATCAGCCCGCGGGCTGGTAGTGGTGCACATCCCGCTGCGGGTAGGGAATGGTGATGCCGTTCTGGTCGAAGGCCACCTTGATCTGTTCAAGCATGTGCCAGTAGCAGAGCCAGAGGTCATCCCCATTGGCCCAGATGCGGACCTTGAGGTCCACCGAGCTGTCACCGAGATCGCCCACCACGATCATCGGCTCCGGATCACGCAGGATGCGTTCATCCGTTGCCAGGGTCTTCTGGATAACCTCGCGGGCCTTCTGGATGTCATCGGTGTAGCTGATACCGATGGTCATATCCACACGGCGGTTCGGGTAGGCGCTGTAATTGGTCAGGCTGGCGTTGGAGAGCGACGCATTGGGCATCACCACCTGGCGGTTGTCGAAAGTGTCCACCACGGTGTACAGGATCTGGATTTCCTTGACCGTGCCCAGAAAGCCCTGGGCCTCGATGACGTCGCCAACCTTGAATGGCTTGAAGATGAGGATGAGCACACCGCCGGCGAAGTTCGCGAGGCTGCCCTGCAGGGCCAGGCCGACGGCCAGGCCGGCGGCACCAAGGACGGCAATGAAGGAGGTCGTCGCGATACCGACCATGGAGGCGACGGAGATCAGCAGGATGATCTTGAACAGGATGGAAACCAGACCGGTCACAAAACGCCCGAGGGTTGGATCCTTGGCGGTCAGTTTCCTGTCGAGGGCGGTGACGAACCGGTTGATCAGCCACAGGCCGACGACCAGCGTGATGACAGCCAGCAGCAGCTGCGGCAGGTAGTTCATGGCCATGCCTGCGGCCATGGATGTCAGCTCCTGGAGCTGCTCCGTATCCGGGATCATGCTTTCCATTCAGGCGCTCCTTATGGATGCTTGTTCTGTCAGTGGTTGCGTGTTGGCGTCCACGGCCCACTCAATCAGTTCGTCGAATCCGCCCTGTTTCAGGACACGGCCATCGCGCTGGTTGAGCTGGTAATCGTACATCGGATCGTAATAATCCGTCAGCAGCGTCCGGATCCAGTCACGGTGGCGGTCCAGGTCGCCGGACTGCCACTGTTGCGACAGGGCTTCCTGCATCACCGCTTCCAGCTGCTGGTGGCGCAGTCCCCCCAGGCGCTTGCGGATACGGCCGAGTGCGTCCAACAGAAAACCACGGAAGGCTTCAAAGCCAGTGTCCGTTCCGTCGCGGTCCATGAAGGCTCTGCTCATATCGATGACGTAGTCCTCCAGGATGTTTTCGACACGGGTTGCCAGTGGCTGTTCGAGCACCATCCGGGGGGATTCGCCCAGACGCTTCTGCAGTGGTACGGGCAGTACGCGCCGGCCGATCAGTCGCCCTTCATCCTCCACGTGGATGGGGCCGCCACGGGCGTGGGCCTGGTGGAGTGCCGTGGCGACGGCGTTCTCGAAGCTGGCCTGGGTGGGCTGGGCCGTGAGCGTGCGCCCGAAGCTGGAGCCCCGGTGTGCGGCCAGTCCTTCCAGGTCCACGGGGTTGGGAAGCTGGTGGAGCAGCCGTGTCTTGCCGGTACCGGTGCGTCCGGCGACCACCAGCAGGGGCAGCCCGGGGATCCGGTTTTCGATCAGCTCATCCAGCACGAAGCGCCGCAGTGACTTGTAGCCCCCTTCAACCCGGGGGATGGTGACACCGGCCTCATGCAGCCACTGCTGCACGATCCGGGAACGCAGGCCACCCCTGGAGCAGTAAAGGCGGGCCTCCGGGTGGCGGTTAGCGAAGTCCACCCACTGGGCAATCCTGGCCTCGCGCACCTGGCCTCCGACCAGTTCATGGCCGAGCTCGATGGCGGCGTTCTGACCGGCTTCCTTGTAACGGATGCCCACCTGCTGGCGCTCGGAGTCGGTCATGAGAGGCAGGTTGTGCGCGTTGGGCAATGTACTCTCGGCGAACTCCACGGGCGCGCGCACGTCCAGAAGCGGGCGCCCTTCGCGCAGCAGTTCGGCATAGTCGTCGGTAAGCGGGAGTTCGGAGGCCACGGTGATGATTCCGTTGTTGCAGTGAGTGCACAGTCTAACCCAGCTCCCGGCGCTTTACGCTACCCGGAGGGCCGGCTAGTATGCGCTGCCATGGACAAGCGCCCTCTCGATACCCTGTTGCAGCGCAGCCTGCCACGTGCCCGGACCTGCTGGAGCCGGCCCGCCGGCTGCCCGGGGATCGAGCTCTGTCTGTTTGATCCCGACTGCCTGGAGGGCCCGCTCAGCCACGAGGAGGCGCAACTGGTTGTGGCCGAGCCTGCCTACTGGTCGTTCTGCTGGGCCAGTGGCCAGGTGATGGCCCAGTGGCTGCTGGACAATCCGGAGCGCGTCGCCGGGCGGCGGGTGCTGGATTTCGGGTGTGGTTCCGGGATTGTGGCCATTGCCGCTGCCATGGCGGGCGCCCGTGAGGTCGTTGCAGCGGATCTTGATCCGGACGCGCTTGTGGCCACTGACATCAATGCCCGCCGCAACGGCGTGACGGTGACGCTGGCCGGGGACTGGCGCGAGGAGGCCCCCCCCGAAGTGCTTCTGGCCGCTGATGTACTCTATGATCCGGAGAACCGGCCCATGCTGTGGGATTTCCAGGCGGGTGCGGATGCGGTTCTGATGGCGGATTCGCGGCTTCGGCATCTGGGCAATGAGGATTACCGGCTGATCACCACGGTGGAAGGGCGGACCTGGCCGGACCTCAACGAATTCGAGGAGTTCAACCGGGTAAGGCTGTACTGGGCTCCGGGGGTCGGGCTGGACGGCGCTGCATAAAAAAGGGATGGCCGTGGCCATCCCTCAAACTGGCGAAACGCTTTCCGACGAAAGCGGTGGGCATCCTGCCCGCTTTCCACCTCCTGTGAGTCTGTCTCCGGCCCTCCCTGGCCAGCCGGCGTCCGAGCCGGCCTTCTGGTTCAGCGTCCCTCAAGCATTACATCCCTTTATTCCATGCTTCCCCTCAGTTCCTCTGAGGAAACCATCCCTGTAGCGTCCTTTCCCTGTCGTCCGCTGACAGTTGAAACAATACCAACTCAGGGGCAGTTGTTGAGTGGGTCAAGACCGCCGGGCTGCCCGCTTCCAGTCACCTGTTTCATTAAAATCGTTCATAATCAGAATCATGAAAAGTCAATTCAGGTGAAATAGGTTGTTTCCGACGTAACAGAACAACCATTTCCTACATCAGTGTAGGAAATCTCTTACACGCTTAATGGCAGAATGCTGACATCGGCATGGCCACGGGCAGCAGTCGGCATTCAGGTCTATAGTGGGGGTATTCCCGCAAACCGATGTCGGATTACCCGCAATGAGCAAACTCAAGGCCCTGGTGGTGGACGATGCCAGCTTCGTAAGGGACCTGGTCAGGCGGACCATGCGTTCCCAGTTCCCCTCCATAGAACTCCATGAGGCGGCGGACGGGCGCAAGGCCCAGACGCTGATGGGGCGTGAACGTTTTGATCTGATCCTGTGCGACTGGGAGATGCCCGAGATGTCGGGGCTGGAGCTTCTCCAGTGGGCACGGGGCCACAGCCACTATGGTGAGACGCCCTTTGTGATGGTGACCAGCCGTGGTGACAAGGAGCATGTGGTTGAAGCCATCCGCGAGGGGGTTTCCGATTACCTCGGCAAACCCTTCAGCCCGGAATCCCTTGGGAAGAAGGTGCGCAAGGTGCTGGGCAGTCAGCTCGGCGATGATGGTCAGAAGGCATCAGCCTCCAGTGATGCCTTCCGCCAGTCCGCGGATCTTCTGACCGGTGGTGGCCGGTCCCAGAAAAAGGAAACCCCGCCACCGGCCGGGGAAGCCCCGGTTGAGAGCGGTAACGCCCCACTGCCACAGACCGGTAAGCCGGCCGGCGGGGCCCGTGGCAGGGAGGCCACCATGGTTGATCTGCGCTTCTCTCAGGCAACGCTGCGAGGGGTGCTGCGGGCGGTTACCCTGAATGACGTCCGGGTCAGCGCCAGGCGTGATGACGCCATGCCGCAGATTCTGGAGCAGGCGGTGGTGGACGTGGATCTGGGAGACAGGATGGCGCGGCTGAACGGCTACGTCTATCAGCTCCAGGCCCAGGAAAAAGACCCGGATACGAAGTTCGTCCAGGTGGTGGTGCGGTTCGTGGATGATGACCCCCAGAAGCTGGAGGATCTGAGCCACTTCATTGCCCGTTTTCAGGGATGATGCGGTTGGCGGGCAGATGGCAGCGGAAGGTACTGCCACTGTTGGGGGTGCTGTCGATGCTCAGGTACCCGTCGTGGTTGTAGAGGATGTGCTTGACGATGGCGAGGCCCAGTCCGGTCCCGCCTGTTTCCTTGCTGCGGCTGGGGTCGGCACGGTAGAAGCGTTCCGTGAGCCGCGGGATGTGTTCCGGGTCGATGCCCGGCCCGTCATCCGCAACGCTGACTGAAATGCCTTCGGAGCCGGCGCTGTAATCAATGCGGATATGGCCGCCGCCAGGGGTGTATTTCACCGCGTTGAAGATGATGTTCGAGAAGGCGCTGCGCAGCTGTTCCGCGTCCCCGCGGATGCTGCGGTTGTCACCGATGCGCAGTTCGATCTCGTGTTCCTGGTCGCCGCTCAGGGCCATGGCGTCCTGCTGGATCTGGCGCAGCAGATCCGCTGGCCTGCATTCCGCGTCGCCGGTGTTGCGGTCGCTGGTCTCCAGCCGGGAGAGCAGCAGCAGATCCGTGATCAGCGCCTCCATGCGGTTGGCCTGGTGGCGCATGGCGTCCATCGGGCGCTGCCAGCCGGAAGGCATGCGGTCGGTCTGCTCGGCGAGCGTTTCCAGGTAGCCGCTCAGCACCGTCAGGGGCGTACGCATCTCGTGGGAGACGTTGCTGACGAAATCTCGCCGCATTTTCTCCAGCTGGTAGAGCCGTGTCACATCCTTGATGGTGATGAGCCGGTCGTCCTCGCCGAACAGGTTGATCTCGATCTGCAGTCGTGTGCGCGGACGGGCCGGGGACTCGATCTCCAGCGGCTCCGCGTACGCCTTGGCTTCGAAGTAGCTGCGGAATTCCGGAGTACGGATCAGGTTGTGGATGTATTCGCCCTGGTCCTGGGTGCTGTTGAAACCACACAGGTTTTCCGCCGCCTGGTTCCACCATTCCATGGCGCCGGCGGCATCGGTCATCACAACGCCGTCACGCAGGGCGTTGGTGGATTCCCGGATCCGGTTGATCATGCTCTGCAGTCGGTCGCGGGCCCGCAGGTGGCGTTTCTGGAGGCGGTAGATGTCGTCAAGGACCTCGCCCCAGAGCCCGGGGGCTTCGGGGGGTTCGGCCTCCTGGTTGCTGCGCTCGAGCCAACGGTGAAGGCGGTTCAACTGATGCAGCATCCAGCCGGCATAGAAGGCCAGTGTCAGCGCGAGCACCAGGGTGGGGCGGCCGAGCAGCCAGCCCGCCAGCAGGGACGCTGTCAAGAGCAGGGCCAGCCGGCGCAGGTGTTTTTTGAGGCCTGTACTCATTGGATCCCTGGTGGCTCACTGTTGGCGCGTTGAGAACCGGTACCCGGCACCCCGGACCGTCTGAACGAGTTTTCCGTGGGCTTCGCCCAGGACCTTGCGCAGGCGGCGTATGTGCACGTCCACCGTGCGTTCCTCCACGTAGATCCCGGCTCCCCAGACCTGGTCGAGCAGCTGCTCCCGGGTGTAGACCCGGTCCGGATGGGTCATGAAGAACTGCAGCAGGCGGTATTCAGTGGGCCCGATGGTGACAGGTTCGCCGTCGATGGTCACCCAGTGACCGACGGGGTCCAGGTGGATGCCGCCGATTTCCACCGGTGTATCCAGGCCGGGCGGTGTGGAGCGTCGCAGCACCGCCTTGAGCCGGGCCACCATTTCCCGCGGCGAGAAGGGCTTGGTGATGTAGTCGTCCGCGCCCACCTCGAGCCCCTGCACCCGGTTGTCTTCCTCGGTTCTGGCGGTAAGCATGATGATGGGGATCTCGGCGGTGCCTTCGTCGCGCTTCAGGCGCCGGGCAAGGTCAATGCCGGAGGTCCCGGGCAGCATCCAGTCGAGGATGATCAGGTCCGGGCGCTCATCCACGATCAGGCTGTGCGCCTGGCGGGCATCGCCGGCCTCGAGGTAGTGATAGCCCGCCATTTCCAGTGCCACGGCGATCATCTCGCGGATGGAGGCTTCATCATCAACAATCAGGACGGTTTTCTCAGCCATGGAAGTCACGTCTTTCGATGGGGTTACGGCACCATTACACCGTCCCAGTGTGACAGTTTCATGACAGCGCCAGATCCAGTGCCAGCCCGAGGAACACCGCGAAGCCGGCCCAGTTGTTGTTCAGGAAGGCCCGAAAGCAGTTTTCACGCTCCCGGCCCTGGATCAGCCACTGCTGGTAGCCGAAAAGTCCGCCCATGGCGAGAACGCCCAGTATGAAGAGCACGCCCAGGCTGGTCTGGACGCCCACCAGCAGGAGTGTGAGCAGGGTCGTGACCTGGAGGGTGCCCACGGCGGCCCGGTCCATGTCTCCGAAGAGTACGGCCGTGGACTTGATGCCGATCTTCAGGTCGTCATCCCGGTCCACCATGGCGTAGAGGGTGTCGTAGGCCACGGTCCAGACCAGGTTGGCGATATAGAGCAGCCAGGCAATGCGGGTGACCTCGCCGGCCTCCGCTGCCCAGGCCATGGGAATGGCCCATGAGAAGGCCGCCCCGAGTACGATCTGGGGAAGGTGCGTGTAACGCTTCATGAACGGATAGATGAAGGCCAGGGCCACGCCGCCGAAGGACAGCCAGAGCGTGAGACGGTTGGTGAAGAACACCACCATCAGGAAAGACACCAGGCAGAGAGTCAGAAACAGGGCGATGGCCTCGCCAGGGCGCACGCGGCCGGTGGCGAGGGGGCGTTCGCGGGTGCGTTTGACGTGGCCGTCGAGGTTGCGGTCGGCGAAGTCGTTGATGACGCAGCCGGCGGCGCGCATGAAAAAGACCCCGAGGGTGAAGATCACCAGGTTGGCCAGGCTCGGGATACCGTCGGCGGCCAGCCAGAGTGCCCACCAGGTGGGCCAGAGCAGGAGCAGACTGCCGATGGGCCGGTTGATCCGCATCAGCTGTATGAAATCCGGCAGGCGCTCACGCGCCCGGTCCAGTGCAGGCTGCAGGCGTGTCGTCGTCATGGTTCCCTGTCCGTTGCGGCCCGTGACTAGAGTGGTCGGAGGCTGTCCCCGTGGGTCGGGTGACGGCGTACGGCCTGGTCCCTGATGTCGTCCCACAGAGGAGGCAGGAAGCACTCCGTGACCAGCAGGGTACCTTGGCCGCGGCGGAAACGCGAGCGTCGCGCCGGGTACTGGGTGGCATGCCCGGGCGGCTGCGCCTGACCGCAGGTGAATGCCTCACGGGACCAGGGGTGGCGGCCGAAAAGCGCGGAGCCCAGCGGGCGGTTCCCCAGGTGGCGAAGGCGACGGTTCGGGCCTTCGAGACAGTGCAGCGGGATGACCGTGCGCGCCTGGACCCATGGGGTGTCGTCGCCGATCAGCTGAACCTCCCGAATCCACGCCTTCTGGCGGGCTGGAAGGCCGAGTTCCCTGGCTTCGTCCGCTTTCGGAAGGCGATAACCCTCGCGCAGCACGCGCACCCGGAAACCGTGACGCGTAAAACCACGCAGCAGCCGTGTCAGGGAACCACGGTGCCGGACCACCCGGCGCTGGTCCCGGGGCAGCCAGTGCCAGGGGCGCGGGCGAAACCCCATGGTGGTTCCCTCCATCAGCTTACAGGCCCCGGACCGCGTAGATGCCGGGTGCGTTGCGCCAGTAGCCCTGGTAGTCCATGCCGTAGCCGAACAGGTAACGGTCCGGGGTCTGCAGGCCGATGAAATCCGCCTCGAAACCGGGCTGGCTCTTGCGGTCGTGATGTTTTTCCACCAGTGCCAGTGTCCAGACCCGTTCCGCGCCTTCGGTCTGGCAGGCCTCGGTCAGCGCGGCCAGGGTGTCGCCCTCGTCGAGGATGTCGTCAACGATCAGCACCGTGCGTCCGCTCAGCCGGGTCTGCGGGTGAACCTTCCATTCCAGTTCCCCGCCGGTGGTATTGCCCCGGTAGCGGGAGAGCTGGGCGTAGTCCAGCTGCAATGGAAAGGCCAGACGGGGCAGAAGCTGGCCCGCAACCACCAGACCGCCGTTCATGATGCAGAGGATGAGTGGATCCTGGTCGCCGATGGTGGCGGTGACCTCGCTGGCTAGTCGATCCATGGCCTCACTGACCTGGCCTTCCGTGTAGATGCAGTCGGCCTCGTCGAAAACCTGTTGCATTTCAGCTGTGTTCAGGGACATGGCTGGACGTGCTCTCCGCGGTCAGGGGTGGATTTGAGAGGCGCGAGTATAACGCCGCGGGCCCCGATTGTCCCGATTCTGACACTGTCGGGTGTAATCCGGGGGTAGTGTTTGGTTAGAATGCGCTCCATGTTTGTCATTCGTTAAGGAGTAGGCCATGAAAAAGTGGCAGTGCGTAGTCTGTGGATTCATCTACGACGAAGCGGAAGGCTGGCCCGAGGATGGCATTGAGCCGGGCACCCGCTGGGAGGACGTGCCCGAGGACTGGACCTGCCCGGACTGTGGTGTGGGCAAGGAAGACTTCGAGATGGTCGAGATCGACTGAGCCCGCCCATGAGCCAGAATCAGACCCTGCCCATCGTCATCATTGGAACCGGACTGTCCGGTTATACCCTGGCCCGGGAGTTGCGCAAGCTCGATACGGAAACTCCGCTGGTATTAGTCACGGCCGACGATGGGCGCAGCTATTCCAAGCCCATGCTCTCCAACGGCTTTGCCAAGGGCAAGGCCGCCGACGAGCTGGCCCAGGCGGATGCGGATACCCAGGCTGAGGCGCTCAATGCGCGCATCATGACCCATACCCGGATTGAGGCCATTGATCCGGAAGCCGGCCGGATTACCACGGGCGCCGGAACACTCGACTATGGCCGTCTGATCCTGGCCTGGGGCGCGAATCCCGTCCGTATTCCACTCGAAGGCGATGGCATGGACGCCCTCTATCAGGTGAATGACCTCACGGACTATGGCCACTTCCGTGAGGGTGTGGCCGGCGCGCGCCGGGTCGTGATCCTGGGGGGTGGTCTGATCGGCTGTGAGTTCGCCAATGACCTGATCAACGGTGGCTTCGAGGTGGAGGTTGTCGCCCCGGATCCGCGGGTTCTTCCGGCGCTGCTGCCGGAAGCCGCATCGGAGGCGGTACGGGCCGGGCTGGAAGAGGCCGGGGTCCGGTTCCACCTGCAACACAGTGCCAGAGCGGTACATCGAACCAGTGAGGGTGTCAGCGTCACCCTGGATGACGGGCGCGTGATTGAGGCGGATCTGGGGGTGGCGGCCGTGGGCCTGCAACCGCGGACGGAGCTGGCGGCGGCCGCTGGCATCGAGTGCGGCCGGGGCATCCGGGTGAACCAGTATCTGGAGACCAGCGCTCCGGGCGTCTATGCCCTGGGGGATTGCGCCGAGGTCTGCGGGCACGTGCTGCCCTACGTCATGCCGCTGATGGCGGCGGCGCGGGCACTGGCGAAGACCCTTGCGGGTGAGCGTACGCCCGTGCACTACGGCAGCATGCCGGTGACCGTGAAAACGCCCGCCTGCCCGGTGGCCGTGTGCCCGCCACCCGCGGACGCGGCCGGTGAATGGCATGTCGAGGGGGAAGGGCGCAGCCTGCGTGCCCTGTTCCGGTCGGAGAACGGCGATCTGCTGGGCTTCGCGGTCACCGGGGACTGTGCGGGCGAGAAGCAGTCGCTGTCCAGGGAAGTGCCGGCCATTCTGCCGGCCTGAGAATCAGGTTGATAACGGGAGCCGGTGAATGGAAGAGGTAACGCGCAAGCTTGTGGGGCTGCTGGATGTCGCGCCCCTCGGCGACGACCATTTCAGTGGTGAAAGCGATGATCTCGGCTTTCCCAATGTGTTCGGGGGCCAGGTGCTCGGTCAGGGCCTGATGGCCACCAGCCGTACCGTCGAGGGGCGGCTGGCGCACTCCATGCATGCCTATTTCCTGCGCCCTGGCAACCCCCATCGCGGTATCGATTACGAGGTCCAGCGCGTGCGTGATGGTGGCACCTTCAGTGTTCGCAGGGTGATTGCCCGCCAGGATGAGCGCGAGATTCTCACTGCCATGGTCTCCTTCCAGGTGGCAGAGGACGGCTTTGAGCACCAGTTTGATGCACCCACTGCGCCGGATCCGGAAACGCTGACTTCCGAGCAGACGCTGCGGGAACAGGTGCGTGATCTGATCCCGGAGGAACGGCGCGAACAGATGATGAAAGAGCGCGCCATCGACATCCGCCCGGTTGAGCCAGAAGATCCGCTCAGGCCGGAACCCGCGGATCCCTCCCGCCAGAGCTGGTTCCGGGCGCGTGGTCCGCTTCCGGATGATCCTGTCCTGCACCGGGCGATCCTCGCCTATGCCTCGGACTTCGGACTGCTCGCCACGTCCATGCGACCTCACGGGGCCGGGTTCTCAACGCCGGGCATGCAGGTTGCGAGCCTGGATCACGCCATCTGGTTCCATCGTGCCCTGCGCCTCGATGACTGGCTGCTCTACGACATGGACAGTCCCAGTGCGTCTTCCGGACGGGGGATGAACCGGGGCACGCTTTTCAACCGCAGGGGGGAGCTTGTGGCCTCCGTGGCGCAGGAGGCACTGATCCGACAGCGTCAGGGGTGAGTGGCCACCGTTTCAGAGTGTGACGGAGGTTTCATTTCTGTGACAGGCTCCATTATAGTGCGCGTGCGAACAACCATTCGACGTGCCCAGTGGTGATGACTCATGACCCAGCCAGCCGTTCCTGACTCCGCTGCCGACTACCTCTCTTCCGATGCTTCCGCCGCCCGCCTGTTCCGTCTGGGCGTTGGGGCGCTGTTCCTGCTCCTGATCTGGGCCTTCATGCATTTCGGGGGGCTGACCGTTCCGGGCTCTCCGTTGCTGTTGGTGGCCGCGCTTTTCGGTGGCTACATGGCCATGAACATCGGCGCCAACGACGTAGCCAACAACGTCGGGCCGTCGGTGGGTTCCGGGGCCCTGACCATGACCGGGGCCGTGATCATAGCCGCCATCTTCGAGGCCGCGGGTGCCCTGATTGCCGGGGGCGAGGTGATCAGCACCATCAAGGGCGGCATCATCAATCCGGAGATGGTGGGCGACCCCCGCAACTTCATCTGGCTGATGACCGGGGCGGTGCTGGCCGGGGCTATGTGGCTCAACCTTGCCACAGTTATCGGCGCTCCCGTGTCCACTACCCATTCCATTGTGGGCGGGGTGCTCGGTGCGGGGCTGGCCGCGGGCGGGCTGGCCATCGCCAACTGGGGCGTGATGGGCAGTATCGTTGCCTCCTGGGTCATTTCTCCAGTGCTGGGTGGTGTGATTTCCGCAGCCTTTCTTTACCTGGTTAAGCTGACCGTTCTCTACAAACAGGACCGGGTGATGGCGGCCCGTCGTGTCGTGCCCTGGCTGATCGCCATCATGGCCTGGGCCTTCACCACTTACCTGGTCATCAAGGCGCTGCCTGAGATCTGGGACGCCAGCTTCCTGGAAGCTGCGGGCGTGGGCCTGGTGATCGCAACCATCGCCTTTCTGGTGGTGCGGGCCAGCATCGTGGGCCAGGCGGCGACCATGGCGAACTCTCCCGAGGGCGTGAACGGGCTTTTCACCATTCCGCTGATCTTTGCCGCAGCCCTGCTCTCCTTTGCCCATGGCGCCAACGATGTGGCCAATGCCATCGGGCCGGTGGCGGCGATCAACGAGGCGATTACCAGCGGCGACATTGCCGGGCAGGCGCCCATCCCGCTCTGGGTCATGCTGGTGGGGGCACTGGGTCTGGCCGTGGGTCTGGCACTGTTCGGGCCGCGTGTGATCCGGGTGGTTGGCACCGAGATCACGGAGCTGGACAAGACGCGCGCCTACTGCATTGCTCTGGCGGCGGCCATTACCGTGATCATCGCCTCCCAGCTGGGCCTGCCGGTGAGCTCGACCCATATCGCGCTGGGCGCGGTCTTCGGGGTCGGCTTCCTGCGGGAATTCCTCAAGACCAATTACGCCAGCCGTCTGCACGGCATCCTCGAGCATCACAGGGGGGATGACCGGGAGCAGCTGCAGGCGTTCCTGGATGACTTCCGCCGGGCCTCCGTCGAGGAGATGGAGGCCATGATCCGCCAGGCGAAGGCGAAGCAGACGGAAGTGCGCCTGAAGAAGAAGGAGCGCAAGCGGCTGAAGAAAATCTACCAGGAGGAGATGGTCAAGCGCCATCTGATGCTCAAGATCGTGGCCGCCTGGGTGATCACGGTGCCGGCCTCCGGCTTGCTGGCCGCCATGTTCTATTTCACGCTGCGCGGCATCTTCGTCTGATGCATTGCTATACTGGGGCGGGTGAATCCATCCAGTAACCGCCCCAAGCCAGGAGAGATTGATGACAACGCCCACTGAAAGCCGCCAGCAGAAGGTCATTGATGAACTCAGGGGCTTCATCCGCAAGGTCCTGAGCGAACCCACAGTGGCTGCGCGCTGTATGGAGATCGCCCGTGAGCATCGCCAGGAGCGCGACGCCCGGGAACGGATCGCCAGGGAGATCAGTGCCGAGACCATAGTGCGGATTCCAGAGGCCCACAGCGAGGCGGATGAGATCTTCCTGGACGTGATCGAGGATGTACTGGAAGAGGAGCAGGCGCTCTACTGAGCCGCCTGTTCCGTGCCTTCCAGAACCGAGGCAACGGCGGACTCCAGCGCCCGGCGCTCCCCGGCAATACGCTCTTCGCGCGCGATGCCCGACTGCTCCTCCAGCATGTCACTGAGGATGTCATGGGTGGTCAGCGGGTTGGCCAGAACGACCCGGAATACCACGCAGGGGTAGTGGTTGTGCTGGGCCGGCTCCAGCTGGGTCCGTGAGACAAAGGACTTGCCGCGCTCCCGCTGGGTTTTCTGGATGAACCGGGTGATGCGGTTGAGGCTGGCATTGATGCGTTCAGCCGCCGCCTCGTCCGCCTGCTCCAGGGCCGCCTGGGTGCGGGCTGGAGAGTAGCGGTAGGTGAGGATGTTGAGCTCGGGCTCGGTGATCAGCTCGAAATCCTCGTGCTCGCGGATCATGGCCGCAAAGGACTGGGCCTTCTCAATGCCCTGGTCGATCAGGATCTCGTAGCCTTCCCGTCCGATGATGCGCAGCCCGGAATGGATCAGCATGGCCATGCCAGGGCGTGAGCCTTCCAGAGTGGTGCTGCCCAGGTCCTTGGACCCCTTGCGGATGATGTACTGGGCGTGGTGTTCGATCACGCTCACCGAGGCCGGATTGCGGAACAGCACCATGCCCGCGCCCTGCGGCGTGTAGAGCTGCTTGTGGGCGTCAATGGTGACGGAGTCCGCCTTCTCGATGCCCTTGAGCCGGTGCCGGTGCTGGCGGGAGAAAAGTGTGGGCCCGCCCCAGGCCGCATCCACATGGAAGTGGGCCCGGAATTCCTGGGCGATATCCGCCAGGGTTTCCAGTGGATCCACGTGCCCGGTTTCCGTGGTGCCGGCAATGCCCACGATCGACAGAACCTTGATCTTCTGGCGCTGGAGCTCCAGGCAGCGGTCGCGCAGGGCGTCCGGGTCGATGCGGTTATCGGCATCCGTGGCTACGGGGATGAGATTGTCCCGGCCGATCCCGAGCACATCGGCTGCCTTGGTGAGCGAGTAGTGCCCCCTCGAGGAAACGAGCACCGCAGCCCCTTCATGGCCGTAGAAGCGCAGCGCGCGGAACAGGCCCTCTCGGTGAACGCCCCGGAACCCGCCCTCCGGGGGGAAGGCCTGGTTGCGTGCGACCCACAGCGCCGTGAGGTTGGCGATGGTGCCGCCGGAGCACATGGCGCCAAGGGCGTGATGCGGGTCATGCATCCATTGCCGGTACCAGGCGTCCTCGCAGCCATAGACCAGATGGTGGAGCATGCCCAGGACCTGGCGCTCCAGCGGTGTGAAGGCCTTGGAGGTTTCGGTCTTCACCAGGTTCTGGTTGAGCGCGATCATGATCTTGGACAGCGGCAACATGAAATACGGCAGGGCCGAGGTCATGTGCCCCACAAAACTGGGGGATGCCGTGTGGACGGACTGGGAGACCAGCTTGTCCAGAAGGAACTGGGCCTGTTCAGACACGAAAATGGGTTTCTCCGGAACGCGGGGGTCCTGGAAGTCCTTCTCCATTTCGCCCATTTCGCGCTCCAGGGCCACGATGTGGTCCTGGAGGAAGCCGGTCAGGTTCCGGGAGATATCCTGGTCCAGACGGCTGAGCGTCGAGTCCGGGGCCTCCGGAATGGTGAAGATCCGGTACATTGCCTCCAGACTGGCTTGTGCGGTTTTTCTCTGGCCGCTCATGACTGCTTGGGCTCCAGTATGGTTGCAGGGCGTTCGTGTCAGGTGCCCAAACCAGAAAGTATAAGGACTGAGCTTACGCCAGACCAGCACCCGTCGCCTCCGGCGCTTCGTTCGGGTATGTGTCGAATTGCAACCGATGGATTGCGAATCGCGCTGGGCAAGCTATCTTGATGGAGGGTGAAAATCCAGTAACCTGCCATCCATTCAGCGCGGCACAGAGACAGGTATCAGGTCATGAGCGAGTCGAACACGACGACCGGGGAAGATCACGCGGAGCAGTCGGCCGGGGAGCCCACTGGCGACCAGAAGACCGGCCGTGCCAGCCAGGGAAAATCAAGCGGCAAGGGCAAGTCGGGTGGGACGCGCCGCCGTTCAGGCACTGGTGGCCAGAGCAGCACGTCACCGGAGCCCTATATGTACTTTACCGAGAAGGATCTTGACCAGATCCTGTCGAACCTGGATGAGCTCCGGGCCAATGTGTTCCCCAACACCATTACCGGTGCGGCGCCGGACAAGACCGGGCGCAATGATCAGGTCTTCCCGTCCGTATGCCTGATCGGGCTGGGGCGCTGCGGTTCCAACATCGCGCTGGATGTTGCTGCACTGGTGCACAGTGCTCGCACCTATTACCTGCAGGAGCTGAACAGCGAGGAACGGCGCAGCCGCGAGAAGGAAGTGGGCCCGATGCGCTGGATCCGCAACAGCCTCAACCTGCCCACCCCGAACTCGGTGAAACCGGTATTCCTGATCGAGCCCATGGTCATGCTCGGGGATCTGGACAAGGACATTGAGGGCCGTATCCAGCTGACCCACAACAAGGAGGACGACAACTACCTCCTGGATGACTACAACAAGCTCAAGATCATGGATCTTTCCGAGGTGCACGCCGGCGGTGCGGGTAATGCGCCCATCCTCGGCCAGTACCTGGCCAAGATCATCCTCAACAAGGATACCCAGCAGTTCAGCAACGAGGACTGGAAGTTCATCCACTCCTACCTGATCGACTCCTGCGGTATCAAGGCGAACCAGTCGCGGCTCTATTTCTACATCTTTTCCGCCGGTGGTGGCACCGGTTCCGGCATGGCCTCGGAGTTCGGGCTGGCCCAGCAGTACGCCTACATGCGCAAGACCTTCGATCCCAAGCTGGAGGATACTGGCCTCCAGAACCAGGATCACGCCTTCATCTTCGAGCCCATCTTCACCAGCGGGATCTGCATCCTGCCCAACATCCAGGACAACCAGGTGGAGATGTCCGAGGCGCTGCACATCAACGCTGGGCGTCTGCTGTGCAAATACCTCTCCGAGGAGTGGGACTTCTCCTACAACTTCGACACGGAGGAGACGAGCGACGAGAACATGATGAACCGCATCCGGCCCTGGAATGCCATGATGCTGATCTCCAACGACATCATGCGCTACGCGGAGCAGACGGATGACGGCAATATCCAGTACGTGGATGTGAACGCCATGGAGAAGTACGCCAACCAGTACATCTCCCAGCAGATCTTCAACATCCTCACGGCCCAGGCCGTGACCACCGATTACGACGAGGATTACTTCCGTCGTGCCGGCGTGGACATCGGAGAGACCATCCGCCTGGACGCCAACGACCTGTTCATGAGCCTGGCCGGGCCGGTGGCCGTGGCCTATGCGGAGTCCGTGGTACCGACCACGCCCCATGATGTCAGCGACCGTAAGCGCTTTGATGAGGAGTCGCGGCTGGACATCGACGACCTCTTCTACCGCTCCATCGACCTGCCGCACTTCAACAAGGTGACCCAGGCCATCGAGGGCGTGAGCCTGCTGCCGATCGAGTCCGAGCGCTACCGCGAGCGGCTCAAGCGCTTCCGGGATTCCGGCTACAACGCCGAGACCCTGAGCGACCTGCATTTCTTCCAGAACTGCTCGTCCATTGTCTCGATCGTGTCACTGCCCAAGGACTACAAGCTCTCCTATGTGGACCTGAACCGGCTCAAGACACATCTCAACGCGCTCTTCCCGAACACCACCCTCAAGCGCTACGCGCTGGTGATCGGGGCTTCGGCGAACCTCTCGCTGACCACGCTGGTGGTCAAGAGCCCGTGCCTGAGCGATGACTTCCTGACCCTGATCACGGCCTACATCAAGCGCTGTTTCGCCAACGAGAGCGCACGCTTCGATGACACCCTGGATCGCAGCATGCTCCAGTTCATCAAGAACGAGGAGTTTGATGAAGAGCTGGTGGATCAGATGCTCAACGAGTTCGAGAACCCGGCCAAGATCCTCGATACCAACTGGTACGCCATCAAGCCGATGTATGAAAAGAAGTACCGGGAGATGTGCCATGATCGGAGCAACTTCGTTTCGATCAACGACATCCGGCTGAACCGGGACAACATCAAGAAGGCGATCAAGTACCTGCGTGAGATCTACAGGCACCGCATCAGCAAGACCCAGATGATCTCGCTGAACGACGATCTGTAGTCCGGCGGTGGTCCGGAAAATCTTGACCGGTGAGGGTAAAGCTCTGATCAGCCTGAATTAATGGTAATTGCCCTGTTATTGCCTGGGGCGTCAAATGATGTGAAAGTTCGCGGCACATTCCAGATGAGAAGGAAGGTGTCGCTATGAAACGTGAATGGATGATTGGTTTCGCACTTGTTGCAGCGCTGGGCCTTGCCGGTTGCGGTGATGATTCCTCCATGGAGGAAGCGGGCGAGAACATGGAGGAAATGGCCGAGGATACCGCTGACAGCGCCGAGGAAACCACCGAGGACCTGACTGGTACCCAGGAGGACTCCATGGAGCAGGCGGAGGAAACGGCCGAAGAGACCGCCGATGAAATGGGCGAGACGGCCGAGGAAGCCGGTGATGACGTTGAGGAGAGCACGGACCAGTAACCGTGCCTCGATCTCATGGGTTGGAAAAGCCGGGCTTAATGCCCGGCTTTTTTATTGGGCGCCTCTGGGCCGGGCTCGTGGAGGGGGCGTGCAGTTCGTGATCGAGGGACTGGACCCTGTATCCTTCCTCCGTGAATCGCCTCATCCATAGCCGGTCTGCCAGCAGCAGGTGATGAGCGTGCCATGGTGTGCGCGTAGCTGAGCATGTGGCTACAATAACCGCAGATTCTGTCTTCGTACCAGCTGTGCCCACCCCTCTTCGAAGAAAGCCCGGGTATGGGGTTGAGCCAAGTGCTGTTCAAAGGCGCTTTGGTCAAAGAAGTGTTCCCACAGGCTGAAAAAGCCAGGGTTATCGTCGTGTTCATGAATCTCGAACACTATACAGCCGGGTTCCGTCCGCGTGTGCCTTGCCAGGTTCTTGAGGGCTTGCCGTGTGCCTTTCAGGTCCGCTACCGCTTTCAGCTCCACATGCTTGATTACCGCTTTTGCCTGCATTGTCCCCTCAATGAGTTGTGAGTCCACCGTCCACCGGAATCACGGCGCCAGTCATCCAGCTTGCCTGGTGCGAAGCAAGGAAGCATGCGACTGCTGCAATGTCCTCCGGTTGGCCGAGGCGTCCCAGCGGGTACAGCTGGGGTATGGCCTGTTGGAAGCTGATGCGTGCCTGTTCCGGTAACCCCTCCAGGTTCTGGTGGAACTGAGGCGTATCCACAGTCCCCGGAGCTATACCATTGACCCTGATCCCTTCCGGTCCCAGTTCGAAGGCGAGGGCGCCTGTAAGTGCATCAAGGCCTCCCTTGGTCATCGAGTAGGCGGAGGAAGGACGGTCGGGCAACATGCGACGGGCAAAGTAGGATGAGATATTGATGACACAACCACTGCTTTCCCGCAGTTGGGGCAGGAGGTCACGTACCAGCCGATAGGGGGCTAGAAGATTGAGGGCCATATGGGCTTCCAGCGGCCCATCGTCGGTGGCTCCCAGCGTTGAGAACCGGGCCATGCCCGCGTTATTCACCAGGACATCCAGTCTGGTCTCCGTCTCCCGCACGTAATCTGCCACTTGTCGGCAGCCTTCAGGCGTGCTCAGGTCAGCCTGGATATGGTGGGCGGAGGCCGGTTCATCGGAATGATGGCGCCCGACCGTTATGACCCGGGCACCCTGTCTGGAGAAAGCCTGGCTGATGGCGAGGCCGATGCCCTTGGTTCCGCCGGTGACAAGCACGGTCTGTTCACTGAGTTCATTCATTACGATTGCTCCCATATCACTTGGAACAACCGCATCCTCCACCACGTGCGGGACGGGTGCATTAACACAGGTTAAACACAGCACCGCTTGAGTCGCGAAAGCGTGACGTTACTCATTCCAAGGTAGGAAGCCAGGTGGTAATCAGGGATTCGTTCCGCCAATTCCGGATATTGATCCCGGAAACGCTGATAGCGCTCAAGGGCGGAATAGAGGAGAAATTCGTACTCCCGCAGGAATTTTTCCTCCGCCAGCCACTCCGTGAAGGGCAATGCGAACCCGGACCAGGAACCGGCAGCTTCAAGGTGCCGCTTGAACCACGCAAAATCCGCCACCTGGATTGAGCAGTGTTCCAGGCACAGAATACTGAAAAGGCTGGCGGCCTGTCGGGCACTCGGCGCGATGGGCCAGATCAGCTGGCCCTCATGAAAGAACCCCTTGTTGAACTCCCGTCCATCCTGGTCGCAGTAGCAAAGCCTGAGCATACCCTGCTCGATGAGGATCACTTGGTGCCACTGCTCGCCGGCCAGGAGAACGGCCTCCGACTTGTTGAAGTGTTGCGCCGTGAATCCATCCGCTAACCGGTAAAGCAGGGACGGATCAGCATCAGATCCCAGGGTTTGTGTAAGCGCTTCCAGTACCGCCCGGTGTCCCTGCTCTGTTTCTTCAGGGCTGGAACGCACCGTATCGAGTAATTGGACTGACATCCTGTTCTCCTCATCCGGCTATGTCAGGTCCACGAAAGGATTGAATGCAACTTCCCAGTAGTGGCCCTCCGGGTCCTGGAAATACCCCGAGTACCCGCCCCAGAAGACCTCCTCTGCGGGCTTGATGAGGGTGGCGCCGGCTGCGACGGCCTGGGCCAGAACGACATCGACGTCCTCCCGGCTGGGGGCATTATGCGCCAGGGTGACGCTCGCAAAGCCCGGTTCCCCTGTACTGGTGAGCCCGATATCACGGGCCAGTTCCTCCCTCGGGTACAGCGCCAGCCAGGTGCCTTCCAGGCTGAAGAAGGCAACGCCCTCGCTCTCGAATTCGTACCGGGGCAGGCCGAGGCCTTCGTTATAGAAGCGGATCGCCCTGTCGAGGTCGTCAACGCCCAGGGTGATCAGGCTGATCTTCGGTTTCATCGGAATCGATCCCTTTCCCAGCCTATGAAGAAGACGCTCCTCCAAACTGAGCAATCACCTGTTCCCCCGTCAGCGTCTCCGTTTCATTGGCAAGAGCGTAGTAGGACGGCTTATCATCAATGAAGATCTGGCCGGTTATCCGGAAATCCTCAGGGTCCTGGAAGAGACCGGCCGCCAACACGTAATCATCCTGCGGCAGGTAGTGGAAGTACAGGTGGGTGCCGCAGCTGGGGCAGAAGCCCCGTTCCGCCCATTCTGAGGAACGATAGGTGGAAGGTGTGGCGCTGCCGCTGAACTGTACTTCGGGGCCGCAGTGCACAGCGAACATCGGGGCCCCGCCCCATCGCCGGCACATGGTGCAGTGGCAGACACTGATTTCATCCTGGTCGGGGGCGGTCACCTGGATCGACCCGCAGAGACATTTGCCGTGCATGGGATCATCCTCCCTGGCGTTGATAAGCTGGCTGATTCTGAGCCTATCCTGGAAGCGAGCCTGAATCCAGGCTGAAAGGGGTGTGCTGTCTTCTGGATGGTAGCTGAGGCGATTGTCTCCCGGATTCAGGGCATTTGCTCCCGTGCCTGCTGCCGTACAGAGGGGAGTACTGTGTCACTGATGGTGGCCAGCGCCTTACGCAGCTCGGGCAGATCGATGTTGGTTTCAACCCGTCGACTATACCCGTCCTGCCGCCTGATCGTGAACGCAAGGTGGGGGGCTACCCACCAGCGTTTCCGGGAGACGTCGATGCGCTCACAGTCGGCCAGTGGCACGGTTTCGTTGATGTCATCCAATGTCAGTCGGAGCGTGCCGTTTTCCAGTTCCAGCAACGTTTCCTTTGGTTGTCCGGTGTCCAGCCATGACAGGATCGCCAGCGTAATATAGCGAACCGCACTGGTGCATAGCCCAATGACCAGCACAATCAGGATCAGAGACTCAAGAACCACCAGTGGTGGTGAACCTAGAAGCCAGTAAACAATAATGAGCACGATCAAGGGAAGGCCATGGCGGAGCAGTACGAACCACCGGCTGGTAAAGAGCCTGATGGTGCGGGTGCTGGCCTCTACCCGAAGATGTGAAGGGATCTCGTCAACCGTCACAGCTCCCCCTCCTCCTTGAGCCGGCGTACCATTTCAGCGTCGATTTTCCGTCCTTCAAGATTCTTGACAGTCAGGAAGGTTCCGGCGAGCAGGAGAGCGGCAACACCGGCGAGGCGTCCCTTTTCGAGAAAACGCAGAACCTTCTTGAATTGGGCTATAGACAGGCCACCAAGCCCAAGAAGCTGCGCGATATTGTTGATGCTCTGGACCCAGTCATGTTGATTCTCCAGCTCCTCGGTCGAGAGGGACCAGATTCCCCAGTTGGGATTGACCAGTGCAAAGTTACGCTGTTTTCGGAGTGACATCTGGAGTGGTTGCGGTAGCGTTGCCCAGTGGCGGTTGACCTCCCGCTCTTTCTGTCGGTCGAGGTGACGGTAGAGGATCAGTCCGCTCAGGGCTTTTAGTGCGTCCTTGTCACTGACATCCAGAAAGCGGGTTCTGGGAATGTCAACGATTTCGGCAAGAACTCCGATCTTTCGGCGGGGCGTTTCGGGAAGCTCATATGGAAGTGCATCGGTGCTTGACATAGGTCCCTCTTCAAACGCTTGATTTCCTATCACTCCTTTTAAAGTCTACGGATCATGCAGGGGCCGTCAAGCTGGGGCACATCAGTCGATCTCGACCTTGGTATCCAGAATCGGCGCATCAATACGCGCCAGGATGGCCTTTTCGACTTCCTGCAGACGGTGCTGAAGCAGTTGGGGGTCCGGGCCTGTGGTGACCACGCTCCAGGTGGCCAGGCCGGGGTCGTCCTGATCGGCGATCTCGGCCACGGCCAGATCCGGTTCTTTTCCCCAGATCCGGCGCATGGGGGCGAATACCCGCTTCTTGTCCCGCACGGTCTCGCAGCCATAGACCTGGAAGTGTAGCGTCATGACGCCCACGTGCGGGGGCTCCATCAGTCCTCCACGCTGGGCGTGGCGCGCTCGATGAGGGCGGCGCAGTCAACGTCGTCCGGCAGGTTGCCGAACTGGAAGTGGTCGCGCCGGCGCAGGCGGCCCGCACAGAAGCCCTGTGCCACGGTTGTGCTGGCGCCGCGCAGCAGCAGGGAGGCTTGGATGGCCAGCGCCATGCGGTCCGTGAGGTTGCGGGCGCGGTATTCCAGGTTGTGGCTGTTGCGGAACTCGTCCTCCAGCTCGCCCGTGAAGGCGTCGAAGTCGGGGTTCATGCCGCGCGCCCGGTTCACTTCCGCGAAGAAGCTGTCGAGCACGCCGGGCTCCCGGTTCATCGCGCGCAGTACGTCCAGGCACTGGACATTGCCGCTGCCCTCCCAGATCGCGTTGACGGGGGATTCGCGCAGCAGCCGCGGCATGATGCAGTCCTCCATCAGGCCGCTGCCGCCGATGCATTCCATGGCCTCATAGGCGTGCTGGGGCGTGCGCTTGCAGATCCAGTACTTGCCCACGGCCGTGACCAGGCGAACCAGGTTGCGTTCCTCCGGATCGTCCTGGTGGTCCATGGCGCGTGCCATGCGCATCGTCAGCGCCACCGAGCCCTCGCTCTCAAGGGCCAGGTCCGCGAGCACGTTCTGCATCAGCGGCTGCTGGTTCAGTCGGCCGCCGAAGGCATCCCGGTAGGCGCAATGGTGCAGGGCCTGGGCGGCCGCCTGGCGCTGGCCGGCGGCGGAGCCGATCATGCAGTCGTAGCGGGTCATGGCGACCATCTCGATGATGGTGGCCACGCCCCGGCCTTCCTCGCCCACCATCCAGGCGTGGGCGCCGCGCAGCTCCGCCTCGCTGGAGGCGTTGGCGACGTTGCCCATCTTGTTCTTCAGGCGCTGGATCTGCATCGCGTTCTTCGTACCGTCCGGGCGCCAGCGCGGCATCAGGAAGCAGCTCAGGCCACCGGAGGCCTGGGCGAGGACCAGGAAAGCATCGCACATGGGTGCTGATACGAACCACTTATGACCTACCAGCTGGTACGCCTTGCCCGGGCCTTCCTCCGCCAGCGGGTAAGCCCTGGTGGTGTTGGCGCGTACGTCGGAACCGCCCTGTTTCTCGGTCATGGCCATGCCAATGGTGACGGCCTGTTTCTCCGAGTCCGGCACATTGCGGGGGTCGTAGTGGCGGTTGAGGATCTTGGGCAGCCAGTATTCCGCCAGCTCGGGCTGTTTCCGGAGCGCCGGGACACAGGCAAACGTCATGGTGATGGGGCAGCAGTGGGCTGCTTCCACCTGGCTGTGCATGTAGTAGCGCGCGGCACGCAGCACGTGGGCGCCTTCGCCGGGATCGGTCCAGGGGGCGCTGTGCAGGCCGCCTTCCAGCGCCATGGTCATGAGCTCATGGTAGGCAGGGTGGAAGCGCACTTCGTCGATGCGGTGGCCAAAGCGGTCGTGGGTGTGGAGCTCAGGCTTGTTGGCGTTGGCGCTGTGGCCGAGTTCGATGACGTCCGAGCGGCCGGTGATGGCGCCGTATACGTCGAGTTCGCTCTCTGCCCGCGCGGCGCCTTCGCGCCGTATCGCTTCCTGGAGGGCGAGATCCTCGCGGTAGAGGTTGTAGTCCTCAAGTGCCGGCGGCTGGTTGAAGACGTCATGGGTGTCCGCCAGGAAGGTACTGTCCTGGTTGGTCTCAAAGGGTGCGTTCATTGCTGCTGTCCTCCGGGTGCCCGTACGGCCTGCAGGCAGAGCCGTACGACGTCATGGATCAGCTGGTCGGCCTTTTCCCTGTCGAGCCCGTCGGCGGCGGGTGACAGGGGGCCGACCAGTGCTTCGGCAATGGCACCGACCGTGGCGGCACTGCTGAGTTTCGGGTTCTGGTCCGGGCGGAAGCATCCCTCGCGCATGCCCCGGACCAGGGTCTGTTCAAAAAGTTCCGCGTAGGCCTGGCGGTAACGCAGGCGTTCCTCGTCGACCATGGGGTCAACCGGCTCGGCGATCAGTGCCCATGCCATGGTGGGCGAGCGGATGGCTCTTCTGGCAAAGACTTCCAGCGCCTTGGCCAGTGCCTCATCGGCGGGGCCTGTGGTGTTCAGTGCTTCACCGACACGCCTGACCTCCACTTCGGTCGCATGCCGGAAAACCTCCGCAAACAGGTCACTCTTGGACTCAAAGTGGCGGTAGACCGAGCCAATGGCGACACCGGATTCCTCGGCCACCCGCGCTACCGAGGCGGCCCCGAAGCCGCCTGAAGCGACCAACTGTTGGGTGGTGTCCAGGATGCGCTGGCGTGTGGCTTCCTTGCGGGCCCGCATACGGGGCGTTTCGCGATAGGCCATGGATGCTCCTGAATCCGGGGCGATCTATAATGATTGAATAACAGTTCAGTTCTTACGTCAAGCGCTGTCGGACATAAGTGGCGTCTATGAAAAAGCCGGGCACAGGGCCCGGCGGAGCAGTACTTCAAGGGATAGAGGTCCGGCGCCGGGCGCGCCCGACCTGACTTTCAGTCTAGATGTCGCAGGCCCGATGAGCCCGCCATGCAACAAAAAATCACAACTTCAGGCTGCCGGGAATCCTGCCCGGCTTGCAGGCGCTCTCTGGCATAATGGTGCCAGCAACGGGATCAGCAGGAACAGGAGATACGCAGTGACCCGCCAAAGTCGAGAATTTCCCGCAACCCGCATGCGCCGTAACCGTCGTGACGGATTTTCCCGTCGGCTGGTGCGCGAAACCCACCTGGGCGTGGATGATCTGATCTACCCGGTCTTTGTGCTGCCGGGCGAAGGGCAGACGGAGCCGGTTCCCTCCATGCCAGGGGTGGAACGCCACAGCATTGACCGGCTTCTGGTTCACCTGGAAGAGGTGGTGGAGCTGGGAATACCGGCAGTGGCGCTGTTTCCGGTCACTCCACCGGAGCGCAAGAGTGAGGACGCCGCCGAGGCCTGGAATCCGGACGGCCTGGCCCAGCAGGCGGTGCGGGCGATCAAGCAGCGCTTCCCGGAACTGGGGGTCATGACGGACGTGGCTCTGGATCCGTTCACCAGCCACGGCCAGGATGGGATCATCGACGACAGCGGCTATGTGCTCAACGATGAAACCCTGGTGGCGCTGGTGCGCCAGGCGGTTTCCCATGCCCGGGCCGGGGCGGATGTGGTGGCGCCCTCGGATATGATGGACGGGCGCATCGGCGTGATCCGCGAGGCGCTGGAAGATGAAGGTTGTGTGAATACCCGGATCATGGCCTATTCTGCGAAGTATGCCTCCAGCTACTATGGGCCCTTCCGGGACGCGGTGGGCTCGGCGGCCAACCTGGGCGGTGGCGACAAACGGACCTACCAGATGGACCCGGGCAATCTGGGCGAGGCGCTGGAAGAGGTTGCGCTGGACCTGGGTGAGGGCGCGGATATGGTCATGGTCAAACCCGGCATGCCCTACCTGGATGTGATCAACCAGGTGCGCAATGAATTCCGGGTGCCGGTGTTTGCCTACCAGGTCAGTGGGGAGTACGCGATGCACATGGCGGCCGGCGAGAAAGGCTGGCTGGACGCCGATGCGGTGATGATGGAGAGCCTGACCGCCCTGCGCCGGGCCGGCGCCGATGCCATACTCACCTATTTCGCGGTCAGGGCTGCACGCCTGCTGAGGGGCACCAACGCATAAGGACGCATCATGAACCAGGCGGTAACCGACACCAGTAGCCTTCAGCTGCCGGATCTCAAGGCGCCGGAGAACTATTTCAATCGTGAGATCAGCCACCTGCAGTTCAACTACCGGGTGCTGCGCCAGGCCTGTGATGAAAGCCATCCGCTGCTGGAACGGCTCATGTTCTGCTGCATCTTCAGCAGCAACATGGACGAGTTCTTCGAGATCCGGGCCGCCGGTCTGCGCCAACAGCTCAAGTACGGTCGGGAGGTGCCCGGCCCGGATGGGCGGGCGCCGCAGCAGACGCTGAACGAGATCGCCGATGTTGCCCACCGTTACGTGGAGGAACAGTACCGGATCCTGAACGAACGGATCATTCCGGAGCTGCGCGAGGAGGGCATCCACTTCGTGCGGCGGCGGGACTGGACCCGGGCCCAGGCGGACTGGGTGGCGCGCTATTTCCGGGACGAGATCATGCCGGTGGTTAACCCCATCGGTCTGGATCCTTCCCATCCGTTGCCGCGCCTGGTGAACAAGAGCCTGAACTTCATCGTGGAACTGGACGGCAAGGACGCCTTTGGGCGGGAGACCGGCATGGCGATCGTGCCGGCGCCCCGCTCCCTGCCCCGGCTGGTGCGGTTGCCGGACGAGGTGTGCACCAGTGGCGACAACCTGGTGTTCCTGTCCTCCATGATCCACGCGCACGCCAATCTTCTGTTTCCGGGCATGCGCATCAAGGGCTGCTACCAGTTCCGCCTCACGCGTAACGCGGACCTTGAGCTGGAGGACGATCTGGAGGACCTGGCCTCAGCCCTGCGGGGTGAGCTCCTGAGCCGGCGCTTCGGGGACGCCGTACGCCTGGAGGTGGCGGACAACTGCCCCCGTCACCTGGCGGATTTCCTGCTGCGCCAGTTCGGGCTGACGGAACGTGAACTCTACTGGGCCAATGGCCCCGTGAACCTGGCGCGGCTGACCGCCGTCAGCGATCTGGTGAATCGCCCGGACCTGCAGTACCCCGCCATGACGCCGGGCCTGCCCAGGATCCTCAAGGGTCGTGACAGTACCCTGGATGCCGTGCGTCAGCAGGACATACTGCTTCTGCACCCCTACGAGAGCTATTCGCCGGTGGTGGATTTCCTGCGTCAGGCCGCGCGTGACCCCCAGGTGCTGGCCATCCGCCAGACCCTTTATCGGACCGGCGCGGACTCCGAGATGGTCGAGGCATTGGCGGAGGCTGCACGCCGGGGCAAGGAAGTCACTGCGGTGATCGAGCTGCGGGCGCGTTTCGACGAGGCGGAGAACCTGGAGCTGGCCAGCCGGCTCCAGGAGGCCGGCGTGATCGTGGTCTACGGCGTGGTGGGCTACAAGACCCACGCGAAGATGATCCTGATCGTGCGGCGGGAGAACGGGCGTCTCAAACGCTATGTGCACCTGGGGACCGGCAACTACCACGCCGGCAATGCGCGCCTTTACACCGACTACAGTTTCATGAGCTGCGACGATGCCCTGGGCGACGACGTCAACAAGATATTCCAGCAGCTGACCGGCATGGGCAAGACCCTGCGCATCCAGAAGCTGCTGCATGCCCCCTTCACCCTGCACAAGCGGGTGCTTGAGCTGATTGAGCGGGAGACTGCCAACGCGCTGGCGGGAAAGCGGGCGCGCATCATCGTCAAGGTCAACGGCCTGACCGAGGCGGAAGTGATCCGCGCGCTCTACCGGGCCTCCTGCGCCGGGGTCCATGTGGATCTGATCGTGCGCGGCATCTGCTGCCTGCGCCCCGGGGTCGAGGGGCTTTCCGACAACATCCGTGTGGTTTCGATTATCGGGCGTTTCCTGGAGCACAGCCGCGTCTACTGGTTCGCCAATGCCGGGGAGCCGGAGGTCTACTGCTCCAGCGCTGACTGGATGGAGCGCAACCTGATCAGCCGGGTGGAAACCTGCTTCCCGATTGAGGATCGGCGGCTGGCGCGGCGGTTGCGCCGGGACCTGGAGGTGTACCTGAGGGACAACGCCCAGAGCTGGGAACTCCAGCCTGACGGCAACTACATTCAGCGCCAGCCGGCCGCCGGGGAGAAACGTGTGGCCAGCCAGCAGGCGTTGATGCAGCGGCTCACGGGGTCCGGCTGAACCATGCGGTGGCTGCCCCTGATCGCGCTTGCGTTGCTGGTTGGTATTGCCGGGGGCGCTCCCTATGGTCTGGGGGCGCTCACGGAATCCGGGTTCCGTTCGGTTGTGCATGATTACGACCGGGAGGGCCGTGACTGGCGGCTGACCAACCTGGATTACGAGCGCGGCTATCTCAATGCGGTTGCCCGGTATGAGCTGCGCTGGCGCTCGGGCGATGGCGGGGAGCAGGTGCTTCCGCTGGTGACGCGCTTCAACCATGGGCTGACGGATGTGCGGGCGGTGACGCGCCTGGCGGACGGCGCTCTTGAATCCTTTTCCCCGCTGATGCCCGAGGGGCAGGAGCCAAGGCTCCGGGTCGAGGTTGGCGTCGGTGGTAGCGCTGATATCCGCATGCGTATTCCCCGGCTTGAATGGGGGCCGGAGACGCCGGTCCCCGCGCTGGCAGGGTCCAGCGGCGAGGTCGCCCCGGTGGATCTGACCGGGGAATGGTCACGGGGGAATCACCACCGACTGAGTATGCAGTGGCCGGGTCTTTCCATGGATCTGGGCGATGCGCGTATCGAGGTGGGCAGTGTCACGCTTGATCACCGGCTCGGCCCTCTGGGTGAGCGTCTCTGGCAGGGCGAAAGCCGGCTTGATGTGGCTGCACTGACGGTGGACCCAGTTCTGGACGATCCCATCGTTGCCGAGGATGTCCGTTTCCGGTTCCGGGCCGGAGACGAGGAAGGCTATCTGGATGCCAGCCTGGAGGCTGTGATCGGGGAGCTGCGTAACGCGGGGCGTTCCTTTGGTCGTCAGGCACTGGTGCTGAAGGCGGACGATCTTCATGCAGCCAGTCTCGACCATGCGGTGGACAGTTTCATGGAACTGCGTTCGGCCGAGGCGGATGCCGGGGAGGGCGCCGGGGCGCAGGGCCAGGAGCTCATGGACCGGTACACCCGTCTTTCCCGGAACCTGCAGACGCTGTCCGCGCGTGGCGGGCGCCTGAGCCTGGAGGAGCTGCTTCTGACGCTGCCGGACGGCACCGTGGAAGGGGAAGGATTCCTGGCCTACCCGCGCCGGCCCGAGTCGGAGTGGGAGCAGCCGGTAAGTCTGCTCCGGCATGCCAGTGCCGAGGGTGTCCTGTATGTGGACCGCGGCATGGTCTGGGCCCTGCCGCGGGTTGCGCGACGCATACTCGGCCGGCTTGAGCGGGAGAACGTGGTGACACCCCGGGATGGCCGCTATCACCTGGATCTGCGGCTGGACTCGATGCAGCTCCGGGTCAACGACGACCGCTTCGAGGTGCCCCCCTTACTCTGAGGCCACCGGCAGCTGGATGAGACCGGCACGGCCGATGCCGCGCGGGTCGGCGGCGCCCCGGGCGATCCCTGAGCTCCTGTCCCGCTGGATCAGCTGCATGTTGCCGTAGGTCCGGTCCACATCATGCAGTTCATGACCCATTGCCCGCAGCGCCTGCTTCTCGGCCTTTGAGAAGGTATCCGGCTCATGCTCAATCCGGTCCGGCTCATACTGGTGGTGGAAGCGCGAGCGGCTGACCACCGTTTCAGGAGGCCTGCCATCGAGCACATCCAGTGCGGCCAGGAAATTCATGGTGATGATGCGACTGCCGCCCGGGGCGCCGAGCGCTGTGATCCGCTCCGGGCTGCGGATGATGAGCGGGCTCATGCTCGATAACGGGCGTTTGCCGGCCTCCACCTGATTCGCCTCGCCGCCGACCAGTCCCCAGGCGTTGGCGTGCCCGGGCTGGATGCTGAAATCATCCATCTCGTTGTTCAGTACAACGCCGGTGCCCTCGGAGGTGACCCCGGAGCCGAACGGATAGTTGATGCTCAGGGTGGCGGATACGATGTTGCCCTCGGCATCCATGACCGACAGATGGGTTGTGTGGTGACCGTCGGTGCCGGGGCCACCCAGATCGGCGCTGGGCGTCGCGCGCTGGGGGTTGATGCTGCTCGCGAGGGTTCGCAGGTAGGCCGGATCGCTCAGCCGTTCCCGGGGAATGTCGGTGTAGGCCGGGTCGCCCATGTGCACGGCGCGGTCCCGGTAGGCCCGGCGCATCATCTCGGCCAGCCAGTGCACGCGGGTTACCCGGTCTGCGTCCTCGGGAACCGGGCGCTGCTCCAGCATGCCGAACAGCTGGGTCAGTGCCATGCCGCCCGACGAGGGTGCCGGGGCGGTCAGCAGGGTGGCATTGCCGTAATCGATGCGCACGGGATCGCGCTCGATCAGTTCATAGCCGGCCAGGTCCTCCATGGTCCAGATGCCGCCGGCCTCACGGGCATCCTCAACCAGCTGTTCCGCCACCGGCCCCTGGTAGAACCCCGCGCGTCCTTCCTCGGCCAGGTTTTCCAGTGTCCGTGCCAGCGCCGGCTGCCGGATTTCATGGCCTTTCTCCGGGACCCCGCCGTCCTCCAGGAAAAGATCACGGGTGCCGGGGTAAACCCGCATGACCTCCAGGCGGAATTCGGCGAGATTGCGGTAACGCTCGTCCACGGGGAAGCCTTCACGGGCAAGGCGTATGGCCGGGGCCAGGCTGCGGGCGAGAGGCAGTTGACCGTATTCCGAGGCCATGTGGTCAAAGGCCGCGGGCTGGCCGGGAATGCCTGCGGCCAGGGCGCCGTTCAGCGAGGGCTTGCCTTCCCGGACATCGCCTTTTTCATTGAGGTAGAGTCCGGGATGGGCGTCACCAGGCGCTTCTTCCCGGGCATCGATGACGGTAGCCCCGCCGTCGGCCTGCCGGATAACCCAGAAGCCGCCACCGCCAATGCCCGAGCTGTAGGGTTCCACCACGCCCAGCGCGGCAGCGGTGGCGACGGCCGCATCCACGGCGTTGCCGCCGTTCTCAAGGACCTTCAGGCCGGCCTCGGTGGCCATGGGGTGGGCCGAGGCAACGCCGGCGTTGGGCTCGGGCTGCCCACCGCTCAGGGCACATCCGGTCATGAGCAGCGCGGCGAGCGCTGCGGTGAACAGGCTGCCGATGCGTCTCATGGCGTGTCTCCTCAGCCGTTGCGTTGCTGGAAATGGCGGTGGAGGCTCTCCGAAACCTCGGGGTCGACAAAGCCGCTGACATCCCCGCCAAGACCGGCGATTTCGCGGATCAGGCTGGACGAGAGAAAGGACAGGTGGTTGGCCGGCGTCAGGAAAATGCTCTCAACCCCGGGCGCCAGTTCCCGGTTCATGTCCGCGAGCTGGAATTCGTACTCGAAGTCCGAGGCCGCGCGCAGGCCCCGCAGGATGATGTTGCCGTTCTGTTCCTTGACGAAGTCCGCCAGCAGTTTGCTGAAGCCCATCACGCGGACGTTGGGCAGGTCCGAGAGGACGTGTTCGCAGAGCCGGACCCGTTCTTCCAGGGGCAGCAGGGGGCCTTTCTTGGTGCTGGAGGCAACGGCGACCACGACTTCGTCAAAAATGCGGGATGCGCGCTGGACCAGATCGGTGTGGCCGTTGGTGACCGGGTCAAAGGTGCCCGGGTAGATGGCAGTGTTCATCAGCGTTTCTCCAATGCCTTATGCGTTGCTCTGGAGTCGCCCAGCCAGCCTGTGGCTGTTGCGTGCCGCCAGAGCATACACGGTCAGCTGCGGATTCGCACCCAGACTGGTGGGGAAGATCGACGCATCGTGCACGGAGAGGTTGCTCAGGTGGTGGTGCTCGCCCCAGCTGTTGACCACGCTGCGGGCGGGATCATCGCCCATGGAACAGCCGCCCATCTGGTGGGCGGTGAACAGGCGGGCCCGGAGTTCGGCAAGCGGCAGTTCCCGGATTCCCTGCTCGGCCTCCTTCCAGCTGTGCCAGTAGGGAGCATCCATGTGCACCGGTCGCACCGCTTCGGCGCCGGCGGCGAACTGGATCTCGGCCATGCGCAGCCAGGCATGCCGGAAGGCGGACCACAGCGAGTCACTGATGGGGTAATGCAGCTGCGGGCTGTTGTCGTCGCGCAGGGTGACGGTACCGCCCTCGCTGTCGCTGTTGAAGCCGTCACGCAGCAGCGCAATGATGGACTGGGTCTGCGGGAAGTGGCGCGCCTGTTCGACCATGGCCTCGCCGTGGTCCGGCAGCACGGCAGCCGCCATGACCGGGTGCAGCGGCGGCACCTCCAGCTTGTAGCCGGGGCTGCCGGTGACACCGTCACGCCAGAGGAACTCGTCCGAGTAGATGGACTGGGGTGCGCCGTAGTAGGGCTCTACGGTCTCCGGCATGCGCGCCACTGTGGCGTTGACCGGGTGCAGGAAGGTGCGGCGGCCGATGCGGTCATAGGGGTCGGGAACCTCCGAGCGCAGCAGAATACCGGGAGAGCCGATGGCACTGCCGGCGACCACGAAGTGCCGGGCCCGGATGCGCATCCGGCGGCCGGTGGCGGTGACGCCGTCCGCGCCGAGGGCCGTGCCCCGGAGTTCGCGCACCCGATCCCCCTGGTGGTTGAGCCGGTCCACGCGCAGCGAGTGGATCAGCGTGGCGCCGTCACCCAGGGCTGAGGGCACGCTGGTCACGAGCGTGCCCTGCTTGGCGTTGGTGGGGCAGCCCATGCCGCAGTAGCCCAGGTTCCAGCAGTTGCGCACATTGCGGGGAATCGTCTTCCAGTCCCAGCCCATGCGTTCACAGCCGTCGCGCAGGATGTCGTTGTTGCGGTTGGGGTCCACGTTCCAGGGCTGGATGTTCAGGGCCTGTTCCCGGTTGGCGAACCAGGGGGCGAGGGTTTCCGGGTCGCAGTCCTGCACGCCGTGGGTGTTCTGCCAGTGGTGGAGGGTCTGTTCCGGTGTCCGGAAGCTGGAGGTCCAGTTGACGGTGGTGGACCCTCCCACGCACCGGCCCTGGAGAATGGCGATGCTGGCGTCGGCGGTGGCGCGGGTCATGCCTTCCTGATAGAGCCGGCTGTAGGCCTTGTGTTCGTCCATGGTGAAGTCCGGGTCGTGATACAGGCGGCCCTCTTCCACCATGATCACCTTCAGGCCGGCGCGCGCGAGCACTTCGGCGGTGGTGCCGCCACCTGCTCCGGTTCCAATAACGGCCACGTCGGCCTCAAGGGTGCGGTCTTCTTCCAGCAGGGCCGCGTCGACCACGTCCCAGCCGTCATCAATGCCTTTGCCATACAGATTGAAATTGGCCATCGGGGCTCCGTGTCCGTCATGTCGGGGTCAGTTCAGGCGGATGCCTTCTGCATCTGGGGCAGTGCGTCATAGGTGTACGCGGGCGGTCCGGGGTAGCCCATCTGTTCCCAGTGTGCCGGCTGGCCGTACCAGGCCGCGTTGCTCACCTGGACCAGCCCCAGGTAGGCCTGGTTGAAGATGTTGAACATGCTGCCGCGCCAGCGCTGGAGAAAGGCCTCGGCCTGATCCCCGGAGACATTGGGCCAGTAGGAAGAGACCCGGGCCAGGGTCAGCCGGGTGATGGAGGATTCCAGCAGGTCGAACAGCTGGCGGAACTGGCGCTGGTTGGGCGGTCCCATGACATGGAAGGCTTCGTCCATGGCGACCAGGGTCTCCGACAGGGCGCTGTTCCTCGCCTCCGCTTCCCGCGGCATGCCCGGGCCCACAATGGCGGGTAGCAAAGCGGCCATGACCACCCGGTCCTCCTCGGTCATGAAGCGCCACTGCCGGTCTGGGGCCGTGGTGGCCGGGATCATCGGGTCATGGGTGGGACGGGCGGAGCAGCCCGCGAGTCCGGCCAGAACCAGGGCGCCGCCGGCCGCCACCCCGCCCTGGAAGCCAAGGCGGAGGAACTGGCGGCGGTCCGGATCGGGGGAGGATGAATCCATGGGCCGGGCTCCTGTCAGCGGATGAACAGTCTGTAGATCACCCTGTGCAGCAGTGTGCCGTGAGGTGCGTGTATGGCCTTGCCGCTGTTGAGCCGCTGCTTGCTCATGACGCCCCGCGCATTGCTGAAGGTCACGAAGCCCTCGCGGCCGTGATAGGCGCCCATGCCGGAATGGCCGACGCCGCCGAAGGGCAGGTCATCCTGCCCCACGTGCACCAGCGTGTCGTTGATGCACATGCCGCCGGAATGGGTCTGTTCCCGCACCCGGCGCTGCTCGCTGCGGTCATAGCCGAAGTAGTACAGGGCCAGCGGGTTCGGGCCGCTGTTCACGTACTCAAGCGCATCCTCGAGCCGGTCATAGGGCACGATCGGCAGCAGCGGCCCAAAGACCTCGTCCTGCAGAACCTGCATGTCCTGCGTGGCACCCAGGACTAGGTGCGGCGGCAGTTTGCGGGTGTCCTCGCCAAAGTACTCGTTGCCCGGGTTGATCTGGATGATCTCCGCCCCCTTCCCGCGGGCGTCATCCAGCACGCCTGTCAGGCGTTCGTGCTGGCGCTCGTTGATGATGCTGGTGTAGTCCGGGTTGTCCTTGATCGTGGGGTACATGCGGGCCACCGCACTCCGGAAGCTGTCCACGAAGCTGTTCACCCGGTCGCGGGGGCACAGGATGTAGTCCGGTGCCACACAGGTCTGGCCGGCATTGATGCACTTGCCGAAGGCGATGCGTTCGGCCGCATCCTTCATGGGCACTTCCCGGGAGATGATCGCGGGCGATTTGCCGCCCAGCTCCAGGGTCACCGGCGTGAGGTTCTCGGCGGCCGCCTTCATCACCATGCGCCCGATGGGGGTGGAGCCGGTGAACAGCAGGTGGTCGAACGGCTGTGAGGAGAAGGCCTGGGCCACGTCCGCCTCACCGTTGATGACGGTGACCAGGTCGGACGGGAAGGTCTCGTGCAGCAGCCGTTCAAGCAGGGCCGACGTGGCCGGTGTGAACTCGGAGAGCTTGAGCATCACCCGGTTGCCGGCGGCCAGCGCCGCGGTCAGGGGGCCGGCGGCCAGGAACAGCGGATAGTTCCACGGCACCATGATGCCGACCACGCCCAGGGGTTCGTAGTGCACCTCGTTGCGGGCCGGCTGGAAGAGCACGTGCACCTTGCGCTTCTCGGGCTTCATCCAGCTGCTGAGGTGGCTCAGGCTGTAGTTGATGTTCTGGATCGAGGGCATGATCTCGGCGAGCAGGGTTTCGTCCCGGGAACGGCCGCCGAAGTCCTCGCTGATGGCGTCGCACAGCGCATCCTGGTTGGCCAGCAGCACGCGCTTGAGCCGCTTGAGGTGTTCCCGGCGCTCGGTGCCACTGGGCATGGGCTGGGCCCTGAAAGCCTCCCGCTGGGCGCTGAACGCACGGCTGATCTGTTGGATCTGCTTCCGGTTATCCGTCAGCTGAACAACGTTGGCGACCATGGCTGGTTCTCCTGTATTGTCCCGGAGTTCTGCCGCTGATCCTCTGTGGCGGATCCGTTGCTGGCAGATCTAGAGCATGTACTCTAGGATCAATATTAGAGCATGTGCTCTAGCAGTCAATACACCAGCGCCGATGGAATGCGTCTCCAGGGCCGAGGATTGCCATGAAAACCCGTGACAGGATTCTCAAAGCCAGCCTTCAGCTGTTCAACGAACAGGGTGAGCGCAATGTGACCACCAACCACATCGCCGCGCATCTGGGCATTTCGCCGGGCAACCTCTATTACCATTTCCGCAACAAGGCGGACATCATCTATTCGCTGTTCGTGCAGTATCGGGGGCTGGTGGACCGGTATCTCAAGGTGCCGCGCAACCGCACGCTCACGGTGGAGGACAAGATGTTCTACCTGGAATCCGTGTTCGACGGCCTCTGGCACTACCGTTTCTTCCACCGCGATCTGGAGTACCTGCTGACTATGGATGAGCGGCTGCGCCACGACTACCGGGAGTTCACCTTCCACTGCCTGGGGGAGATCCGGGCGGTCCTGAAAGGGCTTCAGGAAGCGGGCATTCTCCGCCCCCACTCCGAGCAGGAGCATGAGGCCATGGCCCTGAATGTGTGGCTGGTGGTGACCAACTGGATGGCATTCCTGAAGACGGCGAGTGCCGACGGCGGCAGCGACGGCAATACCCAGCGGGAGCTCAAGCAGGGCATCTACCAGGTGCTCACCCTGGAAATGCCGTATCTGACGGAGGCCTATTACGAGCGTGTGACGGCGATCCGGGAGCAGTACCGGCCGGATCTCAGCGTCATGGAGGGGGGCTCCCGGGCGGAGGAGCCCGATCTGTCAGTCTGACGCCGGTTCCACGCCAAGCAGCCAGTCACTGAGGTGGTTGCGGGCCGGTTCCACGCCCTGCCCCTTGAGGGCCGAGAACGGCTGGATGTGGTGAATGCACTCAATGCCTTCCAGGTCCCGTCGGACGCTCTCAATCTGGCGCCGCGCCGGGTTGCTCTTGAGTTTGTCCGCCTTGGTCAGAAGCAGCATCATTGGCAGCCCGTGATGCTCACACCACTCGATCAGCATGGCGTCGAACTCCGACAGAGGGTGGCGCAGATCCATGATCAGGGTCATGCTCACCAGCGACTGCCGGTGGGCCAGGTAGTCGCCCAGGTGTTTCTCCCACTGCTTCTGGGTATTGCGCGAGACGCGCGCGAAGCCGTAGCCGGGCAGATCCACCAGCCGGGTTCCGGGCGTACTGAGGGAGAAGAAATTGATCAGCTGGGTGCGGCCCGGTGTCTTGCTGGTCCGGGCCAGGTTGCCGATCCGGGTTATGGCGTTGATGGCGCTGGATTTGCCCGAATTGGAGCGCCCGGCAAAGGCCACCTCGCGCCCGGTGTCCTCGGGGCACTGGTCGAGCCGTGCGGCGCTGGTCAGAAAGCGGGCACTGTTGAAAGCGATACGGGTCGAATGTCCGGTCACGGCGCGGCCTGCGTCCATTGATTTCAGTCGGTGGCGAAACATGTATAATACCACACCAGTTTGCGGGGCCGGCGCCTTTGAAGGAGCCGGCCGAACGGACAATGTGTAATCCGAGTGGTGTCACGATGAGAAAACTGCTGACCGGTCTTGTACTGACAGTGGGCCTGGCCGGACTGGCCCAGGCGGCCGACCCCGGCGCCGGGGAAGAAATCGCCCAGAACCAGTGCGTTTCCTGCCATGGGCAGAATGGCGTTGAGCCGCTGCAGCCGAATTACGCACGGCTGGCCGGGCTGGGTGAGGACTACCTGTTCAAACAGCTGAGCGCCATCAAGAGCGGCGATCGCAATGTGCCGGAGATGATGGGCATTGTGTCGGGCCTGGATGAACAGGATATGCGCGACCTGGCGGCCTACTACAACCAGCAGGAGATGCCCCGTGGCGAGGCGGACCCGGAGAAGGTTGATGCTGGCGAGTCCCTCTATCGCGGTGGTGACCTGTCACGCGACGTGGCGGCCTGCACCGCCTGTCACGGGCCGAAAGGGCTGGGCAATGAGCCTGCTGGCTATCCGCGGCTGAGCGGTCAGTCCGCGGAGTACGTGGTCAAGTCCCTGAAGGACTACCGCTCCGGTGACCGCGTCTACGGTCCGCAGAGCCAGATCATGGGCGACATCGCCAGTAAGCTCAACGACGATGAGATCGAGGCGGTGGCCGAGTACATCGAAGGGCTCTACTGAGGCGTTCCGCGGAACCTCTACTTGCCGACTCCTGCAAAGTTCGCTTCAATGGGAGGCGCTTTTCACTTTCAGTGACCGCAGGAGAACGGCATGCTTTATCGCAGCCTGATCGCACTTTCCGCCTTCCTCGCCATGGTCCCGGCCGCACTGGCCGCGGAATGGGAGGAAGGCACCCATTACAAGACCCTTTCCGAACCTGTTGAGACCCGATCCGGAGACCAGCTCGAACTGGCCGAGGTCTTCTGGTACGGCTGCCCTTCCTGCTACAGCATGCAGCCCGTCATCGAAGAGTGGAAGGAGACCAAGCCCGATGATGTGAACCTGCGCCATGTGCCGGCGTCGCTGCGGCGTGACTGGGAGCCCCACGCGAAAGCGTTCTACGCTGCGCGCCAGCTCGGTGTTGTGGACGGGATCCATTCCGAGCTGTTTGATGCGCTGGCCGGGGAGCGCCGTGACCTGAATGATGTCGACGCCATTGCTGCTTTCTTCGAGGAGCAGGGGGTGGCGGAAGCCTCGGAGGTCCGGGATGCCTGGGGCAGTTTTGCGGTTGATACCGCCATGCGTCGTGGCCGCCAGTTCCAGCAGGGGGCCAAGGTGACCGGCACCCCGACCCTGGTTGTCGAGGGTCAATATGTCATTTCCGTCAGGGCGGCCGGCAGCTACGAGAACATGCTGGCCATTGCCGATCACCTGCTGGAAAAGGAACGCTCCGGCGACTGACTGTGTATCCGAAGCTGCGTGACCAGGTCCGGCGTCTGGCCGCCCCCGGCCGCCCCCGGGGAGCGGCTTCAACCTCCAACAGCGCCCCCTCCCTGGCCGAGACGGGCCGGATAAGGCTGCTCACCTTCAACATCCAGGTAGGCATTGCCACTGAGGCCTATCACCACTATTTCACCCGCAGCTGGCAGCACCTTCTGCCCCACTCCCAGCGCCGGGACAACCTGGACCGCATTGCGGAACTGCTGCAGGATTACGACGTGGTGGCCCTTCAGGAATGCGATGGGGGCTCGCTGCGCAGTGGTTTCGTCAACCAGGTCCAGTACCTGGCAAGCCAGGGCGGCTTCCCCTACTGGCGCCAGCAGCTCAACCGGAATCTCGGGCGTATCGCCCAGCACAGCAACGGTATCCTCAGCCGTTACCAGCCCCTGAGGGTGGAGGAGCACCGCCTGCCGGCACTGATTCCGGGGCGTGGCGCCATGATGGCCTTCTACGGCCAACCGGATGACCCGCTGGTCCTGGTGCTGATGCACCTGTCCCTGAGCAAGGGGGCGCAGAATCGCCAATTGGGTTACATCCGGGAACTGATCGCCCCTTACCGGCATGTGGTGCTCATGGGCGATATGAATGCCCATGCCGAGCAGCTTCTGACCCATTCCCCGCTGCGCTCGGCAGAGCTGATTCCGCTTCCGGATTCGGCGATGAGCTTTCCCAGCTGGCGCCCGGAAAAGGCGCTGGATCACATCCTGGTGAGCCGAACACTGGATGTGCACGACACCCGGGTTGTGGACTATCCGGTGTCGGATCACCTGCCGGTCAGTATGGAGATCGAGATTCCGGGGGTTACTGTGTAGGCGGGGCCACAGTCCCGGTGTCGGCTTTGCTGGGCAGGATCACCTGATGGGCTATACTCGGGGGTACGGCGATTCTTTCTGGCCCGGGACTGACCATGGCGGAATTCGATGAGGAGCGTAACCAGCTCCAGATCAAACTGGTCTACTATGGGCCAGCCCTCAGTGGCAAGACCACGAACCTTGCCGCTCTCCATGACCTGCTTCAGCCGGATCTCAAGGGCGATATGATGGTGCTTGAGACCCAGAATGATCGCACGCTTTTCTTTGATCTGTTCCCTCTTGGCTTTCAGTTGCCCTCCGGACTGACCGTGACCCTCAAGCTGTATACCGTGCCCGGCCAGGTCCAGCATGACAGCACGCGCAAGGCCGTCCTTTCGCGTGCAGACGGAGTCGCATTCATCGCCGATTCCCAGCGCAACCAGGAACAGAACAACCTGGAATCCTTCCGGAACCTGAGCGAGAACGCCCATCGCGTGGGCCTGGATTTCGGGACGCTGCCGCTGGCCGTCCAGTTCAACAAGCGGGATCTCGGGGACGTTGTATCGAAGCCGGACCTGGTTGCCCGGTGGCAGAGCAGCCCCTGGTGGCCGATCAAGCTGGCGACCGCCCTGGAGAACAAAGGGGTCCTGGAGACGTTTCAGCTGCTTCTGGAGCGCACCTGGGGCGCGCTTGATCGTGACTACGCACTCGGGGAACAGCATGGCCTGGATCGCGTGACATTTGTGCAGAACGTGCTGGGGCAGAGTTATGCCGTCAGTTGAGCCCGGGATTGGGGACTTCGGTGAGCTGGAAGCGAGGCTGGAGCAGCTCGGCTGGGATGATCTGATGAGCGGGCGCGAAACGGCGCTGCTGGAGAAGTCGCTGACGCAGGTTGCCGGGGTTCCGGTTGCCATCGTCATGGCCGCCGGAGAACAGCCGGTGGCCCCCATTCGCCACCAGCTTCAGACGGTGGCATGGGTCAGTGCGGATCTTGATACCGGCCTGCTCCAGGGGCTTGCGCGTACGGCGGAGCGGGTGCTGTACCAGGCCTCCCGCTATTACCTGGCGGCCAACCTGCATCTGGATGTGGTCCAGCGCAATTACCAGGAGCTCCAGCAGCAGCACGCCCGGCTACAGGCATCGGAAGCCCGGTACCGGGAGCTTTCAGAGCAGCTGGAGGAGCGCGTTCAGGCCCAGGTGGCCCAGATCGAGGATCGCCAGCGGCGCCTGTACGCGTCGGAAAAGCTCAATGCGGTGGGGCGCCTGGGGGCCGGGGTCGCCCATGAGATCAATAACCCCATTGGGTTCATACGCTCCAACCTGAACTCGGCTCGGGATTACCTGGGGACTTTCGCCGAACTGTCGAAGCGGCTGCGCACACTGCCGGGGGGCGAAGAGCTGGCCCGCGAGCTGGACCTGGATTTCGTGGTCCCTGATTTCCAGGACCTGATTGATGAATCCATTGATGGTTCCGCCCGTGTTGCGGCAATTGTGAGTGCACTGCGCCGCTTTGCGGGCACGGATGAAAGCGGTGTCTGTGCCACCTGTATCAATGAGTTGCTGCAGGGCGTCTGGGCGGTGGCGGAAGGAAGCCTCGGGGAGATGAGGGTCGACTGGGCGCTGGATGAATCCGTTCCACCGGTGGAATTGGATCGGGCAGGGATCAGTCAGGCCTTCTACAATCTTATGGAGAATGCCTCACTGGCGGCGGAGCGCCCGGTAGGGCTGGTGGTGGAAACCGAGGGCCACGAGCAGGGCGTCCGTGTGCGGATCCGGGATGATGGTGACGGGATGGCCCCGGAGGTGCTTGCCCGGGCCTTTGATCCCTTCTATACGACACGGTCTGTAGGAGCTGGCACCGGTCTCGGACTGAGTGTCTGCCGTGACACCATCCGGGCCCACGGCGGCGGCATTGATATCAGCAGTGAGCCCGGTTCCGGAACTGTCGTGTCGGTCTGGCTTCCCGGGAACCCTCCTGCTGGTGAAAGCTGAACCAGGCGCGTTGCATGTCCGATTTTGACCAGTACTTTCTGTCCAGCAGCAAACAGTCCGGAGACCCTGAGCCAGACTCTCCGGAAACAGGCCAGTATCGTCTGCTGTTTGTGGACGATGAACCCAATGTGCTGAGTTCCCTGCGCCGGACTTTTCACCGTGAGAACTATGGGATCCAGTGTGCAGCCAGTGCCGAGGAGGCTCTGGCCCTGGTGCGTTCCGAGCATTTCCATCTGATGATTACCGATTTCAAGATGCCCGGTATGAATGGCGCGGACCTGCTGCGGGAAGTCAGGGAGATCTCGCCGGACACCATGCGCATCATGCTGACCGGGCATGCGGATACCCAGGCGGTGATGACCGCCATCAATGAGGGAGCGGTCTATCGTTTCATCCTCAAGCCCTGGAACGATGACGACCTGCGCGTGACGGTGGCCCTGGCGCTGGAGCAGTACGAGCTGCGGGAGAAGAACCGCAGCCTGGAAAAGACCACCAGTCGCCAGGAAAAGGACCTGGATGTCTTCCGCAAGATGAATCAGCAGCAGCGCAGCCAGCTGGCGCTGATGCTGCACAAGCATGGACTCATCAACCGCCAGCAGGTCCAGGAGGTCTATAAGATCCAGCAGGCGCGCAAGGTGGCGACCATCCGGCTGCTGCTCGAGAAGGAATGGGTCTCCCGGGAAAAGCTCTACAGCCTCCTGCGCGACGAGCTGCTCTTTGATGAGGTCGCGCTGGCGGAATTCGCGGTTGATCCGGAGGCGCTGGACCTGATCCCCGCGGATGTCTGCCAGGGCCAGCTGCTGCTGCCTCTGCGGGTCAGGGGGCGCCGTCTGGTGCTTGCCATGGCGGACCCGCTCAACCAGCCGCTCATCGAGGAACTTTCCTTCGCCATTGGGCTGAAGATTGAGCCGGTGCTGGTGCGGGTGGATGAGCTGGAGGAGCGGCTGGGTCAGTTGTTCGGCGATTCCAGGGAAGGCATGGAGGAGCTCGAGTCCGTCTTCGATGCCAATGATCCCGGTGACACCATCGAGCTGGTCATTGAGGACGATGACTCCGATGTGGACCTGGAAGGGTTGCTGTCGGATACCCAGCAGCCCTCGGCGGTGCGTGTGGTCAACGCCGTCATCATGGAGGGACTGCGGCTGGGGGCAAGCGATATCCACATCCAGCCACGTACCAATGTGGTGGTGGTCCGCTACCGGATTGACGGGGTTCTGCAGGACAAGATCCGTATTCCGAGCACCATGCAGATGAGCATTGTCTCGCGGATCAAGGTGATGTCCGAGCTGGACATCACCGAAAGGCGCAGGCCCCAGGATGGCCGGCTGACCGTGAAGACGCCCATGAAGATTGTGGACCTGCGGCTGTCGACCCTGCCGACGCTCAATGGCGAGAAGGTGGTCATGCGGGTGCTGGATCGCAATTCCAGCATCAAGAACATCGATCAGCTGGCGCTTTCGGATCTCAACCGGCAGCGGCTGCTCAATGTCATCACCCGGCCCCAGGGCATCATCCTGGCCACCGGGCCCACCGGCAGCGGTAAGACCACAACCCTCTATGCCATGCTCCAGCATCAGGCCACGCCGGAGAAGAACTACGTCACCATTGAGGATCCGGTGGAGTTCTACATGGACATGGCGGGTCAGGTGCCGGTCCGGGAAAAGGTAGGGCTGGATTTCGCCTCGGTTCTCAGGGCCATACTGCGCCAGGACCCGGATGTCATACTGCTGGGTGAGATCCGCGACCGGGAAACCGCGGAGGTGGCGTTCCATGCCGCGATGACCGGTCATATGGTCTACTCAACGCTGCACACGAATTCGGCCATTGCCTCCGTCGCCCGTCTTCTGGACCTGGGCCTGAAACCCTATGTGGTGGCCTATGGGCTGGAATGCGTGATTTCCCAGCGGCTGGTGCGGCGGCTGTGCCCGCACTGCCGTGAACCCAGCACGCCGGATCCGGAGATCCAGAAACTGCTGGGGCCAGCCTTCGCGAGCCCCGGTCTCTACGATCATGTGTCCAGGGGTTGTGACCGGTGCCACCACCAGGGATTCAAGGGGCGGGTCGCGCTGCATGAGGTCCTGAGCGTGACCGAGTCCATGCGCCACGTGATCGCCTCAGGCGGAGCGGTACGCGAGATGGTGGAACAGGCGGAGAGCGACGGGCTGGTCACGCTGGCCGCGGATGCCCGCTACCGCGTTGAAGCGGGCGAGACGAACCTGGCGGAGATCCTGAGGGTGCTGGGCAGTCAGATCGACATCTGAGGCCGTCTAATCCTCGTCTGACAGCGTGATGAACCCGTCCTGGTCCCGCTCAACCCGCGTGATCCCCGGTGCTTCCGACTCCAGGCGTTCCAGTTCCTTCTTCTGGGTTTCCAGTTCGCGCTCCTGGCGCCGAACCTTTTCGGCCAGTCGCTGGTTCTCCAGTGCCATCTCCTTGTAGCGCAGGGCATTGTCGAGCGTGACCAGCAGATCCTCGTTGGACCAGGGTTTCAGGATGAAACGGTACACTTCCGAGTCGTTCACCGCGTTGACCACACCTTCAAGGTCGGCCTGACCGCTGAGCACGATCCGCAGTGCGTCAGGGTGGGACTGCTTGAACTGGTTGAGCAGGGTGACGCCGTCCATGCCGGGCATGCGGTAGTCGGAGATGATCAGATCAAGCTGATGGTGTCTGAGTTCGGCGTGGGCGCTGCGGGCGTCATTGCAGGTAAGGGTGATCCAGTTCCGGTGACGGAAAAGGCGCACCAGGGCGCTCAGAATCTCCGGCTCGTCGTCGATCAGTGCAATGACGGGCTTCTGTTCCTCCGACATGGGCTCACTCCTCGTTGGTGTGGACGTCCCTGGCCGGTACCGTCACGGACACCTTGAGGTGCCGGCGGTCCTCCCAGCTCATCCGGGTAAGGCGTTTGATGGCGCTGTCGTTGAGTACCGTCCCCTTGACCATCAGCAGGATGCCGTTGGCGCTGACGAGGTCGCGTGTCAGCTCCATGCCCGGGCGCAGCTCCGGTATGGACAGCATCATGCCGGTTTCATCGTCCTGGGGCTCCAGGGTGAACTGATTGACGATGGGCTCAAGCGCGGCCAGAACCTCCGGGTCATAGAAACGGCCGGAGCGCTCCTTCATGCTTTCGTAGGCCTCTGCGGGTGAGACGGGTGGGTCCCGCAGCAGAGACGTCTGCTGGCCCACGAAGTCCCTTGCCACCCGGATGATGCGTGCTCCCTGGGGGATGGCCTCTCCGGCCAGCTCGTCGGGGTAGCCTGTGCCGTCCATATTCTCCATATGGGCGCGGATCAGCTCGGCGCAGGGGCGCAGGGCCTTGATCGGCATCAGGGCCATTTCACCCAGTGTGGGGTATTGGCGGTACTCGGCCAGATCCCGGTAGGTCAGCTGGGTTTCCGAGCGTCCCAGGACATCATCGTTCAGGCTGAGCTTGCCCACCTCGTGCAGCAGGGCCGCATAGTAGATGTAGCGGACCCGGGCCGTGTCCAGTTCCAGTCGCTGGGCAATGCGCCGGGCGAGGTCCGCCACCTCCCGGGAGCGGCCTTTCACCAGATGGGGGCGGCTGGCAATGACGGATGAGAACACGCGCACAAAGGAGTCGTAGCTGTTCTCGAGCTGGCGGAAGGCTTTCTGCAGGTCCGCCGTACGGGATTCCAGTGCGCGTGTACGGTCATGTACCCGCTGTTCAAGATCCCTGTTCAGGTCCTGGAGTTCCCGGTTCTGTTCCCGGGTCTGGTCGATCAACCGCTTTTTCTGGCGCTCCAGCTTGCGGATGCGCAGGCCCTCTTCGATGGCCTCGATCAGTGCCTCGTCATCCCAGGGCTTGGAGACGTAACGGTTGATGCCGCCCTGATTGAGCGCATCAATGGTGGCACTCATGTCCGCATACCCGGTCATCAGGAAGCGCACGCTGAATGGCCAGCGCTTTCTGACCTCGCTCAGGAACTGCGCGCCGTCCATTTCCGGCATGCGCATGTCGGAGATGACCAGGTCGATCGGGTTCTTTTCCAGGATCGCCAGTCCCTCCCTGCCGCTGGCCGCAAACCAGCAGTCGTAGTCGTGGCGGCGCATGAGACGCCGGAGCGCGTTCAGGATGGGTTCCTCATCATCGACGAACAGGATGCGGAAACGGTAGTCGCTCATTCCGCGGCCCCACTCGCTGCCTGCTGTACGGGCAGGACAACGCGGAAAGTCGTGCCTTCACCGGGCGTGCTGGACACGCTCAGCTCGCCCTGGTGACTCTGGACTATGCCATAGGAAAGCGACAGGCCGAGCCCGGTGCCCTTGCCGACCGGCTTGGTTGTGAAGAACGGCTCGAAGAGCCGGTCCAGGTTGTCGGGATCCACGCCTTTGCCGGTGTCGGCGATCCGTACTTCGATATGGTCCGCATCACGATGCGCCGTGGAAATGGTGATGAGGCCCTGCTCCTCAATCGCCTGGGCCGCGTTCACCAGCAGGTTAAGGAAGACCTGGCCCAGCTGGGAGTCCACGCCCGTGATCGCTGGCAGCTCCGCAAAGTCGGTTTCAACCGTGGCCCGGTACTTGATTTCATTCCGGGCCACAGCGAGTGCCTTGTTCAGGCACTGATGGATGTCCAGGGATTCCATCTCGCCGGTGTCCGTGCGGGAAAAGTCCCGGAGGGAACGGATGATCTTTTCCACCCGCTCAATGCCGTCCCTGGACTCGTCCAGGAGGGAGGGCAGATCCTCCCGGATGAATTCGAGATCATGGCTGCGACACAGGGACTGGAGCTCCGGAGACTGGAACTTTTCTCCCAGCGCCTCTGCAAACGCATCGTTCAGGGCCAGGAGCGATTCCGTGTATTCGCGCAGCGAGGACAGGTTGGAGCGCACATAGCCGATGGGGTTGTTGATCTCATGCGCGACACCGGCCGCCAGCTGCCCGATGCTTGCCATCTTTTCGGACTGCATCAGCTGGTCGCGGGCCTGTTTGAGCTCGCGTATCAACTCATCCTGTTCGTCCTGGCGCTGACGCAGCGCGGCATTGCTCGATGCGAGCTCCTCCAGGAGGGTGTTCTTGTCCATGGTGCTCATGGCCTCCTGTATCAGCCGGTTGGCGTTCAGTTCGTCCTCGCGCGCGAAGGGCTCGCTGCCCGCATTGCGGATCAGTACGAGTGTCAGAGTGAGCTGTTCGCCCTGGCGGTAGGGGACAGCCATAACCGGGAGGAATTCTTCTCCCGCAGGGCAGTGGCAACGCCAGGGGGCATCCGGCGCCAGGAGGCCGTAGCCCTGTTCCTCCCATTCGAGGACCTTATCCAGCGTCAGGTCCCGGCCGATCCAGGAAACGCTGTGGTCGGGATCCAGGGCGATACCTCCGGCGTGACCTTCACAGAGCAGGCTCGCCCGGGTCAGGAGCTCACGGTGGAATTCCGGCTGGTCCCTGTGGACATGCCTGAGCCATTCATGGATCTCGGACCAGAGATAGTGCTGGTGCTTACTCATGGGGCTGTGTCCGGCCGCTGATCATGTGTCCTAACAGGCAGTCTATATGCTTTTGTGCATTCTGCCCGGCGCGGGTGTAAATGGTCTGTTTCTGCACGTGATGTTTTGCAGTCACAGGCATGAACGGCTGTGCGTGGCTACACTGGTGATAATGGAAATGGAGACAGCGCCCGCACACCATGAAACACGCCGCGTCGTTCCCCCGCCTGCTGCTCTGGGGCCTTGAAGGCTCTGAAGCCGATCGCCTTGCCAGAGCCTGTTCGCTTGCCGGTTTCCCCGGCCCAGAGATGACATCAGCACTGAGTCGGGAGTCGCTGATAGGGCTTCTCGATGATGGAGGGGTTGATCTTGTGGTCCTGGGGGAGAACGGGGGTGATCCGGCTGGATCTCCCAGTATCCTGACGGACCAGGTGGTTGCGGAACACCAGGCAACCGCTTTCCTGGTTATTGGCGCCAGTGAACTCCCGGAACGTCTGGACGGGCGCTTCAACCTGCGGTGCCTTCCGGAGCCGGGCAGTGATGATGAACTTCTGGTGCGGGTACTGGCGCAGCTGCTCAATGAAATCCGGCTCTGGCAGCATTCCACCCTGTTCAAGGCCTGTGTTGAAGCCAGTGCCAACGGCATCGTCATTGTGGATGCTCGCGCCGATGACATGCCCATCGTTCATGTCAACCAGGCCTTTTCCCGGATTACCGGGTATGAGCCGGAGGAGGTCCACGGCTGTAACTGCCGTTTTCTTCAGGGCAGTGATCGCAAGCAGCCCGGGGTGGACCAGGTGCGGATGGCCATCCGGGCCGGCAAGCCGGCGCTTGTGCAGATGCGCAACTACCGCAGGGATGGCTCACGCTTCTCGAACGAGCTCCAGGTTTCACCGGTGCGTGAGAATGGCGGTCAGATCACCCATTATATCGGGGTCATCAATGATGTGTCCGCGCGCATGGATGCGGAGTCGGCACTGGCCTATCGCACGAGTTATGACGGCCTGACCGGGCTTCCCAATTTTGAGCAGTTCAGGAGCCGTGTCGGCCAGGCATGCGAGGAATCCGGGCATCACCGGCACGCCGTGGCACTGACGCTGTTCAATATTGATAACTTCAAGGCGATTAACGCTACTTTCGGGGCCGGGGCTGCTGATCAGCTGCTCAAGGCTGTGGTGGACCGTGTGACGCCACTGCTTGGGCGCAGTGACCTGCTGGCACGCCTGAGCGCGGATGAGTTCGCCATTCTCCAGACCGACGTTCTGGGGAGCCACGACGTGAGCTCGCTGGTGGATTCCGTGGTTTCGGTGCTGGCCATTCCCTTCCGTCTGGAGGGGCAGGAGCTGTTTGTGACCGCCAGTGCCGGTATCGCGTGGACTGGCGAGAATGTCGAGGGCGCCGATGAGTTGATGAGCCACGCGAGTCTGGCGCTTCGGAACTCCAAACAGTGTGGCGGTGGTGGCTACCGCTGGTACAGCATTCTGCTCGCTGAAGAGGTGGAGTGGACGCTCAAGCTCCACAACCAGCTGCAGCACGCTTTGAGCGAGCAGCAGTTCGAGCTCTATTATCAGCCGGTTGTGGAGGTCCGAAGCCAGGAGATCGTCGGCATCGAGGCTCTGCTGCGCTGGCACCATCCGGAGCAGGGCATGCTGTCCCCGGCCGACTTTCTCCAGGCGATCGAAACCGGTGGCCTCATGGTTGAGGTTACGGACTGGGTGCTCCGGCAGGCCTGTACCGATCTGAACCGGCTGATGGAGGAAACCGGACGGATACTGTGGGTCTCCGTGAACATCTCGCCCAACCATTTTGTGCGGGGTGATGTGGTTTCCTCGGTCAAGAGCGTACTGGAAAGTACCGGTCTTGAACCCGCCTGCCTGAACCTGGAGCTTGTTGAGTCGACTTTCCTGTCGTTTGACGAGCCGGTGCGCAGGGCGCTTGATGAGATCCGTACCCTTGGGGTCGGCCTGATGATTGACGACTTCGGTGCCGGTTTTTCGAGCCTGAACTACCTCAAGAAGGTCCCGGCCTCGAGGATCAAGATCGATCGCTCCTTTATCCGGGATGTTGTCTCGGACAGTGCCGATGCCGCGATCACGCGGGGGGTCATCGCGCTTGCCCACAAGCTGAACCTGCAGGTAGTGGGAGAGGGGGTGGAGGACCGCTACCAGCTGGCATTCCTGCTCCGCAATCACTGCGATCTGGTGCAGGGCTTTCTGCCCGGGCCACCCATGCCCTTTGAGCAGCTGCGAACCCATGAGCTGAGCGCTGAGACCCGGGCGGCGTTCGCCGAGGTACACGGGCGTGAATCGGGCAATCAGGCCAGCCGGCGACTGTTGATCCTCGATGACGAGCCCAACATCCTCAAATCGCTCAAACGGCTCCTGAGGCGGGATGGGTATGAGATCCATACGGTTACGTCGGCGCAGGAGGCGTTGAACCTGCTGGCCCTGTATGAGTTCCAGGTGGTGCTGTCGGATCAGCGCATGCCGGAGATGACGGGGACTGATTTCCTGAGTCGCGTCAAGGAGCTCTATCCGGACACCATCCGCATAGTCCTTTCAGGCTATACCGATCTGGATTCCGTGACCGATGCGGTCAATCGAGGGGCGATCTACAAGTTCCTGACCAAACCCTGGGACGATGAGCAGTTGCGGAGCCAGATACGACAGGCGTTCCTGCATCATGCCGCGGTTCTGGAGGATACGGAGAGCTAGAGGGCAATGCCCCACCGTTGGTGGGGCAGTCGGAAACCCGCTTACTTGAGCTTGGTTTCCTTGTACGGAACGTGCTTGCGGACAACCGGATCGTACTTTTTGATCTCGATCTTGTCCGGAGTGTTCCGCTTGTTCTTGGTCGTGGTGTAGAAATGACCGGTGCCGGCACTGGAAGCCAGTTTGATCTTCTCGCGCATGATGTTCTCCTCAGACCTTCTCGCCGCGGGCACGCAGGTCTTGCAGGACCGTTTCGATACCCTTCTTGTCGATGGTGCGCAGACCCTTGGTGGAGACGCGCAGTTTTACGAAGCGCTTCTCGCTTTCCACCCAGAAACGGTGGGTCTGCAGATTGGGCAGGAACCGCCGCTTGCGATGGTTCATGGCGTGTGAAACGTTGTTACCGGTGGCCGTGCGCTTACCGGTCACCTGACAGACTCTGGACATATTCGGCCTCCAACTGAGCGTTGGTCATAATGATTGAAATCGAATCCCGCGCCCGGTGGTGCCCCGCAGCCTTCGTTGCACCCGCTGACGGCTCGCGCCTGACGCTCCCGGAAAAGGCCGGTTTTATACCAGAAAAGGCCGGTTGACGCAAAGATTTTCGTTCTCAGAGGTGCCCGGTTTCCGCCATCGAGGTGACCTCATTATGCCCCACAATCATGTGATCCAGAACCCGTACATCGATCAGGCCCAGCGCGGAACGCAGGCGTTCCGTGAGGTTCACGTCCGCGCTGCTGGGCTCGGCGACACCGGAAGGATGGTTGTGCGCCAGTATCACCGCGGCGGCGTTGGTCTCCAGTGCCCGACGGACCACTTCCCTGGGGTAGACGGCCGCGCCGTCGATGGTGCCGTTGAAAAGCTCCTCATAACGGATCACCCGATGGCGGGTATCCAGGAACAGGCAGGCGAACACCTCGTGGTGGCGGGTCACCAGTTTCGATTTCAGGTAGGTCCGGGTTGCGGCCGGTGAGGTAAGGGGTTCGCCGCTGGTAACCGGGGACTCCATGACCCGCTGGGCCATGGTCAGCGCGGCCTGGAGCTGGGCGAACTTGGCAGTGCCCAGGCCGGGCGTCTGGCAGAAGCGTTCCGCCGAGGCGCCGGTGAGTGAACGCAGACTGCCGAAGCTGCTGAGCAACTCGCGGGCGAGGGTCATGACCGGGCGGCCGGCGCTGCCCGTGCGCAGGAAAATGGCCAGAAGTTCCGCATCCGTGAGGCTGTCCGGGCCCAGGTGCAGCAGCTTTTCCCGCGGGCGTTCGGTAACAGGGAGATCTTTCAGTGACATGGCGGCTCCTTCGCTGATGGTTCCTGATCCTTCAGAGCACCGCCCTCCAGGCGGTGAGCCCTGAGTCTAGCGTCACCACTTCCCGCTGCCAATACCGCCCCGGGATCTGGTATCTTTGACGGCAAAACAGCACCCAGAGGCGACAGTGGGCAAACGGATTCTTCTAGGCGTAACCGGTGGCATCGCCGCCTACAAGAGCGCAGAGCTGGTGCGTGAGCTGCGCCGCCAGGGGCACGAGGTGCAGGTGGTGATGACCGCGGGCGCGCACGCCTTCGTGCAGCCGCTCACTTTCCAGGCCCTGAGCGGCCACCCGGTGCGCGAGAACCTGCTGGATCCGGACGCGGAAGCCGGCATGGGCCACATCGAGCTGGCGAAGTGGGCAGAGCTGGTGCTGGTGGCGCCCGCCTCGGCGGACATCATGGCGAAACTGGCCTGTGGGTTGGCGGACGACCTTCTTACAACCGTCTGCCTTGCCACGGAAGCCCCCATTGCGCTGGCTCCGGCCATGAACCAGGCGATGTGGCGCAATGCCCGCACCCAGCGCAACCGGAGCCTGCTCGCGGAGGATCCCCAGTTCCGGCTCTGGGGGCCGGAAGCCGGGGATCAGGCCTGTGGCGACACCGGGCCGGGGCGTATGCTGGAGCCGGCGGTGCTGGTGCAGGAGGTGGCGGCCCTGCAGGAGCAGCCGCTGGCGGGGCTCCGGGTTGTGATTACTGCTGGCCCCACGCGCGAGGCGCTGGATCCGGTCCGCTATATCTCCAACCACAGTTCCGGCCGCATGGGCTTTGCCCTGGCGGAGGCGGCCGCGCAGCAGGGGGCGGACGTGACCCTGGTTGCCGGCCCGGTTGAGCAGCCCACGCCGATGGGCGTCACGCGTCTTGATGTGACGTCCGCCCAGGAAATGAAGACGGCAGTGGACCAGGCGGTTGCGGCTGGCACGGACTGGTTCATTGCCACGGCCGCTGTGGCGGATTACCGCCCTGTGGCGGTGGCCGACCAGAAGATGAAGAAAAAGGCTGGTACCGAGGCCCCAGTGATCGAACTGGCGGAAAACCCGGATATCCTGGCCGGGGTGGCGGCGCGCGCGGAACAGCGGCCGCTGACCATCGGCTTTGCCGCCGAGACCCGCAACGTGGCCGAGTACGCCCGCGACAAGCTCACCCGCAAGGGGCTGGACCTGATCGTGGCCAATGACGTCTCCACGCCCGGTCTCGGCTTCAACAGTGACAGCAATGCGGTTGAGGTGTTCTGGGCGGACGGCAGCGAGCGGTTCGAGGCACGCCCGAAACGCGAACTGGCCCGGGATCTGATCCGCCTTTTCCGGTCACACCAGAGCAACCGCTTACCCCAATCCTGAGAGGAGCACCTGCCTGCCATGGCGAACCAATCCATAGAACTCCGGATCCTTGATGAGCGTCTGGGCGACAGCATCCCCATGCCCGACTACGCCACGGGGGGATCCGCCGGCCTGGACCTGCGGGCCTGCCTTCAGGCATCGCTGACGCTGGAACCGGGTCAGACCGAGCTGCTGCCCACGGGTATGGCCGTGCACATTGCCGACCCGGGCCTGGCGGGCATGATCCTGCCGCGCTCGGGCCTGGGCCACAAGCACGGCATTGTGCTGGGGAATCTGGTAGGGCTGATCGACTCGGACTATCAGGGTGAGCTCATGGTCTCCTGCTGGAACCGGGGCCATAGCACCTTCACCATCGAGCCCGGTGACCGTATCGCACAGTTCGTGGTGGTGCCCGTGGTGCAGGCCGATTTCCGGGTGGTCGAGACATTCAGTGCCTCCGAACGTGGCGAGGGTGGTTTCGGTTCCACCGGTGGCCAGTAGTAGGATGCAATCATCGGGCAGGCATCTATACTGGCCTCCAGAGCCCTCCCAGACCCAAGGATGACACCATGAAATTCCGACTCAGAAAGGCCGCTTCAGGGCCGGAATCCGAATCAGCCGATGCCCGTTCCTTTCCCCTATCCCGGGTGCCGGTGTTGCAGTCGCTGCTGGCTGTGGCCGGGCTGGCCCTGGCGGGCGTGCTGATCAGCTTCTTCCTGGTCGCGCCGGCTGAGCAGAAGGTGCAGCAGAACAACACCCGGGAGCAGGCGGATGTGCTCAAGGCGCGCTTTGACCAGCACCTGAATTACCTGCACGACGTGGTTGCCTCCTTCGCGGCCCAGGAATCCATCCGGGCCGCTGCCAGCGGCAGTGATGACAGGGAGGATGCGGCACGGATCCTCCAGGATACCCTGCCCGCCGCGGAAGCCGTTTTCCTGTTTGAACCCGGGGATGTCAGCCAGCCCGAGGACCGCAGCTGGGAGCTGGGCTTCGCCAGTATTGATCTGGCACGTCAGGCCGAGCGTGAAGGCGATACGCGGATGGATGCCTTCCAGCGGGACGGCCGCTGGTTTGTGCAGATCGCGGCGCCGGTTGGCGGCACCAGTGGTGGCAGCCTTCTGGTGATCTTTGATGATTCGGTGATGGATCCAGTGCTCTCGGTGGCCGGGGTTCTGGAAGGCCGCGTCGTACTCAGTCAGCGGGTGGACGGGCGTGATGTGCCGGTCTTTGCCCGCGGAGGCGGCCAGGGTGAAGGGGTTGCCCGGGATCTGGCGGTCAGTGGCTGGTCGGTGCGCTATGTGCCCACCTCCGGAACACCGCAACTGGTCGCGCCGACGGCGCTATGGGGCATGCTGGCTGTCGTCGCGGTGGTCATCCTGGCGGGCCTGTGGCTGGTCTTCGGTCAGCTCCAGAAACAGCTCCGGCAGGATGTGTCCGGCCTGAGCCAGTGGGCCCAGAAAGCGTTCGCGGGTGACCGGGCGAAGCCGCCGGAGCTGCGCATCCCTGCCGCGCGGGCTCTGGCCGAGACCCTGCAGCGGCTGGCACGGGAGCGCCCCTCGGCATCCGCCAGCACGGGCAGTGCCGGCACCAGGAAAGCCGCACCGGGCGACGCCGCAACGGCCCCTGCGGCCGAGGCCGCAGGGGAATCCGATAGTGACAGCGAGCCGCTGTTCGGGGATGATGCGCTCGACATTGACATGCTCGACGGTGACGAGGACGTGCTCGGACTCGGAGACAGTGACAGCAGCGGAGGCAGCATGGGGCTTGAGGAAACGGCGGCGGTAACAGTGGATGTCCCGGATTCCATCTTCCGGGCCTATGACATCCGGGGTGTGGTGGGCGACAGCCTGACCCCGGAGATTGTTGAGACCATCGGCCGGGCCATCGGCAGCGAGGCCCTCAGCCGCCAGCAGCAGAGCATCTGCGTGGGCTACGATGGGCGCCATTCCAGCCCGGATCTGGCCGAGGCGCTGACGCGTGGCATTCTGGCTACGGGCGTGGATGTGATCAGTATCGGCCGGGTGCCGACACCGGTTCTGTATTTTGCCACCCACCACCTGGAGACCGGCTCCGGTGTGATGATCACCGGCAGTCACAACCCCCCGGAGTACAACGGCCTCAAGATGATGCTCGGTGGCGACACCCTGGCGGGGGATGCCATCCAGGCCCTGCTGACCCGGATCCGAAACCATCAGCTGGAGGAGGGGCAGGGCCAGCGCAGTGAGCGTGATGTGCGCAAGGCCTACATCGATACCATCGTCGGCGACATTGCCGTGGCCGCGCCGCTGCGGGTGGTGGTCGATGCCGGTAACGGTGTGGCCGGTGAACTCGGCCCTGAGCTGATCCGCGAGCTCGGCTGCGAGGTGACACCCCTGTACTGCGACGTGGATGGTGATTTCCCCAATCACCACCCGGACCCGGGCAAGCCGGAGAATCTCGAGTCCCTGATCCAGACCGTGAAGAAGGAAGGTGCGGACCTGGGCATTGCCTTTGACGGCGATGGTGACCGCCTGGGCGTGGTCACCAACAGCGGCAAGATCATCTGGCCGGACCGCCTCCTGATGCTGTTCGCGCGGGATGTGGTTTCGCGCAACCCGGGTGCTGACATCATCTATGACGTCAAATGCTCGCGTCGTCTGGCCAGCGTGGTGAACGAGTACGGCGGCCGTCCGGTTATGTGGAAGACCGGTCACTCCTGGATCAAGGGCAAGATGAGGGAGATGGGCGCGCTGCTGGCGGGTGAGATGAGCGGGCACATCTTTTTCCGCGAGCGCTGGTACGGGTTTGATGACGGCCTCTACGCCGCGGCCCGCCTTCTGGAGATTCTTGGGATCGAGGACCGCGAGGCGGACGCCATCTTCGAGGAATTCCCCGAGGATGAAAGCACCCCCGAGATCAACCTGGCGGTTTCCGATGACGACAAGTTCGCACTGATCGAGCGCCTTGCCAGCGGCGGTGATTTCGGCGAGGCGAGCATTACCGACATTGACGGCCTGCGGGTGGACTACCCGGATGGCTGGGGGCTGTGCCGTGCCTCCAACACCACGCCCAACCTGGTGCTGCGTTTCGAAGCGCAGAACGTTGAGGCGCTGGAGCGCATCAAGGGTGTGTTCCGGGAACAGCTCGGCAAGGCGGAGCCGTCACTGCAGATTCCGTTCTGAGCATTCAGGAGACAGAGCATTCCATGACCATGGATCGTGACACAGCCATGCAGGTGGCCTCGGTACTCAGCAAGGGGCTGCCCTACATCCAGCGCTTTACCGGCAGGACCATCGTCATCAAGTACGGTGGCAATGCCATGGAGAACGAAGAGCTCAAGAACAGCTTCGCGAGGGACATCGTCCTGATGAAGCTGGTGGGCATGAATCCCATCATCGTCCACGGCGGTGGTCCCCAGATCGGGGAGCTTCTGGAACGGCTGGAGATCCATTCCGAGTTCATCAACGGTATGCGCGTAACCGACAGCGAGACCATGGACGTGGTCGAGATGGTGCTGGGTGGCCGGGTGAACAAGGAGATCGTGTCACTGATGAACCAGCACGGTGGGCGTGCGATCGGCCTGACCGGCAAGGACGCCAGCCTGATCCGGGCACGGCAGCTGGAAGTCCGGGATCCCTCCCCGGAGGTCACCCGCTCGGAGATCGTCGACATCGGGCATGTGGGCGAGGTGGTGTCCGTGAATACCGAGGTCATCAACATGCTCACCGCCAGTGACGTGATTCCGGTGATCGCGCCCATTGGCGTGGGTGATGACGGCAAGGCCTACAACATCAATGCCGACTCCGTGGCCGGTCACGTGGCCGAGGCGCTGCAGGCGGAGAAGCTCATTCTCCTGACCAACGTGGCGGGGCTCCAGGACAGAGAGGGCAATGTGCTGACCGGGCTCACCGCTGAACGGGTGGATGAGCTGATCGCGGACGGCACCATCCAGGGCGGTATGCTGCCCAAGATCCAGTGTGCGCTGGATGCCGTCAAAGGCGGGGTGACTTCCGCCCACATCATCGATGGGCGTGTGGCCCATGCCACGCTGCTGGAGATCTTCACGGACGAGGGCGTGGGCACCCTGATCACGCGGAGTTGAAGGCTTCCTTGTCCAGTGGTGCGAAGTAGGGGGCGTACTGCTGGATCCATTCCGCGGCGGCCTGGTCCAGGGTCAGGTAACGCCCGTTGTGGACCACCTGATCCAGGCGGTACTGCTGGATATGGCAGGCCTGCTCCACCAGCCGCATCCGGTAGGCGTCCGCGTTGTCCTCGAATGCCACACCCACCTCATAGTGATCCCCACAGGCCTCGCACCAGGCGATATGGCCGTCCATGCTGGCAGCGGGTGTGCAGCAGCTGATGGTGATGCGTATCGGCGTGCCCCTGCGCCATGGCTGCCGGGAGGAGAAGGCAACCCCGCCGAGGCTGAGATTGCGCAGCTCTTCGTGGTAGTGCTCACCTTCGCGCGGCTTCACGTCAATCGGCATGTCGATGGGATGCCGGATGAAAGTCCGGCCCGGGTGGTGGTGCGCGTTCATGGCGCCTCCTGATCAGCGGTGACAGTTATCATCTGTCTCCTGCCCCTACTATAGTGAATTCCATAATTTTTGCCTCAGTAGAGGGCCGGTTTGTGCGACGGTTGCCGCATTATCGACAATGGATCAGGTACGATACGATGATCAGCACGTTCTGCCACGCCATGACCCCGGATGGTCAACCATGAAACGAATCTTCGGCGCCCTCGTGATTCTGCTGTTCCTGGCCGCAGGCGCCTATTACACCACGCTCTGGTACGGCGCACGGACAGCCGCGTCGGAACTGGAGGATGCCGTCAGCCCCTGGGGCAACCTCCACTGGGATGCGGTCCGCCCAACCTGGGATGGCCGTGTGACGCTCCAGGGGGTGCGGTGGCACTGGTTCGACATCACCCGGCCGGTACGCGCCAGGCAGGTCACCCTGGAAGCGCCCGGGCTGCTGGCGCTGCCGGCCTGGCTTGTCGGGGGCGAACAGCCTTCCCGGTGGCAACTCCATGTGGATGACCTGGAACTGGTGGTTGAACCGGATCTTTTCCGGCCCTGGGCCCGCAGTCGCCGGGCGCTTTCCCTGAAACGCCACCCCCTGCACTTCCACGGCTGTGGTGAGCAGCCGGCGCTGACGCCCGCGGATCTCCTGCGCATGGGCGTGGACCGGATCAGCGGAGACATCGAGCTCCAGGACATGGGGAGTGGTTCGGGCGAATACCGTTACCGGGCGGAAATGGATGCCGGTCGTCTCGGAAGTCTTTCCCTGGCCTGGCAGGCGCAGGATCTGAAATTGCCGGTGGTTTCGGGCGGGCGTGGCGTACCGGCCCTGCCGCGGAAAGCGGAACTGATTGTCCGGGATGCGGGGTTGATGCGGCGCCTGTCCTCCTTCTGTGCAGCGGCGGAGGACGAGCCGGTCGGGGAATGGGTCCGCCGCGCCTCCAGTCACTGGAGCCAGGCCATGACCGGCCAGGGCCTGGCGCCAACCGACGCCACGACGGAACTCTACCGGCAATGGCTCCTTGAGGGGGGCGAACTGACTTTCAACTGGGCGCTGGCTGGCGACAACTGGCCGGAGAGCGGGCTTTCGGCGGCGCAGTGGCGTGAGACAACGGGGCTGCAGGTTGTCCATAACAACCGCGAGCTGGATGATATCGGGTTCCACCTGAGCGAACCCAGCGACCCGCCGGAAGAGACAGAGCGCGCACCGCTGGTGCAGATGGAGGAACCGGCCCCGGAGCCAGCCTTCCGCGAATCCGACACAGAGCGCGCCGGTGCCTGGATCGACCGCCGTGTACGCCTCAGGCTGGCCTCGGGCCGGAAGGTGGAAGGGCAGCTTGTGGCCCTGGAGGAGGGGCAGCTGCATATACGGCGGACCCTGGAGGGCGGATCCGTGGTGGCGCCCTTCCCGGTAACAGACGTTGAGCGGTTTGAGGTCTGGCGGCGTGCCGATGACATGGGCCGGCCCATATCCGATGGCGACAGCGGGCCGGGTCTGGAGGACTTCCTGAACCCGGAGCTCGGGAAGATACAGCCGATTCCGCCGGCATCCGACTCTCGGGAGGATTGATATGCAGCGGCCGATTCCGGACATCCGGGGCATGCTTGGCGAGCTGGTTGCCTTGCCCTCCATCAGCAGCGTGAGCCCGGAGTGGGACCGCAGCAATGAAGCGGTGATCACCCGCCTGGCCCAGTGGCTGGGGGAGCTGGATTTCCGGGTGGAGACCATGCCTGTACCCGGAGCACCGGGCAAATTCAACCTGATCGCCACACGGGGTGAAGGGCCGGGCGGACTGGTGCTCTCCGGGCATACGGACACTGTGCCCTTTGATGACCAGCGCTGGCAGAGTGACCCCTTCGCGCTTACCGAGCGTGATGACCGCTGGTACGGCCTCGGCACCTGCGACATGAAGGGCTTCTTCGCCCTGGCGCTGGAGGCGGCCTGGCGGACGCGCGGGCAGGAGATGGCGGAACCGCTGGTGATCCTGGCCACGGCGGATGAGGAGAGCGCCATGGGCGGGGCCCGGGCGCTGATTGAAGCCGGTCGCCCGAAGGCACGGCATGCGGTGATCGGCGAGCCCACGGAGCTGCGGCCGGTGCGCATGCACAAGGGCATCATGATGGAACGGCTCGTGTTCCGGGGGCAGTCCGGCCATTCCTCCAACCCCGCGCTGGGGCGCAATGCCCTGGAAGGGATGAATGAGGCGCTCACGCGCATTCTGGCGTACCGGGATGAGCTGCAGAGGAGTCATCGCCATCCCGGATTCCGGGTGGACTACCCGACCCTGAACCCCGGCCATATCCATGGTGGCGACAACCCCAACCGCATCTGCGCGGAATGCGAGCTTCACTTCGACCTGCGCCCGCTGCCGGGGATGGATCCCCAGGCCCTCCGCCGGAGCATCCTGGAGCGGGTGGGGCCGGTGGCGGAGAAGCGGGGCCTCACCTGCACGTTTGAACCCCTGTTTGACGGGGTCCCCCCGTTTGAGGAACCGGAAACCACCCGGCTGGTGGGGATCTGCGAACGTCTCACAGGGCATGCGGCGGAAGGCGTTGCCTTCGCCACCGAAGCGCCCTTTCTGCAGCAGCTGGGCATGGAGACCCTGGTGCTGGGGCCGGGCTCCATTGACCAGGCCCACCAGCCGGATGAATTCCTGGCCCCCTCCCAGATCGAGCCCATGGTGACTATACTGACCGGTTTGATCGAACAATGCTGCGCCAAGGGAGGAAATCCAGGGTGAGTGATCAAGACTGGCTGTACTGGTTCCGCCATTCCGCGCCCTACATCAATGCCCATCGTGGCCGGGTGGTGGTCATCACCCTGGGTGGTGACGCGCTGGCGCATCCGAACCTGACCACCATCATCCATGACATCGCCCTGCTGGCGAGTCTGGGCGTGCGGCTGGTGGTGGCTTTCGGCGCGCGGCCGCAGATCCGCGAGCGCCTGGATGAGGCGGGCGAGACCTCCGGCTACCAGGGGCGCCTGCGCGTGACCACGGAAACCCAGCTGCCGCTGGTACTTGAGGCGGTTGGCCGGGTCCGGGCGTTGCTGGAAAGCCACCTTTCCATGGGGGTGGCCAACTCCCCCATGCACGGGGCCCAGATCCGGGTGGCCAGCGGCAACTGGCTGACCGCCCGCCCCATTGGCGTGGTCGGGGGCGTGGATCACGGCTACACCGGGCGGGTACGCCGGGTGGACGCCACCAGTATCCGTGAGCAGCTGTCGCTGGGGCAGGTGGTCCTGCTGCCGCCGCTGGGCTACTCCGCCACCGGTGATGCCTTCAACCTCTCCCACGAGGAGGTTGCCGGGGAAGCTGCGGCGGCACTGGAGGCGGATAAGCTCATCCTGTTCAGTGGTCGCAGTGGCATCCCGGATGCCAGCGGTGAGCTCATGCGGGAAATCAGCGTTGCCCGGGCCCGGGAGCTGCTCGGCGAAGGCCATCTGGGCGAGGATGACGCGGCCGCGCTCGATGCCGCGGCCAATGCCTGCGACCGCAATGTCCGCCGTGCGCACATCATCAGCTATGGGCGTGAAGGTGCCCTGCTGGAGGAACTGTTCACCCTTGACGGTCTCGGTACCCTGGTAACTGACGACGATTACGAGCACATCCGCTTCGCAACGCCCGAGGACATCAACGGCATCCAGGACCTGATCCAGCCGCTCGAGGCCAGGGGGATCCTCGTCAGTCGCCCCCGGGACCTGATCGAGACCGAGGTTGACCGTTTCCTGGTGGACGAGCGCGACGGCCGGGTGGTTGGCTGCGCTGCCCTCTACCCCTATCCATCCAGTGCCATGATGGAGCTGGCGTGCTTTGCCGTGAGCCCGGACTACCAGGGGGGCGGGCGCGGCGATCGCCTGCTTGCCATGGCCGAACGCCATGCCCGGGCGGAAGGGCTGGGCGAACTGTTCGTCCTGACCACACAGACCTCCCACTGGTTTGCGGAGCGCGGTTTTGAGCTTGTTGGAGCGGATGCCCTGCCACCGGAAAAGCGCCGTGACTATGACGCAGGTCGCAATTCCCGGATTTTCGTGAAGCAACTCTGACCTGCGGATTACCGCGACACGGAAACCCGTAATGGTCTCTCCATGTGGTATCACCGTAGGCTGCTGCCGTTATCGGAAATGCAGGGAACAACCTCATGGAAAGGGGAAACGCAGGACTGCTCAGCCGTAACGCTGATCGACGTGATACGCGCCGGCACAATATCCGCCTCGCTGTAAGGGCCGTGACGCCCCAGGGACTTTCCTGGCTCTGTCAGGTGACCGATTTCTCCTCGGAAGCGGTTTCAATACGCTACCCCGCCTCGCGCGAACCCGCGGTCCGGAGCTGGCTGGAGTCAGGGGGGGAGAGTATCCGGCTCCAGTTCCATCACGGGACTCTGGACCGCTGGCAGACGATTCGTGGGTACGTGGTCCGTTCAGGGCCCGGTTTCCTGGTAATCCACTTCGCCGACGATGCCCTTCAGGGGTTCGAGACGTTGCTGGCCCAGGCCGGGCTGGCTCCATCCAGGCCCCATCGGGCTCCGGATGTGATTCCGAGCCGGGCCCCTTCCGCCAGCGCCCGTGGGCGCCAGGCGGAGGCGGCAGTGCGGCAGGCTGCGATTCCACCGGTACCCTCGTTGATTGAACCAGAAACCATGCGCCAGGAACCTCTGGGCGGGGTTGCGATGCATGAGGCCATTGCCCGTCTTTACGGGGGCGGCGAGTCAGGCTCCGGCGTCTTTCCGGGAGAGCTGGTTCCGGACCTCATCCGGACAATGGGTGAGAGCCCCCGTATGACCGGGCGTGGCCGGACGCTGCTCGACTGGCTGACGCCGGTGGTCGAACGGAGTCTGGCGAGGAAACCCGACGCGCTGGCTCTCAAGGACCACCCCCTGCGGAAGCTGCTCAACCGGATCGGCGACCTCGAAACCGCGGATCATGAGAGTCCGGGCCCCTGGCCTGATGCGTTGCTCCGGACCCTGCGTTCTCCAGAGGGAGCCGATGAAGAGGCCCTGGCCGAGGCGGCCGGGATTCTCAGCGCGGAGCTCCAGCAGCGCGATGACGCGCACCAGCGCAATCTGCGCCGGGTGACCAAGGCGGTTGCGGGCAGCGAGCGCCTGCGGGAAGCAGAGACCGCCACCGACAGTGCACTGGATGCCCGTCTTCTGGGAGGACCGATTCCTCTGTCGGTATTGCGGTTTGTCGAGAATGACTGGCGCAACCGCCTGGTGCTTCTGCATCTCCATGAAGGGGAGTCCAGCACTCTCTGGCGGAAGGCGCTGGCGCTACTGGATGCAGTGCTGGCGTATCACCGGTACCCGAATGAGTGCAGCGCCCACGATGTCAACGCGCAGCTTGAGGCCATCTGTGATGCCCAGGGCGACTGTGATTCGGCCCGTGCCATGCTCAGCGCCTGTCTCCGGGAAGCGGGCGTTCAGGAGTTGGTCCGTCTGAGCGAAGGGTTCGCACAGGATGTGGACGAGTCAGCGGATGATGAGTGGCTGAAGCTGTGGCGTCCCGGCCTGGAAGGAATGCCTCTCGGCAGCTGGTTCATGGACGGACACCATGGACAGCCGCCGGTGCGCCTGGCCTGGACCAATGCCCGGCGCCGCCGGTTTGTGCTGGTAACGCCTTCGGGGCGCAAACAGTATGACCTCAGTCTGGCTGAGCTTGCCCATCAGGTGGCTGAAGGCGCCCTTATCCCGGTCAAGCGCCAGGATCTGTCTCTCGTGGACGAGGCGCTGGGGCGGCTTCTGGAACAGCTCTATGAACGCCGGATCCGTGAGCATACGCTGGATCCCGAGACCGGACTCGCGGATCGGGAGACCTTCCTGGGATGGCTGGAGCGTGTCCTGCACACCGCGCCACTGGACCGCGAGCAGGCACTGGTGGTGCTGTCATGGGACCGCAGTGCTGATGCGGCGGCCCTGGCGGGGGAAGTGCGCCGGGAGCTCGGGAAGGGTGGTATGGTCGGGCGGGTTGGCGCGCGCCGGATGGCTTTCCGGTGCCAGCGGGCGAATCTTGAGTCCTGGCTGGTCCTGCTGATGCAGCGGTGCAATGCACTGGTCCTGGATGGTGGCAATCATGTCTGCGCCGGCGTGGCCGTGGGTGATCCGGCCATCGTGACGGCCTCCCGCTGGTACCACCTGGCGGAGGACGCAGCCAGGCAGGCCCCTTTCGAATATCCACCCGCCTTCCGTTTTGCGAGTGTTCCTGCTGAACGCAGTCGCTATATACGCCGGCTGGTGGATCGGCTGGCAGGGAATGGTCAGTTGAGGCAGGAAGAGCTCATGCTTCAGGCCCAGCGGATCATCCCGCTTCACGGGTCAACCCGTATGGCCGCGCAGTATGAGCTGCTGATGACCCTGCCGGATGAGCACGGCAACCTGATGATGGCGCGGGAGCTGATTCCCCTGGCGGAACGCTTCGCCGGTGCCCGGAATCTGGATGAATGGCTGATGCAGGCGGTAATGGACTGCCTGTCACGCCCGATGCAGACGCTGCCGGAAGCCGATCCGGGCATCTGTATCCCGGTGCTGGGCTACACGCTCACGGAGCCGGGATTGGTGCGATTCATCCACGAGGTTTTCCGGATCCAGCCCTGCCCCGTGCACCGCCTATGGTTCTGCATCTCGGACGCGGACGCTCTCGCGGACCCTGATACCGTGGCGCTGTTCATGCGCGAGGTGCGGGAGCTGGGCTGTCGCATCTGCCTGGATGCGGATGAAACCGATGCTGGACTGGCGTACCTGGTCAGGCGGCTGCCTGTGGATCTGATCCGGGTGCGTGCCAGAGCCCGGGATGAGAACGATGGTGGCCAGGAGCCCAGGCTGGGGGCGGTGGTGACGGCGGCCCACCAGCTGGGGGCGGAAGTGATTGTTTCCGGTGTCAGCCGTTCGCAGCGGATTGAGCGGCTGCGCGAGCTCGGTGTGGACTATGCTCAGGGCAGTGCCATCGCTCGGCCGCGGCTGTTGCACCATTGAGGCTTGCCAGCCGTCGGTCCCCCATGCACCATAGCGGATTCCCGAAACAGGGACCCCCAGTGCAGAGCGGGCCATTCGATCATGTCCAGCCAGTACCCGATCATCGCGGTCACCGGTTCCTCCGGTGCCGGCACCACCACTACCGGGCGTGCCTTCAGAAAGCTGTTTGTCAGTGAAGGCCTGCATGCGGCCACCGTCAGCGGGGACAGCTTTCACCGCTATACCCGGGAGGAGATGGCGCGGGTTGCCGAGCGCGGCGACTATGGTGACTTCAACCATTTCAGCCTCGAAGCCAACCACATCGACAAGCTGGAAGCCCTGTTCCAGGATTTTGCCAGCACCGGCACCGGGCAGTACCGGGAATACGTGCACGATGACGACCGCGAGCTGATCGCGGAGGGTCATGAACCGGGCAGTTTTACGCCCTGGCAGAACCTGCCGGCGGACTGCGACCTGCTGTTCTACGAGGGGTTGCATGGCGGCGTGCAGACGGAGCAGCACGACGTGGCCGGCCATGTGGATCTCCTGATTGGGGTGGTGCCCATCGTCAATCTGGAATGGATCCAGAAGATCCACCGGGACACCCATCACAGGGGCTACAGCCAGGACGAAGTGGTGGAGACGGTCATCAACCGCATGGACGACTACGTCCAGGACATCGTGCCGCAGTTCTCCAACACCCACATCAATTTCCAGCGTGTTCCCACGGTGGACACCTCGAACCCCTTCGTGGTGCGGGAGGTGCCGTCCGCGGATGAGAGCATGATCGTGGTCCACTTCCGCCACTACGCGGATGTGGATTTCCAGCGTCTGCTGCAGATGATTCCGGGGAGCTTCATGTCACGCCAGGACACGCTCGTGATTCCGGGGCCCAAGCTGCCTCTGGCCATCGATCTGATCCTCAGGCCGCGGATACTGGAGCTGATGGAGCACAAGCGCTACGCCTGGTAGCGCCCGTGTTCAGCCGTGGTCGCGCAGGAAGCGGCGGACCAGCCGGCCGGTCTGCAGTGGCGCCTCCAGCATCGGAAGGTGGCCGATACCCCGCAGCACCGTCACTTCCGCATTGGGCAGCAGTGCGCCGTAGTGGTGGGCGCAGGAAACGTCCAGTACCTGGTCACGTTCGCCCCAGATCACCTGTGCCGGCGCCTGGATCCGCTCCAGAAGCTCCGGGATGCGCTCGCGGGGCTGCATCATGTCCATGAACAGGTGCTGGTTGACCGGGCGCCGGTGGCGCATTTCCGGCCCCATCGCCAGGGGCATGACACGGCTGAATATCCCGCGCCCCCGCCAGGTGGCGTAGCGGAAGAGAGTGCGGGTTTCGTCCGCGTTACCGGGGATCAGCGGGTTACGGCCCTCAATGAGCTGGCTTTCCATGGGGCTGTGGCGGGCACTGCCCATCCCTGCGGCATTCATCAGGACCAGGCCGGCGACGTGTTCGGGGTGGTTCGCGGCCAGGGTGGCCCCGACAGCACCGCCCATGGAGGAGCCGACCCAGAACGCCGGTGGCAGGGCCAGGTGCCTGGCCCATTCCGCCATGCGCCGGGCCTGGACCTCGTAGGTGTAGCGGGCGTCCGCGTGGTAGTCGCTCTGGCCGAACCCGGGCAGATCCGGCAGGTAGAGGGTCATACTGCGGCGCCGGATGGCTGGAATCAGGCTGGCCCAGTTCTCCTTGCTGGCGCCGAAACCGTGGAGCAGCACCACCGGCGTTCCGTGCCCGGAGCCGATGCGCCAGTGCTGGATGCGGTGCCCGTCGATCTCGATGCTTTCCGCCTGGATGCCGGGAATCCAGCCGCTGATGGCCTGAAGCTTCTGCCAGGCGCTGGTCGCTGGTTGCCAGCGGTCCAGCGTTGCGCGGTCCGGCTGGGCCGAGGGTGCCTTCAGGTAGGAGTCGCTGACCTCCTGAAGGGAGTCCAGTATCGCGTTGAAGGTGGTCGCTTCCATCAGCTTCTCCGTGCTGCGTTCTGGCGTTGGCGGTTGAGCTTCAGCGCACCGGTCACGAGGCTCTGGTAGCCGGCGGGCATAAGCCGCTGCATCCAGTCCGCGGCATGCGCTTCAGTGCCGATCAGAAGCCTGCGGCGGTTGCGTTTCACTGCCTTCAGTATAGCCTGTGCGGCGTCATCCGCAGTGGTCCGGAACAGCTTCTCGAAGTTGGCCGTCAGTGTGCCCGTTTCCTCGCCCATGAGATCGGACATGCTTGCGTCCATGCGCGCGGTACGGGCGATGTTGGTCTTGATGCCACCCGGGTGGACGCAGGTGGCGGAGATGCTGCCACCGTCCATGTCGAGTTCCTGGCGGAGGGATTCAGTGAATCCGCGCACCGCGAACTTGGTGGCGTTGTAGCTGCTCATTCCGGGCTGGGCGAAGAGACCGAAGATGCTGGAGATGTTGACCACATGGCCGCCGCCGGGGGCTTCCTTCAGGTAGGGCAGGAAGGTTCTGGTGCCATAGAGCACGCCCTTGAAGTTGATGTCCAGGATCCAGTTGTAGTCCGTGTAGCTGGACTCGGCCACGGAGCCCGCGTGGGCCACGCCGGCGTTGTTGAAGATCAGGTTGACCTGGCCGTGGTCCCGGACCACGTTTTTGGCCCAGTCTTCCACCTCGCGGCGCCTGGCCACATTGACCGTGGCGCTGGTCACGTTGACGCCCCGGTTTTCACACAGGCGGGCGGTTTCAGCCAGGCCCTCCGCGTCCACATCACTCAGGGCGAGGTGACAGCCCTCGGCTGCCAGTGCGCTGGCCAGGGCCCGGCCAATGCCGGACCCCGCGCCGGTAACGGCGGCTACCTTGCCGGAAAAGGACTTCATGCGGGCTGTTCCTCCAGTTTGGCTTTGGTTGATGGAGCCTGGCCATGGGATTCGGTGCCGGCCTGCTCCCCGGCAGTACCGGCGTGGTAGGCGGCGGCGTCGAACTGGCGTGTCTGACGGCTGAAGCGGAAGGTGAAGTCCGGCCACAGGGCCACGTTCTTGCCCGTCTCCGGATGGATATACCAGCTGGTGCAGCCCCCATCATTCCAGATGGAGCCATCCAGGCGGCCCTGTAGCCGCTGGTTGTACTGCCTCTGGGTCCTGTGCTTAACATCGACCCAGTCGATGTCCTTCTCTTCCATGGTGCGGATGGCATCCATCACGTACTGGATCTGGGATTCGATCATGTAGACCATGGAGTTGTGCCCCAGGCCGGTGTTCGGGCCCATGACCATGAACAGGTTGGGGAAGCCGGAAATGGCGGCGCCCTTGTAGGCTTCCGGGCCATCCTGCCACAGCTCGTTCAGGTCCTGCCCATTACGGCCCTTGATCAGTCCTTTCGGGACCGGGTCCGTGGACTTGAAGCCAGTGCCGTAGATGAGCACGTCGATTTCACGGTGCTGGCCATCCGTCGTCACGATCCCGGTCTCGGTGATCTCCTGGATGCCGTCGGTCACGACATCCACATTGGGCTGGTCCAGCGCCGGGTAGTAGTTGTTGGACATCAGAACCCGCTTGCAGCCGAACTCGTAATCCGGGGTGACCTTGCGCTGCAGCTCGGGGTCGCTGATCTGGCGGCGGATATGGGATTTCGCCATATACCGGGCGGCCTTGAGCAGCTTCGGGTTGATCAGCATGGGCACGACCCGGCTCTCCAGCATCCAGTACAGCGCCTTGCGTTCCAGTTGCTGGACCATTGGCAGGCGGCGGAAAATGCCGCGCTCCTTCTCGCTGATCTCACGGTCCGGCTTGGGCATGATCCAGGGGGCGGAGCGCTGGAACAGGTAGAGCTGCCCGGCCTCTTTCTGCACTTCAGGGACGAACTGGATGGCCGAGGCGCCGGTGCCGATCACGGCAACGCGCTTGCCGGTCAGGTCGTAATCGTGGTCCCAGTCCTGGGAGTGGAAGGCCTTGCCCTGGAAGCGGTCCGTGCCCGGGATGTCGGGATAGGCCGGAATCGACAGGGCGCCCATGCCGGAGACAAGGACGCTGGCGGTGAAATCACGCCCGTGGTTGTCCTTCAGCTGCCAGAGGGCCCTGGATTCATCCCATTTGGCCTCGGTCAGGGGCGTGTTCAGGTGGATATGGGGGCGGATCCGGTACTTGTCGGCGCAGTGTTCCAGGTACTGGCGGATCTCCTCCTGGGGCGCGAACATCCGCGTCCACTCCGGATTGGGCTCGAAGGAATAGGAGTAGACGTGGGACTGCACGTCGCAGGCGCACCCGGGGTAGTGGTTCTGCCGCCAGGTGCCGCCGATGCCGTCGTCCTTCTCGAAGATCCGGAAGCTGTGCCGGCCCTCGCCCTTGAGCCGGATGGCCATACCCAGCCCGGAAAAACCGGAGCCGATGATGGCCACCTGGGTGTGCCGGGTCGCGATGGTGCCATGTTGTTGTTGGGCCATGGGCCTTCTCCCTGCTTGCCTGTATACATCTGTCTACCAACGTAGACGAATGTATACCTCGGTGTAAAGACTTTCAGTGAAGAAAGTGACATTCAGCAATGTAACGGTATGCAGGAATGTGCCCATTGGCACCCGGGACCGGGTGCGGAGTCAGCAGGGATAACGGGTGTGTAGAGGAGGGGGGGCCGGGGTTCAGGGCAGGTTGCGGGAGTAGAAGATCTCCAGCATTTCCTTCTGCAGGCGCTGGTGGATATCGTCGGCTTCTTCCTTGTCCAGGTCGGCCGCGTTCACCCCGAAGACGTAGTTGTCGAGGTTGAACTCGCGCAGGATCATCTTGGTGTGGAAAAGGTTATCCTGGTACACGTTCACGTCCATCATCTGGTACGCGGCGCGGGTGTCCTCGGTGAGGTAATCCTGGATGGAGCTCATCTCGTGGTCGCTGTAGTGCTTCTTGCCGTTGACGTCCCGGGTGAAGCCGCGCACGCGGTAGTCCACGGTGACGATGTCGGAGTCGAAGCTGTGGATCAGGTAGTTCAGCGCCTTCAGCGGTGAGATGAGGCCGCAGGTGGAGACGTCGATGTCCGCCCGGAAGGTGCTGATGCCCTCGTAGGGGTGGCTTTCCGGGTAGGTGTGGACGGTAACGTGGCTCTTGTCGAGGTGGCCTACGAGGGTTTCCGGCAGCGGGCCGGGGGAGGCTTCGCTGATGTTGCCTTCCGGGGCTTCCTCGTGCTCGGCGATGAGCATGGTGACGCTGGCACCATGGGGGTCGTAGTCCTGGTGCGCGATGTTGAGGATGTTGGCGCCGATGATCTTCACCACGTCGGTGAGGATCTGGGTCAGGCGCTCGGCGTTGTACATCTCATCGATGTATTCGATGTACGCCTGGCGCTGCTCTTCGGTGCGCGCGTAGCAGATATCGTAGATGTTGAAGCTGAGGGACTTGGTCAGGTTGTTGAAGCCGTGAAGTTCCAGCTTGGGTTCCATCGGCATGCCCCTCCACTTTCTGCCTGTTCGCTGTGCCGGTAAAGCCGGGTATTATGCCTGTCCGGCTCCGGGCTGAACACCGTTCGGGGTCTCAGGGATTTCCCGGAGTGATTCTGGCTCTCTGTCGCAAGACTGACTTTGCTCTGCCGGCAGCGAACTCGGTGGCAGGGCTCTCCGGGAACCGCCGCAAGTACATCCGTGTAGGCTACCGGTGGCCATCCATGGCCACCGAGTTTCCCTCCGAGCCCTGCCACCGATTTCGCTGCTTATAGCGTGTTGGTGCCCGAGACCTCTTTTTTCAGGTGACTTCTATGCCTAGACCTGCAACCTGAAAGATCGACTTTCAACCCTCATGGATCGTGTAGTCATGCGTGATCTCAACGCCCGCCTTCTCCAGCATGATGGAGGCCGAGCAGTACTGCTCCGCGGACAGCTGGATGGCGCGGGCCACGCGTTTCTCGTTCAGGTCCTGGCCGGTGACGTGGAAATGGATATGGATCTTCGTGAAGACCGACGGCACGGTATCCGCACGCTCGGCGGTGACTTCCGCGCGGCAGTCGGTGACGTTCTGGCGGGATTTCTGGAGGATGCTCATGACGTCGAACGAGGTGCAGCCGCCGATGCCGACGAGCATCATTTCCATGGGCCGTGCGCCCTGGTTTTCGCCGCCGTGGTCCGGCGGTCCGTCCAGCTGGATCTCGTGGCCGGAGCCGGTGGTGGCGCGGAAGCTGGCGGCGCCGGTCCAGTTGATTGTAGTACTCATACCCATAGTAGTGGCGCTCTCCCATAACGTTGAAAAAGGTGTGGTCGGGGAGTGTCATACGGGAAACTCGGTGGCCATGGATGGCCACCGCGTAGCCTACATGGATGTACTAGTGGCGGTTCCCGTATGACACTCCCCGGCCGCGCCTCATGCTGCGAGGATGAAAGGCTACCACAGGGCGAAAAGTATGGGTTAAGCCATCGGAACGACGAACCCCTTGTGCTGTTCTATACTGGGTGCTATCAAAAGGAGATGCCCCGCCGGGGCCAGAACGGAAACGTCCATAACAGAATCAGGATGCCATCATGACCAGTATTGCCAGACCCGTCGACAACAAGACCAAGCACCTGGACTACTTCCTGTCCCAGTGCCACCGGCGGCGTTACCCGGCAAAGAGCACCATCATCTACGCCGGCGATAAGAGCGACTCACTGTTCTACATCGTCAAGGGCTCGGTCACCGTCATCATCGAGGACGATGACGGCCGCGAGATGATCATGGCCTACCTCAACGCCGGCGACTTCTTCGGCGAAATGGGCCTGTTCGACAACATGGACTCGCGCAGCGCCTGGGTGAAGGCCAAGACCGAGTGCGAGGTTGCCGAGATCAGCTACACCAAGTTCCGCGAGATCTCCCAGGAAGACCCGAAGGTCCTGTACTTCATCGGCGAACAGATGGCCTCGCGCCTGCGCCAGACCACGCGTAAGGTCGGCGATCTGGCCTTCCTCGATGTGACCGGCCGTGTGGCGCGTACCCTCCTCGACCTGTGCGAGGAACCGGATGCCATGACGCACCCGGACGGCATGCAGATCAAGATCACCCGCCAGGAAATCGGCCGCATCGTGGGCTGCTCCCGCGAGATGGTGGGCCGCGTCCTGAAAACCCTCGAAGACCAGGGCCTCGTGCAGGTCTCCGGTAAAACCATGGTTGTCTACGGAACCCGATGATGAAAATCTACGAAATGAAGAAAGCGCCGAACCCGCGGCGCGTACGTATGTTCATGGCCGAAAAGGGCATTCTTGATCAGGCCGAATTCGTTGAAATGGATCTTCAGCAGGGGGAAAACCTGACGCCGGAATTCGCCCAGAAGAACCCGATGAAGAAGGTCCCGGTGCTGGAACTCGATGACGGCACCTGTATCTCAGAGACCATGGCCATCTGCCGCTATTTTGAGGAACTGCACCCGCAGCCGCCGCTGATGGGCAAGGATGCGCTCGACAAGGCCAGGATTGAGCAGTGGCTGCGCTGGCTTGAGCTCTACTTCTTCATGCCGACCGGCATGTGCTTCCAGCATACGAGTGGCGTATTCAAGGACCGGATGACGCCGTTCCCCGAATGGGGCGAGGAATGCCGCAAGGGCGTGGAGAAATTCATGCACTTCCTGAACAAGCACCTGGAAGGGCGTGAGTTCATCGTGGGAGACCACTTCACCGCAGCGGACATCAGTGCCCTGTGTACCGTTGACTTCAACAAGGTCAACAAGATCGGCATCCAGCCGGACCAGACCAACCTGCAGGCCTGGTACGACCGGATTTCGCAACGTGAGTCCGCTAAAGTCTGACCAGAGTCAGCGCTTGAGGACGAGAACAGCTGTTTTGGATGAAGGAGCTGCCGGTTGCCTGTATGGGTTGTGAATATAAACGAATATAGATAATCTTCCGACGATCAGGGACAGAACCACGCGCAGGGAGCAGTAGTCGCCCTCCTAGATTTTTCTTCCAGTTCTTCCCAATTAAGGGCCGGAGTTACGGTCGTATTCGTCGCGTTTATGGAATTGACGCAAGGAGCATAAAATGGAATTTGAATGGGATGAAAACAAGCGGCAGTCGACGCTTTTAAAGCGGGGGATTGACTTCCTTGATGCGGCTCTCATCTGGGATGATCCGTTCAGACAGGAACGAAAAGATACGCGTTTCAGCTATGGGGAAATTCGCTACCAGACAATTGGCCGAGGGCCACTGGGTGTTCTTTTTGTAGTGTATACAGTGCGGGTTTATGAAGAAGGCCAGCCCGTCAATCGGATTATTTCTGCTAGACCTGCAAACCACAAGGAAATTGAGCAATACCGGCTCAGGACGTTTAAGAGAGGAAAATCTTCATGACCGAATCGACAAGGCGTGTCAGTCTGGAGCAGGCCAGAAAACTTAAAAGCCTCTCTGATTCCAGGAAATTCAGAGAGGTATCGGAGGAAGAAATCGCTCGGATGATTGAGGAAGACCCGGACCTCTATCATCTGACCGATCAGGAGCTCGCTGAATTTGAATTAGCAGGGATGACTACTGATGAAAGAGACCGATCGTAGAACTCGAGTAACGTTGGAAGAGGCAAGGTCCCAGAAAGGGCGCTCGAACTTCGCCAAGCTTGTTGCGGAGCAGAAGCACGGCAAGAAACCCCCTGGAAAACTCATGAATGGGTAACGGGTAGAGCAGGAGAGTGTTTCGTCAAAGGAGGCCTCAAAGGAAGTGGGCGCTTGAGGAGATTGAACAGCGTGCTGCCGAGGAACGGGCCCGTTATTCCGAGACCACGGAAGACGAGCCGGATGCACTAGCTTCTGGTGGCGATATGGAGGATATTTCCGGGGAGGAGGATGATGAAACCGAGTAACAGAGCGCCTACGGAAAGAGAGAAACAGACGAGGCCATTGGTTGGTGAAGTATCACCAGAGGAGGCCCGTCGAAAAGCGATGGAATTTGCCGTCAGGGAACGTGAGAGGGCTGGGAAGTCTGTTAGTCAGCGGCGCTAGTGGTTTCATCAATTGGCAGTATCGGTAAGAACTCTGACGGCTGGCCCATATGGGTCAGCGTCAGACGGTGCATGGCCCGGGTGCACGCAACATAGAGCAGGGCCTGGTCCATGGGACGGTGGTAGGTCTTTGCACTGACGTCCGGCACGATCACCTCATCGAACTCCAGCCCTTTCGCCATGTGTACGGTGGAGACCATCACACCCATGGCGAAGGCGCCCTCGGTCTCGGAGACCAGGCGCACACCGTCAATCCGCTCCGCCAACGCCTCGTACACCTGCTTTGCCTGCTTCTGTGTGCGGCAGAGGATCCCAAGTGTGTTGTTTTCAGAGGCCTGGAAGGCTGTGCAGGTCGCCGCGATGGCGTCGAACTCCTCGCGCCGGGTCCGGTAGCCGTTCACGGTGGGCGCCTCGCCATGGCGCTTGACCGCTTCCAGCTCCGGGTTGGGGGCAATGGCCTGGGCGAAGAGGGTGATCTCGTAGCTGGAACGGTAGCTCTTGGTCAGCGTGACCCGGGTGGCCTCCGGCATGACGCCCTTGATCCGCTCCGCCGTTGAGCCGCTGTAGGGGTTGATGGACTGGTTGGCGTCGCCGAGGATGGTCTTGTTGCACTTGAACAGGCTCGCGATCACCGCGTACTGCACCGGGGTATAGTCCTGCATCTCGTCCACCAGCAGGTGTTTCACGTTCCGGTAGCGCGACCGGATGCCTTCCAGCCGCATCTTCAGGTAGATCAGCGGGAACACGTCCGAGTATTCCAGGCGGCCCCTGGAGGCGGTGGTGAACAGTTCCGGCTGGCCCAGCCAGGTGTAGAACTGCTTGTAGGTCTCGCGCAGGCTGGACTGCTTCACCATGCCCTGGATTTTCTCCTGCAGTTCCCGGCGCTCGTTGGGCATCAGGTCGTAGTTGTACTGGATGCCGATCTTCTGCTCGATCTCCTTCGTCACCTGCCGCACCCGTTCCTTCGTGCCGAGCTTGCGGTGCTTGCGGAAGGTTTCCTCCAGCAGCCAGCCCGGGACCAGCCGCCGGGCGATCCACAGGTCCTCGGCGGCGAAGCGGCTCTTCTCCACCTCGTTGATGTAGGCGTCGAGCTGCTTCAGGAATTCCGGCGAGGCCTTGTAGCGCAGGCGTTCCTTGAGGGCGTCGTCGTCTTTCTCCAGCAGGGCCGTGGTCTGTTCGAAGAAGGTCTGGAAACGGTACTGGCTGTCCAGCAGTTCGTCTGCCAGGTCATCCATGCCCACTTCGTGCACGGACTCCTCGCCCAGTTCCGGCAGCACATTCGAGATGTAGTCCGCGAACACCCGGTTGGGGGAGATGATGAGGATGTCGTCCGAGCTCAGGGTGTCCTTGAACCGGTACAGCAGGAAGGCGATGCGGTGCAGGGCGATGGACGTCTTGCCGGAGCCGGCCACGCCCTGGATGATCAGCGCCGGCGCGTGTTCGTTGCGGATGATGGCGTTCTGGTCGCGCTGGATGGTGGCGACGATGTTTTTCATGCCGTCGTCGGAGCTGCGGCTGAGCTCCTCCTGCAGCACGTCATCCACCACGTTCACTGAGCTCTCGATCAGCATGTCGATGGTGCGGTGGCGTATGCGGAACTGGCGCTTGGCGGTGATCTCGCCGCTGACCTCGCCCTCGGGCGCCTGGTACCGGGCTTCGCCGGTCTCGTAGTCGTAAAACAGGGTGGCGATGGGGGCACGCCAGTCGTAGACCAGGGTGCGGTGGCTGTTCTCGTCGTAGAACTGGTGCACGCCTACATAGGTCGGTTCCGGCTCGGAGTGGCCGTCACGCTGGAAATCGAAGCGCCCGAAGTAGGGGGTGCGCTGGAGCTTGAGAAAGCGCTGCTTCTGGGCGAGGACGTTGTCGCCGGTGGAGACCGCCTGCTGGATGGACTCGCGCTGGCTGATCTTCTCGATGTGGTCCATCTCGTCACGACTTTCCCAGAGGTATTCCTTCTGGGACTGGATCTCTTTTTTATAGTGCTCCAGGCGCTGGTTGGCCTCGTCGATGGCGCGCTCGAGGCGGTCCTGAATGTCGTCCAGGTTCTGCTGTTCTTCCGCTTCGGCAGGCGTGGGCGCTTGCTCGTGGCTGGTCATGGGCGGGTCGTGTCCGGTTCGTTCTGGCTTGAGGTGTGGATTCTAACGGACCGGCGTACCGTCTTTCACTCCCGGGCGGGTACGTCGACAATCCGGTCGTGCAGGGGAACCAGTTCCGCCAGCAGCTGGTTCTGGGCCCAGGTCGGCACGCCCTCCTCCTCCATGGCACGGATCAGCTGTTCCACCAGGGCATTGAACTGGGTTTCGGTGACGCCCATGCCCGCGTGGACGGACCGCATGTCCTTGCCGCTGTAGGTGCAGGGGCCGCCGCTGAGGGTGCACAGCTGGTCCGTCAGGTTGCGGTGGAAGCGGCGTACGTCGATGCCCTTGAACTGGGGAGCGATGCGGTCATCGTCCGCGATCCGGCCCAACAGATCCTTCACGATGGTCGAGATGCCTGAACGTTCGCCCAGCGCCTGGTAGAGTTCGGAGTCCGCGGCGGGCGCCTGAGCCGGCAGTGTCATGAGTGCGGCCAGGAACAGGGCCGTCAGGGTCGGGGTGTGGGCTCGCATGGTCAGAAGCTCCCTTCAATCGACAGATAGGCGCCGTCCTGGGATTCCAGGCCGGCAATGTCGCCCAGGTTCACCCAGGCGGCGGTGACCGACAGGCGCCGGTCCGGGATCCAGGCTACGTACAGGTCCCACCAGTCATCCTCACCGGCAAACCCCAGGTTGTTCGGCTTCTGTCGGTACTCGCCGCCTACCACCCAGTCGCGGCGCAGGAAAACACCGGCGCTGGCCTCGGCCATCAGTTCATGGCTGTCATTACGGTCACCGCCGAAGCCGAGCAGGCCGCCCTGGTTGGCCCGGGTGGCCCGAAGTGTGCCGTTCACCACGACGTTGCGGCCAAAGGGGCCGGCGAGGAAGAGTTTGCTGCCGCTGAGGTAGACGTCCGTGCCACTATCGTTTTCCGCTCCTACAGCTTGGCTGAGGGGAATCTCGGAGACCCGGTGGCGCTTGTGCTGGGCCCCCAGGCTCCACTGGCCGTAGGGGCTGTAGATGAGGTCACCAGCCAGGCGGGCCTTGATGCCGAAGATGTCCTGGGTCAGGTCCGTTTCGTTGAAGTCGAGCTCGAATGCCAGGGTGTCCATCGTCAGCTCCTGGCGGGCAAAGCTCACCTCGATCCGGTTGTGCCAGTTCAGGGCTGCTCCCTGGACGTTGAGCGTGTAGTCCTGGGTGTTGGCCCGGGAGAGGGCGACGGTGCCGCCCCATTCCTCGTCACTGGCGTAGCCCGCCAGAGTTGCCCAGGGGCTGAGACCACCGCCTGCGCTGCCCTCGATGCTGGTGACGCCGCCGGTTCCCCAGAGGCGGCTGCCAGGTGGGTCCGCGCTGGCCAGGGGGGTTAGCGCCAGGCTCAGGCCCAGAGCCAGTATCCGGGATGTCTTCATGGCGTATCTCCGCTGATGCTGAGCCCCTGTTCGCGAGCCCACTGTTCATATCGAATGGCCCAGTCGGGCAGGTCCGCTGCGGGCATCGGTCGGCCCATGAAGAACCCCTGGGCCTGTTCGCAGCCCCATTGCCGGAGCATTCTCCAGCTCGCATGGTTCTCGATGCCCTCGGCACAGACCCGCAGCTGGAGTCCGTGGGCCAGGTCGATGGTGGATTTGACGATGAGCTGGTCCTGCTCTTCGGTGTCCATGTTCAGGACAAAGGACTTGTCGATCTTGAGTTCCTGCACCGGGAGCTGGCGCAGCTGGGCGAGCGAGGAGTGTCCCGTCCCGAAGTCGTCGACGGACAGGGTCACGCCCAGGGCGCGAAGGTTTTCCAGGGTCCGGAGCGCTACGCCGGTGTCGCGCATGACGGCGCTTTCGGTAACCTCGAAGGTCAGCCGGTGCATCTCGCCTTCAAGGTGCTGGAAATAGTACTGCACTTTTTCCGGCAGTCCCGGATTGGTCAGGTCCAGTGCCGACAGATTGATGGCCAGTTTCAGGTCCAGCCCCTCGGATTGCCAGTAGCGGAGATCCTCCGCCGCCATGGCCATGACCAGCTCTGTCAGCAGCAGGGTCTGGCCAGAGCTCTCAGCCAGGGGGATGAACTCCTCCGGGCTGATGAAACCCAGCTCGGGATGGTGCCAGCGAACCAGTGCTTCCACCCCGACAACACTCCCTGTATCCATTGTCACCTTGGGTTGGTAGTTCAGGTGCAGTTGCCGGTTCCGGATGGCCTCACTGAGGTCACGGATCAACTGGATCTCGCGCAGGTGCTCTTCGTCACCGCCCGGTGTGTAGAGGGCGATATGTTTCGGTGAGTGTGATGCGCGCTCCAGCGTCAGACCCAAGCGCCGCTGCACCTCATCAATGGTGTTCGCCTGTTCCGGCATGCCCAGTGCTGCAAGCTCCACATGGATCTGGATGGGACTGCCAAACACTTCGACAGAGGTCTCAATGCGCTCCTTGAGCCATGCAAGACGTTCCTGAAGGCTTCTTTCATCAAGGGATGGCAGTATCGCCATGAACTGACTGCCGCCGGTTCGGGCAAGTTCGCCGGGGGTCAGCAGGATTCCGTTCAGTCTGAGTGCGGTCGCAACCAGGGTCTCGTCGCCGAACCGGAAGCCCAGCATGTCATTGATGGTCTTGATGTCCGGGAGGTTGATGGCGATGACACTGGCTTTCCTGCCGCTGTCCAGGTAACGCTGGAGCTGCTCCCTGATGGCCCGCCAGTTGGGCAGCCCCGTAAGGGTATCGTGGGTTGCCGCGTGCTCAATCCGCTGCTCGTGTTCAAGGATGCTTCTGCGCATGGTCAGCAGTGACCGCAGCAGGATCCGGGGCTCGCCACGCACCCTGATTTCGGGAGGGGCCGTATGGCGATCGTTGCCCAGAGCCTGGGCAAAGCGCGCCAGCTTGAATATGGGGCGCCCGAGGGTGCGCGCGGTGACGAGTACGACGCCGCTGGCAATCGCCAGGACCACGGCGAGGACCGTCGCCATCTCAAGGATGAGCGCGTAGTAGCGTGACAGGGCGCTGGCGCGGTCCTTGAGCAGCCAGACCTGTACCGGGGTCCGCTCGATCCCCTCAAGGCTCATGGAGCGCATGAAGAACTGGCTGTTCTCATGCATGCCGGAGGTTGTTGCGGCCACCGAGGCCATGGCTCCGGTGGGCTGTTCCGGCCCGGGCAGGCTGGCGCCGAGAATGCGGTTTTCGTCGTCCGTGGCCTGGAAGACCACCTCGGTCGCGGTGAGGTCCGAGATGAGACGGGCAAAGTCATCGTCCAGGCGGAACCCGGCGATGAGCCAGGCCTTCAGGCCGCCTCCCTCAATGGGCACCATCAGGACCTGGAGGACCTGGTCCCGCCAACGGGTGACGGCGGAGACACTGCCGTCCTGGCGGGCCTTGCGGAACAGGGTCTCAAACGGCATTGCGGCGCCGTTCTCGAGATCTGCGAGGTTAGCGATCAGGTTGCCGTCATCGTCGGCGATCATGGCCAGGTCGGCGTTGGCGCGGGCGCTGTGGTTCTCGAGCGCGCTGGTGATCGTAGGGATATCCCTGGAGGCGATGGCGGATTTGAGGCCGAAGTCCCGCGAGACGATCTGGAGATTCGAAACGAGTAGGTCCGTGCGTGCGTCAATCACCTCGTTGGCCACCCTTTCGGCGACATCCAGCTGTTCCTGCGCGCGGGCCTTTTCCTCCTCAAAAAGGTTGTACATCAGCACCGCGGCCACACTGCCACTGGCGAGCACGACCAGTGCCAGCATGGCCAGCATCAGGCGGGCGCGGAAGCCTGTTTCAGGCAGTGATCGCATCAGAGGTCCTGGAACTCCTGCTGGAGCTGGTCGAGTTCGTCACCACCCTCGGCTTCCGCTTCGAGTGCGATGGCGATCCGGGGTTCATCCCCGGGCGTGAACGAGTGATGGAGGAACCGTCCGGTCTCAGTGAGACGCGGGTGCCAGATCCCGGCATTGAGGGACTGGCTGCTGCCGCCGGAAGCACGTTCAAACACCACTTCACCGTTGGCATCGGTCCGCCCGTAATGGGGGCGATCAGTGACAAGGATGAAGCCCTGCATGTGATCGTGGATGTTGCACCCGATCTCGACAATACCACTCTGGTCGAAGTGGATGGGGGATTCCGGCTCGCCGGCGTAGAGCTCGATGTCGAATGTCTTCGCGCTGGAAAAGGAGTACACGTGGTGCTGGGTGTTGTCCCGGTTGGGGAAGTTCACCTCGGAGCCGGCCGGAATCACCAGCACCCCGGGCTGAAAGGCGCGGTCTTCCTGGGCGATGGTGAAGGTGCCCGGTGAGGGGGCATTGGCTCCGGGCAGGGTGACCACAGCGCCTTCAACGGGCTGGCTGGTGTCCTCTTCGAGCACAGTGATGGTCAGTGATTCAGCAACGGAGACAGCGGGAAGAACAAGGGCGCCGAGTATGGCGAACCATAGTGGGCGGGGGGACAGGGATCTCATGGCCCAACCTGCTGGGGTCGTTTAACAATGGAAAAGGTAGCACACCCTGAAGGATACGCCCCATGGGCCCATTGCGTTCAGCGCTTTCCCTCAGACCTTCTGGAAGAACAGTTCGCCCAGCCGGTAGCCAGGGCTCCCGGCGCGCATGAAGGACTCGCCCACCAGGAAGGCGTGGATGCCGCGTTCACGCATGGCCGCGACGTCCTCGGGGGTGTGGATGCCGCTTTCGGTCACGGTGAGGCGATCCGTGGGCACCCTCTGATGGAGTTGCCGGGTGGTGTCCAGTGAGACCTCAAAGGTATGTAGGTCGCGGTTGTTGATGCCGAGCAGGGGGCTGTCCACCTGCAGGGCCTGTTCCAGTTCCGCCTCGTTGTGGACTTCCACCAGCACATCCATACCCAGCTCGCGGGCCGTGCCGGCCAGCGCCTGCATCTGCGTGACGGACAGGCAGGCGGCAATCAGCAGGATGCAGTCGGCGCCGGCAATGCGGCTTTCGTGGATCTGGTATTCGTCAACCATGAAATCCTTGCGCAGTGCCGGCAGGCTGCAGGCCTCGCGGGCGGCCATCAGGTCCGCCTCGCCCCCCTGGAAGAAGTCCCGGTCCGTGAGCACGGACAGGCAGGCGGCACCATGGGCCTCGTAGTCGCGGGCGATGGCAGCGGGGTCATAGGGGTCGCGAAGGACGCCGGCACTGGGCGAGGCCCGCTTGATCTCGGCGATCACCGCTGGATCACCGGCATCGATCCGTCGTTGCAGCGCGGCGGCAAAACCTCGTGTGGCGGGCTGTGCCCGCGCTTCGGTCCGGCAGTCCTCGAGGGACAACCGGCGCTGGCGCTCGGCCACTTCCTCATGCTTGCGGGCGACGATGCGTTTGAGAACCGTGGGCGTATCGTCGTTCATTCCGCCTGCTCCATCCGTTGGCTGAGTTCGGCCAGCTGCTCCATGCGTTCCAGGGCACTGCCGTTTTCCATGGCGGCCAGGGCCCTGCGGGCGCCTTCGGTCAGTGACTCCGCCAGGTCGCCGGCATAGAGTGCGGCGCCGGCATTAAGCGCGATCATGTCCCGGGCGATGGCGGCGCGCTCACCCGGACTCGGGCTCAGGGCCTCGCGGATCAGCGCCAGGGATTCAGTGGCATCCGCCACCTGCAGGTCAAAGATCGGCCGGGCCCTGATGCCCATGTCTTCCGGCCGGATATGGTATTCGCTGATCTCACCGTCTTTCAGTTCCGCGACCCGGGTCCGGCTGGCCAGGCTGATCTCGTCCAGGCCGTCCTCGGAATGGACAATCAGGATATGCTCGCTGCCGAGCCGGCGCAGGACTTCCGCCATGGGCACACAGAGGTCGCCGTTGAACACACCGATCACCTGATGCTTCACGCCGGCCGGGTTGGTCATGGGCCCGAGGATGTTGAACAGGGTGCGGACGCCCAGCTCCTTGCGGGGGCCCACGGCGTGCTTCATGGCCGTGTGGTGGTTGGGGGCGAACATGAAGCCCACGCCCAGTTCGTGCACGCAGCGGGTGATCTGCTCCGGCGTCATGTGCAGGCGCAGCCCGGCCTGGTCGAGCAGGTCCGAGCTGCCGCTGCGCGAGGAAACCGAGCGGTTGCCGTGCTTGGCCACGTTGCCACCGGCGGCGGCGATAACGAAGGTAGCCGCAGTGGAGACGTTGAACAGGTTGGCCCCGTCACCGCCGGTACCGACAATGTCCACCACATTGGGCACATCCAGCGTGACGCCGGTGGCCAGCTCCCGCATGACCTCCACGGCGCCGGTGATCTCGTCGATGGCCTCGCCCTTCATGCGCAGGCCGATCAGGAAGCCGCCGATCTGGGCATCCGTAGCCTCACCCTGCATGATGGTGCGCATCACCGCCTTCATGTCGTCGGTGCTCAGGTCCTGGCGTTCGGCCACTTTGGCGATGGCGGTCTGGATGTCCATGGTGGTCTACCCCCGGTTCGTCATGTTCAGGAAGTTCTGCAACAGCTCATGGCCGTGGCGCGTCATGATCGACTCCGGATGGAACTGCACACCCTCGATGGTCAGGGTACGGTGCCTCAGGCCCATGACCTCTTCCATGGAGCCGTCCTCATTCTCCGTCCAGGCCGTGATCTCAAGTTCGCTGTCGGGCCAGTGATCCTTGTCCACCACCAGCGAGTGGTAGCGTGTGGCCTCGAAGGGATTCTCCAGCCCGGCGAAAACGCCCTCGCCTCGGTGATGGATCATCGAGGTCTTGCCGTGCATGACCTGGCCCGCACGGATCACCTTGCCGCCGAAGACCTGGCCGATGCACTGGTGGCCCAGGCACACGCCCAGAAGCGGGATGCGACCGGCAAAGCGGCGCACCACCTCCAGCGAGATGCCGGCCTCGTCCGGTGAACAGGGGCCGGGGGAGATCACGATCCGCTCGGGGGCCATGGCCTCGATTTCGTCGATGGTGATGGTGTCGTTACGGTGTACCACTACCTCGGCACCCAGCTCGCCCAGATACTGGACCACGTTGTAGGTGAAGGAGTCGTAGTTATCGATCATCAGCAGCATGCGGGTCTCCCTCTCCTCAGTGGTCGAAGTCGGTGAGGGCCATGTCGGCGGCCCGGAAGATGGCGCGACCCTTGTTCTGGGTCTCCTTCCATTCAAGGCGCGGCACGGAATCCGCCACCACGCCGGCACCCGCCTGGATATGCAGGGTCTCATCCCTGATGACCGCGGTACGGATGGCGATGGCCGTGTCCATGTTGCCGCTCCAGGAGAGGTAGCCCACGGCGCCACCGTAGACACCGCGCTTGACCGGTTCGAGTTCGTCCAGGATCTCCATGGCGCGGATCTTGGGGGCGCCACTGAGCGTGCCGGCAGGCAGGGTGGCGCGCAGTACGTCCATGCAGGAGAGGCCCTCGCGCAGCTTGCCGGTGACGTTGGAGACGATGTGCATGACGTGGGAGTAGCGCTCGACCGTCATGGTATCCGTAAGCGTTACCGAGCCGGTTTCGGTCACACGGCCGATATCGTTGCGGCCCAGGTCGATCAGCATCAGGTGCTCGGCACGCTCCTTGGGGTCGGCCAGCAGTTCCTGCTCCAGCGCCTCGTCTTCCTCACGGCTGGCGCCGCGTTTGCGGGTACCCGCGATGGGGCGCACCGTTACCTCCTCGTCTTCCACCCGCGCCAGGATCTCCGGCGAGGAGCCCACAATGTGGAAGTCCTTAAGGTTGAGGAAGTACATGTAGGGCGAGGGGTTGAGGCAGCGCAGCGCGCGGTAGAGGTTCAGCGGGGGCGCCTCGAAGGCCACGGACATGCGTCGTGAGAGTACGGTCTGCATGACGTCGCCGGCCAGCACGTATTCCCGGATCTTCTCCACCGCCGCTTCGAAGTCGGCCTGGGTGAAGTCCGAGTGGAAGTCACGCTCCTCGATGCGATTGCCGGTGGCCTCGGAAACCGGGCTGGTGACACGGGTTTCGCGCAGCCGTTTTTCCAGTTCATCCAGCCGCTGAACGGCCGCTTCATAGCTGCCGGCGCTTGCCGGGCTGGCCTGGACGATCAGGTGGAGCTTGCCGCGCAGGTTATCGAACACCACCACTTCGTCGGACACCATCAGCAGCACATCCGGCGTTCCCAGCTCGTCCGGCGGTACGCTGTCCCGCAGCCGCGGCTCGATGAAGCGCACCGTGTCGTAACCGAAGTAGCCCACCAGGCCGCCGTTGAAGCGGGGCATGTCAGGCAGGTCCGGTGAGTGGTAACGGGCCTGGAATGCCTCGATGTACGCCAGCGGATCCTCGGCGGTGAGCGATTCGATCACGCCGTCGTCGGACTCGTGCACGATCTCATGGCCGTTCACCCGCAACCGTTCACGGGCCGGCAGGCCGATAATGGAATAACGGCCCCATTTCTCGCCGCCCTGGACGGATTCCAGCAGGTAGGAATAGGGGCCATCGGCCAGTTTGAGATAGGTGCTCAGTGGGGTGTCGAGATCCGCATACACTTCCCGGTGAACGGGAATGCGGTTATAGCCTTCACCGGCATAGGCGTCGAACTGTTCGGGCGTCATGGATCTGTCCTGAAAAAAGCATGGGCATTGTGGAATCGTGGCCTCGACCACGGGCGCTCAGTGGTGATGGTTCACCATCGCCAGCGCGGATTGGCCCAGCGTGCGGGGTGCACGGTCAGCATTGCTTCTTTCAGTCTGGCGGTCACGGCCGCTCTCCCGATGGTTGGTACAACGTGATCAGGTTAGCGGAGAGGTGGAACGGAAGCAACCGTTCGGGGAAACAGCTCCCGAATGATACGGATTCGTATTTGCGGTATTTCCCCCATCACTGCACAATGGCGGGGAGTTTCGTCCACCCGGTCTCCGGACCCGCGAGCGCGGCTTATGCAGACATCGGATCACTGTGACCAGTCAGGCCTTCTCAGCCTTGCAGCCAGGCTTCATCCCGGGCTCAATGGTGCGGCCGCTCCCGCCGTGGAACCCGGTCTTTCGCCCGGCGCCGAGAACACGCAGGTGATCGCAGCCATACAGCGTGTCTGGGCAGAGGGGTACCCGGAGGCCGGGCAGCCGTACTCCTCGGTCCGGACCTGGACGCTGCTGATGTGGCAGCCGGTGTTTCTCTCGGTTCTGGGCGTTCACGGTGCCGGTGCCGTGGTACCGGTGGACCGGCTCTGGCAGCGGGTGGAACAGGGTGTGGTGGCCGGGTTCCGGCTGCAGGGAGGGTGGCCTGGCACACCTGAGTCCGAACAAGAGCGCATCGAGGCGGCATCAGTGCATCTGCTGCGGGTTCGCGATGAGCTCCTGGAGGGCCTGAAAACGGTGACCCGGATCAAGCCACTGACGGCGAATCGCCTGCTGGCGGATATGCTGTTGATCGCGGTCCAGCGGGTGGGCCTCGCTGTTGCCGGGTTCAGTAACGAGCGCGTTGAGGCCCTTGGCCGGGCCTGGCTGGCGGCCACCGGACTGAGAGGCCAGAGCCGGTATCTGCCACTTGAACTCCCGGGCGGGCAGGTGGTTCTGGGGCTGGAACGCCGTGCCTGCTGCATGCACTACCGGCGGGATGATGGCTGCTACTGTTCATCCTGCCCGAAACTTAGCCAGTCGGAGCGGGAACGGCGTCAACTGGAGGAGCTGAGCCATGAAGCTGTCGCTGTCTGACATCCGGGTCCATCGGGATGGCCGTACCATACTGGGGGTGGACAGGCTGACTCTGGGAGATGGCGAATTCACGGCCGTTCTCGGTCACAACGGATCCGGTAAATCCACCCTGATGCAGATCATGGCCCGGCAGATGAAGCCGGATCAGGGGGTGATCCATCTGGACGGGCAGCCGCTGGAGCGCTACGGCCAGCGGGATCTGGCACGGCGCATGGCGTTCCTGCCACAGCAGTTGCCGGAGGTGGCTGGCCTGGACGTGCGCGAGCTGGTGCGTCTGGGGCGCTTCCCGTGGCGGGGGTTGGTCAGGCGCTGGCAGAGCGGCGATGCGATGGCCGTGGACTGGGCGCTGGAGCAGACCGGTATGGGGGAATATGCCACACATCTGGTGGATGAACTCTCCGGTGGTGAGCGCCAGCGAGCCTGGATCGCGATGCTGCTGGCCCAGGAAGCACCGCTTCTCCTGCTGGATGAGCCCACCTCGGCCCTGGATCTGTCCCACCAGTATGAGTGCATGGCGCTGCTGCGCGGTCTCAACCGCTCGGCGGGCCGTGGTGTTGTGGTGATCCTGCATGATGTGAACCTGGCGGCCCGCTACGCCGACCGGGTCATCGCCCTGAAGCACGGCGAGGTCGCCTTCGACGGCACACCGGATGCCATGCTCTCGCCGAATCTGCTCAGTACCCTCTACGGAATCGACATCAATCTGATCGCGCAGCCCGGCACCCAGCGCCCGGTTGCGGTGGTCGCGTGAACAGGAGTTCCTTTAACTGATGGTCCTGCAACTGAAACAGCTTGGCGCACTGGTGCTGGGGCTCTGCCTGGCATTCACCGCTAGTGCCGACATTACTGTAACCGACAGCCGTGGTGAGCAGACCTTCGAGTCGGTGCCGGAACGTGTCGTGGCGCTGAACTGGTCCATGGCGGAAAACCTGGTGGAGCTCGGGGTTGATCCGGTAGGCGTGGCGGATGTGCCGGGTTACCGCCGCTGGGTGGTGCAGCCGCAACTGCCGGACTCGGTGGTCAATGTGGGCAAGCGTTCGGAACCGAACATGGAGCGCATTGCCTCACTGGATCCGGACGTCATCCTGCTGTCCACCGACCAGTCCGGACTGGCCGACAAGATGAGCCGGGTGGCGCCGGTGCTGTTTTTTGATGCCTTCCGTAAGGACCACAGCAACGCGGAACAGGCGAAGACCATCTTCCTGGAACTGGGGCGTCTGTTCCAGCGTGAGGAGCGTGCGCGGCATCAGCTGGCCATGCTGGAGGCCAGGTTCATCTGGCTCCGAGGTCGGCTCCGCGACCACTTTGGTGAGGATCTGCCGGCAGTGGTCAGTGTCGGGTTTGCCAGCCCGACTGTAGTACGTGTGTTCGGAACCAATGGTATGCCCTGGTACGTGCTCCGCCAGCTGGGCATGGAATCGGCCATGCCGCAGCCGGCGAGCCAGTGGGGTCAGACCCAGAAAGAGGTGGCTGACCTGAACGAGCTTGGTCGGGATGACGCTCTGCTGTACTTCAGGCCCACGGTCCTGGCGGGCGATCTGCTGGAGAAACCGCTCTGGAATGCGCTGCCTGTGGTCGAGGCTGGGCGGGTGGCGCCTGTTGAGCCTGCCTGGGTTTACGGTGGCGCCATGTCCCTGCGCTACCTCGCGGAGAACATGACGGACGCACTGCTGACCATTGAGCCCTGATGCTGGCCCGGTACGCAGTCGGGGCCGGCCTTGTCCTGGCGCTGGGGGTGCTCCACCTCCAGCTGGATAATAACCTTGCCCTTGCGGCTCAGTGGCAGCTGATCACCGGGGCTGACCCCAGCGGCTTCGAGCAGGTCCGCTTTTTCTACGCGGCGCTTCCGCGGGTCATTCTGGCGGTTCTGGTCGGGGCGGTTCTGGGGACGGTTGGCAGCCTTCTCCAGCAGGTCACCCGGAACCCGCTCGTATCGCCCCTGACCATCGGTGCCTCGTCAGGTGCCTGGCTGGCGCTTGTCTGCGCCAGTGTCTGGCTGCCCGCGCTGGCAGTGGATGAGCGGGCGCTTGTTGCCATGGTCGGCGCGGCGACTTCCGTTGGGCTTGTCCTGGTCATTGCCGGGCGCAATGGCATCAGCGGCCTGCCGGTGATCCTGGCGGGTATGGCGACCCATCTTCTGATGGGGGCGGCGGCTTCCGCGATCATCCTCCTGAATCAGGAGGCGGCCCAGGGCGTCTTCATCTGGGGCACCGGCAACCTGACCCAGAATGACTGGAACTGGGTGCAGTGGCTCTGGCCCCGTCTTCTGGTCCTGCCGCTGATCCTGATGCTGGCACCCAGGCCGTTAACCCTGATGCGCCTGGGCGAGGCGGGGGCACGGGGGCGTGGCTTCAGTTACGGCCCCGTTCTGGTGGTTCTGCTCATCGGCGCACTCTGGATACTGGCCACCAGCATCACGGCTGTAGGGATCATCGGCTTTCTCGGGCTGATCGCGCCCAATATCGCCCGCTCACTGGGCGCACGCCGGGCCGGGGATGAGCTGGCCAGCAGCGCGTTGCTGGGCGCCGTTCTGCTGCTGGCAACGGATTCGATGGCCCAGGCAGCCGGGGACTGGTTCGGTGAGCTGGTACCGAGTGGAACCGCCGCCGCGCTGGTGGGAGCACCGGCGCTGGTGATTTTCGCGCACCGTAAACTCAGCCATGGTGACCAGACTGCGCTGACGCTTCCCCACGGCGCGCGCCGCACCACCTGGCTGACCTGGGGGCTGGCGGTGGGCGTTCTTCTAGCGCTGATCCTCCTGACGCTCACCTATACCCCGGAGGCGGGCGGTTTCGTTCCAGGCCTTCCCCTTGCATGGCCTTCGGAGCTGATCTGGTCCCTGCGGGCCCCGCGCCTGCTGACCGCCTCGGCGGCGGGTGTGGGTATGGCGGTTGCCGGTCTCATTCTGCAGCGGTTGATCCGCAACCCACTGGCGAGCCCGGACATCCTGGGGATGTCCGCGGGTGCGACCCTGGCGCTGGTGATTTTTACGCTCTGGACGGGCACTTCCATTTACCAGGCGGGACCGGGCGTGGCCTTCCTCGGCAGTCTGGTGGTGCTGGCCGTTTTGATGGTAATCGGACGGCGCTCCCACTACGCGCCGGGCATCGTGATCCTGGTGGGCATTTCACTGGCGGCACTGATGGAGGCGCTGGTGCATTTCGTGCTGGCCCAGGGCACCCAGAGCACGCACCTCATCCTGGGCTGGCTTTCTGGCTCCACCTATCGCGCCTCCGCGGACCGGTCCCTGCTTCTGGCGGCCGGAGTAGCGGCACTGGTCCTGCTGGTCCTGGTGTTCAACCGCTGGCTGACACTGATCTCCATCGGGGATCCCATGGCCCGCGCCCGCGGCGTCAACGTGGCCCGGGCCCGCATGGTTCTGCTGCTCGTGGTCTGCGCACTCTGTGCCCTGGTAACCGCTCTGATGGGGCCGGTGGCCTTCGTGGGTCTGCTGGCACCGCATGTGGCCGCCCTGCTGGGGGCCCGGCGCGTTCTGCCCCAGCTGGTGCTGGCGGCCATGGTGGGCATGGGGCTGATGACGCTTTCCGATTGGCTGGGCCGGACGCTGCTTTACCCGGACCAGTTGCCGGCCGGGCTGATGGCGGCGCTTCTTGGAGGAAGCTACTTCATCTTTCTGCTGACTCGGCGGCGGTTGGGGTAGGGGGTTCAGGTAAACGGAGGGAACCCCCGGCTGAACCGGGGGTGAGATCTAGCACTGGCCCGGAGCTCAGTACTTGATGGAGTAGGAAAGGGTGTAGGTGCGGCCGCGGCCTTTAAACTCAAAGGGTGCCGTTGTTCCAACATATGGCTCGTACAACAGTTGAGCCCTTTGACCCCACACTGTTGTGTACTGCTTGTCAAAGACATTGTTGATGCCTAGCGTCATCTCACCGGCCGGCAGCCGCTGCGTGCCCTGGAGGTCGAAGGTTGTCGGGCCTTCAATCTCGTTGCCCTGGGCGTCATCGATATCGAAGGCGTGCACGCCCTGGAAGCGAACGCTGGTGTCATCATCACCCCATTGGATATGGGCTGTTGCCTTGGGCAAGCTGGCCTCAGTCACGATCTGGTCCTGCCAGTCGCCGTTCTGCCGGGTTTCTGACTTCACATAATGGCCAGTGCCGCCAAGCTGCCATTGGGGGGTCAGGCGCCAGGTACCGCTGGCTTCAAGACCGTAAGCGCGAGTCTTGGAATCCACGATATCCACGGTCAAACGGTCCGTGATCTCTGTGTCCTTATCGGACCATGTGTAGTAGGTCGCGATCTGTGCGTCCCAATCCGGCGTATGGCGACGCCAGCCGAGCTCCACCTGGTTAGTTTTCAGTGCCGGCAGGTTGTTGCTGTCGAGATCCAGGAAGTCAGTCAGCTGGTACCGGCCGTTCCCGGAGAGGCTGTACTCCCCCTGCCCGAGTACCTTGCCGGGATCCGGGATCTCATTACCCTGATTGAAACTACCCCAGATCTGCTGGTCGTTGGTCAGACTGTAGATCGCGCCGGCATTGAGCAGTGTGATGTTATAGTCGTTCTTGCCGCCAGGGATCGGTTCAGCGGAGGAGGCATTACCGTTCTCAATATTGATTCGCTGCTGTACGGGCACAAAGGAGCCGACCTCCAGGCTTGCACGCCGGTGACGGATGCCGGCGTCAAGCTTGAGTCGGTCCGTCGCCTGCCATTCCGCCTGAAGGAAACCGGCTGTACCATCTACTCGATAGCTGGGGTAGCGTGGGGTAGTGTAGTTGGCTTCGTTCACTAGCAGTCCGGATTCGAATGCTTGGTCGAAATCGAAAATCATCTGATTGGCATCGAAGTCTTCCCGGTCCAGATCCATGCCATAGGTCAGCTCCACATCGCCCAGCTCCTTGACCAGCATCGCCTTCAGTGTGTGTTGCTCGGTATTCTGCTTCGAAGCCCCCACAGAGCGCATTTGTGAGCCTGGAAATGGGTGAAAGCTGATTTCCTCATTGCGGGTCGAGGTCTGAAGGTAGGCCGTATGGCCGAGGAAATCGGTATCGCGATAGGAAGCGTTGACCAGGTACCGGTCGGATTCAGGTTCCCGGTCGGCCGTGAAACCGTTACGGATCTCCGGGTTGTTCAGCCGTGACAGGTTCTGGCCTAGGTAGAGGCCTTTGTTGCCATCGAACTTCGAGTTGTAGACCTGCGCGGTCAGGTCCAGGCTCTGGGTATCACTGAATTCGAACTGCAGATTGCCCATGACATCAAGCGTGCGGTTGTACTGCAGGTCGGTCTGGGTGATGTCCGGCAGGATGGGGTCGCCATTGCCGTCGTAGAAGGCGCCGTTGTCCTGGCCGGCAACGGCGAGTCGGCCCTTCACGAACTCATTGCCGCCGCTGATGGACTGGCCACCTCTAAGGTCCCGGTCATTGGAGTTGTTGAAGCCGCTGGTCGCACCGACTTCGGTTTCGAATTGCGGTCCGCCGGAGTCACCCTTCTTGGTGATGATGTTGATGATGCCGCCGGTGCTGCCGCCGCCGTAGATGGCAGTGGCGCCGGAAAGCACTTCAATGCGCTCGATATTGAAGGGGTCGATACTGTCAAACTGGCGGCTGATTCCTCGGGAGGAGTTAAGGGAAACCCCGTCAATCATCACCAGCACACTGCGCCCCCGCAGGTTCTGGCCGAAATTGGTACGGTTCTGGGTGCCAAGGTCCATGCCGGGGACCAGTTTACCCAGCGTGTCCTTTAGGCTCTGACCACTGTCGAACTGGCGCTGGAGCTCCTCGCCTTCCAGTACCCAGACCGTGCCCGGAACTTCGCTGATCTGGGAGGGAGCACGGTTACCCACGACGACCAGCTCATCAAGGGAACCCATCGGTTCCTGGGCGAAAGCCATAGGCGCACTCCCCGCTGCCATCCCGGTCATGCAGAGGATGGCAAGAGGGGTGCGGGATAGTCTTTTGGGTTGGCGCATAGCAAATACTCCTTATCGTCGATTGCGCGTGGTGGCGAGATTAACAGACGGCAACACTAATGCAAATGATTATCAGAAATCACTCTTGAGTAGAGCAAGCAATGATTGCCGGTCATCCCCGGTCGCTACACGGGGGTCATCACCGTTCCAGTCGACCAGTCCAACGTTTCCCGTGACGGGGAACAGTGTTTCACCGGCGAGGTGATTGATGATCCGTGCCGAGCGCCAGCACATCAGGCTCATCTGGGGGTCGGCGATGCCATGGGAATGACGGCCCGCGTTGACGGCGTACAGATGCCGACCCGGCGGTCCATCCCATTGGGCCTGGAAGTCCGATGCCAGTCTCAGATGGCCGTGGTCGTCCGTCTCCAGCCGTTGTCGCAGCGCTGCGGAAAGATAGTCCGGGAGTCTTGATTCGAACCCGGTGCACAGGATCACGCGGTCCGCTGTGCTGCTGGTTCGTTCGCCGTTGAGTGCATTGTGGATGTCAAGCTGGAAGGGAGCCGGCCCCGCGAGGGCTTGGAGACTTCGGTGTGGCTGTAGAACCACCCGGGGTGACTCGCCGCCGCTGATACGATGTTCGTACAGCCGCTGGTAAAGCGCTTCCAGGGTGTCGGGGGAAATCCCGTCCGAGGCGAGCTTCTGGTTTTCCACCAGGGTGAGTCTCTGTGCTTCCGGTAACTGGTGGAAAGTGTCCACGTAGCCGGGGGTGAAGTATTCATTGGTGAACGGGGTCTCATCCAGCGGTTCGAAATTCGGCCTGCGGGACAGCCAGTGGATGCTCTCCGGGCGCCCCCAGTCGCCCTGCAGCAGGCTCAGTACCACTTCCGCTCCCGACTGCCCGCCTCCGACAACGGTGACACGCTGTCCGGCCACATCGGGCTGTCTCAGGGTCAGCTCCATGTTGTGGAAGCAGTCATCGCCCCGCCAGGGTCTGCAGGATTGTGGAATGAAGGGGGTCTTTCCGGTGCCAAGGCAGAGGTTGCGTGCCCGTACCGGTTCCGTCTCCTCGCGGAAATGGATATGGAACAGGTCGCCGTCAAAATCCACATACTGGATGTTGCGGCCGAAGTGGAGATTCCCGAGCCCGTCTGCCACCCAGGCCATGTAGTCCGCGAATTCCGCGCGGCTGACCGCGGGCAGGTCGGCATTCATGAAGGCGTAGAAGCGGCCTTTCTGGACCAGGTAGTTCAGGAAGCTGTTGGGGCTCCAGGGCGCGACGCCGGTGACCAGGTCCTTGAGGTAGGAGGTCTGCAGCCGGACGCCCGGTAGCATCATTCCCGGATGCCAGTTGAACTGGGGCTTGCGGTCGAAAAACGCCGTGTGCAGTTGCGGTACTTCCCGCAGGAGGGCCGCGATACTCAGGTTGAAGGGGCCGATGCCCAGCCCGGCCAGATCCAGTGGCTTGTTCATGGCGTCTCTCCTGTCAGCAGGGGGTTGTTCAAGGGGGTGCCCAGTTCGGCGCTGGGGCGTTCGGCGTGGTCCTCGTACCCCATCCGGAACCGCACCCGGTTGACGCAGACCCGTTCCAGGGTCGGGCGCAATAGCGGGAACACCTGGAACCGTTCACTCAGTTCCGGGCGGCGGGCCTGATAACGTCGGATGCGTTCGGCCAGAAGGCTGTAGAAGCGGGATTCCGGGAAGGCCATATCGTCTTCCAGCAGCGGCGAGATGAATCTCAGGGTGGTGACGAAATGACCGGTAATGAGGTCGTGCACCAGGTGCTCCGGGGGCAGCCGGGTCAGTCCATCCAGCAGGTGCCCTGGCATGCCAGCCTGCTCGGGCATTGGTTGATCCGTGCACCGAAGGTCCCCGTGGAAATCCTTGAGGGCCAGGCGCTGGGGAATGGCGTCCCTGAGGATCAGTCCAAGGTTCTGGCCGTGGGCAACCAGACCGATCCCGTAGGCGCACAGCAGATGGTAGAGGGGCACGGTCACCCGGTCGAACAGCTGGGTCAGCCAGACTTCCGGGCTCAGTCCCGAGCGTCGGATCAGGGCCGCAATGAGCGAACGCCCCCGGCCGTCGCACTGCATCAGCGCGGCCATCAGCATGGGTTGCTCACCGACACTGGTCTTGCCCGCAAGGCTCTCACGCCAGACAGCGCCGAGCATTTCGTGATAGCGGTAGGGTGCTCCCGGGATCTGATCCTGCTGGGGGTGGGGCATGTGGCTGCCGGCGAGCTCCCTCTGGATTTCCAGCCCGGCCTGAGTGAGTTCGGTATCCAGGCGGGTCTGCTCCCACAGCCATTGCGAGAGGTCCGGCCCAAGGGCGATGGGCGCTGCCGGAATGCCCCGGTAGGAGGAGGTGTTCAGGATTGTGAGCGCGAGTTTGAGGTCGCAGTTACCCGGAACGCTCGTATTGGTCAGGGTCCGCAATGACTGCTGCGGCTGGTACCAGTGGCCGTGCACGCCCAGGTCACGGATCAGGCCCCTGGCCAGTGCGTCGCCGTACTGGGCCTGAAGGCGGTGGTCCCACTGCCAGGGGTGTACGGGGATCAGGGGCCAGTGTCCGGCTGCGCCGGAGCCCCGGACCAGTGCGGCGTGCTCGCCGGTTTCAAGGCACTGATCAAGCGGCGGGTTGCCGGCATGGGTGCCTGCCAGCGACGGGGCCACGGCCAGCCACCGCAGCTGGAACCGGCTGCCCCCTTCCGGGCTGTAGGCGTCGAGATCCGTCTGGCCCCATCCCATGCGGCCGCGATTGGCCAGCAGCTTGGGGTGACCGTCCAGAAGTCCTTCCAGCTCCGTACTGGGCAGGTCCAGCATCTCGTCCGCGGTGAGCCCGGCAAGTCGTTCCTGCTGGAGTCGGTCCCCGGCCAGGGTGTTCTGGAGCTCTTCAATGAAGTTGGCGAGCACGATGTCACTCATGCCGAGCGGATGCTGGGCATCCAGCACGAGCTGAACGGCCTCCGTAGCCGGCCGGTCGTCACGGGTGAGGCTTGCCGGCACCACCCGCAACCAGCCCCAGGCGCTGCGGCTGGCCTGGAAGCGGTAGTCATGGCCGCCGAGTGCCAGCCGATAGCGTTCGCCTCCCACGGATTCCGGCGACAGGCATCCCTCGTAATGGGTCTCACCGATGATCTTGGCCATCAGTCTCTGGTTGATCCGGTTCCATAGCGTTTCGTCTTCCATGGCTGGTGCCCCATTAGAGTCGTGTATTGCGGAAGAATTCATCGCGCTCCGTGGCCACCAGGGCCGCGCGCTTGTGCGGGAAGTCGAATTCATAGCGCGTGTGCCAGGTCACGTGCCGGAGTTGCCGGAACAGGGCCGCGTTGGCGGCATCCGGTTCGCCATAGAGCGTTGTGGTGCGGGGATCGGTCAGGAAGAGGTAGTGGCTGAGGGTGTTGAGCCAGATCGGGGCCTGGCCATTGCCACAGTAGCGGTCCTCGCCGACGAGCATATGGAGCCCCTGATCAAAGGGGCCGGCCTCGCAATAGGGGCCCAGGCGGTCCTCCGGGACATAGTAGGTTTCGAAATACCCCACCGGATCACCGTCGGCCTCCAGTATCAGCGGAAAGCTGTTGGCCGCCGCCCGGCGTTCTTCGAGCATGGCGTCCAGTCGTTCCCGGCTGAAGGGGTACTCCCAGAAGCGCGCCACCCGGGGAAGGTTCTGCCAGCGGTGGAAACGCTCACCGTCGGCTTCAACCGTTGCCGGGCGGAGTTCGAGCACCTTATCCAGTCCGGGATGGTAGCGTCGGTACAGGGTTGTATCGGGCAGCCTGGGTCGACGGGGATGGACGACCTCGCCGGTCTGTTCGGGGATTTCCGGCATGACGGGCCAGAGCGCTGGCGCGAGCCAGGCTTCACGGATCTGGTAGAAACCGACCCGGTCAATGCGGTGGGTGCCGTCATCACCGACCTCCCAGGCTGGATGGGTGAGTGAACACAGTTCCGCGATGCCGACGGTCAGGGCGAGAGAGTCCAGCTCGAGGCCGGCGAACAACCGATCAAGCAGTGGGTAGACAAGGTCGGGATTCGGAATGGGCCCCTCCCAGCCGGTCAGGGTCCGGTGCCGGCCCTCACCGCTCAGCGAAAGCTGCCAGCTCTGGTCGGCGGCTTCCAGCTGCACCTGGTCGCCACTGCTGCTCAGTGTCAGGTAAGTCCTCTGGTTGCTCTCAAACATGGCACTCGGCCTCCGTGTAGAGTGGGTTCGTCAGTGGGTGGTAGATGGAAAAGACGTCGCTCAGCGTGGTCTCGTTCAGCGCGCGGAGCGTGCACAGGAAGTTGCCCTTGGCGTGGAGCTCCCGGCTCTCGAGCAGGTAGCGGATCGCGCGGTCGTCGGCTGGTTGTTCGTCCAGCCGGGCCTGCAGCCATTCGCGCAGGGTCCGGATGAGGTCGGGCTCGCTGACGAGCTGGCCCGCCGCCAGCGACGAGATGACATTGAAGGTGGCATTGATGAACAGGTAGTAGCAGAACAGCTGGATACCGAGCTCGTCCGGCAGGAGGTTCTCGCTATCCTCGGCGAGACTGCCCAGTTCGTCGCCCAGGCGTTGCAGAGCCAGGCTGGTGAAGGCGGTCCCCTGGCAGTCACGGAAGAACAGCTTTTCCGGCCAGACATCATCCAGTGACAGCACCAGGTTCTGCTGGTGGGCTCCGAACAGGATGCCGAAGTGGGACTGGGCTTCCAGCAGCGGTGCCACGGCTACATCCAGATAGCGCTGGAACCAGTCGAGGGCCAGCCCGCCATGCACGCCGGCTTGCCAGAGTCGTTGGGCCAGTCGGGATTCGCCGCACCGGGGATCGTCCTGAAGCAGTGTGGCCAGTACCTCGGTATTGTCGGCGTCGTTGTCACGGAACGGGTTATCCCGCCACACGACCAGGGTTTCCGTCATGGGGTTACCGTCCGGTCCCCGTATGCCGGCGGCAATGGGCTCACCCAGGATCTCGAATCGGGGCCTGCCCTGGAGCCATTCCCGGACCGGTCCGCTGTTGAGTACCCGGCAGAGTTCGGCGCCGCGCACCACCTCTTCGGGGTACAGATGCCTCAGGGAATTGGTGAGCCATACACTCAGGGAGAATTTCAGCATCCAGGGGGCTGATTCGCAGTAGATCGCCCGTAGCGAAGAGGTGGCCTGCCAGTGGGGTGCCCCTTCGCCCAGGTACCGAAGGGCGCCGGAGTCACGCAGGGCAGCCAGTGCGGAAGAGGCCTGCCATTGCCGGTGCTGGAACGGATGGCAGGGCACCAGGCAGTGGCCGTTTGGGACCCGGGCCAGCAGGGCGTCGGCTTCCGGCTCGGTTGCGAGCAGGGCATCAACACCGTCAGCGGTATTCAAGCCCGGGGCTTCGCGTCGGAACAGGTTTTCCCGGGCCACGCTGTACCAGGCGAGTGGAAAGGAGCCGCCGTATTCCGGTGCGTAGCGCCTGGCGTCCTCGATGGTCATATTGCCCCGGTCCTTGGGGCACGGATGGATGGAATGGCCGCTGAACAGTGCCTGCTCGGCGTCGATGAAGGTCAGCGGGGCCCGGAACAGTGGGTCCAGCTGGGACTCCCGTTCCTGGCGGGCAGCAGCCAGGTTCTGTCGGCTCGCATTCACACGCTGTTGGAGCGCTTCCAGAGCATGCTCCGGGGCTTCATCCCGGAGGGGGGCGAGGGTCAGGCACCATGCAACCGCCTGTTCAAGCGTGACAGCCTTCTGCTCACCCCGATGAGCAAGCAGCAGGGGGCCGGCCAGCAGGTGGCGGCCGGTATTGGCCCTGAAGCGACAGGGAACGAGCAGAGCTGTATTGTTGGGGCCTGGTATCTCGAAATGGCCCTGGAGCGGAGGTGTTCCGTGGACGCCCGAGGGGGGTGATCCATGGAAGCGCGCCAGGGGCCATTCGCGGATCAGGGCGTTGAAAAACGCGTTCAGTGATGGGTCATGGGGCATCATTGACCTCGGTTGCCGGTAAACAATGCCTTTAACCTATTCGCGAATACGAATCATTGTCAAATAACATGTCAGTTTCTTAAGGTTTGCATGAATATTGACCTGACAACCCTTGCCATTCTGTTTGCTCTCGGCTTCGGGGGGTGGTACTTGTGGCGTGCCCTGGGCACCAAGGAAGTGGCCCTGCAGGCCGCACGGCGGGCGTGTGAGCGGGCGGACGTGGATCTTCTGGATCAGAGTGTGTGCCTGAGTGGCATCGGGGTGCAGCGGGATCAGCAGGGACAGCTGCGATTACGCCGGACGTTCAGCTTTGATTTCACGGCCACCGGTGAGGGACGCTATCGGGGGCGGATCACGTTGCTGGGGCAGCGGGCCGAATCGGTCGTGTTTGATCCTCACCGCTTTTGATTCGTCTGGTCGCGCCCGTCGGCGGACCCTTATCAATCTCCTTCCTGATGGTAACGGCGCGCCTTGAGCTGAATCCCCATGCTTTCGAGCGTGCTGCTCCTCTGGCCGCGCATCAGGTTCAGGAGCTCCTGCCGGGCCGTTTCCGCTTTCATGCCCCGTTTCTCAAGCTGGGCCAGCATCTTTGTGAAGACCTCCCTTCGCCTGAGGCCTGCCGGGGAAGGTATCCCTTCGATCCGAGAAGAAGTCCAACAGGGTGGACCCGCAGAGGCAGTTGCGGAAGAGTTCAACGATCGGGCGGTCGTCGTCATCGTAGGAGCTTTTCAGGCCGGTTCGACCCGCAATCCCTTCGGACCGTGTTACGAAATCCTCGGGGGAGTGGTAAACCCGGCCACAGGTCCTGCATTCCTTGGGAAAGGCGTTGTCCGACAGCGCCTGGAGGCCTTCAAAGAGTTCGAGGTCGTTAGCGTCCTGATTCATGGGGTCGGCTGCTCATTTCCTTCGGGCTTTCCGGGTGCCGGAAGATCCAGCAGGTAGCGTTCGCCGCTGATGGCTTCTTCCAGGCGGTCCGCGAGGAGATCCAGGATGCCGTCGTGTTCCCCGGCAAGACGGGTGATCCGGGTCGACAGGCCCGGGTTACGGGTTTCCGCATCGGCGCAGATGGTCGCCACATCGCCATCTTCCCCGGCGTGCTTTCCGGGCGACAGGAACAGCATTGAAACGATGACGGGGCCCTGGTTGAAACCGGGTTCATCCAGGAGGTTTTCAAGCAGGGGGTCGTTGAAACGGTACGCGTCTCCCTCACGGCGCTCCATGGACGCAGGCGTCACACTGCGTACCCGGCCCTCAAGCAGCGTTGCGAGTTGACCGGCGACCACGTTGCGCACAGCCGTTACTTCCGGGATGGGACTGCCGTGGTCGGCCAGTACGACAGCCGGCTGTGAACCGCCGGGCATTTGCTGGAGCTGTTCTTCGACACCATCCCGAAGAATGCGCGCCAGTCTCAGGTCCGTAGGGGCCTGGAGATCCACCAGTGGGGAAGCAACCCGGATCCGGACCCGTGGGTGCGCTTCCTGCACGTCGCCCAGCCGCTCGGGCAGGTAGCCGCTGAGGGCCCGGCTCGGGCCGAAGAAGAATGGCAGAACCACCATGTCTGTAATGCCCTCCTCGGCCCTCCAGGTCGCGGCCGGCCCCAGGGTGGAGGCCGGTACGCCATCAAGCTCTTCCGCCGGCACTTTGTTGGAGTGCAGCAGGGAACGGGCCTCAACAGGAAGGCCGGTACGTTCACCGAGCGCGGCCGCCACGCGTCTCAGGTTGAGCGTGGCGCCGGGGCGGAGGGAGCCGTTGTCAACGAGGAAAACATGCGTCATTGGATGGTCCCTTACTTTCAGAGTAACTACGGCAGAAGACCGGCTGCCGTTCACCGGGACATGATGCCTCAGGGGGGTGGGTCCGTCAGCTCCTGGTGTTGCGAACTCTTTACATTCGCTTAATTAACGATAATAATTCGCATTACGTACCTAAAAGAAGCTGAACATCCCATTCCGGATCAGGAGACATCTGCAGTGACACACCGGCGTTTCATCCCTCGTAAGCGGCTTCTCCCGCTTGCCATTGCGTCAACGGCCCTGGCGCCCTTTTCCATGACGGCACAGGCCCAGTCCGAGACTGGCATGACGCTGGATCCAGTGGTGGTATCGGCCACCCGGAGTGAAACCTCAGTTTCCGAAACGGCTCGGTCGGTGACTGTGGTGGATGAGGATCAGATCAATGAACAATCAAAGGTCAGTCGAAATCTGAACGATATTCTCGCTCAAACGGTTCCTGGTCTTGGGCCGAGCACTGAATCGGTCACCAATTATGGGCAGACATTGCGCGGCCGGAAGTTTCTGGTTCTGATCGATGGAATTCCCCAGTCGACACCACTCCGGGATGCCTCAAGGGGGCTGAACAGTATTTCGGCATCGGCTATTGAGCGTATCGAGGTGATCCGCGGAGGCACGGCGATCTATGGTTTCGGTGCCAAGGGCGGTGTGATCAATGTCATCACCAAGAAAGCCAGTGAAGACAGTGTTTCCGGATACTCGCAGGCAGGTGTCCGCTTTTCGACGGAGCACTTTGATGACTCCCTCGATTATGAGACGGAACACCGGGTCAGTGGAACCCAGGGTGATTGGGATTACGTGCTTTCCGGCTCTTTCGTGGAGCGCGGAGGCAGGTTCGATGCCGATGGCGATCGGATTCCACCCGGTGGCCCTGGTGGGACACAGGGTGGTTTCTCGGATACCACGGAGTACAACGTTCTCGCCAAGACTGGTCTGGATTTTGATGGAGGCGATCAGCGCATCGAGCTGATGGTTAACGAATTCAATAACGAGCAGGACTCAGACTACACGTTCGGTTTTGCCCAGGGCGATGACAAAACACCAGCGGTGCCTCTGGACGAGGCGGTGGACCAGGCCAAACCGGGAGTTGATCCTGAGCAGGTTTTTACCTCGGCAAGGGCGACCTATTCGCACGCGGACATCGCTGGTAGTTCGATCAAGGCGGATGTCTACTACGGCGATTCCCGTCAGGCCTTCCCGAAGTACTATTACCCTGGCGCGGGGCCCTATCCACAGAGTGCGATCGAGTCGGAAAAAGTTGGCGTCAGGACATCTGTCAATACGCCGTTGGAGGTGCTCGCAGACGGAGCCAACCTGACCTGGGGCGTGGACTACCTGTCGGATAAGACTGATTCGAGATACTACGATCAGAGTGGCGAAATTCCAGCAACCTCTCCCGCGATGGATCAGGACGCCTATGCAGGCTACGCACAGCTGGAACTCCCTGTTGCTGAATCTGCTGTGCTCCGGGCGGGTTTGCGTCACGAAGACATCAGTGTGGACGTCGGGACGGTTCCGGCAAATGGTAGTAGTTTTCCAAACCTTCAAGGTCACAGGGTGGAATCTGGAACACTGGATTACTCAGAAACTCTGTTTAACCTTGGCGCAGTCTATTTCGTGAGTGACTCTGTGGATCTCTTTGCCAGCTATTCTGAAGGCTTTTCCATAGCGGACGTTGGGCGTGTGATTCGTGATGCAGGGCCTTATCGTACAGCGCCAAGCGACCCCATCCTTACTTTTCAGGCGGGGAGTTTTGAGTCTGAAGCTGAGAAAGTCGAAAACTACGAGATCGGTAGCCGCTACAGTGGTGAGCGGCTCGGTGTCTCTGCTGCTGTCTTCTACAGCGCTTCCAATGGCGGCACAACCTTTGACAGTAATCTGAACATCCAGAAAAACGATGAGGATATCTGGGGCGTTGAGACCGCGGCGGACTACAGCGTTACTTCGGCAACCACACTGGGCGGGACACTGACCTGGGCCGAGGGCATCCGGGACACCGCGGATGGCGGTCGCAAACGTTTGCCGGGAACCCGGATAGCGCCACTCAAGGTTACTGGCTACCTGGAAGACCAGACTCTGAGCTGGTGGCACAACCGTCTGCAGCTCTCCCATATCGGCAGCCGGGACCAGTTCGAGGGATCGACCGCTTTCGGTGAAGGGGAGGTTGAGCGCTACACTATCATCGATTACGTCGCTCGCTTTAATGCGGGTTCCGGTGAGGTGACGCTGTCGGTCCGGAATCTACTGAACGAGGACTATTACCCCGCGGTCAGTCAGTCCTATTACCAGATCGGGTCGGCTAATAGTGCTACCAGCCGGATCAAGGGACAGGGTCGAACCATGGGTGTTGGTTACTCCCTCAACTGGTAGTGTTCCGATCGGCGCAACGCTATCCTGACGGCTTTCCAGTGAACGGGAATGGCAGCCATGGATGAAGCGATCCGCGCCGAGGGCCTGCTCAAGCAATTCGGTGCCACCCGGGCGCTCGACGGTATTGACCTGAGCGTGCCGCGTGGCACCGTTCTTGGTTTGCTGGGCCCCAATGGCGCCGGCAAGACGACCGCCGTGCGTATTCTGGCGACCCTGCTGGCGCCGGACGCCGGTAAGGCCTGGGTGGACGGGTACGATGTGGCCACAGAGGCCGCAGCCGTACGCACCCGCATCGGGCTGACTGGCCAGTATGCATCCGTGGATGAAAAGCTCACCGGGCGTGAAAACCTTGTGCTGATTGCCCGCCTGCTGGGATTCTCCCGCCGGGACGCCCGTTCCCGCGCGGGCGAGCTGCTGGCGGAATTTGGCCTGGAAGAGGCGGCCCATCGGCCGATCCAGACCTATTCCGGTGGCATGCGCCGGCGCCTGGACCTGGCTGCAAGCCTGGTCGGGCGGCCCCGAATCCTTTTTCTGGATGAGCCCACGACTGGACTCGACCCAAGGGCCCGCCTGGATCTGTGGAACCTGATCCGGCAGCTCGTGGCGCAGGGCACCACAGTGTTGCTGACAACCCAGTACCTTGAGGAGGCGGACAGCCTTGCGGACGAGATCGTGGTCATCGATCAGGGGCGGGTGATCGCCAGTGGCACCTCGGACCAGCTCAAGGCGCGTATCGGCGGGCAGACACTGGTGGTTGCGCCTGAGCGGGACGCGGACCTGGATACGGCGTACGCCATCGTGACGGAACTCGCCGGGCGGGCGCCCGAGGTGGATGGCAGTCGGCTGCGGGTTCCGGTAACAGATCCGTCGCTGGTGCCGGTCGTGGTGCGGCGCCTTGATGAGGCCGGCATCGTGGCGCGGGAGCTGACGCTGCGTGGTGCGAGCCTGGATGACGTCTTCCTGACCCTCACCGGGCGCCATGCCGACGTGGAGTCAGCGGACGAGGCTGTGGAGGTGACGCCTTGAACAGCCTCCAGCAGACCCTGACCCTCGCCTGGCGTTCCCTGCTTCAGCTGCGCCGCAATCCCTGGGAGTTGATGGATTTCAGTATCCAGCCGATCCTGTTCCTGCTGCTGTTCCTGTATGTGTTCGGGGGTGCGGTGGCTGGCTCCACGGAGGCGTACCTGGATTTTATCCTGCCCGGCGTGATTGTTATGAACCTGGTGTTTGTGACGGTTTACGTTGGCCATGGTCTGAACACGGATCTTACCAAGGGTGTGTTCGACCGCTTCCGGGCCCTGCCCATTGCGCGCTGGGCGCCACTGGCCGGGCGCATCCTTGCGGATATGGTCAAACAGGCCTGGTGCGTCCTTCTGTTGCTGGTGGTGGGGTTCCTGCTCGGGTTCCGGCTGGGAGCGCCTGCCGCTGGTGTGCTGTTGATGCTGGCCCTGCTGCTGGTTTTCGCGTTCGCCATGTCCTGGATCATGGTGCTGGTGGGCGTCATGGCGCGGGATCCGGAACACGTCCAGCTGTTCGGCTTCACGGCGCTGTTCCCCGTCACCTTTCTGAGTAACGTCTTTGTGCCGCTGGAGACACTGCCGCCGTTCATTCGGGCCGTGGTGGCCGCCAACCCGGTGTCACTGCTGTCCGAGGCCGCGCGCGGGCTGCTCAGTGGCGGGCCGGTGTTTGAGCCGGCGCTGTGGTCGCTGGTGTGGGCCGCGATCATCACGGTGGTATTCGCGCCGCTGTCCCTGTGGGCCCTGAACCGGCGTCTGGCACGCAGTTGAGGGTGGGTTACAGTAATTCCGTCAGGTCGTTCACTATCCGGTCGGGACTGTAGTCCGCAACCGGCGTTCCCTGACTGTAGCCGTAGGTGACCGCGACGCTTGGAATACCGAGGTTACGGGCGCCGAGGATGTCCGAACCGGAATCCCCGATCATCCAGGCGCTGCCGGTTGTGGCACCGAGCCGGTCGAACGCCATCTGGAGATGGGCGGGGGCGGGTTTGCGGATGAGGGTGCCGTCGTCGCCGACCAGGCTGTCACCGCTGATGACGGCTCCGAAGAAGTGGGCCATGCTGAGCTGTGCCAGCAGCGGTTCCGTGAACTCGGCGGGCTTGTTCGTGACGATCGCCATGGAACAGCCGCGTGAGTGGGCGGCTTCCAGGAATGCCATAACCCCCGCGTAGAGCTGGCTGTGATGGCCGTTGCAGGCGTGGTAGGCCCTGTAGAAAAGGGACTCCGCATGGTCGGCAAATCCCGTGTTTCCCGGCGCGGCGGGGTCGAAGGCATCAGCCAGGGCCCGTTCCACCAGTTTGCGGGCGCCGTTGCCAACCCAGAGCCGGGTTTTCTCAACACCCGCGGGGGCACGCCCCAGCTCCGCCAGCATGGCATCCACGGCGGCGGCCAGATCGGGGGCGCTGTCCACAAGGGTGCCGTCCAGGTCCAGCAGCAGGGTGTTGGGCAGCGTCGCGGTGGTCACGTTATCGGGCCGCCGCGATCCGGTCCCGCATGTCCGCAATGATGCGGCTGTAATCGTCCTTCTTGAAGATGGCGGAGCCGGCCACAAAGGTATCCGCGCCAGCTGCCGCGATCTCCCCGATATTGTCTTCCTTCACGCCCCCGTCCACTTCCAGCCGGATATTACGGCCGCTGGCATCGATCTTCCGGCGTGCCTCGCGCAGCTTGTCGAGCGTGCCCGGTATAAAGGACTGGCCGCCGAAGCCGGGATTCACGGACATCAGCAGGATCATGTCCAGCTTATCCATTACGTAGTCCATATAATGCAGCGGCGTTGCGGGGTTGAAGACCAGGCCGGTTTTGAGCCCGGCTTCCCGCACCATCTGCAGGGAGCGGTCGATGTGTTCCGAGGCTTCCGGGTGGAAGGTGATGTAGCTGGCGCCGGCATCGATGAACATCTGGATCAGGTCGTCCACTGGTTTGACCATCAGGTGCACATCAATGGGGGCGGTCACACCGTGCTTGCGCAGGGCCTCGCAGACCATGGGGCCGATGGTGAGGTTGGGCACGTAGTGGTTGTCCATCACGTCGAAATGGACCATGTCCGCGCCCGCGGCCAGGACGTTGTCCACTTCCTCGCCCAGCCGGGCGAAATCCGCGGAGAGGATGGAGGGCGCGATGAGGGGCTCGTTCATGGGAAGATCCGCCATTGTTGATAGACTGTTCCGAAAGGCGGCAGTTTAACGCTTCCGGCTCATTCCGTACCACAGGAGGTTCTGTGTCCCTTCGTTTCGCATCGTCCTTTGCCTTGTGCCTGCTCCTGGTCGCCATGGTGCTTCCGGTTTCCGCGCAGCAGCAGGAGACCGAACAGGAGGCAGACGCAGAGGGCGAGGAAGCGGATCAGGGCACCGATGGGGAGGAGGAGCCCGAGCCACCCAGTGTGAGGCTGGTCCACTTTGGCCCGGATAACGCCGCGGGGTCGCTGGCCTCGCTCTACCCCGACCAGGCTCTGGAGCTTGGGCAGGATGAGGGCGCCTTTACCGGACTGCTGAAGCGGGAAGGCACACCGGAGCGTCACGGCGGCGTTCTGATCGTGGCTCCCTCCGGTCAGTCACCGGATCAGGGAGTGGCCGGGGCGATACGCAGCCAGTTGCCCAAAGCGGGCTGGATGACGCTGTCGGTCGCCCAGCCGTCAGAACCGGTTCCGGGGATCCCGGACAGGGTCTTTGAGGCAGAGACTGCGGGCAGTGGTGGCGCAGAACAGGATGACGCCGGAACGGACGGAGAGGAATCGGCCCAGCAAGACGCAGGGGATGGCAACGCGGAAGCGGGCGGTGACGCGCACGACCCTCCGGATATAACCATTGAAGTGGCGTCGGGAGCAGCCACCCCGGAACGCGAGGATGACTGGCAGCAGAGGGCCACGGACCGTATTGCCGCCGCGGTGAATGCCCTGCGTAACGAGAACGTGGGCACCATCGTGTTTGTCGGGGTCGGGGATGGGGCGGATCTTGTTCTGCGCTACGCTAGTGCCAACGGCGCCACGCTGCCACCGGACCAGTTCGGTATGGTCTGGATCAATGCCCGGCTGAGGCCGCCGTTCAGCGAGGGGCTGGTCGCGGCATTGGGGGAGGACTATGGCGTTCCTATTCTCGACCTGTATGACCGGAATAGGCATTCCGAGCGTGCCGAACAGCGTTCGGCTGCTGCGCGGCGGGGCGGATTTGCGGCCTACACCCAGTCCGCCATTCCAGTCCCGAGGGGTGGGGCCGCCCGGGAGCAGCGGCGGGTGCCAGCCCGTATCCGGGGCTGGCTGTCTGGTAACCTGGAATCAGAAGGCGGGCAGTAATTGGCGTTGCTGTTCCTGTTACCCGGATAATGGTTCCAGTCTGTCTCAGGCTGTCCTATTCTTGGCAGCGTGAACCACAACAATTGGAACCTGAGGTTACCCATGAAACCGGATACTCTCGCCATTCACGGCGGCTTCCATCCCGACCCCACCACCAAGGCGGTCGCAACCCCGATTTACCAGACCACTTCCTATGCGTTCGACAACACCCAGCATGGGGCTGACCTGTTCGATCTGAAGGTCGAGGGCAATATCTACAGCAGGATCATGAATCCGACCAATGCCTTCCTGGAGGAGCGTGTCAGGCTGCTGGAAGGCGGCGTGGGTGCGCTGGCCATGGCTTCAGGCATGGCGGCCATTACCGCATCGATCCAGGCCATTGCTGAGGCCGGGGATAACATCGTTACCACGACCCAGCTCTACGGAGGGACTTTCAATCTCTTTGCCCATACCTTCCCGAAACAGGGCATTGAGGTCCGCTTTGTCAGTGCCGACGACCCGGATGCATTCGAGGCGCGCATTGATGATCGCACCAAGCTGATTTTCTGTGAGACCGTGGGCAACCCGGCAGGCAATATTGTCGATATTGAAAAGCTCGCTGCGATTGGTCACCGGCACGGCATCCCCCTGTTCGTGGACAACACGGTTGCGACCCCCTGTCTCTGGCGCCCCTTCGAGCACGGGGCGGACGTGGTTATCCATTCACTGACCAAGTTCATGGGCGGGCATGGCACCACCCTGGGGGGCGCCATTGTGGATTCCGGGCGTTTCCCGTGGGCCGACCATCCCAAGCGCTTTGCCGTGCTGAACGAGCCGGATCCCTCCTATCATGGCGTGGTCTACACCGAAGCCATGGGCGAGGCGGCGTTCATCGGGCGGTGTCGGGTGGTGCCGCTGCGCAATATGGGCGCGGCCCTGTCACCCATGAACGCCTTCCAGCTGATGCAGGGCATTGAGACCCTGCACCTGCGCATGGAACGCCACTGCGAGAACGCGCTGAAAGTGGCTCAGTATCTGGAGAAGCATCCGGCAGTGAACTGGGTCAACTACGCGGGCCTTGAATCGAGCCGATATCATGAGCTCGCGAAGAAATACATGGACGGCCAGGCGTCGGGCATCCTGTCCTTTGGCATCAGGGGCGGCGACGAGGCCGGGGCGAAATTCATCGATGCCCTGAAGATGATCGTACGCCTGGTTAATATTGGCGATGCCAAGACCCTGGCGTGCCATCCCGCGAGCACGACCCACCGTCAGCTGAATGACGAGGAACTGGCCAGCGCCGGTGTCTCCCGGGATCTGGTCCGCCTTGCCATTGGCATCGAGCACGTGGATGACATCCTCGCGGACGTTGAACAGGCGCTGGATGCGTCACAGTCCTGATGGACGCTGGCCCGGCGGCGCACGCTGTCGGGCCTACTCCTTAAGGCCGCTGAAACGCTCATCCACGAAACGGCTGTGACAGCTCACGCAGGATTCCGTCATCCGGTCGAAGAGCTGCTTCTGTTTCCGGGTGTTCTTTTCTACGCCAGCGTTCGCCAGCTTCCCAGCCTGTTTGTGGAACTTCTGGTCCAGTTTCAGGAACGCCCTGGGCACGGCCGCCTTGAGCGCCTGGCGGTCCTCATCGGTTAATTCCTGGGCGAGAATGAAGCTGTCGTGAATGGCCTGGCCCTTTTCCTTCACCACCTCATGGTTGCCGCGGATGATGGCGCTGTAGATCTCCTTCATGGCCGCCTCGATTCCGACCATTTCCTGCTGGAGCAGTCCGCGGAGCTTGGGATTCAGTTCGGAGGTGACGTCCTCGGCCATCGCGGGCGCGGCAACGAGGGTTGCCAGCGTCAGGCATGCAGCGAGCAGGCTGTTTCGGATGGAATTCATGCGTGGTCTCCCCTGGATTGTTGTTGGGTGATCTGGAGTTATTTTAATTCTAAAAAAATGAATCTTTTACGGCAAACAGGCAGTCTATGAGTCGGCAATCAGTCCCTCCCGGTAACAAGAGTGGCTTTCACCCGCAGCCCACCGAGCGGCGAGTCGTCGAATGTTAATCGGCCGCCGTACTGGTTCACGGTGTCGACAGCGATGGCAAGCCCCAGGCCCGAGCCGGGTTGCTCCTCATCCACCCGCCAGCCCCGTTCAGCCAGCGACTCACGCTGTTCCGGAGGGCAGCCGGGGCCGTCGTCGTCAACAGTAAGCAGGGTCTCTTCGCCGAGCCGTTGCACGGAAACCCGCACGCGGCCATGGCACCATTTGCAGGCGTTGTCGATGAGTACACCCGCCAACTCGAGAAAATCCTCGCGATCCAGCGGCAGCCTCAGTTGCGGCGTTACCTGGATATCAAAGTCGATGGCCCTGTGGGCATAGACCCTGGTGAACACGTCCGCAAGTTCAGAAAGCGCCGTCTCCGGGGCCAGGGTTGCCCCGGGCATGCCACTCCCGGCAAGGCGTGCACGACGCAGTTCCCGCTCCACGATGTTGCGCATGGCCACTACCTGGCGACGAACTTCTTCGGGTGCCTCGGGCTCGTTTCCGGCCAGGCCGTCGAGAATCGTCAGGGGGGTTTTCAGCGAGTGGGCGAGATTGCCAAGGGCGTTGCGGGAGCGCGTCAAACGGCTCGAGAGCAGGCGGATCAGCTGGTTGATTTCCAGGATCAGGGGACGGATTTCGAGGGGGACATGATCGGCGTTGAGTTCCTGGATATCGCCGCGCTCCAGGCGCTGAAGCTCCGTGCGGAGCGCATTTACGGGGGCGAGGCCGCGACGGATCAGGGCTGTCTGTGACAGCACAATAAGCCCCAGAAGCAGCACGCCAAGAACCGCTACGCCGGTCTGCAGGAGCCGTACCGTCGCGGCCAGTGGCCCAATGTCCTCGGCAACGCCGACAACCGCGGACTGTCCAGACTGGCGGAAGCCCTCGACCAGCAGCATAAGCGGTTGCCCCTCGGGCCCCTGGGTACGGAAGCTGCGACGCTCGCCGGGTTCGAGGCTGGGCAGGTCCAGTTGCTGGTCCCAGAGGGAACGGGAACGCTGGGGGGCGCTGCCCTCGGTTTCAATCTGGAAGTAGTGGCCGGAATAGGGCTGTTGGTAGACCTGGGTGAGCTGCTGGCCCTGATGCGGCGGCGCCCCCGGCCTTAACTCCACACCGGCGACCAGGGTCTCGAGGTCATGTTCCAGGCGGCTGAGCACAAAGTCGTCCACCAGCTGGCGCGCGCCGTAGCTGACGAGCACCACCGCCAGCAGCGTGGCTATTGCTACCGGGATGGCGATACCAATGGCAAGTCGCGATTGCAGGCTGGTGTGCATCATGGAAACGCTCAGCAGTCCCGGGAACGGAAAACGCCGGGATGAAAGACGTACCCCTGGCCGCGACGGGTCTCAATGGCGTCATGGCCCAGCTTGCGCCGCAGCCGATTGATGTAGACCTCGATGACATTGCTGTCCCGGTCCTGGTCGTATTCGTACACGTGCTCGGTCAGGCGGCTTTTCGACAGGAGGGCATCCGGGTGGAGCATCAGGTAGCGCAGCAGGCGGAATTCGGTTCCGGTCAGTTCCACCTGGGCGCCGGAGGGCAGGCAGGTTTCCTGGCGCTCCTCGTCCAGTGTCAGGTCGCCGGCCGAAAGCGCGCCACCGGGCTGGTTGCCGGCACGGTGGATGAGGGCGTTGAGCCGGGCAATGAGCTCCTCGGTATGGAAGGGTTTGCCGAGGTAGTCATCGGCCCCGGCCTTGAAGCCATCCACCTTCTCGTGCCAGGCATCCCTGGCCGTCAGAACCAGAACCGGGAGCCTGTTGCCGGCCTTTCGCCAGTTGCGGAGTACCTCCAGCCCGGAACGCCCGGGAAGACCGAGGTCCAGTACGGCCACATCATAGGCTTCCTCGTTGCCCAGGTATTCCGCCTCAATGCCGTCTGCGCTGACATCCGTCGCGAATCCGGCATCGCCCAGCGATTTCCTGAGCTGCTCGGCAAGCGCCGTCTCATCCTCGACCAATAGCAGTCTCATCCGTCGGACACCTGATCCGCTTCGCCCATGAATTCGCCGGTAACCGCGTCAAACAGCAGTTTCCGGACCTGGCCCTCGGCGTCCAGGATTTCCAGTTCGTAGATGTGCTCGTCGTCCTCGCACTCCAGCTCCACTTCCAGCACCCGGCCGTCCGGGTAATCCTGGCGGAAGCTCGCCAGGATCTGCTCAAGGCCGACGATGTCCTCGTTCTCATGCAGTGTCCGGACCTCGTCATGGTCGGCGCCGGCAATGGGAACCAGGGCTGCCAGGAGCAGGACCACCGTTATTGGTCGGTACCACTTCTGCCTGAGTGTCATCAGGTGCCCCGCTTGTAGCCGGTGAACATGGACCGGACCAGGTTCTGGCGCTCGCGGAGGCTTTCCACGATAACGCCGATCACGTGGAGGATGACCAGGGCGAGCGTCAGGTTGGCAAGGACTTCGTGAACCTCTTCGGCCGTCTCCACCAGGGCGCTTTCCTCGTGTTCTTCCGTCTCGTCATCCCCCGCAACCGGGGCGGTTTCGGTCTGCATCTGCGGCGTGGCGATCAGCCATCCGGCCAATGGCCCTTCGCCTTCCTCCCCGGCCAGGACCACCATGCCGGCACCGGCAGTGACCAGCAGCGATACGATGATCCCCAGGATCATGGCGCCACCGGCCGGATTGTGACCCCGGTAGTACTCGGCGCGGCCCCGCATATTGTCACGCAGGTAGGCCAGTACGGTGCCGGGGGAGAAAACGAAGTTGCTGAAACGGGCATGCTCGCTGCCGATAAAACCCCAGACAATGCGTAACACCAGCAGTACCACGATAAGGTAGCCCGCCCAGGCGTGCAGCCACTCGGGTTCACCTTCGGTGAGATAGGCGGTAAAGAAGGCCACCACCAGGAGCCAGTGGAAGATGCGTATGAACGGGTCCCAGACCCGGACCTGATTGTCCTGATTCATGGTTGGTTCTCCGCTGTCCATGTATTCATGGGCTCAGCCTAGGGGAGTCGCCTTAATTGAACCTGAACACGCCGGCTCTCCAGTGATGGTGGTGTGTCATGGGCTGGATTCCGCCTCCGTGGCGGTCAGCTTGAGATCGTTCAGGATGATGTAGAACGCCGGCAACGCGATGAGAATCAGCACCGTGGAGATGAGCAGTCCGAAGACCACGGAAATCACCAGTGGCTTGATCGCCATCGCCTGGGTACTGGTTTCGGCCAGCAGCGGCAGCAGGCCGGCGATGGTGGTGCTGGAGGTGATGAAGATGGCCCGGAAGCGGTCGCGGCTGGCCTGCCGTGCCGCGCTCAGCGCGTCCAGCCCACTCTCCCGGTGGATGCGGATGAACTGCACCAGCAGGATGGCATTGTTCACCACGATCCCGGACAGTGAGGCGGCCCCGACCAGCGAGGGTGTGGTGAGGTTGTAGCCCATCAGGATGTGGCCCCAGATGGCGCCCATGAAGGCGACGGGGATCGCCAGCATCACGATCAGTGGCTCGATGTAGCTCCGGAACTGGAAGGACAGGATCAGGAATATCCCCAGGAGCCCGATCAGAAGGCCCCGGGCGATGGACTGGCCGGTTTCCTTGGAGCGTGCCGTCTGGCCCTCCACCGTGATGCCGAGGCCGGGGTAGCGGTCTTTGAGTTCGGCAAAGGTTGTGCCGCCCAGCTCACCGACAATGGCGCCGGCATTGGCGGTACGGGTGTCGACGTCCGCGGTGACCGTGGCGGTGCGCAGTCCGTCAATCCGCGTGATCTGCCCCCAGTCCCTTGCGGTTTCGATGTGGGCCACCTCGGTCAGCGGGACCGGACGGTCATTGGCACTGAAGACAACACTGTCCTCCAGGAAATCCAGGGTGTTGCGTTCCGTATCGGTCTGGCGCAGCAGTACCTCGATATACTGGTCACCCACCTGGACGCTGTCCACGATGTCACCGAGCACACCGGTGCGCACCTGGTTGGCCACATCTCGGGCATCAATGCCCAGCGCCAGCGCGCCTTCCTTCAGCGACAGCTGTCGCTGAGGCCTGCCCGGGCGAAGGTCGTCCATGATGTTGAGGGTGCCGGTGTAATCCCCGATGGCCGTGGAAAGGTCCGTTGCGGCCTGCTTCAGTGTGGACAGATCCTCGTGGTGGAGGCGGATCTCGATGGGAATGCCGGCGGGGCCGAAACCGGGTTCCTGGATGTTGAGGCTGACCAGGCCATCCACCGGCCCGATGGCCTCATACCAGCGCTCCGTCAGGGTGGCCAGGTCCGTGGTGCGCCGCTCTGCGGTGAGAAGGTCCACCATCACGGTGGCGATATGCGGGCCGGTTTCCCCGGCGCTGGCGTGGTGGTTGAAGCGGGTCTGGATATTCTCTACCAGGGGCTGTTCCCCGGGCTGCTCCGGAGTGAGGTCCTGGCCGATGGACTCCATGGCACCGCTGACCCTGTCAGCAACTGCCTTGGTGCGCGCCAGTGGCGTGCCCTGGGGCATGAGAATGCGTGCCTCCAGCACGTCGCCGTCGATATCCGGCATACCCTCCATCTTGATCATCCCATAGCTGATTGCGCCGACGGAGCCGAACAGGAACAGAAGCATCAGCGCAAGGGCCGTGTAACGGGCCTTTATGGCCCGGTCGGCAAGACGTCCGCTGTGTTCCCGTAGTGCTTCAAAGCGCCGGGTGAAGCCGGCCCGGAACCTGGATTGAGTGGCGCTTTTCAGGCTCCGGAGGCTGCCCTTGAGGTGATGGGGCAGGATCCAGAAGGCTTCGACCAGGCTGGCTGCTAGGGCTGCGAGAAGGGCAACCGGCAGTACTTCGAGCACCGCGCCCATTTCTCCGGCCAGGAAGGACAGTGGCAGGAATATGGAGGCGGTGGTGAGAAAGGACGACATGACACCGGGCAACACCTGCCGGGCGCCCTGGGTCGCGGCTTCCAGGGTCGAACGATCGGGCGAGGCGCTGGCGGCAATGTTGTCGGTAATGACCACGGCATCGTCCATGACAATGCCAATGGCCATCAGCAGCGCCACCAGCGTGACCATGTTCAGGGTGAGCCCGGTTGCCAGCATCACCGCAAAGGCCCCGGCAAATGCCGCGGGAAGGCCGAACAGGGCCCAGAGCGCCAGGCGCGGGCGGAAGAAGAGACTCAGGACCAGGCCCACCAGTATCAGCCCGAAGATGCCGTTCTCCACCAGCATCTGCAGGCGGTCGCGGACGATGGAGGTCATGTCCTGGGTCAGTTCAAGGTTGACGGTGCCGTTCCGGGCTTCGAGCTCCTGCTGCCGGAAGTCCTGGAGGGCGTCCATCACGCGCAGCGAGTCCGCGCTCAGGTTCTTGTGCACCTCCAGGATAATGGCGCGCTCGCCGTTGAAAAGGACGCGTTCCTCGGCCCGCTCGTGGTCAATGGAAACGTCGGCAATCTCACCCAGGCGTATCTCGGCGCCACTCTGGCCGCTGATCACGCGGATGTTGTTCAGGTCTTCAGCGCGGCGGCGCTGGTCCACGAATCGCAGCTGGACGTCCTGGCGCTCGGTCTCCAGGGTACCCAATGGCAGGTCCAGGTTCTGGCGCTGCAGGGCTGCGGCGATATCCGTTGCGGCCAGGCCATACTGGCGCAGCTGGTCCCGGGACACGGCCACCTGCCATTGCCGCTGTGACAGCCCCTGGGTCACCACATCCGCCACGCCATCGAGGCGCAGCAGCCGGTCCTCCAGGTCATCCACGTAGGTTTCCAGGTCATTGAACGACATGGGGCCGGAGACGGCGAGGGCGGCGACCAGGTCGGTGCGGTGGCGCTGCTCGATGATCGGGTCCTCGGCCCTTTCGGGCAGGTCCTGCAGGGCCTCGATGGCGGTGCGGATGTCGTCGAGGAAACGCCCCATGTCGCCGCCGCGCTCCATGCTGGCCACGGCCTGGGCCATGTTGTCCCGGGCCGTGCAGCTGAGCTCCTCCATGTTGTCCACCCGCTGCAGGGCGTCGTTGAAGCGCTGGCAGATGGCCTCTTCTACATCCGCGGCCGTTGCGCCCCGGTACTCCATGCTGATGCTGACTTCCGGCGGGCGATAATCGGGAAAGGTCTCGCGCTTGAGGTTGGGCGCGGAAAAGAGCCCAACGGCCAGGATCAGTATCAGCAGCAGGTTGCCTGCCGTGGGGTGGGCGGCAAACCAGCGGATCATGGCGTGGAACCCCGGGCCTGCGTGCGGATGGTTTCCAGTGCGCTGTCATCGCGGGTGGGGCTGAGCGGCGTCCCTTCGATGGCCGGAACCAGGTCATCCAGGATGAGCCGTTCCCCCGGCTTAAGGCCGTCATCAATGACGGCGAGATCATTCTGGCTCCAGGCTACCGAGACGCTGCGACGTTCCAGCTGGTCCTGGTCGTCCGCCAGATAGGCCCTGTCCTCATGGATGGCGGCGGAGGGAACCACGATAACGTCATCGGGCGTCTCAAGGGCCAGGGTTCCCTGAACGTACATGTCCCGCACCAGGGGCGGCTGTTCCGGCGGATTGGCGCTGCGGTAGGGCTCCTCCACGCTCAGAACCACCTGGACGGTGCGGGTCCCGGGATCGAGGCCGCTGGCAATGCGCGTGACCCTGGCATCCCAGGTGGTGTCCGGGTCACCGGCCAGGGAGAGCCGGGCGCTGATCCGGCTGAGGTCAGTGCGCCGGTGAAGATCCAGCAGGCCCTCACCATGGGTTGCCTCGGGCGCATCCGGAAGCTGTCGCATGAGGCGGCGCAGCTGGGCGATCGGCAGCTGAATGACCGCCTCGGCCCTGGCGATGCCATCAGCCCTGAACAGGGTCTGGCCCGGGCGAACTTCCTCGTGCTGTTCCACCCCGGCTTCGTGGATGCGCACGTCAAACGGCGCCGTGAAACGTGTGTCCTCGAGATCCTGCCTGGCCTGTTCCAGGGCGGATTCGGCGCGGGCGATCCGGGCGTTGAGGTTGTCCCGCTGGCTCGGGATCAGCGCAAGCTCATTCTCCAGGGACTGCACGGCCTGGCGCTGCTGGAGGGTGGCGCGTTCCTGTTCGTCCACCCGGGTGCGGGAGACCGCGTCCCTCTCGGCGAGGTTGCGCACCCGCTCCAGCTCCTTTTCCGCCAGGGCCAGGCGTTCCTTTTCCAGCTCCAGCAGCATCCGGGTATTGGCGGCTTTCTGTTCAAGTTCGCGTTTGCTGCTGCGGGCAGAGGCAAGATCCGCCTCGGCGCTGGTGACGGCCAGCCGGTATCGGGTCGGGTCGATCCGCAGCAGTTCGGTTCCCTCTTCAATCAGGTTGCCGCTTTCCAGATCGGGGTGGCGATGCGTGATGCGCCCACCGACGCGGGCAACCGCCTGCCAGGGGCGGGCGGCCCGGACGTTGCCGTAACCCTGCGCCTCAACCCGGAAGGGCATGGGGGTGATGGGCATCACCCTGACATTGCGGGTTTGAGCGCCAGCGCCAGATTGTTCCGGCCCCGGCCTGAGGTTGGCCATTACCACCACAAAGGCGATGCCCGCCAGCAGCGACAGGCCCACGATCAGTGCATTCTTGCGGCGTAGCGACGTGGCCAATGGGCGCTCCCTGAGTGTAATTAAGCATGGCCTAATAGAGTAAGGCCGGTCAGCGCCTTTTCACAATGATATCCGTTAGTCAGTGGCTGGTCCCCTCTTCGTACTGGGTCTTGTTCCAGACGTTGTACTTGCCGGAAGGCTTCTTCATGGGAATGCGCTTGAGTTCTTCCAGGGTGTCGGCGTCGTAGACGATCACCGCGCCCTCATCGTCCCAGATGCTGAGCAGCAGCTTCTCCCCGTGACGATCAAACTCCACGTGGGCGGAGGTCTTGCCCGGCGCCGGCTGGAGCGTTTTCTCGATTTCCAGGGTCTGCTTGTCGATTACATGGACCTTGTCACTGTTGGGGCCGAAGAACACGTCCACCCAGGCATAGCGGGAATTCTCGTGGCTGCGCATGAAGAAACCGGGGCCCTCGGTCTCCAGTGTCTTGAGGACTTTCCAGTTCTGCATGTCGATGATGGACACCGCGCCGGTGCGGAAGTGGGGCGTGGCCATGACGCGTCGGCCTTCGTATTCCCAGGTGATGCCGGAGCCCAGGTGCGGCATGCCGGGCAGGGGCAGGGTGGCCACGGTGTCGCCGGTGTCTAGGTCGATCACATGGCCTTGCTTGCCGTCGCGCGCGGCGCCGATCAGGTGCTGGTAGTCCGGGTCGAAGAAGAAATCATCCAGGTGGGTTTCGGTCTCCATGCGCCGCACCTGCGCCTCGTCATCCACCACCCGGATTTCCCAGGCCTCGGGAATGTCCTTGAGGGCGGCAATGAAACTGTCCCTGGGCGGCGCGGTGTAGACGGCACTGACGCGGGAGCTTTCCATTTTCTGCGGGATGCTGTCCTGGTATTCCAGGCTGTGCCAGCTGGTCTGGGAGGAGGCTTTGTCATCCGGCCTCGCAGCCGGAATCACTTCCATCAGGCTGAGATCCTCGGCATCAAACAGGGCCATGGTGTGGGGCAGGTAGTTCGCGGCCAGCACGTACTCACCATCCGCGGAGACGGCAATGTTGCGCATATTGATGCCGGCCCGGATCTCGGCCACGACCCTGAGGTTGTACAGGTCGTACTTGGTGATCCAGCCGTCCCGGGAGCCGAAATAGACGAAGCGGCCATCCGGGCTGTACTTGGGGCCGCCGTGCAGGGCGAAACGGGTCGGGAAACGGGTGATCGGCTCCATACGGTCCCCGTCGAGGAGCGTGACATGGTGGTCACCTTTTTCGACCACCAGGAACAGGTTCATCAGGTCCGCCACGTAGATCGGGAACGGGTCGAGCGTATCAGCAGGGTTGGGAACCCGGTGTGATGCCTTGATGGCATCCGGGGACCAGTCCAGATCGTTGTCCGGCTCGCTATAGATGAAGTCCACCAGGCGGGTAATCTCATTGTCTGAGAGGACCTCATCATAACCACTCATCTGGGTGGCAGGGCGGCCGTTGCGGATGACGCTCTCGGCGTCCTCCTCTGAAAGCCGCCCAAGGTTCTGGGGGAGCAGTGCGGGCCCGGTGACGCCGATCCGGTCAGAGCCGTGGCAGGCGGCACAGTGTTGTTGATAGAGCGATTGCGTGGAATCGGGCTCACTGTTGCTGGCCTGCAGTACCGGAGCTGTTGCCAGCAGGCAGAGCAATACAGCGTTGGTAAGGGTGGGTTTCAAGATCATACTCCCTGGTAAGCCCCGACCATCGGTAGGCGGTCTGGTGTGTTGCAGGATGGCCTTAGCCTGTCCGCCAGTGCGACGACACTCCCTACGATAATGAGTGTTGGTGGCTGGAACTGATCGTGCTCAGCGGTAGCCGGAAGCTCGGCGAGCGAGGTCACGGCCACGCGCTGTTGGTTGGTTGTACCCCGTTCGATCAGGGCCACGGGGCAACTGCCGTGGACACCATGATGCATCAGGTTTTCGGTAATGGTACTGGCATTGCTCAGGCCCATGTAGAAGACCCGTGTCTGGTTGGGGCTTGCGAGGGCCTCCCAGTCCAGGTCCAGGCTCTGGTCCGCCTTGCGGTGGCCGGTTACGAAGGTCACGCTCTGCGCATGGTCCCGGTGGGTGAGGGGGATGCCGCAATGCGACGCGCACCCGGAGGCCGAGGTGATCCCCGGTACCACCTGGAAGTGAGCGCCGTGTTCCATCAGGTACTCCGCTTCCTCGCCACCGCGGCCCAGGATGTAGGGATCGCCGCCCTTGAGCCGGACCACCCGTTGCTGCTGTTGCGCTCGGGCAACGAGGAGCGCGTTGGTGTCCGCCTGCGGCACACAGTGGTTGCCGCTGGACTTGCCGACGTGAAGGCATTCCGCTGACGGGTTCACCAGCTCCATCACCTGGGGAGAGACCAGGCGGTCGTGGAGGATCACGTCGGCCTGCTGGATGAGCATCAGCGCGCGCAGGGTGAGGAGACCGGGATCACCCGGGCCGGCGCCTACAATGGCGACATCTCCGGCCCGGAAGGGAGGCTCCGCCAGCTGGAATTCCACCAGGCGCTTTTTCTGGTTGGTGTTGTCCATACGGCGCTCCTTCAAAGGTTATGGACTGGAATCTCCACCGCTGGCGTGGCAACCCGGCGGTCGCTTTCGGCTACTCCGATTTCCTGATTGGTCAGGTAACAGCCGGGGTCCTCTTCCCAGAAATCCCCGGAGACGTTATAGGCGCGCACACGGGTGTTGCCGTTGCATACCGGCAGGTAATGGCAGTCCCCGCAGCGTCCTTTTACCGGCCGTGGCCGCTGGCGGAATCCGGCCATCAACGGATCGCTTTCGTCACTCCAGATCTGTGAGAACGGCGTTTCCCGGACGTTGCCCAGGGTGTAGTTCCACCAGAACGTATCCGGATGGACGTTACCCAGGTTGTCGATGTTGGCGATGTTCACGCCGGAGGAGTTGCCGCCCCAGTTCACGAGGCGCTGCCAGAGCGCATCCACCTGGTCCGGGTAGTGCTCCCGGGCCCACTCGATCAGGAAGGGGCCGTCGGCGTCGTTGTTGCCGGTGACGTACTCGCGCTCGATGCCCTGCTGCAGTTCCCGGTGACAGTGATCGAACATCATGGTCATGGCCTGGCGGGTCATGTCGTACCAGGTGTCGCGCTTGCGGTTGCGTCCCCCGCGCCCGGAATAGTTCAGGTGGGACAGGTAGAACTTGTCGATATCGTGCTCGTCCAGAAGCCGCAGAATATCCGGCAGTTCGTGGAAGTTGTCCTGGGTGAGGGTGAAGCGCAGGCCCACTTTGATGCCGGCCTGGCGGCAGAGTTTCACGGCGTGCATGGAGTCGGCAAAGGACCCCTGCTTCTGGCGGAACCAGTCATGGGTGGCTTCCAGGCCGTCGATGCTGATGCCGACGTAGTCATAACCCACGGCCGCGATCTGCTCGATGTTGTCCTCGGTGATCAGGGTGCCATTGGTGGACAGACCCACATAGAACCCCATCTGCTTGGCGCGATGGGAAATCTCGAAGATGTCCCGACGCATCAGGGGCTCCCCGCCCGAGAGGATCAGTACCGGTACGCCGTAACTCTTGAGGTCGTCCATGACGGTGTAGACCTCATCGGTTTCCAGTTCACCCTCGAAATCAATGTCCGCAGACACGGAATAGCAGTGCTTGCAGGTGAGGTTGCAGCGCCGTATCAGGTTCCAGATGACCACGGGTCCCGGCGGCCGCGCCGGTGGCGGAACCGGGGTGGGGTGCATCAGGCTCTTGATGTAACGGGTCATTCTGAACATGGCGCCCCCTTATCGTTTGCGCTGAAGGCGCAATCCGGTCTTTTTCAGGATTGCGGAGCTGTACAGGATCTGGTGCCCGCGGCAGGCATCGCCCAGCAGCTCGTGAATACGTTCGGCCTTGGTTTCCACTTCGTCCCGGCTGGTGCCGTGCACCATGGCGAAGAGGTTGTAGGGCCAGAGTGGCCGGTGTCGTGGTCGCCGGTAGCAGTGACTGACAAAGGGCAGTTCCCCTGTTGCCTGGCCCAGCTCACGGACCTGCTCATCGTCCACGTCCCAGACCGTCATGCCGTTGTAGTGGTAGCCCAGCCGGTAGTGGTTGGGCACGGCGGCGACACGGCGCAGCACGCCGTTGGCCTGGAGGCGCTGGAATCGCGCCAGGGCCTCGTCGCCACTGATGCCGATCCGTTCGCCCACCTCTTCCCAGGGGTTGGAGACCAGCGGTAACCCCTGCTGGGTGGCGACGATCAGCTCCCGGTCCAGGCTGCCCAGGGCCGTTGATTCAGACGTAGAAGCGGAGGTTGACATGGAACTCCTCCTCCTTGGGCATGTTGTAGACCGTGTACCCGGTCGTTGACTCGATCTCCCGGATAACCTCGGGAATGGCCTCCTCCTGCTCGGTCGCCAGTACAAACCACATGTTCAGGTCATGCTCCCGACGGTAGTTATGGGCAACTTCCGGGAAGCTGTTGACCTGTTCGGTGACGGTTTCGAAGTCCGCCTCTGGAATGGACATGGCGGCCAGGGTCAGGCCCCCACCCATCTCCCCGGCATGGAACATGGGGCCGAAGCGGGTCAGTAGGCCGGAGTCCAGCATGGAGCGCAGGTGCGACAGCAGCGTGTCTTCAGCGATGCCGAGCTCCCCGGCGACGGCCGCATAGGGATTCGGAACCAGGGGCAGGCCGTCCTGGAGACGATTGAGAATGGCCCGTTCGGTGTCGCTCAGTCCGGGCGTTTTTTCAGGCGTTTGCATCACCGACATAGCGGCCTCCGCACTGTCGATAGGCCTTGCGGCTGAACAGGACGTCATGGTCCGTATTCTCAAGACCATGGCGTTCACGCAGCTGCCGGAGCTGCTCCCGAACCTGCTCCCGATCCGTGCCATGGATCATGCAGAACAGGTTGTAAGGCCAGTCCGGGCGCTGCCGGGGACGCTGGTAACAGAGCGTCACGAAGGGTTCCTCCGCAAGGGCGTGGCCAACGGCCGCAACCTTCTCATCGGGGATGTCCCAGACCACCATGGCATTGGCGCGATACCCCAGGGTGCGATGGCGCACCACCAGACCCATCCGCTTAATCAGTCCGTTGGCCTGCCATTCACTGGTGGCCTCAAGCACCTGCTGTTCCGTGAGGCCGCACTCTACCGCCAGCGCCCGGTAGGGCCTCGGGCAGAGCGGAAGTCCGGTCTCGAGCCGTCGGCGCAGGATCAGCAGTTTCTGCGCATGGTTCAGGGACGGGTTAACCGCCAGGGGCATATGGCTCATGGCAATGCCTCCCAGTCGATGTTGAAGGCGAGGTCGATGTGATAGGCCTCAACCATTGGCAGCCTCAGAAAGGGCAGTGCCAGTGTCTTCTCCAGCTCATCCAGTCGCGTCTCCAGGGTTTTCTCATCCGGAGCCGTCATGACGAACCAGAGATTGAATTCGTGTTCCCGGGCATAGTTGTGATTGATGCCCGGGAAGTGGTTGATCCGGTCGGCAACCTGATCAATGTCCTCTTTGGGTGCAGCAACAGCCGCGAGCAGGCTGGCGCCCGCGCGGCTGTGTTCAAAGACGGGTCCCACACGGCTGATGGCCTGTTGCGCCTGGAGCGCCTCCAGCCGGCCAATGACCGCTTCTTCGGGGATGCCCAGCTCCTCGCCCATTGCCAGGAAGGGGCGGGATGTGATGGGCATCCCTTTCTGGTAGCGGTCAATCAGCCGTCTGTCAGTCGCATCCAGTTGCATCAGCTCACCCGGGCTCAGTACACGTCGTGCTGTGTGTTGTAGACGTTGAACTTGCCTGTCGGCGTGACTAGGCGTTCGTCCTTGATCACCTTCTTCAGTTCACGGGTCCTGTCGTCCACAACCACCAGGGCGGATTCCTGTTCCTTGCCGTTCCAGACCGAGAACCAGACCTCGTCACCAGCTTTGTTGTACTCAGGCTGAACAACGCGCTTGGGTCCTTCGCCCAGGTCGGCCCACTCAGCGATCGGCAGAACCTCGTAACCCTCATCCAGGTTGTTGATGTCAAAGACAGCAACGCTCTGCTTGATCTTGTCATTGGGGTTGAGAGGATTGTCGACCCAGAGGTTGTCCGATTCCGGATGGGTCTTGATGAACAGCGAGCTGCCGCCCTGACCCTCAAGCGTGCGGACTACTTCCCAGGCATGTTCCGGGTAGTTCTCAGGATCAGTGCCGATCAGCTGAACGCTTGCGTCGCCGAGGTGGGATGTCGCCCAGACGGGGCCGTATTCAGGATCCACAAAGTTCGCGCCACGACCCGGATGGGGGATATTACCCACGTTGACGAGCTCTTCCAGTTCGCGATCCTTCGAGTCGACTACCGCAATCTTGTCGGATTCATTGGCAGCGGTGAGGAAGTAGCGCTTGGTCCGGTCCCAGCCGCCATCATGCAGGAAGGGCGCCGAGTCGATCGTGGTCACCGAGAGGTTGTCCAGATCCTTGTAGTTCACCAGTTTGATCTTGCCGGTTTCCTTCACGTTGACGATGAACTCCGGATGTTCGTGGGAGGCCACAATGGCGGCCACGCGTGGCTCCGGATGGTATTCCTGTTCGTTGACCGTCATCCCGCGGGTGGAAACGATCTTCTTCGGCTCGAGGGTTTCGCCATCCATGATGGTGTACTGGGGTGGCCAGTAGCTGCCGGCAATGGCCAGGTCGTCCTCGTAGCCTTCGAACTTGGAGGTTTCCACCGAACGGGCTTCAAGACCAACCGTGATCTCGGCCACCTTGGCGGGTTCTTCCATCCAGAGGTCGATCATGGTCACGCGGGCATCGCGGCCAATGACGAAGACGTAGCGTCCCGATGCGGACATGCGTGAGATGTGAACCGCGTAGCCGGTTTCAATGACTTCAACGATCTCCTTGGTGTCGCCACTGATCAGTGCAACCTGACCCGCATCACGCAGGGTCACACTCATCAGGTTTTCCCGGTTCAGGTCATTCTGTGGCTCGGTGGGCCGCTCTTCCGGGGGTACGTAGACCTCCCAGCTTTCACGCATTTTCTCCATACCGAACTCGGGGGGCTCCGGCGGCTCATGCATGACGTATTTCGCCATCATCTCAACCTGCTCATCAGTCAGTTCGCCGGATTTCCCCCAGGCCGGCATGCCGGCGGGTGATCCGCTGTTGATGAAAGCCTTCAGGTATGCAAGCCCCCTTTCCTGGGTGATATCCGGAGTGAGCGGCTTACCGGTGGCGCCCTTGCGGAGCACACCATGGCAGCCGGCACACCGGTCAAAGAAAATCTGCTTGGCTTCCTTGAAATTCTCCTTGGTCATGTCCGGAGCGCCCTCGGTCGTCATAAGATCCCTTGTGGAGTCGGGATCCACAGCGCTGGGCGCCCCTTTGTAGGCCGCTCCGGAGCTTTCATCGTCCTCCTGGGGCGAAGCGTGGACGGGCATGCTGGCTGCCGTCGCTATGGCGACAGCCAGCATCATGGGTTTGAAAAAGGGGGTCGCTGTGTTCATCGGCCTGCTCTCCTCGGTGCCAATTAATACATGTGACATATTTCTTTTTGTTCATGTTGTATTCATTGAGGAAAGTCATCGTCCTTGGAATCCGAGCTCTAATACCCACAGAGAGGTATTCATTCTTTGTCAGGCCAGAAAAGAACATTTAATTAAAATCAATGAAATTAGCGGGTGCTTTGTTCAGGCTTAAAAAATGAAGAGCCAGCAGTGACAGGGTGGCCTTATGGGCCGTTTTTTCGGAAAGACAACAGCTGCAGTGTTCATGGGGTCAGTCGTTACGGTCCTGCCTGTGCAAGCCAGCGAGCCTGACGCTTCGGAATTGCGCAACCTGGTTGTCCAGGACTGTGGCTCCTGTCACGGGTTGCGGCTTGGAGGAGGGCTGGGGCCAGCATTGCGCCCCGAGGAGCTGGAGCGGCTGTCGGTCGAGGCGATTGCCACCATAATCCGTCATGGCACTCCTGACACTGCCATGCCGCCCTGGAAGGATCTCCTGAGCGAACATGAAATCCGCTGGATCAGCGAGAAGCTCAAATCCGGGGCTCTGCTCAACAACGACGACCCGAGGTGACCCCATGGAATCAATGCGTCAGCCACTACGCCTGGTGGGATTGCTTTTCAGTGCAGTACTTCTCGCCGGATGTCAGCTTCTAACGGAATCCCCGACTGATCCCCGGGAACTGCGGGGAACCGGCGATCTCGGGCTCATCATTGAGCGGGCCTCCGGGTCGGTGCTGGTCGTGGATACCACGGAAAAGACGGTCCTGGAGCGGGTAGAGGGTCTCGGCAACCTTTCCCACGCTTCCGTTGTCTATTCCCGGGATGGTCGCTATGGCTATGTTTTTGGCCGGGACGGCGGTCTGACCAAAGTTGATCTTTTGACCGGATCCATAGACCGGCGGATTGTTCAGGCGGGCAACAGCATTGGGGGTGCCATTTCCCAGGATGGTGAGTATCTGGCGGTGTCCAATTACGAGCCGGGTGGCGTGAAGGTCTTCGACAGCGGGAGCCTGGAGCAGGTCGCCAGTATCCCCGCCCACTATGAGGGAGAGGACGGCGAAACCCACCGCTCCAAAACCGTTGGGCTTGTGGACGCACCTGGCAATCGATTCGTGTTCAGTCTTTTTGATGCCGGCGAGATCTGGATTCTGGACATGAGCCACGACGAGCCCCGGGTTGTTCGCCGTGAGGCGGGGGATAAACCCTATGATGCTCTCATCACCGGCCAGGGGCGCTGGTATATAGCGGGTCTGTATGGGGAGGACGGCCTGTCTCTTCTGGATCTCTGGAACCCGGATGAAGGGGTTCGCCACATTCTCTCTGATTACGGCAGGAATGATGAACGGCGGCCCGTTTACAAGATGCCCCATCTCGAAGGCTGGGCCATTGCCGGGGATCGTGCTTTTGTACCGGCGGTCGGGGCGCATAAGGTGCTGGAGATATCGATGGAAGACTGGGCCCCTGAGGGACGGATTCCGGTTCAGGGACAGCCGGTTTTCGTCATGGCTAGCCCGGATCACCGTCAGATCTGGGTGAGCTTTGCCCACCCCGATAATGATGTGGTTCAGGTTATTGATTCCCGGACATCGGAAGTCATCCGTACCCTGGAGCCCGGCGAGGCTGTACTGCATATGGAGTTCAGTCCACGTGGTGAAGAGGTATGGATTTCCGCCAGGGACAGCAACCGCGTTACTGTCTATGACACTGGGACGCTGGAAAAGATCACCACACTGGAAGCCAAGAAACCCAGTGGTATCTTTTTTACCAGCCGGGCTCATCGGCTCGGGCTGTAATTCAGCGGCTCAGGAGCAGCGCCCCCGCGGTGAACGCATAGGCCAGTGACCAGGCACCGGCCGCCGTCCAGAGCAGTCCCGGGGTACTCCAGGGGACTGGTCCTGCTGCCAGCCGTGCCAGTGCCGCTAGTGCCACGGGGGCCAGGGTCGCCATGAGAACGCCTGAAGGCGGCGGCTGGCGGCGGATGGCGTGATAGTGGATCCGCAGCATCACACCAATGGTCAGGGTTCCCAGCGCGCCCACTGTAATCAAGTGAAGCAGCGCCGATGGATCCCGGCCGAGCAGCCACGCCAGGCCCATGCCCAGGGCGCCGGCTGCCAGCCACACTGTTCCCAGCGCCAGACCCAACAGATCCGGCCGGTCCAGGCACAGCCAGAGCCGCCAGCGGACCGTGCGGATCAGGATCAGGATACCGGCGGCGGCCAGAAGAGCGCCTGAGGGCAATACAGGCAGCGGCAGCAGGGTCAGGGCGGCCGCCAGGCCCAGCATCAGGATCAGGGCGGCCTCGATCCGCGGCTGGACCCGTGCTTCCTGCGTAATGCCACGCTTCTCCAGGGTGCCCGCCACAGCCGGGGCGATCAGTCGCCCGCTCATGAAGGTCATCAGAAGCAGCAGCAGGGTTACCCCGGTGTAAAGCAGTGTGGTGGCCTCCGGCACCGGGAGGAGCGGCAGCATCAGCCAGAGCAGGGGAAGCCCGCACAGGCTCACCATCAGCGGCACCAGCATGCGGTTGCGCCATTTCTTGGCGGCATTGAAGCGTGGGACCACCCGCCAGGCCAGCAACAGGGCGAATGCGGGGCTGAGCAGCTGGCTCAGCCAGAATCCGGGTGCCAGGGCATAGCCCAGACGTGCAGTCAGCCAGAGCCCGAACAGCGCCGCCAGCCAGCGCTTGGGCTGAGGGCCAAGGGTGTAGCCGGCAATCACCGCCAGGGCAAAGCCGAACACCATCTCGTGACCATGATGGCCGCCCGCCAGACCGGGAGCCCAGCTCCAGCCGGCCAGCATGGCGGCCATGGACAACGGCAGCGCGATGGCCGCATGGAGGCAGGCGGCCGGAAAGAAAAAGCGGTGGCTTTTCAGGCGTTTTTCGCGGCTGCGGGGCATGCTGGCTCCATTCCCTTAAAAGATTCAGTAAATATAAATGTTAATGGTGAGGCCCGCAATCCGGTTCCACGTGGGTCGGCTGCCCGGTAAGATGGGGCTGACGGTCACAGACGGATTAGGGGGAATATTGGCAACAGCACTCAAGCATCTGTTCGATAACAACGCGCAGTGGGTCCAGGACACACTGGCGCAGGATCCGGATTTCTTTGAGCGGCTCTCCCAGCAGCAGGCGCCGGAATACCTGTGGATCGGCTGTGCCGACAGCCGGGTTCCCGCTAACCAGGTGGTGGGGCTGATGCCCGGCGAGCTGTTCGTGCACCGGAATGTGGCCAATGTGGTGGTGCAGACCGACCTGAACCTGCTGTCGGTCCTGCAGTTCGCCGTGGAAGTCCTGAAGGTGAAGCACGTGATCGTCTGCGGCCATTACGGCTGCGGTGGCGTCAAGGCGGCGTATCAGGATGCCCACCTGGGGCTGATCGACAACTGGCTGCGCCACATCCAGAACGTCGCTGCGGACCACCGGGAACTGCTGGCGGCCCAGCCGGATGAGATGGCCGCCGTTAACAAGCTCTGCGAGCTGAACGTGGTGGCGCAGGTTGCCAATGTCTGCCGCACCACGGTGGTGGCGGATGCCTGGCGGGGCGGCCAGGAGCTCTCCGTTCACGGCTGCATCTATGGTCTGGAGGATGGCCGTCTGCGGGATATGGGTCTGGGCGTCCGCAGCACTGGCGAGCTTGATGAACAGTGTCGGCAGGCCGTGGAGCGTCTGAGCCAGGGGGCGCCCATGCCGCAGGAATGACCCTGTTGCGTGGTCCTCATCATCAGCGGCGGGAGCCCGCATGAAGCTGTTTCTGGCGGTTGCCACCGTCACCGTCATGGGGCTGTTCCAGTCCTCGCTGCTGGCAACCCTGCCCTGGATCATTGAACGCACCGGGTTGCCGCCCGTTTTCTGGTCGGTGCTGGTTGCTGCCAGCCTGATCCTGGTGGCCGTGAGCAGCCCGGTCTGGGGCCGGCGTACGGACAGTCACGGGGCCCTGCCGGTGATGCGCCTCACCATGGGGCTGGTGGTGGTCTGTTATGGTCTTCTGATCCTGGCCATCCTTGCCCTGTCGTCTCCCCTCTGGATTGCGGCCATCGCCATCGCGACGCGCCTGGTCTACGGCATTGCCACCGGCGGCGTATTCCCCTCTGCCCAGCGTTTCGCGCTGGCGGACAAGCCGGTTGCCCAATGGCCGGAGACACTGGCCTACATCCAGGCCTCAACCCATGCCGGGCGTGTCATGGGTCCGGGCATCGTGGCGCTGGCGGCGATATGGAGCCTGCCGCTGGGGCTGGTCCTGATTGTTCTGCTGGGCGTGGCCCTGTGGCTCATGCAGTGGTATTTCGCCGCGGGTGTGGCGCCGGAGTCCTCCGGCAATCGCGAAAGCGCCGTGGCACCGCCCTGGAACGAGGACTGGCCCCTGTATGCCCTTGGGTTCGTGATCACCCTCTGGGTAGGGCAGCTCCAGTTTGCCCTGGGGCCCTACATCCAGAACCTGGCAGATCTCGATTCGGTAACCGCCTCCCAGTGGACGGGGACGGTGCTGATGGTGGCGTCAGTTTCTGCGGTCCTCGCCGGGCCCCTGGGGAACCGCTGGCTGTCGCCCATGCCTCGAATCCTGGGTGGTCTCTGGCTCAGCGTGTTCACCCTGGGTGGCATACTGCTGGCGGCTTCGCCCAGCGTGATCGGTGTGGGGGTAGCCGTGTGCCTGATCACCGCCGGGCTTACCCTGGCCGCGCCCTGGTACGGCAGCATCCTGCGGGCTCGGCGCCCGGATGCCCAGGGGCAGGTCTCGGGGCGCCTGATCAGTGTCCATACCATCGGTTTCGGCAGCGGCACGCTTTTCGGTGGCCTGATGCTGGAACTGGTTCCGGATCAGGCCATGGTCGCCTTCTACCTGCTGGGGCCGGTGGCGGGCACACTGGCGCTCATCCATCACCTGAGGGTTCGGGCAGGGACTGTTCCACCAACTGCCTGAGTTCCGGTACGCAGGAACCGCAGTTGGTGCCACAGCCCAGCTCCTTGCCGAGGTCGGATACCGAGTCACAGCCCTCCGCCAGTGCCTCCTCGATCCGGCGTTCGCCCACCTGGTAGCAGGAACAGATGATGGGGCCGGGGTCCGGCTGGTCGCTGTCCCTGCCTGCCAGGACGCGGCGCCGTGTACCGTCATCCAGTGGTTGCGCCTGGAAGAGGCTGTCCAGCCAGTCGAGGCCGGGGAAGTCATTCCCGGGTTCCACCAGCAGCACCGCCTGCAGCTGATCGCCGTGATACCAGGCTGCCCGGTAACGCCCGGCCCTGGGGTCCCGCATCTCCGAGTCAGGTTCACCTCCCAGCCACTGGCGCGCAGTGCCGGGCCAGTCCGGGATGGGGCTGTTGCCGGCCAGGTGCCAGCAGGTTGTCTGTTCCATCGGCACCCGGGCCCAGTAGAGGCCTTCAGGCCACTGCTCCGGCTGTCCGCCCAGTAACCGGGCATGCCAGCGGGCGTTGAAGGGCAGCAATGCGGCGGTGGCGTGCTTGGTTTCCGGCTGGCCGGAAAGCGGGTCGATAACCCTGGGGAAAAGCGCGGAAGCCAGTCCGTTCGTGGTGAACTGGTGGTTCCAGTGGATGGGCACGAATACCTCACCCGGCCGCATACCGTCACTGGCCCTGGTTCGACCCAGGTACCGACCCTGGCCGTTGCTGAGCCAGGCCAGGTCGCCATCCGCGAGATCGTGAGCAGCGAGGTCGTCCGGGTGGGCCTCGATGAAAGGTTCACACAGATGCTGGAGCAGACGTGCTGCGCGCCCGGTGCGGGTCATGGTATGCCACTGGTCGCGGATGCGGCCGCTGGTAACCCGCAGGGGGGTGGTTACCGTGGGCCCCCTTGCTGGTCCTTTGGGGTGAATGGGGATGAAGCAGGCATGGCCGTCCGGTGTGGCGAAAACACCGTCCTGGAACAACCGTTCACGACCACGGGGGTGTTCCGGTGTGACTGGCCATTGGATCGGTGTCATGGCGTCATAGTCGCGGTCGGAAAGGGTGGCAAGTGCGCCCAGATTGAATTGTTGTTTCGGGTCACCGGAAAGGGTCGAGACCAGGGCGTGTTCCCGGAAGATCGCTGCGGGGCCGGCATAGTCAAACGCTGCATTGAATCCCATGGCCCGGGCCACGGCGCTGATGATCCACCAGTCCGGGCGCGCCTCGCCGACGGCCGGAATCAGGCCGCGCTGGCGTGAGATGCAGCGTTCGGAATTGGTCACGGTGCCGTCCTTCTCGGCCCAGCCCATGGCCGGCAGGGCGACATCCGCCAGGGCCAGGGTATCGGTATCGGCTACACAGTCCGAGACAATGACCAGCGGACACTGCGCCAGTGCATGGCGGGCCCGCTCCGGGTCCGGGAGCGAGACCAGCGGGTTGGTGGCCATGATCCAGACGCACTGGATGTCGCCGCGCTCTATGGCCTCAAAGAGGGCAACGGCCTTGTGGCCCGGCTCCTCCGGCAATGCCGGCGCCTGCCAGAAATGGGCCAGGGCTTCCCGTGCACCGGGGGTGTCGTAGTCCATGTGTGCGGCCAGCTGATTGGCAAGCCCGCCGACCTCGCGTCCACCCATGGCGTTGGGCTGGCCGGTTACGGAGAAGGGCGTAGCGCCGGGTCGGCCGATGCGGCCGGTGGCCAGGTGGCAGTTGATGATGGCGTTGGCCCTGTCCGTGCCGGAGCGGCTCTGGTTCAGCCCCTGGGACCAGAAGCTGGTGGTGCGCGGAGTCGTCGCGAACCATTCATAGAAGGTTTGAACGTCCGCCACAGCCAGGTCGCACCGCTCGGCAACCGTTTCCGGGTTGGGCGCGCTCTCCCGGGCCGCCTCGAGAGCGGCCTCGGGGCTGCTGCAGTGGGCCTCCACCCAGGCGTGATCCCATGCGCCCGAGTCAGCGAGCCAGACCAGGAGGCCGTTCCAGAGGATGGTATCGGTGCCTGGCCGCAGGGCCAGGTGCAGGTCGGCCTGCTCACGGGACGCGGTCCGGCGGGGGTCGATCACCACCATGCGCCTTTCGGGCCGCTCGGCGCCTGCCTTCTGCATGCGCTGGTACAGGATCGGATGGTTCCAGGCCGGGTTGGCGCCGGCAAGTACCACCAGGTCGGCCAGCTCCAGGTCCTCGTAGCAGCCCGGTACCGCATCCTCGCCGAAGGCGCGTTTGTGGGCGGCGACCGCCGAGGACATACACAGCCGTGAGTTGGTGTCCACGTGCGGGGTGCCGATGAAGCCCTTGGCGAACTTGTTGGCCACGTAGTAGTCCTCGGTGAGGAGCTGGCCGGAGAGGTAGAACGCGATCGAGTCACCACCCCGTTCGTCCCTGAGGCGGGTCAGTTCCGTTCCCAGGTACTGTATCGCCTGGTCCCAGTCCGTATCCCGCCCCTGAATGCGCGGACGGGTCAGCCGACCCTGGGAGCCGAGGGTTTCATGCAGGGCCGATCCCTTCACGCACAGCCGCCCCGTGTTGGCGGGATGGTCTGGATCACCCCGTACCGGATCGAGCCCATTGCCGTTGATGGTTGCGTCGACACCGCAGCCGACGCCGCAGTAGGGGCATGTGGTTTTGCAGCCCATGATGGATGCTCCCTGAACAGAAGAAGCCCGGCCCCGGCACGGATTCGGTGCCGGTGACCGGGCTTCGGTACCCGTGGTCTGTGATGGCGTTGGTTCTCCGTTCACACAAGCATTTCCCATGCCTGCCTGAAGTGGCCCCAATCAGGGGGGTGGGAGCCCGGCACTGTCCTGTTTCGGGGCAGATTGCACTGCATTGGGGCGCTCGCTCCGTTGAATCCGGCGATTGAGCCCGGTTTCATGGGGTCGGGGGCTGGCGTGGCTTTTGCTTCACAATGGCGCGAATCGACGCTGAGGATGGAGCATGTCGGCGGATCAGAGTGGTGTGCGTGTCATGCTGGTGGACAACGAGCCGGAACGGGCAGCGATGGTGTGTGAAGCGCTGACCTCCGAGGGCTACGAGGTGGTGGGTCAGCGCAGCAGCACCCGTGGGCTGGTGGCGGCCGTCGCCCAGGAGGAACCGGACGTGGTGATCATCGATATGGATTCACCGGACCGGGATACCCTCGAGTCCATGTCCGCCCTCAATGAGCACGCGCCCCGGCCAGTGGTGTTCTTCGCCAGTGATGACAGCGACAGTCATACGATCCAGCAGGCCGTTAACGCCGGTGTCAGCGCCTACATCGTGGACGGACTGGAACAGCATCGGGTCAAGCCGATCGTGGATGTGGCGGTGGCGCGTTTCGAGGCTTTCCAGTCACTGCGTCATCAGCTGGAGGAGACGCGAACGGCGCTGGAGGACCGGAAAGACATCGAACGGGCCAAGGGGCTGGTGATGAAGCAGAAGAAGTGTTCGGAAGATGAAGCGTTCCACAGCATGCGCAAACTGGCGATGGACCGGAACCAGAAACTCAGCGAGGTGGCCCGCCAGCTGATCGAGGCACTGGATGGGGGCGAGGGGGAAGGCACTCCGGAGGCGATGGATGACTGACTGGATGAAGGTGACGGAAGCGGACGACAGCATCCGGCTCGGATTCATTCCCCTGCTGGATGCTGCTCCCCTTATCCTGGCCCAGGAAGCGGGGTTTTTTGCCGAAGAGGGCCTGGAAGTCAGTCTCCACCGCCAGCCCTCCTGGTCCAGTCTGCGGGATCGTGTCGGCGTTGGAATGCTGGATGGCGCCCAGATGCTCGGGCCCATGGCCCTGGCCATCAATATGGGCCTCGGAGCGCCGCCGTGCCCGGTCATCAGCCCTATGGTGCTCAGCCGTAACGGCAATGCCATCACGGCCAGGCGGGCGCTCTATGAGCAGCTGGCGGCCACAGGCTTTGATCTCTCCGATCCCTCCGAGGCGGCGCATGCCCTGGCCCGGGTCGCCGCCGCAAGCCATGAACCGATAAGGCTGGGCATTGTCTACGCCTGGTCCACTCATTACCTGCAGCTGCTCGACTGGCTTGCCAGTGCTGGACTGTCGCCCGGGCCGGGTCTGGAGCTGGTGACGGTGCCGCCGCCGGAGATGATGACCGCACTGGCCTACGGCAGTGTTGATCTGGCGTGTGTCGGTGAGCCCTGGAATTCGCTGATGGAGTATCACGGGCTGGGCCAGATCCTGGCGACGGGGTGCCAGGTCTGGCAGAACGCGCCGGAGAAAGTCCTGGGTATTCGTCGTGACTGGGGGCAGGCCAACCCGGAAAAGCTGCGTGCGTTGATGCGCGCCCTGATCCGCTGCTGCCGCTGGCTGGATGATCCGGTCAATTGCGACCTCGTCCACCGCATACTGGTGCACCCTCATTACCTCGGCAGTTCCATTGAGCCTCTCGGAGATCAGGGCGAATGTCTATTCCACCCCAGGGTCCAGCAGCACTTCTTCCGTCAGAGTGCGAACTTCCCGTGGCTTTCCCAGGCGGAATGGCTGCTGTCGCGTATGCGTCTGCGCAACCAGGGCGATCAGCTGCTGGAGACACCGGATCTCGACAGCATCTTCCGCCCCGATCTCTACCGCGAGGTGGCGGAAAGCCTGGGCCTGGATGCGCCGGTTATGGACTATAAGGACGAGGGGGAACACCGTCAGCCCTTCGTGGTCGAAGGCGTCCGGGGCGAGGTTGAGGTAGCTTCGGATGCCCTGATCGCGTCCGTCGGTCGGGACTGATCCGCGCCGGTGCATGGGGTCTGCCAGGTGCACCTGATTCGGTCGTGGATGATCGTCTTTTGCGGATCGGGCTCCAGGAAAATCGTTTAAAATCAGGATAAAAGATCAGTGGCACGTTTCCTGCTTCGGCTTGGGTGTGCCACGGACAGGTTGACGGTTTGCCATGGCACGGACCGGCGTGGCGGCCGGGTGCAGAAGGAGCTGCACTCCACAGATTACGAGCATTGCATTGGCAAAGGCGCCTGCTCCCGGACTGGGGGCAGGCGCTTTTTTTTGGTTGTTGATAGGGAGACAGTCCAATGAACGGGAAGAGGCGGACAGGGTCCGGAATTGTTGCAATCCTTTTGGCCGGCCTTTGGGGCGCATTGCCGGCAGGTGCCGAAGAGGTCGGGCCGCCCGAGAAACTGGATCTCAAGCTGGGATTCATCAAGCTGACGGACATGGCCCCACTGGCCATTGCCAAGGAAAAGCACTTTTTCTTCGACGAGGGGCTTTTCGTGGACCTGGAGGCCCAGTCCAACTGGCGGGTGCTCCAGAACCGGGTAGCCCGGGGGGAACTGGACGGCGCCCACATGCTGGCGGGCCAGCCCATCGGGGCCAGCATCGGGGTTGGTGGCAACAAGTCCGACATCGTGACCGCATTCAGCATGGACCTGAACGGCAATGCCATCACGGTCTCCAATGATGTCTGGGAGGCCATGCGGCCCAATGTACCGAAACGCGACGACGGCAAACCCGCCCATCCAATCAGCGCGACGGCCCTCAAGCCGGTGGTGGAGGAAACCCGGGCGCAGGGCGAGTCCTTTGACATGGGCATGGTCTACCCCCTGTCCACCCACAATTACGAGATCCGGTACTGGCTGGCGGCAGGCGGGCTCCACCCCGGCTTCTACGAGCCGCAGAAAGGCGATAACAGCGGTCGCAGCGGCGCGGATGTCCGCCTCTCGGTGACACCCCCGCCGCAGATGCCCTCCACCATGGAGGCCGGCACTATCCAGGGCTACTGCGTGGGTGAACCCTGGAACCAGCAGGCCGTGGCCAAGGGGATCGGGGTGCCCGTGGTCACCAACCATGACATCTGGCCCCACAACCCGGAGAAGGTCTTTGGCGTGACCCGGGAATGGGCAGAAGAAAACCCGAACACGCACCTGCGTCTGCTCCGGGCCCTGATCCGGGCGGCCCACTGGCTGGATGAGAACGGCAACGCCAACCGTGAGGAGGCGGTCGGGATCCTTTCGGATTCCCGCTACGTGGGAGCGGATGAAGAGGTCATCGCCAACTCCATGACCGGCACCTTCGAGTACGAACCCGGCGATGTGCGCGAGGAGCCGGACTTCAATGTCTTCTTCCGCCACAACGCCAACTACCCCTACTACAGCGATGCCATCTGGTTCATGACCCAGATGCGGCGCTGGGGCCAGATTCCGGAGCCGAAGCCGGATGACTGGTACATGGAGAAGGCGCGCGAGGTCTATAAACCGGCCATCTATGAAAAAGCGGCGCGCTCGCTGGTGGCTGACGGCACCCTGGAAGCGTCGGATTTCCCCGATTTCGACACCATCGACGGTTTCAAGCCGGTGCAGGACGACTTCATCGATGGTCGGGCCTACAACGGCCGCAGGCCCAATGCCTACATCAACAGCTTCGACATCGGCCTCAGTGGCGATGACACGCCCTGATCAACAGGAGGCGACGCTATGCAACAGGCAGCAACGGTGACCCGGATCACCGACTTCATGAAACAGCAGATGGCGGGGTTCAGTCCCCAGGGAGCCATCAGGGCCGTGAGCATGCCGGTGTTGGGCGTGCTCGCATTCCTGCTGCTCTGGCAGATGGCGGCCCAGAATGTCACCACCTCTTTGGGCAGTCTGCCCGGCCCGGCGGGTGTCTGGGCGCAGGCGGGCAACCTCTGGGCAGACCATCTCGATGAACAGCGGCGAGCCGCTGAGTTCATTGAGATGCAGAAGGAGCGCAACGCCGAAATACTGGCCCGCAATCCGGATGCCGAGGTGCGGATCCGGCCCTACAGCGGCAAGGAAACCTTTATCGACCAGATCCTGACGAGCCTGGGCACGGTGTTCTCGGGCTTCCTCCTGGCGTCGCTGCTGGCGATTCCCCTGGGCATCGTGGTTGGCCTGAACCGTTACCTGTACGAGGCGGTGAACCCGGTGATCCAGGTGTTCAAGCCGGTCTCACCGCTGGCCTGGCTGCCCATCGTGACGCTGGTGGTCTCCGCCACCTACACGGTTGAAGACCCGATGGTATCGCGCGCCTTCATCACATCCATGGTTACGGTCTCGCTGTGCAGTCTCTGGCCGACGCTCGTGAATACCATCATGGGTGTGAATGCGGTCAGCCAGGACCTGCGCAACGTCAGCCAGGTCCTGCGGCTGGGCTTTTTCACCCATGTCTGGCGGGTGGTGCTGCCCTCCGCCATTCCCATGATCTTCACCGGTCTGCGCCTGTCGCTGGGCATCGCCTGGATGGTGCTGATCGCCGCCGAGATGCTGGCCCAGAGCCCGGGTCTCGGCAAGTTTGTCTGGGATGAATTCCAGAACGGCAGCAGTGAATCACTGGGCCGCATCATGGTCGCCGTGATCGTCATCGGCCTGATCGGGCTGGTGCTGGATCGCGGCATGCTGATGCTGCAGCGCCTGCTCTCCTGGGATCGCGCCAGCGCCACACACTGAACAACGGAGGTTACACCATGAGTCATTCACGTCCCCATCTCGAACTGTCCTCCGTGGGCATGGGTTTTCCCATCAAGGGTGGCACCTTCACAGCCCTGGACGACGTCAATCTGCGCGTGGCAGAAGGCGAATTCATTTCCCTGATCGGTCATTCCGGTTGCGGTAAGTCCACGGTGCTCAACATCGTGGCCGGTCTGATGCGGGCGACCCGGGGTGGTTGTCTGCTGGACGGCCGTGAGGTGACTGAGCCCGGCCCTGAACGTGCCGTGGTGTTCCAGAACCATTCACTGATGCCCTGGCTGAGTGCCTACCAGAACGTGGAGCTGGCCGTACGCCAGGTCTTCCGCAAGTCCATGACACGCCAGCAGCGCCGCGACTGGGTCATTCACAACCTGGAGCTGGTGCACATGGGCCATGCCCTGGATAAGCGCCCGGATGAGCTGTCCGGCGGCATGCGCCAGCGGGTTGGGATCGCCCGGGCCCTGGCCATGCAGCCGAAGGTGCTGCTGATGGACGAACCCTTCGGGGCGCTGGATGCGCTGACCCGGGCGCACCTCCAGGATTCGCTCATGGAGATCCAGCGGGAGCTCAACAGCACAGTGATCATGATCACCCATGACGTGGACGAGGCGGTGCTGCTGTCCGATCGCATCGTGATGATGACGAACGGGCCCGCGGCGAGCATCGGTGAGGTTCTGGATGTGCCGCTGGAGCGGCCGCGGGATCGCGTGGCGCTGGCGGACTGCGCCGAGTACAACCGCTGTCGCCAGTCCGTGCTGAGCTTCCTGTACGAGAAGCAGCAGAAGGTGACGCCGATGCCCAGGAAAACGGGTGAAGCTCGGGGTACGCAGGAGGATGCTCCATCGGCTTCGGGCGCTGTGAACGCCTGATTCTGGTGCATCGGTGTCCGGGTGTGCACCAGCAGGGGTCCGGAAGTGTCCTTCTTCTGCCAGGCCGGGCTCGTCAAGTAGCTGATATTTCGGGGTATTCAGTTTTGGCATGCAACCTGCTAACCAAAAGGTGTGTCTGAGGACACGGACATTGCGGATCAACAGGGCACTGGCGCCTGATCGGTCTTCCTGCGGGAAGGTTGGCAGGCGCCTTTTTTGTTGGGGCAGACCCCCGGAGGCAGAAATGGGCGGAGAGCTCGTCATCATCGGACACGGCATGGCCACGCAACGGCTCCTGGAGTTGCTGGCAGGGGAACGCCACGGCTGGCGTGTCACTGTCGTCAGTGACGAACAGGCACTGGCCTATAACCGCATCCTGCTGTCGCCCTGGCTGGCCGGGGAAACCACCACGGAGGCACTGCCGCTCGCAGCGCCTGGCTGGTACGCGAATCAGGGCGTTCATCTGCACCAGGGGGATGGCGCGGCCTGGATTGATCGCGCCGCACAGGCCGTGATCACCCGGGCCGGCCACCGGATCCCCTATGACCGGCTGGTGATCGCCACCGGCTCCCGTCCGGCCATACCGGGGATCGAGGGCGCCGGGCTGGAGGGGGTCACCGGTTTCAGGACTCTCGAAGACGCCCGGTGGATGGCGGCGTGCGCCCGGAAGGGGGGCAGTGCCGTTGTTCTGGGTGGTGGTTTCCTGGGGCTGGAAGCGGCCGAAGGCCTGAGAGCGCAGGGGATGAAGGTCTCCGTGGTGCATCGGGGGCACTGGCCCCTGAACCGGCAGCTGGACGAAACCGCCGGTGGCATGCTGGCGGAGGCGCTGCGTCGGCGGGGAGTGGCACTCCACCTGGCTAATGGTGTGGATCGCATCGAGGGCGACGGGCGGGTCGAGACGGTTCGCCTTTCAGACGGCCGTCAACTGCCGGCGGACATGGTGGTGATTGCCGCTGGGACCCAGCCGAACCGGGACGTCGCGGCGTATGCCGGGCTCGAATGCGGTCACGGCATCCATGTGGACGCCACGCTCACGACCAGTGATGAGTGCATCCAGGCTCTGGGGGAATGCTGTCAGTTCCGGGATCACACCTACGGTCTGGTCGAGCCGGTCTACCGGCAGGCGGAGGTGCTCGCCGACCGGCTCTGTGGCGGCCATCGCGTCTACCGCGAGGCGCCCGTGGCAACGCGGCTCAAGATCAGCGGCGTGGCGGTGTTCTCGTGCGGGGATATTGAACCCCGTGACCGGGAGACCGAATCCATCCTCTACCACGACCGCCGCGGTGGCGAGTACCGCCGCCTGCTCCTGAAGAACAACCGCCTCGTCGGTGCCGTCCTGTATGGCGATGCATCGATGGGCCCCTGGCTCTTCGACCACCTGAGCCGGGGAACGGATCTCAGTGCCTGGCGCGCGAGCCTGGCATTTGGCGAAGCATACTGCGAGGCGGCCTGAGTCGCTGCCCGCTGGCAACCGGAGGAAAACGTCATGAGTAAACAGAACCTGATCGTGATCGGTAACGGCATGGTGGGTCATCACTTCCTGGAGCAGCTGGCTGAAAGCGGGCTGGCGGATGGGTTCCATGTGACCGTCCTGGGCGAGGAGCAGCACATTGCCTACGACCGCGTGCATCTGTCCGAGTATTTCCAGGGCAAGTCCGCCGATGACCTGGCGTTTTCCACCTCGGACCAGTATGCCCAGTGGGGATTCGATCTGCGCCTGAACACGGCGGCCACCGCCATTGATCGCGAGGCCCATACGCTCACCCTCGACAGCGGGGAGACGCTCCCGTACGACAAGCTCGTCCTCGCCACCGGCTCCTACCCCTTCGTGCCGCCCATTGAGGGCAACGATCGGCCGGATTGCCTGGTCTACCGGACCCTGGACGATCTCGACGACATCCGTGAGGCGGCCTCCCGCTCGAACACCGGTGTGGTGGTCGGCGGCGGCCTTCTGGGGCTTGAAGCAGCCAATGCGCTGCGCGAGCTGGATCTGGACACGGCCGTGGTGGAATTCGCACCCCGGCTGATGCCGGTCCAGGTGGACGAAGAGGGCGGCGACATCCTGCGCGAGAAGATCGAGGAACTCGGCGTGCAGGTGCTGACCGGGCGCGCCACCCAGCGCATCGAAGAAGGCACCAATGCCCGCCATCAGATGGTGTTCCAGGACGACCGGTTGCTGGAGACCGACCTGATCGTGTTCTCCGCCGGCATCCGGCCCCGTGACGAACTGGCCCGGGATGCCGGGTTGAGTATGGGTGAGCGCGGGGGCGTCGTGATCGACGATCACTGCCGCACCAGTGATCCTGACGTCCTCGCCATTGGCGAAGTCGCGCTCTGGAACGACAGCATCTTTGGCCTGGTCGGCCCCGGCTACCAGATGGCCAAGGCGGCCCTGGATACCCTCACCGAGGGCGAGCGCACCTTCCGGGGTGCGGACATGAGCACCAAGCTCAAGTTGATGGGCGTGGATGTGGGCGCCATCGGCGATGCCCACGGTAACCAGAACCCGGGCGCGCGCTTCTACCGCTACACCAACGGCATCGCCCAGGAGTACCGCAAGCTGGTGGTCTCCGCCGATGGCAAGCAGCTTCTGGGTGCCATGCTGGTGGGCGATAACAGCTATTACGACACCCTGCTCCAATACGCCCTGAACGGCCTGGAGCTGCCGGACAATCCGGAATCGCTGATCCTGCCGGCCAGCGAGGGCGGTGCCCCGGCGCTGGGCGTGGACGCGCTGCCGGAGACCGCCGGCATCTGCTCCTGCCACAACGTCACCAAGGGCGACATTGTCCAGTGCGTGCACGACGGGTATGCCTCCGTGGGCGATGTGAAGGCCGCAACCAAGGCGGGCACCGGCTGTGGCGGCTGCGCCGGCCAGCTCAAGGAGATCGTCGATCACGAGATGGCGGCGCTGGGCATGGAGGTGGACAACAGCGTCTGCGAGCACTTCCAGCACACGCGCCAGGAGCTTGAACACATCATCCGTGTTGAGGACATCCATGACTTCCACACCCTGCTGAAGAACCACGGGCAGGGGCTGGGCTGCGACATCTGCAAGCCGGCGGTTGCCTCGATCCTGGCCTCCACCTGGAACGACTACGTGCTCAACCCGGAGCATGTGGGCCTGCAGGACACCAATGACACCTTCCTCGCCAACATGCAGAAGGACGGGACCTTCTCCGTGGTGCCCCGGGTGGCCGGTGGCGAGATCACCCCGGACAAGCTGATCACGCTGGGCGAGGTGGCGAAGGAGTTCGAGCTCTACACCAAGATCACCGGAGGCCAGCGCGTGGACCTGTTCGGTGCGAAGCTCAATGACCTGCCCTCGATCTGGCAGCGTCTGGTGGACGCCGGCTTCGAGACCGGCCATGCCTACGGCAAGGCCCTGCGCACCGTGAAAAGCTGCGTCGGGAGCACCTGGTGCCGCTACGGCGTGCAGGACAGCGTGCAGCTCGCCATCGACCTGGAGCATCGCTACAAGGGCATCCGTGCCCCGCACAAGATCAAGTTCGGGGTCAGTGGCTGCACCCGTGAGTGCGCGGAAGCCCAGAGCAAGGACTTTGGTGTGATCGCGACCGAAAACGGCTGGAACCTCTATGTGGCCGGTAACGGCGGCATGCGCCCGCGCCATGCGGACCTGCTGGCCCAGGACCTGGATACCGACACCCTGATTCGCACTGTTGACCGCTTCATGATGCTCTACATCCGCACCGCGGACCGGCTGCAGCGCACCGCGCGCTGGCTGGAGAACCTGGAGGGCGGCCTCGAATACGTGCGCCAGGTGGTCATGGAGGACTCGCTGGGCATTGCCGAGGATCTGGACGCGCAGATGGCGCGCTTGATCAACAACTACCAGTGTGAGTGGAAGACCACCCTGGAAGACCCGGAGAAGCTCAAGCGCTTCCGCCAGATGATCAACGACGACGGTGACGACCCCTATGTGGTCACGGTGGAGGAACGAGAGCAACCGCGCCCGGCCACGGCCGAAGAGAAGCTGGAACGCATTCCGGCGGTATCCGTCTGAGGAGGATTTACATGACACAGCAGAATGAATGGACCCCTGTGGGCAGCAGGGCCGACCTGGTATCGGGCGCGGGCATTGGTGCCCGCGTCGGTGATCGCCAGGTGGCCATCTTCCACATTCCGGAACTGGAGCAATCCCTGTTCGCCGTGGACAACTACTGCCCCATTTCCGGCGTGAACATCATCGCCCGGGGCATCGTGGGCGATATCCAGGGGGAACCGGTAGTGGCGACGCCGCTGTACAAGAAACACTTCTCACTGGTGGATGGCCGCTGTCTGGAGGACGACAGCCACCGGCTCCGGACCTACGCCGTTCGCCTGGAAGGCGACCAACTGCAGCTCGCGCCGCGGGAGCAGGGGCAGGGCGCGGCGGCCTGAACCCCGGCCAGGGGCACGGATAGGATCCTGGGTTGCCGCGTGGCGGATTGGGTGGGGAATTGACGGAAATCAAATTCAAAATCAATGAGATAGATCAATCTTATTTTGGGGTAACGGGCTTATGCTGATTCCATAATCCAACGGCAGGAGCCCGACCATGAAATTGAACCCGATTCGCCAATCCCTAATCGCTGCCCTTTCCATCAGTGTCATTGGCGCGGCAGCCCCTGCTGTAGCCTACGACAAGGGCGACACCATCGTCCGTGGTGGTATTGCCAGCGTGGTGCCCGGTGGTAGTTATTCCTCTGTTGAGATTGGAGGAAATCCGTTCAGCCTCCGTGCGGACTCAGATATCCAGGCGGGGCTGAGCTTCAGCTACATGCTCACGGAGCAGTTGAGCGCGGATGTTCTGGCTGCCACGCCCTTCGAGCATGACCTCGAAACTCCCGCAATAAAGGCCGGTTCTACTAAGCATCTTCCGCCGACAGTGACCGTTTCCTGGTATCCTCTTGCAGGCTCAGGAGCAGCCGTTAAGCCTTATGTCGGAGCGGGCGTGAATTATACGACCTTCTGGGATGAAGAGAGCGCTTTGGGGAATCTGAGCTTGGATGATTCTGTCGGTCTCGCTGCCCAAGTGGGTGTGGATGTTCCGCTGGACGAGAACTGGAGTGTGGGTGCAGCGGCCTACTACGCCGACATTGAAACGGATGCAGAGCTGAACGGCGACGATATTGGTACAGTCGAAATTGACCCCATGGTCTACCGCCTGCACGTCGGCTACAGCTTCTGAACTCCAACAACCTTACCGACTTCTGAATGCCAAGGATGGCATTCCAGCCTTCTGCAGTTCGTGTGCCAGTAACCCGATGCCCCTATGCTGCCTGTACTGGATGATGGTGCAAAACCAGCAGCTGGTCGGGGCGGAGAGCCAGCTCGGCGTAGGTGATTCCTTCCTCGTCCGAGAATTCCACCTCAACGGCACCGTCAAGATCCTCAACGACAGTTCCGACCTGACCCCGGATCAGTCCATGCCCCTTAACATCCTCCAGAAGGGCAACGATATCGAGCACTTGAGGATGGTTTTCCATAGTGGGCCTCTCAAAGCACAAAGCATGTGGTGAGACGAGGGGTCTCTTCGCCGCTCCGGATGATCCAGAGACTTCGGACAGTGGAAGTGCCCCGTTCACCTTCTATTTCACAGTCTATCATGTACCTTAAACCATACTCATCGCGGGCAGTCACAGTCGCGGGACTTTCCAGGGCCGCATGGAGGAGTTGCTCGCGGAGAAAATCGGCATCTGTCGCTGAAAGCCCCAGAGCGGACTGAAAAACGCGGGCTTTATGCTTACCGCGTGGATGCTCCGTGTTAAGGCAGTACCCTTTCAGCTTGTGGAGGTCGACTACTGCCTTATCCGCATTGGGCAGGCTCATTTACCTTGGTTTTTCCCGCGCTGCTCCCGGATTTCTTCAGGCGAAGGAGGTGGGAACTCCACGCCGCGTTCCTGGAGTTGTTTCTTGACCTTTTGGGCCCATTCGTAGGCTGAGGACTCGGGGTTGATCAGATCATTGCTTAGACGGTCATGGATAACCCAGGAGATATTGCTGCCGGCGTCATTGCGCTCTCTGTAATCCGATCCTTGCTGGATGAGGTAATGAACGATCTCATATTTGTTCAAGTAAGCTGCATATTGAAGGCTCGTGTTATTTGAATTATCAGTCAGGTCCGGCTTGGCGCCGTATTTCAATAAGAGCTTGATATTCTCCCAGCGATCATGACCTATGGCACTGAAAAGGGCCGGCTCGCCGTCAGCGTCTTTACTATTCGGGTCGCCATCGTGCTCCAGCAGGAGTCGAAGCATGTCCGTGTCGTTGCCTCCCGCTATGAACGTCACGGGAGAGTGACCATTGCCGGCCATCTGGTTCGGGTCCGCCCCGAGCCGCAGCGCCCGTTCGACCGCTTGATGATTCTTCTGCATCATCAGCCAGAACAGCGGGGTAATGTCGTCCTTACCGCGGGTGTTCAGTGCTACATCGCCGTCCTCCAGCATCTGCCGGGCGCGTGTTTCGTTACCCTTCTGGATTGCTTCCAGAAGCTTGACCTGTTCGGGTTTGAAAAACTCCGTTGCCTTCATGTTGCTTCCCCATAGATTGCATGCAGTCAGCAGCCCTGAGAGCAGCAGGGTTGCCGCTTTCAGCCAGTCCCTTCCTCCCGACATAAGTCGCTACCTCGCCTTTTGCAGAGTTTCTATATCCTGTTCTTTCTGGCTCTCAATACCGGCGACCACCTGGTCCATGCCATGACGCTCATAAGGATTGCCACCCTTGATGCTGGGTAGGGTGCGCTGTTGGCCGAGAGCGTTCGGAAGATCAGGGATGAGTTTGCCTACCACGGCGGCGCCAACAAGACCGCCCATAGGGCCGCCAAGCATATGGCCCGATGCACCGCCCAACGCAACACCAAGGGCGTCGCTGCCGTGCTTCTGTACGATTGTCAGCAACTCGCCATTGACCGTCTGGGTCTGGATCCGTTTAGCTGCCTGAGCATTACTCATACCGCCTTGGCGGGCTGCTGTTTCCGAATTCAGTCCTGCGGAATTAAAGGTGTATCCATCCTGACCGGTAACCGCTACACCAGAAGAGGCCAATCCCCCACCCAGTGAATGTCCGACCAATGAGAAGTTTTGGTCGAGTGCAGAATCTTTCGCCTCAGCAGCCAATTTCATAGCTTGATTGTACTGGTCGGCTTCCCGGCCAAATGCTTGCCCAATATTCGCATACCAGTCTTTGCCTGTACTGGTTCCCTTAAAGGTCAGCATGGTTTCCTGATTGATGTCGGATTTTAATAACGCGGCCCCGAACCCTGAACTCTCACTGGTGAAGGTGGCGTTTTCGAGGCCAGTTATTTCCTCGGGATCCAACGCCTTGAGGCCAGTAGGCGGTTTCGGGCGCTGGCCACTGTTGCCCCGATTGTACTCATCCAGCGCGTAGACGTATTCCGCCGCTTCCGCCCGGATGATGTTGTCATTATTGAAATTCAGGCGTTCGTTGGCCTCGCTGACATCCGGGTTATCAGCGGTCGCCTGCACGAGCTCCTGACGCTCGTTGTAGCGGTCCCGTCGTGCCTGAACCGGATCACGCTGGGCCTTTCGGTCTACCGGGCTGTTGGTCCGGGGCTGGGCCGCCGTAGATGTATCCGGGTCCTGTAGGGCACCGGAGCTCTGGCCTGTTTGGTGCCGAGGCATGTGCTCCAGGGGATCGTAATGGAGATAGACGTGGAGATCGCCGCGCTCCACGGCCCAGGCAAGATCCGTCAGTACCTGCTCGAGCTTTACGGGTGGACCAAGCGGGTGCTCAAACACGTGCCGCCAGAGGTCCCAGAGCTTGTAGTTGAAGAGGTCGTCGTGGGTGCTGCGTGCAATGTCCCCGAGCGTCTGCCGGGCATAGATTCTGCAGCGCTCGATTGCCATCCGGCGGAAGCAGCCGTCTTCATCGGTTTCGGGAAACCAGGAGAAACGATAGACCCGCCCCAGATCGGCGGTGAGGAGGAAACTGCGGGTAGTGAGCATCCGATAGTCCCTTATCGAGTCATTGCGTCGTGACGCGTGCCGTCGGCCTCACGGTCGTGATTCCCTGGCCGGCTGGGAGGAGAGATTATTTCCGGACACTGTTCACCGTCAAGGATGCCACGCTCACGCCGGGGTGGCGTTCTTCATGTTTTTGCTCTTTAATCCAGCTCAGGCACTGCATTGAAAAAGGACGGCTCGTATGGACACAACCACCCTGATCGGCCTGGCCGTGATCGCTTTGGTCGTCGGTTACGCGATCTATATCTACAACCACCTGGTCACGCTGAAAAACCGCTTCAGGAACGCATTTGCTCAGATCGATGTCCAGCTCAAGCGCCGGCATGACCTGATCCCCAATCTGGTGGAAACCGCCCAGGGCTATCTGACCCATGAGCGCGAGACGCTGGCACGGGTGACCGAGGCGCGCGCCGGGGCGGTGAATGCCCAGGACGATGCCCGGCGTGATCCCGGTGACGGCCAGAAGATGAACAACCTGGCCAGTGCGGAGAACATGCTCACCAAGGCCCTTGGTGGTTTCAATGCGGTGATGGAGAACTACCCGGACCTCAAGGCCGACCAGACCATGCTGCAGCTCATGGAGGAACTTGCCTCCACCGAGAACCGCGTGGCCTTTGCCCGCCAGTCGTTCAATGACTCAGTGATGGACTACAACACCTACCGTGAGAAGTTCCCCAACAACTTCATGTCGGGTTTTTTCGCCTTCAAGCCCGCCGGGTTGCTGGAGTTTGATACCGAGGCGCTGAGCGAGCCGCCGTCCGTCTCCTTCGGCTGAGGGGAGCGCCGGCATGCGTTTCTTCGAGCGCCAGGACCGGGCCCGGCGCCAGTCGCTGGTCCTGATCCTGCTGTTCCTGCTGGCCGTGGCCCTGATCATCCTGGCGGTTGCCGCCGTCGTCTACGTGGTGTACTGGGGGCATGTGCCGTCGCCGGCGCCGTTTCCGGTCTGGTTCCGCTCTGAACCGGGCTGGATGGTGATGGGCACCGTGGCTGCTGTTGTGACCATGGGATCGCTTCACCGCTACCTGGACCTGCGCCGCGGCGGGGAGCGGGTGGCACGCATGGCCGGAGCCCAGCCGGTAGCCGCCGGGACGGAGGACCCACTGGAACGCCAGCTCCGCAACGTCACCGAGGAGATGGCTCTGGCCAGTGGTGTGACTGTACCGCAACTGTTCGTGATGCAGCGGGAGACCGCCATCAATGCGTTCGTGGCGGGCTACCAGCCGAACGAGGCGGCCATGGTGGTGACCCGGGGCGCGCTGGAGCAGCTCAGCCGGGACGAACTGCAGGGCGTGGTCGCGCATGAGTTCAGCCACATCCTCAACGGCGACATGCGCATCAATATACGGTTGATCTCGCTGCTTGCCGGCATCCTGCTGATCGGTCAGCTGGGCCAGTACCTGGTGGTTCATGGCCTCAATACCCGCAGGGGGCTCCTGGGCGGGCGCCGCCGCAATGAGGGGGTGTTGATCCTGGCGGGTGGCGTGCTGGTGGTCGTGGGCTACGTGGGTCTCTTCATGGGGCGTGTGATCAAGGCGGGGGTCTCGCGCCAGCGTGAGTACCTGGCGGATGCGGCAGCCGTCCAGTTCACCCGCAACCCGGAGGGCATCGGCGGGGCGCTGTACCGGATCGGTGTGGCCAACAGCGGTTCGCGACTGACCGCCACCGGCCATGCCGAGGATCTGAACCACCTGTGCTTTGGCGAGAGCGTGTCGCTGGCCCGTCTCCTGGCGTCACACCCGCCCATTGAGGCGCGCCTCAATGCCATCGACGGATCGCTGCTGGTGCGCATGAAATCCCGTGATCGCAAGGCCGCGCGGGAGCAGGGCGAGGCACCGGCCTCAGCACTCAGTGACGAGGCGGCGGCCATGGGATTTTCGGGCGCGGGCGGGCTGGCACTGGAGGGGGCCGCTTCCGTGGGCCAGCTGAGCAATGCAGGGACCTGTCACGCCCGTTCGCTCCTGGCCACACTGCCGGGTGGACTGAACGAACAGCTCCACGGCAGCGAGGGCGCGGTCCACCTCTGCCTGGCGCTGGCCCTGGAGGAAGCGGATCACGGGACTCTTGACCGGTTGCTGCCGGAACTGGAAGCCGTGGGCACGGTGGCCATTGATGGCCTGCTGCTGCGCCAGATGATCCAGACGCTGCGCGACCTGGGGCCGCTCTACCGGGTGCCGCTGGTGGAGCTCTCGTTACCCGCCCTGCGGGAGTTGGATGAACCGGCACGGCAGCAGCTCCTGCGGGACATGGAACGGCTGATCCGTGAGGAGCGGGGGGCGCGCCTGCACGATATCGCCATTCTTGGCTTTCTCAAACGCCATCTTGGGAAAGGAGCCGCGCGTAACCGCCGGGTCACTCACCGCCGCTATGGGCCGGTAATGCCGGACATCCGCAGGCTGCTCTGGGTGATGGCCTCCACTGGCGCCCGCACGGATCCGCGAGCGCTCTACCGTGAGGCCATGGCCGGGTTTGAGCAGGCGGGGGAACCCCCGTCCAGTGATGGCGCCAGCGCCCGCGGGCTACTCCGCTCGCTTGGCCGGATCGCGGGCCTTCCGGCCATGCTCAAGCCCGCGATCATCGACGCCTGCGTACACTGCATCCAGGCCGATGGCCGCATCAGCCCGCGCGAATACGAGCTGCTGCGCATCATCGCCGATCAGCTCGACTGCCCGATGCCGCCCCTGCCGCCGTCTGAAGCGTCATCGGGTTGAGCCCCTGCAATCAGGATTTCAGGGGCTTATGGGCGATGTCCGGTTCCTTGCCGCGCAGCATCTGGTTCCAGTAGAACGGCGGGAGCAGGTGCTTCTTGACCACCCAGTAGAACCGGGATTCGCTGAAGGGACTCAGGGGCAGCGTTGGCGTGACCACGCCATCGTACATGAACTCGGCCAGCATCACCTTGCCGTAAGCGGTGACCAGCGGGCAGGAAGTGTAGCCGTCGTACTGGGCCGACAGTGCCTGCCCGTCCATCCGCGCCAGCAGGTTCCTGACAGTGACCGGCGCCTGCTTGCGCACCGCGGCTGCCGTTTTGGAGGTGGGCAGGGAGCTGGCATCGCCCAGTGAGAAGACGTTGGGGTAGCGGGTGTGCTGTGTGGTGCCCTTGTCCACGTCCACCCAGCCGTCCGCATTGGCCAGCGGGCTCTGTTTCACGAAATCCGGTGCGGTCTGGTGCGGTGTGACGTGGAGCAGATCGTAAGGCTGTTCAATTTCGGTGCGCTCGCCATTGCTGTCCGTTGTGGCAAAGCGGGCCACCTTGCGCTCGGCATCAACCGCGACCAGGTCGTGGCCCAGGTTCACGCCGATGCCGTAGCGGTCCATCACCTTCTGCAGGTGGGGCACGAAATCCGGCACGCTGAACAGGGCGCCGGCGCCACTGTAGAACTGCAGGTTGCTTTCGGGGGCCAGGTTGTTCCGGCGCAGGTGGTCCGCGGCCAGGTAGGCGATCTTCTGTGGCGCGCCGGCGCATTTCAGCGGGGGCGGCGGCTGGGTGAAGATGGCGTTGCCGCCCCGGAACTGGCGCAGGCACTCCCAGGTGTAGGGCGCCGTTTCCGGGCTGTAGTTGCTGCATACGCCGTTGCTGCCCAGCGCCTCACGCAGCCCGTCCACGCGATCCCAGTCCAGCTTGATGCCGGGGGCGACAACCAGGTGTTCATACTGGACCTGACGGCCGTCCTCAAGCGTGATCAGGTTGCTGTTCGGCTCGAACGAGGCCACGCCGGCGTGGATCCAGGTGGCCGTTTCCGGCAGTGTTTCCTTCTGGGCCCGGCGGGTACTGTCCATGTCATAGGTGCCGCCGCCGACCAGCGTGAATGCTGGCTGGTAGTAGTGGACTTCCGAGGGTTCCACCACGGCCACATCCAGTTCCGGGCGCTGGCGTAGCAGGGAAGCGGCCACCGTGGTGCCGGCAGTGCCACCGCCGACGACGACCACCTGATGGCTGAGGGACTGGGAGGAAGCGTTCATTGGGCCTCTCACTCTGGTTCTGGTTAATAATGCGTTGGAATTGCTGCTTATAGTAACGCGTTTTCTGAGATCATAAATTGATAAAAACAAAATTGTAAGTCTTTTTTGGAATATACAAATCAGACAAGTGCATGGTGGGGGCAGTTGATGGATTCGGTGGCGGCAAAGCGTGGGTAGCGGGATCATGTCCGTCGCCATCAGCCATCGGAGGCTTCCATGGAACTCGTCTGCCCGGCGGGCAGTCTGCCCGCTCTCAAGGCGGCTGTTGATGCAGGCGCGGATGCTGTCTACATCGGCTTCCGCGACCACACCAACGCCCGCCAGTTCGCCGGCCTCAACTTCACCGAAAAGCGCATGCGCGAGGGGATGGAGTACGCCCGCCGGCGTGGCACGCGCGTTTTCTGTGCCCTCAACACTTACCCGCAGCCCGCGGGCTGGAAGCACTGGACGGCAACGCTGGACCGGGCTGCGGACCTGGGGTTTGATGCCCTGATCCTGGCGGACATGGGGCTGCTGGACCATGCGGCCCGTTACCACCCCGGGATCCCGCGCCATCTCTCCGTACAGGGCTCGGCCACCAGCCATGAAGCCCTGCGGTTCTATCACCGGGAGTTCGGCATCAGCCGCGCCGTGCTCCCCAGGGTCCTGTCCATGGACCAGGTGCGGCAGGTGGCCGGGCATTCCCCGGTGGAACTGGAAGTGTTCGCTTTCGGCAGTCTCTGCATCATGGCCGAGGGGCGTTGTTACCTGTCCTCCTACCTGACCGACGAATCCCCGAATACCTGTGGTGCCTGTTCACCCGCAAAGGCCGTGCGCTGGGAGGAGAAGGGCGATGATCTGGAGGCTCGGCTCAACGGGGTGCTGATCGACCGCTTCGCCGGTGATGAGCAGGCGGGCTACCCGACCCTGTGTAAGGGGCGCTTCGAGGTGGAGGGGGCCGTCTATCACGCCATTGAGGAACCTACCAGTCTCAACACCATGGATCTGCTTCCGGAGCTGCACCGCCTTGGTGTTTCCGCCGTCAAGATCGAGGGGCGGCAGCGCAGCCCCGCCTACAGCGGTCAGGTGGCCGGAACCTGGCGGGCTGCGATCGACCGCGTGAAAGCGGATCCCGAGACCTTTGAACCCGCCCCGGAATGGCAGCGCACGCTGGGCGAACTGTCCGAGGGTGGGCAGACCACACTGGGCGCATGGACCCGGAGCTGGAAATGACGATGAAACTCTCACTGGGGCCGATCCTCTGGTACTGGCCCCGCCAGGACGTACTCAACTTCTACGCCGAAGCGGCCGAATGGCCGGTGGAGACCATCTATCTCGGCGAGGTGGTGTGTTCCCGCCGCCGGGACATGAAGGTGGCGGACTGGGTGGATCTGGCCCGCGATCTGCGCGGCTGCGGCAAGGAGGTGGTACTTTCAAGCCAGACGCTGATTGAATCCGAAGCGGACCTGCGGACCCTGCGCCGTATCCGGGACAACGGCGAGTTCCTGGTCGAGGCCAACGATCAGAGTGCGCTGAACATGGTGATCGAGGCCGGCCTGCCGTTCGTCACCGGCCCCTCCATGAACGTCTACAATCCCGCAACACTGCGGGTTCTGCTGCGCCGGGGCCTGCAGCGCTGGTGCCTGCCAGTGGAACTGAGCCGCGATACGCTCGCCGACATGCAGGCCACGCTGTATGAGCAGTCCCTGCATGCGCCGGTGGAGGTTTTCGCTTGGGGCTTTCTGCCACTGGCCTGGTCCTCACGCTGCTTCACCGCACGCTACTACGGCAAGCCCAAGGACCGCTGCGAGTTCGTCTGCCAGCAGCATCCGGACGGACTGGCCCTGAAATCCCGGGAGCACCAGGATGTGTTCCGGCTCAATGGCACCAGCACCCTGTCCGGCGCCCGCTATGACCTGATGCGGGAGCTGCCGGACATGCAGCGGCTGGGCGTGGACACCGTGCGCCTGAGCCCGGAGCACGAAGGCATGGCGGAGGTCGTGGCACGTTTCGACCGGGCACGTCAGGGAGACATGCCAGAGCGTCATCCGCTTCACCTGGCGGAGGCACCGCCCTGCGACGGCTACTGGTATGGCCGGCCGGGCATGGACTGGAGCTGGACCCCATGAAACAGACACTGGATCGAATGGCGCGCAGCCTGATTCCGCTGGTGGATGCCCGCCTGCCCTGGGCGCTCAAGCAGGGCCTGGTGGAGCTGCCGCTGAATCACCTCTTTGCCGAAGCTCTGGCGGAAGGCGACTTCGAGGAACTGGAAGGGCGTGTGCTGCGGCTCGAACTGGAAGACGCCACCACCGGGGTGACCCTGGGCTTCTGGGGTGGGCGCCTGCGCATGGCGGACGCGGCGCCCGAGGCGACCATACGGGGCACCACGGAAGCCTTCCGGCGGCTGGCGGAGCGCCGGGAGGACCCGGACCGCCTGTTTTTCCAGCGCCAGCTGGTGATCGAGGGGGACACGGAGCTGGGGCTGGCGGTCAAGAACCTGCTGGATGCGCTGGAATGGCGGATTCCCCTTCTCAGCGGCCCTGCCGCGCTCAGCGCGCCTCCGGATGACGCCGGTTGATCAGATCCCAGGCCTTGTGGATCTCCTCCAACCGGGCCCGGGCCAGCTCCGGGTCCATATCCGTGTGCTGGACCCGGTCCGGGTGATAGAGACTGCGCTGCTTGCGGTAGGCCTGGCGCAGGGCCTCCAGTGAATCCGAGGGCTTGCCGCCAACCACCTGGCAGGCGCGGGCGAGGCCGGTCAGGGGCGTTTCGCTGGTGCCTTCGCCCGGGGAGGTGATCCAGACCTTGCCCCGGTAGCTCTGAAGGATGCGGTTGCTGGCGGTGGCCGGCAGGCCGGTGGCGACGATGGCGGTATGGCAGCGGGCAATGCGGGCGGCCGAATCCGGCCCGTCCTGGTAGCACAGGTGCGCCAGCGCCATGCTCAGGCGCAGCGCTGAATCCGGCCAGCGGCGGGTGAGCAGCCGGAACCACAGGGGCACTACCGGCTGGGTATCCTGCTTGCCGGTATTGAAGCGCCGGATCAGCCGGCGGCGCTGACGGGGCCCCGCACTGAAGTTACGCATCAGGGACTCGCCGTAGCGGATGTCCAGCTCGCTCACCCGGCCGTCCGCCTTGGCCACATACCCCATCAGCCGGAACAGTGTGCCGCGTGCCCATCGGGGGAGGCCGGTGCGTTCCAGGAGCCGGGCGCCGTGATGGCCGCAGGACGCCAGCTCACGGAGCAGGTCGGAAAGGTTCTCCGGCAGTGCGTCCGTACTGTTGTGGCTGTGTTTCGCGCTCATGGGGCGGTACCACTCCCTGCCAGCGTGCGCGCCGTTTCGAGGCGCTCCGGAGTCCCAACATCCACCCAGTGACCGTCATGGCGATGACCGCTCACCCGCCCCTGCTGGCAGGCCGTGCCCAGAACAGGGCCAAGCCGGTCCTCTTCACCTGGCGCACTGTCGATCAGGCGCCGGCTCAGACGGCTGATCCCGGCAAAAGTGAGCCATTCACCCTGGTCCCTGGTCACCCGGCCATTGACCAGTGCGAAATCCCCGCCACTGTGGTGGGCCGGGTTCGGCACCAGGACCAGGTGGGCATCCAGGTCTTCTCCCAGTGGCGTGGCGGCAAGTGTGGTCATGTCGAAATCCGTCCAGACATCCCCGTTGATGACCAGGAATTCACTGCCTGTTTCCGTGAGCATCGGCAGCGCCCGGCGTATTCCGCCCAGTGTCTCCAGCGGCTCCCCCTCCCGGGAGTATTCAATGCGGGCCCCCAGGTGGGTGCCATCGCCGAGCTCGGCTTCAATCCGCTCGCCCAGCCAGGCGGTATTGATGACGATATCGGGAACACCGGCCCGCACCAGGGCCTCGATGTGCCACTGGATCATCGGCTGGCCGCCCACCGGCAGCAGTGGTTTGGGGGTCTCCAGGGTCAGTGGCCGCAGGCGTTCGCCGCGCCCGGCTGCCAGGATCATGGCCTTCATTTGGCCCCCGCCATGGGTTCCACGGCCGGTGCCACGCGTTCCGAGAGCCAGTCCCCGAAGTGTTCGAGCGCCGGCTGACGCCGTGCGGCCGAGATGATGTACGCCAGAGTGCGCGGGATGTCCGCCAGGTAACGCGGCTTGCCGTCCCGCTGGTCGAGCCGCGCGAAGATGCCGCTGGCCTTGAGGTGGCGCTGGATGCCCATGAGCTCGAACCACTGGCGGAAGGTGGCCTCGTCCGCCTGATGCAGGCCGGCTTCCCGGGCCTCCAGGCGGTAGGTCTCCAGCCACTGGTAGACCTTTTCGAGCGGCCAGGCGACGTAGCAGTCCCGCAGCAGTGAGGCCGCGTCATAGGTGATGGGGCCGGTGACCGCATCCTGGAAGTCGATGATGCCGGGGCTGTTGTCGTCCGTCACCAGCAGGTTCCGGGAGTGGTAGTCACGGTGGACCGTAACCCGGGGCTGGGCCAGGGCGGACTCGGTCAGGGTGGCGAAGGTGGTCGCCAGCATGGCCTGTTCCTGGCTGGAGAGCTTCAGGCCGAGTTTCTGTTCCAGAAGCCAGTCCGGGAAAAGCTGCATCTCCTGCTGCAGACGCTCGCGGTCATAGGGCGGCAGGGGATGATCCGGCGGTGAGGGCAGACCCTGCAGGCGGACGAGCGCACTCAGGGCTTCGCCGTAGAGCCGGTCCGCGCTTGCCTCGCTGGTGAGTTCATCCAGGTAGAGGCGGTCGCCCAAGTCCTCCAGCAGCAGGAACCCCTGCGCCTGATCCTCGGCCAGCAGTTCCGGTACGTGCAGGCCGTGTTGGTGCCAGTGGTGTGTCAGCGCCACAAAGGCCCCGCAGGATTCTTTCTCCGGCGGGGCGTCCATCACAATCCGGGAGCCCTCCGGGGTCTGCACACGGAAATAGCGCCGGAAACTGGCATCGCCGGCCACCGGCTCCGGTGTCTGCGGCGCCGTTCCGAGGCGCTGGCTCAGCCAGGCCAGCATGGCGTCGTAGCGTTGATCCATGGTTGCTCCCGTTAATGGGCGCCGCGCCAGGCAGCACCTTTCAGATGTGTTGTATTCTGCATTAAGCCTCTGCCAGCTGGCCAGAGAGCGTTAACATGCTGCAGTGGCCCATGTAGACTGTGCCCCTGTTTCAGCCGCATGCCGGTGGACGCTCCGGAGAGGGTGAGTGGCAATACAGAGGTGGACAAACAACCGTGCCGGGCGATTCCGGATGCTGGCTGCCAGCATCACGCTCGCCTGTGTGTCCGCGCAGGCCCAGGAACCCCGCTCGGCCGCCGCCATCGACTGGGTGGAGTGGGAGCAGCTGCCCCCGGAACTGCAGGAAAAAGTGCCTGCCTACTGTGGCGGTGCCTATCGCCCGCCGGCACTCGAATCCAGCAGTGCCAATGACGTCTCTGTGGAGGAGAGTGATGGCAGGCCTGTCCATATCACCAGCCGTGAGGCCCGCTACCGCATGGATAAGACCCTGGACCTGAGCGGTGACGTGCGGGTACGACAGGGCGAGCTCCGGGCACGCAGTGACCGTGCCCAGTACAACCAGGGCAGCGGCATGCTCAACCTCAGTGGTAGCGTGGTCAGCCGCGCCAACGGGGTGCTGCTGACCGGCAATGAAGCCGAGGCCAGCGATGAGGGCGGCAGCCTGACCCTCAACACCGCCCGCTTCCTGCTCCATGATGCGCATATGCGCGGCAGTGCCGGTCGTATCAAACGCACCGGGGAAGAGGCCATGCGTATTGATCAGGCCGTCATGACCACCTGCCAGCCGGGCCGGAATGACTGGTCCCTGGCGGCGAGTGGGGTTGATCTGGATCAGGCCAGCGGCTTCGGCACCGCCCGCAATGTCCGGTTGCGGGTGAAGGATGTGCCGGTGCTGTACGTGCCCTGGATCCGGTTCCCGATCGATGACCGCCGCCATACCGGTTTCCTGTACCCAACCTTCGGCAGTTCCAATACCGGCAGCGGGCTGTTCGTTGCCACGCCCTTCTACATGAACCTGGCACCCCATTACGATGCGACCTATACCCCGCAGTACATCCATGGCCGGGGTTACTTCTCGGAGCTTGAGACCCGCTACCTGAGCCGCTTCGGGCAGACGGATGTGCAGCTGGGCTTTATCGACAGTGACTCCGAATTCGAGTCGGAGAATCCTGGTATGGACGGCAAACGCTGGGGCCTGGATGTCACCAGTGATGCCGACTTCGGTGGCGGCTGGCGCGGCGACCTGGATTACGCGGCGGTTTCCGACGACGACTATTCAAGTGACCTCAACCGGACCCTGGACATCCAGCAGAACACCCATCTGCGCCGGGATGGACGGCTCCGCTACAGTCAGCCCGGCGTGAATTTTTCCGCGGCACTGCGCGGCTTCCAGACCATTGACCCGGCAATCCCGGAAGCCAGCCGCCCTTACAACCAGCTGCCAAGGCTGCAGCTGGATCTCAATACCAGCAGTGGCAACTGGTATGCCGCCCAGGATACGGAGTACAACTACTTCTGGCGTGAGAATGGTGACCTTCAGGGTGAGGCAGCGGCGATTGGGCACCGCCTGCGGACGCGCCCGGAAGTGGGCTGGGAACTGCGGGGCCTGCCGGGATTCGTCGGCACGTCGGTGATGCTGGACCATACCCAGTACCAGCTGGACGACATTGAACGGGACGAGCGCTTCAGCCGCAGCGTCCCCTTTGCGGACGTGGATGCCGGCCTCTACTTCGACCGTTTCTTTGATGTGGGCGACAGCTTCTACAACCAGACGCTGGAGCCGCGGCTGTATTACGTGTACTCACCGGAGCGTGAGCAGGACAATATCCCTGTCTTTGATACCCGGCTCAACTCCTTCAACTTCAACCAGCTCTTTGCACGTGACCGTTTCGTGGGGGGTGACCGTGTGGGGGATAACAACCGCCTCACGACGGCGCTGACCTCACGGGTGTATGATATGGACGCCGGAATCGAGAGGGCCCGCGTGAGCCTTGGCCAGATCCACCGCTTCCAGGATGAAGAGGTGGCACTCAACGGGGCCGGCACCACGGAGGAACGGCGTTCCCCGTACGCCGGTGAGCTGGTGCTGCGGCCGCTGGAAACCATGGACCTTCGGGTCACGGGCCAGTGGGACGCGGATGAACGTGAGACCGTCCGTGGGCGCAGCCAGTTCCGATTCCATACCAGCGACTACCGCTACCTGTTCAACGCCGGCCACACCTATGATGCGGACACCGACCTGGAGCAGTCGGATGTGAGCACGGTGCTGGCGCTGGGTGAACAGACGAGCCTGATTGGCCGCTGGCTCTACGATATGGAGAATAGGGAGACAGCGGGCACACTGCTGGGACTTGAGTACAGCAGCTGCTGCTGGAATCTGCAGCTCGTGGCCCAGCGTTACCGTACCCGGGATGAGGGACTGGACACCCGGTTCCTGTTCCAGATCCAGCTGCTCGGGCTGGGTGGCAGTGGCGATGCCCAGGATACCGCCCGTGATGCCATTCCCGGCTTTGATCAGCGCACTGCCATCAGAGAGCGCCCGACGCCCGAACAGCTGCGGCGCCCGGCGCAGGAACGATGGCCCTGAACCCATTCAGACCGAGGTAAGCATGATTCCGAAACGACAGCGCCCTTCAAGCCTGCTGGCCCTGGTGTTCCTGGCCTGCCTGCCCATGCTGGCGGCCGGAGCCGAACGCCAGCCGCTGGACCGCGTTGTGGCTGTGGTGGACGAGGGCGTGGTGCTCCAGTCCGAGCTCCAGGCACGGATCCAGCAGATCCGGTCACGGCTGAGCGCCCAGGGCACACAGCTGCCGCCGGAATCCGTACTGCGCCAGCGCGTTCTGGACCAGCTCATCCTGGAGGAGATCCAGATCCAGCGGGCCCGCCAGATGGGCATTCGCATTGGTGACTCCGAGCTCAACGACGCCATGCGCAATGTGGCCCGGAACAACGGCTTCAACAGTCTGGACGCCTTCGAGCAGGCGCTGTCCAGCGAGGGGCTGAGTTTCCAGCAGGCGCGCGAGCAGATCCGCCGGGAGATGCTGGTCAGCCGCGTCCAGCAGCAGCGCGTGGGTCGGCGCGTGCGTGTGACTGAAAGGGAGGTGGACAACTTCCTGAGCTCGGCGGAAGCGCGTGAACGTTCCGGGATTGAACACCTGCTCGGCCATATCCTGATCCAGGTGAACAACTTCAATAACGAGGAAGCGGTCCAGGAGGCCCGGAGCAAGGCGGAGTCGATCCAGGAGCGGCTTGAGGACGGCGCCGACTTCCGCGAGCTGGCGGTTGCAGAATCCGATGGCCGTAATGCGCTGGAAGGCGGGGAGCTGGGCTGGCGCTCCGGTCAGGAGCTGCCCTCTCTGGTGGCCGGCGAGATTCCGCGCCTGGATGTGGGCGAGCCTTCGCCGGTACTGCAGAGCAGCAGCGGTTTCCATGTGGTCACACCGCTGGATCGCCGGGGGCAGGATACCAATGAAGTGGAACAGCGCAGGGTGAGCCATATCCTGGTCAATACCCAGGAGCGCTCTGACTCCGAGGCGGAGTCACTGATTCGTGAGATCGAGTCGGAACTGGAGAGCGGCGCTGATTTCGCCGCGCTGGCCGAGGAGTATTCGGATGACCCCGGCACCGTCTCCGAGGGTGGTGAACTGGGTTGGGTCGGGCCCGGCGAAATGGTACCGGCGTTCGAGGACACCATGATGGACACCGGGGTGGGCGAGACCAGTAACCCGTTCCGCTCGCGGTTCGGCTGGCACATCCTGAAGGTTGAGGATAAGCGCGTGGCGGAGCAGAGCGATGAGATCCGGCGCAATGAAGCCCGCCAGGCACTGCAGCAACGCCAGTACGAGCTGGAGCTCCAGAACTGGCTGAGCCAGATCCGTGAGGAAGCCTACGTGGACGTCAAGACTGTGGTCAGTGGCATGGAGGGCACGCTGTGACCCGTCCGGCACGGCTGGCGGTAACAGCCGGTGAACCCGCCGGCATCGGGCCCGATCTGTGTCTCACCCTGGCTGACCGTGAGCGGGAGACGGAACTGGTGGTGGTCGCGGACGCCGACCTGATGCGTGAACGGGCCAGGGTGCTTGAGCTGGACGTGCGGATCGAGCCCTGGGAACCGGACCAGCCCATTCCGACCGCCGCCGGCGTACTGCCGGTCTGGTCGGTTGCTTCCGTCGCCACAACCCGGGCCGGGCAGCTCGACCCGGAGAACGCGGGCTATGTGCTGCGGACTCTGGAAGCGGCCGTTGAGGCGTGCCAGCTCAACATTGTGGATGGCATGGTCACCGCACCGGTGCACAAGGGGGTGATCAACGAGGCCGGCATCCGCTTCAGTGGTCACACCGAGTTCCTTCAGGAGAAGACCGGCGCCAGTGGTGTCGTCATGATGCTGGCCACCGAAGGGCTGCGCGTGGCGCTGGCAACCACCCACCTGCCATTGCGCGACGTGCCGGACGCCATTACCAGCAGCCGCCTCAGCCGGGTGCTCCACATCCTTAATGACGACCTTAGGAAGCACTTCGGCATTGCCCAGCCGCGCATACTGGTCGCGGGTCTCAACCCGCACGCCGGGGAAGGCGGGCATCTCGGCCGCGAAGAGATGGATGTGATCGAACCGCTTCTGGAACGGCTGAACAGCGAGGGTATGAACCTGATTGGTCCGCTGCCGGCGGATACCCTGTTCACCCCCTACAACCTGGAAGAGGCGGATGCCGTCCTGGCCATGTACCACGACCAGGGGCTGCCGGTGCTCAAGCACAAGGGGTTCGGCCGGGCGGTGAACATCAGCCTGGGCCTGCCCATCATCCGCACCTCCGTGGATCACGGCACGGCCCTGGACCTGGCGGCCACCGGCCAGGCCGACGCGGAGAGCCTGCATGAGGCCATCCAGACGGCGGCCCACATGGTGCGCCAGCGTGAACGGGCACGGCAGGAGCGCGCATGAGCCGACCGGCGGGGCACCAGGCGCGTAAGCGCTTTGGCCAGAACTTCCTGCATGACGCGGGTGTGATTGATCGCATCGTGGGCGCCATCAACCCGATGCCCGAAGATAACCTCGTCGAGATTGGTCCGGGCATGGGGGCCCTCAGCGAGCCGCTGCTGGAGGCCTGCCCGTCCCTTCAGATGATCGAACTGGACCGGGACCTGATCCCCGGCCTGCGGGCCCAGTTCTTCCGGTATCCGGAGCTGACCATCCACGAAGGCGACGCCCTGCGCTTTGACTACCGTGCCATCGCCGGCAAGCGGCCGATCCGGGCGGTTGGCAACCTCCCCTATAACATTGCCACGCCGCTGATCTTCCATCTGTTCGAATTCAGCGACGTGATCCGCGACATGCACTTCATGCTCCAGAAGGAGGTCGTGGAGCGTATGGCCGCGGCGCCGGGAGAAAGCCAGTGGGGCCGGCTGGCGATCATGACCCAGTACCGCTGCCGGGTGCAGCCGTTGTTCACGGTCGGTTCGGGGGCCTTCAGCCCAGCGCCCAAGGTGGAATCCGCCATTGTGCGGCTGGTGCCCCACGGGAGCATCGACAATCCGGCCCATGACCCGGAGCTGTTGGCGAAGGTCGTGCGCACGGCCTTCAATGCCCGCCGCAAGACCCTGCGCAAGGCGCTGGCGCCCCTGTTCGGGGACGATGACTGGCCGCGCCTGGGCGTTGACCCCACGCTGCGGCCCCAGAACCTCACACTGGCGGATTATGTGATGCTGGCCAATGACCTGTACGCACAGCAATCCAACGGGAGTACGGAATGAGTGAGTACGCCATCGGCGACATTCACGGCTGCCATGACAGCCTGAGGGCCCTGATGGACCGCATCGGCTTCAGCCCCGACCGGGACCGGCTCTGGTTCGTGGGCGATATCATCAACCGGGGGCCCAAGTCACTGGAATCCCTGCGACTGGTGCGGGATCTGGGCGACAACGCCCTGGTGACCCTGGGTAATCACGACATGCACTTCCTGGCGGTGGCGCTGGGCGGGCATGAGCCCCGGCCCAAGGATACCCTCCAGGCCATACTGGAGGCCCCGGACCGCAACGAGCTGATCGACTGGATGCTGCAGCAGAACTTCGCGATTCCGGATGAGGCGCGCGGTCTGCTGATGGTGCACGCCGGTATTCCGCACCTGTGGACGGCGGAGCAGGCGGTGGGTTACAGCCGTGAGCTGGAAGCAGTGCTCCAGAGTAACCAGACCGGGGGGTACTTCCGTGAGATGTACGGCAACCAGCCCGAACGCTGGGATGCCACCCTTGAAGGCATGGACCGCTGGCGGGTAATCACCAACTACTTCACGCGTATGCGGTTTCTCGCTGAGGACGGCACCCTGGATCTGGCGACAAAAGAGGGGGCCGGGGCAGCGCCAGACGGTTTTGCGCCCTGGTTCCAGTACCCAAGGCCGGATTCGGTGGAACTGATCTTCGGCCACTGGGCAGCCCTCGAGGGCCGCACCAATACGCCGGGTGTCCATGGCCTGGATACGGGCTGTGTCTATAACGGCCAGCTCACCGCAATGAACCTGGATACCAAGGAGATGACCCGTGTTGAACCCTGCGACTGAAGCCGGCTTCCCGGCAGGAGCCTGGCTGGCCGTGGCCGCGATCCTGGGCGGACTGGCGGTGGCGGCGGGCGCCTTCGGGGCGCATGCGCTGGAAGGCAAGCTCTCGGATCATTACATGAACGTCTTCCAGACTGCCGTGCAGTACCAGATGTTCCACGCGCTGGCCCTGCTGGGGGTGGCGCTGATCGGTCTCATCCGGCCGGATGCCGCTTGGCTGGTGCCGGCGGCCTGGGCCTTTCTGGCGGGAATCCTGTTGTTCAGTGGCAGTCTGTACGCACTGGTGCTCAGCGGTGTGAAAGTGCTGGGGGCAATTACGCCGATCGGCGGCGTCGCGTTCCTGGTGGGATGGGTCTGTCTGGTGGTGACTGGATTACGGCTGGGGGCTTGAAGCTGATGGGCTCAACCATCAGTTTAAGAGTATGAACATTATTCTGAACGGCGAAAAAACCGAAGTTGGCGAGACTGCCAGTATCCAGACCCTGATCGAGCGCCTGGAACTGACGGGCCGCCGTATTGCCGTGGAGGTCAACGAGGAGATCGTGCCGCGCAGTGAGCACGATTCACGCCAGCTCGCGCCCGGTGACCAGGTCGAGATCGTCCACGCCATCGGCGGCGGCTGACCCCGTAGGAGCGGCCATGGCCGCGATCCTGCCCCCTGATCCCATGATCCAGACGAGAGACACCATGACCAACGAATCCCCGCAGGACACCCCGCTCACCATAGATGGCACCACCTACAACTCCCGTCTGCTGGTGGGTACCGGTAAATACGCCAGCTGGGAGCAGGCGCGGGATGCCATTGAGGCCAGTGGGTCGCAGATGGTGACCATGGCGGTCCGGCGCACCAACCTGGGCCAGAACCCGGATGAACCGAGTCTTCTCGACATTGTCTCGCCGGAGAAATACACGCTGCTGCCGAACACGGCCGGGTGCTACTCGGCGAAGGACGCAGTGCGCACCTGCAAGCTGGCCCGCGAGCTCCTGGATGGGCATAACCTGGTGAAGCTGGAGGTCCTGGGTGATGAGAAAACCCTGTACCCGGATGTCACCGAGACCCTGAAAGCGGCGGAACAGCTGATTGATGATGGCTTCCGGGTCATGGTCTATACCAACGACGATCCCCTGATAGCCCTCAAGCTCGAGCGCATGGGGTGCATTGCCGTGATGCCGCTGGGCGCCCCCATCGGGTCCGGACTGGGCATCCAGAACCGCTACAACATCCGCACCATCGTGGAGAATGCCAGTGTGCCCATCCTGGTGGATGCGGGCGTGGGCACGGCCTCGGACGCCAGTCTGGCGATGGAGCTGGGCTGCGACGGGGTGCTGATGAACACGGCCATCGCGGAAGCCAAAGACCCGGTGCGGATGGCAGGCGCCATGCGCAAGGCGATTGAAGCCGGGCGCGACGCCTACATTGCCGGGCGCATGCCGAAGCGGGCCTACGCCAGCGCCTCATCGCCGCTGGACGGGACCTTTTTCTGATGACGGATGCAACCGGGCTGGATACACCGCTGACGCTGCCGTGCGGCGCCGTACTGCCCAATCGTCTTGCCAAAGCCGCCATGACTGAGGGCGTAGCCGATGAGGGTCTGCATGCCACCGAACGCCACGCCAGTCTCTACGGACGCTGGTCGGACGGCGGCGCGGGCCTGCTGATCACGGGCAACGTCATGATCGACCGCCGGGTGCTGGAGCGCCCCGGCAACGTGGCCATTGATCCGGTGCCGGCGGAAGGCGAGCCGGCAGGGATGGAGGCGCTGCGCGCCTGGGCCCGCGAGGGCACGCGCAACGGCAATCACCTCTGGATGCAGATCTCACATGCGGGGCGCCAGTCACCGCGTTATGTAACCAGCGAGCCGGTCGGCCCCTCCGAGGTGCAGCTTGAACTGATGGGCAACTACGCGCGGCCGCGGGCACTGACCGAGCCGGAAATCCTCGATTTCATCGAACGCTTCGGGCGCGTGGCACGCACCGCGAAAGCGGCAGGCTTTACCGGCGTCCAGATCCATGGGGCGCACGGGTATCTGCTCTCCTCGTTCCTTTCCCCGGTGACCAACCAGCGCGCGGACCGTTGGGGCGGCTCGCTCGAAAACCGGGCACGGTTCCTTCTGGAAGCCGTTCGCTCGGCCCGCGAGGCGGTGGGGCCGGACTTTCCGGTGGCCGTGAAGCTGAACTCGGACGACTTCCGCAAGGGCGGGTTCAACCATGAGGAATGCCTGCGGGTGGTGCAGTGGCTCAACGAGGAAGGCATCGACCTGCTGGAGATCTCCGGCGGCACCTACGAGCAGCCGCGCCTTCTGGGCCACAGCGGCGATGCCGATACGGCCAGCGAGCCGGGCGCGGTCCGGGCGAGTACCCGTGCGCGTGAGGCTTACTTCCTGGATTACGCCGAGGCCATCCGCAAGGTTTGCCAGTGCCCGCTGATGGTCACCGGCGGCTTCCGTACCCGCAGCCTGATGGAAGAAGCCCTCGCCAATGGCGAACTGGACGTGATCGGGCTCGGGCGGCCCCTGTGCACGGATCCGGATACCCCGAAGGAACTGATCGAGAAGCGGATTGACCAGGCCGTGAACTACGAGGCTCGCCTGCGCCTCGCCAACACCGGCTGGTTCTCCCCGGCGAGCCCGCTGATGCCCCTGAAGATGATCAACGTCCTCGGCGCCCAGGCCTGGTACTACCAGCAGATCTTCCATCTGGCGGACGGCGAACCGGTGGACCTGAACCTGAGTGTACTCGGGGCCTTTGCGCGTTACTTCGGGGATGAGCTGAGTACGGCGTTCCGGCTCAGGCGTAGCGGATGACCTATACGACCTGGTCCCGGCCGTTATCCTTGGCTTCGTAAAGACGCCGGTCGGCCTCCTGGATCATTGCCTCAACGCTCGGGGAGTCCTGGCGATAGGTGCTGACACCAATGCTCAGAGTCAGTTGTATGGGGCCGGCCTGAGTCTTGATGGGCTCGTCGGCGATCAGGCTGCGCAGCCGCTCCGCCATCCGGCGTCCGGAGTCATTGTCTGTCTCGGGCAACAGCACCGAGAATTCCTCGCCGCCGATCCGGGCGGCTGTGTCCGATTTGCGCAGCATGCCCTGGCAGCGTTCGGCAAACGTCTGGATCACCTCGTCCCCGGTGCTGTGGCCGTACTGGTCATTGATCCGCTTGAAATGGTCCATGTCGATCATCAGCAGGCTCAGCGGCCGCCCGTGGCGTCTGGCCCGTTCCACTTCCTTCTCCGCCTGCTCGAGGAAGTGCCGGCGGTTGGGGAGGGTGCTCAGTTCATCATGGGTGGCGAGGTATCGCAGCTGTTCCTCAAGCCGGCGCCGCTCGTTGATTTCAGCCTCCAGGTCGAGGCGGATCTGCTTACTCTGGGTAATATCCGTCTGGATCGAGTTAAAGCCATACAGCTTGCCGTCTGAATCAAACTCAGGCTGGCAGGAGATGCGCAGCCAGTAGTAGGCGCCGCCTTTTGTGTAATTCAGAACCTCGCAGGAAAAGCCCTGCTGGCGGGCCACGCAGTCGCGCATGTAGGCAATGGTCTGCGGATCCGTTTCCGGGCCCTGTAGGAGGTCACCGGGCTTGTGGCCCCGCGCTTCCTCCAGGCTGTAACCGCTGAGGGTTTCAAAGGCGCTGTTGGCCCAGTTGATGCGGCCGTTACTGTCCGTCATCAGTATGAGTTCCTGGGTGTTTTCCAGTACCCAGGCCAGCCGCTGGTTGTGCATCCGCTGTTGCTGGTTCTCCGTGATGTCACGGAATATCCCGAACAGATACCTTGTGTTGGAAGAAGGGCTGCTCTTGAGTTCGCCGAGCGTTTCCACCCAGCGGACGTCTCCGTCCACGCGGACGATGCGTGCCTCGAAAGACAGCGGCTTGCCGGTCTCGATGGTTTCGTTGATCAATGCTTCAACGCGATCACGATCCTTCGGGTGGTAGAAACTGAGAGCATTGTCCACGGTAGGGTGGGTCGCGTTCGGCGACATCCCGTGCAGAAGGAACACTTCTTCAGACCAGAAGAGCGTGTTGTCGTTGAGCCTTATATACCAGTGCCCGGATTGGGCGACCTTGTGGCTCAGCCTCAGAATATCTTCGTTCTGCAGCAACGTATCTCTGATCGTTTCAGGTTGGTGTCTGCGCGAGATCCCTTCACATTCATTGTTCAGTCTAGCAGTTTCATTTTCAGAGGCTGTCTGAATCCCGGCGGGGTTTGTTGGATTTCTGTTGCCTGCTTGGCTCCGGCGTTTCGGGTTAAGCCCCTGATTTTTAATCTTTAGTTGACTGGATAGAGTCCAGGCAAGGCCAGTGTCAGAACAGCGGTAGTGGTAATCGCAGTTATGAGATTAATCCTGAGGCGGGTTCTGAGAGAAGCTGGGAGTAGCTCTTTCAGGGTGATTGCTACAAGACACGTAATGAGAAGCCAGGTGGATACCGGGTTGAGGAGTATGTCGGAGATCCACGTTCCGATGGTGTTTCCGGAAGGATTGCTGGTTTCATTGCTCACAGAGAGGAAAAAATCACGGTTGCTGGCGATTGCCAGCATCGTGCCCAGTTGCAAAAGAATGGCACCAACCAACAGTGTATTGAGCAGTGCCTTAATGGTATACCGCCAGCCATGGCGGCTGATGTATGTGATGAGCATCAGTTCTCGACTCTTCTTGTCGATCTATGGCCGGTGATTTGGGTACCGGATCTTATAGTTTGATACCCACACTTTACGCGCATGGAGGTTCGATATCTTGGGCTCGAAGCCTTTCAGGATCACCTCGGTGTCCTGGCCTTGCTGGTGCTTGGTGCCACATGGTGGTGAGTTGCTTTTGGTACGATGTTTTCAAACAGAACCCAATCTACAGCACCATCACTTTGGGTCTGTCGGTTTCTTTGATGGCAGGTGCCGTGATTCTGGGTTAGCCGTTAATTCTCCTTGACCTCTTTCAGTGCGGGGCATTCCCACTGATGACCGGTTTCTTCTTCAACCCCTTCCTTGAGGATTGCGTATCGCTCTGATGGGGCTGCCGCTGTGATGGTACGGAAAGCATCTACGACCTCTGCTCTCTGAATGCCTTTGAAAAGGTTGTTATGGAGCTGCTCCCTCTTCTCTTCCCCAGAGGCATTCCGGTAGGAGTCTGAGGCTACGGTGGTTTCGATGCGTTCGCAGGCAGCACGGTATGCGGATATCAATGAAGACTCATCCGCCATCGCGAATCCGGCAGTCATGGCTATCGGAATCGGTGCGAGAAAGAGCCACAGTAGAGGTCGTGAAAGGAGGGTGCTCCGGGTTTCCTTGTCCATCGGCAGACAGTTCCATTGCCATGACGTTTGCCCGAACGGTACGGCGGGCATGTGTGTGCGTCAAGTGAACAATTTCAAGTTGTGGGGTGCAACGGTTGTCCTATTGGCCTTGTTCATGGATTCTTTGCTGCCCGAAAAAGGTTTGGCTTATGAGTTCCTGAAAGACCCCGCGGATGCGGGGAACGGGAGAACGCGCTGGACCTCCAGGGCTACCAGGACGGTTGATCCCCGCGTATGCGGGGAACGGGGCTCAATTTCGAGATCCAGAACCTGCGGGAACGGTTGATCCCCGCGTATGCGGGGAACGGCTGCTGCGTAAGCCAGCCCTGAATCTCGACGACGGTTGATCCCCGCGTATGCGGGGAACGGATGGAAAGGCTGAGCTGGCCGACCTCCATTTCCGGTTGATCCCCGCGTATGCGGGGAACGGTTTCTCCAGAGCGTTCTGCGCCTCGCCTGAGCCGGTTGATCCCCGCGTATGCGGGGAACGGTTGACCACGAAGTCATCCAGTCGATCCTGGACCGGTTGATCCCCGCGTATGCGGGGAACGGTTTTTTGGGCTTCGGTCTGGCCGTTCTCTGACCGGTTGATCCCCGCGTATGCGGGGAACGGCGGTGCCCTGTTCTTCCTGGAAGCCCTGGCGCCGGTTGATCCCCGCGTATGCGGGGAACGGGTGTATGCGGCGCCCTCGCTGGTTTTGCTGGTCGGTTGATCCCCGCGTATGCGGGGAACGGCCAGTCAGTGCAGGAGTCAATGGTTATCATGGCGGTTGATCCCCGCGTATGCGGGGAACGGCCATGATGGTCCCGAAGACAAGAGTCAGCACAACGGTTGATCCCCGCGTATGCGGGGAACGGCCATGCAGGCGGGGTAATCTCCGCCCGGATGCCGGTTGATCCCCGCGTATGCGGGGAACGGCCCGGTAGGTGCGCTAACACCAACGATCCGGGCGGTTGATCCCCGCGTATGCGGGGAACGGCCGATCAGCAGTGTTGACAGGTTCGCCCGTACCGGTTGATCCCCGCGTATGCGGGGAACGGTTTTTGAACACCACTTTCTGCGACACGCGCCGCGGTTGATCCCCGCGTATGCGGGGAACGGACCGTGCGGGATAACGCCAGCGAGGGCGATTACGGTTGATCCCCGCGTATGCGGGGAACGGTGTCGAGCAGCACGAGCACGAGCCCCCGCAACCGGTTGATCCCCGCGTATGCGGGGAACGGGTCGAGCAGCACGAGCACGAGCCCCCGCAACCGGTTGATCCCCGCGTATGCGGGGAACGGTGCGTAGCAAGCGCAAAGGTGCGTTTGTGTTCCGGTTGATCCCCGCGTATGCGGGGAACGGACTCGCATGAGTTCAGAGGTCTCTATAACCTGCGGTTGATCCCCGCGTATGCGGGGAACGGTAGCTGCGCTGACCGGAGCGGATCTTCTGGAACGGTTGATCCCCGCGTATGCGGGGAACGGGCCCAAGGAAATCGCTGAAGGGACTGAGCTTACCGGTTGATCCCCGCGTATGCGGGGAACGGACTTCAAAAACTCCTACGGTGATGACAGCGCCCGGTTGATCCCCGCGTATGCGGGGAACGGGTAGGCAATCCAGCCATCCACCAGCCCCATGGTCGGTTGATCCCCGCGTATGCGGGGAACGGGTTGAGCGGTACAGACAAGAGCTGAGAGGGCTCGGTTGATCCCCGCGTATGCGGGGAACGGATCGCAGGCGCCGAGCGTCTTGTCGTCTTCGGCGGTTGATCCCCGCGTATGCGGGGAACGGGCGAGCTCACCCACGCGGTAGTGCAGTTCGTTCGGTTGATCCCCGCGTATGCGGGGAACGGCGGGTATGGCCGATCTCCGCGAGTCCGGAGCGCGGTTGATCCCCGCGTATGCGGGGAACGGTCCAATTGTACATTCCTGTTTTAAAAACAGAAATTCATGCTCCGGGAAATGCACGACATTTTTCGGGGGCAAAAATCAAGACTGCTTTTTTAAAGAACTATTTATTATCAGCTATTTGGGGTTTTGGGGAAGAAACTGCACCAAACGTAGGCCGTCATAATCCACTGGAATGCGGCGATTTTCGCCGTAGGTTTGGAACTCGAATCCCGATTCGTGGTTGCTGGACCAGGCCATGGCAACGTTGCCTTCTTCGGCAAGTGCGTTAACTTGCTCCCAGATCATCTCCCGGATCCGCTTGCTAACGTCGCCAATGTAGACGCCGGCGCGTATCTCCAGCAGCCACACTGCCAGCCGGCCACGCAGTCGAGGTGGTACATTTTCGGTTACAACAACCAGCATCGCCATGTTATTGGCTCCTGTGACCTTCGTCGCCGGGAGATGCGGGCTCCGGGATTGCAGGAGGTTGGCTGTCCGCTGCAGGCTCAGGCGGTGTAATCTCTCCTGCAGATAGAACGTCTTCAATTAGGGGGATGAGTCGGTTAAGCAGTTTCGTTTTACGAAAGGCGTCGCGACAGGCGATCCGAACATCCCTGTCAGGTTTGGTCGGGGATGAGGCTGCTACCTTGAATGCCGCTGGAACAACGGTTTCGAACTTGATCAGGTCTGCAATGTCATAGACGAAACTCTTGGGCTTTCCTGTGTGAAGGAACCCTATGGCAGGGGCGTATCCGGCGGCTAGAACAGCTGCTTCTGTTACGCCATAAAGACATGCTGTTGCGGCGGAAAGGCATTTATTGACTGGATCAGAACTGTCCCAGTCGTTCGGGTCATACCGCCGCCCGTCCCATTTAAGTCCGTACTGATGGGCCAGAGACTTGTAGAGTTTTCGCACCCGCGCACCTTCAATGCCTCGAAGCTGGTCCACGGATCGTCTTTGAGGAGCTTCCTCATCAAAGCGTATCTCGAACATTTTGCGGACAACTTTGATTCGCAAGCTGTCATCAAGGGCAAGTTGCGCCTGATAGAGCAGTTTGTCGGAACGTGCGCCCCCGGGTTGGCCTGCTGAATAGAGCCGGACTCCTGCTTCGCCTACCCAGATTAAAAGTGTTCCCGTTGTAGCGGAGAGCTTGACGGCTGCATGTGATACGCGTGTCCCGGGTTCGAGCAGAAGGCAAGCGACCGAACCGACGGGAATATGCATCCGTTCACCATTTACTTCGTCAATAACAACGAAGGCGCCATCCTTTACGTCGATTTGTCCGCGCCCGACGAAAATCATCGAAACACGATCCTTAATGGGAATAGGCTTGAGGGGGACATAAGGCATGGGGTTACCTCACGGGCGTCGAATCATCATCAGCCCGCATCCGAAGGCCTTGCTGCGGCCAAGGCCCTGGCTGAGCGACGATGTAAATGATTCAGGGGACGCGACAGACAACAATCCTTCGTAGTCAATGGACGAAAAGCGAATGTCTCGTCCCTTTCGATGGATGGACTGCTGTCTGTATCCGGTAACCTGGGGTGTGCCTTCCAATGTAAACCCTGCCATCTGGCTCTTGCGGTGTAGCCATTGCAGGGCGGCGTCGTTCATCCGGGCATGAATTTCCTCTGGATCGGTAATGTTTTCCCGTCGACACTGGGTCTTAGCATCCATAAGGACATCGTGTCTTGTGGCGTTCTTTTTGCCCGATTTTTTTCTATCGATGGTGGGGTTGGCTCTCAGCCGGAAAGCTAACTGTTCTCCCCCTTGAAGTTCTGGTGCAAAGGGTTTTGTTTCCGCCAGCAGTAGACCGGGCACATTCGTAGGCATGGACTGGGACAATACGTAGAACAGGGGCAGTCCGCGAGGGTCCTGCTCAGCCCCCACCTGTTCCGTTTCGATCTCTTGACGGAATAGGAACTGCCGCTCTGCGTGATCCTCAAAAAGCCGCCAAAGCAGCTGGTGGTTCGTGTAGGCATTGCCTGACAGCAGATTCAGGAGAGCTCTGCGGTCCAACCCTTCAGTCGCGACGCGTACTCGGGACAGATACATTATAGGCCCTCCTTGATTCTTGCGTGGTGTTCGGCGCGCCCCCGGAACTGCCAACGATCCCGATTGATGACATCATCCTCTGGGAAACGGGTGTCTTGTACTTGGAGGTCATGCCCATGCTCTTCCCAGAAATAATCAATCTGCCCGTCAAAGCCCAGCAATCGGTTCTGGTAGTCATGAATCAGTGGTGAAATGCCTGAAAAAGCCTCATGGATACCCTCTGCTTGCACCTTTTGAGGGGCAAGTGGCGCCGCCAGCGGGCACGAGCGGCGCCCCAGGTAGGGCGTGAAGACCGGTTCACGCAGAGCCTTTTCCAGGTCTTCCAGAGACCAGCGGCTTTCCGGGGTGAGTGAAATAGCGACCTGCCACAGGCCATCGGACCGGTACTCGCGGCGCGAAATGATGGTATTGAGCCTGTCTTTCCCAACGCCAAGTTCGTCCTTGCGCGTTGCGTACTGGGCTTTTTTGTCTCTCTTGGGCACCTGAATGGTATGGAAATCACGAATAATGCCCCCGGGCGTGATTTGCCGCACTGCGAAGCGTAGCGCCTGTGACAGCGCACTCTGGCTCGAGGCGTCTTCGCGTTTTATTCCAAGGCTGGCTGCCACAAGCCCGAGGAGCGCTCCCCGGGTCGGGTGATCGGAACTGGGGCGGGATTCACCGACAGCCGGTGCGCCCCAACTTGCCAAGGGGCCGTAGAGTTGAATGATGAGAAAATCCATTGAGCGCCCCCTTATTCAGGCTTAAGAAAGTCCAGGAGCTCGCTGAACTGGCCCTGCCCGGCGTGGGCGTTGAGTTCGTAATGCTTGTCGGAACAGGGGCCGTAAACCTGGTCGAAATTCTGGACCTGGCCTTGAATCTGTTTAATGGCTTCGCCCAGCTGGTCCTGCCCGTTCACAGGTTTAAGAAAGGCTACCGAGAGGGAGCGTGGTTGCTGCGTGCCTTTTTCCGCAAGTACATAGCTGGCATAGGCGCGTGAACCAAAACTGTTCTGTTTGCCGCTTGGCGCGACCTTTGTGGCGGCCTCTGCAATTGCTGCAATCGCCCGGTCAGCCAGGTCGGCGTCCCCGCGTAGGTTATCGATCAGCTGGTCTCTGTTGATGCACAGGTAACTGTAGAAAACACCCGCCGCAAAACCGGTTTCACCAATGTGGGCGGCCCCTCGGTCTTCCTCACCACTGTTAAGGTCATCTACGGCCGTAAAATAGTCATCCTCGATTACAACAGGGTGGACTGTAACGGCATGCGCTACCTGGCAGGCAGCTTCAACATTGAATTCGGGATAAGCCGCCAGCATACGGCCAAAAAGGGCGATGTCCGCAGCTTGTGGTTTCTTTCGGAGCAATTTGAGTTCTTCGTCCTGAGGCCCCCGTTTCTCGTCAGCGAGTTTCCGGGTCAGGTTTTTCACGGCTTCACGTTCTTCCGGGCTGATATGTGCCAGTTGCTCGATTTCCACGTCGTCTTTCTTGAGCGCCCCGAATACACCGGCAATCTTGGAAGCCCATTCTTTGGCATCCTTTTCCTTTACGCCTGCTTCCAGCAGCTGGTCGCGTACTTCGGTGCCCAGAAGCTTGGTGCGGGTTCCCGCGTGCCCCGCGACTGCTTCCTGAAAGACATCAGAGGTTCGCCAGTGCCGTTTAAGACTCTGGGATGAAACGCGCAACCGGTCGACACCGCCCATGCGGGCCGTCTTGGGGCGTCCCAGATCGTCACGGTTCAGGTTCGCGGGTGGGTAAGAGGTGAGAAGGTGCAGTTGGATGAACGTGCTCATTGTGAGGTCTCCTTGTTCGAGCGTTTGGGTTATTTCTGGTATTCAGAGAGGGCAGTGAAGTAATCCATAGCCCAACGTACGGTCAGCCTCTTTTCCGGCTGCTGACTGATCCGGCCATGTTTTTCCTCATGCCAGTGAAGAATGCTGTCTGCCAGCGAGAGAACGTGAGCCTGGTTACCCAGCAATGCCACTGCACGGCGCGCACGCTTAAGGAAGATATCGGCATCGTGGCTTTTCTGCAGTTGCGCGAACCTGAGTTCACTCAGATAAGGCTTACCTGTCTGATCCTTTTGGCTGCCCATCGCACGGGCAAAAGAAGTTGATGATTGGCTTCGGACCTCGGCCAGTACTGCAGCGACGGTTGCCCACGCCATCATGGTCCATGACTGGCCTGCTTCATCTTCCGTAAGGGACAGCCAGAGATGACGAAAACCCTCGGTCAGAATGGCGTCATCAACCGTCCGGCATCGCCGCAATTCAGCAGCGATGCCGCGAGGCAGGGGCTGTTTGTTTCCGTTCCACTCCAGGTTTTGAAGTGTTTGCTCATCCCGGTGCAGCCTGGCCCACCATGCCAGCACCTTGTTTTGGAGAGGCTGCCGGCGCATTACGTGGTAGTAGTTTGAATCCTGGTTCATGACGGCTCCTTCTTCGTGTTCGTGGTGTTGGTCCGTTCAATGCCCGCCTGTTTTCGGAAATCCTTTGCTGTTTTGTTGCGTGTAAACCAACTAAGCAATTGATTCCGAGCATGGGTGATACGTTTCATGTTCGCTGTGTCCGCAGGCCCTGATAGTGCGAATTCATCGAATACCTCGATTGCCTGACTCTGGACATGGCGGAACCACTGTGCCGCGGGTTCCGGCGGTAGTCTTGAGACCTCCTGCTCGATGAGGCGTTGAGCAAGCTCTTTGAGCAGTTGGTAAAAGGTGTGCTCGGTCCGTTCCCAGAAGCGATTTTCAACGAAGGTCAGGTCACCTTTTACCTCCTTGGGATTCTTAAACCATGCGCCTTTTACTTCGTTGCGCACCTGCATCGCCGAGGCTTGTGCCAGGTTGAGAAGGACTTTTAACCAATCGAGCAAGCGATCCTGTTTGGAAGGTGGAAGGGCGATAAGGGGTACCTGCGCGGCGTACCAGCACCGAGGTTTCATGTTGTCCATGTCGTAACCGAAAGCCCAGATTCGAGCTATCCGGGGCAGTGTGGTGTTCCCCATGGCTGCTTCATCAACCTTTCTGGGATAGTCGAGGACAACCGGAGCAGGTAGGTTGCCGTGATCTTCTTTATCTTCAAGAACCAGGCTCTCCCAGTGGCGATAGCCGATACCCCCTGGTTGTCCCTTGATTGAAATCGGGGGCTCTTCGGGTTTCTTGGGATCACGGCGGTAGGGTGTCAGAGGGTGGCGCCATGGACCGTCGTAATTTATTCCGTAATTTCGGACTCGTACCTTTGAAACAACCGAATGGCTGTGGCGTCCGCAAAGGTCGCAATAACTGTCGATGTTCTCAAAAGCGAGGCGAAAACGTCGGGGCATGGACCAGAACATTTGAAACGGGTGCACATCGTCGAGCCGTGTTTGCTCGCCATGTTCGCTGGTGCGCGTTGGGCCCATCCAGGGAAACAGGTGGGGGGAGTCCGGGTCGGACTCTGGGTGTTCGAAAGTCTCGCGGTCCAAGACGTTGAGCCACAGTTTTTGCCAGAGCGGTGTGTCCGGGCTTTCTGGCATAACAAGCGTTGTGAGCGGTCCGCCTCCTCTGAGGCCAGTGCGGTATCCTTTCCCGCCCGAGGGCGCATTGATCTGCATCGTGAAGAGGGCAATGGCGGAGCAGTCAGGGCAGAAGGTGTCCGCGCGCCCCGCTTTAACAAAATGATCCGTATTATTTTTGATGGTGTTGGCACCCGGCGCATCAATCAGGAGGCTGGAGGCGGGTACTGCATTTTCATTCTCCAGCGAATCGTAGTCCTGCATGAAGCTCGGGCCGTCACTGTCGAGAAAGAATGAGTCAATAAAGGGTGCTAACGCTTGATCAAGCTCGACTGATGAAGGCGGATCTGAAAACTGCTCCAGCCACTGATCAGTGTCTTCCGGCGCTAAAGCCGTGTGGAGCAGCCCAATCAGGAATTGGTAGGCAGCACCCTGGAAATCCGCTCGGGGGAGGGCGAGGTCGATAATATCCGATGAGGTAATGGACGATACCTGGTGGTAGCGGATCTCGCCATTCTTATGTTTTAGCGGTAGCCATGGATCTTTCAGGAGGTTCATGTTTTATCCTCTATGCTCAGAGCGCTTTGCCGGTATAGTCCGAGGCGTTCGTTGTAATTCAATGCATCAGCTTCCTGTTCCACCAACCATGGAACTGAGAACTTGAGACCTGGTTTTTGCTCTACCGTTGTCTCCCATAGTTCATTGGTCTCCGGCGAAAGTTCCGGAAGCTGTCTTGCCAGAGACTGCCGAATCCGTACCTGACTCATCTCCCACGGATGACTGGCTGTCTCGGCCCAGGGTTTCAGGGCAGTGCCAGCTTCGTTCAACCGAACCAGAGTGACGGTGACGCTGGGTTCATCTGATAGGCGGGTCCCGATATCAATTTCTTCCTGCCATCCATTAGCACTTGCCGTCGTGTACCCTTTGTCCAGATTGAGCCGGTTGAAGTGACCCATGGTGACCTGGCTCTGGCGTTCTCCTTCCTGCTCAAAGAAGCTATCCACCAGCGCTTCAGGAATCTGCGTGTCTGCATCCGGCCCGTAAACGGATTCGATCAAGTGGCGTGCCTCTTCCGGCATACGAATTCCGCCACGCTCTTCCAGAACATTGAGGCCTAGCCAGAGCTGACCATGATTCCGATAGACCGCTGCTGTTCCAGGGAGGAAGCGCCTTATCCAGTCCTTTTCCGCGTTAGTCTGGGGTGGCGGGGCGTGAATGTGCAGCACGGGAGTTGGTCGCTTATCCTTGGCGTCCGGCTGCTGGCATCTGTCTCCTTTCAGAGTCCGGGAATGGCGATGGAGGCGACCGGCGCGTTGTATCAAGAGGTCTATCGGTGCGAGGTCTGAGATCATGCAGTCGAAATCGAGGTCCAGGGATTGCTCGATCACCTGGGTCGCAATCAGTATGTAGCCACGCCGGTCGGTCGCATTTGAGTCCTTGCCAAAGTGAGTCAGTGCTTTTTCTTCAATCGATTGTCGGTCGGCCATGATGAACCGGCTGTGAAACAGGATGACCCGGCTGGGATCGGCCACTGATTCCCATAACCATTGGGCGGCTGCAATCGCGTCATCAACCGTATTACGGATCCAACATGCGCATCCGCCTTGCTCCATGGTTTCCCGCAGGATTGCAAGGACCTCGTCGGTGCTGTCCAGTCGCTGGGTTAGAACGTGGCGCTGTACGCTCTTACGGGTTTTCACCGGCGATTCTGTGATGCCATTCCGACTGACCTGAGACGCCAATGGAAAATTATGGTTGTTGAGCTCTGGCTGTTCGTGCTCTCCAAGCCCTTTGTTCCAGGCGCTGATGAGCTTTTCCCGCATCTCGATAGGAAGGGTAGCCGTGAGAAGTATGGCGGAACCGCCCTGTTTTGCGTGCGCTTCCAGTACGGCGGCCAGAAGCGTGAGCATGTAGTCATCGCATGCATGGATTTCGTCTACAATCAGCACCTTATTAGCAAGCCCAGCCAGCCTGAGCGATTGGTGTCGGAATGGCAGCACGGCCATAAGGGCCTGGTCTATCGTGCCAACGCCAACATCAGCCAGTAGCGCCTTCTTGCGGGAGTCAGCGAACCACTGATTGCAGGAGGCTGACCCTGTTTGTTCGCCAATGCCGTATTGGGTGTCCTGCTGCTGGTGCTCAAGGGAGGCGGCAAACGACTCATTGAGGTGCCTTGCGCTATGCGCCAGTACCAGACTCGGTGAATCGTTTTCTGAGAACCACCGGGGATAGATATCGGCAATGCGTGAGTACATGGCGTTGGATGTTGCCATGGTAGGGAGGCCGAAGTAGGCGCCTTCAACAAAGCCCTTTTCGATCAATCGGTGCGCCAACGTCAGGGCGGCTTCAGTTTTGCCTGCGCCTGTTACGTCTTCAAGAATGAAGAGATTGGATGGTGCCTCGATGGCTGTTTCCTCGGCCCAGTTTTGTAACGGGGTAGGGGGAAAGCCATAGAACGTCTCAAAACCTTTGAAAGGGGCGGGTTTTGAGGAATTGTTCAGGCCAATCCTGTGGACTGTTTCTACAGCTTTCGGCAGTGCTGTTTCATTCCAGTAGTCTTCGAGGGAAACGGGATCCTCCTTGTAGGTGAAAACCGACTGATCGGATCCTATCCAGTCGGCGAGCACCGCCTGACCGGCCAGGTGCCAGCTTAGGCGTTTGAGTGTCTTCCCCCACTCTTTGTCTCCCATCAGTTCACAGGGCCATTGGGGAGCGACGAGTGCTGCACAGTCTCGGGCAAATGCCCAGGCAGCTTCCTCGTCTTCAGGGTAGAAATGGTCGGCGAGCGCCTCGCTGCCGGCATCGACTGGCTTGCCGTGATGTCCAAAAGTGATGTTAAGGAACGTCTCCAGGGAGCGTTTGTGTTGACGTTCCATTGCTGTGCCTGTTGGCCAGGACCATGCTTTGGAAAATTCGTTGCTTCGGGAAAAGCATTGCTTCCACAGCAGCATTCCCAGTGCATCATGTCGCAATCGGTACGGCAGGTGAGGATCAGGCTCGATGAGCAGTTCGGGGGCAGGTGCCGCCAAGCTTTGGAATGCTCTCGCGAACTTTCCAATGTCGTGGATTGTCAGAAGAAACGTGAAAACAGCCTGCAACTCGGTTGGTTCAATTCCAAGGTAGCCGGCCAGAGAGCGATTTCTTGATGTTTCCTCGGAAAGCAGAACATGCCCAACTGCGGCGACGTCCATTGAGTGATAAGGCAGCAGATGGCAACGGGGTCCGTTTTCAGGCCCATTACTCTGCGGCATAGCCTTACCCCAGTAACGGTGGTAACTCTGATGGCAGTTGTCTTTCTGCATTATCTTTACCAGGCTTTCCCGATTATCGCGTGTTGTGGACGTTAACAGCCCTGCTGACTCAGGGCGTGCACCACTGAAAAAATCACCAGTAAACCCCATGCATTTGTGAGATTCGGTCCGCAATATCCCGCCTTAAACTCTCCGGCTCAACCACCTCTACTTCCGCCCCATACCGCAACACCTCCATAACCAACTCGGTCGGGTCTGCGTAGGGCACATGCAGGTGAAAGCAGCCGTCATCGCGCCATTCGCCATACTGTTGAGGGTGCCAGGTTTCCTCGGCACTCCAGCGGGCAGCCTGGGCGGAGAATTTCAGGTGGGCGGACTGTTCGGCTTCACCGGTGAAGATACCGAAGCTGGCACTGAACTGGTTGTCGATGGTTTCCGGAGCGCATTCGTGGGCGGTTTCTTCTGTCACCCTGGGTGATGCCATACGGTCGAGCGAGAATAACCGCAGGTCTTCCGCCTCGTGGCACCAGCCGAGCAGGTACCAGTTGGAGCGGTAGTGGAGCAGCCGTTGGGGGCTTATCTCGCGCTGGCGTGTCTGCTCACGGCTTCGGCTGGTGTAGTGGGTTTCGAGCTGTAGGCTGCGCAGGGTGGCTTCCGCAGCGGTTCGGAAAACGGATTCCGGCGCGTCTCGCGCAAGGATGGGCTGAATGCGAATGCGCTCGTTCAGTCGCTGCGCCGTGTCGCCGTCATCGCCGAGCAGCTCGCGGATGCGGTTCTTGAGTGGGGCGAGATGCGGGCTCATCAGGCCGGGCTGGACGGCTTCAAGCAGTTGCTCGCGGGCCAGAAGGGCGTGGAGCTCGCTTGCGTTCATCCAGAAGCCTGGCAGTTCGAACACGGGTTCTTCCGGATCGTATTCGTGCCCGTTGTGGTCCCGGTTATAGGTGAGGGGAGCGCCGAGGATGTCGCGCATGAACTGAAAGTCACGGGTAACGGTATTCCGTGAGGCTTCCAGGGTCTCCATGAAGCGCTGCATGGGCACCGGGTGGCGGGCTGAGCGCAGGATGTCGTGGATGCGGTAGATGCGTTCGATCTGGCTCACAGAGGCTCCCTGAGCGGATGCTTATTTTCCGTCATCAGGGAGCCTAGCAGTTGTCCGGTATAATTGCCCTACCCGCCATGAGCATGAGGTTATTGCATATCATGGTTAGCGGAATTACGCTCAGGGCTCTTCAAATCCCCACTGGATGGGGTTCTATTGAAAGGAGTCAAATGATGAGTGAGACGACACTCTCCCTACCCGAAATCCCGGATTCCAAAGTGGTGCTGAACGAACGTGAAGCCCGGGAGGTGCTCGCGTTTTTCTGGCCCTCGAGGAAGCCTGTTATCAAGACAACTCCGATGACAATGGATCTGAGGCGGTATGCCCAGGCTTTGCTGGTTGTTGCGATTGATGGATCCTACCTGCTTGGTTTCATCGACATTCTGTTTAATATCATCCTTCGGCGTAAGCCCGGAACATCCGTCAAGAAATTGATCCGTAAGGTTGCGCAGAAATCGGCGAAACATTGGTGGAAGCACGCGACTGAAGAGGATCTTGAGGACCCCCGGGTTTATGAGTCTGTTCGAAGCGCCATTGCAATCAAGCAACGAAAACCATTCGAGGATCGGCTTAAAGGGCTGACGTCATCAATCCCGAAGGCCAAACAACGGATTGTGCTGAGCGATATTAAGCCGGATACCATCGCCTGGATTTGAAGGAAGCGGCTATGAGTAGGTTTGTGAAAGGACTAGCGGTTGTTCTGGTGTTCCTGGTGGTCACTGTCTGTGGGGTGACTGTGTATCATTTCGCCACCACGTCGACCTTCAAACTAATTGCGGTCTATATGGATGAGGAGACACCAGCGGTCTTTCGTTGGAGCGCGAAACAGTCGCTTTACTGGTTTCACCCGGATGAAGCGGACGTAAAGCAGCTCAATCGGGAGGCGGGAGCCCAGTATGTTGTGGATGTATTGGGTCCTGAAGAAGCCCGACCGGTTCTCAGGCACCTGGTGGACAATGGTCTTGATATCAACAGCGTGAGCAAGGCCCACGGTACGAGGTTTACGGCCCTGCATGCTGCGGCGATAACGAATAATCCCGAGGGAGCCCGACTTTTGTTGGAGTTTGGCGCTGACCCGACCCTGAGGGATGGCGAGGGCCGCACGCCACTGGAATTGGCCCGTTTCAGCAGTAACCGACCGAATCGGGTAGAAGACTACAGCGCTGTGATCAATGTCCTTGAGGAGGCTCAGCGGTGATGGATCTCGCACACTGTCGATAGCCTTAACTCAGGCTTACCCGCCCAGCCCCGGAACCGCCCTGTCATAAGCCTGGAAACACGGCGATGAGATCAGGAAATCCGCTGTGCTCTCGTTGGATGCGATCGGGATGTTCCAGAGCGTGGCCAGACGCAGCAGCGCGCGGATGTCCGGGTCGTGGGGCATGGGTTCCAGCGGATCCCAGAAGAAGATCAGCATGTCCACCTCGCCGTCGGCAATGCGGGCGCCGATCTGCTGGTCGCCGCCGAGGGGACCGCTTTTCAGGCGTGTGACGGGCAGTTCAGTCCGCTCCGCAATGAGTCCGCCAGTGGTACCGGTGCTGATCAGGGTCAGGCCGTTGAGCTGTTCGCGGTTGCTCTGAACCCAGTCGGCCAGGGCGGGTTTGCGGTTGTCGTGGGCCACCAGAGCAATAGTGCGGATGGGGTCTGTCATGCTTACTCCTGCTGGGTGAGTCTTGTCTGAGCCTATCACAGGCCCGGGTGGCAGGGAGTACGCGCAGGCCGTGATGCCTTTACTGTTGAGGTGAGAATCGTTATTGTTTGCGAAATTGGTAGGGATAGAGGGAAACGTGATGCGTAAGCGTTTTACGACGATTACCGGAGCATTGGCGCTGGCTGTCTCTGTTGGATTCGCGTCCACCAGTGCTCTGGCCAGTGGTGAGATAGGCGAGCATGTCCAGAACCTCAAGGGCAATCTCGGCACCTATGAACAGGATGTTGGTCGGTTCACCGACCGCCTTGACACCATGACGGCAGCCTATGCCGAGAACGGCCCGGACGCCGTGGAAACGGACCAGCTCATTGAGCTCTGGGAAGAGGTGAAACTGCACGCGGCGGTGGAGGTGACCTATGTGCCGGTCTATGCCTCCATCTGGCAGGGCATCTATGGGTTCAAGGAAGCTGTGGACAATGACAGCGGCATCGAGCGTGTCCGCGCGCAGCAGGCAGCTCTGGAAGCCGCGCTATGGCAGGGTCTGGGCGCCGTGAAGATGGCTTCGAAGCATCAGGCATCCGGTGGTTCCAATAAGGGTCAGGAGGCTGACTCCGGGGAAGGTGACCCGATTGACCGGATCATTACCAACCTGGAGAAGGTCACCGTGGAGCACGCCGAGGGTGAGACCGAAGAGGCCACCGAGCTGGTGCATGACACCTACATGGAAATCTTCGAGGGCATCGAGGGCGCACTGATCGAGCAGGACGCGGAACTGGTTGAGTCGCTGGAGAAGGACTTCAACGTGACGCTGCCCCAGCAGCTGGAGAAAGGCGCGCCTGTCTCTGAGGTGACCGCTCAGGTTGATGCCATGAAAGAGAAGCTCAGCCGGGCACAAAAGCTTCTTCAGGAAGCCAAAGAGAGTCAGGGCGATGTGTTCTGATGTGACCCGAAGGGATGTTGTGCGCGCCCTGGGCGCGCTCGGTATTATGGGCGCTTTCCCTCTGCCAGGCCTGGCTGCCGGCAGGGGCGAGGCGCCCTTTTCCGTTGAGTCGCTGCCAGCGCTTGAGGGGGAGCTGACACTCTATCTGGGGCGTGGCGAGGGCGGCCTCTATGAGGACGTCATCAATGCCATCCGGGATCGCAACCCGGGGCTCTCTCTGCAGGTGCGCCGCGGCCCCACGGTGGCGCTGGCAAACACCATTGTGGCGGAGGCGGAAGCCGGGGCCCGGCAGGCGGATCTGTTCTGGGCGGTGGATTCCGGATCCTTGGGGCTGGTCAGTGATGCCGGCCTTGCCCAGCCCGTTCCCGAAGCACTTGGTGCCGGGCTGAGGGAGGGGTTCCGCTATGAGAGCTGGGTGCCTGTCTCCGGTCGGATCAGAACACTGCCCTTCAACAGTGATCGTCTGAGCCTGGAGCAGATTCCCGAAGACATCATGGCACTGCCGGAGACGGACCTCAGTGTTGGCTGGGCGCCAGCCTATGGCTCGTTCCAGTCCTTCATCACCGCCATGCGGCTGCTCGAAGGGGAAAAGGCGACACGTGAGTGGCTCCTGGGCATGAAAGCCCGGGCCCGGCAGTACGCGGGTGAGTTCGGTGTCGTCATGGGGGTTTCCAGGGGGGAGGTGGACCTGGGGCTGGCCAACCACTACTACACGCTGCGGCTGCTGTCCGGCCAGCCGGACGCTCCCGTCGCCCTCGCCATGACCCGTGATGACGCCGGCTCACTGCTGAATGCCTCCGGCGCCATGGCACTGACGGAGCGCCCTCTTGCCATGGACTTCATCCGCTATCTGCTGACCGCCGAGGTCCAGTCCTATCTGGCGAGCGAGGCGTATGAGATCCCGATGGTCAGTGGTGTGGACCTGCCCGAGGGGCTGCCGTCGGAGGATCGCATCCAGCCACCCGAGCTTGAGCTGACCCGCCTTGCGGACATGCGTCCGACGCTGGACCTGATGCGTGACGCCGGAGTGCTATGAGGCGTTGGCCGGTCTCCTATGTGCTGGCCGCACCTGTTGCCATACTGGCAGTGCTGCCGTTGCTGGTCCTGCTGGATCTTGGTGCCGGCGCTGACACCCTGTGGGATCCCCACTGGCTGGACGTGCTGGGGCAGTCACTGACGCTGGCCGGGCTGACGGTTGCCGGGGCGCTCCTTCTGGGTGTGCCGCTGGCGGTCATGACCGCCTACATCAGGCTTCCCCTGCGTGGTCTCTGGTTGCCGCTGCTGGCGGCACCGCTGGCGATGCCGAGCTACATCGGTGCTTTCACGTTCTATGCGGCTTTCGGGCCCGGGGGCGAGATTCAGCAGCTGACGGGCATCCCGACACCGGAACTCCGTGGTCTTACCGGCGCGGCCGTCGTGATGTCGCTCTACACCTTCCCCTTCGTACTGCTGACCACCCGGGCGTCCCTGCGGGGGCTGGATGCCAGCGTCCTGGATGCGGCGCGTACGCTGGGGCTGTCGTTGCCGCAGGCCCTGTGGCGGGCAGTTCTGCCCCGGGTGCGCCGGGGCATCGCGGCGGGCGCGCTGCTGGCGGCGCTCTACACGCTCTCGGATTTCGGCACGCCGGCTATCATGGGCGTGGACACGTTCACCCGTGTGATCTTTGTTGAATACAATGCCTTTGGTCTCAGCCAGGCCGCGATGCTGTCACTGCACCTGCTGGTGATTGTGGGGCTGATCCTGTTCCTGGAAAGCCGCTTCGGAACAGAGCAGGAACGGCCCGGCCGCACGCTGGTTGTGGCCCCCGGCACCCTCTCCGGAGCTGGTATGATGGGGTTGGCGCTGCTGGTCTTTGCCCTTGCGGTGGGGCTGCCTCTGGCCCTTTTCGGTATCTGGATCGCGCGTGATGGTCTGGCCGGTTTTAACCCCATGACGGCGGTCAATTCGGCCTGGGCAGCTGCCCTGGCGGCACTCGGGGCGGTTCTGCTGGCGCTGCCGGTCGCGTATGCGGCGCTTTCAGGGCCTGCGGGCCGGGTCATGGACCGGCTGACCTATTTCGGTTTCGGGGTGCCCGGCATCGTCATGGGTACGGCCCTGGTCCATCTCGGGCTCAGGGTGCCGGTGCTTTACCAGACCCTGTTCCTTCTGGTGCTGGCCTACATGCTGCGGTTCCTGCCGCTGGCGGTGGGCGCGGTGCGCTCCACGGCGGAACGGGTGGACGACAACATGACCCATGCCGCCCGCCTTCTGGGGGCCTCCCGCTGGGAAGCCTTCCGCCGCGTGAGCCTGCCGCTGACCCTGCGGGGCGTGGTGGCCGGAGGGGCGCTGGTATTTCTGGAGGCGATGCGCGAGTTGCCCGCAACACTGATGCTGCGCCCGACCGGGTTCGACACCCTGGCCACGGAGCTCTGGCGCGTCTATGAGGCTGGGTACTTCGGCCGTGCCGGCGTTCCGGGCCTGCTTCTGGTAGTGATCTCAGGGGTGGCGCTGGTGTTGATGGTCAGTGGTGAGCGGGGCCTGAAAGCGGGCCTTGCAGAGAATAAGGGGTAATCATGCTGGATGTTCGCAACCTGAGCCTTGCCTACGGTCAGACACCGGTACTGGCGGATCTGTCTTTCAGTCTGGGCGCGGATGAGATCCTGATGCTCGTGGGGCCGACCGGCTGTGGCAAAACCACGGTGCTGCGTACACTCGCCGGGCTGGTGCGCCCGGATGCGGGGGAGATCGTGCTCGGGGATCAGCGGATTACGCCGAAGCGGGATGTACCGCCGGAGAAGCGGCGGGTCGGGATGGTGTTCCAGGACTTCGCGCTGTTTCCCCACCTCAGCGTCATCGACAATGTCGCCTTCCGTCTCAGTGATCGCCGGCCGGCCCATGAGTGGCTGGAGCGGCTTGGGCTCACAGCACTGGCCGATGCCATGCCGGAGCGCCTTTCCGGTGGGCAGAAACAGCGTGTCGCCCTGGCCCGGGCACTGGCCCACGAGCCCCAGCTGATGCTTCTGGATGAGCCGCTGTCCAACCTGGATGCAGCCCTCAAGGACACGCTGCGCTGGGATATCCGAACGGCCCTCAAGGAGGCCGGTGTGCCGGCGCTCTGGGTGACCCATGACCAGGAGGAGGCGCTTTCGGTGGGGGACCGTCTGGGGGTTCTCAATAACGGCCGCCTGGAACAGCTCGATACCCCGGAGCAGTGCTTCAGCCAGCCCACAAGCCGGTTCGCCGCCCAGTTTCTGGGAGAGGCGGCTTTCGTGCGCGGCCACCGGGACGGATCTCTGGTGGCGACACCGCTTGGCAGCGCGCCGGCCATCACCCAGGGCGCCAGTGGCGAGAAAGTGGATCTGATGGTTCGCCCGGATGACCTGACGGTGGTGCCCTCGCGGGATGGTAATGGTGTGGTCGAGTGGCGCCGGTATGAGGGCGAGACCCGGCTCTATGCCATCCGCGTCTGCGACGGCGAGGCGCTGCGGGTGCGCACCAACCACGAGCTCGACCTGGCTGTGGGCGCACCCGTGCATCTGCGGATCAGCTCCGAGCATCCCCTCGCGGCGTTCACGCCGGAAACACACACCCCCTGATCCCCGCCCCTGTCGGAGGCGCCCGGGTTACCGCATTTTCGTAATTCCGCGCTCAATTCTATTCTTAACCAGCCGATACACTGATTCTGCAGGTACCAGTTGACCAGGAGGCTTTGCAATCATGATCCGCAGCAGTATTGCCCGTCAGGTGCTCACCGTGATCATCGTGGTCAACCTGGTGGTTGCCGTGGTAGCCGGTGCCTACCTGACCTACTCACTCAGTTTGACCAACAGCTTTTCCCAGCTTGCATCCCGGGATATGCGGGCAGCCATTGAGGCACAAGGGGTTCTCTCGGACTTCAAGACCCAGGTCCAGGAGTGGAAGAACGTACTGCTGCGGGGGCATGAACAGGATCAGCGGGAGAAGTACTGGTCCCAGTTCAGGGAACAGGAGGCGAATATCCAGGCAAGCCTGGACGAGCTGCTGCCTCTGGTGGAAGACGCCCGGGCGAGGGATCTGCTGGAACGATTCCAGACGGCTCACCAACGCATGGGTGAAGCGTACCGGGAAGGCTTCCAGGAATTCGAGGATTCGGGGTTTGATCATACCGCCGGCGATGCGGCGGTTGCAGGTATTGACCGTGAGCCCGCACGACTGATCACCAATGCCACAGACCGGATCCGTGAACTGGCCACTGGTGAAGCCAGTCGTCTCGAATCCAGTGCCCGGAGTAATACCATGCTGGCTGGTGCGGCGTTGCTGTTGGCGGTGGTGCTGGGGACCATCGTGACCGCGCTGATGATCAACCGCCAGGTTATACGTCCGACCCGGCTGATTGCGGGCCAGCTTGAGAAACTGGGCGACGGTGAGCTGGGAGAGAAGCCCACACTGCAGCGTCAGGACGAGATCGGCCGGCTTGCCGAGGGTACGCGCAAGCTGCATGACTTCCTGAATGAAATCCAGCAGACCACCCGGACGAATGCTGCGGATCTGACCACCATCCGGGATACGGTGGGTTCGGGGGCGCGGGACGTCGCCGAACGTTCGGAGCAGGCCAGGCAACGGATCGACCAGATGGCAACGGCCATGAATGAGATGGCCTCAACCGCCAGCGAGGTGGCCCAGCATGCGTCCAATGTGTCCACACGTGTGGATGAGACCACCTCAGAAACGGATCGGGCCAATGCCAACATCTCCACGTCCGTGGCAAGTATGAACCGGCTTTCTGAGCAGGTCCGCTCAACCTCGGAGACGGTTGTGGCCCTGGCGGAAAACAACAAGAAAGTCAGCAGCGTGATGGAAGTGATCCGGGAGATCGCGGACCAGACCAACCTGCTGGCGTTGAATGCGGCCATTGAAGCTGCCCGTGCCGGAGAGGCGGGTCGCGGCTTTTCCGTGGTAGCGGACGAGGTGCGTAACCTTGCCGCCAAGACCCAGGAGGCGACCGGTGAGATCGATGGGATAGTAAGCAGTATCGCTTCCGGCTCGGATGCGGCGACCGAGTATATGAAGGCGAGCGAAACCGTGACCGAGGAGTGTGTTCAACAGGTTTCGGAAGTACAGCAGATCATTACGGACATCAATGCCCGCATGAACGAGATCCGGGATGCGACCACCCAGGTGGCTACCGCTGCCGAGGAACAGACCAGCACCAGCGAGGATATCAGCCGTAACATCACGGAGGTGTCTGAGCTGGCAGAGGCCATGAGTGAGGCCTCTGAGGCCAACCTGAAGACGATACCGGAGCTTGAGGCCATGGCCTCAAGTGCCACGAGTCTGGCCAATCGTATCCGTTGAGGTGCTCACCCGGCCACCGGCTCCGGGAGTAATGCGCCGAGGGCCGAATGGATGCCGGGCGCGGTGATGATGATATCCCGCCCCCAGAGGTCCTCGGGGTAGCCGTCCGGTACCGCCGAGAAATGCCCGCAGCTGGCACCGGCTTCCAGCGCGATCAGCCGGGCGGCGGCGAAGTCCCAGGGGCTGACGCTCTCGTAGTAACCATCCAGCCGGCCACAGGCCACCCAGCAGATGTCCACGGCGGCGGAGCCAATGCGCCGGATGTCACGGCACTGGGTGAGTACCCGTTCCAGGCGCCGGATGAGGGTCGGGATCTCATCCTTGCCGTAGGGGAAGCCGGTGGCGATCAGGCTCTGGCGCAGGTTGCTGGCGCCGGAGACTTCGATCGGCATGCGGTTGAGCAGCGCCCCCTGGCCATGGGTGGCCATGAAGGTTTCCTGCTGGAAGGGACAGTGGACCACGCCGGTCCGGACCCGCCCCTCTTCCGCGTAGGCGATGGACACCGCCACCTGGGCATGGCCGTAGGCGTAGTTCACCGTTCCGTCGATGGGGTCGACGATCCATAGCGGTGTATCCAGGTTTTCCGCCTGGGTGAGATCCGGCATGGCTTCCTCGGAGAGGATGCGGTGACCGGGATAGGCGTCACGAATGCGCTGAGCGATGAACTCGTCCGCCTTGATGTCCGCCTGGGTCACCAGTTCGGTGGCATCCTTATAGTTGTGCTCCATGCTGCCCTGGCGGCGCTCCTGGATGATGAGCTCCCCGGCCTGGATGGCGGTTTCCTCGGCGAATTCGGTAATGGCGGTCAGGTCGTCATGCATTGAGGTGCGGTCCCTCTGGTAGGATGTGGCGGATCGGGTCGGTCTGCCGCGTAGTGTACTCCGGCCCCCGGTATGGCCACAAAAACGGAAACCCAATGCATCTGATCCTCGGCCTTGCTCTCACCGTTCTGCTGTTCCTGCTGCTGCGCCAGTGGGCGCGTCTGGATCCGGCGGAAAAGCGCAAGGGGCTGTTCTGGGGGATGGCGGTGGCCGTGGGTGCCCTCTGTACCCTGCTGGTGGTCACCGGCCGGCTGCATGTGATTGGAGGACTGCTGGCGGCGCTCGTGCCCTTTGCGCACCGTGGCTGGCGCGCCTTCCAGCTCTGGCTGTTGTGGCGACGCATCCGTAATGCCGGGGGCAGCACGGATACCGGTCAGGAGCGCGACAATGGCCAACAGGCGCCACCGACCAACTCGGGCCGCATGGATCCGGAACAGGCCCGTGATGTGCTCAACGTGCCCGCGGATGCCGGCCGGGATGAGATCGTGAAGGCCCACCGGCGGCTGATCCAGAAGGTGCATCCGGACCACGGGGGCAGTGATGAGCTGGCTGCGAGGGTGAACGAGGCCAAGGAGGTGCTGCTGAAGACCCTGCGGTAAAGCGGGTTTCCGGCGGTACTCAGCGGGCCGGAAGCACGTTCACCTTTACTTCCCAGAGTCGGCTGCCTTTTGACTGTGTACTGTAGGCGCGGCTGCCCTGCTGCGTACGGGCACTCCGGCGCTCCTCTCCCAGCTCGACCCATTCGCCGGGGTTCACCCTGCGGATGGTGACCACCCCGGCGGTTTCGTAATCCGGCTGGCCAGGTACCGGCTCTTTGCGGATGGCCGTGATGTGCAGTTCCACCTGGTCCTCACTGAGTACCGAGGGGCGCACCAGGAAGCCGCTGGTCATATCCACTTCCTCAAGAATCACCATCGGGTTCCTGCCACCACGCGCTGCCACGGGCAGCCGTGCGATACGGCCGGACGAGATCTGTGCGATCTGCTGGTCCTGGACCACCAGGGATCGGGTGGAGTCCTTACGGGTGCTGTAGACACGCTTGCTGCCGCGGTTATCATTTTCGCCCGATGCCATGTCACGGTGGCGCAGGGAAAGCCGGACCTGGCGTACCGGCTGGTCGATCTGCCTGAGCAGTGTCTTGATCTCCGCGAGCTGCTCGGGCTCGGCGCGCACCATCAGGTTCTGGCCATCCGGTGAGAGCTGTATCTCTTCCCCGTAGAGGTTGCGCAGCTGCGGGACAACTGTCTGAGCCCGCCGGTTCTCCAGTTCAAACACATGGCTTTCCGGAGCGGCGAGTGCCGCCGGTACGGCCAGCAGCAGTGACAGACAGATCAGAATCAGGTTGCGGTTGGCTGGTTTCATGATATTCCATGGAATTCCATCTATGCTCAGGGTATCGCACCGGCAGAAGGTGCGCGACCGTTTCATGCTCAGGATAGCATCCTGCTAACGAGGGAGTGCCGCTATGACGGTGACCATCACTGCGCCCCGGGAAACACGGGCCAACGAAAAGCGGGTGGCCGTGGTGCCCGCGGTGGCGCCCAAGCTGGAAAAGCTGGGGACCGAGGTCCGGATCCAGAAAGGGGCTGGTGAAGCGGCCCGGATTCCGGACGAGGCCTATGAGGATGCCGGCATCCATGTCGGGAAGCTGGAGCTGGGCAAGGCGGATATCGTGCTCAGCGTCCAGGCCCCCAGCCCGTCCGAGATCCGGAAAATGAAAAAGGGCAGTGTCCTTCTGTCCTTTGTCTACGCGCACCGGGAGCCCAAGGTCGTGGAAGCCCTGATGGAGCAGGAGATCACCTGTTTTGCCATGGACCTGGTGCCACGCATCACGCGCGCCCAGGCCATGGACGCGCTCTCCACCCAGGCCGCCCTGGCGGGCTATTACGGCGGGCTTCTGGCGGCGACCAACCTGCATCGTATCCTGCCCATGATGACCACGGCGGTGGGGTCCATCCGCCCGGCCAAGGTGCTGGTCATCGGTGCCGGTGTCGCCGGGCTGCAGGCCATTGCCACCGCACGGCGCCTGGGAGCCATGGTGGAAGGCTATGACGTGCGCAGCGAGGCCGCGGAGCAGGTGGAATCGCTGGGCGCGAAGTTCGTGGACACCGGGGTCTCCGCGACTGGCGAGGGCGGTTATGCCCGGGAGCTGACCGATGAGGAGAAAGCCCAGGCGGCTGAAGTGGTGACACGCCATGTCCAGAATGCGGATGCGGTGATCACCACCGCCAATATCCCGGGGCGGGAGAGCCCGAAGGTGCTCAGCGAGGAGCAGATCCGCGGCATGAAACCCGGGGCGGTGATCGTGGATCTGGCCGCCGACGGGGGCGGTAACACACCACTGACCAGACCGGGGGAAACGGTGGAGGAGGGCAGCATCTCCATCGTGGCGCCCCTGAACGTACCCAGTCTGCTGGCCGAGCATGCTTCCGAGCTCTATGCCAAGAACCTGCTCAACTTCCTGGGGCTGATCGTCGAGGACGGCGAGATCCAGCTCAACTGGGAGGATGAGGTCATTGCCCGGTCGTGCCTCACGCACGCGGGCGAAATCCGGAACGAAGCGGCGGCCGAAGCCGTCAGGGGGGACTGATCATGGACGCCACCACGGCCATTACCGGCTTTGTTGCGCTCTATATCTTCATGCTGGCGGCCTTCACCGGCTACGAGATCATCGGACGGGTACCGGCGATCCTGCATACGCCGCTGATGTCCGGCTCCAACTTCGTGCACGGCATCGTGGTGGTGGGCGCCATCTGGGCCCTGCTCAATGCCGCCACACCGCTGGAGCAGACCATTGGTTTCATCGGCGTGCTTCTGGGCGCGGGTAATGCGGCCGGCGGTTATGTGGTGACCGACCGCATGCTCGACATGTTCAAATCCAGCGACCGGCAGGACTGAGGGGCACAATCATGGTGAATTTCCTGATCGCAGCGGCTTTCTTTGTCGCGACCCTGCTGTTCATCTACGGGCTCAAGCGCATGGCGAGCCCCGTGACCGCGCCCTCCGGCATCCGTGTTGCGGGCTGGGGCATGGTGATCGCGGTCGCGGCCGCCTTCCTGTATGCCTTCGACGTACGCCCGGCGGCCTCGGAGCACCTTGGCACCAATTTCCTGCTGGCCCTGGTGGCGCTGGGGATTGGTGTGGCCTGGGCCTGGCGCAGCGGCAAGCGCGTCGAGATGACGGGCATGCCGCAGATGGTGGCGCTCTACAACGGCATGGGCGGTGGCGCCGCGGCGGCCATCGCGGCCGTGGAGCTGTATTCCGGTAATGCCCAGCACTACGGTTTCGTGGTGACGGTTCTGGCGCTGGTTGGTGGTCTGATCGGCGCGGTGGCCCTCTCGGGCTCGGTCGTCGCCTGGGCCAAGCTGGATGGCCGGCTCAACAGGACCCTTCGTTTCAGCGCCCAGCAATTGGTTAATGGTGGGCTGCTGGCGCTGGCCGCGCTGTTTGCGCTCTATGTCCTGATCGTCGGTGCCGGTGGCGTGCCCACCACCGGCATCACACTCTTCTTCATTGCCGCTCTGGTACTGGGGGTGCTGCTGACAACCCCCATCGGCGGCGCGGATATGCCCGTGGTCATTTCGCTCTACAACGCCTTCACCGGCCTGGCCGTGGCGTTTGAGGGCTTCGTGCTCCAGAACCCGGCGATGATCATTGCCGGTACCGTGGTGGGCTCGGCGGGTACCCTGCTGACCTTCCTGATGGCGAAAGCCATGAACCGCTCGGTGAGCAACGTCATCTTCTCGAACTTCGGTGAGGAGGATGATGGCTCCGGCGGTATCGAGGGCTCCATGAAATCGGTGGATGCGTCGGATGCCGCTATCTCCATGTACTACGGATCGAAGGTGATCATTGTTCCCGGCTATGGGCTGGCGGTGGCGCAGGCCCAGCACAAGCTTTACGAGTTCGTGAAGCTGCTGCAGAAGCAGGGTGTCGAGGTGGCTTTCGCGATCCATCCCGTGGCCGGGCGCATGCCGGGGCACATGAACGTGCTCCTGGCAGAGGCGGGCATTCCCTATGACATCATCCATGACCTGGAGGACATCAACGAAGAGTTCGCGCTGTCGGACGCGGCCCTGGTGATTGGCGCCAATGACGTGGTGAACCCGGCGGCGCGCAGCAACGAGTCCAGCCCCATCTACGGCATGCCCATCCTGAACGTGGACCATGCGCAGCAAGCCTTCGTGGTCAAGCGCGGTCAGGGCAGGGGCTACAGCGGCGTCGAGAACGAGCTCTTCTTCGCGGATAACACCCACATGGTGTACGGCGATGCCCAGAAGGTGATGGTGGAGATGATCGAGGCGGTCAAGTCACTCGGTAACGCCTGATGCTGGCTTCACTGGAGACTGTGCTGGGGACATGGCTGTTCCCGCTGGTGGCCGTGGTGTTTGCGGTAGTCGCCACGCTGGTTGGCTATCGGCTGTCACTGGCTGTCATTCGCCACTTCACGAGGGCCACCGACACGGCGCGGCTTTTTCTGGATGCCGCCGCTGGCCCCATTGGTGTGTCCCTGTGTCTGATTGCCGTGAATGCGGTATTGCAGGGTGTCGGGGATCAACTGCCGTTGCTGTCCGGCATGCGGCATGCCGCCAGCCTGCTGTTGATTCTGGCCGTGACCTGGGCGGCGGTACGGTGCGCCTCGGCGATCGGCGATGTCATCGTCACGCTCAATCCCGTTGAGGCGGGTGAGTGGCGGCGAGCCCGGAAAGTGGAGACCCAGACGCGCTTCCTGGTGCGCGGCCTGAACGTTCTGGTGGTTATCATCGGTGCCGGTCTGGCGCTGATGACGTTCGAGCCCATGCGCCAGTTCGGGGCCAGCCTCCTGGCCTCCGCCGGTATCGGCGGGATCGTCCTGGGGTTCGCGGCACGCCCGGTCCTGGGCAATCTATTGGCGGGCATGCAGATCGCGCTTACCGAACCCTTCCGTATTGATGATGTGCTGAACGTGGAAGGCGAATGGTGCTGGGTCGAAGAGGTTACGGCCACCTACGTGGTGCTGCGGGTGTGGGACCTGCGGCGGATCGTTATGCCGCTGCAGTGGTTCATAGAGAATCCCTTCCAGAACTGGACCCGCCACAACACGGACCTCATGGGCGGGGTTGTGCTGTGGCTGGACTACGCGATGCCCCTTGAGCCGCTGCGCGAGGAGTTCTCACGCCTGCTGGCGGCCTCCGCGGAATGGGATGGGAAGACGGCATCGGTTCAGGTGATTGAGGCGGGGGAGCGCGGCATGCAGGTCCGTTTTCTGATGAGCGCAGCGGATTCCACCCAGCTCTGGAACCTGCGGTGTGCCATACGCGAGTCGCTAGTCGTATTCGTGAACGGCCATTATCCAGAGTATCTGCCGCGTATGCGGGCGGAACTGGTTACCCCGGGGGAGTAGGTCCGCCCGCCCCGGTCAGGCCGCGGTGCCCGCCTGGATGTCGCGGAATGCCTGAACAAGGTAATCCGGCTCCTGGGCGCCGGAGATCAGGTACTGCTGGTTGATGACGTAGGCCGGGACGGCGGAGATGCCGGCCTTCTGGTAATAGGCCTCTTCCTTCCGGACAGCCTCCGCGTAGTCGCCCTCATCCAGGACCCGGCGCGCCTCGTCCGTATCCAGGCCGATGGTAGCCACGCATTCCAGCAGTACCTCATCGTCTGAAATATCGGCCGCGCGCCCGAAATAGGCCTCAAAGAAGGCCTTTTTCATCTCGGTCTGGCGGTTCTGTTCGCCGGCCCACATGACCAGCCGGTGTGCGTTGAAGGTATTCCGGGTGTAGCGCTCCTGCATGCGCTCGAAATTCAGGCCGAGTTCGTGGGCAATGGCCGTCATGTCGTTCTGGGCCTTCTCCATTTCCTCGGGGCTGCGGCCGTACTTACGGCTCAGGGCCTGCAGGATGGGTTCGCCGTCGGCGTCCTTGTCCGGGTTGAGTTCGAACGGATGCCAGCTCACCGTGAAATTGAATTCGCCGGAGAGCTGGTCCATCGCCTGCTCCAGACGGGCATAGCCAATGGCGCACCAGGGGCAGGCGATGTCGGAAACGATGTCGATATGCAGGTTGGTCATGGGGAAACGGCCTGGTTCTGGGATGACTGATGCCCTGATTCTGGGGATCGCTCGGGGCGGGTACAATCCCCGTCGGCCATGGTGACGAAGATCACCCGTGACGCGGGGACTGGCGAACTCGGCTTGTCGTCAGGACGCGGTCTCCAGCGCCGGTACATGCTCGTGCAGGAACCAGCGTTCGGTCACCACCCGGCGCGTGAACCAGTGCGTTTTCATGAGCGCCGGGGCGATGCGCAGTTTGGCCCAGTCCGGAAGGTCCAGGCCGCCGCCCTCGTGCTCCACCTCGCGGGTGCCGAAACGCTCGCGCAGGCGGTCGGCGTAGGGCTGGAGGCTGGCAGCGCGGTAATCCGGCGCTTCCTGGATGACATCGGCCGCCAGGAAGGCGGATTCCACGGCCGGGCGAATGCCTTCACCGCTCTGGGTGTAAGCGAGGCCGGCGGAATCGCCGATCAGGAGGATGCCGTCATCGACCAGCGGTCTTTCCGCATGGTCGTAGAGCAGGTAGGCATGGCCCTTGAACTTCCCGGGCAGGTCGTCGGGTATCCGCTCCTCGGCCTGCATTCTCGCGACAAAACTGTTGAGGTGCTGCTTGAGGTCGTCCGGGTCCTCGCGGCCGAGACCGATGTTGAGGAAGTTGTCCTTGCGGAAGACCCAGGCGTAGCCCATCAGGTCGCGGCAGAACCAGAGTTCCGGTGTATCCTCGCGGACCCGGCAGTGCCGGGCCTGCTCCGGCGTCATCTCGAATTCCACTTCCTTGGCGGTCACCGAGGTTTCGTGGCTGCCGGGGCCTTCGCCGATCGTGGCCGCTACCGGGCAGAAGTGACCACCGGCGCCGATGACCAGCGGCGCCTGGTACTCGCCGTTCAGGCACCATTCGCCGTCGTCGGTGCGTTCCAGGGACTTGAACTTGACGCCCTCGGCCCGATCGCTGCCGCTGCGCTCGAGCAGGTAGTGGTCGAACTCACAGCGGCGGATGCCGTAGCTGACGGGCTCGCTGCCATGGTCATTCTCCACCGCCTTCTGCCCCATCATGCCGATGCGGAAGCGGTGTATGGGCTGCATGATGTTCTCCCGCCGGTAGTCATCCGGGTTGATGGCCAGGAGCTCCAGCACGGCGGGCGTGACCCAGCCCGCGCAGGTTTTGTCCCGGGGGAAGGTCTGCTTGTCGACCACCAGGGTGCGGTAGCCCCGCTGCGTCAGGGTCCGTGCCATGGTGGAGCCGGCCGGCCCGCCACCAACGATCAGTGCATCATAGCGCTGTACCATCAGTAACTGCCCTCCGGCGGCACGTTGGAACTGGTGTAGAGGTGTTTGCGGTTGCGCGGCACATTGTTGTTCTCGGGGTGCGCCAGCACCATCTGGAACAGCTGGAGTGCGTTCGCCCGGAACGAGGCGATCGAGCCGGCCAGGTAGAGACGCCAGGCCCGGACGAAGTTCTCACCGTACATCTCGCGCACGGTGTCGATGTTGGCCTCAAAGCGGGCGAGCCAGTCCTCCAGGGTTTCGGCGTAATGCAGCCTCAGGTTCTCCACATCCAGCACCGAGAAGGGACCGGCCTCGCCGATGCTGGTGAATTCGGTGATGCTGGGCGGATAGGCGCCGGGGAAGATCCGCTTCTCGATCCAGGCGTTGGTGCGCATCGGGTAGTTGCGCCCAATGGAATGAACCAGTGCCAGGCCCTCGGTTTTCATGTGCCGGCGGATGACCGCGGCCAGGTCCGGATAGTAGTCGGTTCCCACGTGTTCGAGCATGCCCACGGACACGAACCGGTCGTACAGGCCGGAGATGTTGCGGTAATCGTCCAGCACGTACTCCACCTGGTTCTCCAGGCCTTCCTCCTTCGCTTTCTCGCGCGCGAAGGTCACCTGTTCCTCGGAAATGTTGAACGCGCGCACCTTCACGCCGTAGTGCTTCGCCATGTAGCGGGCGAGTCCGCCCCAGCCACAGCCGGCTTCCACCACGGTCTCGCCGGGCTGGAGCTGCAGCTTGCGGCAGACCAGCTCAAGCTTGGCGAGCTGGGCCTGTTCCAGGGTAATGTCCGGGTCCTCGTAGTAGGCGCAGGTGTACTGCATCTGGGCCCGGTCCAGCCAGAGCTGGTAGAAATCGTTGCCCATGTCGTAATGGTGATGAATGTTGTCCTTCGCGGCCTTGAGGCTGGTCGAGCGTGGTGCCTGGTCGCGCCACAGCATGCGCAGGAACAGCGGCAGCTTCTCGTAGGCCTGGTCCAGTGAGCGGTAGAGATCCGTGAGAAGATCCGGCATGTGGCCGTCCATCTCCAGCCGCCCTTCGCTGTAGAGGTCGCCGAAGGCCAGGTTCGGGTTGGTCATGAGTTCATACAGGGCGGAACGGTCCGCCACCCGCAGGCGGTACCGTGGGCTCTGCCCGGAGGGCGTGATCTCCTGGGTTCCCCATAGATCCAGGGTCAGGGGCGGGTTGCCGGCTACCGACAGGAATTTTTCCGCCATCCAGCGCTCGGCGCCGGTGGCGGTGCTGTTCGGCTCAATGAGTGACTGCGTCAGACCCAGCGGTGAAAAGCGGTCACTTCGGAATGACCGAGCCGTTTCCCTTTGAGGGGTTTTCTGTTCCATAGGTGCCCTCCAGCATCCGGTTGTTATCTCCCCATACGGTATCGAGTATAGGAAGTGATCAGTTCATGCGGCAACTGTAGGATGTGATGGGGGCCACGTTGCCATTCTCCAAGGGCCTTCGCAGTGGCGACGGAACGCGCTAGCCTTGGCGCTGGTTTTCCGGGAGTAACTGATGGAAGCACTGTTTGCAATGCTGGTCCGCTGGTTTGAGCGCCATGAAACCCTCCTGTGGGCCCTTGGGGGCGTCTCCCTCCTGATGTTTGTGGCCACGCTGGTGGCGGTGCCGTTCGTCATCGCCCGGATTCCGTCGGACTATTTCACCCGGCCGCGCCGCCAGCGCTATCTCCTCCAGGGCCGCTATCCGCTGCTGGGGGTGCTGGCACTCATTCTGAAGAACCTTCTGGGCCTGATCCTTCTTCTTGCAGGGATCGCGATGTTGGTGCTGCCGGGGCAGGGGCTTCTGACCATCCTCATCTCGCTGACGCTTCTCAACTTCCCGGGCAAATACCGCCTGGAACGCTGGGTGGTTGAGCGCCCGGCCGTGTTCCGGTCCATCAACTGGATCCGGCGGCGCTGGGGGGTGCCCGAGCTCGAGTTTCCGTCGCTGTAGATTCAGGGCAGTGTGGATCTTTTCATGACGCCTCACTCCGTGTAGGATCGCGATTGTACATATATGGATATGCGGATATGGTAACGCCTGAGCAGTTCTTCCGTGCGCTTTCAGACACCACCCGGCTGAACAGCCTGTTGCTCCTTGAGCAGGAAGGGCGGCTCTGTGTCTGCGAGCTGGTTGCGGCCCTTGAGCTTTCACAGCCGCGTATCTCGCGCCACCTTTCCCAGCTCCGGGATCAGGGCATTGTGCAGGATGAGCGCCGGGGACAGTGGGTGCATTACCGTCTGGCCACGGACCTTCCTGACTGGGCTCGCCAGGTCCTGCGCTCGGCGCTGGAGGCGCGGGATTTGGGCGAGCTCAGTGCCCGTCTTTCCTGCATGACTCAACGCCCTTCTTTAGAAACGGCCCAATGAGGTTTGACGATGAATGTGTTGTTCGTGTGTACCGGTAACTCCTGTCGCTCCCAGATGGCCGAGGGGGTCCTGCGGCATTTGGCCGGGGATCGCGTGAGCGTGGATTCCGCCGGTCTGGAAGCCCATGGCCAGAACCCGAGGGCCATCAAGGTGATGGATGAGGCCAGCGTGGATATCCGGGATCAGGCGTCCACCATCCTGACGGATGCGCACCTGGAATGGGCGGATCTGGTGGTCACGGTCTGCGGTGATGCGGACGAGTCCTGTCCGATGCTGCCGCCGGGTACCGAAAAGCGCCATTGGGGACTGCCGGACCCGGCAAAAGCCCAGGGGTCGGACGAGACGATTATGGAGCAGTTCCGTGCCGTTCGGGATGACATCAGGGCACGGGTTGAATCCCTGATCCGCGATGAAGTTGATGGAGGTCAAGCGTGAGTAGCACTGATGATACCCCGAACATCAAGGAGGGTATGGGCCTGTTCGAGCGCTACCTGTCGGTCTGGGTGGCACTTGCGATTGTGATTGGCATTGCCCTGGGGCAGTTCGCGCCGGTGGTGCCGGATGTGCTGTCGCGCTTTGAGTACGCGCAGGTGTCGATCCCGGTCGCGATCCTGATCTGGGCCATGATCTTCCCGATGATGGTGCAGGTGGATTTTGCCTCCATCGCGGGCGTCCGCCGTCAGCCCAAAGGGTTGGTTATTACTACCGCCGTGAACTGGCTGATCAAGCCCTTCACCATGTTTGCCATTGCCTGGTTCTTCCTGCTGGTGGTGTTCGCGCCCTTCATTGCCGAGGATATGGCACGCCAGTACCTGGCCGGGGCCATCCTGTTGGGGGCCGCCCCCTGCACGGCCATGGTGTTCGTCTGGAGTTACCTGACGCGCGGTGACGCGGCCTACACCCTGGTGCAGGTCTCGCTGAACGACATCATTATGCTGTTCGCCTTCGCCCCTATCGTGATGGTGCTTCTGGGGCTGTCGAACATCATTGTTCCCTGGGACACCATCGCGCTTTCAGTCTTCCTCTACATCGTGATTCCCCTGACGGCCGGCTATGCCACGCGCCGCTACGTGATTGCCAGAAAGGGCATTGATTACTTCGATAACGTTTTCATGAAGCGGTTGGGCCCGGTAACCCCCGTTGGCCTGATCCTGACCCTGGTGCTGCTGTTCGCCTTCCAGGGTGAGGTGATTCTCCAGAATCCGCTGCATATCGCGCTGATTGCCGTGCCGCTTATTGTCCAGACTGTTCTCATCTTCCTGCTCGCCTATGGCTGGGCCAAGGCCTGGAAGGTCCCCCACTCCGTGGCCGCGCCGGGGGCCATGATTGGCGCCAGCAACTTCTTTGAGCTGGCGGTGGCGGCGGCCATTTCACTGTTCGGGCTGCAGTCCGGGGCGGCACTGGCCACGGTGGTCGGTGTGCTGGTTGAGGTGCCCTTGATGCTGGGGCTGGTTTGGATTGCGAACCAGACCCGCCAGTATTTCCCGGAAGTGCAGGCGAGTGGGCGATGACCGGGCTCGACATTGAGATAACACCCGAGGCCAGGGACTGGGTCGCCCGGCAGGGTGGCAGCATGATGCTGCGCGCTTCCACCCGCCATGGCTGTTGTGGTGGTTCGGCATCCGTGCCCGTGGCAGACCTGGGCGAGCCGGAAGATCCCACTGGCTACGTTTCTGAGACCAGGGAGGGCATCCGCGTCCATGTGGCGGATGATCTTCGGATTGAGCATCCGCTGACGGTGCGGCTGGAAGGGTTTCTGGGGTTCCGGCGGCTTTTCGTTGACGGTGTTGAACTGGCGGCGGGTTGAGACGTTAGCGCGCTGCTTTAAATGGGATAGGTGAGGAACAGTACAGTGTCAGAAAATGCGGATCTGCCGAACGTGGACCGGACGTTCCTGGATCATCCGGATCTTGAGAAACTGAACAGTCCCGGCAGCACCCATCCACCCCGGGTCCTGCTGCTCTACGGCTCCCTCAGGGAGCGCTCCTACAGCCGCTTCCTGGCCGAGGAGGCGCAGCGCCTTCTGCATGAGTTCGGCGCCGAGACCCGAATGTTCAATCCCTCGGGCCTGCCGCTGCCGGACGATGCGGAGGCGGATCACCCCAAGGTGCAGGAACTTCGGGAGCTTTCCCAGTGGTCCGAGGCGCACGTCTGGGTCAGCCCGGAGCGTCATGGCAACATGACCGGGATCATGAAGACCCAGATCGACTGGCTGCCGCTTTCGGTCGGCGGCGTGCGGCCCACCCAGGGACGGACCCTGGCGGTGATGCAGGTCTCCGGCGGTTCCCAGTCGTTCAACGCGGTGAACAACCTGCGTATCCTCGGGCGCTGGATGCGCATGATCACCATCCCCAACCAGTCCTCCGTGCCCAAGGCCTACCAGGAATTCGATGAGGCGGGCCGGATGCTGCCGTCACCGCTCTACGACCGGGTAGTGGACGTGATGGAGGAGCTGGTGAAGTTTACCCTGCTGCTGCGTGATCGCTCGGAGTATCTGGTCAGCCGTTATTCGGAGCGTAAGGCGGAAGACTGATCAGTTGAGGAAGAACACCGCTGTCATGATCGCGCCCGTGACGATGACCACGGCGCGTATGGTCGCCTCCGGCAGCTTCCGGGCTACCCTTGCGACCACATAGCCGCCCGCCACCGCCGAGATCATCATGACCAGGGCCTTGATCCAGATAATGGCCCCGCCGATGGCATAGAGTGCCACGGCGATAGCGGTAAGTACGGCGGAGATGAGGTTCTTGAGGCCCTGCATCCGGTTGAGACCGGTGTGGCCGAGCAGCCCGAAAGTGGCCAGAAGCACGATTCCGAGGCCGCCATTGAAGTAGCCGCCGTAGATACAGACCGCCAGAAGTGCTGTGATCTGGACGCCAGGGCGGGACTCGCCTCCGCTGGTATTCAGGTTACGCAGCAGGCGTGGCCCGAGGGCGAACAGCAGGGTGGCGGCCAGCAGCAGCCAGGGGACGATATCGCTGAAGACCGCATCCGGTGTGATCAGTAGAAGGCCGGCTCCGAGGCTGCCACCGATCAGGCTGGTGGCCAGGACTGCTGCCATGGAGAGTTGCTCCGGTGCCTTCAGATCCTCGCGGAACCCCCAGGTGCTGGCCATGTAGCCGGGGAGCAGCGCCATGGTCCCGGAGGCGTTGGCGGCCACCGGTGGCACGCCGGCCCACACCAGTGCCGGGAAGGTGAAGAAACTACCGCCCCCGGCTACGGCATTGATGCCGCCCCCCAGAAAGGCTGCCGCCACCAGCATTGTCCAGGTGAGCAGGGGCTCCACGCTTTACAGACCCCAGATGATTGCCAGCAGCAGACCCCAGGCCAGCACGCTTGCCGCCATAACCGTGTAGGTGATCGACATGGCCTCCACGTCCGCTCCAATCCGGCAGAGGTGGCTTATCCCCCGGAAAACGATGGCGCAGCTCCATATCAGTCCGATCAGGGCGATGCTTGTTATGACCGTCAGGCTCGGAACGAAGAGCGCAAACGCGGAAAGCCACATGGGCACGGGCGCAACGGCGGCCACCAGGTAGGCACTGTGGGCACTGATGTGGGCGCTGCGGGTATTGCCCACTTCATGGATCAGCCAGCCCATGACGGCGAACGTCAGCAGTTCCGCGAGGAAAAGGATGATGGTGATGTAGCCCCATTCGCGCCCGGCGAAGGCGTCGCCGAAGGCTTCCGGATAACCTGTGCCCGCCTGATAGAGCATGATCGGTGGAATCAGCGCCAGAGGCAGGACGGGGAACAGGATAAGCGCCAGAACAGAGGGCGGATGATCGCGCAGCCTGGCCCATGCGCCGCTGGATGGAAGGATCAGCCGGAACAGCATTAACGGCGACATGATGGGTCTCCTTTTCCTCTCATGTCTTGCATAGTTGGCCTGGAAACCAGGGGTGTCAAGGAGTCTCGCTGTCAGACAGCCGATACGCCCCTGGTCTGCGGAGTGCCGAATCAGTCCCGGTTGAGCGCGCGGAAGCCGATATCCCGCCGGCAGTAGGCGTCGTCCCACCGGATGCGATCAACGCCCGCATAGGCCGCCTTCTGGGCCTGCTCGACCGTTCCGCCCAGCGCGGTCACGCACAGGACCCGGCCGCCGGCGGTGGTCACACGACCATCAGCCTCCTGCTGGGTGCCGGCGTGGAAAACCTTGAGGCCGTCGCCGTCCAGGTCATCCAGGCCGGTGATGGCATCGCCCTTACGGTATTTGGCGGGGTAGCCGCCGGCGGCCATCACCACGCCCAGGGCGGGGCGCTCATCCCAGTCGCACTGCTGCCGGCCCAGTCCACCCTGGGTGGCGGCGAGGCAGAGTTGGACGAGGTCCGAGCGCAGCCGCATCAGCAGCGGCTGGGTTTCCGGGTCGCCCAGCCGGCAGTTGAACTCGATGACCTTGGGGGAGCCGTTGGGGGTGATCATGAGCCCGGCGTACAGGAAGCCTGTGTAGGGGTGGCCCTCGTCCGCCATGCCGGCAACCGTGGGCTCGATGACTTCCCGCATGATGCGTTCGTGGACCTCCTCCGTAACCACGGGGGCAGGGGAATAGGCGCCCATGCCACCGGTGTTGGCGCCGGTGTCGCCATCGCCCACCCGTTTGTGGTCCTGGCTGCTGGCCAGTGGCAGGATGTTGGAGCCATCCACCATGGCGATGAAGCTGGCTTCCTCGCCGGCCAGGCATTCCTCGATGACCACGCGGTGGCCGGCATCGCCGAAGGTGTTGCCGGCGAGCATGTCGCGCACGGCATCTTCCCCCTCGGCCAGGGTCTCCGCCACGATCACGCCCTTGCCGGCGGCCAGGCCGTCCGCCTTGACCACAATGGGCGCACCTTTCTCTCGCAGGTACTCCAGTGCCGCCTCCATGTCCCCAAAGGTCCGGTAATCGGCAGTGGGGATGCTGTGGCGCGCCAGGAAGTCCTTGGCGAAGCTCTTGGACCCTTCCAGCTGGGCGGCGGCTTCACTGGGACCGAAAACGGCTATGCCGGCTGCACGCAGCCGGTCACTGATACCCGCAACCAGTGGCGCCTCGGGACCGACGATGACCAGGTCAATGGTCCTGTTCGTGGCAAAATCAACGAGGCCATCAATGTCGTCGTCCGCCGGCGCCACGTTCTCAACACCCGGCTCACGGGCGGTCCCGGCATTGCCGGGCGCGGCGTACACCTGCTGGACCTGCGGTGACTGGGCCGCCTTCCAGGCCAGTGCGTGTTCGCGGCCACCGCCGCCGATGATCAGGATCTGCATAAGCACCTCAATGCCGGAAGTGACGCATGCCGGTGAAGACCATGGCGATGCCGTGCTCGTTGGCGGCGTCGATCACTTCCTGATCGCGCATGGAGCCGCCGGGCTGGATCACCGCCTGGATGCCCGCTTCGGCCGCCTGGTCGATGCCGTCCCGGAACGGGAAGAAGGCATCCGAGGCCATGACCGAGCCCTTGACTTCAAGCCCTTCGTCGGCGGCCTTGATGCCGGCAATGCGCGCACTGTAGACACGGCTCATCTGGCCGGCGCCGATGCCGATGGTGCGGCCATGGCGGGCGTAGACGATGGCGTTGGACTTGACGTACTTGGCCACTTCCCAGGCGAACAGCAGATCTTCCAGTTCGTCCTGTGAGGGCGAACGGTCGGTCACCATCTGCAGGGTGTTCTCATCGACCATGCCCAGATCCCGGTCCTGAACCAACAGGCCACCGGTGACCCGCTTGTAGTCCCAGGCCGCAATCCGTTCGTCATTGAAGGGGCCACAGGCCAGCACGCGCACGTTCTTTTTGGCTGCCAGCACCTCCGCTGCCTCCGGCGTGATTTCCGGTGCGATGATCACTTCCACGAACTGGCGTTCGATGATCGCAGCCGCCGCTTCCGGATCCAGGGGGCGGTTGAAGGCGATGATGCCGCCGAAGGATGAGGTCGGGTCGGTGGCGAAGGCCAGTTCGTAGGCCTGCTTCAGGTCCGAGCCGATGGCCACCCCACAGGGGTTGGCGTGCTTGACGATCACGCAGGCCGGATCCGCGAAGGGCTTGACGCATTCCAGGGCGGCGTCGGTGTCCGCCACGTTGTTGTAGGACAGGGCCTTGCCCTGGAGCTGGTGCGCGGTTGAGACGGACGCCTCGGTAGCGCCACGTTCACGGTAGAACGCGGCACTCTGGTGCGGGTTCTCGCCGTAACGCATGTCCTGCACCTTTTCGAACTGGTTGTTGAAGGTGCGCGGGAAGGGATCCGGCTCCGCCTGGCTGTCCAGCCGGCCGCCCAGGTAGTTGGCGATGGCGCCGTCGTAGGCGGCCGTGTGCTCAAAGGCCCGGGTGGCCAGGTCAAAGCGCGTGGCGCTGCGTAGACCGCCGTCGTTGGCATCCATTTCATTCAGGATGGGGTCGTAATCGTCGGCATTCACGACAACAGCAACATCCTGGTGGTTCTTGGCAGCAGCGCGGAGCATGCCTGGCCCGCCGATGTCGATGTTCTCGATGGCGGTGGGCAGGTCGCAGTCCGGGTCGGCAACGGTCTGTTCGAAGGGGTAGAGGTTCACGACCACCATGTCGATGGGGTCGATTCCCTGTTCCGCCATAACGCTGTCGTCCGTGCCACGGCGGCCAAGGATGCCGCCATGGATGAGCGGGTGCAGCGTCTTGACCCGGCCACCCATGATTTCCGGGAAGCCGGTGTGGTCGGAGACTTCCTTCGCCTCGATACCACTGCTGGTCAGAAGCCGGAAAGTGCCGCCGGTGGAGAGGATCTCCACGCCGCGCTCGCGCAGGGCCTGGGCGAATTCAACAATACCGGTCTTATCCGAGACGCTGATCAGCGCCCGGCGTATGGGGGTCGCATTGGGCTGTTCCGTCATGATGGCTCCGATTCCTTACAGCAGGCCGTACTGCTTGAGCTTCTTGCGCAGGGTGCCCCGGTTGAGACCGAGCATGGCGGAGGCACGCGTCTGGTTGTCACCGGTGTACTCCATGACCTTCTCCAGCAGCGGCGCTTCCACCTCGGACAGCACCAGCTGGTAGACGTCGCTGACCGGCGCGCCGTCGAGCTGGGAGAAGTAGTTCTCCAGAGCCTGTTCCACGCTGTCGCGCAGTGTGACGGTCTGACCGTTGCCGGCCGCCGTTGTGAGGGGCTCGTCGGTTTGCCGGGCCCGGTTGTCCTCGGCCATGAATTCAGTGCTCATGCGACACGTACCTCTTCTGTCTGGATGCCTTGAAAGTAATGATCGAGCAGCTGAAGCTGCGCGCCGGCGTCCTCAATGCGGTTGAAGTGCCGGCGGAATGTCTTGTCCGGATCACGGGCCTGCAGGTACCAGCCCACGTGCTTGCGTGCCACCCGCAGCCCGATGTACTCGCCATAGAAGGCGTGCAGCGCCTCCACGTGCCCCATCAGGATGTTGCGGATTTCCTCCGCTCCGGGGTCCGGGAGCTCCTCCCCCGTGGCCAGATAGTGGTTGATCTGGCGGAAGAGCCAGGGCCTGCCCTGGGCGGCCCGACCGATGAACAGGCCATCGGTGCCGGTTTCCCGCAGAACCTGTGCGGCTTTGCGGGGGGTGTCCACATCGCCGTTGGCGAAGACGGGGATATCCACCGCCTGCTTGACCTGAGCGATGGTCCCGTATTCCGCCTCGCCCTTATAGGCGTCGGCCCGGGTTCGCCCGTGTACCGCCAGTGCGGCAATGCCGGCGTCTTCGGCCATGCGTGCGATGGTCACCGCGTTCTTGTTATCCCGGTCCCAGCCGGTGCGCATCTTGAGCGTGACCGGCACATCCACGGCCGCCGCGACGGATTCCAGAATCTCGCGCACCAGGGCTTCATCGCGCATCAGCGCGGATCCCGCGGCCTTGTTGCAGACCTTCTTGGCGGGGCAACCCATGTTGATGTCGATGATCCGGGCGCCATTGGCGACGTTGAAACGGGCGGCCTCGGCCAGCATCGGGGCATCGCCGCCCGCGATCTGGACCGCGATGGGCTCAGATTCCCCGTCGTGGTCCATCCGCTGGCGGGATTTGCGCGAACTCCACAGGCTGGCGTCCGCTGTAACCATTTCCGAGATGGCGAGACCAGCACCCATTCTGCGGCACAGGAGCCGGAAGGGTCTGTCCGTGACACCCGCCATGGGGGCCAGAACCAGGTTGTTGGGCAGCGTATGGGGGCCAATGGCGACCACAGCGTTCTCCCGGTGATTGGATCCGTGCGGGTTGGTCAAATCTCGACCAGCTCAGGGGGAGACAATGATACTCCGGGCTCTCATCCCATTAAAGGGGATGGCTGGCTGAAAAACCGAGTATTTTTGGGTCGGGACTATTGACGCGCGGGGAGGAAGTCGATCCGGTAATTGATGGCGTCCTTGCCCGGGTCCTGAAGTCCCAGACGGATACGCCGCCCCTCCCCGGAGGGAATGCGGCCACGTTGTGCTTCGTCGTCCGCCAGGTAGGCCTGTGGCTGGAAAACGCGCTGGGCCACCACATCGTTGTTGAGGTTGGAGAAGCTCAGGGCGATGGCGGGCCACGGCTGGTCAAAGCCGGCTTCGTTGACAATAGTGACCTCCAGCAGAAGGGCATTGGCCATGTCCGGATGGCTGCGGACCACCAGGCGGCGCGGTTCCAGCGCGTCGGTGGCGACCAGGGGGGGCAGCTCACACCCAGCCCATTCGCAGGCCTGCTCGTACCAGGGGCGGATCGGCTCGTAGAGCGCCAGCCGTTCGAAACGGTACCAGCCCAGCTGGTAGACGAGAAGGGCGGCCATACCGGCAATGCCCAGCAGCCATGCCAGTCTGCGCAGCCAGCGCCAGCGGTCGGGCCGACTGGTGACAATGGGGTCGGTGCTCAGTGATTGCCAGTCCGGCCCGCTAGGGGCTGTATTCCGGGGTTCCGGTCGGGGACCAGGCTCCAGCTCGGGCTCCGGGTCAGGCGTCTTTTCCCGGGGCGGTGGTTCCGGGGCAGGGGAGTCGGGCTTGTCGGGGGCTTCGGTCGGTTCACTCTCGACCTCCTGCAGGAGTGACTCCGCCCAGCTTTCATCATCCTCCAGCTGTTCCCGGGAATCCAGGTCGTCGAGCTCGCTGCGGAAGCCCGAACGGTCGCCGGCATCCAGCGCCAGGAAGTCCTCGCTGAAAGCTTCTTCCTCGAGCTCGTCGTGGCCGGCGTAGCGGCTATCCTGAGCGTCCTCCTCCGGGTTGTCGTCGAAGACCAGGTCGTCCGCGTCGGTTTCCGTTCCGGAAGACGGCTCCTGTGGGGCTGTGGACTGGGGTTTGGTGGTGGGGTCTTCTTCCGGCTCGGCGTGTTCAACGGCATTGAACACGTACAGGCAGTGGCCACAGCGTACCCGTCCCCTGGCCGCCTCTATCTGGCGCGGGGTTACCCGGAACCGCGTCTGGCAGTAGGGGCAGCGGGTGAGGGTTTCCGATTCTGTGGCCATGCAGTCGGCTCCACTTCAGTCCGTGTGGCGGGTGCCGGTCAGGCAGATCCAGCCTTCCTGTTCCGTCGGTGACTGCATGTGGAACCAGTGGGCATAGCGATCACTGATCGAGTCGGCCTGGCTGGACAGGATGCCGGAAAGCACAATCCGTCCGCCCGGCCGTACCTGACCGGCCAGTGTTGGTGCCAGAGACAGTAATGGCTGGGCCAGTATGTTGGCAAGCATCAGGTCACAGCGGGTATCCGGCTGGTCCTCCGGGGCATACAGCGCCAGGGCGTCATCGGGAATGCCGTTGCGCCGGGCGTTGTCACGACTGGCATCCAGAGCCTGAGGGTCGTTGTCGGTGCCGACAACGTGCCGGGCGCCCAGTTTGAGCGCTGCCAGCCCGAGGATGCCGGAGCCGCAGCCGTAATCCACGACTTCCAGATCCCTGACTGGGTTGGCGTCCAGCCATTCCAGGCAGAGCCGGGTGGTGGGGTGTGTGCCGGAGCCGAATGCCAGCCCAGGGTCCAGGGTGATGTTCACCGCATCCGGTTCCGGCGGATCCTGCCAGCTCGGGCAGATCCAGAGGCGGTTGCCGAAGCGTTCGGGCCGGAAGTCATCCATCCAGGCCCGCTCCCATTCCCTGTCCTCAAGCAGTTCCGTTTCCATGGATTCCAGGTGGGTCTGGGTGACCGAGTGGTAGGCTTCCGCCACCTGGGCCTGGACGCCGGCGAGATCAGCGTCGCCCTGGAACAGCCCGGTAACCGTGGTGCTGTCCCACAACGGCGTACTGCCCCGCTCCGGTTCATAGAGCGGGGTATCCTCGCTGTCTTCCATGCTCACGGCCTCGGCACCGGCCTCGAGCAGCATCTGTTCCAGCAGCTCGGCATGCTCACTGTCCGACTGGATGTGGAGCTGGACCCAGGCCATGGCTCAGTCCCTTCGGATCAGCTGTTCCAGGTAGTGGATCGTGATGTCTCCGCTGCGGAAGCCTTCATCACGAACCAGCCGCTGGTGCAGTGATCCGTTGGTCTTGATGCCGATGACGACCAGCTCATCCAGCGCGTTGTGCATGCGGGTGAGGCAGATGTCGCGGCTCTCGCCGAAAGTGATGAGCTTGCCCACCAGGGAGTCGTAGTACGGCGGGATGCTGTAGCCGGAATACAGGTGCGAATCCACGCGCACGCCAAGCCCGCCCGGTGGGTGGAACCGTTCCACATGGCCCGGGCTGGGCGAGAAGGTTTTGGGATCCTCGGCGTTGATGCGGCATTCCAGCGCATGGCCGCGGATCTCGATGTCCTCCTGGCGGTAGCGCAGCTTTTCGCCGGCGGCCGCACGGATCTGTTCGGCTACGATATCGACACCGGTGACCATCTCCGAAACCGGGTGCTCCACCTGGACACGGGTGTTCATCTCGATGAAGAAGTACTCGCCATCCTGGTACAGGAACTCGAAGGTGCCGGCGCCCACATAGCCGATCTCGCGGCAGGCGTCGAGGCAGGCCTGGAGCGTGCGCTCCCGGGCTTGAGGATCGATGTGCGGCGCGGGCGCTTCCTCGATGATCTTCTGGTGGCGGCGCTGCAGGGAGCAGTCGCGGTCGCCCAGGTGGATGACGTTGCCGTGCTGGTCCGCAAGCACCTGCACTTCCACATGCCGGGGGCGTTCCAGGTACTTCTCCAGATAGACCGTTTCGTCGCCGAAGGCGCCGCGGGCCTCACGCTGGGTCACATGCACGCCCTTGAGCAGGGCGTGTTCGGTGTGCACCACCTGCATGCCGCGTCCGCCACCGCCGGAGGCGGCCTTGATCAGGACCGGATAGCCGATTTCACGGGCGACCTGGCGGGTGCGCTCCTCGTCGTCGGTCAGCGGGCCATTGGAGCCCGGAACCGTGGGGACGCCGGCCTTGACCATGGAGCGGATGGCGGAAACCTTGTTGCCCATGAGCCGGATGGTCTCGGCGGAGGGCCCGATGAAGCGGAAGCCACTCTTCTCGACCTGCTCGGCAAAGTCGGCGTTTTCGGCCAGGAAGCCATAGCCGGGGTGGATGGCGTCGGCGTCCGTTACCTCAGCGGCACTGATGATGGCCGGGATGTTGAGATAGCTGTCGGCGGCGCTGTTGGGTCCGATGCACACGGACTCATCCGCCAGGCGGACGTGCATCAGGTCGCGGTCCACGCGTGAATGCACGGCTACGGTGCGGATGCCCAGTTCCTTGCAGGCCCGCAATATGCGCAGGGCGATCTCGCCCCGGTTCGCAATCAGTACTTTATTGATCATGATGCGGCGCTTCGCTGTCAGGTGATGACGAACATGGGCTGGTCGTATTCAACGGGCTCGCCGTCCTCGACCAGGATCTGGGAGACGGTTCCGCTGATGTCGGCCTCGATCTGATTCATCATCTTCATGGCCTCGACAATGCAGAGGGCGTCACCGGAGTGTACCTTCTGGCCCACCTCCACGAAGGAGGCTGCGGTGGGCGAGGGTGCCCGGTAGAAGGTACCGACCATGGGTGAGCGTACCAGGTGGCCCTGGGGTTCGTCCGGTTCGGATTTCTCCTCCGCCTGACCACCGCCAGCGCTCGGCTGGGGCTGGGGCGCCGGTGCCGCCTGCTGGGGCGCGGGGGCCGGGGCAGGCGCGGCCATGGTCACGGTATCGCCACGGCGGCGGCTGATCCGGACGGAATCCTCGCCTTCCTGGATTTCAAGTTCCTCGACGTCGGATTCTTCCAGAAGCTCGATCAGTTTCTTGACTTTGCGAATGTCCATATGGGGCTCTCATTCACCTCAGTTTGCGGCATGCGGCGGTCAGGGCCAGTTCATAGCCCTGTGCCCCGAACCCGCTGATCACGCCCTCGGCAATATCCGAGAAAAAGGAGTGATGGCGGAAGGGCTCGCGCGCATGCACGTTGGAAAGATGCACCTCAATGAACGGTATCGCGGCGGCCAGCAGGGCATCCCGCAGGGCCACGCTGGTATGCGTGAAAGCGGCGGGATTGAAAAGGATGAAGTCGATGCCTTCATCGGCCGCGTCATGGATCCGTTCAATGAGCTCGTATTCGGCGTTGCTCTGGAGCGTGAGCAGGTGATGGCCGGCCTCGCTGGTCTGCTCGTGCAGACGCTGGTTGATATCCGCCAGGGTGGCCGCCCCGTAGGTGCCCGGCTCGCGTGTGCCGAGCCGGTTCAGGTTGGGGCCGTGGAGGGCGAGGATCGTGGCCATAATTGTTTCTTTTCGGCTTATTTTGCGTCGGTTTTTGTGTTTTCGCGCTAAGATCCGGGCACGTTCAGAAAAGTGTGAACGCATGTTAGCCGTAGATCAATAGCGGTGATACGAAATATCAATCTCCTGCAACGACCTGGTTGCGGCCCTCGCTTTTGGCGCCGTAGAGCAGGGTGTCGGCACGCTCGCACAGTTCCTGGGGCGATTCGCCCCACCACTGGGCCACGCCACAGGAGAAGGTCACATGGAAATCGGTGCCCGCGGCCGGCTGGCGCAGCTGGCTGAACTTCTCGCGGATCTCGTTCATGACGCCCAGCGCATCCTCCTCCCGGGTGTCCGGCAGTACGATCGCGAACTCCTCGCCGCCATAACGGCCGATGTGGTCGGTCTTGCGCAGGCGCTGCTTGAGGAACAGCGACAGACTCTTGAGGATCCGGTCGCCGATGGGATGGCCATAGGTATCGTTGATCCGCTTGAAGTGATCAAGATCCAGCATGACGAATGTCAGGGGCTGGCCGCTCTGGTGCGCCCGGCTGATCTCCGATTCGAGCAGGCTCAGTGTGTGGGTGTGGTTGTAAAGGCCGGTGAGACTGTCGCGGATCATCAGTGCCAGCAGCGAACGCGCCCGCCGGCCCCGGTTGTGCAGGGTTGCCACCAGGTGCTTGGCATCAATGGGTTTGGTCAGGAAATCGTCACCGCCCATGCTCATGGCGTGCAGCTGCTTGGAGACATCCTCCTCGGCGGAGAGGTAGATGATGGGCACGCTGTGAAGATGGTCCTGCTGGCGGATGACCTTGGCCAGTTCGGTGCCGGTACACCCCGGCATGTACATGTCCAGGATGATGATTTCCGGTGAGAATTCGTCCAGCGCGTCAATGACCTCCATGGGGTCGGTCAGCACGCGCGAGCGCATGCCGGCTTTCTGGAGCACGTTCTCGATGTACTTGGCCTGGGCTTTCGAATCGTCCACCACCATAACCCGGTAGGGGTCGGGTGGATGGGCGTAGGAATAGTGCTCGATCTTCTCGATCAGCTGGCCCGGATCCAGGGCCTGGTAGAAGAATTCCTCACCGCCGGAGCGTACCGCCCGCAGCCGGGTCTCGATGGAGCCGTCCTCGCGGCTCATGTAGAGCACCGGGATGGGGGTTTCATGGCGTTGCTGGATACGCTCCATGGTGGCGATCCCGGCAGTGGCCTCCCCGCCGCCGAAATCCACATCGATCACGATGGTTTCGGGTTTGTTGCGCGCGCATTCCGCGTCCAGCTCGTCCGGGGTTGCGAAGGCCGCGGCCCGGAACCCGAAAAACTCCATCTGGCGGATGATGCGCTGTGCGTAGTCGCTGTCATTGAAAGCGAGATAGATGGGCGTGCGCAGCCAGGTCCGGGGCGTTTCGTCTTCCTGCTGGTCCGAGCGGCGCAGGGTGCAGCGCGAGAGCTGATCCATGCCCCGCTGCAGATTTTCCCGGATCTCGGTGTTGATGGGGCGACCTTCGGGCCAGATCTCGAGCGCCGTCCGGATGCTGTCACCGGCCGCCTCGTGATCCGTCATCTCGAACCGGCGGGCGTACTTGACCAGCTTTTCCGTGGTGACCATCAGGTCTTCACGCAGACCGGGTGGTGGTTCGCCGGCTTCCAGGAACTTCTGCCAGGTTTCGAGGACCACCCGTGCCTGGGTTGTCACGCGGCGGGCGAAGTGCTGGCGCAGCTTCTCCTGCTGGGAGCTGGTGTCTGTCATGACTGAGGACTTGTTATTGGTGTGCTTCGTCACATTCCGTGCATTCACTATAGTCGTTTATTCTGGATCTGTGTCAATCTGGCGTTTTTATGCCCTTTTCGGGGGATCATGATGCGTCGAGCGGATGACACCGGGTACAGCCTGCGCGTGCTCCTCGTGATCTTCATCGGGGGGCTGCTGGCGGTGGTGCTGATGGCGGGCACCTGGTTCAGCGCCAGCCGCTTTGGCGCCTACCTGCAGGATGAACTCCGCATCCAGACCCAGGATGCGGCGACGGCGCTGGGCGTGGCGGTTTCGACCCTTGAGCGTGAGGGCCAGGTGCGGCGGCTGGTGGATGCGGTGTTCGACAGCGGCGCCTATACCCGGATCGAGCTGGTGCGGGCGGACGGCACCCTGCGCCACAGCCGTGAAGTGGAGACAGGGCCGCCGCCGGTTCCGGGGTGGTTCCAGTGGTGGGCTGACCTGCCTTCGCCCAGGGGGGAAGCCACTGTAATGGACGGCTGGGAGCCGGCGGGCAGCGTGCGTGTGCATGCTGACCCCATGCCCGCGCTGGTGCGCCTGTGGCAGAGCTTTCTGGTGGGTCTTGCCTGGAGCGGAGCGCTCCTGATGGTAAGTCTGTGGCTGGCCTGGCGTGGGGCCGGGCGCCTGTTGGCGCCATTGCGCCAGATGGAGCTCCAGACTCAGGCGCTTGAGACGAATGATTTCACGGCCCGTACTGATCCTCCCCGCTCCCGGGAACTGGGCCGTGTTGCCCGGGCGTTGAACCGTATGGCCCGGAGCCTGGGGGAGACGTTTGAGCGCCAGATTGGTCTGATCAACGAACTGGAGCATCGTAACCACCGGGACCCGGTAACCGGACTGCGTACCCGCGAGGCCTTTGATCAGGCGCTGGCAGCGGAGCTCCATTCCCGGGAATCCGCTGCCGGCGGCGTGGTGGCCGTTTTCCGTCCGCGCGGATTCCAGTCGTTCAATGAGGGCCGTGGTCGGGCTCAGGGTAATGCGGTCCTTACGGAATGCGGTGCCGCACTGCTGGACTTTGAGTCCCATCACGAGGGCGTGGTGACTGCCCGGGGGCAGGGCGCCGATCTTCTGGTCTGCATCACCGGCGTCGAGCCGGTGGAGGCGGATGCCTGGCTGCAGGAGCTGGTGGAACAGCTCTCAACGCGATACAGCACCTTCAGTGTCCCCGAGCAGGGCATCTTCCAGGCCGGCGTTACCCGGGTCGAACCGGAGCTGGGTGTGGGCGCACTGCTGGCCCGTGCCGACCAGGGCCTGGCGACGGCGGCGGCCAGCAGTGAACCCCTGCTCTGCTGGGGGCATGCCCTGGCTGCCCCGATCAACGGAGCGGGCGGCTGGCTGGAGGCTATCGACGCGGCACTGGTATCGGAGGAAGTGGCTCTGGCATGGCAGGCGCTGCATGACATGGACGGCAGTGTCCTGATGACCCAGGTACTGGGTCGGCTGAAGCTGGCGGAGCGCTGGGAGGTGGCGGCGCATTTCCTGCCCCATCTGGAGCGCTCGGGCCGGACGCCGGCGTTTGATCGCCTGGTCATTGAACGGGTGCTCTCCGGTGATGGGCCGGGGCTGGACGGCAGCGTGGCCGTATCGCTGGGGTTGGCCTCGCTGGTCGATGACACCTTCATGCACTGGCTGGCCATGCGGCTTGAAGCGGCCGGGGACCAGACCCGCAACCTCTGGCTGGTGGTGCCCGAGCGTGCCCTGCGTGTTCAGCCGGCCGCTGTGTCACTGCTGGCTGAGACAGCCTCACGCGCCGGGGCAGGGTTGATGGTGGACCATTTCGGCTCCGGGGGCGTGAGCTTCGGGTATCTGGGGCGCTACGCCATACAGGCTGTACGCATCAGCCGGGAATACATCCGGGATCTGCATCAGCGCCGGGAGGCACGCTTCTTCCTGTCCAACATCGCGCCGGTTCTGCGTGCCCAGGGGATCCGTGTCTTCGTCAGTGGCGTGGAGGTTGAGGACGAGTGGGCCGTGGTGCGTGAACTGCCGGTGGATGGCGTGATGGGCTTCTATTTTTCCCGGCCGGAGGAGCCGGAAGAGGGGGAGTAACCGGGCGGAGAACCGCCCGGTAACGGCGTCAGCCGGCGGCCTTGACCGCTTCCTCAACCGCCTTGCGTGCCGCTTCGGCGTTGTCCCAGTTGCGTACCTTGACCCACTTGCCGGCTTCAAGATCCTTGTAGTTCTCGAAGAAGTGCTTGATCTGTTCCTTGAGCAGCTCCGGCACGTCTTCAACGTCCTGAACGTCCTTGTAGGCCGTGGTCAGCTTGTCGTGGGGAACGCAGACCAGCTTGGCGTCCTCGCCTTCCTCGTCTTCCATGTTCAGAACACCCACCGGGCGGCTGCGGATGATGGAGCCGGGCATGACCGGATAGGGCGTGATGACCAGAGCGTCCAGCGGGTCGTCATCGTCGGCCAGTGTGTTGGGGATGAAGCCGTAGTTGGCCGGGTAGAACATGGGGGTGGCCATGAAGCGATCCACGAGGACAGCGTCCATGTCCTTGTCGATTTCGTACTTGATCGGCTGGGCGTTGGCCGGGATCTCGATGGCAACGAAGATGTCTTCCGGCGGGTTCTTGCCGGGCGGGATCTTGTCAAAGTTCATGACGGTGTCCTTTCTCTGTGGATGAATGAAGGCTTCATGAAACAGGCGGGAATTATACGCGCGGATCGGCCTGGATAAAAATCAGCACATGACCAAGCGCTTGCTTGGTATGAATGCTTGCGGCACACTCAGACTGTTCACTCTGGCCCTGACCGCTGAAGGAAGGCATTCATGAAAACCTCAACACACTGCTTCAATGAAACCCATGAACAGGCCCGCCAGACGGCGCAGCGCTTTGTGGAGCGTGAAGTGCTGCCGCATATTGATGAATGGGAAGAGGCGGGTGAATTCCCGCGTGAGCTTTATCGCAAGGCCGCTGATGCCGGCCTTCTGGGTGTTGGTTACCCAGAGGCGCTGGGTGGCACCGGGGAAGGGGATCTGTTTCTCAAGGTCGCGGTGAGTGAAGCGCTGATGCGCAGCACCTCCGGAGGGCTGGTCGCGGGTCTGGGCTCCCACGACATTGCCCTGCCGCCCATTGTGAAGTGGGGGCCGAAGGCCATGCGCGAGCGGGTGGTGCCAGAGGTGCTGCGCGGCGATGCGGTGGCGGCGCTGGCGATCACAGAGCCGGGAGGCGGCTCGGACGTGGCCAGTCTCCGGACCCGGGCGGAAAAGGACGGCGATCACTACCGGATCAACGGCAGCAAGACCTTCATCACCAGCGGGCACAGGGCGGATTACTACACCGTGGCCGTGCGCACGGGCGAAGCCGGCCATAACGGCATCAGCATGCTGCTGGTGGAGCGTGATACGCCCGGGTTCTCGCGCGGGCGCATGCTGAAGAAGACCGGCTGGTGGGCCAGTGATACGGCGGAGCTGTTCTTTGAGGATGTCAGAGTGCCAGCGGAAAACCTGATCGGCCAGGAGAACGGCGGGTTCATGGTGATCATGACCAACTTCCTCCAGGAGCGGCTGATGCTGTGCATCATGGGGGCGATGACCGCGCGCCTGGCGCTGGAGAAGGCCATGGACTACAGCCGGGAGCGTGAGGCATTCGGGCGCACCATCAGCGGCTTCCAGGTGACCCGCCACAAGCTGGTTGATATGGCGACCCGGGTGGAGTTGGCCACCCAGTACACCTACCACTGCGCGGCGCTTATGGACGCCGGCAAGGCGCCGGTGAAAGAAGTGGCCATGGCCAAGAACTTCACCGCGGAGGTGGCGGAGGAGGTCACCCGGGAAGCGGTCCAGCTCCACGGCGGCATGGGCTACATGCGCGAAGCCGGCGTGGAGCGCCTGGCCCGGGATGCCCGCATCCTGGCCATCGGAGGCGGTACCACGGAGATCATGAAGGAGCTGATCGCCAGGCAGCTGTCGCTGTGATCAGCGCCCTTTTTCGGTGACACCGGAGGCGGTAGCCACGAACAGCCGGTCCGCCGGGCGCTTGGCGAACAGGCCGTTGGTGACCACGCCGGTGATCTGGTTGATGGCTTCCTCGGCCTTGATGGGGCGGCCCAGGTCCAGGTGGTGCACATCCAGGATGATGTTGCCGTTGTCGGTGGTGAAGCCGGCGCGGTATTCCGGGTCGCCGCCCAGTCTGACCAGTTCGCGCCCCACGTAGCTGCGGGCCATGGGGATGACCTCCACCGGCAGGGGGAAATCGCCGAGCATGTCCACCTGTTTGGTCTCGTCGATGATGCAGAGGAAGGTCTCGGAAGCGGCCGCCAGGATCTTTTCCCGGGTCAGCGCCCCGCCGCCGCCCTTGATCAGCTCCAGGCGATGGTTGGCTTCGTCCGCCCCATCGATGTAGAAGCGGGGTGGTTCCACCGCGTTGAGGTCATAGACGGGGATCCCGTGCTGCCTGAGACGCTCGGCCGTGGCTTCGGAGCTTGCCACCGCCCCGTCGAACTGGTCCTTTTCCCCGGCCAGGGCCTCAATGAAGAAGTTGACGGTACTGCCGGTGCCGATCCCCAGAATGCTGCGTGGGGTCAGTTCCGGAAGCACATGCTTCAGCGCGGCCCGGGCCGCGTCCTGTTTGTGGCTGTCCTGGCTCATAGCGGGCTGTCTCTCCGATGTTCGGTCTTGGAAGCCCAGTATACGGATTACGGTGGGCGGTTAGGAACTGGCTTTCAGCGCGTCCCAGTCAAGCTCCCGGAATCCAAGTACGTGTCCGCCATGCGCTTCAACAAAATGTTCCGCATCCTTCTTCTGTGAAAAAGGAGCTGGGGAATGGCCCATGGCGCCTTCCCGGTCATGGCCGACGACATAGACCGCCTTCGCTGCCTCAATCCAGGCATCGTCCGAGGGCGACTGCCACCGGGTATGGCTGAGGTCATGGACGTAAAGTGCACTGATCCGGGGCTTGGCGTCCGGTTGCCAGGCCCAGGAAAGCAGGTCATTGGTGGAGCAGAAGCCAAGGGTATTGCCATCGTCAACGCAGGCCTGGCCCTTGGGGCCCGGGAAGCTGCTGATGGTCATACCACAGAGCGCGCATTCACGGTCATTGGCCAGGACAATGGGCTGGCAGTCTGTGGTAGCGCTCTGGCCACAGCCTGCCAGCGACAGGATGGGCAGGGCGCCGAGGAAAGCGATGATCTCACGTCGGGTGGTCATACTGGCTCCTTGATCTCAGGTGCGCCGGCGCCGGAATACGGCGATGGCAAGGGCAAGCGGGGCAATGACCCAGAGCCCGAGAAGGGCGATCAGGCCCGCAACCGAGTGGTCCTCACTGGTGGCAATGGCGAGCATGCCACTGGCTTCCGCAACCTGCTCAAAACCGGTCAGGTTGATCAGCCGGAAGATATCCGTGGGGTTGACCATCAGCAGCACCCGGAAGAGGCTTTCGTTCACCTGTCCTTCGGTGCCCACCAGGATCCCGAGAAGCGTCAGGTCATAGACAAGGACGAACAGGAACCACACCATCAGGGCCATTCCCGCCGCACGCGCCTTTTCCCGGGCAGCGGCGCTGATCAGGTAGGACAGTGCCAGAAAGCTCCATCCCAGCAGGATGGCGCTGCCGATGAAAAGGCTGAAGGGGCCGGCGAGGGCGCCCAGGGTGGCTTCGGGATCAAAGACCACAATCACCAGCCCGGCAATGCCGAAGCCCAGGAGCGTGGACAGCCCCATGATGGCCGCGTGACCCATGAACTTGCCCGCGAGCAGTCCGGTCCGGCTCAGCGGGTAGGTTAGCAACAGCAACAGGGTGCCGCTCTCGTCCTCGCCCACAATGCTGTCGTAGGCCAGCATCAGGGCGATCAGGGGGATCAGGAAGACCGCCAGGCTGGCAAGGCTGGCAATGGTGGTCGAGACACGGGTGAAGCCAACCTCGCCGGAGACGGCGGCCCCGAACCAGGCGAGGGCAATGGCCAGCAGTGCGAACACCAGGGTTATGGCAAGGACCCAGCGGTTACGCAGTCCGTCCCGGAATTCCTTGCCGGCAACAACCAGGGATTCATGCATACCGGGTTTCCCCCTCGTTGAGCTCGGTGTCGAAATGGGCGTACAGGCTCTCCAGGGTCGGTGGTTCGACCGAGACATCCGCCAGTCCGGGAAGGTTGAGCAGCTCGTTGAGCACCCTGAGTTTATCCCCGGTTGGAACCGTCAGAACCAGGCTGTTGTCGGAGCCGGGGATGGCTTCCTGAATCGCCGGGTGCAGTCCGGTCTCCGGGAAGCGGGCATCCGCCTGGCGTCGCACACGGATGGTCAGCGGCAGCTCCGCCTGGCTGCGCAGGGCCTCGATGGTGCCTTCCGCCAGCAGGCTGCCGCGCCCGAGAATGGCGACCCGGTCCACGTGCTGCTCGATGCCGGGCAGCACGTGGGAGCTGATGATGATGCCGGTTCCCCGGGCGCGCAGCTCGTCCATGGTGCGGTAGACATCCCGCGTGGCCATGGGGTCCAGCCCCACGGTGGGTTCATCAAGAAGCAGCAGCCGGGGTTCGCCAAGCAGTGCCTGGGCCAGCCCCAGCCTCTGGCGCATGCCCTTGGAATAGGTGCGGACCCGGCGGTTGGCGGCGTGATCCAGGCCCACCTGGCCCAGCAGCCGAGTGACTTCCTTCGGAGACACCCGCTTGAGGCGGGCGAAGTAGGCCAGAACCTCGCGGCCGCTGAGGTTGTCGTAGAAGCTGACGTTTTCAGGAAGATAGCCGAGCTGAAGTCGCAACCGGCCCGATCCCGGTCCCCTGGGATCCTCCCCGAAGACCCGTACCCGCCCGGAGGTGGGGCTGAGAATGCCCAGGATCAGTTTCATGGCTGTGGATTTGCCGGCGCCGTTGTGCCCGAGCAGGCCGAGCACCTCGCCCTCGCCGAGGGAGAGGTCCAGGCTGGTCAGTGCGTGTACGCCGCCGAAGTGGCAGCTGAGCTGGTCAAGGTCCACCGCATTGGTCATGACTGTTGGTCCTGCGTTTCCGGAGGCCGCATCAGCGGATGGCTGTCCTTCACACCCTGGGGTTTGAGGATTGGAAAGGCGGACTGGACCCAGCGCATGAGTTCCACCGCCGGGCTGTTCATCAGCACGCGAGCCATGGGGTAGGTCCAGAGAATCCGGTCGACGGCATCGTTGGGTTCATAGGGAACATCGCCGATGCCGTCGTCATTGATGTCCCACCCCATGTAGTCGCTCCAGTAGTTGCCGCGCCCTTCCTTTGACCATTCCTGGGCGCGGTTGGAGACGTATTTGACCTGGGTGCGGTTACTGATCAACGAATTGCCGTGGATCTCATTGTTTTCGGACCCGGCGGTCATGTGGATGCCGACGGCCGTTTGGGCCAGGGTATTGCCATGGATCCGGTTCTTCTGGGAGTTGTAGATGAACAGGGCCTTGCCCTCGCCGCCTTCAATACTTTCGGTGCCGCCAGGGGTTGTGGAGGATTGGATGCGGACTGCAGTGTTATCCCTGAGCGTCGACTGTGTGATGTAGTTGAGCAGTAATCCGTACCCCTTGTCGTTTTCCGAGCGGTTGTGGATGACATCCAGTCTGGTGGATTGCATCAGGGCGTAGCCGGTGCGATTGCCCCAGCTCTGGTTGCCGCGGACGGTGTTGCTGTTGGAGTACATGTAGTGGATGCCATAGCGCTGGTTGCAGAGCCGGTTCTCCGCCAGCGTATTGCCGTCGCTGACGTTGATGTAGATGCCATCGCGGGCGTGGCAGACTGTATTGTCCCGGATCATGGCGCCGTTGACGTGGTGGAGGTGGATACCGTTACCCCGGTCCTGGGACCGTATGTCGGTATTGCCCGTGATCCGGTTGCGCTCGACCAGCACGTCAGGGGCTGAGTCGACCCAGATCCCGAAGCCCTGGGCCAGAATCCGGTTGCGTCGGATGTGGGTATTGCGGCCCGGGGTCTCAATGAAGATTGCTGATTCATGGTCAGTGAGGTTACGGCCACTGTTACGCAGCAGCAGATCCTGAACCGTGGCTTCCGGTGCGGCTATGGTCAGGATGGTGCCGTCACCATTGCCATCCAGGATTGTGCCCGGACTTCCTTCAAGCGTCAGTGGTGTATCAATCCGGTAGTGGCCTCGGAAGAGGCCGGGTTCAAGTTTCAGGGTGTCGCCCTTTTCGGCGTTACTGAGTGCCTCTGCCAACTGTCCTGGCTGAATGGCGGCCATTGTCCAGGCCGGCATGAGCAGCATACCCAGCAACAGACTGCAAAACCGTTGTGCTCGGTTCAAGGTTGTCACCGTTGGTGAAGAAACGGACCGGGCACGATGTGCCCGGCCGTGGTGCAGCGGATCAGGAATCCGCGGGTTCGACCAGCATACGTCCGGCCATTTCCATGTGAAGCGCGTGGCAGAACCAGTTGCAGTAGTACCAGTACACCCCGGGGGAGCCGGCGGTGAACGTGATGGAGGAGGTCTGCTGCGGGTTCACCTCCATGACAACGCCATGGTCCACAACACAGAAACCATGACTGAGGTCTTCCACCTTATCAATGTTTGTGACGGTCACAGTGACTTCGTCCCCTGACTTGACCCGGAATTCAGTGAGGCCATAGCGCGGTGCGGAAGAGGTCATGTAGACGCGTACCTGGTTGCCATCCCGGATGACCTTGTTGTCCGACTCCAGAGTGATGCCGTCCTCGTTCGCGCGTTTCACGGTTTCGGCGAAGAAGGGGTCATCCCGATCCCAGACCTGCTTGGTGGTGATCATGTCCCTGGGGACGATCACCGTGTCGTGGGGCTCGGCGAAGGTTGGCGTGTCGTGGACGAGCTTCATTTCCTCACCAGAGATGTCGATCATCTGGTCGTTTTCCGGATGCAGCGGCCCCACCGGCAGGAAACGGTCCTTGGAGAACTTGTTCAGTGAGAACAGCCACTGGCCATCGGCATCCTTGGATTCTGCCAGGGTCGCGTGGTTATGGCCCGGCTGGTAATGAACATCCAGCTTCTGAACGATGTAGTTCACGTCTTCGCCGTTGTAGTTGCGGACCGCCTTTTCCATGTTCCATTTGACGATCTGGCTATCAATGAACAGCGTCGTATAGGCGTTACCGCGACCATCGTAGGTCGTGTGCAGCGGGCCAAGACCCAGTTCCGGCTCCGCGGCGATCACATCGCGTTCGTTCTCGAGGTTGCCGGCGAAAAGATCGTCCAGTCTGCTGATCTCGATCATGCTCGCGGTGGGCGAGAGCTTGCCTGCGGCGATGAAGTATTTGCCGTCAGTGGAGGTATTACAGCCGTGCGGGTTCTTGGGTACGGGCACATAGCGCGTGACCTCGGAGCCATGCCGACCGTCCACAACGGGTACGTCGGAGTCGCCGATGGTTGTGTAGTTGCCATCCTTCACGGCCTGCTCAATACGCTCGATGTTGAACACCACTACCCAGTCACGTTCGGAGCGCATCTTCTCGTTGAGATTTACACCCTTTTCCGAGTTGTAGCAGGTGGCGGCGGCGTATTTGCCGGTGTAGTCCGCGTCCATGTTGTCGAGATTGCCGTCGACCATGACCTGCCAGGCGACTTCCATAGTCTCGCCATCCACGGCAGTCCAGAGGCACCAGTAGTTGTCAGGGTTGTCCAGATCCCGCCCATCGTTGGGCTGCGGAATGTGGAATTCGCCATTGGCGAACACGTAACCGGTCTTTGGCGCTTTCTGCAGGCGCAGGCCGTGAACGGACTGGATGTTGGGGATGGTGACCATGGCATCGGTCTTGAATACATCCAACCGGACACGCGCGACCCGGGAGTTCGCCTTGTCGTTGATGTAGAGATAGCGGCCATCGTGGCTGCCGTCTGTGTAGCTCAGGTGCGGGTGGTGGGCATCGCCGTTCATGAACCGGTTGCTGTCGCCCATGATCCGCTTGGATTCGTTGGTCATCCCCCAGCCGGTAGCGCTGCAGTAGTTGAAGACCGGAATCCGCATGATTTCCCGCATGGATGGGACGCCGTAGATGCGTACCTCACCTGACTGGCCTCCGCTCCAGAAGCCGTAATAGTCGTCCAGTTCACCCAGGGGGACGTGGGTGCTCTTGGCGCCCTCCGCAGCCCGGGCTTCGCCGGAGCTTCCCATCATCAAAGCGGTGCCGGTGCCACCGGTCACACCGAGCGCGCCGACTGTGGCCGTGGCGCCCAGGAATGAGCGTCGGCCCGGATTGGCGACTTCCTCGTTCGCCTCATTATGGGGATGGTCCTTGTCATGTCTTGTCATGGTTTTGTCTCCCTTGCCTCTCTCTGGTTGTAGGGTACCTAGCTGGTTACTTCGACAGCGGGTATTCGGTTGTTTTTGCTGTCATCGGCGTCCGTGCGTGCCATTTTCTCGCGCTTCTTACGCTTCTGGATCATGGGAGGGCACTTCTGGTCGTTCCAGTAGGTGACCTGACAGTCCAGGCAGTAATGGCATTCGTTGGGGTTGATCCGGCCGTCCGGGTGGATGGCCCCGATCTCGCATTCGTTGGCGCAGATCTGACAGGGAGACCCGCACTCCTTGTGCCTCTTGAGCCAGTCAAAGAGCCGGATGCGGGCCGGGATGGCGAGACCGGCGCCCAGCGGGCAGACATAGCGGCAGTAGAACTTGTGGTTGAAGATGCCGATGACCAGCAGCAGGGCGGCGTAGAGCACATAGCCCCACTCGCGCTGCCAGTGCAGGGTGACGGCGGTCTTGAAGGGCTCGACTTCCGAGTATTGTTCCGCAGCGCCGAGTGACTGCAGTGAGATGCCGAACAGCACCAGCAGGATCAGGTACTTCAGGGCCCAGAGCCGCTCGTGGACGGCGAACGGGACATCAAACTGCGGTATCTTGAGCTTGCGTGCAGCCAGGTTGATGAGCTCCTGCATGGCGCCGAAGGGGCAGAGCCAGCCGCAGAACACGCCCCGGCCCCAGAACAGCAGGGTGGCGGCCACGAAGCTCCACATGATGAACATCATCGGGTCCATCAGGAAGGTGGTCCAGCTGAAGTCCGTGAACACGGCGTTGGTGAAGGTGAAGATGTTCACGACCGAGAGCTGGGCGAGGGCGTACCACCCGATGAACACCACGGTGTAGATCAGGAAGCCGATGCGCAGTGGATGCAGCAGCCGTGGGCGTTTGGCGAGCCAGTCCTGGAACAGCAGGATGAACACCAGTACCCCCAGTCCGGTCCCGAGAACCGCGATCTGCACCTGCCGGTCCTGCCAGACCGAGACCCAGAGCGGCTGATCACTTTCCTCGCTGAGTGCTTTCCGGTCGGGGATGTTGAACCATGCTTCCACCGGCTCGTAGTCAAGCGTGAAGTTGACAAAGGTGGAGTCCAGGGCCCCGTACTGGCGACGGACCCGGAGCTGAAGTTCCCAGGGGGCTGCCGGATCGAAGCGGTTCTGCTGGCGGACAATGAAGATGTCCTTTTCGGAGATGGTGGGCATGTCCTCCAGAACGAAGTCCGGGGCCCGGACGAGATCGCTGTCACGGAACTGGATGGACGTATCCCGCTGGTTGATCTGGATGCGATCGAAGATACCACCCCGGACAAAGCCGGTGCCTTTGAATGAGTAGCGGCCATCGGCCATGAGCATGATGGCGTGCTCTCCGTCATCCAGGCGCTCCATGAGCTTCTGGTAGTGCTCCTTGCCCAGCAGGTTGCGGCCCGTGTTAGGGGTGTTCAGGTAGGTTGCATAGAGGTTGATGAAGGTGTCATCCCGTGCCTCCTCAGGGGCTCTGTCCACATCCGCCGCTTCCGTTCCCTCAAAGGCGTCGTCCACTTCGCCGCGTGTCAGGTGCAGTCTGCTGATGGCTCCCTGTTCGCGGAGCTCTTCCCAGCCGGCTTCACTGTACGTGTTGGGTTTGACCGTGGCCGGTTCCCGCAGATCCACGGCGTCCTCTTCAATCAGGCCGTGTGTGACAGCGGCCATGCGTGCGGCGCGCATGATGGTATCGCCCATGACCACCACGGTGACGGTAGCCCCGGATACCGCATCCACGTAATCGTAGCCTTCGCGCTTGCGGGAGGAGATGCCCACGCGCATGCGGTCATGGATGGATTTCCCGATGTACTGGTTAAAGAACTGATCCATTTTCTTTTCCGGGATCCCCGTCAGCACGATCGGCTCTTCATGCTCGAGAAGTTGACCGCCAACAATCTCGCCGCTGCCGTTCAGTGCGATGCGCATATTGACGGGCTTCCCGGAGTAGGCTGGTATGGGAGCATAATCAACCGTTTCGAAAACAAGCCCGACAAGCTTGTCTCCACTGAAGGCGCCCATGGCGGGCTGTTTCCCGGGCATTTCCTCAATGCGTTCAGCATCGGGAAAATGGTTCCGTGCCTCCTTCGATCCTGTTTCGGCGGGCACCGACAGAACAGTGGCAGAAAGGATCAATGCCAGAAGAAAGCAGAGAGGGTGCCGGAACTTCATGGGCAGCGAACTCCGGTTGGTGGTGTGCTGGACTCTGCCAACAGTGACATCGAATACTTTCCGCATCATTGATATACAGCAAGAAATGATTCATTTGCTATGAACTAATATGGGCCTGAGACAGTGAAAACGCAAAATCTGGAGTGGACGTGATGAATGACGCATCGGGTGTGGCCCGGATCCTCGGGCAGGAAAGCATTGTGGGTGCCCGTAAACTGGTGGCGGAGTACTGCTTTCGACTGGAAGGCATCCTGACCAACATAAGGGTCTGGATTTATGAAGGCGTGAATGGTGACTGGGTGGAAGCGGACCAGAACTATTACCTCCAGGCACCGGGCATGAAGGAGCCAGCGGTGCCTGAGAACGCCCGGTATGGAAGCGTGGACGAGGCGCTCAGGGAGATCGTGGCCTGTTTCCTGGAAGGCTATGAGCAGGCCGTCCAGCAGGGGTACGAGCCGGACAGCGACTGGTTGATGCCCGGCTACTGAGCCTGTGGTTCAGCAGTGACGCCCAGCGCTTTCAGACGGGCCAGAAGCCAGTCATCGACGAGGCTGATGGTTTCCATGCTGATCTCGTGACCCAGCGGCAGTCTGTGCCACTCCACAGGCAGCCCGAGGGAGAGCAGCTGGTCGCGGTTGCTCTCAGCTTCGTGAACCGGGATCAACGGATCTTCTTCGCCGTGGATCATCAGGATGGGTGTGGCCGCATTGGCTGGATGGATCCGCTGCGCCAGGGTATCCGGCTGGAGCAGCTCCCCGGAAAGCACGACAATGCCCGCCAGAGCCTGTGGAAACTGCAGTGCGGCCTCCAGGGCCAGGGCGCCCCCCTGCGAGAAACCGCCAACCACAGTCAGCTCTGCCGACCGGCCGGCTTCCAGTTCGTTCTCCAGCAGACCCGTGATCAGGCTGACACTTTCCGAAAGGCTCTCAGGGTCGGGATCCGGGCCATCGGCTGCCGCCACATCGTACCAGGCTCTTCCAAGTCGGCCCTCCAGTGCCTGAAGCCGTCGCATCGGGGCGTTCGGCGCAAGGTAGCGCAGACCCAGTTCCCGGGCTTGCTCCAGGTGCCTGAACAGCGGTGTCAGATCCTCGGAGTCGGCACCCTGACCATGGAGCCATAGGCTTGTGGCCTGAATCTCCCGCCGGGAGTGGATCTCCAGTATGTTGTCTATCCCGCCCATGGATGGCTCCCCTCCGGATAAGAATGCCCGACGAGATTACCTGCACCGGGGATGAATGTTAAGGATGGGTTGAGAAAAAAGCCGGCCCGGGTGGGCCGGCGACTCCCGAGAGAGGCATGGGAGAAACTCAGAATTCCGTGGTGATGCTGGCCCAGAGTATGCGGCCGGGCTCATTGATCGGTTCGCTGCCTGCGCCAAGATCGGCGGACCCCTTCTGGATGTGTTCCGCATACTCCTGGTCAAAGACGTTGTCGATACCAGCGCTCAGGCGCGTCTCCCTGAACAGCTGCATGCCGCCATGGAGGGAAACAGTGGCGAACCCCGGCGTTTCCCGGGTGTCCAGGCTGTAGATGGTGCCGCTGCCCTCGTCCACACGGTCCTGGCGGGCGACCCCGCGCCACTGCACACCGGCGGAGTAACCCGCCTGCTCGTAGTCGAGTCCGAGCGTGCCCTCGAGGGGCGGAGTCTGTGCCAGCGGTTCATTGCCGGTGTCATTGGTGCTGCGGGTCCAGGCCAGGCTGGAGGTCAGGCTGAGTTCCGGGGTCAGGGTGACTGTGACATCCGCCTCCAGGCCACGGGTGACGGCATCCACATTGCGAGCACTGTCACCCCCACCGGTAATCAGGATGTAGTCGTCATACCAGCCGTGGAAGAGGGCAACTGTACCCTGGATGCGCGGGTGGTCAATGGTGATGCCGGCATCCACCTGGGTCAGCGTCTCACTGCCAATGCCGAAATCCCGCTCCCGCTCCCAGAAATCAGGGGCGCGTTCTGAGCGGCCCAGGCCGGTATACAGGTTCAGTGGCAGATCATGAAGCGCGACCTCGTAACGGCCGAAACCGCTCCATTGGGTGCGGTGGTCGGACTGGCCCCGCACGGCCTCACCAAAGCCCGTCTCCAATGCCTCCGCCTCGTGGTAGTCACCCCGCAGGCCCAGAGTCAGCCAGGAGGCATCGCCGATGCGTTGCTCCATGTCTGCAAAGATGCCGGTATCCGAGAACTCGGCTGTTTCCGGTGTCGGGGCACTCCGGAAGCGGGCGCCGCCCAGTGGGCTGCCCATGGTCATGAGGGAGCCGCTGTCCGCGTGCTCATTGGTGGCATAATCCAATCCCGCATGGATATCCATTCCGGGCAGCGGGGCCATGTCAGCGGCAAGGCGTCCGCCCAGGGTGGTGCGTTTGACGATGCGTGTCATAGCCATGTTCCCCGGATCCCTGAGCCGGAAGTTGTCCATGACATGATCCACGTTGTTGTAGTAGGCGGTGGCTTCTACGCGGGGCAGCCAGGAGGCCAGATTCTCATGGGAGCCTGAGAGACGGTAACCGGTCCGGTCAAAGTCGGTGCCATCCATGCTCCGGTCATCGTAAGCGGCTTCGGCGTTACTGCGGTCATAGCTGAACTCGACCTCTGTATCGCTGCCCGGGGTCCAGCCGGCGATGGCGCTGGTGCTCCAGCGTTCGTGCTGGGAGTGGACGGTTTCGCCGCCGCCGTCTTCATAGTCATCCTGCGAGGAGAGGGTGCCGATGAAGCGGGCGTAGCCGTCAGCGTCGCCGGTGGTGATGTCCGTGGCCATGTCATTGCGGGCATGGCTGCCAGCAGTGAAGCTGGCAAAACCACGCGTGGTGGTCTGAGAGAAGTCCGGGGCGTCACGCTCGAACCGCACACTGCCGGCAGTAGCGGGGCCGTGGCGGACACTCTGGGGTCCTTTGGTGATCTCGATCCGGTCATAGGACTGGGGGAAGATGTAGGCGGTTGGCGGGTCCATGCGGCTGGGGCAGCCGCCGGGGATGGCGCCGCCGCTGGCGGAGATGTTGAGCCGGGAGCCACCCAGCCCCCGGAGGACGGGCTCGCCACTGGTTCCGCCCTTGCGGCTGACGTTGAAGCCGGTCACCGATTCCAGGTACGCACCACCATCCTGCGCCGGCAGGGAAGCGTGGGGTTGTTTCGGGTCCGAGGTCACCTCGTAGGGGGTGTCCATCCTGGAGGTGGTCACCACGACCGGCTCCAGAGCCATGGTCTGGGCCAGCACTGGTGCGGTGCAGGCTTGGAAAGTGGCGATCAGAACGGGTGTGGTGCGCCGCCAGCGGGGCTTATGTATCATCCGGAACTCCCTGGTGTTATGGGTCCGGGAAGCGGTGCAGGATCCAGGCCAGGTTTGTAGGGCACGACGATGCGCCTGCGAGCCGCTCCACCCGTGGGTTTTCAGTCCGAGGGATGGGAGTTCAGGTGCAATCCGGTGGCGGTAGCTGTGTGAAATCCCCTGCTGGTTGTGTGATTTCACACAGTCGTTGATATTGCTTAAGTCCACGGCCGCGGGAGCTGTGTAGGATGTGGTGGACGGATTGGCTGACTGCGTTCCTTCTGGGCGTGGTCAGCAGTACACACTGTATCGGGATGTGCGGCGGTATCGTGGGCGCCCTGACCTACAGTCTGGCACCCGGCATCCGGGCAAGGCGGTGGCTGTTCGTGGTGTTCAGCCTGCATTACCACCTGGGCCGGATCAGCAGCTACATGCTGGCCGGTGTCCTGGTTGCGGGCGGCGCAGAACTGTTCCAGGGGCTGGCCGGTGGTGGCAGCGCTCTGGTCATGCGCACTGTTGGGGCGGTGTTTCTGGTGGCCCTGGGGCTCCACATTGGCGGCTGGTTTTCCCGGTTTGCGTGGATCGAGTCCATGGGGCGCCCGCTTTGGCGGTGGCTGGAGCCTTTGGGGCGCCGGTTGCTGCCGGTGCGATCACTGCCCCAGGCGTTCGGCTTCGGGCTGGTGTGGGGGTGGCTGCCCTGTGGCCTGGTCTATTCGGCGCTGGTCTACAGCCTGAGCACCGGTTCCGCCTGGCAGGGCGCGGGGATCATGCTGTTCTTTGGACTGGGAACAGTACCGACGCTGCTGCTGGTAGGCATCATGGCCGACCGGGTGAGGCCTGTGATGGCCAGTCCGCTTTTCCGGCAGGTGGCGGGCGCTTTGATCATTGCGCTGGCCCTGGTGCCGCTCGCTCTGGCCCCGGGGCAGTGATCGCCGTAAGCAGGGGAGAATGGATCTTAATGGGGATGGACAGGAGCCGTGAGCATGTTCAGTAATGAGGCCTTCACGCGGCTCGGTGGTGACTCGCCGTCTCTGCAGGCGGTGCTGCGCTCGGCGGCACTGGTTGCGGCCACCGATGCAACGGCGCTGGTGACCGGAGAGAGTGGTACCGGTAAGGAGCTGCTTGCACGGGGTATGCACGAGGCGAGCAGGCGCCACGCAGGGCCCTGGGTGCCGGTGAACTGTGCCGCGTTGCCGTCAGAGCTGGTAGAGGCGGAGCTGTTCGGTTACTGGAAGGGAGCTTTCACCGGTGCGGACCGGAATGCTCCGGGATTTGTCCACCAGGCGCAGAACGGCACCCTGTTTCTGGATGAGATAGCCGAGCTTACTCTCGCAGGGCAGGCCAAACTTCTGCGTTTTCTGGAGGAGGGCGAATGCCAGCGCCTTGGCTCTGGCAGAGCTGAGACCCTCGATGTACGGGTTATTGCGGCGACGCATCAGGACCTTTCCGCCCTGGTGGCGCAGGGGCGGTTCCGTTCGGATCTGTTCTACCGGCTCAATGTGATTCCGCTGACACTGCCTCCCCTAAGAGAGCGCGACGGGGACGTCGGGCTGCTGCTTGACCGTTTTCGGAGGGAGCTTGCACAGACACATGGGGTCGATACGCCGGCCTTTGCGCAGAGTGCGCGTACCCGACTCACCCGGTACGCCTGGCCAGGCAATGTGCGTGAGCTGAGGAACCTGGTTGAACGCTGTGTGGTTCTGATGCCAGGGCGTACGCTTGAATCCCGCGACCTTCCCGTTGAATGGTTTGCGGACAGCTGTGTGTCAGAGCCACACTTGGGTGTGTATCTGCCGCCCGAGGGCGTTAGACTGGAGGATGTGGAAGCGGATCTCATCCGGCAGGCGCTCAGCCGTTCCGGCGGTAACCGGACCAGGGCCGCGGCGCTGGTCGGCGTAACCCGTGACACATTGCTTTACCGGCTGAGAAAGCATGGCCTGATTCCCGGCTCGGATTGAGCCGGGTCAATGTGTTTGCCGGCTGAGCCCTGTAAGGTGTAAAACAATGACAGCTGTTTTTGCACGATGACAACGAAGGAGTTCCCATGAAGACAATCATCAAACCGATCGCGTTTCTTGGCGCTGTTCTCGCCATGGGCGCGGCCAGTACCGGTATGGCCCAGGAGCGTTCCGGTGAAGAGATCTACAACAACTACTGCAGCACCTGTCACCAGATCGGTGCCGCCGGTGCTCCCAAGCTGGACGCGACCGAAGAGTGGCAGAGCCGTGTGGATGAGCGTGGCCGGGAAGGCCTGTATGAGAACTCCATCAACGGTTTCAAGGGCATGCCGCCCAAGGGCACCTGCGGTGACTGCTCCGAGGCCGAGATGAAGGTCGCGGTTGACTATATGCTCGACGAAGCCCTCAAATGAGGGCATTGCGGGTATCACGCGTGGACGTGGTGCCCGTATCCTTCTTACACTGTGAGGCTGCTTGACGAGAGAGAGCCTCACAATGCCCGACCGTTATATCCGCCAGATCCTGGACGCGCGCGTTTACGACGTTGCGATCGAATCGCCCGTAACCCATGCGCGCAACCTGACCCGCCGCTTTGGCAACAATATCTTCTTCAAGCGTGAGGATCTGCAGCCGGTCTTCTCCTTCAAGCTGCGTGGGGCCTACAACAAGATCAGCCAGCTCTCGGATGCCCAGAAGGCATGCGGTGTGATCGCCGCTTCAGCGGGTAACCATGCTCAGGGTGTGGCGCTGGCGGCCACCCAGCTGGGTATCCATGCAACCATCGTCATGCCGCGGACCACGCCGGAGATCAAGGTGAACTCCGTGCGCAATCATGGCGCTGAAGTGGTGCTGATCGGCGACGCCTTCGATGAGGCCGCTGCCTACGCTCAGGAACAGATCGAGAAGCATGGTTATACCTACATCCACCCCTATGACGACCCGGCGACCATCGCCGGCCAGGGCACGGTGGCCATGGAGCTGCTCTGGCAGTTCACCAAGCCGATCCACGCGGTCTTCATTCCGGTCGGTGGCGGGGGGCTGATCGCGGGCATGGCAGCCTACATCAAGTACCTGCGCCCGGAGACACGGGTGATCGGAGTGGAGCCCGAGGATTCCGCCTGCCTTTCCGAGGCCCTGAAGGCGGGTCGGCGCGTGACGCTGCCCCAGGTCGGGATCTTTGCCGATGGTGTGGCGGTAAAACAGATCGGCCGCCACACCTGGGATGTGTGCAAGGATCACGTGGACGAGGTGGTTACTGTCACGACCGACGAGATCTGCGCCGCGATCAAGGACGTGTTTGAGGACACCCGCTCCATACAGGAGCCGGCAGGGGCGCTCTCGGTAGCGGGACTCAAGAAATACGTTCAGCGCCAGGGGCTGGAGGATGAGAACCTGATCGGTGTTCTCAGTGGCGCCAATATGAACTTTGACCGGCTGCGCTATGTTTCGGAGCGTACTGAGGTGGGCGAGCAGCGTGAGGCCATCCTGGCGGTGACCATTCCGGAGGAGCCGGGCAGCTTCAGCAGGTTCATCCAGGCCCTGCGCAAGCGCAATATCACCGAGTTCAACTACCGCTACTCCTCGGCGGACGAAGCCCACATCTTTGTGGGGGTACAGATCCAGGCAGGCGGTCTTGGCCGGAACGAGGTGGTGACCGAGCTCGGGGATCTGGGCTATCCGGTGCTGGACCTGACGGACAACGACCTGGCGAAGCAGCACATCCGGCACATGGTCGGCGGACACGCGCCTTCGGTCACCAATGAAAAGGTCTTCCAGTTCACCTTCCCGGAACGCCCGGGGGCGCTGATCACCTTCCTGATGTCACTGGGCAGCCGCTGGAACATTTCCATGTTCCATTACCGTAATCACGGGGCCGCCTACAGCCGCATCCTGATGGGAGCGCAGGTTGAGGATGAGGAGCTGGGTGATTTCCGGGCCATGCTGGATGAAATCGGGTTTGAATATGAGGAGATCGGCGATGATCCAGCCTATCGTCTCTTTCTCGGGCAGTAGATTGCACAATCTTACAAAGTCATAATAATGTGGAAACCTTTATGAATTGTAAAAAAGGGTTTTACTGCTAGACTCTTTGCCACTGTCCGAAGAAACAGGCGCAGATGCCTGTTTACCGGGTATTGTTGATAATCCAATAAGAAAAAAGAACAGCTGGCAGGAGACAACCGACGATGAACCGCCGACCCGACGTTATCCGCGTTCTGGTAGTGGTGTTTGCTACTGGGCTCTTGGTCAGTGGCCTGACCTCGCTCGCCGTATCCGATGAACCCAGACTGACCTCCGGCGCCATCCAGGAGGCGACGCTGACCGATCAGGGTGCCACAGGGCGCGCCATCAACTGAGTTGAGTGCGCCGGTCGCCCACCGGGTAGTACCCCTGATCCGTCACAATGGCATCCATGGGGATATCCCAGCTGGCGGTCGGCATTGCATCGACCCGCTGGCCTTCGTGGGCCAACCCGATTAGCGTCGGCCTGTGCCGGTTGGGTTGATTCAGGAACGCAAAGGTCCGGTCATAGAAACCACCCCCCATTCCCAGCCTGTCCCCTTGTGCCGTAAAGCCCACCAGAGGCATCAGAACCACATCCAGTGCCCAGGCCGGCCGTGACGCAGTCCGGCTCAGGCTGGGTTCCGGTATCCCGAAGCGGTTGCGGCGCATGGGCGTATTGCGGTCCAGGTGCAGGAACCAGAGGCGGTTGCCCAGTACCGGGTGGAGAACCGGCAGGTAGCAGCGTTTGTTCATGCGTTCCACTGCTGCCTGCAGTGGGCGCGGGTCAATCTCGCCGTCATTGGGCCAGTAGAGGGCAATGCTGCGGGCATCCCGGAGCTCACGGCTGGCCAGGAGGTTGCGGCAGAGCCTGCGCGATGCGCGTTTCTGCTGTTGCGGGGTGAGTGCCCGTCGTCTTGCGCGCAGTTCCCTGCGGAGCTGTTTTCGGGTTGCTTGATGGCGCGTCATGGCATTCTGGCAGGGCAGGTAATGAAACCCTCCGGGCTGCCGGACCGGATCGTGCCCTTGAACCCAGTAGTTCAAGGCGGGAGCCCCTTGATAGTGAATCAGGCTTTCCTCTGCTATGGAGGACTTGCTCACATCACCAGGGAGCGGCTCCCTTTGGTCGTGCGCATCGGCTCGAGGACAACATCCAGTGAAGTCGTACAGCCCAGAGAGTTCGTGTGATTATAGGCTGACAGGCGGGGGGGAATGCAATGGCATTGTGCCGGTATTCAGGCGCCGGTGTCCGCCTGGGGCTGCTCCAGTGCCTCGCGCACCCGCTCGTCGAGTTCTCGCAGTGTGCGCTCGGCGGATTCGGGCATGCTGCCACTGTTCTGCAGCAGTTCATGGGTGATGTTGAGTGCGGCCATGACCGCGATCCTCTCGGTGCCGAAGACGCGGCCACTGGCGCGGATCTCGCGCATCTTCTCATCCAGGTAGCGGGCGGAGCGTTCCAGCTCGCCGCGGGCATCGCCGGGGCTGGCGACAAGGTATTCCTTGTCGAGGATGTTGACCGCGACTGTTTCCTTATCCGTGTGTTCCGCCATCAGTGATGCTCCAGTGAGCGCAGCCGTGAGATCATCGCCTCGATCCGGTGGCGTGCCATGTCATTCTTCTGCATGAGCTGGACGCGTTCCTGCTGCCAGTCCTCCTGGGCCTGGCGCAGCCGCGCGTTTTCGGCTTCCAGCTGGCGATTGCGCTCGATCAGCCGCTCGATTCGGGCGGCCAGTGCCTCGAGTTCCGCTTGGTCCATGGTACGCCTCTCCGGGGAATCGCCTCTGGAAAATCACTATAGTGGGCTCCCCGGGAGCGGTCAATTTGCGGTACGACAGGCAGCCCGGAAATGCTAGTGTAGGGCCCTGCAGACACCGAACCGGGAACCAGGAGCATCAGGCCCCCTATGAGCGGGATTGACGAGAACGATACACAGCGACTCCAGCAGATTGTCTACGATTTTGACCTGTGGTCCGACGTCCACGGACGCCACGGCGCCATCAATCACCCCAGTGAACTGCACGGCCTGCTGGCCGGTGAGCTGGCTGCCGGTGAGCGCCTTTCCAGCGAACGCTGGGAGAACCTGGTGCTGGAGCATCTGGGATGTGACCGGCTGAAGGAAGAGGAGGAAGATGAGCAGGTGTCCCCGCGCGCCCTCCTGCATGCGTTCTACGCGGCGACCCTGGCTTCCCTGCAGTCCGAGGACATGGACTTCCGGCTGCTGCTGCCGCCTGAGCAGGCCCCGCTCAATCAGCGTCTGGAGGCGCTTTCCAACTGGGTCCGGGGGTTCCTTGAAGGCATGGCCCGGGCCGCTGGCGACGGGCTCAGCCGGGCACCGGACGATATCCGTGAGCTGATCCGGGATTTCGTGGCCATCAGCCAGGTGGAAAACGAAGCGGACGACTCGGAAGAAGACGGTGACCGCGACATTGAGGAGGTCTCCGAGTACATCCGGGTGGGTGTTCTCAATGTCTTCGCCGAGTTCAACCATCCCCAGCCGGACCAACAGACACTGCACTGACCGGGAGTGCCAATGACCGCCGCAAGCAAGCAGACCCAGACCGCCATTGACCGCGACGAGCATGCCAGCCGCCGGCGCCGCCTGATGGAGCAGATGGCGCCGGAAAGTATCGCCATTGTCTCCGCGGCCCCGGAACGGACCCGCAGCCGGGATACCGAATACCCTTACCGTCAGGACAGCGACTTCCTCTACCTCACCGGCTTCGAGGAACCGCACGCGGTTCTGGTGCTGGTTCCCGGCCGGGAACACGGCGAGACGGTCCTGTTCTGCCGGGAGCGCGACCCCGACCGGGAGCTCTGGGATGGGTTCATGGTGGGTCCGGATGGCGCGGTGGCTGATTATGGCGTGGATGACGCCTTTCCCGTCAGCGACATCGACGACATCCTGCCGGGGCTGATCGAGGGGCGCTCGCGGGTCTATTACTCCATCGGCCGGGATTCGGCCTTCGACAGCCGGGTCATGGAATGGGTCAACAGCATCCGTGCCCGGGTACGCAGCGGAGCCAAGCCCCCGGGTGAGTTCGTGGCCCTGGAGCACACCCTGCACGACATGCGCCTCTACAAGAGTGCGGCGGAACTGCGGGTCATGGAGCAGGCCGGGCGGATCAGCGCCGATGCGCACTGCCAGGCCATGCGCCGCGCCCGTCCCGGACTGCGCGAATACCAGCTGGAGGCGGAGCTGCTCTACCGCTTCCTGGATCAGGGTGCCAGTGCGCCTGCCTATCCGACCATTGTCGCGAGCGGCTCCCATGGCTGCGTGCTCCACTATACCGAGAATCAGGGCATGCTGGCGGACGGCGACCTGGTGCTGATCGACGCCGGCTGCGAGTACAACGGCTACGCCGCGGACATCACCCGTACCTTCCCGGCCAATGGCCGTTTCACGGAGGAACAGAAAGCGGTTTACGAGATCGTCCTGGCGGCGCAGAAGGCGGCGATTGAGAAGGTTAAGCCCGAGAATCACTGGAACCAGCCCCATGAGGCGGCTGTCGAGGTCCTGAGCCAGGGGCTTCTGGATCTGGGCATACTGACGGGCAGTCTTGAGGAGGTTGTGGAGCAGGGCCATTACCGCGACTTCTTCATGCACCGGACCGGTCACTGGTTGGGCATGGACGTGCACGACGTGGGGGATTACCGCATTGGCGGCGCCTGGCGGGTGCTCGAGCCGGGAATGGTGATGACGATCGAGCCCGGGCTTTACATCCCGCCGGGTAAGACGGGCGTGGAGGCGCGCTGGCAGGGCATTGCCGTGCGCATCGAGGACGACGTGGTCGTAACCCGTTCCGGTTACCGCAATCTGACACCGGACGTGCCCAAGGAGATCGCGGACATTGAGGCGCTGATGGCCGATGAGTGATCCGGCTTCCTCTATTCGCCACTGTGATGTGCTCATTGTTGGCGGCGGCATGGCGGGTGCCTCTCTGGCGCTTGGCCTGGCCCGGCAGGCGCCGTCGCTGGATGTTGCCGTGGTGGAATCCTCGCCGCTGGATCCATCAGTGGACCCGCAGACGCAGTTCCAGCCCAGCTATGATGCCCGCGCCACGGCGCTGGCCTATGGCTCCCGTCTGATCTACGAGGATCTCGGCGTCTGGCCCGAACTTGCCCGCGCCGCCACGCCTATTGAACACATCCATGTTTCCAGCCGGGGCCGCCCGGGGACCACCCGCATGCACGCGTCGGAGCACGGCACGGACGCGCTGGGGTATGTGGTGGATAACGCCTGGCTGGGTCTCAATCTGGTCTCTGCCCTTCAGGAAACCGCCACCCACTGGCTCTGCCCGGCGCGGGTGGTCACGGCGGAGACCGGCAGTGAGGGCGCGCGGGTTCTGGTGGAACAGGACGGTGAGCAGCTGTGGTGGCAGGCGCGTCTCCTGGTGGTGGCTGATGGGGGCCGCTCCGGCCTGCGCGAACAGCTGGGGTTCAGTGCCCGCCGGCAGGATTATGGCCAGCACGCCCTGGTCGCCACCGTCACCACCGGTGAGCCCCATCGGAACCAGGCCTATGAACGCTTTGCCGATGGGGCAGCCGTGGCGTTGCTGCCCCACAGGGGCAGCCATGACTACGCGCTGGTCTGGACCATGGACAGTGCCGAGATTGAGCGCCGCATGGCCCTCGAAACCGATGCTTTCCTGGCGGAGCTCCAGCAGCGTTTCGGATGGCGGCAGGGCCGCTTCGAGCATGTGGGTCAGCGCCACAGTTACCCGCTGGCGCTGGAGCAGGTTGCCAGCCCGGTACGCCCGGGGGTGGTGCTGGTGGGCAATGCGGCCCATTCCCTGCATCCGGTGGCGGGCCAGGGCTTCAACCTGGCCCTGCGCGGGCTGATGCGGCTCAGCAGCCGCCTGGCTGAAGCCGCCGGTGAACCGGCCACCCTGGGACAGCCGGAAACACTGGCCTCCTATGTAGCGACCCATCAGCAGGATGTGGACGCCATTGTCGGTTTCTCCGACAGCCTGGTGCGGGTGTTCTCGGAAAAGGGCGGTTTCCCCGGCCGGCTCCGGGACCTGGGGCTGGCGGCTCTGGACGCAGCGCCCGGTCCGCGGCACTGGCTGGCGCAGCGCAACATGGGACTGAACACAAGACGGAGCTCCCTCGGCCATGACTGATACCCCGCTCACGGAACGCACCACTGTTGCCATTGTGGGAGGCGGCCTTGTTGGCGGCGCCCTGGCGCTGCTGCTGGCCCGTCAGGGGCTGGAGGTCACCGTAGTGGAGCCCCAGTCCCGGGAGACCCAGCTGCACGAGCTGGAGCCGGCCACCAGCGTTGATGGGTTCGAGCCCCGGGTCAGTGCCCTTACCGAGGGCACGCGGCAGCTGCTCGAGGACCTTGGTATCTGGTCGGAGATTGAAGCCCGGCGCTGCTGCCCCTATCGCGAAATGTGTGTCTGGGATGCCGAGGGTACCGGCAGCATCCACTTCGACGCTGCTGAACTCCAGCTTTCCCGGCTGGGGAGCATTGTGGAGAACCGGGTAGTGCTGGGCGCGCTGGCCCGGGCCATGGTGGCGGAACCCAACCTGACCTGGCTGGACGGGGAATACGTCCGTCACTGGCGCCCGACAGGCGCTGGCTCGGCGGTGATGCTCAGCGATGGCCGCTGGCTCGAGGCGCGGCTGGTGGTCGGTGCGGATGGTGCCAATTCCCGCATACGCCAGTGGGCCGGTCTGGCCACCCGGGAGTGGGATTACGACCAGCAGGCGATCGTGTGTACCGCGCGCACGGAATACGGCCACCAGCGCACCGCCTGGCAGCGGTTCATGACCACGGGGCCGGTGGCCTACCTGCCCCTGGCCAACGAGGAAAGCAGTGACCGGTTCGTCTCCATCGTCTGGTCCCAGGATGTGGGGGAGTCAGCGCGCTTGATGAACCTGGACGAGGGCGCCTTCGCCGGCGAGCTGGGCGCGGCACTGGAGTGGACCCTGGGGGCGGTGGAGGCCGTGTCCACACGCCATGCCCTGCCGTTGCGCCAGCGTCATGCCCGGGAGTATACGCGGCCGGGCGTGGTTCTGGTCGGGGATGCCGCACACACCATCCACCCGTTGGCCGGGCAGGGGGTCAACCTGGGATTTGCGGACGCGGCTGTCCTGGCGGACGAAATCCGGCTGGCCATGGAGCGTGGTCTGGAGCCTTCGCACTCCAGTGCCCTGCAGCGTTACCAGCGCCGGCGCAAGGTGGAGAATCTGTCGCTCATGGCTGCCATGGAGGGCTTCAAGCAGCTCTTCGCCCGGGATGAGCTGCCCCTGCGCTGGCTGCGCAACACCGGCATGCGCTGGCTGGACGGCCAGACCGGCATCAAGAACCGGCTTGCGGCCGAGGCCATGGGCAGCCGTCATCCATTGCCGCGGTTCTCGCCGCCCCTGCCGGCTGAAGCGGAGTGATCAGGGGGTGGTGCTGAAGCTCCGGAACTGTTCCATCACACTGTCCGCCAGGTGATCCTTGTCGAGTACACCCACCACTTCCTCGGCCAGGCCGGTTTCCGCCGCGCCGGCGTAGACCAGTGCATAGTCCACGCCCTGCTGGGTCAGCTGCTGCACCACCTGGCTGAGCAGATCCCTGGCCCCCACCTGAACGAACCGCCGGTGGCCCAGCCTCGCCAGCGGCCAGTCTTCATGGTGTTCATGTTCGGCTGCGAGCAGGCCTTCAAATGAGAGAATGCCGCTGACCTCATCATACTCGTCGGTCAGCAACAGGTACTGGACTTCGGCCTCACGCCCCAGACGTTCGAAGGCATTGCTGACGGTGGTGGCCTCGGGGAGGGTGGCGATCCCCTCTTCGGTAAACTCCTCCGCGCGACGCATGAGGAAAAGGTTGCGGTGGCGTTCACTTGAAAAATGTTTGCCGCGGCGTGTCAGCTTGATGCTGTAGATCGTTTCATCAATCAGCGCACGGCGGATGCCGATCGCCACGGCAACAGCAATGATGAGCGGGATGATGATCGTGTAGGCGCGTGTCATCTCGAACACCATCACAATGGCTGTCAGTGCCGCGCCCGTAACACCACCGACAACACTGGCCATGCCAACCACGGCATAGTTCATGGGATTGATGTTCGCGGTTGGCCAGATCAGGGAGAGTGCGATGCCAAACGCAGCCCCCAGTGTGGCACCGAGGAAGAGTGCTGGTGAAAAGATACCACCGGATGACCCCGAGCCCAGGCTGAGGGTCGTCGCCAGCAGTTTGGCCCCGAACAGCAGCACAAGCAGCTGAAACGCCAGCAGGTTCCCATGGAGTATTTCGCTGATGGTGGCGTAATTGGCACCGGCGATATGGTAATGGCCATAGGTGTACTGGAAGCCGAAGAGCATGAGGCCAACAAAAAGCATGCCGGTGGCGTGGCGCAGGTACTGGTTGCTGGTTAATCGTTCAAAGGTGACTTCCGTGAACGACAGGAGGCGAATGAAGAGCCAGGCCGTAACACCGCAGGCGACACCGAGAACGCTCATGGCTGCAATGTTGTAGAAGTCCAGAGCGCCCGCGCTGACGGCTTCTGGAGCGGGGATTACGAATGCCGGTGTCATCCCCAGCGTGGTGCGCCCGATGTAGCTGGCGGTGGCGGTCGACAGCACCACGGGCATGAAGGTCCGGACGCTGAGCTCGGGCAGCATCAGCTCAACCGCGAACATGACACCGCCCAGTGGCGTATTGAAGGTGGCCGCAATCCCCCCTCCCGCGCCGGCAGCAATCAGGGTGATGCGCTGCCAGGTGCTGAGATGGACCAGGCGGGCAATGCTTGAGGCGAGTGACGCCCCGATCTGGATAATGGGCCCTTCCTTGCCCACTGACGCACCGCTTCCGATGGATAATGCGGAGGCCAGCGACTTGGCGGCGGCAACAACAGGGCGGATCAGCCCCTCCCGGAAGTAAACCGCATCAATGACTTCGGGAACGCCGCTGCCTCGCGCTTCGGGTGCGAAAGTACGGGTCAGCCAGACCACGCCCAGGCCGCCAATCACGGGGACCAGGATTACAAAAGGGCCCCAGATGCTGGGTTCCAGAAGGCTCTCTCCCCCCAGAGTCAGGCTCAGGCGCCCATAAAAGAACAGGTTGTGGAAAAAGCTGATCAGGTAATAGAAGAGAACCGCGCCCAGGCCCGTGACAATGCCCACGATAATGGCGATCAGAGAAAAAACGAGCGCGGGTGCCTCGCGCTCGTCATTCGGTTCCCGGTTCAGGGGCGTATCAGTGTTCATGGGCAGGTTGCGACCCCTGGTTGTTAATGCATGAGGTAGGCGTCTTCCTTGGACGCCAGGGAGATTTCGCGCGGGGTAATAACGCCCAGGACATCCGTGGCCCGTTGACTGTTGTCATCATGCATGACCAGAACCACCTCGCAGTTGCTGGCATGCATGGAGCGCATCAGCTTTGACCAGCTGGTTTCGGACGTGACCCTGAGGAAGTTGCGATCAATGGTCCAGTCAGTGTTTTCCGGAGCGCTCAGCAGATGCAGGTTCTCATGGACCACGCCATCAATGGTGTCGTTATCCACCGCTATGGCGTAACGGGGGGCCCTTTCCGGGGTGTGGGTCGCCTCCCACTGTCTCAGAAGCTGCACATCAATCAGGTCGAATTCGGTATTCATCAGTGTCCCCGCGCTGTGGAGGTGGGACGTTGCCGCCTGAAGGCCGTGGGGAACACTGTAGCCCCGGCGTACAAGCTTGAGGGTATAGATGCTCTCCTCAGTGATCGCCGACCGAACCGCGTAGGCAAACGACACCGTTGCGATAATCGGCAGCATGGCGGCGTAGTCACCGGTCAGCTCGAAGACCATGATGACGGCGGTCAGCACCGCACCGGTGGTTCCCGCGATCATCCCGCCCATGCCTGCAATCGCGAGTACCACTGGATCGACCCCGCTGGCCGGAAAGACCATCAGGACAAGGTTGCCAAACAGGGCTCCGAAGATGGCGCCGAGAAACAGTGAAGGGGCAAAAACGCCGCCGGAGGCGCCGGAGCCCAGTGTCAGAGCTGTTGCCAGCCACTTACCCAGGAAGAGCAGGGCCAGGAACAGGGGGTCGGAAAGGATGCTGCGCAGAACATCCAGAATAGTGGGGTAGCCAACACCCCCAATGTGGTATTGGCCGGTATAGACGATGAATCCGTACAGCATGACGCCGACGACGGCCATCCCGCTGACATGGCGCACATAGGAGTTGGTGAAGCGGTATTCGAACCAGTCTTCGAACGAATAGATGGAGCGGATGAAACCGGAAGAAATGACGCCGATCAACGCACCCAGCGGAATACAGGCAAAAAGTGAATAAAAACCCACCAGATGGTTCTCAAAGACCACCAGCTCGGGGACATCGAACGAGGGGTGGAGGCCGCTGTAAAAACGCCCGATATAGGTCGCCGTTACCGTGGCGATTGCCACCACGGTGACTGTGCGGGCACTGATCGAGACCAGCATCAACTCCATGGCAAAGGCGAGACCGCCAATCGGGGCATTGAAGGTTGCGGCCACCGCAGCTGCGGCACCTGCGCCCACGAGCACCACCCTTTGGCGTGCCGGCATGGTGATGAGCTGTCCCAGGCTGGAACCGAAGGCGGAGCCGATCTGGACAATGGGGCCTTCACGCCCGACAGACCCGCCACTGCCAATGGAAACCGCGGAAGTCAGCGCCTTGGCGATCACTACGGAGGGCCGGATCCGGCCCTGGCTGAAGTAGATGGCGTTCATCACTTCCGGGACCCCGTGGCCGCGGGTTTCCGGAGCAAACCGTTCGGTTATCCAGTTAACGATGATGGCACCGACAACAGGCACCAGGATGACGCCTGCCCCCCAGGTGCTGGGTGCGATATGGATATCCGGCTGGAAGGCCAGACTCAGCTCGCCATAGAAAAAGAGGTTGCGGAAAAAACCAATGATGGCTTTGAAGGCAATCGCACTGAAACCACCAAAGATGCCCACCCCCACTGCGAGGATCAGCATGATGCTGGCGTTGAGAGGCTGGTTTGGGCTTGCTCCCTCTATAGGAGCGGTGGCTGCCCCTTCAGTCTGGTTGTTGGTGGTTTGGCTCATAGAGACCATACGGAGGTAAAGCGATCACTATTCTTATACAAAGCCTGAAGCCGCTGCAAGGAATCCTGCTTTCCTGTTCTGAGCAGCTTATCCACTGGGGATATCGAATAAACGCCCGAGAGCTGCAGGAACAAAGGTTTCCGTGCGCAGTATCCGTGGTCCCAGATGCACCGGTTCGAAACCCTGATCGCGGATCAGTTCCACTTCATAGGGGATGAAGCCGCCCTCCGGGCCGATGCAAAGGCTTACAGGTTCGTCCAGACCCTGCGGGCAGGCACCGGCGCTGCCAGGATGGGCGATCAGACGGCGGCTCCCGGTTGTGATGGCAGCGAGCTCATCTTCTACAAAGGGCTTGAAGCGGTTGCGCTGCAGGATCGTCGGCCACCCGGTGTCCCGCCCCTGTTCCAGCCCCAGGGTGATCTGTTCAGTAAGGGATTCCGGTTGCAGCCAGGGGGTCTGCCAGTAGCTTTTCTCCACCCGGTAGCTGTTGACCAGCACCAGGTGCTTGACGCCCATGGAGACAACGGACTGGATGATCCGGCGCAGCATCTTGGGGCGTGGCAGCGCGAGCACCAGGGTCAGTGGCAGGGGAGCAGGAGGTGCCTCATCCAGCTCCAGGGCGAGGATGGCCTCATGAGCATCCAGGTGCTCGATCCGCGCCCTTCCCATGGCGCTGTCACGCAATCCCACTCTCAGTGTGTCGCCTGTACCGGCCCTGTGTACCTGGTGGAGATGCTGCAGCTGGCGACCGGTCACACGGGCCCGCTCCCGGGTCTCCAACTGTTCCGGATGGAGCAGGAGCAGGTTCATGCCGCGTCCGCATCCTCCGGTGGGCGGCGGCGCTCGACCATGCGGCCGAAGATGAGCCCGATCTCGAACAGCAGCCACATGGGTCCGGCCAGAAGCGTCTGGGAGATCATGTCCGGGGGCGTCATCAGCATGCCCACCACAAAGCAGCCCACCACCACGTAGGGGCGCTTCTCGCGCAGGGACTGGGTATCCGTGGCACCACTGAGAATCATCAGCATGATGGCGATCGGGATCTCGAAGGCGATGCCGAAGGCGAACAGCAGCTTGAGCACAAAGCTCAGGTAGCTGCTCATGTCCGTCATGACCGTAACCTCAGCCGGCCCCACGGAGGTGAAGAAAGCGAATACCAGCGGAAAGACCACGTAGTAGGCGAACACCGCCCCCAGGTAGAACAGCAGGATGGAGGAGGCCAGCAGCGGAAAGGCGATGCGTTTTTCGTGGCGGTACAGCCCCGGCGCCATGAAGCGCCAGATCTGGTAGAGCACCACGGGCATGGCCAGGAAGGTCCCCAGCACCAGGGTCAGCTTCAGGGGCGCGAAGAAGGGGGCTGCCACGTCCGTGGCGATCATGCTGCTGCCTTCGGGCAGGTAGGCCCGCAGGGGCCCGGAGAGCCAGGCATAGAGCTGGTTGGCGAAGGGGTAGAGCGCGAGGAAGATCACCAGGATGGCGAGAATGGCCTTGAGCAGCCGGTTGCGCAGCTCCACCAGGTGGGCCACCAGCGGCATGGTGTTCTCGTCGGGGTGGTTGTCCTGCTGGCTCATGAACTGTTCCCGGAGCCGCTCCGGTTGGTGGTGTCGGACTGGTTACTGCCGGCCCCGTCGCCGTTCACGGGCTTCAGGTAATCCTCATCCAGCTTTGCCTCATCCAGGGCTTCACGCATGTTCTGCTGGATGTCCTCATAGCCGATGTCGCTTTTTTCCCGGCGCAGCTGTTCCCGGATCTCCTCGGCCTTGACCTGGCGGTCGAGTTCCTCGGAGAACTGGCGGGTCATGCGGCGGGCCTTGCCGATCCAGTGCCCGGCCGTGCGCGCAGCTGTGGGCAGGCGTTCCGGCCCGAGCACCAGCAGAGCAATAACGCCACAGAGGAAGAGTTCCAGGAACCCGAGATCAAACATTCAGTGCGCCTCAGGAATGCTCGTGATCGCGGCGCTTCTCCGCTTCGGGCGTCTCCTCGCTGTTCTTCTGCTCCAGAGTGCGACCGCCCGGGGTGTCGTCCTCCTGCTCCTCGTCATCCTTTGACTTCCCGCTGTCGCCATCATTGACGGCCTGCTTGAAGTTGCGGATGGCGCTGCCGACGTCGCCGCCCATGTTGCGCAGTTTCTTGGTCCCGAACACCAGAATGACGATGCCGAAGACGATCAGAAGCTGCCAGATACTGATTCCACCCATGTTGAATTCCTCCCGTTCAGGATTCCGGCGTGCGCCGGGCTTTTTCTTCAATGCCGGAGAGGCCGAAACGCCGTGCCAGTTCATCGAGCACTGCGTCCGGGCCTTCGCCCCGGTTGGAGAGCATGACCAGACTGTGGAACCACAGATCCGCCGTTTCGGCGATCAGCTCCCGGTTGTCACCGGAGTGTTCCGCGTCCTTGGCCGCGATCAGGGTTTCCGTGCATTCCTCCCCGACCTTCTCAAGAATCTTGTTGAGCCCCTTGTGATGGAGCTTCGCAACGTAGGAGTCGTCCGGGTCCGCATTCCGGCGCCGTTCCTCCAGTACCTCGGCCAGCTGGCTCAGTACCGTGTCCATCAGCTCTGCTCCGCTCCGTAAATGGCCTCAGGGTCCTTCAGGACCGCTCCGGATTCCTGCCAGGCACCGTTCTCGAGTCGGCGGTAGAAGCAGTGTCGCCGCCCGGTGTGGCACGCAATGCCGCCGATCTGTTCCACCCGCAGCAGGATGACATCCGCATCACAGTCCAGCCGCATCTCGTGGACCTTCTGCACATGGCCGGAACTTTCGCCCTTGTGCCAGAGCCGGTCCCGTGACCGGGAATAATAGACGGCTTCGCCGGTTTCCGCTGTCTTTTCCAGCGCTTCGGCGTTCATCCAGGCCATCATCAGCACATCGCCACTGGCGGCATCCTGGGCAATGGCGGGAACCAGCCCGTCTTCATTGAAAGCCACGTCGCCGATCCATCCGGGAAGGGTGTCTGCTGTCATCTCAGTGTCCGCTGCTGTTACTGCCATACCACAATAACACGCCGCCGGTGCCCAGCAGAATCCAGCTGGCGGCCGGCAGGTTCTTCAGCCATTCCTGGAGGCCGGGTTCCGCCACTGCCAGTGCCCCCATTGCACAGGCGGCCGCCCCGAGCAGGGGCAAGAGGCGGAAGCGGGGTGCGGCGGCGGGCGCGGGCTGTGGCTGCACGGGCGGTGGGTCGCCGGCGAGGCGCTCCAGCGCGTCGTGGAACAGCTGGGGCATCTCTGGCGCCTGTTCCGCCCAGTCCGGCAGGTGTTCGCGCAGTGAGCGCATCACACCGGGCGGGCCCATCTGCTGCTGCATCCAGTTCTCCAGGAAGGGCTGGGCGGTGGCCCAGAGGTCCAGGTCCGGGTAGAGCTGGCGGCCCAGACCTTCCACGTTGAGCAGGGTTTTCTGCAACAGTACCAGCTGGGGCTGGACCTCCATGTGAAAGCGCCGGGCGACCTCGAAAAGACGCAGCAGGAAGTGGCCGAAGGAGATGTCGCGCAGCGGCCTGGCGAAAATGGGTTCGCAGACGGTGCGGATGGCGGCCTCGAATTCGTCCACGCGGGTGTCGGCCGGGATCCAGCCGGACTGGATGTGGAGCGCCGCGACCTGGTGGTAGTCCCGCCGGAAGAAGGCGAGCAGGTTGCGCGCCAGGTAGCTCTTGTCCGAGGGCCCGAGAGTGCCGACGATGCCGAAGTCCAGTGCGATGTACTGGGGATCGGCGGGGTTGGAAACATCCACGAAGATGTTGCCGGGGTGCATGTCGGCGTGGAAGAAGCTGTCCCGGAAAACCTGGGTGAAGAAGATTTCCACGCCCTTCTCGGCAAGCACCTTCATGTCCACGCCGGCGGCGTGGAGGGCCGCTGTGTCGCCGATGGGGATGCCGCTGACCCGCTCCATGGTGACCACCCGGCGTCCGGTGTGGGACCAGTAAACCTCGGGCACGTAGATCAGCGGCGAGTCCGGGAAGTTGCGCCGCAGCTGGCTGGCGTTGGCCGCCTCGCGCTGCATGTCCAGCTCGTCGAAGATGGTCTTCTCGTAGTCCGTGACCACTTCCACCGGTCGCAGGCGCGGCCCCTCGGCCCAGAAGCGCTGCAGAAGCCGTGCCATCAGGTAGAGCAGGCGGATGTCCTGCCGGATCACTTTCTCGATGCCCGGGCGGATGACCTTGACCACCACGGCGGTACCGTCCAGCAGTTTCGCGCCGTGGACCTGGGCGACCGAGGCCGAGGCCAGCGGATCCTGTTCGAATTCGCTGAAGGAGTCAGCGATGTCCGCTCCCAGTTCCGCTTCCACAATAGCCCGTGCGTCATTGCTGTCGAAGGGGGCAACCCGGTCCTGGAGGTGGGCCAGGGATTCGGCCATATCCTCGGGCAGCAGGTCGCGCCTTGTGGAGAGGATCTGGCCGAACTTGATGAATACTGGCCCCAGGTCCTCCATGGCCTGGCGCAGGCGTTCGCCGCGATTGGCTTCCGGCTGCGGGAAGAGACGCCAGGGGGCGATGGCCAGCAGAAAGCGGATGCCGGCCGGCAGGGTCAGGAGGCGCAGGAAGGTGTCGAGCCGGTAGCGGCTGAACACCCACAGGATCCGGAGCAGGCGGCCGAGGTTGATCAACGGTCCTCCCCGGGCGCCAGGTTGTTGAGGCGGTTCTCAAGCGCCTTCACGCGGGATTCCAGCGCATCGATGTCACTGAAGCGGGCCTCGGCCTCGTGGCGACCGGGCACCAGGCCGGATTCCTCGTGCAGGTAATCCTCAATGTTCGCGTGTACCGAGGCGCGCGCCTGCTGGCTCCAGCGCAGGGCATCCCGCAGGCGCCGGGCAATGACGTGGGCGGGCACATCCCCGAGGGTGCGGGCCAGGAAAGCCTCCCAGTCCGGCGCGAGCGCATGCAGTCGCTGTGCGAGGTGGCGGACGCGCTCACTGTCCCCTTCGACCGTGATCAGGCCCTGGTCCAGGCCACTGGTGTCGCCGCCGGCCAGTGCCAGAAGCGCCAGTGGCGTGGCGGTGATGTGCGTGTCCGCGCCCGTGCCCGGGCCGGACGGGCCCTGTTTCAGGGCAAGCCGGTCGCCCGAACGCGCCAGTGTCAGGGTGGTCCCGAAGGGCACCAGTGTGATCGCCACCGGCGCTGCCAGCTCTTCAAGCAGGATGTCCCTGGCCGCCGGGTCTGCTTCGAGAGCACGGTTCAGGGCAGAGGCGGCCATGGTGGTGGCCTGGTTGAGCAGGGTGCCGCCCAGTCCCATCAGGGCTTGATCCCCGCATGCAGCGCGACGATGCCGCCGGTCATGTTGTGGTACTTGCACTGCACCAGGCCCGCCTCTTCCATCATGCCCTTGAGGGTTTCCTGGTCCGGGTGCATGCGGATGGATTCGGCGAGATACTGGTAACTCTCGCTGTCACCAGCCACCAGCCGGCCCATCAGGGGCAGGGCGGTGAAGGAGTAGGTGTCGTAGGCCTTGTTGAGCAGCGGATTGACCGGCTTGGAGAACTCCAGGATCAGCAGCTTGCCGCCGGGTTTGAGGACGCGGGTCATCTCGCGCAGCGCCAGGTTCTGGTCGGTGACGTTACGCAGGCCGAAGGCAATGGAGACGGCATTGAAGTAATTGTCCGGAAAGGGCAGGCACTCGGCGTTGGCCTGCACGTAGTCCACGCGCCCGGCGTAGCCGCGGTCGATCAGGCGATCCCGGCCCACCTCCAGCATTTCCTGGTTGATATCGGCCAGCACAACCTCGCCTTCGGTGCCTACACGGTCCGCGAACTGCATGGTCAGATCGCCGGTGCCGCCAGCGATGTCCAGGATCCGGTGGCCGGGGCGCACACTGCTCAGCTCGATGGTGAAGCGCTTCCAGAGCCGGTGGATGCCCATGGACATCAGGTCGTTCATCAGGTCATACCGGCTGGCAACCGAGGAGAAAACCTGGCCGACGTGCTTCGCTTTTTCCTGCTTCGGCACCTCGCGGTAACCGAAATGGGTGGTGTCCTGATCCGCCATGGGGACCTCCGCTGATGCTTTGGCGTATTCTAACCCCGGAGGGCCCGCTTGTCTGCGCCGGGTGAGCTCCACTCGCCTCACGGGTCGTAGTTGCGTAAAATTGCGCGCAACGCCCGTAATCATTGTTTTGTTCGCCGAGGAGTCCCGATGTCCCGTATCCAGATCCACCGCGCGCACGCCATGGACCACGAACACGCGTTGCGGGTGGCCGATGAGCTGGCCCGGGAGATGACGGCGCACTACGACTTTGAGTGGCACTGGGAAGGCGAGCGCCTGAAGCTGCGCCGGACCGGCCTGAAGGGGGAGGTGGCGGTCAACCCGCAGGACATCGGTGTGGATCTGGAGCTGGGCATGATGCTGCGGCCCTTCAAGGGGCGGATCGAGCAGGAGGTGGTGCGCCAGCTTGAGGCTATCCTTAAACGCCACAGCTGATCGCCGGCCGTGAGCGTCACTCGCGCGGGAGCGGCTCCCCTGCCAGCATCCTTTCCATGACACGGGTTTCGCGCTCGCGGATGGTTTCCAGCAGTTGCGACACACCGCCCATGGCGCGGAATGCGTGGACGCCCTCCGTAATGAAGCGATAGAGCTCGCCCAGACCGGCCATGCGCGCGGGCTGATGCATCATCTTCAGCCCCATGCGCAGGGAGCGGTGATTCACGTAGCGCTCCAGGTCCCGCCCCACGGCATCCACCAGTTCGATCTGTCGCCGCCGCTCCGTCACCTGCCCGCAGGCGCGGTAGGCTTCGGCATAGGTGGTGTCGGACATGCTTTCGATGCCATTGGCATCCAGCGCCCGCTCCCGGGTGAGCCACTCGGTCATGGCCAGGTCCAGGCGCTGGCTGATCAGGTTGAGCTCCACCAGTTGTGACAGGGTGAAGAGCGCACTGTCGGGGCTCAGGCGGACCAAGTAGGGGAAGATGCGGTCAAAGTCGTCATCGCGGCGGCTGAAATCCTGGGGCGCGTAGAGGTCCTCCAGCAGGAAATCCAGGGCCTCGTGGTAGCGCGGTGATTCGTAGAGGTCCCGGTGCGTCTCGCGCAGACGCGCCGCCTGCCAGCGGCCCAGGGCCTCAATGGCCGGTTCCAGTGGATGCCCAACCCGTTCCTGCCGGAAGTCGTGGTAGCTGAGCATCAGCTCCTGGAGCCGGCGCGCGTTGGGGGTCCGTGTCTGGGTCTGGGTCAGCTTGTAGCGGTACACACCCGTCCTCCGTTCATGCGGACGGGCATTCTAGTGGGGTCGGGAATGTCCGACAATGGCGCTCAGGCCACCCTGGGGATGTCATCCATGGAAGGCACCCAGCTTTCACTGTCCAGTGTGATGAAGTGACTGGTGCCCTGGGTCTCCACGATCCGCACCGAGGTTGCCGAATGACGGGCGGCGTTCATCATCGCCTCACGGTCCAGGATGCGGTCGGTTTCCGGGACCAGAATGGTGCCCTGGCGGATGTTGGCAAGGATGCTGGTGTCCCACTGCTCCATCCAGGCCATGATGTTCTCGATATTGCGCACGATGGTCAGGTGGTCCTGGGTGGCCGAGAACATCCGGTTGAGCAGCGTCTTCTTGCGCGGGTTCATGCGCCCGAAGAAGGTCTGGGCATAGGCGGACGAGGGCGTGCTGTTGATGGCGCGCACGATCCAGGGCCACATGCCGTGGCTGACCGGCTCCAGGATGGCCCGGACCAGGGCGTGGAGTTCGCCCTGGGGCAGCACCGGCGCCTCAAGGACCACGTCGATGTCCTCAAACAGTTCCGGGCGCTGGCGGGCGGCTTCCAGAATCACACCGCCGCCACGGGAATGGCCGTGTACCCGGATCTGGTTCGAGGAGGGCAGGTTCTCGAGGGTCTGGATGAGGATGCGGGCATCGTACTCAATGGTGGCCTCGGTGTGCGGGTTGCGCAGCACCCAGTCGGGCCGTTCCAGGTTCGGGCCGCTCACCGGAATGTGATAGTTGGAGCAGGTCAGCAGGATCAGCTCGGTGGTGGGCTCCTGGTAGAGCTGCGTGAAATAGCACTGGTTCTCGAGAAAGCCATGCACCCCGATCACGGTGTGGTGGGCCTCGCCGCTGTGATTGCGCACGGCCACAGCGCCGGAGCCGACTTCGTAGACCCGCCCTGAGAACATCTCACTGTACGCGGGTTCGATGCGTTTCTTCAGCTTGCGGATGTCACTGGCTTTCATGGCTCTGACCTCCTGAGCGCGGCCGTATACACCTTTTCGATGACCGGCTTATGACGGAATCTTTACCTTACAGTATAGAAATGCATTGGGGCTGGGGAGTGGAATTTTGTAAACAGTCCGCCGGTTGAGACAACAGTCACGCCGCGGCTGATCGGCCTCTTCGACCAATGCATAAGGGTCAATGACTGGAAAACCGGGCCATCGGAAGGCACTATAGCCGCTGTTCCGAACAGCCTGGTCAAACCTGAGGGAGGTCCGCATGAGTGACAAGCGCATAGAGAAAGACAGCCTCGGCGAGGTGGAAGTCCCGGCCAACGCCCTCTGGGCGGCCCAGACCCAGCGCGCCATCGATAACTTCCCGGTGAGCGGCCGGCCCATGCCCGGCGCCTTCATCCACGCCGTGGTACGGATCAAGCGCAGCGCCGCGCGCGCCAATGCCGTGCTGGGGCTGCTGGATGCGGATCGGGCCCAGGCCATCGAAACGGCCTGTGATGAGGTGCTGGGTGGCGCCCATGCCGACCAGTTCCCGGTGGACGTATTCCAGACCGGATCCGGTACCAGCACCAACATGAACGTGAACGAGGTGATCGCACGCCTGGCCTCCAACCACAGCAGTGAGCCGGTCAACCCGAACGATCATGTGAACATGAGCCAGAGCAGCAACGACGTGATCCCGACTGCGATCCATCTGAGCGCGGTTACCGAGGTGCATGAGTCGCTGCTGCCAGCGCTGGACCACCTGATGCAGACCATCGCGGGCCGTGAGAAAGAGACCGAGTCCGTGGTCAAGACCGGCCGCACCCACCTGATGGATGCCATGCCCGTGACCGTCGCCCAGGAACTGCGCACGTGGCGGGACCAGATCAGTAACGCCCGCGACCGCCTGGAGCAGGCAGCCAAGGACCTGCTGCGCATTCCCCAGGGGGGTACCGCCGTGGGTACGGGCGTGAATGCCCATGCGGATTTCGCGCGCCTGTTTGCCGAAGAGCTCAGTGCGCTGACCGATCACCACTTCACCGCGATGGAGCATCCGTTCGTCGGCCAGAGCGCCATTGATGCGCCGGTGGCCTTGTCCTCCGCCTACCGTGGGCTGGGCACGGTGGTCATGAAGATCGCCAATGATCTGCGCTGGATGAACAGCGGCCCCATCCATGGGCTGGGCGAGATCACGCTGCCGGCGCTGCAGCCGGGCTCCAGCATCATGCCCGGCAAGGTGAACCCGGTGATTCCGGAATCCGCCGCCATGGTGGCCGCGCAGGTGACCGGCCTGGACGCCACCGTGAACACCGCCGGCCAGTCCGGCAACTTCCAGCTCAACGTCATGCTGCCGCTGGTAGGCTGGAACCTGCTGGAAATGAACGGTCTGCTCTCGAACACGGCACGGGTGATGGCGGACAAGGCCATTGCCGGCTTTACTGTAAACAGTGACGTGATGGCTGAAGCAGTCGGCAAGAACCCGGTGCTGGTGACGACGCTCAACCCTGTCATCGGTTACGCCAAGGCGGCCGAGGTTGCCAAGAAGGCGTATGCGACCGGCCGCTCCATACTGGACGTGGCGAAGGAAGAGACGGATGTGCCGGAAGACGAGCTGCGCGACCTGCTCGACCCGATCAAGCAGACCAAGGGCGGCCTGCCGGACGCCTGACCGGCGTCCGCTGCGGGGCAGCGTGTCATGCTGCTGATCCCGGAGCTGGTGGCGCTGCTGATCGTGGCCAACGGGGCGCCCCTGGTCCTGAGCCGGATTCTGGGGACCCGGGGCTACCCGGTGGACTGCCGGTTGCAGTTGCCGGATGGCCGCCGGCTTTTCGGGGCCAGCAAGACCTGGCGTGGCCTGGCGGTGGCGATCGTTGCCGCTGCCGTCGTTGCCTGGCTGTTCCGGCTCGGCTTCATCTTCGGGGCGGTGTTCGGCGCGGCGGCGATGCTCGGGGATCTGCTTTCAAGCTTCGTTAAGCGCCGTTTCGGTCTTGGCGCCGGTGATCGGGCCCTGGGCCTGGATCAATTGCCGGAAGGGTTGCTGCCCAATTTCGTCGCCTGGTGGTGGCTGGGTGTTTCGGGCTGGGTGGCGCTGCTGGCGGCCCTGATCTTCTGCGTGCTCAATATCTGGGGCTCGCCCCTCCTTTACCGCCTCGGCATTCGCCGGCGGCCTCACTGACCCACGGAATCCGGGCCGGCACTGAGTTGGTGCAGGGTCACTTCCGGTGGGCAGTTCAACCTGACGTTGAGAATGGATGTGCCGGCGCCGGTGGTGGTGTAGCCCTGCATGGCATCCTCCATCCAGTTGCCGCGCCCGAGCCGGCGTGGAATCCGTGCATCCAGCGTGAGCGGAATCCCGCCTGGCAGGCACAGCTGGCCGCCATGGGTATGGCCACAGAGGTAGAGATCGAATCCCGCGCGGGCCGCTTCCGTGTGGATCTCGGGTGTATGGCTGAGAAGCAGTGACAGGGCGCCTGGAGGGATATCCCGTGTGGCGGCGGCAAGGTCATGGGTCTGGTAGAGGTGCGGGTCATCCACCCCGGCAATCCAGAGCGCGGCGTCCTCCCGTTCCAGGCACAGGCTTTCGTTCATCAGCATGCGGTAGCCCATGCTTTCCATCTCCGGAACCATCAGCACGCTGTCGTGGTTCCCCAGAATCGCAAGGGGCGTTCCCTTAAGGTGGGTTCTGAGCCGCCGCATGCCTTCCATGGCCGGGGCGATGTCGCCCCAGGTGTCGCGCCGGTAGTCGCCGGTGATCACGCAGAGGTCATAGTCCAGCTCCCGGACCGTCTCGATCACGGCGTGCAGGTTGGCTTCGTCCATGTCCACATGCAGGTCGCTGAGCTGCAGCAGGGTGTAGCCCTCGAGGGCCGGCGGAAGCCCCGGTACCACAAACCGGTTTCGGGTCACCCTGAGAGCACGGCTGTTACTGACGGCGCGTTGATAGAGGCCGCCGAGGCTGAGAGCAAGCCGCACCAGGCCGGGCATGGAATAGAGGTTTTCGGGGTGCACGTGCTTACCGGTGCGGCTGAGGAACAGCGCTTCGCGTTCATGCTCGGTGGCCAGCCGCCGACGCGCATGGTCCGCCCCGAGCCGAAGTTCCAGCTGGTAGGTGCGCTCAGTGTCGCTGTGGTCCCCGATCAGGGGGCTGGTAAATCCATCCATGAGACGACCGCTCCGGAAGCCCGCGATTTGCCTTCATCATAGCAGGGAATGGAGGCTGCGGGCCCGCCTTGACAGTTGCTGCGCCTGCGTGGATTCTCTGCCTTTCCTGAAGGAATTCCAGCTGATTCAAGGAGGAACACGATGCCTGCAAGCGTATTACGCATTCCTGTAGCGGCCCTTCTGGCCATGTTCATGGTGGCTACCGTGCATGCCGAAATCTTTACCTGGACCGATGACGAGGGCGTCACTCACTACACAGACCAGCCGGGGAAAGAGGGCGCTGAAGAAGCGACGTCGCCTGAACTCGCGAATTCCCCCATGGAGCTGCCGGAGCCCGGGACCTGGAAGCCGGAGAGGGAGAATCGGGAAGACGATGGCAATGACCATAAGGCGGCCAGGGAGACAGTGTCGGCCCGGGAGCGCCGCTGCCAGCGGTACGAGGAGCGCCTGAGCCGGGTTAACGAAGAGCTTGGCCGTGGCTACCGGGAACCACGGGGCAACCGGCTGAGAGCGGAGCGGCGGGAGCTCCGCTCTAAGATCTTCAGTGAGTGCTGAGCTTGCGCAAGGCGCTGGCCGCGCTTGCGCTCTCCCACGCCTGGTGGTTACCCGTTGGAGACCAGAGGGTAGCCCTCCTCGGTGAGGCGTTCCGCCAGGGCCTTGATGTGGGCTGGGCCCACCTCGCAGCAGCCACCAACGATGGTTGCGCCTTTTTCAACCCAGTTCAGGACCTGTTCCGCGTAGGCATCGGGGCCAAGATCCTTGCGAGCCTCCAGAACATCCACGGTTCCGCCGGGCTCCAGAGCCGCGACGGAGGTGAAGGCATTGGCGTAGCCGCCAAAAGGCACGCCCAGCTCCTTGAGCACGTCCATGGCTGTAGTCAGCGCCTCGGGCACGGCGCAGTTGACCAGTACCGCACTGGCACCGGCATCCACGACAGCCCTGGCCGACTCGGCGAGAGGTTCGCCGGAGCGCAGCTTGGTGCCGTCGGCATCGTCCACCGTGAACGCCGTCCAGACCGGAAGGCCACTTTCCACCGCTGCCACGGTCGCTGCATGCGCCTCATGGGCAATGGACATGGTTTCGCAGAGGAAAAGATCCACTCCGCCCGCTTTCTGTGCCTCCACCATCTGCCGGTACTCTTTCAGGCAGGTCGCCTCGTCGTGGGCAACTTCGGGGCGATAGCTTGCCACCAGGGGCGGCAGGCAGCCCGCGATCCGAACATCCTGACCACTCTCGCTGCAGGCCTTGCGCGCGGCGTCCAGCGCTGCCTTGTGCAGCGGTTCGAACCAATCGGGTTGGCCGTCTCGAGCCAGGCGTGTCGGCGTGGCACTGTAGGTGTTGAGGGTGATGACGCGGGCACCGGCATCAATAAAGTCACGGTGGGCGTCGACCACCAGGTTTGGCTCGTCGAGCATGACCTGGGCGGACCACAGCGGCGATGCGGGCTGCTCGCTGCGTTTCTGGAGTTCCTGGCCCATGCCGCCATCCAGCATGGTGATCGAGGCTTTGTTGGTGGTCATGATGCGGTATCCTTATTATTGGTGCGCAGGCGTCAGCGCTGCTGACGAATCTTCTGGACCCTAGCCGTTTCTGCGGTCTGGCTCAAGATATAAGGCAGGCTCATGACAGCACTCACCCTGGATCTGGACGAGACCCTGTGGCAACTGGATGGCGTGATTGAGCGGGCCGAGCGGGCGACACACGAGTTCCTTCTGGCCGAACATCCAACTCTCGCCAACGCCTATCCCCCGGAGCGCATGCGCGCTCTGCGTACAGAAGTCGCTGAAGCCGACCCGAGCCTGCAGCACGACGTCACCGCATTGCGTCTTCGCACCCTGGAGCGGGCCGCGCGCCACGTGGAGGCACCGCTGCGCATCGCGGAGGCCGCCTTCGAGGTCTTCATGGAGGCGCGACACCAGGTCACCCTCTATCCCGATGCCCTGCCGTTGCTTGACCGGCTCCTCGGGCGGCTGCCACTGGTCGCCCTGACCAATGGCAACGCCGATGTGCACCGGATCGGGATGGGGCATTATTTCGTGGCGGCGCACTCGGCCGTGGAAGTGGGGGCCGCGAAACCGGAACGCCCGATGTTTGAAGCGGCTGCTTCCAGCACAGGCGTGCCCCTGGAGACCCTGATCCATGTCGGTGACGACCCGGTGACCGATGTCGCCGGCGCCGCCCGGCATGGCCTGCGCCCAGTCTGGCTCAATCGCTCCGGCTCGCCCTGGCCGGAGGACGTGCCCCGGGTGGCCTATGATGAGATCCGTGGCCTGGATGAGCTTCCGGGGCTGCTCAGGCGGCTGAGGCCGGATCTGCAGTTGTCATGACCAACCCGAGCGATTCCGCCGGTGTTCAGCGTGGACACTCGGTGGACATATAAGGGAAATCAGTGAGAAAGACATAAAAAGCCCTGACGAATCAGGGCTTTGGGTCTTGCTGTTTGGTGGAGGCGGCGGGAATTGAACCCGTTGAAGTCGTTCACAATCAGCCACTTAAGAACGCAGAGCACCATAAAACAGGGAGTTACGGCGCTGAAAACCACAGTAGCCCGCTTTAATGCGTGGTGATGTTGACACTTCGTCGACACCCTCACGTCGGTAGGGGCTTTCTATAGGCACAAAAAAAGCAGCCCCTAGGGCTGCTTCTGCTCGAATGACAGGCGCCTTTAGCGGCCTGCCAGAGCGGATTCCTCAATAGGCTCGACCTGCTTCAGGCGCTCAACGAGATCCTTGGGCACACGGCGTTGCTTGGACTTCTTGACGTTAAGTACCCGTTGAGCCTCTGCAAATTCAGCGTCTGTGGGCTCGTAAGGCTTGGGGTAGCCTTGCTGATCAGTAGCTTGCGTGTTGAGCTCTTCTACAGGCTCAACTTTTTCTGCTACAGCCATAGCGTCTCTCTCCTCTATCGCTCAGTGACTGTCAGTTTCAGTCACTGTCGCTCAAAACCAATACTACTAGTAGTGGGTGCATACGTCCACGTATAGACTCATTCGCACACACCTCTACACATGCGTCCACGTTCACAATCCCGTTTTGTGTACCTGATGTTTGTGAGAGCTTATTCAAGGTTGACCACATAGTGCCCACCAGCAAAAGGGGAATACCCCTTCTTCACGTAGGTTCCGAAGTTCTCGTATTGCCTGTGAACGTCTTCTTTATCTACGGGGTTAGTGATGAGCACTCTACGAGCCTGTATCACAGATGCATAGTTCACAGCCGCCAATACACACAGAGGCGTGACGAGCCCTTTTCCCGCGGTGCTGCTTGGGTTTCGTTGCATGAGGTCAATACGAACGTGAGTTTTCCCTTTTGGTACACGCCCGAAAGCTGCTCCAATGACCTCCCAACCGCTGAACAGAGCAACATGGAAGTGCCTCGGGCGGGTGCTGCTGCCTTGGCGAGCCCAGTCCCAGCTCGCTAAAGCGTTGTCCCACGTCTGAACGGTATCCAGGACGGGCTTATTCAGAGAGGCCATATAGAAGTTGTGGGGTAGAGGGAAAGCCGGCGCTGCCTGGGCAGTCGCCCTACTGAACGCTTTCGACCTCATTACTTCATAGTAGTGCCCGATGTCCTTGCGGGAAGTGGACATTCTACATTCCGATCCTTCAGTGTCTGGCATTTAAGCGTCGAAGATTCAGACGACACCATACACAAGCCCGAGCCTAGTCGTCTTCTTCCAAGCCAGCGATTCTACGCATGGAGGGGCTCAATGATCGAGGGGGCATCATAGTCCGGCTTGTTCATCCCGGGCGTAACCGGCCAGCTATCCAGCCGCGAAGGGTCAGAGCCTCTGGGCGACCTGGCGAACCTGGTCACGGCTGGTGATCTCAAGGCTCAACCAATCCCAACGGCATTCAGGATCCAGGACGACAGGCTGACGGTCGTGGATGTGGCGCAGGTTCGGCGCGGCAGGCTCGGTCAGAATAGCGGCCAATATGCCAGGTTCAATATCCCCCGTATAGATGCCTAAACTGACCCCCTCCACAGCTGCACCGGATAGGGGAGATTGACTTCCAGAACCCGTTTTCGTCCGTGCGCCCGTTGAAGGTCCCTGAACAGGAAATGGGTTACCTGGAACACGATGAGATCGAGGCGATCTTCCAGGAACTCAGCAACAGCGACAACCCGCACGTGTACCTGGTTGCCCGGCTCAGCCTGGAAACCGGTGCCCGATGCTCGGAAGCCGAAGGGCTGACCAGGGATAAGGTGAAGCGGTACCGCGTGACCTTCGTGAACACTAAGTCCGGCCGGAAACGCACGGTCCCGATCTCCCAGGATCTGCATGCACCAGGCGATCACGGAACACCTGAAAGAGTGGGGCAGTTTTGGAACGTCCACGATCTCGGCATTCCGGCGAACTGTGAGAAGGGCAGAGTTGACCCTGCCAAAGGGCCAGTGCGCTCACATACTCCGCCACACTTTCGCCAGTCACTTCATGATGAACGGCGGCAACATCTTTCCGCTTCAGCGGATCCTGGGTCATGCATCCATCAGCATGACGATGCGCTATGCACACCTGTCACCGGATCACTTGGAAGATGCTGTTAGGTTTAATCCGTGGGTGGGGAGTTAATGAGTACAAGAGGCACTTGGCCTCTTGTACTCGGCTTGGGCTAATCGAAAACGATTACCGTACATTCATAGCTTTGGACGTTTTCTGCCTTGCATATTTGAGAAGCGTTACTGCGGTCTCGCGTTGGGTCGTCTACTTCTTCGCTAGAATGCAAGGAGAAAGCTAGTAATGTAAGAATCAATAAAATGAGGAATTTGCTGAAAAATAGCTTTTTTCTATAAAGTCTATTCACCTTATAGGGAAATTTAAATTTAAAGTTCTGGGTAATAACTCTACTATTGACGCCATCGTCAACTAATTTGTTGACATTACGTTTGATCAGTTTCATTGGAAATCTCCTAATTTCGTTTTGCTGATAAGCGTAGCGGCCGGCCAGCACCACCTGGACGGCCGCAAAACCTTCCCGAAGAAGATCTAATGTGCCCGCTTGATTAACACATCCCTCCACGGTAACACGACCGTAATGGTTGGGTCTATCTGCATTCGTTTTGGTTATTTGCTTGATTGATAGCGGGGTGCTCGCTGCCGATAGAGCCTAAATTGGGTTAACGCCTCTCTATTGTGGGATCGGTGGAGTCATGCAGCGGTTGGGTGCTTGGATGCGGTGTGGACACGTCGGGGCTTTGTTGGTGGGTATAACGCAAAAAGCCCTGAAGAATCAGGGCTTTGGGTCTTGCTGTTTGGTGGAGACGGCGTCACTTGAAAAGGTCGCGTAAGAGAATGATATAAAACGATTGTGCTTCTGCGTTAGCCTCTAGTTACCCACATTATTACCCACACTTTGAAGGCGTGAAGACCGCTGTAACCGCCTGTCTGTTCGACTCTTCAAGGTACTCTGACTGCCGAACACTGCTGTGTAAAGTATTGTTAAATCTATATAGGTAGCGTGCACATAGATGCAGTGTGCATCCATAACAACCGAGCGTCCTTCAGACACATATCACCTCCGTGAGGACGGACCAGGAGTCTGTCCACCACTGATCGCACAGAGGAGATGATCATGCCACTTGAATGTCCGCGCTGTCAGTCCAACCGGATTGGCAGCAATAACTATGGGAAGAAGGGCGCCGGAGTGGTCGGCGCGGGTGCCGGCACTGTTGGGGGCATCAGTGCCGCCTCTTCCGGTGCCGCTTATGGCGCCTCCTTGGGCTTTTTCGCTGGGCCCGTTGGCGCCACGGTCGGCAGCCTTTCCGGGGCCATCATCGGAGGGCTGGTGGGTGGTACCACCGGAGCGTCTGCTGGTGTCGCCCTTGGAAGCGTGCTCGATGAGCAGGTGCTGGATAACCAGCGCTGTCTCGACTGCAACTACTGCTTCCGTAGTGCTCCATCCGAAGAACGCGAGGCATCCGGAGACCCCGGGTAACTGACCGCCCAACGACGTTCACGCAAGCAAAACGACATAGAGGCCGTGCTGGGTTCCAGCGCGGCCTTTTTTATTTCTGGGAGGACAATTCGATGAGTCATTTGGTTGAAGAGATGGCCTACGTGGGCCGCACCCCCTGGCATGGCCTGGGCAATCAGCTGGACAGCGGCCAGCCGCTGGATGTCTGGGCGCGTCAGGCCGGGTTGAACTGGTCCATTGAGGAAAGCCCCGTGCAGTTCCCTGTGGTCGACGGGGAAGGAAACGAGGAGCTGGCGAGTGTGCCGGGCAGCAAGGTGCTCTACCGCTCGGACAACCAGGCCCCGCTGTCGGTGGTTGGGGACCGCTTCAACGTGGTCCAGCCCGAAGAGGTCCTGGAGTTCTACCGGGATCTGACCGAGATCTCTGGCTTTGAGCTGGAGACCGCCGGCTCGCTCAAGGGCGGGCGCAAGCTCTGGGCCCTGGCCCGTACCGGTCAGTCCACCACGCTGAAAGGCGGTGACCAGACCGATGCCTACGTCCTGTTGGCCACAGCCTGTGACGGCAGTATGGCGACAACCGCTCAGTTCACCAGCGTGCGGGTGGTGTGCAACAACACCCTGGCGGTGGCCGTGAATGGGGCCGGTGGTGCCGTGAAGGTCAAGCACAGCACTCAGTTCGACGCGGAAGCTGTGAAGAAGCAACTGGGCATCTCGGTCACAGCCTGGGATGAGTTCATGTACCGGCTGAAGACCCTGAGCGATCGCAAGGTAAAGGACCGCGAGGCTCAGGACTTCTACCGGGAGCTGTTCACCGATATCCCAGGCCAGCCTGCCGGTAAGACCAACGAGCGAGCCATGAAGCAGGCTCTGTCCATGTTCGAGGGTAACGGAACCGGCTCACAGCTGGCCTCCTCCAATGGCACGGCCTACGGCCTGGTCAACGCGGTGACGGAGTTCATCGACCACGAGCGCCGCGCCAAGAGCGTGGATCACCGGCTGGATTCAGCCTGGTTCGGCAATGGCGCCGCCATTAAGGAACGCGCCTTCGAGAAGGCCCTCGCACTGGCCGCCTGACCCCTCTCAACCACTGATAACGACATAGAGGCCCGTCGGAGCCAAGCGCTCCGGCGGGGTTTTTTCGTCTGGAGGAAAGCACCATGGAAATGCAGCAATCCCAGCAATCCCATAAAGCCGCCCTGCGGCTGGTATCCACCAAGTCCATGAGCCGGGATGAATGGCTCGCCATCCGGAGAAATGGCATCGGCGGCAGTGATGCGGCCGCCGCTGTGGGACTCAGCCCTTACCAGTCCCCGTTGGAGCTGTGGATGGTCAAAACGGGAAGGGATGCGACTCTTCCCAAGCCCGATCCGGAGGACCAGGGTTCCCCGGTGTACTGGGGCAATGTCCTGGAGCCCATCGTAGCCGAGCACTACAGCAAGCGTACCGGGCGCAAGGTCCGGCGCGTGAATTCGGTACTCCAACACCCGGATCCCAATAAAGCCTGGATGCTGGCCAACCTGGATTACGCCGTGGTCGGTGACGATGAGGTCCAGGTCCTGGAGTGCAAGACGGCCGGGGAGTTCGGATCCCGCAAGTGGCGCAATGGCGTACCGGACTACGTCCAGTGCCAGGTCCAGCACCAGCTGGCGGTCACCGGCAAGAAAGCCGCTGATGTGTGCGTGCTGCTGTGCGGTCAGGAGCTCAAGATCTACCGGATCCAACGTGACGACGAGCTCATTGCCGAACTGATCCGCCTGGAGCGCCAGTTCTGGAGCTACGTGGAGACGGATACCCCGCTGCCGGCGGATTATTCCGACTCAGCCGACCGCGCTCTGCGCCATCTCTATCCCAGTGACAACGGGGAGGAGCTGGATCTGCGGGATGATCGGGAAGCCTGCAAGACCTTCGACCAGCTGCAGTCCGCCCGCCGCCAGATGGAGGCACTGAAGCAGGCGGAAGCCCAGCTCAAGCACACCCTCCAGCAACGCATGGGCGAGGCCACCAAGGCGATCTTCCCCCAGGGCACCGTGTCCTGGCGAAAGAGCAACGACAGCGTGGCCCTCGACACCAAGCGGCTGCTGAAAGACCAGCCCCAACTGCTGGATCAGTACCCGGTAACCAAACCGGGCAGTCGTCGGTTCCTGATCAACGACTGACGCCATTTCATCCCTACCACCGGGGCGGCCCAGGCCGCCTCACGCTAATCACCGCCAGGAGGTAACTGCCATGATTAAAGGGCTTGCCATCACACCGCCGGTACTGGGCCGGATCAGCATTGGCCGCGTCGTTGAGAAAAACGGCCAGCGCCTGCCCCAGAAAGACAACCAGTTCACGATCACGACCCAAATACAGGAACAGGGAGAGTGGATACTGCATCCCAAAGATGAAGAACTGAGGGAGTCCGCCCCCAACAACAAGCTCCGAACCATCCCGGTGCGGATGCTGTTCAATTACGCCGACCTGAACCTGCGGGCGGAATACACCATGTTCGACCGCGCGAATGGCCGACCGGTCTGTGTAGGCGATGGAGAGAGCTGCCGCCGGCTCACAGAATCCGGTGTGCAGTCACTGCCATGTCCCGGGCCGACACTCTGCGAGTTCGGCAAGGGTGGGCTGTGCAAGCCCTATGGGCGGTTGAACGTGCGCATTGGGGATGATGACGAACTGGGCACCTTCATCTTCCGCACCACCGGCTACAACAGCATCCGCACCCTGGCGGCGCGGCTGCGTTACTACCAGGCCGTCTCCGGCAACAGGCTGGCGTTCATGCCGCTGGAACGTAAGCGTTCATTCCAAGACGTGGTAGACCTACGCCAAGCGAGTTGATCACTTCACTTCATGAAGCGGTTTCAGTAATTCCGGCGAGACCTTGTACTGCTTGGTCCCGTCTTCGGCGAGCACGATCACGCTCTTGCGGTTGATCTTGGTGACGATGCCGAACGCCGGTCCCTCGCGAGTCTCGAAGGTCACCTTAAGCCCGACCCGCAGCTGGCTCAGCGCCTGCAGGTTTTCCTGCTCTTTGAGTTCA